>OY821641.1:0-2955000 GCA_963555995.3 Vicinamibacteria bacterium | reverse complement strand
ATGGGGTGACGCAGACAGATAGGCCTACGCCCGATTGGATTGGGGCGGCCGTTGCTCAAGATGGGGATCCAGGCAAATCCGGATCCCGTGATTCAAGAGTTGCGGGGAAGCGCGTCTTCGGACAAGCCAACTGGTTGGCTCTGGCTGCCAAGAAAAACCTCTAGCGAGTTTCCGGGTGCCCGTACCGTAAACCGACACTGGTGGATAAGGAGAGAATCCTAAGGCGCAAGTGAGAACCCTCGTTTAGGAACTCGGCAAAATAGCTCCGTAACTTCGGGAGAAGGAGTGCCTCGGTAGGGTGTAAAAGCCCGAGGAGGCCGCAGTGAAGTGGCCTGGGCGACTGTTTACCAAAAACACAGGACTCTGCTAAGTCGCAAGACGACGTATAGGGTCTGACGCCTGCCCGGTGCCGGGAGGTTAAGAGGAGGGGTTAGCTTTCGGGCGAAGCTCTGAATCGAAGCCCCGGTAAACGGCGGCCGTAACTATGACGGTCCTAAGGTAGCGAAATTCCTTGTCGGGTAAGTTCCGACCTGCACGAATGGCGCAACGATCTGGGCGCTGTCTCAACGGGGGACACTGTGAAATTGTAATGCCGGTGAAGATGCCGGCTACCCGCGACAAGACGGAAAGACCCCGTGAACCTTTACTATAACCTGGCAGTGAATTCTGGTGCGTTGTGCGCAGAATAGGTGGGAGGCTTTGAACTCAAAGCTCTGGCTTTGAGGGAGCCATTCGTGAGATACCACTCTCATCGTTCTGGAGTTCTAACCTGGGCCCGTGAATCCGGGTCAGGGACACTGTCAGGCGGGTAGTTTGACTGGGGCGGTCGCCTCCCAAAATGTAACGGAGGCTCCCTAAGGTGCGCTCAGGCTGATTGGAAACCAGCCGCAGAGTGTAAAGGCACAAGCGCGCTTGACTGCGAGACCTACAAGTCGAGCAGATGGGAAACCAGGGCTTAGTGATCCGGCGGTTCCGAATGGAAGGGCCGTCGCTCAAAGGATAAAAGGTACTCCGGGGATAACAGGCTTATCTAGCCCAAGAGTTCATATCGACGGCTAGGTTTGGCACCTCGATGTCGGCTCATCGCATCCTGGAGCTGAAACAGGTTCCAAGGGTTGGGCTGTTCGCCCATTAAAGCGGTACGCGAGCTGGGTTCAGAACGTCGTGAGACAGTTCGGTCCTCATCTGTCGTGGGCGCAGGAGATTTGAGGGGAGCTGGCCCTAGTACGAGAGGACCGGGCTGGACGAACCTCTGATGTACGAGTTGTTCCGCCTCGGGGCATTGCTCGGTAGTCACGTTCGGACGGGATAAGCGCTGAAAGCATCTAAGCGCGAAGCCCCACCCAAGATGAGATCTCCCGGATCATTGGATCCCTGAAGGCCCCTGGAAGACCACCAGGTTGATAGGCCCGGAGTGTAAGGCGAGTAATCGTCTCAGCTGACGGGTACTAATCGGCCGTGAGGCTTGACCACATCGTGCGTATCACGAGTTTCTGGTGACAGGAATTGTCTGTTACCGGCACTGACTGATTCGCCGAAGCTACTGCACGCAATAGCATCTTGACGTTCCCCATTCCGGGAACGTCCCGCTGGACGCTTCCACAATTTGCAACGGATCGCTTTTTGTCCCGGTGACCCGAGCGGAGGGGCCACACCCGTTCCCATTCCGAACACGGCAGTAAAGTCCTCCAGCGCCGATGGTACTGCAGCGGAAGCGCTGTGGGAGAGTAGGTCGTCGCCGGGACTCCGTAACGCCGGTCTCCAGACCGGCACACGCGGCGCTCCGCGCGGCGCACGTCGCCCCGCCACCCGTCCTCACGACGCGCCGGCTTGGAACGCCGGTCTCCAGACCGGCACGCGCGGCGCGCCGCGCCGCCCACGTCGTAACGCCACCCGTCCTCACGACGCGACGGCGCCAGCCGCCGCGGGCGGTCGAATTCCCGGTATCCTGCGCTGGAATGACGCGGCCGCTCACGTTTCGTGCCCGGACCAGGTTCTCTCCGGCTGCGGCATGGGCGGCGTGCGCTCTTGCGGTCTTCTGCTCGACGGGACTGGCCGCGGCCCAGCAGGCGGCCCCCTCGGTGGAGCCGCGTCCCGCCTCGTTCGCCCTCGAAGCACCCCGGGTGGTGCTCAGCGGCGTCCCGTTCGAGGTCGTCGTCACCCCGCGGACGGAATCGGGAGATCCGCTCCCCGGGTATTCCGGAACGCCTCGGCTCGGCGGGGCGGACGAAGCGGGTTCCCCGACACACCGGGGCGACGGCGCCGTCGTCTTTCCGAACGTCCGGGTCGAAGACAGCGGACGGTTCGAGATCACTGCGGAGGACGGCGCCGCCCGGGGCGCCGTGGGAACCCGCGCCATTCCGGGAATCTGGTCACTCGCGCCCCCGGTCCTCGCGATCCTGCTCGCCATCCTGTTCCGGCAGGTGGTGCTTGCTCTCGTCGCCGGAGTCTGGGTCGGGAGCACCCTGCTCCTGAACTTCAATCCCCTCGCGGGATTCTTCGAGGTGGGAAGCCGCTACGTCATCGGCGCGGTCACCGACAGCGACCGTGCCCACATCATCATCTTCAGCATGATGTTCGGCGGCCTCGCCGGGATCCTCTCGAAGAGCGGCGGGGCGCGGGGGTTCGCCCAGCTCATCACGAGCTTCGCCCGCACGGCCCGGCGCGGCCAGGTGAGCACGATGGTGACGGCGCTGGTCGTCTTCTTCGACGACTACGCGAACGTGATCATCCGGGGCAACCTCATGCGGCCGATCACCGACGGTCTGCGGATCTCCCGCGAGAAGCTGGCCTTCCTGACCGATACCGGCGCGGCCTCGGTGGCCAGCACCGTCATCGTCTCCACCTGGGTCGGCTACGAAGTGGGCCTCATTGATCAGGGCCTGGAGCTGATCGACTACCCCGAGGACGGGTACTCCGTGTTCCTGCGGACCATCCCCTACCGCTTCTACCCGATCTTCTCCTTCGCCCTGGCGCTGGCGGTCGGTTTCCTCGGCCGGGATTTCGGCCCGATGCGCGCCGCCGAGGAACGGGCGCGGCGCCTCAACCAGCCGCTGCGCCCGGGTTCCGAGCCGGCAACGGAGTCGCTTGACGAGGATCCCGGAGTAGCGAAGGTGGCGTCCGGACTCTGGATGGGAGGCGTGTTTCCCGTCCTGGCCGTTCTGGTCACCGCCGGCATTGCAATCTGGCTGACCGGCACCGATGCGCTCGCCGCCGAAGGCGTCACGGCCTACGGCCTCCGCGAAATCGTCACGAACTCGGATTCGTACGTCTCCCTGCTCTGGGCCTCGGTCGCCGGCTGCGTGACGGGCATCGTCCTCGCGGTGGCCCGCCGGATCCTCACTCTCGGCAGCGCAATCGGCGCCTGGATCGCCGGACTCAAGTCCATGGTGCTCGCGATCGTGATCCTGGTGCTCGCCTGGTGCATCGGCGACGTGACCGCGGAACTCCACGCCGCGCAGTACCTCGTCCAGGTGCTCCAGAACGTCCTCAACCCAAGCCTCCTGCCCACGCTCACCTTCGTGGTCGCCGGGGTGATGGCGTTCGCCACCGGAACGAGCTGGGCCACCATGGCGGTGCTCATGCCGCTCGTGATCCCGCTCTCCCACGCGCTCGCGCAAAACGCCGGACTGGCGGTCGCCGTTTCCGATCCCATCCTGATGGGGGTCGTCGGCGCGGTGCTGGCGGGCGCGGTCTTCGGAGACCACTGCTCGCCCATCTCCGACACGACGGTGCTCAGCTCCATGGCCTCGGCCTGCGACCACCTGGACCACGTCAAGACGCAGCTTCCGTACGCGCTGAGCGCGGCGGGAATCGCGATCGTCCTCGGCATCCTCCCGACCAGTTTCGGGGTGTCCCCGAAGGTCGCGCTCATCGTCGGCATCGCCGCGGCCATCCTGGTCGTGCGGCTGGCCGGCGCCCGCATCGAGGAAGGGAGCGCGTCATGAAGACCGTGCGACTGGGCGCCACGGGCCTCGAGGTCAGCCGGCTGACGCTCGGCTGCATGACCTACGGCGATCCGAACTGGCGTTCGTGGATCCTCGACGAGGAGGCGTCACGCGCCCATTTCCGGAAGGCGCTGGACCTCGGCATCAACTTCTTCGACACCGCGAACATGTACTCGAAGGGCGTCAGCGAGGAGATCACCGGGAAGATGCTCCGGGAACTGGCCCACCGCGAGGACTACGTGCTCGCCAGCAAGGTGTATTTCCCGGTCGCGAAGGGCCCGAACCGCGGCGGACTCTCGCGGAAACACATCGTGGCGGCCTGCGACGCTTCGCTCCGCCGCCTCGGGCTCGACTACATTGATCTCTACCAGATCCACCGGTTCGACCACGAGACCCCGGTCGAGGAGACCATCGAGGCGCTCGATTCGCTGGTGAAGGCCGGCAAGGTGCGCTATCTCGGCGCGAGCAGCATGGCGGCCTGGGAGTTCGCCACCATGCTCTTCACCGCGGACGCGATGGGCGCCTCGCGGTTCGTCTCGATGCAGAACCACCTGAATCTCGTGTATCGCGAAGAGGAGCGCGAGATGGTTCCGCTCTGCCTCGACCAGGGGATCGGGATGATCCCCTGGAGCCCGCTGGCGCGGGGATTCCTGGCCGGGAACCGCACCCGTACGAAGCGCGACCCGACGCCGCGGGCCAGGGACGACGCCTACGCGGACCGGCTCTACTATGAAGAGGCGGACTTCGCGGTGCTGGATACCCTGATCGAGGTCTCCGCCCGCCTCGGCGAGAAGCCGGCGAAGGTGGCGCTCGCCTGGCTCCTGTCGGTGCCGGGAGTGGATTCGGCCATCGTGGGCGCCACCCGCGTCGAACAGATGGAGGAACTCGCCGCCGCCGTGGACCTGACGCTCGATGAGGAAACGATCGCGGCGCTCGAGGCGCCCTACATCCCGCACCCGGTACTGGGGCACGAACAGCCGGCGCCGCGGGACTGAGCGATCCGCGATCCGGGTGGCTCGAGCCGCCGCCGGGATTCTCGCGATCATCCTGGCGCTGTCACTCGCCCCGCCCGTCGCGGGCCAGGAATACCGTGACGTTGCCGCCGAGGCGGGCCTCTCGGTCGTGACCGGGACCGGAGGACCCGAGAAGAACCACATCGCGGAATCCACCGGCACGGGGGTCGCGGTCCTCGACTACGACCAGGACGGGCTTCCGGACCTCTATTTCCCCAATGCCCCCTCCTGGGACGATCCGCAGGGCGCCTGGCAGGCGCGTTCCGGAGTGCTCTACCGGAACGAGGGCGGCCGGCGTTTCTCCGACGTCACCGACGCTGCCGGGCTCGTGACCGACATCTACGGCCAGGGCGCGGTGAGCGCGGACTTCGACGGCGACGGCTTTCCCGATCTCTACGTGACGGCCCTGGGTCCGAACCTCCTCTTTCGCAACAACGGGGACGGAACCTTCTCCGAGATCGGGGAGCGCGCCGGGGTCGCGGATCCCGGTTGGAGCATCGGGGCGGTCTTCCTGGATGCCGACGGCGACCGCACGCTCGACCTCTTCGTCGCCAACTACATCGAAACGGACGAGCCGGACATCCGGGGCGGACGGCGGACCCGGCGCTGGCGCGGGAGGGTCCCGGTGCTCGACGGCCCGCGCGGCCTCGTTCCGCAGGCCAACCGCTTCTTTCGCGGGCGCGGGAACGCCGCGTTCGAGGATGCGACCGACGCCTCCGGAATCGGGGACGTTCCGGCGCGCTATTCCATGGGGGCCGTCGCGCTCGACTTCGACGATGACGGCGACCGGGACATCTTCGTGGCCAACGACAGCGGTCCGAACGACATGCTCGAGAACCGCGGCGGGACCTTTCGGGACGCCGGACTCCTTACCGGAGTGGCGCTGAGCGCCGACGGTGCGACGCAGGGCAGCATGGGCGTCGCGGCCGCCGACGCGGACGGGGACGGGTTTCCCGACCTGGTGGTCACGAACTTCGCCCACGACCACTACGCCTTCTACCGGGGAGTCGGCCCCTCGCTCTTCCTCGAGGACGCGGTGGGCGCGGGCATGGCGACCGCGACCTTCCGACCGCTGGGCTGGGGCGCCCTGTTCTTCGACGCCGACAACGACGGCGACCTGGACGTCGCCTTCGCGAACGGCCACCTCTATCCGCAGGTCGAGGACGATCCGGCGCTCGGGGAGACCTACGGGCAACCGGACCAGCTCTTCCTCCGGGACGGCGGGACCTACGGAGCGAAAACCCTGGGGCCGCCCGTACGATCCTCCCGGGGAATGGCGCTCATCGACGTCGAGGGGGACGGCCGGTGGGAGATCGCGGTCGCCAACCAGGACGACGCCCCCACGCTCTGGGCTCCCGACTCACGGGACGGCGGGGCCTGGATCCGGTTCCGGCTCGTGGACCCCGAGGGAGAGCGTGACGCCCTGGGAGCCCGGGTCACGCTCGTCTCGCCCCGGCAGTCGCGCTTGCAGCGAGCCGGCGAGAGCTACGCCTCCGACAGCGAGCGGATCCTGCACTTCGGGCTCGGATCCCCGGGGGATTCCGAGGCGCGACCGGTGGAGATCGAGATCCGCTGGCCGGACGGGGCCGCCGCAACGCATCGCGCCCTGGCCGTGAACACAACCTGGCTCCTCCGCCGCGGCTCCGAGCCGGTCGCCCTCCCGCCGCCATGACCGGGGAGCGGCGGCCCCGGGAGCGCCGGTCTTCGGACCGGCATCGCCCTCCGCAGGAGGGCGGTGAAAGAACCGGGCAGGAACGTCGCGGACCGGTCCTCGGTTTCTTCTTGCTCTTCCTCGCCGTCTCCGGTGGGTCGGTCGGTGGCGCGAACCAGCCCGCCGCCGACATCCGCGCCCGGATGGAGCGGGCCATCGCGCTGATTGCCGCCGAGGAAACCGACCGCGCGATCCCGATCCTCCTTTCGGTCGTGGAGGAGGTGCCGCACCACGGCCCGGCCCGATTCCAGCTCGGGGCGCTCGCGGTGGAACGGGGTGAATGGGACGTCGCTTCGGACCACCTGGAAGCCGCAACCCGCTCCTACGGCCCCGAAGCTCCCGACGGGGCCGTTCCGGTCCAGCGCCCCGGGCTGGCGTGGGCGCTCTATTCCGAGGCGCTCGGAGCGACCGGCCGACTGGAGGACGCTCTGGAGGCGACCGGCCGGGCGCTCCGGATTGCACCGGCATATCTCCCGGCTCTTCTGGGACGGTCCAACTTCGCGCGACGCCTCGCGGCTTCGCAAGTGACGGAACCGACGACCGAGTCGCGGGAAGCGCTGCTGGAAACGAGCCTCGATGCCGCAAGAAGAGCGAAGGAACAGGCGCCGGGCCGGCCGGCTCCCTGGACCGCGCTGGCGCTGGCCGCCGACGAGGCCGGGATCCCCCGACTTGCGCAATGTGCGGCCCAAGCGGCGGCCGACGCCGCCCCGGACGATCCCCGAGCCCTGTTCCTGGTCGCCTGGACATCGGCCGAGTCGGCCCCGGAGCAAGCCCTGGCGGCTGCCGAGCGGGCGCTGGCGGCCGGACTCCGAGACGATGCGTCCCTCTGGATGACGCTCGGCCGCCTGCGCGCCTTCCGGCTGGACATGGAGGGATCGCTCGACGCCTACCGGGAAGCCCTTCGTCTCGATCCGGCCAGCGCCGGCGAGATGGCGAGCGTGGCGCTCGATGCGATTGTCGCCGGCGGCGCCCCGGAGTTGCTGGCACTCCTCGAAAGCCGCGCGGCGAACCGTCCGGAGGCCCTGAACACCCGCTTCGCGCTCGCGAAAGCCGCGCTCCGGGAGGGAGAGGTGGAGCGCGCGGCGGGTGAACTCATCCGTCTCGCCGATGCGGCCCCCGACCACGCCGCCATCCTGACCAGCCTCCACGCCGCGCTGCGTCGGGCCGGGGACGCGCCGGCAGCCGACGCAGTACTGGCCCGTCTCGACGCGGTCAAGGCCGCCGAAGCCGACGCCTGGGAGCGCGCCAACCGGGCCGGACGAGACCGCGGGCGCGCGCGGGACGCCGCCGCGGCCGGCGACCTCGGGGAGGCGGTGCGACTCTGGGAGCGCGTGTTGAACGGCCGCCGCGACGCCGGCGCCGACGCGCCCGGACTCGCCGAAGACCTGGCCGGGTACGGACTCGCGCTCGAAGGGTCGGGCCGCCATCCCGAGGCGCTGGACGCGTTCCACCGCTCGTTGGCGCTCCGCCCCTTCGACTCGGAAACGCTCGCCGCCGCGGCGAGAACGGCCCGCGCCGTCGGGGACGGCGCGACGGCCGGACGCCACGCGGTCCGCGCCGGCCTGAGCGCACCGGACTGCCGGTGACGGCTTTCGAGCACGTTCCCCGATCGGTACGGCACCCTCATTGCTCTACCCGGCGTTTCCGCGCCCGGCTCGGACCCGGTCATCCGGGAACACGGTGGCGAATCCGCCGGATTTCAAGCAGAATTTCCCGTTGCCATCCACAGAATTGAATCCCGTGAACCGAAATTCTGGAGATTCTCGGAGGAGAAGCCCATGACCCACTTTCCGCGCTTTACCCAACCGTCAGCGCTCACGGTCCTGATCCTCGCGCTCGCGCTTCCGGCGGCTTCACTCGCCCAGGACGGCCTGATCCGGGGCACGGTGACCGACGACAGCGGCGCCGTGATTCCGGGCGCGACCGCCACGCTTCTCAGCGACGCCATCATCGGCGGTTCCCGCGCGACGGTCACGAATGAGTCGGGCGTGTTCCGGTTCGCGGCTCTCACGGCCGGCGACTACGCCGTGGAGATCTCTCTCGCCGGCTTCGACACCGTGCGGTTCGAAGGGGTTCGGGTCGGACAGACCACCACCGCGACCCTCGACGCCACGTTGAACCTCTCCGGCGTCCAGGAGACCGTCCAGGTCGTTGCGGAGGCCCCGCTGCTGGACGTGGCCTCGAACGCCACCATCACCACCTTCAGCGCCGAACTGGTCGAGGAACTGCCCACCGAACGCAACTTCTACGATTACATCCACATCTCGCCCGGGATCAGCCAGATGAACAGCGGCGGCGGGGGCGATCGGGCGATTGCTTTCGGCTCGAACCAGCAATCGAACTCGTGGAACATTGATGGCGTCGAGACCAGCGCACCGGAAACCGGCTCTTCCTGGGGAGATCCGAACGTGGACATGATCGAGGAGGTGGAGATCATCGGGGTCGGCGCGCCGGCCGAGTTCGGGAACGCCACCGGCGGCACCTTCAACATCGTGACCAAGAAGGGCGGCGACACCTTCAGCGGCGCCGGCAACTACTTCTACCAGAGCGACGCCCTCACCTTTCCCGAAATCTACGCGGACGCCGGCACCGGGGAGCCGGTCTCGGCGGGAAGCCCGGACGCGTTCGCCTACGAGCGGGACAACTTCGCGGACATCACCCTGACCGTCGGCGGCCCGGTGATTCGCGAGCGGATGTGGTTCATGGCGGGCGGCCAGTACTCGCGGGACAGCGCCTGGGAGGCCGGCAACAATCCGGCAGACGCCACCGCGGACAACAGCGAGAACGACAAGCTGAGCCTGAAGCTGACCACGAAGCTGACCGACCGGCACGAGATCTTCGTGAACTCCCATATCGAGGACTGGGCGTTCATCGGCGGCAGCTCGCCCAACGTCACCGCCTCGGCGGCGTTCGTCGAGCGCGGGGCCACGGTCACGTTCGCGGGCGGACTGACCAGTACGATCTCGGACACCACCATCTTCGAGGCCCGGTATTCCCAGTGGACGGCAAGTGACATCCACGACTCGCCGACCGGCAGCTTCGACATGCCCTTCGTCAACTACGACGCGGAGCCGACGACGACGTACGAGGGCGGGATCACCTATCCGTGGGACTACCGGACCTGGAGCAACCAGTTCAACGCCAAGATCACGCACTACGCGGATGACTTCCTCGGCGCGCAGCATGAATTCCGCTTCGGCGTCCAGCTCGCCCGGGGGGTTGCCGAGACCGCGGTGGCTGCGGGGCCGAACAGCGCCTACCAGTACCAGTCGGGCGGGTATCTCTACCAGGTCATCCAGGAGCCCTACCGGTACGGCGGCATCTCGCGCGACCACGGCTTCTTCATTGACGACACCGTGAACGTCGGAGAACGGCTCACGCTGAACCTGGGCGTCCGGCTGGACCTGAACCGCGGCGAAATCCCCGCGTACGACCTGCTCGGCGTGCCCGATTCCGGGCAGGAAACCGAGTTCACCGCCATCAATGCAGTGTCGGTGTCGGGGTCCGCGCCCGGAGATCCGGACATCGTGAGCTGGAACCTGGTCAGTCCCCGGCTCGGGTTCACCTTCCGCCCGGACGAGGAGGGTCGCTCGGCCATCAAGGGCTTCTTCGGGATCCACTACGACCAGAACGTCATCGGCAACTGGGACGCTCCGGCGCCCGGGGTGACGCCTTGGCAGCTCTACGCGCTGAACGACGACGGGACGCTCGGTGACCTGCTCTTCGCGACCACCGCCGCAGACCTGGCACAGCCGGACAACCTGGTGGCGCCGCGGTCCTACCACTACACCGCCGCCTACGAACGGGAGGTCGGCAACAACATGTCCTTGGGTCTGCAGTACGTCCACAAGTACACCGACCGGATGGTGGGCTGGTCCATCCTCGGCGGCCAATACGAGAGCATCCCGTGGGCGGATCCCTATACCGGGGCTCCGATGACCATCCTGAGCCAGACGGTGCAGCCGACGCTGGTGAAGGGGAATTCACCCGGAGATTTCCCTGGCGCCCCAGAGAAGTACGAGCAGACCTACGACGGCGTCCTGTTCTATTTCGCGATGCGGGACGCCGGGCTCTGGAACATCCAGGGTTCCTACACCTACTCGAAGTCGCATGGCCTCATTCCGCGTCCGTGGTACGAGTCCCAGAACAATCCCTTCTACGGGAGCACGGTCGGCCAGGACCCGAACGCCTACCTGAACCTGAACGACGGACAGCGGCTCCAGGGCGACCGCCCGCACATGTTCCGGCTCCAGGGCGTCCTGTTCCTTCCCTGGGACCTGATCCTCGCCGCCAACGTGAACGTCGAGAGCGGGAAACCCTTCTCCCGTCAGGTTCGGGCCGCGGGCGTCTCGGAGCAGCCGGCGAACAACATCATTGTCGAACTCGCCGGTTCGCGCCCGGGGCTGGAGCATCCGCAACTGAATATCGTGGACATCCGTTTCGGGAAGCGGTTGGACATCGGCGACGCCACCCTGAAACTGGATGCCTATCTCTACAACGCGTTGAACAGCACCGCGAGCATCTGGAACCAGAGCCTGCGGCTCGAAACTCCGGGCGAGCAGTTCATCCCGTCAAGCTGGGTGGAGCCTCGCCGGCTGATGTTCCTCGCGGGGTTCGTCTTCTAGGATTTCACTCTTGCCCCGGGGGGGCCGCCCGGTGACGGGCGGCCCCCTTTCTCATATCCGCCCGGCGCCCACCGATCCCGTATGCTCGCCGGCTCCACTCCCGCCATGCCCGGAGGTCCCGAAATGTTGAAGAAGCTCCTCTTGCTGACCGCTCTGCTCCTCGTCACCGGAGGAGCCGCCGCCCAGGAAACCGAATCCGCGGCGCCGGCCTCCCGCTGGGAAACCAGCCACTCGATCGAGATGAACGGCGAGACCGTCGAGTACGACGCCGTGGTTGCGAACACCACGCTGACCGGCGAGGACGGCGAGCCGGCCGGCAAGCTCTTCTACACCGCCTACTTCCGCACAAACGGCGCCCCGTCCCGCGAGCGGCCGCTCATCTTCGCCTACAACGGCGGACCCGGCTCCGCTTCCTTCTGGCTGCACATGGGCATCATGGGACCGCGCCGGGTGGTCACTCCCGAGGTCGGGCCGCAGGGGGCGCCTCCCTATCCACTGGAGGACAACGCCTACACGCTCCTCGACATGGCGGACATCGTGATGGTGGACCCCATCGGCACGGGCTTCAGCCACCCCGTCGGGGACACCGAGGGGTCCTGGTTCTGGGGCATCGACGAGGACGCCCGTTCGCTCGCCCAATTCGTCCGGCGCTTCCTGAGCGAGTACGACCGCTGGAATTCGCCCCGCTATCTGCTCGGGGAAAGCTACGGGACCACCCGCTCCGCGGTCGTCGCCCGACACCTGCAGCGCGCCAACATTGATCTGAACGGCATCGTGCTGGTCTCGGTGGTCCTCCAGTTCAACACCATCCAGTTCGCGCCCGGGGACGACATCCCCTACATCGTCAACCTCCCGTCCTACGCCATCACCGCGCGCTACCTGGACCGCCTCCCCGGCGGTTCTCCCGACAACCTGGAGGCGTTCATGGCCGAGGTGGAGGCGTGGTCGCTGAACGACTACGCGACCGCGCTCCTCGCCGGTACGACCCTCGATCCGGAAAAGCGGGCCCGCGTGATTGACCAGATGCACCTCTACACCGGCCTCAGCAAGGACTTCATCGCCAAGTCGAACCTGCGGGTCACCGCCCCCGCCTTCGAGGCCGAACTGCTCCGCGATGAGGGACGCATCGTGGGACGGCTCGACGCCCGCTTCACCGGACCCGCCGGCGACGTGCTGGGCGGCCGTCCCTCGCACGACCCCCAGTCCACCGCGATCAGCTCCGCCTACACCTCGGCGTTCAACAGCTACCTGCGCGGCGAGCTGGGCTACGACGGCGACCGCGAGTACGTGCCGAGCGGCGCCACCCGCAACTGGAACTGGGGCCGGCTGGGCGGCGGCGGCTTCTTCGCCCGGGGCGGCGGGACGCCCAACGTGGCGCCCGACCTGGCGCAGGCCATGAAGCGGAACCCCGACCTGAAGGTCCTGCTGGTCAACGGGATCTACGACCTCGCCACGCCCTACTTCGCCGCGATGTGGTCCGTGGAGCAGATGGGGCTCCCCCCGGACCTCCGGGCCAACATCGAGCGGGCGGACTTCGCCGCCGGCCACATGATGTACGTCGAGGAATCGCTCCTGCCGCAGTGGCGGGACGACGTCGGCGGGTTCATCGAGCGGACTTCGGGGCGTTAGGGCGGGAGGGAACGCCGGCTGCCCGTCGGTTGACGGCGGTGATGGCGCCGCCGGCCTGGAACGCCGGCTTCAGCCGGCACAGCCCGCCGCAGGCGGGCGGCGGCCCGGACCTCATCCGCCGGGATGGCCAGCACCCGGAACACCGGGCAACACGGCGATTGGCCATTCCGCTGCGCTGTCGCGCAGCGGGTGCCGGCTGAAGCCGGCGTTCCAAGCCGTGCGCGAATCGTGCCCGTCGGCGGCTCCTGCCGGGCTGCGTCAGGCGAACAGCGCCCGCACCCGCTCGGCGACCACCGCGTCCTCGCCGGGGCGCAGCATCCACGTCGAGATGCGGAGCTGGCCTTCTCCGGTGTGTGAGACCGCGACCGGCGGGTCGCCTTCCAGAAGCTTCGCCACCGCATCCTCCGAGGTCACCCCCAGGCTGCCCTCGTCCCAGTGCACCACCACGTGGGGGACGTGGTTGGCGATCTCGGGTACGTGGGTCTCGCAGGTGAGGCCGGTCACGCTCCCGAGAACCTGCGAGATCAACGCGGCGCGGGCGTCCAGTTCGCGCCGTTCCGCATCGTGGTCGAGGGAGACGTAGCGCTCGACCGCCGCCACCAGGCCGACGAGCTCCTCCTTGCCCACCTTCATGCCGCGGCCGATGCCGCCGAACGGGCTGATCGCCTTGCGCGCCGCCCGGATCAGGTCGGGGCGTCCGAGCAGGAGTCCGGTGGCCTGCGGACCCCGGAGCCCCTTGCCGCCCGAGAAGGCCACCATGTCGAAACCCTCTTCGACGTAGGTGTGGAGCCGCTCGGGCGGCGGGACGTCCGCGGCGGCGTCGTTCAGCGTGGGGACGCCGTGCGCCCGCGCCACCTCGATCCACTCGGCGCGGCCGATCTGCCCCCGCGGGTCGGCGAAGTTCAGGAAGAACATCATGGCCGTCCGTTCGCTGATCGCCGCTTCCAGTTCCTCCCGGGTGTCCACCCAGACGACCTTCGCCCCCGTGAGCTCCAGTTGGGCCTGGTAGCCGGTGCGGTGGGCCCGCTGCTGGATGACCTCGTTCTTCATCCCGGTGGTGTCCGGAAGCGACCGCAGCCTCTCGTCGTCGTCGCCGGCGATCGCCGCCGCGGTCCCGCAGGTCATCGCCGAGGCGGCCCCGGCCGAGATCATGGCGGCCGGCACCCCGATCAGCCGGGCGATGTGGTCGCCCGCGCGTTCCTGAAGCTCGGGCAGGGGCACGAAGTTGCGCGACGCCGCGACCATGGCGTCCGTGACCTCGGGCGGCATCAGGGAACCGCCCAGCACCGTCACGGTGCCGATGCCGTTGATCACCGGCTCGATTCCCAGTCGCCGGTAAACCTCCTCCGGCGCCGCGGGGGTGTCGGGCTCGGATCCGGAGCCGCAGCCCGCGGCTCCCACTACGGCGGCCGACGCGCCGCCCTGCAGCACCCGCCGCCGGGTCATCTTCACAGGCATGTTTCGGTCCCCCTCTTACGAACGCTGGCGGTAGAGGATGGCGTCCCAGCGCGCGTCGCCCTGTTCTCCGTAATCGTGCGGCAGCTCGCGCCAGTCCCGGCGAGTTCGTCCGTTCCGGTCCCATGCGAGCCGGCCATCCTTGAAGGTCATTTCCGCCACCAGTCTTTCGGATCCGTCGTGGCGCGCGCCGAAGCTGTCCACGTAGCCGAAATCGCCGGTCTCTTTCTGGAGCACCGCGATGTCCGCCGTCGCACCGACCGACAGGTGTCCGATGTCTTCGCGTCCCACCGCGAGGGCCGGCTTCCAGGTGGATTGCGCGATCACGTCCTCCAGGGGCTCCCCGAGCGCGAGGAACTTGCTCATGGTGGTGATCTGGTCGTGCATGCCGGAGTTCATGGAGCCGATGTGGAGGTCCGTCGAAATCGCGTCCGGCGGGAGACCCGCCTCGAGACAACGCGCCGCCACGCTCCACCGGAAGCTGCGGCCGCCGTGCCCCACGTCGAAGAGCACGCCCCGTTCGCGGCCGGCGAAGAGGCCGGGATTCGGCGTGCCGTCCGCGAGCAGTTCGCGCCGGTTCCCGGCGTAGCAGTGGGTGTAGATGTCTCCCCGGCGGAGCTTCTCGCCGAGCAGGGCTTCGAGCGGGCGCTCCGGGTGATCGTCCCCGAAGTCCACCATCAGGGGGAGGCCCGCCGCCTCGCCGGCCCGAAGCGACTCGTCCACCGCGAACCAGTCCGGGGCGGCGTAGTGGGCGGTCTTGATCCCGACGATCACATCGGCGTGATCGCGCGCGAGCGCCGCGGTCGGCCCGGCCTCCATGTCACTCCGGTCCTGCTCGATCGCTCCGCCCCGCATCCCGCGGCCGACGATGTTCACGAGCGCCAGCACCCGCGTCCGGGCGCGGCTGATGACGGTCTCCCGGAAGGTCTCGAAGTCCCGCCAGCCGGCGCACCCGGCGTCGAGAACGGTGGTGACCCCCGAGCGGAAGGTGTGGCCGTCCGGATAGAGGCTGCTGTCGCCGACGAGCGATCCCGGTTCGTTGGTCCCCGCGAACGCGTGCACGTGCATGTCGAACAGCCCGGGCGTGACGTAGAGCCCTCCGCAGTCCACCACCTTGAACGCGCGGCCGGGATCCACCGCTTCCTCGACCGCCGCCACCCTGCCTTCGTGGACCGCGACGTCGCGGACCGCGCTCAGCCCGTTCCGCGGGTCCATCAGGTGGCCGCCCCGCAGCAGCAGGTCGAACTCGGGCTCGCTCGCCGAGCGGGCGGAACACGCCAGCGTGAACGCGGCGGACCCGGCCAGGAACTGACGCCGCGAGAGCCCGTTCCTGAATCCGGTCATCTGGCCTCCACCCGGGACATGCCGCCCGGCGCCAGTCTATGCCCTTTGGCGCCCCGGCCCGGAACGCGCCGCCGGCATGCCGCGGCGCCGGCGGATCGGTGACTAGAATGCCCGTCATGCGGCGAGCGGCGCCGGCCGACCGGGCCTCGGCGTCCGCCCTGGAGTTCGCGGGCTGCGAGCCCGTCCGGGTGACCGAGGCCGAGATCCTGGGTCCCGAGTGGGAGGGGCGGAAGGTCGAGTACTGGAGCGCCGCGGCGGAGACGGCATGGGTGGTCCGGGAGCCGACCACGGCGTACCACGAGGGGCCGGCCGCGCGGCTGGCGGCGCTCGTCCGGCAGATCTGCCAGGCGCGGGGGTCGGACGCGCGCTGCATCGGGGCGACGGACCTGCGGTTCCGGCGCGAGGACGGAACGCTGGGCGACATCATGCAGGCGGACCAGACGGTGTATCTGCACCCGGGCCGAGCGGTGCTGCCGACCGGCGGCCGGGTGATCGTGGGAGACGACCCGCTGCCAGACGTGGTGCTCGAAGTGGACCACACGACGGACGTCCGGCGGGGCAAGCTCCTGGCGTACGCGGGCTGGGGCCTTCCGGAGGTGTGGGTGGAGGTCCCGGAGGCGGGTTCCGCCCGCCGGCCACGCAGCCGCCGGCCGGGGCTGGTCATCCACCTGCTGGAGGACGACGAGTACCGCGAGTCGGCAGTGAGCCGGGCGTTTCCGGGGTGGCGGGCCGAAGAGATCCACCGTGCGCTGAACGAGGCCGTGATGAGCGAGGACACTGCCGAAGTCCTCTGGCGGGTGGGCCGGGCGCTCGGGGAGCGGGAGGGGACGGCCTGGCGCGATGACCCCCTGCTGGCCCGGGTGGAGCGGATGAGCCACGCCCGGGCCATGGCGCAGGCCCACGCCGCGATGGCCGAGGCCTTGCTGCGACGCCGGGGCATCGAGGTCCCGGCGGACTTCGCCGCCAGCCTGCCCCCAGCGCAGCGCGACCGGCTGGCCCAGGCGTCCCCGGCCGCGGTCGTCGAGGCCGCCGCAACCGCCCGTTCCGCGACCGACTTCCTCGCCCGGCTCCCCCAGCCCACGCCCCCGGCCGAGCGCGACTGAGGCGGACGGCGCACCGGCTGGGGCCGCCGGCTTCAGCCGGCACAGCCCGCCGAAGGCGGGCGGCGGGACGGATCTCATCTGCCCGGATGGCACGAAGGCGGGGAACGCTGGCCACCAGTTCTTTCGTGGCGCCTCGCCTGCCCACGCGCCATGTGGGCAGGAGGCGTACGTCGTTCCGCTGCGCTCTGCGCAGCGGGTGCCGGCTGAAGCCGGCGTTCCAAGCCGGCGGCGCCATGGACTTGGGGTGGCGGGGCGGCTACTCCCGCCAGGGGAAGGGTGGCCGGCGCCGGTGCCAGTCGGTTTCCCGCTGGAAGGCCATCCCGAAGTCCAGGACCGCCTGGTCGTCCATCGGTGAGCCGACGATCTGGAGCGACAGCGGCAACCCGTCCTCGTCGAAGCCGCAGGGGACGGCGAGGCCGGGGTGGCCGACCAGGTTCGCGATGTAGTTGAGGCGCGGCGTGGCCCCGCTCACGTCGTCCGGTGGCTCCCACTCGTTGCGGGCCGGAATCGGCCAGCCGTCCCGCACCACCCGGAGCGCCGCCCCGTTCGGCCAGGTCGGCGCGATCACGGCGTCGTAGCGGGAGACGATCTCGTCGGCCTCGCGGACGAGTTGGTTGCGGATCCGCTGCGCGGTCAGATAGTCGCTGGCGGGGAGCATCCGGCCCGCCATCCAGCCGGCGCGCCGGTCCTCGTTGAACGAGAACATCTCGGCGGCGCGGCCGTCGTCGAAGAGGGACCGGAAGTTCGTGCCGCTCTCCACGGTGACGATGGTGGTGAAGAGCGCGCCGGTGGGGAAGCGGGGCAGTTCGATGTCCTCGATTTCCACGCCCATTGCCGCGAAAACGTCCAGCGCTTCCTGAAAAATCCGCCGGGTCGTCTCCGACTGGGAGAGCAGGAACTCGGGGCGATGGACGCCGAGCCGCCGGCCGCGCATCGAACCCGGGTCCGCGCGGAAGACGAACGGGCGGTCCGCCGTCGAGGTGTCCCGGGCGTCCCGGCCGGCGATCACCTCCAGCACGTGGCCGCAGTCCTCCGCGGACCGGCCCACCGGGCCGATCTTGTCGAGGCTCCAGGAGAGCGCCATGCAGCCGAACCGGCTCACGCGCCCGAAGGTGGGACGGAGCCCCGAGGCGCCGACCGCCGAGGCGGGGAAAACGATGGAGCCGCCGGTCTCGGTGCCGATCCCGAATCCGATCAGGCCCGCCACGGCGGCCGAAACCGTCCCGCTGGACGAACCGAAACTCGTCCGGTCCAGCTTCCAGGGGTTGAGCGCCGAGCTGGTGTTCCCGCCGGCGAACTCGCCGAGCGAGTTCTTGGCCATCATCACCGCGCCGGCTTCCTCCAGCCGGTCCACCACCGCGGCGTTCCGGTCCGGCACGCGGTCCCGGAAGATGCCGGAACCCCACGTCGTGCGGACGCCGCGGGTATCGAGCAGGTCCTTCACTCCGTAGGGAAGCCCGTGCAGGACGCTGCGCGCGTCACCGGCCGCCAGCTCGCGGTCGGCGCGCTCGGCGGCATCGAGGGCGTGGTCGCGGGCGATCGTGACCATGGTGGCCAGCTTCCCCTGGTGGTCTTCGCGCGGCTCGCTCGGGAGGTCGAACGGGGGGACGTCCAGTTCCTCGGCGCGGTCGAGGTAGGCACGGGTCAACTCGACGGAACTGAACGACCGGTTCCGGAGTCCGGCCGCCAGCTCGGAGACCGTGAGGAAAAAGGTCCCTTCCTCGACTGCCATGGCTCAGCCCCGGCGAAAGATGGTGAGGGGCGGTTCGTCGGGATCGAGCGGGAATTCCCGCAGCGTCCGTTGCACGCCGATCATGTTCTCGACCGCCCGGCGGAGCCGTTCGAGTTCGGCCGGATCGTCGTAGATCCCTCGCGGCCCCTGGTGGTCCAGCAGGGTGCCCACCGTTTCAGCGGAGAGCTCGCCGGTGTCCTCGACCTCGGCGCACGCCTGTTGCCACAGGGCGCCGGCAGTGCTCGCCGCGGCAAGCGCCGCGAAGTCGCGTCGTCGCACCCGCCGCTAGAGGCTGTTCATCGCCTCCGCGATGTTGTCGAGCGCTACCTGGATCAACTGCCGCGACGTGCCGAGGTTCATGCGGACCCAGCCCTCGCCGCCCGGGCCGTAGTTCGACCCCGGGTTGGTGTACACGCCGGCGTTCTCGACCAGCCAGCGGACCACGATGTCCTCCGGCGTCACCTCCTCTTCCTCGGTCTCGGTGGCCGCCGCGGCCTTCTCGGCCGCGCCGATCGTCTCGGCGACCTGCGACACGTCCAGCCAGGCGAGGTAGGTGCCCTGCGCCTTTGAGTACTGGACCTGCGGGACCTTCTCGCGGAGGTACTGCTCGACGAGATCGTGGTTGCCGTCGAGATAGACCAGCAACTGGTCGAGCCACTCCGCGCCGCCTCGGAGCGCCGCATGGTGCGCCACCACGCCGAGCGTGTTGGTCTGCGCCATGTGCTGATCCTGGACCTTCTGGAAGTACTCGGGATTGGTGGAGTGGAACCAGGCGACCTTCATGGCGGCGAGGCTGAACGTCTTGCTCCCCGACTGGAAGGTGACGCTGTTGTCCACCACCGCCTTGTCGGGCAGGGTGGCGAAGGGCGTGTACTTCTGCCCCTTGGTGACGAAGTCGCAGTGGATCTCGTCGGCCAGCACCACCACCCGGCGCTCGAGGCACAGTTGGCCCAGCCGCATGAGGTCTTCCGGCGACCAGCAGTTCCCGGTGGGGTTTTGCGGGTTGCAGAGGATCAGCGCGTCGGTCTCCTGCGAGATCCGCGACTCGAGGTCGTCAAAGTCCAGCCGGTGGACCCCGTTGTCAATGATCAGCGGACTCTCTTCCGCGAGCGTGTGGGACTCGCGCAGGTCGGTGTAGAAGCCGCTGTAGGTCGAGGTCGTCAGGAGCACCCGGCTGCCGGGCCGCGCGAACGCCTTGAGCGCCGCGATCAGCGCCGGGTGGACGCCGTCGGAGAGCGCCATCAGGTCCGGATTGATCTCCAGCCCGTGGCGCGTCCGGTTCCAGTCGAGGATGGCCGGGAAGAAGTCCTCCGGCATCTTGAGGTAGCCCCAGTTCTCGTGCTTCACCCGGTCCATCAGGGCCTCGGTGATGACCGGGGCGCACTTGAAGTCCATGTCGGCGACGCCCATCGCCACCTGGATGTTCTCCGCGCCGTACCGCTCGATGATGGTGTCCCACTTGGAGCAGTCGGTGCCGAGCCGGTCGTAGGGCGTGTCGAAGTCGAATTGGCCGGACCCGTCCTGCACCGCGGCTCCCGCCGTCACCGGGTGGAGCAGCGAGGTTCCCGACGTCGCCGCGCCCGCGAGCGCGGTCGCGCCGGCGCCCTTCAGAAACGCCCTGCGGTTCAACCAGATTCCTTCTGACATGGACTCACTCCTTCGCTCGGGTTCCTCTGGACCGTCTTCCGCAGTGCCTGAACGTCACGCTGACAGGTCCGAAACGCAACGTCCTTCCGGCGCTGGCGGGCTGGCCACTATAGTCGGTTTCTTGCGCATCCGTCTCCCCTGGTTCGGGGGTCTGCTGGGCCTTCTCGCCGCGGTGTCGACTGCCGTCGCCCAGGTTCCCTCTCCCGAGGACGTCCTCGGCTATCCGATGGGGGGCTCCGTCACCGACTACGGCGGCCTCTACCGCTACCTCGACGCCATCGAGGACTCGCCGCGTCTCCGGATCTCCAGTTTCGGCGAGACCTTCGAGCACCGCGAGCTGATCCTGCTGACCGTCAGCTCGCCCGACAACCTCGCCCGTCTGGAGGACATCCAGCGCGACACCCGGCGCCTCGCCGACCCGCGCGGGCTCGCCGCGGACGAAGCCGAAGCGGTCATCGCGCGCACCCCCGCCGGGGTCTTCCTCAACTACGGGAACGACGGCAACGAGTCCGCCGCCTTCGAGGCGGCGCTCTGGATGGCGTGGGAACTGCTGTCCGGCCGTCACGACAAGCTGCTCGAGGAACTCGTGGTGTACGTCGTTCCCGCCTCGAACCCGGACAGCCACGAGCGTTTCGCGGCCTGGTTCAAGGCGACCGCCCGCTGGCCGGACGGCGACCCGGACCCGAACGCCGTCGAGCACCGCGCCCCGTGGGGCCTCTCCACGAACAACAACCACTACCAGATCAACCTGAACCGGGATTCGGTCTGGAGCACCCAGCCCGAGAACCGGGCGCTGGTCCGGGTCTACCTCGACACCCGGCCGATGGTGTTCGTGGACCACCACGGCGAGACCGACTCGTTCATCGGCCCCTGGATGGCCGAACCCCTCCACACCGTGCTCACCGCGAACCAGCGCGACTGGCTCGTCGAGTACGGCCGGGCCATGGCCGCCGACTTCGCGTCGGAGGGCTTCCCGTACGCGCCGTGGGAGTTCGGGCAGTTCGACCCGGGCTACTGGGACACGCTGCCGAACTTCACTGGCTCCATCGGTTTCACGCTGGAGACGACCGGCGGCGGCTGGCGCGGGTTGCGCCTGGCCCGCGCCGGAGGGGGCGAATACACGCTGCGGGACGGGATCGAACAGCACCTGATCGCCGGCCGGAGCGTGCTGGCGCTCACCGCGGCCCACCGGGAGCGGCGGCTCCGTGACTACCTGGCCTACCGGCGGGAAGCGTTGGACGAAGGCGAGCGTCCCGGTGGATGGCTGCTCTCGGGCGCGTCCGATCCGGCGCGGCTCGACGCCGTGCGCGGGGTATTGCTCCGGAACGGCATCGAGGTGCGGCGCACGTCATCCGAGGTGACGGTGCGGGCCGCCCGTCCCATGTTCCCGCGCGGCGGCCCGGCCTCCGAGATCACGCTTCCGCCGGGGAGCCTGGTGGTTCCCGGCGCCCAACCGGAAGGCCGGCTGCTGCAGGTGCTGGTCGAACAGGACGCGCGCTTCAGCGAGGAGTTCCTCGACTATGTGGACGAGCACCGCGAGCGCCGCTCCGATCCCTCCTTCGGCCATCCGGACATCTGGACCAGCGCCGACGCCTTCTACGACATCACCGGCTGGTCCGTCCCGCTCACCTACCGGCTGAACGGCTGGACAGTCGGCACGGCCGACCTGCCGCCGCCCGCCGCCTCCGAGGCGGTGTCCCTGGAGGACCCGGTCGCCGATCCGCCGCCCACGAGGGGAGAGTTCAGGAACCGGGACGCGGACTATGGGTTCCTCATCGCGGGGGACACCGATCACGCGGTCCGCGCCGCCGCGTGGCTCGGTGAGGAGGGCGTCCCGTTCCGGGTGGCCACCGCTGCATTCGAGACCGGTGCCGAGAGCTTCGGCCGCGGCGCCCTGCTGGTCTTCGCCGGTGAGGCGCCGGACCTTCCGGCGCTACGTTCCGGGCTCACCGGGCTGGCGGCGACCGGGGCCCGGGTCCTCGGGGTGGACGGTCCGCTGACCGCTTCCGGTCCCCACCTCGGATCGGACCGGTTCGTCCAGGTCGCCGGGGGGCGCATCGCCATGGTGATGGGCGGCCCGGTGCGCCCGTCCGCCTACGGCAGCCCCTGGTATCTCTTCGAGCGCCGGTTCGGCCTGCCGTTCACCGCGCTCTCGTGGGACCGGCTCGCCGCTACCGATCTCCGCGGCTACCGGGTCCTCATCCTCCCGGACGGCAGGTATCCGGACCCGGACGGCGACCCCCGCGCGAGGCCGGTTCTCGACCACCTGGCGGAGTGGACGGACCGGGGCGGGGTGCTCATCGCCATGCGGGGCGCTTCGGCGTGGCTCGCCGGAGCGGACGTCTCCTGGACCCGGACCCGGCTCAAGCCCGGATTCACCTCGAAATCGGCCTTCATGACCGACGGCGGCCGCCCCGATGATCCCTCACCGGATGCGGAAGAAACCGGGCAGCCCGCCGAGCCGATCCCCGGCGCCATCCTCCGCGCCCTTCCCAACCCGGAGAGCTTCCTGAGCTTCGGCTACGAGGAGCCGTTTCCGGTGATGGTCTGGTCGAGCCTCGCCTTCGAGCCCAACCCGGCCGTCGCCGCCGCGGTCCGTTTCCCCGACGATCCGGACGAACTCCTCGGCAGCGGCTTCGCCTTCCCCGACTCGCTCGCCCGCATCGCCGGCACGCCCTATCTGGTCACCGAGCGGGTCGGTTCCGGCCGCGTCGTCCTGTTCCTCGACGACCCCAACTTCCGCCTCTTCTGGGACGGCCTCACCCGCCTCTTCATGAACGCCGTCCTCTTCGCCCCGAGCTTCTAACCCGAACGGCGCACCGGCCCTGGACCGCCGGTCTCCAGACCGGCACGCCCGTCGCCCCGCGCCACGCCCGTCGCAACTCCACCCATCTTCACGGCGCGTCCCCGGGACCGCCGGCCTTCAGGCCGGCACCGCCCGCCAGAGGCGGGCGAAACCGCGTGCCGCTGCCCGCTCGGATCACGCACCGGCTTGGAACGCCGATCTCCAGATCGGCACGCGCGGCGCTCTGCGCCGCGCACGGCGCAGCGCCGCTCGCGCAGGGCGGTGCGTACGGCTTGGAACGCCGGCTTCAGCCGGCACGGCAGAGTCGGATTCCCGGATCGGTGGCGCCTTGAGTGTGGCGGGATGTCAGGACCTCATTCGAAAAGTGACAGGAAATGGCGTGCCCCGCGTTTAGCGTCCCCTTTTTCGAACGAGGAGAAGAGAATCGTTGAAGAAGTACGACCGTTTCCTGACCCGCGGCTACCTGATGGCCGCGCTCCACCGCGCCCTGCGGGACAAGCCGCTCGCAACGAAGCTCCTTGGCTGGATCGGGGCCAGCGAGGACGAACTCGAGATGGTGGGTGCCGGATTCCTGGCGGTGAAGTTCCGGGAGTCGGGCCTCGACGACGTGGACGAGGGCGACCCCCACTTCGCCTTCGGAGGCCGGCGGAAACGCCCCCGCCGCCGGCGCGCGACCGGCAACGGCCGGGCGCCCGCGCGCGAACAGGCAAAGGAGTTCCTGGCCTGGGCGGCCGACGCCGTGGAGCGGTCCGTCGCCGAGCCACCCGCCGCAGGGGCCGAGGCGCGCGCCACGGCGCTCGCGGTGCGCCGCTTCCAGCTTGACGAGGCGTGCGGCCCGCTCCTCGAGCTCGCGCGCCTCTACGACGACCGCAGGTCGCCGGTGGAGAATCTCTGGGACACCGTGAAGGATGCCCTGGGCGATCCGCTGGAGGCGAGCGCGGTCCTGCTCGGGACTTCCCGGGGCCGCGTCGAGAAATCGCTGCGCCGGCTGACGGAGGTCGGCATCGCCGACGCCGGGAACTGGAGCCGAAACGGGGCGCAGCCCGACGACTACGTGGAGGGCTGGTTCGATTGCGTTTACCGGCCCCCGGTCGCCGATGAAGGGGAGCTCCGGGAGCGCCTGGTGCCACCCGCGCCGGAGCCGCTCCTGGAGATGGAAGCGTTCGACCACCTCAACGCCCGGGAGGACGCGGTCCGTCTCCTCACCGCCGCGAACAAGTCCCGCGAAAGCGTCCGCCTGCTCTTCTACGGCCGGGCAGGCACCGGCAAGACGGAATTCGCGAAGACGCTGGTCCGCGAGTGCGGAGGCCGCCTCTACGACCTCTGCGAGCCCGAGCCCGGCGGCGTCTGGAAGGAGGAGCGGACCGATCGCCGGATGGACCGCTCGGCGGACAAACGGAACCGCCTCCGGATGGCGCTCGCGCTGCTCAGCAGCGAACCCGGCGCGGCCATCCTGTGCGACGAGGTGGAGGACGTGTTGTCGTCCAGCGACGGCGGCCGCCGGGAAAACCACGGCCTGCTGGAGAACGCCGCCGTTCCCGTCGTGTTCACCGGTAACGACCTCTCCCGGTTCGACGAGGCGATGCTCCGCCGCTTTGATCTGACGATTCACTTCAAGGCGCACAGTCCCACCCGGCGCCGCTCGGTGGTGCGCCGGATGCTGACGAACTCCGGGATCGAGAGCGTGCGGGGTAAGGCACTGGAACCGCTTGCCGTCCGTCTGGCCGACGAGCTGGAGTGCCCGCCCGGCATCATCGAACGCGCCATTCGTTCCACGTCGTTGATTCAGGGTTCCCCGGAGGACCTCTTCCGCTTCGCCGAACGCCACGAGCGGACCGTCTCGACCCACATCCGCCGGCCGCGCCTGGGGGCGCCGGTCGGCGCCGACCTTCGCTGGGATGCCTTCGGGCATCTCGGTCAGAGCGCCGACGACTTCCGCCGCGTGTTCACGGAGGCGCTTTCCGCGCGAAGGGACGGCCGTCCCGAAGGTCGCGGGATTGCCTTCCTGGCCTACGGCCCTCCCGGGTGCGGCAAGACCGAGTTCTGCCGAACCCTCGCCGCGGAGACCGGGGCCACGCTCTATTCGGTTGGAGAACGGGAACACGGTCCCGAGTCGCGCCTTCCGGTACCGCGGCGTGTGAGTCTCGAATACGCCGTCGAGGCGCTGACGGACGAGCCCGATGCCGTGATCCTTTTCGACGAGTTGGAGGATTTCGCGTTCTCCGAGTGCAAACAGTGGCTCAACGGACTGGTGGAGAAGAGCCGGGTGCCACTGCTGTTCACCGCAAACTCGATCCGCGACCTCCGCCGCTACCTCCCCTATTTTCTCGACCGTCTCACCTACTCGCTGGAGTTCCAGCACGTGCCCCGGGACCGTCGGGTCGCGATGTTCCGGAAGCTGCTGGCCGCGGGCGGCTCGGCGGACCTGGACGCCGTCGCGGACGAACTTGCCGCCGACCGCCGCGTCACGCCGCGGCAGGTCCGGAATGCCGGTCTCGTGGCCACGCTCTCGGGCGGGGGAGCGGATGCGGCGCGGCGCGCCGTTCGGGAGAAGGCCCGGCTCCTGCGCGGGAAGCGGACGGCCGAGGCGAAGGCGGTGGAAAAGTACGACTTCTCCCTGGTCCACGCCGAGCCGGATATCGCCGCCTTGACCGAACGCATCGTGAAGATCGGCCGCCGCCGGCTGGGGATCCTGCTCGACGGTCCGTCCGGGAGCGGCAAATCCGAGTACGCAAAGCAGCTTGCGAAGCGGATTGGTCTCGATCCTCTGACGAAGCGCGCTTCCGAACTGATGACCCCATACATCGGGGAGACCGAGCAGCAGATCGCGGGGGCCTTCGCCGAGGCGCGCGCGACGGGCAGCTTCCTCATCATTGACGAGGCGGACTCCTTCCTCGCCGACCGGCGCGGCGCCCACCGCAACTGGGAGATCAGCCACGTGAACGAGATGCTGAGCCAGCTCGAGGCCCACGACCTGCCCTACGCTTTCACCACGAACCTCGCTGACCGGCTGGACCCGGCGGTGGCCCGCCGGTTCCTCTTCCGGGCGACCTTCAAGTTCCTCGACGAACCCCGCGTCGTCCGCGCCTGGACGTTCTTCTTCGGCGGCGATTGCCTGGCGCGGGTGCGGACACTGACGCGCCTGGTCCCGGCCGACTTCGCCCTGGTCCACGAGCGCGCTGAGAAGCTCGGCTTTCTCGAAGACCCCGAGCAGATCGCGTCCGAACTGGTCACCCAGTCACGGGACAGGAACCGCACCGCTCGCGTCGGGTTCTGAGGGGAAGGAAGGAGCGCCTGTCGTAGACCGGTATGGCCAAGCGACCGCGCTTCAAGAGCCGCGAGTCTTCACGCGGTTTAGCCTACGGTCGTCTTGGCCTGGCGGTAGGGACCGCCGCCATGGACCATCTACCGCGAACGGAGGGATGGCGGGGAAGCGCTTCACCTACGCCGACCTGACGGCCTAGCGGAACAGCGACGGGGCCATCGGCCGCCCTGTATACGGGTCCGTCATGCTCGGGAGGATCGGGAGCCGTCCGTCGAAGTAGTCGGAGACAGGCCAAAGGCTCATCCGCCGGAACTCCCGCCCGGCAACCCTGATCTTCCCGAGTCCCGCGACCTCCGCTCTCGCTGCTGGCGTATTCACGGGGTCGAGCGTGACATAGCACCCGAGCGCCGCTTCGTCCCGCTTCGTTACTCCGATGAAGTCCCGGAGTCCCGAAAGGCTGAACTTCCCGCCCTTCACCTGAGCAAGCGCCAGCCGGGAATTGAAGTCCTCAGGCTTCTCCACGAGCATCCCCCGGCCATCTACTCCGCCGTCTGCTACCTGTTTCGTGTTCGGGGCAAAGCCGGGGAGCCGGGTCACGGCCCATGACTCGAAGGCGAAGGGCTGCTCGCGGGCCATTTTTCGGGCGGAATCCACATCTTGCGGGATTCCCTTGGTCGGAATCTTCATGCCCTTCATCCGCTCGCGCCGGATGAGGTCGATAGCAAATGAGGAAATGTCTACCCCGATCCACCGACGGTTGAGTCTGTGAGCGGCCTCAATCGCAGTTCCGCACCCACAGAACGGATCGAGGACAAGATCGCCCGGATTGGAACTCGCCCGGATGATTCGCTCCAAGAGCGCGACGGGTTTCTGAGTCGGATACCCGAGATACTGCCTCTTTTGCCGGGCGGCAATAGCCAAGCCGTTTCCCTTTTGCTGTGCCCACCATGATTCCGGGATCTTCCCCCCGGAATCCAGGTCGTATGTATCGGCTACGAACCCCGACCCTCGAAGACCGTCCTTGAAATTGGCTTTCGTCTTGGTGTGATGCCGAACCCTTACCGCGTCCGCGTTGAAGCACCAATGGTCCGATTTTGAGTACCAGAAGATCGTGTCGTGCTTTCGGCTGAACTGCCGTTGTCCGGGCGATCCCGGACCCGTGTAGCACCAAACGATTTCGTTCCGGAAACTGCGACTCCCGAAAATGGAGTCCATGAGGAGCTTCAGCCCGTGGCTCGCGGTCGGGTCGCAGTGGAGGTAGATGCTCCCGGTAGGCCGCAGGAGCCGGTGCATCTGCTCTAGCCGCTCCGCCATATAGGTCAGGTAGGCGAGCATTCCCGAGCGCCCGAAGATCTGAGCCATCCCCATCACGGCGCTACGAGCAGGCCGTCCTGGTGCGCCCTGATAGACCTCATACCGCTCCGCGGCCCCTTCGTCCCAATACCAGGTGTCATTGAAGGCTCGGTACTGAGCCGCCCCGGCCGCGCTCGAATAGAGCATGTTGTAGTCGGCGTTGGAGTTGAACGGCGGGTCGAGGTAGATCAGGTCCACGGACTGATCCGGCCATTGCCTCATCCAGTCGAGGCAGTCTCCGTAGTAGAGGGTGTTGGCGTTCACTCGGGGCCGCTACACGCTCTGAACGTCATGGCGATACTGAGGGCGAGGAAGAAATCCCGGCAAGACGAGAGAGGATGAGCGTCCCGCAGTCAGGCGGCGGGCGCTCGCTGATTGTTGCAGACCCGATGATACGGGATGTTCGAGTTGCGGTAGTTCTCGGTCCGTGGTGACCGAGAAGCGCCTCCCTCCGCCCGAAGTCCCTATCGAACGGGAGCTGACCGAGGAGAACATCGAGCGGATCGCGCGCGTCCTTCTCAGCACTCCGAAGCGAAAGAAGGGCCGTCGGAAACGCCCAAAAGCTGGTCACTCGGGTCCACGGTCCTCCCAGAGCCATGCCGCCCGCCATCGCGGCGGCAATCCATCGGGTTTGGCGCATCCCGATCCCTCCTTCTGGGGTGCGTCCCTCAGGCACGAGCGAAACAGACACTTCGCCGGGCTGCGCGCAGCAGTGCCGACCTGGAGGTCGGCGGTCCCTGCCGGCCCCGCCGTCAGGGCTCGTCGAGTTCCGCCGCCGACAGTCCGACCTGGACGATCCGGGTCTGATCCACCCCGGCGACGCCGACGTATTGGAAGACCGCCCCGTCGAGCACGCGCGGCCCCGGTTCCTGCACCACGACGGTCCGGTCCCCGGTCAGGAGCGCCGCGAACGGGGCCGCCTGGGAGTCCGCCGACGGATCGGTGGGAAACGCGAAGTTCGCGCCCTCGACGTTGGTGAACGCGATCTCGCCGTTCTCGTCGCTCACCCAGAACTCGGAGATGACGGTTTCGTCCGCGATGCGGCTCAGCACCGCGTTGATCGCGGCCCGGTCCATCCCCGCCCTGACCGCGGCGTCCACGAAGTGGGCTGCCAGCATCGCTTCCGCCACCAGGTGACGCGAGACCGCGTCGTGAGCCGGTTGTCCCTTCGTCATCGCTACCCCTCCCAGAGCCATGCCGGCCGCCATGGCGGCGGCGATCCATCGCGACGTGCGCATCCGGTCCTCCGTTCCGTCACTCGTCTTCGAGTGCGTTCCTTACGTCCGTCCGGGCGAAGTCGTTTCCCTTGAACAGCAGCGGGAGGTCCCGTTCCCGCGCCAGCAGATAGGCGAACATGTCCCCGAGGTTCAGGCCCGCCGGATGGTGGCCCTTGCCCCACGCCTCGAATGCGTCCGCCGCCATCTCGGCCTGGGCCATCGTGACCGGTTCGATCCTGACGAACGGCTGTTGGAGGAACCTGGCGACATCTGTCCGGAGCCTGTCCGAGCGGCCCGCGACGGCGGCGAGCTCGATGCAACTTCCAGCGGACACCAGGACCACGCCGGCACGCTCTATCTCCTCCCGGAAACGATCCCGCTCCGGTTCCTCCCGCACGATCGCCACCACGGCAGACGTGTCCAGGACGATCACTTGGGTAGGCCGTATTCGTCGTACAGGACGTCCTGAAGCGCTTGGGACAGGGGCTTGCTGTGATCGAGTTCAGGATCGTCCGCAAGTTCCGCGGCGATCTGGTCGCCATGCGTGAATTGAGCGAGCGACGCCTGTATCTCTTCCGGAGACATCGGCGCGTTCTGCGCCTCGAGTGCCGTGAGCGCCCGCTCGATCACCGCCGTCTTGCGCCCCCGCCCGTTCATTCCGAACCGCGAGGCCAGCCGTTCGATCCGGTGTTCCAGATCGGGCCGGTGGGTCAGGTTGATCGCCATGGGAAGTCCTCGATGCGTCCAATTGTAGTTTGTCTGTAGTGTTGGACGGATCGGGAGCGGTCACGGGTGCGGGGCCGCGCCGCCGAGCGCCGAACGATAGGCCTGATCCGGGTGCGTGGGCCGGTTCGGATAGCGGCGCACGAGTTGGCCGGCCTCCGTCATGGGACCGAGATACCGCCGCGACAGATACGGCACCGTCATGCCGAGCCACGCCGCGAGCTGGACCGGCTCCAGCCAGCCCCGATCTTCGGTCAACGCCAGAATGAGCTTCTCGACCGTTTCCCGGCGCGGTCGCTGGCCGAGGTGTTCGATCTGGTTCCGGAGGTAGAACGGCAGGTCGTCGGGCAGGGGCGGCGGATCGGCGGCGGCGGCCGACGGACGGGGGTCGCCGGGCGGGGGCTGCGGCGCGCTCGTGACAACCGGGGGCGCCGGGACGGTCTTCGGGGAGTCCTCCACATTGGCGGCCGGAAGCGGGCCGCGCTCCGCGGGGGACGGCTGCGGACCCGCCGCGACGTCCGTGGCCCGCCGCCTGCCTCGCCTCGACCGGGGCGGGGGCGGCGTCGCCGTCGGAGGGGCGTTCGCCGGGTGCGGCTTTCCGCTGCCGGCGTCGGGAGCGCCGGCCAGGAACCGGGCCGCCCGGGTCGTCAGTTCGGTCACGCCGTCCCCGACCTGGGCGAGGTTCGCGCCTCCCCCGACGAGACGCGCGCCGCATCGCTCCAGCCACCCACCCGCCGCTCCGAGCCGGCCTTCCGCCGAACTCCAGTTCCGGCCGACGGCGCCGACCCGCGCCCCGAGGTTCTGGGTCCGCCGCCCGAGGAACGCGGCGAGCCTCGCGGCGCGGGCGAGCCGCACGGCCAGGTCTCCAGTCCACCGGAAAAAGCGCACGAACCACTCGGCGATCCGCACCATCCAGAGCCAGATCCCGACGCCGAATCTCCAGAGCCGCGGGCGCGGCTTCAGCACGAACCGCCGGATGCGGTCGAGACCGGGAGGCTCCCCGGACTCGATCATTTCGCGAACGGATTCGACCTCTCCGGTGGTGGCGGTGTCTCCGCCGGGAGCTTCCGAAGGGGGCGATTGCCGCAGGTCCAGGATGGCCACGATGACGGGGAATGACTGCCGGACGCGCTGCCGGAGCTCCTGTCACTATTCGCTTCGGTTACGCCGAGCTCCTGCGACTATACCGGCGCCGGGAGGTCCAGCTCCTGTCACTAATCCGGCAATTCCGCGGTGAGCTCCTGTCACTAGCGCGGTCTCGGTGGTGGAGCTACCGTCACTAATCACGCCGGTGGCGGCCGAGCTCCTGTCACTAACGCCGTCTCGGCGGTGGAGCTCCTGTCACTAATCCGGCCAGGCGACCCGAAATCCGGTTTTTCGGACGACTTTCGCCCGGTTTGCCCCGTCGAGCTCCTGTCACTAGAGCGATCGGTTGGCCGGAGCTCCTGTCACTAACGCCATCTCTTGGCGGGGAGCTCCTGTCACTAATGCGCTCGGTTGGCCGGTCCGTTTTCGCTCTCAGGAATCCAGCCGGCGGCCGGTGATCCCGAGTTCCCCGGCGTGGGGCTTCAGCACGCTCACGATGAACTCGATGTGCTCGCCGAGGTCCACGCCGAGGAGCTCGGCGCCCACGCGGCACTCGTGCCGTTCCACCTTCGCCGCGAACCGTTTGTCCTTCAGCTTCTTCCTGACGCTGCGGGCGCCCAGGGTCGAGATCCCCTCGGGCCGCACCAGGCAGCAGGCGACGATGAACCCGGTGAGCTCGTCGCAGGCGAGGAGCGCCCTGTCCATCGGCGACTTCCACTCGACGCCCCATTTCGTGTAGTGGCCGGAGATCGCGTAGGCGATTTCCTCCTCCCCGCGCTCCCGGAGCCAGGCCACGATCCGGTTCGGATGGTCCTCCGGCCACTTCTCGTAGTCGGCGTCGTGGAGCATCCCGGCAATGCCCCACACCTCGGCGTCCGCATCCGGTCCGCCGTAGCGGCCGGCGGCCGCGCGCATGACGATCTCCACCGAGCGCGCGTGGTTGCGGAGCGATTCCGTTTCGCACCAGGTCGTCAGGTGCGCCCAGGCCTCGTCGCGGGTCATGCCGGCCTTTCCTCGGAATGGCCTGCGGAGCGCTCGGCGCCGAACGCGCGGTCGAGCTTCTCAAGAAGCGCGAGCCCCTCCCGCGCCGATCCGCGTGCTGCGAGAGCCCGGAAACGCGCCTCGGCGTCGTGCTGGGTTACGGCAATCACGCTCAATTCCTCGATGAGGCGGTTCACGCTCATTCCGCGTTGGCGCGCCAGGCGCTTGATACGTGCGTGGGTGTCGTCCGGAATACGAATGGTCATTGTCGCCATTTTGAGGTCTCCGTGAGCAAGTTGGCGGGGGTCAGGACCCGCACTTGGGGAAAACGCAGGTCGCCGCCCCGGAAGTCTCCTGTGTTGTGAGTGACGATTGCCTCTGCGCCACCGGCCAGCGCCAGTTCCATGATGTGGTTGTCGCCCTCGTCCGGCAAGTTGGGACGCCAAAGGTAGTGAACGCGGACCCATTCGCAGCGATTTGCCATGGCTGCCCACAGGGTGTGGCGCTCTTCAGGCGACGCGATTGATTTGGCGAACGGCTCCTTCCGTCGAAGAACGGCCTCGTACTCCAGAAAGAGCGCCTCCCCCAGTAGCGGGATGTACTCGCCACGGAGGCAACGCCGAAGCACCTCGCGGCTGGCGCCGTCCGGGCTGGACACGGCAGCGACGAGGACATTCGTGTCCACTACGACCCTCACTCACGAATGATAGCGTATATGCTGTCACGAAAGAAGCTCGGCTTCGGCCGATCAGGCCCTTCCGCCCGGCGGGCAGCAGGACTCGATGCTCCACTTGCCGGAACCCGCGGCGGCGATGAAGAGGAACAGGAAGCAGTAGAGCGCCGCCAGTTCGCCGTCGTTCTGGATCGGGAGCAGCCCGTCGGGCTGATGGCGATAGAAGTAGGCGACCGCCATCTGGCCGGACGCGAGGAACGCCGCGATCCGGGTCCGGTAGCCGACGAGGACCAGCGCGCCGGTCACGAACTCGACGATCCCGGCGGTGTTGTAGAGCCACGCCGGGGAGTAGGGGGTCCCTTCGCCGAACAGGAACCAGACCGCCACCACGCCGTGACAGAGGAACGAGAAGCCCACGACGATGCGCAGCAGCGCGTAGGCCGATTCCCGGTGGCGGGCCAACACGGTCTTCATAGGAACCTCCAATTCACCTTCAGCTGGCTCTTCACCACGTGTCTACGCTGTTAGGAGTCCTTCACTCGCGCCGATGCCAATGTGTCCGCTATGCACGCCTCTACATCGTCGACGCTGACTTCGTCTCGAGGCCAAATGCGACATATTCGAGCCGCGAGGCTCCGACCTCGTTGGCGAATCGAGTCCTCATTCCACGACTCGAGTTCAACTAACTCTCGATTCAGAAAAAGGACCGAGTGCTCTCTGAGCTCGGGTCTCTTGTTTCTCCACGACGAGTTTGAGAGGGCCGGATTCAGCTTGTTAGTGACCAGCGTTAGGTTACCTAGTGTATGGATCAAGCTTTCCCTCTCATCTTCGGGATTAGTGTTGTGATCGTGTGAATCCGGCAACGGCCAGTCTTCGTGTGACCAAGTCTGCGGCATGATGTGTTCGAGCGTCAATCCCTTTGGACAACGAACGTCCTCCGTCTTTCCGTGGCTGTCGTTTCGCGCCCGGTCCTCAAGGGCCTCGAGAATCAAACGGAGTCTAGGCTTACTGGAATAGCTGAACATCGGTCGAGTCAGGACAGCCGACAGTATTTCCTCGTCGGTCGGCCATTTGGTGCCTGATGCGCCGGCGACAGACAGCGCCTCCGCCACGACCTTCGAGGCGTGATCGACGGAGTGTTCCTTGACGTCTCGAAGGACCGCGCTGAGGTAGTCTTGGTATCCCTGCGCGCGGTAGCCACAGATCATGCGCCGCATGAACCAACTCTCGAGAAGAGCTATGTCCGAAAGTGGGTGACGGCATGATCAGGCGGCGGCGCGGGTTTCGGTTTCGTCGGCCTGGATGCCGTCGGTGAACTGGACGCCCTCGATGACCTGGGTCAGTTTGTCGTAGCCGTTGAGCCGACGCCAGGTTTCGCTGGCGGCGGTGACCAGCTTGAAGACCATCGCCAGCGCGGTTCGGTGGGAGAGGCATCCCTTGCTGCGAACGGTGCGATGGCGGACGGTGGCGAACACGCTCTCGATGGGGTTGGTGGTGCGGATGTGCTGCCAGTGCTCGGCGGGGAAGTCGTAGAACGCGAGCAGCGCCTCCTGGTCCTTGGTCAGGCAACGAACGGCTTCCCCGTATTTCGCCTGGTATTTGGCGGCGAAGGTGTCGAGCGCCTTCTCCGCCTTCTTGCGGCTCTCCGCCATCCAGATCTGGTGGAGGTCCTGCTTCGCGTTGCGTTGCCGGGACTTGGGCAACTTGTTCAGCACGTTCGCCGTCTTGTGGACCCAGCAGCGCTGCCGGCGGGTCTTGGGGAAGACCTCGTCCAGCGCCTTCCAGAAGCCCAGCGCACCATCCCCGATCGCCAGCTCCGGGGAGACTTCGAGGCCGCGCCCACGCAGGTCCACCAGTAGCTCCCGCCAACTCTGGGCGCTCTCCCGGAACCCGGCCTGGAACCCCAACAGTTCCTTCTTGCCCTCCGGGGTGGCGCCGATGAGCACCAGAACGCACTGCTTCTCGTCTTCCAGCCGGCCCTGCAGGTAGATCCCGTCCGCCCAGACGTAGACATACCGCCGACCCGAGAGATCCCGCCCCCGCCAGCGCTCGTGCTCCGCCTCCCATGCCGACTTCAGCCGGCCGATCACCCCCGGCGACAGCCCCGATGCCCCCGAGCCCAACAGCTCCGACAGCGCCTCCCCGAAGTCCCCGCTCGAAACCCCCAGCAGATACAGCGTCGGCAGCGCCGCGTCCAGCGAGCGCGTCCGCCGCGCGAACCGCGGCAGAAGCCTCGACGAGAACCGAATCCGGTCCTCCCCGCTGTCCCCGCGATCCCGGACCTTCGGCCGCCGCACCGGAACCGGCCCGATCCCCGTCAGGATCGTCCGCTCCGGGCCGTGGCCGTGACGCACCAGACGCCGAACTCCGGTTGCCGTCCGATGATCCTCGTACGCCGCCAGCAGGGCAGCCACCTCCGCCTCCACGGCGTGCCGCACCAACTCGCGGGCGCCCGCTCGAAGAACCTCCGTCAGCGGGTCCTCAACCCCCTCTGGCGAGGGAAGGCGAACAACAGTACTCTCCTTCATGGCGTATCACTCCTCCTTGGAGATGTGGAAGGTCAGCAACCCCCACGATACGCCACCCCCTTCTCAGCCGTCACCCACTTTCGGACATAGCTCCTCTCGAGAAGGCGAAGACACACGCTTCGGGTTTCCTTTGGCGGCGCGGTCTTGTCTCCGAAGAGCCACAAGAGAAGCGGTGTGAGGACGCGAAGATTGAGTACATTTCGCCTCTCGAAGAAATCCCATTCCTCGGCCAAGAGTTCACCGTCCTCGATGGATCGGAATGTCCTGCTAAGGCTTGCGAAGTCCGATGCGACACTCTGGGGGCTCAGATTGGACTCGGTGACAAACTCTCTATAGATGCCGAAGAGCTGCTGCGTGTTGATATCCTGCGCGAGATGCATCCCCAACCAGTAGTACAGGAATGCGTCAAGTCTGGGCCATCGGAGGCGTCCTAGCGTAATCTCGCCGTGCCACCATGGATCCTCGAACTGTTTCCAGTTCTCCCGGTAGATTTGCTCGACATCTAGATTCTGCCTCTCCGCCTCGTGGAGAAGATGGTTCTTTACGAGGTCCGATGCCAATAGAGGCGTACCGCGAGCGTTTAGCGTTTCAAAGATGGCGTGATGGTTATCGCTAACCGTGAGATCAATGACGACTACACAGAGGTGGTTTCGTATAGCAGTGACTAGTGCGGAAAAGCGGTCCTTCGTTTCGGTTGCCGAAAGATTCGATACCCATGCACGTGCAGATGCCTTGAAGTACTCGTGAGCCCTCACGATATTCGTTTCTGCGGTGTCAGGACTCGCGACCCGATGGTCGTCCATGGCACTTCTGAAAGCCGCCTGATCGGCATTGGTTGGTCGCACCTTGAACTGATCATCGCCAGAGAACAGTCCATCGTCATTGAGCAGGAGACTACGAAGACGTCGACTCTCAGTAACATGGTTCGACTCTCGGAGTACTTCTTCGACAGCATCCATAAGGAGTTGCAACGTCGTCAAACGCTGCTGTCCGTCGATAACGTCCCGGATTTCCAAGTCCCCCGTCGGCTGTGGTAACTGGGAAACGACAATCGCGCCGAGAAAATGAGGCGCTATAGATTCCTTTCCGGCGAGGACGCCCTCGGCAACGCGAGTGACGTCTTCCCACAGGGGTTCCCACTGCGGGTCCAAATCCCACACATAGGAACGCTGATATAGCGGGACCCTGAACTGACGATCCCCTTGGAACAACTTGACCAAAGTTACTTTGTTGGCGTCCATTCAATGGCCTCTATCGCGCTCGGCGGAGCGGTAGTGATTCGGCAACGGCGATGTGGGCTACGGAAGCGCGAGCGCCACGAACTCGGCCGGATGGTCCGGTGCTCCCACCGCGACCACGATGAACTGCCGACCGTCCACCAGGTAGCTCATCGGGGTGCCGGACTGGTTCGCCGGCAGCTCGAACTCCCAGAGGATCTCGCCCGTCGCCTTGTCGTGGGCGCGGAACATGGGGCCGCCGCTGCCGAACGCGGCGAACATGCCGGACCCCTCGCCCGCGAAGAGGAGGGTCTTCGTCACCAGCAGCCCGCCCCGGTCGGCCTGACCGGTCCGCTCCAGTTCGACCCCGTCGAGCGCGGGATGCTCCCGGATCCACTCCGGCGTGTCGCCGTTCGGAATCTGCCAGAGGATCTCGCCCCGGTTCAGGTCGAGCGCGGTGATGAGTCCCCACGGGGGCTTCAGCAGCGGCAGGCCCTGCGGCCCGCCGCCCTCCGGAAGCCGGATCTCCCGGCGCGTCCCCTGCACGAAGTCCATGGTCGAGCGTTCCGGGTCGTTCTCGAGCCCGAGCACGTTCACGTCGAGACCCGAGGAGACGTACACGATCCCGGTCTCCGGGTCCGCTGCAACGCTCGGCCAGTTCGCCCCGCCGAGGGCGCCGGGCACCGTCAGCGTTCCGCGGTTGCCCCGCGGGACCATGACCGTCGGCGGGGTGAACAGCGGGCCGAGGGTGTAGAACCGCGCGATCCGGAGCGCCTGTTCCTTGAGTTCCGGGGTGAGATCCAGCAGGTCGTCCTCGCTCACCCCCTGCCGCTGGAACGGCGGCGGCTTCGTCGGGAACGGCTGGGTGGGCGCCGTCTTTTCGCCCGGTACGGTGGACGCCGGCATGGGACGTTCCTCGATGGGCCAGACCGGCTCGCCGGTGCGGCGGTCGAGCACGAAGGTGAACGCCTGCTTGGTCACCTGGGCGAGGGCGGGGATCTCCCGGCCGTCCACGGTCAGGTCGAGGAGCACCGGGGCGGTGGGGAGGTCGTAGTCCCAGATCGGGTGGTGGACCGTCTGGTAGTGCCAGCGCCGTTCCCCGGTCGCCACGTCCAGCGCGACCACGCTCTGGGAGAACAGGTTGTCGCCGGGGCGGTGCCCCCCGTAGTAGTCCCCGGTCGGCGCTTCGGTCGGCAGATAGACGAGCCCGAGTTCGGGGTCGGCGCTCATCCAGGCCCATACCCCGGTGTTGCCGGTGAAGCGCCAACTGTCGTTCTCCCAGGTGTCGTTCCCGAACTCGCCCTCGCGGGGAATCGTGTGGAAGGTCCAGAGCAGCTCGCCGCTCCGGACGTCGTAACCGCGCACCGGGGATGGGGAGTTCTCCGGCGTCGGCGGCGCGCCGCCGCTCACGAGCGCCGCCCCCACGACGACCACGTCTCCCACCACGGTGGGCGGCGAGCCGGAGCCGATGGCGGCGGTCTCGAGATCCACCTCCCGGCCCAGGTTGCGGCGCAGGTCCACCATGCCGTCGAGGCCGAATCCCGGGACGAGGCGGCCGGTCTCGGCGTCGAGCGCCACCAGCCGGTAGGCCGGGGTGACCAGGAACACCCGCGCCGTCTCGCCGTCGCTCCAGAACGCGACCCCCCGTCCGGAGGTCTGCCGGGGCGCCGACTCCCCGCGTTTCCCCTCGTCGAGGCGGTAGGTCCAGAGCGTCTCCCCCGTCGCGGCGTCCATCGCCACCGCCACCCGCCGGGCGCCCGCGGTGACGTAGAGCACTCCGTCGAGCATCAGCGGGGTGGCTCGCAGGTTGAGATCGGGACGAGGTCCGAAGTTCCGCGAGGTCCAGCGCCAGACGATCTCCAACTGGTCCACGTTGCCCGCGTGGATCTGGTCGAGCGGGGAGTAGCGGGTCGAGGACAGGTCCGCCGCGTAGTGCGGCCACTCCCCGGGGTCGCGCTCCTGCGCGGTGCCCATCTGCGTCGAGACGACGACAGTTCCTAGCGACAGAACGACCATCGCCACCGAACTGTTGTAGAGAGTGCTCCGGAATCGACGAGCCTGACGGCAGAGTCTATTTCGCCTCGGTCGTCTGTCTGTAGAGCAACCGACAGCGGTAAGGGATGTCACTGCCAATCAGTCTTCTTCAGGGCGCGGGCAACAGCCTTTGGGGAATCGAGATCAACGTCCGGAATTTTCTCCTTCAGGTTTATGTAGGTGTTCTTGCGAAGACCGTACTTGCTCGTTTTCCTGAAGTCGGTATCTATCGGATCTCCACAAAAGAAGCGGTGATCTCTACGAATTCTATGGCCGCAGTGTTCGAGCGCTTCGCCGATAATGCCGATGAGCTTCTGGTCAAAATCGGAAGTCTCTTCACCTACGATGGCGGCACCTCGTTTCAGCTTGCCGGCATCATCGATAGTGGCGTCAAAGACCGATCGGATTCTCCATAAGACGGTGACGCTCTTCTGAGCGTAAATCCCAATGTATCCGTGTGGTCTGTAGCCACGCCGGAATGGGTGGTAGTAGATTCCGTACTTTCTGTTCAATTCATGAGATTGCCCACATGGAACGATTCGCATGGTCTCTTTCGACTCGTCCAAGATCTGTTCGTGTCTACAGTAGTCCACATAGTCCTCTACGACGACTCCTATGTCACGTTCATACTCAGCAAACAGTCCTTCAATCACGGCACATAGAGTACTGAAATCAACCGCACCAAAGATGACACCCTTTTTGAGCCGATTCTTGATCGCGGTTTGTTGTTCGTTGTCTAAGGCATGCTTCGTAATCAAGAGGAGGACTCTAACGCTCTCATCACCGAATCTTTCTGAATGGCGGACGAGCTGATCGTAGTCAATACCGGCACTGACTTTCGTCTCCACAAGGATTCGGAAACTCTGTTGCTGAATGCTGCCGTCCGTCACTGACTTACCGGAGCGATCTTGCTGAGTGATTTCCGGTCCGACCTCTATGTCTGAGGCGGTCAACTGGCTGATGATTTCCTGGAATGACTGCGGAGAATAGTCATAGATGCGGGAAAACAACAGCAACGTGTTGTTTGTGACGACGTTCTCCTTTCCTGAGTACCTTGGGAAGTAGGTGACTCCGGCCACAGTCGATGTCCTGAGGATGAGCCCGATCAGTCTCCGGAGTACCAAATCCGGTAGATCGCTCCCGCGCGGTCGTCGGAGACCAGGATGTCGCCGCCGGGCAACTCGAGGACGTCCACGGGGCGGCCCCAGGCGCGCTCGTCGGGTTCCCCGATCCAGCCGGTGACGAAGTCCTCGTAGGCGGTCGCCACCCCGTCCTCGTTCCGCACCAGGGTCAGGCGGTACCCGATCCGCTCGCTGCGGTTCCACGAGCCGTGCTCGGCGACGATCGCCTGACCCCGGTACTCCGCGGGAAACTGGTCGCCCCGGTAGAAGGTCATCCCGATGGCGGCGACGTGGGGTCCCAGCTTCTGGGTCGGCGGCTCGAACTCGTCGCAGGACCGGTCCCGGCCGTACCAGGGATCGCTCACGTCCCCCGCGTGGCAGTAGGGGTAGCCGAAGTGCTGCCCGGCCTCGGTGAGGATGTTCATCTCGCCGGGCGGGTTGTCGTCGCCGAGCCAGTCCGGGTTGTTGTCGGTGAACCACATCTGACCGGTTTCGGGATGCCAGTCGAACCCGACGGACATCCTCACCCCGCGCGCCGCGACCTCCAGGCCGGAGCCGTCGGGCTGCATCCGGGCGATGGAGGCGAAGAGCGGGTCCTCCGAGGCGCAGCGGTTGCAGGGCGCCCCCACGGGAACGTAGAGCAACCCGTCGGGGCCGAAGTCAATGAACTTCCAGCCGTGGTGGCGCATGTCCGGGAGGTCGTCGGTGACCACCACCGGCTCGCCGGGATCGTTGAGTCGCGACTCGATGCCGTCGAACCGGAGGATCCGGTTCACCTCGGCGACGTAGAGGTCGCCGTCGCGCATCGCCACCCCGTTCGGCATGAAGAGGTCTTCGGCGAGGGTGTGGAGTTCGTCGGCCTCGCCGTCGCCGTCGTTGTCGCGCACCGCGTACACCCCGCCGGACGCCTCGCGGGTCCCCACGAAGATCGTGCCGTTCTCCCCCCGGGCCAGCGAGCGGGCGCCGGGCACCCGGCCCCAGACGGCGATCTCGAAACCGGGAGGCAGCGAGAGCCGTTCCAGCGGGAGCGCGGGCGGCCCGCCCTGGGCCTCGGCGACTCCGTCGCCCGGCGTATCGCTGTCCACTCCGGCGCAGCCGAAGCCCGCGAGCAGCATCAGGGAGAGGCCGGCAGCCGCCAGCCCAGCGGGGTGTCTGCGCATGTGCGTCAGTTTGCCGCGTCGGCCCGGGGAATCGCCTCGACCAGCATCCCCAGCGCGTTCTGGAGCGCCCGGTTGGCGCTGCCGTCGAGCGAGCCCTCGTAGAGGCCGAGCCGCGCGATCACCATCTCGTGCTCGGGGACGATGATCGTGCTCTGGCCGCCGGCGCCGGCGAAGTTGTAGCTGCTGTTGGGCAGCGCCGGGAAGCGCTTCTCGCCGCCGCGCGGCGGGTTGTTGATCCAGATGAGTCCCCCGTAGATGGGCCGCTGGTCGGCTTCCCAGGAGGGCGCCACCGAGGTGGCGAACTCGACGAACTCCTCCGACAGCACCCGCTCGCCGTTCGGGGCCATCCCGCCGTCGAGGTAGAGCTGGCCGAGCCGGGCCCAGGCCCGTCCGCTGCCGAAGCCGTAGCCGTTCAGCAGGAAGTTGCCGTGGGGGTCGGCCTCGGCGACGAACCGGTTGGCGCCGATCGGGTCGAAGAGGTGCTTCTGCGGGAACTGGTGGTAGTTCTCGCCGCGGCCCTCGACCCCGAGCCGCACGATGTGGTTCGTGAGGATCGGGTCGCAGTTGCGGTAGCGCCCGACCGTGTTCGGCGCCCACTGCGGCGCGCGCTCCGTCGCCCAGATGTGGGAATCCACCGTGCCCGTGTAGAGGTAGAGGTGGTCCGGATACCCCATCGTGGCCTCGTCCCACTCCGGATCGCCGGCGTTCAGGCAGCGGAGTCCGCTGGACATCTGGAGGATGTCCTGGATGCGGATGGTGCCGCGCACGTCGTCCGGGTCCTCGTGCCAGGCGTCGATCGGCGCGAGCTGGTCGAGGGTGTAGTCGCCCTGGGTGATCAGGATCCCGAGCAGGGTCGCGGAGAGGCTCTTGTTCATGGACCAGCTCTCGAGCGGGGTGTCCTTGGTGATCCCGTCCTCCTCGCGGTAGCGCTCGGCCACCAGCCGGCCGCGGTGGAGGACCACGAAGGCGAGCGTCATGGCGCCCTCCTCGAAGGCCGCGTCCACGGCGGCCTCGAGCTTCTCGGCGTCCACGTCCTCCGGCAGCGGTTCGTCCGGGAGCACGTCGCCCATCGGCCAGGGGTCGTCCTGGTTCACGGTCGAGGTCACCGGGACCGTCTCGTAGAACGGGGCTTCCTCGCCGATGGGGAGCGCGACACAGCCCTGGTCGCCGTGGAGCACCGCCGTCCGGGTGACCCCGGTGTCGGTGGTGATGTGGACCTTCTGTCCCTCCATGTCGATCTCGCGCCCCGTCAGCCGGTCGCGGTACCGGTAACGCGAGGTGAAGCCGCCGATCTGGTGCTGAGCGGCCTCGAAGTCGAGGCCGGTCAGGAACACCGCCGAGCAGAGCACCTTGGCGAAACCGGCCGCCTCGTGCTCGATGAACACGTCGGGGTCCAGAGCGCCCCGCGGCGGGTTTTCCCGCTCGGTGTCGAGTTCGTACTGCGCCGAACGGAAGACCAGGCACTCGTTGAGGTCCATGTCGTCGGTGCACGGCTGCTCCGTGAACGGTTCGTCGCCGCCGCCCGCGCAGCCGAAGGCGGCCGCGAGCAGGAGGGCGGCGAGGAGCGGGAGCGCGGGACGCTCTCGCAGGGGGGTCAGCGGGTGATTCATGGATCGTCTCCTCCCGGCTGCGGGGACGGGAAACAGGGCGTCCGTGCCGCGGCAGGCCGGACCCGCGATTGTATGGCCGACGCCCGTCGCCGTCAGGGTGCGGATACTCTGCCTGCCGCCACCCCATCCATGATCCGAGAACCTTCGGTCCACCGGCCCCACGTCGTGCTCGTGGGCGGCGGTCATTCCCACGTCCAGGTCCTGCGGCGGATGATGATGCGCCCCTGGCCGGAGGCGCGGGTGACGGTCGTGCTGGACACGCCGGTCGCGGTCTATTCCGGGATGGTGCCGGGGTTCGTGGCCGGTCAGTACCGGGCTTCGGAACTGGAGATCGACGTGGTCCCGCTCGCCCGGCTGGCGGGCGCCGAAGTCGTCCTCACGCCCGCCGTCGGAGTGGATCCCCCGGACCGGCGCATCCGTCTCGCGGGGCGCGCCCCCCTCGCCTACGACTTCGTGTCCTTCGACATCGGCAGCACGGTCGCCGGACTCGACCTGCCTGGTGTCCGGGAGTGGGCCCGCGCCACCCGACCGATCGCCCGCCTCGTGCGGGAGATCGGGACGCTCTCGGAGTCGTTCCTCGCACACGACGCGGACCGGCCGTTCGAGGCGGTGGTCGCCGGGGGAGGCGCCGGCGGCGTCGAGCTGGCGTTCACCGTCCGGGAGCGGCTGCTGGCGGCGGCGCGGCGCGCCGGGGTCGAGCGCGCGCTCCGGGTCACGCTGCTCCAGGCGCTTCCCGAGGTGCTCACCGGGTTCCCGCCCTCGCTGGCGGTCCGGGCCCGCCGCAACGCCGCCGCCCGGGGAATCGCGATCCGCACGGGCGCCTGGGTCGCCGCCGCCGAGGACGGCGGGGTCCGGCTCGAAAACGGCGAGCTCCTGCCCGCCGACTCGCTCATCTGGGCGGTGGGGGCCGGCAGCCTCGACCTCTTCCGCGATTCGGGGCTGCCCCTCGACGAACGCGGTTTCGTGCTGACCCGCCCGACGCTCCAGACCCTGGGCGACGACCGGATCTTCGCGGTGGGGGACTGCGCGACCCTCCGGGACTGGCCGGCGACCCCGAAGGCCGGGGTGTACGCCGTGCGGCAGGGGCCCTTCATCGCCGACAACCTGCGCCGGCTGGTGGCCGGGCGTCCGCTGCGGCGCTACCGGCCGCAGCCCGATTTCCTCACCCTGCTGAACCTCGGCGACGGCCGGGCGCTCGGGGCGAAGTGGGGAACGTCCTTCGAGGGCCGCTGGGTGATGGACCTCAAGGACCGGATTGACCGGAAGTTCATGCGGAAGTTCCAGGTGCTCGACGACGGGGGCGGGACCACCGAGGAGTTCTCCCGGATGGACCGGACGGCGATGGAGGCCATGGTGTGCGGGGGCTGCGCGGCGAAGGCCGGCCAGACCACCCTCGACCGCGCGCTCGGCCGCCTGCGGGACGAACTCGGCGCCGGCGCCGGCGGGAGCCATGGGAGGGTCCGCCTCGGGCTCGAACAGTCGGACGACGCCGCCGCCTTCGCGACCCCGCGCGGCGACGTGGTGGTTTCGAGCGTGGACTGGTTCAAGGCGTTCAGCGGGGACCACTGGCTGAACGGGAAGGTCGCGGCGGCGAATGCCCTCTCGGACCTCTTCGCCACGGGCGCGGAACCGCGCTACGCGATGGCGCTGGTCAACCTTCCCGAGGAGGAGACCCCCGAAGCCGGTGCGGAGACGCTCTACCAGCTCCTGGCGGGCGCCCGCTCGCTGCTCGACGAGTGCGGGGTTGCCCTGCTGGGCGGCCACACCACCGTCGGTCCCGAGTTGACCGTCGGCTTCTCGGTGGAAGGGCACCCGATCGGGGATCGCCTCCTGACCCTGGACGGCCTCGAAGCCGGCGACGGGCTCTACCTGACCAAGCGGCTCGGCAGCGGGGTGGTGCTGCGCGGCGTCATGCTCGGCCGGGGACGCGGGGCGTGGCTCGAGGCCGCCGCCGCCCAGATGGTGTGTCCCAACGCGAAGGCGGCGCGGGCGGCGGTCGCGGCGGGCCTCCGCGCGGCGACCGACGTGACCGGCTTCGGCCTCATGAACCACCTCGCCGAGATGCTGCGGGCGAGCGCCGTGTCGGCCGAGCTGGACGTCGCGGCGCTGCCCGCGCTCTCCGGCGCCGAGGAACTCCTCGGTTCCGGCCTCCGCAGCACCGCGCACGAGGCGAACCGGAACGTCGCGAAGGCGATCCGCATCGAGGCCGAGGCTTCCCGGCATCCGGGCCTGGAGCTGCTGTTCGATCCGCAGACGGCGGGGGGTTTTCTCGCCGGGGTGCCCGATGCGCGAGCCGCGGAATTCCTGGGTCGGCTCCGCGAAGCGGACGTGGAGGCGGTCCGGATCGGGACCGTGGTTCCCCGCGCGGACGACGGCGCGGTGGCTACGATCCGTTGTCGCCCGTCATGAACCACAGCCCCGCGGCCCGCTCCCTCTCCTTCGTGAAGATGCACGGCGCGGGGAACGACTTCGTGGTCGCGGACAACCGCGACGGCTTCATCGAGGAGGCGGCGAAGGCTCCGCTCGCCCGGCGGGCGTGCCGCCGCAAGCTCGGGATCGGGGCGGACGGCCTGATCCTGATCGAGCGGGAGGGCGCGGGGCAGGAGGCCGACTACGTGATGCGGTACTTCAACGCCGACGGCAGCGAGGGAGAGCTCTGCGGCAACGGGACCCGCTGCGCCGCGGTCTTCGCGCGGGAGATCGGGGCGGGCGGGGCTTCGCAGCGGATCGCCACCCCGGCTGGGGTGCTGCGGGCCGACATCCTGGGGCATGCGAACGGTGCGGCGACGGTGCGGGTGGCCATGGCGAGGCCGGGTCCCATCCGCCGGCTCCGGCTGTCCGATCTCCCGGGTGGGGAGGCCGAACTGTTCGCGCTGGAGGTCGGCGTTCCGCACGCCATCGAGGTCGTCCCGGACGTTGGCGTCGTGGACGTGGAGCGCCGGGGCGGCGCGATCCGGCGGCATGCGGTTTTTCCGGCCGGGGCGAACGCCAACTTCATGGCGCTGGACGAAAGTTCGGGAGAGATCCGGCTGCGCACCTTCGAGCGCGGCGTCGAAGCCGAGTGTCTCGCGTGCGGGACGGGGGCCACGGCGGCGGTCACGGTGGCGCATCGCTTCTTCGGTTGGCCGGCGGCCGTCCCGGTCCGGGTGGCGAGCGGCGACCTGATCCATATTGATTGCGCCGGGGAGGCGCCGCTGATGGAGGGCCCGGTCACCCGGGTCTTCGAGGGCGCCTTGGGCCCTTTCCCCGAGTCCACGGCTCCCCGGGCGGGGCGGCCCGCCGGCCGATGACGCGGTTCGGCGCTCCCCGTCCTCTCCTGACCGCCGCGTTCGCGTTCGGTGTCGCGGCCGCCGGGTGCGATGAAGGTTCGGACGCCCCGTCACGGTCGCCGACGGCCCCGGCGCCGGCTCCCGCGCCCACCGCCCCGGCCCCCGTCCGCTGCGCGGAGGAAGGGCGTGTCCTCGAGTTCGGCTTCTTCGCGTTCTACGACCCGATCAGCTACAGCGGTGATCCCGACCCGGACTCGCCGGCCTTCGACGAGCATCGCGGCTACGAAGCCGATCTCCTGAGCGCGCTCGAAGCGATGGACGGCGCCGGGCTCGCCTTCAACCGCCGCGGCATCGCCGACTGGCCGGGGATCTGGCTGCTTCCGGCCACCGCCGAGTTCGGCCTGGTGGGAGGCGGCATCACGATCCTGGAGGAACGCACGCGGGATGCGTCCGGCGTTCCCGCGGTCGCGTTCACGTCGGGCCACATCGAGTTCCGCCACTCGCTCCTCGTGCGGGACGCCGACGCCGCGACCCTCCGCGAATACAGCGACCTGACGAGCGAGGCTCGCGTCGGCGTCTCGGTGGAGACGACCGGCGAGTCGCGCTTCCTGCGGATCGTCGGACTCATTGATGACGGCGGCGTGCTGCTGGCGGGGACCAGCGTCACCACCCCCGAAGGGGTCGTCGTCGCCGACGGCACCGAGGCCTTTCGCATTGCCGCGAGCGGGTCGTCCGCGAACCTCGCTGGACGCAGCCACCTGGAGCCGCCGTCTCCCGGTTATCCGCAGGTCGTTTTCTTCGGCGCCGAATCGCTTGGGGCCGAGCAACTCCTGGCGCTGGCCACCCGGGGAGTGGACGCGCTGGCGGGCGACGAGATCGGGAACCGCGCCGCGGCAGCGTCCTCCGACGGCTTCTTCGTGGTGACCGCCCTCGACACGGAGGTCGAACTCGGCGGATTCGCCCTCGATCAGGGCGAGGAAGTTCTGCTCGCCTGCCTCGACGACAAGCTCGACTACCTCACCGACGAACGGAACCTCGGCTACGCGGACTGGCTGGCCAACCCCTCCGTGTTCCTCGAACGCGCCCAGGCCTGGACCCCGTAGCGGCGCCCCCGGCCTGGACCGCCGGTCTCCAGCCCGGCACGCGCGTCGCTCCGCGCCGCGCACGTCGCAACGCCGCCAGCCCAGACGACACCCCCGGCCTGGACCGCCGGTCTCCAGCCCGGCACGCGCGTCGCTCCGCGCCGCGCACGTCGCAACGCCGCGAGCCCAGACGACACCCCCGGCTTGGACCGCCGGTCTCCAGCCCGGCACGCGCGTCGCTCCGCGCCGCGCACGTCGGAACGCCGCCAGCCCGGATGACACCCCCGGCCTGGACCGCCGGTCTCCAGCCCGGCACGCGCCAGCACTCCGCACCGCGCACGTCGGAACGCCGCCAGCCCGGATGACACCCCCGGCCTGGACCGCCGGTCTCCAGCCCGGCACGCGCGTCGCTCCGCGCCGCGCACGTCGTGACGCTCCGAGCCCAGATGGCGTCCCGACTCGGAACGCAGCTCCCCGCACTCACGGGGCCGGGGAACGCAAGCTCCCCGCATTCGCGAAGCCGGTGCGCGACAGTTCCCCGCACCACAAGACAGAGTCATTCCGCAGGTCAGCGCCGCGCCGTGCGCGGTGCGGAGCACCGCGCGTGCCGGTCTGGAGACCGGCGTTCCAAGCCGGCGGCGCCGTCACGGCTGTTGTCCGACCTCCGGTCAGCCGCGCCGCGTTCCGATCCACCGCCGCACGGTGGCCTGGTACTCCCGGTAGGCGTCGCCGTGGTGCGAGAGCAGGTACTCCTCCTCCAGCCGGACCTGGATCTTGATCCCGGTCCAGGCGGCGACGAAGGCGCCGAAGCTGAGGGCGTTGGGCGCCACCAGGAAGAACCCGGCCACCCCCGTCAGGAGACCGAGGTAGATGGGGTTTCGCGACCACGAGAAGAACCCGTGACGGACGAGGGTCGTCTTCTCGGAAGCATCGATTCCCATGCGGAAGGAAGCGGACATCTGGGCCTGCGCGATGCCGATCCACAGGATCGCGATCGCGGCGACGATGGTGCCGGTCTGATGAACGGCCTCCGTCTCGAGGTACTGGATGGGGCCGAGCCACGGCTTCACGCCCGGCGCGAAGGCGTACACCAGACTGATGAGCAGCCAGGTCCCGATGCTCGCCTTCAGAACCCGGCCCGTCACCTCGTATACCGAGTCGTCCGCCTGCAACTTCACCGGGTTGATCCCCGTTCTCCGGCGAACGAGCAGCGCCCGCACCACGGTCATCCCGTAGAACGCCAGAAACAGGACGAGGAGCGTCATCTCGGGACTCTACGCCACGCGAACCGGGGCGAACTGCACGACGCACGGCAGCGCCGGTCGGTTACGCCGCATGCTCTGACGCGCGGTCGAGCCAGAGGTCTCCCGGCCCGGCTTTGGCGGTAAATGACCTATGTTGTGTGCGCTGATCTGCCGGCGCGGCGTCGAGGGTCATGGATCCGAGCGACCGTCAAGGTGAGTGAGAAATCGTGGAGTATCTGATTCGCTGCGTTGCCGGGATGCAGGAATTCGTCCGGGAGCTCGTGCTTCGGGATGTCCCCGGGGTAGCAGTGTCGGAAGTCGAGGAAGGGTTTCTCTGCCTGGCGGCCCCGTCCCGGGTCGCTGCGCTTCAAGATCTTCGATACCTGAACAACTGTTTCTCAGTGCTGCGCGGTTTCGCAGGCGGCGAGATGGTCGTGCTTTTGCGCCGTCTGGCCGCGGATCCGTCATGGGTGGCGGCGGCCCGCCGGGAAATTCGCGGGTCGGCGAGTTTTCGAGTGATGCTGTCGGATGGGGATCGGCTCACTCGGGGAGATTCGGACGCGCGAAAGAAACTGATCTGTACGATCGAGCAGCATTGCGGCTTGCGGCACGCCCCGCGGGGCGGCGGGATCGAGTTCTGGCTACTTCGGCGCCGCACTGGACGGGCCTATTTCTGCGTCCGGCTGACGCAACGACGGGCGACCGAGAAAACGCTCGCTCAAGGCGAACTGAGGCCGGAACTGGCGCAGCTGTTGTGCGAACTGTCCGAACCGGCTGCGGGAGATGTCTTTCTGGACCCGTTTGCGGGCACCGGTGCGATCGTGTTTGCCCGGGTGGGACGGCCGTACAACATCGCCTTCGCGTTCGAGAAGGACGCCGCAAAGGCGGGCGCCATCAGGCGGCGCGCGAAACAGATCGAGCGGAGAGGGGGCCTGCGGGGCGGGCCGGTAGTAGCCCGTGTGGAAGACGCCCGAACCCTGGACACACTGCGGGCTGGGTTCGTGGACCGGGTCGTTACGGATCCGCCCTGGGGGCACTTCGATCCGCAGATCGCCGATCTGCGCGCCCTCTACGAGGCCGCGTTTCGAGCGATCGTACGCGTGACGAGAGTGGGAGGCGTCGTGGTCATGCTCCTCGGAAGGACCGACGATGGCGAGGAGATCGTTGGCACGCGGCATCGCGGCCTCGAGCTGATGCGTCGGTTCGACATTCTGGTTTCGGGGAGGAAGGCACTGGTGGCCAAATGGCGGCGGTCAGGTCGGGACTCCTGAACTCTTGCGTTCTGCCGGTCTTGTGCGCATCGGGCCGTTTCAGGAGCCGGCGGCTCGCAGGACATCTAGCCCGTTCGGCACGGGTTGGCCGTCCTTATCGACCGGCGGCGCGACGATCAGGGTCGTGACGCCCGCTTCCCGGTAGGCGGCCATGCGCTCGGCGATCCGCGCCTCGGGACCGACGAGGCAGATCTCGTCCACCAGCCCGTCGGGGACGGCCGCCGCCGCGTCGTCCTTCCGCCCGTCGAGGTAGAGGTCCTGGATCGTCTTCGCCTCGGCTTCGTAGCCGTAGCGGCGCGCGAGTTGGTTGTAGAAGTTGCGTTCGCGCGCGCCCATGCCGCCCACGTAGAGCGCGATGCCGGGACGGAGCTGGTCGCGGAGACGGGGGAGGTCCTCCCCGAGCGCGCAGTCCACCATCGGGGCGATTTCGAGCGGCGCTTCGCGTTCACGTTTGGCGGCGCCCGCGGCGAGCGCGGGACCCCAGACCTCGGCGGCCTGGTCCGGCGAGTAGAGGAACGGGAGCCAGCCTTCCGCGATCTCCGCGGTGAGCGCGGTGTTCTGCGGGCCGATCGCGGCGACGTAGATCGGGATTTCGGACCGGCGGGGATGGAGCATGAGCTTCAGGGGTTTGCCCAGCCCGGTGCCGCCCGGCATCGGCAGCCGGATGGATTGCCCGGCGTACTCCAGCTTCTCGTGCCGCTGCAGGATTTGCCGGAGGACCTCGACGGTCTCACGGGTCCGGGTCACCGGCCTTGCGAACGGGACCCCGTGCCAACCCTCCATGACCTGCGGACCGGAAACGCCCAGGCCGAGGATCAGCCGCCCTCCGCTCAGCATGTCGAGGGTGGCCGCCGTCTGCGCCAGCAGGGCGGGCGTCCGAGAACCGATGGGCAGGATGGCGGTGCCGAGCGCGACCCGTTCGGTGCGGGCGCCGATCCAGGCGAGCAGGCTGACCCCGTCGGAGCCCCACGCCTCGGACACCCAGACCGAGTCGAACCCCGCGGCCTCCGCCCGCTCGGCGAGCGCCACCGGGTCGGGCGATCCCTTCGTCAGGTAGCCGAGTTCGAGGCCGAGGCGCATCAGGCGGGTTCCTCGCGCAGCCAGCGGGCGAGCGCCTTGTCCGGGTCGGCGATCTCCGCGACGGACCGGTACCAGAAGTTCTCCCAGTCGTTCTCCGGCAGGCCGGTGAAGAGCATCAGGTTCAGCGGGTACTCCTCGCTGTCCGTACAGCGCCGGAAATCGTCGCGAAACAGGAACACCGGCTTCCGCCAGGCGATGGCCATCCCGAGTTCCACCATCACGCCTTCGTCGGGAGGACAACCGTTGACCACCGCGAAGAGGCCGTCGGCGTCCCGGACGTCCCGCACGTCGGCCTGGCCGATCCGGTACGCCCACCCGGGGGCGGCCCGGTCCACCTGGTTGTTGCGGGCGAAGGGCTCCCAGACCTCGGCGCCCAGCGCTTCCAGCGCGCGGACCAGCTCCTCGAGCGGCCCCGCCCGCAGTCCTTCGGAAAAGCCGTACGGATTGGCCAGATAGAGGGTCTTCGACGGATTCATGCGGAGGCCGGGCGCCTCGCGCGCCGCCGGCCGGGAGTCCGGACGCGCTCCGACGGCGGCGGTTCGACGCCGTTCCGGGGACACATGCTCTCCAGCGCGCATTCCCTGCATTTCGGGTTGCGGGCGTCGCAGATGGCCCGACCGTGGAGGATCACCCGGTGGCTGAAGTTGGTCCATTCCCGGCGCGGGACGAGCGCCATGAGCCGCTGCTCGGTGTGTGCCGTGTTCTTCCTGGGCGCGAGGCCCAGCCGATGCGAGATGCGGAACACGTGGGTGTCCACCACCACCCCTTCGTTCTTGCCGAACCAGGTGCCGAGGACGACGTTCGCGGTCTTCCGCGCGACGCCGGGAAGGGTCAGGAGGTCTTCCATGGTGTCCGGCACCTCGCCGCCGAAATCGTCGCGGATGCGCTGGCAGGCCCCCATGATCGAACGGGCCTTGTTCCGGAAGAAACCGGTCGAATGGATCCTCTCCTCCAGCTCGTCGGGGTCGGCGTCGGCGAAGTCGTCGGCCGTCGGGTAGCGGGCGAAGAGCGCCGGGGTCACCATGTTCACCCGCTTGTCCGTGCACTGCGCGGACAGGATGGTGGCGATCAGCAACTGGAGCGCCGAGTCGTGGAGGAGCGCGCACTGGGCCGCGTCGTACTCCCGGGCGAGCACCCGGACGATCCGTCCCGCCCGTCGCTTGAGGGCTCTCTCCGCGGCCTGGCTGTCCGGGGTCTGCTCGTTCCCTGCGCCCCGGGCCTGCTTGCGGGAGGCGGGCGGCACTAGGCGAGCGGCGCGTCCGCCGGGGGCGAGGACGCGGTGGCATAGCGGCGGCGGGGCATCCGTCCCGCGAGCCAGGAGAGCCGCCCGGCCTCGACGGCGAGCTTCATCGCCTCGGCCATCTGCACCGGCTCCCGCGCCGCCGCGACCGCGGTGTTCAGGAGGACTCCGTCGGCGCCCAGCTCCATCGCCACCGTCACGTCGGACGCGGTTCCCACGCCGGCGTCCACGATGACCGGCACCGAGACCGCTTCGCGGATAAACGCGATGTTGTTGCGGTTCTGGATCCCGAGACCGGAGCCGATGGGGGCTCCCAGCGGCATCACCGCGGCGGCGCCGGCCTGCTCGAGCTTTTGAGCGACCACCACGTCGTCGCTCGTGTAGGGAAGCACCACGAATCCGTCGGCGACCAGTTCGCGGGTCGCGATCAGGAGCTCCTCGTTGTCCGGATAGAGCGTCTTCCGGTCGCCGATCACCTCCAGCTTGATCCAGTTCGAGAGCCCCGCCTCGCGGGCGAGCTGCGCCGTGCGGATCGCTTCCCGGGCAGTGAAGCAGTCGGCGGTGTTCGGGAGCAGGGTGTAGCGATCCCGCGGGATGTAGTCGAGGAGGGTCTCCTCGGCGTCGAGGTCCACCCGGCGGACGGCGACCGTCACCATCTCGCACCCGGAGGCGGCGTGACAGTCCCGCATCAGCGGCAGCGACGCGTACTTGCCGGTGCCGAGGATCAGGCGGGACCCGAAGGTGCGCCCGCCCAGCGAGAGCGGGGCGTCTTCGACCGACGTCACTTCAGCCACCGCCCACGAAGCTGACGATCTCCACGCGGTCCCCGGGCTTCAGCGCAGTGGTCTCCTGGTCGGCGCGGCGCACCAGGCTCCCGTTGAGCTCGACCGCGACCGGGCGGCTCAGGAGCCCGAGCGCCGCGAGGGCGCCCCGCACCGAGGCCGGCTGCGGCAGCGCGCGCTCCTTCCCGTTGATGAACAGGACGCCGGCCGGGTTCGCGGAAGCGACCTGGCCGGATCGTTCGTGGGCGGGAATCATGCGGCGGTCCGGGAAGGGTACTTTGTGGATGGGCCGGATTCAGCCCGGGGAATCAGGCCCTTCCACCAGGGACTGGAGGGCCGCCCGCAGCTCGTCCTGTTCTTCCGGCGGCACGGTGCGCAGGTCGAGGAGCACGCGGTCGTCCACGATGCGGGCGACCACCGGCGGGTCGTTCCGGAGGAGCCGCCGGCGGAGCGCTTCCGCCTCGCTTCCGGTGCGGGAGAGAGCCAGGCAGCGGGTCGGCAGGCCCGCTCCCGGAGCCGCTCCGCCCCCGATGCGGGAAGTCTCCGCAACCACTTCCACATTCCAGCCTCCGGCAGGCCCGATGGAGTCGCGCAGGCGTTCCGCGGCCGCCGCAATCTCCTCGAGCGGACGCGCGATGGCGCGGATCACCGGGACCTCGCGGCGGGCGCGTCCGGTCAGGTGGCTCCAGAGCGTCGCCTGGAGCCCGGCGATGGCCATCTTGTCGGGGCGGAGCGCCCGCGCGAGCGGGTTCCGGCGGCAGGCGCGGATCGCCTCCGGGGTCCCCAGCAGGACTCCCGCCTGCGGTCCTCCGAACAGCTTGTCTCCCGAGAAGATGACGAGGTCCGCGCCCGACGCGACCCGGTCGGCGAGCGTCGGTTCGTCCCCGGCGCCCTCCGCTCCGAGTTCGGCCAGGGGTTGCAGGTTGCCGCTGCCGAAATCCTCGATGACGGGGATCCCGAACTCCGCTCCCAGCGCCACGAGGTCGGCGGTGGGCGCCGCCTCGGTGAAGCCGACGATCCGGAAGTTGGACTGATGCACCTTGAGCAGCGCGCCGACCTCTCCTTCGCTCTCCGCGATGGCCCGCCGGTAGTCGGCGATCCGCGTCCGGTTGGTCGTTCCGACCTCGACAAGCCGCGCGCCGCTCTTCTTCAGGATGTCGGGGATCCGGAAGGAATCGCCGATCTCGACCAGTTCCCCCCGGGACACCACCACGTCCTTCCCGGCGGCGAGGGTGTCGAGCGCCAGCAGCACCCCTCCGGCGGCGTTCCCGGTGACCGCCGAGGCCCTTCCCGGGAACATGGCTTCAAAGAGACCGCCGAGGTGTTCCTGGCGGCTCCCCCGGCCGCCGGATTCGAGATCGAACTCGAGATCGGAATAGCCGCTCGCGGCGCGGAAAACGGCCTGCGCGGCGCGCTCGGAGAGCGGCGCCCTCCCCAGGTTGGTGTGGACGACCACCCCGGTGGCGTTGATCACCCGCCGGAGGTCGGGCCCGGCCGCCCGGTCGAGCCGCGACTCCACCGCCGCGGCGAGCCAGGCTTCGGGACCCGAGGAGAAGCCTGCCGGAACGGCCGCCGCGCGCACCGCCCGGCGAAGGTCCGAAATCTCGGTCCGCAGCGCGGCGGTGACGAGCGGTCTCCCGAAGCGATCGGCGAGGTTCCGGAAGCGCGCGGTCTCGAGAAGCCTGCCCACCGCGGGGAGCTGCGCGAGGGCTCTCGGTTGGCTTTCGGACACGGGATCAGGCCGCCGCCATACGGAAATCTGGCGAGGGCTTCCAAGAGTACTCATGGGGTCCCGGACCCCTGCTAGCATCCGCCGCCTTCCGGCCCATGAGTGATTCGCAAGACCCCGGCAACCACCCGCGCCGCGCCCTGCTCAGCGTTAGCCGCAAGGAGGGCCTCGACGCCTTCGCCCGGGGGCTGTTCGAGCGCGGTTTCGAGATCGTGGCCAGCGGCGGCACGGCGCGTTTTCTCCGGGACTCCGGCATCGCGGTGCTCGATGTCTCCGAGGTCACCGGACATCCCGAGATCCTCGACGGCCGCGTCAAGACCCTCCATCCGCGCATCCACGGCGGCATCCTCGCGCGGCGCTCGCGTCCGGACGATCTCGAGTCGCTCGAGTCGCTGGGCATCCGGCCCATTGACGTGGTCGCGGTCAACTTCTATCCCTTCGAGGAGACCCTCGCCCGGGGCGCCGGGGACGACGAGCTGAGGGAGAACATTGACATCGGCGGCCCCTGCCTCGTTCGGGCGGCGGCCAAGAACTGGCCCGACGTGACGGTGGTCGTGGACCCCGGCGAGTACCCGGGCGTGCTCGCCGCCCTCGACGATCCCGACCCAGGCGCCGGCCACGCGCTGCGCCGCCGGTTGGCGGGCGCGGCGTTCGCCGCGACCGCGGCCTACGACCGGGCGGTCGCGGGTTCGTTCGCCGGAGGCGGCGCCGGGGAGGATTTCCCCGAGCGGGTGTCGCTCGAGTTCGCGCGGGTGGCCGAACTCCGCTACGGGGAGAACCCGCACCAGACGGCCGCGCTCTATCGCGATCCGGGAACCGGACCCGCCGGAATCCCGGGCGCCCGGAAGCTCCACGGCAAGGAGCTCTCCTACAACAACATCCTGGATCTCGATGCCGCCGTGCGGCTGGTCGCCGACCTGGCGAACTCCCGCGAGGACAGCGAAGCCGCCGCGGCGATCATCAAGCATTCGAACCCCGCCGGCGCCGCGGTCGCGGGCACGCTGGTGGAGGCGTACCGGGCCGCGCGCGCCACCGATCCGGTGTCCGCCTTCGGCGGCATCGTGGCGCTGAGCTGCGAGGTGGATCTGGACACCGCGAAGGAGATGGCCTCGACCTTCCTGGAGGCCATTGCCGCCCCGTCGTTCCATCCGGACGCCTTCGCCCGGCTGCGGCGGAAGAAGAACCTCCGGCTGATCGAGATGAGGGACCTGCGGGGTTTCGCGCCCGGAGGGCGCACTTTCGCCCGGGTGGCGGGCGGCCTGCTGGTCCAGGACTGGGACCGCGGCGACGAGGAGTCGGCGTACCGGGTGGCCACCCGCCGGGAGCCGTCGGAGGTCGAATGGGAGGGCCTGCGGTTCGTCTGGCAGGCCGCGAAGCACGTGAAGTCGAACGCCATCGTGGTGGGGCGGGGCAGCGCCCTGCTGGGGGTGGGCGCCGGCCAGATGAGCCGCCTCGACTCCTGCCGGCTCGCGATCGGGAAGGCCCAGTCCCCGGTCGAGGGCGCCGTCGCGGCGTCGGACGCGTTCTTCCCGTTCGCCGACGGGCTCGAGGTGCTGGCCGACGCCGGGATCACCGCGGTGATCCAGCCCGGCGGCTCCGTCAGGGACCAGGAGGTCATCGCCGCCGCCGACGAGCGGAACCTGGCCATGGTCTTCACCGGCGCGCGGCACTTCCGTCATTGAGGACCCACGGTACGCTCCGAGCCCGCATGACGCCGCCGGCCTGGAACGCCGGCTTCAGCCGGCACAGCGGGCCGAAGGCCCGCGGATGTCCCGCCGCTATTCGCGGTGATGGACCGAGAGCCGAACGCCATCGCGCGGCGTAGCGTCGTGCAGTCCGCTGCGCTTTGCGCAGCGGGTGCCGGCTGAAGCCGGCGTTCCAAGCCGTGTGCGCCTTCCGGCAGCGATAAATTCCCGGTCCATGTACCGGATGGCCCTGTGGGCGCTGCTGGCGCTTCTCGTGACGTTCCCCGTGAGAACCGCCGGCGCCCAGGAACCCGTTTCCGCCGAGGAAGCCCCGGGGCAGGCCGAAGCCGAGGACGCCGCCGACGATCCGGTCGCGGTGGATCCGGTCGCCGAGGCCTACCGGGTGTTCGGCGAGGGCCGGATCGCGCAGATGTCCGGGGAGCGTGACGAGGCGATCGCCGCCTACCGGCGGGCGGCCGAACTCGATGTCCAGGCGGTGGATCCGCTCATTGAAATCGCCAACCTCAGCCTCTCCGCCCGCGACCTGGAGGCCGCGGAAGCGGCCGCCGCGGAAGCGGTGGAGCGGAACCCGGACGCCGCCGCCGCCCACCGGGCGCTCGGCGCGGTGCACTTCCGCCGCCTCCGGTCCGGGGACGATCCCGAGGCCGCGGAGCGCGCGGTCGCTTCGCTGAGCGCGGCGGTCCGCCTCGACCCCGAGGACCTCGGGAGCCGCTCCCAATTGGCTCGGCTGCTCGCCGCCCTGCAACGCGGCGAGGAAGCGGCGACGCATCTTCGCGAGATCTTGCGCCGCGCGCCGGACGCTTACAGCGAGTTGCTGCTGCTCGCGCAACTCCGCCTGTCCGCCGGAGACCGGGAGCAGGCGTTCGACTACCTGCTTGAGTCGCTGCGCATCGAGCCGCGCCAGCCGGAGGCGCGGGAGATGGTGGACGATCTCCTGCGCGACCGCGGGATCCCGGGCCGGGCGCCCGACGAAGCCCTCGCCGAGGTCGTCGCCGTCTACGAGAAGGGGTCCAGCGACCATCCCGACGATCAGGCGCTCCGCCTGTCCCTCGCGGACGGCCTGGCCCGCCTGGGTCGGCTGGAGGCCGCCGCCGAGGCCTTCGAACGGATCCTGGCGGCGGAGCCCCGCAGCGAAATCGCCCTGATGGGTCTGGCGATGGTGCGGAGGCAGCAGCGTCGGCTCGAAGATGCGGAAGCGGCCCTGCTGCGGCTGCTGGAGGAGAACAGCCGGAGCGTCCCGGCGCGAATGGCGCTCGGCGGCGTCTTCGCCACCCGCTGCGAGTACGCCAGGGCGGCCGAGGAGTTCCAGGCGGTGGTGGCGCTCCCCCGGGACTCCTACGGCTCCCGCCACCGCCGTGAAACCCTCGCCCGACTCGCGCAGGCGCTGGAGCACCTCGGAGAGTACGAGGAGGCGTACGACGCGCTCGACGAAGCCTTCCGGCTCTCCGGGGACAGTGTCGAGGCTTTCCGGTATCGGGTGGCCCTCGTGCAGAATCGGGTGGCGGCCGGCCAGCCCGACGAAGCAGCCGTGCTGGTCGAAGCGCTGATCGCGGATCGGCCGGGGGAACCGGGCCTGCTCGCGCTCCAGGCCCGGGTGCTGAACGCGGGCGGCCGGAGCGACGCCGCGCTTGGCATCCTCAGGGCCCTGGTGGCCGAGTATCCCGAGACGGGGGGAGCGGTGCACGCGCTGGTCCGCCATCACGTCGAACGGGGCGACCTGCCGGTCGCGGAGCGGATCACCCGCGACTGGCTCGCGGAGCGGGCGGATGACCCGGACTTCCGGTTTCAGCTCGGCGCCCTGCTGGAGCGGCAGGGAAGGCTCGAGGAGGCGGAGGCGGAGTTCCGCCGGGTGATCGCGGCGGAGCCCGGCCACGACCTCGCGCTCAACTATCTCGGATACATGCTCGCCGACCGGAACGACCGGCTGGAGGAATCCGAGGACCTGATCCAGCGGGCGCTCGCGGAGGACCCGTACAACGGTTCCTACCTCGACAGTCTCGGCTGGGTGCAGTTCCGGCAGGGCGACCTGAACCTGGCGGAACCCAACCTGCTGCGGGCCCGGCAGTGCATGCCGGAGAACAGCGTGGTCCTCGACCACCTCGGAGACCTCTACCGGGCGAAGGGAAACGCCGAGGAAGCGGTCCGCTTCTGGCGGATGGCCCTCCAGCACGACGGCGACCAGGAACTCGAACGCGAGGTGATCGCCCGAAAAATCGAGGAAGCCGGTAACGATCCGGACTAGGACGGCGGCGGTTCCGGCTGCCCCGGAGCGTCCGCGAATCGGCCACCTCCGTCCCTGCGCCGGGGCGCTGCGACTGGCGATCTTCTGCGGCCTCGCCGCTTCCCTGGGTTGCGCCGCCCGGACGGTCCGGGTCCCGGCGGCGCCCCTCGACGAGAGCGCGGCGGTTCGGCTGCTGGACGAGACGGCCCGGCTGGCCGCGGGGGTGCGGCGGTATCAGGCCGTCGTTCACCTTCGCGGCGAAGGGGAGCGCGGCCGCTTCTCGGGACGCCTGCTGGTGGTGTTCGCCCGTCCGTCCGGGGGCGCGGACCCCGAAGGCGTCGAGGCGATGCGCCTGGAGCTCTTCGCTCCGGTCGGCGGCTCCCGCTGGACGCTCGTGGCCAGCCCGGGCGAGGCGCGCCTCGTGGTGCCCGGAGAGAGCGCGTTCGCGGAAGGAGAGGAAATGGAGGAGTTCACGGGACCGCTGCTGGGCGTCTCCGTGGGGCGCGAGGCGATCGCCGCTCTCCTGGTCGGGAGCGGTACTCCGGTAGGAGGGCCGGAGAATCTCCGGTCGCTCCCGGCGAACGGGTCCGCTGTCCTCGGGAACGGGGCCGAGATCTGGTGGGACGACCCGGCGGACGGCGGCCAGGTGCGCCGCGTCGTGGCCCCGGGCTACGAGGCACGCTACCCCGGCCGCTACCGGCGGCAGCGACGCCAGGTGCCCCGCCTCGTGGAGGTCGTATCCGAAGCCCTGCGCGCCACCCTGACGGTCGAGGAGCTGGAGGTCAACGCCGCTCTGCACCCCGATTCTTTCCAGGTGCGGACGCCCCCCGGCTACCGGCGGGCGGAGGTCCGCGAACTGAGCCGGGCCTCGAGGCTGCCGGAGCGCTGAGCGGAGGGTTCGCCGTGGCCGGTCCGGATCGCACTGCCCGCCGCCTGGACCTCAGGACTCCGGCCAAGATCAACCTGGGACTGCGCGTCCTCGCCCGACGGCCCGACGGCTACCACGCCGTCCGCACCCTGCTGGCCGGCGTGGACCTCTGGGACACCCTCACCTTCGAACCCGGCGGAGACGGGCTCCGACTGGAGTGCGACAGCCCCTCCATCCCCACCGACCGGACGAACCTGGTCCTTCGCGCCGCGCTGCGGCTCGAGAAACTGCTCGGCCGGCGTCTCCCCGGCGCGCGCATCCGGCTGCGGAAGACGATCCCGGCCGGCCGCGGCCTCGGCGGGGGAAGCTCGGACGCCGCGGCGGCGCTCGTCGGTCTGAACCGCCTGTTCGGACTCGGCCTGCGCCGCCGCGTGCTGCACCGGGTGTTGGCCGAGGTCGGGATGGACGCGCCCTACTTCCTCTACGGGGGGCTGGCGCTCGCCGCCGGCCGCGGCGAGCACGTCTTCCCGCTGGCCGGCGGCGCGGAACTCCCGCTCGTCCTGCTGATTCCGGAGTTCGGCATCTCCACCCCGGACGCCTACCGCGGTCTGCCGGAGCCACCGACTCCGCCCCACCGAGCGGGTGGGTCCGAACGGGCCGATAGTCTGGTACGGTTTCTCGGGTCGGGTCCCTCGGGGCCCCAACTCCGTGGCGAGCTCCTCGCAGGATGCTTTCCGAACGACCTCGAACGGTCCACCGTGCTGCAAACGACCCGGCCTCCCGACGCCATTTCGCGGATGCGGAACGCCCTGCAGGGGGCCGGAGCCCTGGAGACCGCCATGTCGGGAAGCGGTTCGGCGGTGTTCGGCGTCTTCCCCGGCCGGGAACAGGCGGCGCACGCGGCCGCCCGCCTCTCCGGGGCTAACCTTCGGGCGATCGCGACCCGCACGATCACCCGCAGCGAACACCGGGCGGCCCTCCGGGGGAACGGGCCGGATGGGGCGTGGCCGAGGGGATAGGCGCCGGGTTTTGGTTCCGGTTTACGAGGGTTCGAATCCTTCCGCCCCAGCCCGCAGCACCGGTGATCGGTTCGTGATTTCCCGACGCGCGCGTTCCCCGCTGGACGTTCGCCCGGCGTTCCCTGCTTGATGGACATGACCGAATCTGCCGGCGATCGCCAGTGCCGGAGCCCGACCCACGGCTTTGCGGGCGAACTGAAGGTCATCGGGGGCTCTTCCAACCCGGACCTGGCGGCCGCGATCGCGCGGCACCTCGGCGTTCCCCTCTGCGAGGCGTCGCTGGGCCGTTTTCGCGACGGCGAGGTCCGCTTCCAGATCAAGGACAACGTCCGCGGCGCGGACGCCTTCGTGATCCAGTCCACCTCGCCGCCCGTCAACGAGAACCTGATGGAACTGCTCTTCATGGTGGACGCGCTGAAGCGGGCGTCGGCGGCGCGCATCAACGCGGTGATCCCCTACTACGGGTACGCGCGGCAGGATCGGAAGGACCGTCCCCGAGTCCCGATCTCCGCGAAGCTGGTGGCCGATCTGCTGACCGTCGCCGGAGTGCACCGGGTCATCTGCATGGATCTCCACGTGGGCCAGATCCAGGGATTCTTCGACATTCCGGTGGATCACCTGTACGTGACTCCGGTGATGCTGGACTACCTGCCCACCCTCGAGCTGGAGCGGCCGGTGGTCGTTTCGCCGGACGCCGGGGGCGTGGAACGCGCCCGCGCCTACGGCAAGAAACTCGGAGTCGGCATCGCGGTCATGGATAAGCGGCGCGGCAGCGACAACGAGGTCGAGACCATGCACGTCGTGGGCGACGTGCAGGGGCGTCCGGCGGTGATCGTGGACGACATCGTGGATTCCGCCGGGACCCTGGTCCGCGCCGCGGAAGCGCTCCACCGGGACGGGGCGACGCGGGTGCTGGCCGTCTGTACCCACGCGGTGCTTTCCGGACCCGCGGTCGAACGGATCCGGAACGCCCGGCTCGAGCGCCTGATCGTGGGAGACACGATTCCCCTCGCACCCGAAGCGCGGGCGCCGGGCAGCAAGATCGAGGTCCTTTCCGTGGCTTCGCTCTTCGCGCGGGCCATCGAGAGCGTCCACGGGGAGGACTCGGTCAGCTCCCTCTTCGTCTGACCGCGCTGCCCTCCGCGCCGCAGGCTGTTAACAGCCTGTGGTGAAACCCACGTGAGCGCCGAGAGCGGCGAGGCGCCCGGCTGACAAGGCGCATGAGGGAGGAATACCGGGCGTATTCCGACCGAAACGCAACGCAGAGCGCCTCGTAGAGGCGCGGTTCAGGCGGGATGCATCGCCGCTCGAACGCCGCGCGGGTTTTGCCACAGGTTGTTAACAGCCTGTGGTGAAACCCACGTGAGCGCCGAGAGCGGTGAGGCGCCCGGCTGACAAGGCGCGTGAGGGAGGAATACCGGGCGTATTCCGACCGAAACGCAACGCAGAGCGCCTCGTAGAGGCGCGGTTCAGGCGGGATGCATCGCCGCTCGAACGCCGCGCGGGTTTTGCCACAGGCTGTTAAGGCCGCTACCGCGAGAACCGGCCGGCGGTCCCGGCCGGCGCGCCATCCGGGCGGCCGGGAGCGCGCCTTTGCCCAGCAACCGGTGCGCCGCCGGGAATTCGCAGGCGCGGGAGCGGTGGTCGGGCTGCTAGACTCTCGCGCCCTGCATTGCCGCTGAGGAGTGGATGGCGCTCGGGCGACATCCGCCGGACTTCCTGGGTCGCACTCCCTCGGAGCCCGCCGAGAGGGACCTTCGAGGACGACGCCGCGCGCGTCACGTCTTCCCGTTCCCGGGCCTCCGCGCCACCCTGTCCCACCCGAACAACCCCACGCACACTCCATGGCTCAGCTCTCGATCCCCGCGAGTTCCCGCACTGCCGTCGGCAAGGGGCCGAACCGCCGTCTGCGGGCGGCCGGGATGATTCCGGCGGTCGTTTACGGCGGCTCCGCCGGCTCCCGTTCGCTCACCGTCTCACCGCGCCACGTCACCGACATCGTTCGGTCGCCGCGGGGGGTGAACACCATCTTCTCGCTCGAGATTGACGGCGAGGAGAGCGTGGAGCAGGTGATGATCCACGACTACCAACTGCATCCGCTCGATCATTCCGTCCTGCACGCGGACCTCATGCGGGTGGACCCGGACCGGGCTTCGGACTGGCACGTTCCCGTTCACCTCGAGGGCGAGTCCGTGGGTGTCAAGCGCGGCGGCCACCTGGACTTCATCAGCCGCTCTCTCACCGTCAGTTGCCTGCCGCACGACATTCCGGAGTTCCTGCCGCTCGCCGTCGGCGAGCTCGACTACGGGGACACCGTCCGGGCGGCGGACATCGAACTGCCGGAGGGGCTGACCCTCGCGACGGAGCGGGACGTGGTCATCGTGCATGTCTCTCCCCCGAAGGGAACGGAAGAGGCCGAGCAGGAAGACGAAAGTGAAGAAGAAGCAGCCGACGAACCGGAAGAGTGACCGGCGGAACCCTTCTGATCCAGCGTGTTGCCCAGTCCTCTTCCCCCCGGCCCCGGTTCCCACGCCGCGCCGTGGCCGGCGACCGTGGTGAGCGATCCCCCTGCGGGCGTACCCGGCGGCGCCGCCGGCGGGTCGCCGCACGAGACTCCGGCTCGCGTCGAGGTTCCCGTGCAGCTCGTGGTGGGGCTCGGCAATCCGGGGGTCCGGTATGAGGGGACCCGGCACAACATCGGGTTCGACGCCGTTGCCGCGCTCCTCGGGGACGGGTCGGTTCGGACCCGGCACTTCGACGGGGGCCTCCTCGTCGAGGCCGAGATCGCCGGCCGCGACATCGGCCTGCTGCGTCCCATGGGTTACATGAATCGGAGCGGCGGTCCGGTGCGGCGGCTGCTGGAGAGCGAGCGCCGTTCGCCGGAGGAGACCCTCATCGTGTGCGACGACTACGCACTGCCGCTCGGAACGATCAGGACCCGCCGCCGCGGCAGCGACGGGGGTCACAACGGCCTCGCGTCCATCCTGTCCGCGCTCGGAACGGACGAGATCCCCAGGATGCGCCTCGGGATCGGGAATCCCCCGGCGGGGGAAGATCCGGCTGACTTCGTGCTTTCTCACTTCGCCCCCCAGGAGGCCGCTTCCGTGGAGGATCTGCTGGAGCGTGCGGTGCGGGCCATCGAAACCGCGGTCGGGCAGGGGATCGAAACTGCCATGAACCGGTTCAACCGGGCGGCTGCATGATGCGGAACCTTCCGCAGATTCCCGCACGGTTCCCTGCGGGGTGCGTCACCGGTGACGCTGGAGACACTCTCGAATGAACGAACAGTCGAGTCCCCAAACGGCGGCTCCGCCCCCACCGGATTCCCTCATGAACGGCTACGAGTTCATGTTCATTCTGGATCCGACCCTCGACGACGCGGCTTCCCTTGCGGTGGTCGAGCGCGTGGAGGGCATCGTGAAGGGGCAGGGAGGCGAGGTCGTCAGCCTGAAACCCTGGGAGCGGCGGCGGCTGGCGTACCCCATCGCCGGGCACCATGAAGGCCTCTACATCCTCTGTTACTTCGATGCGCCCCCGGCTTCCATCCGGGGCATCGAGAACCGCGTCCGCCTCGCCGAGGGCGTGCTGCGCTTCATCGTGCTGCGGACCGACAAGGAAACCCGCGAACGCGACCAGGCCGCCGACCTCCGCCGGCGGGAGGAGCGAGCCGCCCGCGCGGCCGCCGCGGCTGCCGAGGCCGCCGCCAAGGCGGCGGAAGAAGCGGCCGGGGAGGCTGCCGAGACCGCCGCCAAGCCGGCTGGAGAAGCGTCCGGAAAATCTGGCGAGGCTGCCGCCAGGCCGTCCGGAGAGTCCGGCGGGGCTGCCGCCGAGCCGTCCGCAGAGACGGCCGGGAAGTCTGGTGAGGCTGCCGCCAAGCCGGCCGAACCAGCGGCTGAGGACGCTGGCGCCACGAAGGAAGCCGCCGCCGGGGAGCCCGACGGCGCCGGAGAGGCAGCGCCACCGGACGGATCCCCCCGGAATGAGGAGGAGACATCATGAGCGACAGGCCCGCGACCCCGCGCCGCCGCCGCCGGCAGAACGTCCGGCGGGTGCGCGTCAATCCACTGCTGAACGGCGTGGACCGGGTGGACTGGAAGGACGTGGACTTTCTGCGCGAGTTCCTCGGTGATCGCGCCAAGATCGCCCCGCGGCGCGTGTCGCGCGCCGGCGCCCGGGCCCAGCGCCAGATCCGGATCGCCATCAAGCGCGCCCGGCAGATGGCGCTCCTGCCCTACGAATAGGGGCCGGCGGGGAAAGAGCCATGCGCCTGCTGCTGAAACAGCCCGTGGACGCCCTGGGGGAACCGGGCGACGAAGTCAACGTCCGTCCGGGGTACGCGAGGAACTACCTGCTTCCCCGCCGGATTGCGGTTCCGATCACGGACGAGAACCGGAGGGAAGTCGCCGAGGCGAGAAAAGTCTGGGCCGTGGAGCGGATCAAGGAACGGGAAGCCGCCGAGGCGCTCGCCCGTTCCCTCGAGGGCCGGACCCTCCGTTTCGAGCGCCGGGTCAAGACCGATTCCAACGAGCTCTACGGCTCGGTGTCGGTCCAGGACATTGCGCGGGAGCTCGCTGCGGGCGGGTTCGAGATCGCCCGCAACCGCATCATCCTCGGCGGCCCGATCAAGGTGGCGGGCCAGGCGTCGGCCGTGGTCCGGCTCCACAGCGAGATCGAGGTGGATCTCCCGATCGAGGTGTCCCCGGTCGCCGCCGGGTCGCTTGGAGTGGAGCCGGTACCGGACATCCCGACGGAGGTGTCGGCGAAGCGGGCCGACAATGCCGAGTCCGACGATGATGAGGCCGTCGCCGCCGCCTCCTCCGGGGAAACGGACGACTCGGAGGATTAACCGCCTGTGGCAAAACCCACGCGGCGTTCGACGCGCGATGCATCCCGCCGGAACCGCGCCTCTGCGAGGCGCTCTGCGTTGCGTTTCGGTCGGAATACACCCGGTATTCCTCCTGCAACAGCCTGTAGTGAAACTCACGTGGCATTCGAACAGCGATGCATCCCGCCGGAACCGCGCCTCTGCGAGGCGCTCATCGTTGCGTTTCGGTCGGAATACACCCGGTATTCCTCCCTCACGCGCCTTGTCAGCCGGGCGCCTCGCCGTTCTCGATGCTCACGTCAGTTCCACCACAGGCCGTTACGCGCCTTGTCAGCCGGGCGCCTCGCCCGTCTCGGCGTTCACGTGGGTTTCACCACAGGCTGTTAACCCCGCCCGGAGCAGCCCGTGGAAGACGTCACGCGGCCCCGTCATGACGGACTCCGGCTGAGCCGCTCCGCTCCCTCAACCCAAGACCCCTAGCAGCCTGTGGCCAAACCCACGCGGCGTTCGACGCGCGATGCATCCCGTCTGAACCGCGCCTCTGCGAGGCGCTCATCGTTGCGTTTCGGTCGGAATACACTCGGTATTCCTCCCTCACGCGCCTTGTCAGGCGGGCGCCTCGCCCGTCTCGGCGCTCACGTGGGTTTCACCACCGGCTGCTAGCGAGGCGTCTGTCCGTGCCGGACGAAGCCGTCCGCCTCCCGCACGACCTGGCCGCCGAACGAGCGGTGCTCGCCGCGGTCCTGGTGGACCGGAGTCAGCTCGATTCGGTGCGGGAGGTCCTGAAGACCAGGGACTTCCTCGATGTTCGCCACCAGCGGATCTTCGACGCCTTCTGCGAACTCGACGACGCCCCCGAACTGCGGAAGATCGATCTGCTGACCGTTCGCGCGGAACTCGAGCGGACCGGGAAGCTGGACGCGGCCGGCGGCGCCGGCTACCTGAGCGAGCTGTCGGACGGGGTGGCTCGTTCCTCGAACGCGGCGGACTACGCGAGGCTCGTTCGCGAACGGGCGCTCAGTCGGGAGCTCCACCACTTCGGCAGCCGCCTCGCCAGCGACGCGATCCGGGACTCCCCGCGGGAGACCCTCTCCGCGGCCCAGGAGGGCCTGTACGCCATTGCGGAGGGGACGTTCGCCTCCGGTCCGGTGCGGCTCACGGAGGACCTGGGCCAACTCGCCGAGGAGTCCGGCCGCCAGCGGGAGGGGTTCTCGGGGATCCGCACCGGATTCCAGGACCTCGACAACCTGATGGGAGGCCTCCGCGAGTCGGACCTGATCCTGGTCGGGGCCCGCCCCGGGGAGGGCAAGACCAGCCTGGCGCTCAACATTGCGCTGGCCGCCGGCCGCGCCGACAAGCGGGTGCTCATCTTCAGCCTGGAGATGCCCCGCCGGCAGATCGCCACCCGGTTGCTTTTCTCCCAGGCGGAGGTGGATGCCCGGCAGCTCTCGCGGCCCGGACTGCTCAGCGAGCGGGATCGCCGGCTTATCCAGAACACGCTTCCGGTCGTCGCGCGCATGCCGATCTACGTGGACGATTCGAACGTCACTCCGGTCGAACTGCGGTCCAAGGCGCGTCAACTGAAGCGGGAACACGGACTCGATCTGATCGTGATTGATTACCTGCAATTGATGCGGGCGTCGGAGCCCGGATCCCGGCGCTTCGAAAACCGGAATCTGGAGATCGCCGAGATCAGCCGGTCCTTCAAACTGCTGGCCAAGGAACTCGAGGTGCCGATCCTGGCGCTTTCCCAACTCAGCCGGGCGCCGGAACAGCGGACCGGGGCGCTGACGGCGCCGCGCCTCTCCGATCTGCGCGAGTCCGGCGCTCTCGAGCAGGACGCGGACATCGTCGTTTTCATTCACCGGGAATGGAAAAAGAAACAGGACGGAACGGGAGGGATCGAAGCGCCGTCGCCCCCCGTGCGCCGGGTGATCGTCGCGAAGAACCGCAACGGTCCGGTGGGTGACGTCCGGCTGGCCTGGCTCGATCGCTACACGAAGTTCCAGAACCTGGAGGAGGCGGGCGAGGGCGCCGACTATCCCGATCCGGACGAGGAAACCGGTTGGTGAGCCGGTGCCCAGGAACTCCAATGTTCGCTTCGCCTGCGTGGAGTGCGGGCAGGACTTCTCCCGTTGGATGGGGTACTGCCCGTCCTGTTCCTCCCGGACGCCGCTCGTCGAACAGGAGGCGCCGCCGGAAGGCGCCGCCGGCGGACGCTGGCGCGGGTTCGCCGCGGCGGCGGGCGCCGGGGCCGCGGCGCCGGTCTCCTGGAACGAGGTGGACACCCGGACGGCGCCCCGCCGTCCGCTGGGCATTCCGGAACTCGACCGCGTCCTGGGCGGCGGGGTGGTGCCCGGCTCCGCCGTTCTGGTCGCGGGAGAGCCGGGCGCGGGCAAGAGCACCCTCCTCCTCCAGTTGGCCGCCGCGGCCGCCGGTTCCGGAGCCCCCGTGCTCTACGTCAGCGGGGAGGAGTCCGAGCACCAGCTCAAGCTGCGCGGCGAGCGGCTCGGACTCCAGCCGGACTCGCTCCTCCTCTTCTCGGAGACGAGCATGCCCCGCATCCTCGACGCGGCGCAGTCCGCGGAACCGCAGCTCGTGGTGCTCGATTCCGTCCAGTGCGTCCACTCTCCGGAGATCAGCGGCGCCCCGGGTACCGTCACCCAGGTTCGGGAGTCGGCCGCCGCGCTCGTGCTGTTCGCCAAGGCGACCCGGGTTCCCGTCTTCATCATCGGCCACGTCAACAAGGACGGCGCCATCGCCGGCCCCCGCACGCTCGAACACATGGTGGACACCGTGCTGCACTTCGAAGGGGACCGGAGGCAGTCGCACCGGCTGCTCCGCGCGGTCAAGAACCGGTTCGGCGCCGCCGGGGAACTCGGCGTGTTCGACATGACCGGAGAGGGACTCGTCCCGGTTCGGAATCCCTCGGAACTGTTCCTCACCGGGGGACCCCCGAAGCCTGGATCGGCGGTGGTCTGTACGCTCGAGGGAACGAGGCCCCTCCTCGCCGAGATCCAGGTGCTGCTCGCCGAGAGCCCGCTCGCCTATCCGCGGCGGGTTCCGGTGGGGTTCGACAGCGGCCGGCTGGCGGTGCTGCTGGCGGTCCTCGAGACGGGAGGAGGGGGAGGACTGCTGCGCAGCGACGTGTACGTGTCGGTGACCGGCGGCCTCACCGTGAACGAACCGGCCGCCGACCTGGGCCTCCTCGCGGCGGTGGCTTCCCGGCGACGCGGCGTCCCGGTGCCGCCGGGGACCCTCTTCATCGGTGAGGTCGGACTCTCCGGAGAGGTGCGGCCGGTCCATCAGGCGGGGGTGCGCCTGCGGGAGGCGGCGCGCCTCGGGTACCGCCGCGCGGTGATGAATCCGGGCAAGGCCCGCGCGGCCGAACCGCCGGCGGACATCGCTCTCGTCGCGGTCGCGACCCTCGACGAGGCGCTGGCGGCCATCGGCGAGTCCTGAGAGCCGGTGGCAGAGGAACGGATCACCGTGCGGGTTGGCGCGGTCGTCGTGGCCGCCGGTTCCGGCGCCCGGTTCGGTGCCGGCGACGCTCCGAAGCAGTTCCAGCCGGTCCTCGGCCTGCCGCTGGTCGTTCATTCCGTCCGCGCGGTGCTGGCTTCGGAGCAGGTCGCGCGGCTGGTGGTCGTCCTGCCGGAGCGGGGATTCGAATCCTGGCAGGCGGACCTCGGCCGTCATCTGGAGCCGGACGCGGGCCGGGTTTCCTGCTGTCCCGGCGGCGCTTCCCGGCAGGAATCGGTTACGCGCGGACTCGCGGCGCTCGACGCGCGGTTCGAGGAAGAAGACGGTGCGGTCGCGGATCTGGTCGCCGTCCACGACGGGGCGAGGCCGGCGCCGCCGCTGCCGCTTGTTGAAGAAGTCATCGAGGCGGCCCGCCGCCACGGCGCCGCGATCCCGGGGCGCCGCTCGCCGGACACGCTCTGGCGGGTGAGCGTTGACGGCAACGTGGAGAGCCTGGTGGACCGGGACCGCACCGTCGCCGTGCAGACACCGCAGTGTTTCCGGCGGCGCCTGCTCAGGGAGTCGCTCGCCCGGGCGGAGGAAGCCGGACTGCGCGGGACCGACGAGGCGTCGCTGGTCCGGGCCGCGGGACATCCGGTGCGGGTGGTCGAGGGGAGTTCCCGGAACCTGAAGGTGACCCACCCGGCCGACCTGGAGTTCGCGCGAACCGTCCTCGGCGGGGTCTCCGGGATGCCCCGCATCGGGTTCGGATTCGACGCGCACCGCTTCGGGACGGCCGGAACCCTCCAGTTGGGGGGAATCGCGTTTCCGGGCGTTCCTTCGCTGGAAGGACACTCCGACGGGGACGCGGTCCTGCATGCCCTCGCCGACGCCATCCTGGGCGCGGTCGCCGGGCCGGACATCGGGGCGCTCTTCCCGTCGTCCGACCCGGCGCTGCGGGGCGCGGCGAGCGAACGGTTCGTGCGGCGGGCGCTCGAAATCGCCGCCGCCGCCGGCCATGGGCCGGGCCAGGTGGACCTCACCATCATCGCCGAGCGTCCCCGGCTCGCTCCCCGGATCGAGGAGATGCGGCGGCGGCTCGGCGCCATGCTCGGCATCGCCCCGGACGCGGTGGGTCTCAAGGCGACCACCACCGACGGCATGGGCTTCACGGGAAGGGGCGAGGGGCTGGCGGCGAAGGCTCTCGTCCGTCTCGATCCGCGGTCAGGGGTGCCGGGACCGGCATCCCCTCCGGGATGACCCGCCGCGAGCAGCGCCGTCCGGCGAGGGCCGGCCCTCCGGCGGACGAAACGGGCGCGGAACGGGCCGCGACCTGGGTCTTCGGTCCCGCCCGGGTGGAGGAAACGCTCCAGGGGATCCCGAACCAGGTCCGGCGGGTGCTGGTCCGGACGGGACGGCTGGAGAGCCGCCATCAGGCCCTGCTCAAGATCGCGCGGGCCCGCGGCGCCCCGCTGCAGCGGGTACCGAATCAGCACCTCGACCGGATCGCGGCGGGAGCGCGCCATCAGGGCGCGGCCTGCGAGGTGTCGCCGGTGCGGTGGCTGGCGCTTGGCGAGATGCTGTCGCTGGACCCGAAGCCGAGCCGCCTGCTGCTCCTCGATCGCATCGAGGACCCCCGGAACTTCGGCGCTCTGGTCCGGGCGGCGGACGGCGCCGGAGTGGATGCGGTGCTCGTTCCGCGGCGCGGCGCGGCTCCTCCCTCGGCCGTCGCCGTCGCGGCGTCGGCGGGGGCCATCGCCCGCGCCCGGCTGGTTCGGATCCCGGGCGCCGCGAGCGCGCTGCGGGCGCTCAAGGCTCACGGGTACTGGACCGTCGGCCTCACCCCGCGGGCGAAGGTCCGCTGGTACGAGTTCGACTGGACCCAGCCCACCGTCCTCGTCGTGGGGTCCGAGGGCCGGGGCCTCGCCGCCGGGGTGTCGAAGGAGTGCGAGGTCCTGGTCTCGCTGCCGCAGTTGGGCTCCGTCCGTTCCCTGAACGTCTCCGTGGCTGCCGGGATCGTGCTCTACGAAGGGGTCCGCCAGCGCGCTGGTGGGTCTGGGGGTGGGGCGCGCGAGGACGTTGGCGGTCCGTAGCCGGGGCGTTCCAGGCCGTGGGCGCCGTCAGGGTGCGTGGGGTTACGAGGTGCGCGGCGCGGAGCGCCGCGCGTGCCGGTCTGGAGGCCGGCGTTCCAGGCCGGCGCTGCCACCGGCCGGCGCGTTGGCTGCCGGTTGCAGGGCGGCGCCGACCCATCCCGGTTCGCAGTTGACACTCGAACGGGCGTCAACCTATACTCAACCGTTCGCCGGTGCACGCTGGCGTAGCTCAGGAGGCAGAGCAGCTGATTTGTAATCAGCCGGTCAAGGGTTCAAGTCCCTTCGCCAGCTCCGGATCGGGCCAGACCGCATCGGACCGGATCACGCTGGGTCCGGAGGGACTGATCCGGACGACCCAATCCGGGAAGAACGGTCCGGATCGGCCGGCTGATTATCACGGAGGCTGCTTTCCTGTCTCGTGAGTGGCGGAGTTTCCCGGGCGGAGTGGTAGCGAAGCGGCCAAACGCAGCAGGCTGTAAACCTGCCGGCTTTACGCCTTCGGAGGTTCGAATCCTCCCCGCTCCACCACCTCTTCCGGCGTTTCCTCGACCGAACCCACCCCCTGCTTTGACCACCGACAACGGCTTGCTCCGGACCGCCACCGCGCGCTTGCGCGCACGCTGTGACGTACCGGTCCCGGCGCCCGGGGCGACCCTTCGCACGGTTCGTCCGCCGCCGGCGGTCCCTTCATTCCATAACGCGGGAGTAGCTCAGTTGGCAGAGCATCAGCCTTCCAAGCTGAGGGTCGCGGGTCCGAATCCCGTCTCCCGCTCCATGCTGAAAACGGCGCGGTTCGCATTGTCCCGGGACCGCGGCCGATCCGCCGGCGCGGTCCGGAGCCGCACCATCGGCCCCCGCCCTCGTCTCCGCCCACGTGGCTCAGTGGTAGAGCACTTCCTTGGTAAGGAAGGGGTCACCGGTTCAATCCCGGTCGTGGGCTCCACTCTCGCCCCCGTCCTGCGGGCCGTAAACGGGGTGACGCGGCGTTCGAGCGGCGATCCATCCCGGCTGAACCGCGCCGCTGCAGCGGCGCTCATCGTTGCGCTTCGGTCGGAATACACCCGGTATTCCTCCCTCGCGCGCCTTGTCAGCCGGGCGCCTCACCGCTCTCGGCGCTCACGTCACCCCGCCCACGGCCCGCAAGGGACGATCTGAATCTCAGGTCTCGCAGCTAACAAGGAGAAGACCAGATGGCCAAGGAGAAGTTCGAACGCACCAAACCTCACGTCAACGTGGGGACCATCGGTCACGTGGATCACGGCAAGACGACCCTGACCGCAGCGATCACGAAGGTCCTCGCCGCCGAACAGGGCGGAAACTTCCGGAGTTTCGATTCGATCGACAACGCTCCGGAAGAGCGGGAGCGGGGCATCACGATCGCCACCGCACACGTCGAGTACGAGACCGCGGCGCGCCACTACGCGCACGTGGACTGCCCCGGCCACGCCGACTACATCAAGAACATGATCACCGGCGCCGCCCAGATGGACGGCGCGGTGCTGCTGATTTCCGCTCCGGACGGCCCGCAGGCGCAGACGCGCGAGCACATCCTGCTCGCCCGCCAGGTCGGCGTGCCCCGGATCGTCGTGTTCCTCAACAAGGTGGACATGCTGGACGACGAGGAGCTCCTGGAGCTCGTGGAACTCGAAGTCCGGGAGCTGCTCTCCTACTACGACTTCCCCGGCGACGACATCCCGGTCATCCGGGGCAGCGCGCTCAAGGCGCTCGAGTCGGACGACCCGGCCGACTGGGAACCCGTCCGGGAGCTGACGAAGGCTCTTGACGAGTACGTGCCGGTGCCGGAGCGGGCGATCGACAAGGACTACCTGATGCCGATCGAGGATGTCTTCTCGATCTCGGGCCGCGGCACCGTGGTGACCGGCCGGATCGAGCAGGGCAAGGTCTGCGTCCAGGACGAGGTCGAGATCGTCGGGATCCGGGAGACCCGGAAGCGGGTCGTGACCGGAGTCGAGATGTTCAAGAAGCTCCTCGACGAGGGCGAGGCCGGTGACAACGTCGGAATCCTGCTGCGGGGAACCGATCGCCGGGACGTGGAGCGCGGGATGGTGCTCGCCAAGCCCGGTTCCATCACGCCCCACACCAGGTTCCGCTCCGAGGTCTATGTCCTGTCCAAGGAAGAGGGGGGACGCGAGAAGCCGTTCAAGAGCGGCTACCGCCCGCAGTTCTATTTCCGGACCACGGACGTGACCGGCACCGCCACCCTCCTGGGAGATCAGGTGGTGGCCATGCCGGGAGACAACATCCAGCTCGAGGTGGAACTGATCACCCCGATCGCCATGGACCGCGGACTCCGGTTCGCGATCCGCGAGGGCGGCCGGACGGTCGCCTCCGGGATGACCACCGAGATCCTGGAGTAGACGGCGAGGACGGGAAACGGGAAACGGTCCTCCCGCGGACGGCATGATTCGTCCGTCGGGAGGGCCATCCTCGAAACATTTGACCGGAACAGAACCGGCGGGAAAGCGGCATGGCTCGCGAAAAGAAGCGGCAGATCGTCACGTTGGCATGCACCGACTGCAAGCGGCGTACGTATTCGACGACGAAGAACCGGGCGACTCATCCGGGCCGGATGGAGTTGCGCAAGTTCTGCCGTTTCTGCCGGACGCACGTGTTGCATCGGGAGACGCGTTGACTACCGTGAGGGGTGCGAAGGCCAGTAGCTCAATTGGCAGAGCACCGGTCTCCAAAACCGGGGGTTGGGGGTTCGATCCCCTCCTGGCCTGCCATCCCCACGTTCCTTCGAGACATCACGGCCTGAGGGGTTCGTCGTGAGCGTGCTCGAAAGAATCGGCTCCGCCCGCAACTTCCTCGGGGAAGTTAGGGGTGAACTCGACAAGGTCACCTGGCCGACGCGGGAGGAAGTTCGCGGCACCACGATCATCGTGCTGATCACGGTCTTCTTCTTCGGCTTCTACCTCTACGGCCTCGACGTCGTCATGTCGTACATCTCGGCGTTCGTCACGAACCTGATCGGGTAGTTGCATGGCCAGAGAGTGGTTCATCGTCTCGACGCACTCCAAGTTCGAAGAGAGCGTGAAGGAAGCACTGCGCCACCGGGCCAACGCGTACGGGCTCGGGGAGCAGATCGGCGAGATCCTGATCCCCACCGAGAAGGTCGTGGAGATGCGCGGCGGACGCCGCGTGGTGACGACCAAGCAGGTCTACCCCGGCTACGTGCTCGTCAACATGGAGATGAACGCCGACACCTGGCAGGTCGTCAAGAACACCGACAAGGTCATGGGGTTCGTGCCACCGCACAAGCCCCAGCCGATGCCGGACGACGAGGTCCTCCGGATTCGCGAACAGATGGACGACGCGAGCCAGGCGCCCAAGCTGCGGCACACCTTCCAGACGGGCGAATCGGTCCGCATCATTCACGGCCCCTTCAACGGCTTTCAGGGAGTCGTGGACGAAGTCCAGCCGGACCGCAACAAGGTGAAGGTCATGGTGACGATCTTCGGACGCTCGACTCCCGTGGAGCTGGAGTTCCTCGAGGTGGAAAAGGTTTGACCCCCCGGAGTTCCGATCGGAGAAACATGCCATGAAGAAAGTGCTCGCGGTCGCGAAGATCCAGTTGCCCGCCGGCAAGGCGACCCCGGCGCCGCCGGTCGGGCCCGCGCTCGGACAGCACGGCATCAACATCATGGACTTCTGCAAGTCCTTCAACGCGAAGACCCAGAACGACGCCGGGATGATCATTCCCTGCGTGGTCACGGTCTACCAGGACCGGTCCTTCAGCTTCATCACCAAGACCCCGCCGGCGGCCGTGCTGCTGAAGCGCGCGGCGGGAATCGCGAAGGGATCCGGCGAGCCGAACCGGATGCGCGTGGGCAAGGTGACGGTCGGCCAGGTGGAGGAAATCGCCCAGCTCAAGATGAAGGATCTCAATGCCGTCGACATCGCCGCCGCGCGGCGCATCGTCGAGGGAACGGCCCGGAGCATGGGCATCGAAGTGGCCTGACGATTTAGGGAAAGAGATCAGGGACGCGAATCATGGGAAAGAAGTACCAGGCGGCGAAGACGACGGTCGCTGATTCACAGCCGGAAACGCTGGACGAAGTGTTCAAGACGCTCAAGAGCGCGAGCTTCGCCTCCTTTGACGAGACTGCCGAGATCGCCATGCGGCTCGGGGTGGATCCACGGCACGCCGACCAGATGGTGCGCGGTTCCGTGGTCCTCCCGCACGGACTTGGGATCTCGCGCCGCGTCGTGGTGATCGCTTCCGGCGAAAAGGCCAAGGAGGCCGAGGAAGCGGGCGCCGACGAGGTGGGCGGAGACGACATGGTGGCCCGCATCCAGGGCGGCTTCCTGGACTTCGAAGCCGTGGTGGCGACGCCGGACATGATGCGTTCGGTCGGCAAGCTCGGGCGGATCCTGGGGCCGCGGGGACTGATGCCCAACCCCAAGTCCGGGACCGTCACGTTCGAGGTGGCGAAGGCCGTGCAGGAGATCAAGGCCGGCAAGGTTGACTATCGCGTGGACAAGACCTCCAACATCCACGCTCCCGTGGGGAAGCTCTCTTTTTCCGATGAGCGGCTGGTGGAAAACACGCTGGCCTTCGTCTCCGCCGTGGTTCGGTCGAAGCCGGCGGCAGCCAAGGGCCGCTACATCCGGAGCGTCGCCATCAGTTCGACGATGAGCCCCGGCCTCCGCATCAGCCCCTCATTGGTCGGAGCCAAGTAGGCCGGCGCCACCGGAGATTCGGGAAAGGGTCGAAACGATGCAACGCATGGAGAAGCAGGAAGCGGCCGCGTCGCTCGCGGCGCTGCTCAAGGCGCAGACGGCGGTGTTCTCTTTCGATTACCGGGGCCTTTCCGTGGCGGACGTCACGGATCTGCGCCGCCGGGTCCGCGAAGCCGGCGGCCGGTACCGCGTGGTGAAGAACAGCACGGCCAAGTGGGCCTTCGAGGAGGCCGGCATCTCCGGACTGGACGACCAGCTCGCCGGGATGACCGGTCTCGCCTGGAGCGAGGACGATCCGGTGGCCTTGGCCAAGGTGCTCCACGAGGGGACCAAGGACTTCGCGGCCTTCCAGTACAAGGGCGGGGTCGTCTCCGATCAGCGGGTCGATCCGCAGCAGTTCGAGGCGCTGGCGAAGCTTCCCGGCCAGGAGGCGCTTCGCGGTCAGGTCGTCGCCGTCATCGCGGCGCCCATCCGGAACCTGATGAATGTCCTCGAGGGCGTTCCACGAAAGCTGGTGCTCGTGCTCAAGGCAGCCGAAGAGAAGGCCGCCGGCGGAGGCGCCGCCCAGTGAACCTCGTTGCCGTCGGAATCAGGCGCTCGCCGCCGGTCCGTCGTTGTCACGCTATTTCCCCAAATCTCGATTCAAGCCGTAAGGAGTAGATGCCCACCATGTCGACAATCAGCCAGCAGGACGTTGTCAACCACATCAAGCAGCTCACCGTGCTGGAGCTGTCCGAACTCGTCAAGGCGCTCGAAGATGAACTCGGAGTCTCCGCGGCGGCCGCCATGCCGGTGGCAGTTGCGGCCGGCGGCGGTGAGGCCGCGCCGGTCGAGGAACAGACGGAGTTCGACGCCGTACTCACGGAGACCGGCCCGAACCGGGTTCAGGTCATCAAGGCGGTCCGGGAACTGACGAGTCTCGGCCTCCGGGAGGCGAAGACGCTCGTGGAAGAGGCTCCGAAAGCGGTCAAGGAAGGCGTTCCCATGGAGGAAGCCAAGGCGATCCAGGAGCGATTCAAGGAGGTCGGCGCGACGATCGAAATCAAGTAGATCGGGTGCGTCTCCTTTGCCAAATCCTTTCCCCCGGTTTCGCCGCGTCCCGCGCTCGGCCGGTGGCGGAGAACCGCCATCAGCCGGCGGCAGCGGCCGTCCGGGCTATCTCCCGGCTCACCGGGGCGCCGCCTGGCGGCCCCGCGCCGGGTGTCTCGTAGCAATGCGAACAGGCCTTCCTCATGTTGACCGCTGAAATCACTCCGAAGCAAACGCGGCACGACTTCTCCCGCATCCGGGCGTCCATTCCCCTGCCCAAGCTCATCGAGGTCCAGCATCGGTCGTACGACCGATTCCTTCAGAAGGACCTGCAGCCGCAGGATCGCGAGGAGATCGGCCTCCAGGCCGTATTCCGTTCCATCTTCCCCATCAAGGACTTTCGCGATAACTGCGAGCTGGACTTCCTCGAGTACTCGGTAGGCCGGTGGGCGTGCAGTTGCGGCGAGTTGGAAGGCATCGAGCACACCCGGAACGGTTCGGTCTGCAACTACTGCGGGGACCGGGTCCACCTGAAGGTCGAACACGACGTGGAGCAGTGCCAGCAGCGCGGCAAGACCTACGCCGTGCCCCTGAAGGTGAAGATCAGGCTGACCGTCTGGGACCGCGATCCGGAAACCAATCAGCGGTCCATCCACGACATCAAGGAAGAAGAGGTCTTCTTCGGCGACATCCCGCTGATGACCGAGAACGGGACGTTCATCATCAACGGGACCGAGCGCGTCGTCGTCTCCCAGTTGCACCGTTCGCCGGGCGTCTTCTTCCACGAGGCGGAGCGTGGTTGTTTTCTGGCCCAGGTGGTGCCCTATCGGGGTTCATGGCTCGAGTTCGAGACGGACGCGCGGGGGCTCCTGCAGGTCCGCATTGATCGCAAGAAGCGCTTTCCGGCGACGATCTTCCTGAGAGCGCTCGGGTTCGGAAAGACGGAGTCCATCCTCGCGCGCTTCTATCACGTACACGAAGCGACGCTGACCGGGGACCGGGTCCGGCTGCCGCTGACCGAAACGCTGAAGGCGATGCTCCTCGACGAGCGCATCGAGCGGGATATCGAGGCGGACGGCGAAGTCGTCATCGAAGGCGGGAAGCGGATCAGCCGCGGCGACATCCGGAAGCTGACCCGGCAGAACCGGGAAGCGCTGGACTTCCATCTGGAAGCCCTCGGCGGTTTCCGGCTGGCCGTCGCGGCGACGATTCCGGATACCGGGGAGGAAGTTCCGGCGAACGCGCGGTTGACCCCGGAACTCGTGGACGAACTCGGTGACGTGGGCACGATCCGGGTCGTACTGCCGGGCGCGGACCCGGTCGGTACGGTCCTGGCCGACACGCTGGACAAGGATCCACTGACGCGGCAGCGTGGCACCGACGCGCCGAACGCCGAGAGCGTGGACGGAGCGCTGGTCGAGCTCTATCGCCGGCAGCGTCCCGGCGACCAGCCCACGGTGGAGAGCTCCCGGACCCTCCTCCACAACCTGTTCTTCAATGAACAGAAGTACGACTTCTCCCGGGTCGGCCGGCGCAAGCTGGCCACCAAACTCGAGCGTGAGATGGATCCCAACCGAACCATCCTCGCGGAAGAGGACTTCGTCCTGGTGCTGGACTACCTCCTTCGCCTCACCCGCGGCGAGAGCGGGTATCGGGCGGACGACATTGACCACCTCGGCAACCGCCGCGTCCGGTCGGTCGGCGAACTCCTCGAGAACCAGTTCCGCCTGGGCCTCGTCCGGATGGAGCGGGCGATTCGCGAAAAGATGAACGTGTATCAGGAAATGACCACGGCGATGCCGCGCGACCTGATCAACGCGAAGCCGGTGACCGCCGCCGTGCGTGAGTTCTTCGGCGCCTCCCAGCTCTCGCAGTTCATGGAGCAGACGAATCCGCTCTCCGAGGTGACGCACAAGCGCCGTCTCTCGGCGCTGGGTCCGGGAGGACTCTCCCGTGACCGCGCCAAGTTCGACGTGCGGGATGTCCACGCGACCCACTACGGGCGGATCTGTCCCATCGAGACGCCGGAAGGTCCGAACATCGGGCTGATCAGTTCGCTCTCCTGCTACGCGACGATCGACAACTACGGTTTCATCCAGAGTCCCTACCGGAAGGTCGTGGATGGCCGGATCGTGGACTACGTGCGGGTCGAGGATCCCGGGGACACCAAGCTCGAGGCCGGCGGCATCGTGCCGAGGAAAGACGCCGAGGCGGCCAACGCCAAGATCGGACGCCGCCGGAAGTCCGCCACGCTCATCCCTCACGCGTTCTACCTTTCGGCACTCGAGGAAGAACGCCACACGATCGCGCAGGCGAACGCCCGGGTCGGAGAGCGCGGCGAGCTTCTGGATCCGCGCGTCAACTGCCGTCACGAGGGCGAGTTCGTGCCGGCGCCGAGGGAGAACGTTGATTTCATCGACGTGTCTCCGAAGCAGATCGTTTCGGTGGCGGCCTCGCTCGTGCCCTTCCTCGAGAACGACGATGCGAACCGGGCCCTGATGGGTTCGAACATGCAGCGCCAGGCGGTCCCCCTGATCACGGCGGAAGCCCCGCTCGTGGGCACGGGCATGGAGTTCGTGACCGCGCGCGACTCCGGATCGGTCATCGTGTGCCGGGAAAACGGAGTCGTGGACCGGGTGGACGGGCGCCGGATCATTGTTCGCAAGGAGAGCGACGGGGCCGGAGAGACCGAGATCGGGGCCAGCATCTATCGGTTGAAGAAGTTCCGCCGCTCCAACCAGAACACCTCCATCAACCAGAAGCCCCTGGTGGAGGTGGGGGAACGCGTCGCGAGGGGTCAGATCATCGCGGACGGCCCGTGCACCGACGGCGGCGAACTGGCGCTCGGGCGCAACGTGCTCGTCGCCTTCATGCCGTGGCGCGGTTACAACTTCGAGGACGCGATCATCGTTTCGGAACGGCTCGTTCAGGACGACAGCTACACCTCGATCCACATCGAAGAGCACACCGTGCAGGCGCGGGACACCAAGCTGGGTCCGGAGTCCATCACGCGCGAGGTGCCCGGCGTCGCCGAGAGCTTCCTCAGGAACCTCGACGAATCGGGCATCGTCCGTATCGGCGCCCGGGTCAGTCCCGGCGACATCCTCGTCGGGCGCGTCACTCCCAAGGCCGAGGCTCAACTGACTCCGGAGGAGAAGCTCCTCCGGGCCATCTTCGGAGACAAGGCGGGAGACGTCAAGAACTCGTCGCTCAAGTGCCCGTCCGGGGTCGAAGGCGTGGTCGTGGACGTTCGCGTGTTCCACCGGAAGGACGCGAACCGCGACGAGCGGGCGCTGTCGATCGAGGCGGACGACATCGAGGCCATTGACCGCGACTACCACGATGAAGAGCGGATTCTGCGCGAGGAGTGCGACAAGCGCATCGTGGACCGGATGGTCGGCGCCCACCTCGTCGAGGACTGCATGAACCCGGCCACGGGGGAAATCGAACTCAAGAAGGGCACGCGCCTGACCAGGAAGGAGCTCTTGAAGCGGCTCGACTTCGTTCCCCTGTTCGAGACCGATCTTCCCGATGACGTGAGGGATGAGATCCAGGAGATCCAGGAAAAGACCGAGGAACAACTGGATCTGCTCTCGGTTCGCCGCGACGAGCAGCAGGCGGTGGTGAGCCAGGGAGACGATCTTCCCCCCGGCGTCATCAAGATGGTCAAGGTCTACGTGGCCATGAAGCGAAAGCTCAGCGTGGGCGACAAGATGGCCGGCCGGCACGGCAACAAGGGCGTCATCGCCAAGATCGTGCCCGTGGAGGACATGCCGTTCCTGCCCGACGGCACGCCGGTGGACATCATCCTGAATCCGCTCGGCGTTCCGTCGCGCATGAACATCGGCCAGGTCCTCGAGACCCACCTGGGTTGGGCGGCGCGCATGCTGGACCGCCACTTCGCCACCCCCGTCTTCGACGGAGCCCGCGAGACGGACATCCGCAGGCTCCTCGACGAGGCCAACGACAAGGCCCGGAACGAAGACGGACTACGGGCGAACGTCCTGGAGGACGGCAAGACCGTTCTCTACGACGGCCGCACCGGAAGGCCCTTCGATCAGCCCGTCACCTCCGGGTACATCTACATGCTCAAGCTCGGGCACCTGGTGGACGACAAGATGCACGCCCGCAGCATCGGGCCCTACAGCCTGATCACGCAGCAGCCGCTGGGCGGAAAGGCGCAGTTCGGCGGTCAGCGGTTCGGCGAGATGGAAGTGTGGGCCATCGAGGCCTACGGTGCGGCGCACACGCTCCAGGAGATCCTGACCGTGAAGTCGGACGACGTCCGGGGCCGCGCGAAGGTCTACGAGTCCATCGTGAAGGGCGACACCAGCTATTCGCCCGAGGTGCCGGCATCGTTCAAGGTGCTGATGGCGGAAATCCAGAGCCTCGGGCTCGACATCGAGCTGATCCGCGCCAAGAACTGATCGGCCAACAATCGAGAGGGACGAAATGCAGACAACCAGGGAAACCGCCGGAGTCTTCCCGGACCTCGAGGAAAGGGAAACCTTCAGCTCCGATTTCGACGCCATCAAGATCTCGATCGCGTCGCCCGAAAAGATCAGGGCGTGGTCCCACGGAGAGGTCACGAAAGCCGAGACCATCAACTACCGGACCCTGAAACCGGAACGGGGCGGACTCTTCTGCGCCCAGATCTTCGGTCCCATCAGCGACTGGGAGTGCTTGTGCGGCAAGTACAAGCGCATGAAGCATCGGGGTGTCGTCTGCGACAAGTGCGGCGTGGAGGTCACGCAGGCGTCGGTCCGCCGCAGCCGGCTGGGACACATCGAACTGGCTTGCCCGGTTTCGCACGTCTGGTTCTTCAAGGTTCCGCCCAGCCGTATCGGACAGGTCCTCGATCTGACGCCGAAGCAGCTCGAACGCATTCTCTACTACGAATCGTACGTGGTGCTCGATCCCGGGGATGTGGACATCAAGCTTCTCCGGGACCGGGAAGTGTCCCTGAGTCTGGGCGAGGCGAAGCTTCTCAAGGAGCTCTTTTCCTTCAACTTTGACGACACCGCCGAAGAGTGCCCGATGGCGGACGTGCGTTTCGGAGCCAACGAGGACCTTCATCGGCTGCGGAGAGGGCAGGTGATAACGGAGGACCAGGACCGTCTGCTGAAGCGGCTCTTCGGACGTACCGACAACGAATTCCGCGAGAAGACGAAGCGCCCGGGTTCCACCTACCGGGCGGGGATGGGAGCCGGGGCCGCCAAGCAACTGCTCCACGAGGCGGATCTCGATACCCTGGCGGTCGATTTGCGTCACGCCATGCGGCACGAGCGGTCCATTCAGAAGCGGACCAAGGCCGCGAAGCAGCTCAAGGTCGTGGATGCCTTCCGCAAGTCGGGCAACTTGCCGGAATGGATGATCATGGACGTCATTCCGGTGATTCCCCCGGATCTCAGGCCCCTGGTGCCCCTCGATGGCGGGCGTTTCGCAACGAGCGATCTCAACGAGCTCTACCGGAAGGTCATCAACCGCAACAATCGGCTCCGGCGGCTGCTGGAACTGCGCGCGCCGGACGTGATCGTCCGCAACGAGCAGCGCATGCTCCAGGAGGCGGTGGACGCCCTCTTCGACAACGGTCGCCGCGGCCGCGTTCTCAAGGGCACGAACAACCGGCCGCTCAAGTCCCTCTCCGACACGCTCAAGGGCAAGCAGGGCAGGTTCCGCCAGAACCTGCTCGGCAAGCGCGTGGACTACTCCGGCCGCTCCGTCATCGTGGTGGGCCCGGAGCTGAAGGTCCACCAGTGCGGTCTTCCCAAGAAGATGGCGCTCGAACTGTTCAAGCCCTTCCTGTTCAACCGGCTGGAACACGAGGGTCTCGCCGCGACGATCAAGCAGGCCCGCGAACTCGTGGAGGAACAGCGTCCCGAGGTGTGGGACTACCTCGAAGAGGTCATCAGCGAGCATTCCGTGCTGCTGAACCGCGCCCCGACGCTGCACCGGCTCGGAATCCAGGCCTTCGAGCCGGTCCTGGTGGAGGGGAAGGCGATCCGGATCCACCCGCTGGTCTGCAGTGCGTTCAACGCCGACTTCGACGGCGACCAGATGGCGGTGCACGTTCCCCTGAGCCCCGAGGCGCAGGTGGAGGCGTCGCTGTTGATGCGTTCCTCGCGGAACATCCTCTCGCCCGCACACGGCGGACCGCTCGCCGTCCCGACGCAGGACATGGTGCTCGGCATCTACTACCTGACCAAGCCGCAGGTACTGCCGCCGGAGGAAAAGCAGGCCTTCGCCTCGATCGAGGATGTCCTGCTCGCCCACGAGAGCGGACAGCTCGCCACCCTGACGCCGATTCAACTGCGGTACACGGGAGAACTCCTCGACACGCACGACAGCCAGGATCTCCTCCGGGTGAAGGTCGTGAACATCGAGGGCAGGCGGATCGAAACCACCGTCGGGAGAGTGCTCCTGAACGACCGACTGCCCAAGGACCTGCCGTTCGTGAACGGCGTGCTCAAGAAGAAGGGCATCCAGAGCCTCGTCCGCCTCGTCTACCTGCGCCACGGGCTCGAGAGCACCGCCGATGTCCTCGATGCGCTGAAGGACGTCGGCTTCGAGTACGCGACCCGCAGCGGCACCTCCATCGGACTCGGCGACCTCGTGGTCCCGCCGAACAAGGCGCGCCTCGTCGAGGAGGCCAAGGAAGAGGTCGGCCGGGTTGACGAGCAGTACCAGCAGGGCGCCATCACCCACGGTGAGCGCTACAACAAGGTCATTGACGTGTGGTCGAACGCCACCAACAAGGTGGCGGAAGACATGCTGAAGACCATGCAGGTCCGGGAGCGGGAGACCGGGCGGTTCAGCCCCGTCTTCATGATGGTGGATTCCGGCGCCCGCGGCAGCGAGAAGCAGATCCGGCAGCTCGCCGGCATGCGGGGCCTGATGGCCAAGACCTCGGGAGAAATCATCGAGACCCCCATCACCAGCAACTTCCGCGAGGGGCTCAGTGTCATCCAGTACTTCATCTCGACCAACGGGGCGCGGAAGGGCCTGGCGGATACGGCGCTCCGAACCGCGGACGCCGGCTACCTCACCCGCCGGCTGGCCGACGTGGCCCAGGACGTCATCGTCACCCTGGTGGACTGCGGGACGCTCCGGGGCATCTACGCCGAGCCCATCATCGAGGCCGGCGAGGTCATCGAGCCGCTTCGGGACCGGATCGTGGGCCGGGTCAGCCTCGAGGCCGTCAAGGACTTCCGCGGGGACCTCATCATTGACGCCGGCGAGGAGATCAGCGAGGAGATCGCGACCGCCATCGAGGGTTCGGGCGTGGCCCGGGTCAAGATCCGGTCGGTTCTCACCTGCGACGCCCGGCGGGGTGTCTGCGCGATGTGCTACGGCCGGAACCTGGCTACCGGGCGGCTCGTGGACCTCGGAGAAGCGGTCGGCATCATCGCCGCCCAGTCCATCGGCGAGCCCGGCACGCAGTTGACCATGCGGACGTTCCACATCGGCGGGACGGCCAGCGTCTTCGAGAACTCGGCCCTCGAGGCGCGCCACGACGGCGTGATGCAGTTCTCGGAGAACCTGCGCACGGTCGAGGATCGCCACGGCAACCTGGTGGTCATCAATCGCGCCGGCGCCGTGGAGGTGGGCGACGGCGAGGGAAGGGTCCTCGAGAGCCATCCGGTGGTCTACGGCGCCCGGATCAAGGCGGCCCCCGGCAGCGCCGTGAGCAGCGGCCAGGTGATCGTCGAATGGGACCCGTACAGCTTCTCGATTCTCGCCGAGGAGGAAGGGACGGTCCGTTTCCGGGACATCATCGCGGACGTGACGATGATCCAGGAGGTGGACAACGTCACCTTCCGGTCACAGGCGGTGATCATCGAGTCCCCGGACGACCGGTTCGAGCCGCGGATCGAGATTCAGGGATCCGAGGGCGAGGATCCCCGGACCTACCTGATGCCCTCCCGCGCCCACCTCGAGGTCGAGGAGGACGATGCCGTTCGTCCGGGCGACGTGCTCGCCAAGATTCCGCGGGAGACCACCAAGACCAAGGACATCACCGGCGGCCTGCCGCGCGTCGTCGAGCTCTTCGAGGCCCGGCCGCCGAAGGCGCCCGCCCTGATCAGCGAGATTGACGGGCGGTTGCGGTACGGCGACGTCCGCAAGGGCAAGCGCGTGATCAGCGTGACCTCGCAGGTCACCGACGACGTCCGCGAGTACGAGGTGCCGCGCGGTGTCCACATCAGCGTCCGGGAGAACGAGGAAGTCCGGGCGGGGGACCCGCTCATGGACGGTCCGCGCAATCCGCACGACATCCTCCGGGTCCTGGGCGAAGGCGAGCTGCAGCGGTATCTCGTTCACGAGATCCAGGAGGTGTACCGCCTCCAGGGCGTCGTGATCGATGACAAGCACATCGAAGTCATCATCAGCCGGATGATGCGCTGGGTGCGCGTGACCGATGTCGGGGACACCGACCTGATCGTGGACTCGACGGTGGACCGGCACGAGTTCGCCCAGGCGAACCGCAAGGCCCAGGCAGAGGGCGGGCAGGCGGCCCAGGGAGAACCGATGCTCCTCGGCCTCACCAAGGCGTCGCTCGCCACCGACAGCTTCATCTCCGCCGCGTCGTTCCAGGAAACCACCAAGGTCCTGACCGAAGCGTCGCTCACCGGCAAGGTGGACTATCTCCGCGGGCTCAAGGAAAACGTCATCATGGGCCGGTTGATTCCGGCCGGCACCGGACTCCGGGAACACCGCCGCTTCGTGCTGCCGGAGGAGATTGACGCGCACCGGCAGGCCATGCTTCAGGACGACCCGAGTCCGGAGACCGAACTGGCCGAAGAGATTCGCTAGCAGCTTACGGTGGACCGAAACCGTCAGGTTCGGTCCACCTGCGCACCCCGCCCTTCACGAAAACGGCGGAACGGCTTGGAACGCCGGCTTCAGCCGGCACCCGCTGCGCGAAGCGCAGCGGAACGACGTACGCCTCCTGCCCGCATGGCGCGAGGGCGGGCGAGGCGTCACGAAAGAACCGGTGGCCAGCGTTCCCGGCCTTCGTGCCATCCCGGCAGATGAGATCCTTCCCCCCGCCCGCCTTCGGCGGGCTGCGCCGGCTGAAGCCGGCGTTCCAGGCCGGCGGCATCGCGGCAGTCGGCGTTTTTTGCGGCGTTCCGGGATTTGACAGGTACGCGCGCCAGCGCGTAAAATCCTTCGTCCGCTACGCGCCCAGAACGCATTTTTCGAGCGTCGTGGACGTCATCGTTTCCCTCGGGAAACAGCCGCCGATCGGCTTTTTCGAGCCCTGACGGGTGGGCGGTGCACGTCCCCGTTTCCCATCCCCTGCGGGGGACCAGCATTTTTCCTTCGGATTCGATTTCCCCATGCCCACCATTCATCAGCTTGTCCGCCGTGGACGGAAGCGGATGGCCCCGGCCACTGACTCTCCGGCGCTCCAGCGGTGCCCACAGCGGAGGGGGGTATGCGTGCGGGTCTTCACCATCAATCCCAAGAAGCCGAACTCGGCCCTCAGGAAGGTCGCCCGGGTGCGGCTTACCAACGGGATCGAGGTCACGACCTACATTCCCGGGGTGGGGCATTCCCTGCAGGAGCACTCCATCGTGCTCCTGCGCGGCGGCCGGGTGAAGGACCTTCCGGGCGTGCGGTACCACGTGATCCGGGGAGCCCTCGACGCCACCGGGGTGGACGGACGAAAGAACGCCCGGTCCAAGTACGGAACGAAACGGCCGAAGAGCTGACCGGTAGAGCCGCCCCTTACGGAGAGAGATTCGGAGATGTCCCGACGCCGTGACGTGCCGAAGCGGCAACCCGCTCCGGATGCCCGCTACCAGAGCGCGCTCGTCTCCTCGTTCATCAACAAGGTGATGCTGGACGGGAAGAAGTCCACCGCCGAGTCCATCGTGTACGGGGCCTTCGACCGCATCAAGGACAAGACGGGCAGCGAGCCGCTCACGACCTTTCGCGAGGCCGTCCAGAACGTCAAGCCGACCCTCGAGGTGAAGAGCCGCCGGAAGGGCGGCGCCAACGTCCAGGTGCCGTACGAGGTCCGTCCCGAGCGGCGCACGTCGCTTTCCCTGCGCTGGATCGTGGGGTACGCCCGGAAGCGGCCGGAGAAGACGATGGCGGAGAAGCTCGCGGCCGAGTTGCTCGACGCTTCCCAGAATCGGGGCGGGGCCATCAAGAAACGGGAAGACACCCACAAGATGGCGGAGGCGAACAAGGCCTTCGCCCACCACCGCTGGTAACCGCCCCTTCCAGTTCGATCAACATCCATCGGCAAACCACAAATCGGAGGAACCGCCATTCAGGAAGCGAGCACGATTTCGCCCAATGAGATCGCCTGCTGAGTCCAGCCCCTGCGGGCTCCCGCGCCCCGGTGGGGCGGACTCGATCCGTTCGTCATTGCGCGTGCGTCGAACCGCAGGCATTTCGGACCTTTTTCCAGAGTTCTCGTTTCCCGTCAGACCACCCTCCCGTTCCCATGGCCCGTCAAGTCGCCCTCGCCGATACCCGAAACATCGGGATCATGGCGCACATTGACGCGGGGAAGACGACCACCACCGAACGCATCCTTTACTACACCGGCGTCACCTACAAGCTCGGCGAGGTCCACGAGGGGACCGCGACGATGGACTGGATGGAGCAGGAGCAGGAGCGCGGGATCACGATCACCTCGGCCGCGACGACCTGTTTCTGGAAGGACCATCGGGTCAACATCATTGATACGCCGGGGCACGTGGACTTCACCGCCGAGGTGGAGCGGTCCCTGCGGGTTCTCGACGGTGCGGTGGCCGTGTTCTGCGCGGTCGCCGGCGTGGAGCCGCAGTCGGAAACGGTCTGGCGGCAGGCCGACAAGTACGGCGTGCCCCGGATCGCCTTCGTGAACAAGATGGACCGGGCGGGTGCGGACTTCGGACGGGTCGTGAAGATGATGGAGGACCGCCTTGGAGCCCGGGCGGCGGCGGTCCAGCTCCCGATCGGGGCGGAGGACGCCTTCGGAGGGGTGGTGGACCTCGTTCGGATGAAGGAGATCCGCTATCACGGAGACGTCCTCGGCGCCCGCTACGAGGAGACCGAGGTCGCTCCCGAACGCCTCGGCGAAGCCCGCCTCGCCCGGGAGTCGCTGATCGAGACGATCTGTGAATGCGACCTCGAGGCGCTCGGGATCTGGGACGAGAGGGGGGATCTGACCCCCGAGGAGTGCGAGGCGGCGCTGCGCCGTTCGACGGTCGCGCTGCAACTGGTTCCGGTCCTCTGCGGATCCGCTTTCCGGAACAAGGGCGTCCAGCCCCTGCTGGACGCGGTGGTCACCCTGCTGCCCGCGCCGACGGACGTGCCGTCCATCACGGGCACCGCGTCCGTCACCGACCCGACCCCGGCCGTCCGGGACGCGCGGGACGACGCTCCCTTCGCGGCGCTGGTCTTCAAGGTGATGACCGATCCCTTCGTCGGCCAGCTTTCCTTCTTCCGGGTCTATTCGGGCGTGCTCCGTACCGGTGACACGGTCCTCAACTCCACCCGCTCGGTCCGGTCGCGGGTCGGTCGCCTCCTCAAGATCCACGCCAACAAGCGCGAGGAGATCAAGGAGGTCTACGCCGGAGACATCGCGGCGGTGGTGGGTCTCCGGAACGCGAGAACCGGGGAAACGATCTGTTCCCCGGCCGCTCCCGTGGTCCTCGAAGCCATGGAGTTCCCCGAGCCGGTCATCTCCCGGGTCATCGAGCCCGCGACGAAGGCGGATCAGGAAAGGCTCTCCGGAGCGCTCGGGAAACTGACCCACGAAGATCCGACCTTCCGGGTGACGACCGACGCGGAGACGGCGCAGACCATCATCAGCGGGATGGGAGAGCTGCACCTCGAGATCATCGTGGACCGGCTGCTCCGGGAGTTCCAGGTGGGCGCGGTCGTGGGTCAGCCGCGGGTGGCCTACCGCGAGGCCATCCGCGCCTCCACGAAGACCGAAGGTCGTTACGTACGGCAGACCGGCGGCCGGGGTCAGTACGGGCATGTCCGGATCGAGGTCTTCCCGAATCCGGTCGAGCCGTTCGAGTTCGTCAACGACATCGTGGGTGGTTCCGTGCCGCGCGAATACATCCCGGCAGTGGAGGAGGGAGCTCGCGACGCCCTCGCCGCGGGGCCGCTCGCCGGCTACCCGGTGACCGGGGTCACGGTGCGTCTCTACGACGGCGCCTTCCACACCGTGGACAGCTCCGAGCTCGCGTTCCGCATCGCCGGTTCCATGGCGGTCAAGGACGCGCTGCGCCGGTGCTCGCCGGTCATCCTCGAGCCGGTGATGAAGGTGGAGGTCGTGACTCCGGACGACTTCACCGGAGAGGTGATGGGGGACCTGAACGCCCGCCGCGCCCGGATCAGCGGCCTCTCGATGCGGGGCAACGCCCAGGTCGTGGAAGCGCTGGTGCCGCTGGCCGGGATGTTCGGCTACGCCACCGACATCCGGTCCGCCACCCAGGGCCGGGCGACCTACACGATGCACTTCGGCTCCTACGAGGAGGCTCCGGAGAGCGTCATGGCGGAGGTCATGGCGAGCGCCTGACGGGGCCGCACGGGAACGCCGAAGCGAGTTTCAACCGATGAACGAAAAGATCCGCATCCGACTCAAGGCGTTCGATCACCGCCTGCTGGACCAGTCCACCAGCGAGATCGTGGAGACGGCGAAGCGGACCGGCGCCACGGTGGCCGGCCCGATTCCGCTGCCGACGGTCAAGAACCGCTACACCGTTCTTCGCTCCCCGCACGTGGACAAGAAGTCGCGGGAGCAGTTCGAACTCCGCACGCACAAGCGCCTCCTCGACATCCTGGGGTCCACGCCGACGACGGTTGATGCGTTGTCGCGGCTGGATCTTCCGGCCGGCGTCCATGTCGAGATCAAGGCGATGGTCGCCGGCGAGCCGCAGGTCAAGTAGGGAACGGGAACCGCGGAGGAAGGACCATGAACGGACTGCTGGGCACGAAGCTGGGGATGGCCCAGCACTTCGGGGACGACGGCCGGGTGATTCCGGTCACCCTGATCCGGGTGGGCCCCTGCGTCGTCGTCCAGAAGAAGACGGTGGGCGCGGACGGATACGAAGCCGTTCAGGTCGGCCTGGAGCGGCTGAGCGGCCCGGGAAGCCGCCCCGCCCGCAACCGGGCGCTCGCCGCCCGGCTGCAGGCTGCCGGAGCCCCGTCCGCCTCGGTGCTGCGCGAGTTTCAGGCGGATTCTGGCGAAGACCTGGCCATCGGTTCCCGGCTCGGCGCCGAGGTGTTCGCTCCGGACGACGTGGTCCGGGTCACCGGAGTCAGCAAGGGCAAGGGCTTCGCCGGCGTGATGAAGCGGCACGGCTTCCACGGCGGCCCGAAGTCGCACGGCTCCAAGTTCCACCGCGCTCCGGGCGCCATCGGGATGTGCGCAACCCCCTCACGGGTGCTCCCGGGCACCCGGCTTCCCGGCCAGCACGGCCGGGAACGCGTGACGGTCCGGAACCTCCGGATCGTTCGGGTGGATGCGCAGGAGAACGTGGTCGCGGTACGCGGCGCCGTCCCCGGCCCCCGCGGCGGGACCGTCGAGATTCGCAAGGCCTGACGAGAGAAACCGACGCGAGAGAACCACCGACCCGAACAGGAAGAACGAGAGTGACCGTGGCAGAGCAAGAGGCGCTTCCGGCGGAAGGCGCACCCGGGGCCGAAGGCTCGGAGGGGCGCGGTGCATCCGTGGTCGCCCGTGATGCCGAAGGCGGCGAAGTGGAACTCGATCCGACGGTCTTCGCGGCGCCGGTGAAGCCGGGCCTTCACTACGACGCCGTCCGCCAGTACATGGCCGGACGCCGCGCCGGGACCCACGCGACGAAGAACCGCGCGCTCGTCGCCGGCGGCGGCCGCAAGCCGTGGCGGCAGAAGGGCACCGGCAACGCGCGGGTCGGAAGCCGCCGCACCCCGTTGTGGCGGGGCGGCGGGACCGTGTTCGGACCACAGCCCCGCGACTACAGCTATCGGCTGCCGGGCCGCATGCAGCGCGGCGCGCTCCGCTCCGCGCTCTCGCTGTGCGCGAGCGAAGGGCGGTTGCGCGTCTTCGAGGACTTCGGTCTCGAGGGACCCTCCACCCGAGCGGTGCTCCGGCGCCTCGGCGAATGGGACTCGGCGGGCGGACGCGTCCTGATCGTGGAGACGGCGCCGTCCGACGACCTCTACCTGTCGACGAGGAACCTGCCGGCGGTCGAAGTGGTCTCGGTGATGGCGCTGCACTGCTACGAGGTACTCAAGGCGAAGACCGTGCTGATCCGGCGTTCCGCGCTCGCCGCGCTGTCCGAAAAGCTCTCCGAAGCAGGGGGCGCTGAGGCAGGGGGCCGATGATGGAAGCCGACCGCGTCATCCTCGAACCGCTCACCACCGAAAAGGCGGAGCGCCTTCGGGAAACCCAGAACGTCGTCGCCTTCCGGGTGAGCCCGAAGGCCAACAAGATCCAGATCCGCCGCGCCGTGGAGAGTCTCTTCGAGGTGGAAGTCAAGGATGTCCGCACTTCCAACTTCACGGGAAAGAACAAGCGCTGGGGCCGCTTCGTCGGCCGGCGCCCCAACTGGAAGAAGGCGTACGTGACCCTCGAGGAGGGCCACGCCATCGAGATCTTCAAGGGCGTGTAGGTGAGGGGCACTTAGATGGCGATCAAGAAATCCCGGCCGACCTCCCCCGGACGCCGGTTCCACACCGTCCAGACGTTCGAGGAGCTCACGACCACCACGCCGGAGAAGCGGCTGACCCGCGGGAAGAGCCAGCGCGGCGGGCGGAACACCGCCGGGCGCATCACGGTCCGCTTCCGGGGCGGCGGCCACAAGCGGCGCCACCGGGAGATTGATTTCCGGCGGGCGAAACCCGGGGTGCCCGGACGTGTGGCGTCCATCGAGTACGACCCGAACCGCTCGGCCCGGATCGCGCTGCTTCACTATCTCGACGGAGACAAGCGGTACATCCTGCACGCCGTCGGGATGAAGCTCGGCGACGTGGTGATGGCGAGCGACAGCGCCGAGATCGCGCCCGGAAACATGCTGTGCATAGACCGCATCCCGCTGGGCGCCACGATTCACAACGTCGAGCTCCGGCCCGGGGGCGGCGGCAAGATGGCGCGCAGCGCCGGTGCGTTCGTGCAACTGGTCGCCAAGGAGGGGCGTTACGCGCAGGTGCGCCTTCCTTCCGGCGAGGTCCGCAAGGTGCTGCGCGAGTGCCACGCCACGATCGGTCAGGTCTCCAACGTGGACCACGAGAACGTGAAGCTCGGCAAGGCCGGCCGCAAGCGCTGGCTCGGGCGCCGGCCGCACAACCGGGGAGTCACCATGAACCCGGTGGACCACCCCCACGGCGGCGGCGAGGGCAAGAGCTCCGGAGGACGCCACCCGGTGAGCCCTTGGGGCGTGCCGACCAAGGGACACAAGACCCGCAACAACAAGCGGACCGACTCGATGATCGTCCGCTCCCGCCGGCGCCGCAGAAGGTAGAGCGAGGAAACCCCACTCCACCAGGATCGGAACAGGGATCAGAAAGGGACCAGAGCCAAAAGGACCAGAGCCAAAAGGACCAAAGAATGCCGCGTTCGATTCAAAAAGGCCCGTACATCGAGGAAAGCCTGATCCGGAAGGTGGAGGACGCGCACACCGCGCGCCGGCAGACCATCATCAAGACCTGGTCCCGGCGCTCCACGATCGTTCCGCAGATGGTGGGCCTGACCTTCGCCGTTCACAACGGCCGCAAGTTCATTCCGGTCTATGTGACCGACAACATGGTGGGTCACAAGCTCGGTGAGTTCTCGCCAACGCGGACCTTCAAGGGCCACAAGGTGAAGACCGAGAAGTCGAGGGCGCGCCGATGAGACTTTCCTCGCGGACGGGGGTGACACCGTGATCGAAGCGGTCGCCCGCGCCACGGCGGTTCCCGGTTCGGTTCAGAAGGCGCGGCTCGTTCTCGACCTCATCCGCGACAAGCCCGCGGCGGACGCCATCTCGGTGTTGCAGAACACGAACCGCGCGCCGGCGCCCATCATCGAGAAGGTGTTGCGGTCGGCGATCGCGAATGCCCAGACGAAGGCCCTCAGCGAAGCAAAACGGATTGATGAGGACAAGCTCATGGTTTCCGAGGCGTTCGCCGACCAGGGACCGGCCCGGGCCATCGCCCGCAGCGGCCGGAGGGCCCGTATCCGTCGCATCCGGCGGCGAACCACCCACTACACGATCCGCGTGACTGCGGTGGAAGAGGAATAGGAATGGGTCAGAAAGTACACCCGCACGGCTTCAGGCTCGGGTACAGCAAGACCTGGCGCTCCCGCTGGTTCGCGGACAGCGCCTACCGGGACTCGCTGCACGAGGACCTGAAGCTGCGGCGTCTTCTCAAGCGCCGCCTGTACCACGCGGGTATTTCGCGGGTGGAGATCGAGCGTCCGGGCAACAAGCTCAACATCTACATCCACACCTCCAGGCCGGGAATCATCATCGGCCGCAAGGGGACGGAGGTGGAGAAGCTGACGCGCGACCTCCGCAAGCGCACCGGCAAGGAAGTCCACATCCGGCCGCTCGAGGTGATCAAGCCCGAGCTCGACCCGCAGTTGGTCGCCGAGTCCATCGCCCTCCAACTGGAGAAGCGGATCGCGTTCCGGCGCGCGATGCGGAAGGCTGTCGAGAACACCATGCGGAACGGCGCCAAGGGCGTCCGCATCCGGTGCGCCGGGCGGCTGAACGGCGCTGACATCGCGCGGGCGGAGTGGTACCTGGAGGGACAGCTCCCGCTCCACACGCTGCGGGCCGACATCGAATACGGGCTCGCCGAGGCCTTCACGACGTACGGGCAGATCGGGGTCAAGTGTTGGGTCTATCGGGGCGTCAGCGACATGGTCAGCCGGTCCGGGCGTCCGGAGATCCCCAGGAAGCCATCAGCCTCCGGCTCCGAAGAGGCAAGCGCCGGTTGAGCCCTGAAGGGGACCCGGAAGGAGAAACGCCATGCTGATGCCGAAGAAGACCCGGTACCGGAAACAGCAGCGCGGCCGCATGCGCGGCAAGTCCTGGACCGGGCAGACCGTGGCGTTCGGGGACTTCGGCCTCAAGACGCTGGAGCCGGGGTGGATCACGAATCGCCAGATCGAGTCGGCGCGGGTGGCCATCACCCGCTTCATCAAGCGGACCGGGCGGGTCTGGATCCGGATCTTTCCGGACAAGCCGCTGACCAAGAAACCCCAGGAAACGCGCATGGGCAAGGGAAAGGGCGGTCCTGAAGGCTGGGTCGCGGTGGTGCGCCCCGGACGGATCCTCTTCGAGATGGAAGGCGTCGGCCGCGACCAGGCGATGGAGGCGATGCGCCGGGCGGGCCACAAGCTTCCGGTGCGGACGCAGTTCGTCGGCCGCTTCGAGGAGGGGTCGTCGTGAAGGCCGCCCGGATTCGTGAGCTGACCCACGACGAACTCGTGAGGAAGCAGCAGGAAGTGACCAAGGAGCTGTTCGATGCCCGGCTCGAGGCCGCTACCGGTCAGCTCGGCCACACGCACAAGGTCAAGATGCTGCGGCGCCACGCCGCCCGGCTCCAGACGATCATGAGGGAGCGCGAGCTCGAGATCGGGACCGATTCCCCGGGGAGCGGCGCCTCGGATTCCTGAGGCCGGTAAGTACGAGAAGAACCGTCATGCCAAGACTGATCAGGACCGGAACCGTGGTCGCCAGCGGCGCCCAAAAGACCATCACGGTGCTCGTGGAGCGCCTCGTGGAACACCGCCTGTACAAGCGTCGCTACCGCAAGTCCACCCGCTTCGCGGTCCACGACGAGAAGAACGAGGGCCGGGTCGGAGACCGCGTCCAGATCGAGGAATGCCGTCCGCTTTCCCGGACCAAGCGTTTCCGGCTGCTCAAGGTTGTGGAGCGCGCCACATGATCCAGATGCAGTCGGTGCTGCAGGTCGCCGACAACTCCGGCGCCCGCCGGGTCACCTGCATTCTTCCGCTTGGTGGCGGGGTGGGCCGTATCGCCCGGCTGGGGGACGTCATCACCGCTTCGGTCCGCGAAGCCGCGCCCGGGAGCGCGGTCAAGAAGGGGACGGTCGTCCAGGCGGTGATCGTGAGGACCCGCAAGGAACACCGCCGGGCGGACGGGTCCTACATCCGCTTCGGTGACAACGCCGCGGTGCTGATCAACGAGCAGCGCGAGCCCACCGGAACCCGGGTGTTCGGCCCGGTCGCCCGCGAGCTGCGCGAGCGCCAGTTCATGAAGATCGTTTCGCTCGCTCCGGAGGTCCTGTGACGATGTCCCGGAAGAAGAGCGCGCCGCCGCCCCGGCGCCTGCACGTTCGCAAGAACGACCTCGTCCAGATCATGGCCGGGAGCGACCTCGGGAAGCGGGGACGGATCCTCCGCGTCTTTCCCGGGACCGGACGGGTGCTCGTCGAGGGCATCAACATGATCAAGCGGCACACGAAGGCGAACCCGCGGGCGAACATCAAGGGCGGGGTCGTCGAACGGGAAGCCTCGATCGCGATCAGCAACGTGGCCATCGTGGACCCGGAGACCAACCTCCCGACGCGGATCGGGAGGACCCGGCTGACCGATGGACGCAAGGTTCGCGTGAGCGTCCGTTCCCAGGGAGTGATCGACAAGTGAGCCGCCTTCGTTCCCGGTATCGCGAGACCATCGCTCCCGATCTGCGCACCCGACTGCAGATCGCCAGCGTGCACGCCGTGCCTCGGGTTACCAAGGTCGTCGTCAACATGGGCGTCGGTGAAGGGGCGCGGGAGCACAAGTTCATTGATGCCGCGGTCGCGGACCTGACGGCGATCACCGGACAAAGGCCGGTGGTGACCAGGGCCCGGAAGTCCATCGCCAACTTCAAGATCCGGGACGGCATGCCGGTGGGCGCGCGGGTCACCCTGCGCGGAATCCGGATGTACGAATTCATGGACCGGCTGATCAACATCGCGCTGCCTCGGGTGCACGACTTTCGCGGTGTCTCGGACCGGGCCTTCGACGGCCGGGGCAACTACACCCTGGGTCTGACGGACCAATCCGTGTTCCCCGAGATCGACTACTCGAAGATCGAGAGGACGCTCGGGATGAACGTGACCATCTGCACGACCGCGACGAGCGACGGGGACGCGCGAGAGCTGCTCCGCGCCTTCGGGATGCCGTTCGCCCGCCGGGAAGCGTAGTCATCAGAGGTAACAGCCTGTGGACAAAGTCACGCGGCATTCCCGAGCCAAGAGGGACAGGAGCCGGGTGAACCCGTCCCCGATCCCTCTCGCTCCGGGGTCTGCGCGGGGCTCACGCCCCGCTAACGACGCGAACGCCGATGCATCCCGCCTGAACCGCGCCTCTACGAGGCGCTCTGCGTTGTGTTTCGGTCGGAATACGCTCGGTATTCCTCCCTCACGCGCCTTGTCAGCCGGGCGCCTCGGCGTTCTCGGTACTCACGTCACTTCATCCACAGGCTGTTAAGAAGCAGAGGAAACGGTTTTGGCGAAGAAATCACTCATTGCCAAGGCAAGGAAGCGGCCCAAGTTCGAGGTGCGGCGTTACAACCGCTGCCTGAGCTGTGGCCGCCCCCGGGCCTATCTCCGGAAGTTCGGGCTCTGCCGCCTGTGCTTCCGGAAGCTGGCGCTCGCGGGGGAGATCCCCGGCGTCATCAAGGCGAGTTGGTAGGGAGGCGCGCTGATGTGGTCTGACCCGGTGGCCGACATGCTCACCCGGATTCGCAACGCGATTCAGGCGCGGCACGACTTCGTCGAGATTCCCGCGTCGAAGCTGAAGGAGGAGATCGCCCGCATCCTCCACGAGGAGGGATACGTGGACGGTTGGGAGCGCCGCTCCGCTCCGCCGCAGGACGCGATCCGCATCAAGTTGCGGCGCCTGCCCGGCAACCGGGACGCGCTGAGTGGACTGAAGCGCATTTCGAGGCCGGGCACCCGTGTCTACGTCTCGCACCAGAAGATTCCCAAGGCGCAGGGAGGGCTCGGTGTCACCCTGCTTTCGACCTCCCGCGGGGTGATGACGGGCCGCCAGGCGCGCCATCTCGGCGTGGGCGGCGAAGTCCTTTGCCAGGTGTGGTAGCCCGAGGTAAACAGCCTGTGGCAAAACTCACGCGGCGTTCGCCCGGCGATCCATCCCGGCTGAAACACTCCGCTTCGCTCCGCTCTGCGTTGCGTTTCGGTCGAAATACGCTCGATATTCCTCCCTCACGCGCCTTGTCAGCCGGGCGCCTCACCGGGCTCGGCGCTCACGTGAGTTTCACCAAAGGCTGTTGATCATGTCTCGCATAGGCGCCAAGCCGATCCCCGTTCCGTCCGGGGTCTCGATCTCCATCGCGAGTTCCGAGGTCCGCGTGAAGGGCCCGAAGGGCGTCCTCACGAGTCCGCTCCTCCCCGGAATCGAGGTGAAGCTCGACGGCAGCGTGGCCCAGGTGTCCCTTCGGGAAACGTCCGCGAACCGGGCCTACTGGGGGCTCACCCGGGCGCTGCTCGCGAACGCGGTGACCGGCGTCTCCGAGGGCTTCCAGAAGGAGCTGGACATCGTGGGAGTCGGCTACCGGGCGCAGGTGAAGGGACGGAACGTTTCCTTCGCGCTGGGGTATTCCCATCCCATCGAGTTCACGTTGCCCGACGGGATCGACGTCCGGGTCGAGAAGAACACCCACGTCGTCGTGTCGGGCGCCGACAAGCAGGCCGTCGGGCAGGTGGCGGCGCGCATCCGCGCGCTCCGCAAGCCGGACCCGTACAAGCAGAAGGGGGTTCGCTACACCGGCGAACGCCTCATCAAGAAGGCAGGAAAGACCGGGGCCTGATCCCGAGGAAGAGAGCTCGAGGACCGAAGAGCCATGCGAATCACGACCCGCCGCCAGCGCAGGCGGCGCATCCATGCCCGCATCCGTCGGAAGATCGCCGGCACTGCCGAGCGCCCGCGGCTCGCAGTCTATCGCTCGTTGAAGCACATCTATGCGCAGGTGATTGACGACGCTGCCGGCAGGACCCTCGTTGCCGCGGGAAGCCGCGAGACCGGGATCGAGGCCGGCGGAAACGCCCGGGGCGCCGCCCTGGTCGGCGAGAAGCTGGCCGAGCGGGCCCGCGCCGCCGGCATCGAGACCGTCGTCTTCGATCGCGGCGGGTCCCAGTACCACGGCCGGATCAAGGCCCTTGCCGACGCGGTGAGGAATGGAGGGATTCAGTGCTGAACATGGACGCGGGCGGCCGATCGAGGCCTCGCAGCGGTTCGCGCAACACGCAGGTGGAGCGCACCGGCGATCCCGATCTCAAGGACAAGGTCGTCTCGATCAACCGGGTGACCAAGGTGGTCAAGGGTGGCAAGAACCTCTCCTTTTCCGCGCTGGTCGTGGTTGGAAACGAGGACGGCCGGGTGGGTTTCGGCCTTGGCAAGGCGCGCGAGGTGCCGGCGGCGATCAAGAAGGGAATCGAGATCGCCAAGAAGAACCTGACGATGGTCCCCCGCGAGGGAACCACCATCGCTCACGAGGTGGTGGGCGTGTTCGGAGCGGGCCGGGTCCTGCTCAAGCCGGCCTCGGAGGGGACCGGGGTGATCGCGGGCGGCCCGGTGCGCGCCGTCATCGAGCTCGCCGGAATCAAGGACATCCTGACCAAGTCGCTCGGAACCGCCAATCCGAAGAACGTGGTGGAGGCGACGATGGTCGCGCTCCTCTCGCTCCGCTCGAAGGCCGCGGTGGCGGAGCTTCGGGGGAAGGACGTGAGCCACATCGAGGCGGAGATCCGCGCCTAGCGCCATGACGCAGCCAGAAGACACCGCGGCCAGCCCGGGCCAGCCCCGGATCGTCGTGCAACTCGTGCGCGGCCTGGCGGGCACGACCCGCTACCAGCGCGAAGTCGTGAAGGGCCTGGGGCTTCGCCGACTGGGAGCGACCGCTTCCCGGCCGGACAACCCGATGATCCGCGGGATGGTGCGGCGCGTTCCGCACCTCGTCCGCATCGTCGAAACGACGCAAGCGCAAGAGACGGCCGTTCCGGCCGATGGTGAATGAGGACGAGCAAGTGAGCCTTCATGAACTGGCGCCGCCCGAGGGCGCCGTCCGGCCCCGCAAGCGGGTGGGACGCGGCCCGGGATCAGGCACCGGCAAGACTGCCGGGCGCGGCCACAAGGGAGCCAAGTCGCGGTCCGGGTACTCGCTCCGCCGTGGCTTCGAGGGCGGCCAGATGCCGCTCGTGCGCCGCGTGCCGAAGCGCGGGTTCACGAACATCTTCAGAACCCGTCAGGAGGTCGTCAATCTGGGTGACCTCAACCGTTTCGAAGACGGTTCGACCGTCGGCGAGATCGAACTGGTGGCCGCCCGCCTGATTCACGGAGCGCGGATCTACCGGCCTCACCCGGAGGGATCTCCCCTGCTGGTCCGCCCCCGTCCGTTCCGCATCAAGGTCCTCGGCGGAGGTGAGTTGGAGAAGCGGCTCACCGTCCACGCCCACGCCTTCAGCGCTTCCGCGCGCCGGAAGATCGAAGCCGCCGGCGGGACCGTGGCCTTCATCGGCGCGGACGCCGGCAACTCCGAAGACGAGAAGTGATCAACGCCGTCCGCAGCATCGTCCGGATTCCGGATCTTCGTACCCGGATTCTGTTCACGCTCGGCATGCTCGCCGTCTATCGGCTCGGAAACCACGTCCCCACGCCGGGCGTCAACCCGGCCGCCCTGACGGCCTTCTTCGAACAGAACCGCGCGACCTGGTTCGGTTTCGTGGACATGTTCTCCGGGGGGAACCTTTCCCAGGTCACGGTGTTCGCGCTCGGCATCATGCCCTACATCAGCGCGTCCATCATCCTGCAGCTCCTGACGCTGGTGTGGCCGTATCTCGAGAAGCTCAGCAAGGAGGGCGAGCTCGGGCGCAAGAAGATCACCCAGTACACCCGGTACGGCACCGTGATCCTCGCGGTGATCCAGTCCGCGAGCATCGCCGTCTTCCTGCAGAGCCAGGCCCTTCCCGACGGGATGAACCTGGTGAACGAGCCCGGCCTCTCGTTCACCCTGATGACCATTCTCACGATGACCGCCGGCACGGTGTTCATCATGTGGATCGGCGAGCAGATCACCGAACGCGGCATCGGCAACGGAATGTCGCTGCTGATCTTCGCGGGGATCGTCGTGATGTTCCCGTCGGCCATTCTCACCACGGTCCAGAACATCCGCGTCGGACAGCAGACCGTCTTCGGCGTGGCGCTGCTCGTCGTCTTCATGATCGCGGTGCTCGCGTTCATCGTGTTCGTCGAGCGCGGCCAGCGGCGGGTTCCGGTCCAGTACGCGAAGCGGTTCGTCGGCCGCCGGATGTACCAGGGACAGTCCACCCACATCCCGCTGAAGATCAACACCGGGGGCGTGATTCCGGTCATCTTCGCCAGCTCGATCATCGCGCTGCCGCAGACGTTCGCCTCGCTCTTCACCGAGAGCCGCTGGATGGCCGCCATCGCCGAGCAGCTCCGCTGGGGCATGCCGCTCTACACCCTGCTCTACGTCGTCTCGATCCTGTTCTTCTGCTACTTCTACACCGCCATCGTCTTCAAGCCCGCCGACGTGGCGGACAACATGCGGAAGAGCGGCGGTTATGTCCCGGGCATCCGGCCGGGGCGTCCGACGGCGCGCTATCTGGACGCGGTGCTCGGGAAGCTCACCTTCGTGGGCGCCATCTACCTGGCGGCGGTCGCGGTCCTTCCCGAGTTCCTGCTGAACGGGTTCACCGTGGCGCCGATCCCGGTGATCGGGCCGTGGCTCGATTCGGTCCTCCCGACCTTCATCACCGAGGGCATGGGGGTGACGTTCTACTTCGGCGGCACGTCCATCCTCATCGTGGTCGGCGTCGCCATGGACACCGCGCAGCAGGTGGAGAGTCAGCTCATCATGCGCAACTACGAAGGCTTCCTGCAGCGGGGCCGCATCCGTGGACGCCGCGGCTGAGGTGTGCCGGAGCTGACATGAACGCGGTCATTCTTCTCGGCGCTCCCGGGTCCGGAAAGGGGACCCAGGCGGCGCGGCTCGCCGAGTCGCTGGGGTTGCCCCACATCTCGACCGGGGCCATTCTGCGGCAGGCGGTCGCGGACGGCACGGAACTCGGGAGGGCGGCCCGCGACATCATGGCCGCCGGCCGCCTGGTGAGCGACGAGATCGTGCTGGGGATCGTCGAGGAGAGGATCTCCGCTCCCGATTGCAGCCGGGGTTTCATTCTCGACGGCTATCCGCGGAACCGGGCGCAGGCCCGGGCGCTGGGTGCGGTCCTGTCGAGGCTCGGCGCCACCGAGTGGATTGCGAACATCGCCGTCCCCGCGGAGGAACTGGCCGCCCGGGTCCGCGGTCGGCGCGGGACCGACGGCCGGCAGGACGACAGCGAGGAAGCCTTCCGCCGCCGGCTCGAGGTTTACGAATCCGAGTCCTTTCCGCTCCTCGACTACTACGGGGACCGCGCCGCGAGCGTCTCGGGACTCGGGTCCCGCGACGACGTCTTCAGCCGTCTGTGCGCCGCGCTGCCGTTCAGAGCGGCGCAGTTGGTGACCTCGTGATCTCCCGTTCCGACGTCGAGCTCGACAAGCTCCACCAGGCCAACGCGATCACCGTGGAGACGCTGGAGCTGCTCGCCCGCACGGTGGAGCCGGGCGTGACCACGGCCCACCTCGACCGCGTGGCGGCGGACAACCTGCGACGCCACGGCGTGACTCCCGCCTTCAAGGGATATCACGGGTTTCCCGCCTCCCTGTGCGTTTCGATCAACGACGAGGTCGTCCACGGCATCCCGTCCCGTTGGCGGAAGCTGAAGGAGGGCGACATCGTGAGCCTCGACTTCGGCTGCATCGTGGACGGCTACTACGGGGACAACGCGACCACCGTCGCGGTCGGCCGGATTGACGAGGAAGTGGCGCGTCTGCTGCAGGTGACCGAGGGGGCTCTCTACGCCGGAATCGGAGCCGCCCGTCCCGGAAACAGCGTTTCGGACATCGGGCAGGCCGTGCAGACCCATGCCGAGAGCCGCGGCTATTCCGTGGTGCGCGAATACGGCGGACACGGGATCGGAACGAGCCTGCACGCGGAGCCCTGGATCCCGAACTTCTATGATCCCGGGAAACGGACTCGCCTGATTCCGGGCGCCGTGATCGCGATCGAACCCATGGTGAATCGCGGGAGCCCGGATGTGCGCGTGAAGCGGGATCGCTGGACGGTGGTCACCGTGGACGGCAGCGCCTCCGCGCACTTCGAACGATCCATCGCGGTCATGGAGGGCGGTCCCTGGATTCTGGCGGAGCCCAGAGGGCAGAACCCCGCCAACCCGGGTTCAGAGGAAGATCATGTCTAAGGAAGACGCTATTTCCGTGGAGGCGACCGTCATGGAGCCTCTGCCAAACGCCATGTTCCGGGTCAAGCTCGATACCGGCGATCACAAGGTGCTCGCCCACGTGTCGGGAAAGATGCGGAAGAGCTTCATCAAGGTACTGCCGGGGGACCGCGTGCTGGTGGAGCTTTCCCCCTACGATCTGAGCCGCGGCCGGATCGTTTACCGGTGCAAGTAGGAGCGGCAGCATGAAGGTTCGCGCGTCCGTTCGGCGCATCTGCGCCAAGTGCAAGATCGTCCGCCGCCGAGGGGTCGTGCGGGTGATCTGCGAAAACCCGAAGCACAAGCAGCGCCAAGGGTGATGGAAACAGGGAGAGACTGACCGATGGCCAGAATTGCCGGCGTTGACCTGCCGCGCGCCAAGCGCATTGATATCGGGCTGACGTACATCTACGGCGTGGGATCCCACCGCGCGGTGACCATCCTCGACCGGGTGGGGATCGAACGCCACCGCCGGGTCAGCGACCTGACCGAGGAAGAGGTGAGCCGGATCGGCCGGGCCATTGATGACGAAGGCGGCGTCGAAGGAGACCTGAGGAAGCGGATCTCGATGGACCTGAAGCGCCTCATGGACATCGGGTGCTACCGCGGGCTCCGCCATCGCCGGGGCCTCCCGGCACGGGGCCAGCGCACCAAGACCAACGCCCGGACCCGCCGCGGCCCCCGCCGGGTCGGAATGCGCCGGCGCTAGGAAGACAAGACATGGCAAAGAAGAAGACCGCCCGCCGCCGGACCGGGAAGAAGCGCGAGAAGCGCACGCTGACCGCCGGCGTCGTATCCATCCAGGCGACGTACCACAACACGATCATCACCTTCGCGGATCCGGCCGGAAACGTGGTCTGCTGGGCCAGCGCCGGATCGCAGGGCTTCAAGGGTTCCCGGAAACAGACGCCGTTCGCGGCGCAGCAGGCGGCGGGCGCGGCCTCACGCGAAGCCCGCGCCCTCGGCTGCACGCATGTGGACGTCAAGGTGAAAGGCCCCGGCGCCGGACGCGAAGCCGCGATCCGGGCCGTAGCCGCCGCCGGAATCGAGGTGAAGACGATCAAGGACGTCACCCCGATCCCACACAACGGGTGCCGCCCTCCCAAAAAACGGCGGAACTAACAGCCCGTGGAAAAAGCACCCCGCACCGTACTCAGGACGTCACGGACGCCCAAACTGGGGGCTGTCGTGCGTGCGGGGCGCTTTCCCCACGGGGTGACGCGAATCGCTGCGCGATTCATGCCACGTTCTTTCGTGGGGAGGGGAATCCCTTCCCCACACCCCACCCCCGCGGCGCGTTGCGCCGCGAACGGACGCAGCCAGGCAGTGGCCACAGGCTGTTAGGAGGACATCTTGGCGAGATATCGAGGTCCCGTCTGCCGGCTGTGCCGCCGGGAGGGGGCCAAGCTCTTTCTGAAGGGCGATCGCTGCCTCAGCCCGAAGTGCGCCATCGACAAGCGCAACTTCGCGCCCGGAGCCCACGGGAAGACCCGTCGCAGCCGCGTTCAGGGCTACGGACTTCAGCTTCGCGAGAAGCAGAAGGCGAAGCGCGCCTATGGCCTGCTCGAGCGTCAGTTCCGCCTGTACTTCGATCGCGCCGAACGCGAGCGCGCCGTGACCGGAACGTTCCTGCTCCAGCTCCTGGAGCGCCGGCTCGACAACGCCGTTTACCGATTGGGTCTGGCTCCCTCCCGGGCCGCGGCCCGGCTCTTCGTCCGGCACGGACACGTCGAGGTGAACGGGAAACGCGTGGACATTCCGTCCAACATCATCAACGAGGGAGACGTGATCCGCGTCTGCGACAAGACGCGCAAGAAGGATTTCTTCAAGGCGATCATGGAACGCGCCGAAGGCCGCACGGTTCCGGAATGGCTTCAGCGTGAAGAGGATGACATGGCGTCGGGACGGGTTGTCACGCTCCCCTCCGGCGAGGACCCGCAACTGAAGATCCGCGACCAGCTCATCGTCGAGCTCTACTCGCGCTAACGGGGCAGAAAGGAAAGGAGAGACGGCGCTTATGTCCGAACTTCGGAGGCCCAGCGGCCTCAACATCGAGACCAGCAGTGACGACTTCGGTCGGTTTTCCGCTCATCCCTTCGAGCGGGGCTACGGGGTCACCATCGGCAACGCCCTGCGCCGGTTGCTGATTTCCTCCATTCAGGGCGCAGCGGTCACCGCGGTCAAGTTCGACGGTGTGCAGCACGAGATGTCCACGATTCCCGGGGTCAAGGAAGACACCCTCGACATCATCCTGAACATCAAGCGGATCCCCCTGCGGCTCCACGGGGCGCAGCCGAGGACCATCCGGCTCAAGGGAAGGAAGACCGGTTCCCTGACCTCGGGAGACATCGAGACGGATCCCAACGTCGAGATCCTCGACCCGGACGTGCACCTCGCGACCATCACCCAGCCGGCCGAGCTGGACATCGAGATGCGGGTGAAGAACGGCCGCGGCTACATCCAGGCGGAGCGGAACCGGGATACGGACCTGGAGGTCGGCTACATCCCTCTCGATTCGACGCATTCTCCGGTCCGCAAGGTCAACTACAAGGTCGAACCGGCGCGGGTGGGCCAGGACACGGACCTCGACAAGCTCGTGATCGACGTGCACACGAACGGTTCGATCCGGCCCCAGGAGGCGGTCACCACCGCCGCCCGCCTGCTGCGGGAGATGCTGGGGATCTTCGTGGGCGGCGAGGGAGAAGCGACGGAAGACGTCGTGATCAGCGACGAGCAGAAGGCCTACGAGCTGCATCGCAACACGTCCATTGACGACTACGCGGATCAGCTTTCGGTCCGCGCGTACAACGGACTGCGGAACGCCGACATCGCCACGATCGGCGACCTCGTGGTCAAGAGCGAGCAGGAGTTGCTGCGGGAGCGCAACATCGGGCGGAAGAGCATCGAGGAAGTCGAGAGGATTCTCGACGGTCTCGGCCTGAAGCTGGGAATGGGACAGGGCTGAAATGCGTCACCAGTTGGCACACCGCAAGCTCGGCCGCCGGCCATCGCACCGGCGCGCCCTGCTGCGGAACCTGGCCGCCACCCTGATCGAGCACGGACACCTGCGCACCACGCTCGCCAAGGCGAAGGAAGTGCGTCCGTTCGTCGAGCGGCTCGTCACCCTCGGGCGCCGGTCGGACCTCGCGGCGCGTCGCCGCGCGCTCCAGATCCTGCCCCGGAAAGCGGTGGTCCGCCATCTCTTCAGCGAGGTGGCGCCCCGGTTCCAGGAGCGTCCCGGCGGCTACACCCGGATCCTCAAGCTCGGTCCCCGCCACGGCGACGGCGCCCCCATGGCGCGCATCGAGTTCGTCGACTAACGGAACGGCTTGGAACGCCGGTCTCCGACCGGCACGCGGTGCTCGGCACCGCGCACGTCGTAACCTCACCCAGCCTCACGGCGCCTTGCCGAACGGCTAGTCGTTCCGCGACTGGTACGCCTCGATCAGGGCCTTCGCCAGATTCCCCGGCACCGGGTCGTAGTGGGAAAACTCCATGTGGAAGCCCCCGCGTCCCCCGGTGAGGGAGGTCAGCGTCGGTTCGTAGGTGAGCATCTCGGCCATGGGCGCCTGCGCCGTGATCGCGGTCTGCGAGCCCTTCCGGTCCATGCCCTGGGTGCGGCCGCGGCGCGAGTTCAGATCGCCCAGGACATCTCCCGTGTTCTCGTCCGGAACCGTGATCACGACGGACATGATCGGTTCGAGCAGCGTCGGCCGGCACTTCGACATCGCGTCCTTGAACGCGAGGGACGCGGCGATCTTGAACGCGATCTCCGACGAATCGACCGTGTGGAACTTCCCGTCGAACACCGTCGCCTTGAAGTCCACGACGGGATAGCCGGCGAGGTATCCCTTCTGCCGGGCTTCCTGGAATCCCTTCTCGATCGCCGGGATGAACTGGCGCGGGATCGAGCCGCCCACCACCTCGCTCGTGAACTCGAACTCCCCGCCGCGCTCGAGCGGCTCGACGCGCACGTGGCAGTCGGCGAACTGGCCGTGTCCGCCGGTCTGTTTCTTGTGCCGCCCGTGCGCCTCGGCGGTCACCGTGATCGTCTCGCGGTACGGCACCCGCGGCGGTTTCAGATCGACTTCGACTCCGAACTTCCGCTTCAGCCGGGACACCACGACCTCGATGTGGAGCTGCCCCGTCCCCGAGAGGAGCAGCTCCTGGTCGCGCTCGAACTTCAGGGTCAGGTCTTCTTCGCGAAGCCGCTGCAGCGCCTGGGAGATCTTCTCCTCGTCCCCTCTCGACTTGGGCTCGATGGCGAAGCTGATGACCGGGTGCGGCACTTCGGGGCGCACGAAACGGATCCCGTCCTGAGCGCCGAGCGTGTCTCCCGTGAAGGTGTCCCGCAGCTTGGCGAAACAACCGAGATCGCCGGCCGACAGCTTCGATACGGCCTCCATGGCCTTCCCGTTCACGACGTTCACGCCGCCGGTCCGCCCGGTCCCGCCGGTGGTCAGGTTCTTGAGCTGGGTCTCGGGGCCGACGGTGCCGGTCATGACCCGGAAGAGGCTCAACCGTCCGGCGAAGGGGTCGGCGATGGTCTTGTACACGTAGACGCTGGCCGGCGCGCCGCCGTCCACCTCGCGCTCGACCGGCTCCCCGTCCCCGCTGACCCCGCGCGCCGGCCCGCGTCCGGTCGGGTCCGGGGCGGCCGCGACGATCAGGTCGAGGAGCGCCGTGGTTCCCACGTTGTGTGCTCCGGTCACCGCCGCCACCGGGAAGATGGCACGGGCGGCAACCGCCGTCCTGAGGCCCCGGATCATCTCCTCCGACGTCAGCTCTCCCTCGGAAAAGAACCGGTCCAGCAGCTCCTCGTCCGATTCGGCGATCATTTCCATGAGCTCGTTGCGCGCCGCCTCGGCCTGCTCCTGAAGCTCGGCGGGCACGTCGCCCGTCGTCGCCCCCTTTCCGTCCGGCCCGGGACCGCTGATCGCCTTCATCGTGATGAGGTCCACGACCCCGGAGAACCCGGACTCGCTTCCGATGGGCAGTTGGACCGGGATCGCGGTGCGTCCGAAGGTCTCCTGAATCGAACTCAGGGTGCGTTCGAACGACGCGCGGTCGCGGTCCATCCGGGTGATCGCGAAGATGGCGGCCGCCCCGTTCTCTTCCGCGAAGTTCCAGACCCGTTCGGTGTTGACCCCCACGCCGTCCACCGCGCAGACCGCAATGAGGGCCGTGTCCGCGACCGGCATGGCCAGCTTCGCCTCGGTGAGGAAGTTGCTGTACCCCGGCGTGTCCACCAGGTTGACCTTGACCCCGTCCCAGTCGAAGTACGTGGGCGCCGCGCTCAGGCTGATGCCGCGTTCGATTTCGTCCTCTTCGAAGTCCGTCGTGGTGTTTCCGTCTTCCACGCGGGCAAGGCGGGTCACGGCGCCGGCGGCATAGAGGAGCGCCGACACGAGCGTTGTCTTGCCGGACGTTCCGTGTCCGACGACGGCGAGGTTGCGAAGTTCGGCGGTCTGATAGTCGCGCATGCTGCTCCAGATTGTGGACGTTAGGGATTCGCTCCGAGCCGGGACCTCCTTGGGAATCGTCTGGATCCCGGCGCCCGGACCGGCTGCCGAACGACGTGCGCCAACTCGAAACGCTGGACCTCGTTCGGCCGGTAGTCACGCGGGCGAATCGCCGCCGCGCTCGTTCGCACGGGCGGAAATCGTCCGCAGCCCGACCGCCGATCCTACCATTCTCGGGGCGTTCTGTTTCCTTCTCGTCTCGCGGGCAACGCTTCCGGCACCTACGGTCCAGGGGTCAATCGAGTTAGGCTAAATCCATCCCATCGGTCGGAGTCTTGCCCTCGATACCCCTCCTTCGCCTCGGCCCTCGCGACCGAGCCGTCGCGATGACCTTCCGGCGGAACCACCTGATGATCCGCACCGGCGACGGCCGTTGGGTCCGCTGGCGCTTGCCGGCGGACTTCGTCACACCTTCGCCGACCGAGCCGAACCTGGCGTCCTCGGTGGAGGCGGCCCGAGCGGTACAGGCCGCCCTGCGGGCGCTGGCCGCCCCGAACGGTGGTTTCCGGGACGCGGTGATCGCGTTGCCGGACCGCGCCGCCCACGCCGGGCTCTCCGAGGGCGCGGGTTCGCGGGCAGTGCGCCGGCTCCGCTCGGAGCTCGTCCGGGGGTTGGCCACGACTTCGGCGCCGTCTCCGTCCGAACTCGACGGGCGCTTCCGGTTCGGAACGCTGGCCTCCGGTGCCTTCGGACGCCGGTCCGTGCTCGGTGCGGTGACGGGTTCGCCGGTCGCCCAGCAGTACGAGGCGGCCGCCGAAGCGGCGGGGCTGCGGGTGCGGTGGGTGGACGCCACGAGTCTGGCTCATCTTCCCGAGTGGCTGGGACGCGCCGCGGGCAAGGCGGACCGGCGTCTTCTCCTGTTGCTCCATCGGCGCCATTTCGTTCTCGCCACCGCGTCGGGCGAACGTCTCACGGGCTTCCGGATGAAGCTCCGCGCCGCCCTGGACCCGGATCCTCCCGCGCTGGCCGTCCGGCGGGCCACCGAGGGCGGCAGCCACGCCGTCTCGATCCTGGGCAACGGGGCGGCGGCGGTCGCCGATCTCGTGCGCTCGGCGGGGCCTCCGCCGGTGGAGGCCCGGGACGCCAAGGAAGGCGGGGGGACTCCCGCAGTATCTCCGGTGACGGACGGAGCGCTCGCCGCGCTGCTGCGGCGGGCCGGCGAGCGGCCGGCGCCGCTCCACCCGACCCCCGTCGCCGTCTCCGAGGCTTGACATGGCTCGCATACCGGCCGGCATTCAACTCGGGAAGGGCGCCCGGCCGGGATTCCTGCGGGCCCTCGACGTGCTGATCGTGGGAGGGCTCCTGATGTCCTTCTGGGGTGGCGCGTCGCTCCTGGGAACGCGGGCGGACCTCGCGGCCACCGGGTCTTCCGGCCCCGGCGCCTCCTCCACGCCGGGAACCGCGGCCCCTGCGCCGGCGCTCGAGCCGGCCCGGGCTCGGGAGGCGGCCGCCCTCCTCTTCGCGGGAGTGCTGGACGCCCCCGACATCAGCGTCGCCCTCGACACGGTGCGGGGAACCGCCCCGCCCGGAATCCGGGTCGCCGGTGTCGAAGTTCGGCCCGCCGCCGGGCCGGGCCGGGTCGAGACGGTCATCGCGGCCGACGCCGACTCGGCGGCGGCCGTCGCCGCCTTCCTTTCCGAGCTGGCGGGCCACGATTCCGTGCTCTCGACCGAGGTCATCAGCGAAACCCGGCAGACGGACGGAACGGCGCTGGTCCGCATCACCGCTCAACTCGCCATACGCCGGTAAGCAGCCGATGAAGAGAGTCACGCGGCATTCGAACGCCGATGCATCCCGGCTGAACGGTGCCGCTTCGCGGCCCTCATCGTTGCGTTTCGGTCGGAATACACTCGGTATTCCTCCCTCACGCGCCTTGTCAGCCGGGCGCCTCGCCGCTCTCGGTGCTCGCGTCACTCTCTCCATCGGCCGCTGACATGGACCAACGCCTCCGCCTCCGGGTTCTGCTCGCGCTGTTGTCCGTTTCGCTCGCCTGGCTCGTCTGGGGCGAGGCGAGGCACTCCTCGACCGATCTGGCCGCGGCGTTCGACCTGCAGACCCGGTCGGCTCGGGAGAGCGTCCAGACGGCGCAACAACGCGAGCGGCGCGAACGCCTGCTTCGGGTCTCGGAGCGGCTCGCCGGCCGGGCCCCGCCACCCACGAGCGCCGCGGGGACCCGCGAGTTCCTGGTGCGGACGGCCGGCGTGAGCGGGGTGGACCTCTCGCAGCTCCGGCTCCAGCCACTGGTTCGTCCCCCGGAGGGCAAGCTGGGCGCCGAGGCGGGGGTCACGGCGCTGGGCGATCCCGATGCGCTGTCGCGGTTCCTGGCCGCTGTGGAGGGGAGGGGATGGCCGCTCCGCGTCGAGCGGGCGACCCTCGGGGTCCGGGGCGGCCTCGGCACGCTCACCGCGTCGGTTCTCGTCCTGTGGCCGGATCCGGCGGCGGCGTTCACGGCGGCGGACGCGGGCCGGCTGGGGGACGATCCGCGGCTGGAGGCACTGGCCGCCTGGCTGGAGACGGTTCCGGGGCCGGACGCGGCGGCTTCCCTGGCCGCCGCCGGGCCGGTCGAGGCGGAGCCGGGGCCCGCGGTGGATCACGGCGTGGAAGACCTGCCCGACCGGCCTCCCGACACGGCCACCTCGCCGCCCGAGCCGCGCTCCGAAACTCCGGAGCTCCACGGCTTCGTGGACGTCGGTGTCGGCACTCCCGTCCGGGCCGCCCTCTTCTACCGGGGAGAGACCACCCTGGTCGCGGTCGGCGACCGGGTCGGGGACTACACCGTCGTCACGCTCGAGCCGTCGGAAGCCGTCGTTCTCTCCCGCGGGGAGGGGCCGCCCCTCCGCCTCGTGCTCCGCTGACCAACCGCCGCGGAGCCCCCGGTTACCCGGCGCCCGACAGCCTCGAGAAGGCTGCGCCGATCTCTTCGGCGGTCCGTCCAGCGCCGAGCGCCACGGTGAGCAGGATGCGGGCCTTCAGGCCGTCGAGGTCCCCCCCGGAAAGGATTCCCCGCTCCCGCTGGGCGTCCGAGAGCACCACCCGGCCGGCCCCGGTGCGGGTCACGAACACCACCACCGCGCCGGCCTGAATCGCCGCATCCACCGCCTCGGCGACCGGCGGCGGTGCGTTGCCGCGGCCGAACACCTCCACGACCAGGCCCCGGGCGCCAGCCTGGGCCGCCGCGCGAATCGAGGTGGCGCCGCCGCCGGCGGTGAGCCGCACCAGTTCCACCTCCGGCTCGACGCGCGCGGCGGGAAGGTGGAGGCGGCGGGCCGGAGTCGTGAAGAGCAGCAGCGTCCCCTCGTCCACCGCGCCGACCGGCCCGGTGTCCGGGGAGGCGAACGCGTGAAGGGCAATGGAGTGGGTCTTCTTCACCTCGCGCGCGGCGTGGACCTGGCCGTTCAGGACGACGAGCACGCCCAGGCCGCGACCTCGTTCCGAACCGGCGACCCGGATCGCGTCGAGCAGGTTGCGCGGCCCGTCCGAGTCCTCGTACCGGGGCGGGCGCTGGGCGGCGGCGAACACGACCGGACGACCGGACGGCAGCACGAGGTCCAGCAGGAACGCGGTCTCCTCGAGCGAGTCGGTGCCGTGGGTCACCACGATCCCGGCCAGTTCCGGCCGCTCGGCGAAGACCGCGCCGATCCGCTCCGCGAGCTGGAACTGGAGTTCCGGATGCATCCGGGAACTTCCGATGCGGACGAAGTCCTCGGTGGTGACGGAAGCCACGGAATCGAGGCCCGGCAGCGCGGCGCGGAGGTCGCCGGCGTTCAGCGGCCCGCCCGCGCCCCCGGAGATGGTGCCCCCGGTGCCGATGAGGTGGACCTCCGGGGGCGGTTGCGCCGCCGCCTGCGCAGCGAGGGCAAGAATGAGCGAGGCGGCGCCAGCGTGTACGAGTCGGACCATAGGGCGGGGTTTATACCCGGTGGGCGGACCGGGCGACAGCGGGTTCGCCCTTGCTGGTTGCTGGCGCTCGCTCCGGCACTTCCGTGCGAGCCGTTCCGCTGCCGGAAGGATCGGTCCGGGCGTCAGGCGGTAGCTCCGGTTCCGCGCCTAGCAGTCTGTGGTGAAACCCACGTGAGCGCCGAGACGGGCGAGGCGCCCGGCTGACAAGGCGCGTGAGGGAGGAATACCGGGTGTATTCCGACCGAAACGCAACGATGAGCGCCTCGTAGAGGCGCGGTTCAGCCGGGATGCATCGCCCGTCGAACGCCGCGTGGGTTTTGCCACAGGCTGCTAGCTCGCCTGGCTAGTCGTCCGTGACGTGGATGGTCCCGTTCACGGTGCGCACCCGGCACTCGCCGCCACCGTCACGCACCTGCACTCGTTTGTGGCGGCGGGTGGGGGTGTCCAGATGCTCCAGATCGGCGAGCTCCATGATCACTCGACCGTTGATTGCCCGTGCATCGACCCGGCCTCTCGCTTCGGGCCCGAGGGTCAACCGGACCCGGCCGTTCACGGTACGGAGCGAGAGGCTTTCGCCCTCGCCGAAGCTCTCGAGTTCACAATCGATCCGCCCGTTGACCGTCTTGGCGTTCACGCTCCCCCGGTGCCCCGTCAGGCGGAGGGAACCGTTGACCGTCTGCGCCTCGAGCTCGCCCGCGAACTCGGCCACCTCGACGGGTCCGTGGACCGTCGAGATCCTGAGGTCGGCGCTCTCCGGCAGCCGGATGGAATAGTGGACGCTGCCGTACCGCTGCCCCCACATCCGGCCCTTTTTCGGGTAGCGCGTGCGGACCTGGAGTCCGCGCGACGAACGGTTGACCTCGATCCGGATGTCCGCGAGCGCCGCGCTGCCCGGCCCCACCTTCCGCGCCACGATTTCCGCCTCGTCCCGGTCCCACGAAGTTACCGCCACGCGCCCGTGGATGTTTCTGAGATCCAGAAGCGCTCCCGCCGCGAACGGTTCGGTGAACGTCTCCGTTTCCTCGACATTCGGCTCGGTCTGGAACGGGACGGCGCAGTTGGCGGACCCGGCTACGGCAAACGCCCCGAACACCAGTGCGAGAGGACGGCGGCCCAAGCCGCGGCCGCACGCATTCCGGTGAACCATGACGGTGGGGCCTACGAACCCGGCGTCGAGAATGTTCCGTGCTGTCGAGAGGCCGAACGCTTCCCGTATCCTCCGGGGCTCTTCCCAGAGGCTCCCGAATCCGGAGGTTCCGATGAAACACGTCCACCGCATCCCGGCGGCCCTCGCCACCTGCCTGCTCGCCGTCCCGCTCGCCCTCGGGCAGGGCGAATCCCGCCCCCGGGCCCGGGACATCGGCCTGTCGCCGGGAGTCCTCGATCCCGGACCGCTGAACGCCATCACCGACGTTCCCGGCGTCCTCGTCGGGCAGGTGACCCTGTTGGAGGGGGACCACATCCGCACCGGGGTTACCGCGATCCTGCCCCACGCCGGCAACGTCTTTCAGGAGAAGGTCCCGGGCGCCGTCCATATCGGGAATGCCTTCGGCAAGCTGGCGGGGTCCACCCAGGTCGTGGAACTCGGGACCATCGAGACCCCGGTGGTGCTGACCAACACCCTGTCGGTCTGGGATGCGGCGCGCGCCGTGGTGACCTACACCCTCGGCCTCCCCGGCAACGAGAACGTGCGCTCGGTGAACCCGCTCGTCGGCGAAACCAACGACGGGTTCCTCAACGACATCCGGGGACTCCACGTGAAGGAAAACCACGTGCTGGAGGCGATCCGCACCGCGTCCGCGGGACCGGTGGCGGAAGGAGCGGTGGGCGCCGGCACGGGAACGTCCGCGTTCGGCTGGAAGGGCGGGATCGGCACCTCCTCGCGGCGATTGCCCGAGAGTCTCGGCGGCTACACGGTCGGGGCGCTGGTCCAGAGCAACTACGGAGGCGTTCTCGTCATGGACGGAATCCCGGTCGGCGAGGAACTGGACCGCTACTACCTGCGGGACCAGTTGCGGGGCGGCGACGGCGCGGCGGACGGCGACTCCCTCGACAACCCGGACGGGTCCATCATGATGGTGGTCGCGACCGACGCCCCGATCCGCTCGCTCGGTCTCACCCGGCTGGCGCGGCGGGTCATGCTCGGTCTCGCCCGCACCGGGGCCACCTCGTCCCACGGGAGCGGCGACTTCGTGATCGCCTTCTCCTCCGCGGAGTCGCTCCGCACCGGATTCCGGAGCGAGTCTCCGGTGGACGACGGGGCCGTCCTCCGGGGCGACCGGCTGTCGCCGCTCTTCCAGGCGGCGATCGAGGCTACCGAGGAAGCCGTCTACAACTCGATGCTCAAGGCCACGACGGTCGCCGGCAGGAACGGGAACACCCGGGAGGCCATCTCGATCGAGGACCTGCTGGAGGTCGGCGCGAAGTACAACCGCCTTCACCCGCCGGGCGGCAGCCGCTGATGCTCTACCGGTCCCTGAATCCCGCCACCGAGGAGCTGGTGGCCGAGTTCCCGACGGCGGCCGAGCGTGAGGTGGACGCCGCCCTGTCCCGCGCCGACGCCGTGTTCCGCGCCTGGCGCCGGACCCCGTTCTCGGAGCGATGCGCGGTCAACGAGCGCCTGGCCGATCTTCTCGAGGCGCAGGCGGACGACCTGGCGGCGCTCATGGCGCTCGAGATGGGGAAGCCGCTCGCCCAGGGAGTGGCCGAAGCGCAGAAGTGCGCGTGGGTCGCGCGGCACTACGCCGAGACCGCGGAGGAGTCGCTCCGGCCGCGCCGCTACCCCTCCGACGGCAGCGACGCCTACGTCCGCTACGACCCCATCGGGCCGATCCTGGCGGTCATGCCCTGGAACTTCCCCCTGTGGCAGGTCATCCGGGTATCCGCGCCCAACTTCATCTCCGGAAACACGATGCTGCTGAAGCACGCGCCGTCGGTGCCGCAGTGCGCGCTCCGGATCGTCGAGCTGTACCGGGAGGCGGGAGCTCCGGAAGGGCTCGTCCAGAACCTCTTCCTGACGAACGAGCAGGCGGCTTCCTGCATCGCCGACCGGCGGATCCGGGGCGTCACGCTGACCGGGAGTTCCCGCGCCGGCAGCGAGGTCGCCGCGGTCGCGGGCCGCCACCTCAAGCCGATGGTCGCCGAGCTCGGCGGCAGCGATCCCTTCATCGTGTTCGAGGACTGTGACGTGGAGGAGGCGGCCACCGCGGGCGCGGGGGCGCGGCTCATCAACTCGGGCCAGAGCTGCATCGCCGCCAAACGCTTCCTCGTGCAGCGGACGGTGCTGGATTCGTTTCTGTCGGTCTTCGAAGCGCAGTTCCGGGAAACGGTGGTGGGCGATCCGCTCGTCTCCGAGACCGCGGTCGGCCCGCTGGCCCGGGAAGACCTCCGGGACCGTCTGGAGGAGCAGGTCGCGCAGTCGGTCCGCGCCGGCACGGACCTCCTCCACCGGGGAACCGCGCCGGAACGCGGGTTCTTCTCCGCGACCGGCATTCTGGCCGCGCCGCCGGCGGGAGCGCCCGCCACCGACGAGGAACTCTTCGGGCCGGTCGCGACGGTGATCCCGTTCGCGGACGAAGCCGAGGCGGTGGAGATCGCCAACCGGACGAACTACGGACTCGGGTCTTCGCTCTGGACTTCCGATCCGCGGCGCGCGGAACGGCTCGTGCCGCAGATCGAATCGGGCGCCGTTTTCGTGAACGGCATCACCAAGTCGGACCCCCGGGTGCCCTTCGGCGGCACCAAGGACAGCGGTTTCGGCCGCGAGCTGGGCCCGGACGGCCTCATCGAGTTCACCAACCGGAAGACGGTCTGGATCCGCTGAGGCGGGTCAACACCGCGCCGTGCGCGGTGCGGAGCACCGCGGTGCCGGTCTGGAGACCGGCGTTCCAAGCCGGCGCGCCATGCGGACGGTGGGCGTCACCGCGCCGCTACAGGGGCCAGGCTTCCTGGCGCCAGGCCATGTCCCAGAACATCCACTCGTAGCGGGAGCTCATGGCGAAGTGCCGGGCCATCGCGCGGTGGGCGTCGGCGCCGAGACCCTCGGCGACGTCGTCGGTGAGCTGCACCACCCGCTGCACCACCGCGTCGTACTCCTCGCTGCCGTAGCTTTCGATCCAGCGCTGGAAGAGCGGGTCGGGGGAGGGCGGCCGACGCAGCAGTTCCTTGCCGACTTCCGCGTAGATCCAGTAGCAGGGCAGGACCGCCGCGAGCCCCTCGTGGAAGGGCTGCGCGTGGACCTGCGCGAGGAAATAGCTCGTGTAGGCGCGGTTGGTGGGCGCTGGCTGGCGGGAGAAGAGGTCCTCGCGGGAGCCACCCAGCTCGGTCAGGAACTGCCCGAGTTGTTCGCGCTCGGCCTCGATGGTCGCCACCGCGTCGCCGCAGAGCGCCGCGGTGATGTCCGGGTGCGGAGCCTTCCCGCCGAGGATGGCGACCGCCCGCGCGAACTCGTGCAGGTAGAGCGCGTCCTCGATCACGTAGAAGCGGAAGACCTGGCGGTCCAGGGTTCCGTCCGCGAGCCCGTCCAGGAAGGGGTGGCGGAGGATCTCCGAGTAGATCGGCTCGATCCCGGCCCAGAGCCGGGAGGTGAAACGGTCTTCGCGCGGTGCGGCCATGAAAGAGGAATGCTAGTCGTCGCTACCCGAACACCACCGGTACCCAGAAGACCGCGAACAGGCAGGTGAGGACCGCGCCGATGAGATTCACCCCGATGCCGGCGCGCACCATCTGGGGGATCGTGAAGTGACCGGTCCCGAACACGATGGCGTTCGGCGGGGTGGCCGCCGGCAGCATGAACGCGCAGGAGGCGGCGACCGTTACCGGAAGCAGCAGCATCAGCGGCGGGATTCCGGCGCCGGCGGCGACAGCCGCCAGGATCGGAACCATCATCGCGGTCGAGGCCAGGTTCGAGGCCAGCTCCGTCAGCAGGATGATGAAGACCACCACCATGATCACGAAGAGCGGCAGCGGCAGCGCCGAGGCGCCGGCGAGACGGTCGCCGAGGAACTGCGAGAGCCCGCTCACTTCCAGACCGTTCGCGAGCGAGAAACCGCCGCCGATCAGGATCAGTACGTCCCACGGGATCTTCACCCCCCACTCCCAGTTGAGGATGCGTTCCCCGGAGCCGTTCCCGGCCGGGACGAGGAAGGCGAGGACCGTCGCCGCCATGGCGATGGTGGAATCGGTGATGAGCCCGCCGGTCGGCAGGAACCCGGTCCAGACCGGGCGGAACATCCAGGCGAGAGCGGTGGCCCCGAACAGGATGGAGAGCCGTTTCTCCGGCGTGGAGAGTGGACCGAGCGCTAGGTAGGCGGCGCGGACCGGCTCCCGGCCGCCGGGAATGTCCTTGATCCGGATCGGAAACGCGACCCGGGTGAGCCAGAGCCAGGTCAGGGGAAGGAACAGGACGGTCAGCGGCATCGCGAAGGCGAGCCAGCGCACGAAGCTGATCTGGATGTCCAGTTGCTCGCTGAGGAAGCCCGCGAGGAACACGTTCGGCGGCGTGCCGATCAGGGTGGAGAACCCACCGATCGAGGCGCCGTAGGCGCAACCGAGCATCAGGCACACCGCGAAGGGGAACTCCCCCGGCGCGGGACGCTTCGGCCCGTGGACCGCCCGCGAGATCTCCGCGATCACGGCCACGCCGATCGGCATCATCATCGCGGTAGTGGCGGTGTTGGAGACCCACATGGACAAGAGCGCGGACGCCACCATGAAGCCGAGCACCAGCCGGGGAGGCGAGCTGCCCATCGCCATCACCGTCCGGAGCGCGATCCGCCGGTGCAGGTTCCAGCGCTGCATCGCCTGGGCGATCATGAACCCCCCGAGGAACAGGTACACGAGGTGGTTCGCGTAGGGCGCCGCCGCCCCCGCCGCGCTCGTGATCCCGAAGGGCGGCAGAAGCGCCAGCGGCAACAGGGAGGTCACCGCCAGCGGCGCCGCCTCGGTGACCCACCAGGTGGCCATGATCGCGGCCACCGCCAGCATCCGGCGCGCCTCGTCGGGGATGCCCGGGATCGGGACGACGGCGATGCCGACCAGCAGGGCCAGCCCGAGGACGAGTCCGATCCGCTCGCGCTTCATCGGCCGGGACGCCTTCCGCACCGCGGCAGTTCCAGGAGTTCTCGCGTCGTCACCGCGCACGGAAGGGTATGCGAGCCGGATGGCGGCGGGCGAGACGTCGCCGGAAGCGCCGTTCCGGAGGTCACCGGAGGCTCTCCAAGCACGACTTGTCTAAACATGATTTCCCTAAACACGACTTGACAAAATGACGATCCCGATGGATACTCGCGGAATGGTGGGATTTGTCGGCCGCGCGGTCGAACTCGATCGGCTGGCGAAGGCGTTCTCGTCTTCGCGGTCCGAGTTCATTCCGATCTACGGCCGGCGCCGCGTCGGCAAGAGTGAACTCATCCTCCGCTTCATGGCGGACCGTCCGGGCGTCTATTTCCTGGGAAGGCAGGCGCCCGCGGGCCTCCAGATCCGCGAGTTCCTTGACCAGTCGGCCCGTACCCTCGGCATGCCGCTGCTCGCCAACCTGCGCGTTTCGGGCTGGGAGGAAGCCCTGCTCACCGTGGTCGAGCAATGGGGCGTGGCCCATCCGGGCACCAAGCTGGTCGTCGCGCTCGACGAGTTCCAGTGGACTGCGGGCGCCAGTCCGGACATCGTCGCGGATCTCCAGCGCTGCTGGGACCGACACTGGAAGGCCGCCGGCAATGTGGTCCTGATCCTGTGTGGTTCCTATCTGGGATTCATGGAACGGGAGGTGTTGGGGAGCAGGAGTCCCCTTTTCGGCCGCCGCACCGCGCAGATCCGGTTGCGGCCCTTCGGCTACCGAGAGGCGTCCCTGTTCCATCCCCGCTGGTCGCTCGTGGACCGCGCCAAGGCGTACTTTCTGGTCGGCGGGCTGCCGCAGTACCTCCTTTGCCTCGACGATTCGCGTTCGGTGGCGCAGAATATCCGAGATCATCTGCTGGACGAGTTCGCCCCCCTGTTCCACGAACCGACGTTCCTCCTTCGCGAGGAGTTGCGCGAGCTGGCTCCGTACCAGGCGGTGCTGTTCGCGGTGGCTTCCGGGCGCTCGACCGTCGGGGAGATCGTCCGGACGACGCAACTCGCGGAACGGAACGTCCACTACTACCTCCAGCAGCTCGTCGAACTCGGCTACCTCGAGCGGGGCTACCCGCTCGACGGCCGGCGCGTGAACCACAAGGCGGTCCGCTTCGCGATGGACGACCCCCTGCTCCGGTTCTGGTTCCGCTTCGTGTTCCCGAACCACAGCCTCATCCGCAGCGCTGGCCCGCGGCTCGCGTTCGCGGAACGCATCGCGCCGCATCTCGACGGCTGGTTCGGCGGCGGCTTCGAGCGCCTCTGCCGGGAAGCGCTTCCCGTCCTCTACCGGCGGGAAGGCGTCACGGCCGGATTCGAGATCGGCGAGTTCTGGAGTCCGGAAGCGCAGATAGATGTCGTTGGCCTGCGCGCCGACGGCTGGACGGACCTGGGGGAGTGCAAGTGGGGCACCGTGCGCTCGCCGCGCGCGCTGGAGTCGGAACTCGAAGGCAAGTTGGCTCACTATCCCAACAGCCGGGGCGCCAGCGTCGGCCGCCGTTTCTTTGTACGCAAGAAGCCCCCGTCGCGGGCGCGCGACGACCGGTGGCACTCGCTGGAGGACCTCCACTCCGCGGCCGTTCCCGGCACGTCGCAATGAGCGGGGGGCCCGGTAGCCGGCGGGGACGGCCGGAATCGAGGAATCGAGGGGAGCCGGCCCGTTCCCGTTGTTATTACTGGTCGGTGGCCGCCAGCTGGTGGCCGAGACTGAGGAGGTTCGCGAGCAGGCGGTAGGCGCCGGGGGTGCCGGCCGGTAGCTGCCGCCAGAGCCCGAGGCCGAGGTAGAGCCAGCGGCCCTCGCCGTGGCGGGCCTCCACCAGGATGCCGCGCTTCTCTCCGGCGTTGTATTCGAAGGGGTCCTCGGAGGCGAGGAGGTCCCGGTAGGCGGGGTCCCCGCCCGGGGCCAGGAAATAGAGCCCGCGCTCCTGCACCCAGCCCGCCCAGTCGGCGTCCCCGATCCGGTTCGGCCCGGTGAAGGCCGGATGATCCGGAATCAGGACCCGCATCGGGGCGTCCTCGTCGGTGATCCGGCCCCGCCCGACCGAAATCGGATATGGCCCCCAGGGTCCGGCGTTGAACTCGAACTTGTTGTACTGGACGAGGAGCGTCCCGCCTCCGGCGACGTAGTCGAGGAGACGCTGGTTGTGGGTCCGCGCGTCGGGGCGGGCCAGGTAGGCGCGCACCCCGAGGACGATGGTGTCGAACTGCGAGAGGTCCCCTTCGGCGAGCGCCGCTTCGTCAAGGAAGGTCAGGGGCACTCCGAGCTGCGCGATGGCCTCGGCGACTTCGTCCCCGACCCCCTCGACGTAGCCGACGTGGACCGGGGCCACCGTGGCGTCCAGCACCCGCGCCGCGGCCTCCGCCGGCCGGAACAGGTAGCGCGTCTCGATGTGGTGGTAGGCGATCTCCTGAACGGTCTCGGTGAAGGGGTCGCCGCCCGCCGCGGGCCGCGCCGAAGCGGCGAGCCGGTAGCTGCCGTCGGCGGCTGCGGCCGGGGCGCTCACTTCGAACTCGACCCGGGCCTCACCGGGGCCGGAGAAGGAGACCGGGACGCTCTCCGGGGTGACGGTCCACCCCGTGGGGGCCTGAAGCGCCGCTTGGAACGCCGCCGCTCCGTCCCCGCGATAGACGACGGAGACGCTGAGCCGGCGGGGGTTCTGCCCCCGGGGAAAGACGACGATCTCCGGCGACACGGCCACCGAGGCGAGCGGCAGCACCGAGACCTCCTTCTGTTTTTCCGTTCCCACCCAGGGCCCCTCGTAGCGGTACTCGACCGGCGTCGAGATCTCGACGGGAACGCCGGCGGACTCGAAGGAAACGCGCGCCATGACTGGGGCGGCCGGGCCGGCAGGCCGAACAGCTCCGGGGACAGCGGGTCGAAGCGGTCCGCGCCGGGGTCGTCGAGCCAGGGCTGGCGGCTCAGGGCGGCGTTCTCCGCCACCGAGACCCCGAACTCCGCGCGGAGCGGGCGGCTCGCGCTCGTCTCGAGAGGGAGGTCGCCGGGGCCGATCGGGGGCGGCAGGGGGTGCCGGCGTGGTCCGGGACGCGGAGTCGCGTCCGCCGCCGAGGTCGTCTGGCGCACCTGCCAGCCATCCGGAATCTCGATTCCGATTCCGGTGATCGTTGCTTCGGCCGGTCCCCCGAGAACGGAGACCCGGGCGCCGAACCGGCCGCCCGGAACGGCCGTTCCGGTGTCCGCCACCGCGTCCACCACGAGGCCGTGGGCGAGCGCGGTCGCTTCCTGGATCTGGGCTTCCCGCGGCGCCATCCGGTGCTCGATCTCGGTTCGGCTGCCGGGGGTCAGCCCGTCGGGAAGCGCGTCCCGGCGCAGGCCGCGCGCTGCGGTCAGCGCCTTCCGGAGACCCGGGAGCGTGTCGGCGGGTGCGACCGCCGAGAACGCTTCCGCGGCCTCGGCCACGGCCTCCCGGAGAGCCGTTAGCCGGGACAGGGTCTCCGCGGTCGCCTCGGGGCTGCCGGACACGAAGTCAGCGAGCCTTTCCAGGCCCGTCGGAATCCCGGAAAACAGGCCGTCGGCGCCCTCCGCGCCGAGCGGCGTCCCGTCCTCCGCGCCGCGGGTCTCGGCGAGGACCGAGGGGAACCCGGTCGGCCCGCCGCGCACCTGGCCCATCCCCTGGCAGCGGTGCGCCGAGCGCGCCTCCGCTCCGAGGTCCGCATAGGTGCGGCCGAGCAGGGGATCCCAGACGGCCGTTTCGATGCGGACGGTCTCCGCCGTAGCGGCCGCGGCGCCGCCCCCGACGCCCCCGACCAACAGGCGGACGGGACGCCAGGGAAGCAGGCCGAGTCCGGCGTGCTCGGGGAACCGGTCCGGATCTCCCGCCGCATCGAAAGCTTCGTGGGTGAGCCTTCCGGTCGCCTGATGATGCTGGCCGCCGCCGGTCCCGGAGGGAGGCAGGGTGAGCACCACGTCCGGACGGAACGTCCGGATCATCCGCACCACCTCGCCGAGCGTCTTCTCCTCGTCCCACTTCTCGAGGGTCTCCTCGACGCTGAAGGAGTAGCCGAAGTCGGAGACCATGCCGAAGTACTGCTCCACGGCGTCGAGCCGGTGGGAGGTCAGGAGTTCCTCGGTCCGCAGGATGCGCAGCCCGTCGAAGAGTTCGGGCCCGATCTCGTTCTGTCCGCCGCCGCCGCGGGTCAGGCTCACCAGCGAGACCCGGGCGCCCAGGCCGCGGCTGAGCAGCGCGTGCAGGGCGTTGTTCTCGTCGTCCGGGTGCGCCACGATGGTCAGCACCGAAACGCCGCTCCCGATCTTGCGGAGCGCGAGTCCGAGGCCGGTGGCGCCCCGGTCCTCGGCGAGGGGCCGAAGCTGGGCCGGCGCCGTGGCGGCGCCGACAGCGACGATCGCTGCCGCCAGAAGCGTCAGAGGTCGAAGCGCGAACCGCCGCGCCGGTCGTGAAGTCGTCATTGCCGCGCTCTCCTCAGGGGATTCGAGAGCCAGTCCTCCTAGAATCTCCGCGCCCGGGCCGGTCAGCGCCCGGCTCGACCAGTGAGTCTAGCGGGGACTCCGCCGGAGCACCGATGGAAACGCCTTCCGATCAGCCCCCCTCCCCAGGCGGGTTCTTCCGCTCCTGGCGGCGGCTCTACGCGGCGGTGCTCCTGACCGCGTTCTCCGTTTACGTCCTCCTCTTCGTGTTCTCCCGGATCTTCGCGCCCTGAGGGACGGATCTCCTCGCCTTGCAGTTCCTCGACTGGATCGTGGTCGCGGCCTACTTCGGGCTGATCATCACCGTCGGCTACTGGACGGGCCGGGGGAACCGGGGCCTCGAGGACTACTTCCTGGCGCGCCGCTCCATGCCCTGGTACGCCATGGGCCTCTCGGTGATGGCCACCCAGGCGAGCGCCATCACGCTGGTGGGCACGACCGGCCAGGCCTACGTGGACGGGATGGGGTTCATCCAGATCTACTTCGGCCTGCCCATCGCCATGGTGATCCTGTGCGTCACCCTGGTGCCGCTCTTCTACCGGGCGCGCGTCTTCACCGCCTACGAGTACCTGGAGCAGCGCTGCGGTCCGCACACCCGGTCCCTCACCAGCCTGCTCTTCCTCTTCGGAAGGGCGCTTTCCGGGGCGGTGGTGATCTACGCGCCGTCGGTGGTCCTCTCGGTGGTCTTCTCGCTCGACGCGACGATGACCATCCTGCTGATCGGGGGTTTCGCCACCTTCTACACCGCGCTCGGCGGGATGCGGGCCGTGATGTGGGTCGAGACCTGGCAGATGCTGATCATCCTGCTCGGCATCCTGTTCTGCCTCGGTTCGGTCATCTGGGGGCTGCCCGACGAGGTCGGCCTCGGGGAGGCGCTCCGGCTCGCCGGGTCCACCGGCCGCCTCGAGACCCTGTCCTTCGACACCGACCCGCGCCAGACCTACACCGTCTGGACGGGGCTCCTCGGCGGGCTCTTCCTGATGCTCTCCTACTTCGGCTGCGACCAGAGCCAGGTGCAGCGCTACCTCACCGGGCGTTCGCTCCGCGAGAGCCGGCTCTCGCTGATCTTCAACGCGTTCGCCAAGCTGCCGGTGCAGTTCGTGATCCTGCTCACCGGGGCGCTCCTCTTCGTCTTCTACCAGTTCGAGAGACCGCCCGTGCTCTTCGACCCGGTGACGCTTGCCGAGACGCGGGCGGCCCAGCCCGAGGCGATGGCGGCCATGGAGGCGCGCTACGAGACCGCCTTCACCGACCGCCGCACGGCCGCCCTCGACTACGCGGAGGCGGACGGGGGCTCCTCCGAGGCATTGCTCCGGGAGCGCTACGTGGCGGCCGATCTGGCCTTTCAGGAGACCCGCGCCGAGGCGGTGCGCACCGCGGCCGAGGTCAAGGGCGAACCCTGGAGCGACACGAACCACGTGTTCCCGACCTTCGTGTTCACGCAGCTCCCCCCCGGGGTGGTCGGCCTGATCCTCATCGCCGTGCTGGCGGCGGCGATGTCCACCGTGGAGTCGGAACTGTCGGCGCTCTCGACGGCCAGCGTGGTGGACTTCTACCGCCGGTTCCGGAACCGCTTCCTTCGCGGTCCGACATCCGACCGGCATGACCTGATCGCCGGGCGGATCGGGATCCTGTTCTGGGGCACGGTCGCTACCGGGGCCGCGCTGTACATGGGACGGCTCGGGTCCGCGGTGGAGGCGGTGAACCGGGTGGGTTCCTTCTTCTACGGCCCCATCCTGGGGGCCTTCGTCCTCGCCGCCGTCTTCCCGAACCGGGGCGCCCGCCGCGCCTTCCCGGCGGTGCTCGCCGGCGTCGCCGCCGTCTGGGCCGCCGACCTGGTCCCCCGGGCGCTCGGCGTCGAGGGTGTTTCCTACCTGTACTACAACCTGATCGGGACGGCGGTCACGGTGGCGGCGGGCCTCGGGCTGGGCGCCGTCGCCCGCCGCGGCGCGGAGCGGCCGGTAGGGTGAGCGGCGTGCGCGTCCGCCTGTCCCGCGTCGTCGAGATCCTCTCCACCCGCGACGTCTTCCATCGCCCGGGCTTCTTCACCGGCCTGAATCTCGGGATCGGAGCCCTGGTCGGCGGCGTCATCGTTTCCTTCATCGTGGTGACCGAGTGGCTCGCCGACATCGTGGTTCACGGCCCGGCGCTCGGCGCGGCCCGGTTCGCGGCGCCGGTGCTCGGGGCGCTGGCCGCCGGCTTCCTGATGGTCCGCTGGTTCGAGGGCGCGCGGGGCAGCGGCATTCCGCAGACCAAGGCCGCACTCGTCGCGAAGGACGGACGCATCCCGTTCCGGGTGCCCTTCGGCAAGTACCTCTGCGGGGTGCTCACGCTGGGGAGCGGCATCCCGCTGGGCCGCGAGGGTCCGTCCGCCCAGATCGGCGCGGGGATCGCCTCCTCGGTGGGCGAGGCGCTGAAACTCGATACCGAACAGCGCCGGCAACTGGTGCCCGTCGGCACCGCGGCGGCGATCGCGGCCGCGTTCAACACCCCGATCGCCGCGATCCTGTTCTCGCTCGAAGAGATCGTCGGCGACCTGCACGCCCGGGTGCTGGGGTCCGTCGTCCTGAGCGCCGTGGCGAGCTGGCTGGTGCTGCGCCTCTCGCTCGGCGACGAACCGCTGTTCTCGGTTCCCGCCTACGAACTCGGCCATCCGGCGGAACTCCTCATCTACGCCGTGCTCGGCGTGCTCGGCGGGCTGATGTCGGTGGGCTTCGTGCGCGCGCTCCTCTGGCTGCGCGCCGCGTTCCGGCGGCTTCCGGTGTCGAGCCGCTGGTTCCAGCCGGCGCTCGGCGGCCTCGCGGTGGCCGCCGCCTGGGTGCTGCTCCCCGGGTTCTTCGAGGTCGGCTACGGCCCTGTCGGCGAGGCGCTCGCCGGGGAACTGCCCATGGGAACGATGGCGGTCCTGCTGGCCCTCCACCTGGCGCTGGTCGTCTTCGCCTACGCCTCCGGGAATGCGGGAGGGATCTTCGGCCCCAGCATCTTTCTCGGCGCCATGCTGGGCGGAGTGGTGGGCAGCCTGGCCGATCAGTGGTTCGATTTCGCGTCCGGACCCGGCCCCTACGCGCTCGTGGGTATGGGAGCCGCCTTCGCCGGAATCCTCCGGGTGCCGATGGCGTCGGTCTTCATGATCTTCGAGATCACCCAGAGCTACGCCGTCATCGTGCCGATGATGATCGCCAACCTGACCTCGTTTTTCGTCTCCCGGCGACTCCAGCGGGTGTCCGTCTACGAGGCGCTGGCGGCCCAGGACGGGATCCAGCTCCCCTCGACGGAGAACGAGGAGCCGCATCCCGTGGTCCGCGCGGCCATGCGCCCGCCGCGGGAGCTGCTCCCGCCGGGTCTCACCGTCGAGGACGCCATCGAGCGGGTGGCGCTCAGTGGCAAGCGCGCTTGGCCGGTGGCGGAAGGCAACCGCATCTCCGGGCTGATCACGCTCGCCGAGCTGGAGCGGTTCCACGCCTGGGGGCAGGACCAGGAGCGCCTCGGCGACCTGGTGCGCGGCCGGAAGTTCCCGCACGCGCACGCCGACCAGCCCATTGACCACGTCCTCGCCACCATGGGCCGCATCCGCATGGACACCCTGCCCGTGGTGAGCCGGGTGGATGTCCATCAACTCGAGGCGGTCGTCACGGTCTCGGACCTGCTCCGGGCCTACGGCATCGCGCCGGGGGCGGGCGACGGCCCGCCACGTGGCATCCCGGGATGATTGCGGTCGTCCAGCGGGTTTCCCGCGCCTCGGTTTCGGTGGACGGCGAACTCGTGTCCGAGATCGGCGAGGGGCTGCTGGTGCTGCTCGGGGTGTCCGTAACCGATACCGCTGAGGACGCCGCCTGGCTGGCGAAGAAGATCGCCGGGCTCCGGATGTTCCGGGCTCCCGAGGGGCAGCCCGAGCGGAGCGTGCTTGAAATCGGCGGGGAAGTGCTCGCGGTGTCGCAGTTCACCCTGCTCGGGAACTGCCGCAAGGGGCGGCGCCCGTCCTTCACCCGCGCCGCCCCGGGACCGGAAGCCGAGGCGCTCTACGAGGCGTTCTGCGCCCGTTTGCGGGAGCTCGGGGTTCCGGTGAGTACCGGCCGCTTCGGCGCGATGATGGAGGTCTCGCTGCTGAACGACGGGCCCTACACGCTCCTCGTGGAGAGCCCGGCCGGGCGAAGTATCCTTACCCGCTCGGGCGAATCGCAGTAGAGCGGTCCGGCGCCAACACGGCGCACGTCCGACCCCTTCGCCCGACCACGAGGTATCCCCGATGCGCACGTTCTTCGTCAAGGTGGCGCCGTGTCTTGCCGGCGCCGCTCTGCTTGCCCTCGCGGGCTGCGGTGGAGCCGTGGCCGGCTCCGGTGGTCAGGCCGGAGGCTCCGACTCGCTGCTCCCCGACACCGTGGACTCCGAGGTGCTCGGGGTCCTGAACGGCGAGGAGATTACGCTCGACGATCTGGGAGACCGGGACATCTCCCAGCTTGCCCAGCTCCGCAGCGACTACTACACCGAGACCCACAACCTGCTCGAGCAAGGCACGGTGCGGGCTGCCCGCGAGCAGTTGCTGCTCGCCGCGGCCACCGAAAAGGGCATGACCCTGAACCAGTACTACACGCAGGAGATCGGCCTACCGGAAGTCAGCGACGAGGAACTCCAGTACGTCTACAACCAGAACCGCCAGCAGATCGGGCGGCCGCTCGAGGACATCGCGACCGACCTCCGCCGGCAGATCGCCAACCAGAAGATGACGCGGAACATCGAACTCGAGGGGAACCGCTTGCTGGGCGAAGCCGAATGGGACCTGAAGGTACCCGCTTATCGGGTCGCCATCGAAACCGCGGGTCACGCCACGCTCGGCCCGGACAGCGCACCGGTGGAACTCGTGGTGTTCTCCTGCTTCGAGTGTCCTTTCTGCCGGCGTTTCGACGGGGCGATCAACCGGCTCCGGGAGGACGAGGCCCTCGCCAGCCAGGTCCGGCTGGTGTTCCGGCACTTCCCGCTGCGCAACATGCATCCGATGGCCCAGAAGGCGCACGAAGCGTCCGTCTGCGCCGAAGACCAGGGGAAGTTCTGGGAGTACCACGACGCGCTGTGGGCGGACGACAACATCTCGCTCGACGGCCTGGAGCAGCACGCCAGGCTGGTCGGCCTGGACACGGAGGAGTTCGCGCAGTGCCTCAACTCCGGCAGCAGTTACGAGCGCGTGCAGACCGATCTGGAAGCCGCCCTGGCGCTGGGACAGACGGGGACTCCCGCCGTGTTCGTGAACGGCCGGTACGTCGGCGGCGCGGTGTCGTTCGAGCAGTTGGTGGCCGAAATCGAGCGCGAGATCAACGAGTCGAACTGACTCTGCGGAGAACCAGGAATGCCTAGAACCAACACCCTCTCTCCCGAGGTCCGGGAGTTCCTGGCGACTCGCTGCTACGTCCACCTGGCCACGCTGATGGCCGATGGCAGTCCCCAGGTCTCCCCGGTCTGGGCGGAGACCGACGGGGACCTCATCGTGGTCAACTCGGCGGCCGGGCGGGTCAAGGACAAGAACATCAAGCGCGACGCGCGGGTGGCCCTCTCGGCGACCCACCCCGACGACCCGTTCAAGGCGCTGATGATCCGGGGCCGGGTGGTGAAGGTCACCGAGGACGGCGCCGAGGACGGAATCGACCGCCTCGCCCGGAAGTACATCGGGACCGAGCGCTACGAATGGCGCCGTCCCGACGAAGTACGGGTCGCCTACTACATCCAGCCCGAGACCGTAAAGACCCTCTAGAGCGTCGGAGCGCGCTCACCACCGGAGGCGACGGGCCGGCTTGGAACGCCGGTCTCCAGACCGGCACCCGCGGCGCTCCGCGCCGCGCCCGTCGCGATTCCACGGGGGAAGATGGCTCTCAATTGGGCATGGAGCACCGCCGTCCAGGCCGTGATCAGGGTTCCGCAGGGTGCCGCGTCGGAGCGCGCTCCCCAGCGGAGGCGCCGCGCCGGCTTGGAACGCCGGTCTCCAGACCGGCACGCGCGGCGCTCCGCGCCGCGCCCGTCGTGACTGCACGGGGGAAGGTGGTTCTCGCCTCGGCGTGGGGCACCGCCGTCCAGGCCGTGATCCGTGGTCGGTAGGGGGCCGCGTCGGAGCTGTGGGAAACGCGGCGATTCGCTTCCTACCCGGGTGCGTCCACCACGGCCCCGCTCATCGCGGCCGGGGCCTCGGTGCCGAGCCAGGCGATGACTTCGGCGACCGATTCGGGCGTGGCCCTCGGTTTGGCGCCGGGGATGGCGGCCCGATAGGACTCGGTATCCACCGATCCGGGGCAGACGGCGAAGACGAAGACTCCGGCCGGCCGCAGTTCCTCGGCGCACGCCTTGGTCAGGCCGACGACACCCCACTTGGAGGCGCAGTAGACCGCGAGCCGCGGCGCGCCGATCCGTCCGGCCATGGCCGCGAGGTTCACGATGCGGCCCTGCCGCCGCTCGATCATGCCGGGCAGCACGGCGCGGGTGCAGAGGAACGCGCCCTTCAGATTGACCCCGACCACGCTGTCGAAGTCGGCGTCGGACGTCGAAGTCAGCGGGGCGCGGTGGACGGCGCCGGCGGCGTTCACCAGCAGTGCGACGGGACCGAAGCGCCGCTCGGTCTCCGCCACCAGCTCGCTCACCTGATCCCGTTCGGTGACGTCCGTCGGAGCGACGAAAGCGAAGCCGCCCGCTTCCCGGATCCGGTTCTCGGTCGCGACGAGGCCGGCGGGCCGCCGGGCCGCCAGGGCGACCCCGAACCCCTTCCTCGCCAGCGCCAGCGCGGTGGCCGCCCCGATCCCCTGACTGGCGCCGGTGACGATCGCTACCGACGGCCCGGCGGGGCCGGAGGCGGCAGGTTCCGTGGGCGCCGTCATCTCCGGCTCGCGCCGGGCTGACTCGTCGGAGGCGCCTGGATCAGACGCCGATCAGGTGCGCCGTGACCGTGCGGTCGCGCGGTCCGTCCAGTTCGGCGAAGAGGATGCTCTGCCACTGGCCGAGGCTGATTTCTCCGTCGTGGATCGGGACGGTCACGTTGTGGCCCAGGAGCGTCGCCCGGAGATGGGCGTCCGCGTTCTTCCGCTCGCAGTCGGAGCAGTCCTCGCAGTTATGGAGGTAGCCGTCTTCCGGGCCCGCCAGGCGCTCGAGGCACTCGGTGAGGTCGGCCATCAGGGCCGCCTGGAACTCGTTCAGAAACAGCGCGGTCGTCGTGTGGAGACTGGACAGGATCAGAAAACCTGCCTTGATCCCGGATGCCCGGACCTGATCCCGCACGCGGTCGCTGATGTTGTGCAGTTCCACACGGGAATCCGTCACCACCTTCAACGTGCGATGCATGATCTTCATCTGTCCCCGGACCACCTCTTCCGTGGACTCCGCCGGTGCGGCTTTGACAGGCGGCTGCGTCAGTACGCTTTGCATCGTGAACTCCTTGACCCGAGCCGCTCGGCGCCGGTCGGAGACCTTCGCGAGCAGGCGGAGAGCGAGTATACCAAGCACAACCGGACCCGTACGGCGGCCTTGGCCCCGGGGCTGGGATACTTCCACCGGCGCCCGCGCCCGTGAATCCGCGCCGGTTTGACCCCGCCCCCGATGGAAGCCCTCGCCGCTGAACTCCGCCCGCTCCTCGGGAAACACGGGTTCCTCCTGCGCCCGGAGCACACCCTTCCCTACGAGTGCGACGGGAGCACCGCCTACCGGAGCGCTCCCCAGGCGGTGGCGCTCCCGCGTTCCACCGCCGAGGTCGCCGTGGTGGTCAGGGCCTGCGTCGCCGCCAAGGTCCCGTTCACGGCGCGGGGGGCCGGGACCGGCCTCTCCGGGGGGGCGACCCCCATCGAGGGCGGGGTGGTGATCTCCCTGGCCGGGATGAACCGGGTCCTGGAGATCAACTCGAGAGAGCGGACCGCGCGCTGCCAGACGGGGGTGGTCAACCTGGAAATCTCGCGGGCCGCCGCCCCATACGGACTCTTCTTCGCTCCCGACCCGTCGAGCCAGTCCGCGTGCACGCTGGGGGGAAACATCGCCGAGAACTCGGGCGGGCCGCACTGCTTCAAGCTGGGGGCCACTACCTCGCACATCCTGTCGGTCACCGTGGTCCTCGACGACGGGGAGGTCGTGGTTCTTTCCGAGGACGACGCCGGCTACGACCTGCTCGGGCTCTTCGTCGGCTCCGAGGGCACTCTCGGGATCGCCACCGAAGCGACGGTCCGGCTTCTCCCGGTTCCGGAGACCGTCGAGACCCTCCTCGCGCCGTTCGCGGGACTGGTGCCCGCCTGCGAGGCGGTCTCCCGCATCGTGGCGGCCGGCACCGTTCCGGTGGCGATGGAGATGCTCGACGCCGCCACCATCGAGGTGGTCGAGGCCGGCATCGGAGCGGGCTACCCGAAGGGCGCGGGGGCGGTGCTGCTGCTCGAACTCGACGGCGCGAAACCGGCGGTCGCCCGCCAGCGCGCCGACGTGGACCGCATCCTCCAGGAGTGCGGGGCGCTCGAGATCCGGGTGGCGCGCGACGCGGCGGAGCGCGAACTGCTCTGGCGCGGCCGCAAGTTCGCCTTCGGAGCCATGGGCCGGATCTCGACGGATCTCTACGTGCAGGACGGGGTGGTTCCGCGCTCGGCCCTCCCCGAGGCCATCGCCGAGGTCGAGCGGATCGGCAGGCGGCACGACCTCCGGGTGGCGAACGTGTTCCACGCCGGCGACGGCAACCTCCATCCCTGCATCTCCTACGACGGACGCGACCCCGACGAGAAGGCCCGGGTGATGGCCGCCAGCCACGAGCTGCTCTCCCTCTGCGTGCGGCTCGGCGGGGTGCTTTCCGGCGAGCACGGGGTGGGGGTCGAGAAGCGGGACTCGCTCGATCTCCTCTTCGGCGAGGACGACCTCGAAGCGATGCGCCGGGTCCGCGACGCCTGGAACCGGCACGGGCTGTTGAACCCCGGAAAGATCCTTCCGGTCCGCGCCGGTTGCGGCGAGCCGCGGGCGACCCTTCCGGACAGCGGCATGCCCGGCCGGGTCGCCGCGATTCCGGGCGCCTGGATCTGATGGCCGGCACGGCGGCCCCCGCGAGCGAAGAGGACGTGGCCCGGACGCTCGCGGCGGCGTCCGGGGCGGGTGAAGCGGTGGTCCTCCGGGGCGGCGGCACCCGCCTGGGATTGGGAGCCCCGGCGCGGGCCGATCGGATCGTGGACCTCCGGGGGCTGTCGGGGGTGATCGAGCACCACGTCAGCGACCTGACCGTCGAGGCCTGGGCGGGCACGACCGTCGGAGCGCTGAACCGTGAACTCGCGCCCCACCGCCAACAGCTCGCGCTCGATCCACCGCTCCCGGAGCGGGCGACCTTGGGAGGCGTGATTGCCGCGGGAGATCCGGGTTTCCGGGTGGTCCCCGGTTCGCGGCCACGGGACCTGCTGCTCGGCCTTTCCGCGGTGCTCGCCGACGGGACGCGCATCCGTTCCGGCGGACGCGTCGTGAAGAACGTGACCGGCTACGAGCTGACCAAGCTCTTCACCGGCTCGCTCGGGACTCTGGGGGCGATCACCCGGGTCACGCTGCGCCTCCGCGCGCTGCCGGAGGCCTCACGGACGGTCGTCGCGAGTCTCCCGGTCTCCGACTCGGCCGACGGGTTCGCCGACCGGGTGCTGGCGGCCGCCGCCGCGGCGCCGGTTCCCGCGGCCGTCGCGGTGGTGGCTCCGGGAACGGGACTCCCCGGGCTCCCGGAAGACGGCGGTTTTCGCCTGGCGGTTCGTTTCGAGGGACTGCGAGAGGAGGCGGCCATGTCGCCCGGCGGGATGGCGAAGGCCGCGGGAGGGGGCCTCCAGATCCTTGAGGGTCCCGACGAGGACGGGTTCTGGGCGGGGGTCCGTGATTTCCCCGCGGTGGCGCCCGAGCGGGACGGGACGCTGGGCCTTGCCGTCCATGGCCCTCCCGGGGCCCTGCTGCGCACGGCCTGGAGACTCGCCGCCTTCGGCCCTCCGTTCGCCTTCCCCGATCAGCGCCGCGCCATCGCGAGTGTCCCGGCGGAGGACTTCGAGGCGGCGCTCGGCGCTCTTCAGGAGGAGCCGGACATCTCCGCCGTCGTCGAGACCGCTCCCGGCGACTGGAAGCGGGACCACCCCGTCTTCCACCCACGCCCGTCCGCGGCGGTCGCCGCGCTCTCGGGCCGCATCAAGGCGGCCCTCGACCCCGCCGGGACCCTGGCCCCCGGCCGGATGCCGTTCTGAGGGACACCAACCCGCGATTCGCGTAGATTCCTCTCGTGACCCAACCGACCGGCGGCGAAGCGCTCCGGATCTACGAGAAGACGCTCGCCTGCGTCCACTGCGGCCTCTGCCTGCCGGCGTGTCCCGCCTACGAGAACGCGCCGCGGGAGTCCCTCGCCCCGCGCGGGCAGGTCTTCAACGCCCGCGCCCTGCTGGAGGGCCGGCTGCCCGCCAGCGACGGCCTGGCCGAGGACCTCTACGAGTGCCTCGCCTGCCGCGGTTGCGAAAGCGTCTGTCCGGCGGGAGTGGAAGTCGGCGCCATCGTCGAGGGAGTCCGGGGGCTGCTCGGCGAGGAGCAGGTCGAGCCGCGCCGGGTACGGATGCTGAAACGGCTCGCGCTCGGCGTGGTAGTGGCCCGGCCCGTGGTCCTGGGAGCGGCGATGTGGCTGCTCCGCTTCACCGGGCGCATCGGCCTTCGCCGGCTCGTGCAACCGGTGCTGGCCCGGCTGGCGCCGCGGCTCGCGGCGCGGGAGCGGCTGCTACCCGATGTCCCGGCGCGCGAGCGCTTCCCGGCGCGGGTCTCCCCGGGCGGGGAGGCGCGCGGGACGGTGGCGCTCTTCCTCGGCTGCGTCGCCCCGCATCTCCGGCCGGAAACCAGCCGGGCGGCGATCGAGGCGCTCACCCGGAACGGCTGGGAAGTGGTGATTCCCAAAACCCAGGGCTGCTGCGGCGCGCTCCATCTCCACGCCGGGCTGCCGGAGCTGGCGCGGGGGTTGGCGCGCCGGAACCTGGCGGCGTTTCCGGACGACCTCCCGGTGGTGACCACCGCCGCCGGCTGCGGCGCCGCGCTGTCGGAATACGCCGAGCTGCTGGATGCCGGCCCGCCCGCGGGCGCCTTCTCCCGGCGGGTGACGGACGTCTCGGCGTTCCTCGCGGAGAGCGGCTGCCGGCCGCCCGCCGCTGGCCCCCGGGAGACGCCGCTGCGGGTGGTGTATGACGCGCCCTGCCATCTCTTCCACGCCCAGCAGGTCCGCGAGGAGCCCCTCCAGATCCTCCGCAGCCTGCCCGGCGTGGAGCTCGTCACCGTCCGTGACCCGGAGCGCTGCTGCGGCTCCGCCGGGATCTACAACGTGACCCGGCACGACACCTCGATGGCGGTCCTCGACCGGAAGATGGCGAACATCGCTCCCGCGGATCCCGACCTCATCGCCACCGGGAACATCGGCTGCCAGCTCCAGCTCGCCGAGGGCGCCCGCCGCGCCGGCCTGGCTGCGGAGGTCGCCCACCCCATCGAACTCCTCGCCGACGCCTACCGCCGGGAGAGGAGCAAGTAGGAGGGAACGCCGGTCTTCAGACCGGCACCCGCGGGCCGCAGGCCCGCGGAACCGGGTCGCTACCTTCCCTTCCGCGGCAGCTTCTCGTCGGCCATCGCCGCGTGGTAGACGAATGCCGCCACCACCACCGCGTTCTTCTTGAGGTCATCAATCGGCAGGGTGTCGTAGAAGTCGAGGTTCGTGTGGCCGCCGGTGCCGCCCACCCGCGCCTGCAGGAACTGGAAGCCCGGCAGCCCGGCGTCGTCGAACGCCACGTGGTCGGTGCTTCCCACGCTGGCGGGCGCCAGCGTCGTCATTCCGAAGTCGTCGAAGGGCGCCATCCACGCCTCGAAGATCGGCCGCACGTGCTCGTTCTCCTGGAGCCAGACGCCCCGGTAGCGGCCCGGGCCGTAGTCCTGGTTGAAGTACGCCGAGACGTTGTCGTAACCGGGTTTCGTCCCCGTCTCCGGATCGCCGAAGTGCCGCTTGACGTAGGCCCGCGACCCGAAGATGCCCTGCTCCTCCCCCGACCAGAGCGCGACCCGGATGGTCCGGCGCGGCTCGGCGCCGACCGCCTTCAGGATGCGCATCGCCTCCAGCATCACCGCCACGCCCGAGGAGTTGTCGCTGGCGTTCGGGCTCGCGTGCCAGGTGTCGAAGTGGGCGCCCAGCATCACCAGCTCGTGGGCGAGGTCGGTCCCCGGGATCTCGCCGAGGACGTTCCGGGCCTCGCTCGCCGCCTCCCCGTGCCGGTTCCGGACCTCCAGCTCGATGGTGACCGGGACCTCGCGCCGCCGGATCCGGTACATCCGGTTGTAGTGCCCGGGGGTGACCGCGACGATCGGTACGGACGACAGCGTGGCTTCCCGGTCCCACATGTCCACCTTGGCGCCGGGGCGCGCGAACCCGCGCACCGCCCCCGGCCAGCCGCTCCGTGACTCGAGCACCGCGGCGGCTCCCTCGGCGACGTAGAACTCGAGTCGTTCGACGGGGCTCAGGACGTCCGGGTGCGGCGGAAGGTCCGCGTACTCGCTCGTGAAGAGCGGGTCCGCAGCCAACCGCGGCAGCACGTTCGCGGCGAGCTGCGCCATCTGCTCGTCGGTGCGTTCCGGAGTCCCGGTGGCGAAGCGGGTCCGGTCCACCGCCGCCGGAGGCGTCGAGAGGACCGCCTTCCCCCGGAGTTTCCCGCGCAGGGCGTCGAAGTCGCCCCGCGTCCGCACGTCGGCGATGACGACCTCCAGCGTCCGGGGACCCTCGGTCCCCGGCGTGTGGGCGATGGGATAGCCGACGAGCGTCTGGTACGACGGCTCCCGCATGTGCAGCGAGAAGTACTCGTTGTCCCAGCTCGCCCCGTAGTTCATGAAGGGCTCGCGGACCCTGTTCACGAGCCCGATCTCGGCCATCTCCTCGAGCGCCCACCGCTGGGCCCGGTCCATCGCCGCCGAGTTGGTCAGCCGGCCGCCGAGCACGTCGGTCATGTAGGACAGGGTGTCGGGAAGCTGGGAGCGGTGGAGTCCTTCCTCCCGGATCTTCGCGACCATCCCCCGGTCCACCGGGTAGGGGTCCTGCGCCGCGGCGCCGGCGGCCAGGAAGAGGGCGCCGATGCAGCCGACCAGGGCTTGGCGGGGATGGTGTCTCATGCTCTTCTCCAGACGGCGAGGCAGCAGAAATCACTCCACGCCCATCTACAAGCGTACTTGGCCTGAATTCGCGTTTCCGTGTCTAACCAGCGCGACGATTGGCTAAGATCATCGGCTGCTTTCGGCAGGCCCGCTCGATGCGGTTTCAGCGCTTGGATCGCAGGTCCGATCCCGGCGGCGAGCGCGGCGCATTCACTGTTTCCCAGCCCAGGAGAGAGACGAATTCCATGGCGAACCAAGCCCCGACGAACCGATTCTGGTGGCCCGACCTGTTGGACCTCAGCCCGCTGCGCCAGCAGGCGCCCGCGTCCAGCCCGATGGGCGACGACTTCGACTACGCCGAGGAGTTCAAGACCCTCGACCTCGCCGCCGTGAAGAAGGACATCGAGGCGGTGATGACGGCCTCGCAGGACTGGTGGCCGGCCGATTACGGCCACTACGGACCGCTCATGATCCGGATGGCGTGGCACGGCGCGGGCACCTACCGGGTCGCGGACGGCCGGGGCGGCGCCCGCGGCGGGCAGATGCGGTTCGAGCCGCTCAACAGTTGGCCGGACAACGCCAACCTGGACAAGGCGCGCCGGCTCATCTGGCCCGTCAAGGCGAAGTACGGCCGCAAGCTCTCGTGGGCCGACCTGATGATCCTGACCGGAAACGTGGCGCTCGAGTCCATGGGCTTCGAGACCTTCGGCTTCGCCGGCGGACGGGTGGACGAGTGGGAGGCCGACGAGACCTACTGGGGGCCGGAGACCGAGTGGCTCGCCGACGAGCGCTACAGCGGCGACCGGGACCTGGCGAAACCGCTCGGCGCCGTGCAGATGGGCCTGATCTACGTGAACCCGGAAGGCCCGAACGCCAACCCGGACCCGGTCGCGGCGGCCCGCGACATCCGGGAGACGTTCAGCCGGATGTCCATGAACGACGAGGAGACCGTCGCGCTGATCGCCGGCGGCCACACCTTCGGCAAGACCCACGGCGCGGTCAAGGAGGAGAACGTCGGGCCGGACCCGGCGGGCTCGCCCATCGAGCAGCAGGGTCTCGGCTGGGAGAACAAGGCCGGTTCGGGTTGCCCCTTCACCAGCGGCCTCGAAGGCGCGTGGTCCGCGAACCCGGTGCGCTGGACGTCCCAGTTCTTCGACAACCTGTTCGGCTTCGAGTGGGAGCTTTCGAAGAGTCCCGCCGGGAAGCACCAGTGGGTGCCGGCGGGCGGGCAGGGGGCTGGCCTCGTGCCGGACGCCCAGGACCGCTCGAAGCGGCACACGCCGGTCATGCTCACCACGGACCTCTCGCTGCGGTTCGACCCCGAGTACTCGAAGATCTCGAAGCGGTTCCACGAGAACCCCGAGGAGTTCAAGGTCGCCTTCGCGAAGGCCTGGTTCAAGCTGACGCACCGCGACATGGGGCCGCGCTGCCGCTATGTGGGCAGCGAAGTCCCCGACGAGACGCTCATCTGGCAGGACCCGGTGCCGGCGGTGGACCACGAGCTGGTGGACGCGGCGGACGCCGCGGCGCTGAAGGCCGAGGTCCTCGCCTCCGGGCTGGGCGTTTCCGAGCTGGTCCGCACCGCCTGGGCCTCGGCCGCCTCGTTCCGGAACACCGACCTGCGCGGCGGCGCCAACGGCGCGCGGGTGCGCCTCGCCCCGCAGAAGGACTGGGAGGCCAACAACCCGGACGAACTGGCCAAGGTGCTGGGCTCCCTGGAGGCGATCCAGGGCAGCTTCAACGGTTCGCAGACCGGCGGGAAGCGGGTCTCGCTGGCCGACCTGATCGTGCTGGCGGGCGCCGCGGCCGTCGAGGCGGCGGCGAAGGCCGCCGGCCACGAGGTGGAGGTCCCCTTCACCCCCGGACGCACCGACGCCTCCGAAGAGCAGACCGACGCGGACTCGTTCGCCGTGCTGGAACCGGCCGCGGACGGCTTCCGGAACTACTTCACGGGTGAGAGCCTCCGGTCGCCGGCGGAAGCGCTGGTGGACAAGGCGAGCACGCTCAACCTGACCGCGCCCGAAATGACCGCGCTGGTCGGCGGCATGCGCGCCCTGGGCGCGAACTCGGGCAGCAATGGCGACGGAGTCTTCACCGACCGTCCGGGCACGCTCAGCAACGACTTCTTCGTGAACCTGCTCGACATGTCCACCGCCTGGTCGAAGTCGGCGGACACCGAAGGGCTCTACGAGGGCCGCGACCGCAGCACGGGCGAACTGAAGTGGACGGCCACTCCGGTGGACCTCATCTTCGGATCACACTCCGAGCTGCGCGCGATCGCCGAGGTGTACGGGGCCGACGACGGCGGCGAGCAACTCGCCCGCGACTTCGCCGCCGCCTGGGACAAGGTCATGACCCTCGACCGCTTCGACGTCTAGGGGACGCGCCTCGGAGCGCCGGCCTCACACCGCCACCAGCTCTCGCCGCGCCGCCGGCTTGGAACGCCGGCTTCAGCCGGCACGCGGCCCGCAGGGCCGCAGAGCGCGTAGGGAAGCTTGCCCGGCTGGCACCCCGCCTCGGAACGCCGGCTTCAGCCGGCACCGCCCGCGCAGCGGGCGAAATGCACCACGCGGCTCAGCCGGATGGCACCCCGGCTTGGAACGCCGGTCTCCAGACCGGCACGCGCGGTGCTCCGCACCGCGCACGTCGCGACGTTCGCCAGCCCGTCGAAATCCGCCCCTCAGCGCGCGTCCGTCACCAGCCGCCGCCCGTTCAGCGGCTGCACCGGCCGGTTGTTGACCGGGAAGACCGCGCTGAACGCCTCGATCTGTTCCCGCGAGGCCGTCACCGGCTCGGTCAACACCAGCCACGACACGCCCTCCGAACACGGCGGCGTGGTGAGCGACCCCGCATAACGCCAGGTCGTCCGCCGTTCGGGCAGGAGCGCGGCCGCGTCCACCGTCCCCGCCACCAATGCGGTGGGTCCCGCCTTCGCCGGCAGGTGACGCCAGACCGGAGCGAGGGCTTCGTTCGCGGCGCCCTCCTCGAGAAACACGCCGACCACGGCGAGCGCCCCGTCGTTGTCGGCGTGGACCAGGTGCAGCTCCAACGGAAAGTCCGCGCCGTCCACGGTGTGCTCGCTCCGGTGGTGGAAATGGAACTGGACCAGTCCATAACGCGTCCCGTCGAGGACGATGCCGCTCCCGGCCTGGTAGTCCACCTGGATGCTGTGGCCGTTGTTCCCGATGGAGATCTGGCTCGGCGCGTACTCGAAGCCGATCTCGGACAGGGCTTCCCGTTCGGCGCCCGTGAGATCAATCGGCGACTGCTCCCGGCCGTTGCTGCACACGGCGAACCCCGGGTCCAGCGAACCCCAGTGGTCAGGGCCGAGCCCGCCCCCATATCCCCAGTGCGGCCCTGCGGCGATCATGGCTGCGTTTCGGTCGACAAGGGTCATTCCTCCCCCGTGCGTAGTGTGTAATTGATCGCCTCCGTGTCCAGGTCCGAGTGTGACCGGGTCACTGGGGAAGGGGGATTCGGTCATGATCGAGTGGCTCGGCATCGGCCACCTGCTCGAGCTTTCCGGGACGGAGAAGATCCTGGGGTTCTTCACCCCGCTGGTGGTCTTCGCGGCGTTCTTCCTGGCGCAGCTCATCCTGCCGGGACGGTGGGTTCCCGGTTACGTCATCGCTCCGGAGACGGGGGAACCCCGCAGGTACCGCCTGAACGGCCTGCTGGTGTTCGTGATCGCGCTCATCGTTTGGGCCTTCGAGCTCACCGGGATGCCGCGGGATTGGTTCTACCGGTCCTCCCTCTACGCCGTCGCCGGCGGAACGGTCTTCACCATCGTCCTCACGATCCTGGCGGTGTTCAGCCAGCCGGAAGGCAAGGTCAAGAGTCGGTTCCTGGCGTGGTGGTTCGGACGGGCGCAGGAGCTCCAGTTCTGGGGCCACCGCTTCGACGTGAAGATGTGGTTCTACGTCGTGGGCGGAACGATGCTCTCGCTGAACGCCCTGTCCGGGGCCGCCTACCACTACGAACTCTTCGGCGAGGACTCCAATCCCGGCGTCTTCGTGTACGCGGGCTTCTTCACCTTCTACGTCCTCGACTACTTCATCTTCGAGCGCGTCCAGCTCTACACCTACGACCTGATCCACGAGAACGTCGGCTTCAAGCTGTTCTGGGGCGGCCTCGTGGTCTATGGGTGGATGTTCATCCTGCCGCTCTGGGGTTTGGCCGTGCACCCCAACCCGGGATTCTCGCCGGGTTGGACGAACGTCTGGCTCATCGGGACGGTGGCCATGTTCCTCTTCGGGTGGGGCATCTCACGCGGCGCCAACCTGCAGAAGTACACCTTCAAGCGCTGGCCCGACCGCAAGTTCCTGGGAATCGAGCCCGAGGTCATCGAGGCCGGCGACCGCAGGATCCTGTGCAGCGGTTTCTGGGGCGTCGCCCGCCACTTCAACTATCTGGGCGAGGGATTCCTGGGGCTGTCGATTGCCTTGATCTTCGGCCACTTCACGAATCCGTGGGCTTGGACCTACTTCGTCTTCGTCGTCTCGTTCTTCATCTACCGCCAGTGGGACGACGACGCGCACTGCGCCCTGAAGTACGGTCCCGAGAAGTGGGCCGAGTACCAGGCCCGCGTGAAGTACCGGATCGTCCCCGGCCTCTACTGAGCACCGGGAACGCCGGTCTCCGACCGGCACGCGCGGCGCTCCGCGCCGCGCATGTCGTGGACCCCATCCATCCTCACGACGGCGCCGATCCCCGATATCGACTGGACCCCGGCGTTATCGCCCGGACCTTCCTTTACGCGGTTGGGAGGCACCAACTCTCACGCACCGGTAGCCCGCCTCTTGGAGACCGGCGTTCCAAGCCGTTGCGCGATTTCGTCCGTCCTGCGGCGGGAGGTCGGCGGTTCAGGCCGGCGCTGCCATCGCGACGGGCAGCGAATGTGCACAGTCGCTTCGACTTTTCCACATTTCCGCCTGAAGTGGGAAAAAACAGGCCGGAATCTCGTCTAGGGAATTCGCGGAGGACGCCGTGTCCTCCGACGCATTCCCGGAGGAGTTCCCGATGCCTCAACCCACCCCGCTACCGCCCGACGCCGAACCCCCACCGAAACCGGCCACGCCGCCCGAGACGGCGCCGCCTCGCGCGGACGCCGCCCCGAAACCCGCCGGGGAAGGCGCCGTTTTCCACGCTCTGCTGGACGCGGGCGTCGCGGCGAAGCTCGCCTATACTGCGGAAAAGCGGATGCACACCATGATCTCGGAGACCGGCGCCCAGCAGCTTCAGCCGTTCGTGACGGAGATGAACCGCCGGTTCGACGAGCAGAACCGCCGGTTCGACGAGCAGGACCGCCGCTTCGACCGCAAGTTGGACGCCGTCGCCGCCGAGATGGACCGCCGCTTCGACGAGCGCGACCGCCGCTTTGACGACATCGACCGCCGCCTCGACGAGCGCAACCGCAAGCTGGATGCCCTGGCTGCGGCCGGCGCCGCACGCGACCGTCGGCTCGACGAGCAGGACCGCAAGCTGGACGTGATCGTCGCGCGCCTCGACGGGTTGAAGCTCCTGGGACAGATCATGATCGGGGCCTACGCCCTCCTGATCACCGTCCTCATCGCGGTCTTCGGCTTCCTGTTCACGAACGCGAACTGATCGCTCCCGTGCTCATGGGCGGAGTCGCACGAGACGATGAAGCCGAGTAGTTCCGCGGCGCCTGACCCGCGGCGAGGGACGTGACCGTGACCACCGTGTTCGCCCGCGCCCGGTGGACCCACCTGGCCTGCTGGAGCTGGACGGCCGACCCTCGGGATGTCGCACCGCTCGTCCCCTCCGGGGTCGCCGCCGACCTCTTCGACGGCGAGGCGTGGCTGTCACTGGTCGCCTTCCGGTTCCGCAACCTGAACGTCCTGGGCCTGCCCGCCGTCGGATACCGGGACTTTGCGGAAATCAACCTCCGCACCTACGTGCGGGACGAAGACGGGCAGCCGGGGGTCACGTTCCTGCGGGAATTCGTGCCGGACCGGTTGCTGACCTTTCTGGCGAACCGCCTCTTCCGCGAGTCCTACCGCGTGATCCCCGGGCTGCACCTGAGCATCGCCGGGACCCCGGGCGACACCTCACGGATCCGCTTCGCCGCGCCGGGGCCGGGAACGGAAATCGGCATCGAGTTTGACAGCGAAACGCCTCCCTGGACGACGCTGGACGAGGACCCCCTGGCGGCGTTCCTCAGCCGCCGCGAATACGGCGCCCCGCACGGTGGCCCGCCGTATCAGGTGGCGCACCCGGACTGGAGGACCCGACGCATCACCCGTTGGCGCCTCTCCAACCCGGAACGCCTGCTGGCGGACACACCCGGCTTCGAACTCGTCCGCGAGCGCGCACCGGACGCCGTCCATACCTTCGACGGCTCCGACGTCGTCATTCACCGGCCGAAGCGACGCGGCTGAGCGGCGGCGCCGCAGCGCGCGAACTCCGGTCAATCCGGCCTGGAACTCCGGTCATTCGAGGTTCAGCTCCGGTCAATTCCGGCCGAGCTATGGTCATTTCGGATCGGAGCTATGGTCAATTCCGGCCGAGCTCCGGTCAAACCGTGGCGGTCGGTTCGGGAGGCGCGCTCGCCGGGAGCCGGATCTCCACGCGTGACCGGAACGCCGGTTTTCGATCCGGTTTCAGGCTTTTCGGGCCGATCTACCGGGGGATGACCGGCTCCTCGGCGGATCCGCGCGCTTGCCGGGTTCCTGCCTGCCCACGGTGAACTCCGGTCAGTTCGGGCCCCGAGCTCCGGTCAATTCACGCTGGAACTCCGGTCAATTGCGGGGAACTCCGGTCAATTGCGGGGAGCTCTGGTCAATTGCGGGGAGCTCTGGTCAATTGCGGGGAGCTTGCCGGCCGGAGGCCGGCGGTCCAACCCGTACGCGTCACCGAGAGTAGGGTGGGGTCACGACGTGCGCGGTGCGGAGCACCGCGCGTGCCGGTCTGGAGACCGGCGTTCCAGGCCGGCGGTCCCGGGCCCCTACGGGCGGAGGATGAGCTTGCCGGTGGTGGCTCGGGACTCGAGGAGGCGGTGGGCTTCGGCGGCGTCGGCGAGGGGGAGTTCCCGGTCTATGGTGAGCCGGAGCTTGCCGGTGGCGACGCCGTCCAGCACTTCGCCGGCGCGCCAGCGGAGTTCGTCGGTGGTCGCCGCGTAGTCGCCGAGGGTCGGCCGGGTCAGGAACAGGGACCCATGCTGGGACAGCAGCAGCGGGTCCACCGGGGGGACCGGTCCGGACGACTGGCCGTAGAGGACGAGCATCCCGCGCGGGCGGAGGAGGCTCATGCTCTTCCGCCAGGTCGTCTCGCCCACCGAGTCGTAGGCGACCGCCAGTCCCTCGTCCCCGAGTTCTTCCCGGATCACCTCGGCGAAATCCTCCTCGGTGTAGCGGATCACGTGGTCGGCGCCGGCGGCGCGCGCCGCCTTCGCCTTCGCTTCGGTCGAGACGGTGCCGAACACGCGGGCGCCGAGCGCCCGGCACAGTTGGCAGAGCAGCAGGCCCATGCCGCCGGCGGCGGCGTGGACCAGCACCGGCATCCCGGACTGCACCCGGAACGTGGAGCGCACCAGGTAGTGCGCCGTCATCCCCTGCAGGAGCGCGGCGGCGGCCTGGGTGGTCGTGACTCCCTCGGGCAGCCGGACCAGCTTCGCCGCGGGGCGCACGGCCGCCTCGGCGTAGCTGCCCATCTGCATCACCCAGCCCACCCGGTCTCCCGGCGCGAGGTCCGGGACGTCGGGCCCCACCGCCTCCACCACCCCGGCGCCCTCGACGCCCGGGGTGAACGGGAGCGGGACGGCGTAGAGCCCGGTGCGGTGGTAGGTGTCAATGAAGTTCACCCCGGCGGCTTCCACCCGGACGAGGGCCTCGCCGGGGCCGGGAGCGGCCTCGGGGACGGACCCGAGGGTCATCACCTCGGGGCCGCCGGGTTGCTGGATGCGGATGGCTTGGGGCATGGGTTCTTCTCGGGCGGCTCCTTAGGGCGGCGCATCCTACAATTCGGCTCAAATGGCGGCCGGTTTTCCTGCCGGTCTTGAGAACAAGATCGCCCTGCTCCCCGAGAGCGCGGGGGTCTATCTCTTCCGCTCGGCGGAGGGGAAGACGCTCTACGTGGGCAAGGCCGCCTCCGTGAAGGCGCGGGTGCTCTCCCACCTCCGCACCCCGCCCCCCGACGCCCGGAAGGGGAACCTGCTCTCCCAGATCGCCGACGTGGAGGTGGTGCTCACCGACTCCGCGCGGGAGGCCCTGCACCTCGAGAACAACCTCATCAAGACCCGCCGGCCCCGCTACAACATCCTGCTCCGGGACGACAAGAACCCGCCGCTCGTGCGGCTGACGATGAACGAGAAGTACCCGCGGGTCCACATCGTCCGGGGCGCCGGCACGGATGGCGCGGTGTACGCGGGACCGTATTTCCCGGCGAGCCTGGCCCGCCGGAGCATGAGCCTCGTGCACCGGCTGTTCGGGATCCGGAACTGCCGCGAGCAGCTCAACGGGAAGCGTCCGCGCCCCTGTCTCCAGTACCAGATCCGGCGCTGCGTCGCGCCCTGCGTGGACTCGATCTGCTCGGTGGACGAATACCGGGAGACCTCCGAAGCCGCCCGGCTCTTCCTGCTCGGGCGGACCACCGAACTCTCGACCTCGCTCACCCGGCGCATGCGCGAGGAGGCCGAGGCCGAACGCTTCGAGGAGGCGGCCCGGCTGCGCGACAGCCTGAAGCTGCTCGCCGAGCTGAACGACCGCCAGAAGATGGCCGCCGCCGAGGGCAAGGCCCGCGACGTGTTCGGCCTCTACCGGGAAGGCGACCGCGCCCAGTTGCAGGTGTTCCTGGTCCGGGGCGGCAAGGTGGTGGACCGGGACACTTTCTCGCTTTCGGAGCTGCCGCCGGTGGACGACGCCGGACTCGTGGAAGCGGCGATGAAGCAGTTCTACGAGATGGGGCGCATGCCCCCGCCCCGGATCGAAGCGCCGCTCGACTTCGCCGAGCGCGAGCTGGTGGCCGACTGGCTGGGCGAGAAACGCGGCGGGCGGGTCGAGATCCGCGTCCCGGTGAAGGGCGCCCGCCGCCGGATGGTGGACCTGGTCTGCCGCAACGCGCGGCTGGCGTTCGACCTCGACTTCCGGGAAGCCGGACGGAAGGCCGCCGCCCGCGTCCGGGCGCTCCAGGAGGCCCTCCAACTCCCCGCCGAGCCCCGCCGCATCGAGGCGTTCGACGTCTCCAACCTGGGCGGGCGCCAGTTGGTGGCCTCGATGGTGGTCTTCGAGCGCGGCGAGCCGCTTCCCTCGGCGTACCGGCGGTTCCGCATCCGCACCGTCAAGGGAAAGCCCGACGACTACGCCTCGATGCGCGAGGTGGTGCTGCGGCGCTACCGGCGGGTGCTCACCGAGGGCCAGGAACTGCCCGACCTGATCCTGGTGGACGGCGGGCGCGGCCAGCTCGGCTCGGCCGCCGCTGCCCTCCACGACCTCGGGCTCACCCACATCCCGCACGCGGGTCTCGCGAAGCGCGAGGAGGAGATCTTCCTGCCCGGCGCTCCGGAGCCGCTCCGGCTGCCCCGGAACTCTCCCGCGCTCCATCTCCTCGAACGCGCCCGGGACGAGGCGCACCGTTTCGCCATCACCTTCCACCGCAAGAGCCGCCGGGCCGCCACGCTCCGCTCCGCCCTCGACGGCTTGCCCGGCATCGGCCCCCGGCGGCGGCAGGCGCTGCTGAGCCGCTTCGGGAGCCTGCGGCGGGTGACGGAAGCCTCCGAAGCCCAACTCGCGGAAACCGTGGGTCCGGCGCTGGCGGCGACGCTGCACGCCCGCCTCCATCCCGGCGACGAACCGCCCGGCCCGTAGAATCCCGACGCTTCATGGCAGAAACGGACACGTCACCGCGCAGCGGGCGCAAGCGCCTCCTCTCCGGGATGCGGCCCACCGGATCGTCCCACCTCGGGCACCTGGTGGGGGCGTACCGCAACTGGGTGGCGATGCAGGAAGAGTTCGACGCCTTCTACTGCATCGTGGACTGGCACGCGCTGACCACCGACTACAAGGACACGAGCGACCTCCGGGCGAGCACCCTCGAGATCGCCACCGACTGGCTCGCGGTGGGGCTCGATCCAAAGCGCTGCACGCTCTTCGTCCAGTCGCAGGTGCCCGAGCACGCCGAACTCCATCTGCTGCTCTCGATGGTGGTGCCGCTCGGCTGGCTGGAGCGCGTCCCGACCTACAAGGAACTCATCAAGGAGTTGAAGGAGAAGGACCTCCACACCTACGGGTTCCTCGGGTATCCCGTCCTGCAGGCGGCGGACATCGTCATGTACGACGCGGCCGTGGTGCCGGTCGGCGAGGACCAGAAGCCCCACGTGGAGCTCACCCGGGAGATCGCCCGCCGGTTCAACCAGTTCTACGGGGACGTGCTCACCGAACCCGACGTCCGGCTCACGCCGTCGCCCCGGCTCCCGGGGACGGACGGACGCAAGATGTCGAAGAGCTACGGCAACGTCATCGGCATCGCCGAAGACGAAGGTTCGGTGCGCGGCAAGCTCAAGACCATGATGACCGACCCGGCGCGGAAGCGGCTCCGCGACCCGGGCGATCCGGCGAAGTGCCCGGTGTTCGACCTCCATCGCATCTTCTCCGACGGGGAGACGCAGAACTGGGCCGCCGAGGGCTGCCGGACAGCCGGGATCGGCTGCATCCAGTGCAAGAACGCCCTGGCCGACCACCTGGTCGCGGAGATCGCCCCCATCGGCGAGCGGCGGCGCGAATACGAGCAGCGGCCCGACGACGTGCACGACATCCTGGCCGCCGGCCGGCGCGAGGCGTCCGAGGCGGCCCGCGCCACCATGGAGCGGGTGCGCGCCGCGGTCCGGCTCCCCCTCGCCGGCAGCTAGCCCGTGAAAGCGGTCCTCTACCAGCCGGAGACCGAATTCGGGACGCCCGGGCCGGGTTTCCGCATCCGGTTCGACGCCGGCGAAGACTCCCCCGCCGAGGACGGTTTCGACGGCCCGCTGGAGCTGCTCCTCCGCATGGTGCGCGAGGGTCAGGCCGATCCGCTGCGGATCGAGATCGCGTCCATCACCCGGCAGTACCTGGAGACCCTGGAACTCCTCGAGATGCTGGACCTCCGGGTCGGCTCCGAGTTCCTCAAGCTGGCGACCGCGCTCCTCCGGATCAAGGCGCGCCGCCTCCTGCCCCGGCCCCTCCCGGCCGCCGCCGGAGCGGAGGCGGACCCGCTGGCCGCGCTCGAGGACCGGCTCCGGGACTACGCCCGCTACCGGGACGCCGCCCGCAAGTTGCGGGAGAGCCTCGAGGCGCGCCGTGCGGTGTGGGTCCGCCAGCCCGCCCTCGGTTTCGTGGAGGGCGAAGCGGCGAATGGCGACTCCGCGAGCGCCGAGCCGGAGACCCTCCTGCAGGTGGACCTCTTCGCGGTGGTGGAGGCTTTCCGGCGGGTCGTCGTCCGGGCGCGGGCGCGGCCCCAGGTGCCGATCCCCGAACGCCGCATCTCCATGGCGGTCCTGATCGGCCGCATCGAGGCCGCCGTGCCGCCCGGCGTCGAGCACGATTTCGAGGAACTCCTCTTCGAGGTCATCGAGGGCAACGTGGACCGGGGAACCCTGGTCGCGGCGTTCCTGGCGATCCTGGAACTGGCGCGCCGACGCCGCATTTCGGTGGGCCAAGACGAGAACTTCGGTCCGATCCGGATCGCCGGGCTGGCGGCCGACTGAGGATCTCCCGGTGAGCCCCGAAACCGCCGGCGTGGAGGGGTCGGGGCCGGCCGTGGACCGGGAACGGCTCGCGGCCGCGGTGGAGGCGCTGCTCTTTTCCCACGGGGCGCCGGTCACGGGGGAACGTCTGGCCGAGGTGCTCGAAACCGACGTGAAGGACGTGCTCGCCGCCCTCGACGAACTGGAGGTGCGGTACGCGGCCCTCGAATCCGGACTGCGGCTGGCCCGGATCGCGGGGGGCTTCCAGCTCACCACCCGGGTGGAATGGAAGGGCGCCATCGAGCGTCTCATCGCGCCGAAGCGGGAGCAGGCGCTGACCGAGGCGGCGCTCGAGGCGCTGTCGGTCATCGCCTACCGGCAGCCGATCACCTTGCCCGAGCTGAACGAGATCCGCGGGGTGAACTCCCACAGCGTGGTCACCACCCTCATGAAGCACCGCCTGGTCCGCTCGCGGGGCCGCAAGCAGGTCGTCGGGCGTCCGCTCCTCTACGGGACCACCAGGGACTTCCTCGAGCGGTTCGAGCTGGACCGGCTGGAGGACCTGCCGAAGCTCCGCGAGTTCGAGGAGACGCCGGCCTCGGCCGCGCCCGTTCCGGCGGAGTCAGGCTCCGGGGAGCCGGGCGCCGGGGCCGATCCCGCCGGCGCCGGGGCCTCCGAATGACCGCCGAGCGGCTCCAGAAACTGATCGCCGCGGCGGGGATCGCCTCGCGGCGCGCCGCGGAACGGATGATCGCCGAGGGCCGGGTCACCGTGGACGGGGAGGTGGTCGGCGTTCCCGGGGTGCGCGCGGACCCGGCGCTCCAGGACATCCGGGTGGACGGAGCGCGGCTGCGGAAGCTCGGCAGGCCGCGGCGCTACGTGATCCTCAACAAGCCCATCGGGCATCTGACCACCCGCTCGGACCCGGGACGCCGTTCCACGGTGATGGATCTGCTGCCCCATTCGTTCCGCTCGCTGGCGCCGGTCGGACGGTTGGACGGCAACAGCTCGGGACTCGTGCTGCTGACCGACGACGGCGAGCTGGCGCAGCGGGTCACGCATCCGCGCTACCGGCTGCCGAAGACCTACTACGCCACCGTCCGGGGGCTTCCCGCCGAAGACGTGCTCGACCGGGCGCAGCGCGGCGTGCGGGTGGACGGCGAAGGGCTGCGGCTCGACCAGGTCGAGGTCATCGCCCGCTTTCCGCACCGGGCGGAGTCGAAGCGCCGCGCGCGTCTCCGGGTGACCCTCCGGGGCGGCCGCAACCGCGAGATCCGGCGGGTGCTGAGCGTCCTGGGCCATCCCGTTCTGGAGTTGCACCGCACCCGCATCGGCTGCCTCGCGGATACCGGGCTCACCCCGGGGAGCTGGCGCAAACTGAGCCGGGAGGAGGTGGAGGAACTGCGGGACCTCATCCGGCGGTGTGCCGGGGAGACGCCGGCTTCCGGCAAGCCGGCCGACTCGGAACCGCCGGCTTCCTCGGTTCGGCCCGCGGCCGCGGCGTTCGTCGTTGCGATTGATGGGCCGGCGGGGTCCGGAAAGACATCCGTGGCGCGCGCGGTCGCCGAGCGGTTCGGGTTCGCCTACTTCAATACCGGCGCGTCGGTGCGCGCGGTGGCGCTCGCGGCGATGCGGCAGGACATGGATCTCGATGAGGGCCCGTCCCTCAGGACCCTTGCCTACCGGGTGATCCTCGATCCGGAAGGCCGCGTCTTCCTCGACGGCGACGACGTGTCCGAAGCCGTCCGTGCGCCCGACGTTTCCGCCGGCGCCTCCCGGGTCGCCGTCCATCCCGAACTGCGCGAGGTCCTGGTGGAGCGCTGGCGGCAGTTCGCGGCGGGCGGCGGGGTGGTCGAGGGTCGGGACATCGGCACCGTGGTCTTCCCCGAGGCTCCGGTGAAGGTCTTTCTGGACGCGCGGCCGGAGGTCCGGGCCCGGCGCCGCTCCTCGGACGAGGGAGACCGCGACGTGGGCGCCGTCCAGTCCGAACTCCGCCGCCGCGACCACACCGACTCCGGCCGGGCGGTGGCCCCCCTCCGCCGGGCGCAGGACGCCCACCACCTCGACACCAGCGACCTCACGCTCGAGGAAACGGTGGAGCGGGTGGCGGAGCTGGTGGAAGCGGCGCGGCCCCGCGCCTGAGACGGCGCGCCGGCTTGGAACGCCGGTCTCCTCCAGACCGGCACACGCGGCGCTTCGCGCCGCGCACGGGCAAGCGCCCGCTCCTCCGGTGGTTTCAGGCGACCGTGATCTCGGGCGCCAGGTACACGTCCTGGATCGCGTTCAGGAGTGCGATCCCCTCGGGCATCGTCCGCTGAAAGGCCTTGCGGCCCGAGATGAGGCCCATGCCGCCCGCCCGCTTGTTGATGACGGCGGTCCTCACCGCCTCCTTGAGATCGCTGTCACCTGCCGACGCGCCGCCCGAATTGATCAGTCCGACCCTGCCCAGGTAGCAGTTCGCCACTTGGTAGCGGCACAGATCAATCGGGTGGTCACTCGTCAGCGTGTCGTACACCTTGGGGTGGGTCTTTCCGAACTGGAGGGCCGGGTAGCCGCCGTTCGTCTCCGGCAGCTTCTGCTTGATGATGTCCGCCCCGATCGTGGCGCCCAGATGGTTCGCCTGGCCGGTCAGGTCGGCCGCCGTGTGATAGTCCATCCCATCCTTCCGGAACGCCGCGTTGCGGAGATAGCACCAGAGGACGGTGAACATCCCGAGTTCGTGCGCCTGTTGGAACCACGCCGTGACCTCCTGAATCTGCCGCTCCGACTCCTCGGACCCGAAGTAGATCGTCGCGCCCACGCCCATGGCGCCCATGTCGAAGGCCTGCTCGACGTTTGCGAAACGGACCTGGTCGTACGAGTTGGGGTACGACAGGAGTTCGTTGTGGTTGAGCTTCAGGATGAACGGAATCCGGTGCGCGTAGCGTCGGGCGCAGGCGCCCAGCACTCCGAGTGTGGAGGCCACCGCGTTGCAGCCCCCCTCGATCGCCAGGTTCAGGAGCCGCTCGGGGTCGAAGTACTCCGGGTTGGGTGCGAACGAAGCGCCCGCCGAGTGTTCGATCCCCTGGTCCACGGGCAGGATCGAGACGTACCCCGTGCCCGCGAGGCGTCCGTGATCGAACAGCGCCTGCAGGCTCGTCAGCACCCGCGCCGGCCGGTCTGAAGGAGCGACGCAGCGACCGACGAAATCCGGCCCCGGCAGGTGCAGGCTGGACTTCATGATGCCCGAACATCGGTGCTCCAGGAGGGCCGCGTCCTGCCCGAGGATGGCTACGATGTCGTCTATGCCGCGAGTATGTTCATTCAGCATCACGGAGTGCGATTGGATTGCACGATTCAACCCTCGTCAGGATCAGCCCCGCGCGGCGCGCCAGGTGTCCACGCAGGAGCGGTAGTTGGCGGCGATCTGCGCGATCGCGTCCCCTTCGCCGAGTTCGCCGTTCAGGTGGGCTCCGAGCGGCTCGCGGAAGTTGGTGCGGCCGACCGCGAATCCGATGAACCCGTCCACCGGGGCCGCGACCCGGAGCCATTCGTGGACCTGGGCGGCGTCGGAACCCCTTCCCAGAACGATGGAGCCGACGCGCTCCCGGCCCGGCCCGCTGCGGACTGCCGCCGCGACCCGTTCGGCGTCCTCCGCCCGGTCCACGCCCTCGATCTTCCAGATGTCCGGTTCGATGCCGAAGTCCTGGATCATCTGGATGGCGCGCACCATGTGGCCGGGCCGCAGCTCCCGGTCGTAGGCGGCCCCGGCTCCCTTGTCCTCGGGGGTCGTGGCCGGGACGAGCAACTCGAACATGAACAGGCGCCGCTCGGGGCCGTGGAGGTAGTCGGAGACCAGTTGCAGCCGGCTGAGCTGCACTGCGGTGTCGGCCACCGGATCGTCGGGATGCAGCCGCACCAGCACTTTCACGATCTGCGGGCGGTGATAGCGGATGTGCGTCACCCAGCGCACCCCGTACTCGAAGTCGAAGACCGACTGGCCGCTCTTTTCGATGCAGAGCGCCCGCGGAATCCCCCGCGCCGCCGCGTCGGCGAGGATCTGGCTGCCGAACTGCGCGTCCACCAGGATGCCGACCTGCTCTTTCGGAATCCCGCCCTCGATCGCCTGGAGGAGGCCGCGGTAGATCAGGCTCTTCGCCGCCGTCACGGGGGCGAATCCGTCGCTTGCGGGTGAGATTTCCGGGGCGCCGCGGAAGCCGAAATAGGACTTGGTGAAGCTGCCCCGGTGGTCGAAGGGCTGGATGAAGAGCGGCTGGTCGTAGCCGATGGGGGAGGGGTCGTTCATGGGTGGGTGATGGGCCTTTCGGGGGGAGAGTGTACGGGGGCGACGGCGCCTCGGGAGTGGCGGGAATTGTGCGCTTCGCCCGCCTGCGGCGGGCGGTGCCGGTCGGGCGGGCCGGCGTTCCCGGCCGGGGACGCCGTGTGGGCGGGTGGAGTTGCGCCGTGCGCGGCGCGGAGCGCCGCTGTGCCGGTCTGGAGACCGGCGTTCCAAGCTGTGGACGCCGTGTGGGCGGGTGGAGTTGCGCCGTGCGCGGCGCGGAGCGCCGCTGTGCCGGTCTGGAGACCGGCGTTCCAAGCTGTGGACGCCGTGTGGGTGGGTGGAGTTGCGCCGTGGGCGGCGCGGAGCGCCGCTGTGCCGGTCTGGAGACCGGCGTTCCAAGCCGGGGACGCGGTGTGGGTGGGTGGAGTTGCGCCGTGCGTGGTGCGGAGCGCCGCTGTGCCGGTCTGGGGATGTCAAACGACAGGTAAAGATCGGGCTTAAACGACACGAACTTTGTCACCTGTTTGCGTCGTTGGCTGAGGCTTCGGTTCTCGCTTCAGGGGGACCGCCATGGCACTCAGCAAGGAGCTTCGGATGACGATCAGGGCGCTTTCGGAGCGTGGTTGTTCCCGGCGTGAGATCGCGCGGGCGGCGCGGGTGAGCGAGCGTCAGGTTCGCTACGAGCTGGGTCGCGAGGAGGGTAGGCGCGACGGTCGCGGGAAGGTTGAGCGCGCTTCGAGGCTTGGGGAGGAGATCCGGGAGTGGTGCGCGGACTTTGCGGGGGGTCAGCCCTTGAACGCGACGGCGCTGCACGAGCATTTGGTGGCGGAGCACGGGTATGTGGGGAGCCTGCGGTCGGTGCAGCGGTATCTGCGTCGTCGGTTGGGTCCGGGCCGGGTACGGGCGCGGCGTCGGGTGGAGACGCCGCCGGGGGCGCAGGCGCAGGCGGACTGGGCGGAGGCGCCGGGGATGCTGGTTGGAGGCCGGCGGGGGGTAAGTGCGTTTGCGCTGCGGTTGAGCTTTTCGCGGAAGAGCGCGGTGGTGTGGTCCCCGTTGAAGGACACGCTGTCGTGGTTGTGGGTTCACGGGCAGGCGTTTGTGCGTCTGAAGGGGGTGACGGCGACGGTACGGATGGACAACGTGAAGACGGCGATAGTGCGCGGCGCGGGGGTCTGGGGGGAGGTGAACCGGGCCTATTTGCGGTATGCGGAGGAGGCGCGGTTTCACATCGATCCCTGTCCGCCGCGGTCTCCGGAGGCGAAGGGGAAGGTGGAGCGAGGGATCCTGGACCTGCGGGGTTGGGGTCCGGGGCCGACGAGCGAGTGGTCGAGCCTGGAGGAGTTGCAGGCGTGGACGGACGCTCGGTTGCTGGAGTGGGAGTCGCGCCGGACGAGCCCGGCGACGGGGCGCGGGGTGTTGGAGAGTTGGGAGGAGGAGCAGGGGTATTTGGGGGACTGCACGGGGTTGCCGGAGCCGTTCGACCTGGTGGGGCTGCGGCCGGTGCGGAAGGACTGCACGGTGGCGTTCGACAGCCGGAGCTGGTCGGTGCCGTTCCGTCTGGTGGGGACCCGGGTGGAGGTGCGCCGGTGCGCGCGCCGGGTGCAGGTGTTGGATCGCGGGGAGGTGGTGGCGGAGCATCCCCGAGAGGGCAACTCCTTGCTTGTGCGCGACTTGTCGCATTACGAGGGGGCTTCGACGGGTCGGGTGATCGCGCCGGCGCCGCTGGGGCGGATGGGGCGTCGGCTGGAGGAGATCGGGGCGATGGCTCCGGAGGAACGTCCCCTGGATCTGTATGCGGCGCTGGCGGAGGTAGCGCGATGGTGAGTATGGATGTGGACCTGGACCTGGACCGGACGCGGCGGATCCTGGGAGAGCTCGGGATGCGGGAGGCATCGGCTCGGTTGTCCGAGTTGCTGACCGAGTGTGCGCGGGAGGAGCTGCCGGCGCATCGCCTGTTGGTTCGGGTCCTGGAGACGGAGAGGGAGTTCCGCCGGCAGCGGCGGCTGGAGATGGGGCTGCGGATGGCGGGGTTGCCTCTGGGACGGACCCTGGGGAACTTCGACTTCGGCTTCCAGCCGACGCTGGACCGGACGCGGGTGGAACTGTTGGGCACCTGCGGTTGGATCCGGGAGCGGCAGAACGTTCTGCTGCAGGGCCCGCCGGGGGTGGGGAAGACGCACCTGGCGGCGGGTCTGGGGATGCGGGCGCTGGAGAACGGGTTCCGGGTGGCGTTCTACCGGCTGGACGAGTTGCTGCGGACCCTGAAGCGGCATGAGGGGTCGACGACGCCACGGGGGAACCGGCGGTATCTGTCGGCGTCGCTGTTGATCATCGACGAGATGGGCTACGAAGCCCTGGACGCGAAGGAAGCGAGTCAACTGTTCCGGTTGATCAACGACCGGCATGAGCGGGGGAGCGTGCTGGTCACGACGAACAAGGCGATCCGGGAATGGCCGGAGGTGCTGGCGGGGGACGCGGTGCTGGCGAGCGCGATCCTGGACCGGTTCCTGCACCGCTGCGTGGTCCTCGACATCCGTGGCCGCAGCTATCGGCTGCGGGATCTGGAGCAGAGCTTCCGGGAGCGCCAGGAGACGATCGCTCGATCCTTCCTCCTCCCGGAAGAGGCGGCCTCATCCCCCGCCGCGGCGCCGGCGGGGAAGGAGGGACGTCGGTGAGCGCTCTGGTCGCCCTCCGGGCTCCCGCCGCGCTCCCCAACGTCCCTCCTTCCCCGCCGAAACAGGCTCTCCAGGGTGACAAAGTAGGTGTCGTTTATCTGGGCCAAACTAGGTGTCGCTTGACAGGGGATCGGCGTTCCAAGCTGTGGACGCCGTGTGGGTGGGTGGAGTTGTGACGTGCGCGGCGCGGAGCACTGCGGGTGCCGGTCTGGGGATCGGCGTTCCGGGCGCTGTGGGTGCTGGTCTGGACCGGCGCTGCGGGTGCTCTTCCCTTTAGACTCCCGGGACAGTCCATGGAGCCCGATCACATTGTGGTGCGGGGCGCCCGGCAGCACAATCTCAAGAACATTACGGTTCGCCTTCCGAAGAAGCGCCTCGTCGTCCTGAGCGGGGTTTCGGGGTCGGGAAAGTCGTCGTTGGCGCTCGACACCCTCTACGCCGAAGGTCAGCGCCGCTACGTCGAATCGCTGTCCAGCTACGCCCGCCAGTTCCTCGGGCAGATGGACAAGCCCCTCTACGACACGATCCAGGGGCTCTCGCCGACCATCTCGGTGGACCAGAAGTCGGCGAGCCACAACCCGCGCTCCACGGTCGGCACCATCACCGAGATCTCCGACTACCTGCGGGTGCTCTTCGCCCGGGTGGGCGTGGCCCACTGCCCGCGCTGCGGGCGCGCGGTCAGTCCGCAGACGGCGCAGGAGATCGTGGAGGAACTGGCGCAGTTGCCGGCCGGCGCCCGTTTCCTGCTGCTGGCGCCGGTCCTCGAGAACCGGCGCGGCGAGTTCCGCTCCACCCTCGAGAACATCCTGCGCCGGGGGTTCTCCCGCGCCCGGATTGACGGCGAGGTCCAGCTCGTCGAGGAGACCGCCGCCCTCGACAAGCGGAAGAAGCACAACGTCCAGATCGTCGTGGACCGGCTGACCCGCAAGGAGCCGGCCGGCGACGAGTGGCGGGGGCGGGTCACCGATTCGGTCGAGACCGCGCTCCGCGAAGGCGACGGCATCGTGATCGCGGCGGTCGAGGGCGAGGACCGCGACCGCATCTTCTCCGAGAAGAACGGCTGCCCGAGCTGCGGGATCGGCTTCCCCGACATCGCGCCACAGCTCTTTTCCTTCAACAGCCCGCAGGGGATGTGCAAGGAGTGCAACGGGCTGGGAGCCCGCAGCGAGGTGGACGAGGACCTGGTGGTCCCCGATCCGCGGCTGAGCGTCAACGAGGGCGCGGTGGCGCCGTGGGGGCGCTTCGCCGAGCGCGACGGGTGGGAGGCCACCGTGATCCGGGCGGTCGCGAAGCGCTTCGCGGTGGATCTCGACCGGCCGTGGCAGCGGCTCGCGGCCGGCAAGCGGGACGTCCTGCTCCAGGGCGCGGGCCGGGAGCGGATCACGGTCCGCTACCACCGGAGTACCCGGCACGTGCTCTGGGAGGGAGTCCTCAACCTGCTGACCCGCCGCATGCGGGAAACCTCGTCCGACCGGGCGCGGCGCTACTACGCGCGCTTCTTCTCGAGCCGGGCGTGCCGGGCGTGCGGGGGGACCCGGCTGCGGCCGGAGGCGCTCGCCGTCACCGTGGGCGACCACACCATCGCGGACGTCTCCTCGATGTCCATCGAGGACGCGCTCGGGTTCGTGGGAGACCTCGAACTGGAAGGCGCCGCGCTCGTCATCGGGGCGGAACTGCTGAAGGAGATCCGGAACCGGCTCCGCTTCCTCGCCGACGTGGGCCTGGGCTACCTGTCGCTCGACCGGCTGGCGCCGAGCCTGTCGGGCGGAGAGTCGCAGCGCATCCGGCTGGCCAGCCAGATCGGGTCCGAGCTCACCGGGGTCATCTACATCCTCGACGAACCCTCCATCGGGCTCCACCCGCGCGACAACGGAAAGCTGTTGGAGGCGCTGCACCGGCTCCGGGACATCGGCAACACCGTCGTGGTGGTCGAGCACGACCGGGAAACCATCGAAGCCGCGGACCACGTGCTGGACTTCGGCCCGGGCGCCGGGGTCTACGGCGGGGAGGTGGTGGCTACCGGGACGCCGGCGGAGATCCAGCAGGAGCCGAAGTCGCTCACGGGACGCTACCTGCGCGGCGACCTCGACATCGCCGTGCCCCCGCGCCGGCGGCCCTCCCGGCATTCCATCCGGATCGTGGGAGCGCGCGCGAACAACCTGAAGGAAGTGGACGTGGCGATTCCGCTCGGCGCCCTCACCTGCGTCACCGGGGTCTCCGGCGCCGGGAAGAGCACGCTCGTCTACGAGGTGCTCTACCGGGCGCTCGCCCGCGCGCTCCACCGTTCCGAACGGCCGGTGGGGAAGCACTCCCACATCGAGGGGATCGAACGGGTCGGGAGGGTGGTGGACATTGACCAGTCCCCCATCGGCCGCACCCCGCGTTCGAATCCGGCGACCTACACGAAGGTGTTCGACGGCATCCGCTCGCTCTTCGCGGCGCTTCCCGCCGCCCGCGCCCAGGGCTACAAGCCGGGGCGCTTCTCCTTCAACGTGCCCGGCGGGCGCTGCGAGCACTGTCAGGGCGACGGGGTGATCCGGGTGGAGATGCACTTCCTGGCGGACGTCTTCGTGACCTGCCAGGTGTGCAGCGGCCGGCGGTTCAACGACCAGACGCTGACGGTGCGCTACCAGGGCCGTTCCATCGCCGACGTGCTCGACCTCACGGTGAGCGAGGCGATCCCCGTGTTCCGGTCGCAGCCCGGCATCCTCCACATTCTCGAGACGCTCCAGGACGTGGGGCTCGGCTACATCCGGCTCGGGCAGCCTTCCCCGACCCTGTCGGGCGGCGAGGCGCAGCGGGTCAAGCTCTCGCGCGAACTGGCGAAGCGGTCCACCGGCGACACGCTCTACATCCTGGACGAGCCCACCACCGGACTGCACTTCGACGACATCGCCCGGCTCCTGCGGGTGCTCGACCGTCTGGTGGACGCCGGGAACAGCGTGGTGGTGATCGAACACAACCTGGACGTGATCAAGACCGCCGACCACCTGGTGGATCTCGGGCCGGACGGCGGCGGGCGCGGCGGGGAACTCGTCGTCTGCGGCACCCCGGAGGCGGTGTCGCGGCACGCCGGGTCCTGGACGGGGCGCTATCTCCGCGGCATCCTGGAACCGGCGCCGGCGGCCCGGCGCGCTTCCTAGGCGCCATGTACCGGGGCTACCGGACCGCGATCGGCTTCGGAAGCGGAGCCATGCCCAAGGGCGTCAAGCAGCTCATCCTGATCACCGGCGGGGTGTACCTGGTCCAGCTTGTGATCCCGGCGGTCACCGTGTTCCTCGGGCTCTACCCGCCCGCGGTGCTCTCGCTCCAGGTCTGGCGCCTCTTCACCTACATGTTCCTGCACGGCGGTCTGTTCCACCTGCTGATGAACATGTTCGTCCTCTACATGTTCGGGTCGCAGCTCGAGCAGGTCTGGGGACGGCGCCGCTTCGTCCGCTACTACCTGCTCTGCGGCGTCGGGGCCGGACTCTTCGCGTTGCTGCCGCTGCCGGCGTTCTTCGATGCGCTCCACATCGGCGCCTCCGGGGCGGTGTACGGGCTGCTGCTGGCCTTCGGCCTGCTGTTCCCGTCGGCGCAGGTCTATCTGCTCGGCATCCTGCCGATGAGCGCGCGGCACATGGTGATCCTCTTCGGCTTCATTTCGCTGGCGGGCTCCCTTTCGGCGGCCTCCGACGGGGTGTCCCACATCGCCCACCTCGGGGGGCTGGTGGTGGGGTACGTGCTGCTGCGGCGGGACGGCCTGGTTCCGCGATACCGGTCCCGCCTGGGTGTCCTCTGGAGCGACCTGGTGCGCCGGCGGCGCCGCGCGCGCTTCGACCGCTACTACGAAGAGCACGAACGGAAGCGCTCCGAGACGCTGCATTGACGGCCGGTGGTGGACGATGCCGGAACGAGGCCAGCCGACCCCGTGACTACCGGGCGAATTGTTCGCGACCGCATCTCCCGCGCAGAATTGGCGCGCTTGGCCGAGATGCAGTTCGGAGATTTCATCAAGGCCGTCGTGGACATTTCCCGCAGCGTCATGGCAGTCGGCGGGGAACTCCATGCGGACGACGAGGCGGTGCTCCTCGCGGACGATTCGGACCAGTGGGATCTGTGGGGAATCAATCTGTATCCGGGCGAGCGCGGGGCCGGCTGGATCGAGTTCGACTCGATGATCAACCTGCGCCCGAGCCAGGGGAACCGCTCTCGCGGCGTTGACTCTCCCGAGGTCCGCGCCCGCATCCGGGACGTGGTGGACTCACTCGTCCCTCCGGAATGAGGAGCGAGACCGCGGGAGTGCTGCACAAGCAGGCCGCCCGCGAGGGCTGGGCGCGACTGGAACTGGTCGAGCAGCTCGGAAACGTGGGAAGCGAGGTGGATCGCGCGATTCGGGCGCATGAAGCGGGCGCGAGCCGCCGGTTCGAGGGCGCTTTCGCAAGGGCCCTGGAGTTGTTCGACCTGACCGGCGCCGACGCGCGCTGGCGGGGCCACCGGGCCCGGGAAATCCGGCGCGCCCGTGAGGAGTTCTGTCGGCTCTTTCTTGATCCCGACGTGCCTGCGGACTCCTCCAGTGGACTGCGCCGATATTTCTTCGCCTTCGCGTGGGCCGCGCGGCGCCTGCACTATCGCCGTCAGGCGGGGAAAGAGGGGCGCCCCGAAGGCGGGCGCTCCCGGCTCCCCCTTTGACTCGGGGGCGCAGGTCTTGTTACAAAGAGCAGTGCGCCGGCCCCGGCTGGCCAGTGCGGTTCTCCCGTCCGTCGCCGCAGAGGGGCCGGCCGAGGAGGCTGCCATGAGATTCCGCTTACCACTCGCGGCTGCGGCCGCGTTCGCGCTCCTGATCGTTCCCCCGGCATTGGCTCAGGATCCTCCCGCCGAAGAGGAGGAGTTCGTGGAGGCGCACGAGATCACCCTCGACAACGTCGGGGAGGATCTGGTCGTGCGTGGACGGATCGCCAGAACCGAGAGCAACCCCGTCCAGGGCATCACGATCCACTTCGACCGGACCCACATTGATTACCCCTTCCGGGTGTTCATCCCCCGGGAGGATCTTGGTGACTGGGAAGGGACCGACCCGGTGAAGGTCTACGCCCGGGGGCGCATCATCAAGATCACCGGCGAGATCGAGGAACAGGGCGAACTGCCTTACATCCGCGTCAGCGAGCGCAGTCAGATCGAGATCGTTCCCCGGACCCGCCGCCGCCGGCGCCCGCGCGGTCCGGACCCGGCCGAAGCGATCAGGGCGGCGGCCGCGGTGTCGAACGCCGCCGTGGTTTCCGCCGGCCGCTAGCGGCCCAACGCCAGACCGAACACCACCCGTGTTTCGTCACGGGCTGCTATAACGGGAGTACGCCGCCCTCGCCGGTTTTTCTCCCGTCCGTCGCCGCGAAGGGGCCGGCCGAGGAGGCTGCCATGAGAATCCGCAACCGGCGCGCGGCGGCGGCCGCGCTCGCGCTCCTGATCGCCCCGGTGGCGTCGGCGCAGGATCCCCCGGCCGAGGAAGAGGTCGAGGTGGTGGCGGTCGGGGACGTGACCGCCGAGCACGTCGGCGAGGAGATCACCGTCGGGGGCCGGGCTGTTGATGTCCGGATGATTCAGGGGTCCGGCTTTCACATCTCCTTCCTCTCGGGCTTCCTGGCCCTCATTCCGGAGTCCCACATGCACCTGTGGACGGGCGTGGACCCGATGAAGCGCTACAAGGGACGGAACCTGCAGATCACCGGCGAGGTCATGGAGGAGAATGACCAGTTGTTCATCGGCGTCACCGACCCGGACCAGATGAAGGTCATCCAGCGGCAGCGCCGCCGCCGGCGCTGACTGCTCACTCCGCCGGTCAGGAAAACGGCGGAACGGCTTGGAGCGCCGGCTTCAGCCGGCACAGCCCGCCGAAGGCGGGCTGCGGGACCGCATCATTCGCCGGGATGGCGCAGTTGCGCGCGCCAATGGACCCGGGGTAGCGACAAACCGCCCGCGGCCCTACGGGCCGCTGTGCCGGCTGAAGCCGGCGTTCCAACCCGGGGAGGGATCCCTCAGCGGTTGTCCACGCTCCACTTCCCGGCACCGGCCATGGCGATGAACAGGAACAGGAAGCAGTAGATGATCGCCAGTTCACCGCGATTCTGGATCGGCCAGAATCCGTTTCCGGCAAACTGGTGACTGTAGAAATGGGCCACAGCCATCTGGCCGCTGCAGATGAAAGCGGCGATTCCAGTGAGAAATCCTGCGGCGATCATTAGTCCCCCGACGAGTTCGATGACGCCGGCGAGACCATGAAGGGACATCAGTGCGGGTTGGGACTGACCCTCCCGGAGCATCAGCCCTAAGATCTTTTGCGCGCCGTGGCAGAAGAAAAGGAACCCCGCGACGATGCGCAGGAGCGCATAGGCGGTGTCCTTGTGCTGGTCGAGCATGGTCTTCATGGTTTTCTCCTTTCCCGCTGCCGCGGGACAGTGATCAAAAGTCCATCAGGATCGTGTACTTGGCGATGAGCGCCCGGTCGAGGCGGTTGCCCATCGGGTCGCGCCGGTCGTTCAGCACGATGAAGAAGTCGGAAAGGGGCCGGTGGATCAGGTTGAAGCGGATGTTCGAGCTCCAGTCCTCGGTGATGTTGTTGTACTGGATCAGCGCGTTCAGGAACATCGTGGTGGTGAAGGTGTAGGTGACCCGGGCGGTGAGCAGGTCGGCGACGAACGCGCCCTCGGGGAGCGAGATGTCGTTCCGGCTCCAGCCGATGTAGGAGGTCAGCTTCCCGCCGACGCGGACCACCGTGCTCAGGTTCAACGCCTTCCGGTCCCCGGAGTAGAAGCCTCCCCAGTCGTAGCGGCCGTTCAGGGAAATCGGCCGGCTCGGGTCCGAGAACAGCATGACGAACCATTCGTCGTAGGGGTGCTCGCCCGGCAGCACCGTGGTGGTCGGGTGCAGGGGGAACGGCGCGAAAGTGTTCTCGATGCTGTCGTTGTAGCCGAACTCGAAGAACGCCCCGTTCTGGTGGCGGAAGCCGACGTGCCAGTTGGTGTAGCGGCTCACCAGCTCCCCGTCGGAGTTCACGTAGTCGTTCCACTCGAAGTGGGGATTGATCTCCCGCACGATGTCGCTCCACCAGGACGGGCGGTAGTGGTAGCCGACGTAGCCGAGCAGGCGGCGGACGCCGATCCGGGGGGCGAAGCCCATCTCGGGGTTGAAGTCGTCCCCGAGCCGGGTCCAGGCGCCCCGGAACTGCCAGAGACGGCCGTCGTAGTTCGCCGCCACCCGCGCCGCCTGGTCGTCGCCGGCGAGTCCGGGCGTCGCGGTCCGCGCCCAGAACGAGTTGACCTCCAGCTCGGGGGTGAGCCGGATGTTGGCGTCGAGGCCCATCGAGCGGTTGTAGTGTTCGCTCCCGGACCCCGTTTCCCGGTTCAGGAAGACGGCGCCCACGTCCGAGTTGCCCCCGACGTTGCGGCGCACCCGGACGGCCGTGAAGTTCTCGGTTCCAGGGGCGTCCTCGTGTTCCCCGGTCTGGATGCTCATCACCCCGAGTTCGTAGGCGCCGGCCCGTCCGGTGAGCCGCCCCCCGCCGAGCACCGGGATCGGGGTGCCCGTCCGCGAGAGGCCGATGCGCCGGCTGAAGAACAGGTAGAGGTCGTCGCCCCGGCTCTGGCTGGCGCGCAGAGTGGCGGGGTTGAAGGCCTGCCCGAAGTCGGCCCGGAACTGGGTGACCCTCGAATCGCTCGGGACCCCGAAACGGAAGATGCCGGAGTTCTCGATGAAGAAGTCCCGCTTCTCGGGAAAGAAGAGGTTGAAGCGGGTCAGGTTGACCTGCTGGACGTCGGCCTCGACCTGGGAGAAGTCCGTGTTCGCGGTCAGATCCAGATTCAGTCCGGTACCGACGAGGACCTTGGCGTCCACCCCGAGGTCGGCAGAATTCACGGTTCCCTCGTCGGAATCGGCGGGGCCCTGGCTCGTCTCCGCCCGCGCGTACGGGGTCACCTTGAACCGGCCCCCGGACCGGAGTCCGGTGAGCCCCTCGATGGTCCCCGAGTAGGAGATGCGGGCGAAGTTGAAGAACCGGGGGATCGGCGCCCAGAACGAGTCCTCGTTCAGCCTCCGGATCCGCCGCAGGAAGTTGATGCCCCAGGTCTGTTCGGGGCTCTCACGGAACCGCAGCGTCTTGAAGGGGATCGCCATCTCCGCCTGCCAGCCGCCGGCAGTGCGGAGCGTCTCGACGTACCAGACGCCGTCCCAGTCGCGATTGAACTCGCGCCCTTCGTTGAAGACCTGTCCGTCGAACTTCGCCCCGGCCGGGTTCGTCTCGAACATGTAGCCGTTCCGCCGGTCGTGGAACGTGTCCACCGTGACGCCGAAGATGTCGCCGGCGCGGGTCGAGAAGTCCCGCGAGAGGTCGTTCACGATCAGTCCGTCGGGGTCGTCGTGGGCGACCGCGCCGACGTAGAGGAACTCGTCGTCGTAGAGAACCCGGACCTCGGTCGCGAAGGTCGCGGGCATCCCCTCGTTGGGGTTGCCCTGGATGAAATCCGTCGCGACGGGAGCGCCGGCCCATTCGTCCTCGTCGAGGACACCGTCAATCCGGATGGTCCGGGTCGCCCGCACCGCCGGGAGGCGGCGGTCGAGACGCGCGGTCTCGAAGTCCACCGGCTGCTGGGAGAAGGCCGTTTCGACGGTCAGAAACGGCAAAAGAGCCGCGGCGATTCCTGCTGGCAGGACACCGGCCGCGGCCCTTCCGCGGGGCAGGGCCGCGAACATGTCCACCCGCGAATGTACCACCGGCGGAGAAGGCCGGGGACGGTGAATCTCAGAAAGGAAGCGACGGCGGACCGCCGGCTCGCGGGGACCGAAACAGCTCGAGCGCGGCGTCCAGGCTGGCCCGGTCCCCGATCAGCACCACCGTGTCGCCGGCCCGATACCGCGTCTCGGCCTGCCGCTCATGGATGGGCTGGCCGTCGCGGACCACGGCTACCTGGATGGCCCCTGTACGCTTCCGGAGATCAATCACGGAGGCGGTCTCTCCGATGGCGGCGGCGGTGGTCTCGACCTCCACCAGCTCCAGCGCGTTGTGGATGCCGAGGTGCTTCAGCGTGTCGAGGCGAAGATCGGGATGGGGGCGGCCGCGGAACAGGCCGTAGTGCTCGCCGCGCACGGACTCGAGTTCGCGCCAGATGCGGTTGACCGGGATTTCGTAGCTTTCCAGCGCTTTGGCGAAGAGTTCCAGCGACGCCTCGAACTCCTCGACGACGACATCGTTGGCGCCGAGCTCCAGCAGGTCGTCAATCGCCCGCACGTAGCGCGTGCGGACCACGATCCGGGCCGCCGGGTTCAGTTCGCGCGCAAGCTCCACCCCCCGGCGCTCGTTGCCGGGCGAGTGGATCGTGAAGAAGATCGTGCGCGCCCGGCGCGCCTGCACGTGATCGAGCACGGCCGGCTGGGTGCCGTCCCCGAAGAGGGCCGGGATGCCGTCGGCGCGCGCCCGGCGCACCAGTTCGGGGTTCTGGTCCACCACGATGCAGGCGATGCCCGCCGCCTGGAGCATCCGCGCCAGGTAGCGTCCGGCGAGCCCGTAGCCCACGACGATCGTGTGGTCCGCGGCGGCGTGGATTGCTTCGCCGTCCGGGTGCGAGTCGCGCGGCTGGCGCCGGTCCACCCATTCCACGATGGCCGGACCGGCCCGGATCAGGAGCGGCGCGGCGATCATGGAGAGCACCGCCGTGCTCAGGAACAACTGGTAGTCGGCGCCCCGGAACAGCCCGAGCGGGACGCCGACCGCCGCAAGCAGAAAGGCGAACTCACCGACGTGGCCGAGACCCACACCGGCGGCGAGGGCGGTGGAGAGCCGGCCGCCGGCCGCCAGCACTCCGGCGGCGACGAGCAGCGACTTGACCACCAGCGTCGCCACTCCCAACCCGATCACGAGCAGGGGATTTCCCGACAGGACCGACGGGTCCAGCAGCAGTCCGATCGAACTGAAGAACACGCCCGTGAACAGGGCGCGGAAGGGCAGCACGTCGGACAGGGCCTGCACCCCGTATTCCGACTCCGAGAGGATGAGGCCCGCCAGAAACGCCCCGATCGCCAGCGAAAAGCCCGCGGTGTGGGTGACGAGCGCGGCGCCCAGGCCGAAGAACGCGACGCACAGGGTGAAGAGTTCCCGGTCCTTGAGCAGCACGATCCGGTCGAGCACCCAGGGCGCCAGCAGGCGTCCGCCGAAGATCAGCAACGTCACGATCACCAGCCCGCGAACCAGTCCGCCGACGGCGGCCGCGGCCGCGTCGCCCTGAAAGCCCGCCACCAGCGGCAGCAGCAGCACCAGCGGCAGGACGGACAGGTCCTGGAAGATCAGCAGGCTGATCGAAGCCTGGCCGTGCTCCGTTTCGAGTTCTTCCCGGTCGGCGATGGTCTTGGCGACGATCGCCGTGGACGACATCGCGCCGAGCGCGCCGTAGAAGAGGGCGTAGGGCGCCGGGACCCCGAACAGGGTGGCGGCGAGGGCCACGACGAGGATCGTCCCGCCCACCTGGACCCCGCCGCCCACGAACACCATGCGGGCCCAGTCCCGCACCTGGGAGAGCGACAGTTCGAGACCGACCGCGAACAGCAGCAGGGCGACGCCGAGTTCCGTCAGCGTCTCGATGTTTTCGGGAACCGCGATCAACCGGAGGCCGGCGGGTCCGACGAGCACGCCGGCCAGCACGAATCCCAGCAGCGGCGGAGCGTTCACGCGGTGCGCGAGCGCCACGATCGGGATCGCGAGGCCCACCAGCAGGGCCAGGTCGCCGAGGAGTCCGAGTTCGATCACGGCGCGCCTCCGCGCTCGGGCGCGGGAAGCGATTCGGGGAGGAGCCGGGCGACGGCCCGGCGGTAAGCGGCCAGGGCGCGCAGCGTCAGCGGACCCGGCGCGCCGTCCCCGATGCTCCGGCGCGGCGTTCCGGCCTTCACCGACCAGGTGACCGGGAGCACCTCGCGCGAGGAGCTGGTCAGGAATGCCTCGGCGGCGACGGCGAGCCGCCCCGGCTCGAGGGTCGTTTCGCGGAAGGGAATCCCCTGTTCGCCGAGCACCTCCAGCACCAGGGCTCGGGTGATGCCGGGGAGGAGGCCGTCGTCGAGCGACGGCGTGCGGATCTCGCCGTCCTCCACCAGGAAGAGGTTCGAGGTGGCCCCCTCGGCGAGATCGCCGTGAGACCCCCGAATCACTGCCTCGTGCGCCCCTGCCGCTTCCGCCTCCCGCACCGCCAGCCGCGCCCCGAGCAGATTGGTGGTCTTGACGTCGGCGGGGAGCCCGCCCGGCGCGGCGCGGACCCAGTCCGAGAGGAGGACCCCGACGCCCTCCCGCTCCGGGTCCACCGGCAGAGGCGGCAGCGGCCGCACCAAGATGATGAGGGAGGGCGCGCCGCCCGCGGGTCCCGCCGTCAGGATCACCCGGAGCGAGTGTTCCCCGGCGATGCGGCTGGCCTCCTGGGTGGCTCGGAGCCGGGCCGTGACCTCCGCGTCGGAGATGTCAAACGGAATCCCGAGGAACCGCGCCGAGTTCCGCAGCCGCGTCAGGTGCCGGACGAAGAGGAAGGGGACGTGACGGTACGTCCGCAGGTTCTCGTATACCGCCTCCCCGTAGAGGAACCCCGCGTCCACCGGGCTCACCCGCGCCTCGTGCGCCGGCCCGATCCAGCCGTCCATGTTGACCCACGCGCCCGTCATGCCGCCTCCACTCTACCTACAGGGCGCCGAACGGCGGATGCGGCGTCACCGGCAGCTTCACCCCCGGGGTACCTGCCGCCTCCGATCACGACACCCGCTACGTTGCCCCGAGGGTCTGCCCGTTGGCCCGGATCGTCAGGGCCCGAGCGCGCCCACGGGGATCACGGACACGCCGTCGGAGCGGCGGTATCCATAGGGGCTGCTCCCCACGATGACCCCGAGCGCCGCGGGTTTCCCCACCGACTCCGTGTCCACCCGTTGCGCGAACCGCAGCAGGTTGGCGGCCGCCTCCTCGACATGGCCCATGCCCAGCTTGATTTCGAACGCAACCCAGCGCCCCGGGCCGGCGTCCACGATCGCGTCCACCTCGAGGTTCGTGTTGTCCCGGTAGTGGTACACCCGCGCTCCCACCGGCTGGGCGTACACCCGCAGGTCACGGACCGCCAGGGACTCGAACAGGAATCCGAACCACTCGAGATCCGCAAGCAGCCGCCTGGGCTCGGCGCCGAGCGCCGCGACCGCGAGCGACGGATCCACAAAGTGCCGTTTGGGGGCGGTCCGCAGCCGCGAACGGGAACGAAGCCGCGGCGCCCACGGCGGCTGGTCCTCCACGACCATCAGGCGTTCGAGCGCCGCGAGGTATCCGCCCGCCGTAGGCCCCGTGAGGTAGTCGTCCGGGCCGTTCACGTCGCGAACGATCGTCGCCAGTGACGCCGAGGTGGCCACGTTGCGAGCCAGCGATTGTAGAACCCGGCGCACCCGCTCGGGGTCGCGACGAACGCCGTCCACCCTGGCGAGGTCCACCCGGCAGACATCCTCCAGGTAGTCGCGGTTCGCCACCAAAGCGGCGCGCGCCGAGGAACGGAGATGACCGGGCCAGCCGCCCACACACAGGGTCTCGGCCAGTTCCTCGACGGGGAGCGGCGCGGCCTCTCCGGCAGGCGCCTCGTTGTCGAGAAGAGCGCTCAGGGAGACCTTGCCGCTGGAGTGGCCCAGCTCCGCGAGGGACATCGGGCGCATCCGCAGCCGGCTCACCCGGCCCGCGCCGGTGTGGCGGGTCGCGTCGTCCGGCGGAACGGCGGACCCGGTCAGGATGAACTGGCCCGCCGCCCGTCGCTCGTCAACCGCGCGCCGGACTTGGTTCCAGAGGACGGGCGCGATCTGCCATTCGTCAAGCAGCCGAGGCGTCTTTCCGCCCAGGACCAGCCCCGGGTTCACGGCGAGCGCTTCCCGCGCCGCCGGGTCCACGTCCAGCAGGACTTCGCTCGCGGCGGCGCGCCTTCCCGCCTCGGTCTTGCCGCACGCCCGGGCGCCTTCCAGCAGGACCGCCCCCGCCGAAGCGAGCCGGTCGTCGAGTTCGCGGTCGACGATTCGGGGAAGGTAGTTCCAGACTTTCGGCAAGGTGCTGCGGCGCTCCGAAGGGATTCGCCGGGAGAGACGCTAACAACGCAACCGCACATTTGCAACGAAGCCAGTAGCACTATTGCAACGAATCCAACAGCGCATTTGCAATCCGGGTCCGCTGGCCTCGACGGTCCGCCCCGCGGGCCGGTGGTGGCCGAGGGGCCGGAAGGACCTCCCTGATACAGTCGCGGGCTGCGACCATGAAGGGGAGAGCGGCTCTCGTCATCGGGCTCGGGACGGTGCTGGCCGCGTCCGCCTGCGGCCCGGGCGCTCCCGAGCCGGGGCTGATCGCCATTACCGGCGGGCTCGTCTATCCGGTCAGCTCCGAGCCGATTCCCGGCGGCACGGTGGTGATCCGCGACGGGAAGATCGAGGCGGTGGGCGCCGGCGTTCCGGTTCCCGCCGGAGCCGAAGTGATTGACGCCACCGGGATGAGCGTCATCCCGGGCATCGTCGAGAGCCACTCCCACACCGGGTTCAAGGTGCTCAACATCCCGGCGACGGGAGCGAACAACAACGAACTCTCCGTACCGATCAACGCCCACGTGCGGGCGATCGATGGGCTCGACTCGGGAGACCCCGCTTTTGCGCTGATGTTGGCCTCTGGGATCACCACCCAGAACATCACCACCGGCAGCCGCAGCCCCAACAGCGGCCAGGCGGTGCTCGTCAAGTCGCGGGGCGGCACCGTCGAGGACATGTTCTTCGCTCCCGCCGGCATCAAGATGGCGATCCGGGCCACGACGCCCTATCCCGGCTTCCCCGAGACCGAGCAGGAAGTCTTCGACCTGCTGAGCGGCGAACTCGAAGCCGCCCAGGCGTACCTCGACGCCATCGCCGCCCACGAGGCGGATTCCGCGAACCCGAGACCCCCGCGGAACCTGACCTACGAGGCTCTCGGCAAGCTGCTCACCCGCGAGTGGGTGCTCGGCGTCCACTCCAGCACCGAGCAGCAGATGCGCCACGCGATGGAACTGATGCGCCGGTTCAACCTCGACGCCTACATCCACCACGGCGGCGCGACCCTCGAACTCGCCGAGGAACTGCATGAACTCGGGATGCCGGTCAGTTACGGCCCCGTCCTGCCCGGTGACAGCCGCGAGAGCGAGGACCTGCTGGGTCCGGTGAAACTCGTGGAACTCGGCGGCCTGGTCGCGTTCCACCAGGACCCGCCGGACGGCCACGCCTACTGGCTGCGCCACACCGGGGCGATGTTCGTGCGGCAGGGCATGTCGCACGCGGACGCGCTGGCGGCGCTCACCCTGAACGGCGCCCGCATCTTCCACGTGGACGACCGGATCGGCAGCCTCGAACCGGGGAAGGACGCCGACATCGTGATCCTCGGCGGCGAGGATCCGCTCGCGTACGAGAGCCTGGTGATGCGGGTGTTCGTGGACGGGGTGGAGGTCTTCAACCGCGCGACCGGATTCAACGTCTTCGGCGACGTGGTCCCGGAGGGCTGGTGATGGTTCGCCTTCGCCGCCGGCTGATCTCCCTCGCCCTGGCGCTCGCCTGCCCGGGTCTGGCCGCCGGCCAGGCGGTGGCCATCGTGGGCGGCGAGGTCCACACCGGGACCGGCGAGGTCCTCGCCGGGGCGACGGTAGTCATCGAGGACGGGAAGATCACCGCCGTCGGCGCCGGCGTCGAGCTTCCCGACGGCGCCGACGTGATCGCGGCCGAGGGGATGGTGGTCACGCCCGGGTTCATTGATGCGCAGACGTATCTCGGGACCAGCCCCGCCGGCGGGGGCGCGCTGATCAGCCTGGCCGGCGAGGCCGGCGACGCCGTCGCCCCGCAGCTCCGCGCGGTGGACCGCTTCGCCGAGGGTCTCGCTCCGCTCTGGCTCCAGTCCGGCGTCACCGCGGTCTATCTGGCCCCCGATCCGCGGCTGCTGATCGGCGGCACCGGAGCCGTGGTGAAGCTGGCCGGCTCGGCGGACACCGCCATCGTGGCCGAGGAGACCGCGGTGGCCGCCTCTTTCGGCGAGACCGCTGTCGGGGACACGGCGCCCGGAAGGGAGGCGCCGGTCGGACGCACCACCCGGCAGGGGATGATCTACGACTTCCGCAGCACCCTGGTCCGCGCGGGCGAGGACGCCATCGAGGGTGAGGCCGGAGGAGTGCTGGGCCGCCTCCTGGCCGGTGAAATCCCGCTCCGGATGCTCGCCAACAAGCCCGACGACATCGAGACGGCGCTCCGGGTGGCCGGTGAGTTCGACGTGCGGCTGGTCCTCGATCAGGCGGCCGGCGCGGCGGCGGTGGCGTCCCGGCTCGCCGAGGCGGGAGTGCCGGTGGTGGTCGGACCTTCCGTCATCGGGATCGGGGACGGCGGCCCGATGGAACTCAAGGGCCACTCGCCCGCGACGGCGGGCGTCCTCCACGAGGCCGGCGTCCGGATCGCGCTCTCCACCTTCGGCTCCCGCGGCCGGTCGGTCGCCATGGAAGCGATCGTCGCCTGGGCGCATGGACTCCCGCAGGAAGCCGCGCTCGGCGCGGTGACCGCGGACTCCGCCGCGATCCTGGGAGTGGAGGGCCGGATCGGGAGTCTCGCCGTCGGACTCGATGGCGACGTTGTACTTTGGGATTCGCATCCCATCGGCACCTACGCCAAGACGGCCGTCGTTCTGGTGGACGGAGCCGTCGTCTTCCGCCGGTAACCGGCCTCACGAGAATGCTCCGACGAATCGCCTTGGCGGGCGCTGTCCTCGCCGCCCTCCTCTCCGCCCAGCCCGCTGCCGGGGCCGAACACCCGGACCCGAAGGTCCGGGCCGGCATCACCATGCTCGACGAGTGGGTCCGCACGCAGGTCGAGTACTCGGGGGTCGGTCTCGTGATCGGGATCGTCCACGACCAGGACGTCGTCTTCCTGAAGGCTTACGGACACTCTTCCCTGGATCCCAAGGCGCCGATGAAGGAGGACTCGATCTTCCGGATCGCCTCCCACTCGAAGCTCTTCACCGCGATCAGCGTGCTGCGCGAGCGGGACGCCGGGACGCTTCGTCTCGACGACCCCATCATCGAGCACCTCCCCTGGTTCGACATCGAGAACCGTCATCCGGAGGCCCGGGCGGTGACCGTGCGGCACCTCCTCACCCACACCGCCGGCCTGCCGCGGGAGTCCATCCACCCGGCCTGGACCGAGTTCGAGTTCCCCGAGGCCGAGGCGGTGCGCGACACGGTCTCGGACCAGGAGACCACCTACGCGACCGAGACCAAGTGGAAGTACTCGAACCTGGGCTTCACGCTGGCCGGGATGGTGGCCGAGGCGGCTTCCGGGAAGTCCTTCGCCGAACTCGTGAACCAGGGCATCCTCGAGCCGCTCGGGATGGACTCGACGAGCGTCGGACCGATTCCGGCGGACCACGAGAGCCGCCTCGCCACCGGATACGGCCGGCGGATGGCGGACGGGTCCCGGCAGACCATGCCCTTCGTGGACGCCCATTCCTTCGATCCCGCGACCGGGTTCTCGTCCAGCGTGCCCGACATGCTCCGGTTCCTGCAGTGGCAGATGCGGGTGCGCGACCGCCAGAGCGACAAGGTGCTCGCGACCAACACCCTGCGCGAAATGCAGCGGGTCCACTGGGTCCAGTCCTCGTGGACCGGCGGCTGGGGACTCGGCTTCTCGGTGCGCCACACCGAGGACCGCGACCTCGTCGGCCACGGGGGCTCCTACCCCGGCTACCGCACCCAGACGCAGTTGAGTCCCGAAGAGAAGGTCGGCGTGGTGGTCTTCACGAACGCCGGCGACGGCAACCCGGGCCGGTTCGTCGAAAAGGCGTTCGAGTGGGTTGCCCCGCACCTGGCGGAGGAAGAAGAAGAAAAGGCGGCGTACGACGCCGCCTGGGACATCTACATCGGCACCTACCGGAACCGCTGGGGAGACACCAGCGTCCTCCGCCTCGAGGACGAACTGGTGGTCTTCTCCCCGCTCTCCGAGAACCCGGACCGCTCCCGGGGAACCCTGAATCCCACCGACGAACCCCACGTCTTCCGCCTCGAAAGCGACGGCTTCGGCGCCCACGGGGAGCTCGTCCGCTTCCAGGTGAACGACGAGGGCACGGCGACCCGCATCTACGTAGGGGTGAACTACTCCGAGAAGGTCCGCTGAGGGGTTTCCTCGCCGTGTCCGATCCTGATGTCGGGTTGACTGGCCGCGCGTTCCGTATTCGCTGGATCCTGGCCAGTGCGGCCGGGATGGCGGTAGCCGGGACGGTGGCTCGGCCGCTGTCCTATCTGGTGGGGGGTGCGGCGCACGAGGCGCTGGGTTCGGTCTTCGGCGAGGCGGTGGTGGGCGTGGTGGCCGGAGGCGGGACGCTCGGCGGAGTGGCGCTCGCGCAGTGGCTCGTGCTTCGTGGCCGGGTGGCCTGGGCCGCCCGCTGGCCGGCGGCGGGTGCCGCCGGCGGGGCCGCGGGGGCTGCGGCCGGTTTTGGCGCTCTGGCCGGCCTGACTTTGCTGGGAGCCGAGGTGCTGGGTGCGGCAGCTGTGCTGGTCTTTGGGGTCGCTGCCTTCCTCCGCGCACACACCCTGGTCCTGCGACGGCACGTCTCCCGTCCGATGTGGCTCGCCGGGGGCTGCGCCGTCGGTTTCCTGGGAGGCGCGCTGGTAACGATGCTCGTGGGCTCGTTTGCGGGGCTCCACGGCGAGAGCCCGCTGTTCGGTGCCCTTTTCGGTGGCGTTTACGGCTCTGTCACGGTGCTGGCGCTGGGCCGCATGACACTCGCGGAGGCGGAATAGACGCTTACCCGGCGTCGTCCGGGTGCGTTGGCCAGTTGGGTTTCGCTGCGCTCGCACCCCCATTCGGGAGAAACCGTCCTGTTCCGTCCACCTGTACACCCCCCGGACATCAGAATGCGGCCGGGACGCCGAGGCCCAGGGTGGCGGGGACCGTTTGGAACGCCGGCTTCAGCCGGCACAGCCCGCCGCAGGCGGGCGGCGGGACGGACCCCGGTCGCGGGGATGGCTCGGCTGCGCGCGCCCATGCACTCGGGTGGCGACGAACAGCCCGCGGCCCTGCGGGCCGCTGTGCCGGCTGAAGCCGGCGTTCCAAGCCGGCAGCGCCATCACAGCGCTTGGGCAATCGCGCACGGCTGCATTTTCGCGGCAGCCGGAGGCCGGCGCTCCGAGCGCTACGGCGCGAACGGCGCCAGGTCCACGCTCGGCTCTTCGCGGTCGGCGAGTTGCTGGATCAGTCGGCCGGTGCCGAGGGACTGGGTGAAGCCGAGCATGCCGTGGCCGGCCGCGACGAGCAGCCCGTCCCGCCCGGGAGGCCGGCCGATCAGCGGAACGCTGGTTGGGGTGAGCGGGCGCATACCGGTCCACGGGACTTCGTCGTCCAGCGGGACCCGGGCCGCGAGTCCCGCCTGTCCGCCTGCGATGACCGCGCGGTAACGCCGTTCGTTGAGGCTCGGGTCGTACCCGGCGAGTTCGAGCGTGCCCGCGAAACGCACGACGTCCTGGAGCGGGGTGATGATGACCTTGCGTTCGGCCACCGTGACGGGGATCGAAGGGACCCCCGTGAACGTCCGGACCGTGGCGCTGTATCCCTTCGCGGGCTGGATGGGCAACCGGACCCCCGCAGTGCGGGCGAGCAGGGGGGAGTGGGCGCCGAGCGCCACGATCGTCTCGTCGGCGGTGCGCTCCTCCCGGACTCCGTCGCGGGTCTGGACCTCCGCGCCGCGGATGCGGTTCCCCTCCCGGAGTAGCCGCAGCGCCCGCACGCCCGTCTCCACCCGGACCCCCTGCCGTTTCAGCGTGGCGGCAAGTGCCTCCGCGAAACCGAGGCTCGATCCGTGGGCGTCGCCGTGGAGGAAGATCGCGGCCCGCACGGCGGCGGAGAGCGCGGGTTCCCGCTCGCGGGCGGCGTCACCCCCGAGGAAGTCCACCGGAAAACCGTTCCGCCGCAGTTCCTCGGCCTCCTCGCGGGCGTGCGCCACCCCCGCCTCGGTCACGAAGGCCCAGTAGCCCCCGCGCCGCTCGAAGTAGAAGTCGGCGTCGCCGCGTTCGCGGACCTCCTCGAAGAGCCGGAGGCTCAGCGAGGACACCGAGCGGATGGCCCGGAAGCTCTCGCGGGAGCGGGCGAGGGTGCAGGCCCGGGCGAACCCGAGGAGCCATCCGGGCAGCGCCGGATCGAGCCGGAAGCGGATGTGGAACGGGCTGTCCTCCCGGAGCATCCAGCGGAGCGCCTTGCCGAGCACCCCGGGTCCGGGAAGCGGCTGGGAATGGGCGGGACAGAGCAGTCCGGCGGTGCTCCGGGAACAGCCGTGGCCGGGCTCGCCCCGGTCGAGGACGGTGACCTCCCAACCCGCGCGGCGCAGGAAGTAGGCGCAGGACAGGCCGATGACGCCGGCGCCGAGGACGAGGGCGGTCCGGTCAGCGGGCAAGGGGCCGGCTCGCCGTCAGAGGAGCCCCGGTAGCGTTGCGCGCGCGAGGCTGCCGGGACGTCGGCGCGAGCGCCTCCAGGCCGCTCGGTTCGCGGGTGTTGGCTGGCTGCTGTGGCGCGTCCGGATCACCGTTTCGAGCCGACAGCCGTACTTCGATCGCGTGCTATCGCTCGGACACCTCCGCCCCGAAACCATGCAGAGCCCCCCGCATGCCCGCGATGTCCTGTCGCATCTCCGCAATGTCATGCTGCATCTCCGCAATGTCCTGCCGCATGTCGGCGATGTTGCGCCGCACCTCGATCAGGGCTTCGTTCACTTCGGTGATTTCATCCTTCATGTCCAGGATGGCCCCGCCGACGAAGAAAAAGCCGGCAATGCATCCGGCGAGTAAGACGAGGAAGACCGAGACGACGACTTTCTCGTCGTCGGAGAGCTGGCTACCCAGCGAAACCCCAGGGGAGCAGCAGCAACCTCTTCAAGGTCTTCGCGGACACATGCCGCGTGACCCGGAGTATAGGGCGCAAGGCGTTCTCGGCGGGCGGCCGGCGGTCCCGCTCCGTTACCCGTCGCGGTCGTCGGCCGAGGGGCCGTAGGGACCCGGCACCGGGATCCCGAGCAGCCGGTAGTACACGCTGAGCTGGCCGCGGTGGTGGATCAGGTGGCTGAGGATGTAGGCGCGGATCGCGTTCTCGCGGGTCCTCTCCTCGAGCAACTCTCCGTTCATCAGCATCCGCCAGCGGCCGCCCAGGTATTCGTCGGAACGCCCCTCCAGTCTCTGCAGGAACTCGCCGCCGATCCGTTCGTGGTTTTCGAGGAGTTCGGCGCGGGTATTCCACGTCGGCGACTGGTAGTTGGCGGTGGCGAAGTCGAAGTCGTCGGTTTCGAGAATGGTGGCGCACCAGTCAGGGGACTCCACGACGTGGGCCGCAAGCCGGCCCATGGTCATGGACTTCTCGTGGGGACGCCACTCCGCGCGGTCGTCCTCGAACCGCTCGAGGAACCGGCGGGTACGGTCGGCTTCCTCACGGAATTCGGCTGCGAATGCTTCGGCGAGGGTCATGGGCGCTCCTTTGTCCGCGTGAGTCTTGCTTTTTCGATCCGTTCGGCGACCGGTTCATTCCGGCCGCAGCCAGTTTTCGATCCGCAGGCCCGGTACGCGCGCGAATTCCCGTTCATTGTTCGTCACCAGCGTCGCGTCCTGACTGCGGGCATGCGCCGCGATCAGCAGGTCGAGCGGGCCGATCAACTCGCCGCGGCGGCTGAGTTCCTGACGAATCTCGCCGTAGTGGCGCGCGGCAGCGGCGTCAAACGGAAGAACGCTGAGATCGTCCCGAAACTCCTGAACGAGCCGTTCGTTTTCGGCGACGCGTGTTGAATGCGCTACTCCGAAACGGAGTTCAGCGTACGTAATCGCCGAAATGCCGGTGTGTGCCGCGTGTTGCCGGAACCGCTCGCGGACCCCTTCCTTCCGATTGATGACGTAAATGCAGGTGTCGGTATCGAGGAAGAACCTCACAGGATGATGTCCCGGTCATCCCAAGGGGGCTGGTCTCGGTCGGGAAGGGATCCGCGCCCCGGCGCATCGAAGAAAGCGTCCCAGTCCTTTCCGCGCGGCCGCAGGATGACGTCCCGGCCGCGTTTCAGCACCTCCACCTCCGACGCTTCGAAACGACACGCTTTGGGCAGGCGCACCGCCTGGCTGCGGCCGTTCCAGAAGACCTTGGCGACCCCTCGATAGGCGACTTCTTCTGCCATGGATTCCTCCTGCGAATGTTGTGCAGTATATCTTGATATAGACCATCGCGACCGAGCGCGCTCCGGGGCCGTCCCGCTGTAGCATCCCGCGCGATGCGCGGCGTTCTTCTGGGTCTTGCGCTGGCCCTGCTGACGGGTTCCCCGGCCACCGCCGAGTACGGGCGGGTCCTTCCCCGGACGACCGAGCTGGACGGCCGAACCTACGTGTGGCAGGTCTTCGTACCCTCGGCGGTGCTGTCCGGCGAGGACACGAATCCTCCCGTCGTCCTTTTCCTGCACGGCGCCGGGCAAACGGGAACCGACGGCGTGCGGCAGACCGAGATCGGGCTGCCCGCGGTGCTCCGCGAGCGGTCCGACTTTCCGGCGCTGGTGGTGATGCCCCAATCCCCGCGGGGCGCCTGGTGGGGGACTCCCGAGATCGAGGCGATGGCGCTCGCCGCGCTCGACGCGGCGGTCGCCGAGTTCGGCGGCGACCCGGAGCGCACCTACCTGACCGGGCTGTCGCTCGGCGGCTATGGGACGTGGGCTCTCGCCTACCGCCATCCGGAGCGCTTCGCGGCGCTGGTTCCGGTCTGCGGCGGGATCACCACGCGGCGGACGCGGATGCCCGTGCCCGACTGGCATCCGTCGGCCACGCACCCGGACGATCCCTGGACCGAGGCCGCGCGGATCATCGCCGATATCCCGGTGTGGGTGTTCCACGGCGCGGAGGACCGCCGGGTGCCCACCGAGGAGTCCCGGCGCATGGTCGCGGCGCTGGAGGCCGCGGGAGCCCGGCCCCGTTACACGGAGTACCCGGGGGTGCGGCACAACTCCTGGATTCCGGCCTATCGCGAGGAGGGGCTCTACGAGTGGCTCTTCAGCCAGCGCCGGAGCGACCCCGCCCGCTGAGGGGATTCCGCGGAAAGACCCCCGGCCATGGGCCGAAGCCACGTGCGAACCCGCCGGGACGCCGATCCGGGTGGGTACGGACTCGACCTGGAGACGGTGGAACGGCCTTTCGATCCGCGGCGGCTGTTCGATCGGGCCCCCGGCGAGGCGCCCCCCCTCGAAGTGGAGATCGGATCGGGGAAGGGATCGTTCCTGGTCGCGGAGTCGGAGCTCCGTCCGGACACCCTGTTCCTGGGAGTCGAGCGAGCCCGCCGCTACTGGCTCTACGCCGCCGACCGGCTGCGGCGGCGGGAGCGGCCCAATGCCCGGATCGTCCGCGGCGACGCCCGGGAAGCGCTGGACGCGATGCCGGATGGGTCGGTGGCCGGACTGCACATGTATTTCCCGGACCCCTGGCCGAAGCGGCGGCACGCGCACCGTCGGCTGCTGATCCAGCCGGAGTTCCTCACCGCCTGCGAGCGGGTGCTGGCCGCGGGGGCCCCGCTCCGGGTGGTGACCGACGATCCGGACTACTTCGATCAGATCGAAGCGGCGCTGGGGGCGCGGCCGAAGCTGGTCCGCCGCCGCTACGAACCGCCCGCTTCGGCGAACGAGGGAGAACTTGCAGGGTCCAACTTCGAACGCAAGTACCGGCTCGAAGGCCGCCGGATCCAGGCGTTGGCGGTGGTGGGAGTTGGTCCCGGCCGTACGCGCCCCATTGAATGAGCGGCGTCGCGCCGTGCGCGGCGCGGAGCGCCGCGCGTGCCGGTCGGAGACCGGCGTTCCAAGCCGTACCTGCTATCGGGCCGGTCGGGGTTCGGCCCCCGTCCTAGCGGACGAAGACGACGCTCTCGCGAACGAAGAGGCTTGAGGCGAACCGCAGGAGCGCCGCGGCCGCCCCCAGCGCGATCAGACCCGCCAGCGCCAGCTCCCAGGCCGCCACCGCTTCGCCGGCCATCACGTTCAGGATCATGAAGTGCTGGCCCAGGATCGGGATGAAGGCGGTCCAGGTCCCCTGTTCCACCCAATTGAAGGTGACCGCGAAGAAGGGGATCATCGGGAGGAAGGCCACGTACCCGAAGTAGGTCTGCGCCTCCTTGTAGGACTTGGCGTAGGTGGAGAGCACCACCTGGATCGCCGAACAGAAGAGCGCGAGCGGGATTGCGGTGAGGGCCACCAGGACCCAGTCGGTGACGCTCGGCGAGATGTTCAGCGCGCCCGGCATGAACCGCAGGACCAGGACGCAGGTCCCGATGCCGAGCAGCGTCAGGAAGACGGCGAACACCGCCGCCGCCGCCCACTTCCCGAGAATGAGGAACCGCGCGGGGACCGCGTTCAGCAGCAACGCCTCGATGGAGCCCCGCTCGCGCTCGCCGGCGATGGCGTCCGAGGCGATCTGCATGCCGCCGAAGAAGGCGTTCATCAGCAGGAAGAACGGGATGAAGCCGAGAGCGGAAAACGCCCGGCGCCGCCGGGAACTGAAGACCTCCGCGCGTTCCACGGCGAGCGGGCGGACGAGCATCGGGCTGATCCCGCGGCTGACGAGCCGCAGCGCGGCCACCTCCTGCCCGTAGCTCTCGAGGAGCCGCGTCACCCGGCCCGCCTTGGCTCCCCCGGCGGTCCGCGAGCTGTCGGCGACCAGTTCCACTTCCGCCGGCCGTCCCTCGGCGAACCGCTCCTCGTAGTCCGCCGGGATCCGCAGCACCAGGTCCGCCTCGCGGTTGCGCACCGCGGACTCCGGGTCCTCGGGAGCGGCGGTCAACTCCAGACCCGGTTGCTGGCCGAGCCACTCGACGAGCGCGGGAGCGTTCTCCCGCCCGGCGACGGGGAGCTCCATGTTCCGGAGCTCGTCCTGAATGCCCTCGGCGAAGCGGCCCATGACCAGCATCACGATGGGAAAGATGCTGATCGAGACCAGGACCGCGATGAAGGCGCGCCGGTCCCGGAACCCGTCGAGGAGTTCCTTCCGGAAGACGACGCCGGCGCTACGCATCCGATACCGCCGGACTCGTCAGCCGCACGAAGGCGTCCTCGAGGTCCTCGCAGCCCGCCGCCTCGCGGATCGCGTCGGGCGAGCCCGCGGCGACCACCCGGCCGGCGGCGACGATCACGATGTGATCGCAGAGGAGGGACACCTCCTGCATGATGTGGCTCGAGAAGAGCACCGCGCAGTCGCGGCCCCGCAGTTCCCGGATGAGGTCCCGCATCCGCCGGGTGCTCATCACGTCGAGGCCGTTCGTCGGCTCGTCCAGCAGAACGTTCCGGGGTTCATGGACCAGCGCCCGGGCCAGCAGCACCCGTGAACGCTCCCCGTGGGAATAGCCCTTCGCCCGGCGATCCACGAAGTCCGCCATGTCCAGGAGCCGGACGAACTCGTCCAGCCGGTCTTCCGTCACGGCCGCCGGGATGCCGCGGAGCCGGGCGAAGTAGCGGACGTTCTCGCGGCCGGTCAGCCGCGGGTAGAGGGCGTGGGTATCGGGGAGGGCCCCGATCCGCTCCTGCGCCGCCATCGTCCGGCGCTGGACGTCGACCCCGTCCACCGCGACCTCGCCCGCTTCCGGCGCCATGAGCCCGTACAGCATCCGCAGCGTCGTGGACTTCCCGGCGCCGTTCGGGCCGAGGAGCCCGGTGATCGCTCCGTCTTCCGCGGCGAAGCTCACGTCGTCCACGGCGATGACCTCGCCGAAGGTCTTGCGGAGGCCGGAGACCCGGATCACTGTTCGGTGCCCGGTTTCGGGTCTACGGGACCGGTGGCCGACCGCCAGAACGGCGGCCGGGCGACCGCGGAGAGACAGGATGCATCGAGGCCCGCCGGATCGGCGCTGTCGAAGAACTCGCCGATCAGACGCGTCGCGCAGCCGGCCTGGAGGGTGCCGTGCCCGGTCCCCGGAACGACCAGGTGGCGGGAATTGGGAAGGGTTGCCGCCGCGTGATCGCCCCAGCGCGGCGGGGTGACGGGGTCCAGCTCCCCCGACAGGATGAGCACCGGCGCGTCCGAACGCACCGGTTCGCGATAGCCGTCCGGGAGCTCGCCGCGTGGCCAGACGGCGCACGCCTCGAGCATCTGCTCGGTCATGAGTTCGCCGAGGAAACTCTCCTCGGCGGCGTCCGCGGCCTCGTCGAGGGTCAGGAAGGGGACGTCCTCGGCGCACAGCACCGACAGGAACATGCCGATTGCGAGCTGCGGCCCGGCGACCGGGTCGGCGAAGACCATCAGGGGTCCGAAATCGCCGTCGAGGGCGCTCTCCACCATCAGCGGCACGAGCGCGGCGCTCTGCGGGCTGTAGAGCACCGCCCGCAGCACCCCGGCCACCAACTCGCGGCCCAAGGGAACCTCCTGCCAGTCCCCGGTGCGCGGGTGGCGGATCCGGTACTCGCGGGGCGGGTCCTGGTCGAGGCTCGCCAGCAGCGTCTCGATGGAGTCCCGGAGGCCGGGAAAGCGGGCGTCGCACGCCGGGTCGGCGCCGCAGGCGGCGGTGAGCAGGTGCAGCGCCCGCTCCCCGTCCTCGGGGAAGTGGAGCGGGATGCGCATGTCCACCGGCGCCACCCCGTCGAGGACGACGCTCCGGACGCTGTCCGGATGCCGGCGGAGGAACACGGTGGCGGCCCGGGTGCCGTAGGAGCCGCCCCACAGATTGATGGGCCCGTACCCCAGGGCGACCCGCACCTCCTCCAGGTCGTCCATGGCGACCGGCGTGGTGTAGTGCCCGGGGCTCGCGTCCAGCGAGTCCAGACACTCCTGCCAGTCGTCCTCCGACAGCTCTTCGGGCATGCCGTCGAAGTACCCGGTCCGCTCTTCGAGGAAATCGCAGGTCAGCGGGTTGGAGTCTCCGGTCCCGCGCTGGTCCACGAACACGGAGTCGCGGTTGCGGAACAGGTCCGGGGCCAGGCCCCGCAGGAGCGCCGCCAGTTCGGTGGCTGCCTGCCCCGGACCGCCGGCCAGGTAGAACACGGGGTCCGGCTCGGGGTCTTGTTCGGTGGCCGGCAGGACCAGGATGTTCAGGCCGATCTTCCGGCCCTCGGGATCGGCCCGGTTCTCCAGGACTTCGAGGACCCCGCAGAGCGCACCTTCGGGTCCTTCCCCCGGCGCGCAGTCCGAAACGATGCTCGCCGGCGCCGCTTCCCCGTCGTCCGGCTCCTCCGCGTCTTCGGACCCGGATCGGAGAAGGACCACGCCCCCGGCAATGGCCAGCGCGGCGAGGAGGCGCCACCTGCGTGGAATTCCTGACAACTTGGCGAATCCTATGTCGGTCTCGTTCGGGGGCTTGCTACGCCGATGCCCTGCCGAACGTTCCCCTCCCGGACTCGGGAGAAGGGCCGGAACTCGTCAGGCGAACCAGCTCTTTCGGGCCTGCGGATGCTCGGAGCGAAGCGCCTGCACCACGTTCAGGCGGCTGGCGGCGGTGGCGGGCTGAAGCGCCGCCGCCAGCACCGCGGCGAGCAGCAGCAGCGGCACCAGGGCGTAGACCACCGGATCGAGCGGCGTGATCTCGAAGAGCAGGGGGCTCAGTTCGCTCCCGGCCAGCCGCACGAGCACGAACGCGAGGAGCAGCCCGGGCAGGAGCCCGAAGGCAGCGATGCGCAGCGCGTCGCGGAGGACCAGCCGGCGGATGTCCGCCGGAGTGGCACCGAACGCCATGCGCACCCCGTGCGCGGGAATCCGCGCGTTCGCCTGGAACCCGACGACCCCGAAGACGCCCCAGGCGGCGAGCAGCAGCGCCGCGGCGGCGAAGCCGCCGAGCAGCAGCGCGTAGAGCCGGGGCTGGGCGACCGATTCCCGGATGCGGTCTCCCAGCGTGCGGGGATTCAGGGCGGCCAGCTCGGGGTCCACCTCCCCGAGCCGGGCGGCGGCGGCTTCCAGGACGGCGGCGCCCGGCGCATGCCGGAGCACCACGCTCCTCCGGATGACGTCGCCGCCTCCCGGCATCCGTTCGTCGCCGTCCAGGCGGTAGAGGATGGGCTCGGGCGGGGTGTCCACACCCTCTTCGTAGACGTCGCCCACCACCCCGACGATCGCTCCCATGCCCGCCAGTTCGAGTCCGACCGGCGGGTCGGACAGGTACCGCTGGACGAGGCTCTCGTTCACGATGGACACCGCGCCCGGGTTGGAGCGGTCGCTCTCCTCGAACGCCCGCCCCTCCCGGAGCGGAATCCCCATGGCCTGGAAGTACCCCGGTGACACGCGGCGGAAGAGGGCGCGCGGCACCTGGTTTGGGTCGGTGACCGGCGCTTCGCCGATGCGCTGGAAGCCGATGACGGCCCGCTCGCCGCTCAGCGGAAGCGTGTCCACGACGCCCACCCGGGTGACCCCCGGGACCGCCGCCAGCGACTCGCGGACCCGGTCGAACAACGCGGTCTGTCCCGCGGTGTCCGGGTAGCGGTCGGCGGCGACCTGGACCTCGAAGACGGCGGTGTTCTCGGGCTCGTACCCCGGCGGCGCGCTCACCAGGGCGACGAAACTCCGGGTCAGCAGGCCGGCGCCGATCAGCAGCGGGAGCGCCAACGCGAGCTGGAGGGCCGCGAAGAGGCCCCGGTGCCCCAGGCCGCGCGAACTCCCGCCCAGCGGAGCCGATTCGCCGCGCGCCGAGGCGTCGAGGGCCGCCGCCGGGTCACGCGACGACGCCTTCAGGGCCGGCAGGGTTCCGAACACCAGCGCGGCCAGCCCGGCGACGGCAAAGGTGAAGCCGACAACCCGCAGGTCCACGCTCGCCGCCGCGAGCTGGGGCAGGCCGAGGACGGTCAGCGAACGCACCAGGCCGGCCCCGGCCACCGCCAGCAGGGTTCCGACGGCTCCGGCGACGGCGGCCAGCAGCGCGCTCTCGGCGAGCAGCCGGCGCAAGAGGCGCGACCGGCCTGCGCCGAGCGCGCTGCGCACCGCGAGTTCCCGTTCCCGCCAGGCGGCGCGGGTGAGCAGCAGGTTGGCCACGTTCCCGCAGACGATGAGCAGTACGAGCAGGGTGACCCCGAAGAGCGCCATGAGCGGCTGCCGGATCCGGCGCGTCGAACGCTCGGTGAACGAGCCGAGGTGCACGCTCACCCCCTCGTTGAGCATCCGCTGGATCTCGCTCTCCTCGCTCAGCCGGGCGATGAGCGCCGCGGCTTCCTCCTCGGCCTGCTCGATGCTGACGCCGTCCCGCAGCCGGCCCACCACCTGGACCAGCTCGAGCCGGACCTGGCCGGGCTGGAGGTCGGCGGGCGGCTCCGTCGGGTAGGGGACGTAGATCTCGGTGGTGGGGATCGGGAAGCCGAAGTCCGGAGGCATGACGCCGACGATCTCGAAGCTCCGGTCGTTCAGGCTGAGCGCCTGCCCCAGGATCTCCGGGTCGCCCCCGAACTCGCGTCGCCAGAACGCATGGCTCAGCATCACCACCGCGTCCCGGCCCGGCGTCGCCTCCTCGGGACGGAAAGCCCGTCCCAGCACGGGCGGCACGCCCAGGATCTCGAACAGCTCGGGTGACACCTGTTCGGCGGACAACGGACGCGGCTCGCCGGGCGCCGCCGCGAGTCCGCGGTACGCCACGGGACGGTCGCCGTACATGGCGAGCCCCTCGAACACCGTATTGGCGTCGCGCCAGCGGCGGAAGTGGTCGGTGGAGAACGCCGCCACCTCGTCCGGCATCGGCAGCCGAGGCCGCCGTTCCCACACCTGCATCAACCGTTCGGGCTCCCGGTAGTCGGGCGCCTTCAGCAGCACCCCGTAAACCGCCGAGAAGACCGTCGAGGTCGCCCCGATCCCGAGCGCGAGCGGAACGCAGACCAGCAGGGCGAACCCCGGCCGTTTCGAAAGGCTCTTCAGCGCCTCGGCGAACTCGTGCAGCATCCGGATCGCTCCGCCCCAATTCTCCCCCAAAGTCAGAACGCGCGTCGCCCGGACCCGTTCCCGCGGAAAGCGCGTACGGCTTGGAACGCCGGCTTCAGCCGGCACAGCCCGCCGCAGGCGGGCGGAGCCGCGTAGGGCCGCTCGCGTTGGAGTGCGCGTACGGCTTGGAACGCCGGTCTCCAGACCGGCACGCGCGGAGCTCCGCGCCGCGCACGTCGAAACGCCGATCCGCGCGATGGCGCTTCTGCCTGTCCCGCGCGGGTGGCGGCGTGCCCCATCCGGCGGCCCGGGCGAGTGTCAAAACAACGGCCGTTCCGTGAAATTGACCGTCAAATCAACGAAACCGCCGTCAGAATGCGACCAAGCGACGGACGAGGCCGGGACCGGGTTACTCGCCCGGGGGTTCCGGACGACCCCCGAGCGGGCTCGGGTAGAGATCCAGCAACCCCGGTTCCGCCATCAACGCCTCGATGGCGTCCATCTCGAGCGGCACGAACTCCGAGAGGTTCTCAGCGCCGTCCTCGGTGATCAGGATCACGTCCTCGAGCCGGATGTAGATCCGGTCCTCCGGGACTCGAAACTGGGGTTCGATGGTGAACACCATCCCCGGGGTCAGCGTCCCGTCGGCGTCGCCCACGTCGTGGACCGCCATCCCCACCCCGTGCCCCATCGAGCTGCGTCCCGAGGCGCGGCGCCGGTAGGCGGCGACGAACGCTTCCGCGGCCGGCCGGTAGTGGGGTTTGGTGAACGGCCAGGTCCGCGCCAGCTCCTCCATCCGGGTCGCCGCCTCGCCCATGATGGTCGCCACGTCGCCCGGCCGGATGGCGTCCAGGATCGCCCGGTAGCAGGCGAGGTAGAACCCGTAGAGATCGCGCTGCCACTCGCTGAAGACGCCGTTCACCGGCCACATCCGGGTCACGTCGCTGGTGTAGTAGCCGATGTCCGGGGCGTAGTCCATGAGGATCAGTTGCCCATCTTCGAGCCGGCTCGCCCCCCGGTGGTAGTGCGGGTACCAGGCGTTCGTCCCGGTCGCCACCAGCGAGTAGTAGGCCTCCGACTGCGCGCCGTCCCGGAAGAAGAGGAACTTCCCGACGGCGTCGAGTTCGTACTCGTGGATACCGGGACGCGTCGAGCGCATCGCCTCCATGAGCGTCAGCCCGGAGAGGTCGGTCGCCTTGCGGATGAGGGCGACCTCCCGTTCGCTCTTGACCAGCCGCAGCCGGTCGAGCACCGGCGACAGGTCCTTGATGTCCAGCTTGGGGAACCGGTCCCGGAGCCGGGCGGCGAAGTTGGCCTCCCGGGACGGCCGGCCGTCCCACGGGTCGTTCGCGATGTCGGAGTTGCCCCGGGTGGCGAGATCCCGGCTCATGGCGGCGAGTTCCGCGGGGCTGAGCGGGGTGTGCAGGGTCGGCGGGCGATTGCCCCAGGCCATCCGGGCGAGGTCGTCGCTCAGCCTCCACGTTCCGAACACGTCGTCCACCCCGGTGAGTTCCCGGGCCAGGTCCGCGTCCTCCGCCGTCAGCAGGCGCCCCTCGGAGGCTTCCCGCCGCGCGTTCCGGTGCGGCAGGTAGAGCACGGAGCGGCGGGAGGCGCCGTCGAGCAGCAGGTAGGCGTGCGGCGTCTCGACCCCGGTGAGGTAGTAGAAGGAGTTCGTCTGCCGGAAGCGCTGGTAGGCGAGGGGGGAGCCGGCGCCCTGGAGGACCGCCGCGCCTCCCGGTCCGACCGCGTCCAGCACGGCTTCCCGGCGGGTCTGGAACTCCTCCGCGGGGAAGTCCCGGGTGAAGATCGGGGCGTCCTGAGCCAGGGCGGTCGGGGCGAACACGCAGCACAGCAGGGCGGACAGACAGCGGAACGGGGTGGCGCTTGGGATCATGGTCGGCGGGTCTCCCGGACGAATCGAAACCGGCGGTGAGGATCGTAGTGGCGTTCGGCGGCCGCGGCGGAGACGGACGGTGAATGGCACAATGTCGCCCGCGTGAGTACGACGCTCCTCCGGCGCCTGGCCGCCGAATTCCTCGGCACCGCCGGCCTGCTCGCGGTGATCATCGGGGCCGGCATCATGGCCGTCAACCTGTCGGGCGGGAACGACGGAGTGGCGCTCATCGGAACCACCGCGGCCATCGGCGCGGGTCTGGTGGTCCTCATCTGGCTCTTCGCCCCGGTGTCCGGCTGCCACATCAACCCGGCGGTGACGCTGGCCTTCCTGCTCCGGAAGGAGATCTCCGGGCGCGACGCCGGGCTCTACGTCGTCGTGCAGGCGGCGGGCGGGCTCGCCGGGATGCTCGTGACGCACCTGATGTTCGACCTGCCGCTCCTGCAGACCGCCACCCAGGTGCGTACGGGACCCGGCCAGTGGGTCTCGGAAGTGGTGGCCACGTTCGGGCTGATCCTGACCATCTTCGGCTGCATCAAGGTCCGCCCGCGGGCGGTGGCGGCCGCGGTGGGCATCTACATCTTCGCGGCCTGCTGGTTCACCGCCTCGACCTCGTTCGCGAACCCGGCCGTCACGCTGGCGCGGAGCTTCACGGACACCTTCTGCGGCATCCGGCCCCAAGACGCTCCGATGTTCGTGCTCATGGAGATCGCGGGCGCGCTCCTCGCGACGCCGTTCGCGGCCTGGTTGTACCGCGCCGCGGACCCCGAGGGATCCTGATTTGACCGAACGCCCGGCGAATCCGGTAGAGGCCGGCGGGCGGATCGCCAGCCTGGACGTGCTGCGCGGGTTCGCGCTGCTCGGCATCCTGGTGATGAACATCCAGCTCTTCTCGATGCCGGCCGCGGCGTACCAGAACCCGACGGCGTTCGGCGACCTCACCGGGATCAACCTCGGGGTGTGGACGTTCGCCCACGTCTTCTTCAGCCAGAAGTTCCTGAGCCTGTTCTCGATGCTGTTCGGCGCGGGAGTCTGCCTCTTCGCCGATCGCATCGAAGCGCGGGGCGGCCGCCCCGCGGGGTGGCACTACCGCCGCATGGGTTGGCTGCTGGCGTTCGGGCTCGCGCACGCCTATCTGCTCTGGGCCGGGGACATCCTCGTGACCTATGCGATCTGCGGGTGTCTCGTCTATCTGTTGCGGCGACGCCGCCCGCGCACGCTGCTGGTCGCCGGATTGGCCTCGCTCACGGTGACGAGTCTGTTCCTGGTGGCCGGCGGAACGGCGCTGACGCTTCCCGAAGTCCCGGACGAAGCGATCTCCGAGGTCGAGAGGGGATGGAAGCCCGACGCCCCCCAACTGGAAGCCGAGATCGCGGCCTATCGCGGCGGCTGGAGCGAACAGCAGCCGGTCCGGGCGGAAGAGGCGCTCGGAATCCACCTCGGCTTGCTGCCGTTCTTCGCCATCTGGTTCTGCGGCGGCCTGATGTGCATCGGCATGGCGCTCTACAAGTGGGGAGTCCTGAGCGCGGCGAAGGACGACCGTTTCTACCGGCGGCTCGCCGCCATCGGACTCCTGACCGGCTTGCCGCTGGCGGCCTTCGGCATGTGGTGGAACTTCGCGGGCGGCTGGGCTTGGCAGCGTTCGATGTTCTTCGGCACCCTCTTCAACTCGTGGGGATGCATCCCGGTGGCGCTCGGCTACCTCGGACTCGTGATGCTCGCCGTTCGCCGCGGCTTCCTGCCGGGTCTCCAGGCGCGGCTGGCGGCGGTGGGCCGGATGGCCTTCACCAACTACCTGCTCCAGACGGTCCTCTGTACGACGATCTTCTACGGCCACGGACTCGGCCTCTTCGGGAGCGCCGAGCGCTATCAGCAGCTCCTGATCGTCTTCGCGGTGTGGGCGCTCCAGCTCTGGCTCTCCCCGATCTGGGTGCGCCGGTACTCCTACGGCCCACTGGAGTGGCTCTGGCGGACGCTGACCTACGGGCGACTGCCCAGGATCACCCGGAACTCTTCACCCGCCTGAAGCCTCGCGTCCTATCTACTGGAGATTCGTCGAAGAAGACGTCTCCGGCTACCTCCTTTCGGCGCATAGCGTTGCGACGTGCGCGGCGCGCCGCGCGTGCCGGTCTCGAGACCGGCGTTCCAGGCCGTTGCGCGACCGTGGCCCGTGGAGGCTGGCCGGGTCTTCCTAAGGTGCGGCGGATCGCGCCGGGATGAGGTGGCGGATGGAGTTGGCGTAGTAGTCCACGAAGTGGCGGCGCGGCTCGGGGATGGTGAGCCGGTCCCGTTCGGTTTGGACCAGGTGTCGCTGCATCAGGAGTTGCAGGCCCAGTTCGACGGCCGGCTCCCAGTCCGCGCGGGGGATGTCGGGCTCGCCGGGACGGGCTTCGAGGGACTCGAGGATCTCGAAGGCGGCGGCGCGCGCTTCGGCCCTCGTGATTCCCTCGTTCCCCCGGTCGCGCAGGACCGCCGCCATGAGCGGGACCGGGAGCACCGGCATGATGCCGGCGATGCGCTCCATGAGGTGGTCGGCCAGCAGTTGCACTTCGGCGAAACGTTCCTCGCGGCCGGCGTCGCGCGGGTCGAAGTCCCGGGTGGCGAGCCACGCCCGGAGGGACACGGGGGCGCCGACGCTGAGGGTCGCGTGGCCGAAGGGTTTTCGGCGGCGGCTCAGGCGGAGCCAGAGCTGGTGGCCGAGAAACGCCGCGGTGCCTCGCCACGACGCCCCCCGCGAGGTGCGCCTGCCGCTCGCCTTCATGATCTGGAGGTTCCTGTCCTCGATGATCCGGTCGTAGTTCACCGCCACGGGCACGAACGCCACGTCGCGACCCGTTTCGGGGTCGAACGACCGGACCGTGTAGTCGAGCAGGCCGAGCCGGGGACTGCGCAGCCTCCCGTCCTCCGAGAGGCGTCCCTCGATGTAGAACGCCTGCGGGACCCCGGCGCGGGTGGCGCTCTTCACGTGGGCCGCGAGCACCGCCCGGTAGAGGGGGTTCCCCGATCCCCGGCGCACGAAGAAACCGCCGAGGGCGCGCAGCAGCCCTTCGAGCGGCCAGTAGCGCGCCCACTCGCCCACCGCGAAGGACAGGATGGCCCGGTCGGCGAGGGAGGTCGCGGCGATGACGTAGTCGAGGTTGCTGCGGTGGTTGAGGACGAAGACCGGGGTCGAGGTCCTGGCCGCCTGCACGATCGCCGCTTCGTCCAGGTAGCGGACCCGGACCCGGAAGAGTTGCAGGAGCAGGCGCTTCAGGGGACCTTGGATCAGGCGGAAATAGAAACCGGCACTGAGCGAGGGGACGATCTCGCGCGCGTATTCCCGCGCCGTCACCAGCACGTCGCACTGGTCGGTCCCGGTCGTCTCCACCTCCTGCAGGATCGCCTCCTGGACCCCGGGATCCACCATCAGGAGGTCGGCGGCGCTGGTCGGCTTGAGGAGTTGGAACGCCGAGGGCTGGATGGCCAGCCGCCCCTGCGCCTCGTGGAAGGCGTGGGTGTGGCGGCGCTCCCGCCGCCGCCGCCAGAGCGGACGGACGATCAACCCGTAGAGGCATCCCGCCGCCAGCACCGCGAGAACGGGAAGCGGGACGGAGACGGATTGGAACACGGATCCTCCGTTCCCGGCCGTCAGCCGAGTTCCGGGACCCGGACGGCTTCCTCGATCCGGTCCAGCAGTGCGGTCCGGCGTGCGGTGAGGTCTTGGGCGAGGTTCTCGAGCGGGACGATTTCCGATTCCCGTTCACCCCGGATCCGGACCTCCGCGCCGCCCCGGCCCAGAGAGCGGCCCGAAACCACCACCCGCAGTGGAATCCCGATCAGGTCGGCGTCCGCGAACTTCACCCCCGCGCGCTCGTCGCGGTCGTCGAGCAGCACCTCGAGCCCGGCGGCCTGGAGTTCGTCGTGGAGACGCTCCGCCTGCGCGCCCGCCGCGTCGTCGGCGGAGCGGCCGACCAGCGGGATGAGGTGGACGTCGTAGGGGGACACGCTCATCGGCCAGCGGAGACCGTGCTCGTCGCGGTGTTCTTCGGCGACGCAGGCCAGCAGCCGGCCCGAGCCGATGCCGTAGGAACCCATCCAGAGGGGACGCTCGACCCCCTCGTCGTCGAGGAAGCGCGCTCCGGCGGCGTCGCCGTAGCGGGTGCCGAGCTGGAAGATGTTGCCGACCTCGACGCCGCGGGAGGTGCGGAGCGGCTTCCCACACCTGACGCAACAATGGCCATCCTCCGCTACCGCGATATCGGTGACGAGCCCCGGGTCGTAGTCCCGGCCCGCGTTCACGTTCCGGAAGTGCACGTCCGGTTCGTTCGCGCCCGCGACCAGGTTCGGGGAGGCGGGGATCGAGTCGTCCACCACCACCGTGCCCGAGGTGAGCCCGATCGGGGAGGCGTAGCCCGGGGTCGCCCCGGCGTTCCGAATCGCGTCGTCTTCCGCCGGGCGGAGCCACGAGGCGCCGACCGCGTTCGCGAGCTTGGTCTCGTTGACGTCCAGGTCGCCGCGGATGATCGCGACCACGAGCTCCTCCCGGACGCCGCCGTCGAGCCCCGCCGTGAGGAACACCGCCTTCGCGGTGCGGGCGGCGGGGATCTCCAGGAACGCACTGAGTTCCGCGATCGTGCGGGCGCCCGGGGTGGCGACCCGCTCGAGCGGCAACGGGGCCTCCGGCTCCGCCGGGGGCTTGGCGAAGCGGGCGATCTGGCGGTTCGCCGAGTAGCCGCAGGCGCCGCAGAGGACCAGGGTGTCCTCGCCCACCGGCGTCAGGTACATGAACTCGTGCGCCTGACTGCCGCCCATCATGCCGACGTCGGAACCGACGGCGATCGTGGGCAGCCCGCAGCGCCAGAAGATGCGGAAGTAGGCCTCATAGTGGGCGCGGTACTGCCGCTCCAGACCCTCGGCGTCGTGGTCGAGGGTGTAGGAGTCCTTCATGGTGAACTCGCGCACCCGGATCAGTCCCGCCCGGGGCCGCGGATCGTCCCGGAACTTGGTCTGGATGTGGTAGACCAGTTGGGGGAGCTGCCGGTGGGAGCGGATCTCGCTCCGGCAGAGGTCGGCCACCACCTCTTCGTGGGTCATGGCGAGCACGAGGTCGCTGTTCTTGCGGTCCTTGAAGCGCGCCATCTCCGGCCCGACGGCGTCGTAGCGTCCCGAGCGGCGCCAGATCTCGGCCGGATGGACGACCGGCATGGTCATCTCCTGACCGCCGATCCGGTTCATCTCCTCCCGCAGGATGTTCTCGATGCGGGTGATGGACCGGTGCGCGAGCGGCAGGTAGGAATAAAGACCCTGGCCGAGCTGCCTGATGAAACCGGCGCGCAGCAGCAGCCGGTGACTCTCGGCTTCGATGCCGGCGGGGGCTTCGCGCAGGGTGAGGCCGAAGTGGCGGGAGAGACGCATCAGGGGTGGGCGGCGGAGTTTTCCAGAGTCGCGGTCAGAGAAGCTGATTGCCGTGGATATTCGCGGCCCTTCGGGCCGCAGTGCCGGTCTGAAGACCGGCGTTCCCTTCCGGCGGGGGCTTCGCGCAGGGTGAGGCCGAAGTGGCGGGAGAGACGCATCAGGGGTGGGCGGTGGGGTTTTCCAGAGTCGCGGTCAGAGAAGCTGATTGCCGTGGATATTCGCGGCCCTTCGGGCCGCATTGCCGGTCTGAAGACCGGCGTTCCCTTCCGGCGGGGGCTTCGCGCAGGGTGAGGCCGAAGTGGTGGGAGAGACGCATCGGGCGTGAGCGGGCCGGAGTGTACCGACCGGTCAGGCGGCGGAAGACCGCCGCTCGGTCCCGGTCTGGCCGGACGGTTCCGTCGGGAGCACGGGCATCTCGATCACGTCCGCATCGTTGCTCTCGGCTCGCTCCCCGCGGAGCTCCCGAAGGGCGTCCCCGAGGAGGAAGATGGAGCCGGCGATCACCACCTCGCCCTGCCGGCCGGCAAGCCGGTACGCCTTGGCGAGCGCTTGCGGCACGTCCTCGACGGCTTCCGCGCGGGCGCCGTTTCCGGCGAACACGCGCTCCGCGCTCGCCTTCAGGTCGGCGGTCGGGAGCGCGCGCCGGGTGGCCGCGGCGGTCAGCAGCACCCGCTGGAAGTGCGGCGCGAGCGGCGCCAGCATCTCCTCGACCCGCTTGTCGCGACTGGCCCCGAAGACCAGTACCCGCTGCCCGTTCCGCCCCAGCGTGTCCAGGTACTCCGAGAGTCGTTCGGCGCCGCTCGGGTTGTGGGCCGCGTCGAGGAGGAGGCGTGGGCGGCCTTCGTCGGCGGGCAGCCATTCCAGCCGTCCGGGCCACCGGACCGCGGAGACGCCCTGCCGGACCCGGACCGGGTCGAGGCTGCCGAGTCCCTCTCGGGCGAAGAGCCGCTCCGCTCCCCGGACCGCGAGCGCCAGGTTGTCCAACTGATGCCCGCCGGGAAGCGGCAACCAGAGCTCGTCGTAGGCCGCTACGGGGGTCGAAAGGGTCCCGGCGGCGCCCGTTCGGTGGACCGTGAAGTCCAGGGTCGTTTCCCGGGCCACGTCCCGGAAGCGGGCGCCGCGGTCCCGGGCGCTGGCTCTCAGAACCTCGGCCGCCTCGGGTTCCTGCCGGGCGACCAGCAGTTCACCGCCGGGCCGCGCCACCGCCCCCTTCTCGCCGGCGATCTCGCGCACCGTCCGGCCCAGATAGCGCTCGTGATCCAGCGCGATGCGGGTCACGAGCCCGAGCGGCGCGTCGGTCGCGGTCGTGGCGTCCCACCGCCCGCCCATCCCGACCTCGAAGACGGCCGCGTCCACCTCGTGCCGGGCGAAGGCGAGGAAGGCGGCCCCGGTGATGGTCTCGAAGAACGACGGCTGCTGATCCGGCGGCAGGCCCTCGGCCGCACCGGCGATGTCATGGATCAGGCCTGCGAACTCGTCGTCCGGAAGCTGGCGGCCGTCCACCAGGATGCGCTCGCTGATGGAAACGAGATGGGGCGAGGTGAAGCGGCCCACCCGCAGCCCGTGGGCCCGGAGGATCGAGTCCAGAACGGCGACCGTGGAACCCTTGCCGTTCGTCCCCGCGACCACCACCGCCGGGAACCGGTGCTCGGGGTGGCCGAGCGCCCGGGCGAGCAGCCGGATGTTCCGGGTTCCCACCTTGACGTGGAACTGCTCGCGGCTCTTCAGGAAAGCGAGCGCCTCCTCGTAGCGCATCTAGCAGCCTGTGGACAAAGTCACGCGGCATTCGAACGGCGATGCATCCCGCCTGAACCGGGCCGCAATGCGGCCCTCATCGTTGCGTTTCGGTCGGAATACACCTGGTATTCCTCCCTCACGCGCCTTGTCAGCCGGGCGCCTCACCGTTCTCGGTGCTCCCGTCACTTTGTCCACAGGCTACTAGCGAAGCGGAAGGGGTCGCCGGCTCTACCGGGCGGTGCGGACGAGCGCCGGCTCCGGTGCGGTCTGCACCGTGGCGGCGGCGTCCTTCTCCACCGAAGCCGCGGCTTCGGCGGGTTCGTACATGAATCGCAGGAAACCGCCCAGCACACCGCGCAGGTCCCGGCGGTGGACCACCCGGTCGAGCATCCCGTGGCGGAGCAGGAATTCGGAACGCTGGAAGCCGGGAGGCAGTTCGCCGCGGATCGTCTGCTGGATCACGCGGGGACCGGCGAAGCCGATCAGCGCTCCGGGCTCCGCAAGGTTCATGTCACCGAGCATCGCGTAGCTCGCCGTGACACCCCCGGTCGTCGGATGGGTGAGTATCGAGATGTAGGGCAGACCCGCATCGTCCAGCACCGCGAGCGCCGACGAGATCTTGGCCATCTGCATGAGCGAGAGCGCGCCTTCCTGCATCCGGGCGCCGCCCGAACAGGAAACCACGATCAGGGGGATCCGCGCCTCGCAGGCCGCTTCCACCGCGCGGGTGATCTGCTCGCCCACCACCACGCCCATACTGCCGCCGATGAACGCGTACTCCATGACGGCGAGGACGACCGGTGTGCGCTCGATCTCGGCGCGCACCACGATGACGGCGTCGTCGAGACCGGTCTTTTCGGCGCCCCTGCGGAGCCGGTCGGCATAGTCCACCCGGTCGCGGAAGCGGAGGGGATCGTTGGAGCGGATGCCTGCGGAAATCTCCCGATAGACCCCCTCGTCAACCAGCATCTCGATGCGCTCGCGCGCCCCGAGCCGCAGGTGGAAATCGCAGCGCGGGCAGACCTCGAGATTCTCCCGGAGCGCCCGCCCGTAGACGATTTCCGAACACCCCTCGCACCGTACGAAGAGGCCCTGCGGCACCTGGGGTCCCGGACGGTTGTCGCTGCTGGCGCCGGCCGGGGCGGGGCTGTCCGGCATTTGAGCCGGGCATCCTAGCAGACCGGGCGGCTGGTCTCCCGAGGGGCAGCGGTCTCCGGCAGGACCCTCCCGGCGGCCCCGATCAGCGTCCCCGGAGCGCCTTTTTCAGGGCGTCACCGGACGAAAAGCGGCACGCTGGTCGAGCATGGGGGGATCGCCCGGGGGGGTTCGGGGTTGGGAGCCGGTTCGTCGTGAAGTGGAGGCGCGCGGCGCCGTGCGCGGCGCGGAGCGCCGCTGTGCCGGTCTGGAGACCGGCGTTCCAAGCCGGGGGCGCCGTCGGGCCCGGTACCGGGGAACGCTGGTCCGACCCCAGTTGAATAAGATCACGGGTTCGGAGGTGTTCCATGGAAGCCCAGACCCTCAACCAGCTCTTCGCCGCTGCGTGCGAGCGGCACGACAAGGCAGACGCCATCCTCCACAAACAGGACGGCGAGTGGAAGAAGCTCTCGTCCGCCGCGTGGCTCGATGCCGCGCGGGACGCCGCGGTCGGCCTCTCGGTGCGCGGTGTGCAGCGGGGAGACCGGGTGGTGCTGCTGTCCGAGAACCGGCTCGAGTGGTTCACCATCGAGGCGGGGCTCCAGATCCTGGGCGCGGTCACGGTTCCGATCTACCCGACCCTGACCGCGCAGCAGGCGGCCTACATCATCCGGGACTCGCGGGCGCGGGTGGTGATCGCCTCTACCGCGGAACAGCAGACGAAGATCGCCGCGGTCCGGGATGACCTGCCCGACGTCGAGATGGTGTTCACCCTGGATTCGCCGGCGGCGGACTCCGGATTTCAGCCCTGGTCGGTCGTGGTGGACGCCGGCAAGAGCGCCCGCTCGGTGGACTCCGGAGCTCCCCAGCGGCTGGCGGAAGCGGTCTCCGGGGACGACGTGGCCACGCTCATCTACACCTCGGGAACCACCGGGAACCCGAAGGGCGTGATGCTGACCCAGCAGAACCTGGTCCAGAACACCCTCGCCGCCCACGAGGCGATCACGTTTTCTTCGGACGAGCGGGCGATTTCGGTGCTGCCCTACAGCCATGTGTTCGCCCGCATGGTGGCGCACTACCTCTACCCCCACGCCGGGGTGACCATCGCCATCGCCGAGAGCATGGACACCCTGGTCCAGAACATCGGCGAGGTGCATCCCACCGTGATGGCGTGCGTGCCGCGCTTCTACGAGAAGATGCGGGACAAGGTCCTCGAATCGGCGGCGGCCGGCAGCCCCCTGAAGCAGAAGATCTTCCACTGGGCGTTCTCGGTCGGGTACGCGGTGGGCAAGCACCGCCAGGCAGGCGCCCCGGTGCCGGCGGGCCTGAAGTTCAAGTACGGCCTCGCGACCAAGCTGGTCTTCAGCAAGCTCCACGCCCGCATGGGCGGCCGCATGGGCCTGTTCGTCTCCGGAGGAGCGGCGCTGCCCCGCGATGTCGCCGAGTTCTTCCTGGCGGCGGGCTGGGTCGTGATCGAGGGCTACGGCCTCACCGAGACCTCCCCCGTCATCACCGTGAACCGGCGGGACCGCTTCCGGTTCGGCACCGTGGGGCTCCCGATCCGCGGCGTGGACGTCAAGATCGCCGAGGACGGAGAGATCCTCTGCCGCGGCCACAACGTGATGAAGGGCTACTTCGGGAACGAGGCGGCTACGAACGAAGCCATCGTGGACGGTTGGTTCCACACCGGCGACGTCGGGGAGTTCGACGAGGACGGCTTCCTGCGCATCACGGACCGCAAGAAGGACCTGCTCGTTACCGCGGGGGGCAAGAACGTCGCCCCGCAACCGATCGAGGGAACGCTGAAGTCGAGCGTCTATATCGCCGAATTGGTGATGGTCGGCGATGGCAAGCCGTACCTCTCGGCGCTCGTGGCGCCGGACTTCGAGCAGCTCGGGAGGTGGTGCGAAGGCGAGGAAATCCCGGCCGACAGTCCGGAGGCGATGGCCGGCGACGAGCGGGTCCAGGCCCACCTGATGGCCGAGATCAACCGGCTGAGCGAAGGACTCGCCTCCTTCGAGCAGGTCAAGAAGATCGCCGTGGTGACGGCGGCCTTCACCATCGAGAGCGGGGAGTTGACGCCGACGATGAAGGTGAAGCGCCGGGTGGTGGCGGAGCGGTACGCCGACCTCATCGAAGCGCTCTACGCCTGACGGTTCCGTCCCCCACCCGGTGGCCGATCCGTTCGAGACCGTCATCGGGCTGGAGGTACACGTCCAGCTCGATACCCGGACCAAGCTCTTCTGCGGTTGCCGCAACGAGTTCGGCTCGCCCCCGAACACGCACCTCTGCCCCGTGTGCTACGGCCTTCCGGGAGCGCTCCCGGTGCCGAACCGCCGGGCGGTGGAGCTCGCGGTGCTCGCCGGGCTCGCCCTCGACTGCGAAGTCAACGAGGAGTCGGTCTTCGAGCGGAAGCACTACTTCTATCCCGATCTCCCCAAGGGCTACCAGATCACCCAGTACGAGTTTCCGCTCGCGGAGGCGGGGTCCGTCCACATCCGGCTGGATGCGGAGCGGAACGGGGAGCCGGTGGACCGCGACGTCGGGATCAACCGGATCCAGATCGAGGAGGACGCCGGCAAGCTGGTTCACGAGGGGTTCCCCGGGTCGGACCGGCGAAGCGGCGTGGACTTCAACCGCGCCGGCGTGCCCCTCATCGAGATCGTGAGCGACCCCGACCTGCGCTCGGCCGCCGAGGCGTGCGCCTACGCCCGGGAACTGAGGAGCCGCATCGTCTATTGCGGGGTGTCCGACGCCGACATGGAGAAGGGCAACCTGCGGATGGACGGCAACGTCTCGGTCCGGCGGCAGGGCGACCCGAACTACGGGGTCAAGGTGGAGCTCAAGAACCTGAACTCGTTCCGGTTCCTCCAGCGGGCGCTGGAATACGAGGAACGGCGCCAGCGCGAAGTCCTGGCTGCCGGAGGGAAGGTCGTTCAGGAGACCCGCCTCTACGACGAGGCGCGCGGGGTGACCGAGCCCATGCGGAGCAAGGAGGAGGCCGAGGACTACCGCTACTTCCCCGACCCCGACCTTCCCCCGCTGCGGCTTCCGGAAGGACTGCTCGAGGCGGCGCGCCGCGGACTCCCCGAATTCCCGCGTGAGCGCGCCGCCCGTTACCGGAGCGAGCACGGGATCGCCGCCGACCAGGCCGAGCGGATCGCCGCGCGCCGCGAGCTGGCGGACTACTACGAGGCGACGGTGGCCGCGGCGACGGCCGCCGGTTCTCCCGTCGTCCAGGCTGCGGCCGTGGCGGCGGGCTGGATCACCACCGAGGTCGCCTCCCGGGAGAAGCAGGACGGACGGCTCGCCGCGCCTCCGGAACGGCTCGGCGAGCTCGTGCACCTGCTGGCGGCGAGGGAGTTGCCGCGCAACGCCGCGCGGGAGGTCTTCCAGGCGATGTGCGACACCGGGCGCCCGGCCCGCGCACTCATGGCGGAGCTCGGGTTCGCCGACCTCGCGGGCGGGTCGCGCCTCGACGAGATCGCCGCCCGGCTCGTCACCGAACACCCCGCGGACCGGGACGCCTACCGCGCGGGCAGGAAGAAGGTGATCGGGTTCTTCGTGGGGCAGTTGATGCGCGAGCTCCGCGGGAAAGCGGACGCTCGCGAGGCCCGGGCCGCGCTCGAACGAGCGCTCCACCGGGATCCAGGAGAGTCCTGATCGCTGCGCCCGACACCGTCCGCGTGGTGGCCGTCGCCGGTTGGACGTGCACCGGGAAGACCCGTTTCGCCCGGGCGCTGGCGGCGCGGCTCCCGGCCTGGCAGGCGGTCGTGCTGTCGCAGGACGACTACTACCGGGACACCTCGCACCTCTCCCGCGCCGAGCGTGCGGACGTCAACTACGACGAGCCGGCGTCGTACGACCTCGATCGCTTCGCCGGACACCTCGAGGCGCTCCGCGCCGGGGGTTCGGTCCCCGATCTGGACTACGACTTCTCGACGGGCGCGCGCCGGACAACCGGCTCCCTCGGCCCGACAAGGCTGGTGATCGCGGAAGGGGTGTTCGCCTTTTGGGATGCGCGGGTGCGGGAAGCGGCGGACCTCCGCATCCTGCTGGAGGGCGATCTCGACGTGCTTCTCCGCCGGCGCATCGCGAGGGACGGCGCGGAGCGCGCCTATACGCCGGCCGAGGTCCGGGAACGGTTCGAGCACATGGTGATCCCGGCGCAGCGCCGCTACCTCGGCGGGGCCGGGGACGTCGCCGATCTCATCTTCCCGGCGGACTGGGACGACGAATGCGTGGACCGGGCCGCCGCTTGCGTGACAGGGGATACTTCCCGGCCTTCGCGCTCCGAAACGAAAGGAACCCATCCGTGACCCCTCCTCCCATCCTGCGGGTCGGGCACAGCCCCGACCCGGACGACGCCTTCATGTTCTGCGCCCTCGCGAAGGGCGCGGTGCGCATCCGCGACTACCAGGTCGAACACGTCCTCGAGGACATCGAGAGCCTGAACGATCGGGCGCTCGCCGGCGAGCTGCCGATCACCGCCATCTCCGCGCACGCCTACCTGTCGGTCGCGGACCGCTACTGGATCATGGCGACCGGGGCCAGCATGGGAGAGGGCTACGGGCCGGTGGTGGTGAGCCGGAAGGCCGGAAGCCTCGAGGACCTGCGCGGACGCCGGGTGGCGATCCCCGGTCCGCGGACCACCGCGGCGCTGCTGGCCCGCTGTTACATCGGGGAGTTCGAGCCCGTCCTCGTGCCGTTCGACCGGATCTTTGAAACGGTCGAAGCGGGCCGCGCCGAAGCCGGCGTCGTCATCCACGAGGGACAGCTCACCTACGAGGCGCGCGGGTTCCACCTGCTCTCGGACTTCGGGGTCCGCTTCGAGGAGGAGCACGGGCTGCCGTTGCCGCTCGGACTCGACGTGGTGCGCCGTGACCTCGGGCGGGATCTGGCGATCGAAGTGAACCGGGCGATGCGGGCGAGCATTGACTGGGCCTACGCGAACGAGGACGAAGCCCTCGACTACGCGCTCCTCTTCGGCCGCGGACTCGAGCGGGAGCTGGGGCGGAAGTTCGTCAAGATGTACGTCTCGGCGCTCACCCGCGACATGGGGGACTCCGGCGAAGCCGCGCTCCGGGTCCTCTTCTCGATGGCCGAGCGCGCCGGGGTGGTTCCCGAAGCTCCCGATTTCGAGCTGATCCGCTAGCAGCCTGTGGCGGAACTGGCGTGAGCACCGAGACGCCCGCTGGGCCTCGCTGACAAGGCGCGCGAGGGAGGAATACCGGGTGTATTCCGACCGAAGCGCAACGATGAGCGAGCCAAGGGCGAGCGGTTCAGGGAGGATTCAGCGGGTGTCGAATGCCGCGCGAGTTCCACCACAGGCTGCTAGTGCGGTGTCCCACAAATCCTGCGGTATTCGAGCGGCGATGCATCCCGCCTGACCGCTTCGCTCGGCGTTCCGAATCCATCGGAATACACTCGGTATTCCTCTGGATTCGCGCCTTGTCAGGCGCGCGCCTCGCCGCTCTCGATAACTCACAGGATTTGCGGGACACCACACTAGGACTTCCCACCGCTCCCGTTCAGACATAGCCGAAGAACGGCGGGAACGTGGCCACGACGATCCCGGCCCAGCCGGCGTACACCGGCAGGAAGCCGGTCTGCCAGCGTTCGAGGGCGGCGAAGGAACCGAGCCCGCGCAGGAACCGCAGATAGAACCAGGCCGACCCGGCCAGGTTGGCGAGCAGGACCAGGTTCAGGCCGAGGGCCGCCATCCGGTTGGGGGTGAAGCCGAGCTCGGCGATCCGCGTCCCGATGGCGCCCAGCGCCAGCAGATCCACGGCCAGCGCGAGCGTCACCAACAGGAGTTGCATCACGTCGAACGGTCGGGGAGCGGCTTCCGGCGTCCGGGCGGAAACGGCGTAGAGCACCAACCCCACGACCACGGCCAGCAGCACGTCGAGCACCATGAGGACCTCGCGCTCGATCCGGAGGCCGGTTCCCGTCCACGCCATCGTCACGAGCAGCGCGAGCAGGGCGAAGGCGAAGAGGGGCGTGAAGATCCGGGCCAGCAGCGGCGCCAGGCTTCCGGTGACGCGGGTCCTGCTTTCCGCGAGCCAGGAGGCGACAACGGCGGCGCCGGCCGCTCCGCAGGGCAACACCCACGCTCCCCAGAGCCGGTCGGTGTCCACGCCGATCCTTCCGAACAGGGTGAGCGTGATGGCGGAGAGGACCAGGCCGCCGAGCGCGATCAGGACGCCGTGGATGAAGAGCTCGCCGGAGAACCGGACGAAGCGCATCCGGTCGGCGGAAACGCTCCATCGTCCCGCCGTGTACGCGATGCCGACCGCCAGCCATAGCGCGATCGGCAGATGGAGCGCGGCGAGCACGTCGGTGGCGCCCGCCGGGGTGAACGGGAAGACGCCCGTCAGGACGGCGGCAGCCACGAAGACCGCGCCGACCCGCACCGAGCGGGCCGTGCTCAACCCACGCTTCCAGGCGAAGTAGCCGGCAACGCAGCCCAGCGCCACGATGCTCTCGTTCCGGGCGTAGAAGGCGATGGCGTCCTCCGTGAGCGGAGGGCCGAGGAGCTGCAGGGCCTTGGCGGCGGCGGCGGCGAGCGCGGCCAGCCCCAGGGCGACCCACATCTCGGCGCCGACTCCCCAGCGGCCGGTCCCGGCTTCGGCCGGCGGCTCCAGCATCCGGACGGCGTGCTGGCGGGCGAACTCGCGCGTCGGCGGATCCGCTTCCCCGACCCGTTTCAGGGCCACGAGGAACGCTTCGTCGGGATCGAGGCCGGCCTCCCGAAGCGCGGCAAACTCGCCCGAGAGCGTTTCCTCCAGATCGTGCAGGTCGGTTTCCGAAGCCGCGCCCTCCCGAAGGCGGTGGAAGCGCCACGCGGCGAAGCGCGCCGTCGCGTCTCCGTTCGTGGTTTCGCCGTTCATGTCTGTCGCCCCTTCAAACCGCGCGGATCGGAGGTTTGCTGTGCGGATGCAATCCCGCGGATCGGCCAGGCGCCGTGATGGCGCCGCCGGCCTGGAACGCCGGCTTCAGCCGGCACGCGCTGCGCGATAGCGCAGCGCACGGCGCGACGTTGATCTGCGGAGTGGTTCTTTTTCCGCGCCGACCTGAACAGACCGGAGTTTCCGGTAATGGCGCTCCGTAAAGCCGAACCGCGACACGTCGCCCGCGGACCTGTGGCCCGCTGTGCCGGCTGAAGCCGGCGTTCCAAACCGTTTCCGCCGTTTTCGTGACCGGTGGGTTGTGCAGGAGGACCGATCATGAGGGGTTTGCGGGGCCGGATGGCGAACACTATCGGGCCGGCCCGCCGACTAAGCTCCGCCGATGCTGCGCCAGGCCCTGCGGATCGGAACGTTCGCGTTCCCGGTCTGGGTCCTGTTGGCCAGCGTCGTCGCGCTGTGGCGGCCCGGGATCTTCACCTGGTTCAGCGGCGGCCTGATCACCGTCGGGCTGGGCGTCATCATGCTGGGCATGGGGCTGACGCTGGAGGTGGACGACTTCCGGCGCGTCCTGCGGCGGCCGGCGCCGATCGGCCTCGGCGTGGTGCTCCAGTACGTCGTCATGCCCCTGATGGGCTGGACGGTGGCCGCCGCCCTCGATCTGCCGCGGGAGTTCGCGGTGGGGCTCATCCTGGTTTCCTGCTGCCCCGGCGGGGTGGCTTCGAACGTGATCTCCTATCTGGCGCTGGCCGATGTCCCGCTCTCGGTCTCGATGACCGCGGTCTCGACGGGGTTCTCCGTGCTGATGACTCCGGCGCTGACTTCGATGCTGGCGAGCAGCCGCATTGACGTCCCCGCGGCCGGCCTGCTCCTCAGCACCGTGCAGGTGGTGATCCTGCCGATCGTCACCGGGCTCGTCCTGAGGCGCTACGCCCCGGGTCTCACGCGGGCGGTCCTCCCCTACGGCCCGTTCACGTCCGTGGTGTTGATCACGCTGATCGTGGCTTCCATCATCGGCTCGAGCCGGGCGATCATCCTCGAATCGGGCGACCTGCTGGTCGTCGCCGTGTTCCTGCTCCACGCTGGCGGCTTCTTCCTCGGCTACACCCTCACCCGGCTGGTTTCGCGCCGCGTTCGAACCGCCCGCACCGTTTCCATCGAGGTCGGCATGCAGAACTCCGGCCTCGGAGTGGTGCTCGCCGGCCAGAACTTCACGAGCCCGCTGGTCGCGGTTCCGAGCGCCATCTCGAGCCTCTTCCACTCGCTCATCGGCAGCGTGGTGGCGGGCGTCTGGCGGGCCGGCGCCGTGCGTCAGGCGGCGCGCGGATCGGACGGGGAAGAGCGGCCGGTGGCTTCGGTTTCATAGGATTGTTGGGAAATGCTCCTCGTCTTCGACGTAGGCAACACCAAGACCGCCATCGGCCTGCACGACGGCGACGCCTGGGTGCGCGACTGGCGAATCTCCACCCAGGCGGAACGCCTGGCGGACGAGACCGCGGCGCTGCTGGACAGCCTGCTTGCCGGGGCCGGCGTCTCGCGGCAGGACATTGACGGGCTCGCGGCGGCCAGCGTGGTCCCCTCGGCGACCGAGATCCTGCGGAACCTCGCGGAGCGCCACTTCGGGAGCCGCCTCTTCGTGCTGAACCACAAGACCGCCCGCGGGATCCGTCTGGCGGTGGACACTCCCGAGGAGACCGGCCCCGACCGCATCGCCAACACGGTGGCGGTCCATCACCTCTACGGAGTGGACGCCATCGTCCTGGACGCCGGCACGGCGCTGACGTTCGACGTGATCTCCCGGGAAGGGGAATACCGGGGCGGGGCCATCGCCCCCGGGCTCGGCGTCTCCGCCGAAGCGCTGGTGCGCCGGACGGCCCGGCTGCCCCGGGTGGAGCTTCGGCTGCCGAAGCGCGTGGTCGGGACGCACACCGTCGCCGCCATGCAGTCCGGCCTGGTCCACGGCTGGACCGGCATGGTGCGCGAGATGGTGCGGCTGCTGAAGGAGGAACTCGGGGGGAACCACACGGTCATCGCCACCGGGGGGCTCGCCCACCAGGTAGCGGAGTGGACCGGCGTGGTGGACCTCGTGAACGAGCGTTTGACGCTGGAAGGCATCCGGATCGTCCATTCACGGCAGCCTTCGTAACCGCACGCCGGATGGCGCGCCGGCTCGGAACGCCGGTCTCCAGACCGGCACAGCAAGCCGAAGGCCCGCGGATGTCGTTTCGCTCGCCGCCGTGGCGGGATCCAGGCAAGGGAACCTCCGATCTGTCGAGGTTCGTGGAGGGAAGAGCACACCCACGCGGGAGGGCGCCGCGTCATGCGCTGCGCTGTCGCGCAGCGCGTGCCGGTCTGGAGGCCCCCACCGGGAGGACTGGCGGGCGCTCCAAGCCGTTCCGCCATAGACTCCCGCGCCCATGATCCCGCTGACCGAGATCGAGGCGGCGCGCGCCCGGATTGCGCCCTACGCCGTCCGGACTCCGCTGGTGCGGCTGCCGGTCGAGGGCCCCGACGAGATCTGGCTGAAGCTGGAGAACCTCCAGCCCTTCGCCTGCTTCAAGATCCGCGCCGCCGCCAATCTCTTCGGTTCGCTCAGCGACGCGGAACTCTCCCGCGGGGTGATGACCGCGAGCGCCGGGAACTGGGCCCAGGCGGCTGCCTTCATGGCGCGGGAGCGGGGCGTTCCCTGCACCGTCGTCGTCCCCGAGACCTCGCCGGAGAACAAACGCCGGTCCATCGCCGCGCTCGGGGCGGAGATCGTGGTCCAGCCCTTTCCGGAGTGGTGGAAGGCGATCGTCAGCCACACCCATCCGGGGCTCGACGCCCGCTTCGTCCATCCGGTCGAGGAGAGGGAGGTCATGGTGGGCAACGCCACCGCGGGGCTGGAGATCTACGAGGACCTGCCCGACGTGGACGCCGTGCTGGTTCCCTTCGGGGGCGGCGGCCTGAGTTGCGGGATTTCGAACGCCCTCCGCTTGAAGGGCTCCGGCGCGCGGGTCCACCCGGTCGAGGTCACCACCTCGGCCAAGGTCGCGGCGGCGGTCCGGCACGGATCGCCCCGGTGGATTGATACCGAGCCCAGCTTCGTGGACGGGATCGGCGGAAACACGGTGCTGGACCCGATGTGGCCCCTCGTTCAGGAGTTCCTGGAGGAACCGCTGTTGGCCTCACCCGACGAGATCGCCGAGGCGGTGCGCGTCCTGGCCGGCCGGAGCCGGATCGTGGCCGAGGGCGCCGGCGCCAGCCCGGTGGCGGTGGCAGTCGCCGATCGGGTGCCGCGGCGTCCGGGCGAGGCGGGCCGGAAACGGCGGGTCGTCTGCGTGGTGTCCGGCGGGAACATCGAGATGGGCGTCTTCCGGCGCATCCTCGCCGGCGAGACTCCCATCTCGGCGCGTTAGGGAATTGCGGACCGGTCGTCGCGGATGGCGCTACGACGGGCGCGGCGCAGAGCGCCGCGCGTGCCGGCCTGGAGACCGGCGTTCCAAGCCGTCCGCGCCACTGCCTGGATTGGCGCGGCGCGGTCTGGTGTGCCTCAGGCGGTGGCCGGCTCTTCTTCCCGGGCCAGGTCGCGCATCACCGTCTGGAGGATGCCTCCGTTACGGTAGTAGTCCACTTCCACCGCCGAGTCGAGGCGGCAGCGCGCCTCGAACGAGCGGGACTCTCCGTTGCGGGTCGCGGTCACCGTGACCCGGGCGCCGGGGCCGAGGCCGTTGCTGACCCCCTCGATGTCGAGAACCTCATCTCCCACCAGACCGAGGGACTCTGCGTTCTCTCCGGGCGGGAACTCGAGCGGCAGGACGCCCATGCCGACCAGGTTGCTGCGGTGGATGCGCTCGAAGCTCTCGGCGATCACCGCCTTGACGCCCAGGAGCAGCGTTCCCTTGGCGGCCCAGTCGCGGGAGGAGCCGGTCCCGTACTCCTTGCCGGCGAGGATCACGAGCGGGGTGCCCTCCTCGCGGTAGCGCTCGGCGGCGTCGAAGATGGTGGTCTGCTCACCCGACGGGTGGTGCACCGTGAAGCCGCCCTCGGCGCCGCCCGCGAGCTGGTTCCGGAACCGGATGTTCGCGAAGGTGCCGCGGAGCATGATCCGGTCGTTGCCGCGGCGTGAACCGTAGGAGTTGAAGTCGCCGCGCTCGATCCCGCGCTCCCGGAGCCAACTGCCGGCGGGCGAATCGAAGGCGATGGTCCCGGCGGGTGAAATGTGATCGGTGGTGACCGAATCGCCGCAGCGGACGAGCACCCGCGCTCCCCGGATGTCGGGGGGGGGGGCCGGTTCGGCGGTCATTCCGGAGAAGAACGGCGGTTCCTGGATGTAGGTGGAGCCTTCGTCCCACGGGTAGATCTCGGAGGCGTCCACCGGGATCTCGTTCCACGTGGGGTTGCCGTCCCAGACGTTGCCGTACATCCGGCGGAAGGTCTCCGGCCGGAGCGCCCGGTCGAGAGCGTCCCGGACGTCCGCGCTGCTCGGCCAGATGTCGCGCAGGAACACCGGATTGCCGTCGGCGCCGGTTCCGAGCGGCTCCTCCTCCAGATCAATGTCCACGGTGCCGGCGAGCGCGTAGGCCACCACCAGCGGTGGAGACGCCAGGTAGTTGGCGCGCACGCTCGCGTGCACGCGGCCCTCGAAGTTGCGGTTCCCGGAGAGTACGGAAGCCGCCACCAGGTCGGCGCTCTCGATGGCCCGCTCCACCCGCTCCGGCAACGGTCCGCTGTTCCCGATGCAGGTCGTGCACCCGTAGCCCACCAGGTGGAAGCCGAGATCGGCGAGGGGGCCGAGCAGTCCCGCGTCCCGCAGGTATTCGGTCACCGCCTTCGACCCCGGCGCGAGCGAGGTCTTGACGTGATCGGGGGTAGTGAGCCCGAGCCCCACCGCCCGCTGCGCGAGAAGGCCGGCGGCGAGCATCACGCCGGGGTTCGAGGTGTTCGTGCAGGAGGTGATCGCCGCGATCACCACCGCGCCGTGGCCCAGGTTGCGGCCGTTCCCGGCGCTCGCGGTCCGCGCGAGCTGCTCGGCCTCGAGGGCGAATCCCCGTTCCGCCACCGGCGCGGTCAGGGACGCGCGGAAGGCGCGCTGCATGTCGGAGAGCGCCACCCGGTCCTGCGGCCGCTTCGGACCCGCGAGACTCGGCTCCACCGTTCCGAGATCGAGTTCGAGCACGTCGGTGTACTCCGGGTCCGGCGTCGCGTCGGTCCGGAACAGACCCTGGCGCTTGGCGTACGCCTCGACCCGGCCCACCTCCTCGTCGCTCCGGCCGGTGCGGCGGAGATAGGAGAGGGTCTCGGCGTCCACCGGGAAGAAACCCATGGTGGCGCCGTATTCGGGCGCCATGTTGGCCACCGTGGCGCGGTCGGAGAGCGAGATCTCCGAGAGCCCTTCGCCGAAGAACTCCACGAAACTCTCCACCACCCCGTGGGCGCGCAGCCGCTCGGTGATGGTGAGCACGAGGTCGGTTGCGGTGACCCCCTCCTGCAGGGCGCCGCTCAGGCGGAAACCGACCACCTTCGGCGTGATGAGGTAGCACGGCTGGCCGAGCATCGCCGCCTCGGCCTCGATGCCCCCGACGCCCCAGCCGAGGACGCCGAGGCCGTTGATCATGGTGGTGTGGGAATCGGTTCCCACCAGGGTGTCCGGAAGCAGCACCCGCTCGTCGCCCTCGCCGTCCTCCATGACCACCTTGGCGAGGAGCTCGAGGTTCACCTGGTGGACGATGCCGGTGGCGGGGGGAACGACCCGGAAGCGGGAGAACGCCTCCGCTCCCCAGCGGAGGAACCGGTAGCGCTCCTGGTTCCGTTCGAACTCGATCGCGGCGTTCCGGTGGGCCGCCATCGGGGTTCCGAACGAATCCACCACCACCGAGTGGTCAATGACCAGGTCCACCGGCGCCTTCGGATTGATCCGCGCGGGGTCGCCGCCCATCCGGGCCAGCGCGGACCGCATGGCGGCGAGGTCCACGAGCGCGGGCACTCCGGTGAAGTCCTGCAGGATGACGCGGGCCGGCCGGAACGGGACCTCGCGCCGGGCCGGCGCTTCGGCGTTCCAGGCCGCGAGGGCGGCCACGTCCGCTTCGCGAACCGTCCGCCCGTCCACCCCGCGGAGCAGCGACTCGAGCAGGACCCGGATCGAGAACGGAAGCCGGGAAATGGACCCGAGTCCTTCCCGCTCCACCGCTTCGAGGGCGTAGACGTGCACGTCCCCGTCGGCAGTGCGGTGTTTTTCCAAGGATCCGAAGGAGTTATGTAACATCGGCGCGAGGGGCGGTAAGGCTAACAGTCTGTGATGGAACTGACGCGGCATTCAACGCCCGCTGAATCCCCGCTGAACCGCTCGCTTCGGCGCGCTCATCGTTGCGCTTCGGTCGGAATACGCTTGGTATTCCTCCCTTGCGCGCCTTGTCAGCGAGGCCCAGCGGACACCAGTTCTCCCGGTGGGGGGCTGGCGCTCACGCCAGTTCCACCACCGACTGTTCACGGTCAGCGGCCTCTCCGGGGGCCACCATGAACGACGAAGCGACCACCGCTGCCGCCGCGCCGCCAGCGCGGATTGACCTCGGTTTCCTGCTCGGTTTCGCGTTCCGCGATCCAAGGGCGTTCCGCAAGTGGATGATCGGCTGCCTGGCGGTCCTGCTGATCCCGTTCCTCGGGTTCGGCCTGCTGTGGCTGCTCGGTTTCGCGGTCCAGACGGCGCGCGGCGCGCTAGGGGGAGAAGAGCACCCCATGCCCGGCTGGGATGCGGTGGCCAGCCAGCTCGCCGACGGGTTGCGGGTGGTGGCGGTCGTCCTCGTCCATGCCGCCGTGGTGGCCGTCGTTGGGGGCGGGCTCTTCCTGGTGGGCGCCCTGATCGGTCTGGTGGCGGTCGGGATTGCCGGCGGGATCTTCGCCGCGGTGGCGGGCGCCGCGCTGGACAGCGGGGTCGCCCCCGACGTCTTCGGCGAGATCCTGCCCGAGATGGTCGCGGTCCCGGTTGCCGGAGCCGGGCTGATGGGAGCGGCGGCGGTCTTCGGCCTGGTCGTCACCGGCTGGTTCGTGGTGCTGCTGGCCGGGTTCGCCAAGGCGCTGCTGCCGGCAGGGCTGATGCAACTCGCCGCTACCGGACGGATCCGCCCGGCCCTCGGCTGGATCCGGAACCTGAGGCGGATCCGCGCCCACCCGGGGACCTACATCCTCCTGCTGCTGATCCTCGTGCTCTTCGCGATCCTCGCCAACCTCAGCCTGTCGCTCTTCCTGGTGGGTCTGGTGCCGGGCCTCTTCTGGACCTGGACGGCGTCCGGCGCCGCGATCGGTCACGCCGGCCGCATCATGGGCGTCGAGCTGGAAGCGGTGGAAACCGCGGCGGACTGAAATCCGTTACGGATTGCAGAGGGACATCGCATGACCGAAGAACAGCCAGTACTGCCGACGGACGAGCCGCCGCCCCCGCCGCCACCCCTGCCGCCGGCCCCGGAGCGATTCGACCTGGGCGGTCTGTTCACCTTTGCGTTCCGGGACCCGAAGGCGCTCTCCAAGTTCGTGATCGGCAGCCTCATGGTGGTGCTCATCCCGCTGTTCGGCCTGGGCCTGCTGGCCCTGCTCGGCTTCGGCGTGCGCACCGCCCGGGGCGCCCTGCGCGGCGACGAGCACCCGATGGCCGACTGGGATGACTTCGGAGGGGTGCTGCTGGACGGGATCAAGGTGTTCGGGGTGATCGCGGGCTACACCCTGGCGGCGGTCGTGATGGGCCTGGTTCTCGTGGCCATCGGCGTCTTCTGGGCGCTGATCGGACAGTCCATGGGTTCTCCGGCGGTGGTGGCGACCTCGGTGATCGGGAGCCTCGCCTCCATTTTCTTCCTCGTGTTCGCGGCGCTGCTCGCCAAGGCGCTCATCCCGGCCGGGATCGTGCAACTGGCGGCGACCGGCCGGTTCACCGCGGCCTTCCGGCTGAACGAGAACGTCGGCCTGATTCGGGCCAACTTCGGCAACTACATCGTCCTGCTGCTGAGCCTGATCCTGTTCTCGATCATCGCCGACCTGACCGTCATTCTCTGCCTGATCGGCGCCATTCCCGGCTATTTCTGGGGCATGACGGTCATGGGAGCGGCCATCGGCCGCACCGGTCGCCTGATGGGCGTGCGCCCCGAGCCGGGCATCGCCTAGCAGCCTGTGGATAAAGTGACGTGAGCGCCGAGGCGGGCGAGGCGCCCGGCTGACAAGGCGCGTGAGGGAGGAATACCGGGTGTATTTCGACCGAAACGCAACGCAGAGCGCCGCAAAGCGGCGCGGTTCAGCCGGGATGCATCGCCCGCCGAACGCCGCGTGACTTTGTCCACAGGCTGCTAGGCGGCGCGGCGGCCGGGAACGCCGGTCTCCAGACCGGCACGCGCGGCGCTCCGCGCCGCGCGTGTCGCGACTCCAGCCGCCCTCACCGCACTGACGTGTGTCACTGCACACCGTCCCGCCGCGCCGGATTCACGTCTGGCTGCGATCGTCCGGAGATGAAGAATCGGATCCCGGGGTCCCGAGCCGCCGCCGTCGCTCCTCGGCCGCCTTGAGCGTTCGCGGCCACTTCTTCCGGAGCAGCCGGGACATCGCCCGATCCGCCAGGAGACGGCCGCCGGTCTGGCAGGTCGCGCAGTAGTTGAACTCGTTCTCGGCGCGGCGTACCCGCTGCACCGGAGATCCGCAGTCCGGACAGGGCTGGCCGAAGCGGCCGTGCACCGCCATCCCCTCGCGGAAGGCGGTGACGCCGGTGGGAAAGGCGCTGCCGCACTCTTCCTGGAGCCGCGCGGCCCACTCGGTCAGGACGGACTCCGCAGCGGCGTGGAGACGGCCGGTTTCCTCGGACGTGAGGCTTCCGGCCCGTTTCGAGGGCGAGAGCCGGGCCCGGTGGAGGATCTCGTCCGAGTAGGCGTTGCCGACTCCGGCGAAACGGGCCGGTTCGGTGAGCGCCCGCTTGATGGTGTTCGTCAGCCCGGCCAGCCGGGCGCCGAACTCTTCGCGGGTGGAACCGGGAATCTCCAGCCCGCCGCGGTCGAGCGCCCGGAGCGGCCCCGGACCCTGGCCCACCCGGATGGAAGCCCGCTTCTTCGGGCTCCGCTCGACGAGCCGCAGCTTTCCGCCGCTCCCGGCTTCCGACTCGAAACTCCAGACGGCCAGATTGCCGTGCGGGGACAGCCGCACCGGGTTCCCCGAACCGGAAATCGCGGTCCAGTGGAACCGCCCCGCCACCGCGAGGTGGACGGCGCAGAAGAGCTCCTCCTCGAACTCCATGACGAGCTGCTTGCCGATCCGGCGGACGCCGGTTGCGACCCGTCCGATCAGCGTCTCGGGAGGCGTCTCGACCGAGGCGAGGAGGTGCGGGGAGGCGATCTGAAACGCCGCGAGGCGCGTCCCCACGATCCGGCCCCCGATCGCGGAGCGGTACAGCTCGACATCGGGGAATTCGGGCACGGGCGATAGTCTCCCGCCCGGGGTTTGGGGATGTCCAGCGGGCGGCGCGCCGCCGCCGCTGCCAGGCAGAGGAGAACGACGTGCCGAATCGCGCGCAGAAACGCTTTCAGAACCGGGTCGCCATCGTGACCGGAGCCTCCAGCGGGATCGGACGGGCCACCGCGCTGGCGCTCGGCGGAGAGGGCGCGCGGGTCACCGTCACCGCCCGCCGGCCCGAGCGTCTCGGGGCGCTGGCCCGCGAGATCGAAGTGGCCGGCGGCGCGGCCCTGCCGCTGGCGGGGGATGTGACCGAAGCGGCGTTCCGGTCACGGGCGGTGGAGGAGACCGTCGCGCGCTTCGGGGGGCTGGACCACCTCGTGAACTCCGCCGGGGTGATTGCTTTCGGCACCATCGAAAACACCGGACTCGACGCCTGGCAGCGGATGTTCGCCCTGAACGTGGAGGCCGTCTTCGACCTGATGCGGCTCTCGGTGCCGCACCTGCTGGAGCGGAAGGGCAGCATCGTCAACGTCTCCAGCGTCAACGGCATCCGCTCGTTCCCCGGAGTGCTGGCCTACAACTCGAGCAAGTCCGCCCTCGACCAGTTGACGCGCTGCTCGGCCCTCGAACTCGCCGCCAAGGGGGTGCGCATCAACTCCGTGAACCCCGGCGTCACGCGGACCGAGCTTCACCTCGCCGGGGGGCTCGACGACGACCGCTACGCGGCCTTCGTGGAGCACAGCAAGACCACGCACCCGATCGGCCGCATCGGCACGCCGGAGGAGGTGGCCGACCTGGCGCTGTTCCTGCTGTCGGACGACGCGAGCTTCTGCACCGGGGTCACGATCCCGGTGGACGGCGGCCGCCACCTCACCTGCGCGCGCTAATGCACATTTTGCTATGCAAAACGTGCAGCTAAGTGTCCGTTTTCGCAGCCGGTTTCGGCCGTCGAACTGCTGCCGATGAGTCCCGGTTAGGGATTCCGGACCACCCGGAGGCTGACGTGGTCGCTGCGGTACACCGGTGGGTCGGCGAGGAAGCGGAAGGAGCAGGTCGCCCGGTCCGGGTTGACGTTCCAGCCTCCGCCGCGGAGGACGCGCTCGTTGCCGGAGGCGGGTCCCTGGGGATCCACCACCGGTGACTCCGGCCGCCGCACCTGGGCGGCGTAGTAGTCGGCGGAGGAGTAGTCCTGGACCCATTCCCAGTTGTTGCCGAGCATGTCGTGGAGCCCGAAGGGGTTCGCCGGGTAGCGGTCGATGGGGGTGATGAGGGTGTGCTCGTCCCGAGGCCAGGGAGCGCCTCCCGGACGCCAGGTGCCCGCGGTGTTCACGTTCGTCTGGTCGAAGTCGTCGCCCCACCAGTAGGTCGTCTGCGTGCCGCCGCGGCAGGCGTACTCCCACTCGGCCTCGGTGGGTAGCCGGTAGGCCTGGCCGGTCTGCCGGCTGAGCCAGCGGGTGTAGGCGACGCCGTCGTTCCAGCTCACCTGGACCACGGGGTACCGGTCGGGTTCCGTGACCGTCGAGCCTGGTCCGTGGGGTTCCTTCCAGGTGAAGCCGGGGGAGTAGACGAAGCGGCCGTCCCGGAGGATCCGGCCGGTGCCGAACGTCTCCGCCTCGGTCTCGTATCCGGTGTCCTCGACGAACGCGGCGAACTCGGCGTGGGTGATCTCGTACTTGGAGATCCAGAAGTCCGAGACCTGGACGGCGTGGATCGGCTTTTCCTGGGGTGGGCCGGACTGGGATCCCATGAAGAAGACGCCGCCCTTGATTTCCACCATTTCGGGCATGGGGGTGTCCTGGGCGGGGGCGGTGGCGGCGAGGAGGAGGCTGAGGGTGAGGAGGGTGGTTGGGAGTTTCATGGGCGGGGAAGATGGGTCATCGGTTGGGATTGGCGTTGCGACGTGCGCGTTGCGGAGCCCCGCGCGTGCCGGTCTGGAGACCGGCGTTCCAAGCCGGGGGCGCCATGCGGGGGGAGGAGGGTTGCGCCGTGCGCGTTGCGGAGCCCCGCGCGTGCCGGTCAGGAGACCGGCGTTCCAGGCCGGGAGCGCCATGCGGGGGGAGGAGGGTTGCGCCGTGCGCGTTGCGGAGCCCCGCGCGTGCCGGTCAGGAGACCGGCGTTCCAAGCCGGGGGTGTCATCCGGAGGACGAGCGTTGCGCGGTGCCGGCTGAAGCCGGCGTTCCAAGCCGGGAGCGCCATCAGTAGCCGATGGCGTAGGCGGCGCGGCGGGGGTCGGCGCCCGCGGTCATGGTGCCGGCGGTGAGATCCATGAGGATGCCGTTGTTGCTGCCGAGGGCGTAGCCGCCGGTGAGTTCGGCCCGGTGGCCCATCCCGAGGAGCGCTTCGACGACTCCGGGCGTCACGCGGTTTTCGACCCGCACGAGGATGTCGGAGCCGGGGGTGTAGAAGTTGGGGTCGGCGAAGAGGCTGAGGCGGGGAGCGGCCACCGCTTCCTGGATGTTCAGGCCGAAGTCGAGGATGTTGAGCAGCACCTGGAACTGGGTCTGGCCGATGGTCTCCCCGCCCGGCGTCCCGAGCGCGAGCAGGAACTCGCCGTCCTTCAGGACGATGATCGGCGAGTTGTTCAGGATGGGGATCTGGCCGCCGCGGGCGTAGTTCGGGTGGTCGGGGTGCGGCGCGGTGGAGCCGATCCGGGTTCCGTTGTTGAAGGTGACGCCGGTGCCTCCCACCACCACTGCGGTGCCGAACATGCCGCCGTGGGTCGGGGTGCAGGCCACCGCGTTGCCGGCCCCGTCCACCACCGAGAAACTGGTGGTACTGCCGGCGAAGGATCGGCTGGCTGTCGGGTTCGCCGCCGAAAGGACACCCGGCGCCGCATCGGTGGCGGCCGTTCCCGGCGGGACGCCGCCCTCGGGGTAGGCGATCGCGGTCCGCTCGTTCATGAGCGCGCGCCGCGTCTCGGCGTACTCCTTGGACAGGAGCCCGTCGAGCGGGACCTCGAACTTTGCCTGGTCCGCGACGTAGCGGTAAACATCGGATTTGGCCACCTTGACCGCCTCGATCACCAGGTGGAGCGTCTCGGCCGAGTTCTGACCCAGTGCGGCGATGTCGAAGCCCTCGATCAGGTTGAGCTGCATCAGCACTTCCATGCCGCCGCGGGAAGTGGGCGGGCTGGAATAGACGTCGTATCCCCGGTAGTTGGTGTGGAGGGGCTCCTTCCACATCGGCTCGTAGGCGGCGAAGTCCTCGAGCGTGAACGGGCCGTCGTTCTCCTCGTAGAAGCGGGCCATCTCCTCGGCGATGTCTCCGCGATAGAACCGGTCGAAGGCGGCGTCCAGGGCTTCCGAGCGGCCCTTGCCGGCGCGCCGGGCGGCCTGCTCGGCCTCGACCAGTTTCTCGAGCGTCCGGGCGAGGTCGGGCATCTTGTAGAGCTCGCCGGTTTCCGGCACGCGTCCCTCGGGCAGGAACATCCGCACGCTGGTCGGGAAGCGCTCGAAGTCCTCCCGCGAGGCTGCGATCGCGCGCGACACCGACGCTTCCATGGGATGGCCGTTCTTCGCGTAATCGATCGCGGGCGCCAGCACCTCCTCGAGGCTCATGGTGCCGTGGCGGTCGAGCATCGAGATCCAGGCGCCGAAGAGGCCCGGAACGACTCCGGCGTTGATGCCCTTGTTGAGTTGGTCGGGGGTGAGCTCCTGGGCGCGGAGCGCCTTGGGAGCCGCGCCGGTGGCGCTCAGGGAGTGGACGGTCCCGGTCGCCTGGTCGAAGTAGGTCAGGAAACCGTTCCCCGCCGCTCCCGACATCTGCGGGCGCACGACGTTCAGGACCGCGAGCACCGCGACCGAGGCGTCGATCGCGTTGCCGCCCTTCATCAGCGTTTGGATGCCCGCCATGGTCGCCAGCGGGTGCCCCGCGGTCACCAGGCCGTGGACCCCGGGCACCACCGGGCGGTCCTGGCTCCGCATCTCCCCGACGCGGATCGGATGGGCGCTCTCCTGGGCGAACGAAGGCGCCGCGAGTCCCAGCAGAACCGCCGCGACTCCGAATCGGAAACCGGTTGTCTTCATCTTCGTCTTCTCCTGAACGGCGGCTAGTGCCGCCGGTACAGCTTGCCGTCCTTGACCACCAGTTCGGGGTCGTCGAGCGCGGTGATGCTGAACCGCGGGTCCCCTCGGAGCACCACGATGTCCGCGATCTTGCCGGCCTCGATGGTGCCGAGATCGTCCGCCAGCCCGAGGATCCGGGCGTTGATCCGGGTCGCCGCCACGATGGCCTCCATGGATGTCATACCCAGATCCACATGGGCCTTGAGCTCCCGCCAGAGGGCCTCGGTATGGAAGTTCATGGGCGTCCCGGAATCGGTCCCCATGCCCATCACCGCTCCCGCCTCGATCCACTGTCCGAGCGAGGCGTCGCCGAAGAACATCTGGCGGGCGGTCGTCTGGAAGTACGGGAGCGTGTGGAAGTTCTCGAAGCTGCGTTGCAGTTCGTCGTACATGGCCGCCGGCAGGTCGTCCCGGAGCCGCGGGTCCTGCAGCCGCTCGGGAAAATCCACGGTGGCCGGGAACACCCACACCCGGTGCGCGCCGGTGATCACCACCGGGCGGCCGGCGACCACGATGTCGCGCAGCAGGTCCTCCCCGTAGGGCGGCGTGCCTGCCGATCCCGCGTGGGTCAGAACATCAATGCCCGCTTCGAGGGCGTTCCGGACGTCGTCCGGCGCGTACACGTGCGCATGGACACGCAGTCCGTGGCGGTGCGCGGTGTCGGCGACCGCCTGGTAGTCCTCGCGGGTGAGCCCGACCCAGGCCTTGATGACGTCCACGCCCGCCTCCGCGAGCCGCTCGACCGCCGCCGAGGCCTCCTCCGGTGAACGGATGCCGATCTGGTAGTTCTCGGGCCAGAAACTCACCCGGCGGGTGATCCAGGGGCCGGCCATCAGCAGCCGGGCGCCGGGGACCTCGCCGCGGGCGATCCGGTCGCGCACCGCGAGGCTGGCTTCGAGCGGCGCTCCGAGATCCACTGCGGTGGTCACCCCGGCGAGCAGGAGCTGCTTCGCCGAGATCTCCATGACCTCCTCGATGTCCACCCCCTCCTCGGCGATCCAGGAGAACCAGCGGCCGTACTCGCCGTGGCCGAGGACGGCGAGGTGGGCGTGGAGATCCATCATCCCCGGCATCATCACCCGGCCGCGCGTGTCCACCACGGCGGCATCCGGCGGAATCTCCATTTCCGCGGCGCGGCCCACGGCGGCGATCCGGTCGCCCTCGATGAGCACCGCCGCGTGGTGGAGCGGGGGCACGTCATAGCCGTCGAGGAGCATGCCGCCGACCAGCGCCAGCCGGTCCTGGCCCGCCGCGGCGGTGGCGGCGAGCAGCAGCGCGGCGATCAGGGTTGCGCCGGACCGGATCGGCATGACCCTGCCGCGGCTAGTCGCCAAACGCGCGGCGGATTCCCTCGATCGCGGCTTCCCGGCCCCTCGTGAACCGGAGGATCCCTTCGAAGACCAACCCGACGGCAAGCGCCATGATCGCCCCGCCCACGAACAGCAGGACCAGGTTGCCGGACTCCGCGTAGAGCCGGATGTTGTAGATCATGGCGGCGATGGTGATGCCGACCATGAACACCATCGGGAAGAGCGCGAAGGCGAACGGCTTCTTGCGGAAGTAGAGATAGAGGGTCACCGACAGCAGGGTCAGTCCCGCCATGATCTGGTTCGTGGTTCCGAAGAGCGCCCAGAGCGCGGTGCCCGCGGGCACCATCTCTCCGGTGCCCGAGGGGACCTTCATCAGCGCGAAGAAACCGATGATCGCGACGGCGAGCAGCGAGGCCACGTGGCGGTTCCCGAGGAGCGGCGCCTTGATGCTGTCCGAGATCTCCTCGATGTTGTAGCGGAGGATCCGGGTCGCCGAGTCGAGGGTGGTGAGCGCGAAGGAGACCGCCACCAGCGCCACGAAGGCCTTCCCGGCCTCCACCGGAATCCCGATGGTCACCAGGAAGTTGGCGGCTCCGGTGATGTAGGCGTCCAGCTTCTGGGCGAGACCGTTCGCGGCGTTCCAGTCCGCGTAGTGCTGGTGCCAGAGGTCGCGGCTCGCGAATCCCGCGGTGCAGGCGAGCACGGCCGAAAGCCCGAGCAGGCTCTCGGCGATCATCCCCCCGTAGCCGATGAGGGGCGCGTCGCTCTCCTTGTTGATCTGTTTGGCGGTGGTGCCCGACGAGACCAGCGCGTGGAACCCGGAAACCGCGCCGCAGGCGATCACGACGAAGACGAACGGGAGGATGGGCGGGGCGCCGCTGGGCTCGGGGTTGTAGGCGGGGGCCGCGAACTCGGGGTTCTGGATCACGAAGGAAGCGAAGATCCCGATGAGCCCGATGTAGAGCAGGATGGAGTTCAGGAAGTCCCGGGGCTGAAGCAGCAGCCAGACCGGCAGGACCGAGGCGCAGAAGGCGTAGACCAGCAGCACGTAGCTCCACGCCGTCGTGGAGAGATCCGGCGTCGGAACCACCGCCATCCCGAGCCAGATGCTCACGAACAGGAGCGTGGCGCCCACCGGCACGAGGTAGCGGAGCGGGACGCCCTTCCGGTAGGAGAGGTACCCCATGGCGATGGCGAGCACCATCACCGCGGTGCTCGGGGTGACCGCCTCGGGATAGAAGATGCTCGAGAAGAGCTGCGCGACGACCTGGACGAAGACGCCCATCGCGAGTCCGACCAGGAAGACGATCAGGGCGTGAAAGAGGTACTTGGCGCGGCGGCCGATGATGTCCTCGGCGATCCGGCCGATGGACTTGCCCTTCGCCCGCATGCTGATGCAGAGCGCCGAGAAGTCGTGCACCGCCCCCACCAGCAGGGTGCCGACGACCACCCAGATCATCGCCGGGACCCAGCCCCAGATCACCGCGATCGCCGGCCCGAGCATCGGGGCGAGGCCCGCGATGGAGGCGTAGTGGTGCCCGAAGAGAACGGGCTTCGGGGTCGGGACGTAGTCGTGCCCGTCCTTCAATTCGTGCGCGGGAGTGAGCCGCGAGTCGTCCAGCTCGAAGGAGCGCCGTGCGATGCGGCGGCCGTAGAAGCGATAGCCGACGATGTAGAGGCCGAAACACACCAGCGTTGCGAGCAGTGGGCTCATCGGCGACCTTCCTTTCGCTCCCCGCGCGGTAGCCGGCCGAAGATAACAAAGGACGGGTGCATTCCGGAAGGAAAATCGCGGCCCGCAGGACCCGCGCTGGCAACAGCCGGTGGTGACACCCACGTGAGCGCCGAGACGGGCGAGGCGCCCGGCTGACAAGGCTCGTGAGGGAGGAATCCCGGGTGTATTCCGACCGAAACGCAACGATAAGCGCCTCGTAGAGGCGCGGTTCCGGCGGGATGCATCGCCCGTCGAACGCCGCGTGGGTATTGGCACCGGCTGCTAACAGCCGGTGGTGAAACCCACGTGAGCGCCGAGAGCGGCGAGGCGCCCGACTGACAAGGCGCGTGAGGGAGGAATACCGGGTGTATTCCGACCGAAACGCAACGATGAGCGTCGCGAAGCGGCGCGGTTCCGGCGGGATGCATCGCCGCTCGAACGCCGCGTGGGTTTTGCCACCGGCTGTTAACATCGCGGCCCCCCGGAGGAGGATCACGATGCGCAGCGAAATGGTTTCCTTTGCCGCGAACGGCGGTTCCGCGGACGGCTACCTGGCGATCCCCGACCAACCGGGTCCCGGGGTCCTGGTCATCCAGGAATGGTGGGGTCTGGTGGGCCACATCAAGGAGGTCGCCGACCGTTTCGCCGAGGCCGGGTTCACCGCGCTCGCTCCCGATCTGTTCCACGGCGAGGCGACGACCTCGCCGGACGAGGCCGGCAAGCTGTTCATGGCGCTTGAGGTGGACCGCGCCGAGCAGGACCTGCGGGGCGCCGCGGACCACCTGGCGAACGTGGCTTCCGGCGACTCCGTCGGCGTGGTCGGCTTCTGCATGGGCGGCCAGCTCGCGCTCTACGCAGCCAGCAAGTCGCCGCGCATCGGCGCCTGCGCCGACTTCTACGGCGTCCACCCGAACGTTCATCCCGACTACGCCGCGATCCGCTGTCCGGTGCTCGGGCTCTTCGCCGAGAACGACGGCTTCGTGAACGCCGAGGCCGTCGCCGGGTTGGACGCGTCGCTCACGGCGGCGGGCGTCGCTCACGAGTTCCACACCTACCCGGGTACCGACCACGCGTTCTTCAATGACGGCCGCCCGGAGGTGTACGACGCCGACGCGGCCGGGGACGCCTGGGACCGGGTGATCCGGCTGTTCCGGGCGAATCTCTGATTCCGCGGCGCTCTCCGTTCCGTTCGGACCGCGCGTTCCCGCCCGGTCAGGACGTGCTTTCGCCGCCCTCCGGGCGGCGGTGCCGGTCTGAAGACCGGCGCTCCCCGCCTGGGACCGGGTGATCCGGCTGTTCCGCGGGAGCCTCTGACTCAGGCCGTTCCGGAGCCGCTCCGGGCCGGAGGCTTTCCCGCCCGGGTCCCCGCGTCCTTCACCCGCCGGGTGAAGGCCATCATCATCCGGGTTTCCCGTTCGGTGAGGCCGGTACGCCCGAAGAGTTCGCGCCATTCGGCGAAGCGCGCTTCCGGCTTCTGCGGCGGCAGGAATCCCACCGCGAGCATGGCGTCGCGCAGCGTGAGGAGTGCGCGTTCGGCCTGTTTCGCGGTGGCCCGCCGCACGGGTTCCTCGGCCGGGGGACCGTTCGCCAGGAAGATCTCGTAGGCGGCGATCATCGCCGCCTGGGCGAGGTTCAGGGAAGGCTGGCGGGGCGAGGTGGGAATCCGCACCTGGCGCTGGCAGAGCGAGCGCTCCTCCAGGGTCAGCCCGCTCGACTCGTTGCCGAAGACCACCGCGACCTCGCCGTGCGGCCCGATCGCCGCGACTTCGCCCGCGAGCTCCCGCGGGGTCAGATGGCGGATCGCTTCCCGGCCCCGGCCGCTCAGTCCGGCCACCAGCCGGCAGCCGCCGACCGCTTCGGCCAACGTGGGGAACACGACTGCCTGTTCGAGCACTTCTTCGGCCTGCCAGGCCATGCGGAACGCCTCGACCGTCCGCCAGTCCCCGGGCTCGACCAGCCGGAGGCCGGCAAGCCCGGTATTGCCGATCACCCGGGCGACGGCACCGATGTTCTCCGGACGGCGGGGCCGGACAAGAACGAAGTGGACCTCGGTCATGAGCGACTGCCTATCCTAGAAGGCGACGGAACGTTTCCCCATGTCCGACCGCGGCCCCTTCCACGACCTGAGACCGGTCGGAGACCGGGGAGCCTTCAGCGTTCCCCTCCGGAAGTGGCGGGAAGTCCTGTTCGTCGGGGCGATGCGCGAGGCTGAGGACGGAATCTACGTCCGCGATCCGTCGCGGCCGCTGCCTCCCATGCGGGAGCCCGAGTACTTCGCGGCGGACAAGCGCTTCCGCGCCCAGCGGCTGCCGGACCCGAGGGAGGGCAGGGCGGATCCGCTGAATCCCCGAATCCGGGACCGCAGCCGCGTGTTGTTGACGCCGGTGGCTTGACCGGCGGCGTCAGGCTTCGAGGGCTTCCGGGACCTCGGCGAGCGGGACGGTGCGCTGCGCGCCGGTTTCGAGGTTGCGGACCGTGCAGCGGCCGTCGCCGAGTTCGTCCGGGCCGAGGATGAGGACGAAGGGAACGCCGGTGGCGGCCGCGCGTCCGAGCTGCTTTCCCAGTTTCAATGAGTCCACCTGGACGTCGAGCCGCACGCCGGCAGCGCGCAGGGTGCGGGCGACCCGGAGGGTGTCGCGGACGGCGATTCCCGGGAGGGGGCAGAGCATCGCCTGCGGCGCCGCCCCCTCGGCCGAGAAGGCTCCGCCCTCCTCGAGAAGCATGAGGATGCGTTCCATGCCCAGCGAGAACCCCACCGCCGGGGTCGCCCTCCCGCTGAACATCCCGACCAATCCGTCGTAGCGCCCGCCCCCGGCGAGGGACCCGGCGCCGCCCGCCGCGACCACCTCGAAGATGGGTCCCGTGTAGTAGCTCAGGCCGCGCGCCAGGCTGGGAGAGAAGTGGACCGGAGCGGCTTCTCCCAGCGCGTCGTCAAGCGCATCGAACAGCTCGATGAGGTCCGACGCGGCGCTTCTTCCGGGCCCCTCGGGGAGCGCCGGTCCGAGACGGCGGAGCCGGTCCAGATCGCCGTCCCGGTCTACGGCATCGCCCGGCACCAGATCGAGGAGCCGCCGGGCCCGGTCCGCCCCGACCTCGGCGAGGCCGCCGAGTTCGCTCTCCACCGCCTCGCGGCCGATCTTGCCCATCTTGTCGAGCACCACGAGCGTCTCCTGCTCGGACCCGGCAGGGATTCCGCTGGCCGCGATCAGCGCCCGCAGGAGCTCCCGGTGGTTCAGCAGGATGGTGAAGTCCGAAAAACCGAGGGAGGAAAGCGCCGCGTGCAGGACCACCAGCGCTTCCGCATCGGCGACGAGGGAACTGCTGCCCACGATGTCGGCGTCGCACTGGGTGAACTCCCGGAAACGCCCGCGCTGGGCGCGGTCCGCGCGCCAGACCGACTGGATCTGGTAGCGGCGGAACACCGGGGGCAGTTGGGCGCGGTACTCGGCGGTGACCCGGGCGAGCGGCACCGTGAGGTCGTAGCGGAGTCCGAGTTCGGACAGGTCTCCCGGCTCCACCGGTTGCCGGTCCAGCGCCCGGGCCAGGCGCTCGCCCCGGTGGAGCACCCGGTAGATGAGCTGGTCACCCTCTTCGCCGTACTTCCCGAGCAGCGTCGAGAGCCGCTCCATCGCCGGGGTCTCGAGGGGAACGAAGCCGTGCGCGGCGAAGGCGTTCTCGACGCGCCGGAACGCCTCACGCCGGGTCAGGGCGGCGGCGGGGAGGTGGTCCCGCATCCCGCTGACCGGCTTGGTGGGCGCTTTCCCCATGGACGGCGGGGAGCATACTGACCGCCAACGGCCGGTGGTGGAATCCGGTTGCGTGCCGAGGGCGGCGAGGCGCGCGCCGGGAAGGGCGCGCGAGGGAGGAATACCGGGTGTGTTCGCTCAGCGGGCTCGAGGTCGGCGCTCCGAGCCGCCGTGAGGGTGGATGGGTTTCGCCGTGCGCGGCGCGGAGCGCCGCGGGTGCCGGTCTGGAGACCGGCGTTCCAGGCCGGCGGCGCCGTCACGGCTGTTGGCCAACCTGCGGAACTGCATTTTCGCAGCAACCGGGCCGCCTGGGTTTCACCAGCGGCCGTTCCGGGCGGTTGGGTTCGCCCGGCCGGCCGGGATGCGCCACAATGCCGACCGATAGTCGGCCGGATGGCTGGCAGGAGGTCGTCATGCGTCCCGTTCGAAACGCAACCATCGTTTTTCCCCTGGTTCTGCTGCTGGCGGGCGCCGCTGCCTTCGCCGTCGCCCAGGAGGAGCAGACCTGGGAGGCGCACGTCACCGACGACATGTGCGCCAAGGAGCACATGATGGACGGGATGACGGATCCGGAATGCGCCATTGCGTGCGTCGAAATGGGCGCGGCGCTCGCGCTCTTCGTGGAGGCGGACGACGCCGTCTACGCCGTGGACGATCAGGAGAAGGTCACGGAATTCGCGGGACAGGACGTTACCGTCACCGGTGTCCTCAGCGAGGACAAGAGCACCGTGACCGTCCATTCCATCGCAGCGCGCTGAGCGGCGCGGGCGCCGCACTCCGCGCGGTTTCTTCCGGGCGGACGCGGTCGCCCGTGCTACACTTGATTCCCGGATTCGCTGGGGGATGACGCGGCTCGACCGGCAGCGCGTTCCCCACCCACTGTGACCCGGTCTCAACTCACGGCGGTTTCGCTCCGCAACTAACGACCGGCGTTCCCGGGGACTCCGATCCGCGGACCGGTGAGCCCGGTTCTGCGCGCCTTGAGGTGCGCCGGCCCGGTTTCGCCCTCGAGACTGTCGCCCGGCGACCCTCGCCGGTACCGGCGCCGTCCGCATTCCGGAGTTGCCGAATCAAAGGCTCCTTGCCCATGCCGGGTCTGCACCAAGCGGCCCCGCCGAAGCAGCCAACAGTCACCCGAAAGCCCCACCACTTGGCGAAGACGCGCCCCAACTCTGAGGAAAACGCCCATGCCCGACGCGCCCGTCGCCGCCGCGAACGAGGAAGTCGCGGTGGTGGAACCAGTTCCCCCGGCCGGCGAAAAGGATCGCGGACCGCAAGCCCGCGAACCGGAAATCCCTCGCATCGAGATCACCGGCCTGCTGGACATCGGGCCGCGCGACAGCGGCCATCTGCGCCTCCTCGCCAACAACTTCCTGCCGCGGGCTACCGATGTCCGGGTCCCGTTCGGCCTCATTGACCGCTACAAGCTCCGCGAGGGGCACACGATCCTCGGTTATCACGGCCCGCCGCGACGCGGCCGCCGGCGCGGGGGGCCGCCCCGCGCGGAACTCCACACCGTCCTCGAAGTCAACGGCTATCCGGTCGATGCCATGCCCCCGCGGCGGAACTACGCCGACCTGATCAGCGAGCATCCGGCCCCCCGGATCGAGCTCGCGCGCACCGAACCGGCTTCGCTGTCGCTCCGCGTGGTGGACCTCATCTCCCCCGTCGGGAGGGGTCAGCGCGGCCTGATCGTGGCGGCCCCCAAGACCGGCAAGACGATTCTGCTCGAACAGATCGGGTCCTCCATCTCGGATCACTATCCGGGAATCCACCTGATCATCCTGCTGATTGACGAACGTCCGGAGGAAGTGACCCACATGCGGCGCTCGGTCCCCAAGGCCGAAGTGGTCGCCTCCACCGCCGACAGCGGCAGCGCGGACCACGTGCGGGTCGCCCGGATCGTGCTGGAGCAGGCCCGCCGGCTCGTCGAGATGAAGGAAGACGTGGTGATCCTGCTCGACTCGATCACCCGGTTGGGACGGGCGGCGAACCGGGAGATGCGCGGGAAGGGCCGCACCATGAGCGGCGGGATTGATTCCCGGGCGCTCGAGTTCCCGCGGCAGTTCTTCGGCGCGGCGCGCAAGATCGAAGACGGCGGCAGCCTGACCATCCTCGGGACGGCGCTGGTGGACACCGGCAGCCAGATGGACGAGGTCATCTTCCAGGAGTTCAAGGGCACCGGCAACATGGAACTGGTGCTGGACCGGAAGCTCGCGGAGTCGCGGATCTTTCCCGCGATCGACATTCACCAGTCCGGGACCCGCCGTGAGGAGCTCCTGCTCTCGGCCGAAGAACTGCCGAAGACCCATCTGCTTCGCCGCGCGCTCGCGGGCCTGAAGCCGATGGAGGCGATGTCGCTGCTGCTTGGCCGGATGGAGCGGACGAAGAACAACGCCGACATGCTGGCCTCGATCCGGGTCTCCTGAGGCTCGCAAATCAGAACCAGGGTGGACCTCCGCCGCTGCTAGCAGCCTGTGGCAAAACCCTCGCGGCGTTCGAGCGGCGATGCATCCTCGCTGAACCACGCCTCTGCGAGGCGCTCTGCGTTGCGTTTCGGTCGGAATACACCCGGTATTCCTCCCTCACGCGCCTTGTCAGCGAGGCGCCTCGCCGCTCTCGGCGCTCACGGGGGTTTCACCACAGGCTGCTAGAATCCCGCGTTTCTCCGGGCAGACACCTCATGTACGCAATCTTCGAGAGCGGCGGCAAGCAGCACCGCGCCGAGCCCGGGCAGCGCCTCGCGCTCGAGAAGCTCGAAGCCAGCGATGGCGACAGCGTGTCGTTCGACCGCGTCCTCATGGTGCGGGATCCGGAGGGTGGTGAGTGCCGCATCGGCAATCCCTACCTGCCGGGAACGACCGTCTCGGCGACCGTGCTGGCGCACTACCGCGATCCCAAGGTGCTGGTGTTCAAGCGCAAGCGCCGGAAGGGCTACCGGAAGAAGCAGGGACATCGGCAGGCTCGCGTTCAGGTCCGCGTGGAGGCCATCCACGAGGGGACGGCGGACGCCGCCGACAGCGCGTCCGCAGCGGAGTAGATCGGTCACGACTGAAGAAGCGGCTGAAGCACTCGGGAGGTCAACGTGGCGCACAAGAAGGGTCAGGGAAGCTCCCGGAACGGGCGCGACAGCCACTCGAAGCGGCTCGGCGTCAAGCGCTTCGCCGGCGAACGGGTATCGGGCGGGACCATCCTGGTCCGCCAGCGCGGCACCCGCTTCAAGCCGGGCGTGGGCGTTGGGCGCGGGAATGACGACACCCTCTTCGCCAAGGTCGGCGGGGTCGTGCAGTTCTGGAACCGCGGGCGGCTGGGCCGGTTCATCTCGATCGCCGCGGACTGATGGCGTCAAGTCCGTAAGTCCTCCCAGGAGCCGGCGGAAGCTGGCCCGTCCTTCGGTGCGGTGGTTGTGGTGAGCGTCTGCCTGTATTCGCCCGCGGCGCACAGCGCCGCCGGGGAGGGGTGTGGGGAGGGGGTGTCCCCCTCCCCACGGAAAAGATGGCGCGGATCGCGAAGCGAGACGCGGCATCACCTGGTGGGGGAAGCGCCCCGCACGAACGAATTCCGGGACAATCGGCTCGACGTTTGTCCGACGAACAGAGCGGGGTGCTTCCCCCACTAGTACATGCTTGTTGACGAGGTCGTTCTCAAGCTCGCCGGAGGGCGCGGCGGCAACGGGGCCCTCAGTTTCCGCCGGGAGAAGTTCGTGCCCCGCGGCGGCCCCGACGGCGGGAACGGCGGACGCGGAGGGAGCGTCGTGCTGGTCGCGGACCGGGGGCGCCACACGCTGGCGGCGTACCGCTACCGGCCCAGCTACCGGGCGGATTCCGGTGGGCACGGCTCCGGGAACAACCGGCAGGGCCGCTCGGGACAGGACCTGCGGCTGCGGGTGCCGGCGGGGACGGCGGCCTATGACGAAGAGAGCGGCGTGCTGCTCGGGGATCTGGTGGAGGACGGCAGCTCGCTCACGGTGGCGCCCGGTGGCCGGGGCGGGCGAGGCAACGCGGTCTTCCGGACGCCGACCAACCAGGCGCCCCGGCGCACCGAACCCGGCGAGTCCGGGGTCGCCCGCACCGTCCGGCTCGAACTGCGGCTCCTCGCGGACGTGGGTCTGGTGGGTTTCCCGAACGCCGGCAAGTCGTCGTTCATCGCCCGGGTGAGCGCCGCGAAGCCCCGCATCGCCGACTACCCGTTCACGACCCTGACCCCGAACCTCGGCCTCGTAAGGCTCGGCGACGACGCCGAATTCGTGGTTGCGGACCTTCCCGGCCTCATTCCCGGGGCCAGCGAGGGCGCCGGGCTGGGGACCCGGTTCCTGAAGCACCTGTCCCGGACCGCGTTCCTCGTCTATTTCGTGGACCTCTCGGAGTCGTCGGGGCGGGCTCCGGCGGCCGATCTCGCGGTGCTCCAGCGGGAAGTGACGCTCTACGGCGGCAGCCTGCCGGGAAAGCCGGCCATGGTGGTGGGCAACAAGACGGACATCCTGACGGACGACGCCCGCCTCGACGCGCTCTCGGAGTCGGCGGCGGCAGGCGGCTTGCCCTTCTTTGCGGTATCGGCGGCGACCGGGGACGGCTGCGCGGCCCTGATCGCCGAACTCGGCGCCCGGGTGGCCGGGGGCGCCGAACGGAGCGACGCATGACGGACGCGGCGGTCCGGCGGCCCGGGGTGATCGCGGTCTTCGGCGGGACGTTCGATCCCCCGCACTGGGGCCACGTCCGCGCCGCCGAGGCCGTCCGGGACCGCATGGGGGTCGAAGCGGTATGGCTGGCGCCGGCGCGGATTCCTCCCCACCGGGCGACGCCGCGTCTGCCGGCCGAGGAGAGGCTTCGACTCGTGGAGGAGGCGGTGGCCGGCCGGGAACGCCTGCTCGCCAGCCCCGTCGAACTCGAGCGCGAGGGGCCTTCATTCACCATCGACACCCTCGACGGGTTGGCGGCCGGGCGGGGCCGGCCGGCCGGCGGGGCGGCGGTGCTGTTCGCGGTCGGGTCCGACGCCTTCCAGGAGATCCGGACCTGGAGCCGCTACGAGCGCCTTCTGGAACGCCACCCGGTGCTGGTCCATCGCCGGGCCGGTTGCGCGATCGCGGAGGCGGTCGCGGTGCTTCCGCGCCGATTCCGGGCCCGGGTGACCGCCGATCTGTCCGCACCGTTGCTCCCCCCGCGTATCCTCACCCTGGACATGGATCTCCCCGACCCCAGGTCCTACCGGATTCGAGAACTCCTGAAGCAGCAGACGCCCGTCCACCACCTTGTGCCGCCGCGGGTCGCCGACCGCATCGCCGAAAAGGGTCTCTATCGTTGAACGAATCCGTTCCGAGCGCCTCCGCCGAGTCCTGCGCCCGTTTCAGCGCCGAGGTGGCGCAACTCGAAAAGGCCGACGACGTGGTGGTGCTCGACCTCCGCGGCCTCGCCGGGTTCACCGACTTCTTCGTGATCGCGACCGCCAGCAGCGAGCGGCGCCGCGCCACCATCGTGGACGCCGTGGAACGCCGCGTCCGGGAGCGGGTCGGCCGCAAGCCCATCCATCTCGAGGGGTATCCGGCGGCCGGCTGGGTGCTGGCCGACTACGTGGACTTCGTCGTCCATGTCTTCTCGCCCGAGAGCCGCGAGCTGTATCAGCTCGAGAAACTCTGGGGCGACGCCGGCCGCTGGCACCCGGAACCGCGGGCCGGGAGCGAAGCCGCCGAGATGTCGGCCACGCCTTAGAATCGGGAGTTCTCCCAAGAAGTCACCTCCGATGGGCATTCGCACCCTGTTGTTCGTAGCCGCCGTCCTGTTGACGGCGGGCGTCCTGCTGGTGGTCGTCGTGTCCAACGCGCAGTTCGTGACCGTCACCCTGCCGTTCTTCCTGCCGATCCGGGTGGAACTGTGGAAGGTCATGTTCGCCGGCGTCGGTCTCGGGGCCGCGATCGCCCTGGCTTTCGATCTGGCGGGCCGGGTCCGGCGCCTGGTTCGCGAGCGGCGTCTCCGGCGCGGGCGCCAGGATCTCGAGGAAGGCGAGCGGCTGTACCTCGACGGGCTCGACGAAATGGCCTCCGGCCGGTGGCCGCAGGCGCTCCTCAGTTTCGAAGCGGCGCAGGAGTACGCGGGCGCCGATCCCAGGACGCTCCGCCGCAAGGCCGAATGCCTGATGCGGCTCGGCCGGCCCGAGGAGGCGGCCGAGGCGCTGGAGCAGGCGCTGGCCGAGGATCGCGGAAGCCACGAGGTGTCCTACGCGCTGGCGGAGGCCCGGCAGGCGATGGGAGAGCGCGAGCAGGCGCGGGCCCTGCTCGAAAAGACCATCGCCGAGGATCCCGAGGCGCCGACGACGGCCCTCGCCCGGCTTCGCGACCTCCTGGTGGAGGCGGGTGAGAGCCGCGCCGCCCTGTCCGTCCAGCAGCAGCTCGTCTCCCACGTCGCCCCCTCCGCCCGCGCCGCCGAGGAGCAGCGGACCCTGTCGCTCCGCCACGGATACGGCAGGGAGCTCCTCGAAGCGGGCGAGCCGGCCGAGGCGGCGCGGGTGTTCCGGGCCATCCTCGAGGAGGATCCGGAAGCGGTGCCCGCCTGGGTGCGCCTCGGGGAGGCCTACCTCGCGGGCGGCAACGAGAGGGCGGCCGTGGATACCTGGCAGAAGGCGTTCGACCAGACCGGGGCCACCGCGCCGCTCTCGGCGCTTCAGGACTACTACCTCGACCGGACCTGTCCGGAGGACGCGATCTCGGTCTGGAAGCGGGCGATCGGCGCCGCCGACAGCCCCGCCGAGAGCCAGTACCTCCTCGGCAAGCTCTACGACCGTCTCTACATGCTGGACGACGCCCTCAAGACGTTCGCGAACCTGCCCCGGACCGCCGCTCCGGCGCTGGGCGCTCGCCTCTCCCGCATCCTCGAGGGCCGCGGCGACCTCGCCGAAGCCGTGATCCGGGCCCGCGAGGTGATCTCCGCCGCGCCGTCCCTGTCCGCCGAGTACTGCTGCTCCGCGTGCGGCGAGCGGTTCCCGGAATGGAGCGACAGTTGCGCGGAGTGCGGCGCCTACGGAGGGATCCGGCTCGACGTGGAGCAGGTTCGGCCCGTACCGGTGGGCGGGGACGAATCGGCGCCGGTCGTCTGAGCGGAGGGCGTCCTGAACACCAGGGCCCCGGCGAGACGCCCGTCCGCTCCTGCGCGGGACCGCTTCGCCGTACGCTGGAGGCGATCTGTCGGGCAACTCGTCTTCCCGCAGGGTTGTTGTCTGTGCGAGCGGGCGCTCGACGATCCTCTGCTCAGCCCCGTGTGTCCGGAATGCACGGACGGCCTCCGCCCGCTTGCCGTTCCCGCGTGTCCCGGGTGCGGCCTGTTTCTGGCGCCCTCCGCGGCGCCGGGCCGTTGCGGCGAATGCCGGGCGCGCCGGCGGCCCTTCCGGATGGCGGTGGCCGCCGCGCCGTACGAGGGCGCGTTCCGGCGCGCCCTGCTGGAGCTCAAGTTCCGGCGGCGGGAGGTGCTCGCCGAGCTCCTGGCGAGGCCCGCCGTCTCGGCCTTCCGCCGTGCGTCCCGGGACGAAGGCGCCGGCGCCGCGGGCGCGTTCCCGGCCGCGGTCGTCGCGGTTCCCGTCCCGTTCTGGCGGGGAAGGCGCCGGGGTTTCAACCAGGCCGAGCTGCTGGCCCGGCCGGTCGCCCGGGAGTTCGGGATTCCGCTGGTGCGCGGCGTGCTGCGGCGGCGGTCCCGGCCGCCGCAGACGCTGGTGAGCCCGAGCGCCCGCCGCCGCAACGTCCGAGGAGCGTTCCGGGCGGGTCGGTTGCCCGAACGGCTCGTCGGCCGGCCCCTCCTGCTGGTGGACGATGTGTTCACCACGGGAAGCACCGTCGAGGCGGCGGTCCGGGCCCTGATCCGGGCGGGCGCCGGGCCCGTGGACGTCCTGACCGTGGCCCGCGCCCCTCGCTAGAATTCGCCCGGCCGTCCACGGGACTGTCGCCCTCACTGCTATGGAAACCACGCGGCGCCGGGTCTTTGCCCTCACGGCTCTTGCCTGCCTGGCCCTCGCGACCGCTCCCGCGCGCTCCTGGGGGCCGGAAGGCCACCGGGAGATCGCCGAGAAGGCGATTGATTCCCTCCGCGATCCGCTGAAGGACTTCTTCGAGGACCGCGAGGACACCTTCTACGAGTTGCTCGACGACCCGGCGCGCAGCCGGAACACGGCGCACTTCTATCTGGAGCGGTACGACGAGTTCCCGTTCTGGGACGTGCCGGCCACCCGGGAGTTGGCGCTGCGGCGCTTCTCCGAGGAAGAGATCTCCGAGAACGGGGACGGTCTCTGGCGGCTCCTCGAGGCGTACGACGCGCTGGTGGAGGCGTTCGAGGAGGCCGACTTCGAGCTCGTGCTGGAGCGCGCCAGCGACGTTGCGTGGCTGGTCGGCGAAGTCGGGGCGCCGCCCAACACGTCGGCGGCGGGCGACGGACAGGCGACCCAGCAGGACGGTCTGGCCCGCCGCTACGACACCCAGCTCATCGAGATCTTCGCCGACGAGCTGCGGGTGCGCGATTCGGCGGCCGTGTATCTCGACCGGCCGCACGAGTTCATCCGGTCCCTGCCGCTCAAGGCGCACATCTGGGTGGACAACATCAACTTCACCGACTCCATGTCGCGCCGCGGCGTCGCCGGCTACGACCGCTTCTACATGGACGGCATGTGGAACGAACTTGGTGGGTTGACCGGGGCGTTGATGACCGATGCGGCGCGCGACACCGCGAGCCTCTGGTACACCGCCTGGGTGGCGGCGGGACGCCCCGAGGTTCCCGAAACCTAGGTTCTTAGCCTGTCCTGACCGAGTTCGCCACGAACGCCGCGCCGCCAGCCCCTGCCGTCGCCCGCGATGGACGCGAAGCGGATGACGTTCGCAACTCACAGGACATCGAGACCATCCGGGCGCTGCGGGCCGGTGAACTGGACCCCGACACCGCGTGGGCGGACCTCATCGGCCGGCACCGCCGGAGGCTCTTCTCCCTCGCGTATCGCTTCACGGGCCAGTACCAGGAAGCCGAGGAGCTCACCCACGAGATCATCGTCCGGGTCTACCGGCAACTGGACCGTTTCGATCCGCGGGCGCACTTCGCCGTGTGGCTCAACTCGGTCGCCCGCAACTACTGCATTGACCACTACCGGACGAAGGTCCGCGAGCGCCAGCGGCTCCTCCCCGAGGAGGCCCCGTTCGAACGGACGCCGGGGAGTCCGCGGCTCGGCCCGGACCGCCTGCTGGAGCAGCGGGAGGCGCGGGCCAGCCTGCTTCGCGCGCTCGACGGCCTTTCCCCCAAGCTCCGGGAAGTGGTCCAGCTCCGGTTCTTCCAGGAGCTGCCCTACGAGGAAATCGGTGAGCGCCTCGGCGTTCCCGAAGGCACTGTCAAGAGCCGCATCCACCGGGGGCGCGCCGAGTTGAAGCGCCTCCTCGTCGCCGACAGGGACAGTCCCGGTCGGCCACCCGGTTCCACCGCCGGGCGGAGATCCACGTCATGAAGGTCAGCACTCGCACGGACGGCGGCGCCGTAGTGGTCCGCATCGAAGTCGCACGTCTCGTCTACGCCACCCTCGATTCCTTCGTGGATCAGGTCGGTCCCTACCTCGAAGCCGAGCGGCCCGCGGTGGTCTTCGATCTCTCCCCGGTGAACTATCTGGACTCCGCCGCGATCGGGTGTCTCATGGACCTCTACCGGCGCGCCTCCGCGAAGCAGGGCCGGATCGCGCTTGCCGGGGTCCTCGAACGCGTGGAGCGGATGCTCCGAATGACGGGCGCCCACGAGTTCATTCCGATCTACGGATCCGCGGGGGAGGCGGTGCGCGCGCTCACGGGAAGCACCGGGGGGAACGAGTGATGCGATCCATTCGAATGCAGGGCGGTCGCGAGATCGAACTGGACGGCGACCTGCTCGCGATCCTGGAGGCGCTCTACCGGGAGGTCTCGGTGCGGAGCGAGTTCCGCAACACTTACGAGGCCATGACCCGCGAGATCAGCCATCTGGTGGACGAGATGGATGCGGGCGAGCGCCGCAGCTACCTGATAGAAAGCCTGTTCCTGAACGTCGTGCGCTACGAGAACGAGCGACTGGCGGCGGTTCTCAGGATGGTCGAAACCCCGGAGCAGGAGGACTGACCCGTTGAAGCGATGTCTTGCCGGGGCGGGCCTGATCGCCGCGATCCTCGCCGCGGGAGCTTCCGCGGCGTCCGCAAACGCCCTCCAGGGGGGGCCGCGGCTCGAGATCGAGCCCGGCGAGTGGGACTTCGGACGGGCGGCTCCCGGGGAGGTGCTGGTCCACGAGTTCGCGCTGAACAACACCGGGAGCCGGGACCTGGAGATCGGCCGCATCGCGTCCGCGTGCGCCTGCGCCGCCGCGGTGACCGACCGCACGGTGATCCCGCCGGGGGAAGCGGCGACGCTGCGGGTGACCCTCGAGACCCGGCGCTACCGGGGCGTGCTCGAACGCTGGCTGACCATCCGGTCCAACGACTCGCGGAGCGCCACGCGGCTCAAGGTGCGGGTCTATGTGGAGGACGTGCCTTGACCCGCGGCTGTCCGGCGCCGGGTCCGATCCGCGTGGGAACTCTCAGCGCCCCACCGCGATCAGGTACAACCAGTTCGCGAGCAGGATGACGACGACCGCGCGGAACACGAACCGCTGGCGTCCCGGAGTGAGCCATACCGGCGTTCGGCCCAGGACCAGCGCGGCGCCGCTCGCGAACATCCCGGCGTGGAGCAGGGTGACCGCGGGATTCCAGGCGAACGCTTCCAGCAGCGATCCGCGCCCGAGCGCCGCGGTGGCGCGGACCCCGCCGCAGAAGGGGCAGGGCAGCCCGGAGAGCGCCTTGACGCCGCAGAGGGTGACGTCCGGAGCCACGTCCCGGAGAAGGGCGGCGGCGCCCAGGCTGATCAACGACAGCGCGAGGAGCGCCAGACCCTGATGCCGGCTGCTGCGCACGGCGACCATTGTCTCCCCTTCGAACTCCCCCGCGATCTGTCGGGGCATTGACCCGTGGCGCGATCGAGACAGCGCCCCCTGCCGCTCGGGACGGATAACGGGACGAACGGCGTTCCGGCCCCGCTCGGAGAGGTCGTCCAGGACCGCTACCGGACCTACGCGCTGTCGGTGATCGGCAGCCGGGCGCTTCCCGACGTCCGCGACGGCCTGAAACCGGTCCAGCGCCGCATCCTGACCACCATGTGGCGCCAGGGGCTCCGCGCCGACGGCCGTTTCCGCAAGTGCGCCAAGGTGGTGGGAGATGTCATGGGCGGCTACCATCCGCACGGCGACGCGGCCATCTACGAGGCGCTGGTGCGGATGGCGCAGCCCTTCGCGTCCCGCCTGCCGCTGATCGAGGGGGCGGGCAACTTCGGGTCGCTCGACGGCGACCCGGCGGCGGCGATGCGGTACACCGAGTGCCGGCTCGCGGTTGCTGCGGAAGACGTGCTGGGAGAAATCGGCGCGGACACCGTGGACCACCGCCCGACCTACGACGGCGCCCGTACCGAACCCGTCGTGCTCCCGACGCGGCTGCCGCTCCTGCTCGTGAACGGTTCCACCGGGATCGCGGTCGGGGTCGCCACCAGCATCCCGCCGCACAACCTCATCGAGGTGGTCTCGGCGCTCATCCGGCTGCTCGACGACCCGGAAGTGGGTAGCCGGGAACTGGCGGAAACGGTCCGCGGACCGGATTTCCCCACCGGCGGCGAGATCCTGGACCCTCCCGAGAGGCTGGCCGCGATCTACGAGGAGGGGAAGGGGTCCGTCCAGGTCCGCGGCACGGTCCGGGACGACGGGATCCGGCGCCACCTCCGGACGCTCTTCATCACGTCGGTGCCCTACGGGGTCAACAAGGCCCAGCTCGTCCAGCGCCTCGGCGAGATCGTGGCGGACCGCTCCCTCCCGGCGCTCCTGGACGTGAGCGACCTCTCGACCGACGACGTGCAGATCCGGCTGGAGGTGCGGAAGGAGGTCGAGCCGGAAAAGATCCTGGCCTTCCTCTACAAGCGCACGCCGCTCCAGTCCCCGGTATCCGTGGACCTGACGTGCCTGCGTTTCCACCGGTCCGCGGGCGGGATTCCCGAACGCGTCGGACTCCGGACCATCCTCTTCGACTTCCTCGACTTCCGCCGGGAGGTCGTCCGCCGCCGGCTCGAAGACGAGCGGCGGAAGCTGAAGGCGCGCCTCCACCTCCTCGAGGGCTTCGCCAGGGTCTTCGACGCCCTCGACCGGATCATCGAGATCGTGCGCGCCTCGGACGGCAAGGCCGACGCCGCCCGCAAGATCATGGCGGAGCTGCCGCTCGACCAGGAACAGACCGACGCCGTGCTTGAACTGAAGGTGTACCGGCTGGCCCGCCTCGAGATCCAGGTGATCCTCGACGAGCGCAGGGAGCGCCGGAAACGGCTCCGGGAGGTGGAACGACTGCTGAAGAGCGAGGCGGAGATCACCGCGCTGGTGCGCGCCGAGCTCGTCGAGATCCGGGACCGCTGGCGCGGCAGCCAGCCGCGCCTGACCGCGTTCGCGGACACCGCCGGGGACGCCGAGTTCGCCGAAGAGGACTTCATCCTCGCCGAGGACACCATCCTGATCCTCACCCGCGACGGCTGGATCAAGCGCCAGCGCGAAGTCCGCGAACTGGACAAGCTGCGGCTTCGCGAGGGCGACGAGGTCCTGGCGCTCGAACCCGGCAGCACGCGCGCCTCGGTCATCCTCTTCTCGTCGCTGGGAACCGCCTTCACCGCCCGGCTGGCGGACGTGCCGGCGACGACCGGGTACGGGGACCCGGTGCAGAAGCTGTTCACGCTGCGCGACGGGGAGCGGATCGTGAGCCTGCTCGGCCTCGATCCCCGGACCCTCGACGGCGAGGTCTCCGCCCCGGAGGGCCGGGTACCCGAACGGCACGCCATCGGCCTCACGAAGAGCGGCTACGCACTGCGGTTCCGTCTCGAAGGCTTCCTCCAGCCGTCAAACCGGAACGGGCGCCGTTTCGCGCGGCTGAAGGAGGGCGATGAGATCATCGGGGCGGTGCTCACCACCGGGGAGGACACGCTCATCCTGGCGACCCGCAACGGCCGGGCGCTGCTCTGCGACGTGGAGGAGATCAACGTGCTGTCGGGCGCCGGGCTGGGGGTGAAGGCGATCAATCTCGGCCCCGGGGACCAGGTCATCGGCTTCCGCGTCGCGCGGCGCCGGGAACCGCTGGTGGCGGTGACGAAGGGCGGGGGAACGCGCCTGATCGCCCGGGGTGACAAGTTCAAGGTGGGCGCCCGCGGCCGCCGCGGGCAACTCGTCAACAAGGCGGGCTTTGAGCGGGTGAGACAGGAGATCACCCTGCCCGAGCCGCTGGAGGGATCGCCGTGAGCGACCGGCAGGGATACACCGCGCGGGACATCACGGTCCTGGAGGGCCTCGCCCCGGTCCGCAAGCGCCCCGCCATGTACATCGGCGGGACGGACACCGAGGGGCTGCACCACCTGGTCTGGGAAATCCTCGACAACAGCGTGGACGAAGCCATGAACGGGCATGCCTCGCGGATTGACGTGACGCTCCACCGGGACGGTTCGGTCACGGTCAGGGACAACGGCCGCGGGATCCCCGTGGACCTGCACAAGCCGTCGAAGAAGCCCGCTCTGGAGGTGATCCTCACCACGCTGCACGCGGGGGGAAAGTTCGACCGCGGCGCCTACCACGCCTCGGGCGGCCTCCACGGGGTGGGGGCCTCGGTGGTCAACGCGCTGAGCGCGTCCCTGACCGCGCGGGTCCGCCGGCGCGGCCGCCAATCGGCGATGTCCTTCCGCCGCGGCAAGCCCACCGGAAAGCTGAAGGACACCGGGCCCGGCAAGGGCACGGGCACGGAGATCACCTTCCTCCCCGATCCGCAGATCTTTCCGGACCCCAAGCTGGACGCGAAACGGATCGCCGGCCGGCTTCTCGAGACCAGCTACCTCCACCGGGGACTCCGGCTCACCTTCCGCGACGAGGCGACCGGCGCGCAGGAGGACTGGAAGCAGCAGCGCGGCCTGCCCGATTACTTCGACGCGGTGGCGGGGGAGCGCAAACTGACCCTGGCCCACGAAGCGCCCTTCGAGCTGTCGCGGGACCCATTGAACGGCGACGGCCGTCTCGAACTCGTCCTCGGCTGGACCGAAGCGCCGCGGGAGGAGTTCCGGAGCTATGTGAACGGGATTCCCACCGGCTCCGGCGGCTCGCACGAGACCGGGCTCCGCGACGGGCTCGCCAAGGCCGTCCGCAACTACCTCGAAACGCATTCCCTGGTTCCGAAGGGAGTCAGCATCGCCGCGGAGGACATCCGCGAGGGCATCCTGGCGATCCTGAGCGTGTTCCTGGCGAACCCGCAGTTCCAGGGCCAGACCAAGGACCGGCTCAACAACCCGGAGGTGCGGGCGCCGGTGGACGCCGCCGTCCGCCTCGAACTCGAACGCTGGCTGAACCAGTCACCCACCGCGGCGGAGCGCATCGCAAACCGGGTGGTGCTCGCCGCCCGCGCCCGCGAGGCGTCCCGCGCCGCCTCGGCGGCGGTCTCCCGGAAGGCCGAGACCCGCAAGAAGACCGTCCTCCCCGGCAAGCTGAGCGACTGCGCGCTCCGCAACGCCGCCGAAACCGAGATCTTCATCGTGGAGGGGGACTCCGCCGGCGGGTCGGCGAAGCAGGGCCGGGACCGCATGCACCAGGCGGTGCTCCCGCTCCGGGGCAAGATCCTGAACGCGGCGCAGGCCAGCCGGGCGAAGGTCGCCCAGAACGCGGAGCTCCGGGACATCGCCCTCGCCCTCGGCTGCGGCACCGGCGACGACTGCGACCCGGAGAAGCTCCGCTATCGCCGGGTGGTGCTGCTCGCCGACGCCGACGCCGACGGCCACCACATCACCACCCTGCTGCTCGCCTACTTCGTGAAGTTCATGTGGAAACTCCTCGAAGCGGGCCGGGTCTTCGTCGCCCAGCCGCCCCTCTACCGGGTCGAGATCGGGGGCAAGACCCACTGGGCCCACGACGACGCCGACAAGGAATCGATCCTCCGCGCCTCCGGCGGAAAGTCCCCCACCATCACCCGCTTCAAGGGCCTCGGCGAGATGCAGCCCAAGGTCCTCTGGGACACCACCCTCAACCCCGAGACCCGCAGCCTCCTCCGCGTCCAGATCCCCGACCGCCCCACCGCCGACAACTTCATAGCCACCCTCATGGGCAAGGACCCCACCGAACGCCGCCTCCTCATCCGCAACGGCGCCCCCGACCCCACCGCCCTCGACCTGTAGAGCCCGGGACCGCCGGTCTCCAGACCGGCACGCGCGGCGCTCCGCGCCGCGCACGTCGCAACCCTAGACTTGGCCAGCAGCATCCGGTCCGGCCCTGCCTTGATCCAATGGGTTGAATTGAATGTGTGGCGTATCATTCGGACCATGAACCGATTCGGTCCCGTTGGTGAGGCCTTCTGTGTGTTCCAGAAGACGATGCGAGTCTTCGGGACGGCTCGTCTCGAGAGGGGTTCCGGAGCCCGCAGGCTCTCCTCCGCCGAACGGGACAGGATCGCCCCACAGCGGGTGCGTGAGGCTTCCACGCCCCTCAGGCACTTCCCCTCCGGGGGACGCTCCGGGTCCACGACAGGGAACCGCTGGTCGCGGGCCGCACGGACGCACTCGGCCCACGCCAGTTGTGACTGGTCCCTGATGACATCGGATTGAAGGTCGTGAATCCCCTCCGGAACACCGCTCAACGGGCTTAGCCGAGCATGGATTTTTCTTGGAAGCCGGTCGGGCTCTGGGTTGGCACGGTCGTAGTTGTCAGTTTCAGCGGGATTCTGGTGGCTTGGCTCGCGCTAGACGGTTTCTACTACTTCGGGGCACAGGAGCCGAATGCGATCAGCGCAGTCTCGCTCCAGGTCGCGTTGCTCACTCAGTTTTTCCTGGTGGCAACATTCGGAATTGCCATCTTGAGTATCTGGGGATACACCCAGATACGGGAACGTGCCCAGGAGACGGCTCGGACTGAGGCGCGGAAGGTTGCCGAGGAGGTAGCGGCAGCTTTTTTCCGGGACACAACGCAGCAACCCCCTCTCGGAGTTGAACCGGAAGTCGAGGATCCGGTCGAGGAGTAGCCCTGATGCGAGAATTGACAGCCGCAGAGTGCCGGCGCGTCATCGAACGACACCAAAGAGCGGCGCCCGTGAGCGTCTTGAAGATTGCGCATGGGATGGGGCTAAAGGTCTACAAGACTCGTGATTGGGACGACGACATGGCCGGTCAGATTCGCAAGAGCCCCCGGGGAGGCCCCAGTGGCTACGCCGTCTTCGTGAACGGATCTCATCATCAGCACCGGCGCCGCTTCACGCTTGCACACGAGATCGCGCATTTCGTCCGACACCGCCAGTTCATCGGCGACGGGGTCCAGCACGACGTGATGTATCGAAGCGGACTGAGCACCCCTCTAGAGCGCGAAGCGAATCAGATGGCAGCAGACATTCTGATGCCGAAACACCTGCTCCTGCGAGCCTTTTTTGATGGTGTGTCAGATCTTGATTCCTTGGCTGAGAGGTTCAGGGTTTCCCGAGCCGCTATGGCTATTCAGATGGGAATCCCGCTGGAGTCACCGGGGCCAAGCCCTAAACCGAGTTTGCTTTGGAGCGAGGTCGTAGCGGTGCTAAATGCCCCGTCGCCGGACAACGAGGGTTTGTTCAAACACTCCTTAGGAGGATTTCATGGCCGAGAACACGACTGGAACTACCAAACCGGACTGGTCATGGGGGACAGTTTCCGACCGGTTGCCGAGGCCAGCCGACGCGTTTTCGGTACACGGGAGTCAGGACGAGATTCTGATCTACTTCGGTTATCTAGCTCCGCAAGAAGTTCCCGGCCGGACAACTGACGGAGTCGTGTCCACCCTGATTGTCCCGTCAGCGGCTGTTGTTATGTCCAGGCGATCCGCGATGCTCCTTCTGGAAACACTGGCGCCGTCTCTAAAGTCCGAGCTAGAGGCCGCGGCGAAGAAGGCGGAGGCGAAGAAGGCGGAGGCGAAGAAGGCAGAGGAAGCCGCGAGCTCACATGAGGAGGTGTGATGCCCATACGTTCGGAAGGCAGTGGCGGCCGTCCGAGAGTGAGTCGAGGGAGCAGGCGTCCTGAACACTGGGACTTCGTCACCGGAGACTCGGTGGATAGCTTGGTCCGCGAGGTGCCCCGCTAGGACCGAGAGGCGCGTGGCGCTGCTACCGAAAATCTTTCCGTAGAGATCAGTCGCGCCCTAGCGGCCTGTGGCCAAAGTCGTGGCCGGGGCCATTGATGTCACTTTGGGGCTGTCCTACGATGGCGGGCATGGCCATGGGACACCGCAGTGTTGGACAGCAGGGGCGGTTGTGGATATTGCCTTCTCAGCTGCCCCGGAGTGAGGGCGATCCGTTCTACGAACGGTTGAACGGTCTGCTGGACGAGGCGGGCTTCGACGCGTATGCGGAAGGGATCTGCCGGGAGTTCTACGCCCCGCGGCTGGGTCGTCCGGGGTTGGCGCCGGGGCACTATTTCCGGTTGCTGTTGGTGGGATTTCGAGGGGTGCGATTCGGAGCGTCAGATAGCGTGGCGTCTTGCGGACTCGCTGAGTCTGCGGAAGTTCCTGGGTTTGGCGCTGACGGATCGGTGTCCGGATCATTCGACGTTGTCGAAGACGCGGCGTCGGATATCGGCGGAGGCGCACGGGGAGGTTCTCGTGTGGGTGCTGCGTCGTTTGGAGGAGGCGGGGTTGCTGCGGGGCAAGACGCGGGTGGACGGGACGACGTTGCTGGCGAACGCCTCGATGCGGGGGATCGTGCGTCGGGACACGGGGGAGGGTTATCGGGAGTATTGGCGCCGCTTCACCCGGTCCACCTTGCGCGCACTGATGCGCAGCACCTCGGCGATCACCTCCCCACGCATGCGGTGCGGGTTGTACTCCCCCTCGTCGCAGTTGAGCAGGATCAGAGCGTTGATCACCTTCTGCGATTGATGTGAGCCCTTGCGCGTGATCGCCTCGAGTGCCTCCCGCTCCTGTTTCTCCAATGTCACCACGTAACGCTTCATGGTGGCCTCCTCGCCCGTGCCGGACGGACGTGGAGACTATCACGATATACGACACATCACGTATGACATGACACTAGTTGTGCAAGGAGGACGTTATCGTCGATCAGTCGGCCAGCCTAGCATGTGAGGAACTGCGCTGGATGTCCTAGGGCGCTGTAGCTTCCGACTCAACGGTTCCGCATGGCATTGGGATTCCTTGCCACAACCTGTGCCGCCAAGGTGTCGAAGAACGCATCGAACGATTTCGAGGTGGACAAGATGGAGGCACGCTGACTGAAGTCAACCTTGACCAGAACGAAATCCTCCACCGTTCCCGTTGTCCACGACGGCGAGCGTCGGCCCGATAGCGAGTTCAGACGGCTCTCCAGAAGTTCGAACCATGTCGAATCATGCTTCGGAGAAAACTGGTCCTCGGCGACGTTGAAGATCATTACGTAGCCGATCGCGATCTCAGGCGAATGCAACTGCGCGTTCGCGACTTCACCGATCAAATCATCAATCCGGTTCGGAACGGTTCCTCCGAGGTTCTTCAGCAGCGACTTGAGCGAGATTCCCAACCGGTGCTTCCCGTCGTACTCCCACGCCACGTCCCATTTCTTCGTTCTCCCGGCCCCGGGGATCTCGACCTCCTTCTGGACATCTCGCAGGCCACGTCCGCTCAGTTCCTGGACACAGAATTCGGCCAGTGAATCAAGGCGGACGGTGGACGTCGATTTGCCCTCCGTCACGGCGATCCGATACAGGTCGCGCACGGCGTCGCGCCACGAAATCACAGAGCCACTAACAGCCTGTGGTGAAAGTGGCGTTCACGGCGGATTCCGTCGGGAATGAGCGTCGAGCTTCTGCTCGTGGAGACACGGCCAGGACGGGGGTTCGGTCAAGAGAACGAGGATCGCGGTCGGACAACGGCGCCAGAGGTGCACGATGCGCCACAGGGAGGCCCGTCCGGGCGACAAGTGGCGCTGCATGGCCTCCATGTTCCGGTTCTGGAGGCCCTTTGGTTTCCCGATCCCGGTCAGGCGCCGCATGAGCAGCGACAGATTGAAGCCAGCGGTGTGGATCAGCAGACGTTTTCGAATGTTCCCACTGCCCCGCAACCACACCCGGCGCATCCCGCCGGTCTCGTAGCAGTGCGCGAAGGAACGCTCCGTCAGTTCGTGGCGCCGTCTTCGCAGCCGGGTGCCGCGATTTCCACGAACCCGCCGACGGTTGCCGTATGTCGCGCGACGCAGGGACTCTCGACCCCGCCAGCGACGACGCCCGCGCTTCGGCTCCGCGATGTACGAACGGTAACCACGCTCCCGCGTCTGCTCGATCACCGCATCGCTGTGATACCCCTTGTCACACACCAAGGACCGGGGCTTCCCCTCCTTCCGGCAAGCCGTTGGCTTCCCCGGCGTTTCAGCCTCCGCCGCCCCGGCCCCCACATGCTTCTCCGCTTCGTCCAGGGTCTGCGGCAGGGTCTTGGTGTCCCCGCGGTCCCCGGGTTGGACCGTCACCGCCGCGATCGCGCCACTCGCCAGGTCCACGGCGTGCTCCGCCTTGTACCCCATCCGCGTCCGGCCATCCTTCAGCCGACTGATGCGGGCCTCGGGGTCCACCGGATGCGCCCAGTCGCCGTTCGACAACCGCTTCTTCCGCGTCCGGTCGTAGCGCGCCAACTCCTCCAACGTCGGAGCCTCGATCCCCGACTCCTCCATCAACCTCCTCACATACTCCCGGTAGCCCTCCCCGCTGTCCCGTCGCACGATCTTCCGCATCGAGGCGTTCGCCATCAGCGTCGTCGTATCCACCCCCAGCGCATCCCCCCGCAGAAGCCCCGCTCGCTTCACCCGCTCCACAACCCAGCCGAACACCTCCGCGTGCGTCTCCTCACTCACCCGACGGCGCGTCCGCGAAATCGTCGAATGATCCGGCCCGCTGTCCGCCGGCCCGTAACCCAGGAACCGCAACAGGCTGCGGGAGTCGTTCACCCGCCACGCGATCAATCGCTCCGAGTCCAGACCCTCGAAATACCCGATCAGAAGGCAGCGGAAATACCGCCCAGGCGCAAGCCCAGGACGACCGTCCGGCGCGTAGTGACGCTCACACCGCTCCTCCACATACTCGTCAAAGCGATCCCCCCCGAGAACCTTATTCAGACGCTCGTAAAACGGATCCCCCTTGCTCCGAGGCAGCGCCCCGGTCGCAATCCACAACCCTTGCCGCCGCGTCCCGCGACGTCCCATAGCCATGCGAAAATTCTACGAAGCCCCGCCAGCGCACTCAATCCCGCCCAGCGGAGTTTCACCACAGGCTGCTAACTTTCGGGATTCGTCGCTACGGCACGGAGGTCACCACGGGTGACCTCGGCGGTGCTCAGGAGCCGGTTTGTCTCATTCCGCAAACGGAAGAACGCTCTCTCGAAGTACACGGTGTCCACTTCGATCCCGACCGAATTGCGGCCGGATCGAGAGGCGGCGATCTGGGTGGAGGCCGTGCCGGTAAAGGGATCGAGCACAGTGTCGCCGACGAAACTGAACATTCGGATGAGGCGCTCGGCGAGCGTGACCGGATAGGGCGCGGGGTGGTCCCGGGTTGAGGCACCCGCGATGTCGGTCCACACCTGCCGGAACGATTGACGGAAGCGCGCCTCGCCGAGAACGCTGAGCGTCCGCGCCGAGAGGGTGGGCTTCCGATAGCCGCCGGCCTTCCGCTGCATGAGGATGAACTCGATGTCGTTCTTGATTACGGCGTTCGGCTCGTACGGCTTCCCCAGGAAACCACCCGAACCCCGATTCACCTCGTGCGCCGCGTTCGCGATCTTGTGCCAGAGGATCGGCGCGAGGTTGTCGAATCCGAGAGAACGACACCGTTCCTGAATGGACGCGTGGAGCGGTACCACGGTGTGCCGGCCTTGGTTCTTGCGCCGCGATAGGCACACATCGCCGACGACGCAGATCAATCGTCCACCCGGAACCAGGGCGGTCTGGCACCGCCGCCACACCTGGTCCAGTTGATCCAGAAAGGCCTCGTAGTCCTCGATCCAGCCCAGTTGCCCCTCCGAACGGCGGTATTCCTTGAGGGTCCAGTACGGGGGGGAGGTGAGCACCAGATGCACCGATTCGGCCGGGAGGTCGGCGCCTCGCGCATCACCCAGCAGGAGACGGTGCTTCGTGGGAACCTGGGCGACCGCGGATTCGATGGCGGCCATCGCCCGTACGTCCTTGGCGATCCGCGGCAGGTCCCGCGACGGGTCCCGAAGATGCCGGAAGGGCTTCGGGACGAAGGCCCCCAGAGCGTCAGAGACCGGCTCGGGGCTCGGAAGCGTTGCTTTCGCCGCGTGCGGGCTCATGGGTTCCTACCCGTCCGGGGGCACGCGAAGTGGAAGGCCCCGCAGCCCGTAGGCGCTACGGGCCGCTCAACGGAAGGGGTTCGGTTGCCCCCGACCTTGGCCATGAACGGAGCCTACCGCACCTGAGTGACGTGGACTGTCGTAGATCGAATACGCCGTGACTCACCCGATGGGAGGTAGATTTCCCGCCCGTGCGCGCCGGAATCGTTGGCTTCGCCGCTGCCGGCAAGAAGACCCTGTTCTCCCTCCTGACCCGGGTGGCCCAGGCGGGCTACGCGGCGGGCGCCCGGCGGGGGGTGCTGGCGGTCCCTGACGAGCGGCTGGACATCGTGGCGCGGCTCCACGACTCCCGGAAGATCGTCCCCGCCACCGTGGAGGTGGTGCTGATCCCCGCGCTCCGGCGGGGCGCGCGGGGCCAGACGGAGAACCTGGCGGCGCTTCGGGACGTGGACGCCGTCGTGCACGTCGCGCGGGGGTTCGAGGACCCGACGGTTCCGTCGCCGTTCGATTCGGTGGATCCGGGGCGGGACGCGGTGAACCTGGAACTGGAGCTGCTCCTCACCGATCTCGCGGTCCTCGAGAAGCGGATCGCCCGGCTCGACTACGACCGGGCGCGGGGAAAGCCGGAGGCCGTGCGGGGCGAGCGGGACCTGCTGGACCGGGCGCGACGGGAGGTGGAGCGGGAGGTTCCGCTGCGCGAGGCGCTCTCCCGCGACGACCGGAGACGGCTCGTGGGCTACGGGCTGATGAGCGCCAAACCGCACCTCGTGGTGGTGAACGTCGGCGAAGAGGAGGCGGGCCGGGACCCGGGTCGTTGGGCGGGGCTCGAAACCCCGTCCTCGCGCCCCGAGACGAAGCTGGCGACCATCTCCGCCCGGATCGAAGCCGAGATCGCCGAGTTGCCCGAGGAGGACGCGGTGGAGTTCCGGCGGGATCTGGGAGTCGAGGCCGGCGCCGCCGAGCGGGTCGTCCGGGCCATCTTCGAGTTGATGGACAACGGCACGTTCTACACGGCAGCCGAGAACGAGGCCCGCGCCTGGTTGTTCCGCCGCAACACGCGCGCCCAGGACGTCGCGGGCGGGATCCACACGGACATGGCGCGGGGGTTCATCCGGGCCGAGGTGGTCTCCTACGACGCCCTGGTCGAATGCGGGTCGTGGGATGCGGCGCGGAAGCAGGGGGCGCTGCGGCTGGAGGGGAAGGACTATCGGGTGCAGGACGGGGATGTGCTGTTGATCCGGTTCAACGTGGGGTAGGGGCGTTCCGCGGGGAGCGGGGTGCGGTTTCGACCGCCTGGCGGCGGTCGATGCCGGCCAGAGGCCGGCGCTCCGAGCCGGGTGCGTGATCCGGGTAGGTGGAGGGGTGCGGTTCCGCTGCGCTGCGCGCAGCGGGTGCCGGTCTGAAGACCGGCGTTCCCGGCGGGTTCCGCCGTTTGGACGGGGAGCGGGGTGCGGTTTCGACCGCCTCGTGGCGGTCGGTGCCGGCCGGAGGGCCGGCGCTCCGAGAGGGGGCGTCGTGGGCGGGGGTGGTGGGGATTGTTTTGCTTGTGGAAATTTGTGGGTGGAAGTGGTTAAATAGGGCGAACCTTCCTTCTCATTCAGCTCTTGGATCCAGACTCAGGCCTCGGAGTGGGCAGGGAGGGAACCACACCCGCCCCCACGCCCCTCAGACCTCGTGTTTCGCGGCAACCACCCCGCCACCGTGGACGCCAAGGGGAGGTTGAAGGTTCCGGCCGCGTTCCTCGCCACCCTGAAGAAGTTCGGCACGCAGGTCTTCGTGACCAGTTTCAAGGGCGACTGCGTCGCCATCTTCCCCATGACGGTCTGGGAAGAGATCGAGTCCCGGAATCTGGCCCGCGGTGAACTGGACCCGAACCGGCGGAAGTTCCTGAAGGTCACCAGCTACTACGGGCAGGTCGCCGAGCTGGACCGCCAGAACCGGATCCTGCTGCCGCAGCAGACCCGGACCAAGGCCAACACCGTGGGCAAGGTGGACGTGCTGGGGCACGGGCGCTATCTCCATGTCTGGGATCACGAGCGCCTCGACGCCGACATCGAGGCCGATCCGATCACCGACGATGAGTTGGCGGCCCTGGCGGAGGAGGAAATCTGACGGCGGATTCCGGCAGCCATGTTCGCTCAGCCCTACCCCGCTCCCCGCTCGGCGCCGCCCCGCTTCCCGCTCCCGTTGCTCCGGGCGCAACCCTCCTCGTGGACCCGTCCTGAGATGACCGCGCCGAAGCTGCCGAAGCCGCCAGTCCACGTCCCGGTCCTGCGGGACACGGTCGTGCGCTGGCTGGCTCCCCGCCCGGGCGGGCGATACCTCGACGCCACGTTCGGACGCGGCGGCCACAGCGAGGCGATTCTGGAGGCCGCCCCCGGCGCCCTCGTGCTCGGCCTCGACAAGGACCCCGCGGCGGCGCCCGCCGCAACCGCGCTCGCCGCCCGCGAGCCCCGCTTCCGCTTCTTCCCAGCGGACTTCGCCGAACTCGGGCCGGCCCTCGACGCGGCGGGTTGGGACCGGGTGGACGGCATCCTCCTCGACCTCGGCCTCTCCAGCCCGCAACTTGAGACGCCGGAACGCGGCTTCGCGCTCCGCCACGACGGCCCGCTGGACATGCGCTACGACCCGAGTTCGGGGGAGACGGCGGCCGAGTTGCTCGACCGGCTCGACGAGCGCGAGATCGCGGACCTGCTCTTCGGGATCGGGGAACGGCGGTCCCGCGCCATCGCCCGGCGGATCGCCGCCCGCCGGCCGCTTCGCACCACCGGAGACCTGCGCGCCGCCGTGATCGCCGCCGTCGGACCCCGCCGGGGACGGATTGATCCCGCCACCCGGACCTTTCTCGCGGTGCGCTCGGCGGTGAATCGCGAACCGCAGGCCCTCGCCGCCGCCCTGCACACAGCGCCCGCGCGGCTCCGGGAAGCCGGCGTCCTGGCGGTCATCTCCTACCACTCCGGGGAAGACCGTCCCGTCAAGCACGCCTTCCGGCGGCTCGCCGCCCAGTCCGGGTTCGCGCTGGGGACGCGGCGGCCCATCCGTCCGGACGAGGCCGAGTCGGACGCCAACCGCCGGTCCCGGAGCGCCTGCCTGCGGATCCTGCGCCGCACCGGAGCGAGCGCGTCCACGGCGGCCCGTGATGAGGAGACCCGACGATGACTCCGGAGGGCTTCGAGGTCAGCTACCGCCCGGACAACCAGTGGCTGCACCGGAAACTCGACCGCCGGCGCTACGCGCAGCTTCTCCTCTATCTCGCCATCGGGATCTTCGCGCTGGCGGCGGCGGTGGCCGCCACCTGGCCGTACCTCGAGACCGTTCGGCTCGGCTACCGCGTCGAGGAACTCCGTCTCGAGCGGGACCGGCTCGAAAAGGACATCGAGCGCTACCGGCTGGAGTTGAGCGAGCTCACCGACCCGAGCTCCGTCGAGCGGCTCGCCCGCGAAACCCATGGACTGGAGCCGGCGGGGGAGCGGGTGATCCTCGAGACGCCGGACGCGCCGGAGGGGGCCGGTCCGGATCCCGGGAGTCCGGCCACGCGATGAGCGCCGCGCGCAAGAGGCCGAGCCCGGGCGGCTGGAAGCCTCCTCCCAACAGCCTCTTCCCCGATCTGCCGGCGCCGCTGCTCAAGACGGCCGCTCGGGGGTCTTCGCGCAAACCGAGGCGCCACCGCGAACCCGCGCCGGCCGCGGCGCCCGAGCCGACGCGGGCGCCGGGCGGCGCCGGATCGCCGGAAAACGGAGGGAGGGCGGAACTGCGCCGGCGGGTGATGGTGGGCGTGGTCCTGATCGGGGTGTGGGGGGCGCTGATCCTGGGTCAACTCGTCCAGATCCAGGTCCTCGACCACGAGACCATGGTGCGCCGGGCCGAGAGTCAGCACCAGCACGAACTCACCATCCCGCCGTTCCGGGGAAGGATCTACGACCGGAACGGACGGCCGCTGGCGCTGACCGTCGCGGTGGACTCGGTGTACGTGGTCCCTCCCGACTACCCGGCAGCCACGATTCCGGCAGCGGCGGAGCGCCTGGCGGCGTGCCTGGAGGCGCCGAGGGCGCTCGTCGAGCGCCGGTTGCGGCGGGACTCGCGCTTCTCCTGGCTCAAGCAGAAGGCCACCGCGGAGCAGGTCGCGTGCGCCCGCGAGACCGGGTTTCCCGTCGGGACCATCGAGGAGTTCGGCCGCTTCTATCCCGGTGCGGAACTCGCCGCGCACGTCCTGGGCTTCGTCGGGGCCGACGGCGACGGGTTGGGCGGCGTCGAGTTCGCCCTCGACGAGGTCCTGCGCGGAGAACCGGGACGGCGCACCGTCTGGACCGACGGCCGGCGCACCGGACGGGGAAGCCGGGTGGTGCGCGCATCGCGGCCGGGCGCCGACATCGAGCTGACCATTGATTCCTATCTGCAGGCCGTTGCCGAAGAGGAACTCGCGCGGGCCGTCGTCGAGACGCCCGCGGCGTCGGGGGCCGTGATCCTCGTGGAGCCCCGGACCGGCGAGGTGCTGGCCATGGCCAGCGCGCCCTCCTTCGATGCCAACCGGGCCCGCGAGTTTCCGGCGGCGACCCTGGCCAACCGGAGCATCACGGACCCCTACGAACCGGGATCGGTCTTCAAGATCTTCACCGCGGCGGCGGCGCTCGAGGAGGGCGTGACGGACGAGGAGGAGGAGTTCGAGACCTTCGACGGCAGCTACCGCATCGGCCGGCGGACCGTGCGGGACTGGAAGCCGCTCGGGCCGCTCACCTTCGCCGGCGTCATCCAGCAGTCTTCCAACATCGGCACGCTGCAGGTCGCCGACCGGCTCGGCTCGGAAACCCTGCACGGGTATCTGCACGCCTTCGGGTTCGGCGAGCTCACCGGGCTGCCCCTCGGGGCGGAGAGTCGCGGCATCGTCCCGGCGAAGGGCGTCTGGCGGCCGATCCGGCTCGCGACGGTTTCCTTCGGTCACGGGATCGCGGTGACTCCGGTCCAGCTCGTTCGGGGAGTGAACGCCATCGCGACGGGGGGAGTCCGGGCGCCCCTTCGCCTGATCCGGGAGATCGGCGGAGAGGTCCGACCGCCGGACGACGGCCCGCGGGTCATCAGCCCGATGACGGCCGCCCGAGTGGGTCAACTTCTCGCCGGCGCCGTCCTCGACGGGACCGGCCGCAATGCGGCCGTGGACGGTTTCTCGATCGCGGGGAAGACGGGGACCGCCCAGAAGGCGGAGGCGGGCGGCTACTCGGAGACCGACTACACCGCCTCCTTCGCCGGCTTCGCACCCGCCCGCGATCCGATCTTCACCGGGGTGGTGATCCTCGACGTGCGGAAGCCCCATCACAGCGGGACGGGCGCCGCGGCCGTCTTCGGCAGGATCGCCGACCGGGTGCTCTGGCGGTACCGGAGGACCGGCCGGGGAACGGAGCGCCTGGTCCGTTCGGGCCGGGGAGGCCGTCCGTTCGCCCGCACGCGGCGCATCCGGGTCGCGTCCGCTCCGCGGAGCTCGAAGGCCGCGGCGGGACCCGAAGCCCCGGCGCGCGACCTCGTCGCCTCGCGGGTGAGGATGACGGAGGCCCCCGATCCGACGGCGTCCGGGACGGCCCCGGCCGCCCGGACGGCGGGGACCCCGCCCCCCGGGGAACCGGCGGCGGGAAGCCGGGAGAGCCGGCCGCAATGAACGCCACCGGGTTCCCCTCCCGCCGGCTTCGAGACCTTCTCGACGGTCTGGAAGCGGAGCTGCCGGCCGGCGCCGGCGACCTCCGCATCGGGGGCGTCACCTGCGATTCCCGGCGCGTCGAGCCGGGAAGCCTCTTCATCGCCACCCGGGGAGAGCGTTTCGACGGCCACGACTTCGTTCCGGCGGCGGCCGCCGCCGGGGCCGCCGCCGCCGTCGTGGAACGGCCCCTCGCCGATCCCGGGATTCCGCTGGTTCGGGTCCCGGACGCGCGCCGCGCCGCGGGCCCGGCGGCGTCCGCCTTCCACGGCCATCCCTCGGCGGACCTGCAGCTCGTCGGGGTGACCGGAACGAACGGGAAGACCACGGTGGCCTGGCTGCTGGACGAGTTCTTCCACCGGGAGACCGCCGGCAGCCTCTACTGCGGCACCGTGGGGCACCGCGCGCGGGTCGCCGGCCGGTCCCTCGAGCCCGCCGGAGCCGGACTCACCACCCGCGAGGCCCCCGAATTCCAGGCCCTGCTGGCGACCGCCCTCGCGGCCGGCGGCGCGGCCGGCGCGGTCGAGTGTTCCTCGCACGGCCTCCGCCAGGGGCGGCTGGCCGGGACGGTCTTCGAGGCGGCGGTGTTCACGAACCTCACCCGCGACCACCTCGACTTCCACGGCGCCTTCGACGCCTACTTCGAGGCCAAGCGGGAACTGTTCACGGACCTGCTCCGCCGGGGCGGAACCGCGGTCGTCGGCCGGGACGATCCCTTCGGGGTCCGCCTCGCCGGGGAACTGCGGGTGCGGCGCCCCGACGTGAAGCTGGTGGGCTTCGGGACCGCCCGGGACGCGACGATCCGCCTCGGCGCGCTGCGCTCCGATCTGGACGGCACCCGGGTACGGCTGCACGGTCCCGCGGGCGCTCACGAGATCCGCAGTCCCATGCTCGGGCACTTCAGCGCGCTGAACCTGGCCGCCGCCTGGGGGGCGCTCACCGCGCTGGGCTTCGACGGCGAACGGGCCGCGGCGGTGCTTTCCGACATCGCCGCGCCTCCCGGACGGATGGAGCGGATCGGACGGCCGGACGCCGGAAGGGGCGCGCCGCCGGAGCCGGCGGTGGTGGTGGACTACGCCCACACCCCGGACGCCCTCGCCCGGGCGCTGGCCGCCGCGCGCTGTCTCGTCGGCGAAGGCCGGCTGCACGTCGTGTTCGGCTGCGGCGGCGAGCGCGACCGCGGCAACCGGCCGCTCATGGGGGATGCCGCCGCCCGTCTGGCCGACCGGGTGATCCTGACCTCCGACAACCCGCGCGGCGAAGCGCCCGAGGCCATCATCGCCGAGATCCGCGCCGGCGCCGAGAACCCGGCGCTCGGCGCCGAGGTGCTGGAGGAGCCGGACCGGCGGCGCGCCATCGAGCGCGCGGTGGCGGTGGCCGGACCAGAGGACCTCGTGCTGGTGGCCGGCAAGGGGCACGAGACTCACCAGCAGCTCGGGGATCTGCGGATTCCGCTGGACGACCGGCGGATCGCGGCCGCCGCCCTGGAGGTGGCCGCCCCGTGAGGGTGTCCGGCGAAGCGGCCGCCCGCGCGATGGGGGGAACGCTCGAAGGCCCGGCCGGACTCGCGCGCGGGGCTTCCATTGACTCCCGCACGCTCGCGCCCGGCGACCTCTTCTTCGCCATCCGGGGGCCCCGCCACGACGGCCACGCGTTCGTGGCCGCCGCGGTCCGCCGCGGCGCCGCCGGCGCGGTGGTGGAGAGCGGCTACCGCGGCGCGCCGGCAGGACTCGGGGACCGCTTCCTGATCCGGGTGCCCGATCCCACCGCGGCGCTGGGAGCGCTGGCCCGCGAAGAACGGCTGCAGAGCGGGGCGCGGATCGTCGCGATCACCGGAAGTCTCGGCAAGACCACCACCAAGGAAGCGGCGGCGGCGGCCATCGGCGCGACCCGCTCGGTGTTTCGTTCGCACGGAAATCTGAACAACCAGTGGGGCCTGCCCCTGTCGCTCCTCGCCCACGAGGACGAGGAGGTGGGAGTGGTCGAACTGGGCATGTCGGCCCCCGGCGAGATCCGGGCGCTGACGGAGATCGCCGCTCCCGACTGCGGCGTGCTGACCACCGTCGCGGAAGCGCACCTCGAGTACTTCGGCTCCATCGAGGCTATCGCCGCCGCCAAGGGGGAACTCTTCGAAGCCATGCCCGTGGCGGCGACGGCGGTGGTGAACCACGACGACGAGCGCGTCCGCGCCCAGGCGGAACGGTTCGGGGGACGGCGCGTGACCTACGGGTTCGCCGAGGGAGTGGACGTCCGCGGTTCCGGATACGCGGCGCGCCCCTCCGGGCTCGTCTTCGAGGTGAGCGCGTTCGGAGGACCGGCGGTCTCGGTGACCTGCGGCCTCGCCGGACGCCACAACGCCGAGAACGTGCTCGCCGGCCTCGCCGCCGCCGCGGTCCTCGACGTGCCGCTGGAGAGCGCCGCCCGCGGGGTGGCGGACCTGGGCCCGCTCCCCGGCCGCGGGGCTCGGGTCGCCCTTCCGGGCGGGGCGGTCGCGGTGGACGAGACGTACAACTCCAGCCCCCGCGCCCTCCGCACCGTGCTCCGCGAGTTCGTCGTCCAGCCGGCCCCGCGGCACGTCCTGGTGGTGGGCGACATGCGGGAACTCGGCGAGGACGCCGAAGGGCTCCACCGCGCCTGCGGGCGGCTGGCCAACGCGCTGCGACTGGACCTGGTGGTGGGCGTCGGTCCCCTCGGACGAACGCTCGCCGCCGCCGCGGGGGCGCTGGGCACCGACACGCTCGCCGCCGAGGATCCGCAGGAGGCGGCGGCGCTCCTCGCCGGCGCGCTGCGGGAGGGCGACCTGGTGCTCTTCAAGGCGTCCCGGGCCGTCGGGCTGGACGCCTCCCTCCGCCTTCTCGAGGCGCCCGCCGGGGCGCAGGTAGGAGACGCCTGATGCTCGGCGACCTGCTCTTCTCGCTCGCGGACGAGATCAGCGCGTTCAACGTCTTCCGCTACGTCTCCGTCCGCACCGCGGCGGCGGCCGCCACCGCGATCGTCCTCTCGCTCGGCCTCGGTCCGTTCGTGATCTCCCGGCTCTCCCGGCTGCGGGTGGGCGAGCAGATCCGCGCGGACGGTCCGGCGCACCAGCACAAGGCCGGCACCCCCACCATGGGCGGGGTCCTGATCCTGGGGACCGTGGTCCTTTCCACCCTGCTCTGGGCGGACCTGGGCAACGTGCTCGTCTGGGTGGCGGTGCTCACCATGGCCGCCTACGGAACGCTGGGATTCGTGGACGACTGGAAGAAGCTGCGGCGCGCGGACGGGATCGGACTCCGCGCCCGCACCAAGTTCGGCGTCCAGTTGCTGCTCGGGCTCGCCGTCGGCGCCTTCCTGGTCTGGTACGCCGGCGGCGGCGAGTTCACCACCCGCGTGGTGTTCCCGTTCTTCAAGGAGTTCCAGCCCGAGCTCGGACTGCTGTTCGTGCCGGCGGCCATGGTGGTGCTCCTCGCGTCCTCGAACGCGGTCAACCTGACCGACGGGCTCGACGGGCTCGCCGCGGGCTGCGTGCTGGTGGCGGCGGCGGTGTACACCGCGCTCACCTACCTGTCCGGGCATGCCGAGTTCTCGGCGTATCTCGACATCCTCTACGTCCCGGGCGCCTCCGAGGTGACCATCTTCGGCGCCGCGATCACCGGCGCCGCGCTCGGGTTCCTCTGGTTCAACGCCCATCCCGCGCGCGTCTTCATGGGCGACGTGGGATCGCTCGCCCTCGGGGCGGGGATCGGAATGCAGGCGCTCCTGATCCGGCAGGAGATCCTGCTGGTGATCGTCGGCGGCGTCTTCGTGATGGAGACGTTGTCGGTGATCCTGCAGGTCGCCGGCTTCAAGCTCACCGGGCGGCGGCTCTTCAGGATGGCGCCGCTCCACCATCACTTCGAACTCGCGGGCTGGAAGGAGACGCAGGTGAGCGTCCGGTTCTGGATCCTGGCCGTCCTCTGCGCGCTCGCCACCCTCACCACCCTGAAGCTGCGATGACCGAACGTCCAGAGGCAATCCCGGGTCCGGAGGTCCTGGTGCTGGGAGCCGGCGTCAGCGGTCAGGCGGCGGCGCGCTGGCTCCGCCGGATCGGGCGCCGCGTGCAGGTCGCCGACGCGCGTCCGGAGAAGCGGATCGCCTCGTCCTCCCTGAAGGCGCTCGGCGCCCGGGTGCACGCCGGGGGGCATCCCCCGTCCCTGCTTTCCGGGATCTCGCTGGTGGTCACGAGCCCCGGCGTGCCGCCGGGGGTCGAGATCCTGCGGGCCGCGCGCCGCCAGGGCATTCCCGTCTGGGGCGAACTGGAACTGGGCTACCGGGCGCTCGGCGAACCCTGGGACCGGATCGTGGCGGTGACCGGCACGAAGGGGAAGTCCAGCGTGGTGACCCTGCTGGCGGAAGCGCTCCGCGCCGGGGGGACGCCGGGAAGGGCCTGCGGGAACATCGGGGAGCCCCTCACCTCGCTCGTCGGCGCGTTCGCTCCCGGTGAGATCGCCGTCGTGGAGGCGACGAGTTTCCAGTTGGCGACCATCGCCCGCTTCCGGGCGCGGGTCGCGGTCCTGCTGAAAGTGGGGCAGGACCACCTGGACTGGCATCCCGATCTCGCGGACTACCGCCGGTCCAAGGCGCGGCTCTTCGAGAACCAGACGGCTTCCGACTGGGTCGTCTTCGATGGAAGCGACGCCGTGACCCGGGAGCTCGCAACCACCGCCGCCCGCCGCACCGGAGCGCGTCTGCTCCCCTTCGGCGGGCCGCCGGGCGAACACGACCCGGAGGTGGTGTTCGACGCCGGGCGGCTCGTCCGGCGGGACGGCGACGACGTCGGGGTGCTGGCCCGCCTCGACGCCCTCCGGGTTCCGGGGCGCCACCAGCAGCACAACCTCGCGGCGGCGGCGGCCGCCGCCAGCCTCCTGGGGATCGGGCGCGCGGCGCTCGAGACGGCGGCGGACCGTTTCCGCGGCCTGCCCCACGCCCTCGAAGAGGCGGGATCGGTGGCCGGCGTGCGGTGCATCAACGATTCGCGGGCGACGAACCTCCAGGCCACCCGGGCCGCCCTCGTGGCGCTCGCGGAGGCCGGCGCCGGGATTCACCTCATCCTCGGCGGCATCCTCAAGGGCGGCCGGTTCCGCGATCTGGAGGGCCATCTCGACCCGGTGGAGGGGATTCACGCGATCGGGCGCTCCCGGGACCGGATCGCCGCCGAAATCCGCAGCGTTCCGGTGGCGGTCCACGACACCCTCGAGGCGGCGGTGGAAGACGCGCTGGCCCGCTCCCGTCCCGGGGGGATCGTGCTGCTCTCCCCCGGCTGCTCCAGCTTCGACCAGTTCGACAACTACGGGGACCGGGGAACGCGCTTCCGCGGCATCGTGGCCCGCCTCGCCGCCGCGGGGAGCGGGGAGGGAGGCCCTCGATGAAGGGACGGCGCATGGCCCCCGACCGGCTCCTGTTCCTCCTGACGCTCGGGCTCCTCGTCTTCGGGCTGGTCATGCTCTACAGCGCCTCCGCCATCGTGGCGGACGCCAGCGACCGCAGTCCGTCGTACTTCCTGGAGCGCCAGGCGGTCTGGGCGGCGCTCGGCTGTCTGGCGATGATCGCCGTGGCCCGTTCGGACTACCGGTTGCTGAACCGGCCGGCCGTGGTGTGGGCGGTGTACGGGGCGGTCATCGTGTCGCTCTTCGCCGCCCTGCTCTCTCCGGCCATCAACGGGGTGCACCGCTGGGTGCAGTTCGCCGGGTTCACCCTGCAGCCCTCCGAGCCGGCGAGGCTCGGGCTGGTGGTGGCGCTTGCCCATCTGCTGGCGATGCGGGGCGCCGATTCCTTCCGCACCCTGGTGTTGCCGCTGGTCGCTACGGGTTTTCTCGCGGCGCTCATCTACCTCCAGCCCGATCTGGGCACCGCCACCCTGCTGGTGCTGGTCGGCGTATCGGTGATCTTCCTGGGCGGCGCGCGCCTCGGGCACCTGGCGGGCCTGGCGGCGGTGGCGGTTCCGCTGTTTGCCGCCGGGGTGCTGGCCGCGGACTACCGGATCGCCCGCATCCTCACCTTCCTCGATCCCTTCGCCGACCCGCTCGGCGACGGTTTCCAGTTGAGCCAGTCGCTCATCGCGCTCGGCAGCGGGGGCGTCACCGGAGTCGGCTTCGCCGCCAGCCGCCAGAAACTGCTCTACCTTCCCGAGCCGCACTCCGACTTCGTCTTCTCGGTGGTCGGCGAGGAACTGGGCTTCATCGGCGCGGGGCTGGTGGTGGTCTTCTTCCTCCTGTTCACCGTCCGGGGACTCCTCGTCTCGAGCCGGGCTCCCGATCGCTTCGGCATGCTGCTCGGAGCGGGGGCCACGCTGACCATCGCCCTGCAGGCGTTCCTGAACTTCAGCGTCGCGACCGCGATCGTTCCCACCACGGGGCTGCCGCTCCCGTTCGTTTCCGCCGGCGGCTCCTCGCTGCTCACCACCCTGCTGGCGGCGGGGCTGGTGCTGTCGGTCTCCCAGAGGGTGCCGTGATGGTGGGTACCCGACTCCTGGTCGCGGCGGCCGGCAGCGGCGGGCACATCTATCCGGGCCTCGCGGTCGCCCGCGCCTTCGCCGAGCGGGGACCCGCCGAGATCCGGTTCGTGGGCACCGCCCGGGGGCTGGAGAACCGCCTCGTGCCGGAGCACGGATTCGGGCTGGAACTCGTCGAGGTGCCCCCCGTCCGCGGCCGCTCGCCGTTCGCGCTGCCCCGGACCTCCGCCCGCCTCCTGCGTTCGGTCGCCGCGATGCGGCGGCGGCTCCGGGAGATTCGTCCGGACGTGGTTTTCGGGACCGGGGGTTCCGTGTCCGGGGTCGCGGTGTTCGCCGCCCGCCTCCTGGGGATTCCTTCGCTGATTCTGGAACCCAACGCGGAGCCCGGTTTCGCGACCCGCTGGAGCTCGCCGTTCGCGAGCGAGGTCGCGGTGGCCTGGGAGGCGACGCGCCGGCGCCTCCGGCGCCGCACGGTGGTTGCCGGAATCCCGGTGCGGCCGGAGTTCTTCCGGATGGCGCCGCCGCCGGGCGCCAACGGCGCCGTGTCGGTGCTGGTCACCGGGGGCAGCCAGGGGGCCTCGCGGCTGAATCGGCTGGTGGTGGATTCGCTGCCCGCGCTCCGCGCGCGCCCCGGCCGACTGCGGATCACCCATCAGACGGGCCCCGCCGACGAGGACCCGATTCGCGACGCGTATCGCGACGCCGGGGTGGACGCTCGCGTGGTGGCGTATCTCGACGACATGCCGCGGGCCATGGAGGCGGCGGACGTGGTGGTGGGCCGCGCCGGCGCCATCACCTGCGCCGAACTGGCCGCCGCCGGACGGCCAGGGATTCTGGTGCCCGCGCCGGTCGCGGGCGCGCACCAGCGGCAGAACGCGGCGGCGCTGGCCCGCGCCGGCGCCGCGGTGGCCGTGGACGAAGCGTCTTCGGGAGCGGAGTTCGCGACCGCGCTCGCCACCCTCGCGGACGATCCGGAGCTCCGCGCGAACATGGCTCGGGCCGGGGAGCAGCTCGTGCACGAACACTGCGCGGAGCGGTTGGCGGCGAGGCTGCACGCACTCGCCGGGGGGGCGCCGTGAACGGCTTCGCCCAGAGCCTGCTTTCGTCGTCCGGGACGCGGGGTCTGCTCTTTTCCACCCGCACCCGCGTGCACTTCGTCGGCATCGGCGGAGTGGGGATGAGCGGCATTGCCGAGGTACTGCTGAATCTCGGCTACCGGGTCAGCGGTTCCGATCTCCGCACCGGCGCGAACGCGCGGCGACTGGCCGAACTCGGTGGGATCGTGTTCGAGGGACACGTCGCCAATCAGGTGGACTCCGCCGACGTGGTCGTCGTCTCCTCGGCGGTGCCCCCGGACAACCCCGAGGTCGTCGCCGCCCGCGAGCGGCAGCTCCCCATCATCCCGCGCGCGGAAATGCTCGCCGAGCTGATGCGGATGAAGTTTGCGGTGGCGGTGGCGGGGTCGCACGGCAAGACCACGACGACTTCGATGACCTCCGTGCTGCTCGATCACGCGGGCCTCGATCCGACGACGGTGATCGGGGGCCGGGTCGCGACGATCGGCGGCGGAGCGCGGGTCGGGAAGTCCGAGATCCTGGTGGCGGAGGCCGACGAGTCCGACCGCACCTTCCTGCGGCTGCTGCCGGTGCTGGCGGTGGTCACGGGGATTGACCGCGAGCATCTCGACGCCTACGAAGGGATGGAGGACCTCCTCGATTCCTTCCTTCGTTTCATCAACATGACTCCGTTCTACGGGGGCGCGATCGTCTGCACTGACTGCGACAACGTGCGTTCGCTGCTGCCGCGCGTCCGCCGGCGGGTCATCACCTACGGCCTTTCTCCGGACGCCGAGATTTCGGCCGAAAAGATCTCCATCGCCGAGGACGGGACCCGTTACGAGCTGCGGATCCGGGGCGGGCTGGCCGGCGCCGTCCATCTGAAGCAGCCGGGCCGCACCGCGGTCCTGAACAGCCTCGCCGCCGCCGCCGTCGGGCTCGAGTTCGGCCTGGGGACTCCGGCGATCCGCAAGGGTCTCGAGGCCTTCACCGGGGTCGAGCGCCGGTTCCAACGGCGCGGTACCCCGGCCGGGGTGCGGATCGTGGACGACTACGCCCACCACCCGAGCGAGATCCGGGAGACGCTCGAGGCGGCGCGGGCGGCTTTCGGCGCCCGCACGGTGGCGGTCTTCCAGCCGCACCGCTACAGCCGGGTGCGGGACCTGCACGAGGACTTCTGCCGCGCCTTCGCTGGTGCGGACGTCGTGGTGGTCACGGACATCTACCCGGCGGGCGAAAAGCCGATTCCCGGAGTGGACGGCGAGGAGCTGGCCCGGGGAATCCGGGGTGCGGGGCATCCCGATGTCCGTTTCCTGGGCCGCCTCGAGGAGGTGGCTGATCGGTTGGCCCCCGAGCTTGGCGCCGGCGACGTGGTTCTGACGCTCGGGGCGGGAAGCATCACCCAGTTGCCCGACCTGCTGCAGGAGGCGCTCCGTGAACGGGTGGCGTGATCGGCGGCCGGCGGGCCGGACCAATTCGATGCCCGTCGAGCTCCCGCCGCATGCCGACCCGGACGCCCGGCGCCGGGCGGCGGAACGCGAGCCGCGGCTGGTGGCGCCGCCCGCGCCCAGAACCCCGCTGCCGCGGCTGGTGGCCCGCATCGCGGTTGGGTCGGTGGGTCTGGCGCTCGCCGCCGGAATCGTGGTCGGGAGGATGACCGCCGCCGAGCCCGCCGGCGCGGCGGCCGAGACCGGCCCGGCGGAACTGCGGCTCCGCGGAGCGGTGCATCTGACCCGGTTCCCGGACGCCGGGAGCCTCGGCCCCACCGGGTTGCTCGCCGATGCGGCGGCCATTCGCGAGCGGCTGCTCGCGACGGGAATCCCCGAGCGGGTCACCGTGGAGCGGCTGCTGCCCGGCGTCATCCTGGTGGACGTCGAGGAAAAGCGGACCGTGGCGCTCCTCGACTGGCAGCCTCCGGCCGCCCTCGCGGGCGACGGAACGGTCCTCGGACCCGCCACGGCCAACGATTTCGCGTCGGCCGGCGCGGTGGACCTGGTCCTGATCCGGGGCGCCGACCGCAGTCACGCCGACTTCGAAAGGCGGGCGGCGCTTGCCGGCCGGTTGGCGGCGGCGCTGTCCCGCCGGCCCGAACTGGACCGGCTCGTTTCCGAGCTGGACGTGAGCGGCGGTCCCTACCGCGTGGAGGTGATCCTCCGGTCGCCGGCGCTCCCGATCCTGTTGAGCGAACGCGGCTTCCTGGACGGGCTGGAGCGCGTCGCCGGGGTCCTGCCCGACCTGGTCGAGCGCTGGCCGGGGCTCTCGCGGGTTGACGCCCGGGTTCCCGACCGGTTTCTCGTCCGCACCGAACCGGCGGCGGTCCCCGAAGAGGCGCCCTCCAATCCCGTGGGAGGAGCGACGGAATGACGAGGCCGGCGGATCTGCTCTGCGGCATTGACATCGGATCCGATCACGTGCGCACGGTGCTCGCCCGCGGGCCCGAGGCTCTCTCCGGAACGGAGGAGGGGATGGAGATCGAGGTGCTCGCGGTCGGACAGGCGGAGTCGCGGAATTCGGTCCAGCACGGCGAGGTCGTACGGCTGGGAGGGGTCACGGAAGCGGTCCGGCAGGCGGTCGAGGAAGTCGAGCAGACCGCCGGCGTGGAGGTGGGGTCGGCCTTCGTCTCGGTGGGCAGCCGCACCCGCCGCAGCATCAACTCGTCCGGCGCGATCTCGATCCTGACGCCGGACCACCGCATCGCCGAGTCCGATGTCTACCGGGCCGTCATGGCGGCGGTGCCGAGGGACGGCGGGACGGCGTGGCTCCGCCCCCCGTACGAGCTGCTGCACGCGCTCCCCCAGGAGTTCTGGGTGGACGACCTCGATTCCACCGAGAACCCGACGGGCTGGACGGGCGAGAAGATCGAATCCCACGTCCACCTGGTGAGCTGTCCCCGCGACACCCTGCACCGCATCGAAGAGGCGGTGAACGGCGCCGGCATCCGCATCGAGCGCCTGGTGGCCGCCCCGCTGGCCGCCGGCCACGCCGTCCTTACCGGGGAGGAGCGGCAGGACGGCGTCGTCCTGCTCGACGTCGGCGCCATGACGACCGAGATCGCGGTGTTCCGGCAGGGAGCGATGCGGCATTCGGACCTGATGCCGAGCGGCGGCCGGGCGTACACGCGGGACCTCGCGCTCGGCCTCAAGACCTCCCACGCCCACGCCGAGCAGGCCAAGCGGCGTTACGGCGTCGCGCTCGTGGAAAAGGTCCCCGAGGACGACTACTTCGAAATCCAGGTCTCGGGGGGCGGCTACCCCAAGCAGTGGCGCCGCCGACTGCTCGCCGATGTCCTGCAGCGGCGGGCGGAGAGCGATCTCACCAGGATTCGCGACCAGTTGGGCCGCGTGCTCCGGGAGATCCCCGGCGCCGTGGTGATCACCGGAGGCGGAGCGAACCTCGACGGATTGAGCGACGTGGCGCGCCTGGTCTTCGGCGCCTACGCCGAGAGTCGCGGTCCCCAGGACCTGACCGGCCGGCGCGATCTGGCGACGCGCCCGGACTTCGCCTGCGCCATGGGCCTCTGCCGCTACGGCCTCCTGCACCGCCGGCGCACCCCCGCGGCCAGATCCCGCTCCGCGCTCTCGGAAATGGGCCGCGCCATCGGTGACGGTCTGCGGCGGGTCGCCGGTCACCTCCGGAAAGCCCAATGACCACTTTGCCCTGTCAACAGCCTGTGAACAAAGTCACGCGGCATTCGAACGGCGATGCATCCCGGCTGAACCAGGCCGCTACGCGGCCCTCATCGTTGCGTTTCGGTCGGAATACGCTCGGTATTCCTCCCTCACGCGCCTTGTCAGCCGGGCGCCTCGCCGTTCTCGGTGCTCACGTCACTTTATCCACAGGCTGTTACCCCCCACCCCGAGGAGTGAACTCATGATCTTCTTCGCCGAAGAACCAGCACCCAAGGCCAGCGATCCCGAAGCCGGCCCCACGGAAGCCGGAAAGGCCGCCGAGTCCCAGGACGCACTGCCGGAAACGGCAGCGGAAACGGCCCCCGTAGCGCAGCCCGCGCTCTTTGCCGGCGCGGATGCCGCCCCGGAGGCGAGGTCCGGCGCCCCGGAGGCCGCGCCGCCGGAAGCCGCCGTTTCCGAGCCGGCGGAGCCGCCGGCCGCCGCCGAGGAATCGGCGGCGAGCGCGGAGGCAACAGCCGCGGCAGCCGAGGAACCGGCAGCCGCGGCCGAGGAACCGGTAGCGGCGGCCGAGGCATCGGCAGCGGGCGCCGGGGAGCCGCCGGCCGGGATGCAGGAACCCGCGGCTGCCTCCGCTCCGGTCGCCGTGACGGCGCCGCCGCCGGTCGGGGCGGCCAGCGACGTGACGGAGAAACGAGCCGTCATCAAGGTCATCGGCGTCGGCGGCGGCGGCGGCAACGCCGTCAACCGGATGATCGAGGCCGGGGTGACCGGCGTTGACTTCATCGCGGCGAACACCGACGCGCAGGTACTCGATCTGTCGAATGCGCCCGTGAAGATCCAGTTGGGAACCGAGCGGACCGGTGGACTCGGCTGCGGCGGCGATCCGGAAGTGGGACGGCTGGCGGCGCGCGACGACATGGACCGTCTCATTGACGTGCTGGCGGGCGCCGACATGGTCTTCATCACCGTGGGTGAGGGAGGCGGCACGGGTACCGGCGCGGCGCCGGTGATCGCCTGCGTGGCCCAGGAGATCAAGGCCCTCTGCATCGCGGTGGCGACCAAACCGATGACCGTCGAGGGCAAGCGGCGCATGACGGCGGCCAACGACGGCATTCGCGAACTCCGCGAGTTCGTGGACACCCTCATCTGCGTTCCGAACGACCGGGTCGTCGCGGTGTACGGGAACCTCAAGATCCGGGACGCGTTCCGAAGCGCGGACGACGTGGTGCGGCAGGCCGTTCAGGGGATCTCGGACCTGATCCAGGTCCCGGGGGAGATCAACCTGGACTTCGCCGACGTCCGCTCCGCCATGCGGTTGCGCGGAGACGCGGTCATGGGCATCGGGCAGGCCTCGGGCGAGCACCGCGTCGAGGAGGCCACGGAAGCGGCCATCTCTTCGCCGCTGCTCGAAGACACCTCGATTCAGGGCGCGACGAGCATCGTCGTCAACGTCACGGGGGGCGAGAGCCTGACGCTGAACGAGGTGCAGCGCGCCGTCGAGGTCGTCCGGGACGCCGTGGCGCCCGAGGGAACCGGGATCTACGGATCCGCGGACCCCGAGCCGGGAGACAACATCCTGATCGGGACGGCGCTCGACCCGAGCATGGACGCGACCGGCCAGATCAAGGTGACGGTGGTCGCCACCGGGTTCCCGGACCGGAACCGCGCGAACGCGACCCCCAACGATTTCGCGAACTACACCACCCGCGCGACCGGCACGTTCGGCCAGCGGGACGTCATGCCTTCGGCGGCCCGTTCCGGGACGGCGGGACCGGCCGACCGGGCCGGCGGGCGGGTCGGCCGAACCATCCCGAAACTGGACACCTTCCCGACAATCGCGGAATCCGACGCGAACCGCATGGAAGCGAGGGGGAACGGGAGCGAGACCCACCAGGAACGCGCCGACGTCTTCGCCTCCGCCTCACGGCCCGTGATTGACGAGCCGATGTCCCTTCCCGAGGACGTCGGCGAGGACCGCTGGGGCGACCTCGAAACCCCCCCCTACCTGACCCGCCGCAACTAGGAGGTGTGACGCGTCAGCCGGGACCGCCAGGGGCCGTGAGGACGCCGCCGGCTTGGAACGCCGGCTTCAGCCGGCACCCGGCGCGCGAAGCGCAGCGGACGGCGCACCGCTGACCTGCCCGATGACGCTCGGCTCGCGGTCCATCACCGCGAACAACGGCACGACATCCGCGGGCCTCGGCCCGCGGTGCCGGCTGAAGCCGGCGCTCCAAGCCGTCTCCGCCGTTCTTCATGACTCGCGCCATGCGCAGCAGCACACGCGCATGAGCGTTTCGCCCGGTGGGGGCCTTCGCACCGGCCCGCACGGCGCGGCCTTACCCACCCTGACGGCCTGAAGAAGGCCGCGGACACGGCGTCGAGCGTTGACCTCCCTGCACTTCCCCAATCCACCCGACGGCTTCCGCTGGCAGCCGCTCGGCCCCACCGAACCGCTCGAAGTGCTCGCCTCCATCCGGTTCCCGGCCCGCCACGGCTTCACTTGCCGGGTCCGGACCCGGCAAGCGAATGCCTGGCCACTCGGCGTCCGCGACACGATGGAAGCCGATCTGGACCTGCTGGAACGCGCCGCCGGAGTTCGGGCCGTCCACGCTCTGCGGCAGGTCCACGGCAACGACGTGCAGGTGCTACGCGGCGTCGCGCGGCCGGACGCCCCGGCCACCGCTGACGCCCTGGTAAGCCGCATCCCCCGAACCGCCGTCGCGATCAAGGCCGCCGACTGCGTTCCGGTGCTGCTCGCCGACCCCGTCTCCGGAGCGGTGGCCGGGGCGCACGCCGGCTGGCGCGGCACCCTGTTGTGGGTGGTCGAAGCGGCCGCCCGCGCGCTGGCCGCCGAGACCGGTGCTCCCCCTTCGCGGCTCAGGGCCGTCATCGGCCCCGCGATCCGCGCCTGCTGTTTCGAGGTGGGTCCCGAAGTGGTGTCCGCATTCCGCGAGCAAGAACACGACGTGGACCGGTTTGCCCTCCGGCCCCGGGCTGCGGGACGCCCCCACCTCGACCTGGCGCTCGCGAACCGCCTCCAACTCGTCGCGGCGGGCCTGCCGGAGGACGCCATCGAGGACATCGCGCTCTGCACCCGGTGCCAGCCGGCGTTCCACTCCTACCGGCGGGAAGGTCCCGGAGTGGGGCGCAACTGGTCGGTGGTGGTGGCGGGGAGCGCTGACCGTGTGAACGCATCCCACCCGTCGTGAGGGGTTGGCCAGCAGCCGTGATCGCGCCGCCGGCTTGGAACGCCGGCTTCAGCCGGCACCGCGGCCCGCAGGGCCGCGGGCGGTTCGTCGTTACCCGGGCGCATCGGCGCGCGCAGCGGAGCCATCCCGGCCAATGAGTCCGTCCCGCCGCCCGCCTGCGGCGGGCTGTGCCGGCTGAAGCCGGCGCTCCGGGCCGTTACGCGACGAGGCGGTCGGCTTTGGCGAGTTGGTCCTTGAGGAGGGTGTCCTTCATGCCGGTGTCGAGGAAGCTCCAGGGGAGTTCCTCGTCGAGGTCCCGCTGGCGGTAGAGGTAGGCGTCGAGTGAGAGGCCGGCGTCCTTGAGGCTCCGGTTCAGGCCGCGGCCCTCGGCGAGCGCGAGGATGACCGGGGCGAGGCGGCGGTCGCCGAGCGCGAGCAGCGCCTGGAGCCGCTCCATGCGCGGGGATTTGCAGTGCGCCTCGACGCCGGAGAGCGCTCCCAGTTCGCGCTGGAGATAGCGGATGCGGGAGGTCAGGACCGGCAGCGGCGCCATGGGCCGCCACTGGAACGGCGTGCCCGGTTTCGGGATGAAGGGGTTGACGCTCGCGATGGTCCGGCCGCCGCGCCGCTTCGCCCGCACCAGATCGCGGATGCGGCGGACGAGGGGCACGATGGCCTGCACGTCGGTGTCGGTCTCCCCCGGCAGCCCCACCATCAGGTAGAGCTTCAGGTTCTCGACCCCCGCTTCGAGCAGCGTCCCGGTCTTGTCGAGGATCTCGTCGTTGGTCACCCGCTTGTGGATGGCCTTGCGCAGCCGGTCGGTCCCCACCTCCGGGGCAATGGCGACCGTCCGTTCGCCGCTCTCCGCGAGCGGCCGGGCGAACTCGTCCCGCACGTCCTCGAAGCGGATGGACGAGACGCTGACCCGGAACCCCTGGTCGCGGAGGTCCGAGACCAGCGGGACGATCTCCCGGTGCGCGCCCACCGCGGTCGAGACCAGCCCGATGCGGTCGGTGTGGGGGCGGGCGGCGCGGGCGAGCGCCAGCAGCCGCTCCACCTCGAAGGACCGCTTCGGCAGGTAGTTGTAGCCGGCCCAGCAGAAGCGGCAGAGCGTCGGACAGCCGCGCGACACCTCGACCAGGAACTTGTCCGACATCTCGGTGTCGCGGGTGAGGATGTAGGTGGCCGGAGGCGGGAACCGGGCGTCCTTGCCCATCCGGGCCCGCACCACCGGATGTCCGCCGTGGATGCGGCGGCGGAGCACCTGGCCGTCCGGCGCGTATTCGACCTCGTGGGTGGCGGGCACGTAGAACCCGGACTCCTCTGAGAGTCCTCGGAGGCGCGCGCCGCGGGTCTCCGCCTGCAGCACCTCGGTCAGGGCCGGAAGGAGCGCCTCCGCTTCGCCCACGCCGAAGGCGTCCACGAAGGGGGCGAGCGGCTCCGGGTTCAGGAAGGTGACCGGGCCGCCGGCGATCACCAGCGGGTCCCGGGCGGTCCGGTCTTCCGCGAGCGGCGGGATCCCGGCGAGCTGGAGCATCTCGACGAGGTGGACCACGTCGGGCTCGAAGGTGATCGAGAACGCCACCACGTCGAAGCCGCGCACCGGGCTCCCGCTCTCGAGCGTGCGCAGGGGGAGCCCGGTCCTCCGGTACTCGTCCAGCTCGGCCCGGTCGGGAAGGAAGAACCGCTCGCTCGCCGTGTCGGGCAGGAGGTGGAAGAAGCGGTGCACCGCCTGGAAGCCGACGTTGGACATCCCGAGCGCGTAGCGGTTCGGGTAGCCGACGGCGATCCGGAGCCCCGCCGCGCCCGGCGCGGAGGGAATCGGGAAGCCGGTATCCGGCCCGTCGAGCCAGGTCTCCCGAGCGCGCCGTCGCTCGGCCCGCTCCCTGAGGAACCGGCTCATGCCGATTTCGCCGCCGGTTCCGCTTCGAAGAAGAGGATGCGGGCGCAGGTTTCGCAGGCCAGGATCGCCTGTCCTACGTGGATTTCCTCGAGGAGTTGGGGCCGGAGGCGCACGTTGCACGCGGAGCAACGCTCGTCCCGCACGGGGGCCACGGCAATCCCGCGGCGAGCCCCGCGGATCCGCTCGTAGCGGGCCGCGATCTCTTCGGAGAGCCCGGCGAAGGAAGCCGACCGGCGCTTCCGGAGCTGATCGCGCTTCGCTTCCTGCTCGCGGGCCTTCGTCCGGATCTCGGTCTTCCGCGCTTCCAGCACCGCGCTGCGTTCGGCGAACGTCCGCTTGCGGTCGGCGAGCTTTTCTTCCAGCTCGTCGGCCTTTTCCATCAGGACCAGGATCCGGTCCTCGATCGTCCCGATCCGCGTCCTGGTGCTGGCGATCTGCTGCTGGAGTCCCTTGTATTCCTCGTTGGTGCGCGCCCCGAGCAACTGGTCCCCGTACTTCTCCACGCTCGCCTCGGCCTCTTCGAGTTCGGTCTCGGCGTGGCGGCGTTCGGCGCCGGTCCGGCGCAGCTCCTCCTCCACCGCATGGACGTGGGACTTCGCCGTCTCGATCTCCGCATCAATGCCGTCGAGGACGCCCGGCACCCGCGCGAGTTCGCGGTCGCAGCCCGCGAGCCGTATATCGAAGCCCTGAACTTCCCGGAGCGTCGCCAGCTCGGGAAGCATCGCCTCAGACTCCCGGAGGGGGTGCGCTGCGGGCAACCCGGGGCGGGCGGAGGAATCGCCCACACACCGTGTTGAAACTCCGGCCGGTGGGCCCACCAGGATTTGAACCTGGGACCAACCGGTTATGAGCCGGCCGCTCTGACCACTGAGCTATGGGCCCGGCCGATCGGAAGGACCCGGCGCCGCTCATTCCGAAAACTGCCGCAGTTTGCGGGCGCGCGCCGGGTGACGCAGCTTGCGGATGGACTTGGTTTCGATCTGCCGAATGCGCTCGCGGGTCACCTCGAACTGCTTCCCCACCTCTTCCAGGGTCTTCTCCTGGAGGCCGCCGAGGCCGAACCGGCTCTCGAGGACGGCTTCCTCCCGGGGGGTGAGGGTCTTCAGGACCGCTTCGATGGTCTCCTGGAGCCGCTTGTTGATCACGAGGTCCTGCGGGGAGGGGGCGTTCGGGTCCTTGATGAAGTCGCCGAGGTGCCCGTCGTCGTCCTCGCCGATCGGGGTCTCCAGCGAGATCGGTTCCTGGGCGATCTTCATGACCTTCCGCACCTTGGACGGGGTCATGCCCATCCGGTCCGCGATCTCTTCCTGGCGCGGTTCCCGGCCGAGCTCCTGCACGAGGCTCCGCTGGGTCCGGTGCAGCTTGTTGATGGTCTCGTGCATGTGCACCGGGATGCGGATCGTCCGGGCCTGGTCGGCGATCGCCCGGGTGATCGCCTGGCGGATCCACCAGGTGGCGTAGGTCGAGAACTTGTAGCCGCGCCGGTACTCGAACTTGTCCACCGCCTTCATCAGGCCGATGTTGCCCTCCTGGATGAGATCGAGGAACTGGAGCCCGCGGTTCGTGTACTTCTTGGCGATCGAGACCACGAGGCGCAGGTTCGCCTGCACGAGGTCCTGCTTGGCGAGCTGGGCGCGCTCTTCGCCGAGATCAATGTTGGCGACGGCGGCCTCGAGTTCGGGCTGCACTTCGAGGCGCGCCGACTTGATCTTCTTGGCGGTGCCGAACTCGGGCATGACGTGGCCGGCGCGGTCGAGCGTCGCCTGGGCCTCGCGCTGGCGCCTCATGACCTCGCGGCGGAGCGACGTCTTGGCCTCGGGGGTCGTGTCCTGGGCGGCGTCGATCTCCTTCCGGAGGACGGCGCAGATCTCGATCTCGCGGGTGGCCCGGCGCGCTTCGACGGAAAGGCCCTTCAGCTCCTCCATCCAGCGGCTGAGCAGGCCGTCGGTCGGACGCATGGTCCAGATGACGTGGCTCATCTCGATCCGCGTGCGCGCCGCGGCGGTCGCCCGGCGGCGGTAGGCGCGGGTGCGGCGGGGCACGTTGCGGAGGAGCGACACGCGCCTCCGGTACAGCTTGTAGGAGGCTTCGAGCCGGCCCAGGGCGCCGAGGATCCGCTCCCGGTGCTGGTCGTGACGGATGGTGGTCCCGCCCTCGGCGACCTCGAAGTTCTCCCGGAGCTGCATGGTGTCGGCCTCGATCTGGGGCCGGAAGTCCACGAGCAACTGGTTGATGATGTAGAGCCGCCGGGTGATGGCGCGCTTCGAGCGGTTCTTGCCGCGCTCGATGCGCTTGGAGATCCGGACCTCGCCCTCCCGGTCGAGCAGGGGAACGACCCCCATCTCGCGGAGGTACATCCGGACCGGGTCGTTGGTGCGCTCGATGGCGCTCGGCGTCAGGTCGAGGGTGGCGCCTTCGGTGTCGCGGGACTTCTCGTACTCCTCCTCGGACTCGTAGAGCGGGATGCCCCATTCCGTCAGGCTCTCCAGGAACTCCTCGGGCGGGTCGTCGCCCCCCCAGGCGTCCTGAACCTCTTCGGTCAGCAGATAGCCCCGGTCTTTTCCGAGTGCGACGAGCGCCTTGACTTCGTCGGTCTGGGCCTCGACCCCGATGTCACGGAGCAGCTCCAGGTCGTACCCGGGGGTTTCCGCGTGTTCCATGGTTGGTCCTCCGGGCAGGGCGGTCCCTAACGGACTTTCCGAAATCCCGGCTCCGCGCCGGGAACAGGTTCAGCCGGCGAACGGGTGTTCGCCGGCTGGCTCATTCGGTTTGCCGCGCCCGGGTACAGACGGATTCCGCAAACTCTCCAAAAAGGCAATTCCCGGCGGGAACGGACAGCAGAGGCGGGCAAGTTCGGATCGGTCCGGCGTCCAGCCCGTTCGATTCGCCGGCCAGGCAACGCCAAACAGCAACCGGGCACTCTAGCATGTACAAACCCGGTACCGCCCGGCGCCAAAGCCGGGTCGAACGTCACGCGCCGTGGTCAGGGTGTGGATCGGCCACGCCGCAGCCGGTCAATCTCCTCGTTGATCCGCTGCAGTTCCGCGAGGGCCTCGGTCGCCTCGTCGCCACCGGTGCGGACCACGCCACGGAGCGTCGCTTGCCGGTCGCGCAGCCTCGGCTCCCTCAGTGCGTCGAGGCAGTCCTCGGGACTCTGCTTCTCCGTGTTGAGACTCACCGGGTGCTCCAGGACCTCGATCAGGAGCTGCTGCCCGCCGGTAGGTTCGCCGGCGAGCAACTCCTGTATCCGGTCCGCGAGCCGAGGGCCACCGCCCGCGGCGGCCTGCTTCAGGTCGAGCAGCAGGTCCGAACTGGCGAACCCCTCGAGGTCCTTGGTCTCCGCCCCTTCGAGGACCGTGGCTGCCCTGTCGGGTTTGGCATCCGCCCAGCGGATCAGGTCGCGTTCGGCCGGGGTCGGTGAGGGCCGCGGCCCGGCGGGGGTGGAGCCCTCGTCGGCCCCGTCGCTCTCTTGCAGTGGTCTCCCCCGGGTGGGCCGGCTCTCGAGCCGCGCCATCTCCTGCCAGGCGCTTTCCAGCGAGAAGCCGAGCGAGCCGGCGGCCTCGGTGAGCCATTCCTCGCGGTCCAGGCGGTTCGGGGCGCTGGCGATGATTTCGAGTACTTCCTGGACCGCGGCCACGCGCCCCGCCCGGGAGCGGGCCCGCTCCCGGGCCTCCTCGACGAGGAACTCCACGAACGCCGGCGCCTTCCGGAGCGCCTCCCGAAAGGCGTCCGCGCCGTCCTCGCGAATGATGTCGTCGGGGTCGCGGCCCCCGGAGAGGGGGGCCACCCGCACCCGGAGCTGGGCTTCCAGCAGGATCGGGAGGCTCGCCAGGGTGGCGCGCCGGCCTCCGGCGTCGGCGTCGAAGGCGAGGACGATGTCGCGGGTCTGGGCGGAGAGGAGCTTCGCGTGATCGGGCGTGAGCGCCGTGCCGCAGACGGCGACGGCGCCGCCGATCCCCGCCTGCCACGCCGAGAGGCAGTCGAAGTACCCCTCGAACAGGATGGCGGAGCGCTCCCGGCGGATGGTGCTCCGCGCCCGGTGCAGTCCGTAGAGGACGGAGCGCTTCCGGTAGATGGGGCTGTCGGGGCTGTTGATGTACTTCGGTTCGGACCCGTCGAGGCTCCGGCCCGCAAAGCCGGCCGCGCGCCCCTGGCCGTCGAAGATGGGCACGATCAGGCGGTTCCGGAAGAAGTCGTGGTGCCCGCCGCGCTTCGCCTCGCGGGCGAGGCCCGCTTCGACCAGGGTGGCCCGCGCGATGCCGGACTTCTCGAGGGTGGTCGTGAGGTCGTCCCAGCGGTCCGGGGCGAACCCGAGGCCGTGCTCGGTGATGGTCTCCCCGTCGAGGCCGCGTTTCCTGAGATAGGTCCGCGCCCGCTGGCCGGCTTCGCTCCGCAGCGCCCGCTGGTAGTAGTCGAGCGCCTTCCGGTTGGCGGCCCGGAGCTTTTCGTCGCGGGAGAACCGCTTCGGGTCGGTCTCGGGGATCGGGATTCCGGCGCGCCGCGCCAGTTGATGGAGGGCTTCCACGAACGACAGCCCCTCGCGCTTCATCAGGAAGCCGAATACGTCCCCGCTCTCCTTGCAGCCGAAGCAGTGAAAGAAGCCCCGCTCGGCGTTGACCTGGAAGGAGGGGGCGGTCTCATTGTGGAACGGGCAGAGCCCCGTGAAGCGGCCGGGTCCCGCGGGACGCAGCGCGACCGCCTCACCGACCACCTCGACGATGTCGTTCGACTCCCGGACCTGCTCCCGGAACGCCTCCCGGCTGGCCATCAGTCGAGCATACTCCGCGCGATGAACGACGAAAGCCTGCGCCGCCTGCTGGACGGCGTCGCGGCGGGTGACGTGACGCCCGGCGAGGCGGCGCGGCGGTTGCGGTTCCCGTTCGAGACGGTGGGCGACGACGGCCGGACGCCCTTCGCCCGGCTCGACCACCACCGGGAACTCCGCCGCGGCTTCCCGGAGGTGGTGCTCGCCGAGGGCAAGACGGCGGAGCAGGTCGTCGCCATCGTGCGGTCGCTGTCCGCCACCGCCGGGCAGACGCTGGTGACCCGGACCGCCCCGGAGACCGCCCGCGCCGTGCTCGCGGAGGTCCCCGAGGCGGTCTGGCGCGAGGAAGCCCGCGCCGTGGTCGTCTCCCGGACCGCCCCCGCCCCGCTCGACGCCGCCATCGGGGTCGTCTCGGCGGGGACCTCGGACATCCCGGTGGCCGAGGAAGCCGCGCTGACGGCCGAACTCATGGGCGCCGAGGTCCGGCGGACCTTCGACATCGGGGTCGCGGGCATTCAACGCCTCCTCACCGAGGCCCCCGGCTTCGCCTCGTTGCACGCGCTCGTGGTGGTCGCCGGCATGGAGGCGGCGCTCGCCCCGGTGGTCGCGGGTCTCGCCCCGTGCCCCATCGTGGCGGTGCCCACGTCCACGGGTTACGGCGCGTCGTGGGGAGGGCTCACCGCCCTGCTCTCGCTGCTCAACAGTTGCGCGCCCGGCGTGACGGTGGTGAACATTGACAACGGCTTCGGCGCCGGCTACGCCGCGGCGCTGGCGGTGGCCCACCTCCGCCGCCTGGAGAAACCCCACCGGGTATGAAAAGGCGAAATGGCTTGGAGCGCCGGCTTCAGCCGGCACCGCGGGCCGCAGGCCCGCGGATCGTGCCGCTGTTCGCGGTGATGGACCGAGAGTCGAACGCCATCGCCTGAGTCAGCGTGGTGCAGTCCGCTGCGCTCCGCGCAGCGGGTGCCGGCTGAAGCCGGCGTTCCAAGCCGGCGGCGCCGGTTGGCGACTCCTCCGGCGATCAGGATCAGGACGGGGGGCAGGTACTCCGCGAGGCGGACGGGCCAGGGGAGCACCCACGGCTCTCCGACGGGAAGATGCCACGACGGCCAGGTCGCGAGCACCAGGGTGCCCGAGAGGACCAGCGTCGCGGCGAGCAGCGTCCGCCGCTCCGGGTGGAGGACCATGAACGGGAGGGTCCAGAGGAAGTACCAGGGGTGCGCCACCGGGGAGAGCAGGAAGACGGTCCCGGCGAGCAGCGGGATGCCGAGCGCCGGCTCCACCCGCCGGTAGAGGAGGACCAGCAGCAGCGCGACCGCCAGCGCGAGCACCCCCACCCGGGCGGCCTCGCCGAAGGCGGCCTCGAGCACCAGGAACCCGGACTCGTTGAACCGCCAGTGGCGGGCGAAGTGCCCGAGGCTCCCGGTCAGCTCTCCGAGACGCGCCGGGAGCCCCCGATCCAGGACGCCCGGCGTGAGCCAGGGGAGCGTGACCACCGCCGTGGTCCCGAGGGCGGCGAGCAGCACCCGGACGGGCCGCCGCGCCTCCCGCCGGGCCGGGAACAGCAGGAACGGGAGGAGCACCCCGCCCACGATCTTGGAGAGCGCCGACAGCGCGGCGAGACACGCGGCGGCGGCCGGGCGCAGGGACTCGGCGGCGAGCAGCCCGAGCGCGAGGAAGGCCAGCCCGAGGGCGTCACCGTGGCCTTCGCCCGCGATCGCGGTGAGCGGCAGCGGGTTCCAGACGTAGAGCACGACGAGCCCCGGGTGCAGACCGCGGCGGCGCAGGAGCAGGACCAGCGCGAGGACGAGCACCCCCTCGGCGACCACCAGCGCCCCCTTCATCGCCGCCGGGTGGACCGAGACCCAGGTCGTCGCCCGGAAGAAGAGCTGCGCCGCGGGCGGATAGATCGCCGGCAGCTTCCAGTAGTTCACCCCCGCCCGGACCTCCGGGAGCGCGGCGGCGAGTTCCGCCAGTTCGGGCGCATCGGGCGGGTGGCGGAAGGGGTCGCCCCCCGCCGCGGGAACCCGGCCCTCCCAGATCATCCGGTGGAGGTCGGCCTGCGGCGCGGGCGGCACGCCGACCAGGAGCGCTCGGCCGACGAGCCCCGCCGCGAGCACAGCCAGCAGCACCCGGCGGGGAGCGCGTCCGGTCTCGCGCCCCCGCACCAGGGGCAGCCCCACGAGCAGCAGCGGCGCGAAGAGCGCGGCGTGCACGCCGACCTGCCACCAGAACCCCCACCCCCCCGCGAGCAGCCCCGCCAGCACCCCCGCCAGCACAACATGGACCCCACCGAGCGCGACCAGCCGGCGGGAGTTCATGACGCCCGGGAGTGTGTACGACGCCGCTGGGGAGCGCCGGTCTTCAGACCGGCACGCGCTGCGCGATAGCGCCGCGCACGGCGCCACGGCGAGCGGTGCGGTGGTGCTCTGCTCTCGGTTCATCCCCGCAGACAGCGACCCGACATCCGCGGGCCTTCGGCCCGCTGTGCCGCTCTGAAGAGCGGGGCTCCCAGCCGGCGGCGCCATCACGAGGGCCAGCGTCTCGCCGGAGCTGCATTTTCGCGATAACCGGGCCGCGTGCGTTGCGCCGCTGGCGGGGAGCGCCGGTCTTCAGACCGGCACGCGCTGCGCGATAGCGCCGCGCACGGCGCCACGGTGAGCGGCGCGGTGGTGCTTTGCTCTCGGTTCATCCCCGCAGACAGCGACCCGACATCCGCGGGCCTTCGGCCCGCTGTGCCGCTCTGAAGAGCGGCGCTCCCAGCCGGCTGTCAAACGACAGGTAAAGATCGGGCTTAAACGACACGAACTTTGTCACCTGTTTGCGTCGTTGGCTGAGGCTTCGGTTCTCGCTTCAGGGGGACCGCCATGGCACTCAGCAAGGAGCTTCGGATGACGATCAGGGCGCTTTCGGAGCGTGGTTGTTCCCGGCGTGAGATCGCGCGGGCGGCGCGGGTGAGCGAGCGTCAGGTTCGCTACGAGCTGGGTCGCGAGGAGGGTAGGCGCGACGGTCGCGGGAAGGTTGAGCGCGCTTCGAGGCTTGGGGAGGAGATCCGGGAGTGGTGCGCGGACTTTGCGGGGGGTCAGCCCTTGAACGCGACGGCGCTGCACGAGCATTTGGTGGCGGAGCACGGGTATGTGGGGAGCCTGCGGTCGGTGCAGCGGTATCTGCGTCGTCGGTTGGGTCCGGGCCGGGTACGGGCGCGGCGTCGGGTGGAGACGCCGCCGGGGGCGCAGGCGCAGGCGGACTGGGCGGAGGCGCCGGGGATGCTGGTTGGAGGCCGGCGGGGGGTAAGTGCGTTTGCGCTGCGGTTGAGCTTTTCGCGGAAGAGCGCGGTGGTGTGGTCCCCGTTGAAGGACACGCTGTCGTGGTTGTGGGTTCACGGGCAGGCGTTTGTGCGTCTGAAGGGGGTGACGGCGACGGTACGGATGGACAACGTGAAGACGGCGATAGTGCGCGGCGCGGGGGTCTGGGGGGAGGTGAACCGGGCCTATTTGCGGTATGCGGAGGAGGCGCGGTTTCACATCGATCCCTGTCCGCCGCGGTCTCCGGAGGCGAAGGGGAAGGTGGAGCGAGGGATCCTGGACCTGCGGGGTTGGGGTCCGGGGCCGACGAGCGAGTGGTCGAGCCTGGAGGAGTTGCAGGCGTGGACGGACGCTCGGTTGCTGGAGTGGGAGTCGCGCCGGACGAGCCCGGCGACGGGGCGCGGGGTGTTGGAGAGTTGGGAGGAGGAGCAGGGGTATTTGGGGGACTGCACGGGGTTGCCGGAGCCGTTCGACCTGGTGGGGCTGCGGCCGGTGCGGAAGGACTGCACGGTGGCGTTCGACAGCCGGAGCTGGTCGGTGCCGTTCCGTCTGGTGGGGACCCGGGTGGAGGTGCGCCGGTGCGCGCGCCGGGTGCAGGTGTTGGATCGCGGGGAGGTGGTGGCGGAGCATCCCCGAGAGGGCAACTCCTTGCTTGTGCGCGACTTGTCGCATTACGAGGGGGCTTCGACGGGTCGGGTGATCGCGCCGGCGCCGCTGGGGCGGATGGGGCGTCGGCTGGAGGAGATCGGGGCGATGGCTCCGGAGGAACGTCCCCTGGATCTGTATGCGGCGCTGGCGGAGGTAGCGCGATGGTGAGTATGGATGTGGACCTGGACCTGGACCGGACGCGGCGGATCCTGGGAGAGCTCGGGATGCGGGAGGCATCGGCTCGGTTGTCCGAGTTGCTGACCGAGTGTGCGCGGGAGGAGCTGCCGGCGCATCGCCTGTTGGTTCGGGTCCTGGAGACGGAGAGGGAGTTCCGCCGGCAGCGGCGGCTGGAGATGGGGCTGCGGATGGCGGGGTTGCCTCTGGGACGGACCCTGGGGAACTTCGACTTCGGCTTCCAGCCGACGCTGGACCGGACGCGGGTGGAACTGTTGGGCACCTGCGGTTGGATCCGGGAGCGGCAGAACGTTCTGCTGCAGGGCCCGCCGGGGGTGGGGAAGACGCACCTGGCGGCGGGTCTGGGGATGCGGGCGCTGGAGAACGGGTTCCGGGTGGCGTTCTACCGGCTGGACGAGTTGCTGCGGACCCTGAAGCGGCATGAGGGGTCGACGACGCCACGGGGGAACCGGCGGTATCTGTCGGCGTCGCTGTTGATCATCGACGAGATGGGCTACGAAGCCCTGGACGCGAAGGAAGCGAGTCAACTGTTCCGGTTGATCAACGACCGGCATGAGCGGGGGAGCGTGCTGGTCACGACGAACAAGGCGATCCGGGAATGGCCGGAGGTGCTGGCGGGGGACGCGGTGCTGGCGAGCGCGATCCTGGACCGGTTCCTGCACCGCTGCGTGGTCCTCGACATCCGTGGCCGCAGCTATCGGCTGCGGGATCTGGAGCAGAGCTTCCGGGAGCGCCAGGAGACGATCGCTCGATCCTTCCTCCTCCCGGAAGAGGCGGCCTCATCCCCCGCCGCGGCGCCGGCGGGGAAGGAGGGACGTCGGTGAGCGCTCTGGTCGCCCTCCGGGCTCCCGCCGCGCTCCCCAACGTCCCTCCTTCCCCGCCGAAACAGGCTCTCCAGGGTGACAAAGTAGGTGTCGTTTATCTGGGCCAAACTAGGTGTCGCTTGACACCGGCGGCGCCATCACGAGGGCCAGCGTCTCGCCGGAGCTGCATTTTCGCGATAACCGGGCCGCGTGCGTTGCGCCGCTGGCGGGGAGCGCCGGTCTTCAGACCGGCACGCGCTGCGCGATAGCGCCGCGCACGGCGCCACGGTGAGCGGTGCGGTGGTGCTCTGCTCTCGGTTCATCCCCGCAGACAGCGACCCGACATCCGCGGGCCTTCGGCCCGCTGTGCCGCTCTGAAGAGCGGCGCTCCCAGCCGGCGGCGCCATCACGAGGGCCAGCGTCTCGCAGGAGCTGCATTTCGCGATAACCGGGCCGCGGGCGTTGCGCCGCTGGCGGGGAGCGCCGGTCTTCAGACCGGCACGCGCTGCGCGATAGCGCCGCGCACGGCGCCACGGTGAGCGGCGCGGTGGTGCTTTGCTCTCGGTTCATCCCCGCAGACAGCGACACGACATCCGCGGGCCTTCGGCCCGCTGTGCCGCTCTGAAGAGCGGCGCTCCCCGCCGGCGGCGCCATCACGAGGGCCAGCGTCTCGCCGGAGCTGCATTTTCGCGATAACCGGGCCGCGGGCGTGGCGCCGCCCGCCGTCAACCCCCCGCATGGGGCAGAATGCCGAATCCGTGAACGATCCGGAGTCGGGCCGCGCGTTGCGCGACCTGGCCCTCGGCGCCTCCGTCGAGGTCCTGGCGCGTCAACTGCCGGCTCGGGAAGTCCTCGCCGGCCACCTCCCGCGGGGGACCGCCGTCTATCTGCCGTTCCCGCCGACGGGCCGGTGGCCGGACACGGTCGCCGGCTGCGAACGGGTGCTGGCCGCGGGCATGAGGCCGGTGCCGCACCTGCCCGCGCGCTCGGTCCGGGGGCCGGACGAGCTCCGCGACTGGCTGTCCGCGCTGGTGGAGACGGGAACGGACTCGCTGCTGCTGGTGGCCGGAGACCGCTCCGCGCCCGCCGGCCCGTACCCGGACGCGCCGGCGCTGCTGGACTCCGGGCTGCTCGCGGAGCACGGCCTCCGGCGGCTCGGCGTCACCTCGTATCCGGAGGGGCATCCCCTCGTCGGCCCGGCCGCTCTGGAGGAGGCGCTGCGGCGGAAGACCGAGTACGCCCGGGCGACGGGTGCGGAGCTCTGGTTGGTGACGCAGTTCGTGTTCTCCGCCCCTCCCGCCCTCGCCTGGCTGGCGCGGACGCGGGAGTCCGGCTGCACGCTGCCGGTCCGCATCGGGCTGCCGGGACCCGCCCCGCTGCGCAAGCTGATCGAGTACGCCGTCCGCTGCGGCGTCGCGGGGTCCGCCCGGGCGCTGCGGCGGAAGCCCGGCGTCGCCCGGCTGGCGGGCGGCTGGTCGCCCACCCCGGTCGCGCTCGGGCTGGCCCGGCAGCGGGCCGTCCGCGAGGACGCGTTCGGCGTGGACCTCCACCTGTTCACCTTCGGCGGCCTGGCGGAAACCGCCGCCTGGCTGTCCGACCTGCGCACCGCCGACCCGCGAGGAATGGCGGAGCGGCGTCCACGAGGAATCAGGAGATGACCCCGAGCACTGCGAGCATGACCGCTCCCCGCGCCGCTCCCCCCCGCGCCCGGGTCGCCGTCATCGGCGCCGGCATCGTCGGCAACTGCCTGGTCGAGCACCTGGCGAGGCTCGGCTGGGACGACCTGCTGCTGCTCGACAAGGGACCGCTCCCCAACCCCGGCGGCTCCACCGGCCACGCCTCCAACTTCATCTTTCCCACCGATCACGGCCGCGAGATCGCGCTCCTCACGCTCGAGAGCCAGCGCCAGTACGAAGCGCTCGGCGTCAACACCACCTGCGGCGGCATCGAGGTCGCCCGCACCGAGGAGCGGATGGAGGAGCTGCGGCGCCGCATGACCTCGGCGCGCACGTGGGGGATCGAGAGCGAACTGCTGACCCCGGCGCAGGTGGCCGCGAAGGCGCCGTTCGTGAACCCGGAGGTGATCCTCGGCGGCTTCCACACCCCGAGCGTGTCCGTCGTGGACTCGGTGAGGGCGGGCACGATCATGCGGGAGCGGGCCCGGGCGCGCGGCGTGCTCACGGTCCTCGACGAGACCGAAGTGACCGGCCTGGAAGTCGAACCCGCGCCCTTCGGACGCCCGCGCATCCGGGCGGTGGCGACGGACCGCGGGACCGTCGAGATCGAACACGTGGTCATCGCCGGCGGCGTCTGGAGCCCGCGCCTCGCCGCCATGGCGGGCGCCTCCATCCCGCTCACGCCGGCCGTCCACCAGATGGCCGACTTCGGCCCGGTGGACATCCTGCTCGGGACCGGCAACGAGATCGGCTACCCCATCGTGCGGGACATGGATTCGTTCATGTACGAGCGGCAGAGCCACGGAGCGATGGAGGTGGGTTCCTACGCGCACCGCCCCATCCTGGTCCGCCCCGACGACATCCCGTCCATCGCCGACGCCGAGCGTTCCCCCACCGAGCTGCCCTTCACGCCCGGGGACTTCGCGCGGCAACTCGAACAGGCGCGCGAGATCATGGGCGAGCTCCTGGCGGGCGCCGAGATCCAGTACGCCGTGAACGGCCTGCTCTCGCTGACGCCCGACACCCAGCAGGTGCTGGGCGAGACCGCCGAGGTGGCCAACCTGTGGTCGGCGGCGGCGGTCTGGGTGCGCGAGGGCCCCGGATCGGCCCGCCTCCTCGCCGAGTGGATGACCCACGGCTACCCGCGCCTGCTGGACCCGCACGGCTCCGACGTGACCCGCTTCCAGCCGCACGAGCGCACCGGGCGCCACATCCGGGCGCGCTGCCGCGAGCACTTCACCAAGACCTACGGAATCGTCCATCCGCGCGAGCAGTGGGAGTCGGAGCGGGGCGTGAACCGGTCGCCGTTCCACCCGCGCACCGAGGCGCTGGGGGCCGAGTTCCACGAAGCGCGGGGATGGGAGCGCCCACAGTGGTACGCCTCGAACGAGGACCTGGTGGCGCGCTACGCCGTCCCGGACCGCCCGCACGAGTGGGACCGGCGCTGGTGGTCGCCGATCATCAACGCGGAACACCTGCACCTGCGCGAGAAGGTGGGGCTGGTGGACCTGGGCGCGTTCCAGATCTTCGACGTCTCCGGGCCGGGGGTGGTTCCGTACATGGAGACGTTGACGGTCAACCTGTGCCGGCGCCCGGTCGGCAGCGCGATCTACACGCCGCTGCTGACGCCGGACGGCGGCTTTCGCGCCGACCTCACCATCCAGCGGCTGGCGGTGGACCGGTTCCGGGTGGTGAGCGGGGTCTTCGACGGGGCGCGGGACGCCTACTGGTTCAAGAAGCACCTGCCGGCGGACGGGTCGGTGCAGTTCGAGGACCGGACGTCGGCGGTCTGCACCGTCGGGGTGTGGGGCCCCGACGCGCCGGCCCTGCTCGCCGGGGTCACGGACATCGGACTCGGCCAGGACGAGTTCCCCTACGGCACGGTGCGGAGCGCGCTGATCCAGGGGATCCCCGTCACGATGCTGCGCATCTCCTACGTGGGCGAGAACGGCTGGGAGATCTACGCGCGGACGGAGCACGGGCTGGCGCTTTGGGACGCGATCCGGGCCGCGGGCCGGGGTTTCGATGCGCGGCCCGTCGGCATCGGCGTCTATGCCGTCACCGGACGCATGGAGAAGGGCTACCTGCTCGTCGGCTCCGAGCTCACGTCCGAGTACTCCCCGGTGGAGGCCGGGTTGGCGCGGCCCCGGATGAAGCGGGCCGACTTCATCGGCAAGGCCGCCTATTCCAGGGCCCGCGAAGCGGGGCCGGCGGCGCTGATCTGCACGCTCACCATGGACGACCACCGGGGCGCCTCGGGGGTCGCCCGCTTCCCGGCCGGTGGGAACGAACCGGTCCTGACGCTCGCCGGGGACCGCATCGTGGACGCGCTGGGGCGGGAGTCCCGCGTGCTTTCGGCCGGGACGGGGCCGTCCGTGGGCAGGTACCTGCTGCTGGCCTACCTGCCGGTGGAGCGCGCCCGGGTCGGGGAACGGCTCCAGGTCATGTACATGAACGAGTGCTTCCCGGTCACGGTGGCGGCGGTCGCCACGGGGCTCTTCGACCCGGCCGGCGCCCGGATGAAGACGTAGCCGCCTGCGGACAAAGCCGGTCCGCATCGGAGCGCCACAATGGTGCCGGCTGGGAGCGCCGGTCTTCAGACCGGCACAGCGGGCCGAAGGCCCGCGGATGTCGTGTCGCAGTTCGCGGCGATGAACGGAGAGCAGAACGCCACGGCGCAGGTCGGCGTTGTGCCGTGCGCTGCGCCGTCGCGCAGCGCGTGCCGGTCTGAAGACCGGCGCTCCCAGCCGGCGGCGCAGCTTGCACCGGTCAACGTTTCGCCGAGACCGTGTCCGCCGGTGGGGGCCGCGGTGCTCAGGCCGCGTTGTCCGCCGACGGCTAGATCGCCGCGTCCTCTCCCCGCGCGTGCACCACCTCGCGTTGGCTCGGGTTGACGGACGCGCGGAACGGCATCTCGCACACCCGGGCGGCGTCGGGCCGGCCCGGTTCGGTCGCGTACTCGTCCGGCAGCCACACCTGGAGCGGCGTGCCGACCGCCGACATTCCCACCGGTACGTAGCCCAGCGCGATGTTGCATCCGAGTTCCGGCGCGTGCCAGGGCGAGGTCAGATACCCGATCGGGTCGCCCCCGGCGCTCCCGGAGACCAGCCAGAAATCGGGCGCGTAGTCCGTGATCGGCCTGCCGCCCAGCTTCATGCCCACCAGGATCATGGAGAACGGCGGCCGGCCGGCCTCGATCTCCGCGCGCATCCGTTCGAGCGCGGCCTTGCCGATGTAGTCCGCCTTCTTCTTGCGGGGCACCTGGTAACCCATGTTGCATTGGAAGGGCACGGTTTCGTGGTCTGCGTCCTGCCCCCACGAGAGGATGCCCGCCTGGATGCGGCGCTGGTGTCCGGGGGCGATCACCATGAGTTGGTGCGCCGTGCCGGCCTCGAGGACCGCGGCCCACAGCTTCTCGGCGTGCAGGGTGGCGTCCCGCAGGTAGATCTCGTAGCCCTTCTCGCCCGAGAAGCCCGACTGCGAAACGATCACCGAACAGCCCGCGATCTCGGCCGCCAGGATGCCGTAGTAGGGGAGGTGACGGATTCCGTCGCCCACCAGGTCGGCCATCAGCGCCGGCGACTTCGGCCCCTGGATCTGGACCGGGCAGACGTCAATCTCCTCGATTTCGACGTCCATCCGCAGTCCCACGTTGACGCCCTGGAGCCAGAAGAGCAGGTCGGAGTCCGCCAGCGAGAACCAGAATTCCTCCGCGGACAGCCGGAGCAGCACCGGGTCGTTGAGAATGCCGCCCCGCTCGTTGCAGAGGATGACGTAGCGCCCCCGCATCGGCTTGATGCGGGTGGCGTCGCGGGTGATGACGAAGTCGGTGAACCGCTCGGCGTCCGGTCCGCGCACGCGGATCTGGCGCTCGACGGCGACGTTCCACAGCGTGACGTGCTTCGTCAGCGCCTCGTGCTCGGCCGCGGCCCCGCCGTCCTCGGGCCGCACGTAGCCGCGCGGATGGTAGGTGCGGTTGTAGGTCGTCGCGCGCCAGCAACCCGCCTCGTGCGACAGGTGCCAGTAGGGCGACTTCCGGACGCGGGTGGAGATGAGCAGCTCCACGGGCGTCCGACCGCTCTGGCGAAGGTTGATCGGAACGATCCTGTCGGACTGGTCCACGCTGATCGGTTGACGGATCATCGGCGGTCTCTCCGGTTGCCTGGTGGGTATCCGTGCGGTACTCGCACTCTAACCAAACTTTCCCGGTTGCGAAACCCACCCGACCCGGTCGCCGTGAAAATGCAGGTCCGCGGGTCGCCCCGGCGCCGTGATGGCGCCGCCGGCTGGGAGCGCCGGTCTCCAGACCGGCACGCGCTGCGCGATAGCGCAGCGCACGGCACGGCACGGCACGGCACGGCACTGCGCGGCGCGGCGCGGCGCGGCGTGGTGGCGTTCGACTCTTGGTCCATCACGACAAGACAGGGGTAGAACGTCTGCGGGCCTTTGGCCCGCGGTGCCGGTCTGAAGACCGGCGCTCCCACCGGCGCTCCGGGCGCTCCCACTGGCGGGGCGAGTCACAATCCCACTCCCTTGCCCTTCGCCGACGCGGTCCTGACGACCTATTTCGTGGTCCTCCTGCTGCTCTCCCTCTACGGGTCGCACCGCTACGTCCTCGTCTATCGCCTGTCCCGCTACGCCGCCCGCTCCGCGGCGGCGGCGGAGGCGATGCGGGTGCGCGGGGCGCCGCTCCTCGAAAGCGACCCGCCGCGCGTGCTCCTCCAGCTCCCCGTCTTCAACGAGCGCTACGTGGTGGAACGGCTGATCCGGGCGGTGGCCGCCCTCGACTACCCCCGGTCCCGGCTCGCCGTGCAGGTGCTCGACGACTCCACCGACGACACCGGGGAGATCGCCGACCGGGTGGCGGCGGAATGCGCCGCCGCCGGCCTCGACATTCGCCGCCTCCACCGCACGGACCGCCAAGGCTTCAAGGCGGGCGCCCTGCAAGCGGGTCTCGACGCTTCCGACGCCCCGTTCGTCGCGATCTTCGACGCCGACTTCGTCCCCGAGCCCGATTTCCTGAAGAAGACGCTGCCCTACCTGCTCGCCGACGAACGGACCGGCCTCGTCCAGGCCCGCTGGGACCACTTGAACCGCGACTACTCGCTGCTCACCGACGTCCAGGCGATCCTGCTCGACGGCCACTTCATCGCCGAGCACGGCGGCCGGCACGTGGCGGAGTGCTTCTTCAACTTCAACGGCACCGCCGGGATCTGGCGGCGGGCGGCCATCGAGGACGCGGGGGGCTGGGCCGGGGATACCCTGACCGAGGACCTTGACCTCTCCTACCGCGCGCAGCTCCGGGGCTGGCGCTTCGTCTTCGTGCCCGAGATCGCCGCGCCCGCCGAGCTCCCCGTCTCCATGAACGCCTTCAAGGCGCAGCAGCGGCGCTGGGCGCAGGGCTCGCTCCAGACCGCCCGCAAGCTGCTGCCCCAGATCCTGGCCTCGCCGCTGCCGTTCCGGGTGCGGGCGGAAGCGTTCTTCCACCTCACCAGCAACCTCGCCTACCCGCTGATGGCGGCGCTGAGCCTGCTGATGACGCCGGTGCTCTTCGCGCGGGTCAGCACCGGGCTGCGCGAGATGGCCCTCCTCGACATCCCCATCTTCGCCGCCGCCACCGTGTCCGTGGTCTCCTTCTACGCCTTCTCGCAGAGCCGCCTGCGGCGGCTGCTGCCGGCCGGAACCCGCGGCGGCCGCTGGCGCCGCGTCCGGGGCATTCCGGTCGCGCTGGCGGTCGGCATCGGGATCTCCTTCAGCAACGCCTCCGCCGTGCTCGCCGGGGCGCTCGGACGCCGCACCCCCTTCGTCCGCACCCCGAAGTACGGCATCGCGCGCACGGCGGACGGCTGGCGAAGCAAGACCTACCGGATGCCCGCGGGGGCCATCCCGGCGCTCGAATTCGGCCTGGGCCTCGTGATGGCCGCCGCCACCCTCTACGCCGTCCTCGAAGGCGTCGCCGCCTCGGCCCCCTTCCTGCTTCTCTTCGCGGCCGGCTACCTCTACGTCGGGGGCCGGTCGCTGCTGGAGGCGCGCCGCTCCGGCGCGAGCGCCTGAATGAACCAACTCTCCGAACGCGCGCTGTTCTTCGGCGCCGGCCTCGTCTTCGGGGCGGTGGTCGGCTGGCTCATCGCCGGATCTCCGGAACCGCCGGCTGCGCCGCCCGCACCCCCGCCGCCCGAGGCGGCGGCCGCTCCCGAGGCGCCTCCCATGCCCGAGCCCCGGCCGGTGGACCCGGGCCTCCTGGAGGCGCGGCTCGCGGACGTCGAGGCGCGGCCCGAGGACCCCGCGGCGCGCGCGGCGGTCGGGAACCTCCACCTCGAGGCGCTCGACTTCGGCGAGGCGGTGTACTGGCTCCAGCAGGCGCGCAATCTCGATCCGGCGGACCTCGACATCCGCAGCCGCCTCGCGTTCGCCCAGCTCGGCCTCGGTGACGTGGCGGCGGCGGTCAGCGGCTACGAGGCGGTGCTGGCGGAAGACCCCGGGCACCTGGAGAGCCTGGTCGCCCTCGGCCGGGTGCGCCTCTTCCTGGAACAGGACCTCGCCGCCGGCATCGAGCTGTGGGAGCGGGCCATCGCCGCCGCGCCGGATTCGCCCGAAGCGGCGGCGCTCCGGGCCCAGATCGAGTCGCTGCGCTCCGCGCACCCGTAGCGGAACCCCCGTCCCCGAGAGGGACGGAGGCGGTCACCGTTGACGGCAGGAATTCGTGTATCTACCGCTATCCGTTCGTGATGTGCGACGGATATTCCAAATTTCGAGCAAATCTCGGCGTGATCGGGGAACACGATTGATGTTCGGTTCGTCGAAATAGATAGACTCCGCGTGTTTCTTCGCAAAGGGGAGCTGCGTGTGACGGCCTTGACCCGGCCGGCGCTGGACGCGCGAGACGGACGTGACCTCGCGCGTCCCTGAGACGAACTTCATGCCCACCAAGACGACGCAGCCTTACGGGCCGTCTGTCTCTCTCTCTCTCTCTCTCTCTCTCTCTCTCGCATGATTCCGGCCGCGCCCGCGGCCGGTCGCGGCCAGCATAGGAAACGCACCCTCCGGGGGCAGTCCCTCGGCGCCCTGTTGATCGCCTTGGGTCTGTTCGGCGCGTCGCCGGCGACGGCGCAGAGCAACACACCCACGTACCCAACCTGCATTTCCCTGGGTGCGCGCGATGCGGCGGTTCACGTGACTTGGTGCCTGCCGGGCAGCAACGGCGGTTCCCCCATCACCGGGTATCGCGTGTGGTACGGGGAAACCCGCACGCCCAACAGCGACCCCGTCGACAACTGGATTCTCCACAACCACAACAGTCTGGACAGGTCCTACACCATTCAGAACCTGACGAACGGCAAACGCTATGGGGTGCGGGTGCAGGCGGTGAACGCGAACGGCCCCGGCGGCCTGTCCACCGTATGGCACATGAACCTCCCCGACGTCATACCGCCGGCGGCCTCCCAACCGGGCGTGACCGGCAAGAACGCCGCCGTGGACCTGACCTGGACCCACAGCGACACGAACAGCACGGCGATCACCAAGTGGGAATACGACAAGAAGCTCGGAGAGGGCGATTGGGAAGACACTTGGGCGGACATCTGCGAGACGTCGAGCAACGGCGGGTGCCCGGGCAAGAGGGCGTTCACGGTTTCCGACCTGACCAACGGCACGGCCTACAAGTTCAAGGTGCGCGCCGTGAACCGGATCGGCAACGGGACGGAATCTCCCGAGTCCGCTTCCGTCACCCCCTCGACCACGCCCGCCAAGCCGGGCACGCCCACGGTGACCGGGGGCAACCGGCAGGTCGCGCTGACCTGGACGGCGGGAAGCAACGGCGGCTCGGCGATCACCGGCTGGAAGTTCCTGAAGAAGACGGGCAGCACCTGGGACACGAAATGGAAGGAGGTCCCGAACAGCGACGAGAACACCACGAGCCACACCGTCGCGAACCTGACCAACGGCACGGAGTACCGGTTCAAGGTGCGCGCGGTGAACGAGAACGGCGACGGCGCGGAATCGCCCGAGTCCGACGCGGTCACGCCCTCGACGACGCCCCCGGCGCCGAACAAGCCGACGGTGGCGGCCCGCCACCAGGCGGTCGTGCTGGGCTGGACCTCGACCGGCACCGGCGGCTCGGCGATCAAGGGCTGGAAGTTCCTGAAGAAGACGGGCAGCACCTGGGACACGAAATGGAAGGAGGTCCCGAACAGCGGGGCGAACACGACGAGCTACACGGTGACGGGCCTGACCAACGCCACGACCTACCGGTTCAAGGTTCGCGCCGTGAACGCGAACGGCGACGGGACGGAGTCGGCCGAGTCCGACCCCGCGACGCCCGGCTCCACGACCCTGTCCGCCGAGAACGTCGCGGGCACCACGGCGACCCTGAAGCTCTCCGGCCATACCGGCACCTGGTCGCTCAAGGGCCGGCAGTCCGGAGCGACCTGCCAGGAGAGCCTCACCGGCACGACGAGGGATCTCTCCGGCCTCGACATGGACACGGCGTACACCTACGACGCCTATGGCACCGGAGACTGCTCCGGCACCGTCCTGGCGACGCTGGTCTTCACCACCACGACGACGCCCGCGGCCCCCAGCCGGCCGACCGTGTCCGGCGGCGACCAGCAGGTCACGCTGACGTGGACGGCGGGTAGCAACGGCGGCTCGGCGATCACCGGCTGGAAGGTGCGGAAGCAGGAGGCCGTTAACGAGGTCGTTACCTGGGAGGCGTGGGCGGCGATCCCGAACAGCGGGGCGGGCACGACGAGCCACACGGTGACGGGCCTCACGAACGGAACGGCGTACCGGTTCCAGGTGCGGGCAGTGAACGCCAACGGCGACGGCGCGGCGTCCCCGGCGACCAACCCGGTGACCCCGGCGGCGGCCAGTCAGAGCCGGACCGGCTCCGGCGGCGCGGAAGAGCAAACGGAGGAGGACCCGGCTGAGACCCCTCCCTCGCCGTCGCGGCCTTCGGTGGCCGCCCACGGCGGGCAGGTCACCCTCACCTGGTCGTCGCGCGGCGACGGCGGATCCCGCATCACCCGGTGGCAGTACGCCTGGAAGACGGACGGCGACTACGGGCCGTGGACCAACATCCCGGGCAGCGGCGCGAACACCGCCAGCTTCACGGTGACCGGGCTGACGAACGGCCGGACCTACCGGTTCCGGGTGCGCGCGGTGAACGCCGTGGGGCCGGGGAGCCCGTCCGCCGAGTCGGCCCCGGCGATGCCGGGGGACGCGCCGTTCGCCGCCTCGAAGCCGGCGGCGACCGCCGGATACGAGCAGGTGACGCTCGCCTGGGCGTCCGGCGGCGACGGCGGCATCCCCATCGCGAAGTGGCAGTACCGGATGCGCGCTGCGGAGACGGAGGAGGCGGCCTCCTCCAACTGGACCGACGTTCCGGGAAGCGGCCCGTGGACCACGCACACCACGGTCACCGGCCTGACCAACGGGACGGCCTACCGGTTCCAGGTCCGCGCGGTGAACGCCGCCGGCCCCGGCTCGACGTCCCCGTGGTCCGATGCGGTGACCCCAGTGGATGCCGCGCCGGACTTCGGGGACGCGCGCATCGCTGACCAGCGCTACGAGCGCGGCGTCCCCATCGCACCGCTGACCCTGCCGGAGGCGACGGGCGGCGACGGCGCGCTGACCTACGCGCTCGCCCCAGCGCTGCCGGCGGGGCTGGTGTTCGACGCGACCACCCGAACGGTGACCGGGACGCCCACCGACGTTGCGGAGGCGGCGACGTGGAACTGGACCGCCACCGACTCCGACCCGACGGACCCGGACACCGCCACTCTGAGCTTCCTCATCGAGGTGGCGGTGCCGGTGGCGGACCAGGCGATCATGGAGGACACCTTGGCGGCGCAGGGCCGGGCCATGCTCACGAACGCGACGGGCGCGATCGGGGAGCGCTTCCGGCGCGGGAATGCGGTGGCGGGCGCGGGGGACGCGCTGCGCTCGGCGGGCCGGTCGGTCGAGGCGACGCTCTGGAGCGCGGCGCTGGCTGAAGTGCGGTCGTCGGGACGCGGGCCGGGGGCGGTCTCGCTCGAAGCGCCGGGCGGGGAGCTTTCGGGCGGGGGCTCGATGGAGCCGTCCAGCGGCTCCGGATTCGGGGGCGCCTTCGGCCGGGAGGACCTGCTCCGGGAGCGGTCCTTCGCGCTCCAGCTCGGCGGTGGGGAGGACCGGCCGAGCCGGTGGACCGCGTGGGGCGCGGGGGCGGCGCAGTGGTTCGACGGCTCCTCGGTGGCGGGCAGTTTCGACGGGCAGGTGGACTCGGTCTTCGGCGGTCTCGACGTCCGGTTCGGCGGGAACTGGCTGGCGGGGGCGGCGGTCTCCCGGAGCTGGGGAGCGTCGGACTACGACGCGACCGGGATGGGCGGCAGCCGGGGGAGCCTGAAGACGGCGCTGAACGGGATCCACCCGTACCTGCGCCGGGAGTCGCCGGGCGGTCTGGAGGTGTGGGCCATCGGCGGCTACGGCCGGGGCACGGCGGAAGACCTCCGCGACGGGAGCACGGCGGAGGAGAGCGGCCTCGAGATGCGGATGGGAGCGGCGGGCCTCCGGCGGCGGATGGCGGACCTCGGCGGTGTGGAGCTGTCGGTGGTCGGGGGAGCGGGGTACCTGCTGCTGATCACGGAGGACGGCAGGCGGGCCGTGGACGGGGTGATGGCCGAGGCGTTCTCGGGCCGGCTGGGGCTGGAGGCGTCGCGGGCGATCGGGGCGCTCGCGCCGTACGTGCGGCTCGGGGGACGTTTCGACGGCGGGGACGTTGCGACGGGCGCGGGTCTGGAGGTGACGGCGGGGATGCGCTACGGCGGTGAGCGCCTGGACTTCGAGGCGCAGGGCCGCTGGCTCGCCGCCCACGCGGCCTCGGGGTACCAGGAGTACGGCGGCATGGCGCGGCTGGCCTGGCGGGCGCGGCCCGACGGCGGGGGACTGCGGGTGCACCTGGCGCCGCGCTGGGGCGCGCCCGGAAGCGGGGACGCCCTGCTGGGCGGCGGGGAGCACCTGTTGGGCGGCGACGGGCGCCTGCTTGGCGCCGGCGCCACGGCGGGGATGCCGCCGGTCGGCGAGGCCGGCGGTTGGGATCCCCGGGACCGGTCGGTGTCGCTACGGAGCGGTGTCGGCTACGGGTTCGCGCTGCGGCAGGGCGTGCTGGTCCCGGCGGTGGCCTACGACCAGGGCGGCTATGGCGGCCCGCGCGCCCGGTTCGGCTTCGTCTGGGAGGCGCGGGGCGCGGCGGGGCGCGGCGGCTTCGCTCCCGTTGCCGGTCCCCGCTGGGGGCTCGTCGCCGGCTGGGAGCCCGCGACCGCGGCCGCCGCGTCCGACTACCGGATGGAGGTCCGCTACTCGCGCCCGTTCTGAGGGCTCGCCGCGCCACCGGCTTGGAGCACCGGCTTCAGCCGGCACCCGCTGCGCGAAGCGCAGCGGACACTACGACGCCACCCCGGATGCGTTGGCGTGCGCCGCTGAGCCATCCCGGCGCATGAGGTCCGTCCCGCCGCCCGCCTGCGGCGGGCTGTGCCGGCTGAAGCCGGCGTTCCAAACGGTCCCCGCCACCTTGGGCCTCGGCGTCCCGGCCTGCACTCTCATCCGTGGCGGGGTGTGCCGGTGGACGCGCGCCGTCGCCGTCACCCGGGACTCCCCCGAAGCGACCGCCGACGAGATCCGCCGGGGTGGGCATCCGGGACATCGAGACGGTGGCCCCGGCGCTCGCTCGTGATGAGCCGCCGGGCCGCCACTAAGATCGGGCATCGGCCGTGATCCGCTTCCTCCAGATCCTTCTCGCCTTCGTGGTGGTGCGGGTCCTGTGGGGATTGATCCGCGCCCTCTTCAAGCGGCCCGCGAATCCGGTCTCTCCGCCGAGGACCGGAAGGACCGAGGAGCGGGGCCGGGTCGTGGCCTGCGAACGGTGCGACCTCCATGTCCCGGAGCAACGGGCGGTGGTGCGGGAAGGCCGGACCTTCTGCTCGGACGCGTGTGCTGTTCCGGCTGGTGAAGCCTGATCTGGGTACGCCAGCATCACTTGAAACGCCCGATCCCAACTGAAAGACTGCCGATGCAGATGATCCGAGTTGAAGCGGGAAATCCGTCCCCGACCATCCATGCTGACGTCGTTGCATGCGAGGCTTGGCTGGTTGCCGAATGCCGCGAGGTTGGAGTCGTCACCCAAGGCAAGACACTGGACGAAACGGTCACGAATCTCCGCCAGGCCCTCGCGGTTCACTTCGACGGCGAGGAGTCGAACCGCCTTGCTCCTCCCATTGGGCCGCGTCTGGTTGTGCGCTATGTGACGATGGCCTTTTCGGCCTGATTTTCCCCGTCCTCCGGTCCGGAGTCTCGCCGCCCGGTGGTCGGAACGGTGCGTGGTCTTGTCCGAATTCAAGAGACCACACGGGACCCACGCTGGCAGTGCACGGTGTCAGCGACGCTGGTTTCGCGCTCCCGTGCGAAGCCGGCTGGAGGCCGGCCCGGTTGCTGACAATGCAGTTCCGGCGAGACGCTGGCCGTCGGGGCTGCGGTGTCGGCTGGGAGCGCCGGTCTTCAGACCGGCATCGTCCCCCGCAGAAGGACGAAACTCCCATCGCTGATTCGCTCGACGACGCAACGCCACGCCGTATGGCGCAACACCACACAGATTGGCGCGACGCCATACGGCGATCTAACCGCGCGAATTTCGCCCGCTGCGCGGACGGTGCCGGTCTGAAGACCGGCGCTCCCAGCCGTTTTCATGGCCGGCGCTGTCAACGCGGCGTGCGGAGGAACGGCGGGACGGCATTCTCGCGGCAACGGCCCGGCATGGCCGTTGTGGCGCTTGTGTTCGCGTCCTTCCAAACTTCGTCTGAGGCTGGTCAGATCGTCCTGCGCGACGTCGCGGAGGAGGCCGGCATTTCCTTTCAGCACGACCGGGGAGCGCGGGGCGACTGGCATCCGGTGGAGACGATGGGGTCCGGGGTGGCCGTGCTCGACTACGACGGGGACGGGGCGCCCGACCTGTTCTTCGTGCAGGGCGGGGAGGTGCCGGGGACGGGCCGGCCGCCGGGACTCGTGGGGACGCTCTACCGCAACGAGGGGAGCGGGCGCTTTCGGGACGTGAGTGACATGGCCGGGTTCGGAGCGCCGGCCCCGGTGGAGGGGCACGGGATGGGTGCGGTCGCTGCCGACATTGACAACGACGGGGACGCCGACTTGCTGATCACTCGCGCGGGGACGGACCTGCTCTACGAGAACCGGGGCGACGGGACCTTCGGGCTCCGGGACGCGGGCCTGGACGCGGCAGGCTGGAGCGCGAGCGCCGCGTTCTCCGACCTCGACGGGGACGGCGACCTCGATCTCTTCATCACCCACTACCTCGACTGGTCCCCGGCGAACAACCCGGTGTGCGCGCGGACGATCGCCGGCGAGCCGGTGCGCTCCTACTGCCTGCCCGACGCCTTCTCGGGGGTGCCGGACCTGCTCTACGAGAACCGCGGCGACGGCTCGTTCGCCGACGTGACCGAGGCCGCCGGGGTGGGTCTCCGGACCGGCAAGGGGCTCGGCGTCCTTGCCGCCGACCTGATCGGCGACGCGCTGCCCGACCTCTACGTGGCGAACGACACGGTGCCCAACTTCCTCTTCGAGAACCTCGGCGGGCTGCGGTTCCGCGAACGGGGACTCCCGGCGGGCGTCGCCTACGACGGCGACGGGAACGCGCTCGCCGGCATGGGCGTCGCGGCGGCGGACATCGAGTCCGACGGGGACCTCGACCTGTTCGTCACGAACTTCCAGGGCGAGGCGAACAACCTCTACGTGTCGGACCGGCACGGCGTGTTCCGGGACGTCTCCTTCCTTTCCGGGGTGGGGCGGCCGTCGCTCGCCTGGCTGGGCTTCGGGGCCGTCTTCGCCGACCTCAATGGCGACGGCGCGCCCGACCTCTGCGTGACCAACGGCCACGTCCTCGACAACGCGCCGGTCCTCTTTCCCGGAACGGACTACCGCCAGCGGGACGTCTGTTTCCGCAATCTGGGCGGTTCGTTCGAGCTGGTGGCGCTGGACCTGCCCCCGGCGGTCGGCCGGGGCCTGGTGACGATTGATTTCGACCGGGACGGCCTCCTCGATCTCGCGGTCTCCCGCTCCGGCGGAACCCCCGCGCTGCTCCGGAACGGCGGTGCTCCCGCTCCCCGGGCGGTGCTGCGGCTGGTGGGACGGGCCTCCAACCGCGACGGGGTCGGCGCCGAGGTGGTGGTGGAGCGGGGCGGGCAACCGAGCCGGTCGGTGGTCACCGCCGGGTCGAGCTACCTGTCGTCCGGCGCCCGGGAGGTGTGGATCGGGCTGCTGCCCGGCGTCCCCGACTCGGTTAGGGTGCGCTGGCCGACGGGGGCCGAACAGAGGGTTCCGCTGGACGAAGCTGGAGAGTTCCTCGTGGTCGAGGAGACCCCGCACAGGAGATAACGATGCGCTCAAGGCGACTCATCCAGGCGGTGGACCTGCACGCCGCCGGCGAGCCCGGGCGGGTCATCGTCGGGGGCGTCCTGGACGTGCCGGGCGAGACCATGTTCCGCAAGATGCAGTACCTGGAGCGCCACGCCGACGGCCTCAGGAAGCTCATGCTCCGGGAACCCCGTGGATACCCGGCCGCGAACTGCAACCTGGTGCTGCCTCCGACGCACCCCGACGCCGACGCGGGGTTCGTGATCATGGAGCAGACCGAGTACCCGCCGATGTCGGGGACGAACACCATCTGCACGACCACCGCGCTCATCGAGACCGGCATGGTGGCGGCCGTGGAGCCCGTCACGGAACTCACGCTGGACACTCCCGCGGGGCTCATCCAGGTGCAGGCCCGGGTCAAGGGGGGCAAGGTCACCCGGGTGACCTTCGAGAACGTGCCCGCCTTCCCGGTCCACCTGGGGGCGAAGGTCGAGATCCCCACCTTCGGGGAGGTGGAGGTGGACGTCTCCTGGGGCGGGATGTTCTACGCGATCGCCGACGCGGCCCGCTTCGGACTGCGGATCACCCCGGAGCACGGGCGCGAACTGGCGCGGGTGGGGGCGATGGTGAAGCAGGCGGCGCGCGAACAGCTCGAGGCGGTGCATCCGGAGAACCCCGAGATCCGGCAGGCCAGCATCGGCCAGCTCACCGGTCCCTACGACCCGGAGACGCGGACCGCCGCGAACGCGGTCTCGGTGGCCGTGGGCGACCTCGACTGGGACCGCCCCGAGACCTGGACCGGCGCGCTCGACCGCTCGCCGTGCGGCACGGGCACCTCGGCCCGGATGGCGGCGCTCCACGCGCGCGACCTGCTCGGGATCGGCCAGGACTTCCGGCATTCCGGCCCGGTGGGCACCGAGTTCATCGGCCGGCTCATCCGCAAGACCACCGTCGGCGGGGTTCCGGCGGTGGTGCCCACGATCAGCGGAACCGCCTGGATCACCGGGACGGCCCAGTACTCGGTGGACCCCTCGGACCCCTTCCCCGAAGGGTTCACGGTCGGCGACATCTGGTAGGGCTCGTCCAGGACGTCGTTTCAGCCCTCGCGCGCCTTGAGGGCGCGGACTGTCGCGACGCGCCGCCGTGCAATGCAGTCCCGCGGGTCCGCCAACAGCCGTGAAGGCGCCGCCGGCTTGGAACGCCGGCTTCAGCCGGCACCGCGGGCCGAAGGCCCGCGGACGTCGTATCGTTGTTCGCAGCCATGTCCCGCAAGCTGAGCGCTATCGGGCAGGTCAGCGTTGTGCCGCGCGCTGCGCTTCGCGCAGCGGGTGCCGGCTGAAGCCGGCGTTCCAAGCCGTCCGTGCCTCCGCGCGGCGGGCCGTACGCGGTTTCGCCGCGCTGCCGGGCGGCGCGCCGCACCTCCCGCTGCCGTGGATCAGGTCCGGGGCTTACAAGCCGCCGACGTTCCCGCTCTCGGCGCCCGGTTCCCTGCGGTCGAGAACGTGCTGGCCGAAGCTCGGAATGCCCAATTCCCAGACTCCGGAGGCCACCCGCCACACGATGCCGAGATCCACGAGTTCGTTCTCGAGCGCCAATCCGTCGAACGGGAGAGCGTGCGCCCGCGCCATCTCGTCCACGAGGTCGGTGAACTCCGAACTGCCGAGCTGGCCGCCGCGGCTCACGAATCGGCTCGCGAGTGGCTTGAGGGCCGGGGCGATCCGCCGCCGCCGCGCTTCGTCGTAGCGCTCCTCGTAGAACCGCTCGGCCTCGTTCTGGAACGTCCGGATGCCCCGCTGGGCTTCGTTCCCGCCGATCTGCCGGACGCCGCCCTCGGCGGCGGCGTCCCAGGCGGCGCTGCCAAGCAACTGGATGAAGTACGGGTAATCCTGCGAGGCTCCCGCCAGTGTCGCCGCTGCGGCCTCACTCATCGGCGTCCCGGAACGCAAGGCGGGCTCGGCCAGCGCCATCACCGTGTCGGGGCGCTCCAGCCGTCCGATCGAAATCTCGACGAAGCCGCGCTCGTTGAACGTCGCCGCTTCGCGGATACGGCGCGGCGCGTCCGGAGTTCCGGCCGCCAGCAGCAGGAATGGCGTCGCCTCCGCCTTCGCGGCCTGGACCGCTTCGAAGAACGGGCGCGCCACGTCCGGGACGAGCGCCTGCGCCTCGTCGAGCACGACGACCAGCGGCGCCGCCTCCGCTCCGATCCAGCGGGCGAGGAGGTCGTCCAGGTTCTCGGTCGCCGCCCCGGGTTCCACGTCCACCCCGAAACCCGCGACCTGGGCTCCCGTCACCCGGGCGCCCCGAAGCCCGGCCCGCCCCTGGAGTTCCTGGATCAATCGGGCCTCCGCGGTCAGGCTCGTCACCGGCAGCCGTTCGGCCCGGAGGCCCCGCTCCCGCGCGCGCCGCTGGATCTCGATGAGCAGCGTGGTCTTGCCGTTCCCGCGCGGCCCGTAGAAGAGCAGGTCCCGCGACGGCATCCGCCGCGCCAGCAGGCCGTCGAGGAGCTTCTCCGCGCGGTCCAGCTCGACATCCCGGCCCGCGATCACCGGAGGCGCGACGCCGCGTCCGGGCTGGAACGGATTGGCCCGCGCTGACTCCACGGCGCCAGCGTAGCAGTCTCTCCCCTCTGGGGTGGGCCTGATGTGGGTGCGCTTGTTCCCGATCGGCGGTGCGTAGTTCGCGGCCCTGCGGGCCGCGGTGCCGGTGTGAACACCGGCGCTCCCAGACTACAATCGCGGGTTGCCCAGCGAGGCAGGTGTCAGGAGGTTCCTCCACAGTCATGGTCAAGACTCGTAATTCCGCCGGCGGTGATCGCGGCCGGCTCTTCCGTTTTGTGGCGCTGGCGTTCGCCGGCGCGTTGCTCGCCGGGTCCGCTGCGGCGCAGGATCCGGCGGAACTCGTGGTGGATCCGCCGGAGTTGACGCTCGAGGTCGGGACGACCGCGGAGCTCACCGCGACCGTCAGGGATGCGGCGGGCAACACGCTCGAAAGGGGCGTGGTGTTCTTCTCGCGGGCCCGGCGCTACGTGGGGGTGAACCCGGCGGGGATGGTGGAAGCCCACCGTCCGGGGGAGCACACCCTGATCGCAATGGTCCCGGCGGATCCGGAAGCCATGGACCGGCGGGCCGAGCCGGCGCTGATGATCGAGATCCCGGTGACGGTGCCGTGGCCGCCGCTCGCGAGCGTCGCGATCGGGGCGCTGCCGGGGAACCTCTACGCCGGGACCTCGCTGCGGGTCACCGCCACCGCGACGGACACCTCCGGCGCCGAGCGCAAGCCCGACTTCCAGTGGTCGTCGAGCGATTCCGGCGTGGCGACGGTCAGTCCCCACGGCGTGCTCATGCTGCACGGCGAGGGGTCGGCGACGATCTCCGCGAGCGCCGAGTCCGCCAGCGGGGACGCGACGGTCCGGGTGAACGCCAATCCGGCGGTCCGCCTCGAGGTCTCCGCGGCCGAGGAGGAGGTCCGCACCGGGGACGTGGTCTGGTTCGAGGCCCGCGCCCTCGACGCCGGCGGCAACGCGGTCCCGGACTTCCCGATCCAGTACGCGGTCTCCACCCGCACCCCGGACACCCTGGTGGCGCCGGGCGCGGCCGCCTTCGTGGAGCCGGACGGCGCCTTCGTCGCCGAGCGGCCGGGCCTCCACACCGTGGTGGCCTCCGGGGGCTCGCTCACCGCGCGGGAGACGATCCGCGCGGTCGGCCGCAACATCAAGAAGGACTGGGAGATCGTGGGCCGGGGTCCGGTGCGCGACCGGCACACCTCGGACCTGTGGGTCTGGGAGGGCCTCGACGGCCGCGACTACGCCATCACCGGGACCTGGGGCGCCGACGGGCACGCCTACTTCTGGGACGTGACCGACCCGTCGAGCATCCACCTCGTGGACACCGTGCGGGTGGACGCCCGCACCGTGAACGACGTGAAGGTCTCGCCGGACGGCAAGTTCGCGGTGATCAGCCGGGAAGGGGCCTCGAACCGGCGGAACGGGCTGGTGGTCCTCGACGTGGCGAACCCCACCGACGGGGTGAAGATTATCGCCCGCTACGACGACCAGATGACGGGCGGGGTCCACAACACCTTCGTGGCCGAGAACCACATCCTGGCGCTGTCCGCCGGGCGGCGCTACGACATCCTGAACGCCGAGGACCCGGAGAACCCCTACCGGGTGGGCCGTTTCGAACTGGACACCCCCGGCCACGGGATCCACGACGTCTGGGTGCAGGACGGGGTCGCCTGGTCCTCGAACTGGACCGACGGGGTGGTCGCGGTGGACATCGGCGGCGGCGGCAAGGGCGGCGCCCCGAACAACCCCGTGATGATGGGCAGCTTCAAGTATCCGAACGGCTGGAACCACGCCGGCTTCCCCTACCGGAGCCAGTCCACCGGGAAGATGCTGGTCTTCGCCGGCGACGAGAACTTCCCCTGGGGCTTCGACCCGGAGGGCAAGCTTCCGGACCGGGCCGCCGGCTGGGTCCACATCGCCGAGTGGGACGAGGACGGCGGGGTCGGCCGCGAGGTCGCCCGCTACCAGGTGCCCGAGGCCGGCACCCACAACCTCTGGATCGAGGACGACATCATGTATGTCGGCTACTACAACGGCGGCCTCCGGGTGGTGGACGTCTCCGGCGAGCTGCGCGGCGACCTCTACCAGCAGGGCCGCGAGATCTCCTTCTTCGAGCCCGCCGATCCCGACGGCTTCAAGCCCAACGCCCCGTTCGTCTGGGGCCCGCAGCCCTTCAAGGGCACCATCTTCTTCACCGACTTCAACTCGGGCCTCTGGGCCGTCCGGCTCGTGGATCCCGAGACCCCGCGCAACATGGGGGAACCGAACTGATGTCTTCCCGCTCCCGCTTCCTGGCGGCGTCCGTCCTGCTGGGGCTCGCTCTCGCCCCGCTGGCGGCCGCCGAAGATCCCCAGCCGCCCCGGCGCAACTACTTCGTCTATGTCTGCGCCGAGTCGGATGACACCGTCCACCTGCTCCGCTACGGCCCGAGCGGCTTCGAGGAGCTCGACGAGATCACCGTCGGCAGCTTCCCGACGGAGACCGAGGGCCCGCACGGCATCAACATCTCGCCCGACGGGCGCCACTGGTTCCTCTCGATCGCCCACGGCATGCCGTTCGGCGCGGTGCACAAGTACGAGACCGGGACCAACGAGTGGCTCGGGGACGCCACCCTCGGCATGTTCCCGGCGACGATGGACGTCTCGCCGAGCACCGGGCTGCTCTACGTCGTCAACTTCAACCTCCACGGCGACCACGTGCCGAGCACCATCTCGGTGGTGGAGACCGGGACCATGATCGAGGTGGCCACCATTGACACCGGGGTCATGCCGCACGGGGCGCGGATGAACGGAGAGGGCGACCGGCTCTACTCGGTCAACATGATGGACGACGAGCTGGTCGAGGTGGACGCCATGCGCTTCGAGATCGCCCGGCGCCTCTACCTCGGGACCGACCCGCACGCCGGACACGCCGGGATGGACCACGGCGACATGGGCGGCATGCGCGCGCCGGTGGTGAAGCCGACCTGGGCCACGAAGCCGTCTCCTTCCGGCAAGGTGTACGTGGCCGGGAACGGTGACAGCGCCATCTACGAGGTGGACCTCGAGGGCTGGGAGGTCTCCCGGCGGTTCGACGCCGGACCGGGCGAGAACCCGTACAACCTGGAGCTCACCTCGGACGGCGGCACGCTGGTCGCCACCTACAAGTCCGGCAAGAAGATCGGCTTCTGGGATCTGGAGAGCGGCGAGCTGATCGCCGCGCCGGAGACCACGCGGCGGGTGCCGCACGGCGTGGTGGTCTCGGACGACGACCGCTACGCGATCGTGACCCTCGAAGGGGTCGGCGGCGAGCCGGGGACGGTCGAGGTCTATGACATCGCCACCGCCCAGCGCGTCTCCGAGATCGACGTCGGCAAGCAGGCCGGCGGCATCATCTACTGGAAGGGCGAGCCGTGAGGCTCGTGACTGCGGAGGGACTGACGATGAAGCATTCGAACCCGTGGACGCGGCTCCTGATCGCGTTCGGTCTTGCCCTCGCGCTGGCCCCGGGGCTCGCGCTCGCCCAGGAAGAGGCGGACGCGGAGGAAGTCCCGCAGCCCGCCGAACTGATCGTCACCCCGTCCGAGCTCGAACTCGAGGTCGGCGACTCGCTGACCCTCGAGGCCGAGGTCCGGGACAGCGACGGCAACGTCATGGACCGCACGGTGGTCTTCTACTCGCGCCGCCGCCGGTCGGTCGGGGTCAACCCCGCGGGGATCGTGGAGGCGTATCGCCCCGGCGAGCACGTCCTGATCGCCATGGTGCCGAAGGACCCGGAGGACCTCCACCGGCGGGCCGAGCCCGCGGTCATGGTGGAGATCCCGGTGACCATCCCGAACCCGCCGGTGGCGACCGTTGAGGTCGCCAACCTGCCGGGCCACCTCTACGCCGGGACCGAGGTCGGCCTGCGCTCGACCGTCACGGACACCTCCGGGGCCGTCCGGCACGATGTCGAGGTCGGCTGGAGCAGCGCGGACCCGTCCGTCGCGAGCGTGGACCCCCTCGGCGTGCTCACCCTGGTGAGCGCCGGGCGGACGACGCTGACGGTCTCCGCCGAGGAGGCCGCGAGCGACACGGCGATCGAGGTGCTCGCGAACCCGGTCGCCTCGATCACGTTGAGCGGGACGCCGGACGAGCCGGTGCGGACCGGCGACGTGGTGTTCTTCGAGGCGAAGGTCAGCGACGCCGCCGGGAACGCGGTGCCCGACTACCCGGTGCAGTTCGCCACCTTCGGGATCCCGGCGGACGGGATCGTGGCGCCCGGCGCCATCGGCCAGGTGGACGACGCGGGCGCCTTCGTGGCGGAGCGGCCGGGAACCCACACGGTGATCGTGGACGGGTTCACGAACTCGGCGAGCGCGACCGTCGCCGTCGTCTCCCGGAACGTGCGGAAGGACGTCGAGGTCGTGGGACGGGGCCCGGTCCGCGACCGGCGCACCTCCGACCTCTGGGTCTGGGAGGGCACCGACGGCCGGGACTACGCCGTGACCGGCACCCACAGCGCCGACGGCCACGCCTACTTCTGGGACGTCACCGACCCGTCCGCGATCGCGCTGATTGACACGGTGCGGGTGGACGCCCGGACAGTCAACGACGTGAAGGTCTCGGAGGACGGCAGGTTCTGCGTGATCAGCCGGGAGGGCGCATCGAACCGGAAGAACGGCCTCGTGATCCTCGATGTCAGCGACCTCCAGAACGGCATCGAGGTGATCGCCCGCTACGACGACCAGCTCAGCGGCGGAGTCCACAACGTCTTCATCGCCGAGAACCACATCTACGCGCTCTCGGCGGGCCGGCGCTACGACATCCTGAACGCCGAGGACCCCACGAACCCCTACCGGGTGGGACGCTTCGAACTGGACACCCCCGGCCACTCCATCCACGACGTGTGGGTGGCGGACGGGATCGCCTACTCCTCCAACTGGAACGACGGGATCGTGGCGGTGGACGTGGGCGGCGGCGGCATGGGCGGTGCGCCGAACAACCCGGTCATGCTGGGCAGCACCCCCTACCCGAGCGGCTGGAACCACGCCGCCTACCCCTATCGGAGCCAGTCCACCGGCAAGTTCCTGATGATCGGCGGCGACGAAGCGTTCCCGTACCAGCTCATGGAGGGACCGCGCGCGCCGCGCCGGGCCGCCGGCTGGATCCACATCTTCGAATGGGACGAATGGGACAACCCCCAGGAAGTGGCCCGCTACCAGGTGCCCGAGGCGGGAACCCACAACCTCTGGGTCGAGGACGACATCCTCTACATCGCCTACTACAACGGCGGCCTGCGGGTGGTGGACATCTCCGGCGAGCTGCGCGGCGACCTCTACCGGCAGGGCCGCGAGATCGCCATGTTCCGCCCCTTCGACCCCGAGACCGTCAAGCCGAACACCCCGTTCGTCTGGGGACCGCAGCCCTACAAGGGCCACATCTACATCGCCGACAACAGCTCGGGCCTCTGGGCGGTCAAGCTCGTCGAAGCCGAGCCGAGAAATCTGGGCGAACCGCAGTAGGGAACGTGCTGGCCCTTGCTTGAGGTTGCGGCCCCGACCTGACGAGAAGCCGGCGGCCGTCCCCTTGCCGGACCTGTGAACCCCCGCTGCGGTCCGAGACGGCTCAGAGCCGCTCCGTCCCGTCCACCCGCGACAGGTTTCGATCGAAGGTCCCGACGGGACGATGCCCCGCCTTGCGGGCGGTCTCGACGATGAGGCAGTCGGCGAATCCGGCGGTCCCCTCGCCGCGGAAGATTGCATGCGCCCGGCGGACGACGTCTTCGTCCTGCAGGGTCAGCCGATCGTGGTCCAGCAGCATGCCCACCACGGTGGCCACGCGTTCCCGATCCAGGCCGTAGGTGGACTCCAGGACCCAGACGGTCTCCGCCAGGACGATCAGCGGGACCCAGGCGCCGGGCCGCACGAACGCTTCGGCGCGGCCCACCTGGTCCGGGTCGTCCCGCACGATCAGCCGGACCAGGACGTTCGTGTCAAGCGCGCGCATGCCGGCGTCGGAGGTGGTCCCGGATGCCCGCGTCCATCTCCTCCGTGGTTTTCGGCTCGGGCGGTGACGGGAAGACGGCGTGATGGATGTCCAGCGACGAGTGCTTGGCCGCCCGGCGCACGATCACTTCCGTTCCCCGTTCGCACCATTCGACCGTCGAGCCGGGCGCCAGGCCCAGCTTGCGCCGAATCCGCACCGGGATGGACACCTGGCCCTGGGACGTGATCCGGGACTGGATGTTCTCCACGGCGCCTGCCTCCGAGCGTCGCGCTCCGTGCCATTGTGGCGTCATTACCCCGGTAAGTCAACGGATCGTCCGCCGGTTCGCGGGGTGTTCCGATTCCGCGTGATCGCCATGGCAGGGGACAGGCATATATTTCCCTGCCGAGAGGCCGCAAATCCGGCCGTCGCTGCACCATGACCCGAACTCAAGATTCCCGTTTCGTTTTCGTCGCGGCAGTTACCGCCCTGCTTCTCGCCTTCCCGGCGTTCGCCCAGGAAGAAGAGGAAGCCGAGGCCGGTCCCGAGCCCGCCGAACTCCTCATCACCCCGTCCGAGGTCGAACTGGAGGTCGGCGACTCGCTGACGCTCGAGGCCGAGGTCCGGGACGCCGAGGGCAACCCGATGGACCGCACGGTGGTGTTCTTTTCGCGCCGCCGCCGCTCGGTCGGCGTGAACCCGGCGGGCATCGTCGAGGCCTACCGCCCCGGCGAGCACACCCTGATCGCCATGGTCCCGAAGGACCCCGAGGACACCTCCCGGCGCGCCGAGCCCGCGGTGATGGTGGAGATCCCGGTAACCATCCCCAACCCCCCGGTGGCCACGGTCGAGGTCGTGAACCTGCCGGGCCATCTCTATACCGGCACCGAGTTCGGGCTCCGCTCCCTGGTCACGGACATTTCGGGCGCCGTCCGCAACGACGTGGAGGTGGGCTGGAGCAGCAACGATCCGTCGGTCGCGAGCGTGGACGCCCTTGGCGTGCTCACGCTGGTGAGCGCGGGCGCGGCGACCGTGACGGTCTCCGCCGAGGAGGCATCGAGCGACACCGCGATCGAGGTGCTCGCCAACCCGGTCGCTTCGATCACCCTGAGCGGCGCGCCGGAGGACGCGGTCCGGACCGGCGACGTGGTGTTCTTCACCGCGACCGCGATGGACGCTTCGGGGAACGAGGTGCCCGACTATCCGGTGCAGTTCGCGACCTTCGGGGTCCCGACCGACGGGATCGTCGCCCCGGGCGCCATCGGGCAGGTGGACGAGCAGGGCGCCTTCGTGGCGGAGCGCACCGGCACCCACACGGTGATCGCCGACGGGTTCACCACCTCGGCTAGCGCGACGGTGGCGGTGGCGCCGCGGAACGTCCGGAAGGACGTGGAAGTGGTCGGGCAGGGGCCGGTCCGCGACCGGCGCACCTCGGACCTCTGGGTCTGGGAGGGCGTGGACGGCCGGGACTACGCCGTTACCGGCACCCACAGCGCGGACGGCCACGCCTATTTCTGGGACGTCACCGACCCTTCGGCCATCGCCCTGATAGACACGGTGCGGGTGGACGCCCGGACCGTGAACGACGTGAAGGTCTCCGAGGACGGGATGTTCTGCGTGATCAGCCGCGAAGGGGCCTCCAACCGCAAGAACGGCCTCGTGATCCTCGACGTCAGCGATCCGCTGAACGGCGTCTCGGTGATCGCCCGCTACGACGACCAGCTCTCCGGCGGCGTCCACAACGTCTTCATCGCCGAGGACCACGTCTACGCCCTCTCCGCGGGACGCCGCTACGACATCCTGAACGCCGAGGACCCGACGAACCCCTACCGGGTGGGGCGTTTCGAGCTGGACACGCCGGGCCACTCCATCCACGACGTGTGGGTCCACGAGGGGATCGCGTACTCGTCCAACTGGAGCGACGGCGTGGTCGCGGTGGACGTGGGCGGCGGCGGCATGGGCGGCGCCCCGAACAACCCGGTGATGCTCGGCAAGACCCCGTACCCGAGCGGCTGGAACCACGCGGCCTACCCCTACCGGAGCCAGTCCACCGGCAAGTTCCTGATGATCGGCGGCGACGAGGCGTTCCCCTACCAGACGATGCGCGCCGAGCGCACCCCGGGCCGGGCCGCTGGCTGGATCCACATCTTCGAGTGGGACGACTGGGAGAACGCCCGCGAGGTCGCCCGCTACCAGGTCCCCGAGGCGGGAACCCACAACCTCTGGGTCGAGGACGACATCCTCTACATCGCCTACTACAACGGCGGTCTCCGGGTGGTGGACATCTCCGGCGAACTGCGGGGCGACCTCTACCGCCAGGGCCGCGAGATCGCCATGTTCCGCCCGTTCGACCCCGAGAGCCGCATCCCGAACGCCCCGATGGTCTGGGGACCCCAGCCCTACAAGGGCAACATCTTCCTCAGCGACATGAACTCCGGCCTCTGGGCCGTCAAGCTCGTCGACCCCGAGCCCATCAACCTCGGCGAACCCGAGTAGCTCGGAGCGCCGGCCTCCGGCCGGCATCGCCCGCCGCAGGCGGGCGCCATCCGCGCGGCGCTGACCGCGGGGAGGACGCGTCCGGCTTGGAACGCCGGCTTCAGCCGGCACGCGATCCGAAGGGCCGCCGAGCGCGTATAGCCGCTCGGCCGCACGGCGCGTCCGGCTTGGAACGCCGGCTTCAGCCGGCACGGCCCGCCGCAGGCGGGCGAAACCGCGCTACGCCGTTCGCACCGGCGGCCCCTCAGCCGGCCGGCAGGTGGAAGTCGCGCGGCCGGAACTCCGCCGGGTTGACGATGCTGGCGCTGTTGCCGGTCGCCCGGATCACGAACAATCCCTTCCGCTCGGCGTAGCGGGCCGTTCCCTCGTGTTCCCGGAGGTACGCGACGGCGCCGTACAACCGCCGGCCCCCGACGTGCCGCAGCAGCGGCGGGTGCGTCAGGAGGCCGAGGAATCTGTCCACATCGGGCGGCCGCAGGGTGGTCTTGACTTCGACCGCCACCGCCTCCTCCCCGTTCGTCGCGAGAAGATCCACCTCCCGTTCGTACGGACCGCACTCCAGCCGGAGGCGTGAGTAGACGGCTTCAACCTTTACGCCGCGCTCCCGCAGCAGCTTCAACAGGTCGCCCTCGACGAGCGACTCCACGAGCCGCCCCCACTGGGTGGTGAACAGGTCCTCCGCGCGGCGTAGCCGCCGGTCGGTTTCCTTCATCTGCCGGTCGGTTTCCTTGAGTTGCCGATCGATCTCCTCGTCGTTCGCCCGCAGCACTCGTTCGGTCTCCTTCTGACGCTCCGCCAACTCGCGGAGGATGGTCTTGACCTCCTCCAGGGTCGTGGATGTCGAATCGTGCTGGGTGGTCGTCATGGCTCGGCCCTCCTCGGAGTCTATGCCGGTGTTCGGAGCGCCACCATCTGGGCGCCCTCACCATGCATAGACGTAAAACGGGTCGGTTTTTTCCCACCTCGGGCAGGTAGTGGAGAAAACTCGCATTGAAGACGCTGGGGACCTTCCACCGTCGCGGGGCGCTGCGGCGCCCGGAGCCCGGTTCGCCGCCGGAACCTGCGGTAGGCTCGGCGCATGACGGGAACCCGCGGTCCGGCGAACCCCTTCCAACCGGGGGCCGGCGCGCGGCCGCCGCTCCTCGCGGGGCGGGCGGCGGAACTCGCGCCTGCCGGTGAGCTGCTGAGTTCGCTCGAGCGCGGGCGCCGGCCCCCGCAGGGACTTCTGCTCTACGGCCCTCGTGGCAACGGGAAGACTGTCTTGCTGTCGCAGATCGCGGAGGATGCTCGCGGGCGGGGGCTGCGGGTCGAGGAGTTGTCGGGCGCGGCATGCCGCGACCCCGAGGCGCTCCGCGGGGAACTGAGGGAACGCACCGGCCTCGCCGGAACGCGAATCACGGGCGTGCAGGCTGCCGGATTCGGTGTTTCGACCGAGCCAGGCGAACCAGCGCGGAACATCACCAAGCTGTTCGCGCACTGGATCGGCCAGGCGCCGGCCCCGCTCGTGATCCTGCTCGACGAGGTCCACGCCATCGAACCCGACGCCGGCCGCCTCTTCTTCGACGCCGTCCAGTCCGCCACCCGCGCGGACCTGCCCTTCCTGCTCGTGGCTGCGGGGACCCCCGATGCGCCGCGGCGGCTACGGCTGGCGGGCACGTTCACGGAGCGCGCGCTAGCACGGGTGCCGGTTGGTCGCATCGCACGGTCGGAGGCGGTGCGGGCGCTCGGAGAGCCCGCCCGAAGGGCCGGGCTTCCGATGGACGGCGACGCAGTCACACTCCTCGCGCAGGAGTCACAGGAGTATCCGTACTTCATCCAGTTGCTCGGCAGCGCTGCCTGGCGCGCGGCGGAGACCGCGTCTTCCCCGAGGATCGGGCTCCAGTCAGCCCAGGAAGGTATCGAGGCTGCACGGACCGTAATCCAGCGGTTCTACGCGGAACGCTTTGCCGAGGCGCGCGCACGGTCCGTGCACCGCGCACTGGGGCCGCTCGCCGCGTTGGTCCGGAGGCGCGGCGGGCAGCTCGACGACGACGACCTAGACGAGTTCGTCGCGACGGCGCCCGTCCCGGCCAGCGAAATCGGGCTCCTGAACACCCTCAGCGACCTGGGCGTGTTGTGGGAGGCCGAGCCGTCGGTCTGGGAAATGGGAATTCCCAGTTTCGCCGACCACATCCTGGGGCGATCCTCGCGGCCGTCGCCATCCACCGCCGGATAACGCAACCTGCTTCCAGCGCTCGCTCCCGGACGGTGCGGGTGGACGCGGTGTCGCCGAACCCGGACAAGACGGAGCAGGAGGCCTCGGAGCGCCGGCCTCCGGCCGGCATCGTCTGCCATAGGCGGGCGAAACACGCGATGCACCGTTCGCACTGGCGCCGTAGCCGTGCACACCCCGCCGGTCATGAAAATGGCGAAACGGCTTGGAACGCCGGTCTCCAGACCGGCACGCGCGGCGCTCCGCGCCGCGCACGTCGTGACTCCACCGGCCCCACGGCAGCCCTGGCCCAGAACGCCGACTTCAGCCAGCACCCGCCCGCCGCAGGCGGGCGAAACACGCAGGACTCACCAGCGTGCGGACCGCGCACCTGCGGTCCCATCAGTCCATCCGTTCAACCCACCGCTCTGGGTCCAGCAACGTGCCGTCTCTGAGCTCCCACACCAGATCGCGGAGCCATTCGAAGTCGGCTTTGTCTCGAAGCTGGCGCATCAGCGGTCCTTCCTCACCCTCTTCCCGGAGCAGCCCTTCAAGACTTGCGCCGAATCCGCGATTCTCCTCTGGGTAGTCGAACATGTATCGCGCACTGCCCCAGTCTTCCACACACTCATGTAACCGCCGAAAGACGCGCATACCTTCATCCCATCCCTTGCGGCGGGAGAGTTCGTCCAGCCCCTCCCATAGCGCATCAAACAGGCCCTCCTCGATTCGCTTGATCCGGAGCATCTTCCCGGCACAGATGCGGTCCTCGATCGACGCCCCAGTCTCCACCAGACCCTCCGACTCGTACTCCTCGATGGACTGCGGGTCCGCCCCGCGTTCCAGTAGGAATTCGACTGTTTCCCAGGCGCCACCGCGGATCGCGGCGTGCAACGGAGTCTCAGCGCTCTGGTCTTCGGCCGCGATGTCGGCACCCTGATCCAGTAGCTGTTCCGCGACACTCGTCGAATTCTCGAAAGCGGCCCGATGCAGGGGCGTCGCGGCGTTCTTGTCCCTCGCGTCAACATCTGCACCATGGCGAAGCAGGAACTCCGCCGCTACATAGTCATCACGACCCGCTGCCGAGTGCAGCGGGGTTTCGCCGTCCGCATTGCGCGCCATCACGTCAGCACCGCGATCCAGGAGGACTTGCTCAGCCCAAGAGTGAAGCGGCGTGTTTCCGCTTGCATCGGGGCGGTTGACCTCCGCATCTCGGTCCAGAAGGAATTCGACGACGGACGGTACGCCCGCCGCCGCCGCGATGTGGATCGGCGCGCGCCCGGCTGCGTTGAGTACATTCACGTCGGCGCCGCGATCGAGAAGAAAATCAACAGTGGCCTTGGAATCCTCGTAAGTGCGGGTGTCCAGAGATTCGGACGCGTTCTCGGGATCGCCAGATAGTGATCGGCTACGCATCTCGGGTGCTACTCGAACGAGGTCCTCGACGGCGGCATTGACTAAGGCGGAATCATCCACACCGCAACGCCGGACGAATTCGATGCCGTCAAGGCCGTCGGGCATGCGATTCCTGTATCTCCACCACTGCCTCACATAGCACCTCAGTGGCGTATCTCCACTCTCATCCTTCACATTCCACTCGCAACCCCCACGCGAGAGCAGTTGCACAACTTCGAGTTGCTGCCTGCTGACGGTCGGGGGCGAATTGTCCGACTCCTGGACAAGATGCAGATACGCCGCCAGATGCAGTGGCGTCTCGCCGGATCGCGTCTGGCTCTGGCAGTCCGCTCCGCGATCCAGGAGCAGTTCAACTGCTTCCTTCGCTCCGCTACTTGCCGCCGCGTGAAGAGGGGTCCAGCAGTCCTCCGTTCTCGCGTGAACCATCGCCTCCTCATCCAGAAGGAGTTCCACAGCCTCAGCGGATCGTCCCCACGCCGCTCCATCGGCGGCACTGTACAGCGGCGTCTCCCCCTCTTTCGTCCGGGCGTGGACGTCGGCTCCGCGACGGATTAGCTCGGCCGACACCCGCGAATGCCCTGTGCCTGCAGCAACATGGAGCGCCGTACGACCGTCGTTGTCTGCAGCGTCAACGGCGGCACCACGCTCAAGGAGCAGCGAGGTCAGTTCCTCACTCACCGACGAATACCGACATCGAGCCGCCAGGTGGAGCGGCGTACTTCCACGTGTGTCACGGGCATTGATGTCCGCTCCGTGGTCAAGGAAGCATGCTGCCACATCCCGAACCACGTCCTCCCAGTCTTCGGACCCTTCGATGGCAACCATCAGCGGCGTCTTGCCATCCGCGTTGACGAGGTCGACATCAGCACCCCGCCTGAGTAGGCAAAGTACAGTCGCCTTTCCGGCATCGTTGTGTCCGGTCTCGGATGCGGCTAGGTGCAGAGGGGTATTTCCGTTGTGGTTCGGTACATTGATGGATGCGCCACGATCGAGCAGGATTTCCGCAACATCACTTCCTTTCTCTGCCCCGGCGGCATGGTGCAGCGGCGTATTTCCAGAGCCTTCAGTCGCTTCGATGTCGGCACCCCGTTCAAGCAGTTGCTCGGCGACGGCTCGGTTGCCGTTGGCGCTGTGAAGTGGAGTGCTTCCGTTGGAGTCTCGCGCGTCAACGTCGGCCCCACTATCGAGGAGAAGCGACGCGAGCTCCGTCGAACGGACCATGTGGAGCGGCGTGCCGATGTCGGATTCGCCGGCCTGCACATCCGATCCACGTTCCAGTAACAGATGCGCGGCGTCCACTGCATCGGCGCGGGACGCGCTGTGAAGTGGTGTGCCGCTCGTCCGTCGACTGCCACTCGTGTCGGCCCCGCGATCCAGAAGACGCTCCAACGCACCGACGGCGTTACCTTGGGCGGCGTAGTCCAGCGGCGTCCGGCCCTCGGCGTCTTCCGCCTCCGGATCGAGGCCGCGGTCAAGCAACATGTCCACGACGTCCGTGGCATCGCGCAGTGCTGCCCAGTGAAGCAGCGTGGAATTCGACTCCTCGCTGAGTGCCTCAACACCCTCGCGCGCGTCCTTCCAGTCCATCCAGGGGCGCGACACGAGGCCATAACCCACGGCCTGTCCGAGCTCTGCTCCGTGTTCCAGAAGTAACTCCGCAGCGTGGGAAGCCTTTCCGAGTACCGCCCAGAAAAGAGCGGTCATTCCTTCGGACTTCGCTGTACCGATATCCACTGCGACATCAGCACCGCGTTCCAACAGTAGTGCCAGAGTTTCGCGGCTGTTTCCAAGCGCGGCCCAATGCAGTGGCGTGGCATGACCTTTCCGACCGCAGACATCCGCTCCGCAATCTATGAGCAGCCGTGCGGTGATCAAGGCGTCGCCGAGCGCTGCCAGGTCCAAGGGCGTCATTCCGTCATCCGCACCTCCATGGACATTCACACCTTTATCGAGAAGCAGTTCGGCTACGTCCCGAGAGTCACCGAACGCAGCCCAATGCAACGGTGTATGGCCCTTGTGCAGGAGTCGTTCCGTGAGCATCCGAAGGTCGTGCCAGCCCTTTACCGCTTTCGCGTCTTCGCGGCAGCCGCTTCCCGGTTCGCCGAATGGACCACTGAGCAAGAGGCACACAATGTCGGCGGGCCTGCGGCTCTCCTTCCAGAACCAAGTCTTGGCGCGTGTCTCCTCGCTGCACTTGATCTCGGCACGATGGCGGAGGAGTAGTTCCGCCGTCTCTCTGGCATCGCCCCAGGCGGCAAAGTGCAGCGGTGTCCTGCCGGCGGTGTCCTTGACGCCCAAGCTGCGCGGAGACGACTGAATCAGAAGTCTCGCGGCATCCACGGCGTTGTTCAGGGCCGCCACGTGAAGCGGTGTCCTTCCGGTGGAATCTCTGGCCGCTGGATCGGCGCCGCGGTCAAGGAGCAGCGCGGTCACACGCTGGCCATTGGTTCGCGCCGCCGTGTGTAGAGGCGTTGTCTCTGCCCAGCCGGTGATGTCGCAGTGGTTGTCACATGCCAGGAACCACAGCGCCCAGTCTGGGTCATGTATCGAGATCGGAACCTTGGTGGTCGGATCGTAGCTGTCGAAGGCCAACCACCATAGCGTCTCCAACTCCTCACCTGCCGCTCGACCAAGATCCAGCTTCGAGGTCCAGTTTCGGGTATCGGTCGGAGTCCGCCCTCCCACGTCTGCGCCGTTGTCGAGCAGCAGTTGTGAGACCCGCAGGCAATCCCGGCCCGCGGCCCGGTGAAGTGGAGTACACCCGCCTTGGTCGCGTGCTCGGACGCACGCGTCGCGACTGAGGAGCAATTCGGCCGCGCTGGAGGCGTCCTCAGACGCCGCGAGATGGAGCGGGCGACGTCCATCGGAGTCTTTCGCCTCGATGTCCGCGCCGCGCTCAATGAGCAGTTGCACCGTCTCCATGGCGTCTTCCGATGCGGCCCAGTGCAGGGCTGTCCGCCCCTCGCCGTCAACTGCGTGAGGGTCGGCGCCCTGGTCGAGAAGAAGGGCCAACACTTCGCTGCTCTGACTCCCTCGCACCGCGCAGTGGAGGGGCGTAGCGCCGGAACTGTTCCGTGCCTGCAGGTCGCCACCGCGATTCAACAGGAGCCTGAATGTTTCCGGATTTCTGTTATGCCACGCCGTGACATGGAGCGGCGTATTCCCGTTGGCATCCCGCGCGTGCAGGTCGGCGCCAAAGTCGAGGAGAAGGGTCACGACGTCGGCGTGTGGGTTCTCCCCAGCGTGGTGCAACGGCGTTTCTCCATCCCGGTTTCTGACGTGGATATCGGCGCCGCGGTCAAGCAGGAGCGTCAGCACGCCTGGATGGGAATTGGCCTCGGCGGCCGCGTGTAGAGGCGCGCTACCAGAGTCGTCCTTGGCGTGGATGTCGGCACCGCGGTCGAGCAGCAGAGCGATCTCTTTCGCATTGGAGTTGTGCCTCGCTGCGTGGTGGAGAGGCTGTTCACCTATCAGGTCCTGCGCCCGAACGTCGGCACCGCGGTCTAGCAGAACCGCCGTTATGTCCGGATTCGGATTGGCCGCCGCAGCCCGGTGTAGCGGCGTGTCGCCGTGCCTTTCAAAGAGAACGACGTCGTCCCTTCCCGCCACAGCGTGGATGTCGGCACCGAGTTCGAGCAAGGTCGCCACGACGCCGGGAACCGGCTCTGCCGCGGCGGCGCGGTGGAGGGGCGTCAGTCCTTCGGCATCCCGGGCCGCTATCTGATCGGGCTCGCCCGACAACCACATCTTCGCGGCTGCTTCGTGCAGTTCCTTCCGCCACGCGGCGGTTTTCTGTGGACGGTCCTTCGGCCGCAGACAGAGCGCCCGGTCCACGGCAACGACCCAGTCGAAAGCCTCTTCCAGTTGCTGTGCGAGGGGCTCATGCTCCTCCCCAGCAGCCCGGTCAGACGGGGTGGCTGGCAGCTCACCGGTGAGCACGCAGTACGACACTGCTCCGAGTGCATAGATGTCCGTGTAGGGTCCCTGCTTCGCGCGGGCTGAACCTTGCTCTGGCGGGGCGTAGGCCTTGGTCAAGACCACCGTTCGGGTCTTGTCGCCGCCAGCGACCCGGGCGGCCCCGAAATCAATAAGAACCGGCTGGTTGTCAGACTCTCGGATCAAAATGTTGCGAGGCGTGATATCTCGGTGCAGGTAGTCGTGGCCATGTACGTGTTCCAGTGCGTCGAGCAGACGATCCAGCCATGGACGCCACTGGTTCACGGAGAGACTGCCGCGATCAGCGAGAAGATCCGAAAGGGAAGGTCCCTTGATGTAATCCATGGCGACATAGGCCGTGCCGTTGGCGCGGAAATACCGATGGAGCACCGGGATGTTGGGATGGCGGAACTTCGATTGCGCTCGCGCCTCATCGAGAAAGCGTCGGTATCCCCAGTCGAAGACCTCGCGGGCGCCCGGCGTCGGCTCCACACGCGTCCCGCCGGTTCGCATGGCGTTGCCGGCCGGGAAATACTCCTTGAGGGCCACCTCCTGATCCCGGTAGTTGTCCTTCGCCAGATAGGTGATCGCGAAGCCTCCTTGGCCGAGCACGCGGACGATCTTGAATTCCTCGAGCCGATAGCCCGCTGGGAGCGCGTCGGGGTACTCACGGGCCATGGTCGCGCTCGGGTCTTACCTGCGGGGAGGGATGCGACTGGTGGTTTGTGGTCTCTTCAGCTCCGGAAGACCGCCAGGAGGATGGTCACCGATAACGACGCATTCCGGTCGGCCTCGACGAATCGGCCTCGTCCGGCCTGCGTCACCTGACGCATGAAGTCCTCCGTGTCGGGGTGTCGCGGGTTCGGGCTGGTGTCCACAAAGACCGACGAGACGGTGTGGCGAGCCCCCGGCCGCATTGCAAAAGCCCGCGCGTCGGAGATTGCTTGAGTGCGCATGTCGTCGTGAGCGGGATTGTCCGAGATCAGCACGATGGATCGCCGTTCCGAGACGGGTCGCCACTCTGACAGCACCGCCGCGCGAAGGGCTTCGGCGTAGTCCTCGTCCGCGGTCAAATTGCACGGCGTGCCAGGGATCATGGATCGGGCGAAGACGGCGAGTTCCTGTGCCGTCTGACGGTTCACCGGCCGCAGCCCGGTAACCCGCACTGCGTTCACGGGATCGCACCGGTCCTTGAACTCGATCAGGCCCACCGCCGCGTCATCGGTCAACTCCACGAGGAGTTCCGCGAGACCGGCGATCTCTTCGCGAAGCCCAACGACTTCGTTCGTCATGCTATTCGTGGTGTCGAGCGCAATCACCAGGTCGAGCGGCGGCAGCTTCCTGATCGTGGAGGTCGCCTCGTCGAGAGCCCGCGACAGTTCGGACTCCCGGCTCCTTGCGTCGCCGAGTTCCTCCCCCAGGTCCGACTCCCGGCTCCGGGCGGCGCCGAGTTCCCCTTCCAACTCCGCGATCCGCGCTTCGAGGGCGGCTGCCTCCGCCGCCGAAATGCCGGTCGGCGGCGCGGGTACCGGCGGCGGGGGCGTCGGCGGAGCCACCGGGGCCGGGGGCACCTCACCGGTGTTCGGGAAGTAAGGGAACAGGACGAAGGAGACGATCACGAAGGCGCCGAGCGCCGACGCGAACAGATCAATCGCCGAGACGCTGAAGATGCTCGCTTCGCGGCGGATCGGCCTCATGTTTCGGTTCGCTGGACCGTCAGGCGCAGCGTGATGGCCGATCCGACGCCGATCTCGGCGCCGTCCGCCACTGGGCTCTCCGCTCCCGCTTCCAGCCGCTCGCCGTTCACGAAGGTCCCGTTCGTGGAGTGGAGATCCGTCACGGCAAGTTCGTCACCCCGCGCCGTGAGCCGGAGGTGTTCGCGCGAGGCTTCCGGGTGGTCGAGCAAGGCTCCCGCCTGGGCGGGGTTCCTCCCCACGACCACCCCCGAGGGCGAACCAAGCTGCTCGGCGCTGATCTTCAGCGCGTAGCCCCGCCCGCTCTCGTGGGCGCCGTCGAGGAGACAGGAGAAAGCGGCCGGGCGGAGGGCCCCTTCCAGTTCCTTCTTCGAGGCGGCGAGCGCCTCACGGCGGCGGCGGAGCCGCTGGGCGAGCAGAAAGATGACGGCGACGACCACCGCCATCCCGAGAATCACCGCAGCCCCAAGCCAGCGGCGCTGTCTCGCCAGGCGCTCCGCCTCGGCCTCCGCAGACTCCCGCTCCGCCTGACTCTCTTCCGCCGCCGTCCGGGCAGCCTCGGCTTCCTCGCGGGCGGCGTCACGCTCCTCGCCGGCTGTTGCCGCTTCCGCGGCGGCGGCCTCGGCCCGCGCCGCTGCCGCGTCCGCCTCCCGCCGCGCCGCCTCCGCTGCGGCGACCGGATCGAGGCACGGCTCGTCCGCGAGCCCCGGTTCGGCCCCGGCCGCAGCGAGCACGTCGCGAACCGCCACCGCCGCTGCCGCGAACGGGGCGGGTCCCGGATCGGGCCGGGCGTTCAGGGTGGTGCGCGACATGTCGGGGTCGGTGCGCAACTGCCCGACCGCCTCACCGCAGTCGTTGAGCAGCGGCATCCCGTACTGGCGCGCCGTCGCCGGAGCGTTGTGGCGGTAGAGCAACACGTCCCGCTCCCCCACCGCCGTCGGCTCGATGATCCGCAGTTCGGAAATCGAACCGCGAACCGCTTCCGCGTCCAGCGTTCCGTCGGAGGCGAAGCGGGGCAGGTAGAGCCCCTGGCCCTGCGCCGGCTCCGCTTCCGGGGCGGCGAAGCGCAATCCCGCGGCTCCGAAGCCGTCCGCCTGGAGGACCGCCACCCCCGAACGCCGTTCCAGAACGGCCACCGCGGCCGGAAACTCGTCGCGGGTCTCCGGCAGAACGATCACCACGTCCTCCGCTCCGGCGAGCAGCGCGGCGTTCGTGGCCACGAACCCGCCGCCGACCGCGAAACCGGAGATGTCGCCCAGCGCGCGCCCCATGGCATCGAAGGCCCGCACGATGACCACCTGTTCCCGGACGTCGCTGAGGTCCGGTGGCTGCGCTCGCACCAGTGCGGCAAAACCCAAGAGAACGACGGCCGCCACGAGGGCAGCGCTACCCGTCCCGCGCATCGCCGCCTCCTTCGTCGCTGCCTGCCGGTCCGTCGGGGCGCGGCTCTGCCGAGCGCCCGTCGGCCTCGTCTCCCGGAGGTTCCGTGGCTGGTTCCGCTGCCGCCGCCTCGCCCGGGTCCCTTGACGGTCCGCCGTTCACCGAACTCCGCTCGACCTCGATCACGAACAGGCTCGTGTTGTCCTGACGGGGATGATCCTTCGCCTCGACGGCTCGCAGCAGGGCGTCGCGGACCGCGTCCGGACCTCCGCCGCGATGCTCCGCGATCAGGGCCTCCGTCTCCTCCTCATCGAGGGTCTCAAGGCCGTCGGTCGCTACCAGAACGATGTCCCCGGCTTCGAGTCGTCGGGGCGTCGCCGGGGCGTCCGTCTTCTCGATGTGGCCGCCCATGAGCGCGGAAAGAAGCTGGTTCGGGCTGTAGTTGGACGCCGCTTCCGGATCTTCCTCCAGCAGGCGGGCGATCACGGGCCGCATCGAATGGTCCTCGTTCAGCCGTTCGAGCCGTCCGGCGCGGAAGAGATAGAGCGGGGAATCGCCGACGCTGATCCAGTGGAGTCCCTGTTCGGTCACCGCCGCCGCGACCAGGGTGGTTCCCATGCCGAAGAGCGCCCTGTCCCGATCCCTCTCTTCGGCGATGGCCGCGTTCGCCCGGTCGAGCGCCGACCGGAGGCGGTTCGGGGCGGGTCCCCGCGTTCCGTACGCCTGCACGAAGCCGCGGACGGCGGCGCGGCTCGCCACCTCGCCGGCGGCGTGGCCGCCCATTCCGTCCGCCACCAGGACGACGGAATGGTTGCCTTCCGGGTCGAGGGTGTCGCCGTCAATGTGCCCGAGGTCGTCTTCCTGTCGCTCCCGCTTGCCCAGGGACTGGCCGTGGGCGTGGCGGATTCCCGAGCCCGGCGAGCCGACCGCGGCGCGCCGCATCCGCAAACCTCGGAACGCGAATTCCAGCCCGAACACCGCCAAGGCCAGGAGCGCCGCCGTCCCAAGCGCGACGAGGAACCACGGCGGGTCCGCACCCACCCCCGAGGTTCCGCAGCCGACCGCCAGGACGGTGAGGGCCGTAGCGGCGCTGGCTCCGCGAGCGAGCCGTGCCGGGCCGCCGCGATCAGTCCTCATCCGGCCAGTTGAAGTCGTCTCCGCAGAAGGCGACGAAGCGCAGCGTGGTGCGTCCGATGCGGATCGTGTCGCCCGCCGCGAGGACCGAGCGCTGTTCGATCGCCGTCCCGTTCAGATACGCGAGGTTCGCGCTGGTCCCGGGCACCACCGAGAACACGCGGCGCTCATGGTCGTAGTTGACCCGGAGGTGATCGCGGCGGGAGATCTTCCGGTCCCCGAAAGCGAGTCCGATCCGGTTCTCGGGATCGCGGCCAACTACGTTCTGGCCGATGCCGATTCGCAGGTCCGTCCCGGTTCCGGGGCCGTCCACCACGACGAGCCACCCCGCCACGGGGTCCACGACGGGCGGCGCTCCCTCCACGCCCGTCGCGCTTCCACCGATGCTTCCATGAAGCCGCGTCGTTTCCCTGTCGGGAGCTACTGGGGGAGACGTGGCGCCGGTACCCCGGGTACGAGGCGCGTGCACCACGGTGGGATCACCGTAGCCGCGGCGCGGCGGATTCGGGGACGGCGGGGCTTCGTCCCCGGCGTTCGCAACCGTGGTCCGCTCGCTGTCGGGAGCGGTGGTTTTCCGGCGTCCCCCGAGCAGCCGCTGCTTGGTCCGCTCCTCCACGATCCGGCCATCGGGGGTTCGATACACGGGCATGGGCGCTGCCTCACTTCTCGTAGAGTCGGTTGATCAGGTTGTCGAGACAGTACTGGCCCGCCTCGTTCAGCGCTCCCTCCTCGCGCGCCTGCACCTGATTCTGGGCGAGAACCAGCAATGCCGACTGGATCAACGCCAGCATCGTAGTGTAGAAAGCGACGCCCAGATCGCGGGTCAGTTCTCCGAGGAGCGCGGGGTCCTGGTAGTCCTCGGCGGCGCCTGCGCTGTTGAGCGCGGCGGCGATTCCCACCACGGTGCCGATGAAGCCGATCGTCGGGATGACCCACACCAGATAGCGGACGATCGCGTACTTGTTGTCCACTTCGTGCTGCATCAGGTTGAGCGACGAGTCGAGGAGCGCGTTGGCGCGTTCGGTGGATTTCGAGCTCTGGAACTGGAGGACGCAGCGGGACACGAGCCGTTGAACGAAGAACCGCTCTTCCCCCCGGCAACGCGCGCGGACCGCGCCCAGGTCCTGAATGCGCAGCATCGTTTCCTCGTCCTCCGGCAGGAGTTTCTGCCGCAGTTGGACCCGTTCGAGACTGCTCCGCTGGAAGCGGACCCAGAGTTCTCCCAAGGCGCCGAAGAAGAGCAGCCACATGACGTTCTGGATCGTGAACGGATAGGGGAACACTGTCGAGTTGCGGTCGAGCAGGAAGTCGGCGGCCCAGCCTTCGGTCAGCAGCAGGCTCAACACGGCCACGAACGCCGACCCGAGCCCGATGGCGGGCGCCGCCGTCGTCAGGCGGTCGCGAAGTTCGCCGGGGTCCGCCATCGTGTTCAGCCGCGGATCACTTCGCCGGTTTCGGGATTCCGGCGAACCGGGCCGGAAGGGAGATCCGGGTCCGGGGCGGCATCCGGCCGCCCGCCCGGGCCGTCGTCAGAGCGCCGGCCGGTGTCGGGAGGCTCCGCCGGCACTCGCTGCAGCAGGTCCTCTACCGTGGTCTCCAGATCGCCGAGCTGCAGGCGGTCCGCAGGGGACACGGACTGCGCGGTGAGGGCCTGCCACTTTCCGTCCGACCGGACGCGAGTGCCGTTCCGGCTCGACCGATCCGCGACGTGAATCTCGCCGCCCGCTCCCAACACCAGCTCCAGATGCAGGCGTGACACGGTCCGGTGGTCCAACCGGATATCCGCCTGCCGGCCCCGTCCGACGATCAGCACGCGATGTTTCTTCAGTTTCAATCGGACTCCGTAGCGGTGAACCGCCATTCTCCCTTTCCGGCGCGGACGGTATCGCCGTTTTCGAGGCGGCGGGCATGGTACGGCTTCAGGCGCTCGCCGTTGACGAAGGTGCCGTGGGTCGAGCCCAGGTCCTCGACGAACAGGCGGCCGTTATCGAGGCTGACGCGGAAGTGACGGCGGGAGAGCGTCGGGTCGGAGAGCGGCCGGTCCACGAGTCGAGGATTGCGGCCGATGCTGATGCCGTGGCGGGCGTCCTTCAGGGCCGGCACGGACAGGTCCGGTGTCCCGGATCGGCCGGTGAACCGCGCCGTGGTTGGCGGAGGGGTCGGCGGATCGTGGACCGGTGGGCGTCCGCCCGCGCCCTCTGCGGGTTTGGCGGGCGGCCCGTTACTGCCGACAGGGGTGCCCGCCGCGCCCGGGGGCGAGCGGCGATACGCGAACCAGGCGCCGGCTGCGACCAACGCAACCAGAAGCAGGCCGATGAACAAGGGAAGAAACGGCGCTGCGCCCGCCTCGGATTCGCACTCTTCGGCAAGGGAAAAGTCCACTCCGCGCCGCCCAAGTTCCGCGCGGAGTTCCGAAGCCGTCAGGGCGAAGAAGATGCCCTGAGCGGCGCTCGTCCCGATGAGGTTGCCGTCGGCGTCCCGCAGCTCGCTGAAAGCGCCGCTCGTGTTCACGCCGACGACCGCGCCACAGGCATTCACGAGCGGGCCTCCGCTGCTCCCCGGATTGATGGCGGCGCTGTGCTGGAGCACACGGGCGAAGGCGGTTCCGTCGCGCCCCCACTGCGCCTCGAACGGCGCCCTGCTCAGGATGCCCTCGGTGAGCGTGCTCGACGCGGCCCCGCCAAGCGAGCCGGCATCGGCCGGCCCGGGATAGCCGAGCGCGAACACTTCCGCGCCGCGAGCGGGATCGGCCGTGGTGAGTGCGAGCACCCCGCGAGAGGTGCCACCGGTGTAGCCAAGCACGGCCAGATCGAGTTCGGGGTTCGACCAGTCGAGTTCTACCGGTTCCGGGGTGTCCTGCCCGGCAAACAAAACGAACAATTCGGGAGCTGAACTGGGATGCGAAACAAGGTGCTCGTTCGTGACGATGTGCGTGTCGTTCACGAAGAACCCCGACCCGGCCCCGAACCCGTCCTCAGTGGCGAACAGGACGCGAACGACGGCGGGTTCGGTAGTCTGTGGCTGCGCTTGAACGCGTGTGGAGCCCAAGGAGGCCAGCGTCGCCACAACGAGTGTGAGGCACTGCACCGTGCGGTGACATGGACCGGGCACCGTATTGGTGCGTGGAGGAGGACGAAGAGCCGTCAGGGATGAGGTGAGGTGCAAGCGGGACACGTCAGCAGTGCCGAAGGAAAGGAGCGACCGTACAGGCCACAAGGACCAGAAGACAGCCGCAGCCGCCTTCAAGCCCACTCTGGTCGTTGCCGAAATCAAGTCCACTCCCATGAAACGAAACAAATCGCCACAACTTCTTCCAGAGGATCAGAATCCAGACCCCGAGCATGGAAGGGAACTGCAAGATCGCCCACCGATCACCCTCCCACAGAGTGACGCAACTCGCGGCCGTCAGCAACGCCGCTGCCAATACCCACCAACCGTCACCGGGGGCGCTTTTGCGCTGCCACGTTCTCGGGGCGTGTTTCCCGTGCGCCCATACTTGGCCCGATACCCTGAACGAGATCGCCTCGAATTCGTGATTCGTGGCGTCCCACGCTCTGATCTTCTCTGCCAAGCTGGGCGGTAGCGCGCGACGGGCAGATTTGTGCTTCCGTACCTCAAGGGACGTCGCGAATCCCACAGAGCCCGGCAAATACCACGGCAGGGGCTTTCCGTCCTGTGCGCCGTACGGATACCACTCCACTTCCCACCACACCAACGGGAGCGACTCCGTGACGGTCCCGGAGAACCGGGTTACCCCATCGGTGCCCACTGGTGGAAGCGTTGTAGTTCGGATGCCGAGATCCCACACGCGGACGCCGTTTACGGTCGGGAATTCGTAAGGTCCACCGTCAGGACTCCGTCGATTCCACGACGGGAGCGGGATCAGGCGGAGATCCACGCTGATAACGCCGGAAAGGGTCTTGCCATTGCTGTCCTCGTTCCTGGGGCTCCGCCAGCTCTCGATCCGTTCCCGCGCTGCCTCCGCGATCCTGCCGTTCGTTTCCAACTCATAGAGCCACGCGAGCCCCTCCTCCTCCGTGGCCACTCGCCTTTCGAAGAGCGGGTCCCTACCAGCTCGGGCGCCGGTGTGCATGGGCTCGGACACGACCGCGCTCATTTCTCCACCCGCCAGAGCTTCTACCCGCCTGATGACTTTCCACCCGTCGTACGGCGAACCCATGTACTCAATGAGCCATATCGTGCTTCCGTGTTTCTCGAGTTTGCGGTCAAACGCTTGGCCATATCTCCGCACTGCCCGCCTTCGTGCGGCACGTACCGGATGTCGGATCGTCTCCCAGAGCGGCGTGACCATCCGGTCCGACGCGCCAGCCGGTTTCGCCAGCATCTCCCGGAGGTTTGCCACCGACTGTGGGCGGTCTCTGGGATACAGGTTCAGGCATTGATCGAGGGCAGCGAGCCACGCGCGCTCTGCCCCGGTCACGCGCTGCTCCAGACGAGCGATCGTGTCCTCAACGGCGCGATTCTGCGCTTTGGGGGGCAGCTTGCCGAGTAGCGCGCGGTACGACACGACGGCGAGTGAATAGAGATCGGTCGGCGGCCCCTCCTTCTCTCCCATCCCTTGCTCCAGCGGGGCGTATGCCTCCGTTAGCACCCTGGTGTGGGGATCCTGGGCGTCTACACGAGCGCTGCCGAAATCAATGAACACTGGCTCGGCACCGTGGTCACGAATCATGATGTTCCCCGGCTTGACATCCCTGTGGAGGTAGCCGTGCTCATGCACATGCTCGAGCCCGTTCAATAGCTGATCGAGCAGTGACTTCCATTCGGCTGCCGGAAGACGCTCACGTTCAGCGAGAATCTTCTCCAGCGGCCTGCCCTTGATGTGCTCCATCACGATGTAGGCCGTGCCATGCGCTTCGAAACACTGGAGCACGCGGACCACGTTGGGATGCCGCAACCGATGGAGTGTCTGCGCCTCCTCCACGAAACGCTTCCGGCCCCAATCGAAGTTGGCCCGGCTCTCGGGCGAAATGGGCCTTACCGAGCCGTCTTGCACACGTCGGGCGTATTCAGCGGGGAAGTACTCCTTCAGTGCTACCGGGCCCTTCAGGTTGAGGTCGTGAACCAGATAAGTGATCCCGAACCCACCCCTACCGAGGACTCGCTTGATCTTGTATTCCTTGACCCGCGTATCTTTCGGCAGCGCATAGGGGGGATCGTCGGACACGGACCGCGAATCGTATTCGGGGTCTCGAGCGGGGGGCGGCGCCATTCGCCCGCCGACGGCGGGCGATGCCGGTCTGAAGACCGGCGCTCCCTGCTCACACGGCACCACGTCCGTGGGCGGCGTGGGTTTCCTTGATCGGGAAGTGCTCCAGTAATCCAGAATCTATGCTAAGTCATTGTAAAAAGTTGTGTTACTTTATTTGATCGAAATGCGATATAAGATGCGCCCATGTGCTCTTCAACCCCGCCGGAGTCCTCGGGTTCCATCGCCTGGGCACCGGGTTTGGCGGGACGCCGGGCGGGCTCGGAAGGCGTCGGACGATGACCGGCGGGGAGGTCGCGTCCATCGTGGCGCGGGTCCGGGAGTTGTGCAGACTGCCGGCGGAGAACGAGTGGGTGGAGTTCAAGGTCAACCAGAACGAGCCGAGGATGATCGGCCAGCGCATCTCGGCGCTCGCCAACAGCGCGGCGCTTGGCGGCCAGCTCGCCGGCTACCTGGTCTGGGGGGTGGAAGACGGCACCCATGCGATCGTGGGGACCCGGTTCCAGCCCCGGAAGGAAACGAAGGGGAGCGAGCCGCTGATCCCGTGGCTGCTCCAGCAGTTGACGCCGTCCGTTCCCTTTGAATTCCACGAAGTGGAGGTGGACCACAAGCGCGTCGTCGTCCTCCAGGTCAGCCCTGCGCGGACCCAGCCGGTGGCCTTCGGAGGGGAGAGATTCCTCCGCATCGAAAGCCAGACCCGGCGGCTCGACAGGTTCCCGGAATACGAACGGGCGCTCTGGCGCGTCTTCGACGCGACGCCGTTCGAGGCCCGTATCGCGGCGGAGAACCTCCCCGAGGCAGAGGTCGCGCAGTTGCTCGATTACCCCGCGTACTTCGAGCGGCTGCGTCAGCCCGCGCCGGGGAATCGGCGCTCCGCCCTCAAGGTGCTCGCCATGGACGGGTTGCTCCGTCCGGGGGTTTCCGGAGGGTGGGACGTTACGAACCTGGGAGCGGTGCTGCTGGCGCGACGGCTGGCGGACTTTCCCGAGCTGGGCCGGAAGGCGGTGCGGCTCATCCGTTACCGCGGCTCCGGGCGCACCGGCGAGGCCCGGGAGTGGGAGTTCGAGGACGGTTACGCACGCTGCCTCGACCGCCTGAACCAGCAGTTGGACGGCCAGTTGCCGTCACGGGAAGTCATTGGCCGGGTCCGACGGGAAATCGAGTGGACGTTTCCCCCGGTCGCGGTGCGGGAACTGGTGGCCAACGCGCTGATCCATCAGGACCTTGCGGTGCGCGGGGCGGGGCCGATGGTCGAGATCTTCGACGGCCGGATCGAGATCACGAATCCGGGCGAACCGCTGGTGGAGACGGAGCGCCTGGTGGACGCGCCGCCGCAGTCCCGCAACGACCGGCTCGCCTCGCTCATGCGCCGGTTCGGTTTCAGCGAGGAACGGGGCATGGGCATAGACCGGGTGGTCGAGGAAATCGAGGCGCACGAGCTTCCGCCGCCCCGGTTCCAGAAGCCGCGAGGCTTCACTCGCGTGACCCTTCACGCCCGGAAGAAACTCGGGGAGCTGGGGGCGGACGACCGGAACTGGGCCTGCTACCTCCATGCGTGCCTCCGGTACGTGAACGGTGACGCCCTCACGAACACGTCGCTGCGGCGGCGGTTCGGCATCTCCGACCAGAACCGTGCAACGGCCTCCCGCCTCATTCGGAACGCCGTGAAGAGCGGTGCGATCACCCCCGAAAGCGCGGCAGCCTCACGCAAGGCAATGCGGTACATCCCGTGGTGGGCGGCGCAGGAAAGCGGAAACGGGGGTCCGTCGTCCTGACGGTTGACCCGCGGTCACCTCTCATATTTGATCGAAAAACGATATAAGAGAACGAACCACGCATAAGTCATTGAAAAAACGTAGTTTTTTCAATTGATCCCTGGTTGATCAGGTGTTGCCGAGAGGTCGCTGAACGTCGCTGCATGTCCCCTGACGATTGGACCCCTGTTCGGGATCGCTCGGCGAAACGCACCGCGTGGCTCCTCGAGGGCGCCTTACCCTGATAGATTCTGGGTAAGGAGTGATCTCGATGCTGGTGAAAGTCACGTCAAAACGCCAGGTCACCTTTCCAGCGCGGGTGCTCGACGCCCTGGGCGCGCAGCCGGGTGACCGGCTCCTGCTCGAAGAGACCCCCGAAGGTTTCCTCCTCTGCCCCCGGCGCATTGACCCGGACCGGCTGGCCCCGCTCCGGAGCAAACTGAAGCGTGGGCAGGGGACCTTCGACATGGACGCCTTCCGCGAACAACCCCATGACCCGTCGCTTCGGGATTGACACGTCCGTATTCGTCCGGCTCCTGACCGGCGACCCTCCGGCGGAGTTCAACCGGTGCCGGGATGCGCTACGCGACCTGATCGAGGCGGAGGACGCGGTAATCCTGGCTTCGAATCAGGTCATCGGCGAGGCGTACATCGCCGTGCAGCACCACTACGGCGTGTCGCGCGCCGATGCGCGCGCCGCGCTGCTGGAGGTGTTCCGGAGCGGACTGGTCACCCCGCGTAACGGACGGCGCGTGCTCGCCATGATCGAAGCCCCCGCATCCCCCGGCCTGATGGACCGGCTCATCGCCGACGACTATGCCGAGGGCGCACTGGAAACCCTGACTCTGGACCGCCGGATGGCTTCGCTTCCCGGCGCGCGGCTGCTTTGAGGGAATCTCACGTCAATCAGGCCGGTTGCCGCCGGAAGCCACCGGATGGGCGCAACCCGCTTCCGGGGGCTCACTCGCGGAAGGTGAGGTCTGGACGCTGTTGATCAGGCGTCCGCGACTTCGAATGCCGTGATGTTCCGTGTCTCGCTGCTGAACTCCACGCCCACGAGGTGGATCGGCTCGCCCCGGCTCCGATACTTCGCGGCGTAGTCGCGGTCCCGTAGCTGGGCGAGCGCCGATCCCGGCGCCGTCGCTTCCCGGACCTTGAACTCGAATAGGTACGTGCGGCCCCCGGCCTGCACCGCCATGTCCAGCCGGCCCTGGTTGCTCGAATCCTCCACCGTGACGTCGTACCCCAGCGCCGCGAAGTAGGAATAGAACACGCTCGCGTAGTACCCCTCGTAGCGGGCGATGTCGTTCCGCGTGTACCACTCATAGGGAATGCTGGCGAAGAAGGAGTGGAACAGCTCCTTCAGGCCGGCGCAGTCGTGGGCCTCCAGCAGCGTTTCGAGCCGGTAGCTGTTCGCCTGCTGTCTCGGCGGATTCCGCACCAGGCCCGCGAGCAGGTGCTCGTTCAGGCCCTGCCGCACCTCCCGGTTCGGATACCCGAGCCGGTAGGCGGTCCCCCGCGCGCGCACCTCCTCGGTCGCGATCGTCAGGTAGCCCGTCTGGAACAGCAGCGCCTCCGTCCCGATCTCCTCCACGTCGAACACCGACAGCAGCGATTCCGTGGTCAGCGTCCCGTCGAGCGACACCGAAGACACTCCACGCCCGACCAGCGTCTCCACGAGGAACTTCGGCGTCCCCGACTCGAACCAGTGGCCCGAGAACTTCCGGCTGTCGAACAGCCGCAGCAGCCCGTAGGGGTTGTACACCCGGTCCGGTCCGCCCCACGAATAGCCGTTGTACCAATCCCTTACGAGTTCCCGGTCGAGATCCGCGAGTTCCGGCGCGAACACCGTGTCGAGATCCTCTTCGGTGTAGCCGCAGAGCGCCCCGTAACGCCGGTCCAGCGTGATGTCCGTCAGGTTGTTCAACTCCGAGAACAGGCTCACCTTGGTGAACTTGCTCACCCCGGTCAGCATGGCGAACCGCAGGTGCGCGTCGCTCGCCTTGATGACCCCGTAGAGCCCGCGCAGCGCCTTCCGGTGCGCCACCGCCACCTCCGGCGTCTCCAGGGTGTCCAGGATCGGCTTGTCGTATTCATCCACCAGCACCACGACGCGCTGACCGGTCCGCTCGTGGAGGGACCAGATCAGGTGTCCGAACCGGTCCGCTGGCCTTTCGTAACGGCGCTCGATCCCGTAGGCCGCCTCGAGCCGGTCGAACTGGATCGCCAGCCCGGCCCCCAGGTCCTCCGGCGATCCGTAGCTGCCCCCCGCGAAGTCGAGCCGTACCACCGGCGCCGGAGCCGACCAGTCCCAGCCGCCGTGGATGGCAAGTCCCCGGAAGAGCGCTTCGTTCCCCTCGAAGAGTTCCTTGATCGTGTCCAGCAGCAGGCTCTTCCCGAACCGCCGCGGCCGCGACAGGAAGTAGTACTTGCCCCGGTCCACGAGTTGCCGGATCCAGGGGGTCTTGTCCACGTAGTAGCAGCCCTCCTCCCGAATCTCACGGAGGTTCTGGATCCCCAAGGGCAGTCGCCGCCGCATAGGGCTGATCCTATCCGGCCCGTCGGTCGCGCCTCCCCCATCGCCGAGCGGAATCCGCCGTCACCAGCGGCGGGCCGTGCTTCGCTGATCGTGCGGCGGCGCAGGAACCAGCCGATCGGGAACGCCCGCCCGTGATATATCTCAATGAGATATATTCCTTGCCGGAAAGGTCATGACGCACACGGCGAAGCTCTTCTGGTCCGGCCGTTCCCAGGCCGTGCGCCTGCCGAAGCCGTTCCGTATGGACGGGACGGAAGTCCGGATTCGCCGTCAGGGGCGCCGGGTGATCCTCGAGCCGATCGCGGACGACTGGTCGTGGCTCGATGCCGTCGGCGGCGCGTTTTCCGAAGACTTTCTCGCCGAAGGCCGGCAGCAACCGGAGGAACAGAGCCGCCCCGAACTGGACACGCTGTTCGATTGATGCGGTACCTGCTGGACACCAACGCCTGCATCGCGCTGCTCAACCGCAGCGATCCCGGGTTGGAGGCTCGCGTCCGCCGTCAACGGGTCGCCGACATCGGACTGCCCGCGCCGGCGGCTTACGAGCTCTACTACGGCGCGTTCAAGAGCCGGCGGCAGAACCGGAACCTCGCGCAGCTCGACAGCATCGGGTTGGAAATCGTGCCGTTCGACGCCTCGGACGCGCGGTCCGCGGGAGCGGTCCGGGCGGGATTGGAGCGCGCCGGACGCCCGATCGGTCCCTACGACATCCTCATCGCCGGCCAGGCGCGCGCCCGCGGCCTGGTTCTCGTGACGGCCAACGTCCGCGAGTTCGCCCGCGTTGACGGTTTGGCCTGCGAAGACTGGTCCGGTCCGCGGCCTGCTGCCTGAACCGACGCTACCGGGACGCTGCCGCGGGGTCGCGATGGCGGCCGGCGGCTTCGCACACCACGCCGTCACCGTCCCGGTCGGTCATGAACTCGTACGCCGGATGACCGCGGCGGACGGGCGCGATGCCGTGTCGGCGGGCCTCAGCGCAGGAGACGCGGCCATTGCCGTTGTCGTCCCAGCGGCTGGCGGCATCCCCGCGGGCGGCGGGATTCGCTGCCGCGCCGGCTTCGCACACCACGCCGTCGCCGTCCGGGTCGGTCATGAACGCGTACGCCGGATGCTCGCGGCGGACCGGGGCGATGCCGTGCCGGCGGGCCTCGGCGCAAGAGACGCGGCCGTTGCGGTTGTCGTCCCACGCCGCGGCCCGGTCCGCCGATGCGTCGGCGTCCGCCGCCGGAGCGGAGTCGTCCGCGCCCCAGAGGCCGTGGCCCGCGAGCCGCGCCTCGCGTTCGAGTTTCCGAAACTCTTCGAGGTACCGGAAGGGGAAGCGCGTGTAGGCGTGGCCGAAGCCGAGCCGGATGATCTCGGCGTTCGCCATGGGACCGTCGGGCAGCCAGACGTAGGCGAGCGTCCTCCCGTAGCGATCCGTGCGCTGCTGATCGAATTCGAGCCGGACCCGCTTGCCCTCCAGCAGCCGCTTGGCGAAGGCGCTCGCTTCCCGGCCGAAGAACTGGACCGGCCGGCGCGGGTCCACCGTTTCCGGGGTGTCCACCCCGATCAGCCGCACGCGCCCGACGCCCGCCACGATGATCGTGTCGCCGTCCACCACCCGCTCGACGACCTGGGCGCCAGCCGGAGCCCCACTCAGGAGCAGCGCCAATCCCGCGAGTCCGAGCGCGACACCTCCGCGCGCGGACCGGCTCCGGAGTTCCGGATGCTGGGCGGTCGGCCGCCCGGCCAATGTCTGCAAGGTGTGTCGGCGGCGCGTCGAACCGCGCCGCCCTCAAGGTCTGGTCAGATATTAGCGGTCGGCGGGTAAACGCACGCGGCCCAGTTGCCGTGAGAATCGGATCCCGCAGATCCGCCAACAGCCCTCAGGGCGCCGCCGGCTTGGAGCGCCGGCTTCAGCCGGCACTTGCTGCGCGAAGCGCAGCGGGACGACGTACAGCTGCCGGCCGGATGGCGCGAGGGCAGTTGAGGCGCCACCGAAGAACTGGTGGCCCGCGTTCCCGGCCTTCGTGCCATCCCGGCAGGTGAGGTCCTTCCCGCTGCCCGCCCTTGGCGGGCTGTGCCGGCTGAAGCCGGCGCTCCAAGCCGTTTCCGCCGTTTTCACGGCGGGCGGGTGGTGCAGTTCGCTGCGGCGACGAAGGTCGGCCGCCTGCCGTGAGTCGCTTCAGCCTCCTCCTGAAATGCCCGCGGCCGCCGCAGGCGGGCGATCCTGCGCTCCGTCCCTCCGGGCGCCGCTGCGCAAGCAGCTCCAGAGGTCAGCCCAGCAGCTTGATGACGGCGATGATGAACGCTCCCTGGGCCATCAGCGCCCCGAACATCCACTTGACGATCCGGGTCTCGGTGGCAGCCAGATCCGACTTCATGTTCTCCCGAATCTGCCGGATTTCCGCGAGCACCGGCTGCACGCGGTCGCCAGCGATCTCCGAAGTCATGGCCTGTATCCGCCTTTCAGCAGTATAGGCCACCTGAGGCTCGAATCCGGCCTTCACCAGGGTGTGGTACAGAGCGCCGTTCGGCGCTGGTTTCCGTGTCGCATCGTCCCTGCCGGAAGGCGGGGTTTCTCCCCGCCGCCGAGACGTATCTTGTTCACGCGGGGATGGTTGCGGCGCGCTTTGAGGCATCGGTAGCTCCTTCGGGGAAAAGGGGCGTCCGTCGAACGGAAGCCTCCCCAAAAGACATAGACGCAATTCCGGTCGGAAATTTCCCACCGCGTGACGAAATGTGGAAAAATCGAAGCGAACGTGCAGTAGCGGCGGGCGGGCGTATATTCCCCCGCACGGAGGGACCGCGCTCCATGACCCGCACATTCCGCCCTCAACCGATTCCCGTGGCGGCCGTCGCCGCTCTCCTCCTCGCCCTTCCGGCGTTCGCCCAGGAGGAAGCCGAGGAGACCGCCGGCCCCGAGCCCGCCGAACTCGTCATCACCCCGAGCGAACTGACGCTCGAGGTGGGGGCGACGGCCACCCTCGAGGCCGAGGTCCGCGACGCGGACGGCAACGCCATGGACCGCACCGTCGTCTTCTTCTCGCGCCGCCGCCGCTCGGTGGGCGTGAACCCCGCCGGCATCGTGGAGGCCTTCCGGCCCGGCGAGCACACCCTGATCGCCATGGTCCCGAAGGATCCCGAGGACACCGACCGGCGGGCCGAACCCGCGGTGATGGTGGAGATCCCGGTGACCATCCCCAACCCGCCGGTGGCCACGGTGGAGGTCGCCAACCTGCCCGGCCACCTCTACGCCGGCACCGAGATCGGGCTGCGTTCGACGGTCACCGACATTTCGGGCGCGGTCCGCAGCGACGTGGAGGTGGGCTGGAGCAGCGCGGACCCGTCGGTGGCGAGCGTGGATTCCCTCGGGACGCTCGCCCTGACCGGAGCGGGACGGACGACCCTCACCGTCTCCGCCGAGGAGGCGTCCAGCGACACCGAGATCGAAGTGCTCGCCAACCCGGTCGCCTCCATCACGCTCACCGGGGCGCCCGAGGAGGCGATCCGCACCGGCGACGTGGTCTTTTTCGAGGCGAAGGTGACCGACGCCGCCGGGAACGAGGTCCCCGACTACCCGGTGCAGTTCGCGACCCTCGGGGCGCCGGCGGACGGGATCGTGGCGCCGGGCGCCATCGGCCAGGTGGACGCCGCCGGCGCCTTCGTGGCCGAGCGCTCGGGGACCCACACCGTGATCGCCGACGGCTTCACGACGTCGGCCAGCGCCACCGTGGCGGTGACGTCCCGGAAGGTGCGGAAGGACGTCGAGATCGTGGGACAGGGCCCCGTCCGCGACCGCTACACCTCCGACCTCTGGGTCTGGGAGGGCACGGACGGCCGCGACTACGCGGTCACCGGCACCTGGGGCGCCGACGGCCACGCCTACTTCTGGGACGTCACCGACCCCGCGGCGATGTCGCTCATTGACACGGTGCGCGTGGACGCCCGGACGGTGAACGACGTGAAGGTCTCGGAGGACGCGCAGTTCTGCGTCATCAGCCGCGAGGGCGCCTCCAACCGGCGGAACGGCCTCGTGATCCTGGACGTCAGCGACCCGCAGAGCGGGGTGCAGGTGATCGCCCGCTACGACGACCAGCTCACCGGCGGCGTCCACAACGTCTTCATCGCGGAGGACCACATCTACGCGCTCTCGGCGGGACGCCGCTACGACATCCTGAACGCCGAGGACCCGACGAACCCGTACCGGGTGGGACGTTTCGAGCTGGACACCCCCGGCCACTCCATCCACGACGTCTGGGTGGTGGACGGGATCGCCTACTCGTCCAACTGGGACGATGGGATCGTCGCGGTGGACGTTGGCGGCGGCGGCAGGGGCGGCGCCCCGAACAACCCGGTCGAACTGGGGCGGACCCGCTACCCGAGCGGTTGGAACCACGCCGCCTATCCCTACCGCAGCCAGTCCACCGGCAAGTTCCTGATGATCGGCGGCGACGAGGCGTTCCCCTACCAGACGATCGGCGAGCCGGACACGCCCGACCGGGCCGCCGGCTGGATCCACATCTACGAGTGGGACGAGTGGGAGGACGCCCGCGAGGTGGCGCGCTACCAGGTGCCCGAGGCCGGGACCCACAACCTCTGGGTCGAGGACGACATCCTCTACATCGGCTACTACAACGGCGGCCTGCGGGTGGTGGACATCTCCGGCGAGCTACGGGGCGACCTCTACCGCCAGGGCCGCGAGATCGCGGTCTTCCGGCCGCAGGACCCGGAGAGCTTCATCCCCAATGCCCCCATGGTCTGGGGGCCGCAGCCCTACAAGGGCCACATCTTCGTCGCCGACCACCACTCGGGGCTGTGGGCGGTGAAGCTGGTGGATCCGGAACCGGTCAACCTCGGCGAACCGCAGTAACCGAAGGGCCGGGCGGCTGGCATCGGCCATCGCGCCCGGGCGGGATGAGGGACGGTGCACTCCCCCTCTCGATCCGCCTTCAACCTTGAAAATCAAAAGCACGGCTTTTGATTTTCAAGGTTCACGTGAACGGTCTGTGGTGACACCCAGGTGAGCGCCGACGCTCGCGCCGCGAGATGCTGGGAGCGCCGGTGTTCACACCGGCACAGCGGGCCGAAGGCCCGCGGATGCGGTGTCGCTGTTCGCGATGTTGTACCGAGAGGGGGAGAGCCATCGCAGAGATCAGTGTCGTGCCGTGCGCTGCTACGCAGCGCGTGCCGGTGTGAACACCGGCGCTCCCAGCCCGCGTCGCCATGGAGGCCGGTGTCGCCGGTCAACTCCCGGGTTCACTCCGTGGTGGGGTAGTGGATGTCGGTGGTCAGGAACTCCTCGAAGAAGTCGAGCATGTCGTGGAGCTTGTCGATCGTGTTCTGCCTCCCGTACACGTAGTACCCCTCGTTCGGGTACGCCTTGTAGCGGACGATCTTGTAGTGCTGGTCGAGCTTGCGGGCGAAGTTCAGCGCGGCCTGCGGCTGGTCCTCGCGCATCCGCCAGCCGGCGGCCACGCCCTCGCCCTGGATCACGAAAGTCGGGGTCGTGACCTGGTGCGCCTTCAGGATGGAGGAGCTGTTCCGGTAGGTCTCCCGGTTCTCGGGGTACGGGCCGAGTTCGTACTCGACCAGCTTGATGTGCTGGAGTTCGTGGACCGTGGAGTGGAACTCGGTCATGTCGCCGTACCCCGACAGCGAGATGGCCGCCTGGAAGACGTCCGGGGCGAAGGCGACCGCCGCCATGGTCATGATCCCGCCGTAGCTGGTGCCGGTGACCCCGATCCGGTCGGGGTCCACGTCGGGGCGGCCCTTCAGGTAGTCCACCCCGGCGAGGATGTCCTCGAGGTCGCAGTGTCCCCAGCAGCCGTTGTTGAGGTCCTCGAAGGCGAGGCCGTAGCCGGAACTGCCGCGGATGTTCGGCATGAGCACGACGTAGCCGCGCTGGGCGAAGAAGTGGACCTGCTGGTGCCGCCGGAACTGCTCGTCGAACTGGGACGTGGGTCCGCCGTGGATCCAGACCACGCCGGGGAAGCGTTCGCCGGGAGCGGCGTCCGGGGGCCGGTGCAGGTAGGCCTCGATGGTGAGGCCGTCGGTGCTCGGGTAGCGGATCTTCTCGGGGAGATGGACCCGGGGCTCGGCGTCCGCGCCGATCTCGCTGTGCGCCAGCGTGCTCTCTCCCGACGCGACGTCGAGCACGAAGAGTTCCGCGGGACGCGCCGGGGTCTCGAAGGTGTAGCTGATCCGGGTCCCGTCGGGTGACCACTCGGGACGGAGCGCCGCTCCGTTCTCCCGCTCCACGAGCGTCCGGCCGCCGGACCCGTCGGCCGCCGCCAGCCGCAGCGAATGGACGCCGCCCCGGTTCTCGGTATAGCTGACCCAGGCGCCGTCGGGCGACCAGCGGGCGTCGCTCTGGTCGTGGTCGGAAGCCGCCAGCGGCCGGGGCTCGCCCCCCGCGCGCGGCGCGATCCAGAAGTTCAGCCAGCCGCTCCGCTGCGAGCGGAAGAGCAGGTGCTCGCCGTCGGGCGACGGCTGGGCGGCGCCGAACCCCCGGCCCGCGCGGTAGTCGAAGAAGCCGCGGTCCTCCACCACCGTGCGCGGGTTCCGGCCGTCGGGGGTGACCTCGATCACGTCGTGATCCACCCAGCGGTCGTCCATGCGCACGTAGAAGAGCGCCCCGGAGTCCGGAGCCCAGCTCGGATATCCCTCGTAGAGCGGGTCGCCGGTCAGGCGGTGTACCTGTCCCTCAGGAACCGACACCTTCCAGATGTCCATGTTGCCGAACCGGTCGCCCGCGAACGCGATCCATTGGCCGTCGGGAGACCAGGCGAGCCCGTTCGCCCGCGCCGAGAGCCGGGTGAGGCGCCGGTCCGTGCCGTCCTCGGCCGACCACAGGTAGATGTCCGGCGCGCCGTCGCGGTCGGTGGTGTAGGCGACGAAACGTCCGTCGGGCGACCAGACCGGCTGCGGGGCCCCGAGCGATCCCACCCCGCTGAGCGTCAGGTCCGGGGTGAGGACCCGGAACGACCCGTCCGCGGGGTCCACGCCGGCGAGGTCGCCCCCGGCCGACACGAAGGTGATCAGGGACCCGTCCGGCGCCCACTGCGGCGAACGGCTGCCCCCGACCGCGGCCCGCAGGTCCACCAGTTCGGCGGCGCCGATCGGCCCGGCGATCTCGTCGGCGGACGCGGCCGGCGAACCGCCTTCCTCCACCGAACACGCGAGCCCCCCGGCGAACGCCAGTCCCGCTGCGGCGACAAGAAAACGGTGCAGTCTCATGACCCCTCCTCGGTCCGGCCTCGGTCCCGGCGGCCGGATCACGCGACGGAGACTACTGGATGCGGGCTCTTGTCGCTGATGCGGGGACGGCCTTCGAGCCGGTAGTCTTTCCGCCCCACGACTTCCTGCGGACGGGCCTTCCGCCCGCCGCAAGCCCAGGAGGAGACAGCATGTTCCGAAACCGGACCGGCGCGGTCTGCGCCACTCTTTCCGCCGCACTCTTGCTCTTCGGCGCCTGCGCCCCGACCGGGGAGGCCCCGCAGTCGAACGCCGTCGTGTTCGAGGGCGCGACCGTCATCGTCGGTGACGGCAGCGACCCGATCGAGAACGGCGTCTTCGTGGTCGAAGACGGCCGCTTCGTAGCCGCGGGGGCGGCGGACGCGGTCATGGCGCCGGAGGGCGCCGCGCGGGTGGACCTCTCCGGCCGGTTCGTCATCCCGGCGCTCATTGATACCCATGTGCACCTGCGGGTGGACCGCGAGGGCCTGGTGGACGACCTCCAGCGGCGCGCCTACTACGGGGTCGGCGCCGCCGTGAGCCTCGGCCATGACGACGGCGACGCGGGGGCCGCCGTGCGCGACAACCCGGTCCCGGGCGCGGCCCTCGCGATGACCGCCGGACGCGGGATCACCCGGCACGAGCCGGGGCGCTCCGAGGCCCCCTACTGGATCAACACCGCAGAGGAGGGGCGGGCCGCGGTCCGGGAGCTCGCCGCCGCGAACGTGGACATCGTGAAGATCTGGGTGGACGACCGCGGCGGCCAGTACGACAAGCTGACCGCGGACCTCTACGGCCCGATCATCGAGGAGGCCCACGAGCACGGCCTCCGGGTGACCGCCCACATCTTCTCGCTCGAGGACGCGAAGGGGCTGCTGGAGGCCGGGGTGGACTCGTTCGCCCACAGCGTCCGCGACATGGACGTGGACGACGAGTTCGTGGCGATGGTCCAGGAACGGCCGAACGTGGTCCTGATCCCGAACCTCGGGGCTCGCGGGGCCTACGAGGACATGAGCTGGCTGTCGGGAACGCTGTCCGGCGAAGCGCTGGAGGCGGCCCAGGCGGCCCACGAGGAGCGGCCCGAGGCGCACGAGTCCTTCGGCATCCAGGCGCGGAACCTCGCCCGGCTCAACGAGGCGGGGATGAAGATCGTCATGGGCACCGACGGCAACGCGGGCTGGCGTCCCCACATCGAGATGCGGGACATGGTGGAGTCCGGGATGACCCCGCACGAGGTGATCGTCGCCTCCACCAGCGCCGGCGCCGAGTACCTGATGCTGCACGACACCGGCAGCATCGCGGCCGGCAAGAGCGCTGACTTTGTGGTGCTGGAGGCGAACCCGCTCGACGACATCACGAACACCCGGATGATCGAGTCGGTGTACCTCCGGGGCGAGGAAGTGGACCGGGCCGGACTGAGCGCCGGGTGGGTCGGAGGACAGTAAGCGGTAACGGCCATGAAGCACGCGCACACCGTAAGTTGGGTGATCTTCGCCCTCCTGGGAGCCATCACGATCCTGATCTCGCTGACCTCGCTCAACTTCGCCTACCTGAACCCCGACGCCGACCTGATCGGCGGCCGGTTCACCCCCGCCGAGGTTGCGAACGGAGACGCGGAACTCGCCGCCGCGCTCTCCGCCCGGCGGGGCACCGCGGCCGCGTTCGGGCTCTCCTACGGAATCCTGCTGTTCGGGATCGCGTGGGGGCCGTACCGGCGGCGGGGCCGCCTCTTCAAGTGGCTGCTCATCGCGAGTTTGGTGAACGCCGTGGTCATCCTGCTCCGCGCGCCGATCCTGGGCGTCGGCCTCGGCCTCGTCACCGCCTTCGTCCCGCTGGCGCTCATCCTGATCGCCGCGGTGCTCGGGATGATCGCGAAGCGGCAAAACTGAGGACGGCGGGCGGGCGCGCCGGCTTGGAACGCCGGTCTCCAGACCGGCACAGCGGCGCTCCGCGCCGCGGATGTCGTTTCGCTATGCGCCGTTGCGGGATGCGGGTAAGGAAATCTCCAATCCGCTGAGGTGCATCCGGAGAGGACCACGGCGCAGGCGAACGCCCCGCCGTGCGCGGCGCGGAGCGCCGCTGTGCCGGTCTGGAGACCGGCGTTCCAAGCCCGCTACGCTTCGTTCCGGAGAGGACCGACCCCATGCGCATCGTTTCCTTGGCCGAGATCCAGGCCGCCATCGCTCCGGAAGCCGCCGTCGAGGCGGTGAAGGCGGGGTTCATCGCCCACGCGCAGGGGCTGGTGCACTGCCCCGAGCCCACCCAGATCGTCTTCCGCGACGACCGGGACGAACAGCACGGCGAGTGCCACGTCAAGTCCGCGACCTGGAGCGGCAACCCGTACGTGGCGGTCAAGATCGCCTCGGGGTCGTACCGGAACGCGGCCCGCGGCCTGCCGGGCGCGGGCGGCATGGTGCTGCTGATCTCCGCGGACACCGGCCTGCCGGTGGCCCTGCTCCACGACGAGTGCTGGCTGACCAATGTCCGCACCGCGGCTGCCGGGGCCCTCGCCGCCGGCCTGAAACCGGTCCCGAAGGACGCGACGCTCGGGGTGATCGGCGCCGGGACGCAGGCGGAGATGCAGGCCGGGATGATCTGCGCCCACCTGGGGCTCTCGTCGGTCGCGGTCTGGGGGCGTGCCGCGGAGAAGGCCGCCGCGCTCTGCGACCGGCTGCGGGCGGGCGGCCTCGCGGCGGCCCCGATGGACACCGTCCGCGAGGTGTGCCACGCGAGCGCCGTCCTCGTCACCACCACCCCGGCCACGAGCCCGGTCGTCCGGCTCGAGGACGTTCCCGGGACGCTCCACATCGTCGCCGTGGGGGCCGACACGCCGCGGAAGACGGAACTGGATCCGCGCATCCTGGGCAGGGCCCACACCATCGTCACCGACGCCCACGAGGAGTGCCTCAGCAACAGCGACTTCGGCGCCGCGGTGCGGGCCGGGGAGGTCGCCGAGGACTGCGACGTTTCCTTCGGTGAAATGCTGGCGCTGGCCGAGCCGGATCCGCGGATGGCGGAGGAGGGGATCTCGGTCGTGGATCTGACCGGGATGGGGGTTCAGGACCTGGCGATCGCGAGCATGACGCTGGAGGCGTTGGGGGACTAGCCGGCCACCGCATCCAACACGCCGTGAGGACGGGTGGGGTGCGACGTGCGCGGCGCGGAGCGCCGCGGTGCCGGTCTGGAGACCGGCGTTCCAGGCCGTCGCGCCACCTTGCCCGCATCTTTCGCTCCGGTACCCTCCACGGCCCATGGGAGAGTTGGCGCGCGAACTTGCATCGCGGATCGAGGGGGACGTGCGGTTCGACCGCGCGAGCCGGATCCTCTACTCGAACGACGCCAGCATCTACCAGGTCGAGCCGCTCGGGGTGGTGATCCCCCGCCACACCGCGGATGTGGCGGAGGCGGTCCGGGTCGCCGCGGAGGCGGGGGCGCCGGTGCTGCCGCGCGGCGGCGGCACCTCGCTCGCCGGACAGGCGGTCGGCGAAGCGGTGGTGCTCGACCTGTCGGTGCACTTCCGGAGCGTGCTCGAGATCAACCGGGAGGAGATGTGGGCCCGGGTGCAGCCGGGGGTGGTCCAGGACGCCTTCGGCGCGGCGCTCGCCCCCCACGGGCTGCGGTTCGGCCCCGAGACCTCGACCTCGAACCGCGCCAACCTCGGCGGCATGATCGGCAACAACTCGGCCGGCGCCCGCTCGCTCGTCTACGGCAAGACGGTGGAGAACGTCATCGACGCCACCGTGGTGCTGCCCGACGGGAGTTGCGAGCGGCTCGGCTGGCTGAGCTGGGAGGACATCCGGCGCCGGGCGCGGGGGAACGGGGCGCTCGCCCCCCTGCTCCGCGAGCTGCTGGCGCTTCGCGACGAGTATTCGGAGGACATCCGGGAGCGGTTCCCCCGCATCCCCCGGCGCGTCTCCGGCTACAACCTGGACGTGCTGCTCGATCCCGGGGGGGTGAACCTGGCGCACCTCGTCGTCGGCTCCGAGGGGACGCTCGGGACCGTGGTGGAGGCGCGGGTGAAGCTCTACCGGCTGCCGCCCGCGGTCGGGCTCGCCGTCCTGCACTTCGACGGGATGCTCCCGGCGCTCGAAGCGGGGGTGACGGCGCTCGAACTGCGTCCGACCTGCGTGGAACTCGTGGACCGGATGGTCATGGAGCTCGCCCGCGAGTCGCTCGAGTACTCGCGGCGCCTCCACTTCATCGAGGGCGAGCCCGGGGCCCTCATCCTGGTCGAGTTCGCCGGCCACAGCCGGGCGGAGGTGGCGTCCAAGCTGGCCGACCTCGAACGCCGCCTCGGAAACCGGGGCCGCCCTCACCTCCGCGTGCTCGATCCCGCCGAACAGAGGAACGTCTGGGCGGTGCGGAAGGCCGCGCTCCCGCTCCTCCTCAGCCTCCCCGGCGACAAGAAGCCCATCGCCTTCGTCGAGGACACCGCGGTCGAACCCTCCCGGCTGCCGGAGTTCATCCGCGGGTTCGAGGACATCCTCGCCGGCCGCGACACCGAGGGGAGCTTCTATGCCCACGCCGGCGCCGGCTGCCTCCACATCCGGCCGCTCATCAACCTGAAGGACCCCGCCGAGATCCGGAAGATGGACACCCTCGCCCAGGAGATCTGCGAGCTGGTGCTCGACTTCGGGGGCGCGATGAGCGGCGAGCACGGCGACGGTCTCGCGCGCAGCCACTTCAACGAGAGGGTCTTCGGGCCGCGGGTCTACGACGCGTTCAAGCGTCTCAAGGCGGCGTTCGACCCGGCCGGCATCATGAACCCGGGGAAGGTGGTGGACGCGCCGGCCATGACCGACAACCTGCGCTACGGAGGGGACTACCGGGTGGAGGAACTGCCGGTGGTCTACCCCTACCGGCGCCACGGCGGCTTCGCAGGGGCGGTCGAGCTCTGTAACGGGGCCGGGGTCTGCCGCAAGGAACTCGTGGGGACGATGTGCCCCTCGTTCATGGCGACCAAGGAGGAGGAGCACTCCACGCGGGGCCGGGCCAACCTGCTGCGGGCGCTGCTCGACGGGCGGCTGCCGCCCGAGCGGGAGTCGGAGGACCGGGTCCTCCAGGCGCTCGATCTCTGCCTCGGCTGCAAGGCCTGCAAGGCCGAGTGCCCGTCCGGGGTGGACATGGCCCGGCTCAAGTCGGACTTCCAGCACCGCTACTACCGGGACCGGAAGCGTCCGCTCGCCGACCGCATCTTCGGCGCGCCCGACGTGCTGGCCCGCTGGGGAAGCCGCTTCGGGCCGCTCGCCCGCTGGGTCGACCGGCGGGGCTGGGCGGCCTCCCTGCTGGCCCGGACCATCGGTTTCGACCGGCGCCGGAGCCTCCCGGGCCTCGCCCGCCAGCCCTTCGCTCGCTGGTTCCGGAGGGTGGAGGCCGCCTCCCAGCCGGCCGCTCCGCGGGGCGAGGTGGCGCTCTTCCCCGACACCTTCACGAACTACTTCGAGCCGCAGATCGGGATCGCCGCCTGCCGGGTGCTCTGGGCGCTCGGCTACCGCGTGGCGTTGGCGCCCGAGGTCTGCTGCGGCCGGCCGGCGATCTCGCGGGGTCTCCTCGACCGGGCCGGCCGGTTGGCCCGGGAGAGTGTCCGGGCCCTCGGCCCCGTCGCCGCGAAAGGCACGCCCATCGTCGGGCTCGAGCCCTCGTGCCTGTTCAGCTTCCGCGACGAGATCCCGGAGCTGGTTCCCGAGGAAGAGCGGGCGGCGGCCGAGCACGTCGCGCAGCGCGCGGTGCTCTTCGACGAGTTCCTGGCCGATCACTCGGAGGAGCTCGCCCGGCTCACCGGCGGCCGCGGCGAAGGGTCCCAAGTCCTCGCCCACGGACACTGCCACCAGAAGACGTTCTGCGGGACCGGCCCACTCCAGGGCTTGCTCGCCACCACCGGGGCCCAGGTCACCGTCGCCGATTCGGGTTGCTGCGGCATGGCCGGCAGCTTCGGCTACACCTCGGATCACTACGAGATCTCGCTGGCCATCGGTGAGCGCCGGCTCTTCCCGGCGGTGCGGGAACTCGCGACCGAGGACGCGCTGGTGGCGGCCGGGACCTCGTGCCGGCACCAGGTCTTCGACGCGACCCACCGCTCCGCGATCCACCCGGCCGAGTACATCGCGCAGCACCTCGCGGACGGTGCCGGGCCGGAGTGAGCGACGCGCCGGCTTGGAGCGCCGACCTCCGGTCAGTTCTCCCGGAGGGGGCCGGCGCCGCCCGCCGCGGGCGGAAGACCGCGTTCAGGGCCCGGCCGGATCTCGGGCGTCGGGCGCCGGACCGAGGCGGGTCTCGAGCAGCGTTTCGATGCGGGTGATCCGGTCCGAGAGCTTGCCGAACTCGCTGTGCATCTCGGTTCGGAGATCGCCGATCTCTCGGGTCATGTCCGTGCGGACCTCGCCGATCTGCCGCTGGAGCGCCACGAGCTGGCTTCCGATCGCCACGAACCCGACGAGCGTGCCACTGAGCATGGCCGCGAGTATGGTGACCACGATCCGGTCGGCGCGCGTCAGCCGCTCGCCACTCCGGCCTCCGGCGGGTGTGATCCGCGCCGCCTCGCCGCCGCTCATCGGTGCTCCCGGCTCATCACGTTCCGGAGTATAGGAGTGGGCCGCGCCTTCGGGCAACGGAGCCCCGGGTCGTGCGGCGTGGACGTTGTGTTCGTGCATGTGGAAGTCCTCCACATGCATAGACGAGATTTGCTCGATTTTTTCCCACTCGGCGGCGTTTTGTGGAAAAGTCGAAGTGAAGCGGCATTTCAGAGTGGGTCGCGGTCGGGCGCTTCCCGGGTCGGGGAGCCGCCTCCGGCCGTTGCGCTGACCTGGGCCTCGAAGCGCCAGTCGCTGTAGCGGCGGGCGCCCTCGTAGGTGCGGAAGCTGAGGAGGTCGCTGGTGCTGACCACGCCGGTGATCCCGGTGGAGGGTTCGGCGGCTCCGTCCGGCGCTTGCCGGCCCTCTTCGTCGTTCGGCGGTTCCCGCTCTTCGAACTCTGCGCCGGCCGGGTTGGTGGGGCGCGGCCGCCCACCGATGACGCCCGCTGCGGCGGTGGCGGGGGCCGCCGCCTCCTCGGCGCGCAGGATGCGGAAGGTGCGCCCGGTCATGGGGTCGAGCCAGGCGCGGCGGAGGTACTTGCCCTCCACCAGCTCGTCGAGGGTTTCGGGAAGCGTGCCCGGGCGGTCCTGCTGGAAGCGCTCCAGCGCGCGCACGATCGCCTCGCCCCGGAAGAGCAGTTCCGCTTCGTCTTCGCGCTGGACGACCTGGCTCCAGAGCGTGACCGCGGCGGACAGCCCCACGCCGAGCAGCGTGATGCCGATGAGCACCCCGAAGAGCACGTAGCCGGCCTCGCCCCGGCGACGGTCACCACTCACGGTACGGCCGCCCGTCGCTTCCGACCTCCTCCGAGCGGCTGCGGACGTCGGAGACCCCGGCCGGGGCGTCCGGGAACATGGGGTCGTAGCCGTCGCGCACCTCCTCCCAGAGGATGGACTGGGTGATGGGGTCCTCGGGGATCTCCCGGAGATAGCCGGAGACGACGAGGTCGGCGAGGTTGGCCGGGAACTCGTCGTGGTCGGCGCGGTACTGGTCGAGCCGCTCCCGCATGGTCGCGAGGTTGTGCTCCAGCACCGCCTCCTTCGCCTTCACGATCTGCGCCTGGTAGCGGGGCACCGCGATGGCGAAGAGAATCCCGAGGACCAGCAGCACCAGCACCATCTCGATGAAGCTGAACCCGGCCTCGCGCCGGGTCGGGAGGTTCTTCGTCACCATGACCGGTAGAGGGTGCCGTCGAGGGCGCGGCGGGGAGACGCGGAGCGCACGTCGTAGACGTTCTGGCCCCCCCAGGAGAGCCGGTCCGGGTCGTCCTGCCAGGAGCGCAGCAGCCAGTCGGCGCGTCCGGTCATCGGGTCCGTCGGAAGACGCCGGAGGAAGCGGAGGACCGGGGCGCGGCCGTCCGGGTCCCGAGGGCCGGGCACCCCCTCCACCAGCGCCTCGAGGTCCGGCGGGTAGTTCTCGTGGTCGGGCTCGATGAAGTCCGGATCAATCTCCCCGGCCTCGGCGGCCTCGTGGTAGGCGTCAATCGCCATCCGCAGGGTCCGCAGGCTCCGACTCAGCTCGATCTCGTCGGCGCGGACCGACGCGACCTTCGCCACCGGGATGATCCCCATCGCCAGCACCGCGAGGATCCCGGCGGCGACGACGAGTTCGATGAGCGTGAAGCCCGACTGCGCCGCCGGGCGCGAGCCAGCGGACGGCAGTGCCGGTGGGAAACCCCTACCGGGCGGAACCGTCATGATCGGGTCCTCCTGGTCGCTCCGCCGGTCATGGAACCGGCGGAGACGGTTGGGAGCGCCGCTCTTCAGAGCGGCACAGCGGGCCGAAGGCCCGCGCACGTCGTAACGCTGGTTGCCGTGATGGACCCAGCGTCGAACGCCATCGCACGGGGCCGCGTCGTGCCGTGCGCGGCGCTGTCGCGCAGCGCGTGCCGGTCTGAAGACCGGCGTTCCCGGCGTGAAGCCGCGCTGGCGTTCGGGACGGAAGGGCCGCATCAGAACTGGGGCGCCGAGGCGAGGCTGAAGAGCGGCAGATAGATCGCGAGCAGCACCAGCGCCACGAAGCCGCCCAGGATGAGGAGCACGACCGGGGTGAGGAGGCTGAGGAGCACGGTCACCCGGTTCTCGATCACCTCGTCGTTGAAGTCGGCGACCGAGGAGACCATCCGCGCGAGGTCGCCGGTCCCCTCGCCCACCCGCACCATCTGGAGCGCGAAGCCGGGGATCTCGCCGGTCTCCGCCAGGGTCTCGACGAAGGAGCGGCCCTCGCGGACGGCCCCGGCGGTCGGCTCCAGCACGCTCCGCAGGTAGCGGTTGCCCACCCCGCGCGCCGCCACCGGGATCGCGCTGACGAGCGGCATCCCCCCGGCGAGCAGCGTGCCCAGCGACCGCGCGAATTGGGAGACGGAGTACAGCCGGAGCACCTCGCCGATGGCCGGCAGCCGGAGGACCACCCGGTCCCGGACACGCTTCGCGCGGCCGGTCCGGGACCAGGCGGCGAAGACCAGCACCCCGGCCAGCAGGCCGGCGACGACCCACAGCAGGTGGGTCCGCACGAACTCCGCGGCGGTCAGCAGCGCCGTGGTCAGCGGCGGCAGTTCCTGCCCGAACCCGGCGAAGAAGGGGACGAAGTTCGGGACCACCCCGAGCAGGAGGTAGGCGGCGGTGCCGAGCAGCGCGGTGAGCAGGAAGGCGGGATAGACCATGGCCGCGGTCAGGCTCGACCGCGCCTTCACCGCGACGCGCATGGCGTCCGTGAACCGGACGATCATGCCCGGGAGGTCCCCGCTGGTCTCGCCCGCCTGCAGGCACGCCGGATAGACCGACGGGAAGAAGGGATAGCGGGCGGCCGCGGTGCTCATCGGCACGCCGGACCGGACCTCGGCGAAGATGGTCTGCACCGCCTCCCGCAGGGTCGGGTTCTCCATGCGCTCGACCATGATGCCGAGCGACTCGGCGAGCGGCAGCCCGGCGTGCAGCAGCGCCGCGAGTTCCTGGTTGAAGAGCAGCACCTCGCGGCTTCGGACCGGACGCCGCCGCCAGAAGGGCGTGCCGCCCTCGAAGAGGCGGCCGAACGCGGCGAACGAGGACAGGCGCCGGACCGCGAAGACGTGCAGCCCCTGTTCCTGGAGTTCCTGGCGGGCCGCGTCGGCGTCGCGGGCGGTCAGCCGGAGCCGCCGCAGGTCGCCCGCCGGTTCGCCGACCTGGCACAGGAATTCGGGCATCGGGTGTCGCCCCGCATGGTAAACGCGCCGGTCCCGGCGGCCCGTTCCATCGGCCCGCTAGACTCGTTCGCATGAGTCGCAAGAAGACGGCAAGGAAGAAAAGAAGACTGCGCTCCGCCGGAGCGCACGGGGGAGGCTTCCGCAACGAGCAGGTGCTCGCGGAGAACCGGAGGGCGCGGCGGAACTTCGTGGTCCTCGAGCAGTTCGAGGCGGGCATCGCGCTCACCGGCGCCGAGGTGAAGTCCTGCCGGGCCGGCGGGGCGAACCTCAAGGACGCCTACGGCCGCGAGCGGAACGGCGAGATCTTCCTCGTCAACTGCCACATCGCGCCCTACGTGAACGCGCCGCCCGAACAGGGGAACCCGGAGCGGAACCGGAAGCTCCTGCTCCACGAGGACGAGATGCGGCGGATCGCCGGCAAGCTCACCACCGCCGGCCTGACGCTCGTGCCGCTCCGCATCCACCTCCGGAACGGCTGGATCAAGGTCCAGGTGGCGCTCGCGAAGGGCAAGAGCAACCGCGACCGCCGCGAGACCCTCCGCCGGCGGGAAGCGGACCGGGAAGCGCGGGAAGCGCTCGGGTAGGACAGGGAAACGCGTCATGGCGGAACCTCCCGGCCCGAAGCCCGTCGGCGCTGTCTGGCGCCCGGTACGCGATCTCCCCCGTGAGGCCGAGTCCTGGGGCGTGCCCGCCTACCGGGAGTTGGTCACCGAGTGGCGGGAGGTGCGGCAGAAGCTCGAGGACCGGAAGGCCGACCGGACCCTCATGGACATCTGGCTCCGGGAGCGGAAGCGCGCCTTCGCCATCGAGACCGGCCAGGTCGAGAACCTCTACGTGCTCCGCCGCGGCGTCACGGAACAGCTCATCACCGAGGGCTTCGCGGGAGTTCGCGGGGCGCACAGCCTCATCGGCGACCTCTCCGATGAGACCTTGCGGGGCCTCCTCGAAGACCAGGAGGAGACGCTGGAGGCCGTCTTCGACATGGCGACGGGCAAGACCCCCCTCAGCCATCACGTCTTCAAGTCTCTCCACCAGGTCCTGACCGGCCACCAGGACACGGCGGTCGGGATCGAGGGGCTGACCGGCAGGCGCATCCAGATTCCGCTGCGGAAGGGCGACTACAAGATCCGTCCGAACAACCCCCGGCGGCCCGACGGCTACGTCCACGAGTACTGCCCCCCGGAGCAGGTCCGCTCCGAACTCGACCGTTTGCTGGAGTTCCACCACGCCCACGCGGACCGGAACCTCCCGGCGGAGGTCGAGGCCGCCTGGTTGCACCACGAGTTCGTCCGCATCCACCCATTCCAGGACGGCAACGGTCGGATGTCACGACTGCTGATGGCCTACGTCTTCGTACGGAACGGCGAGTTCCCGCCGATCATCAGCACGGAACGGAGGCCGGCCTACATCGGAATGCTGGAAATCGCGGATGAGGGCGATCTCCGGCCGTTCATCGGGCATCTCGCCGGTCTTTCACAACTGTCCACGCAAGACGCCATCGTTTTGGCCGACCAGATCCTCAAGGGCCGCAACCACTACCGTCACGGCAACGGTGGGGTGACGGTGAACGGCGGGTACCACCCGCCGGCCCCCGACGAAGTCGCCGGGTAGCCTCTCCGGAGCGCCGGCCTCCGGCCGGCATCGCGGCCCGAGAGGGCCGCGAAACCGCACATCGCTGCTCTCCCGTAACGGCGCGACCGCCTCCCCCCTCCGTAGAATCGGTCGCCGGCCACCGTACCGCCCACGGGAGGTTCCCCATGCCGCCAGTCACGAGAATCAGCGCACTGTCAGCCCTCTCGCTCGCCCTCCTCGCCGCCCCCGGCGCCGCCCAGCACCGGGACGCGCCCGAACCGCTCCCCGTGGAGACGCTCCTGTCGCTCTCCTCATCCGTGGGCGGCGAGACGCCCCGCTGGTCCCCGGACGGCGACCGGATCCTCCTCGGCGGCGCGAACCCGCGTCTCCTCCGCGCCGAGGGCGGCGCGGTCAGCGAGCTGCCGGTCTCCACGGGCGGCAGCGGTCATTTCCTCGCGTCCGCCGAGCCGCGCTGGTCGCCGGACGGACGGTGGATCTCCTGGGTATCGGACCGCAGCGGCACGCCGGAGATCTGGCTCTGGTCCCTCGAGAAAGCCGAAGCGTCCCGCCTCACCGGGAACGGCGGGCGGCTCATCAAGGGCGCTTCCTGGTCGCCGGACGGACGCCGGATCGCGTTCGCCGGCAACCGCCACGGGCAGTACGACGTGTGGACGGTGGAGGTCCCGTCCGGGGAGTCCCGCCGGCTGACCGACGGACCCGCCCTGGAGGTCTATCCCGCCTGGAGCCCCGACTCCGCGTCGGTCCTGTTCGTCCGGCTCGACGGGGAATGGATGGACCACACCATCGTCGAAGTCCCGGCCGGCGGCGGCGCAGAGCGGGTCATCGCCCGCGACGAGGACTTCTTCGACTACGGCGAGGGCGGCACGTTCGGCTATCCCCTCGTCTCCCCGGACGGCGCCACGGTCGTCTTCCCGTCCTATCGCTCCGGGTGGATCAACTACTGGTCCGTGCCCCGGTCGGGCGGCGAACCCACGCCGCTGGCGGCGGCAGCGGCCGACCAGACGGAAGGCGCCTGGTCCCCGGACGGCGGCGGGTTCGCGTACGTCGAGAACCACGGGGGGACCTACCAGCTCCGGGTCGCGCCGGCGGGCGGCGGCGAGCCGCAAGTCATCGCGGCCCCCGAGTCCGGGATCATCGGAGCGCCCCAGTGGTCGCCCGACGGCAACCGCATCTCCTACACCCTCGAAACGCCCACCCGCCCCGGGGACCTGTTCGTCCACGCCCTCGCCTCGGGGAAGTCGTCCCGGCGGACCGATTCGATGCCGCTGGCGGCCATCGAACGCCGCCTGGTCACCCCCGCGAAGGTGGCGTTCCCGAGCGGGGACGGGCTGACGATCCCCTCGTACCTCTATCGGCCCGCCGCCGGGCGGGACGACGGGGAAGGCCGCCACCCGGCCATCGTCTGGACCCACGGCGGCCCCACGTCGCAGTGGGAGGACAGCTTCGAACCCGCCGTCCAGTTCTTCGTCCAGCGCGGCTACGTGGTCCTGCTCCCCAACGTGCGCGGCAGCTCCGGCTACGGCCGCGCCTTCGAGGAGGCCAACGACGGCTGCTGGGGCAAGTGCGACTTCGCGGACGTGGTGGCGGCGGCCGAGTACCTCCGCACCCTCCCCTACGTCCACCCGGAGCGGATCGGAACCACGGGAACGAGCTACGGCGGGTTCATGTCCTGCGCGGCGGTGAGCTTCGGCGGCGAGATCTTCGGGGCCGTGATCGCGGCGTCCGGCTACTGCGACCGGGTCACCTTCTTCGAGGACGGCGAGTTCCGCCACCTGCAGCAACTCCGCAAGGAGATGGGGCGGCTCGAGGAGCACCGGGACCGCTACCTCGCGAACTCCCCCTACTACCACCTCGCCGACGCCCGGGTCCCCGTCTTCGTGCTCCACGGCGAGGGCCGCTATCCCGGCTCCCCGCAGATGACCGAGTTCTTCCGCGAGCTCCAGCGCCTCTACAAGCCCGCCCGCTACCAGGCCTACCCAGGCGAAAACTTCTACGTCCGGGGCTTTGACAACACGATCCGGATGCTCACCGACATGAAAGCCTTCTTCGACTTCTACCTCCTCGCCAAGGACGTAGAACTCCCCGGCGTCGGCTACCTCGAGCAACTCCCCGGCCTATCCCACTGAAAGGGGAGCGCCGGTCTTCAGACCGGCACCGCTGCGCGGAGCGCAGCGACAGGGCTGCAGGCGCGCGCTGCACGGCGCACCTACAATCCCTCCGTCCCCCCCAATCAGGGGACGTCAGGTCCGAAGAACGCGGCGCCCCGTCGCTCGAGCGGTCCAGGGAGGCTCCGCATGATGTCCAGAACGGCGCTCGCACTCTCCGCGGCGCTCCTCTGCGCGACGGTCGCCACCACCGCCCGGGCGCAACCCGAACCGCAACCGCCCCCCGACAAGGAGGCCGTGCGGGAGATCGTCCGCGAGTACCTGCTCGAGCACCCCGAGATCATCGAGGAGGCGATCCGCGCGCTCCAAGCGAGACGGCAGGCCGACCAGGCGGCGCGGACGCGCGACGCGCTGGTGAAGAACCGCGTGGCGCTGGTGGACCACCCGATGTCGCCGGTCTCCGGCAACCCCGACGGCGACGTGACGCTCGTCGAGTTCTTCGACTACCAGTGCGGCTACTGCAAGCGCTCGCTCGAACCGGTCATGGACCTGCTGGAGACCGACCCGGGCCTGCGCGTCGTGTGGAAGGACTTTCCGGTGCTGGGCCAGGTCTCGACCTTCGCCGCGCTCGCGTCCATGGCGGCGCAGAAGCAGGGGAAGTACCTGGAGCTCCACAAGGCGCTCATGGGAGCGTCCGAGCGCCTCACCGAGGAGTCGGTGATGGAGATCGCGGGACAGGCCGGGCTCGACGTGCGACGCCTGCAGCAGGACATGGCCGACGCGGAGATCATTTCCTACCTGCAGGACACCCAGCGTCTCGCCCGCGATCTGGGAATCAACGGGACCCCGGCCTTCGTGATCGGGAACACGCTGGTCCCGGGCGCGGTGGACGGCGCGCGTCTCAAACAGCTCATCGCCGAAGCCCGCAGCGGCGGCTGACGGCCCCCGGCGGCGTCCGGCGCGCCGGCCCGACTACCCCTCCCAGGCGTAGCGGAGCCGGGCGTAGAGGAAGACCCCGCCCAACCCCCACGGCGTGTACTCGCTGTACCGCTCCCCCACGTCCCCGGCGTTCGGGCTCTCGTCGGAGAAGGTGTTGAAGACGTTCTGCGCGCCGACCGCGAGCGTCGCGCGCCCCGAAACCGGCAGGCTCACCTCCAGGTCCGCCACCGGCTTCCCGGCGAACAGCGTCTGGGCGCTGTCCCAGTCGAACCACGCCCCGTAGTAGCCCACCCGCGCCAGCACCTCCGCGATCCCCACGCGGCTGTTCACGCTGACGTTCCACCGGTTCCGCGGCAGCGACGACTCGAACTCCCGCACCCGGCGTTCCGCCTGGAGCGTCTCCGGATTGAAGTCCGTCACGGTGGTGGTGGTGTGGTTCAGGACGGCGCCGAGGCGCGTGTCGCCCCCCAGCGCCCGCGGCGCCCACGTCGCCACGACGTCCACCCCCTGCGAACGGGTCGCGATGTCGTTCGTGAAGAAGCGGAAGCTCGCCAGCCCCCGGGCGCTCTCGACCCCCGCGGCGAGGAGCCCCTCCACCTCCTCCGGGGTCAGGGTGAAGTCGCTGGTGACCGCGAGCCGGTCGGCGAGATCCACCCGGAACAGATCGGCGGTCAACGTGAACCGGCCGCGTTCGACCAGCGCCCCGAGCGAGGTGTTCCGGGACGTCTCCGGCGCGAGCGGCCCCCCGCCGCGGAGCCCGGCCACCGGGGAGATGGAAGGGATCGTGCCCCGCTCGGTCAGGTCCCGGAGGATCGGATCGAACTTCGTGGAGACGTTGAACGAGTTCTGCTGCCCGGGCGTCGGCGCCCGGAACCCGGTCCCGGCGCTGGCGCGCAGCGAGAGTCCGCGGCTCACCTCGTAGCGGCCCGACAGCTTGCCGTTGACGGTGTTCCCGAAGTCCTCGAAGCGCTCCGCGCGGAGGGCGGCGCCGAGCAGCCAGCGCCCCGCTCCGCCGCTCAGCTCGACGTCCCCGTACGCAGCGGCGCTGCCGCGGCCCCAGCGCCCGGCGGCCACCGGGCCGTAGCCGCTGTAGCCGTTGGAACCGGCCCCGAAACCCTGCGCCGCGTACGGGCCGACCTCCCACGACTCCGGCTGGCCCTCGCGCGTCTCGTACCGCTCGTGCCGCCACTCCGCGCCGCCCGCCAGGTGGAGGCGGTCCCCCACCGGCCGCGACAGGTCCAGGTTCAGGGCGATCTCGCGCTGATGGTTGCTGCCGAGGTCGAAATCCGTCGGGGTCTCCGGCCCGAGCGACGCGTTCACCGTGTCCTCGAGAAAGAAGCTCGCCTCGTGGTTGCCCACGCTGACGCTCGCGTCCCAGGTGACGCCCCCGGCGAAGAGCCGGCGGACCCCCCAGACCAGCGTCGCGTCGCCCGAGGTCCCGCCGAAGGTGGGGGTGAACCCGCCGGGAAACCGCTCCTGGAACGAGAAGCAGTGCTCGTCGGCGAGCACCCGCGCGAGCGGTTCCGGGTCCGGGACGCTGTCCACCACCCGTACCACCGGGCAGCCCGCCGCACCCGTCCCGCGCGCCGCCAGCACGTCGCCGACCAGCAGGGTGCGCCCGCCGTCGTTGCTGAAGACCCCGCTCCGGGTGTTCGGGTTGCGGAAGAAGAAGCTCCCGCTCACCGTCCGCCGCGCGTACCCGGCGTGTCCGTAGAGCTGGAGGCCGCGCCGGAAGAGGTGGCCGAAGTTGCCGAACAGCTTCAGGTCGCCGTCCGTATCCGGCGAGCCCCACACCTGCGCCGGCTCCCGGACGTGCCGGTTCCCGGCCGCGATCAGCTCCGCCACGTCGGTCCGCCGGACGCTCCGGTCGGTGGGCGCGGCGCCGCCGTATTCGAGGCTCAGGTTCGCGAAGCCCGCGTTCCCGAGCGGCAGCCCGACGTTCCCCGCGACGTTCCACGTCTCCCCGTCCCACGCCTCCCCGTGAACGCCGCTCAGGAACTCGACCGCGCCGCCCGACCGGTCGTCCCGCAGCAGGAAGTTCATGACCCCCGCGATCGCGTCCGAGCCGTACTGCGCCGCCGCCCCGTCCCGGAGCACCTCGACGCGCCGCAGCGCGATGGCGGGGATGGCCGCCAGGTCCGGCCCCTGCGACCCGAAGGAGACCCCGTTCCCCCCGTTCCAGTCAATCACCGCCGACCGGTGCCGCCGCTTGCCGTTCACGAGCACCAGGGTGTGGTTCGGCGCCAGGTTCCGCAGCATCGCTGGCCGCACCAGCGTCGAGGCGTCGCTGATCGGCTGGGTGTTCACCGCGAACGACGGGACCAGCGTGCGCAGCCGCTCGTAGATCGAGGGCGGCCCCTGGCTCAACAGCTCCTCCGGCCGGATCGCGTCAATCGGGGCGGCCGACTCGAGGATCGAGCGCGGCGTGGCCCGCGTCCCGACCACCACCACCTCCTCGGTGAACCGCGGCGGCCCCGGCTCGGTCTCGGGCTGCCCCTCCACCGGCTCCGCTTCCTCCTCCCCCGGCGGCTCCGCCTGCTGCTGGACCGGCGGTTCGGCGCCGGCCGCGCCCGCAGCGAGGAGGAAGAGCAGCACGCCCCCCACGGGTCCGTGATGGCGCCGCCGGCCTGGAACGCCGGTCTCCAGACCGGCACCGCTGCGCTCCGCGCAGCGAAACTCCCGTGGTTGTTTGGCCTCATGGCGTACCGCTACCCCATGTGGCGGGAAGGCCCCGATCAGCAGAGTTTCGTGCCGTAGCGTCATTTGGGGGAGTTCGGGAACCAGCGCCCCGAATACTGCCGCAATCAGCGCTTCAAGGAGCGCGCGGTCCGCTCGGAGGCGCACGAGTCCGGGGCGGCCCCGCCCGTAGAATCGCCAACCCGTCCCACCACCCCCCGACCGGAGGCGCCCCCATGTCTTCCCGCATCCCGAAATCCGCCGCCCTGTCGGCCCTCTGGTGCGCGCTCGCGCTCGCCCCGGCAGCCGCCCAGGACGCCGAAACCCTCCGCCCCGTCGCCGACCAGGGTGCCGCCGAGCGCGCCAAGCTGGCGCAGGTGATGGTGGACTCCGTCTTCAGCTTCGGCGAGCTCGGCTTCCAGGAGGTCGAGACCTCCCGCTACCTCACCGGCGTCCTCCGCGACCACGGCTTCGAGGTCGAAGAAGGCATCGCCGGCATCCCCACCGCCTGGATGGCCCGCTGGGGCTCCGGCTCCCCGGTCATCGCGCTCGGCAGCGACATTGACGGCATCCCGAAGGCGTCCCAGAAGCCCGGCGTCGCCTACTTCGATCCGCTCGTCGAGGGCGCCCCCGGCCACGGCGAGGGCCACAACTCCGGCCAGGCGGTCGTCATCGTCGGCGCGCTCGCCGCCAAGGAGGTCATGGAGCGCGAGGGCATCCCCGGAACCATCGTCATCTGGCCGGGGGTGGCGGAGGAACTGCTCGCCACCAAGGCGTGGTTCATCCGCGCCGGCTACTTCGACGACATAGACATCAACATCTTCACCCACGTCGCCTCCGACTTCGGGGTGAGCTGGGGCCAGGGCAGGGGCAGCGGCCTCGTCTCCGTCGAATACACCTTCGAGGGCGAGTCGGCCCACTCCGCGGGCGCGCCGTGGCGCGGACGCAGCGCCCTCGACGCGGTCGAGATCATGAACATGGCGTGGAACGTCAAGCGCGAGCACCTCCGCCTGCCGCACCGCTCCCACTACGTGATCTCGAACGGCGGCGACCAGCCCAACGTCGTCCCCCAGCTCGCCTCCGTCTGGTACTACTTCCGCGAGCTCGACCAGCCCCACATGAAGGAGCTCTACGAACTCGGCAACACGATGGCCGAGGCGGCCGCCGCGATGACCTCCACCAAGGCGTCATGGCGCATCCTCGGCCACGCCTACCCCCGCCACTTCAACAAGCCCGTCGCGGAAGCGGTCTGGGCCAACATCGAGCGCGTGGGCCTTCCCGAGTGGAGCGAAGCCGACCAGACGCTCGCCCGGGGCCTCCAGCGCGAACTCGGCGTCGAGCAGCGCGGCCTCGCCACGGAACTCGGCCGGATGGGCGGCCCGGCGCCCGAGCCCCGGCTCGGCGGCTTCTCCGACGACATCGGGGACATCTCCTGGAAGGTCCCCACCGTCACCATGCGTTATCCCGCGAACATCCCCGGCGGCCCGGGCCACCACTGGGCCAACGCGGTCGCGATGGCGACCCCCATCGCCCACAAGGGCGTCACCGCCGGCGCCCGGGTCATCGCCATGACCCTGATGGACCTCTTCCTCGACCCCTCACTCGTCACGGCAGCCAAGAACTACTTCACCCAACAGACCGCCGAGCACCAGTACAGCCCCCTCATCGGCCCCAACGACCCCCCGGCGATCCACCTCAACAAGGACAGGATGGATTCGTTCCGCGAAGCCATGCGCCCCTTCTACTACGACCCCGACACCTACGACACCTACCTGGAGCAGCTCGGCATCGACTACCCGACGGTCCGGGAGGACGAGCTGGAGAACTGAGACTGACGCGCGGGCTGGGAACGCCGGTCTTTGGTGGGCATCCCTCCCCGTGGTCGCTGTTCTGGATCACTAGGGCAATGATTCACTAGGTCATTACGCACGATCCGGATTCTGGCTATCACCTCGTCGCCGTCGCAGGGCGGGGCTGCGCGATCAGCAACTCCACACCTAGTCCGATGCGGGCTAACTCTCGTGCGATGAACAGCTCCTCAACGGCTTCCTCTGCCTCGTCGCGCTGCCGCGAATCCGCGACGATGCGCCGCCGCCGTTCCCGCGCCGCAGCTGCTACGTCGTCAAGCTCACCGGGTCTCGTCGACAGAATCCGTCCGGAAATCGCTCGCGCCACGGCTGCCAAACCACCTGTCACCTGCTCACTCGCCGCCCGGCCCCTCTCCGCAAGCACCGACACGACATCGTGGGCTTCAATGAGTTTCGGCTCCGAACAAAACCACGCGCCGCGCGACCTCGGGTCGTACGCAACTGTGTGCTGCGCATCGTCTCGCAACGGACCGATATCACAGGGAGAAAACAGCACGGAGTGTCGATGCACGGCCATAGCGGCGTAGGCCGTGCTGAATTCTCGCGGTCCAACCAGGTGGGGCATTGCGTAGAAGACGCTTCCAGGCTCCTTCTGTTCTATTTCGATCAGCAGCTCGTGCTGCCGGGACACGTTCCTCTTCATCAGATACAACCGAAAGAACGGTGTTGACAGACCACTCCGATTGAGGCCGTACTTCGAAATCTCGGCCGCCGTCGTGCGCACCATCCGTTCCGGCAGCTTGAACTGCAGGAACAACGGAACTCCTCCCGCCGTCAACTGCACGTCATAGCCAAGCTGTCCCTCCTCTTGCAGGTTTGGAAAACGCGGTGCGGCCGGCGGACCCGCCGCCGACGACCGCACCAAGTTCTCCGTGAAGGCGTACCCGAAGGAGAACTCGCTGTACCCAAGTTGCTTCTTCACGTCCGATCTCAACCTCCGTTACGACTCTGGTCGCTCCGATACGCGGCATATGACCCCGTGTCCGCCCACTCCGAAAAACGTTGGAGTCCGGACGGCCCTCGAGCCGGACCTCGGCATTCTTGGCGGTCGCCGCACCGCAGACCTCACGGCCCTCTTAGCGCGTCCAGCGTCTCCGCCGCGCGCATCCGGTGGAGGTACGGATGCGCGAACTGATTCCGGTAGCTGCGTAGGCAACCGTAACAGCTTGAATCGCAACCACAGTCGCCGTCCACGCGCTGACGGGCGAGCACCAGCACGCGTGAAAACACGTCGTCACGCTCGAGTTGCGCGACCAGTCCGGCCCCACCCGGCACCGCGTCGTAGAGCACGATGGCGGACGTGCCTGGATCTTCAGCCCTTGCAATCGTCACGTTCAAGTCCGTGTTGGGCACGCCGAGCGTCTCCGCGGCGCCCAGGAGCACGGCATACCCGACCGAGTATGCGTGCCACTCGTCTCCGACTCCCGGAAACTTCAGGCGCACCACGTCGGTTACGAGTTCATGGCCGAGCGAGAACCAGCCCATCGAACCTTGGCAAGCGATGTTCGCAGGTGTCCGATGTGCCCTCTTTCGCGCCGTGGCATGCGCGCCGCACATGCCGCAGATGTAGAAACCCGACCGGTTCCTCCCTTCGCAGAGAATCACGAGCGTCCCGGGTTGCGCCTGCGTCACCTCCACGCCGCGAACGACGCGCGTGGTCGGCCGATCCACGCGGCCGAAGCCCCGGAAGAACGGCCGGGTAGTGTAGAAGCGCCGCGCGCGGCCCTGCGGCCGTGGCGGTTGTTTCGACCACTGGGTCACGAACCCCCATTCCGGGATCACATATCGGCGGGCATCAGGCGGCGCTGACGGATCGCCCTCGTGCCACTGCCGGAAACTCCGTGCGTCGTCGTACGCGTAGGACCGCACGGGCCACGCCTTCCCAGCTACCATCTTCAGCCCGTACGACGACCACTCGCGCTTGTTCGCAACAACGCGCCCCCCTGGTGCGTACTCCGCGATCGCCTGCGACAGATCCCGTTGCAGGGCCACGCGCCCGTCCTCCGAGTGCGTGTCCAGTTCTACGACATCCACCGGAAAGCCGTATTTCGGGATCACCGCCTTGCGCGACAGGAAAGTCAGGGTCGATTCACGGCGTACCGTCCTGATCCGAGCCTCGACCCGACCCGTGCTCTCCCGCTTCTGGAATAGCGCCAGTCGCAAGTCTTCCATGCGTTGGTAGTCAGAAACTACCTCCGCTTCAACTTGCGCGAAGCGGCTCGCGGGCCCGCAGACGCGCCTCACCCAGCCGTCCGAGGACAGACCGACCGCGTCGTGCATCTCATCAGGAACGATGCGACGCAGCGCCTTCCCAAGCGCCGCGTTGCCGGTGCAAAAGCTCCTTACGTCCGACACGCTCCGAGGTGCCGACCAGTCCCCCACGAACGCCTCCACATTCTTGAACCGGCCGCGGTTGTCGTCAGCCTTGAAAAAGGCCGCAAGCGACGCGGCAACCATGTGCCGTACGATGATCCTCTCATTCGTCATCCGGAGCCTGGGTGGCTCCACTTTGCCCCTGATCACCCGCTCCTCGGGGTCGCCGTAGTGGTACAGGTCGTGCGGGTTCCGCCGGCAGTACGTCAGCGCGAGCCCGGGCCTGTCCCGGCGCCCGGCACGCCCCACGCGTTGTGTGTAGTTGAATGGCTCGGGCGGGACGTTTCGCAGGAATACCACGTCCAGATCGCCGAGGTCGACACCTACCTCAAACGTCGTCGACGAGCTGAGCAAGTGTGTCGATCCATCCTTGAAATCCCGTTGACGGCGCCGCGCCTCACCGCTTTCGATCTGCGCGGTGTGCTCTTCCGCCACCAATTCGGCGGGAAGTTCGTCGCTCTCGTAGAGAATCCGATAGTGGTTCTGACCTAATCGCCCCTCGTCTACCGAGCCAAGCGTTCCGGGGCATCCGTTGCGGGGACAGATGCCGCGCACGCGGTGTGCGCTCAGCCCTGCGCACGTGTCACATTCCCAGATGTCGGCTGCGTCGGCCAGCTGGACCCGCAGCCAGTGTGGGCTAATCCGGAACGTCCCGTTCCACCTGCCCTGGCCACCCCACAACAGCTGTTCGTCCGAACGGTGGGCGCGATCCCGGTCCCGGAGTGCCTGCCACAGCGCCCGCATCAGCGCCTGAGACGTTTGCGGGCGCTGCTCCTCGAAAACCTCGGCACCGAGCAGCCTGGCGAGATAGTGCGTGACGACGGCCGATTGCGGTCCGCCCCATTGCACCACGCCCTTTCGGCGTCCGGGTGGGCCGGGTGCGAACGCCTGGGTCGCCCACGGCGTCACATCGGCCCAGTCCGGCGCTCCCGGTCCCTCCGGCAGCGCGAGAGCACGCCGCGTGCGCATCTGTTCCAGCAGGAAGCCGATCAGTTCCCGCGCCTCGAAATCGCTCAAGCGCCACGGCGTCGCATGCACGATAGCGGGCAATAAGACATCTGCTGGGATTCTCACCGTCCATTTCACGAGCCCTACGCCCGCCAATGAAAGGCGCCGCTCTTCGGTGAGCGCCTCTGCAAAGATCGACCCAAGGACCGCGCGCTTGCGTGTCTCCTGAGTGTCGGATTCCTTCAGGAGACCGGCTGCGTCCCATTGCCGTGCCAACCGTGTCGCCAGGTCGTCCACCGACAACCCTTCGACATCGATGGGACTCGAGCGGAGCGCCCGAAGCATGAGGTTGCGATCGCGGAGCTTCTTGTATGAGTCCTCCGCGTACCAGGCGAAGAACGCGGCTTCCTGCCGGCTGTCCGCGAACGCCAACACCTTGCGGCGCTCTGCTGGCAGCACTTCGTGGAGCGCCGTGGCGATCACTGCGTTCGGCCCGTCTGACCCGTGCACGATCTCTTGGACGGGATCGCCCAGACTACCCCGCTGGTAGCCGCACACAGCGCATTCGCGCAACTGGTCCGGCCGGTCCGGATGTGCCTCGCAGTGCTTCACCCCCGTGCCTGCGTCGCAATCGCACGTAGGCCCGCCGCCGGACAGCGCCCCGCAGCGGCGACAGAGCCAGTGTGTGGCCGCGTAGTCCGTCGGCAGGAAGTACTCGACGCCGAACGACTCGTGGCTGGGATCCCGAATTCCTTCCGCGAGCCGCCCGCCGCGCTCGCGACCCACATAGTAGTGCTGCCCACATTCCCTGCAGAGCGCGATCTCGAGCGGCACGGGAGGCCCCGCTGGTGCCTCCCCACCGCTGCGGTTCAAAACCACTACGTCCCTGCCACCACGATGGACCAAGAAGGCGCCCTCCAAGGCCCGCAGAAACGCGTGGTAGCGCCCCGCAGTGGCCATGGGGCGATCTGTTGCGTCCAGTTCCCCGAAGATTACGCCGTCCATTTCGAACGGTTCGCCGAACAGAGCCGTCGCGAAGTCCGCGACCGCTTGGCGCTCTTTGCCGCCCTCCCCCGAACTCATCGTGGCACTCGTTGCGATGCAGCGGAACGCGTCCGCCCGCCCGCCGTCGCGCAGGCGTTGTTTGAGGCGCCGCAGCAGCATCCCCATCTCCATGCCTTTCGCGCCCCGGTACTGGTGAGCCTCGTCAAGCACCATGAACTGCCACTGGCTGCTGTTCTCGAACAGCGGACTATCGTCCGGCCGCATCAGCAGGTATTCCAGCATCGAGTAGTTCGTCAAGAGGATGTGTGGCGGTGTCTGCCGCATCTGCTCACGGCCTAGCAGTTCACCACGGGCAGCCTCCTCGGCCACGTCGGCCGGCGCAATGTAGGGGGTCTCGCCGATGTACTGCCCAAACGTCGGTATGAAATCCGAACCGTGGTGTTCTAGCGTGCGGCAGATTTTCCGCAGACGCTCCCGTTGATCGTTCGCGAGCGCGTTCATCGGATAGAGCACCAAGGCGCGAACACCCGGCACCGCAAGCTGCCCGGCCAGATGCTGCCGGTACAACTCGAACAGGATCGGATACAGGAAGCTCTCCGTTTTGCCACTCGCCGTCCCGGTGGCCACCACAACGTTGCGCGCTTCGCCGAAGGTCATTCGTACAGCCCGCTCTTGGTGCGTGTACAAGGGATTGTCAAGCAGTGCCGGACGCAACCCGTCGCACTCACTACCGAGGTATTCCTGCGCGAGCTCCGGCGCGCTCACGCCACGGGCGAACAACCGTCCCGGTTCCGGAAACGGTCCCTTCAGCAGCTCCGCCTCCTGCTCTAGCGCCACTGCGAACGAGGTTCGCAGCGCGGGTTCCTTGAAGAAGAACGATGTCCGCAAATAGTTCCGATAACGCTGTCGGATGGTCTCCGTCCAGCCGCTCAGCTCTTCAGCGTTGTGCATTCATCCAGTCCTCAAGTGACGCGATGTTGATCGCGTGCGCGCTTCTGCGGCGCCGGTCGCGCCTTACCGATAGTCGCACTGAGCCCGCGGCCTCCGCCATCTCCCCGGGGCTGAATCCCTTCGCGCGACGCCAGCTCCCGGCTCGCCTTGCGCGCGCTATGGGCTGTTGCTCCAAGGACGCCGCGGGTGGCTCCAAGTCGACGAAGAACTCGCGCACGAGGTCGTTCATCCCGGGTGCGACGAGCCGCAGGGCCACCCGCGTCCGTCGGTCCATTCGGATTTTGTACCGGCCCTCGGCAGCCACCGGACCGACGTCCGGCTCCAGTGAGACTTCGACGCCTTCGCAGTTCTCGATCCTCCAGAGTACGGCCACCGTCTCCCCCACCCGCGCGCGAGCAGGCGCGACTGTGAATTCAGCGATCTTGGGTAACGGGTCGGCGGCCACCTTCATGAGGTCCACTATGGCCTCCCCGCAGCGCGCGCCAAAGACGGCATCCCGGAACAACCGCCGGTCGATCTCCTCGTGGTCCGCGAAATCCCGGAGCGACACGACGCACAACGCGCGCCGTCCCTCCCGCCTGCCCGGGTACCCCACTCGACCTTCCTCGTCGAAGCCGAACCCGACCGGGGCGGCCCGTGCCGGCACCCTTACCGTTACCGCAAACCCGTCGAGCGCCAGCGCTCGGTACTCGTTCCTAGTCACGGTATCGGATCGGTCCCTCCAGGAGGCCAGCGCCTGTCCCGCGCGCTCCAGCCGCCACCACACCCGCGGCAGGTCGATCACAACATCCACCGCTCCGTGGCCATCGGTCAACCGAAACTGCAACTCCCCCAGCTCTGGGTGCGGGGCACACGCGACCGACGTGCCACCGGGCGCCACACTCAGTCCGCTCGTCACCGTTCCCTCGATGCGGACGCGGGCTTTGGTTGATCCGACGAAATCGATCCGCGACGTTCCGTGGCCTCGCGGCCCCGGAGTCAAGAGCGTGTCGGCCGTGTACGGCCTCCCGTCGATGCGGATCTCCCGCAGACTCGCGAGGTATCGGAACTGGACGCTGTCCGCCTGCACTATTTCGCCCTCGCGGTACACGCGTACAAAGAACCACCCTTGGCGATCCCCGACGACATCGGCGAGCGTTTGTCCGCTGTCCAGGCGATAGGTTTCGCGCCAGCCTTTTCGACCCTCCTCGCCCACATGTGCCCACGCCATGCCTGGCGCGTTTAGCTCCGGTACATGCCCCACGTACAGCTCGCCCTGATCCGAGTCGTCGAAGACCCGCCGACCGACAAGTTCGATGACCGAGGTCGACACGGCGCCGAATTCTTCGAACCCTTCGGCCTTCGGTGCGTCCCCTCGAGCCCCGTGGAAGTAGTGCGCGCAGAAACCCGCATCCGCACATGGTTCCGGCTTCACCGGCGCGCTTCCCCAACGGGTCCACTCCATGGGCACGATCGCCACGAAGTGGCCGACACCGACTCCGCGCACTTTGCGGCCCGGACCCCGCCAGTCCGTGCCGACTTGGAAGACCATTGGTTTGTCCGTATACAGCGGCAGGAGTCGGCGCTCTCCTCCTGCGACGTTCTCGATATAGACCTCGCTGCGAAAGGATGCCGGAACGAATTCGCCGTTCGCTGACGCCAGCTGCCCATCGGTGCCGCGCACCACCACGCCGCGACGCGGCACGACCGCTAGCTCCCACCGCCCTTCGTGCTCACGGCACACGATCTCTACCTGTCCCTCCTTTGTTGCCGACGGATGCCACACAGTCTCCCCGTCAGCAGGATCCTTGCCCCGATGCTCCCGCCCGCGTTCGCCCCCGCGCGACCGCGGTCGTCGCGACGCTTCGCTGTCGCGCTCCCTCTCAGCAATTCCGTGCGAGATTGGTTCGCCCCCGGCGCGATCCTTATCGGGAGTCGGTAGTGGGTCGGTGTCGTTCTCCTGCGCCGTGTTACTTGGTTCTGCCTCGGTTGGTTCCGCTGTGGGCGGTGCAGTCTCCGAGCTTGTTGGTACTGGATGCCGGTCCCAATTCGCTCCGCCCAAACCATCGCCGAGCACCGCCGGCATCTGGCCCGCTGCGCGTCCTTTTCGGTTCCGCCACCAGCGCCAAGGGGACCCCAGTATCTCCGTGACGCGACGCCACATGCAGTGCAATCGGTTTTCCTTCCCGTCGCGATGCATTCCGCCCCAGCCCATCTATCCCGTTTGAGTCTCGGTGACGCACACCTGCACGACTTCGAAGCGATACCGTCCGGTTACTACCGCCTATCCGGCCCTACGGTAGCGTTGGGTGGAACACTGTCCTCTGAATTGTCTCGTGATCCACAATGCGACAGACGGTACCCTTTCGGTCCGCAACCTGCGTTCACCGTGCTTTGGTCCAGAGGGTAAGGCGGAGTTCCTCGCCGAAGAGTTCGTACTTGGGGCGGCGGCCGGAGTGGGCTTCGCCGCCTTCAAGGATCCTACGGACGCCTTCGCCGCGCGATTCGAGGAAGACCCGGCCCGTGCGCTTGCTGTGGATGCGGGAGAGGAAGTTCACGAGGTGTTGGTTACGGGTGAAGACGCGGTAGGGCATTTCCTCCAGCGTCATCGTGTTGGGCAGCTTACCCGGGCTGTAGAGCTCCAGGCGGTCGGCGAACAGGAAGAGGCGGATCTTTGCGCCGTAGATGGAATAGTCGCGGTGGGCGACGGCGTTGACGATGGCCTCGTCCACCACCTCGATGTCATAGGGCGGTCGGCGGGCCGGGTCGTCACCGGCGGCGCCGAAGCGCATGACGAAGGCGACCGCGGCGTCCATCTGGTCGGGGGCCGGGCCGCGGAGGCGCTCCTCGTGGATCAGATCGTCGGATGAAAGCCGGGTTCCCCGGTAGCAGGCGGCTTCGATCCAGGCGCTCCGCAGGTGCTCGGTCGGCTGTTTGCCGAAGGTCAACAGACCGGCCACCGAAGGCCGGTCGGCGTCCTCCTCGTCGCGCAGCACGACGCGGGTGTTGCGTAGCAGGTCGAGCCACGGAATGTTCGGCGAGCGACCAAAGAATGTTTCGAGGCGGTCCCAGTCGAGCTCGTTCACGTCGGCGGCGAACACCGGCTGTTCGTCGAAGACGTAACCGCGGCCGCGATCCTGGAAGAGCCGCGCGAGTTCCGGCGAGGTGAGCCGCTGTTTTGTCGAGCCGACCCGTGCGTAGTACCGGCCTCCCGAGGTCTGGTGGACGAAGGTGCCCCGGGGAACGCGAATGACCAGAATCGGCTGCTCATCTCCGTTAGGGACGGCAAGACAGACCTTGCGCACGTCCGGCCGAATCGGGGGATCACAGTTGTTCGTCGCCACGTTGACCAGCCAGCGTTCCGTGGCGCCGACTCGGTCCGACGGGATGCCGAGCACTTTTCCCGAATCGTCCACACCGAGGAAGAGCGCGCCGCCACCGGCGTTTGCGAACGCCACCAGTTCGCCGGCCAGATCTTCGGTATTGGGAGAGATCACCCCGCGGCCCCCGAAGCGCACTTCTTTGAACTCGGCGCGGCTGTCCTCCCCGGCGCGGAGTTGGTCGAGGATCTGGTCTTTCGTGTCGAACATCGGGTCAGCAGGGGGGCGGGAGGTTCTGGTCCGTGGTGTTGTACTCGAAGCGGCTCTCGATAGCAGCGTTGCGCCTTCAGATGGGGTCAGGAAGCACGCTGGTACTCGGAGGCCCGATCGTCCGGGCCGTCGAGAAACCGGTTCAGCGACTCGGAGAACGCGCTGACATCGAGGAAGTAGTTGGGATACGCCTGCCGAAGGGCTTTCGCCGAGTCCGTGGACAGGAGGCACGCCTGGAACCCGGGCCTGCCTTCGTACTCTGCTTCGAGCCTGAGGTACTCGGCCTGGGCGGTGGAAAACTGCCGCTGGCCGTAGCTGCGGATGAACACCTTCCGGCCGGCGGCGTCCAGGCTCATCAGGAACCACGCGGCGTCGGCGGGCAGTCGAACATTCTGGATGGTGCTCCCCAGACCGAAGAGCGCGCCCTCCACGTCAAGCGCCCGAACGAGGTCCCGGACCTCATCCCGCAGTTCGGACCGCGTTGCGGGAGTCTCTGGCACTGGCGGGCACCCTTCTTCAATGGCGAAGACGCTCCCCATGAGCGCGAAGAAGCGGTCCCAGAGGCCGTTCGCGGGGCCGCTCGTCTTCAGTCGGGTGCCGGTCAGGGCGTCCACCGTCTCCACCGCAGTCGCCCAGGCGTGCTGCAGGCGGGACCGGATCTGGATCTCGATCCGATGCCCGTTCCAGGCCGCGTTCCGGCCCGCCCGGGAGCGGTAGCGATAGACGCGATGGACGCTGCGATAGCCGTTGCGCTTCGGCTGCTCGAGGTAGTCGGATTCCTTGACGAACTCGTGTTCCTCGCGGCCCTGTCGGCAGGTCTCGACGAGTTCCCGCACCTCCCGCACGGACGGGAGGATGGCCCGGCAGCCGCCGAGGTCCTGCATCCGCGAGACCTTCATCCAGGGGAACCGGCGGAGCTTCGCTTCCACAGAGGCGAGGCGCTTCAGCCGCTGCGCCACCAGCGCCTCCGGGGCGATGCGGCGGGCGCGCTCCTCCAGAAGAACGCGGAACGTGACCAGCGGATGGGCGTGGGAAGCCCGCCAGTCGTCCACCAGCTCCCTTGCCCGCTGTCGCGCCGCGCCCGCGGTTGCGTCCGCGGTCGGGGTCTCCGTGAGGACTCTCCCGGCGGCGTCCACCTCGGCGCGAGGGAAGGTCGGTTGGGGATACGGCACGGCGGGATCTCTCTGGTCCCGAGTGTAGTCGGCGTTCTGAGTCTCTCTATGGAGCATCGTTTTCACAGGCTATGTAGATAAGATAACTATGGAGCTTGTCAAGCGAGGGGCCATGTCTCAAGAGACCGCGATCGCTGCGAACGTCGCCCGGCTGCGGCTGGACCGGCGGCTGACCCAGGCCGCGCTCGCCGAGCAGGTTGGGGTGTCCCGGGTCGCCATCGGGAAGATCGAGCGTGGCGTTGTTGTGCCCCGCGCGGGGACGCTCGCCGGGCTGGCGCGGGCCCTTGGGGTTCCGGTCCGGGATCTGGTCATCCCCGTGCGGCCGCTTCGGAGTGCCCGCTTCCGCGCTCACTCGACGATGTACGGGCGAGAGCAGACGCTCGCGGAAGTCTCGGCGAGGCTGGACGCCTACGTCTGGCTGGAGGCGGAACTGAACGAAACGCAGCCGTTCCGGTTTCAGGAACTGGTCGCGTCAAACGGCGTCAGGCCTCCCGCGGAGGTCGCGAGAGCCGTGCGACGGGCGGCGGGGCTCGGGTCCCGGGCGCCGGTCGCCAACATCTGCCGGTTGCTCGAAGACAGCGGCGTCAAGGTCCTCTTGCTGGACAAGAAGCGTGACTCGTTCTTCGGGCTGAGCGTGGGGCCGGAGGACGGTGGTCCGGCGGTGGTGGTCAACGTCTGGGACCGGATCTCGGTGGAGCGCTGGATCTTCACGGCTGCCCACGAACTGGGGCATCTGCTTCTCCATCCGGGGGAATTCCGGAGCGAACAAACCGACCTTCCACGGAAGGCCGAGGCCGATGCGGACGCCTTTGCCAGCGAGTTCCTGATGCCGGAGGAGGCCTTCGCCGTCGAGTGGGAGGCCACTCGCGGGTACCCGCTGCTGGTGCGCGTTCTCGCAGTGAAGCGGACGTTCCGGGTCAGCTACAGGACCGTGCTCTACCGGCTCGTCACGACGGACCGCGAGAGTCGCGATGTCTGGGGCAGATTCCAGACGCAGCACCGGAGTCGCTTCGGAAGGACTCCGGGAAAGCGGGATGAGCCGGAAGCGCTCCAGGAGAGTGAGTTCGCGTGGAACTGGAGTCGCGCCAGCGAGCCGGTGGCGCTGTCGGAGCACGACTTCAGGCCAGATTGCCTTTCCCGACTGGTGAGAAGGGCTCTGGAAGATGGTCGCATTTCCCTGGGTCGCGGGGCGGAGATCCTGGGGATTCCGCTGGAGGAGATGATGGGGTGGGTGCGTGACTGGGCCGCGTAGTGATGAACGCCGGCAGACGACGCTCTTCGACAGGCTGTAGCCTTCTGGCTACGTTCCGTCCGTTGCGATCCGGAAGTCCGACGTCTACGCGGATCGCTGGACGACGGCCCTACGCCTTCCCCGAAATCCTCATGATCGGTCCTCCTGCACACCTCGTCGGTCATGAAAATGGTTGTCTGGAGCGCCGATCTTCAGACCGGCACGCGCTGCGCGACAGCGCAGCGCACGGCACGACGCTGCCCCGCACGAATGGGTTCGACTCCTGGTCCATCACGGCAGACAGCGGTACGACGTCCGCGGGCCTTCGGCCCGCTGTGCCGGTCTGGAGACCGGCGTTCCCAGCCGGTGGCGCCATCACGGCGCCTGGCGGACCCGCGGGACTGCGTTCACACGGCAAACCTGTAGGTGGGAACCATGACCACGACCGCTACTACGCCTTACGACGTGGCCGAGCACCTCCGCACGCCGGAGGAAATGGCCGCCTGTCTGGAAGCCTGCATGGAGGAGGCGGCCGGCGATGCCGCGTTCATCGCCAAGGCGCTCGGCGATATGGCCCGCGCCCGGGGGATGTCGCAGGTCGCGTCCGACGCCGGCCTGTCCCGCGAAAGCCTCTACAAGGCGCTTTCGGGGGAGCGCAATCCCACGCTCGACACCGTTCTCCGGGTCCTCGACGCTCTGGGCCTGAAGTTGCGCCCGGAAGTGGCGCTCGATTCGGACGCGGCCGGACAGGGCGCGCCGAGCCATCGGTGAGTCGCGCGGCCGGTTCGGTCAGGCCGTAGCCGCCGCGGACGCCCGGTCCCGGCGCGCCTGCGCGAGTTCGTAGCTCGCCTGCATCCGCATCCAGTGGTCGGCGGTGCCCCAGCCGACGTCCTCCAGCGCCAGCGCCATGGCGGCCGACAGCCCCGCCTTGCCGTTCAGCAGGCGTGACAGCGTGCCCCGCTCGCAGCCGAGTTGCTCCGCCGTCCGGGTCACGGTCCAACCCAGTTCGTCCATGCTCTCCCGGATCAGTTCGCCGAGATGCGGCGGGTTCCGCATCGGGCCGACGCGGTCGTTCGTCATGTCGTTCCTTGTCGGCACTCCTCTACCGACAGTGATAGTCAATCAGGTTCACGTCCACGACCTCTTTGTCCTCGAAACGGAACACGACCCGCCAGTTGCCGGAGACGCGAACACTCCACTCGCCCGCGCGGTCGCCATTCAGCGGATGCAGCCGAAACTCGGGCGCATCAGCGCTGCGTGGGTCGGTCGCCTCCTGGAGCCGGAACAGGATGCGCCGGAGCCGCCCGGCAGCGAGGTGGCCGAAAGCCGGGCATTCCCGCGGTCCGGCCGTGATGGGGAACGGCAGTCGCCGTGAGATCAGTCGGGCCGCTCGCGGAACAGCAGGAAGACGGCGAGCTCGCGCTGATCGTTGGCCGATGATCTGTCGAACGCGTCCAACGCAGCTTCGGTCGCGCCAATGTCTCCGAGGACCTCCGACTTCGTGAAGTCGGCACCGGGGTCGTAGTCGGCGGCGTGTCGGCGACCCATCAGGTCCGGAAGCAGGTCTGTCAGCGCTCGAACCGGGATCGAAAGACCCCTCGCTTCCCGCCTGCGGACCCGTGCGCACTGAGCGTGGTTCAACGCTCGGTACACGCGGTTCCAGGCGGGAGTTTGCCGAGCGAGACCGGTTCCGACCAGTCGGTCGGCGCAGCACTGCATGAGGCGGTGGAACGCGGCGTAGTAGGTCGTACTCGCGGCGCGGCGAAGGTCCGTCTCCCGGGGCCGCCCCCGACCGGCCGGGATCAGGGAACGGGCGGTCTCAATCAGATTGCGCGCGATCACCGAGCCATTCCCGTTCTTCCGACTTGGCGATGTACGACACGACCGGAATGGCGTCCACCCCGATTGCCAGCACCCGATCATTCAGGGGGCCATGGACGCTCACCATCTTCCTGGCATCGAGCGATTCGTCCGGGGACTCGTAGATGACGCGGGCGGTCACGTACTCGAACCCGTCGTGATCCACGAGGGAACCCATGTGGATCCGTCCGAATCGCACCGTGTCGCCGAAGATCTCGGCGAGCACCTGCGCCACGATCTCCCGAACGTCGTTCAGTCGCGCTTCAGTCATCTGGCTGGTCTCTCGCTCCGCGGAACGCAAGTCTAGCCGCCGCGCTGCAGGGAGGCTGACCGCTATTCAACGATCTACCCTCACACGAAAGCCATCGGGGGTACGGGGTTCGGGAGATGGCCGGGAAGCGTCCGGTCGTCTCGCGCTGGCGGTCCGCGAGCCGAGATATGGCCATGGCTACAATCGGCGGATGCGCACTCTTCCCGCCGGCAAGTTCAAGGACATCTGCCTGAAGACGATGGACGAGGTCGCGGCCACCGGGACGCCCGTGGTCATCACCAAGTGGGGCCGACCGGTGGCGCGGCTCGTGCCGGCGTCCGGGGCGGCGGACGCTCCGCCGGAGGCCGCCGCCGATCGGGTCGCCGAACCGCGGGCGGCCTACGGTGCGGCGGTCGCCGGGACGGCTCCGAAGGGCGTCATGGAGCGGCTCCGCCAGGCGGCCGGAGAACGCGGCGTGGCTCCGGAAGTGCTGCTGCGCGAACTGCTGGATGCCGACACCGACCGGCGGCGGCTCGACGAAGACTGCGAAGCCATGAAGTCGGTGATCGGTCGCTACCGCTCGGGCGGCGGCGGGCTCGCGGAGAACCACGACGAGGAGTTCGCCCGCGCGGTGGAGGAGGGCGGCTGATGGCGCCGCTCCCGGTCTTCGTGGATTCGTCGGCGCTCGTCGCGCTGTTCGACGCGGACGACGCGAGGCACCCGCACGCCGCCCGCGTCAGGCGCCGGGCACCGCTTCGCCCGCGCCGCTGAGGTCGGCGCTGGCGACGATGAGCGGATCCGGACGCCCTACGACGCGCTCGTCCTTGTTCGTGTAGGGCAGCGCGGCCAGGAAGTGCCGCATGCAGTTCAGCCGCGCGCGCTTCTTGCAGTCCGACTTGACGATCGTCCAGGGGGCGTCGGCGGTGTCCGTGTAGAAGAACATCGCCTCCTTGGCCGCCGTGTACTCGTCCCACTTGTTGAGGGACTGGCGGTCGATCGGCGACATCTTCCACCGCTTCAGCACGTCCTGCTCGCGGGCTTCGAAGCGGCGGCGCTGCTCCTCCTGGGTCACCGAGAACCAGTACTTGATGAGTCGGATCCCGCTGCGCACGAGCATCCGCTCCAGCTCGGGTGCCTGCCGCATGAACTCCAGGTAGTCCCTGCCGCCGCAGAACCCCATGACCCGCTCGACGCCGGCGCGGTTGTACCAGGAACGGTCGAACAGCACGATTTCGCCGCCCCGCGGCAGGTGGTGGATGTAGCGCTGGAAGAACCACTCGGTCTGTTCGCCGTCGGTCGGCTTTTCCAGCGCGACCACCCGGGCGCCGCGCGGGTTGAGATGCTCGGTGAACCGCTTGATGGTCCCGCCCTTGCCGGCGGCGTCCCGGCCCTCGAAGAGGACGACGATCTTCTCGTTCGTCGCCTTCACCCAGTCCTGCACCTTGAGCAGCTCGACCTGCAGCGCGGCTTTTTGCCGTTCGTACGGTCGGCGGGCGAGCTTCCGCCGGTAGGGGTACTCCCCGGTCTCGAAGAAGCGGCGGATGGCGTCCCGGTTGCGCTCCCTGCGCGCCGGCTCCGTCCAGTTCCCGTCCGGGCCGACCGGGGTCTCCGTGGCCGCGCCGCCCGATTCCCGTTCCACGGAATCGAGGCTAACACGGTGGCGGTAGGGAGGGGAGGATCACGAATGACATAGCTCTAATAGCTATAATGGCTTAATGAGAAGGATCGCCGCCCGAGAGGCCAAGAACAGCTTCGGACGTCTGCTTGACGCCTCCCAGAGCGCCCCGGTACTCGTCACGAAGAAGGAGAGGCCCGTCAGCGTCGTGATGTCGGTCCAGCAATATGAGCGTCTTCGCGGCGCCGCCTGGGAACGGCTGACGCAGACGATGGACGCTCTGGGTCAGGAAGCAGCCGCCCGCGGATTGACCGAGTCCGAGCTGAACGCGCTGTTGGCCGATGAAAGCTGAGCGGCTTGTTCTGGACACGAATGTACTGATCAGCGCTGCGCTTCGACGAGAGAGCCCGCCGCGGGCGGTCGTGGACGTGCTCCGGGCGGAAAACGGCGTGCTGCTGTTCTCCGAGGAGACCTTCGAGGAGCTTCGGACTCGCCTGCTTCGGTCGAAGTTCGACCGGTATGCAGCTCGGGAACACCGGCTGGTCTACCTGGCCCAACTGCGGGCAGTCTCGGAATTCGTCTCGATAGCCGGGGCCAAGCTGGGGTGTCGCGACCCCGATGACGACAAGATGCTTGAGACGGCGCTGATGGGGGACGCAAACTGCCTGGTAACGGGCGATCTGGACCTGCTGGATATGTCCCCGTTCCGCGGGATACCGATTCTCAGCCCCGCCGCGTTCCTCGACCGGTTCCGGGATCAGGAGCGCGATTGAGGGAGGGAGCGGAGAGCCGCTACCCGGCTATTGCTCCACCATGAACACCAGTTCGGAGAGCCGCTTGTCCCCCGAACCCCGGATCAACCCCCACGCCCCAGACACCATCATGATGCCGTCCAACCCTCGGGGGTGGCCCAGTTTGGCTCTTCACGGTTTCGTGTGGAAACAGGCCGCAGCCGGGCTGAGATCCAGCCCGCCCAGGGGAAGTAGATCGCCTCCCGGAAGCGGGCGCGGTTTCGGGAGGGTGCTCGGGAGGCGTCGTTTTATGCTGGCGTGATGACGTACATCACCCAGCATTACCAATCGCTTCTCGGCTTGCGTCCCCCGTGGCAGGTGTCGGAGGTCCTGGTGCGCCACGAGACGGAGGAGGTTGAGGTGATGGTGGTGTGGACGGGAGGCCGCCTGGCGTGCCCGGAGTGCGGCGAGGCGGGTCAGCGGCACGACGGGCGGCGGCGGCGCTGGCGGCATCTGGACACGATGCAGTATCAGACCTGGTTGGTGGCGGAGATCCCGCGGGTGCGCTGCACGGTGCATGGGGTGCGACAGGTGGTTCCCCCGTGGGCGGATGCGAACTCCCGATTCACGGCCCGTTTCGAGGGGCTGGTGATCGCCTGGCTTCTGGAAGCGAGCGCCTCGGCGGTCGCGCGGCAGTTCGGTCTTTCGTGGGGTCAGGTGGCGGGTATCCAGCACCGGGCGGTGCGGCGGGGGCTGGCGCGCCGGGAGCTCCGTCCGCCCCGTCGGATCGGGGTGGATGAGACCTCCTTCCAGAAGCGGCACGAGTATGTGACGGTGGTGAACGATCTGGCAGGCAGCGTCCTGTATGTCGCTGACGGGCGGAGCCAAACGGCTCTTGACGGCTTCTTCGAGGAACTGGGGTCGGAAGGGTGTGCCGAGCTTGAGCAGGTGGCGATGGACATGGCGCAGCCGTACATCCGGTCGGTCCGGGAGAACACCGAAGCGGAGATCGTGTTCGACAAGTTCCACGTGTTTCAGCACCTGGGACAGGCGGTGGACCGGGTGCGCCGGGAGGAGCATCGGGAGTTGCTGCGCTCCGGGGACGACCGGCTCAACAAGAGCAGGTACCTGTGGCAGATGAAGCCGGGGACGCTGAATCGCCGGCAGCAGTTGAAATTCGCCACCCTGCGGAACAGTGAACTCCGGGTGGCGCGCGCCTGGGCGATCAAGCAGTTGGCCGCAACCCTGTGGGGATACCGGGTCCGGGGCTGGGCCGAACGCCGGTGGAAGCAGTGGTACGGCTGGGCCATCCGCTCACGCCTGGAACCCATCAAGCGTGTCGCTCGGATGATCAAGCGACACTGGGATGGCGTGATCAACGCCGCCACCTCCACCGTCACCAATGCACGCGCCGAGGCCATCAACTCGCGCATCCAGTGGCTCAAGAAGATGGCCTGCGGTTACCGAAACCGCGCCCGCTTCCGGGAGGCGATCTACTTCCACCTGGGCGGGCTGGACCTCAGCCCGGCTGCGGCCTGTTTCCACACGAAACCGTGAAGCGCCCCCAGTTTTAGATGTCGCCAGCGGCCCAGTTTTATCTGTCGCTTGACAGCGTGGGCCGACGTGCTGAATCACATAGGCTCGGGGCGTGAGACGGGCCGAATCACATAGGCTCGGGCGCGAGGCGGGCCGAATCACATAGGCTCGGGGCGTGAGACGGGCCGAATCACATAGGCTCGGGCGCGAGGCGGGCCGAATCACATAGGCTCGGGGCGTGAGACGGGCCGAATCACATAGGCTCGGGGCGTGAGACGTGCTGAATCACATAGGCTCGGAGCGCGAGATGTGCTGAATCACATAGGCTCGGGGCGCGAGGCGGGCCGAATCACATAGGCTCGGGGCGTGAGACGGGCCGAATCACATAGGCTCGGGGCGCGAGATGTGCTGAATCACATAGGCTCGGGGCGCGAGACGGGCCGAATCACATAGGCTCGGGGTGTGAGACGGTCTGAATCACATAGGCTCGGGGCGCGAAACGTGCTGAATCACATAGGCTCGGGGCGTGAGACAGGCTGAATCACATAGGCTTGACCCGGCAGGCGGTTTGAATCACACAGGCTCGGACTCGCAGGCGGCCTGAATCACACAGGTTGACGACCGCGCCTCGGTTCCTCCGAAAGCACATGCCCGGCTCCCCGTCCACTCCCCGAACCGCCGGGGCGCGCTGACCGGCGTGGGCGTCCTGAACCTTCGGCAGCCGTTGGACGAGCCGCCTCCGTCCTCCTCCCACGGCGAGGATCCCGGTGAGGTCGAGACGGTCGAGTCCGTCCGCAGACTCCTGGAGTCGCGCCAGCCGCCCGGGCTCGCCGGCATCCGCCGCTTCGTCCTGAAGCCGCGCCCGCGGCTCTGGACGTTCGGGGTCGGCGTCTGGCTGTGGCTCGTCCGGCTGGGCGAGTGGTTCCTCCGCTTCCTCCGCTGGCTGGGACGCGGCTCGGGCCGGGTCGTCAAGGCCCTGCGGCTCGCCGGATTCCTCGGCCGCCGAGTGCAGAACCTCGGCGCGCGGGTCGGCTCCTGGGGCCGGAACTGGAGCAGCGCCGAGGGGCGGCTGGGTCGGCTCGGGGTCTGGTGCGCCGTCCTCGGCGAACGTATGGTGCTGTGGGGGGCCGCCTTCGCCACGTTCACCGACGGCGCCACGGATCTCACCAAGCGGGCCGCCCGGTTCCTGGAAGAGGTCATGGACGACCCGGTCCCGGCTCCGGCGCCGGACCCGGACCGGACCGCTGACGGTGGCGGTCCCGCCCCCGACCCGCCGGCACCCGCCGCCCAACGGGAGGCGTCCTCCGCCTCCGCACCGGAAGCCGTCCGCCCGGAGAGGCCGGTCGGGTCCGCGGCACGCCCGGAGCGGGGACTGCCGCCTGAGTCGAGACCGCCGCCCGAGTCGAGACCGCCGCCTGCGCCGAAACCGCGACCCGGACCGAAACCGTCCCCCGCGCCGGCCCGACGGCGCAAGGCGTCTCCGAAACCGGCGTCCGTCCCCGCTCCGGCGACCCCGCCGCCGCTGCCGGACGACATCCCCGAGTACATGCAGATCGAGCTCCGCGCGATCCGCCAGACGTCGCGCCCGCTCCCCGACGTTGTGCGCCGGTTGATTCTTGAGATCACGGAGGCTCGCGGCTGGACCCGTCCCGCCGAGTTGGCGGCATGGCTCGGTTTCGACACGAACTACCTGAAGCGCCGGTACCTGACCCCGATGACGAAGGCCGGACACCTCGAACTGCACTACCCCGAGAGCCGCAGCCACCCCCGCCAGGCCTACCGGGCGACCCGCCCCACCGGGCCGGACGCTGCACCGGACCCCTAACGTCGCGGCGTGACGCCGTGCGGCAAAAGCGGGACCGCTCGTCTTTCTGGTAAGTCGTTCCCTCCGGGATCCGATTTACGCGGAAAAACAACACGGGTCCAAACACCATGTTGACAGAATAGGCGAAATGGACGAATATCCAGTCGTGAGGCCAACGGCATGAAGAACACGGTCATCGAGGCAGAGACAAGCCCAGTCCGGGCGCTGGAAAACGTGGTCCACACGGCCGCTCGCCATCTGAGCGCCCGCCACATCGCCACCCTGGCGCAACATCCCGAGGCCGTGGGTTCCGCATTGGCGGCGGTGGCGGCCACCCTGGCGACCGAGGGAACGTCCGCACCGGCCGTGGAGCCCGAGACGATCCGTGGTGAGGCGCCCCATCAGGTCAGCGCCGAGGAGGCGGCACGACGGCTATCCGCCATCACGCGCCCCGGACCCGGCGAAGTCGTTCTGAGTTCCGACGAACTTGCCGCCCGCATGGGCTTCAAGACCCGCCAATCCGTCCTCAACCACCTCGGCAAGGGCAGAATCGTCGGCTGGCAGAGCGCTCGGCGCGGCTATGTTTTTCCGGCCGGGCAACTCGACGAGCGGGGCCGACCCCCCGATGGGCTGGACCGGATCGTCCCCTGTTTCTCCGACGGCTACGCCGCGTGGGTCTGGCTGACCACGCCGCGGTCGTCGCTGGATGGCGTCACGCCGCTGGCCCTCCTGAAGCGGGGAGAGAACCGCCGGGCCATCGCCGCCGCGGAAGGGGAGGCGCGGGGTGACTTCGCGTGACCTCGGGGTATGCGCCGGACCGAACCCGTAACATCGCGATGTGGAGATGGACGCCGTGAACAAGTCTGAGCCTGCGCCGGAAGCGCCGCAGAACCCGGTCGGACAGGTTCTGACCCGCGAGGGGCGCTCGCTCGCGCTCGTGGACCTCGGGACCAGCGCCAGCGAGTTGCTGCGGGCGGCATGGCGCGAGTCGGGGAAGCAACCGCACGAATCGGGCGGGATCGTCGAGAGCGCCTGGCTCCTGCCGGCGCTGGGCGCCGGGAGCGTGGCGTCTTCCTCGCTGCTCGCGGGGAACGTCTTTCTGGCAACGGCGAATCCGGCAACGCTCATGACGATCGGCACCGGCGTCGGCTCGGCGGTCATGGGGCCGGGCGGAATCGTCGCCCAAGCGCCCTTCGTCGCCGCCAGCACCGCCCTGACGCCGGTGGTGGCGCCGCTGATGCTGTTTGCAACCGTCTCGGCGGTCGTGGTGACCGCGCGGCTCAATCGGGTGCAGCGGGAACTCGGTGCGCTCGTCGAGGAGGTCGAGCGGGTGCGGAAGGTCCTGGAGGCCCGGGACTACGCCTGCTTTGAGTCGGCGGCGAGCATGGTGGACGGCTTGGCGGCCGAGTACGCGCGGTTCGGGCGCTTCGGGGCCGACAGCGCGACGACGCTGACGCTGGCCCGGAAGACCGCGAGCGAGTTGCGGGCCCAGTTCGGGTTGTTGGTGGAGGCGCCGGTCACCTCGGAGCCCGAGGCGCGGCACGCCGTCGCCGATCTCGCCCGGTTCCACCTCGCCGCCATTCTCGACCTCCGGGCCGACATGCTCCACGTGTGTCTAACGCTCCAGAACGATCACGAGTTCGTGGAGCACCGCGAGTCGGAGCTCCGGAAGAAGGCGGAACGGTGCGTCGGCGACTTCCACACGGCCTTCGACGCGGACCGGGTGGGGGCCTTCCAGCGCCAACTCCGCCAGGAGCACGCGGAGTCTCGGAGGTGGTGGGTGGAGAAGCTGCCGGACATGGTGCGCCGCCGGCTGGAGAGGGAGTCGGACGCCCGCCTCCGGCGGATCGAGGCGATCCGCCAGGCGGACCACGCCGTCCGGGCGCGGATGGCAGAGTGGCTCAATGCCTTCGACGTCGCCGCAGATGAGGCGCGCGAACACTCCATCGTCGTGTACCACGAGCTGGACGGTGAGCGCCGGCTACTCGCGGTGCGCACTCGGGCGGTGCGCCTGGAGAAGGCCCCGTAGGCGCCGGGAACGCGGGGCCGCGCCGCCGGCCCGATGAATGACAGGTTTCGGCGCGCCACGTTGGGATCATTCGCGCCCCGGCGCCGTCCGGGAGAGGGGAACGGAATGACCGAACTCAGTTTGGGCCTGGAGCAGAAGGGCTGCGGACGCCACCCCGAAGACGTAGCCCCTTAGCTTGAGGGGAGGCTATGGAGGCCTTGGGCAAGGAGTAGCGAGAATGACGAGGGATCTACCAAGCGGACCGCCATCGGCGGGGCAGAAGGCAATAGAGACGAAACGCCGCAAGTACGGGCCAGAGGGGCTTTCGGAGATTGCCGGAAGAGCGCGCGTGACCCGTCGATGGAACCTCTACCTCGATGAAGTGCGTAGCTACATCGAGACTGGCCGTCTGGATAGCGAAGAACTCGACTACAAGCGCGCCATCGAGCGACAGCTTCAGGAAGCCCGTCGGGCCGTTCTGCAGGGTGATGAGAACTGCCTCGACGCGGTCGCGAAGGCGATCAGCAACAACCTCACCTCCACTTATGACAAGACCGGCCTGCGTAACTGGTTCAGCGAGCAGCCGGACGAAGCTCGGAAAGCTCTGCGAGTAATCTGGGCTGAGGACATCGGCCTGTCAACTGCCGATCGGATTCGCGCGTTCACGGCTCTGATTCCCGACAGGTTGCCCAGCGGTAAGCAAGCGCCCACTAAGGGCACCGGCACACGTCTGAGATGGATCGCCGTTCTCCTGATGGCTCGCGACGCCCGCCAGTTTCCGCCCTACAAGGTGACGGAGTTCGCCGAGACGTACGAACGCACCGGACATCCGGCGTCTGCCCCCAGCGGCGACGAGGGCTCACACTACGACCACGCACTGGGATTCCTCGACGAACTCGTTCGACGCGCTCGCGAATCCGGCCTTGAACGGCCCAGGGACCGGCTGGAAGCGCAGTCGGTCTTGTTCGCGGTCGCCGGTGGCGGGGGAGCCGCGCCTGAGCCCGCAGAAGATCGCCCCTGCTGGTTCGTCGGAGCGATTTTCGGCAACGAGGACCAGACCGATCGCTTCCTGCGGGACGGTGTATGGGAGAACGGTTACGACGACAGGTATCTGGATGGCGTCAAGTCGATAGAGCGCCGAGACCGTATCGCCATCAAGTCCACCTACACCAAGAAACACGGTCTCCCGTTCGACAACAGGGGTGAAAGCACATCCACGATGGCGATCAAGGCGACCGGTGTCGTGACCGAGAACATGGGAGACGGTCGCAAACTCCGTGTGCAGTGGACGCCCATGGAACCACACCGCGAGTGGTACTTCTACACGGAACGGACGACGCTTTGGAAAGTCACGCCCGGTTCAGGAACGCTTCCCTGGGCCGCGGACGCCTTGATTGACTTCACGTTCAACGGAGCCGAGCAGGACCACGACAGGTTCCTGCGTCACTGGTTCCCCAAACGCTACGAGGACGACGACCCGATCCCGGTGGTGTTCGTGCCGCCGCTCGGTGAGATCGTTGAAAGGGTCCAGGCCGCCGCTAGCGAACGCGACCTCGCCTTCTCCCGCGAGCTGATCGAGTCGCTCCACCTCGGCCTCTGGGCGAACGAACGGCGCCACTTCGCCATCCTCGCGGGGCTCTCGGGCAGCGGCAAAACCCAGCTCGCGATGGAGTACGGGCGGGCCCTGACGGGCGCCGACGACGAGTCGTCCGTCCGGCTCTGCGCGGTGTCCGCCGCGCCCGGCTGGCACGACCCGAGCCCGCTCCTCGGGTACGTGAACCCGCTGGACGGCGCCTACGCGGGAACCGACTTCCAGCGCTTCCTGCTGCACGCGGCGGGGAATCCCAAGGAGGTCCACGTCGCCGTGCTGGACGAGATGAACCTGTCCCATCCGGAGCAGTACCTCGCGCCGCTGCTCAGCGCGATGGAGCGGGAGGGCGGCATGGTGGAGTTCCACGACTCCGACGAGATGGCGCTCGGCGTGCCGCAGCGCATTCCCTATCCCCGGAACCTGGTCCTCATCGGCACCGTGAACATGGACGAGACGACGATGGGACTCTCGGACAAGGTGCTGGACCGGGCGTTCACGCGGGAGTTCTGGGACATCGAGGTGGACGCGTGGCCGGGCTGGGAGGCGTGCGAGCTGGCCGGCGACGAACGGGATCGTGTTCGGAAGCTGCTGAACGAGTTGATGGCGGCGCTGAGTCCGGCCCGGCTCCATTTCGGCTGGCGGGTGATCTCGGAGTTCGTCGCCTTCCTCGAACGGCGCGCCGCGGATTCCGCCGAGATGTCGTTCGAGGAGGCGCTCGATCAGATCGCCTACGCCAAGGTGCTTCCCAAGCTGCGCGGCGACGACTCGGAGCGATACCGGAAGGCCCTCAAGGAGTGCCGGGAAGTGCTCGATGGCGCCGGGCTGAAGGACTCGGCGCGCAAGGTCAGGGAACTCGTCCAGGATCTCGACGAGACCGGAAGTTTCCGCTTCTGGCGGTAGCGCGGTGGCAACCGTTCCTCACGTTCCTCTCCAGGTGCGGCGGGAAGAGGGGTGGGTGACCCTCGACCCCGCCGGGCCGAACGTCGCGTTCTCCGAGTTGCGCGAGGCGGAGCTCCGGATTCCCGAAGGCCGGGGAATGCCTGAGGGATGCCGTCTGCTGGTGGACGACGAGCCCCTGGAAGCGGGAGAGGCGATCTGGGTCTGGAGGCCCGGCTACTACGCCGGGCCGGTGCGCGCCGAACTTCTCGCACCGGATGGAACAGCGCTCGGGAGCTGGCGGCTCGGCGTGAGTCCGGACCCGGACAAGGCGGACCCGGAAACCTTCGACCGCATGTTGACGGAGATCCTCGACCACGATCCCGAACTGGTGCTCGGGACGGAGCCTGCCCGCGAACGGCTCGGCGCTCTCGGGGAAGCGGACGATCCGCTGGTCGCGCTGGAGCGCCTCCGCCGCCGGGAAGGGGCGCTCGTCCGCGCCATCGCCGCGATCCACCGTGAGCCGCGCAGCGTGTTGCGCACCCGGCGGGAGTGGGTCCCGCTCCACCGGGTGCGCCGCGCCGACCTCCGCACGCTCCGCACCGCGCTGCGCGAACCGGCGGCGCTTGCGGCGCTCCCGCAGACGCGCCCGGCGGAGATGGGGGCGTCACCCGCGAGCCCGCCGTTCCTGGACACGCCGGCCGCCGAGCGCAGCCTCGACGCTCCCGCGAACCGCGCCGCGCTCACCATGCTGCGGGCGCTCCGGCGACGCGCCGGACGGGTGCGGGAACGGCTGCGGGACGAGGCGGGGAAGGAAGGCGAGGCCGAGACCCGGACCGGGTTCCGGACGCGGCTACCCCGCTGGGAAGAGATTCTGGACCGGATGTCCCGGCGCTTCGAGCGCGCCGAGCGGAAGTCGCCCTTCCGGGACGCCCGGCGGCCCGAGATCACCGCGGCCGGGCTGAACGCCGTCGCCGCGCACCCGATGTACGCGCAGTTCTGGCGGACCGGGTGGGAGGCCCTCCGGCCCGGAATCCATCGCGACGCCGAGGACGACCTCCCGCTCAGCCCGACTTGGGAGATCTACGAGCGGTGGTGCTTCGTGGAGTTGGCGCGTCGGCTGCGGGAATGGCTTCCGGAGGCGGAATGGCGGAAGTCACAGGGACGGGAGAAGGGCGACCGCCGGTGGGTCCGGTTCCGGCGCGGCGACCGCGCTGCGATCTCTCTCTTCCTGCAGAAGACCGCGTCGCGGCACGGAGCGGACTTGCGGTCGGTTTCCGCCCAGTTCGTGCCGGATCTCGTCCTGCATCGGGAGGGGCTGGCGGAAGGTTCCGGTTTCGTGGTCCTTGACGCGAAGTACCGCGCGCGCCCGGAGGGGATCGTGGGCGGAATGGCGGAATCCGCCCACCCCTATCAGGACGCGCTCCGCTGGGACGGGGAACGATCCGACGCGACCCTGCTGCTCGTGCCAGACGTGAGCGCGGCATCGTGGCTCGCGGATGAAACATTCGTCGCGGACAACCGGGTCGGGGCGATCACGCTCCGGCCCGGCGCTGCGCCGCCGGAGTGGTTCCGGGACCTGCTGCTGGGCGGGGCCCTCCCGGAATCCCGGGCTGGACAGATTCCGAAGTGAGAGCTGGACGCCGGGAGCGCTGCTCCGCTTCTCGCCCGCCTGCGGCGGGCGGTGCCGGTCTGGAGACCGGCGTTCCAAGCCGTCGTGCGGTCGTGCGGGAGAGCGTTCCCAGCCGGGGGCGCCGTCCGGGAGGGTGGGGATCGGCGTCGGAGTGGCGATAGGATGAGGGCGCGATGACGCGCCACCTGACTGCAATCGTTGAACGTGAGGCCGACGGATATGTCGCGCTGTGTCCCGAAGTGGATGTCGCGAGCCAGGGAGACACCGTTGCCGAAGCACGCGCGAACCTGACGGAAGCGCTGACCCTCTTCTTCGAGACCGCCTCCGCCGAGGAACTCGACCGGCGCCTTCGTGGAGAGATCTACGTGACGCAGGTTGAGGTCGCCGCCCAGTAGGCGGCGCGTTCTTTCCGGCCGGGATGTCTGCCGCATCCTCGCCTCCCGTCGTTTCGTGGAGGCAAGGCCGGCAGCCTGCGGCGGGTGGTGGCGGCTGAAGCCGGCGTTCCGGGCGGGGGTGCCGTCCGGTGGGAGAGCGTTCCAGCCGGTGGTGTCATCGGGCGCGAGGAGCGGCACGACGTGCGCGGCGCGGAGCGCCGCGCGTGCCGGTCGGAGACCGGCGTTCCAAGCCGGCGCGCCACTATCCCCGTTGACAGAGCCGGAGGGTCGCACGTACCGTCGCCGGTCCTACCGACTTGACGGATTGGAGGTAGTCCCCATGGTCTTGAATAGCTGTTCGACGCGGATTCTGTTTGGCGCCGCACTCATGCTGCTGGCGGCCGGCGCCGCCGCTGCCCAGCCCTACACCTGCGAGGAGGTGATGGTGCCGATGCGCGACGGCACCAACCTGGCCACGGACGTGTACATGCCCAACAACCAGGGGGACGGGCCGTGGCCCGTCATCCTGGAGCGGACGCCGTACAACAAGGGTGACTGCGCGCACCGGTTCGCGCCGTACTTCGCCCAGCGCGGCTACGTCGCGATCGTCCAGGACGAGCGTGGCCGCTACAACTCGGAGGGCACCTACCACTGGCTGCTCGACCAGGCGTGGCACGAGCGGCAGGACGGCTACGACACCATCGAGTGGGCGGGCACCCAGCCGTGGTCCACCGGTAAGGTCGGGACGCAGGGGCTCTCGTTCACCTGCTTCAACCAGTACCTGACCGCGCCGACCCGGCCGCCGCACCTGGCCGCCATGTTCTGCGCGCACTCGGCCTCGAACGCCTACAAGGACCTCTACTGGGCGGGCGGCGCGCTCCACATGATCATGCCGACCTGGCTGCTCTCGCAGAACGAGATGGTCCAGCCGGTGCCGCTCGACGACCCCGGACGGCGGACCGGCTACGTCGGCGCCGACCAGGCCTGGATGCAGTGGCACCAGCAGCGACTCGAGACCGAGGCGCCGATGGGCCGGAGCATGCTCACCCGCATGATGACCGACATGATCGAGAACCCGTACTACAACGACTACTGGCGGCAGTACGCGGTGGACGAGCAGTGGGACCAGATCGACACGCCGATCATGCACTACGCGAGTTGGTACGACCGCTATCCGCACTCGCAGGTGGGGCACTTCAACGGCATCCAGGCCCAGGGCATGGCGAACGCCCGGGACACCCAGCGGCTGTTCATCGGGCCGTGGCTCCACGGGGCCGGCCTCATCAACGCCCGGGTGATCGGCGATCTCGACTTCGGGCCGGAGGCGGCCATTGATTACAACGCGCTGCGCCTCAGGTGGTTCGACTACCACCTGAAGGGCATTGACAACGGCATCATGGACGAGCCGAAGGTGAGCCTGTTCATCATGGGCGCGAACACCTGGCGGCGGGAGAACGAGTATCCGATCGCCCGCGAGGTGCGGACGGACTACTACTTCCGGGCGGCGAAGAGCGATTCCATTGATTCGCTGAACGACGGGACGCTCTCCACCGAACCGCCCGGCGACGAGGCGCCGGACACCTACGAGTACGACCCGCGCGATCCGGTGCTGTCCATCGGCGGCGACCTGTTCATCCAGCCCATGGGCGCCCGCGACAACCGGCCCGCCGACCGCCGCAGCCTGACCTTCACGACGCCGGTGCTCGAGGAGGACACCGAGGTCACCGGGATGCCGACGGTGGAACTCTGGGCCTCATCCAGCGCGGTGGACACCGACTGGACGGTGACGATCACCGATGTGCACCCGGACGGCTACTCGCAGACCCTCCGCCAGAACCTCCTGCGCGCGCGCTACCGCGAGGGTGACGAGGCGCCCGTCCTGATGAACCCGGGCGAGGTGTACAAGTTCACCATCGAGATGTACCCCATCTCGAACCTCTTCAAGGCGGGCCACCGCATCCGGATGACGGTCTCCAGCAGTTCCTTCCCGAAGTGGTTGCCGAACGGCAACACCGGCCGCGAGATGGACGAGGACATGCCGGTGGTCATCGCGGAGAACACGATCTACCACGACGCCGACCGGCCCTCGAAGGTCATCCTGCCGATCATCCCGGCGGGACCGGGGGCCGGCCCGGGGCGCCACTGACGCGCGCCGCGCGGCTCCGACTGGCGCACCATTCCGCATAGCTACCCGCCGGCAGCGTGCTGTCGGCTCAGGGGCCGCTCTCCCCGAGCGGCCCTTGCTCAATAGCCTGTGGCAAGACCCACGCGGGGTTCGACGGGCGATCCGGGTCGGAGCGCCAGCCTCTGGCTGGCATCGCGCGGGAGCGCGAAACCCGTGCTGACAGCGCTCCTCCCTTTGAACGGGGCCACATCGGCTCGTTTCGGGCGGCGCCGCCCGTTCCCGGTTGGGACCGCGCCATGGGAATCGGCGGCGGCGTGCGTTTCGCCTTCCTGCGGTCGGCGATGCCGGCCGGAGGCCGGCGCTCCGAGCCTGAGCCGTTCCGCCGGCCCCGTCGGGGGGCGACCTACTCGATGGGGGCGAGGAGTTCCGGGGCGGTGACGAGTTGCCGGACTCCGTGGGATTTCGTCTCGTCGAAGACGTTGCCTGACGCGGCCCAGCGGTGGAGGGAGTGGATGTCCAGCCGGGCGCATTGCGGCCGCACGTTCCAGGTGACCCGGACGGGAGAGCAGGTGCTCTGGTCGTAGGAGGGGCCGGTGGTCGAGCCGCGGAACAGCACCGGTTCCCCGGTGGTGGACGGGATCGCCTTCGCCTGATGCCGGCCGCCGCTGATGTTGCCGCCGTAGGTCATCGTGGTGAAGTCGAGCGCTTCCGGGTCGTTGACGACGAGGAACACCTGCGCCTCCACGCGGAGGAGCGGGTCCTCGCAGGTTTCGGGGACGCACGAGCCGAGCCCGACGCCCGGCGCCGCGTCGCACGAGGTGTGGACCCAGTGGACCTCGATCGTGTCCCCCGGGTTCACGCCGCCGTAGGCCCCCTCGGCGGGCTCCAGCTCGGCGGGGGTGAGATCCGCCGTCTCGTTGCAGGCGTAGCCGCCGTCCTCGGCATCGCTCACGAAGACGCTGAATCCCGGGCCCTTGTGCTCCGCGTTGGTGTGGGTGTGGAGGTTGCAGAGGTTCAACTCGCCGGCCGGGGGCGCCAGCGGGAACATGTCCGTGTTCAGCCCCGCCGGGTCGGCGATGTCCCGCGGTGTCTGCGGCCCCATGTCGAGGCACAGCGCCTCCTCCGCCGCTGGAGTCGCGTCCGCCCCGGCGGCGGGGTCCGGGCCGCCCGCTTCGGGCGCCGGGTCGCCGCCGCAGCCGGCGGCGAGCGGGGTGAGCAGGAGGACGGGGAGGATGGCGCGTCGCATGGGGCCTTATCGTAGTCAAGCGGCGCCGGAGCCCGCCGACCGGCCGGGAACCCCCACCGGGGGAATCCGTCGCCCGAGGCGCGCCCGGCCCGCGCGCCGTTCAGGCGCGCTCCACCTCGAAGGCTGCGAGGTTCCGGGTCTTCCGGCTGAACTCCACCCCGATCAGGTGGATCGGCTCCCCCCGCGAGCGGTACTTCTCCGCGTACCCCTTCGCCCGCAACTGCCCGAGCGCCGCGCCCGTCGGCCCCTCCTCCACCACCTTGAACTCGAACAGCAGCACCCGCCCCGGCGCGAGCACCGCCAGGTCCACCCGTCCGCGCCGCCCGCTCTCCTCCACCCGGATGTCCAGCCCCAGCGACGCGAAGAAGGCGTACACCACGCTCGCGTAGTACCCCTCGTAGCGGGCCACCGGGCTCTTCGTGTGCCACTCGTAGGGGATCGCCTCGAACACCCCCCGGAACAGCTCTTCCATCCCCGCGAAGTCGTCCGCCGCCAGCAGTTCCCGCAGCCGGAGCTCGCGCGCCCCCTGCCGCGAGGGATCCGCCCCCAGCACCCGCAGGAGCTCCGCGCTCAGACTCTGGCGCACCTCCCGGTTCGGATACCCCAGGCGGAACAGTCGCTTGTCCCCGGCCTCCACCTCCCCGGCGATGGTGAGGTAGCCGGTCTGGAACAGCAGCGCCTCGGCCCCGATGTCGTCCACGTCGAAACGCGACAGCAGGGCCTCCTCCCCGATCATCGTCTCCAGATCGAGGGGTCCCAGGCCCCGCTCGGCCAGGGTTTCGACGAGGAACGAGGGGGAACCGGTCTCGAACCAGTGCGCCCGGAACTCCCGCTGCCGGAACAGCAGCAGAATCCCGAACGGGTTGTACACACGCTCCGGCCCCCGCCAGCGGTAGCCGTTGTACCACTCCCGGACGCGCTCCCGGTCCAGCCCGGCGAGCTCCGGGGCGAACACCTCGTCGAGGTCCGCCTCGGTGTACCCGCACAGCGAGGAATACGGCGGCTCGAGCGTGAGGTCGGTCAGGTTGTTCAGCCCGGAGAACACGCTCACCTTCGAGAACCTGCTGACGCCGGTGAAGAAGCTGAACCGGACGTGCGCGTCCGCGTCCTTGACCACGCTGTAGAGCCCGCGCAGGAAGTCCCGGTTGCGCCGCGCCACTTCCGGCTCCCGGAGGGCGTCGAGGATCGGCTTGTCGTACTCGTCCACCAGCACCACCACGCGTTCCCCGGTCTCCCGGTGCAGCGCGCGGAGCAGGCGGCGGAACCGCTCGGACGCCAGCCCCGGGCGGCCCGCCACCCCGAGGTCTTCCTCGATCTCCTCGAGGCGCGCCTCCGCGACCTCGGCGAGTCCGTCCGTTCGGAAGTCCCCGCTCCCGAAGCTCAGCCGTACCACTGGGTGGCGTTTCGACCAATCCCAGTCCGGGTGGATGGCGAGCCCCCGGAAGAGGGGTTCGTTGCCCTCGAACAGCTCCTTCAGGGTGTCGAGGAACAGGCTCTTCCCGAACCGGCGCGGCCGCGACAGGAAGTAGTGGGTCCCCTCCTCGATCAGTTGGCGCGCGAAGGCCGTCTTGTCCACGTAGTAGAAGCCGCCCTCGCGGATCTTGCGGAAGGTCTGGATGCCGATGGGCAGGCGGCGCCGGGTCACGCCCCGCACCTTACCAGCCGCCCGGCGGCCTCCCCCGGACCCGTCCGACGCGACGGCGGCGCCGGTCACGAACCCCCACCGGGAGCAACGCTCACGCGCGTGTTCTCCCGCGCACCCCGCCGGGCATCGAACGGCGGAAAGGCCTGGAGCGCCGGCTTCAGCCGGCACAGCGAGCCGAAGGCTCGCGGACGTCGTCCCGCTGTTCGCGGTGATGGACCGAAAGCCGAACGGTATTGCGCGCGCCAGCGTCGCGCCGTCCGCTGCGCGCCGCGCTGCGAGCGCCGACTTCAGCCGGCGCTCCAGGCCCTTCCCGCGGCTTCAGCTCCCGATGGTCGGCGGCCCTACGGGGCCGCTGCCGCGACCGGGCGCAGGACCCGGCGGCAGCGCTGCATCCAGAACTCGTACCGCACCAGGGTCTCGTCGTGCACAACGCTGGTGTCCAGCACCCGGAAGCGGCCTTCCTGAACCCACAGCGCCAGCCAGGCTGGGTAGTGCTCGTCGCAGGTATCGGTGAGCGATTCGGCATCGAGGCCCGCCAACCGGTTGCGGATGGTTCCCAACCCGTCGCCGGTGGTATCCCCGTTCTCCATCGCCACGGAGACGAAGACGCTCATGACGTCCATGCAGTCCACGAACGCGGTTTCCGCCGCGCGCGGTCCGGCCTCAGACCGGAGCTGCACGGGCAGATGGTTCGCTGCTCCTTCGGACTGGTCGCGACAGGCCGTGCGCACGGGTTCCGCGCGGCCCGGCAGGCGGTCCAGCTCGGCGATGGTGTGCTCGACCCGCATGGCGGAGTTCACGCACCCCGACGCCAGGATCAATGACAACGGCAACAGATACTTCATGGCGTTTCCCCGTCGGTCCGACCAGCCCGGCCGTGAGGCCGACCGCGCTGGTCTCTCTCCTTCTACGTGCGCCGCGCGGGAAAGTTACAGACGGACGGGTCCAGGCGTGGGCCCCGTCGCACCGCCGCGGTGCCCGGTCTGGATCGCAGGCCCGACGGCCGCCGCCTGCGCGTCGCGGCAGGCGCTGGTCCGCCGGTGCCCGATCCACGCCGAGATCCCGAACGCCGCCGCCCCGAGCAGGCCGCTGAGCGTCTCGTCCCGCTGGTCCTCCCCGTAGTTCGCCACCTTCACGAGGGTGGCCAGCAGCACGACGGCGTCCACGACCGGCCAGGTCCGGCTGGCGGTGCAGGGCACGCCGGTCTCGTAGCGGCCCGTCGGGTCGTGGTCCGCTTCGCCCGCGCTCGGGGGACCGTGGACCAGGGCGATGGAGCAGCTTCCGGCGACCATCACGAGGGCGAGGCCGGCCGCCGCCAGCGACCGGGCGGCGCCTCGTCGGCGGAACATCCCGTTTCTGCTACGGCCAGAGCCAGCCGAAGACGCCCCCGGTGAGCAGGCCGTAGATCAGCCCGTCGGCCATCGTGCGGAACGTGTAACCCCAGCTTCGTCCCCACCAGATGGAGGCCTGGAGGATGGCGAGCGAGTAGCCCGCGAAGGCCACCGCGGCGACCACTCGGAACACCTCGCCGTATTCCGCTCCGATGCTCAGGGTCGAGCCCGCCACGTAGGCGGTGACGGCCCCGACCGCCAGCGAGTAGCCGAACCACAGGGCGAGGCTCTTGCCCATCTTCGCCGGTTCGTTCGGCCGGATCGTGACGATCGCCACCGGCCCCTCCTGCATCTTCCGGATGAAATCCGGCGTGTGCATTTCCTTCGCGTGGCCGTGGGGCATCGCGTAGTCCCCGGGCGGGATGGCGAAGGGCCGGAGCGCGTCGGCGACCTTCCGTTCGTCGGGGATCGCCCCGACGTCGTTCCTGTGGAAACCCAGCATCATGTGGATCACGGAACTGGCGAGGAACACGGCGACGGCGGCGACCAGGATCGGCAGCCAGAGGGAGAGGACGGTCGTCATGGGTGGTCTCCTTCGGGGAGGTTTACGGAGCGCCGGGTCTGGGGTTCCGGATCATGTCAGGAGGGCTCCACGACCGGACCGTCGAGCACTCCGGGGTTTCGTCCGCCGGTGGCGGACGGTGCCGGCCTGAAGGCCGGCGTTCCCAACCGCCTACCGGCTCGTCGGCTGGGCGCGGCGGCGGGCGAGGACGATGGGGCGGGCGATCTCGTTGAACGCGAGGAGGAGCGCGTCGAACTGCATCCGCTTGTTGCCGTAGGAGCGGTACATGGCGCGGTCGGTCTCCTCGACGAGCAGCAGCGCCTCGGCGAAGGCGCGCTCGGGGGCGAGGTCGGCGATCTTCTGCAGGCGCTCATGGTCGCCGGAGAGCGCCGCGCCGCCCGACCGCAGCGCCGCGAGGTCCCGGAGCGTGGCGCGGAGCAGCACCAGCACCGTCGCCAGCTCGTCGAGCTGGCCGGTCTTGCGGCCGCGGGGCGCCGCCCGCGTGAAGCGTTCGGTCAGCTTCGTCCGGGCCGCCGGGGGGATTCCCTTCCCGACCACCGCCGCGATCCGTTCGGCCTCCTCCGCCAGCGGCAGCAGCCGGTCTCGCGGCAGCGCGAGCGCCCGCCGGAGGTCCCCGCGGGCGGCGGCCGCGGCGATGGCGGCCTCGTCGGCGGGGTAGTCGTGTTCCTCGCGGAGCCGGGCCGCCACCTCGGGCGTCGTCGGCGCGGCGAAGCGCCAGCGCTGGCAGCGCGAGACGATGGTGGGGAGGAGCGCCGCCTCGCCGCCGGCGCAGAGGATGAGCCCGAGCCAGGGGTGCGGCTCCTCGAGGGTCTTGAGGAGCGCGTTCGCCGCGGGCGGGTTCATGGTGTCGGCGGCCTCGATCACCAGCACCCGGCGGCGTCCCTCGAAGGGATGCGTGCGGGTCCCGGCGATGGCCTCGCGGACCTCGTCCACCCGGATCGGCTTGCCGCTCTCGGGCCGCAGGACGCGCACGTCGGGGTAGGGGCCGGCCGCCGGACCCGTCCACTCGCCCGCCGCTCCGCCGGCCTGCGCCGCCGCATCGGTGTGGACGATCCGCTGGTGCAGCACCCGGGTGGCCTCGGACTCCGGGTCCCGGTCGGCGCTGTTCACGATGGCCGCGAGCGCGACGGCCGCCTCCACCGTGGGGGCGCCGGACGGGCCGGTCAGGAGCAGGCTCTGCGGCAGCCGGCCGCCTGCCGCCAGGGCGGCGAGCCGGGGGAACGGCGGGCCGATGGGGAACGAGGCCATCGCTTAGCCGAGCCGGGCGGAGACCGCCGTCCACGCCGCTTCGAGAACCGCGCCCGGCGTCTGGTCGGCGGCGATCACCTTGACCCGCTCGCGTTCCTCGCGCGCGATCCGGAGGAACTCCTCGCGAACCTTCGTGTGGAACTGGGAGTCCTCCTTTTCGATCCGGTCGGTGCCTTTACCTTGGTCGGTAGGCCCGAAGAGACCGGGCCGCGAAAGCCGCGCGATTCCACTCTTTGCCGGCAAGTCGAGCAACAACGTCAGGTGCGGGCGGAAACCACCGGTGATCGCCCGGTCCACCGCCAGGATCCGTTCGACGGGGAGTCCCCGGCCGCCGCCCTGATACGCGATCGTGGAGTCGGTGAAGCGGTCGGAGATCACCACCTCGGCCCTGAGGAGCGCCGGGCGAATCACCTCGGCGATGTTCTGCGCCCGCGCCGCGAAGAAAAGGGCGAGTTCCGCCTCCGCCGCGAGCGGTCCATCGCCGCGCAGCAGCAGTTCCCGGATTCGCGTGCCAACTGCGGTGCCCCCCGGGTCGTGCGCGACGGTGACCTGGCGGCCCCGATTCCGCAGCCGGTCCGCGAGCCCCCCGACCAGCGTGGACTTGCCGCTGCCCTCGATGCCCTCGACGGTCAGGAAGAGCGCCGAGGCCGGGAACCCGGGCTCCGCGTTCCCCGACACGCCGGAAACGGGGTCGCGCCGGCTACCGGAACGTCGGGTTGAAGATCGGGACGTTCGAGCCGCACATCCGCTCGCGCGCCGACCGCTCCCAGACCTCGCGCGGCACCGACGGCCCCTCGGCCTCGCAGTGCGCGTCGAACGCCGCCGCCAGGTTGCCGGCGACCATGTCCGGCGACATCCGCTCGATGTGCCGCCGCTCGAGCATGTGGATCAACTGGCCGTCCTTGAACAGCGCGATGGACGGCGACGACGGCGCCACGTCGGTCATGTGGGACCGGGCGCGGTCGGTGGCGTCGCGGTCCACCCCCGCGAAGACCGTCCCGAGGTGGTCCGGGATCTTCGTGTGCTGGAGCGCCATGGTGACGCCCGGGCGCGCCGAGCCGGCCGCGCAGCCGCAGACCGAGTTGACCACCACGAGGGCGGTCCCCGGCTTCGCCAGCAGGTCGTCCACGTCTTCGGGCTGGTGGAGCGGGTCCACCCGGCAGTCGGCCAGTTCCTCCCACATGGGCCGGACGGCGTCGGGGTCGTAGAGCGGGGGCAGGGGCATCGGCGAATCTCCTCGGACGGGGCGACCCGGAAGGATACCGTTCAGTTGCCGGCGGCGGCCGGCTCCCCGAGCGAGAACGCGACCAGCTTGTTGCCGGTGCCGCGTCCCACCGCGATCACCACGAACTGGGTTCCCTCCGGGGATTCGTAGGTCATCGGGTTCGCGTAGGAACTCGCCCCGAGCGGGTGGGCCCAGAGCTCCTCGCCGGTGGTCTTGTCCAGGGCGAAGAGGTGGTCGGCGCCCCCGCTGAAGAAGACGAGCCCGCCGGCGGTGACCATCGGCCCCGGCGCGCCCACGATCCCGAGCCGCTCGTCCCCGAGGTCCACGCCTTCGAGCGCCCGGTGATCCCGGACCAGCGGGTTGTTGCCCGCCGGGACCTGGAAGAGGTGCTCGCCGGTGTTCAGGTCGATGGCGGTGAGAGTGCCGTAGGGCGGCTTGTTGATCGGCAGCCCGTTCGGCAGGTTCAGGGACCGGCGGTCCCGGTCGAGCCAGTAGCGGCCCTCGGTCTCGTCGGGGTCGGCCTCGGTGATGGCGAGGAGCGACGGGAACTCGTTGGCCTTGATGTAGATGACCCCGGTCTCGGGATCGGCCGCCGCGCCGCCCCAGTTGGCGCCGCCGAGGATCCCCGGGTTGGCGATCGTGCCGCCGAGCGACGGCGGGGTGTAGAGCCCTCCCATGCGGTATTTGCGGATGATCGCGAGCGCTTCGTCGCGCAGCTCGGGGGTGAAGGCGATGACGTCGTCCTCGGTGAAGGTCTGCTTCGCGAACGCCGCCGGCTTCGTGGGGAAGGGCTGGGTCTCGGCGGCCCGTTCGCCGGGGACGTCGCTCGCCGGGACGGGGCGGTCCTCGATGGGCCAGACCGGCTCGCCGGTCACCCGGTCGAAGACGTAAACGAATCCGGTCTTCGCGGGAGCGGCGACCGCGTCGATCTCCCGGCCGTCCACGTTGATGGTGAGCAGGGTGGGCGCGGCCGGCAGGTCGTAGTCCCAGAGTCCGTGCTTCACCGTCTGGAAGTGCCAGACCCGCTCGCCGGTGCGGGCGTCGAGGCAGACGATGGCCTCCGCGAAGAGGTTGTCGCCGAGGCGGTGTCCACCGTAGTAGTCGTTGCTCGGCGTCCCCACCGGGAGATAGACGAGCCCCCGTTCGGCGTCGAGGGACATGGGCGCCCAGACGTTCGTGTGGCCCACCCGGTCCCAGGCGCCGTTTTCCCAGGTGTCGTTCCCGAACTCGCCGGGCTGCGGGATCAGGTTGAAGGACCAGACCAGCTCGCCGGTGCGGGTGCTGAACGCCTGCACGTTCCCCGGCGGGTCGCGCTCATAGACGAACCGGTCCCAGACGCCGTTCCCCATGATGACCAGGTCCTCGAAGACGACCGGCGGCGAGGTCTGCGTGTAGTGGAGGCGGTTGATGGGCCAGAGGAGCTGGGCGGTGAGGTCAATCTCGCCGCCGTCCCCGAAGGAGGGGTCGGGTTCGCCGGTGACGGTGTCGATCGAGATGAGCCGCCAGCGGCTGTTCAGGAAGACGCGCCGGTCACCGGTGTCGTTCTCCCAGAGCGCGACCCCCCGGTGGACGAACCCGGTGCCGTTCGGGACCTGTCCCCACTCGGTGATCCGCGGGTCGTAGGTCCAGAGCACCTCGCCGGTGTCGGGGTTCAGCGCCACCACCTTGTTGTAGGAGGTGCTCACGTACATCACCCCGTCGTACACCAGCGGGGTGTTCTCGAAGCTCCCCGGCCGCACCGGGTTGTCGGGCACCGGAAGCCGCGGCCCCCGGAGCGGCCCCTCGCCGGTGTCCCACTCCCAGGCCAGTTGCAGGCCGGCGACGTTCTCCCGGTTCACCTGGGCAAGCGGGGAGTAGTGCATCGAGCCGGGATCCCCGCCCCAGGTCGGCCATTCCACGCGCGGAGTCGCGGAGTCCTCCGGCTGCGCGGAAGCTTCAGCCGCGAACGCGGCAAGGAAGAGCAGAACAGCAAGTCGGGTCATGCCGCGGATTATCGGGGAGTGGGGGGGTGGGAGCGCCGGTCTCCAGCCCGGCACCCGCCGCGCTCCGCACCGCGCACGGCGCAACGCCACCCCCGCCCACCGCGGCGCCACCGACTTGGAACGCCGGTCTCCAGACCGGCACGCGCGGTGCTCCGCACCGCGCACGGCGCAACGCCACCCCCGCCCACCGCGGCGCCACCGGCTTGGAACGCCGGTCTCCAGACCGGCACGCGCGGTGCTCCGCACCGCGCACGGCGCAACGCTGACCCGCGGGACGGTGCTCACCTCGGCGCGCACCGCAACCCCGTCTCAAGATAGTGCAACCTTTGCCGTCAATTCCAGAAAAACGCCGTTCGGAATCAAAGGCCCCGAACGGGCCCGGCGTCACTCCGGCGCTTCATAGAACAGTTCCATGGACGCGGCGACTTCCTCCTGCATCCACGGCCGCAACGACCGGAACTCGTGGATGTCCGCCTTTCTTCCCACGATGGCGCTCAACTCGTCCTGCATGTCCACGAGCTCGAACAGCCCGAACCGTGCGTCCGGCGTGAACTCCGCCACCACATCCACATCGCTGTCCGGCCCGAAGTCGTCGCGGAGCACGGACCCGAACAGCGAGAACTTCCGGATCCGGTGTTTTCTGCAGAACGCCGCGATGTCATCCCGGGAGATGTGCAGTCTGGGACTCATGCCGCTGGGTTCTCCCACATGCGGCGCTTCAACCCCGGATCACGGGTGAGCATCGGCTCATTCTACGCTTGGGCGCCGGCGTTCCCCGGGGGGCGAGGGTGCGGGAGATGGAGAGTGTCCTGGCGCCGGTGGCCACGGCGGGCCGGCCACGGGTGAAGGATCCGGAAAGCGGATGAGGGGTTGCGACGATGCGGTCGAGGACTGACCGAGGTCTCAGAGGGCGAAGCTCATTACGTAGAGGCCCACGCCGGTTGCGCAGGTGAACCACAGGCCGGCGAAGGTGAGCCGGCCCCAGAACTGGTGTCGCGGCCCGAAGGAACCCGGCAAGACGCCGGGGAAACGGCGCCACGACAGGACCGCCAGGACACACCAGGCGACAAACGTGGGGATCGCGACCGCGAGGTGAACGCCGAAGAGGCCAGCCAGCGTCGCGGTGCCGTGGTACGCGCTCAACGCGAAGGCATCCATGGCGCCGCCGAATCGGATGCTGCCCTCCAGCAGGAGCACTGCCACGATCGCCCCGAGCAGCACCCCCACCTGAAGCCCGCGGTGGGCGCGGTAGCGGTGTTGCGCCGCGAGCCGCAGCGCAAGGGCCATCAGGAACGGAGCGGCCACGAAGAACACCACCGCCGCGTCCACGAAGGCGTCCGCCCGCGTCCCGAGGAAGCCTGTCGCCAGCATGGATTCGGAACCTCGACTACGAGGGTGTGGGTCTCCGGGCGGCGATTGCCCGACGTCCGGGATGCCGAGACCACGAGCATACCGGCGATCATTGGGGAGCCATCATTCCCCCATGAAACAGCTCCAGCCCGACCTGTGGCAGAGCACGATCCATCGTGCGGGAATCCTGAATACCCACGCCTACTTTCTCGTGCGCCCGACGGGGAACATCCTGTTCTACAACACGGGAAACGAAGACGATCTGAAGGAGATGGCGGCATTGGGTGGGATTGCCTATCAGCTCCTCACCCACCGGGACGAGGCCGGCCCGTCCCAGACGCGGATCCGAGCCCGGTTCGGTTGCAAGCTCGGTTGTAGTGCGATCGAGGCCCCATTCGTCGGCGTCCACGGCGAACCGGATCTCCTGTTCGAAGCGGGCGCTGACCGGATCGAGAACGTCGCCATCATCCACACGCCGGGACACACGGACGGCAGTATCTGTTTCTTCTACCAGTCGCCGTACGGCAAGTCCTATCTCTTCAGCGGCGACACGATCTTCCAGTGGGACGGGGAATGGTCCACGCTGGTGCTGCCGGGTTCCGGCGGCAGCGCTGCCGATCTGGCCCAGAGCCTGACGAAACTGCGCGAGGTCAGTCCGGACCACGTGATGAGCAGCGGCTTCGTCGGCGAGGTGGCGTATCGCGAGGTGACGCGGGAGGGATGGACGGCGGTGCTCGACGCGACGATCGCACGCCTCGCCCCTTCGTCCTGAATCGAACTCAGGCGGCGAGAAGGAAGACGCTGAAGCGCTCGGCGCGGTCGCTCCAGTGGTGGAGGGGGCGCCATCCCGGGGCCGCGAGGGCGAGGACTTCCTCGACGTCGTACTTGTAGGAGTTCTCGGTGTGGATGCGGTCGCCGGCGGCGAAATGCAGGGTCTCCCCGGCGACCCGGACCGTCTGGTCCGCGGCGCTTTCGAGCCACAGCTCGATGCGGCCACGTTCTTCGGCGTAGAACTGGTGCGGGATCCATTTCTCCGGGTCGAAGTCGCCGTCCGCCAGCCGGTTCGCGTTGTTCAGGATGTTGCGGTTGAAGGCGGCGTTGAGGCCGCCGGGGTCGTTGTAGGCGCGGTTGAGGACCGCCGGGTCCTTCTTCCGGTCCACCCCTAGCAGGAGGCGGGAGCCAGGGCCGGCGGCGCGCGCGAGCCGCCCGAGGAAAGCCGACGCTTCCGCAGGCTCGAAGTTCCCGAGCGAGGAGCCCGCGTAGAAGAGCGCGATCCGGCCGTGGTCGAAGTGGAACGCCGGGAGGGCGAAGTCGCGCGAGAAGTCCGCGGCGACCGGGATCACGTTCAGGTCCGGGAAGTCGCGGCGCACCGCCGCCGCCTGGCCGGCGAGCGTGTCCTCGGCGATGTCCACCGGCGCGTAGGCGGCGGGAGCTACGAGCCCGCCGAGGACGATGCGCGCCTTGCGGGCGCTGCCGGCGGCGATTTCGGCGAGGACGGCGCGCGGGCCGCTGCCGGCCGCGATCTCGTCGAGGTTGGTCTCGAGGATCGCGATCTCGGTCGCGGTCAGGTAGTACTCGGGGGTGCGGGTGATCTGGTCGAAGAGGTCGGAGCCGACGCGGTCGTAGAAGAACTTGGGGGAGATGGAGGGCGGGGTGCGGAGGAGATCGGAGCGGATCTCGGCGCGGGCGGCGGCGCGGGTTACCGCGAAGTCAGGCATGGACAGCGTGGCCGGGCGACCTCTCGTTGGCGTGACGTTGGGCCATCAGAACTGGTTCCGCGCTCCCGCGCGATGCCGGCCGGAGGCCGGCGCTCCGAGCCCGCGGTGCCGTCAGAGTGCGCCGCAGTACGCGGTTTCGCCCCGCTCTGCGGGACGATGCCGGTCTGGAGACCGGCGTTCCAAGCCGGCGGTGCCGTGAGGGTGGGTGGGGGTACGCGGTTTCGTCCCGCTGTGCGGGACGGTGCCGGTCTGGAGACCGGCGTTCCAAGCCGGCACACGGTTATCCGTCGCGGGCGATGCGGATGCCCGTGGCCTGCCAGCGCGCGTCGGGGCGGAGGACGTGGCGGTAGGTGGCGCGGATGTGGGAGGCGGGGGTGAGGCAGGAGCCGCCGCGGAGCACCATGCGGCCGGACATGGAACGGCCGCTCGACTGGCCGAAGACTCCGGACGGGCGGAAGCCGGGGTAGGGGAGGTAGGGGCTGGCCGTCCACTCCCAGACGTCGCCGAAGAGCTGCACGGGGCCGGACGCCCCGCGGTGCGCCGCGGCCGGCGCGGGTTGGGGGTGCAGGTGGCCGTCTTCGAGGAACGTCCCGGTGACCGGCTGGTCCGCCGCCGCCGACTCCCATTCGAACTCGGTGGGCAGCCGCGCCTCCCGCCAGCGCGCGAAGGCGTCGGCCTCGAAGCAGCTCACGTGGACGACCGGGGCCGCGGGCGCCAGCGGCGCCAGCCCGGCGAGCGAGAACTCGTTGAAGCCGTCGCCCTGCCGGACCCAGTGGAGCGGCGCCTCCCAGCCGCCCGCCACGCGGGCTTCCCACCCGTCCGCGAGCCACAGCGAACGCTCGCGGTAGCCGCCCTCCTCGATGAACTCCCGGTACTCGTCGTTCGTGATCAGGCGCGAGCCGAGCTGGAACGGAGCGACCAGCCGCTCGTGCCGGGGCCTCTCGTTGTCATACGCGAACCCCGTTCCCGCATACCCGACGGTCTGCCTCCCCCCGGCGAACGAGACGAACCGGAGCGGCGGGACGGCGCCGCCTCGCGGCTCGCTGGACGCCTCCCGGTAAGCGGGGTGGAGCGGGTTCCGCGAGAACAGGTGTTTCAGGTCGGCGAGCATCCGCTCCTGGTGCTGCTGCTCGTGGTGCAGCCCGAGCACCACCCGTTCGCGGACCTCCTCCGGAAGCTCGTCGGCGAGCAGCTCCGACATCGCGTCGTCCACCTGGCGCCGGTATTCGTACACCTCCGCCACCGTGGGCCGCGACAGCACGCCCCGGTCGTGGCGGATCTCGACGCCGGCGTCGGAGACGCCGAAGATCTCCCGGTAGTCCGGTCGGATCGGAGCCTGGCCGGCGCCCTCGCGGCCCAGGACAAACGTCTCGAAGTACCACGAGGTGTGGCCCACGTGCCACTTCGCCGGACGCGCCTCCGGCAGGGACTGGACCACGTAGTCCTCGATGGCGAGCGGCGCCGCGAGTTCGGCGGTCTGCCGCCGCACCCGCCGGAACGTCTCCCGAAGCTCGGCCGCCCCCGAGTCGTCCGTCATCCGGACGCCGCGCTCGCCGCCGCCGGCGCCACCCGGACTCCGTCGGCCACGCTGTCCCCGGGATACACGACCACCCGGTCGCCGACCGCGAGGCCACCGAGGACCTGCGCCTCCTGCCGGTTGCGCTCGCCGATCTCGACGGCCCGTTCGCTGGCGGTGTCGTTCTCGACGACGAAGACCGCCCAGCTCTCGCCCCGGCGGAAGAGCGCCCCGACGGGCACCTTCACCTGGTCCTCCGCCTCCCAGACCACCACCCGGGTCTCGACGCGGTAGGCGTCGCCGAGGCTGGAACGCGTTTCGTAGGGCTCTTCGAGCTCCATGACCACGTTGACGCGCTGCTCCTCGACGCCGAGCGCCGAAATCTTGGTGAAGCCCGAGGGCTCGACCCGCAGCACCCGGCCGGCGAGCGGGCGGTCGCCGCCCCAGCGGTCAATGAGCGCCGCCTGTCCGGCGCGCATCCGCACCGCGTCGTTCGAGAGGTAGTCGGTCACGACCTCGAGTTCGCGGGGGTCCCCGACCTCCAGCAGCGGCTCGCCGGCGGGCACCACCGCCTCGCTCTCGCGGAGCCGCCGCAGCACCACCCCGTCCACCGGCGAGAAGATCTGGATCGCCTCCGGATTCCCGGTCGCCGCGTCGCCGGTGCGGAAGCGGAACCGCTGCAGCCGGGCGCGGGCGAGCGCCAGGTTGCCGCGGGCGTCCCGGACCGCGAACTCGGCGGCCTCGAGCGCTTCCTGGCGGGTATCGAGTTCGAGCTGGGCCAACTCCAGCGCCTCCGCGGAGGAGACGCCCTCTTCCCGGAGGCGGCGCAGCCGGTTCAGGGTGGACTCGGCGAAGGCGCGCTCCTGCGCCGCCTGCTCGTGGAGCGCCTCGACCCGTCCCACCGCCGCCTCGGCCGCCTCGACCGCGGCCCCGGCTTCGGCCCGCTGGCGGGGGTCGAGCGGCACGGGGGAGGCCGGCAGGAAGGTGGCGAGGACGCTCTCCGCCGCCAGCACCGGATCGCCGGGTTCGAGTTCGATGCGGAGGACGCGGCCGGCCACCGGCGCCGAAATCTCGAAGCGGTCGCGGACGCGCGTCTCGCCCTCCTCGTCGAGCGTCACCGAGAGCGTCCCCTGGACCACCGAAGCGATGTCCACCGGGATCGGGCGCGGGCGGGACCCGAGGGCGATCAGCGCGATGAGCGCGGTCAGGCCAATGCCCCAGAAGATGAGCCGGCGTCGCTTTTTCATTCCGTTACTCCCGCGTCTTGAGGACTTCCACGAGATCGAGCCGGTTCAATTTATGGCGAACCACCAGCGCCGAGAGCCCCATCGCGACGACCACCGCCGCCGAGGCCCACGCGAAGGTGCCCGGTTCGGTGACCAGCGGCATCCGGAACAGCTCGGTCTCGTAGGCGGCCAGCATGCCGGCGAGCATGGAGTAGCCGAGCCCGAGCCCCACCGGGATCGCCGCCGCCGTGAGGATGGCGAGTTCGCCGAAGAGCACGATGCCGATCTCCGCGCGGGTGAAGCCCATGACCCGCATGCTCGCGAGTTCGCGGCTCCGCTCGGAGAGGGAGATGCGCGCCGTGTTGTAGATGACGCCGAACGCGATCACCATCGCGAAGAGCAGGTTGACCGCCATCGTGTTGTTCATGTTCTCGGCGACGAAGGTCTCGAAGTTCTCGAGCATCGCGTGCTGGAGCGCGACGCCCGCCACCACCGGCATCCCCTTCAGCGCGGCGTACACCGAGTCGCGCGCCGCCGGATCGAGCCCGAGCGCCGCTCCGCTCATGGTCGCCGAGTCGCTCAGGAAGCGGCGGAGCGCCTCGGGCTCCATGTACGCCGAAACGCCCATCAGGTCGTCCACGGTGGCGCTCACCACCATGTCCCGCTCCGGCCGCGTCCCCTGGAGCGCCTCCACCCGCAGCGTGTCCCCCGGCGCCACGCCGAGCACGTCGGCCAGCTTCCGGGACAGGATCAGGCCCGTGCGGTCGAACCGCACCGGCTGGTAGTCGGCGCCCACCACCCGCTGCAGCCGGGCGTCGGGCTGGAGCGCCTGGATCCCGACCTGGCGGTTCCGGTTCCCGTTCCGCAGGCGCGCGGAGGCGCCGTTCAGGGGTTCGACCTCGACGACGCCCGGCACCGACGCCAGCTCGTAGAACGCGGCGCGCCCCTCCGGTTCGAAGAAGGTCACGGTCACGTCCTGGCGCTGGACCACGTTGAACTGGAGTTGCATCAGCTCTTCGAACGAGTCCATGGCGGCGCTCGCGAGCACCATGATCGAGGCGGAGAAGGCGATGCCGATCACGGACATGGCGGCGCGGGCCGGCCGGCGCGCGAGGTTGCGGAGCACCATGCGGAGCGGCTGCGTTAGCCACCGCCGCAGGCCCAGCCGTTCCAGCAGCGAGACCCGGAAGGTGTCCGGCGCCGCCGGCCGCATCGCCTCCGCGGGCGGCAGGCGCACCACGCTCTTCACCGCCGCGGCGGCGCCCAGCACCGACGCCGCCCCGCAGGCCACCAGGGCGCCGAGGATGTGCCCCCAGCTCCAGCGGAGGATCAGGTCCGGGAAGCGGAAGTACTCCATGTAGAGGTTGAGCATCCCGGCGCTCATCAGGGCGCCCAGCGCGATCCCGAGCACGCCGCCCAGGACGGACACCACCACCGCCCACTGCGTGAAGTGCAGCCCGAGGCGCAGGTTGGAGTAGCCGATGGCCTTGAGCACCGCGATCTGTTCCCGCTGGACCGCGACCATCCGCCGGAGGACGACGTTCAGGAGGAACGCCGCGATCCCGAGGAAGATCATGGGCATGAGGAGCGCCATGCCGCGCAGCCCGGTCAACTCGTTCTGGAGGTACCAGTGGGAGATCTGCTGGGCGCGGGGAATGGCCCCGAGGCCGCCGTAGGGCTCCAGCAGGCGGTCCAGTTCGGCGATCGCGGGCTCCGGCGCGGCGCCCTCGGCGAGCGACAGCGCGATGTCGTTGAACCCGCCCTCCATGTCGAAGGCGGTGGCGAGGTGCCGGCGCGCCATCCAGAACACCCCGAACCGCGTCGGGTCCGGCAGGAGGTCGCCGCCGGCGATGGCATAGACGTACTCGGGGGAGAGCGCCGTCCCGACGATCTCGAGCCGCTGGCGCCGGCCGTTGATCACGGCGAAGACCTGGTCGCCGAGTTCGAGCCCGTGCCCCTGGGCGAAGCGTTCGTTGACGATCGCCTCCTCCGCGCGTCCGGGGTCGGGCCAGCGCCCGCTGCGCAGGGTCACGCCGTTCAGGACCGGACGGCCGCTGTCCGGGAGCGAGATGAGGCGGCCGTTGACCGGCTCGCTGCTGCCCGGCACGTCGAGCGTCACGCCGGCGACCACCCGGGTGTCCGCCCGGACCACCCCGGGCAGCTCGTCGAGGCTCCCGGCGACCCAGCGGGGGACGCGCTTGGCGTTCGCGAAGACGTCCCCGAACTCGTTCCGGGCGTAGTAACGGTCGCGCGTCGTCTCCAGCGAGTCGAAGCAGATGAGCGACGCGACCAGCAGCGCGATCCCCGACGCGACCACCACCGCGATGGCGAGCCCCATGGAGCGGACCCGCCAGAGGTCGCGGAGCAGCTTGCGGTCGAGCGCGCGGATCACGGCGTCCTCACCACTGGATCGTGGAGGCGGCGGCCCGCGTGTCGTTGACCTGCTCGCGGGAGATGCGGCCGTCGGCGAGCGAGATGACCCGGTCCGCGATGGTGGCGATCGCGGCGTTGTGGGTGATGATCGCGGTGGTCGCCCCGTACTCGCGGTTCACCCGCTCCAGCGCTTCGAGCACCTGGATGCCGGTGGTGATGTCGAGCGCTCCGGTGGGTTCGTCGCAGAGCAGGATGTCGGGCCGCTTGGCGATGGCGCGGGCGATGGCCACCCGCTGCTGCTCGCCGCCGGACATCTGCGAGGGGAAGTGGCTGCTCCGGCCCTTGAGCCCGACGATGTCGAGGGCCTCCTGTGCGGGGAGCGGGTCCTCGGAGATCTCGGTCACGAGCTCCACGTTCTCGCGGGCGGTAAGCGACGGGATGAGGTTGTAGAACTGGAACACGAACCCCACCCGCCGCCGCCGGTACCGGGTCAGCTCACCTTCGTCGGCGCGCGTCAGGTCCTGCCCCCGGTAGAGCACCCGCCCCGAGGTCGGGACATCGAGCCCGCCCAGGATGTTCAGCAGGGTGGACTTGCCGCTCCCCGACGGCCCCAGCAGCACCAGGAAGCCCCCCACCTCCAGGTCCACGCTCACCCCCCGGAGCGCGTGCACCTCCACCTCCCCCATCTGGTACACCTTCGTCACGTCCCGCATGGACACGGCGAGCGCGCCGTCCGCTCCGCTGCCGTTCCCGTTCATTGCCGCCTACGGACCACTACGCTGCGCAGCCTACCCGGTTCCGCGCTCGGAGCGCCGGCCTCCGGCCGGCATCGCGGCCCACCCGGGCCGCGAAACCGCCAACGCCGGACGGACCCGGTGGCGCGCCGACCGGGACCGCCGGTCTTCAGACCGGCACGCGCGGTGCTCCGCACCGCGCACGTCACAACCCCACCCGGACAAGACGGCCCCCACCTCGGCGTGGAACTCAAGAGCGGAGGTGGCACGTACGGCTTGGAGCGCCGGCTTCAGCCGGCACGCGGCCCGGCAGGGCCGCAGAGCGCGCAGCGCTGATAGCGGGGGAAGGCATCCATCCTCCGCCACCCGAACCACCGGATAGATAGTGTTCCATCCATAAGCACCGCCATCCACCTCTCCGGCGACCTGTTGGCCGCCGTGGACCGCCGAGCGAAGGACCTGCGGCTCACGCGGAATCGCTACATCGTCCAAGCGCTCGAACGCAGCCTCCTTGGCGACGCCGCGTGGAGCCCGGCGTTCGTGGAGGAACTCCGGGCGGCGGGCAGCGACCCGGAACTCCAGCGGATCCTGGCCCAGATGCGCACAGCCATCAAGGCGAACCGGAAGAGCAGGCGGCCTCCGGAGCCGTGAATGTTCGACGCAGTCTTGGTGAGCGAGAACACCACCCATCTGGGGAGCATCCTCGGCCTCCGGCTCGAAAATTGGCGCTCCTAGTGGAACGGCCGGTGCCGCCGGAGCGTTTTAACCCGGAAAATCCGGTGCGACATATCGAGATTTCCGGGTCGAATGCCGTTGCGATGCCTCCTCGTGACCTGTCTGACGCCACGCCGGGCGCCCCCTCAGAGACCCTGCGGGTGCGCGGCTGATCCATCGCACCCGGCATCTGGCCGCCGTGGGGCGGTTGCCGGCTCGACAGGACGGCTACCATGCTCGACAAGGACTGCTCCCCCGTGTTGCGCGAGAGCTGGCCGGATGCCTGGTCCGGTTCAAGGGGGTCAAACGGCGGCGTCGAAAACCGCTGGGCGGTCCCACGGGGCTACCAGGCGCAGCCCCACTCCGACGATCCCTCGGCCGGCCGGCGCAGAATGTCCTCCGGGCCGCGGGAACGTTAGTACGCCCAGGCGTCCGGCTTGGCCGTCTCGTCCACTCCGTTGAAACTCGAAGACCTTCGCCCCGGCGCGCGCCTCCGCGGCGTCACCGCCGGCGTGGTCACGGTCGTTCAGGCCGAGATGCGCGGGGACGCAGCGGTCAGCCTCACCTACAAGGACGAAGCGGGCGGGCTCCACGAAGTGCTGCTCTTCCGGGACGACGAGTCGCGCCTGCGGCCCGCCGGTTCCGCCCCGATCCGCCCCTTCACGGCCGACCCGAAGCGCTTCCTCCTCGCCGCCGAGGCCGAGCGCATCCGCCTCGGGCACCTCTTTGATCCCTACCTCGCCGTCCACACCTCGAAGATCGAACCGCTCCCCCACCAGATCACCGCGGTGTACGGCGCGATGCTCGACCGCCACCCGCTGCGCTTTCTACTCGCCGACGACCCCGGCGCGGGAAAGACGATCATGGCCGGACTGCTGATCAAGGAGCTGTTGATCCGGGGCGACCTCGAACGCTGTCTGGTGGTGGCGCCCGGCTCGCTCGTCGAGCAGTGGCAGGACGAGCTCGGCGAGAAGTTCGATCTCGACTTCGCGATCCTCACCCGCGACCTGGTGGCGGCCTCGCGGAGCGGCGATCCCCTCGCGGAGCATCCCCGGCTGATCGCCCGGCTCGACATGCTGAGCCGCGGCGAGGACCTCCAGCACCTGGTCCGCAATTCCGACGAATGGGACCTCGTGGTCTGCGACGAAGCCCACCGCATGTCGGCCAGCTACTTCGGCGCGGAGATCAAGTACACGAAGCGGTACCAACTCGGGCGCCTGCTCCGGGACCGCGCCCGCCACTTCCTGCTGATGACGGCCACGCCGCACAACGGCAAGGAAGAGGACTTCCAGCTCTTCCTCGCGCTCCTCGACCCGGACCGGTTCGAGGGCCGGTTCCGCCCCGGCGTGCACTCGAAGGACGCGAGCGACACGCTGCGCCGGCTGACGAAGGAGGAACTCCGTCGCTTCGACGGGACAGCGCTCTTCCCCGAGCGGCGCGCCTACACGGCCCGCTACGAACTGAGCGAACCGGAGGCGGCGCTCTACCAGGCGGTGACCCGGTACGTGCAGGAGGAGATGAACCGCGCCGAGCGGTTCGCCGCCACCGACGAGCGCCGCCGGGTGAACGTGGGCTTCGCCCTGACCGTCCTGCAGCGGCGGCTGGCGTCGTCCCCGGCGGCGATCCACGAAAGCCTGAAGCGCCGGCTGGCGCGGATGGACGACCGGCTGACGGCGATGCGGGAAGGCGGCCCGGAGGCGGAACCCGGGCCCGGTCTCGATCCCGATGACCTCGAGGAAGCGACCGAGGGAGAGATCGAAGCCAGCGAAGAGCGCGTGCTCGACCAGGCGACGGCCGCGGCCACCATCGAGGAGCTGGAGACGGAGATCGAAACGCTCCGGCGGCTGGAGAAGGAGGCGCGGACGCTGCGTCTCCGCGACACCGACACCAAGTGGCGCGAGTTGAACACGGTCCTCGACCACCCTCTGATGACAGACGGCGGCGGGAACCGGCGGAAACTCATCGTCTTCACCGAGCCGCGGGACACCCTCGAATACCTGGCCGAGCGCATCCGCACCCGGCTCGGAAAGCGGGAGGCGGTGGTGGTGATCCACGGCGGCGTCTCCCGCGAGGCGCGGCGGGAAGCCGTCGAGGCGTTCATGAACGACCCCGGGGTCGTCGTCATGGTGGCGAACGACGCCGCCGGGGAGGGTGTGAACCTCCAGCGCGCCCACCTCATGGTCAACTACGACCTCCCCTGGAACCCGAACCGGCTGGAGCAGCGCTTCGGGCGCATTCACCGGATCGGCCAGACCGAGGTCTGCCACCTCTGGAACCTGGTGGCCAAGGAGACCCGCGAAGGCGCGGTCTATGCCCGGCTGCTGGAGAAGCTGGACGTCGCGCGGCAGGCGCTCGGTGGCCGCGTGTACGACGTGCTCGGCCGCCTGTTCGACGGCCGGGCGATGCGCGACCTGCTCCTCGACGCCATCCGCTACGGCGAGAGTCCGGAGGCCCGGAACCGCCTCTTCGAGAAGGTGGACCAGGCCGCCGCGATCGAGCGGGTCGGGAACCTGCTCGCCGACCGCGCGCTGGTTCGCGAGCACCTGACGCCGGCGACCATCGCCGAGATCCGCGACCAGATGGCGCGGGCCAGCGCGCGGCGGCTGCAACCGCACTTCATCCGCCGGTTCTTCCTCGACGCCTTCCGGGCGCTCGGCGGCGGCATCCACCGGCGCGAGCCGGGACGGTTCGAGATCACGCGCGTTCCGGCGGAGATACGCGGATCGCTCGCCGGCCGTGCCGGCAGCGCACGTCCCGGCCCCGCGGTGCCGGCGCGCTACGAACGGATCGTCTTCGAACGGGAGCGCGCCACCGGCCCGCCGCCGGCCGCCTTCGTCTGCCCCGGCCATCCGCTCCTCGACCGCACCCTTGCCGCGGTCCTCGACCACTGGCGGGCCGCCCTCGCGGAGGGCGCGGTGCTGGTGGACGAGGCGGACGACCGCCGGGACGTCCGCGCCGTCTTCGCGTTGCGGAGCGCCGTCACGGATGGACGGACGACCCGCTCCGGAGCGCGGCGGACGATCTCGGAACGCCTCGATTTCGTGGAGGTCGAAAGCGGCGGCGCGGTGCGGAACGCCGGCCCGGCCCCGCACCTCGACTGCCGCCCGATCCGCGCCGAGGAGCGGTCCCTCCTCGGCGAGCGCCTGAACCCGGACTGGCTGCGCGGCTACGAAGCCGTCATGGATCACGCGGTCGGCGGCCTCGTTCCCGGGCACCTGGCCGAAGTCCGGCAGCGCCGGGAGGCGGAGATCGAGAAGACCCGCCAGCAGGTCTTCGAGCGCCTCTCCCGGGAACGGACCCACTGGGACAACCGCGCCAACGAACTGCGGGCGCGCGAACGCGCCGGGAAGCCGGGCCGTATCGCGGCGGAGCAGGCGAGGCGGCGGGCGGAGGAACTCGACGCCCGCCTGGCGCGGCGGTTGGCGGAACTGGACCGGGAAGGCGACCTCGCCGCCGCCCCGCCGCGCGTGGTCGGCGCGTCGCTCGTCGTGCCGGGCGAACTGCTGCGCCAGCTCGCCGCGCCGCCGGCGACGGCGGTCGCGAGCCCCGAGGGCCGCGCCGAGGTCGAGCAGATCGCGATGGAGACGGTGATGGCGGCCGAACGCCGGCTCGGACGGACGCCCCGCGACGTGAGCGCGGAGAAGTGCGGCTACGACATCGAGAGCCGCGACCCGGCGACCGGGCGGCTGCGGTTCATCGAGGTCAAGGGCCGCCGCGCCGACGCGGAGACCGTGACCGTCACCCGCAACGAGACGCTGGTCGCGCTGAACTCACGCGACCAGGCCCACGACTACATCCTCGCCATCGTGCTCGTCGAGCAGGGCTATGCGCAGCGCACCGCCTACGTGACCGACCCGTTCCGCACCGGCGTGGACGACACCACCGACACTGTCACCCACAACCTGAAGAAACTCCTCACCCGCGCCCGGCCACCGGCCTGAGCCCGCCAGTTTGATCTGACAGCGCGCCGGCCAGGGACCGCCGACCTCCGGTCGGCATCGCGCGGGAGCGCGCAACCGGCGCGGATGACGCTACGACGGACAGGCGTTGGCGTTCAGCAGGCGGCGGTTCTTTGCCCCGGAATAGATCTTGCCCCGGGGGTTGCTGATGATCTGGGGGTCCCTGAAGTCGTCCTGAAGACTCTTGTCGCCCGTGTAGAGAAGTCGCGCGCGGCTGGCTCGCGCCAGCGCCAGAACGTGCGCGTCGTTGGAGCGGAGCCGAGCTTCCTCCTTTAGCCGGAGCGCATCATCCCGAAACGTGTCTTCGGGAACCAACGTCGCGCTGCCCGCGCGACGGTAGGCTCCGAGTAGCTCCCGCGCCCGTCGGTAGAGCTCGGAATCGAACTTTCCTCCCGTCGAGTACACCAGCCGTCCGACGCCCCGCCGCAGCCATTGATGGACCGGTTTGGCGTCCGCGTGTTCCGGCGTCTCGAGGAAGATGCCCATCCGGTCGGCATCAACGATCAGACACATCGAACCACCGTCACCCGTCCAGCCCAAGCAGGGCCTCCGTCTCGCGCATGAAGAAATCCCGGTATCCGGGAGGCGCGTTGAGGATGTTGCCCTGTTCGTCGAGCCCAATGTTGTGGAGCGTGACGAAGTTACGGTGCGGCTCGAAGTACAGAATGGATACGTCCTCCGGCTTGAGCATCTTCTTCATGACCGATATGCGAATCCGGTCGATGATGTGGTCGCTGTGCGTTTCAACGAGAAACTGGTGCCCACGCTTCTTGACGGAGTTGACCAGGAAACTCGCCAGCTCAGCCTGGCCGCGTGGATGCAGATGTACTTCCGGCTGTTGGAGCAGGAATCGGAACGAGGCGTTTTTTCCGCGGAACGCCTTGGACTCGGTGACCTCCGGCCTCAACAGCTCGACCAGAATGGGCAGGCTCTGGCTTACTCCGTACCCGACGTCCATGATGTTGGCGTGGGATCCTGAATGGACCTTCACCTGGATCTGGAACGGATCACTGATCTGCCGACCGTGACGTTTCACCTTGATGTCCGAGAACAGGCCCGAGTTCTTTCCGAAGGCTACGAGGTCGTTTCGCAACGCCCCCCACCGCTGACTTTCCGAGTGATGGAGCCGCATCATCAGCATCGGGACGTGCGTGCCTTCCGGGCTGAGGGACTCTCGGATCGGGTCGTATGTTCGGTGCGGCTTGGCTCGAAGCGGAGCCACGGGAATCAGGGGAGTTACCGGAGGAAACAGAAAAGTGTGCAGCGGTAGGGAAAGCTCGCGCGGACTCTCACGGAGTTCGTTGAGGTATTCGAGTATCCGATGGAGTGCAGGCTGGCGGTCCGCTAGTGGTCGGTCTGCAGATGCAAAGTCAAGGCGATACGCGACGTGGTCCAAAGGAGATTCGAAGTCCATCTCCGCACCCTCGATCGCGACCGTCGTTCCGTCAGTCGCGGTCCGGCGGAATTCCAGGAATCCGTGTTGCTGGAACTGATAACGCCAAGACTTGACTACCGGCTGTGATCCCCGTTCCTCGAAGGTCGCCACCACATCATGCGGGGGAAGCCCGTTGCCTGTGTGCTGCGTTCCGATGCCCAGACGGAACTCGGTGATCCGTCCTTCGCGCCCTCGTCTCGATCGAACGATGTCGCGGAACGACCCCATGGAGAAGGGTTCGTAACTGAACTCGAACGGCTCCGCCAGGCGGGTCGCAAGCAGCCGATCCAGCGCGCTGTAGCAGCCGAGCAGCGTCGTCTTGCCGGTGCTGTTTTCACCGACGAGAAGGGTGATCGGGCGCAGGCGGACACGCTGCTCGCCCTGGAAGCACCGGACATCCTGAATCAGGAACTCGTCGGGTTGGCGCATTGGAATCCTCGGCTCGGTCCACGTGAGGTGAGGCATCTGCCGCTCTCGCCCATCGGGTCGGCAGCATGTGATCCCGGCGGGATCTCCGTTCGGCCTCGCAGCGGAAGCGTAACAGGGCAGCGTGACGGTGAGCCCCGAACGCGAGGGCGAGCCACTACCCGTGGCGAATGCCGAATTCGGACTTCCGCCCCAGGCTGACCGAGGTGGCGCTGCCGCTCAACGACATCAACCGGGCGGTGGTGCTGTCCGAGCAGCCAGTGGACGCTTGCCGGGCCACCAAGAGTGAGCGGCCCCAGCCTCGGCGCGGATCGCCCCGCTTTCAGAAGAGCTCCGAGTGCGTTCCCGTCCGCCTCAGGATGAGACGGTCTCCACAGATTTCATAGATCAGAATCCAATCTGGACCGACATGTAAGTCCCATAAGTCACGTTCCTTGCCGCTCAACTTGTGTGCCCGCGCGTTCACGGGTAATCGTTCGGCGTTCGACAGGATCCTGACGATCGGCCAGAGCTTCTCCAGGTCCCAGCCTCGCTTGCGCGCACGACGGAGATCGCGTTTGAACTGTGTGGCGTAAGAGATCGTCTTCGGCGGTCTCCTCGGTCCAGTTCCTGCCTTCATTCGATGTCTCCTTGTTCGGTAGCGCCCTTGTCACCGATCTGGGCCTGCAGGTCGGCGATGAGCTCGTCCGCCGTGGCGAACTGCTGCAGGTTGGCGATGGGCTCGTTGAGGGCCGCCATGGTCTCGGCATTGGGGATCCGAACGGCGAACGGCAGCCCGCGCTGAAGCACAACCTGCCTGAGCGCCATTCGAACGAACTCCGTAGGTCTCAGGCCCAAGGTTGCGAGCACGGCTTCCGCCTCGGACTTCAGTTCCCGTTCGACCCGGATATGGATTTGTTCGGTCTTGGCCATTTGCGTAGTTATCCTCTATTCGAATATCAAAACTAATCTGATCAGTCACAATTGAATGCAACTAAGTATCAATTGTAGCACATCAGGATGCACCGACTGTCCCCTGTCCCGCTGCCGAGCGATCTGGACTCGTCGGCTCCAGTCGGCCGACCGGGGACAATAGGGAGGCCATGACCGCCCCTGTCCGGACCGTCCCCAAGCTCATCGAGGTGGCGTTGCCGCTCGACGACATCAACCGGGCGGCGGCGCGGGAGAAGTCCATCCGGCACGGGCACCCAAGCACGCTGCATCTCTGGTGGGCGCGGCGTCCGCTGGCGGCGGCGCGGGCGGTGCTGTTCGCGCAACTGGTGGACGATCCGTCGGGGCGGCCGGAACTCTTCCCGACCGAGGAGGAGCAGGACCGGGAGCGCGAGCGGCTGTTCGGGATTCTGCGGAGGCTGGTCCTCTGGGAGAACACCACGAACGAGGAGGTGCTCGAGGCGGCGCGGGCGGAGATCCGGGAGTCTTGGCGCCGGACGTGCGCGGACAACACGGACCACCCGCGGGCGGCGGAGCTCTTCGACCCGAAGAAGCTGCCGGCGTTCCACGACCCGTTCGCCGGGGGCGGGGCGATCCCGCTGGAGGCGCAGCGGCTCGGACTGGAGGCGCACGCGAGCGACCTGAACCCCGTGGCGGTGCTCATCAACAAGGCGATGATCGAGATTCCGCCCCGGTTCGCGGGGAGGCCGCCGGTGAACCCGGAGGCGCGGGCGCGGAAGTCGGTGGCGGGACGGGAGTGGCGGGGGGCGGCGGGGCTCGCGGAGGACGTTCGCTACTACGGGAAGTGGATGCGCGACGAGGCGGAGCGACGGATCGGCTATCTCTACCCGAAGGCTCGGATCACCCCGGAGATGGTGGCGGAGCGCCCGGACCTGGAGCGCTACGAGGGGCGGGAACTCACCGTTATCGCATGGCTCTGGGCGCGGACGGTGCCGAGCCCGAATCCGGCGTTTTCGCATGTGGACGTTCCGCTGGTCTCGACCTTCATGCTCTCGACGAAGAAGGGAAAGGAGGCGTATGTGGAGCCGGTGGTGGAAGGGGATCGCTATCGGTTCGAGGTGAGAGTGGGTGAACCGCCGGATCAGGCGGCGGCGAAAGCGGGGACGAAGCTGGGGCGGGGAGCGAATTTCCAGTGCTTGGTCTCGGGCTCGCCGATGGCCGGCGATCACGTCAAGGCTACGGGTACGGCGGGCCGCATGGGGGCGCGGCTGATGGCGGTGGTGGCGGAGGGAGATCGCGAGCGGATCTACTTGTCCCCGACCGCGGAGATGGAGGACGCGGCGGGCAGCGCCGAACATGCATGGCGGCCGCAAGGCAATGTGCCTGCCCGTCTCACGGGAGGAACCTGCGTTCCCTATGGCTTAACGCAGTGGGGCGATCTCTTCACGCCCCGACAACTCGTCGCACTGACGACGTTCTCCGACTTGGTCGGTGAAGCGCTGGAACGCGTCCGACGCGACGCAGTGACCGCGGATTTGCCGGACGACGAAGCATCCATCCATATCGGTGGCGGTACTGCCCGGACCTACGGGGAGGCTGTAGCCGGCTATCTCGGCCTTTCCGTGAGCCGTTTCGCGGATCGCAACAACGCACTGTGCACTTGGGACACCGGCCCGGCCGGCGTACGTTCTTCGACGGGTGGGTCCGCGCGAACCGCCAGTCTGCGAGGGCTCTTCTCTCGGCAGGCGATTGCGATGGCTTGGGACTATGGAGAAGCCAATCCGTTCAGCGCCTCGGGTGGCGGGTACGCGAGTGCCTTGGCGTGGGGACAGCCTGCCGTCCAATCCCTTACGGGCACCGAGCGCGGACGAACTTCGCTGGCCGACGCGATGTCTCTTGCAGGTGCCGACCGGAGGCTGGTCTCCACCGACCCGCCCTACTACGACAACGTCGCCTATGCGGACCTCTCGGACTTCTTCTACGTGTGGCTCCGGCGTTCCTTGAAGTCAGTCTTTCCGGATCTCTTCGCAACCGTTGCCGTTCCGAAGGCTCAGGAGCTGGTTGCGGCACCGTATCGCCATGGAGGGCGCAGGGAAGCAGAACTCTTCTTTCTCACGGGGATGTCCCGCGCTATTTCCCGACTCTCGGAACAGTCACATCCGGTGTTCCCAACGACTATCTACTACGCCTTCAAGCAATCCGAGAGGAAGGACGGCGCCGGTGTCTCAAGCACAGGTTGGGAAACCTTCCTCGACGCCGTGTCGAAGTCGGGATTCAGCGTCACCGGCACCTGGCCGATGCGAACCGAACTGGCGAACCGGATGATAGGAGCAGGTGCGAACGCGCTTGCTTCCAGCATCGTGCTCGCCTGTCGAAAGCGACGCGAAAACGCTCCTTCGACCACCCGCCGCGGCTTCCTCAGCGCCCTCCACACCGAACTCCCCGGAGCCATCGCTCGCCTCCAGGCCGAAAACATCGCCCCGGTGGACCTCGCGCAGGCCGCCATCGGTCCTGGTATGGCGATCTTCACCCGCTACTCCCGCGTCCTCGAAGCCGACGACTCCCCGATGACGGTCCGCATGGCGCTCGCCCTCATCAACGCCGAACTCGACCAGATCCTCTCCGCCCAGGACGCCGACTACGACCCGTGGACCCGATTCGCCATCACTTGGTTCGAGACCAAGGGCATGGAACCCAGCCCCTACGGCGACGCGGAGACCCTCGCCACCGCCCGCGGCGTGGCCGTCGAGGGCGTGGTCCACGCCGGCATCCTGGAAGCGACGGCGGGCAAAGTGCGTCTCCTCCGCCGCGACGAACTCGCCCCCGACTGGTCCCCAGAGACCGACGATCGCGTCACCGTCTGGGAGTGCGCCCAGCACGTCGCCCGTCGCCACGAGGATGGTGGCGAGATGTCCGCCGCCGCCCTGGTCGCCCGCCTCGGCGACCGCGCCGCCGCTGCCCACGCCCTCGCCTACCGCCTCTACGGCATCTGCGACCGGAAGAAACTCGCCGAGGAAGCCCTCGTCTGGAACGAACTGGTTCAGCTCTGGCCCCGCCTGACGGACCTCGCCCCCACCGCGATCGTCTCAAGCAGTCAACCCGGGCTCCTCTAACCTGAATCATCCAGTCTGCCGTGAAGTGATCGCCGAGACGACGCGCCGGACATCTCGCCGCCTCTACCGAGGCTCGACTCGGGACACGGCTTCACCGCGCCTTCCACCGCCCCGTTCGGATAGTCTGACGAGGGTTCTCCGTGAGAGCAGCTTGGACTTCTGGCCCATGCCCGCTCCAACACCCCGCGCCCGAACTCATGACGTCACATTCGCCTCCGTCCGATTCCTCCGACCACGAAACCTTCGATGGTCAGGTCCACATGAACCACATCCGGGAGGCACTTTGGGATGACACAACCAATGGCGCGGTCGTTCTCGTTGGCGCCGGGTTCAGCAGGAATGCCGAACGCCGGCCACCCGCCACCGGCGACCCTCCACTCTGGACAGATATTGGCCACGCGATGCAGCGGAGACTCTCACGCGAGTTCGGCCACGGCGCCGTTCGGGGGAAGCCAGGGCGTTCACTGTCCATACCCCGTACCGCCCAAGAGTATGAGGCGGCGTTCGGCCGCGCGGAGCTGTATCGGTTTCTCCGAAGTGCAGTCCGTGACGACGACTTCCTCCCTGGTCCCCTGCATTACAACCTCTTGGAATTGCCTTGGCGCGATGTCTTTACTACGAACTGGGACACGCTTCTGGAGAGGACAAACAACAGACTTTCGGGTCGGCACTACCGTGTAGTGAACCGCGTCGAAGACATTCCTCTGAGCAAAGCACCCCGCATCGTCAAGCTGCACGGCTCGGTCCCATCACAATTTCCACTCATCTGCACCGAAGAGCACTATCGCCGCTATCCTGCGGACTTCGCGGCCTTCGTCAACATGGTCCAGCAGGCCATGCTGGAGTCCGTTCTTTGCCTCATCGGCTTCTCGGGCGATGACCCGAATTTCCTACAGTGGCATGGTTGGGTCCGAGACAATCTTGGAAGCCATGCGTGGAAGCTGTACCTCGTCGGATGGCAGAATCTCACGCCTCACCGAAGGCAGATGTTGGAGGACAGGAATGTCATTCCTATTGACCTCGCTCGTCATCCAAAGGCGTCCCAGTGGCCCGAACATCTCCGAGGCCGGTACGCCACTGAGTGGGTTGTGCGCACCCTGGAGCACGGTCGCCCTTACGACCTTACCGAATGGCCAGAGCCTCCGCCTGAACCATCGAAGATTCCGACACTGCTTCTTCCGGTATCCACGATCGTTAGTCGTAGCCCTGTAGCTGATCCGTGGCACAGTTTTCCAAAGGCCGCGTCTGAGGCGTCGCGTCGTGACATAGAAAACACTCTGGAGACTTGGTGCCGCAACCGGTCCATCTATCCGGGTTGGCTTGTCCTGCCTTCATCTCAAAGACACTCCCTAACGTCTGCAACGGACCACTGGGAGGAATCGATTCTTCGCACTACCGAGACCGACTCTTTTGCCAAGAGGCTTTCCGCAGTGTACGAAATTGTATGGCGTCGCTCGATCCTCATGGACCCACCATCGAAGGAGCTTCAGCATGCTTGCGAGCGGCTTGTCGATGAGGAGGTTCCGACCTCACTTTTCGCCACCGGCATACATGACTCTGACGGTCGGCTTCCGACGCTTTGGAACCAATGGTGCTCTCTGGTGTTCTTCCTTTTGAGAGCCGCTCGACTCCGGTTTGACCAGACTGGTTTCGACCGGTTGCTTGCGTTGCTTGATCCTTTCCGCAGTGAGGATCCACACGTCGGCCACACAAGACAATTCGAACGCGCTCTCTGGACCGCCTATTCGCTTGACCACAAGGCTATGGCCTCGTTGCTTGACGAATGGTCAACCGAGGATGCCGATCCGGTGTGGAGCATGCGGAAAGCCAGTCTGCTCTTGGAACTCCACCACGAGAACGCTGCCGAGAGCTTGCTCCGAAGGACGCTCGAGATCCTTAGGACCGGCGCGAATTCGAGCCGGCGTTTCGCGAATTCGTCGAGAGAAGGCTGGTTACTCTGGTCGCTGCTCGGGAACGCGTACCGCCACAACGGGCACGAGGCTCCGGGGATTTGGCGGCGTTGGCGTGAGCTTGGCCGAATTCATTGCGATGCGGGCCTTGAAAAATCCTTCTTTATGAATGCCCTTCGTCCCGAGAAACAATCTCTGGAGGCGACTCCTTTCGATCTGGACCGAACGGTCCTATCGGGTGAGTCTTGGTCAACGGCGAAGTACGAGCGGTGGCGCGCCGCGCACCGGGCCGTCCGACTCTGCGAGGTCGCTGGACTTGCGCCGACCGCATGGGATTTCAGAGTGGGGTCCGACCTCATGAACGCGGCTCTTGAGGTCATGGAGTCCGACGAGCCTGAACTAGCCGCACGTCTGTGCCTACGCATCACGACGTACGACAGAGACAAGTCGTTCGACCGAGTCTTTGGTCGTGTACGAGTAGCGGCGATGTCCAAGCGCGTAGTGGGTGATCTGAAGGCCATGTGTGAACGGTCGTTGGCGTTCTACGACCGAAGTGTTGGGTCGGCAGAAGATCGTGGCGTCGTTGCCTCGGAGAGGGTGCGCGTTGCCATGGAATGTTTGTCTAGATTGGCGGTCCGTCTTGAACCAGAGGCGGCGCATTCCGTTCTGATGGACGGACTACAGCGCTACTCTAGACCGGAATATGCGAAGCATCCATTTCACGATGCGCCGATGTCGAATCTTTTATCTCGTAGTTGGGAGGCCTTGGCGGCGAACGAACAGAAAGGTGTGGTATTGAAGCTCTTGAACGCACCGATTCTGGGGCTTGATGGCTTTGTCGGAACGTTTAGGTACCCCGACCCCTGCGACGGCGTTTGGGCGGATTGGAAGCCGCCAGAGAGGACTACGGGAATCCAGGAAGAATGGGGAGCGGCAGCGGAATTGATCGTGCGCGGTTTGCGCGCGGACGAAATTGCGAGGCGGCGAGCAATTCACCGCGCATATTTGTTGAATGCGTGGCGTCGCTTTACGCCCGAAGAGGAGGAGAAGGTAGCGAATGCTCTCTGGAGACCGAAGGGCCGGATGGTCAAGGGATTGCCCGAGGCGAAGGGGATTCCGATGTGGACATTCGTATACCTCCCAGAGCCGGACCCGGGTCTCGCGCTTCGTCGGTTTTGGAAAGTGTGGAAACGATTGAGTGCGACATCGGATACTCCGGCACTGGACGCATTTCAGGAAGTAAACGGTGTACTTTCCAACTTTCAGAATGCAGACAGATCAGTTTCTATGCCGGAGGCCGCACGAAGGGAATTCGTGGCAAAAGTGGAGACATGGGCCAAGAGCACCGATGAGATCGTAACGGTCTTCAGAGACAATTTTGGTGAATCCTTACGGATTAACCAGGTGCGAGCGCTGTGTGGGATTTTTCTTCACGTAAGTGTTCCAGAGCGCACAGCCGACCTTCTCTTTGAGAAGGTCAAGGCAATGAACGAATCGACCGTTTCTGGACTTCCGTTGGTTATCGGCATCCTTAGTGGAAGACCCGACTACGGGAATGATATGAACACAATGATTCACACTTCGTTGGCGTCAGACTCGCGTGAGTGCGCCGAGGGAGCGGTTTGGGGGATATATCACTGGGCGAGAGGAGCGGCCACGGCTCCGGATCGCGTGCCTGCCGTTCCGGAAGAGCTGGTGCAGGAAATCGGGCATATTGTCGCTATTCGGCGGCGACACGTCCTTCGGCCAGCGCTGGACATAGCGTGCTGGTTTGTGAAGGAAGGGCCGGAAGTGTTGCGAGACCGGGTTGCATTGTTGGCGATTCAGGGACTGGGCTTCCTGCTGGAAGAGCTTCGCTACGACCGGATAGGCGGTGACGAGAGCGACGTGCCGGTTCTTCGCCGAAACTGCGCGCGACTCGCGCTCGCGCTAGCGAATCGAGGATGGGACAGTGAAGAGGTGGTACGCGCTTGGGTGGCGGAGTGTGAGGCCGACCCACTGCCGGAGGTACGGTTTGCCGAAGCGTAAACGCGAGGACGGAGTCTCGTCAGACGAGCGAGAGATGGCTTGGCTTCGTATTCCCAGCCGCGCACGGCTACGTGCTGGTATGAGGCGTGTCAGCGGTCATATCGGTCGGTCGCACGTAGCCAACCATATGGTCGTCGGGCGGAACGGGCACGCCGCTCATTTTTCCAAGATGTCTCCGAGGTCGTAGGCGGCCAAGAGTCGAGGAATTGCGTCCACGGTGTCATACCCGTGGACACTCGAGATTCTCCGTGTGGAGGGTCGGCGGGTGAAGATGACGTATTGAACCGCGTCACCCGGTAGGAACTGGAGGCCGACGTGGGTTTTCCGCTCGCCCTTCCACGTCGCCCGCAGATTGCCGTTGTCCATCAAGAAGAGCCGGCCTGCCTTCAAGAACGGGTATCGGTTCAGAAACCAGCGGAACGTCACCTCGGAGTCTGGGTTGAAGGCGTACCCCTCGGCCGCCGCTTCCTCAGCGAGGAGGTGAAGACGGCGCTCGAAGCGCGTCTGCGTAGTAAGCGAATGTTGGATGCGCTGAATGGTAGCGTCGAACACCAGTCGCGGCCTGGCGCCAGAGTTCTCCGTTCCGCGCGGTTGGGTCCGCGTTCGAGACGCGATAGTCGGGGTCGCCGTTGCGGTGCCATTGTCGAGATAGGCGCTACGCATTTCACCTACCAGTAGGCGGGCGATGCCGACCCAAAGGTCGGCGGTCCATTGTCTGCCCGTGGTTCTCGTTGTTTGGTATCCCCTTCCTTGGCCCGCACCGGTTGGTCGGATTTCCCGGAGGCGGTACGCTGGCCCGAAATGGCCGTAACGAACCGCGACCGGGTGCAGCGGGCGCTGGACGCGGTGCGGGAGGGTCTCGCTCCTTTCGTCGAACGGAGCCTCCGCAGCCGGCTGGGCCGGGACTGGGACGCGCGGCTGGATTCCAACTGGCCCTTCGCGCTGTCCCGCGACCGTGACGGAAAGGTCCAGTGGGACAGCCAGGCCGTGCTGCGGGCGATGGCGGACAACTGGCAGAGCGTCTTCCGGGAGACCCTCGGCCACGCCGAACGGTCCTGGGTGAGCGAACTGCGCGAGATCCGGAACGCCTTTGCGCACGAGAAGCCCTTCAGTTCCGAGGACACCTACCGGGCGCTCGACACGGCGCAGCGCCTCCTCGCCTCGGTCGGCGCGTCGTCGCAGGCCGCCGCCGCCGACTCCATCCGCCAGGAGTTGCTGCGGATCATCAGCGACCAGAGCGCGCGGAACCGGGTCAAGCAGCGGGGGGTGGCGGAGCCGAAGCCGCAGTCCGGGCTCCGCTCGTGGCGGCAGGTGATCGTCCCGCACGAGGACGTGCGCTCGGGGAACTACCAGCAGGCGCAGTTCGCGGCCGACCTCGCGCAGGTGCACGCGGGGACGGCGCGATCCGAATACGGCGACCCCGAGGACTTCTACCGCCGCACCTTCCTGACCACTGGGATCCGCTCCCTGCTCCGGAGCGCGGTGCTGCGGCTTTCCGGCACGGGCGGGGACCCAGTGATCGAGCTGCAGACGAACTTCGGGGGCGGCAAGACGCACTCGATGCTCGCGCTCTACCACCTGTTCGGGCCGGTGCGCGCGAACCGGCTGCCCGGCGTCGAGGAGTTGATGCGGGACTTCGGTGTGGAGGCGCTGCCGAAGGGCCGGCGGGCGGTGCTGGTGGGCACGAATCTCTCGCCGAGCGAGCCGCGCGAGAAGGAGGACGGGACGCGGACCCGCACGCTCTGGGGAGAGATGGCGTGGCAACTCGGCGGGCCGGACGGCTACGCGGTCGTCGCCCGGTCGGATGAGCAGGGGTTGAGCCCCGGCTCGGAACGACTGGTGGAGCTGTTCTCGAAGACGGCTCCCTGCATCGTGCTCATTGACGAATGGGTCGCCTTCATTCGCCAGTTGTACCGGTTGCCCGAGCCGCCGGCGGCGGGGTCGTTCGACGCAAACCTGACCTTCGTGCAGTCGCTCACCGAGGCGGCGCGCGCCGCGCCCGGCGCGATGGTGGTCGCGAGCCTTCCCGCGTCGCAGGTGGAGATCGGCGGGGAAGGGGGGCAGCAGGCGCTCGAGCGGCTGCGGAACACCTTCGGGCGGATGGAGTCCCCGTGGCTGCCGGCGACCGCCGAGGAGGGCTTCGAGATCGTCCGCCGCCGCCTCTTCGAACCCCTGCCCGCGAAGTCGGACTACATCTCCCGCGACGCCGTCCTCAAGGCGTTCATCGCCATGTATGCGAAGGGGGGACGGGAGTTCCCCGCGGGGTGCGGGGAAAGCGCCTACCGCCGCCGCATGGAGGCGGCGTATCCCATCCATCCGGAACTCTTCGACCGGCTCTACGACGACTGGGGCGGCCTCGACAAGTTCCAGCGGACGCGCGGGGTGCTGCGGTTCATGGCCGCCGTCATCCAGGCGCTCTGGGAACAGGGGGACCCGGGCCTGCTCATCCTCCCGTCGTTCGTGCCGCTGGACGACGGGGCGGTGCGGCCCGAGATCCTGAAATACCTCGAAGGGAACTGGAGCGCGGTCATCGGGAAGGACGTGGACGGCAGCCACGCGACCTCCGCCCAGGTGGACCGGGAGTCCCCCCGGTTCGGCAAGCTGTCCGCCACCCGCCGCGTGGCGCGCTCGGTGTTCGTGGGGTCCGCGCCGGCGGCGACGGGCCGGAACCGCGGCATTGACGACCGGCAGATCCGGCTCGCCTGCGCCCAGCCGGGGGAGTCGGTCTCCGCCTACGGGGACGCGCTGCGGCGTCTTTCCGACCGGGCGACCTACCTCTACCAGGACGGGTCGCGGCACTGGTTCGCCACCAGGCCGAGCGTTGCGCGCCTCGCCGACGACCGCGCCGCCGCCATCGAGCGCGCCGAGGTGGACGCCGAGCTGGTGAAGCGGCTGCGCCGGCAGAAAGGACGCGGGGAGTTCGAGCGGGTCCACATCGCGCCGGAGTCGCCCGCCGACGTTCCCGACGAGACGGATGCCGGCCTGGTGATCCTCGGACCGGCGTTCCCGCACGCGGCGAAGGGCGAGCCGGACCTTGCCGTCCCGAGGGCGCTGGAGTTCCTCGAAAGCCGCGGTAGCGGGCCGCGCGTCCATCGGAACGCGCTGCTCTTCCTCGCGGCGGATTCCCGGCGGATGGAGGTGGTCCGTGATGGCGTGCGGTTCCTGATGGCGTGGCGTTCGATCTGCGACGACGACGACCTCGAACTCGAACCGGCGCAGAAGCGCCAGGCGGAGGCGAAGCGCGCGGAGTTCGAGACCGCGGTGGACGGCCGGATCGCCCAGGCGTGGGTCGTGGCGCTGGAGCCGACCGAAGCCGGTCCCGGCGCTCCGGTGACGTGGGGCGAGACCCGGCTGTCGGGCGACGAGCCGTCGCTTGCGGCCAGGATGTCGAAGGCGATGGTGCGGGAAGAGAAGCTGATCTCGACGCTGGGACCGCTCCGGCTCCGCATGGCGATGAACGACGGGAAGCTCTGGCGGGATGCGGACCATCTCGGCACGAAGCAGCTTCTTGGGGATCTCGCGTCGTACCTTTACCTGCCGCGCCTGAAGAACCGGAAGGCGCTCGCCGAGGGGATCGCGCGGGGAGCGGCCGAGCTGACCTGCCCGAACTTCGCCTACGCGGGCGGGTTCGACGAGGAGAAGGGGGAATACCTCGGGCTCCGGGTCGGACAGGCCGGGGCCGCCGTCGAGATCGGCAGCCTGAGCGTGGTGGTGCGACCGGAAGCGGCGTTCGCCCAGCGAGCGCGGGAGACGGGGGGCCAGGCTGAACCGGGTGAGGTGGAGCAGCCCGATGCCCCGGACGCGCCGGATTCGGCCGATCCCGATGCCGAGCCCGAGTCGCCCGAGGTCCATCGCCGGTTCTACGGGTCCGTGGAACTGAACGCGGCCCGGGCGGCGCGCGACTTCGGGAAGGTGGCCGAGGAAGTGCTCGACCACCTGACCACGTTGCCGAAGGCCAAGGTGACGGTCACGGTGGAGATCCAGGCCGAAGTCCCCGGCGGGGCGCCCGAAACCGTGCGGCGGGTGGTGGAGGAGAACTGCGGAACGCTGAAGTTCCGGAATCACGGGTTCGAGACCGACTGATCGCCCGCCTGCGGCGGGCGGTGCCGGTCGGAGACCGGCGTTCCAAGCCGTTTCGGTCGCGCCGCCGGGTGGAGGGGGTGCGGTTGCGGGCCTTCGGCCCGCGTGCCGGTCTGGAGACCGGCGTTCCAAGCCGGGGGTGTGATGTTCGCGAGGTGAGGGTGGTCCTTGACGGTCAGGAGGCTTGGGCTGGTTCGGCCGCTGGAACCGCAGCCGTCGGGGTGCTCGCCCGCCAGACGCGGCGGGCCTTGGTGGCGAGGTCGTCGAGGAGGGTGTAGAAGAAGGGCAGGATGACGAGCGTCAGGACGGTGGAGGCGGCGAGGCCGCCGATGACGGTGCGGGCGAGCGGGAAGTAGTAGAGGCCGTCGAGCCCGGTCCGGCCGATGCCCATCGGGACGAGGGCGAGCATGGTGGCGCCCGCGGTCATCAGGATGGGGCGGAGGCGGTCGCGGCCGCCGACCAGGAGGGCCTCGGTGCGGTCCATGCCGTCCCGGCGGAGCTTGTTCACGTGGTCAATGAGCACGATGCCGTTCTTCACCACGATGCCCATGAGGATGAGCATGCCGATCTGGGCCATCAGGTTGAAGGGGCTGTTCGTGGCGAGCAGCGTCCAGGACGCGCCCCAGAGCGCGTAGGGGATCGAGATCAGGATCGCGAGGGGATGGATGAGCGACTCGAACTGGGCCGCCATCACGATGTAGATGAGGAGGAGCGCCAGCAGGTAGTTCACCGCCATGTTCTGGAGGTCGGTGTCCTGCCGGTTGATCCGCTCGCCGAACGACCACGAATAGCCGGCGGGGAGCGCCATGGCGTCGAGCTCCTCCTCGATTGCGGCGCGGGCGTCCTCCCACGCCTCGCCCTCGTAGGAGGCGCGGAGCGTGGCCACCGCCTTGCGGTCCACCCGCTGGATCGTCCGGCTGCGCTCGACGATCTCGAAGTCGGCCAGGTTGCCGAACGCGATCGGGACGCCGCCGCCGGTGATCAGGGTGAAGTTGCGGAGGTCCTCCACCCGCGAGACGTCCGCCTGGGACATCATGAGGAGCACTTCGGCTTCCCGATCCTCGGTCTGGAAGCGGCGGAGCGGCCGTCCGCCCAGCGTGAAGCCGAAGATCTCGGCGAGGTCCCGCGGGCTGATGCCGAGCCGGGCGGCTTCCTCGGTCCGCGGCCGCACCACCACCTCCTTCCGGGGGTTGTCCCCGGCGCTCTGGATGTCGGCCACCCCGGTGACGCCGGCCACCCGGTCCTGGGCTTCGCTCGCGATCCCGGCGAGCCGCTCGGAGTCCTCGCCGTAGAACCGGACCCGGAAGAACATGCTGTCGCCGCCGGTTGCCTCGTCGTCGTCGCCGAACACGATCCGGGTTCCGGGCAGGGTGGGCAGCACCTCCTCGACCCGCTGCTTCATCTCCCTGCCTTCGGCGTCCGAGATGTGTTCGTCCGCGAACGAGATCACCGTCTGCGCCTCGTTCTCGGCGAAGTAGCTGTACACCGAAGCGATCCCGAGTTCCTCCCGGACGTCCCCGAGTTCGCGTTCGACGGCCAGCACCGCGAGCCGGGCGTCCTCCTTGAAGTGGAAGTCGTCGAACTCGTAGGCGAGGTAGATGCGGTTCCGGTTGGTCCCGGAGAACATCGCGGTGGAGAGCCCGAGGAAGAACGGCAGGACCGCGGTGGCCAGGAAGGCGGCGGCGACGCCGGCGGTGATCCAGCGGCGGCGCAGGGTGAAGCGCAGGACCCGTTGGTAGAGCTCGCCCAGCCGCTCGGTCCAGCGGGGCGCGACCGAGGGCTTCCTGGCGAGGAGGCGCGAACTCACCAGCGGGATCAGGGTCAGCGAGATGAACAGCGAGCAGAAGATGGTCAGCGTGATCGCGAGGCCGATCTCCCCGAGCCAGATGGACATCTGGTTCTTCGGGCCCACCACCGTCGGCAGGAACACCACCGCGGTGGTGACCGTCGAGGCGATCACCGCCCCGGAGACCGCCCGGGCGCCGGTGACCGCCGCCGCCTTCGCGGGGATCCCCCGGCCGTGCTCGCGCACGATGGATTCGAGGACCACGATGGCGTCGTCCACCAGGAGGCCGATGCCGAGCATCATGCCCATCATGGACAGGACGTTGAGGGAGCGTCCGGCGAAGTAGAGGACGATCGCGGTCGCGATGATGGACATCGGGATCGTCAGGCTGATGATCGAAGTGGTGTCCACCCGGCGCAGGAACAGGAAGAGGAGGACGACGGCGAAGATCGCGCCCAGCAGGCCCTCGGTGCGGATGCCGGCGAGTCCGGAGGTGATCTCCTCCGCCTGGTCGTCCCAGACGAACAGGTTGATGCCGGCGAGCGACGGGTCGCTGGCGATCTCGGTCTCGATCCGCTCGGTGACCGCGGTGGCGACCTCCACGGTGTTCGCCTGGGCGCTCTTGTAAACGGTGAGCGCGATGGCGGTCTCGTCGTTCAGGCGCCGGCCGAAGGGGATCGGCGGCTCCCGGTAGGTCACGTCGGCGACGTCGGCGACCGAGAGGCCCTGGTCGTCCAGCGGCAGGCTCCCGATCTCCTCGATCGCCGACAGGGCCCCGAACCCGCGCACCGGGGTCACCTCGCCGTCCGTCCGGATGCGTCCGAGCGAGACGTTGCGGTTCATGTTGGAGACGCGGTCCACGATCTCGCCGAGGTCGAGGCGGTGGGCGGCGAGCCGGTCGAGGCGCAGGTTGATCCGCACCTCGCGCGGCTCCACCCCGTTGAGGTCCACCCGGGCGACCCCCGGGATGCGGCGGATGGGGTCGGCGATGCGGCGCTCCAGACGGTCGTAGTTCGCCGAGAGGTCCATGCCGGAGGCGGAGATCCGCGCCTCCACGATCGGGATCTGGGTGGTCGAGAAGGTGTTGACGTAGATCTCCCGCACGTCGCTCGGCAGGTCCGGGCGCGCGTCCTCGACAGCCTCGAACACCTTCGCGCGGGCCACGTCCACCGTCTCGCCCCACGTGAACTCGAGCTGGAGGTCGGCGCTGTCGGCGGTGGCGGTGGAGCTGATCCGGCGGGCGCCGGGGATGGTGGCGAGCGCCTCCTCGAGCGGCTGCACGATCTCGCGCTCGATCTGCCGGGGGCTGGCGTTCGGGTAGGGGACGGTCACGAAGACCCCGGGGAAGTCCACGTCCGGCAGGAAGGCGAGGGGGATCCGGCTGAACGAGATGCCTCCCAGCACCAGCAGGCTCAGCAGCACCATCGCGGTGGTGACGGGCCGGTTCACGGCGAGTTTGGGAAGACTCATGCCGTGGGAGCGCCGGTGGGAGCGCCGGTGGGAGCGCCGGTCTTCAGACCGGCACCGCCGAGCGAAGCGAGGCGAAACGCGAGACGCCCCGAAGTCCTCACGCCGCAAACCTCTTCCGGTCAAACACCGAGTACGCCGTCGGGATCACCACCAGCGTGAGCAGGGTGGAGACGAGCAGTCCGCCGATGACGGTGATGGCCATCGGCCCCCGGATCTCCGCGCCTTCGCCGAGCCCGAGCGCCATCGGGGTCAGCCCCAGGATGGTCGTCAGCGTGGTCATCAGGATCGGCCGCAGCCGGATCCGGCCCGCCGCGACGATCGCTTCCGCCTTCTCCATCCCCTCGCGCCGCAGCCGGTTGATGCAGTCCACCAGCACGATGGCGTTCTTCACCACGATCCCGGCCAGCATCACGACGCCGATGAGGACGATCACGCTCAGCGTGGACCCGGAGAGCAGCAGCGCCCCGACCACCCCGATCGCGGCGAGGGGGATCGTGAACAGGATCAGGAACGGGTGCAGCAGCGACTCGAATTGGCTCGCCATCACGAAATAGACGAGGAAGATCGCGAGCCCGATGGCGAGCGCCAGGCTCGCGAAGGAGCGCTCCATCTCCTCGCGCTGGCCCCCGAACCGGGTGGAGACGCCGGGGGCGAGCCCGAGTCCCGCGATGCGGGAATCAATGGCCGTGGTGGCGCTCTCGAGGTCCGCGCCGTCGAGGTTGCCGGAGATCACCACCGCGGGCCGTTGTCCGACCCGGCGGAGCTCGGCGGGTCCCTCAGCGATCTCGGCGTTCCCGAGCGCCCGGAGCGGCACTGGCCGCGCCTCCTCGGCGTGGACGATCAGCTCCGGCACCGCCGCGGTGCGGGAGCGGAGGCTCTCGCCCCCCCGCACCATCACGTCAATGCGCCGGTCCCCCTCGTCGAGCCGGGTGGCGACCTCGCCGCGCAGCTTGGAGCGCAGCCCCTCCGACGCCTGGTCCACCGTGAGGCCCAGGCTCGCGAGCCGGTCGGCGGCGAAGCGCACCCGGATCTCGGGGCTCCCCGCCTCGGCGGTGGAGCGCACGTCGGCGAGCCCGGGCACGTCGGCGACCGCCGCCTGCACCCGGCGGGCGCTCGGGACCAGCAGCGAGCGTTCCTCCGAATAGACCTCCACCTCGACGGGCTGCCGGAAACTGAACCAGGACGGGCGTCCGAACTCGTAGCGGACGCCCGGCTGTCCCGCGAGGTCCGCGCGGATCCGTTCGATCACCGCCGCCTCGGCCAGCTTGTCCCCCGGGTCGGCCATCGTGACCTGGACGCGGCCCTGGTGCTCGGCGCGTCCGGCGCCGCCCGTGAAGCCGCCGCCGGCGGCGGCGCCCGCCTCGGTGGTCACCCGGAGCACGGCCGGGTCTTCCAGCGCCGATTCGCCGACGGCGTCCACCACCGTGTCGGTCGCGGCCACCGCGGACCCCTCGGGGAGATGGACGTCGAAGTGGAACTCGCCCTGCGAGAGCGCCGGGATGAGTTCCACGCCGATCCCGGCCCGTCCCACCGCCAGCGAACCGGCGAAGAGCCCGGCCGCCAGCGCGAAGACGGTGACCGGGTGGCGGAGCGCCGCCCGCAGCACCGGCGGGTAGGCGCGCGCCACGGCGCCCTCCGCCGCGGTGAAGGCGGACGCGACAGGCCGCAGGGGGACCATCAGCCCGCGTCCGATCCAGCGGAGTCCGCGGCGCAGCCCGCGGAGCGTCCGTACGGCGGTTGTAGCCCGCCTCGGTTCGGCGGCGCCGGGCGCGATCATCCCCCGGCTCGAGAGCACCGGGATGAGCGCCAGCGAGAAACCGAGGGACGCCAGGATGGAGATGGAGACGGTGAGCGCCTGGTCGCGGAAGAGCTGGCCCGCGACGCCCTCCACGAAGACGATGGGCAGGAAGACGGCGACCGTGGTGAGCGTCGAGGCGATCACCGGGCCGGCGACCTCGACGGTCCCGCCGACCGCCGCCTCGCGCGCGCCCTCGCCGCCGGCGTGCCGGCGGTGGATCGCCTCCAGCACCACGATCGAGTCGTCGAGCAGCATGCCCACCCCGAGCGCCAGCCCGCCGAGCGACATGATGTTCAGCGAGAGCCCCATCTGCTGCATCACGAAGAAGGTGGCGACCACCGAGACCGGGATGGCCATCGCCACCACCGCGGTGCAGCGCCGGTCCCGGAGGAAGAGCGCGATCACCAGGATGGCGAGCAGTCCGCCTTCCCAGGCGTTCCGGACCACCTCCGAGATGGCGCCCTCGATGAACCGCGACTGGTCGAAGAGCACCGCGAGGGCTAGTCCTGCGGGCACGGATTCCTCCAGCGCTTCGAGCCGGGACCGGACTCCCTCGGCCACCTGAACCGTGTTCGCGTCGCCCTCCTTGAAGATACGGACCTCGACGCCCTCGTCGCCGCCCTGGCGGAGGATCACTTCCTGGTCCTTGAAGCCCGAACGGACCTCGGCCACGTCGCGGAGCCGGACGAGCCGCCCGCCGGTGTCCTTCACGATCACCGCGCGGATGCGGTCGAGGGTGTCCAGTTCGTTCAGGGTGCGGACCAGATAGCGCGCCTCGTCCTCATAGACGCTGCCCCCGGCGAGGTTCACGTTGTTGGCCGCGAGCGCGTCCCGGACCTCCGCGACGGTGATGCCGTAGGCGGCGAGCCGGCCCTCGTCCACGTCCACCTGGATCTCGCGCACCAGCCCGCCTTCGATGCGGACGGCGGCGACCCCGTCCACCGCGTCGAGGTCCTTCTTGAGGTCTTCCTCGGTCCACTGCCGGATGTTCGAGAGCGGCAGGTCGCCGGAGACCCCGATGCGGAAGATCGCGTCCGAGGCCGGGTCGAAGCGCAGCAGCCGGGGCCGTTCGGCGTCCTCCGGGAGCAGGACGCTGTCGAGCTTCTCCCGCACGTCGAGCCCGGCGAAGTCCATGTTGGTGTCCCAGACGAACTCGAGGGTGACCTCGGAGGCGCCGGCGCGGGACCGCGAGGTGACGCGGCGCAGGCCCGGGACCACGGAGGCGGCCTCCTCGATGGGCCGGGTCACCAGCGTCTCCACCTCGATGGGGGCGGCGCCCGGCATCCGCGTCTCGACCGTCAGGGTGGGGTAGGAGATCTCCGGGAGCAGGTTGACCGGCAGCCGGCCGAGGGCCACGAGCCCGAAGACGCAGGCGGCCACGGTGAACATGCCGACGCTCACCGGGCGCCGGATGCAGGCGGCGATCAGGGATTTCACGGGGCGTTCCTCCGGGCGGGGAGCGGGTCGGTCAGTTGTTCAGGACTTCGACCGGGGCGCCGGGATTCAGGGCTCCGTGGCCGGCGACCACGATGCGGGCGCCGGGTTCGAGCCCGTTCGCAAGCTCGATCAACGCGCCCTCGGGGCTCTCCATCTCCACCCCCACGGTCACGTCGCGGCGGACGGCCCTGCCTTCCTCGACCACGAAGACGTGGGAGCCGGTCTCGCTATGGACGACGGCCCGCTTGGGGGCCAGCAGCGCGTTCTCGCGCCGGCCGGTCTCGATGACGACCCGCGCGAAGGAACCGGGCCGCACCACGGTTCCCGCCGGCGCGGGCAGCGCCACCGTCACCTTCACGGTGCCGGTGCCCGGATCCACGATGGGGCTGACTTCCCGGATGCGCCCGGTGATGCCGGTCCCGCTTGCGTCGGACTCGGGACGGACGACGGCGGGCTGGCCGGGCGCGAGGCCGGCCACGTCCCGTTCCGGCACGTAGAGCCGGGCGATCAGGGTGCCCAGGTCGGCGAGCGTCAGCAGGTGCTGGGCGGGCTCCAGCCGGCCGCCCTCGACCAGCAGGACCTCCGTCACCTTGCCGGCAAAGGGGGCGCGGATCTCGGTGCGTTCGAGTTCGAGGCGCGCCGTCTCCAGTTCCGAGGCGGCGAGGTCCCGGTCGAAGCGCGCCTTCTCGTACTCGTACGCGGCGACCAGATCGGCCTCGAAGGCCCGCTGCTGGCGCGAGAGTTCCGATTCGGCGCGCGAGAGCCGGAGTTCGGCCTGCTGGAAGGCGAGCCGCCGCTCCCGGGCGTCCACCCGCGCCAGCACCTGGCCGGCGGCGACCGAATCGCCCTCGCGGATGCTGATCTCCGTCAGGACGCCCGAGGTCTCGGACAGCACCTGCGCGGTACGTTCGGCTTCCACGGCCGAGGTGGTGGTGAGGTGGAGGGCCACCGGGCCGAGCCGCGCCTCGACGACGCTCACCGGCGTCGGCGCCGCTTCCTCGGCGGCGGGCGCGATCTCGCGCGCCTCGCTCACCCGGGTCAGGTTCGGAACGACGAACACGCCGGCCCCGGCCACGCCGAGGACCGTCGCGCCTGTCAACAGGAGCAGGGACTTGCGCTTCATGCTCTCTCCTAACGGAACCGGACTCGCCGTGGTTCCGGCATTCACTGGAGAACTACCCGGCGACGCGCCGGATCTTTCACCGGTGCCCCCGGTTGCTGCGAGAATCCCGAGCCCTCCCCCGGAATTGCGCGGTTAGCTCAGCGGCAGAGCACCTGCCTTACACGCAGGGGGTCGCAGGTTCGAATCCCGCACCGCGCACCATGCGGAGCCGGGAGGGGGCCGGCGCTGGGACGTTCCAAGCGGTGCTGCGGAGACATGGAACGAGGCCCCCTCCCGGCTCCGCCCGGCACTTCGTGCCGGAAATCGAAACTCCCTTGCGTGCCTGCGGCGCGCTTCGGCGAGTTCCGATTTTGCGCTGTCATTTTTGTGAAAGGGGGGAAGGGTTTCCCCCCTTTCACACTTTCCCCCCTTCTCCGGGGCCGAACCCGTACCGCAGGAACGGCTCGAAGCGCCGGCCTCCGGCCGGCATCGCCGTCCGGGAGGCGAAACGCAACCCGACCCAACCGGCGAAGAAGCGCGCACCGGCTGGGAACGCCGGTCTCCGACCGGCACGCGCGGCGCTCCGCGCCGCGCACGTCGCAACTTCATCCATCCCTACGGCGCGGAACGGCTTGGACCGCACGGTACTCAGACGGAAGGACGCCCCCGGCCGGGAGCGCCGGTCTTCAGACCGGCACCGCGGCCCGCAGGGCCGCGGTGGGCGTGTAGCGCCTGTTTGGGATGGGTCGCGTGTCAGGGAGCGCCGACTCCCGGTCGGCACCTCACGACGTTCGCCAGCGGCTTGGGCCGGAGTTGATCGGCAGCATCATCCCGACTTTCTCCATGTATTCTCTTTGGGAAGTGACAATCTCACACAAAGTGTGGACGGCTGGTTTTCCTCCGAGACGGAACTGGTCGTGGGAAGGAGAGTTCCAGGCATGAACCGGTTTGTGGCCGTAGCGATTGGCATCTGTGCTCTCGTTGGGTGCGGCGGCGATGGCGCACCCCCGACCTCGCCCCCCCCGCCAACGCCGGCACCTCCCGCCGCACCACCACCGGCGCCCGTGCCACCGACTACGGAGCGGACTTCGTTCGGAGCCGGCACTTGGCTGGTCGGCTCGGACATCGAGCCCGGCCGCTACTTCACGAACCCGGATGGGCGCTTCACGGTTTCGTGTGGAAACAGGCCGCAGCCGGGCTGAGGTCCAGCCCGCCCAGGTGGAAGTAGATCGCCTCCCGGAAGCGGGCGCGGTTTCGGTAACCGCAGGCCATCTTCTTGAGCCACTGGATGCGCGAGTTGATGGCCTCGGCGCGTGCATTGGTGACGGTGGAGGTGGCGGCGTTGATCACGCCATCCCAGTGTCGCTTGATCATCCGAGCGACACGCTTGATGGGTTCCAGGCGTGAGCGGATGGCCCAGCCGTACCACTGCTTCCACCGGCGTTCGGCCCAGCCCCGGACCCGGTATCCCCACAGGGTTGCGGCCAACTGCTTGATCGCCCAGGCGCGCGCCACCCGGAGTTCACTGTTCCGCAGGGTGGCGAATTTCAACTGCTGCCGGCGATTCAGCGTCCCCGGCTTCATCTGCCACAGGTACCTGCTCTTGTTGAGCCGGTCGTCCCCGGAGCGCAGCAACTCCCGATGCTCCTCCCGGCGCACCCGGTCCACCGCCTGTCCCAGGTGCTGAAACACGTGGAACTTGTCGAACACGATCTCCGCTTCGGTGTTCTCCCGGACCGACCGGATGTACGGCTGCGCCATGTCCATCGCCACCTGCTCAAGCTCGGCACACCCTTCCGACCCCAGTTCCTCGAAGAAGCCGTCAAGAGCCGTTTGGCTCCGCCCGTCAGCGACATACAGGACGCTGCCTGCCAGATCGTTCACCACCGTCACATACTCGTGCCGCTTCTGGAAGGAGGTCTCATCCACCCCGATCCGACGGGGCGGACGGAGCTCCCGGCGCGCCAGCCCCCGCCGCACCGCCCGGTGCTGGATACCCGCCACCTGACCCCACGAAAGACCGAACTGCCGCGCGACCGCCGAGGCGCTCGCTTCCAGAAGCCAGGCGATCACCAGCCCCTCGAAACGGGCCGTGAATCGGGAGTTCGCATCCGCCCACGGGGGAACCACCTGTCGCACCCCATGCACCGTGCAGCGCACCCGCGGGATCTCCGCCACCAACCAGGTCTGATACTGCATCGTGTCCAGATGCCGCCAGCGCCGCCGCCGCCCGTCGTGCCGCTGACCCGCCTCGCCGCACTCCGGGCACGCCAGGCGGCCTCCCGTCCACACCACCATCACCTCAACCTCCTCCGTCTCGTGGCGCACCAGGACCTCCGACACCTGCCACGGGGGACGCAAGCCGAGAAGCGATTGGTAATGCTGGGTGATGTACGTCATCACGCCAGCATAAAACGACGCCTCCCGAGCACCCTCCCGAAACCGCGCCCGCTTCCGGGAGGCGATCTACTTCCCCTGGGCGGGCTGGATCTCAGCCCGGCTGCGGCCTGTTTCCACACGAAACCGTGAAGAGCCCCCGGATGACGCTTGCTATTGGGAACGCCTCTCGGGGCTCAGCGGGGCCCTCGCGGACACCATCGCCAACGAGTTCATCAGCTTCGATTCCCCCCAGGAGATCGTGGATATTGACCCAACCGACCTGGCGTTCAACACGGACCAGGACTGCGGAACATGGGACCAGAGCCCGGAGTCGCCACCCCCTGCGGGAACGATCCCGCCGGGGACCTGGCTGGTCGGTGGGCAGCTAGAGCCCGGGGTCTATGAGACGGACGCGCGGGATGGGTGCTATTGGGAACGACTGAGCGGGTTTGGCGGGAGCGTCATCGACGACGTGCTTGCCAACGATTTCGTGTCCGGTGGCGGGCGGCAGGTGGTGGAGATCGCGCGGGGTGATGTGGGGTTCAGCAACGACGAGGACTGCGGCACTTGGCGGGCCATCAGCAGCGTAACCGCGGGTCGGCTACACGGCACAACAGCGTCCGACACGATGGAAGCGAACCGACGGCTCCACGACGCGCACCGAGATCGCCACAGACCACACTAAGGCGCGACGTTCAAGCGGCGACCACCACGCCACTTCGGCGAGCGACGGGGCCCACCGTGCTACGAGGTGCACCCTGCGACCAAGGTGCGGCGCTGATCAGCACATTGGCATCCAGAAGAACCGGTCGTCAGTCATCGGCGGGGAGGGCCTTCAGCGCGGACGGCGTGAACGCGTGAAGTCCATCACGTCCGCAAAACCGATCAGAATCACCCGGCTCTTGCCCCGTGAGGCCTTGAACTCTCTTCGTGAAGAAACAAGTCAGCACCTATCCCCTGCGCCTGCCGGCCTCGCTGAAGGCGGCAGTTGCGGAAGTGAGCCGAGCCGACGGAACCAGCATCAATCAGTTCGTGACGACGGCGGTGGCCGAGAAACTGGCCGCGCAGAAGACCGCCGAGTTCTTCACCGAGCGGGCGTCGAGGGCCGACATCGAGGCGGCGCGCCGGCTGCTGCGGCGTCACCGTGGGCAGCCTCCGGTGCCGGAGGACCGCATTCCGTAAGGGACGGCGGCGGTTCCGCTTCGGACCCGACGGACGCGCATCGTCCCCGCGCTCGGTTCCAACGCCCCTCTGGTTGCTGGGATTCGCCCTCGGACGTTTGGGCCGTAGTCAGGCGTTGTGGAGCGGTTCCGGGCACCCCGCAATGTTCCGTTCAGCGGGCGGCGGGTGTTTCCCACCGGGCGCGACGGATCCGGACGGCGCGATGCGCCTCAGCGCGCCAGGCTGGCGACCCCGAAGACGATCAGCGCCCCGAGAGTGGCCCACTGAAGCCGCTGGGTGGTGTCGAACCGCGCCGCCAACGCCGCGACCGCCGTTTCGATGGCGGCGACCCGAGCCTCAAGCCTGTCCATGCGGGCCTCAAGCCTGTCCATGCGGGCCTCAAGCCTGTCCATACGGGCCTCAAGCCTGTCCATGCGGGCTTCGAGTCCGTCCACCCGCCGCTCCAGCGCGCTCACCCGATCCAGGATGTTCTGGAGCACGCCGACGAGGTTCGCAGTCGCGGCGGGAACGTTGTCGGCAAGCATCGCGCGGAGGAGGTCGGCGACAGAATAGGTTCCGGGCCGGTCCGTGGCAACCACGGCGGGTTTCGGCTTGGCGCGGGTCTTCGTCACTGGGCTCATCTGGATCTCCCTTGGGGGACGAGGCCCCCCGAGGACATAGACGAGAATTGCGCCGAAAAATTCCCACGAAGAGCGGATTTCGCGCCGCTTTGTGGAAAAGTCGAAGCGAAACGGCTTTTCCGGTCACCGGGCGCGGTTGGCTCGCGGCACGGTCGGCCCGAGCGCCGTCCTGATCCGGGTGTCGGTCTTTCGGCTGATTCTCAGGTTGTGATGCGGCAGTTCTCAGCAGCGTTTTCGGAGCGATCAAGGCGGACCTGGCGCGGCGGGGCGTTCTCCTCGAGGACTTCGACACTGCCATCGCCGCGCACGCGCTGGCGCTCGAAGGCGTCCTCGTGACCGGCAACCCCCGACACTTCGAGCGTATCCCCGGCCTCCGGCTCGAAGACTGGCTTGCGTGAGGGCGGGACGACGAAGAAGCGGTTCCGGGAGAAGCCGGACCCCCTTCCGGCCCGGTCTCGCCGCTAGAATCGAGGCGTGTACGGGACCGAATCGGCCGCGCCGGCGACGGGCAGGAAACCGGGTTCCGGGAGGCCCCGGCGCAGGCGTCGCTGGACCCCGGTCTCGGCGCTTGAGTTCGTTGGCTGCGAATCCTGCCGGATGACGCTCGCGGAGTACGAGGCCTACCCGGAGGACGCGCGGAAGATCGAGTTCTTCGACTCCGAAACGGGGCTCGCCTGGATGCTGCGGGACGGGCCCACCATTCCCCACGAACGGCCGGTGCGGATGCTGGTGGCGCTCGTGCGTCAGATCGCCATGACGCGGGGCTCGCCGATCCGCTGCATCGGCGAAGCTTCGGTGAAGCTCCTGGATTCGGAGTTCGGGCAGGTGCGGGCCATGCACCCGGACGAGATGATCTACCTGCATCCGGAACGCGCGGACCCGGTGAACCCGTCGTTCGTGGCGGTGGGCCAGGACACCTATCCGGATGTCGTGCTGGAGGTGGACCACACCAGCGACACGAGACGCGACAAGCTGAAGCTGTACGAGGAATGGGGGTTTCCGGAGCTGTGGGTGGAGGTTCCGGAGACGTATTCCGCGAGCCGGCCACGGGGCTTGAAGCCCGAGTTGAGGATCTACCTGCTGGAGGAGGACCGCTACGTCCTTTCCGAGGAGAGCCGGGCGTTCCCGGGTTGGCTCGCGGCCGAGATCCACGAGGGCCTCAACGAGCCGGTGACCTCGGAAGCGACCGCCGCAGTGCTGGTGCGGGTGGGGAGAGCCCTCGGGGCGCGCGAGGGAACCGGGCCGGAGGACGATCCGTTGCTCGGGCCGTTCGGCCGCGAGAAGCACGCGGAAGGACTCGCCGAAGGACTCGCCGAAGGGCGGGCGGAAGGGCGCGCGGGATTGGTACGGCGGATCCTCGAGCGCCGCGGAATCCGGCTCTCCGCGGAGTTCCCCCCGCCCGGCCAGCGGGCGCTCCTGGCGGACGCCTCCGACGAGGCCCTCGTGACGGCGGCCTCGACGGCGACGAGTGAAGCGGCCTTCTTTCGCCGACTGCGGCGATAGCCGCCGGGCGCCGCGTCGGGAGAATGGTCCGGCGCCCGCCCGCGGCGGTCGTGGCCCGCAGCCCTGTCGGCGACGGCCTTCAACGCGCGGCTCGACGGACGGACGTGACGGAGGACACCCTTCGGCGCCCTTCGGCTGATCATCAGATTGGGCCTCGGCTGATTCTCAGGTTGCGGTGCGGCGGTTCATCAGATTCCGTTTCGCGAATGCGAATCCTTCCGGCCGTGAGCGCCGCTTGCGGACCGAGGCAGCTCCCGTGACGGTACGCCGTGGTGAGTTGACGTTTGGTAGCGGTTGACATATGGTTGCGGTATGGGTGAAGTGACTGCGGTCCTGGAGAGCAACCCGGAAGAGGCGGCGGAGCAGGTCTTCGCCGCGCACCGGCACGAGGGTGCGTGGCTCGACGCGTTCGCGCAGTCTCTCGACCGGCGACGCGCCGGGGAATCCCTGGAGCGGACGCTCCGGGTGTGGGGTGTCAGCCAGGCCGAAGCGGCCCGGCTGCTCGGCGTCAGCCGTCAGGCGGTGGGGAAGTGGCTGGCTCGGGGAGCGCCGCCGGCGCGCGCGGACGCGTTGGCCGATCTGGCCGCCGCCACCGAACTGCTGACGCGCTATCTCAAGCGGGACCGCATTCCCGCCGTCGTGCGCCGCCCGATACCGGCGCTCGGCGGCGTGTCGCTGATGGACCTGCTGGCGCGGGGCGACACGCGCTCGCTCCTCCGTGCGTGCCGCGACATGTTCCGGTTCGAGAACGTTCCGGGTTGACTGTGGACCTCCTCCGCGAACCGTTGCCGGAGCGCCACGTCTGGTGGCGGGTGGCCGATCCCGGGTGGACCAATCCCCTCGATACCAGCTTCGCCGCACGGCGCGGTGGTCGCTGGAATCCGCCGGACAGTTTTCCGGTGCTCTATCTCAACGAAGACAGGGCGACGGCCCGCCTCAATCTGCTGGCCTTCATTGCCGATTGGCCGTACGAGCCGGAAGATCTGCGCGATGACACCGGACCGACCCTCGTGGGTTGCGCGCTGCCGTCCCGCCAGGTCGTCTGTGACGCACACACCGCTCCGGGCCTTCGCGCGGCTGGCCTTCCGGCGACCTATCCGCTCGACGAAGCCGGCGGAATCGTGCCCCACGCGCGCTGTCAGCCGATCGGGGCGCAGGCCAGGGCTGCCCGCCTGCGCGGGGTTCGCGCGCGCTCCGCACGGTCGCCCGCTGGCGCGGGCCGTGAACTGGCGTGGTTTCCCGCCGGTGTTCGGAGCGTGGCCCGGCGGGTGGCGACGCTGGCGTTCTCGGCTTGGTACGGGTTCAGACAGCCGAATCAGCGGTGATTCGCGGAGTCCGTGCCCCGCCCTACAATGACGACGATGTACTCGGGAGCAGGGGTGACGCCGGCGCCGGAGGGCTCCGGGAGCCGGCAGGGGAGGAAGCGGCGCTGGACGCCGGTGAGCGCCCTCGAGTTCGTGGGGTGCGATTCCTGCCGAATGACGCTGCGGGAATACGAGGCCCTCGACGAGGACGTGAAGGTGGAGTTCTTCGACTCGGAGGTCGAATGCGCGTGGATGCTCCGGGAGCCGGAGCACCTGTCCCATGCGAAGCCGGGAGCGAGGCTCGCGGAGTTGGCGCGCGAGATCGCGATGACGCGGGGGTCGCCGATCGTCTGTTGCGGGGAGGCGCAGTTGCGGCTGCTGGATCGGGACTCGGGACAGGTGCGGGTGATGTACCCGGACCAGACGGTGTTTCTGCGGCCCGAGGGTGCGGATTCGGCGAACCGGCTGTTCGTGGACGTGGGGGAGGACGCGTATCCGGACGTGGTGCTGGAGGTGGACAACACGCGGGACACCCGCCGCGACAAGCTGGTGCTCTACGAGGAGTGGGGTTTTCCCGAGTTGTGGGTGGAGGTTCCCGACTCCTATGCGCCGTCCCGGCCGCGTGGGTTGCGGCCGGAGCTGCGCATCTACGTGCTGGAGGAGACCGGCTACCTGCCGTCGGGGGTGAGCCGTGCTTTTCCAGGCTGGAGCGCCCCGGAAATCCACCGCGCGCTGAACGAGCCGGTGATCTCGGCGGAGACATCGGCGGTGCTGCGCCGGGTGGGGCGGGCGCTCGGAGTACGGGAGGGGACGGGTCCCGACGACGACCCCCTGCTGGGAGCGCACCGCGCCGAGGCGCGCGCCGAGAGCGCCCGCGAGATCCTGCGCCGCCGGGGCATCGCGGTTTCTGCGGCGTTTCCCACGCGCTTTGCGGGCGGTCCGGCGGTGACCGCTGAGGCGGCGGTGGAGGCGGCATTCGCCGCCGGGGACGAGGCGGACTTCTTCGACCGGCTTCGCGGTCAGGCCGCGTCCGAGACCTGAGCCGCGCGACCGGCGGGGCCGCGCCACGCCCCACCCCGGTACCGCCGGATGGCCGGGTCCGCCACCCCGCCGGAACACGTTGGGAATGGACGGAACATCGCCGCTACACTGGCCGTTCATCCTGAATTCGGAGACTGGGACGCTGGGGATCACGCACCGTAAACCGCCGGTCCGCAGGGCGCATCGCGGGCTGCGTTACGTGGCGACCCTGCTGTCGGCCGGGGTGCTTCTGGCGGCCGGCAGCGCGGCCGCCCAGGACGGTGTGAATCCACCGCCTCCTGAACAGCGGCTCCAGGACAGCCAGGACGATCTGGCGGTGTCCTCCCGCGGTTCCGGACGGCTCGCCGACAGCCAGCAGGATCTCAGTTCGTCCATCGCGGACCGCATCCTCGGTCCTCCCGCACCCGCGGCGGACGAGGCGGTCAGCCGCGACGCGGAGGGCCGGGTCACGATCCGCGCCTTCCGGCTCGCCGAGCCGCTCACCGTGGACGGGGTGCTCGACGACCCGGTCTACGACCAGGTGCCGGCGGCGGAGGGCTTCACCCAGCAGGAACCCGACGAGGGCGCCCCGGTCTCGGAAGCGACGCGCGTCTGGGTGCTCTACGACGCGGACAGCCTCTATGTCGCCGCCGATCTGGAAGAGCACCATCCGGAAGAGTTCATGACCAACGAGATGCGCCGCGACAACCGCAACATCGGCTGGGGCGACAGCTTCTCGGTCATCCTCGACACCTTCTACGACCGGCGGAACGGCGTCCTCTTCCACACGAACGCGGCGGGCGCGCTCTACGACGCCCAGGTCACCGACGAGCGGAACACGAACGCCGACTGGAACACCGTGTGGTGGGTGCGGACGCACCGCCGGGACGACGGCTGGACCGTGGAGATGCGGATTCCCTTCCGTTCGCTCCGCTACGCCGGGGGCGGCGCCCAGCTCTGGGGGATCAACTTCCGCCGCCTCATCAAGCACACGAACGAGCGGTCCTTCCTCACCCCGACGCCGCAGGCGTACGACCGGTTCGGGCTGCTGCGGCTCTCGAACGCGGCGACCCTCGTCGGTCTCGAGGCGCCTCCCGGATCGCGGCGGATGGAGCTCAAGCCGTACGCCATCGGCTCCCAGACGAACGCTCCCCTGCGGGACATCAACGACGAGTGGTCCGGCGACCTCGGCGCGGACTTCAAGTTCGGCGTCACCGACGGGCTCACCGCCGACGTCACCTGGAACACCGACTTCGCGCAGGTGGAGGACGACGAGACCCAGGTCAACCTGAGCCGGTTCAGCCTGTTCTACCCGGAAAAGCGCGAGTTCTTCCTGGAGGGGCAGGGGGTCTTCGACTTCGGCGGTCGGGAGACCCGGTTCTTCGGCGGCCCGACCGATGTCCCGATTCCGTTCTTCAGTCGTTCCATCGGCATCTCCGGCGGCAGCGCGGTGCCGATCCTCGGGGGCGCGCGGCTCCACGGCCGCACCGGCGCCTACCAGATGGGCCTGATGAACATCCAGACCGGCGAAGTCGGAGGCCTCGACGTGGAGAGCACCAACTTCAGCGCCTTCCGGGTGAAGCGCGATCTCTTCGCGCGGTCGAACATCGGCGTCATCGCCACCCACCGGAACATCAGCGCCGACGGTTCCGGGTCCAACTCCCTCTACGGCGTGGACGGGAACTTCGCGCCGACCGACAACATCCGGTTCAACACCTTCTACATGGCGACCCGCGAGCCCGGAGTGGAGACCGGACACCAGGCCGCCAGCTACATGGGCCAGTTCCGCTACGACTCCGACCTGATTGACGTCGAGGTCCAGCGCCTCTACCTCGGCGGGGATTTCAATCCCGGCATGGGCTTCATCCGCCGGCGGGACTTCACCAAGAACGGCGGCTCGTTCCTGTTCGGGCCGCGCCCCCGGAGCATCGAGGCGGTCCGCCAGGTCGAGTTCGAGGTCGAGGCGAACCAGTACGACCGGCCCGACGGTGAGATGGAGACGCGGGAGTACACGTTCGACACGAGCATCATCTTCGAGAGCAGCGATCGCCTCATGTTCGACCACACCGTGACGGAAGAGCGCCTTCTCGAAGGTTTCAACCTCTCCAGCGAGGTCGTGGTTCCCGCCGGGAACTACCGGTTCGCGCGGACCGGGGTGCGGGTCCGGATGGGGTCCCACCGCAAGGTCTCGGGCATGGTCCGCTACGAGTTCGGGGACTTCTTCGGCGGTACCCGGCAGGAGGTCAGCTACTGGGGACGCGCCGAGGTGAACCAGCGCTTCTCGCTCGAGCCGAACATCAGCCTGAACTGGATCACAGTGCCCGGGGGCGACGTGACGGCGCAGGTGAGCCGTCTCCGGGCGACCTACACCGTCTCGCCCCGTAGCTTCCTCGGGGCGCTGGTCCAGTACAACTCGGCCGCGCAACTGTTTTCCGCGAACGTGCGCTTCCGCTGGGAGTACTCCCCGGGGAGCGACCTCTTCGTGGTCTTCAGTTCGAACCGCGACGGCGACGACGGTCTCAGCGGGCTCAGCGACCGGGCCGTCGTCGTGAAATTCACCCGTCTCTTCCGGTTCTGACGAGTTTCCGCGCCCGTCCACCGGCGCTCCTCCGGGTTGCCCGCGCCGCGTTCGCAACCGCGATTCGAGAGGGCTATAGTCCGCGCCGGTTGTCGCCACTGGTCCGAAGGAAGTCCCCGTGTCCCGCCGCTTGCGGAGTGCCGTTTTCGTGAGGGGCGTTGCCGCCGCCGGCCTCCTCGCGCTGGTCGCGGGCGCGTCGTTCGCCGACACTGCGTCTGAGAGACCGGTTGCAGCTTCCGCGGACCGGCGGCTCCAGGACGGCCAGGACGATCTCGGGATCCCGAGCCGCGGCGCCGGCCGGCTCGCCGCCGACCAGCAGGGGTCCCTCAACTCCGCGATCACGGGCCGGATCCTGGGTCCGCCCGCCCCGGCGGCGGGAGAAGCGGTCAGCCGCGGCGCGGACGGCCGGGTGACGCTCCGCGCCTTCCGCCTCGCCGAACCGGTCACCGTGGACGGGGTGCTCGACGATCCGGTGTACGACCAGGTGCCGGCGGCGGACGGATTCGTGCAGCAGGAGCCGAACGAGGGCGCCCCCGTTTCCGAATCCACCCGCGTCTGGGTGCTCTACGACGCGGACAGCCTCTACATCGCCGCCGAGCTGACCGGAGACCCGGAGTTGCTGATGGCCAACGAGATGCGCCGCGACCAGCGGAACATTGACTGGGGCGACAGCTTCTCGGTGATCCTCGACACCTTCTACGACCGGCGGAACGGCTTCCTGTTCCACACGAACGCGCTGGGCGCGCTCTACGACGCGCAGGTGACCGACGAGCGGAACACCAACAGTGACTGGAACACGGTCTGGTGGGTGAAGAGCCGGCTCGTCGAAGACGGCTACACCCTGGAGATCCGGATTCCGTTCCGCTCGCTCCGTTACGCGGCGGGCGGACCCCAGCTCTGGGGAATCAACTTCCGCCGCCGCATCAAGCACAAGAACGAACAGGCGTTCTTCACCCCGACACCCCAGGCGTACGGCTACCGCAGTCTGGAACGGCTCTCCAACGCGGCGACGCTCGTGGGACTCGAAGCGCCCGCCGGTTCGCGGCGGATGGAGCTGAAGCCGTACGCGATCGGCTCCCAGACGCACGTCCCGTTGCACGACCGGCTGAACGAGTGGTCGGGCGACGTCGGCGCCGACTTCAAGTTCGGGGTCACCGACGGACTCACCGCCGACGTCACCTGGAACACCGATTTCGCCCAGGTGGAGGACGACGAGACGCAGGTCAACCTGAGCCGCTTCAGCCTCTTCTACCCGGAAAAGCGGGAGTTCTTCCTCGAGGGGCAGGGGGTCTTCGGCTTCGGCGGCCGGCAGGCCCGGGGGTTCGGCGGCGGGGGCGGAAGCGATATCCCCATCCCGTTCTTCAGCCGCTCGATCGGGATCTCCGGCGGTAGCGCGGTGCCGATCCTCGGGGGCGCCCGCCTCCACGGCCGCGCCGGCGCCTACCAGATGGGGCTCTTGAACATCCAGACCGGCGAAGCGCAGGGCGTGGATGCGGAGAGCACGAACTTCAGCGCCTTCCGGATGAAGCGCGACCTCTTCGCGCGGTCGAACATCGGGGTGATCGCCACCCACCGGAACGTCAGCGCCGACGGTTCCGGATCGAACTCGCTCTACGGCGTGGACGGGAACTTCAACCCGACCGAGCACATCCGCATCAACACCTTCTACATGGCGACGAGCGAGCCCGGCGTCGAGACCGGGCGCCGGGCCGCGAGCTACCTCGGCCAGTTCCGCTACGACACCGATCTGTTCGACGTCTCCGCCGAGCGCCTCTATCTCGGCGAGGACTTCAACCCCGGGATGGGTTTCGTCCGCCGCCGGGACTTCACGAAGAACGGGGGGAGCGTCACGCTCGCGCCGCGCCCCCGCGGCATCGAAGCGATCCGGCAGGTCGAGTTCCAGGTGGATGCGAACCAGTACGACCGTCCCGACGGCGAGACCGAGACCCGGGAGTACATGTTCCAGGTCCAGACCATCTTCGAGAGCAGCGACCGTCTCTTCGTGGACCACACGGTGACCGAGGAGCACCTCCTCGAAGGGTTCAATCTGTCCAGCGAGGTCGGCGTTCCGGCCGGCGACTACCGCTTCTCCCGTACCGGCGTCCGCGTCCGCATGGGGTCGCACCGCCCGTTCTCCGGATTCCTGCGCTACGAGTTCGGCGACTTCTTCGGCGGCACCCGGCGGCAGGTGAGCTACCGGGGACGCGCCGAGTTCAACACCCGCTTTTCCCTCGAGCCGAACATCAGTCTCAACTGGATCGAGGTGCCCGCGGGCAACGTCCGGGCCCAGGTGAGCCGGCTGCGCGCGACCTACACCGTGTCGCCCCGCAGCTTCCTGGGCGCGCTCGTCCAGTACAACTCGGCGGCGCAGTTGTTCTCCGCGAACGTCCGCTACCGCTGGGAGTATTCCCCGGGCAGCGACCTGTTCGTGGTCTTCAGCACGAACCGCGACGGGGACGACGGTCTTTCCGGACTCAGCGACCGCGCGCTGGTCGTCAAGTTCACGCGCCTGATGCGGTTCTGACGGGGCACTTCCCGGCCGCCAGCGGCGCGGCGGCACATGATGCCGTTCCGCTAGAATTCGCGTTGGTCTTCGAGATTTCTCGCACCGAGATCCGGTTGCCGTGTACCGCCCTTTCCTGACTTTCCAGCGTTGTGTGGGCGTCGCCGCCGTCGGGTTCTTCACCCTTTCGGCCGGGGTCTCCGCGGGCGCCGACGGACCCGTTCCGCCGCCGCGCGACCGCCAGGTCCAGGACGGTTCCGGCGACCTGGCCATTCCGCTCCGGGGCGCCGGGCGGCTCGCGGACGATCAACAGGGGTCCGTCAGTTCGGCGATGGCGAGCCGCATCCTGGGTCCGCCGGCGCCGGCCGCCGGGGAAGCCGTCAGCCGCGACGCGGACGGCGGGGTGACCCTCCGCGCCTTCCGCCTCTCCGAGCCGCTCACCGTGGACGGGGTGCTCGACGATCCGGTGTACGACCAGGTCCCGGCGGCGGGCGGCTTCCTGCAGCAGGAGCCGAACGAGGGCGCTCCCGCCTCGGAAGACACCCGCGTCTGGGTGCTCTACGACGCGGAGAACCTCTACATCGCGGCCGATCTGGAGCATCCGGGTCCGCTGATGGCTGGCGAGCGGCGGCGGGACCACATGAGCATCGGCTGGAACGACAGCTTCCAGATCGTCCTCGACACCTTCTACGACCGCCGGAACGGGTTCCTGTTCCACACGAACCCCCTCGGCGCCCTCTACGACGCCCAGGTGACCGACGAGCGGAACACGAACGCCGACTGGAACACCGTCTGGTGGGTGAAGAGCCGGACGGTGGAGGGCGGCTGGACCACCGAGATCCGGATTCCCTTCCGCTCGCTCCGCTACGCGTCCGGCGGCGCCCAGCTCTGGGGCATCAACTTCCAGCGGAACATCAAGCACCGGAACGAGAAGGTGTTCTTCACCCCCACGCCGCAGGCCTACGACCGGCAGGCGCTGATCCGCCTGTCCAATGCGGCGACGCTCGTGGGCCTCGAAGCGCCCGCCGGCTCGCGCCGGATGGAGCTCAAGCCCTACGCCATCGGCTCCCAGGCGAATGCGCCCCTGCGCGACATCAACGACGAGTGGTCCGGCGACCTCGGCGCCGATTTCAAGTTCGGCGTCACCGACGGGCTCACCGCCGACGTCACCTGGAACACCGACTTCGCGCAGGTCGAGGACGACGAGACCCAGGTCAACCTGAGCCGCTTCAGCCTCTTCTACCCGGAGAAGCGCGAGTTCTTCCTCGAGGGACAGGGGGTGTTCGACTTCGGCGGCCGGCAGACCCGCGCCTTCGGCGGGCAGGGCCCGTCCGACGCCCCCATCCCGTTCTTCAGCCGGTCCATCGGGATCTCCGGCGGCAGCGCGGTCCCGATCCTCGGGGGCGCCCGCCTCCACGGCCGGGCCGGCGCCTACACGATGGGGCTCATGAACATCCAGACGGGGACGGTGCCCGGCCTCGACGTGGAGAGCACCAACTTCAGCGCCTTCCGGATGAAGCGGGACCTCTTCGCGCGGTCCAACATCGGCGTCATCGCCACCCACCGGAACATCGGCGCCGACGGTTCGGGGGCCAACTCGCTCTACGGGGTGGACGGGAACTTCGCCCCCACCGAGAACATCCGGATCAACAGCTTCTACATGGCGACGAGCGAGTCCGGCGTGGAGGCCGGACACCGGGCGGCCAGCTACATGGGCCAGTTCCGCTATGACACCGACCTGATTGATGTCTCGGCCGAGCGGCTCTACCTCGGCGAGGACTTCAACCCGGGGATGGGCTTCGTCCGCCGGCGGGACTTCACCAAGAACGGAGGCTCCCTCACGTTCGCCCCGCGTCCGCGGGGGATCGAGCGGATCCGCCAGTTCGAGTTCAAGGTGGACGCGAACCGGTACGACCGCCCCGACGGCGAAATGGAGACGCAGGAATACAACTTCGAGGGACGGGCCATCTTCGAGAGCAGCGACCGCCTGGTGGTGACGCACTCCCTGACCGAGGAGCATCTCCTCGAAGGATTCCCCCTCTCCAGCGATGTCCGGGTGCCGGCGGGCAACTACCGCTTCGCGCGCAGCGGAATCCGGTTCTGGCTGGGAACGCACCGCGCGGTCTCGGGATACGTCCGCTACGAGTTCGGCGACTTCTTCGGCGGCACCCGGCGCGAGGTGAGCTACTGGGGACGCGCCGAGGTGAACCAGCGGTTTTCCATGGAGCCGAACATCAGCCTCAACTGGATTGACGCGCCCGGCGGCGAAGTGCAGGCGCAGGTCAGCCGCCTGCGCGCCACCTACACCGTCTCCCCCCGCAGCTTCGTCGGGGCGCTGGTCCAGTACAACTCGGCGGCGCAGCTCATGTCCGCCAACGTGCGGTTCCGGTGGGAGTACTCGCCGGGCAGCGACCTGTTCGTCGTCTTCAGCACGAACCGGGACGGGGATGACGGCCTCTCCGGGCTGACCGACCGGGCGCTGGTCGTCAAGTTCACCCGCCTCTTCCGGTTCTGAGCCGCCTTCCCGGGCTGCTTGGCGCCCTTGCCGCCGGACTGGTTTCGGCGCCGCCGCTGGCCGGCGGCCAACAGGAGGAGCAACCCGCGCCGGCGCCCGTGATCCACGGTCCCGCGCCCCCCGAACCCCCGGCGATGATCCGGCGCGACGACCAGGGCGGCGCCACCATCCGGGCCGTTCGGCTCGAGGAGCCGCTCGACCTTGATGGACGGCTCGACGAGGCGATCTACGACCGGGTTCCCGGAATCAGCGATTTCATCCAGACCGAGCCGCTCGAAGGGGCGCCGGCCACCGAGAAGACCGAGGTCTGGGTTTTCTTCGACGACGAGGCGATCTACATCGCCGGACGCTGCTGGGACACCCAGCCCCACCGGATCGTGGCCAACGAGTTGCGGCGCGACCACGGGAGCATCTGGCTGAACCAGCACCTCGCCGTCACCTTCGACACCTTCTACGACCGCCGGAACGCCTTCATCTTCTACCTGAACCCCCTCGGCGGGTTCTTCGACGGCCTCATCACCGACGAACGCAACTTCAACCGGGACTGGACCGCGGTGTGGGACTCCCGGACCGCCTGGTTCGAGGACGGCTGGACGACCGAACTGCGGTTTCCGTTCAAGACCCTCCGCTATCCCGCCGGAGGTCCCCAGGTCTGGGGCATCAACTTCCGCCGGGTCGTCCGCTGGAAGAACGAAATCTCCTACCTGACCCAACTCCCGGCCGCCCTCGGCATCTGGTCCATCACCAAGGTCAGTTCCTACGGCACCCTGGTCGGCCTCGAGGCGCCGCCCAGCTCCCGGACCGTGGAGGTGAAGCCGTACCTCACCGGCGACGCCGCCGGCTCCCGGGCGGAGGACGCCGGGTTCGACCGGGAGTTCGGTTCCGACTTCGGGGTGGACGCGAAGGTCGGCATCACCAGCGGGCTCACCGCCGACCTGACCTGGAACACCGACTTCGCGCAGGTCGAGGCGGACGCCCAGCAGATCAACCTGACCCGGTTCAGCCTCTTCTTCCCCGAGAAGCGGGAGTTCTTCCTGGAAGGGCAGGGACTCTTCGCCTTCGGGACCTCGGAGCGGACGCCGCGCGCCTCGGCCCGCCGATTCGGAGCGCCGAGCAGCGTCCCGCTCCTCTTCTTCAGCCGCCGGATCGGGATCGCCGGGAACCGGTTGGCGCCCATCCGCGGCGGCGCCCGGGTGACGGGGAAGCTCGGCGACTTCGGCGTCGGCGCGCTCGCCATGCGGTCCGGCGCGAACGCCGCGGCGGGCGCCCCGGAGACCGACTTCTCGGTGATCCGGCTGAAGCGGGACATCCTTGGCCGCAGCACCGTCGGCATGATGGGGACCTACCGCTCGGACACCGGAGACGGCCTGGGGAGCAACGCCGCCTACGGGATGGACGCCCGCTTCGGGCTCTACGAGAACCTCGACATCCGCAGCTACGCCGCCTGGACGAAGAACGAACACGAGGAGCGGACCGGCATGAGCTACCGCGGCCAGTTCGACTACCAGGCCGACCGTTATGGGCTCCAGTTCGAGCGGCTGGTGGTCGGCGAGGGCTTCGATCCCGGGATCGGCTTCCTGCGGCGCCGGGACTTCGAGCGCAACTACGCGGAGGCGCGCTTCAGCCCCCGGCCCCGCTCGATCGCCTGGCTGCGGAAGATCGGCTGGACCCCCAGCGTGGACTACACGACGGATAGCGACGGCAATCTCGAAACCCGGATCTTCTCGCTCCGGTCAGAGGCGGAGATCGAGAACGGAGACAGCTTCCAGTTCGAGTTGGCGCGGAACCGGGAAGTGCTCCACGAGGAGTTCCGGCTGACGGACGACCTGGCGGTGGCCATCGGCCCCCATGACTTCGACACCGCCCGCCTCAGCTACCGGGCCGGTCCCCAGCGGCCGGTCTCGGGGACCTTCGCCTGGCAGCAGGGCGGGTTCTTCTCGGGAACGAGGCGCGAGCTCGCCTGGCGCGGCCGGCTCGAAGTCATTCCCCACTTCATCGTGGAGCCGACGGTCTCCCTCAACTGGATCACCCTTCCGGGCGGGGTTTACGACACCCGGCTGGTCGCCGCGAGGCTCAACTACAACCTCTCTCCCCGGAGCTTTCTCGCCGCGTTCCTCCAGTACAACAGCGCCGCCGACAGCCTCTCGACGAACGTCCGGTTCCGCTGGGAGTACCAGCCGGGCAGCGACTTCTTCCTCGTTTACAACTCGCTCCGGGACACCCTGATGCCCGGGTACCCCGAACTCGACACCCAGTCCTTCATCATCAAGTTCACCCGCCTCTTCCGCTTCTGACGGGCTTGGAACGCCGGTCTCCAGACCGGCACGCGCAGCGCTCCGCGCTGCGCACGTCGCAACCTCATCCGGAAAGGCGGCTCCCGCCTCGGCGTCGAGCTCAAGAGCGGAGGTGGCGCCCCCGGCCTGGAACGCCGGTCTCCAGACCGGCACGCGCAGCGCTCCGCGCTGCGCTCGTCGTAACTCGACCCATCCTCGCGGCGCCCCCGGTTTGCCAACGCCCGCCTCCGGGGGTGACGCCACCGTATGCCACGCCAGATCCGGATCGGCCATCGGTCCCGTAGAGTTCCGGGACCTCCGAGTCCCTTTGTTGGCCCCCTCCGCGTTCCGGCTCCTCCTCCCCGGCGCCGCCCTGATCGTTCCGGTCTCCCTGTGGGCACAATCCGCCGAACTCGGTGAACGCCAGCAGGGCCAGGGCGCGGCGCCGGCGGCCACGGCCGCGGTCCGGGGCCCCGCCCCTCCCGACCTTCCCGAGATGGTCCGCCGCGACGACGCGGGCGGCGCCACCATGCGCGCCACCCGCCTCACGGAGCCGCTCGACTTCGACGGCCGCCTCGACGACGCCGTCTACGACCGGGTGCCCGGGGTGGGCGGGTTCATCCAGTCGCTGCCGCTCGAAGGCGAACCCGCCACCGAGGCGACGGAGGTCTGGGTCTTCTACGACGACGACACCCTCTACGTGGCCGGCCGCAACTGGGACAGCCAGCCCGACCGGATGGTGGCGACCGAGATGCGCCGCGACCACTTCGGCATCCACAACAACGAGAACTTCGGCCTCATCCTGGACACCTTCTACGACCGGCGGAACGCCTTCTTCTTCTATATGAACCCGATCGGTGGCTTCTTCGACGGCCTCATCGTGGACGAACTGAACGTGAACCGCGACTGGACCGCGGTCTGGGACTCCAGGGCGGCCCGGTTCGAGAACGGCTGGACCGTGGAGATGGCCATCCCCTTCAAGACCCTGCGCTACGCCCGGGGCGGCCCGCAGGTCTGGGGAATCAACTTCCGCCGCATCGTGCGCTGGAAGAACGAGTACTCCTATCTGACCCGGCTTCCCGCCGCCATGGGTCCGCGGGCGATGACCAAGGTCAGCTCGGCGGGCACCCTGGTGGGCCTCGAAGCGCCAGCGAGTTCCCGCACCGTCGAGGTCAAGCCCTACGTCATCGGGGACGGCGCCGGGGTCCGCGCGGGCGTCGGCGGGCTGGAACGCGAGTACGGCGGCGACTACGGGGTGGACGCCAAGATCGGGATCACCAGCGGGCTCACCGCCGACCTCACCTGGAACACCGACTTCGCCCAGGTGGAGGCGGACGCCCAGCAGATCAACCTCACCCGCTTCAGCCTCTTCTTTCCCGAGAAGCGAGAGTTCTTCCTGGAGGGGCAGGGGATCTTCGCCTTTGGCACCGCGTCGCGGGCGCCGCCCTCCGGATCCACGCGCAGCTTCGGCCCGCCGAGCAGCACCCCGGTGCTCTTCTTCAGCCGCCAGATCGGGATCGCCGGCGGCCAGGCGGTGCCGATCCTCGGCGGCGGGCGGGTGACCGGCAAGCTCGGCGACTTCGGCGTCGGGGCGCTCGCCATCCGCAGCGGCGCGAACACCGCCGCGGGCGCGCCCAAGACGGACTTCTCGGTCCTGCGGCTGAAGCGCGACGTCCTGAACCGCAGTACGGTGGGCGTCATGGGCACCTACCGCTCCCACACCCCGAGCGGGCTGGGACGGAACTTCGCCTACGGGATGGACGCCCAGTTCGGGTTCTTCGAGAACCTCACCATCCAGAGCTACGCCGCCTGGACGCAGAACGAACTCGAAGACAAGACCGGGATGAGCTACCTGGGCCAGCTCGACTACAACGGCGACCGCTACGGCCTCAAGACGGAACGGCTCGTGGTCGGGGACGGCTTCGACCCCGGCATCGGGTTCCTGCGCCGCCGGGATTTCCAGCGCAACTACGCCGAGGCGCGCTTCAGCCCCCGGCCGCACTCGATCTCGTGGCTTCGCAAGATCGGCTGGACCGGCAGCGTGGACCACACCACCGACAACGAAGGGATCCTGGAAACCCGGATCTTCTCGCTGCGCACGCGGGTGGAGTTCGAGAACGGAGACCAGCTCAACGTGAATGCCGCCCGGAACCGCGAAGTGCTGAGCGAGGAGTTCCTGCTGGACGCCGACGCGGGCATCGGCGTCGGGGTCGGCGCCTACGACTTCGACGACGTGCGGATCAGCTACCAGGCGGGGCCGACCCGCCCCATCTCGGGCAACTTCGCCTACCAGCAGGGGGGTTTCTTCTCCGGAACCCGCCGCGAGGCGGCATGGCGCGGACGCGTGGAGGTGACGCCGCAGTTCTCCCTTGAGCCCATCGTCTCCCTGAACTGGATTGACCTCCCGGCCGGCGACTACGACACCAGCCTGATCGCCTCCCGGATCAACTACACCCTGTCGCCCCGCAGCTTCCTCGCGGCGTTCCTCCAGTACAACACCGCCGCGAACAGCCTCTCCACGAACGTCCGGTTCCGCTGGGAGTACGAACCGGGCAGCGACTTCTACGTCGTCTACAACTCGCTCCGCGACACGCTGGCGCCGGGATACCCCGAACTCAACACCCAGGCCCTCATCGTCAAGTTCACCCGCCTCTTCCGCTTCTGAGGCCGGGAGCGCCGGTCTTCAGACCGGCACGCGCAGCGCTCCGCGCTGCGCACGTCGCCGCCGGACCCCGGATCGGCCACCGGTCCCGGCGTAGAGTTCCGGGACCTCCGAGTCCCTCTTTTGGCCCCCTCTGCGTTCCGGCTCCTCCTTCCCGGCGCCGCCCTGATCGTTCCGGTTTCCCTGTGGGCGCAGTCCGCGGAGCTCGCCGAACGCCAAGACGGCCAGGGCTCGGCGCCGGCGCCGGCCTCCGTGGTGCGCGGCCCCGCGCCCCCCGAGCTTCCCGAGATGGTGCGGCGCGACGACGCCGGGGGCGCCACCATGCGCGCCACCCGCCTCACCGAGCCGCTCGATTTCGACGGCCGCCTCGACGACGCCATCTACGACCGGGTGCCCGGGGTGGGCGGTTTCATCCAGTCGCTGCCGCTCGACGGCGAACCCGCCACCGAGCCGACCGAAGTCTGGATCTTCTACGACGACGAGGCGGTGTACGTCGCCGGCAGGTGCTGGGACAGCCAGCCCCACCGCATGGTGGCGACCGAGATGCGGCGCGACAACTTCGGCATCTTCAACAACGAGAACCTCGCGGTCGTCCTCGACACCTTCTACGACCGCCGGAACGCCTTCTTCTTCTACATGAACCCGCTCGGCGGGTTCTTCGACGGCCTCATCGCGGACGAGAACCCTCCCAACCGCGACTGGTCCGGGGTCTGGGACTCGCGGGCGGCACGGTTCGAAAACGGCTGGACCATGGAGATGCGGATCCCGTTCAAGACGCTGCGCTACGCGAGCGGAGGCCCCCAGGTGTGGGGCATCAACTTCCGCCGCACGGTGCGCTGGAAAAACGAGCTGTCCTACCTCACCCGGGTCCCCACGGCTCTCGGACCCCGCGGCATCACCAAGATCAGCTCGGCGGGGACGCTCGTGGGCCTGGACGCGCCGGCGAGTTCCCGGACCGTGGACGTGAAGCCCTACCTCATCGGGGACGCCGCCGGGGTCCGCGCCGCCGCCGGCGGGCTGGAGCGGGACTACGGCGGCGACTTCGGGGTGGACGCCAAGGTCGGCATCACCAGCGGCCTGATCGCCGACCTCACCTGGAACACCGACTTCGCCCAGGTCGAGGCGGACGCCCAGCAGATCAACCTGACCCGTTTCAGCCTGTTCTTTCCCGAGAAGCGCGAGTTCTTCCTCGAAGGGCAGGGGACCTTCAGCTTCGGCACCGCGAGCCGGAGCCCGCCCGCGGGGTCCACGCGCAGCTTCGGCCCGCCGAGCAGTACCCCGGTGCTCTTCTTCAGCCGCCAGATCGGGATCGCCGGCGGCCAGATCGTGCCGATCCTCGGCGGCGGCCGGGTGACCGGCAAGCTCGGCGACTTCGGTGTCGGGGCCCTCGCCATCCGCACCGGTGCGAACAGCGCCGCCGGCGCACCGGAGACCGACTTCTCCGTCCTGCGGCTGAAGCGCGACATCCTGAACCGCAGCACCGTGGGCGTCATGGGCACCTACCGCTCCCACGGCGCCGGCGGGCTGGGGCGGAACTTCGCCTACGGGATGGACGCCCGCTTCGGGTTCTTCGAGAACCTCACCATCCAGTCCTACGCCGCCTGGACGCAAAACGAGCTCGAGGACCGGACCGGGATGAGCTACCTGGGCCAGTTCGAGTACAACGGCGACCGTTACGGGCTGAAGACGGAACGGCTGGTGGTCGGAGACGGTTTCGATCCGGGCATCGGGTTCCTGCGCCGCCGGGACTTCCAGCGCAACTACGGCGAGGCGCGCTTCAGCCCCCGGCCGCACTCGATCTCCTGGCTGCGCCAGATCGGCTGGACCGGCAGCCTCGACTACACCACCGACAACGAAGGGACCCTGGAAACGCGGATCCTCCAGTTGCAGACGGAGGTCGAACTGGAGAACGGGGACCGGCTGAACATGGACGCCGCCCGCAACCGGGAGGTGCTGAGCGAAGAGTTCTTCCTGGACGCGGACGCGGGGATCGGCGTCGGGGTGGGCCCCTATGACTTCGACCACGTCCGGGTCGCCTACCAGGCGGGGCCGCAGCGTCCCGTCTCGGGAAACTTCGCCTACCAGCAGGGGGGCTTCTTCTCGGGGACGCGCCGCGAGGCGGCGTGGCGCGGGCGGGTCGAGGTGACGACGCGCTTCTCCCTCGAACCCACCGTCTCGATGAACTGGATTGATCTTCCGACCGGCGACTACGACACCAGCCTGATCGCCTCGCGGATCAACTACACGCTCTCGCCCCGCAGCTTCTTCGCGGCGTTCCTCCAGTACAACACCGCCGCGAACAGCCTCTCGACGAACGTCCGCTTCCGCTGGGAGTACGAACCGGGCAGCGACCTCTACGTTGTCTACAACTCCCTCCGGGACACCCTGGCGCCCGGGTACCCCGAACTCAACACGCAGTCCTTCATCGTCAAGTTCACCCGCCTCTTCCGTTTCTGAGCGGCGTACCGCCTTGGAACGCCGGTCTCCAGACCGGCACGCGCGGCGCTCCGCGCCGCGCACGTCGCAACCTCACCCATCCTCACGACGCGTACGACGTGGAACACCTGGTTCGGAAAACCGCGCTACCAGACGGTGACGTCCACCCGCGTCTCGCCGTCCCGCACCTCGATCTCCGTGCCGCGGGCGGCCGACAGCAGCGACCGGGCCATCCCGAGCGGATCGCAGCGGACCTCGGAATCCCCCAACGCCTCGCACGCGTCGCCGATGTCCCCGAGCACGCGCAGCGGCGTCCGCACGAAGACCCGGTTGCCGGAATCGCCTCCTTCCCGGGCCCGGACGACGAGGTCGTCTCCCTCGGTGGCGATGAGGACCTGGTCCTCTCCGTCGGTGACCCGCACGAGCACGGCGTCGCCCGCCGCTTCGAGGGCCCGCGCGAACGGCCCGAGCGCCAGGACTGCCGCGCCTTCCAACGCATCCATTTCCTCATGGATCTCGTGGTCCACAAGGTGATCCGGGACGAGATGGAGCGCGGCCAGGGGGAGCATCAGGGGCACCGGCGCCACGATCTTCGGCCCCTCCTCGGCGACCACCGATACCACCGCGACGCCGCAGGCCGCGGCGCAGGCGCCGAACAGGAGCGCCGAGATCAGGGCCGCGGCGAGCAGGAGTCCGAGCAGGCGGAGCATGACCGGCTACCGGGGTCCGATCCAGACCCGGACCCGGCCGTCGTCCCCGCCGACCGAGACCAGGACATCGTCGTGGTCCGCGAGCGCGCGGATGGCCGCGGCGAGGTCGGGCTTGGTTCCCTCTTCACCGAAGAGTGCATCCCCGAAGGCGACCGGAAACCGCACATCGAGCGCGCCGTCGCCGCCGCTGCCCTCGATGCGGATCTCGTCGCCGTCCATCCGGGCGCGGAGGTTGCCCCGGTCCTCTTCGTCAATCGTCACCCAGGCGCCCGGGTTGTCGCGGAGCGACTGCCAGAGCGCCTGGAGGTCCTCGGCGTCCACGTCCACGTCGGTGTCGTGGTCCCATTCCCTCTCGATCTCGTCGAGGATGTGCCCGCCGAGCGAGTCGCCGAGCGCCTCCACCGCGGCGAACGGCAGGTTCACCTCGACCTTGGTGTTGTCGTCTCCGTCTTCGACCTGGACATGGAGCCAGGGTCGCTCCTGCCCGAGCGCCGGGAGGGCGGTCAGGGCGAGGGCGACGGTGGCCATGGTTGCATGGCGCAGTAGTTTCATCATGTCCACCCAAACGAACGGTGCGGCGCTTCGGTTCCCGGCCCACCGCCCGGGACGGCGCAACGCCCACCCCCAACAGTGGAATACTCGCGGCCGTGGACGCCGACACTCGCCCGCTTCGCTCGCTCCTCTACGTTCCCGCCTCCAGCGAGCGGATGGTCGCGAAGGCCGCCAGCCGCGGCGCCGACATCGTGGTGCTGGACCTCGAGGACGGAGTCCACCCGTCGCAGAAGGACACCGCGCGGGAACGCCTTCACGGGTCCCGGGCCGCGCTGGCCGGCGCCGGTGCGGTCGTCGCGCTCAGGACCAACCCTCCGGAGGGCCCCGGCGGACACGCCGACCTGGAAGCGGCGGCCACCGCCGGGTTTGACGCCGTCCTGATCCCCAAGGCCGAATCCGGTGAGACTGTCCGGGTCGCTCGAGACCTCCTGGGCCGCGCCGCGCCCCTCTGGCTGATGATCGAGACCGCGCCCGGCGCCGCGAACGTCTTCGACCTCGCCCGCGTACCCGGCGTGGAAGGCCTCGTGTTCGGGTCCGCCGACTACCGGCTGAGCATCGGCGCCCGGATGCGGCAGGGTGAGTCGGAGCTGGATTTCGTCCGGCAGCGGATCCTGCTCGCCGCCCGCGCCGCCGGGATTCACGCGTGGGACGCGCCGTGGTTCGCCTTCCGCGATCTGGAAGGGCTGCGCCGGAGCGCCCGCCACGCCGCGGAGGCGGGTTTCGACGGCAAGTCCGCGGTCCACCCGGCGCAGATACCCGTGATCCACGAGGCCTTCGCACCTACCGGGGAGGAACGCACCTGGGCGGAGCGCGTGGTCCGCGTCATGGAGGACGCCGCCGCCCGCGGCGTCGCGGTCGTCGAACTCGACGGGGAGCTGCTGGAGGAACTCCACCTCCGCCAGGCCCGGCGCCTCCTCGCCCGGTAGCCGCCCCGGGGACGGGCTGACGGATCAGCCCGTCGCGTCCGGCCGCTCCGGCCTCGCGAACCCGGGGTCCTCCCACCGCGCCACCACCGCCGGCGCGGCGCAGTGGCTCGCGACGTTGGTGCTCGTCCGGATCGGATCAATCAGCGCGTCAATCCCGAGCAGGATGCCGAGCCCCTCCATGGGCAGGCCGTGCCCCTCGAACACGGCCGCGAGGATCACGAAGTTGGCGCGCGGGATCCCGGCCACCCCCTTGCTCGTCACCTTCAGCGTCAGCAGGATGATCGCCGCCTGCTCCCAGGAGAGGGCGACCCCGGCCGCCTGCGCGATGAACAGGGTCGCCATGCCCAGGTGGATCGTGCTGCCGTTCATGTTCAGGCTCAGACTGAGCGGCGTGACCACGCCGAGGATGCGCCGCGGCACCCCGAACCGCTGCAGGTTCTCGAGGGTCTGGGGCAGGGCGGCGGCGCTGGAGGTCGTTGCGAAGCCCACCAGGAAGGGCTCGCGCATGTGCCGCGCAAACCGCCGCAGCGGGATGCCGCAGCCGAGCAGGCCTCCCGCCAGCACCACGAGGAGGAAAAACCCCTGCGCCAGCCAGGCGATCGCCGTGAACGCGGCGAGGCCCTCGAGGCCGGCGGACCCGCCGCCCGCGATCGCGTTCGCGGCCGCGGCGAACACCGCCAGGGGCGCCAGGTACATGACGTAGTCGGTGTAGCGGAACGCGACTTCCGCCAGCGCGTCCGCGAAGTCCACCACCGGCCGGGCTCGCTTGCCCACCGAGAGGCAGGCGATTCCGAACACGAAGCAGAACACCACGATCTGCAGGACGTCGCCCCGCGCCAAGGCGTCCACGATGCTCGTCGGAACCGCGTTTTGCAGCGCCTCCACGAACCCGGCCGGTTCCGGAAGCTCGACCCCGGACGCTCCGCCGAGCGACAGGCCGTCACCGGGCCGGGTCGCCGCCACGCTGAACCAGCCGAGCAGCAGGGCGATGGTGGTGGCGATCTCGAAGGCGACCACCGACTTCCAGCCGAGCCGCCCCAGCGCGCCCATGGAGCCGGCGCCCGCGATCGCCCGGATCAGGACCCCCACCAGCACCGGCGCGATGATCGAGCGGATCAGCCGCAGGAACAGGGTGCTGAGGAACTCGATGCGCTCGGCCCACTGCGGCGCGGCGAGGCCGAGGGCGACGCCCCCGGCCATCCCGATGAGGATCCACCAGGCGAGCGAGATGCGGGGGAGGCGGGGCACTCCTCGGTAGCGGCGGAGACCCGGCTCAGCGGAGCGCCGCCACCACCTCCGCGAGCGCCGCGAGCGACAGCTCCGACAGGTTCAGCCCATCGCCCCCCACGTTCCGGAGCAGGATCACCGCGGCGTCGGTTTCCGGCTCGATCCAGGCCGCCGCCCGGTACCCGGCCACGCTTCCGCCGTGCCCGTAGGCCGTGAACGGATGGCCGCCCGCGTCGTCGAGGCGGCGCGCCATGAATCCGAACCCGTACCCGCTCGCCAGGTCCCCGGTGGCGAACGCCTTCGTCAGGTTGTCCTGCCGGACGCTCGCCGGGATCACCCCGTCGAACGGCTCTCCCCCGGTCCCGATCAGGAAACGCAGGAAAACGCCCAGATCTTCGACCGTTGAGTACAGCGCGCCGTTCGGCACCTTGTAGCCGCGCCCGGCGTGTTCCCGCGCCGGCGTCTCGGCGTCGAGGCTGCCGTCGTCCTTCACGGTGCCCCCCTCCGCGATGCGGTCTTCAAGCTCCGGGACCGGGAAGAAGGTGCTCGAGTCCATCCCGAGCGGAGCCAGGAGGTTGGCCTTGACGTGATCCATGAAGGGCTCGCCGGCGGCCCGCTCCACGGCGGCGCCGAGCATCGCGTAGCCGATGTTGGAGTACTGGTAGCGGGTTCCGGGTTCGTACTCGAACGAGACCTCATCGAGCGCCCGGAGCGCGGTGTCGAGCCAGTCCCGGGGAGCGCCCACCAGGTAGCGCGGAAGGTTGCGGGGCTCCCGGGCGAGCCCGCCGGTCATCGTCGCGAGCTGGAAGATGCTGGGGCCGGGCGTCCAGGAAAAGGGGTTTTCGACCTCCGCGAGTTCCGGGACGAATGCGGTCACCGGATCGCCGAAACGCGCCTCCCCCAGATGGACGAGCCGCAGCATGGCCATCGCGGTGACCGGCTTCGTGATGGACCCGATCCGGTACAGGTGGTCGGCCCGCGCGGGTGTCCGCCCTTCGGTGTCGGCGAAGCCGAAGCCTGCGGCGACGACCGTTTCCCCGGCGACCACGATGCCGAAGGCGGCGCCGCCGCGTCCGTCATCCTCGATCACGCGGCGAATCTCGCCGGCGGCGGCCGTTGCCGCCTCCGCCACGGTTGGCGGCGGTGCGGGATCCGGGGCAGCCGAACAACCCGCGAACGCGACCGCGAGCAGGCACAGGACCGCGCGGCGACGATGGGTCCAGGGGAGGAGACAGCGGGAGAACATCATGCCGCCGGAAACGATACCCGGCGCACGGGACAGCCGGACGGCCGGTGGCAAGACCCGCGGGGCGTCGCCGGGGAGCGCCGGTCAGGGAGAGCCGGCCGCGGCCTCGTCACTCTCCGGATGGCGCACCACCTCGAGGCGCTCGGGAGCGATGGTCCGTTCGCTGCTCCGCGTCACCGGGACCCGCAGTCCGTCCACCATGGCGCAGAGCCGGTCGGTACACGCCTGCGCATCCACCTGGACCCAGCCTCCCGGATCCGCCCGGACGACGCGCGCCGCGAAGAAGGAGCGTGCCTCGAAGCCCCAGGTGTACCAGCGAAGTTCGGGCTGCGAGAGCTCGGTCGGGGCGGTCTGCCGCCAGGGTGGCGCCAGTTCGATCCCGGGTGACGGCGTGATGCGGGTCGGCAGCTCGGTATCGGGCCTGGCCTTCCCGGTCACCTCGGCGGCGCGCAGCACGTTGTCCATCGAGTAGGTGTGCCAACCCGGCTCATGCCGCACGTCAACGATGAGCCAGTCGGCCTCGATCCGCGCCGCGTAGCTCACCGCGAGCTGGTCGCCCAGCCAGACCTCCTGGCGCGCGGACTCCTCGGGCCCGTTCGCGGCGGCTGCCGCCGCCAGGCCGACGAGGCAGGACAACGCGAACGCGCCTCGTACGGAAATCGGATGGGTCATGGGGTTGCCTAGAGCCCGGCGCGCGTCCCCGGAACCAGGTCACCGCTGCCGACGGAAGCGGAGACCCTATGCCATTTCGCCCGCTTCGGCCAGCGGAAACGGCGATTCCTGTCGTCGGTTCAGGAGGCGCCGCCGGTTTGGAGGTCCCCACCTTGAGAAACACCCATGGGGGCGTCCTCCCGCGCACCCCGCCGGTCACGAAAATGGCGAAATGGCCTGGAACGCCGGCTTCAGCCGGCAAAGCGGGCCGCCGACCCGTGGATGTCGTGCCGCCAGTCGCGGTGATGGACCCGAGCCGAGCGTCATCGGGCAGGTCAACGTCGTGCCACGCGCTGCGCTGCGCACGGCGGGTGCCGGCTGAAGCCGGCGTTCCAAGCCGGCGGTCCCTGCTTCCGGGCAATCCCGAAGCGTTAGGATCGGCGGCGATGAGGCGCCTGCCGCTCCTTCTGCTCGCCTGCGGCGTTGCCCCCGCCGGGGCTCAGGAGACTGCCGAGCGGATGGTCCGGGTGACGGAGGGCACCAACTTCGCCGTCGCCGTCTCGCCGGACGGCGAGCAACTGGTGATGGACCTGCAGGGGACCCTGTGGCTGCTGCCGGCGGCGGGCGGTTCCGCCGAGGCGCTGACCGATGGTCTCGGCGACGACCGGCTACCCGACTTCCATCCCGAGGGCGGCCGGGTGGCGTACCAGTCGTACCGGGCGGGGACCTGGGACATCTGGCAACTGGCCCTCGAAGGGCAGCCCGAGCAGCTCACCAGGACCGACTTCGATGACCGCGAGCCCGCGTGGTCTCCCGACGGGGCCCGGATCGCCTTCTCCTCGGATCGCGCGGGGAGCTACGACATCTGGATCCTGGACGTGGCGACCGGAGAGGTGACGCCGGTCACCAGCACCCTCGGCAACGAGTCCCAGCCCGCCTGGACCCCGGACGGTGAGGGGATCGTCTTCGTCGCGACTCCCGAGGGGGAGGCGGACGGGGCGGTGCACCGGGTCTCGCTGGAAGCCGGCGCGGTTCCCGCCGCCCTGCCCGGAAGCGAGGGGAACGTCGCCGCCCCGGCGGTGAGTCCGGACGGATCGCAGGTGGTGTTCCGGCGCCTCCAGTACGAGGGCCTAACCCTGATGGGAAGCCGCTTCGACATCGGCACCGCGAGCGCGTGGGTGCTCGCGCCCCTCGCGGCGGCGGAGGGGTCCGACCCGGCGGACGAAGACGAGCGAACCGCGCCGCGAGTCCTCGCCGGGGCGGGCCAGGACCTGTTCCCCTTCCGGCCCCAGTGGCTGGACGGCGAGACCCTGCTCTATACAGCCGACGGCGGCATCCGGCGGCTCGGGGTGGGGCCTCCCCCGGAGGGCGCCGAAGGGGCGGAGAGCGCCGCGCCGGCCGCCGAACCCGTTCCGATGTCGGCCGGGCTGGGCATCCGCCATCCGCCGGAGCGTCGCGGCAGGATCCGCACCGAGTCGGAGGAGACGCTTCCGGTCCGGGGGATCGTGCGGCCGAGCATCAGCCCGGACGGTACCCGGCTGCTCTACGCCGCCCTCGGGGACATCTGGACCGCCCCGCTCGACGGTTCGGAGGCGCCGCTGCCGCTGACCCGCGACACCTGGCTCGACACCGACCCGGTGTGGCTGCCCGACGGAGCGAGCGTGCTCTTCGCGAGTGACCGCGGCGGGACGATGGACATCTGGGAGAAACGGCTCGGTTCGGGACCCGGCGCGGGACTCACCCAGCTCACCGCCCGGCTCGGCGCCGAGGTGAGCCCGGCGGTGACCCGCGACGGCGCCCGGATCGCCTGGCTCGACGAACGGGGAGACCTCCGGGTGACGAGCCGCGACCTGGACACGGGTCCCGACGCCGCGCAGGAGGAACGGGCCGTGTACACCGCGCGGCGAGGCGCGGGGATGCCGAGTTGGTCGCCCGACGGCGAGACCATCGCGCTCGCGAGCCTGGTCCCGTATTCCTCCCGCTACCGCGAGGGGCGGAACCGGATCGCGCTCGTCGCCGCGACCAGCGGGGAGACCCGGTTCCTCGACGAGCCCGCGGCCAGTTTCGGCACGCGCGACTCCGACGGACCGGTGTTCTCGCCGGACGGGAGCCGGCTCGCCTTCGCTCTGGGCGGGGGGCTGGCCGTCCTGCGGCTCGACGCGGCGGGTGCGCCCGCGGGGCCTCCCGAGACCATCTTCGAGGGGCCGGTGGACTTCCCCTCCTGGACGCCGGACGGGGCCGCGATCGTGGCCGTGTCCGGCACGGAGGTCCTGCGCATCGAGGCGGACGGCAGCGGTTCCGCGGCCATCCGCCTGCGCCACGACTTCCCGCTCGCGCCGCCGTCGGGCACGCTGCTGATTCACGACGTCGGGATCCTGGACGTGGAGAAGGGCGAGGTCGCGCCCGGTCAGGACGTCCTGATCGAGACGGGCCGGATCGTCTCGGTGACCCCGGCCGGCGACCCGCTCCCGGAGGAGCTGCGGGTCGTGAACGGCGAGGGGGCCACGCTGATCCCCGGGCTCATCGAGATGCACACCCATCCGATGACCCCCGCCTTCGGGAACCGCTTCGGGCGCGCGCACCTCGCCTACGGCGTGACCTCGGTGCGGATCCCCGCGGCGGCCACCTACCGGACGCTCGAGGAACGGGAGTCCATCCTGGCCGGTCTCCGCGTGGGTCCCCGGATCTTCCTGACGGGCGGCACGCTCGACGGGACGCGGATCTACTACCCGGGCGCCGCGGCGCTCGGGAGCGCGCAGGAGCGCGACGTGCTGCTGCGGCTCGCGCGGGAGCTCGACTTCGACGTCGTCAAGACGTACGTCCGGCTCGACGACGAATCCCAGCGGGACGCCATCCGCCGCGCCCAGCGCTTCGGCGCCTTCGTGACCTCCCACGAGCTCTATCCGGCGGTCCGCTACGGGGTGAACGGCCTCGAACACGTCAAGGGCACGTCGCGGCGGGGCTTCTCGCCGAAGATGACCGACCTCGGCCGTTCCTACCAGGATGTCCGGACCCTGATCGCCGCGTCGGGAGTGTTCTTCACGCCGACCATGCTCATCTACGGCGGCTGGGACCTGGCGCTCGCCCGCGAGCCCGATCTCGTTTCCTCCGACCGCCGGATCCGGGCGTTTCCCGCCTGGCTCGCTTCCTCGCTCAGCGCGCCACGCGAGCCCGCGGACGACCGCGAGGCGCAGGTCGCGCGCGGCCTCGCCTTGATGCGCCCCATGTGGGAAACGGTCACCTCGATCGCGGATGCCGGCGGCCGCATCATCGCGGGGACGGACACCCCGATCGTTCCCTACGGGCTCGGGTTCATCGTCGAGGTCGAACAGTTGTCGGAGGCGGGGCTCGGGCCCGCGGGAGCGCTTCGGGCCGCCACCGTGACCGCCGCGGAAGCGCTGGGGCTGGCCGGGGAGCTGGGTGTCATCGCGCCGGGGGCCCTCGCCGATCTGGTGCTGCTCGAGGGCAATCCGCTCGAAGACATCTCGAACCTGCGGCGGGTGCGGGCGGTCGTCGCGAACGGGCGGCTGGCGACGCTGGACCAGCTCCTTGGGTTCTAACGGCCGGTGGCAAGACCCACGCGGCGTTCGACGGGCGATGCATCCCGTCTGAACCGCGCCGCTGCGATGCGCGCCGCGTTGCGTTTCGGTCGGAATACACCCGGTATTCCTTTCTCACGCGCCCTGTCAGCCGGGCGCCTCACCCGACTCGGCGCTCACGTGGGCTTCATCACCGGTTGTTGACAAAGCTCCGCAACAGGCGCAAGAAAAGCTCAATTTTGTCGGACGATGCACACGCGGGCCTGTGATACGCTGCGGAGCGTCGCGCGCTCCGAGCCGCTCATGATCGAGTGGTGGAGCGCACCAACCCCGCTTGGGCAAAGAAAGGAACCAGATCGACAATGACCAAGGTGGAACTCGTAACGACCCTGGCAGACCATGCTCAAATCAGTCGTCGCGAAGCTGGTGAGGTCCTCAACGGACTGCGTGATCTGGCGATCGAGGAGTTGCGCGCCGGCAACGATTTCGTGCTTCCGGGAATCGCCAAGTTTTCGGTTGCCCACCGGGAAGCGAGGATGGGCCGCAACGTCCGTACGGGCGAGGCCATCGAGATCCCGGCGCGGAACGTGGTCCGCTGCAAGGTCTCCAAACCCTTCCAGGCCGACTGCTGCGACTAGCAGCCTTCCGGAGCGAGGGCCCGCCGGCGCGGCGGCCCCGGTAGTCTCCCGCCGCGGTTGCGAACGGTCGCGGTTGCGCGGAACGCCCCCGGGCGGTTATCCGTTCGCTGTCCATCGAAGACGATGGAGTTCCGAGACCAGGGGATGGATCCGTTGACCAGAGGCCGGGCGGCGCGAGCATCGGAGCCGTCGTCTCCGCTTTACCCCGCGGCCGACCTCGCGGGATATCGGGACGATCCCGCGCTCTGGCGCAGCGTTCCCATGGAACTGGTGCGGCGCCACCGTTTCGTTCCGCTGGCCGAGGACGGCGAGCGTCTCTCCATCGTCGTGGCGCCTCCGGTCGTCGAGTCCGAGGTGGACCGGCTGGAGCTGCTGCTCCGGCGCCCGGTGGTCGTCCACGTGGGCGATCCGGCGCAGATCGACGCGATCATCGAGCGGAACACGGACTCCAGCTTCCTGCTGGACCGCGCGTCGGAGGACCTTCGCATCGAGCGCCTCGGGCGGGGTGACGGGGACTCCGGCCCGCCCGTGATCTCGCTCGACGCGCTCGAAGACTCCCGGACCGGGAGCCCCGTGGTCCGGCTCGTGGACTCGCTGCTCCTGAACGCCATCGAGCGGCGCGCCACCGACATCCACATCGAGACCAAGTCCGGGGAGGTGGTGCTGAAGTACCGGGTGGATGGCGTGCTCTATCCGGCGATGGAGCCGGTGGACCGCGCCCACCACCAGACCATCGTGGCGCGGCTCAAGGTGATGGCGGAGCTCGACGTCGCGGAGCGGCGTGTCCCGCAGGACGGACGGTTCCGGGCAGTGCTTCCCGGAGGGAGCGAGCGCACCCCGCGGACCGTGGACTTCCGCGTTTCCGTCATGCCCAGCGTGCACGGCGAAGACGTGGTGATCCGGGTGCTCGACAAGCGCAGCCTGGGAACCCGCTTCGAGGCGCTCTCCCTCGAGGCGCTCGGTTTCTCGGGCCGGGAACTGGGACTCCTCCGCGAGCACGCGCGCCGTCCCTTCGGGATGCTGCTTGCCACCGGCCCCACCGGAAGCGGCAAGACGACGACCCTCTACGCGGCCCTCTCCGAGATCGCGACTCCGGAGGAGAAGATCGTGACCGTGGAGGACCCCGTCGAGTACGAGATCGCCGGAGTCACCCAGGTCCCGGTGAACGAGAAGAAGGGCCTCACGTTCGCCCGCGGCCTGCGCTCCATCCTGCGGCACGACCCGGACACCATCATGGTGGGTGAGGTCCGGGATCCGGAGACGGCCTCCATCGCGGTGCAGGCGGCCCTCACCGGCCATCTCGTCCTTACCACGGTTCACGCCAACCACGCGCTCGACGTGGTCGGACGCTTCCTGCACATGGGCGCCGACCCCCACAACTTCGTCTCCGCCCTGAACTGCATCGTCGCCCAGCGCCTGGTCCGGGTGCTCTGCCGTGAGTGCCGCGAGCCGGGCCCGCCCGGCGCGGCGGAACGGACGGCCCTCTCGGTGTTCCCGTCTCCCTCCGACCAGGTCTTCCAGCCGCGCGGCTGCCGGAAGTGCGACGGAGCGGGGTACCGGGGGCGGACCGTGGTCGCCGAGGTCCTGCCGCTCAGCGCGTCCATCCGGGAACTGATCCTCGTGCGCGGGGGTGCGGGCGCGATCCGCGCGCAGGCGGAATCGGAGGGGATGGTCCCGCTGCGCCGGAACGCCCTCGAACTCGTGGCGCGCGGGGCGACCACCCTCTCCGAGGTGGATCGGGTGACCGCCCGTGACGCTTAGCGAAGCGGTCGGCGGGCCGGGTCCCCCCCGGGCGGACCGGGGGGCGACGCTCGTGGCCCGGGACCAGCTCTCGCCGGACGCCCAGTTGCTCCGTTTCGAGAGCGAGGCGCCGCTTCGGGTCCTGCCGGGCCAGTTCACCATGGTCCGGGTGGACGGGGGCGGCCTGCTGCGGCGGCCGTATTCGTTCTGCGACCTGCCGGATGACGGCGCCTTCACCCTGCTGGTCAAGGAGGTCGGGGTGGGGACCCGGGCCCTCATGAACCTGCCCGTCGGCGGGGAGGTGTCCAGTCTGGGCCCGCTGGGGACCACCTTCGACCTGCCGCCTCCGGACCGGACGCCGGTGATCGTCGCCGGCGGCGTGGGGATCGCGCCCTTCGTGCTCTTCTGCCGCCGGCTGGCGGAGAGCGGGCGCCGGGGCATCGTGCTGCTCGGTGGCAGGCGCCGGCCCGACCTCTACCTGTGGGACACCTTCGAGCGTTTCGGGATGGACGTGCGGGTGGCCAGCGAGGACGGCAGCGCGGGCCACCACGGATTCGTCACCGCGCTGCTCGACGCCGCGCTGGCGGACACGGTCCGGCCGGTTCTCTACTCGTGCGGGCCGACGGGCATGCTGCTGAAAGTGGCGGAGCTCGCGACCGCCGCCGGCGTTCCCCACCAGGTCTCGATCGAGCGCCGGATGGGGTGCGGCATGGGATGCTGCCTCGGCTGCGTCGTCTGGGCGCGGCCCCCGTCCGGCGGCCCGGAGGAGTACCTGCGGAGTTGCACCGAGGGGCCGGTCTTCGACGCCGCAACGATCGCCTGGGACCGCGACCCCCATCCGCTCTGATGTCCGAGCCAGGCGCCACGACCGTGGACATGGGCGTGGATGTGGCCGGGCTGCGGCTGCCCACCCCCCTGATCGCCGCCAGCGGCACTTTCGGCTACGGCGACGAGTACCGGCAGGTGGCGGACTACGACTGCATCGGCGCGATCTCGGTCAAGGGCCTCTACCTCGAGCCCCGAGCGGGGTGCCCGCCGCCGCGAATCTGGGAGACCCCGTCCGGCATGCTGAACGCCATCGGCCTCCAGGAGGTCGGTATCCGGCGCTTCCTCGCCGAGAAGCTCCCGGCCGTCCGGGCGCTCGGGAAGATCGTCATCGCCAACATCTGCGGGAGTTCGCTCGAGGAATACGGCGAGCTGTCGAAGGTCCTCGACCAGGCGGAAGGGGTGTCCGCCATCGAGGTGAACATCTCCTGCCCGAACGTCGCGGAAGGCGGGATCGAGTTCGGCTGCGATCCGGACATGGCGGCGCGGGCCACCGAGGTGGTGCGCCGGGGCACGAGGCTGCCGGTGATTCCGAAGCTCAGCCCGAGCGCCAGCGACATGGCCGCCGTGGCCCGGCGGGTCGCGGAGGCGGGCGCCGACGCGGTGTCCCTCATCAACACCATCCCCGCGATGGCGGTGGACGTGGAGACGCGGCGCCCGCGCCTCGCGAACGTCGTCGGCGGACTGTCGGGGCCGGCGGTCCGCCCCATCGCGGTGCGCATGGTGTGGGAGGTCGCGCGGGGAAGCCGGCTTCCGGTCATCGGAATGGGTGGGATCGCGAGCGCCGAAGACGCCCTCGAATTCCTGCTCGTCGGGGCCGCGGCGGTCCAGATCGGCACCATGAACTTCGTGGACCCCGGCGTCTGGCGGCGCACCTTCGACGGGCTGGCTGCGTACTGCCGCCGGCACGAGGTCGCCGCGCTGCGCGACCTGACCGGGGCCATGCGGCCCGGAACGGCCGGGTGACGATGCCCCCGGTCCGTTCCGGTCCGGCGCCTCCGCCGCGCCCCGACTGGGTGGCGGGGCCCGGGGCCGGCGAACTGGTGGTCGCCGTGGATACCCCGTCCCTCGACGAGGCGCTCCGGCTCCGGGACACCCTGGCCGGCGCGGCCTCGTTCTACAAGGTGGGCAAGGAGCTCTTCACGGCGGCGGGCCCGCGCGCCGTTTCCGAGTTCTCCTCGGTGGGGCGCGTGTTCCTCGACCTGAAGTTCCACGACATCCCGGCCACGGTGGCCGGTGCGGTGCGGGCCTCGGCATCCCTGGGGGCGAGCATTCTCGATGTCCACGCCTCCGGAGGGCGGCCGATGCTGGAGGCGGCGGCCCGGGCGGCCTCGTCCGCTCCGGCGCCGCCGCTTCTGCTCGGGGTCACGGTCCTGACCCACTTCGACCCGGAGAGCGCCGCCGAGGTGTATCCCGGGGTGTCCGTCGAGGACCAGGTCCTGAACCTCGCGCGGCTCGCCCGGACCGCCGGGCTGGGGGGCGTGGTCGCCTCCGCCGCCGAAGCCGCGGCGCTCCGGGACGCTCTCGGCGACGGTTTCGTGCTGCTCGTGCCGGGGGTCCGGCCCCGCTGGGCGGCGGATACGCACGATCAGCGGCGGGTCGCGACTCCCGGCGAAGCGGCGCGGCGGGGGGCGAACTACCTCGTCGTCGGCCGGGCCATCACGAGGGACGCGGATCCCCGGTCGGCGGCGCTTCGGATCCTCGAGGAAACCGGGGGCTGATTCGGGTTTTCCGGGATCTGGAGACGCCGCAACGGCACCGGAACTCGCCGGTATGTCGTTGACTTCGGTGAGAACGATCCGATAGCCTCTTGAAGGCTATTTCATTCGCTGTCCCCGGAGGTTTCCTTGTGAGAAAAGCCATCGCCACCCTGCTGTTGCTGTCTCTCGCGACGGTCGCTCTCGGGTTCGCTGTCTCGGCGTGCTCCAAGCCGCCGCCACCGCCGCCGCCGCCACCCGAGGAGCCGCCACCGCCGCCGCCGCCGCCGCCACCGCCACCGCCGCCACCGCCGCCGCCGCCGCCACCGCCTCCGACGGAGCGGGACATCTATCTGGACACGGACATGATGGAGTTGCAGCAGAACCTCTCGGACGTCTACTTCGCGTACGACGAGTCCGAGTTGACCGATGCCTCCCGGAGCGCGCTCCAGGCCAACTCAGCCTGGCTGCAGCGGCCCTACGTCTCCGCGACGATCCAGATCGAAGGACACTGCGACGAGCGCGGCACCGTCGAGTACAACCAGGCGCTCGGTGAGCGCCGGGCTCGCGCCGCCTACGACTACCTCGTATCGCTCGGGGTCCCGGACAGCCGGCTCGAAATGATCAGCTACGGGAAGGAGCGCCCGCAGTGCACCGAGAGCGACGAGGACTGCTGGCAGCGGAACCGTCGCGCCCACTTCAAGATCACCGCGAAGTAACACTTCCGCTCCACGGAGCGCCCCGGGTCCTGCTCCCGCAAGGCCCGGGGCGCTTTTTTCTTGGAACGCCGGTCTCCAGACCGGCACGCGTGGCGCTCCGCGCCGCGCACGTCGCAAGGTCACGCGGGAAGGTCGGCGCCCAACGCGGCGCGGCTCAAGAGCGGAGGTGACGCACCGGCTTGGAACACCGGTCTCCAGACCGGCACGCGTGGCGCTCCGCGCCGCGCACGTCGCAAGGTCACGCGGGAAGGTCGGCGCCCAACGCGGCGCGGCTCAAGAGCGGAGTGTCAAACGACAGGTAAAGATCGGGCTTAAACGACACGAACTTTGTCACCTGTTTGCGTCGTTGGCTGAGGCTTCGGTTCTCGCTTCAGGGGGACCGCCATGGCACTCAGCAAGGAGCTTCGGATGACGATCAGGGCGCTTTCGGAGCGTGGTTGTTCCCGGCGTGAGATCGCGCGGGCGGCGCGGGTGAGCGAGCGTCAGGTTCGCTACGAGCTGGGTCGCGAGGAGGGTAGGCGCGACGGTCGCGGGAAGGTTGAGCGCGCTTCGAGGCTTGGGGAGGAGATCCGGGAGTGGTGCGCGGACTTTGCGGGGGGTCAGCCCTTGAACGCGACGGCGCTGCACGAGCATTTGGTGGCGGAGCACGGGTATGTGGGGAGCCTGCGGTCGGTGCAGCGGTATCTGCGTCGTCGGTTGGGTCCGGGCCGGGTACGGGCGCGGCGTCGGGTGGAGACGCCGCCGGGGGCGCAGGCGCAGGCGGACTGGGCGGAGGCGCCGGGGATGCTGGTTGGAGGCCGGCGGGGGGTAAGTGCGTTTGCGCTGCGGTTGAGCTTTTCGCGGAAGAGCGCGGTGGTGTGGTCCCCGTTGAAGGACACGCTGTCGTGGTTGTGGGTTCACGGGCAGGCGTTTGTGCGTCTGAAGGGGGTGACGGCGACGGTACGGATGGACAACGTGAAGACGGCGATAGTGCGCGGCGCGGGGGTCTGGGGGGAGGTGAACCGGGCCTATTTGCGGTATGCGGAGGAGGCGCGGTTTCACATCGATCCCTGTCCGCCGCGGTCTCCGGAGGCGAAGGGGAAGGTGGAGCGAGGGATCCTGGACCTGCGGGGTTGGGGTCCGGGGCCGACGAGCGAGTGGTCGAGCCTGGAGGAGTTGCAGGCGTGGACGGACGCTCGGTTGCTGGAGTGGGAGTCGCGCCGGACGAGCCCGGCGACGGGGCGCGGGGTGTTGGAGAGTTGGGAGGAGGAGCAGGGGTATTTGGGGGACTGCACGGGGTTGCCGGAGCCGTTCGACCTGGTGGGGCTGCGGCCGGTGCGGAAGGACTGCACGGTGGCGTTCGACAGCCGGAGCTGGTCGGTGCCGTTCCGTCTGGTGGGGACCCGGGTGGAGGTGCGCCGGTGCGCGCGCCGGGTGCAGGTGTTGGATCGCGGGGAGGTGGTGGCGGAGCATCCCCGAGAGGGCAACTCCTTGCTTGTGCGCGACTTGTCGCATTACGAGGGGGCTTCGACGGGTCGGGTGATCGCGCCGGCGCCGCTGGGGCGGATGGGGCGTCGGCTGGAGGAGATCGGGGCGATGGCTCCGGAGGAACGTCCCCTGGATCTGTATGCGGCGCTGGCGGAGGTAGCGCGATGGTGAGTATGGATGTGGACCTGGACCTGGACCGGACGCGGCGGATCCTGGGAGAGCTCGGGATGCGGGAGGCATCGGCTCGGTTGTCCGAGTTGCTGACCGAGTGTGCGCGGGAGGAGCTGCCGGCGCATCGCCTGTTGGTTCGGGTCCTGGAGACGGAGAGGGAGTTCCGCCGGCAGCGGCGGCTGGAGATGGGGCTGCGGATGGCGGGGTTGCCTCTGGGACGGACCCTGGGGAACTTCGACTTCGGCTTCCAGCCGACGCTGGACCGGACGCGGGTGGAACTGTTGGGCACCTGCGGTTGGATCCGGGAGCGGCAGAACGTTCTGCTGCAGGGCCCGCCGGGGGTGGGGAAGACGCACCTGGCGGCGGGTCTGGGGATGCGGGCGCTGGAGAACGGGTTCCGGGTGGCGTTCTACCGGCTGGACGAGTTGCTGCGGACCCTGAAGCGGCATGAGGGGTCGACGACGCCACGGGGGAACCGGCGGTATCTGTCGGCGTCGCTGTTGATCATCGACGAGATGGGCTACGAAGCCCTGGACGCGAAGGAAGCGAGTCAACTGTTCCGGTTGATCAACGACCGGCATGAGCGGGGGAGCGTGCTGGTCACGACGAACAAGGCGATCCGGGAATGGCCGGAGGTGCTGGCGGGGGACGCGGTGCTGGCGAGCGCGATCCTGGACCGGTTCCTGCACCGCTGCGTGGTCCTCGACATCCGTGGCCGCAGCTATCGGCTGCGGGATCTGGAGCAGAGCTTCCGGGAGCGCCAGGAGACGATCGCTCGATCCTTCCTCCTCCCGGAAGAGGCGGCCTCATCCCCCGCCGCGGCGCCGGCGGGGAAGGAGGGACGTCGGTGAGCGCTCTGGTCGCCCTCCGGGCTCCCGCCGCGCTCCCCAACGTCCCTCCTTCCCCGCCGAAACAGGCTCTCCAGGGTGACAAAGTAGGTGTCGTTTATCTGGGCCAAACTAGGTGTCGCTTGACACGGAGGTGACGCACCGGCTTGGAACGCCGGTCTCCAGACCGGCACGCGTGGCGCTCCGCGCCGCGCACGTCGCAACGCCATCCGAGACCGGCGCGCGCGGCCCTCGGCGTTGCGTTTCGGTCGGAAACCACCCGGTTTCCCTCCCTCAACCGCCTTGTCAGCGGGGCGTCTCCCCGCTCTCGGCGCTCCCGGGGGCTTCACCACCGGCTGCCAGTTCCAGGAAATACGCGTGGATGCGGGTGTCGTCCGTCAGTTCGGGGTGGAAGGTGGTGGCGAGGATCCTTCCCTCGCGGACGAAGGCCGGCTGTCCGCGCCATTCGGCGAGCACCCGCACGCCCGGGCCGACCTTGCTGATCACCGGGCCGCGGATCATGACCAGGGGCAGGTCCGGCCCACCGAGTTCGGCACAGGAACAGGCGCCGAGGTGGCTCTCCAACTGGCGGCCGTACCCGTTGCGCTGAATCTCGATGTCCAGCAGCCCGAGCGACTCCTGCGCCGGATTCTCCACGGTGCGGGCCAGCAGGATGGCGCCGGCGCAGGTCCCGTAGAGCGCGCCCCCCTCCCGGTGAAACGCGACCAGGGGATCGAAGAGGTCCTCCTCGAGGAGGAACTTGAGCATGGTCGAGCTTTCCCCGCCCGGGATGATCAGCCCGTCGAGCCCCCCGAGGGCCGCCGCCCGGCGGACTTCCACGGCTTCGACGCCGAGCCGGCACAGGGCGGCGGCGTGGAGCGCAAAGCTCCCCTGGAGCGCCAGCACGCCGATGCGCGGCGGCGAGGGCGACGGGGCGGACCCCGGCCGGGCACCGGCGGTCGTCGCTTCGGGAATCGCTCCCATGGTCACCTCGAACGCGGAAAACAGGTCACCCTGACGCACGCTGGCGGGCAGCGACGCCGACCCCGGGATCCACCGAACCCGGGAGGGATCTTGCAGAATTTAGTGTGGTGTCCCGCAAATCCTGTGAGTTATCGAGAGCGGCGAGGCGCCTGCCTGACAAGGCGCGAATCCAGAGGAATACCGAGTGTATTCCGATGGATTCGGAACGCCGAGCGAAGCGGTCAGGCGGGATGCATCGCCGCTCGAATACCGCAGGATTTGTGGGACACCGCACTAGTTGCCGCGGGTCTGCAGCAACTCTTCCTCCGGCATGGTAGCGATGTCGAGGCCCCGCATCGGCTCGCCGAGGCCCATGGAGACCTGGACCAGCATGGCCGGGTCGCGGTAGTGGGTTACCGCTTTCACGATGGCCTTGGCCCGCAGTTCGGGATCCGTTGACTTGAAGATCCCGGACCCCACGAAGACGGACTCCGCGCCGAGCTGCATGCAGAGCGCGGCGTCGGCCGGCGTCGCCACGCCTCCGGCCGCGAAGTTCGGGACCGGGAGCCGTCCGTCGCGCGCCACCATCCGCACGATCTCGTAAGGAGCGCGGAGTTCCTTGGCGGCGGACATGAGTTCGTCGTCGGTCAGGATCGTGAGCCGGCGGAGTTCGTTGCCGATCTGGCGCAGGTGCCGCACGGCCTCCACGATGTTTCCGGAGCCGGCCTCGCCCTTGGTGCGGATGAGCGCCGCCCCCTCGCCGATCCGGCGGAGGGCCTCGCCGAGGTTGCGGCAGCCGCACACGAAGGGCACTTCGAACGCGTGCTTGTCAATGTGGTTCTCCTCGTCGGCCGGGGTCAGCACTTCGCTCTCGTCCACGAAGTCCACGCCCATTTCCTGAAGGATCTGCGCCTCCACGAAGTGGCCGATGCGCACCTTGGCCATGACCGGGATGCTCACCGACTCGATGATCTCCCGGATCTTCTCCGGGGAGGACATCCGGGCCACGCCGCCGTCCCGGCGGATGTCGGCCGGCACCCGCTCCAGGGCCATCACGCTCACCGCGCCGGCGTCTTCGGCGATCCGCGCCTGCTCGGCGTTGGTGACGTCCATGATCGCGCCGCCCTTCAGCATGTCGGCGAGACCCGTCTTCAGTCGGAATTCCGTGCTCATTCCAGTCTCCTGAACGGACCTGGCGTCCGTCGCGAATGGTTGTCGGGTTCTTTTCGTCAGCGGCCGCTCAGGCCGTTACCCGGTCGGCAATTTTACAGTCTGCGGAGGAGGTCACGCGAGCAACGAGAACGGGGAGGCGCCCGGCTGACAAGGCGCGTAACGGCCTGTGGTGGAACTGGCGTGAGCACCGAGGACGGCGAGGCGCCCGACTGACAAGGCGCGTGAGGGAGGAATACCGGGTGTATTCCGACCGAAACGCAACGCAGAGCGCCTCGCAGAGGCGCGGTTCAGGCGGGATGCATCGCCGTTTGAATGCCGCGCGAGTTTCACTACAGGCTGTTCAAGGAGGAATACCGGGTGTATTCCGACCGATACGCAACGATGAACGCCGCGTAGCGGCGTGGTTCAGCCGGGATGCATCTCCGTTCGAATGCCGCGTGACCTCCTTTGCAGGCTGTCGCTCCCCCAGGCGTGGTGGATGCGGGCCAGAGCGATGCCCCCGATGATCAGGACCGCCCCGATGATCTTGGCCGCCTGAAGCGTCTCTCCGAGCCACAGCCAGGAGATCAGCACCGAAGGGATGGGGAGGACGTTCGAATAGATGCCGGTGAGGGTCGGACCCACCCGGGCGGTCGCGTACACCCACAGCAGGTTCCCGAGGCCGATGGCGGCGAGGCCGGAAACGAGCGCGGCGTACCACCACTCCGCCGGCGCCTGCCGGAAGTCCGCCAGGGTCAGCAGGAAGGGACTCGGAAGGAGCAGCAGGACCGAGGCGGCCGCCGAACTCCAGGCGGTCACCCGGAGAGCCCCGTACTTGCGGACGAGCGCCGCTCCCCGGACCGTGTAGACGGCCCAGCCGATCATGGCGCCGAAGAGCATGAGGTTGCCGAGGTGGGCGCCCAGGTTCGGCTCCGCCCCGGAAACGAACGCGATCCCCGCCATCGTGAGCACGAGGCCCAGAGCGGTGTGCTGGCAGAACGGCTCGACCCGCGTCACCCAGGCCAGCACGGCGATGGCGACCGGGGTGAGGCCGAGGATGAGCGCCGAACTGGTGGCCGACGAGGCGTCCGTTCCGTGGATGAACCCGATCTGGAAGACCACGTGGCCGGCCACGCCGAGCACGAACACCCGGCCGGCGTCGCGCCACTCGAACTTCCGGAGCGCCGGCGTCCGGCTCACCGCGAAGAGCAGGACGAGGGAGGCCGGGACAAGGCGCGCGAGGTTGAACGCGTAGGGGTCTCCCAGCCCGACGCCGAACTTGACGATGCTGAGGCTGGACGCCCACGCGAGGACGACGACCGCGAGCGCCAACTCGGCGCGCCCAAGACCGGTCGCGGGAGGCGTCCCGGCGGCCCGCACGGCTCGCATCCGACTGCGGTCCCCTCGCCGGAGACCGCTAGCAGCCGGTGGTGAAACCCACGTGAGCGCCGAGACGGGCGAGGCGCCCGGCTGACAAGGCGCGTGAGGGAGGAATACCGGGTGTATTCCGACCGAAACGCAACGCAGAGCGCCTCGTAGAGGCGCGGTTCAGGCGGGATGCGTCGCGCGTCGAACGCCGCGTGGGTTTGGCCACAGGCTGCTGGCGCTACATCATCCGCTGGACGATGCGGTCACGCGCTTCCCGGGTGATCGCCTCGGGAACGTGGGACACCGGGGGCGCCCCGCCGTCGAGGATCGGCTCGCGCGCGTGCAGCGACTGGACGGCCGGATCCTGGAAGAAGAGCCCGGTGTAGATCCGCTCGTCCCACTCCATCGCCCGTTCGCACGCCGACTTCCAGTCCGAGGGGTCGTGCCCCTCGTCCTCCAGCGGGGCGACCCGCTGCCGGAAGAAGTCGTAGGTGTTGTCGCGGTTGAAGGTGACGCACGGACTGAAGACATCAATCACCGCGAAACCCGGGTGCTCGATGGCGCCCTTGATGAGCCGGACCAACTGCTTGATGTTGCCGGAGAAGCCGCGCCCCACGTAGGTGGCGCCGTTCATGATGGCCGACGTGATCGGGTTCACCGGCCGCTCGATGTTCCCGAACGGGGTGCTCTTGGTCTTCATGCCCAGGCTGCTGCTCGGCGAGACCTGTCCGGTGGTGAGCCCGTAGATCTGGTTGTTCATCACCAGGTAGGTGAGGTCCACGTTCCTCCGGGCGGTGTGCGTGAAGTGGTTGCCGCCGATCCCGTAACCGTCTCCGTCTCCGCCGGTGACCAGCACGGTGAGGGTCTGGTTGGCCATCTTCACGCCGGTCGCCACCGCGAGCGCCCGCCCGTGGAGGGTGTGCATGCCGTAGGAGTTGAAGTATCCGGGGAAGTTCGAGGAACAGCCGATGCCGCTCACGCACACGATCTGGTGCGGAGACAACCCCAGTTCGGCCACCGACATCTGGGTGGCCCGCAGCAGGGCGAAGTCGCCGCAGCCGGGACACCAATCGGGATCCACCTTCCCCTTGAAGTCTTTTGCGGTCAGCGGCTTTTCCCTGAGCTCGATGGTCACGTTTGCTCTCCTGTTCTGGTCTCGGTGGCGGCCTGGTACGAGGATTTCCCTAAACGAGGATTTCCTGATCGGGGACGAACACGCCGCCGGCGACGCCCCCCGCGAGGTGGGCCCGGACGCCGTCCGCGATGTGGTGCGGCATGAATGGCTCGCCGTCGTACTTGCGGATGTGGCCGTCGGCGGTGATGCCGGTCTCGCCCCGCAGGTAGCGGTGGAACTGTCCCGAGTGGTTGTTTTCGATGATGAGGGTCTTCCGCGCCCCGGAAAGCGCCTCGGTGACGGCTTCGGCGTGGAACGGCAGGATCCACTTCACCGCGATCCGGTTGACCTTCACGCCGTCGGCCCGGAGCTGTTCCATCGCTTCCGCGATGACGCCGGCCGTGGAACCCCAGCCCACCAGCGTGACCTCCGCGTCCTCGTCCCCTTCGATCTCGGGAGCGGCGACGCGGGTGAAGTAGTCGTCGAGCTTGCGGGCGCGCTTTTCGACCATCTGGCGGCGCTTGATCGGGTTCGTGAACTCGTCCGAGATGAGGATGCCCTCCTCGTCGTGCTCGTCGGTGGCGACCACGTGGACATGGCCGGGAACCCCGGGCACCGCTCGCGGCGAGATGCCGTCGGCGGTATCGAGGTACCGGTTGTAGGGTCCGGCGTCGCCGTTCGCTTCGCGGATCAGTTTGCCGCGCTCGATGGTCGGGAACATGTCGATGTCGTCGGGCGGCACGCTGAAGGTGCCTTCGGAGATGAGCAGGTCCGAGAGGACGATGGCCGGGCACTGGTAGCGGTCCACCAGGTTGAACACCTCGGCGATGGTGCCGAAGGCGTCGTGGGCGTCCTGCGGGGCGACCACGATCCGTTCGAAATCGCCCTGGCTGGCGCCGAGCGCCTGCCAGAGGTCACCCTGCTCGGTCTTGGTGGGCACTCCGGTCGAGGGCCCGGCGCGCATCACGTTGATGAAGACCACCGGGATCTCCATCATGGCCGCCGACCCGATGGCCTCGGTCATGAGGGCGAAGCCGCCGCCCGAGGTCGCGCACATGGTGCGGGCCCCCGTGTGGGCCGCTCCCACCGCCATGTTGGCCACGCCGATCTCGTCCTCGACCTGGCGCACCATGATGCCGAGTTCACGGGCGTTCCTGGCCATCCAGTGGAGCACGCCCGTCGAGGGGCTCATGGGATAGGCGCAGTAGAACTTGACACCGGCGGCCGCTCCGCCCATCGCCAGGGCGTCGTTCCCGGTCCAGACCGCGAGTGGGTCGGGGTTCTGCGGCAGGGGGTTCGCGAGCGCCGTGAAGTTGGCGCTCGAGTAGTCGTAACCGGCGCGGGCGACCGCAACGTTGGAAGCGACCACCGCCTCGCCCTTCCGCTGGAACTGGAGCGTGAGCGCCGACTCCAGGACCTCGAAGTCGAGTCCCAGAACGTGGGCGATGACCCCCAGCGCGGCCGTGTTCTGCGCCAGCTTGTTCTTGGCGTCCCCGGTGAGTTCGGTCACCGGCATGCCGCAGAGATGAACGCCGTCCTGGTGCTCTCCCGGCGTGATGTTGTCGGCGTTGTACACCGCGTAGGCGCCGGGGCCCAGATGACGCAGGTGGCGCGTCATGGTGTCCTGGTTCAGGCAGAGCAGCAGGTGGATGTGGTCGCCGTGCGAGAGGGCTTCCCGGTCGCGGACCCGCATGGTCAGCAGGATGTGTCCGCCCCGGATGATGGACTGATAGGCGTTGTAGGCGTTGAGGTGGAGTCCCCGGCGAACGAACATCCGGGCGAGGATGTTGCCGGGCGTGGCAATTCCCTGCCCGGCAGCGCCCCCGATGGCGATGGAGAAGTCGAAACCTTGTGACATGTGCGAATGCGGGACCTTTGGTCGGTTGAGCCTGTTGCTGTGGAACTCCGGGTGAGTTTCTTACCGGACGCCCCCGGTCCTGCGGTGTCCGGTTTTCCCCAAAAGCGAGCGGGCGGCGCGAAGCAAGCCGAAAAATTGTATCACCCGGAGGGCATCGGCCTCCAGACGAAAAACCGGCGGCGCGAACCCGGCGGGCTCCGTTGACAACCGGTCCCGCGCGCGCCTAGTATGGGCGGCTCCCCGCGTCACTACGGCGTTCGCCGCCGGGCCTGAGGGCCCATGGAGCGGGGGCAAGAGGGGTCTTCGGAGCGGGTGGTTTCCCGTGTGTCCGAACTCCCCCGCGCAACCAGGAGTCTTTTCTGCTCAATGAGAGAGGGTATGCCCGAAACGGACGAGGGAGCGGCCGCAGTGGCGGTCGCAAGTGAGGTAACCGCGGAGCAAGCGACCGCGGTGATCGCCGGGGAAACGGCCGAGACCCCGGCCGAAGCGGTCGAAGCGGCCGTCAGCGAGGGAGACGGCGCTGCCGAAGTTCCCGAAGCGGCAGGCTCCGCGGGCAACGGCGCCGCAGCGCCCCCGGACGGCGCGCCGTCGAAGGTTTCGGCGGAGGAAGCCGCCGAGTTCGAGGCCTTCCTCGAGCAGTACGAGACGCACCTGGCGGAGGGGGACATCGTCACCGGGACGGTCCTCCACATGACCGACTCCGACGTGATCGTGGATGTCGGTTACAAGTCCGAGGGCATCATCCCGCTCGACGAGTTCCGGGACGTGGACGGGAACGTCCGGGTGCGGGAAGGGGACGAAATCGATGTCCTCGTCCAGCGCGCCGACAACCGCCGCGGCCACCTCGTGCTTTCGCATCGCAAGGCCGAGAAGATGAAGGTCTGGAACCAGATCGAGGACGCGTTCGAGAAGCAGACGCCGGTCCGGGGCCGGGTCGTGGACCGGATCCGCGGCGGCCTCGAGGTGGACATCGGGGAGATCGGGGTGCGGGGTTTCCTCCCCGGCTCCCAGGTGGACCTCCGTCCCGTGAGGAACCTCGGCAGCTACAAGGGCCGCGAACTCGAGCTGCGGGTCATCAAGCTGAACAAGCGCCGGGGCAACATCGTGCTCTCGCGCCGGGTGGTCCTCGAGGAAGAGAAGACGAAGACCCTCGCGGCGCTCGAGGTGGGGCGCGTGTTCCGGGGCGAGGTCCGCGATCTCACCGAGTACGGCGCCTTCGTGGACATCGGCGGAATCTGCGGCCTGCTCCACATCCGGGAGATGTCCTTCCGCCGGCTGGAGCATCCCTCGGAGCTCATGAAGGTCGGCGACCAGATCGAGGTCGTCATCCTCCGCTTCGACGCCGAAGCGGAGCGGGTCTCACTCGGCTACAAGCAGCTCAACGTGGACCCCTGGACCACGGCCCACGAGCGTTACTCGGTGGGAACCCGCGTCCGCGGGAAGGTGGTCAGCCTCACCGACTACGGCGCCTTCATCGAGATGGAGCCCGGCGTCGAGGGGCTCATCCACGTCAGCGAGATGAGCTGGAGCAGCCGCACCAAGCACCCCTCGAAGCTGCTCTCCAAGGGCGATTTCGTGGAAGCGATGGTGCTCCGGGTGGACTTCAAGGCCCGGCGGATCAGTCTCGGCCTGAAGCAGGTCGAACCGAACCCGTGGCCGCGGCTCGCCGAGCAGTACCCGATCGGTTCGCGCCTCACCGGGACGGTGCGGAAGTTCACCGATTTCGGCGCGTTCATCGAGGTGGACAACTCGATTGACGGGCTGATCCACATCTCCGACCTGAGCTGGAACAAGCGGATCAATCATCCTTCCGAGGTCCTGCGGGTCGGCGATTCGGTGGAGACCGTGGTGCTCAGCATCGATCCGGAGAACCGCCGCCTCTCGCTCGGACTCAAGCAGCTTTCGGACGACGCGTGGGAGGGCTTCTTCACCCGGCACCAGGAAGGCGATCTGGTGGACGGCACGGTGATCCGTTTCGCGGACTTCGGCGCGTTCGTCCAGATCGAGGAAGGGATCGAGGGCCTGTTGCGCCTGAACGACATTGACGAGCCCCCGCCGGCCAAGGCGGAGGACCGGCTGCACCTGGGGCAGCCGCTCAAGCTGCGGATCGTCCGGCTCAGCCGTGACGACCGCAAGGTGGGACTCTCGCTCAAGGCGGCCGAAGAGGGCTATACCCGGCACGGCGAATCGGGCGAGGTGTCCGTCAAGATCGGAGACGTCTGGAAGCGGTGAGCGACACGGCGATCACCCGCGCCCGCCTGGCCGCCGACGTATCGGAAGCCACCGGGATCACGCGCCGCGACGCCGATCTCATCGTGGAGACGGTCTTTGACGCGATCGCCGGAGCGCTCCGCGCCGGAGACGAGGTGGAGATTCGCGGCTTCGGCAGTTTCCGTCTGCGCAGCCGGAAGGCGCGCCTCACGCGTAACCCGAGAACCGGCGAGCCGATCATGGTGCCTCCCAAGCGGGTGCCGTTCTTCCGGGCGGGGAAAGCGCTGCGCGACCGCCTCAATCGGGAGCCCGGCGGAGAGTCCCTCGGGGCGTCCTGAGAGCCGGATTCCGGGTCTTTCCCCGTGGGGGCGCCGGATGGCGCGCCCACGGACGGCGGCCGACGGTCCCCGTCCGCGCCTCCCGCGTTGCCGCAGGAGTGCTACGGTTTCCGAAGAGGTGTCCCCAGTCGTCAACAGGCAGTCAAGTTGAGCACGCGCGTCCGTCTTTCCCCGGCCGATCCTGAGCCCTCGCGGGTTCCCTTCGATCCGCTGGCGGAGCTTCCGCTCCGCTTCGTCACGGCGACCGCGCTGTTCGACGGCCACGACGCCTCGATCCACGTCTTCCGCCGCCTCCTGCAGCGGGGCGGCGCCGAGGTCATTCACCTGGGTCACAACCGGGGCGCCGGCGAGATCGCCGCCGCCGCCCTCGAAGAGGACGCGGACGCCATCGCCGTCTCCTCCTACCAGGGGGGACACAACGAGTTCTTCCGCTACCTGGTGGACCTCCTCCGCGAGGCCGGGCGAGGCGGGATCCGGGTATTCGGAGGCGGCGGGGGCGTGATCCGGCCTCACGAGGCGGCCGGTCTCGAGGCGTACGGGGTGGCGCGCATCTATTCCCCCGGGGACGATCGGGTCACCGGCATCGAAGGCGTGGTGGACGACATGCTGCGCGACGCCGCCGAGGCGCGCGCCGCGCGCGCCGAGACGCCTTTCGAAGAGCTGATCGCGGACCTCGGAGGAGACGATCCGCACCGGCGCACCGGCGCGGCGGCGCGGCTGATCAGCTTCGCCGAGAACGAAGGGCTGGAGGCCGCCGACCGGGCGGCGCTCGCGGAGCTCGTGGGGGCGCCCGCCCCGGTGTTGGGCATCACGGGTACGGGCGGCGCGGGCAAGAGTTCGGTCCTCGACGAGTTGCTGCTCCGGTTCCGCGCCGGGCAGCCCGACCTTGGTTCCGGGGGTTCCGGGCCGGTGCAACGGATCGGCGTCCTCGCGGTGGACCCCTCGAAGCGGCGCACCGGGGGCGCGCTCCTCGGCGACCGCATCCGGCTGAACGCGATCACGGATACGGACGTGTTCGTCCGCAGCGTGGCCACCCGCCGTTCGGGCACCGAGCTCGCGACCGTGGTGGACGACGCGCTCCTCGTCCTGCGGGCCGCCGGCTGCGATCTCCTCGTGGTGGAGACGGGCGGCATCGGGCAGGGTGACTCGCGGATCGTGGACATCAGCGACTTCTCGCTCTACGTGATGACGTCCGACTACGGCGCCGAGAGCCAGCTCGAAAAGATCGACATGCTGGACCTGGCGGACGCGGTGGCGCTCAACAAGGCCGACCATCCGGGCGCCGAGGACGCGCTCTTCGCGGTGCGCCGGGCCTTCCAGCGGGCGCGCTCGCTGCCGCGCCACGCCCCGGCGCCGGTGCTGCCGACGGTGGCGAGCCGGTTCGCGGACCCCGGGCTCGACCGGCTCTACGAGGTCGTCCGGGACGGTCTGGCCGGGACGGAGACGGAGCTCCCGCCGCCGCTCAGCGGGCGTCCCGACGACCTGTTCGCCGGGGTGCGCCTCCTTCCCCCGGCGCGCGCCGGCTATCTGGCCGAGATCGCCGACACCCTCCGCGGCGAGCGGGAGCGGGTTGCCGCCGAGGCCGAGCGGGCCGGACGGGTCGAGCACCTCGAGGCGGCCGCCGCCGACCTGCGGGCCGCCGGAGGCGCCGATGCGGCCGCCGAGGCCGTCGAGGCGCGCCTCGCCGAGGCCAGGGGTGAACTCGAACCCGAGAGCCGGGAACTGCTCGCGGGCTGGCCGGAGTTGGCGGCCCGCTATCAGGCTCCCCGATACCAGGCGCGGGTCCGGGACCGGGTGCGCGAGTACGGGACCCATCGGGAAACGCTTTCCGGCACCCGGCTGCCGCGGGTCGCGCTGCCGCGTTTCGGAAGCGGGCGGGACACGCTGCGCTTCCTGCTCGACGAGAACCTGCCTGGGCACTATCCGTTCACCGCGGGGGTCTTCCCGTTCCGGCGGGAGGAAGAGAGCCCGCGGCGGCAGTTCGCGGGAGAGGGCGGCCCGGCCCGCACCAACCGGAGGTTCCACCTGCTCGCGGAGTCCGAGGAGGCCACGCGGCTCTCGGTGGCCTTCGACAGCGTGACGCTCTACGGCGACGACCCGGCCCGCCGGCCGGACATCTTCGGCAAGATCGGGGAGGGCGGGGTGTCCATCGCCACGCTCGACGACATGTGCGAGATGTTCGAGGGGTTCCGGCTCACCGACCCGGCGACCAGCGTCTCGATGACGATCAACGGCCCCGCGCCGGTGATCCTCGCGATGTTCCTGAACGCCGCAGTGCGGCAGGAAGAGAAGATCTTCGAGGACGAGCACGGGCGTCCGCCCTCGGCCGGCGAGCACGGCGAGCTGAAGGCCCGGACGCTCTCGGCGGTGCGCGGCACGGTGCAGGCGGACATCCTCAAGGAGGACCAGGCCCAGAACACCTGCATCTTCTCCACCGGTTTCGCGCTCCGGCTGATGGGGGACGTCCAGGAGCACTTCATCGAGCGCGGGGTCCGGAACTTCTATTCGGTCTCGATTTCCGGCTACCACATCGCCGAAGCCGGAGCGAACCCCATCACCCAGCTCGCCTTCACCCTGGCGAACGGCTTCACCTACGTCGAGTACTACCTGGCCCGCGGCCTCCCGGTGGACGCCTTCGCGCCGAATCTCTCCTTCTTCTTCAGCAACGGCCTCGATCCCGAGTACGCGGTCATGGCGCGGGTGGCCCGGCGCATCTGGGCGCGCGCCATGAAGCTCCGCTACGGCGCCGGGGAGCGGAGCCAGAAGTTCAAGGTCCACATCCAAACCTCCGGCCGTTCGCTCCACGCCCAGGAGGTGCAGTTCAACGACATCCGGACCACGCTCCAGGCGCTCATCGCGACGAACGACAACTGCAACTCGCTCCACACCAACGCCTACGACGAAGCCATCACCACCCCCACGCCGGAATCGGTGCGGCGCGCGGTGGCCATCCAGAAGATCATCCGCGCCGAGTTCGGCATGGCCTGGAACGAGAACCCGCTCTCGGGTTCGTTCATCGTTTCCCAGCTCACCGATCTCGTCGAGGAGGCGGTGCTCGCCGAGTTCGACCGCCTGAGCGCCCGCGGCGGCGTGCTGGCCGCCATGGAACGCCAGTACCAGCGCAACCGGATCCAGGAAGAGTCGCTCCTCTACGAGACCCGGAAGGACTCCGGCGAAATCCCCATCATCGGCGTGAACACCTTCCTGGGGGATCCCGAAGACGAGTCTCCGGAAGCGGTCCCGCTGGCGCGCGCCACCGACGACGAGAAGGAAGCGCAGGTGCTGCGCGTGGAGGCGTTCCGCCGGCGTCACGCGAAGGACGCCCCGGAGGCGCTCTCGAGGCTGCAGGAGGTGGCCCGGTCGGGCGGCAACGTCTTCGCCGAGCTGATGGAGACGGTCACGGTGGCGAGCCTCGGTCAGATCACCGGGGCGCTCTACGAGGTCGGCGGCCGTTACCGCCGCGCGATGTGAGCGGGACCGCCGGCGGCGCCGTGAGCGGTGGGGCGGCGAGTCCGCCGTACCGCATCCTGGTCGCGAAACCGGGGCTCGACGGACACGACCGCGGGGCGCTGGTGGTGGCGAAGGCGCTCCGCGACGCGGGATTCGAGGTGATCTATACGGGGCTCAGGAGAACTCCGGAAGAAATTGTCGAGGCGGCGCTGCAGGAAGACGTGGAGGCGGTCGGCATCTCCATCCTTTCGGGCGCCCACCGTCCGCTGGTCCGCCGGATCCTCGAAGGGCTCTCCGAGCGGGGGCTCGCGGAGGTCCCCGTCTTCGTCGGCGGGGTGATCCCCGACCGGGACGTCGGCCATCTCCGCGAGCTGGGCGTCGCCGAGGTGTTCGGGCCGGACACCCCGACCTCGGAGGCCGCCCGGGTTCTCGGGTCGCGGCTCGCCGAGCTCCGCCGCCGGCGCGCCGTCCGGTAGACGCCTTGCCGAACGGAGGCATCGAGCCGGCAGCCGCCGTGAAGCCGGCCGCCGCTGCGCCCGCCCGTTCGGTAAGGACCGCGCGGTCATTGCGGACCGCCGTCCGCGACGCCATCCCCGCTCGGCCGTCGCCGTTCGTCGGCGTCTGGGAGCGCGTCCCGTCCACGAACGAAGTCGCCAAGGCGATCGCGCTCGACGCCGGGGCAGCGGCGCGCGTGGCGGGAAGCGTGGTGATCGCCGAAACCCAGACGCGGGGAAAGGGGCGCTTCGGCCGGACCTGGGTCTCGCCGCCGGGCGGGCTCTACCTGAGCGTCCTCGTCGAACCTCCGGCGGGAACCGGCGAGCCGCCGGCGGATCCGCTGACCCTGCTGCCGCTCGCGGCCGGAGTCGCCGTGGCGCGGGCGGTGCGGCGGGTCGCCGGGGCGCCGGCGGAACTCCGATGGCCGAACGACCTTGACCGGGAGGGCAGGAAGGTCGCCGGCGTGCTGGCCGAGGTCGGGTTCCGGAGGGACGCTCCCCGGCTGGCGGTGGTGGGGTTCGGGGTCAACCTGACGCCGGTTGCGCTCCCGGAGGTCGTGACGACGGATGCCTCGGGTTCCCCGGCCCCGCGCGGCGCCCGGCCGCCGGGCTGGCTCCCGGCAGGGGTGGACCGGGCCGGACTTGCCGGCGCCCTGGTCATGTCCCTGCGCGGCGCCCTCGATCTGCTCCGGAAGGACCCGGCGTCGCTCCGTGCCGCCTGGGAATCGCTCAGCCCCACCGCGCGCGGCTGCCGCTGCGACGTGCGATTGCGCGCCGCCGCGCCGGTACTCGGGACGACCGACGGCCTCGACACCGGGGGCGGCCTGCGGGTCCGGGTCGCCGGTGGCGCGGTTCGGGTGGTGACCGAGGGTGACGCCGTCCGCATCCTCCATGCCTCCCCGCGTGCGGGGCGCCGGCCGGCGACGGCGTCCGGATGAACTCCCCGCCGGCCCCCGACGACTACTTCCGGGCGGTGGAACGCGCCTTCCTCGATCTCCGCGGGGGCGGTCTGGTGCTGAGTCCGGCCGACTGGGACGTGGTCCGCCGCTGGGAGGAGCGCCGGATTCCGCTGGAAGCGGTCCTTTCCGGGATCCGGGCGACCTTCTCGGGAAAGGTCCGCGTGTCTTCCCGAATGCCGCTCGCCGAGTGCGCCCGGGCGGTCGAGGCCGCGTTCGACGCGCGGCGGGTCCGGCGGGCCGGCGCCGCCACCCCCGGCGAGACGGCGCCGGAGGCCGAGGCCGGCCACGAGCGGCTCGTGGATCGGCTGCGGCGTTGGTCGCCCGGCGGCGGGCGCCTCAGGAACCCGGACGCGGCGGGCGATCTCGTTGCCGCGGCCCGCGACGCGGCCGCGCGGATCGAGCGGCTCGGCAAGTCCAACCCTGCCTCGGCGAGCGCCGGGGAAACGGTCCGGAGGATCGAAAACGAACTTGTGATTCGTCTTCAGGCGGCCCTCCCCGACGCCGCCCGCGAGGAGATCGAGACCGAGGTGCGCAACAGACTCGCACCGTTTCGGACGCGCATGCCGGAATCCACCTGGCGGACGACGTTCGATCGCGCGGTCCGGCGGCGGGTGGGCGAGTTCTTCGGGCTGGGGCCACTCACCGAATAGACCTGCCGCCGGTGGCGAGCACCGGTACCCGCCCTCCCGGCGCCCGGAGCGAGCCGCGGGACCGCTCCTCCCCGGCGCCTTCCCCCGGCGGAACCGCGCCCGCGCCCCTCCTCCTGCTGGCCGCCGCCTTCTGGGTAGGCATTGCCGCGTCGGCCTCAATGCCCGATCCGGGGCCGGAATCCGGCCCCCTGCCGGCCGTGCTGCTGCTCGTCGGGGTCGGGGGGCTCCTCCCGGGTCTCCTGGCCGAGCGCCGGGTGCGCGGCCCGTCCGGCCTCGGTCCCGGCGCGAGGACCGGCCTGCTCCTGCTCGCCGCCTTCCTCGCGGGTGTCCTTTCCCGCCCCGTTCCCGGTTCGGAGTCCTCGCTGGCGCGGGCCGTCCGCGGCCTGGGAACCGAGCGCCTGAGCCGCCCCGTCCGCCTCGAGGGTGTGCTCCGGGCGGAGCCGGAAGACTCCGGCTGGCGCACCTCGCTGGCGCTGCGGGTGGACCGGCTGGGCGCGGGCCGAGGGGCGTGGGAGGTCGAGGGCGAGGTCTCGGTCGGCGTGGGGGGCGGGCACCGGGGCCGCCTCCGGCGCCTCGCCCGGGGGGCGCGGATCGCGGTCTGGTCCCGGGTTTCCGAACCGCGCCCGCCGGCGAATCCGGGCGGCCGGGAGATTCGGGGTCCGGTCGCCCTCTTCGGTTCGACCAAGAGCGGCCTGCTGGTGCGCGAGATCGCGCCGGGTCCCGCGCCCTGGCGGGTCCTTCAGCGGGTCCGGTCCCGGATCCGGGACCGCCTCTCGGGTGGCGGCTTCCCGGACGACGTACTGGGGGTCGTTACCGCGATGCTCATCGGCGACCGCGCGCGGGCGCTCCCGGAGACGGAGCGGGCGTTCCGCGACGCGGGCACGCTCCACCTGATGGCGGTGAGCGGACTCCACGTCGGACTGTTGAGCCTGCTGGTCTACGGGACGCTCGCGCTGGCCGGCGTGCCGCGGCGGACCGCGCTCACCGTGCTGCTCCTCCTGCTCCCGCTCTACGCCGCGCTCTGCGGGGGGCGTCCCTCCGTGGTCCGGGCGGTGCTGATGGCGGCCGTGGTGATCCTCGGCCTGCGCCGGGGTCTCACCGGCCACGCCCTGAACGGGCTGGGACTCGCGGCGCTGGCGCTGCTCGCCCATTCCCCGTGGAACGCGCTCGACGTGGGGTTCCAGCTCAGCTTCGCCGCCACCCTCGCGATCATCGCCGCCTTCCGCCCGGAGGACCCGGCCGCCGGCTCCTGGGACCCCGCGCCGCGCTGGCGGGCCTGGATCCTCGCTCCGCTCGGGGTGACGCTGGCGGCGCAGCTCGCCACCTTCCCCATCGTCGCCTGGCACTTCGGCCGCGTGGTCTTCGGGGGCTTGCTGGTGGCGGTTCCCGCAGGCCTCCTGGCGGGGCCGGTGCTCGGCCTCGGGTTCGCCTGGCTGGCGCTTGCCGGGACCGGTCTCCCCGGGGAGGCGGTGGGCTGGTTGCTGACGGTCGCTGCCGAGACCCTGATCCGGCTCAGCGAATGGGGCGCCGGGCTCCCGTTCGGCGCCTTTCCCGTGGCCCGGCCGGGGCTCTGGTGGCTCCTGGCCTGGCTGGCGCCGGCGATCATCCTCCTGGAGCGCCGCAGCAGACGGAGGGTCCTCCCGGCCATCCCCCTGGTGCTGCTGGCCGTCTCCACGCTGCCCCTCAGGGCGCCGGCCGACGGGACGCTCCGGTTCACGGCCCTCGACGTGGGGATGGGGGACGCCCTGGTCCTCGGGCTTCCGGCTGGCGGGGTGGTGCTGCTTGACGCGGGTACCGCCTTCGGCGGCTGGAGCGCCGGAGAGGCCGTCGTCACTCCCTTCCTGGCGGACGCCGGCTACCGGCGGCTCCGCGCCGCCGTTCCCACGCACGGCGATCTGGATCACGTCGGGGGGTTCCCGGCGGTCTTCCGAAATTTCGGCGTGGACGAGGTCTGGGAGGGAAGCGGAACCGCGGAGGACGCACGGCCCGCCGTCCGGGAGATGCACGGGGAGCGCGCCCGGCGGCGGGTCCCGCTGCGCCGTCTCCGGGTCGGCGAGCGGTTCGAGCTGGGAGGCGCCCGCTTCTCGGTGCTGCTCGCCGGCGACCACGGCGCCGAGCGGGAAGCACACCCCAACGAGCGTTCCCTGGTGCTGGCGGTGGACTACGCCGGGAGGCGGCTGCTGCTCACCGGCGACGCGGGGGAGGCGACCGAGCGGGTGCTGCTCGGTCGCTACGGCGCCGCGCTCGGGGCCGACGTGCTCAAGGTCGGCCACCACGGCAGCCGGTTCTCGACCACCCCGGAGTTCCTCGCCGCGGTGGCGCCCGAGGTGGCGCTGGTCTCGGTCCGCGCCGACCCCCGACGGCGCCTTCCCGACGCCGGGGTCCTGGAGCGGCTCCGGCGGAGCGGCGCCCGGGTCTATCGGACCGATCGCTACGGCGCGTTGACCGTCACCGTCGCCCCGGACGGCCGCATGTCCATCAGTGCGTTCCGGGACGTGCCGCCCTGAGTGGCGTTACCCGTTGATCCGCCGGACCGCGTTGCGGAGCGCCGACTCCGGGTCCAGTCCGTCCCGCAGCGCCGCGCGCGCGACCGCCAGCAGCAGGTCGCCGAGCGCCGTCTCGAGCGCGTCCGGGTCTCCCGCCCGGCGCGCGGCCTGCATCCGGTCGAGGGCGGGAAGGACGCCGTCCCGGTCCGCCTCCTTCCCGTCCGCGGCCCCATCCGCCCGCTCGACGGCCTTCACCGCGAGCAGCAGCGCCGGGAGGCCCGGCGGCAGGCGGTCCCCGGAGCCCTCGCGTCCCGACTTCTCCGCGGCCTTGATCGCCTCCCAACGGGCGAACGCTTCGCCGGCGTCCGCGGCCCGGTCCCGGCCTCCGAAGACATGCGGATGCCGGCGGATCAGCTTCCGGGTGATGCCGCGGGCGACCTCCGCCATCCCGAACCGGCCCTCCTCGTGGGCGATCTGGGCCATGAAGACCACCTCCAGCAGCAGGTCCCCGCATTCCTCGAGGACGGCCGCCGGATCCTCCCGGTCCACCGCGTCCACCAGCTCGTACGCCTCCTCGAGCACGTAGCGGCGGAGCGAGTTCCACGTCTGCTCCCGATCCCAGGGACACCCCTCCTCCGAGCGGAGCTTCGCCATGACCTCCACCAGGGCGGCGACCTCGGCGGCGCCGGCCGCCGCGGGCTCGGGGCCGGCGGAGGGTTCTTCGGGGTTCTTCATGGGCGAGCCGGAACGTTCGCGCCGGCATTGTCCCCGCGTCCACGCGCCGTTTCAAGACACCGGCGGCTCGCGGAGCGGGTGGCGGGACAATAGGATTCCGGGACGCGAGCCGCCACCCGACGCGGCCCGGACCCCGGATGAGTGAAGAGGAGCAAGCCCCGCGCATCGTCGTCAGGGACCGGCGCGCCTTCGCGCCCGACGGTTCCCGCCGTCCGGACGTTGAGCCCCGGAGCGAGCCCTCCGCCGACGCTCCCTCGCTCGGGCCGGAACCGAAGCCCGCGGCCGAGGCCCCCGCCGAATCCGCTCCGGCCCCGGGACCGGGGCCCGAAGAGGACCCCCGCTTCAAACAGCTCGTTTCCCTGCTCTTTTCGCAGGCGGCGATGCTGCTCGAGCAGACCGCCGAAGGTGCGGACAAGCCCGGATCGGCCTCCGGTCCACAGCGGGCGGAAGCGCTCCAGGGACTCCAGGCGGTGATCGGCCTGCTGGAGGTCGTCGAGGAGAAGACCCGGGGCCGCCTCGCTCCCGGCGACGCCCGCCTCGTCTCCCAGGCGCTCTACCAACTGCGGATGGCGTACATGGAACGCTCGAAGGCTCCCGACGCATGAAGATCGAGCGTCTCCGCGAGCTGCCCCCCGCGCCGGACGGGGCGGACCCCGGCAGGCCGGTGGGACCGGCCGTCGTCGCGGTCGGCAACTTCGACGGAGTCCATCGGGGCCACCGGACGGGGTTGCAACTCGCCCGGGAGGAGGCGCGGCGACGCGGCGCCGAATGCGTCGCGGTGACCTTCGATCCCCATCCCGCCCGCCTGCTCCGTCCCGACCGGGCTCCCCGGACCATCACCAGTCTCGCGCTCAAGGCGGAGCGGCTCGCGGCCGCCGGGGTGGAGCGCCTCGTCGTACTCGGGTTCGGCGAAGCGATGGCCCGGACCTCCCCCGCCGATTTCGTGTCCCGGCTGCTCGTGGAGCGGCTCGGGGCCGTCACCGTCGTGCAGGGCGCGAATTTCCGGTTCGGCCGTGGCCGCGCGGGCGATCTGGAGACCCTCCGCGCCCTCGGCGACCGCCACGGGTTCCGGGTGATCGAGGCGCCGTCCGTCTCGTGGGACGGGGCGATTGTTTCTTCCACCAGGATCCGGCGTACGCTGGCCGAGGGGGACGTCGAAGCGGGGGCCGCCCTCCTCGGCGCCTTCTACGAGATCGCCGGCCCGGTGGTCGCGGGCCGCGGTCGGGGCCGGGGGCTCGGGTTCCCCACCGCGAACCTGGCGCCCGAGGGGGACGTGCTGGTTCCGCACGGGGTCTATGCGGTGGATGCGGTCCTGACCTCCCCGGAAGACGGGCTCTTCCGGGCCGTGCTGCACTACGGACCCCGGCCCACCTTCGGCGACTCGCCTTCGCTGGAGGTGCACCTGCTGGGATTCTCGGGCGAGGCGCTGCGCCTCCGGGTGCGCTTCCTCTCCCGCCTGCGCGAGGTGCGGGCCTTCCCCGGCCCGCAGTCCCTCAGGCAGCAACTGGAACGCGACGTGGCGCAGGCCCGCGACCTGGCTGCGTTCCCCGCGTCCGAGGCGTGGTCCCGAACCGCGGGGACCGCCGAACCGGAGACGCTCACCCATGCCTGATCTTCAAGTCGCCACCCGCCGCGCCGCCGACGTGGCCGTCGTGGAACCGAAGGGTTTCATCAACGCGCACACGGTGGCCGAGTTCGAGGGAGTGCTCAACGAACTCGTCGAGGCCGGTGACGTGCGGATCGTGATCAGCGGCGCCCACCTGTCCTACGTCGCGAGCGCCGGCTTCGGCGCGATCATGGGACTCATCGAAGAGGCCCGCGCGGGGGGCGGGGACATCCGGGTGGCGGCGCTCACGGGGACCGTGGCCCACATTTTCCGGGTCCTGGGTTTCGACCGGCTGTGCCGCACCTTCGAGACCGAGGAGGAAGCGGTTCTCAGTTTTGGAGGTTCGTGAGGCATTGGGGACGGATCGGGCGCCGCTCGAGATGGACGTGCCGGCGACCTGCGAGTGCCTGAGCCTCGTCCACGAGGCGACCCGGAGGGCAGCGCTCGCCGAGGACTTCGACCCTGCCGTTGCGGATGAGATTGCGGTGGCGGTGAGCGAAGCGATGACGAACGTGGTCGAACACGCCTACCGGGGCGAGCCGGGTCACGCGGTGCGGCTCCGTTTCCGGCCCGGGCCCGAGGCGCTGCGGATCGAGCTGGAACACCGCGGTGCCGCGCCCAAGAGCCTGCCGGCCGGAGTGGACCTCGGACGCCTGGCGCGCGAGCGGCGGCGGGGCGGCCTGGGGGTGCATCTGATGCGCCGGCTCATGGATCACGTCGTCCACGAGGAACTGGCGGCGGGCGTCTGCTGCTGGGTTCTCGAGCGGAACCGCCCGCGTTCCCGTCCGCCGTCGCCCGGGTCGGAATCCTGACCCCGTGCGCACGATCAGAGCGCCGGCCCCGCCGTGACCACGCGCACCCTCCTCACCGCCGCGCCGGGGTCGGCTTCGCCGGGTACGCGCTACCAGCGGCTCGTCGCGGAGCACATCGGAGGCATGAACCCCGGTCTGGAACGGCGGGTGTCCGAACTCCTGGCCCTGACCGACTTCGGGGCGGCGGCGTTCGAGCGGCTGAACGCTTCCGAGGTGGCCTCCCTCATCGTGCTGGTGGCGCTCGGCGAGTCCGGCGCCCGCTGGGCGGGGCTGCTGCTGCCCGACGGGGAGGGGGTCCTGCGCCCGGCCAGCCGGCGGGGGGCCGGCAGTCCCGGCTGGGAGGAACTGCAACGGGAAGTACCGGATCTCCTGCCGGATGCGCTCGTCCTGCGGTCCGGGGGCGCACATCCGGAAGAAGACGCGGCGGCAGCGCCCTTTCGCGGGCTCATGCGCGATGCCGGAGCGTCATCGGCGACTCTGCTGCGCACCCGCGACGGACTCTGCGGCGTGTTGCTGCTGGGCGAGCCGCATCCGGACCTGGCCGGGTCGCGGACCGACTTCCTCGAGGCGCTCTCGGTCTCCGCGTCGGCGGCCCTCGAGAAATGCCGGCGCGACGAGGAGTTGCGGGTGGCCAACCGGCGGCTGTCGCTCCACGTCTATCAGCTCCGTTCGCTCATGGACCTCACGGCCGGCCTGCACCGGGCCCGCGACGAAGCGGCCGTCTGGGATCTGCTGCTTCACGGCGCCATGGGACACGTCCTGGCCAGCCGGGCCGCCGTGGTGGCCGGGGGAAGGGTCGTCGCCGCAAAGGGACCGAAACGCCCGGACGAAGACGGAGCCGTCTTCGTGCGCGCCGCCGAGGTCCTGGCGGGCGAGCACGACATCCGTCCGGCGGCCGATCTCGCGCACCGGGCCACCGCCTGCGACCTCGCGCGGATGGAAATCGGCTGGGTCGTGCCCTTCGCCTCCGGCGCGGTCCAGGGAACGCTCTTCCTCGGCGCCGCCGGATTCGGCCGGGAGCTTTCGTCGGCGGACCGGGCCTTCCTGAACTCGCTGACCGGACAGGCCTCGGCCGCGGTCGAGAGCCTGCGTCTCACCCGCGCCTCGATTCAGAAGGAGAAGGAACTCGAGGTGGCCCGCCGGATCCAGGCCCGCTTCCTGCCGGCGGAGGCGCCCGAGTATCCCGGGTGGGACCTCTGGGGGATCAACATTCCCTGTCTCTCCGTCGGGGGCGACTACTACGATTACCTTACCCTCGACGAGGCCGTCTTCATCACGATCGCCGACGTATCCGGGAAGGGCGCCGGGCCGGCGCTCATCATGGCCTCGGTCCAGGCGTCGCTCCGCGCTTTCTTCCGGCACGGGCATTCCGGGATCGCCAGCGCCATGAAGGACCTGAATCACCACCTCCACCAGAACACCGAAGACAGCCGCTACATGACCGCCGTCCTCGCCCGGCTCGAACCCGCGACCGGCCGGCTCGATTACCTGAACGCGGGGCACGTGCACCCGGTACTGGTCCGCGGCGACGGCTCGGTCGAGCGTCTGGACCGGGGCTCCACGGTGCTCGGCCTCTTCCCGGAGATCGCCACCGAGGTGGGCGCCTGCGAGCTCGGTCCCGGCGATCTGGTGGCGCTCTATACCGACGGCCTGAGCGAGGCGGAGGACCCGGCGGGCAGCCTTTTCGATGACGCCCGCATCGTGGACGCGCTGATCGCCGCCCGCTCGATGAGCGCCCGCGACATCTGCGGTGACCTGCTTTCGCGGGCCCGGGCCTTCTCCGGACCCAGTCCGCTACGTGACGACCTCACCCTGGTCGTCCTCAAACGCCGCGACCGGCAGGTCGCCGTCTGAGCGGATCCCCATGCCCGACAAGAGCACTTTCCGGCTCCGCAACACGCTCGGGGGCCGGGTCGAGCCGTTCGAGCCGAAGAGCGCCGACGAGGTGCGGATGTACACCTGCGGACTCACGGTGTATGCCCGGGGCCACATCGGGAACTTCCGGTTCTTCGTGGCCCAGGACATTCTTCGCCGCTTCCTGCGCTTCAAGGGGTACCGGGTCGTCCAGGCGATGAACTTCACCGATGTGGACGACAAGACCATCCGGGGGGCCGCCGAGGCGGGGGAGCCGCTGCGCGACTACACGACGCGCTACATCGAGCAGTTCTTCGAGGACGCCGACGCACTCGGGATCGAACGCGTGGAGCACTACCCGAGAGCCACCGATCCCCGGTACGTCGAGGCGATGATCCGGCTGGTGGAACGCCTGCTCGAGAACGAAATCGCTTACGAAGCCGGCGGTTCGATCTACTTCCGGGTCGGGGGTTTTCCCGGCTACGGACAGCTTTCGGGGGCGGCGGCGTCCGACCGGCTGGCCGGCGCCCGGGTGGATTCCGACGAGTACGACAAGGAGGACGCCCAGGACTTCGTGCTCTGGAAGGCGGCGAAGCCCGGCGATCCCGTCTGGAAGGCGCCCTTCGGAAACGGCCGACCGGGCTGGCACCTGGAGTGTTCGGCGATGGGGCTGGAGTTGCTGGGTTCGGGCTTCGATCTGCACTGCGGCGGCGTGGACCTCGTGTTCCCGCACCACGAGAACGAGATCGCCCAGAGTGAGGGGGCGACCGGGCAGCGTTTCGTGCGCCACTGGTTCCACTGCGAGCACCTGCTGGTGGACGGCCGCAAGATGGCGAAGTCGCTCGGCAACCAGTTCACCGTTCGGGAACTGCTGGACGAGGGCTACGCGCCCGCCGCGATCCGGCACCTGCTGGCGGGAGTCCACTACCGGCAGCAACTCAACTTCACGAAGGAAGGCCTGCGGCAGGCCGCGGCGGCCATCGGCCGGGTGGACGACTTCCTACGGCGCTCGGACGAGGCTGCCGATGGGAACGACGCCGCGCTCCCGGCGGAGGCCGCCCAGGCGCTCATCCGCTTCGAGGAAGCGCTCGACGACGACCTGAACACCTCGAAGGCGCTCGCCGAAGTGTTCATCGCCCTCAAGGAGGGCAACCGGGCGCTCCGTTCGCCCGGAGGCGCCGCCGAGGCGGCCGGGTGGGCGGCGGCGATCCGCCGGATGAACTCGGTCTTCGGCAGCTTCGAGATGAGTTCCGGGCGGGAGGCCGCCGGGGATGCGGAGGAGCCGCCCGACCTGGTGGCGCTGATCCGGGAGCGTCAGGAAGCCCGCGAACGCCGGGACTTCGCCCGCGCCGACGAGATCCGCGACGGGTTGGCGGCGCGCGGAATCCTCCTCGAGGACTCGCCTTCCGGCACCATCTGGCGGCGGCGCGGGGACTGATCCGGAGGTCATGGCCTGGCGGCGAAGGGTCCGCTGGCCACTCCGGAGACGCGCCGCCCACCTGAGGCTCGGCGCGCGCGGCGAACGGATCGCCGCCCGGGCGCTCCGCCGCTCGGGCTACCGGGTGGTGGCCCGGAACTACCGTCCGGGGCGGCGCCGGAGCGATGCGGAACTCGACATCGTGGCGTGGGAGGGCCAGACGCTCGCCGTCGTCGAGGTGAAGACCCGGCGCGGCGGCTTCGGCGACCCGGCGGAGCGGGTGGACCGCGAGAAGCGCCGCCGGATCCGCCGCTCCGCCGCCCGGATGTGGCGGCGGGAGTCCTCCCGGAAGCGGATCCCCCCGGGGTCCCGGCTCCGCATGGACGTGGTGGAGGTCTGGTTCCCGGCGGTCCGCTCGCGTCGTGTCCTGGCCCGCCTGCGGGCCGCGCTGCGCCCACCGGTCGTCCGAATCCGCCGCGACGCCTTTTGAGCCAGAGACCACCGGAGGCACCACCGGCTTGGAACGCCGGTCTCCAGACCGGCACGCGCGGCGCTCCGCGCCGCGCATGTCGCAACCCCACCCATCGTCACGGCAGAAGCGGCCCGGAGCGCCGGTCTCCGGCCGGCATCGCCGACGGCAGGGAGGCGAAACCCCAAGTCCATCAGCCGATTCAGCCAAGAGTCCCCCGCCGCGCACGGCTATACTCGCCGCCCGGCGAGCGGGACTAACTCAGTGGTAGAGTGCAACCTTGCCAAGGTTGAAGTCGCGGGTTCGAATCCCGTGTCCCGCTCCAGTTGTGCGTGGGTCAAGGCGGCGTAGCCAAGTGGCCAAGGCGGAGGTCTGCAAAACCTCTATTCGGCGGTTCGAATCCGCCCGCCGCCTCCGCCACTTAGCCTGACCGAAGGCGCCGCGGGCGGCGCGTTCGGTGTGTATTTTCGGGTCTTGCGGCGGTTGGAATTCGCCGCGGGACCAGCTTGCCGGGATGGCGAAATCGGTAGACGCGGGAGACTTAAAATCTTCTGTCCCCCACGGGACGTGCGGGTTCGAGCCCCGCTCCCGGCACGGAGGCACGACGGCTTGGAACGCCGACGTCCGGTCGGCGCCGCGGGCGGGAGACCCGCGAAAACATCCGCCGCCTCAGCCCCTGCCGCGTTTACAATGCGAATCGAACCCGAGCGGTCCACGCTTCCGGCTATGGAACCGAAACGGGAGTCACCACTGCCGGGTGGGACGCGCCTCCCGCCATGCGGCGCCAATCGGCGCCGGGCGGGAAGCCCGAGCCCGGCACGCGACGCCCACCTACGCCCTCGTAGGACGGAACCGGAGGACCGCCGGGTTCACCTGTGTACCGTGCGGGTAGCGTTCCAGGGTTTGCGTCCCGTGAGGCAGGGCGGCGATGAGCCGTCTGCGGCCCTGCGGGCCGCTGTGCCGAACAGGGGTCGGCGTTCCAGGCTGGTGCGTCGGCTTGAGGGTTGATGGAGTTGCGCCGTGCGCGGCGCGGAGCGCCGCGCGTGCCGGTCGGAGACCGGCGGTCCAAGCCGTCTGCGTCGCCGGTAGCTATCCCAGCGCCTGGTCGAGGTCGGCGATCAGGTCGTCGGGGTGCTCGAGGCCGGCGGAGACGCGGATGAGGTCGCGGGGGGTCTCGGAGTCCGGTCCCTCGACGAGCGCGCGGTGCTCGACCAGGCTCTCCACGCCGCCGAGGCTGGTGGCGCGGACGAAGAGCTCGACGCGCGACAGCACGCTCCGGGCCTGGTCCTCGCCCCCGTCCACCCGGAACGAGAGCATGGCGCCGTAGCCGTCGGCCTGGCGCGTCTGGACCTCGTGTCCGGGATCGCCGGCGAGTCCCGGATAGAAGGTCTCGGCGACCCGGGGATGACCGTTCAGGAACTCCGCGAGCCTTCCCGCGGTTTGCGACTGGGCCCGGATCCGGAGGGGCAGGGTCTTCAGTCCCCGGCGTAGCAGCCAAGCGTCGAACGGCGACGGGACCGGCCCGGTCTCGGTCTGCACGAACCGCAGGCGCGGGGTCAGCTCCAGGCCGTCCCGCACGACGACGGCCCCCCCGGTCACGTCGCTGTGCCCGCCGAAGTACTTGGTGGTGGCGTGGATCGCGATGTCCGCGCCGAGCTCCAGCGGGCGCTGGAGGACCGGGGTCATCCAGGTGTTGTCCACCGCCACGAGCGCCCCCGCGGCGTGGCACCGTTCGGCCACCGCCGCGATGTCGGTGACCCGCAGCGTCGGGTTGGACGGGGTCTCCAGGATGGCGAGCGCGGGACCTTCGGCCAGCCCGGCCTCGACATCCGCCGCGTCCAGGAAGTCCGTGAAACGGGTCCGGAGTCCCCAGCGCGCGAGCGACTCCTTCGCGAGCTTCACGGTGCCGTGATAGGCGTCTTTCGGAGCGAGGACGAGGTCTCCGGGGGAGAGGGTGAGGAGAAGCGAGTGGATGGCGGCGAGCCCCGAGGCGAAAGCGACGCTCTCCGCGCCGCTCTCGAGGTCGGCGACCGCCGCCTCGAGCGCCGTCCGGTCCGGATTCCCGCTGCGGCTGTAGATGAAATCCGCGGCGAGTTCGCCTTCGGCGTCCCGCTCGAACGTGGTCGAAAGGTGGATCGGCGGCGCCACCGCCCCCACGGGATTGTCCGGGATGCCGGCGCGCACGCTGCGGGTATCGATCCGATAGTTGTCTGGTCGGTCCATGCGGCGGATTATGGGCGCGCGCGGAACCGGCGCTCCCAACCGCCGCACTACACTGCCGGCCACTCGTGCCCGACGCGAACAAACCGGCAGGTCCGGCGCGTCTTGCTTCCGAAGAGCAAGACCATGCGCCGGTTCCCCCAGTCCGAGACGAGAGGGCCCGGGAGGACGCGGAAGAGCGCGGGTTGCTGCGCAGGTTCCGGGATCAAGGAGACCTCCGCGCCTTCGATGAACTCGTCCGTCGGACCGAGGTCCGGGTCCGTTCCGTCGCCCTCGCCATTCTCCGGGACCACTCCGACGCCGAAGACGCCGCCCAGGAGACCTACCTGCGCGCCTTCCGCCGGGCGTCCGGCTACCGCGGCGAGGGACCCGTGGGGGCGTGGCTCTGCCGGATCGCGGTCCGCGCCGCCCACGACGCGCTCCGCCGGGCGGGCAGGCAGCGGCGGCTCCTCGAAGTGGCGCGGCCGTCCGAAGACCCGGGCGAGGAGGCCGGAAGCGCCGACCCCGAGGAGGATCTCCACCGCCGCACGGAAGTGGAATCGGCGCTCCGGAGGCTGCCCGGCGACGAGCGGGAAGCGCTGGTGCTGAAGGAGGTGGCGGGCATGACCTACCGGGAGATCTCCGAGTCGTGCGGGGTTCCGCTCGGGACGGTGCAGTCCCGGATCCATCGGGCGCGGCAGCGGCTGGCCGAGGCGCTGCGTTGAGGAAGGCATGACGGACAAGGAACTTCTTTCCGCGTACCTGGATGGCGAACTTCCGCCGGAGCGGGTGCGCGAGGTCGAGGAACGTCTTGCGGCCGATCCGCGGTTCCGCGCGGAACACCTGCGCCTGCAACAGGTGGCGGCGATCCTCGGGGTCGAGTGCGAGCCCGATCCGGGGTTCCTGGTCCGCCACCGGGAACGCCGCGAAGGCCTGTCGCCCGTCCGGCTCTGGACCTGGCGCCAACTGGGAACCCGGTTGTCCGCGGCGGCTGCCGCCCTGCTGGTGGCCGCCGGTCTCAGCGTCTGGCAGGCCGAACAGCCGGAGGCGGAACCGCTGGCGGGCGCCGTTCCCGAGGCGGAGGAGCTGGATCTGCTCGCCTTCGAGGGCGAGATCCTGTCCGCCCCGGACCCGGAGACCGGCTTCGGGGCCGAGTTCCAGACCCTGGCGGCAAGCGATTCGGCGACCGAGCCGGTGCTGGTGATTGCGCTGGGCGGGGGATTCCTGCCCGCGGGGGAACGCTGATGCCCGAGAAGAACGTGGTAGCGCCGGACGCGGCCAACCGCCGCTGGAAGCGGCTGATGCCGCTCCTGCTGCTCCTCGCCGGATTCGGCGCGGGGGTGCTGGCGAGCCACCTCGTCGTGCCGCGCCTCCTGCACCGGGGCGGGGAGCACCGCGTGAGCCGTGGTGGCGACGACGGCCGCCGTTCGATGCGGCGCGGTGGCGAGCGCGCTGATCGGAGCCGCGCCCGCGCCCGCGACGCGCGGGACGGCGAAGACCGGGCCCGGAGGTTCCGCGAGCAGCTCGTGGACCGGCTCGGACTCGACGAGGCGCAGCAGGCGCAGATGGATGCCTTCATCGAGGCCAACCGCGCCGAGGCGAGCGCCTTCTGGGACGACACCTACGCGCGCTACCGCGAACTGCGGCTGAGGTTCCGCGAGCAGCTCAGCGAGATCCTCAACGAGTCCCAGCGTGCGACCTTCGACGCCCTCATGCGCGAGCGGGGACGGAACGATCGGGACCGCGATTCCGTAGAGAGTGAGTCCGGGGAAGGTTCCCCCGAAGGAGCGCGCCGGGGAGGAACGGGCCGATGAGCGGACTGGAAGGCCACCGCCACTCGCACAGCCACGAGCAGGTCCCGGAGCGCGGCAGCTTCCTGGCCCGCTTCGCGGTGGACCGGCGCGTGACGATCAGCATGATCGCGATCGGGCTGGTCGTGCTCGGCTACGTCTCGCTCACCCGGCTCCCCCTCGAATTCCTGCCCTCGTTCGGCGCGAACAGCCTCTGGGTCAGCGTGACCTACGAGTCCTCCTCGCCCGAGGAAACCGAACGCCTCATCGTCCGCCCCCTGGAAGACAGCCTGGGGACCATCCCCGGGATCACGGTCCTCACCGCCACCGCGAACGCCGACAGCGGCAATGTGAGCCTCGAGTTCGACGAGGGGGTGGACATGGACCTGATGGTGGTGGAGGCCCGCGACCGGGTGGACCGGGTGCGCCACCTCCTCCCGGACGACATCGAGCGGATCAACATCCGGCGCTTCCAGAGCACCGACATCCCCATCCTCCAGTTCCACCTGGGAGCGCCCTGGGAACGGGAGCGGCTCTTCAACTTCGCCGAGGACATCGTGCAGCCGCGGCTCGAACGCCTCGAGGGGGTGGCGAGCGTGGACGTGCGCGGCGTCCGCCGCCGCGAACTGCGGGTCAGCATGGACCAGGCGCGGATGGCGGCGCTGAACGTGGACGTGCGCGACATTTCGACGGTGCTCACCCAGAACAACGTCAACGTCTCGGGCGGCACCATCACCGACGGCTCGCGCAAGCTGATCGTCCGCACCGTCGGGGAGTTCCAGCGGCCGGAGGAGATCCGGGAAACACCGGTCGGCGACGCCGGGTTGCGGCTGAGCGACGTCGCCGACGTCACCTACGAGTTCCCCACCCAGACCTCGTTCGACTACCTGAACGGCGAGGAAGCGGTCACCTTCCGCATCTACAAGGCGTCCAACGCGAACGTGCTGGAGGTCGCTGACGGAGTCAAGGCGGAGATGGAGGAGATCGCCGCCATCCCCCGCTACGAAGACATCGCGATGCGGTACATCCAGGACTCCTCGCTCGACGTCCGGGGCGGACTTTCCCAGTTGACCGTCGCCGGCCTCTTCGGCGGCGGCCTGGCCATGATCATCCTGCTGCTCTTCCTGCAGAAGGTGCGCACCACCCTGCTGGTGGCGGTGGCCATTCCGCTCTCGATCATCACCACCTTCGTCATCATGTATCTCGGCCGGCAGGCGGGGGCGGTGGACACCACGCTGAACGTGATCAGCCTCTTCGGACTGATGGTCGCCGTCGGCATGCTCGCCGACCCGGCGATCGTGGTCATTGACTCCATCTCGCGCCACTTCACCGAGTACAAGGAGGACTCGCGGACCGCCGCCATCCACGGCGCGTCGGCGGTGACCATGCCGATCATCGCCGGCGCGGCGACCACCATGTGCGTGTTCGTCCCGCTCGTCTTCCTCGGCGCGACGATGGGCGGCTTCTTCCGGATCTTCACCGACTTCGGCTTCACGCTCAGCGTCGTGATCGTGGCCTCGCTGCTGGTCGCGCTCACCGTGGTGCCGATGATGGCCGGCGTCGTGCTCCGGAACGAACGGCGGGTCTATTCCCGGACCATGCGGCTCCTCGGCCGTCTCCACGGGAAGGTCATCCGGCGCACCCTCCACCACCGGTTCGTCTCGCTGACGGTGGCCATCGGCCTGTTGGGGGTGGCCTGGTTCCTCTACCAGAACATCGAACGCTCCAGCTTCGACAACACGGTGGAACGCGAGGTGACCATCAACGTGGACGTGCCGCGGGCCTATTCGCTCGACGAGACCCGGGAGGTGATGGAGTCGGTGGCGGCGCTCATCGAGGAGCGGCGGGAGGAACTCGAGATCGCCGACGTGGTCTATGAGTTCCGGCGGGGTGGCGGCCGGTCCCGGCGAGGCGGTTTCGGCGGGGGCGGCCGGCGCTTCGAGCTCTATCTGGTGGACGAGTCCGAGTCCGAGCGGAGCGTCCAGGAGATCACCGATGAGATCCGGGGGATGCTCCCGACGATCGCCGGAGTGAACTTCCGGATCGCCGAGAGCCGGGGACGGGGTCCCGGGCGCGGCGGCGGGATCCGGCTGGATCTCAAGGGCGACGACATGGACGTCCTCGAACTGGTCTCCGGCCGGGTGGTGGAGCGCCTCGCCGCGCTTCCCTGGATCCGGGACGTGGACACCTCGCTCGAGAGCGGAACCGAGGAGCTGCACGTCAGCCCGAACGCCGAGCGGGCGCTTACCTCCGGCGCCGGGACCTTCGCCGTGGCCCAGACCGTCCGCAGCGCGCTGACCAGCCGGCCGGTGGGCACCATCGAGAGCGACCAGCGGGAAGTGGACATCGTGGTCCAGTACCCCGAGGAACAGCGCGAGCAGCTCGATCACCTGCGGCGGATGCCGGTCTTCGTCGGGGAAGCGCGGGTGCCGGTGGGCGCCATGGCCGACTTCCAGATGGTGAGCGGCCCCCGGAGCATCGAGCGGGAGGACCGGCGTCCCAAGCTCACCATCAGCGCGAACACCACCGTGCCCGGCGCCTCGTTCCGGCTCATGGGCCAGGTCCAGGAACAGCTCAGCGACATCGCCCTGCCCCCCGGCTACGAGTGGAGCTTCGACCGCTGGTCCCGGATGGGACAGACGGACTTCGCCGCCGCCGGGTTCGCCTTCGCGTTCGCGTTGCTGCTGATCTACCTGATCATGGTGGCGCTCTTCGAGAGCTTCATCCACCCGGCGGTGATCATGTTCTCGATCCCGTTCTCCTTCATCGGGGTGGCCATCACCCTGAAGCTCACCGGCCAGACCCTCGGCAACACCGCGATGCTCGGCCTGGTGCTGCTGGCGGGCATCGTGGTGAACAACGCCATCGTCCTGATCGCGCATGTCAACTCACTGCGCAAACAGGGGATGTCGCGGGACGAGGCGCTCATTCTCGGCAGCGAACACCGGCTGCGGCCGGTCATGATGACCGCCCTGACGACCTTCTGTGGGCTGTTGCCGCTCGCCGCGCCCTACTTCCTGCCCGGTCTCTTCGGATCGGTGGACGGCCGCGCCGGACAGTGGGCTCCGATCGGCCTGGTGCTGGCGGGGGGTCTGCCGACCTCCACGCTGCTGACGCTGCTCCTCGTGCCGACGATCTACGCGGTGACCGACGATCTGAAGCGCCTGCTCTGGCCGTACACCACGGCCCCGGAAACACCCGCGGTCACCGAGCCCGCCGCCGCCGGTGCGCCGGCGCTGAATCCAGTAACGCAGTGAGGGAATCCGTGCCTTACACCAAGACGATCTCTTTCGGGGGCCGGAAGGTCCCCGGGCGACCGCTTCTCCAAATGCTCCTGTTGGCCGGGCTCGCCGCCACCGTGGCGTGCGGTTCCGGGGAAGAGGCGGCCGGGCCGGGCGGCCGGCCGGGCGGCGGCCCTCCCGGTGGATTCGGCGGCGGAAGCGCTCCGGTGACCGCGGTCCCCGTCGAGGTCGTGGAGATCCTCCCGGGTCCGATCTCGGCGTTCATCGAGACCAACGGCACGCTCGAAGCCGAGCGCGAGGTGGACATCGTGGCGCGCACCGGCGGGCCGCTGGTGGCCCTCAACACCGAGGAGGGAGTCCAGGTGAGGGCCGGCGAAGTGCTCGCGCAGATTGACGAGCTGGAGGCGCGCGCGCAGGTGGAGATCGCCCGGGTCGCGCTTCAGGACGCCGAAACCGTCTACAACCGGGCCAAGGCCTCGTTCGAGAACGCCGTGGTGAGCCAGGAGGTGTACGACACGGCCCTCTCGGCGCTGGAGTCGGCGAGGGCGCAGCTCTCCGGGAACGAGATCCAGCTCGGCTATACCCGCATCACCGCTCCCTTCGACGGCCTGATCGTCCAGCGCGCCGTGAAGTTCGGGGAAACGGTGACCGCGGGACAGCAGCTCTTCCGGATCTCCGACTTCGATCCGCTGCTCTGCGTGATCGGGGTGCCGGAGAGGGATCTGGCCCGCCTCTCCGTCGGCCAGCCGGCGATCCTGCAGGTGGAAGCGTTTCCCGGCGAGCAGTTCCGGGGCCGCGTGCTGCGGATCAGCCCGGTGGTGGACGCCGCCACCGGAACGATCCGGGTCACGCTCGAGGTGAACCGGCAGGGGCGGCTCAGCCCCGGAATGTTCGCCGGCGTGCGCCTCGTGACCGACGTGCGGGAGGACGCGCTGATCATGCCCAAGCGCGCTCTCTCGCTGGAGAGCCTCGCCGATTCGGTCTTCGTGGTCGAGGACGGGGTCGCCTACCGGCGGAACATCACCCTAGGCTATGAGGAGGACGACCGGGTGGAAGTCACGAGCGGTCTCAGCGCCAGCGACCGGGTCATCGTGGTGGGCCAGGACGGTCTCACCGACGCCACCCCGGTCCAGATCCTGGTGGGTCCGGGCGCCGAAGAGGTTCCGGTCCGCACCGCGGGCGCCGCGCCCGGCGGCGGGTTCGAAATGACCGACGAACGCCGCGCCGCGATGCGCGAGCGGATGCGGGCGCGCGGCATGACCGACGAGGCGATTGACGAACGACTCGCGGCGATGGCCGCGGGCGGCGGTCCGCCGGGAGGACGGGGCCGGCCGGGCGCGGGAGGAGGCCCGCCGGGCGGCCGTCCGGCAGCCGGGCGACCTCCGGGAACGGCGGGGCGCGCGACGGCTCCCGCCGCGGACTCGGCAGCTCCCGCTCCGCCGGCGCGCGAAGCGCCGGTCGCTGCCACTCCCGCCGCCGCCGAACCGGCGACCTCGGCAACGCCCGCTCCGGGCGCGGCCTCCCGGACTCCCCGAACCGGGGAACCCGGTTCCCGGGCGAGGCCCGCCGCCACGGCTGGCGCCGCCCGGCCGGACGGCGGGAGCCCCGGTTCCTTCGAGAGCCTCCCCGCCGAGACCCGGGAAGCCATCAAGGGCCGGCTCCGCTCCATGGGCCTGACCGAAGAGCAGATCGAGGAGCGGGTGCAGCGCGGCTGGGGGCCGTCCCCGGAGGGCGACGCGTCCCGCACCCAGGCGCCGACGCCCGAACAGCTCGAAGCGCTCCGTGAGCGCCTCCGCGAGCGGGGAATGACGGAAGCGCAGATCGAGGAGATCATCGCCCGCCGCCGCCGGCCGCAAAGCTAGGCGGAGTCCCAGCAACGACAACCCCGACCGATGCGCATCGTTGACTTCTCCATCCGGCGCCCGGTCACCGTCGTGGTGCTGTTCATCGCGATCGTCGTGTTCGGGGTGGTCGGCTTCGACCGCCTGTCCGTGGACCTCCTCCCGGACATCACCTATCCGTCGCTGAACGTCCGCACCGAGTACGAGGGCGCCGCCCCGAGCGAGATCGAGAACCTGATCACCCGGCCCATCGAGAACGCGGTCGGCGTGGTCAACAACGTGGTCCGGGTCGTCTCCTCCTCCCGGCCCGACCTCAGCGAGGTCACGCTCGAGTTCGGGTGGGGCACCGACATGGACATGGCGGCGCTCGACGTGCGCGAACGCCTCGACGTGGTGCGGCTGCCGCTCGACGCGCCGCGGCCGACGCTGCTCCGCTTCGACCCCTCGCTGGACCCGATCCTGCGTTTCGGGCTGACCGGAGAGGAGGACCTCGTCCGGCTGCGGCTGATCGCGGAGCAGGAGATCCAGCGCAACCTCGAGCGCGTCGAGGGCGTCGCCGCGGTGCTGGTGAGCGGCGGGCTCGAGGAGGAGATCCACGTCGAGATTGACGAGCGGAAGGTGGCCAACCTGGGGCTCTCGGTCCCTGCCGTGGTGAACCGGCTCGGCCAGGAGAACGTGAACCTCACCGCCGGGCGCCTGCTCGACGGCGGCACTGAGTACTTGGTGCGCACCATCAACGAGTTCGAACGTCCCGAGGACATGCGCAACATCGTGGTGGACGCGGAACGCACGGTGATCCGGCTGGACGACGTGGCCACCATCCGGCGCGGCGCCAGGGAGCGCGAGGTCATCACCCGCATTGACGGCCGGGAGTCCATCGAAGTCGCCGTCTACAAGGAGGGCGGCACGAACACGGTGACCGTCGCGGACGACGTTCTCGCGCGGGTCGGGGAACTCGAGGAGCGGCTCGACCAGGTGGGGGAGGACCTCGCGCTCACCCTGGTGACCGACCAGGCGCGCTACATCCGCCAGTCGGTCTCGGAGGTGCTGCAGACGGCGGTGATGGGGGGCATCCTCGCGATCTTCGTCCTGATCCTCTTCCTCGGAGAACTCCGTTCCACCCTGATCATCGGGGTCTCCATCCCCATTTCGGTCATCGGGACCTTCTTCCTGATGTACGTGTCGGGCGTCTCGCTCAACATCATGTCGCTCGGCGGCATCACCCTCGGGATCGGGCTCCTCGTGGACAACTCCATCGTGGTGCTGGAGGCGATCAAGCGAAAACGGCAGGAGGGGATGGGCCTCGTGGAGGCCTCCCAGGCCGGCACCGGCGAGGTCGGCCAGGCGGTGGTCGCGAGCACCATGACGACGGTGTGCGTGTTCGTTCCCATCGTGTTCGTCGAGGGCATCGCCGGGCAGCTCTTCGGAGATCAGGCGCTCACGGTCACGTTCTCGCTCGCCGTCTCGCTGCTGGTCGCGCTCACCCTGATCCCGATGCTGGCTTCGCGCGAGTTCCGTCCGGTGGCGGCTTCCGAGCGGGCGTCGTTCCGGACCCGGGCGGGCCGTCTCTTCGGCAAGGCCGTGTCCGCGGTGAGCCGGGGCGCGCTCTTCCTCGCGTTCGGGGTCCTCCGGGGCGTGGATCTCGTCATCAAGGGGATCCTCTGGCTGCCGAGCCGGCTCTTCCGCCTCGTCTATGACGGCATCGTCCGCGGGTATCCGCCGGTCCTGAACGGGGCCCTGAACCATCCGTTCCGGGTCGGCGCCCTGGCCGTCGCGCTCTTCGCCGGCGCGCTCTACACGCTCCCCTCGCTCGGCACGGAACTCGTCCCCGAACTCATCCAGGGCGAGTTCTACGTGGACACCGAGCTGCCGGCCGGCACGCACCTCGATCTCAACTCCCGGCGCATCGGGCGCCTCGAGGAAGCGGCCGCCGGGATCCCCGGAGTGCGCACCGTGTACGCGACGGTGGGGACCAGCAGCCAGCAGGGCGGGGCGGCCGGCGAGCTGCGGGAGAACATCGGCCAGCTCACGGTGGTGCTGGACCCGCCGGTGGACCGCGCCCGCGAAGACGCGGCGATGGCGGAGCTGCGCCCGCACCTCGAAGGCGACGAGGATCTCCTCTACATCTTCGGGCGCCCGTCCTACTTCAGCTTCCGGACCCCGGTGGAACTGGAGATCCGGGGCTTCAACCTGACCATGCTCGAACGGACCGCCGACGAGGCGGTGGCCGGTCTGAGGGAGATTCCCGGGCTCGTGGACGTGAAGTCGTCCACCGAGGGCGGCAATCCGGAACTCCAGGTGCGGTTCCACCGCGACCGGGTCGCGGCGCTCGGCTACAACGTGAACCAGCTCGGGACCCTCATCCGCTCCAAGGTGCTCGGCGACGTGGCGACCGACATCCAGCGCGAGGACCGGTCCATTGATATCCGCCTCCGCGCCGACGAATCGTTCCGGGACAGCGTCGAGGACCTCCGCAACCTGAACATCTCCGACGGCGGCGCCGCCACCATCCCGCTCTCCAGCGTCGCCGACGTTGAAGAGGTGACCGGCCCGGCGGAGATCCGCCGCGCCGACGGCGAGCGGGTCGCCACCATCACCGCGAACATCGTCGGCCGCGACCTCGGGAGCGTGGCCACCGACATCGAGGCGCTGATGGCCGGCATCTCGATGCCCGCCAGTTTCAGTTGGCGGCTCGGCGGCCAGCAGGAGGAGATGGAGACCTCCTTCGCGAGCATGCAGTTCGCGATCCTCCTCGCGGTGTTCATGGTTTACCTGGTGATGGCCTCGCAGTTCGAGTCGCTGCTCCATCCCTTCGTGATCCTCTTCTCCGTCCCGTTCTCCCTGGTCGGGGTCATCTTCGCGCTCAAGCTCTTCTCGGTGACGGTGAGCGTGGTGGTGCTGATCGGGGTGATCATGCTGGCGGGCATCGTGGTGAACAACGCCATCCTGCTGCTCGACACCACGAACCGCCTCCGCCGGAGCGGCATGGCGAAGCTGGACGCGCTGCGGCAGGCCGGCAAGGTCCGTCTCCGCCCGATCCTGATGACCACCTCGACCACCGTCCTGGGCCTGTTCCCCATGGCCATCGGTCTCGGGGAGGGCAGCGAGCTGCGCACCCCCATGGCGATCGCGGTCATCGGCGGCCTGATCCTCTCCACCGCCCTCACCCTCCTCATCATCCCCGCCGTCTATCGCGTCATCGGACGGTAGGGGGAGCGCCGGTGTTCACACCGGCACCGCTGCGCAAAGCGCAGCGAAACCGCGCACCGTTGAACTCGCCCTGACGGCGCTGCGACCACCGCCGCATCGCGCTTGGTCGTGAAAATATTGCGTGATCTATGCGTATTTGTATAGTTACCGCAATGTTTTTCGAGACCCTCCTCCAGATCGTCGGCGACGAACCCCTGTTCGACACGGGCTTCCTCGCCGCCGACGAGTCGCGCCCGGCCGCCCTTCCGGGCCAGCTCGACCGCTGGCGGCGGGCGGGGAAGGTCGTCCAGCTCCGCCGCGGGCTCTACGCGCTCGCGCCCCCCTACCGGAAGACGTTCCCGCATCCCTTCATCGTCGCCAACCGCCTGTCGCCCGGGAGCTACGTCAGCGGGGTGGCCGCGCTCGCCCACTACGGCGCGATCCCCGAGGCCGTCTTCGAGACCACGAGCTGCGGCCCCGGGCGCCCGTTCCGCCGGGAGACCCCGATGGGACGCTTCTCCTGCCGCTACCTGAAGCCCGCCCTGCGGACCGGCTACCGGCGGGTGGAAGTCCTGCGTGGCCGGCACGCCTTCGTCGCCACCCCCGAGAAGGCGTTCCTGGATCTCGCCTGGTTCCATCCCGACGGTGACAACCCGGCCTGGATTGACGAACTGCGGCTGGATCTGGAGGCGTTCTCCTCTGCGGAGCTGATGCGGCTCGCGACGGCTGCCGGGAGCCCGAAACTGCGGCGGGCGGCCGGCGTGCTCGGCTCGCGCGTGGACGACCCGGCGCTGAAGTTCCGGAAACTGACGCCGTGAGGGATCTGGCGCTGCAACTGGCGCGCGAGGCGCCGCCGGGGCAGGGGCGCAACGTGTTGCGCGAATACCTGCAGGCCCGCATCCTCGAGTCACTCCAGCGCCGGGGCGCAACCCGTCCGCTGGCTTTTTGCGGCGGAACGGCGCTCCGGTTCCTCTTCCTGATGCCGCGTTACTCCGAGGATCTCGACTTCGCGCTCGAAACGGACCGGAATGCCTATGACCTTGAGGGCTGGCTGCTCGGGGTGGCGCGCCAGTTCCTCGGCGAGGGCTACGAGATCGAATCCGTGCTCCGCGATCAGGGCGTGGTACACGCGGGGTGGCTGCGCTTTCCGGGTCTCCTCTACCAAGCGCGCCTCTCCCCGCATCCCACGGAGAAGCTGGCCATCAAGATCGAGGTGGATGCGAATCCGCCGGCGGGAGCGGTGGTCGAGACGCGGACGGTCCAGCGGCACGTCACCGTCCGCCTCCGCCATCACGACCGCGCCTCGCTCCTCGCCGGCAAGCTGGCGGCGGTCCTTTGCCGTCCGTACGCCAAGGGGCGCGACGTGTACGACCTCGGGTGGTATCTCGCCGACCGGCGCTGGCCGCCGCCGAACCTCCGCCTGCTGAACTCCGCGCTCCGGCAGGCGAAGCCGGCGGCGGCCCCGCTGACCGGAGAAACCTGGCGCCCCGCGGTGGCGCGGCGGGTGGAGACCATGTCCTGGGAGTCCGTCCGCGCCGACGTGGCGCCCTTTCTGGAGGGTCCCCAGACGCTCCTCACCCGCGAGGAACTGCTCACGCTGCTGCTGCCCGCCTGACGCGCGAAATGGTCGCGGCGGAGGACTGGCGGGCCGTCCGGCCGGCGGGCTGCCGGCCCCTATACTTCGCGCCCAAATGACGACTCCCGGCACCCCCGACCAACCGCTGCGGGTCGCGGTCTTCGGATCCGGCCCGACCGGCTTCTACGCCACCGATCATCTCTTCAAGGCCGCGGGGCTCACCGTCGAGGTGGACCTCTACGACCGGCTCCCGACCCCGTACGGGCTGGTGCGGGGCGGCGTCGCCCCGGACCACCAGAAGATCAAGAACGTGACCCGCGCCTACGAGCGCACCGCCGGCAATCCCCGCTTCCGTTTCTACGGTGGGGTGGAGTTCGGCAGCGACATCCGGCTGGCCGACTGCCGGCGCTACTACCACGCCGTCATCTACTGCGTGGGCGCCCAGGTGGACCGGGCGATGCGGATCCCGGGCGAGTCGCTGCCGCGAAGCCACGCGGCGACCGAGTTCGTGGCTTGGTACAACGGCCACCCGGACTACCGCGACCGCGAGTTCGATCTCTCCCAGGAGTCGGTGGCGGTCGTCGGCGTCGGCAACGTGGCGGTGGATGTCTGCCGGGTGCTCGCCCGTTCGGTGGACGAACTGAGGTCCACCGACATCGCCGACTACGCCCTCGAGCAGCTCGCCGAGAGCCGGATCCGCGAGGTCCACATGCTCGGCCGGCGCGGTCCGGCGCAGGCGGCCTTCACGAACCCCGAGATCAAGGAGCTCGGCGAACTCGAGGGCGCCGACATCCGGGTGCTCGAAGACGAGGCGGCGCTCGACCCGGTGAGCCGGGAATGGGTGGACTCCGGCGCCGACAAGGCAGCCCCCCGGAAGGTCGAGATCCTCCAGCAGTACGCGGCCGAGAAGCGGTCCGGGAAGCCGCGGACCCTGACGGTGCGTTTCCTGGTCTCCCCCACCGAGCTGATCGCCGGTGACGACGGGGGCGTCGCGAGCGTCAAGCTCGTCCACAACGAGCTCTACCGGAACGAACGGGGCACCATCCGCCCGCAAGCCACCGAGCGCTTCGAGGATCTCGACGCGGGCCTCGTGTTCCGCTCGGTCGGCTACCGCGGCGTCGCCCTGCCCGACGTTCCGTTCCGCGACGACTGGGGCGTGATCCCCCACGAGGCCGGACGGGTGCTCGACTCGCCCGACGGCGAGCACCAGGAAGGCCAGTACTGCGCCGGCTGGATCAAGCGCGGCCCGACCGGCGTCATCGGCACCAACAAGCCCGACGCCCTCGAGACCGTCCAGGTGCTCCTCGAAGACGTGGCCGCCGGCAAGCACTGGCAACCCGAGTTCCCGGCCGCCGAGGCGGTGGAGCGGTTCGTAGCCGAACGTGCCCCCACCTACTTCTCCTTCGCCGACTGGAAGGCCCTCGACGCCCTCGAGGTCGCCCGCGGCAAGGCCGAGGGCCGCCCCCGGGTCAAGTTCGTCAGCGTCGAAGAAATGCAGGCCGCGATCCGGTAGGGCCTGGAGCCCCGGCTTCAGCCGGCACCGCGGCCCGTAGGGCCGCGAAGCGCGTCGAGCCGTCTGTCCCGATGGCGGGACGGCCTGGAACGCCGGCTTCAGCCGGCACCGCGGCCCGCAGGGCCGCAGAGCGCGTCGGGCCGTCTGTCCCAATGGCGGAACGGCTTGGAGCGCCGGCTTCAGCCGGCACCGCGGCCCGCAGGGCCGCGAATGTCAAGTCGCTGTTCGCAGTGATGGAACCGAACGCCATCGCACGGGGCAGTGTCGTGCAGTCCGCTGCGCTTCGTGCAGCAGGTGCCGGCTGAAGCCGGCGTTCCAAGCCGGCGGCGCCATTACGGCGCTTGGCCGACACGCGGAGCCGCAGTAACACAACAAACCGCCGCCGATGGAGCCTTCGACCTGCCAGCGCCGCCACCGAATTCGATGCGCGTCCGGCTGCTACGATCGAAGCCCGATCACCGGAGGGACCGCCATGGCCAAGCCACCCCCAGACTGTCTGAGCTACGGACACCCGATGCGCGACGGAGCCGTGACCCTCGATGACGCCGTGCTCGCGGAACTCTTCGTGGAATACGCCGTTGGCGCCGCCCTGATGGAGGTCCGGGACATCATGGATGAGCGGGGGCAAAGCGAACTGGGGGAGTGGCTCGCGGAAGCGATGAACTGCAGTGGCGCGTTCGAGGGCGTAGAGCCACGGCTTGCGGTGGCAATCCGGGAGACGGTCAAGGCCTACGGCGACGAGTACGGCATCCCCGAGCGTTACGTCCGCCAGCCCGACTCAGCCGGTGCGGGCGCCAACCTGTTCTGGACTCCGGATTCGCCGGCGCAACGGACCAACCGATAGCTCGTCGTGTCAACTTGTGTCGGGGTTCAGAGTCAGAATCCGATCTGGCGACCTCGACATCCGAACCCGAGCTTGTAGCGGAATTCATCAAGGACAAGAACGGACAGATCCTCCCCTATGTGCGCTTCCGGGGCGGTGTGATCTCTTTCCCCGACGAGGCGTTGCAGCGACTCGACGACGTGATTTTGGTGAGTAGCTCTAGCTCCCTTCCCACCGACTGGGAAAGCCGCGAGAAGCTCCGGGAAAAGGGCCAGTTCTGGACCCCGCCGTGGGTCGCGCGGGCGATGGTCGCCTACGCGATGCGGGGCGATTCGTCGGTCCTCTACGACCCGGCCGTCGGCGGCGGGGCCTTCTTCGAGGCTTTCCTGGCGCTCAGGCAGGAGTCCGACGAGCGAACGTTTTTCGGCACCGACATTGACGAATCACTGCTGCGAGGCGAGATCTTCGGAAAGCCCTTCTGCCGCGTGGAGCAACGCGATTTCGCCCTGGATCCGCCGCCCGGCCGCTATGGCGCAATCGTGGCGAATCCGCCGTACATCCGCCACCACCGCCTCCCCGCCCACATCAAGAATGCCTTGCGGGAGCTCTGTCTCCGCGAAATCGGCCGGCCGCTGGACGGACGGGCCGGACTCCATGTGTATTTCCTGATCCGCGCGCTCTCGATGCTGGAGGAGGGTGGCCGGCTGGCGTTCATCGTTCCGGCAGACACCTGCGAGGGAGTCTTCGCGCGCCATCTCTGGACCTGGATCGCGTCCCGATTCCGGCTCGACGCGGTGGTGGCGTTCGACCCCGATGCGACGCCGTTTCCGGGGGTCGATACGAACGCGGTGATCCTGATGATCCGGAACGCACCGCCGCGGAGGCGGTTTGCCTGGATCAGGTGCCGCGAAGCCGAGACACCGGATCTCACGCTCCTCATGCAGCGCGGCCTGCGCTCTTCCCTGCCTCTGTCACTCGACCGGACGGATCGTGATGTGGACGAGGGCGTGACGACCGGTCTCTCGCGCCCGCCAGCGACGGTCCAGACGCGATTCAAGCTCGGTGACTTCGCCACTGTTCGCCGTGGGATCGCGACGGGCGCGAATGCGTTCTTCTGGCTTACCCGGCAGCAGGCCGAGGCGGAAGGGATTCCCGAGGAGATGCTGCGCCTGGTGGTTGGCAGGACCCGGGACGTCCCCGGTGACGTTCTGGAAGTGGAGGATTTGGAACGCCTGGAGGGGGCGGGACGCCCCACGTACCTCCTCTGCCTGGACGGACAGGCGCCGGATGACCTGCCACCACGACTCAGGGAGTACATTCGGCGCGGCGAGCAGGACGGACTCAACCGCCGGGCGCTGCTTCGAACGCGGCGCCCCTGGTACCGCATGGAGAGGCGTACCCCGCCCCCGCTGCTCTTCGCCTATCTGGGTCGCCGTAACTCCCGCTTCGTGCGCAACCGGGCCGGAGTCGTGCCGTTGACCTGTTTCCTCTGCGTGTATCCGCACCCCCGCTTCGCAGACTCCGTGGACAACCTGTGGCGTGTCCTGAACGCGCCCGAAACAATCCAGAACCTTCGACTCGTCGGCAAGTCCTACGGCGGCGGAGCCATCAAGGTAGAGCCTCGCAACCTCGAGCGACTGCCCGTTCCCGATCATCTGGCCTTGAGCATCGCAAACGAGGCCGGCGTCCCGCTATCGAGAGCACTCTTCGCGGTGGGCGAATCACACAAGCTGGGGCCGGCAGGCGGGCCGAATCACATAAGTTCGGGCCGGGAGACGGGCTGAATCACATAAGTTCGGGCCGGCAGGCGGGCTACGCGGCGAAAGCCTTGGCCGAACTGCGGAGCGCCGGGGTGCTCGTCGGGGCTCAGGCGGTGTAGAGACCGGTGAGAGCGCTCAGTTGGGACCGCACGGCGGAATCGCGTTCGCGGGAGAGCCGCGCCGCCAGGAGCGGTTCCGCCCGCTGCGGATCCCTTTGGGCGAGCGCCCACGCCGCGTGGCCGCGGACGAGGGGCTCGGGATGGTCCAGCGCTTCGGTGAGGGCCTCGAACGCCCCGGGACCGCCCACGTTGCCGAGTGCGACGGCGACGTTCCGAAGGAAGCCGGCGTAGCCCGCGCGGCGGACGGCGCTCCGTCGGGTGCGAACGCGGAACTCCTCGGGAGTGAGTTGAAGCAGAGCGATGAGCGTCTCCGTGTGGAGCCCGTCCGGCGTCGGAGCGAGCCGGGGTTCTTCCGCCTTCCCGGCGAAGCGGTTCCACGGGCAGACGTCCTGGCAGTCGTCGCAGCCGAAGATGCGGTTGCCGATGGCCCTCCGGAACTCGACCGGGATGGGTCCCCGGAGTTCGACGGTGAGGTAGGAGATGCACCGCCGGCTGTCCACCACGTAGGGCTCGACGATGGCGCCGGTGGGGCAGGCGGCCATGCAGCGGGAGCAGGTGCCGCAACGGTTCGGATGCGGGTCGTCGGACGGCAGGTCCACGGGGAACAGGATCTCGCCGAGGAAGAACCAGGAACTGCCGCGGGTCGCAATCACGTTCGAGTGCTTGCCGACCCAGCCGAGGCCGGCCCGTTGGGCGAACGCCTTTTCGAGCAGGGGTCCGTGATCCACCAGGGTCGGGATGCGTCGGCGGGCGCCGGGCGGGCGTTCGGGAAGCAGTCCGGCTTCGACGGCGGCGGACTCGGCGAATGCCGCGAGGGCGCGGAGCTTCGCATCCAGCACCCGGTGGTAGTCCTCGCCCCGCGCGTACTGCGAGATCACTCCGCCGCCCGGTGGCGCGGCAGCCGGACTGCCCGCGTAGTAGTTGAGGCCGCACGCGATGACGGTCCTCTCGGTGCTTCGGGCCGAGTCTCCGTTGCCGTCGCGGATGCTGGCCGCGTCGCTCCGCCGGGCGGGGTCGCGGGCCATCCAATGCATCGTCCCGTGGTTGCCGCCGGCGAGCCATTCCTCGAACCGCTCGCCCGCGTCCGGGAGCCGGGGCGGGGCGAAGCCGACCGCGGAGAAGCCGAGGCGGAAACCCTCTTCCCGGATCGCGTTCCGGAGGTCCGTCCGCCGGCTTCCGGTTTCGGCCATGGCGACAGCGTACTGCTACATGTCGCTCTACGGCTGACCCCGCTACTGCGACATGTACCCGACCAGCCAGCTCCGCTACTGCTGCATGTTTCTCCCGCAGATTCGGGTACAGCGACACATTCCTTCCAGAGGACGGGCTAGTGCGACATGTTTCCGTCCGGCAGAAGCCTCGGGCGTGAATGGAGTTACGACGTGCGCGGCGCGGAGCGCCGCGCGTGCCGGTCGGAGACCGGCGTTCCAAGCCGGCGCGCCGTCAGGATGTGCGGCCCGACGCATTTGGCGGGCCTCCGGCCCGCGTGCCGGTCTGAAGACCAGTCCCGGTCGGCGCGCTGCCTAGCCGGCTAGAGCGGCCCGGTCAGCGGGGTCCGGACTTTCCGGAATCGGAGGGCTTTTCCTCCGCGTCGGTCGCGGTGGGCGCCCACGGGTCGTCCATGCCCGCGCCGGAGCAGAAGTCTCCGGTGTCGAGGAAGTGGGTGTGGAGGCACTCGAGCGTCGAGCCGAGACTCTGGAGCAGCTCGACGGTCTCTGGGTACGGGACGCGGGTGAAGAACCCGGCCCGGCCTCCGCGCGCCATGTCGGCGGTGGACTGCCCGAGGCGGGTGATCGCGGTGACGTCCCCGCCCAGCGACACGAGGTACTCGATGAGCTCGTTGTCGCCCCGTGATGCCGCGTAGTGCATCGGGGTGTAGAGCCAGGAGTCGCGCTGGTTCACGTCCGCGCCGAGTTCCTCGATCAGGTACTTCACGGCGGGAAGGAACTGGTCGGGCTCGTTCCGAACGCTGAACGCGCCCAGTCCCAGGTATCCGCCCCCCGCCGCGGCGTGGATCGGCCAGGCGTTCGGCGCCCCCTTGGGGATCCACGGCAGCGCGGAGTCCTCCTGCTGGCGGCCGTCCTGCTGCCGGCGCTCCCGCATCCCGACCTCGGGCCAGCGGGTAGGAGTGTGAGGATCGGCTCCGTGCGCGACGAGCAGCCGCATCGCCTCGAGATCCTGGGCGAAGGCGGCCCGCCAGAAGGGCGTCGCTCCGGTGAGGTCAATCCCCATCTTGGTGAGACCGTATTCCCAGTACCAGAGGTGGGTGTTGAGGCGGGGGTTGGGATCGGCCCCGGCGTCGAGCAGCGCGCGGAGCACGTCGAGGTGTTCGGCCTCCTGCAGGTCCTGCGCGCGCGGTTGCGGATAGTTGGACTTGGGCGCCCACTGGGTCTGGAGGACGGCGAAGAGCGGCGTGACCCCGTCCGTCGAGGTGCCGAGATCGGGATCCGCCCCGCGCTCGATGAGGGCGAGGGCCAGGTCGAACTGGCCGTTGAGCGCCGCCATCAGGAGGGGGCTGGTGCCGTCCGCGCTCACCTGGTCGAGGTCCGCGCCGCCGTCGAGGAGGGCCGTCGCGGCTTCCACATGGCCCTCGCGGGCGGCGTGCAGCAGCGCGGTCAGTCCGCCGGTCCGGCCGACGAGGACCTCGCGGTAGGGCGGGCGCACGAGGTCGGGACCGCCCGGGTAGTCGGGCCCGACGCGGCCGAGCGAGTGCGGGTTCACCTCACCGACGTCGTGGCCGGAACGGAGGAACTCGCGCTGCGCGCGGATGGCCGCCTGGACCTGGGCCGGGCTGGGCTCGCCCAGCGGTTCGGCGTCCGGGTCCACCCGGGGCCCGTACATTCCCATCCGCTGCGGCGGCGCGCCGATCATTTCGCGGAAGCGGCGGTTGGCTTCCCGGTCCAGCGCCAGCGTGGGCAGGACATCCACCACCGCGGTCGTGATCCCGGGGTCGGCGCCGGCGGCGAGCAACGCGGCCGTCGCGACGGCCCGGTTCGCGGCCGCCGCGAAGAACAGGGGGGTCTGTCCCGCCGACTCCTCGCGGGCGTTCGGCTCCGCGCCGTGGTCGAGCAGCGCGGCCACGGCCGACTCGCCCCCGATGGCGGCGGCCGCGAGGTGCAGTGCGGTCACGCCGCTGTTCGTGGTCCGGGCGTTCGGGTCCGCCCCGGCTTCGAGGAGGCGGGCGACGACGGCGCCATGCCCGCCCCGCGCCGCCATCTGGAGCGGGGTGTAGCCACCGATCCGGGTTCCGGTGTCCACCGCGGCGCCGGCCGCCACCAGCGCCTCGGTCACGGCGAGGTGACCGCCCTCGGCGGCGAAGTGCAGCGCGCTCAGTCCGTCGCCGCGCGCCGCGTTCACGTCCGCCCCCTTTTCGAGGAGGGACCGGACGACGGCGGTCTGCCCGTCGCGGGCGGCGGCAAGCAGCCGCTCGTCCGCGCCGGCAACCAGCGGGAGGGTTGCCGCTACCAGCAGCGAAACGGCGACTTTCATGCGGAGACGCTCGCGGCGGTGGCCGCCTCGTCCGGAAGGTCGAGCGGGAACACGCCGTCGCTGTCGCCGAAGGTGTCCATCTCCGGGTGTCCGATCCTCCGCATCAGGCTCACGAAGGCGTTCGCCATCGGCGTCCCCTTCGGGGCCCGCAGGTGGAGGCCGCCCTCGAGCGCCCCGTTCGCCCGGCCCAGCAGCAGCAGCGGCGCCCGCCGGTGGTTGTGGAGGTTCCCGTCCGCCATCGCCGAGCCCCAGAGGATCGCCGTCTTGTCGAGCAGCGAGCCGTCGCCTTCCATCGTGTTGCGCATCTTCTCGAGGAAGTAGGCGAGTTGGCCCAGCCGGTAGGCGTTGATCCGGTTGAAGTCCATGATGTCCTCGGGGACGTTGCCGTGGTGCGAGGCCCCGTGGACGGACTTCGTCGTCCCGCTCTCGGGGAACGTCCGGTTCGACTGGTCGAAGCCCGTCTTGAAGGTGATGACGCGCGTGAGGTCGGTCTGCAGCGCGAGCACTTGCAGGTCGAACATCAACTGCATGTGCTCCACGAAGGAATCCGGGACCCCGGAGGGCGCCTCCGGCATCTCCCGTTCCTCTCCGCTTGTGTTGCGCGCCTCGACGAGTTGGATCCTCCGTTCGATCTCGCGGATGTGCTCGACGTACTCGTCGAGGGCGACCCGGTCCGCGGCGCCCAGGGTCCCCTTGAGCCGGGCGACCTCGGTCGTGATCCAGTCAATCATGCTGCGGTCGGTGCGGCGCCGCGCCGCCCGGTCCGCCGCCGTGTCCCCGGCACCGAAGAGCCGCTCGAACACGACGCGCGGCTCGCGGATCGCGGGGAGCGGCAGGCTGGGCGTGGCCCACGCGAGCGAGGTGGTGTACGCGCAGTGGTAGTTGTAGGCGCAGCCGCCGCCGCGGTCTATGCCCTCGATACAGAGCTCGAGCGAGGGGAGCACCGTCTCGCGCCCGAAGCGCTGCGCGTGCAACTGGTCGAGCGAGGTGCCGATGAAGATGTCGGACCCCTGGGTCTGCTTCGGATGGGCCTGGGTCAGGAACACCGCCGTCGTGCGGTCGTGGTCGCCACCAATCTCCTCCGCCCGGAACGCTTCCGCCGAGCGGCAGTCGGTGTTACTCACGATGGTCATGTACTCGCGGAACGCTTCCAGCGGTTTGAGCTGGCTGTCCGCGACCAGTTCGAAGCCGCGTCCGGTCTTCGCCGGCGCGAAGAGGTGGCGGTCGTCGCCCCAGTCGCTCGAGCCGGCCACGCCCATGGATTCCTCGATGGCGACGAGCCGCGTGAACCCCGCCGCCTTCTTCGGGGCGGCCCACAGCCCGGCGGGAGTCATCGCGTCGAGCAGCGGTAGCGCCACGCTGGCGCCCGCCCCCCGCAGGAAGGTGCGGCGCGGGAGGTGTTTCCGGGTGATGAAGTTCATGAGCCCTCTCCGCTTCCCTTTGGAGCTGCTGATTCTGCCAGATTGTCCGCCGCCGGCGCGGGACGCGCCATGCGGAACGGGTCGCTGTTGACGACGCCGAGGATGAACGAGGACATGCGGTACCCGCCCGCCTCCGCCTCGCGGGCGATGGCCCGGATCCCGGGCCCGTCGAAGTACTCCGCGCGGCGTCCGGTCGCGTAGGCGAGCAGGTGTTCCGTGAAGTTCCGGACCAGGGGGATCGGCCTTTTCATGAGGACGGCGACGAGCTCGGCGGGCGTGCTCACCTCGGTCCCGTCGTAGAAGGTCCCCCGCGTGTCGAGCGCGACGCCGTTCTCACGAACCCGGACCCGCCCGGTCACGTCGTAGTTGTCGAGCGCGAGCCCGATGGGATCCATGAACCGGTGGCAGGCGCGGCAGGTCGGATTCGCGACGTGCATCTCGAGCCGCTCGCGCGTGGTGAGCCGCCGCCCGCGGCGGGCCGCCGCGGTGTCCTCGAAGGCGGGGATGTCGGGCGGCGGCGGCGGAGGCGGCGTACCCATCAGCACCTCCATCACCCACTTCCCGCGCAGGACCGGCGACGTGCGCGCGGACATGGAAGTGAGCAGCAGCACGCTGCCGTGCCCCAGCACGCCGCGCCGGGTGTCGTCCGGGTAGCGCACCCGCCGGAACTCGGGCCCCGAGACCCCGGGAATGCCGTAGTGCGCCGCGAGGCGTTCGTTCAGGAAGGTGTAGTCCGCCGTGAAGAGTTCGAGCAGACTTCCGTCCTCGCGCACGAGGTGGTCGAAGAAGAGCTGCGTTTCACGGACCAGGTCCTCGCGGAGCTGGCCGGTGAAGTCCGGATAGAGATAGGGCTCGGGCTGGTTGTCCTCCGCGTCCTGAAGCCGCAGCCACTGCGAGGCGAAGCGCGTCGAAAGCGCTACGGCCCGCGGGTCCGCCAGCATCCGCCGCACCTGCGACTCGAGAACCGCCGGGTCCGAGAGCCGTCCCTCCGCGGCGAGCGTCACCAGTTCGTCGTCCGGGCCCCCCGCCCAGAGGAAGAACGAGAGCCGCGACGCGAGGTCCAGGTCCGCGATCCGGTAGCTCTCGCCGGGCACGACCTCCGGCGGCGCCTGCTCGAGACGGAAGATGAAGGACGGGCTGGCGAGGATCGCCTGGAGCGCGGTCCGGACGCCGATCTCGAACCCGTCCTCCGCGGCGGCGCGGTCGTAGAAGGCCATCGGCCCGGCGAGATCCTCGTCCGTGACCGGACGCCGGTACGCCTCGCGGGCGAGCCGGGTCACGATCGACTTCGCACACGCCCGAGACTCCTCGGAAACGTCCGCCACCGCCGCCCCATCCTCCGGATAGCAGTGGAAGATCCTGCGGCGGCTCGCCGTCTCCGAGAGCCCCTGACTGCGGTGCGGGCCGGTGATCATCAGTTCGCTCAGGTGGGGCAGCGCGGTGATCCCGTAGTTCGCCCACGCCTGGGAGTCCTCGCCGCCGACGAAGGACCAGCCCGGCGTCTTCAGGGGGTCCTCGTACGGCCCCTCGATGGTGCGCACGAAGGCCGCCGCGACCTGGCGCTGGCCCGCCCGCACGAAGATCGGTTCGGTGCGGATCGGCACCGTCGCGCGGCCGCCGTGCTCGAGTCCGAGGAGAGCGACGCCCTCCCCGTCAATGGAAATGTCCACGTCCTGGAAGCCGGTCCCCCGGCCGAAGAGCGTCTCGATCGAGATCACGTACTCGCCGTCCACCGGGAAATCGTGGGTGACCACCATCCCGCCGCGCGTCCCGTACGGCGCGCCCTCGAGGTGATCCCAGGCGTGCTGCGAGACATCAATCGGATTCGTGTACTTGGCCGTCTTCGAGAGCGCGTCCGGGTTGCCGACGGCGATCCGGCTGACCTCGGTGGCGGCCCTCAGATAGGCCTCGAGGAGGGTCGTCGAGAGTCCCTGCGCGTCCGACATGTTGTCGAAGGCGCCGAGGTAGGTGTCCGCCGGCAGCCAGCGGCCGGCCTCGATGTCGAGATCGAGGAGATCGCGGATCACGCGTTCGTACTCGGCGCGGTTCAGCCGCTGGAAGCGCCGCGAGCCGGGGTTCCGCGAGCGGGCGGCCTCGCCGTCCACCACGGTCTCGAGCGTCTCGGCCAGGGCGAGCAGCGTTTCGGGCGGCGGGCGGCGCTGGCCCGGCGGCGGCATCATCCCGGCCCGCAGCTTCCGGATCATCTTCTCGGCGGTCTCCGCCTGTTCGTGCGCCGTGTCCACGGCGAACTCCCGCAGCGTGAGGTTCCCGGTCCGGAGGCGCTCGTTGTGGCAGACGACGCAGTAGCGCTGCACCACGCCGGTGAGTTCCGCCGTGTTGGCGGGGACGGCGGCCGCGGGCTCGGGGGAGGGCGCCGCGCGGGACGCACCGTCCTCCGGGGGCTGCCCCAGCAGAGCGAACCAGAAGAGAAGAACCGCGCCCATTGCCCTAACCGACGGAAGATACCTGAATCGCCCGCCGCTTCCCATCCCGAACGGGAGCTTCGTCAACCGATACAGTCTCGCTCCCCAGGAGAACCCCGAATGAACGCCGAGACGCTTTCATCCATCCGCGGTGAACTGGCTGCCATCCAGGAGGCTGGGCTCGAGAAGCGGGAGCGGCTGATCCTCTCGCCGCAGGGCGCCCTGATCCGGGTGGGGGGAGAGGAAGTCCTGAACTTCTGCGCCAACAACTACCTCGGTCTCGGGAACGATCCCCGGGTGCGCGCCGCTGCCGCGCGGGGTCTGGAACAGCGCGGTTTCGGGCTCAGTTCGGTCCGCTTCATCTGCGGCACCCAGGACATTCACCGCGAGTTGGAGCGGCGGATCGCCGAGTTCCTGGGCACCGAGGACACCATCCTCTACAGCTCGTGTTTCGACGCCAACGGCGGCCTCTTCGAGACCATCCTCGGGGCCGAGGACGCCATTGTCAGCGACGAACTGAACCACGCCAGCATCATTGACGGCGTCCGCCTCTGCCGCGCCCAGCGGTTCCGCTACCGGAACCGGGACCTGGACGACCTGGCGGCCAAACTCGAGGAATGCGCCGGGGCGCGCCGCAAGCTGATCGCGACCGACGGCGTCTTCAGCATGGACGGGACGCTGGCCCCGCTCGATGACATCTGCGAACTGGCCGACCGGCACCAGGCGCTGGTCATGGTGGACGACTCGCACGCCACCGGCTTCATCGGCGACACCGGCCGCGGAACTCCCGAGCGCTTCGGGGTCTCGGAGAGGGTGGACATCATCACCTCGACCCTCGGCAAGGCGCTCGGCGGCGCCGCTGGCGGGTTCACGTCGGGGCGCGGCGAGATCGTGGCGCTGCTGCGCCAGCGCAGCCGTCCCTATCTGTTCTCGAACACCCTGGCGCCGGCCATCGTCTCGGCGGCTCTCGAGGTCGTGTCGCTGCTTAGGGCGACCGAGGAACCGCGCGAGCGGCTGCGGCGGAACACCCGGCGGTTCCGCGAGGCCATGACCGCGGCGGGATTCGAGGTCCCGGAAGGGGAGCACCCCATCGTTCCCGTGATGCTCGGCGACGCCCGTCTCGCCTCCGGGATGGCCGACGACCTCCTCGAACGGGGCATCTACGTGATCGGCTTCAGCTTTCCGGTCGTCCCGCGGGGCCTGGCCCGCATCCGGGTGCAGCTTTCGGCGGCCCACGACGACGACCAGGTGGACCGCGCGGTGGCCGCGTTCATCGAGTGCGGCCGGACCCGCGGCGTCATCTGACCGCCGCTGGTAATCTCTCGGGAGAGTGATTCCGCAAGGAGACCCATGACGTCCATCCGCCTCCCCGTCCTGCTCGTGATCGTCGCTCTCAGCGTCGGCGTCCGGCTCGCGCCGTACGTGTTCGGCGCCCACCACGGCGATCCCGCATCCATGGCCTATCCGTGGAATTTCTCGCCGATCCTGGCGCTCTCGCTCTTCGGCGGGGCGCTCTACGCCTCGCGCCGGCTCGTGTACCTCGTCCCGCTGGCCACCTACCTGCTGGGAGACGTCGGCATCTGGATCGTGACCGGCCGCGCCGATTGGGCCCTCTACGCGGGCCAGCCGGTGGTGTATCTGGCGGTGGCGCTGGTCGCCACCTGCGGTTTCCTGATGCGCGGGAAGCGGTCCTGGGGAAGGCTCGCGGGCTCCGGCCTGCTCGCGGCGGTGGGCTTTTTCATCGTCACCAACTTTGCGGTCTGGGCGTCCGGCGGCGGCCTCCGCTATCCGATGAACCTTGCCGGGCTGGTTGATTGCTACGTGCAGGCCATCCCCTTCTTCCGCAACAGCCTCGTCAGCATGGCGGTGTTCCTGCCGCTGCTGTTCAGCCCGGTGGCCCTCCGGGACCGGGCGCTGATTCCGAGCTGGCAGCCCTCGACCATCCGTAACTGAAGGCGGCGCATCGCCGAGCCGCGCGGATGGCCGCGCCGCCGGGAGCGCCGCGAAACTCCCGGTGTTGCGTTGCCGCATGACGCTGCGCCAATCCGGGTGGCATTGCGCCAAACGACGTGTCGTTCCGCCATGCGGCGAATCAGCGATGGGAGTTTCGCTCCCCGTTGGGGAGCGATACCGCTTCGGAAGAGCGGCGCTCCCAGCCGTTCTGTCGTTTTCATATCTGCTATACTTCATATCATACTTACTGAGTATGGATTAGATAGATCATGTCGCTGCTCTTACCGAACGCGCGGGCGCTGCCCTCTCGCGGGCTGCAAGCCTTGCGGAGCAACGCAAGAACCCCGAAACCACCCCCGAACACCTGCTCGCCGCGCTGCTCGACGACGCCCCCGACGGGCTCGCGCTCCGGCTGCTGCGCCGCCTCGACGTCGAGCCCCCGGTCCTGGGCCACAAACTCGATGCGTCCCTCGGCGCCTTGCCGGTCCAGCGGTATGCGGGAGCGGACGCGCCTCCCGCGTCCAGGGATCTCGCCAAGGTGATCCACGCCGCCGCGGGCGAAGCGAAGCAGCTCGGTGACGAGTTCCTGAGCGTCGAACATCTGCTTCTGGCTCTCGCTTCGCAGAAGTCGGCCGCCGGCGCCGCCGGAGTGGAGCGGAAGGCGCTCGAAGCGGCGGTCCGGTCAGTGCGCGGACCCGCGCGCGCCACGGGCCCCAACCCGGAGAGCGCCTACGAGCCGCTCCGGAAGTACGGGCGGGACCTCACCGCGCTCGCCCGCGCCGACCGGCTCGACCCGGTGATCGGCCGGGACGACGAAATCCGGCGGGTGATGCAGATCCTGTCCCGCCGCACCAAGAACAACCCGGTGCTGCTCGGGGAACCCGGAGTCGGCAAGACCGCCATCGCCGAGGGGTTGGCGCTCCGCATCGTCAAGGGCGACGTGCCCGAGGGGCTCCGCGAACGGCAGGTGGTGGCGCTCGACATGGGAGCCCTGGTCGCCGGCGCGAAGTTCCGGGGCGAATTCGAGGAGCGGCTCAAGGCGGTGCTCGGCGCGGTGCAGGAGGCGGCTGGCCGGGTCATCCTGTTCCTTGACGAGCTGCACACCGTGGTCGGGGCCGGCAGGACGGACGGGGCGATGGACGCTTCCAACCTGCTGAAGCCCGCGCTCGCCCGGGGCGACTTGCACTGCATCGGGGCGACCACCCTAGACGAGTACCGGCAGCACATCGAGAAGGACGCGGCACTCGAGCGCCGGTTCCAGACGGTGGTCGTCGCCGAACCCTCGGTCCCGGACACCGTGACCATCCTCCGCGGCCTCAAGGAGCGCTACGAGGTCCACCACGGAGTGAGGATTCAGGACGGTGCGCTGCTGGCGGCGGCTTCGATGTCCAGCCGCTACATCTCCGGACGCTTCCTGCCCGACAAGGCCATTGATCTGGTGGACGAATCGGCCGCCCGCCTGCGCACCGAAATGGACAGCGTGCCCACCGGCCTCGACGAGGTGGAGCGCAAGCTCCTGTCGCTCCAGATCGAGCGGGAGGCGCTCCGGAAGGAAAAGGACGACGCCTCCTCGAAGCGGCTCGCGGACCTCGAACGGCGGATCGCTGACCTCGAGGAGGAGGCGCGGGCGCTCCGCACCCAGTGGCAGGGCGAGAAGACGCGGCTCCTCAAGGTGCGGAACCTTCGCGAACGCCTCGAGGAAGCGAACCTGGCGATGGAACGCGCCGAGCGCGAGCAGGACCTCGGCAGGGCCGCCGAGCTTCGCTTCGGCACCACCCTCGAACTGAAGCGCGAGCTCGCCGCCGCCGAGGCGCGGCTCGGAGGACGGGAAGGGCGCCTGCTGCGGGAGGAAGTGGACGCCTCGGACGTGGCGTCGGTGGTCTCCCGCTGGACCGGGATTCCGGTGGACCGGCTCCTCGAGGGCGAGCGCGAGAAGCTGCTGCGGCTCGGCGACCTGCTCCATCGCCGGGTCGTCGGCCAGGAGGAAGGCGTGCGGGCGGTCGCCGACGCGGTGGTCTGCGCCCGCGCCGGCGTCCAGGATCCGGACCGTCCGCTCGGCGCCTTCCTCTTTGCCGGTCCCACCGGCGTCGGCAAGACCGAACTCGCGCGGGCGCTCGCCGCCGAGCTCTTCGACGACGAGCACGCCATGGTGCGTCTCGACATGACGGAGTACACCGAGAAGCACGCGGTGTCCCGGCTGACGGGCGCTCCTCCCGGCTATGTCGGCTTCGAGGACGGGGGGCAGTTGACGGAGGCGGTCCGCCGCCGCCCGTTCGCGGTCGTCCTGCTGGACGAGATCGAGAAGGCGCACCCCGAGGTGCGTACCGTGCTGCTCCAGGTGTTGGACGACGGCCGGCTCACGGACGCCCACGGCCGGCTGGTGAACTTCCGCAACACGGTGCTGATCATGACCTCGAACGTCGGCAGCGACCGCGTCCTCGCGCTGGCCGAGGCGGGTCGCGGCTACGACGCGATGCAGCGGGAGGTGGTTTCGGAACTCCGCCGCGAGTTCCCGCCCGAATTCCTGAACCGGGTGGACGAGACCGTGGTGTTCCGGAGCCTGACGCGCGACCAGGTGGCGGAGATCGTGAACCTGCAACTCGGCCGGTTGCGCGAGCGCCTTCGCGACCGGGACCTGTCGCTCGACGTGACGGACGAGGCGCTTCGGGTACTGGCCACCGAGGGCTACGACCCGCTCTACGGCGCCCGTCCGGTCCGCCGGGTGCTCCAGCACCGGGTCGAGACGCCGGTGGCGCGGCTGATCGTGGGCGGCGCGCTTCCTTCCGGAGCCTCGGTCAAGGTGGAGGCGGAACCCGGCGGGATCATCGGGGTGGCCGTGGGAGAAGGGGCGGAGTTCGGGGAACCGGTTCCGGCCTGAAATCAGGAATCCGGCGCCGCCGGAGTCCGCGTCAATTCCTTGACGAAGCGCCAGCCGATGATCCCGCCGACCACTCCGGCGAGACTGCTCCCGGCGGCGTAGGCATAGACCACGCCCGGTCCCTCCAGCGAGAACAGGATCGTTCGGCCGCCCAGCGTGCCCACCATCAGGAGCAGGACCGCCGGTACGGCCAGCCCGGCTCGCGACCAGTTGAGGATGGTGGCCGAGAGGGGACGGCCCAGGTTGTTGAACGCCGCGGTCGCCACGTAGGCCGCCCCCGCGAGGACGAACCCGCCGGCTCCGAGCCGGCAGAAGGCGCGGACGATCTGCGCGCCGTCGCCGGACATCCCGAACGCCCAGACCACCAGGTCGGTCGCGAGCCAGAGGACGGTCCAGGCCGCGAGCGCGTAAAGGACGCCGAAGGCGATGCTGTCCCGGTAGGTCGCCCGCAGCCGGTCCAGTTTCCGGGCGCCGTAGTTCTGGCCGAAGATGCCCCCCACCGCGACCGCCAGCGCGATGATGCCGGAGAAGCCGAGCACGACCAGGCGGGTCACCACCGACCAACCCGCGACGGCGCTGTCGCCGAAGCGCCCGACCCAGGCGGTCAGGAGCAGCAAGCCGGAAGGCGTGGAGAGTTGGGCCAGCACCGCCGGCCCGCCCACCGCGAAGATCGCCCGGAGGTCCCGAAACACCCCGGCCGGCCGGAGCGGGGCGGCCAACTCGTGGACCCGCACGACGAAGTGAAGTCCCACGAACGCGGTCACGATCCTCGAGAAGATCAACACCCACGCCGCGCCGTCCACTCCGAGTCCGAGCCCGAGGATGACGAGCGGGTCGAGGACGAAGGCGACCCCGCCGGCCACCATCGTCACGATCAGCGCCCGCCGGGCGTCGCCCTCGGCGCGGAGGATCGCGGCGGTGCTGATTCCCAGGCCGAGGAGCGGGAGGGAGGGGAGGACCCACGCCAGATAGCGGCTGGCGACCTCGGTGGCCGGTCCCGGCTCCATCAGCAGGGCGACCGCCTCGTGCCGGAAGGCGAAGACACCGGCGGCGACGACGGTCAGCGTCAGGAACGAAGCCGCCAGGCAGGAGGTGGCCCGGCTGCGGGCGAGCGCCCGGTCACGGCCGCCGAGGGCCTGGCTCACCAGTGCGGTGGCGGCGACCGCGAGGCCGATGGCCACCGCGCTCACCACCTGCTGGACGAAGGAGGCGAGTCCGACCCCGGCCACGAGACGCACGTCGCGGAGCACCGAGATATAGAACAGGGCGAGGAAGTCCACCAGGAAGAGGAACAGGAACCCGAGCGAAGCCGTGGTGGTCATGACGACCACGTGCCGCATGGTCGAGCCGGTAGTGAACCGGCCCTCCCTGTCTGGTGGCATCGGGTTCGCTCAGGCGAAGGCGCGGTAGGCGCGGTACCCGGCCCGGCAGAGGGCGTGCCGGAGGCCGGCCCGGCTCGCGAACGGCGGGATCTCCGGCAAAACGGCGCCGGCATCCAGGTCCCGGAGCGCCGCCGCCGTCCGGGTTGCGATGACGTTCCGCAGTTCCAACTGCCGTCCCCGGTTCTCTCCCAGCCAACCGGCGACCACGACGGGCAGCACCAGGCAACCGAGGAGGGTTTCCCGGTAGAGCCGCCAGCAGCGCTCGAACGGGAACTCCCGGGCGCCGAGGCCACAGACGATGTCGTGGTACTCGAGCAGCGCGTCTCTCTCGACGGCGCGGCGGACTTCCGGCGCGACGCTTCCCGCGAGGAAGTAGGCCACGTCGTAGAGGCCGTTCGCGACCGCACTGTTCTGCCAGTCCACCACCGTGAGGCCGTCCCCGTCGAAGAACATGTTGTCGAGACGGTAGTCGCCGTGCACGAAGGTCAGCGGTTCCTCCACGAGTTGGCCGAGATGGTCCACCAGCCGGAGGCCGTACTCCTCCGCCAGGTCCCGGACCTCCTCGGGCCACGAGGCGGAAAGGAGGGACAGGCTGCGCGGCAGGCCCATCAGGTAGGAGACCTGCAGAGCCGACCAGACCCAGGGCGCCAGCATCTCACGGAAACCGGCCGGCAGCGCGGCGACGCGGTCCCAGTGTTTCCCGTGGAGCCCGGCCACCTCCCGCACCGCCCGCCGGGCCTGCTCGGCGGTGGCGCCCCGTACCTGGTCCGCGGCCGTCAGGTTGCGGAGATCCTCGAGAACGAGCACGAAACGGTGGGTGCGGGGGTCGAAGTCGCCGTAGAGGAGCGCGGGAGCGCGGAGCGGCGATGCGGGCGCCAGGTGACGATAGAACGTGAATTCGCGGTGGTAGAGACGCCACCGCCGGCCGAGTCTGCGATTCCGCGGTTTGTCGCTCGGGAGCTTCACGATCACGCTCTCGGAGGGGCCGTCGTCCTCGGCGAAGGTCAGCTCGCAGCGGAGGATCTCCGCCATCAACCCGACGCCCTCCCCGATGGCCTCGCACTTCAGGGCACGCACCGGTGGACAGTCGGCCCGGCCCCCGGCCACCAGGGCCCGGTGCAGCCACCCGGCCGTCAGGCCCTCGCTCGTATCGGGGATCCCGGGACCCGGCATCGGTGCCTGGCGCTACTCCGCTTCGTACTCTTCGGCGCGGTGCATGTCGAAGTCGCCGTGGTCGGGATTTCCCGGAAACCGGCGGAACTCGGCATGGCAGCGGTAGCAGACCGTGACGGTCCCGAGGCGGCGGTAGATCAGGAAATCGAGGAGCGCGACGGAGGCGAAGACGGCAAACGCTCCCGGGAAGTCCCAGAGCGCGTAGGCGATGGTGGAGAGCGCGATCGCGCTCAGCACTACCGCGCAACCGATCTGCTGCGGAACGTCCTTCTTCCGGTAGAGCTCGGGGTTTCCGCACTGCGGGCAGGCGCCGAAGGCGGCACTGCCCGAGAGACCCTGGGCGGCGGCGGGCGGATTCCGGTGGCCGCAGTGCCGGCATTTGTCATCATCGGTCTGGAAGGGAGGGTTCCAGGTCGAATACCGGTCGCAGGCGTCGCAGTAGAACCCCACCTCGGGCGCACGCTTGGCCAAGAGCGTCGCCTCGGTTCAGCGCCGCAGTGGGCTCAGGCGCACCGGGAGACGATGGTCTCGAGCGCGGCGGAGATTTCTTCGCGGGTGTTGAAGAAGTGGATGGAGAGGCGGAAGTCGCGCTCGCCGCGAACCGGTGACGCGAGGATGCCATCCTCCCGGCCGAGGTCGCGATAGAGCGTCATCGGGTCGCAACCCTCCGGTAGCCGGACCACCAGGATCCCTGAGCGGTCCGCCGGTTCCTCCGGCGAAGCCACCGCGAGCCCCGGGGTCTGCCGGACCGCCTCGATCCCATGGTCCACGAGCCCGGCGATCCGGTCGAGGATGCGTTCGAGCCCGATGTCTTCCATCCACTGCACGGCTTGCCCGAAGCCGTGGAAGTCCGCCAGGGCCCGGGTCCCGAACTCGTAGCGCGCCGCGCTCGGGAGGAGCGTGTAGTTGCCCTCGTAGTCCATGGTCTCGTGGCTGTGCGCGCCCGCCCAGCTCAACCGCACCTCGTCGAGCAGCGCGCGCCGCACGAACAGCGCCCCGGTGCCCTTGGGCCCGAGCAGCCACTTGTGCCCGCAGGTCGAGTAGCAGTCGCATCCCAGCGCGGCGAAGTCGGTCGCCACGCAGCCGGGACCCTGGGCGCCGTCGAGGTGATAGCGGACGCCGCGGGCGCGGAGAAGTTCGGCGAGCCGCGCGGAGTCTTCGGTGCGGAGCGTCCGGCCGTTGTTCCGGGAAACGTGGCTCAGGCTGACCAGCCGCGTCCTCTCCGAGAGTTGGCGCCGCACTTCCGCGACGAGGTCGGTGCCGGGGCTCAGGTCAATCTCCCGGATCGCGATCCCGAACCGGTCCCGCAGCACGTACCAGGGGATGACGTTAGCCGGATGTTCGGTGTTCGAGATGATGACCTCGTCGCCGGGCCGCCAGTCGAGGCTCCAGGCGACGATGGAGATCCCCTCCGAGGTGGAATGGGTGAGCGCCACCTCGTCCTCCCCGGCGCCGAACACCCGGGCGAGTTGGGCGCGGAGGTCCGGCTCGATCCGGCTCATCACCGCGGCAACGTCGGTGGCGGCCGGGCTGCGGTTCTGGAAAGCCAACCGGTCTGCCAACTGCTCGATTACCGGCGTGGGCGAGGGGCCGATGCCGCCGGTCTGGAAGTAGGGGCTCGCGGTGGCCGCCGGCACCGCTTCGCGGGCCGTCCGGACCCAGTCGGGGAGGTTCGGGGCGGGCGTGGCGAGCCGGGGCTCGCCCGCGGCGAGACGGCCCACGGGCACGAGGGGCAGGAGGGCCAGACCGGGAACACCGGCCAGGAGTTGCCGGCGGCCAAGGCCGCGAGCGCGGACGGCCGCCGGAGGAGCGTTCGTGGGTTTCATCATCTTCTCCGCGTCAGACCAATCGCCCGGCGGTCACCACCTCGAGGAAGGCCGCGGTGAGTTCGCCGAACAGGACCAGGATGAGCGCTACGTAGAGTAGTCCCGTTGCCGACTGCGTCGATCGGATGCGCACGGTATTCCGGATCATGAGAGCCAGGAACGCCGGGAAGAGCAGACCGGTCAGGACCCGGAACCCGAAGAAGAGGGCGGGGGTCGAGTAGATGAGGTCGGAGGCGCTCCCGAGGCGAAGCTCGGCGATTCCCCCGTAGAGCAGCGCGAACGCGGCGACCCCGATGCGGAGCGCGGTGGCGCCGGTGCACAGGCGGGAGCCGACGGAGAGCGGCCGGATCGAGAGCGCGGTGTCCACCAGGTACCAGTGGCCCAGCAGCATCGTGGCGGCGACCCCTCCGAGGAGGGCGGCGCCCGAGAGGTTGGAGGCGAGGGCCAACCCCGGCAGCTCGGGGGCCGCGAGGGACGGCAGCACGGCGCCGAGCAGGCCGGTCCCGGCCATGCCGGCGGCGAGCGCCCGTGGGCGGCCGCCCAGGCGGGGAACGGCGAAGGCGAGCACGATGGCGCCGGCCAGCAGCAGCGCCCAGAAGGGGGCTTCCGGACGGCTCCGTCCCGCGAGGAGCCCGAGCGCCATCGCCGCCGCCGCGCCCCGCGCCACGAGGCGGAGATAACCGTCCGGAACCCGGTGGACGCCGTGGATGATTCCGGCGGCGAGGAGGCTCCCCGCCGCCAGCCGGACGGTCAGGACCGCGACGGTGGCGCCGATCACGACCGGGCGCTCAGGAAGACGAGGGGCAGGGTGTGGCGCCCGGGCCAGTCCTGTTGCCGGCGATCAGGCCGTTCGCCGGAACCCTGGCTGAGCGCCCTCGTCAGTCTCTCCCCGTCAGACCTGGAAGGACTCCCCGCAGCCGCAACTCGAGACGGCGTTCGGGTTGTTGAAGCGGAATCCCGCTCCCATGATGTCCTCGACGTAGTCAATCTCGGTCCCCTCGAGGTAGGGCAGGCTGCGCTCGTCAATGAGCATCTTGACGCCGTTCTTCTCGATCACCTGGTCTCCGGTGCGGGACTCGTCGTCAAGCGCCAGTTGATACTGAAAGCCGGAGCATCCGCCGCCCACCACGCGGACCCGGAGCAGGGCGTTCGGGCGTTCGTGCTTTACGAGGAACTCCGCGACCTTGGTGGCGGCGACATCGGTCAGGCTGAGCATGGGGTTCGCTCCTTGGCTGATTCGCGCCCCGGACCGGGGCGGACAACGCATGATTCTAGCGGCCCTCGAGCTCGACCCGCCGATTAGACTTCCGGCCCTTCCATGACATCCGCTGCCGGCCGTACTCCGAACATTGATCTTCACTCCCACTCCACCGAATCGGATGGAGTGCTCTCCCCGCGGGGGGCCGTCGAGGCCGCGGCGCGCGACGGAGTGACGGTGCTGGCGCTGACGGACCACGACACCCTGACCGGAATCCCGGAGGCCCGCCGGGCCGCCGCCGAATGCGGGATCGAACTGGTGGCCGGCGTCGAAGTGAGTTGCCAGTGGGGACGCGAGTCCGTCCACCTGCTGGGCCTGTTCCTGGACCCCGAGGATCGGGCGCTCACCGCGCTCTTCGATGAGGTTTCGAAGAGCCGCAGGGCGCGAATCGCGGAGACTTGCAATCGGCTCACCGCCGCGGGCGTATCCCTACGGTTCGAGGAGGTGGCCGCGATGTCCAGCGGGCGCTCGCTCGGTCGTCCCCACGTGGCGGACGCGTTGGTGCGGAAAGGCGCTGTGCGTGACCGCAAGGAGGCCTTCGACAGGTATCTCGGCGACGGGAAAGCCGGACATGTCCGGTATGGATTGAAGATCGGCGTGGACGAAGCCGCGAGGATGGTGCACGCTGCGGGAGGAATCAGCTCCGTCGCCCATCCCAAGTATCTGAAGGACCAATCCGTGCTGCCTTCCATGCTCCGGGAGGCCGGCGTCCGGGCGCTCGAGGCGTACCACGTCGAGCAGGACGAAGACGAGCGCGAGCACTACCTGAGTGTCGCGGACTCGCTGGGTCTCATGGTCAGCGGCGGATCGGACTTCCACGAGCCGAAACACGGAAGACGCTTCGGTTCGGACCTGCCGCCGGAGCGCTACGAAGAACTACGGTTCGCGGCCGGTCGGTAGGGCACGCTGACCAGCACCATGCCGTTCTCGACCCGCGCCGGATAGACGGGGACCCGCGAGTTCGGGTTCACCGGCGAGCAGCCGGTGACAAGATCGAACTGCCAGAGGTGCCACGGGCAGATCACGATGCCGTGCCGGAGGCGGCCCTGGTGCAGCGGGCCGCCCCGGTGGGGGCAGGTCTCGTTCAGGGCGTAGACCCGGTTCCCGTACCAGAAGACGGCGATCCGCTGGTCGCCGACGTCCACGGCGATGGCGGATTCCGCCTTCAGCTTGGCCACGCTGCAGACGGCGTGTTCCGTCGCCTCGGTCACGATGGCTCGCGACGCAGTCCCGCTGCATCGCTGGCCGCTTCCAGGACCTGACCGCCGGCGGCGCGCGCGGCGGCCGCCACCGCCCGCCGTGCTTCGGGACGGGCGATGGCCATCAGGGTGCCGCCGCCTCCGGCGCCGCACGCCTTGACCGCGCGGGCGCCGGCCTGCTGCATCGCGTCGCCCAGACGCTCGATGGTCGCCGTGGTGACCCTTTCCGAGAGCGCCCGCCGGGCCCCCCACTCGACGCCGAGCATTTCCGACACCCCGTCCCAGTCCCGCTCGAGCAGCGCGCCCCGCATCCCGTAGGCCGCTTCCGCGATCACCTCGATGCCCCGGACGGCCGCCGGCTCCCCGGCGAAGATGCGCTCGAGCACGCTGCCGTTCGGGTCCGCGGACGAATGCGCCTCCCCCGTGTACACGAGGACGAGGCGCTCCTCGAGGGGATCGGCGCCGTCGTCCAGCCAGGGCAGGGGTTCCGACCGGGGTTCCGGGCTCACCCAGTGATGCGCGCGCGTGCCGCCGAGGCCCGCCGCGAGCTGGTCCTGGGATCCCGTGGCGGTTCTCAGGATCCGTACCTCGGTGTCCATCACGATGCGGACGAGTTGCCGGACCGTCCAGCCGGCGCCCGTCACCTCGTTCAGCGCTCCGGCGATCGCCATCGCGAGCGAGGACGATCCCCCGAGGCCCGAGCCCGGCGGGGCGGTGGTCTGGAAATGGACTTCCACCGGATCCCGCGGCTTGAAGAACTCGAGGAGTCGGCCGGCGAGCGCCGCGAAAGGATGGCGGAAGAACGCTTCGGGAGAGGTGGAGGAGAGGTCGAGGCCGCGCTGGTGATTCACCACCCGGAACCGAGGTCCGGTGGAGACGGTTGCCCGCGCCCGGAGGCTGATGGCGGCGTTCACCGTCGCGGCGCGGGGAACGAGCAGGCCGACCGGCCAGATGTCGAGGGTGCCGCCCGCCAGATCAATCCGCGTCGGTGCGGAGAACGTGACGGATTCGTTCAGAACGTAACCCCGATGGCCGTCACCCACCGGTTCACGGGTTCTTCGTGGAACTCCCGCTGCCACTGGACTTCCAGATGGAGCCTGCCGACCTCGAAGCCCCCGAACGCCATCCCCGCCGGCACGGTTGCCGACTCGGCCTCACCGCCCAGCCGGGTCGCCACTCCCGCCCCTCCGCCCAGGTACACGCTGAAACCGGGCAGCGGAAGCATCCCCACTCTGCCGGTGAGGAACGCCCGCAGGGGGTACTGCGTATCCCCGCCCTCGGTCTCGATGCCGGTGCCGCCCTGGACCAGGCCGCCGATGTCGAAGGGAAGTACCGGGAAGTCGAAGTTGTAACCGGCGCCGAGAACCCATCCTTCTCTCGCGCCCCCCGATTCGCCGCCCGATCCGATCTGGATGACGGGCTGGGCGAGCGCGTCCCTTCCCGCGAACAGGACCCCGGCGATAACCGCCGTTCTGAGGAGAATTCGCCCGGACACGCCGCGAGTATATTGACCTCGTTCCGCACCGATACACCGAAGCTTGTCCCCCCAACCCGAAGTCGAGACCCTCCCCGGTCGGATCGCTTCCCGGCTCGCGCAGCGCGCTCCGCGACGCCTCGACGCGACGCTTCGCGGGGCCGCGGTCATCGTCCCGCTGGTCCAGCGGGACGGCGGCTACGAGATTGTCCTGACGCGCCGCGCCGCGGATCTCCGCCGCCAACCGGGAGACATCGCGTTTCCCGGCGGCATGATCGATCCCGAAGATCCATCCGAACTGGCCGCCGCCCTGCGGGAGGGACGCGAGGAGATCGGGCTCGACCCGGCCGCGGTGCGGGTCCTCGGCCGGCTCGACGACCGCCTCACGGTGCAGGGGTTCCGGCTCGTCCCCTTCGTGGGGCTCATCCCGGCGTCGGCGGTCCTGCGAGCCGGGCCCGAGGTGGACGAGATCTTCGGAGTGCCGCTCGGGACGCTGTTGCTCCCGGACTGCGAGACCGCCGAGGTTCAGCGGGGCCGGAGGCTCGGGGACGGTTCCGCCGCCATCTCCCGGGTCGTCTTCCGGTACCGGTACCGGGACTACGACATCTGGGGCCTGACGGCCCGCATCATCCGGGATCTGCTGGACGTTCTCTGACCGCTGGAACCTCGCACGAGCGTGGGTCCCGGTCTTCGAACCCCACGAACGCCGGATGGCGCAGGCGCCCGGCGGGGGTCAGTTCCAGGTACTCGACGGTAACCACCAGCAGCGGCCTCACGTAGCGGATATGCCCGTCCCCGGTCGCCCCGAAGCCGGGCGGAGCGGGGCACTCGAGGCTCCGGAGCTGCTCGGTCAGTTGGCTCCGGGTCTCGGTGTCGAGCCCGCTCCCCACGTTTCCGAGCCAGACCGGTCCGCCCGGGCCGTAGGCTCCCACCACCAGGGAACGCACCGGCCCGTCCGGGTTCCGGTGCAGGGTCCCGAACACCACGCAACTCCGCCGGGGGCGCACCTTGATCTTCCGCCAGTCGTCGCTGCGCTCGCCGATCCGATAGGGGCTCTGGAGCCGCTTCGCGACCATCCCTTCCATGTTTCGCTCGCGCATCGCGGCGAAGAAGCGCCGGCCCTCGCCGACGACCAGGGGATTGGCGAAGATCCGTCCCCCCGCGTCGGGAAGCAGGGCGCTCAGCGCGCGCCGCCGTTCGGCTAGCGGCGCCGCGGTCAACCGGGCGCCGTCGCGATGGAGGAGATCAAAAGCGACGAACCACGCGGGGGTCTCCGCGGCGCCGCGCCGGATTGCGCTCTCCGAGCGCATCCGGTTGCGCTCCATGACCAGCGGAAAGCTCGAGCGGTCGCCGTCCATGACGACGATCTCTCCGTCGAGGACGCCGGCCCCGGGGAGTGCGGCCAGCGCCGCGGCGAGTTCGGGGAAGCGCCGGGTCTGGTCGCGGAGGCTGCGCGCCTGGAGCCGGACCGTCGGCCCGAAGAAGGCGATGGAGCGAAGGCCGTCCCACTTGGCGTCGAAGAGATGGTCCGCCGAGTCGAACGGGCGTCCCTCGCCGGCGAGCATGGGCTTCACCCCGCGCGCCAGCCAGTCCGGAGGAAGAACCGGTCCTCCTCCGGGGACCGCCGAGTCCCGATCGGGGGACCGGGGGGGCGCGTCGGTCAGCTTGCCCGCCGCTCCTCACCGGACGCCGGATCCGGGTCGCCGAGTTCCTCGGCCTCGATCCGGGCGAGGCTCGATTTCAGGGCATCCATGAGGTTGATGACGCGGCGCGGCTCGACGCTGGGAGCGGTGACCAACTCCTCGCCGCGGCACTTGGCCTCCACGATCTCCAGGAAGCGTTTCCGATAGCTGTCTTCGAAGTCGCTCAGGTCGAACGGACGGGCATAGGAGTCGAGCAGTTGCCGGGCCATCGCGGTCTCGGCGGCGTTCGGTTCGCGTGCGGCCGGCAGGTCGTCAATGTCCGACACCTTCCGGACCTCGTCCGGATAGTGGAGAAACGACATCAGGAAGACATCGTCGGAGGGGCGGATCGCCACCACCTTTTCCTTGCCCGCGAGAACGACCTGGGCGATGGCCACCCGTTTCGACGCGTGCATCGCCTGGAGGATGGTGTGGAACGGCCCGGCGGCGACCTCGCCGGCCGGGGCCAGGTAGTAGGAGCCGTGGTAGTAGAGGGGGTTGATCTCGGATTCCTCCACGAACTGGACGATGTCCAGCGTCCGGAGCGAAGGGAGTTGGAGGGTGGCGAGGTCCTCTTCCTGAATCAGGACGTACTGCTCCTTCGCGAATTCGTAACCGCGGACGATCTCGTCGCGTTCGAGATCCGCTTCACACGCCGTGCAGCGCCGCTGCAGCCGGACCCGGGCCTTGCACTCCTTGTGCAACTGGTTCATCGCGACCTTTTTTTCGCGGGCCGCCGGGTATGCCCGTACCGGAACGAGCACGAGGGCCAGCTTCAGGTTGCCCTGCCAGGTGGGTCGCATTGCCTCTTGTCCGCACGGCGGAGCGGCCGGCGCCGCGCCCCGAACCCGTCGTTCCGGGTGCCGTGGAACACGGAAGTCTAGTGCTCCGCGGGATTTCCCGGTCGCCGCGGACACCGGAAAACCACGAGATTGAAGTACACTGGCAACTGTCTGGAGGGTGTCCGGATGCGGCAACGCTCCGGAGCGCAACTCCGCTTGGCTGCCCGGATTCCGGGAGCTTTCCGTGGATTCTCCAAAGCAAAGTCCGGCCGTCCCCCTGCCTGAACCATGAGGCGGCTCCCGTCCCACAGAATCGCCTCCTGAACAATGGCCTGATGTCCAACAAAACGGCGCTCCTCGAGGAAGACGCTCCCAGCGAAATCGAGTCCGAGCCCGACCGCATCGTCAACGACCTGGCGATCCAGGTCGCCACCGTCAACGGCTCCGGAAGCCAGTCCTCGAACCTGGTCCTCCTCCGGGCGCTGTTCCGCATGGGGATCCCAGTCGGCGGCAAGAACCTCTTTCCCTCGAACATCGCGGGACTGCCGACCTGGTTCACCATTCGCGCGAACCGGGACGGCTGGGTGGCGCGCAAGCGGAACGTGGACTACTTGGTGGCGCTTAATCCCCAGACCGCCGTCCGGGACGTCGAATCGCTGGCTCCGGGCAGCGCCGTCGTCTACGAGGAAGGCCTGCGGCTGGAACGCCGCCGCGACGACCTGGTGTTCTACCCGGCGCCCTTCTCGGAGTTGGCCGCCGAGGTGACCCGCGAGGTACGGCTGCGCAAGCTGCTCGCCAACATGATCTATGTCGGGTTGCTGGGAGAGCTGCTCTCGATCGAGGTGGACGAGATCTTCGGGGCCATCGAAAGCCAGTTCCGGAGCAAGAAGGCCGCCGTCGAGTTGAACCGCCGGGCCGTGGAGATCGGGATTCGCCACGCGCGCGAGAACCTGGTCAAGCAGGACCCCTTCACCCTCGAACGGATGGACCGGAACCGCGGCAAGATCCTCATTGACGGGAACGCCGCCGCGGCGCTCGGCGCCATGTTCGGGGGAGCGAGCGTCGCGACCTGGTATCCGATCACCCCGTCCTCGAGCGTCGTCGAGCAGCTCACCGGCTTCCTCAAGCGGTACCGGAAGGGTCCGGACGGCAAGGCGACCTACGCGGTGGTCCAGGCCGAAGATGAACTCGCCGCGGTCGGCATGGCGCTGGCCGCCGGGTGGGCCGGCACCCGGGCGATGACCGCCACTTCCGGACCGGGGATCTCGCTGATGTCCGAATTCGTCGGGCTCGGCTACTACGCCGAGATCCCCTTGGTGATCTGGAACATCCAGCGGGTCGGCCCCTCGACGGGTCTGCCGACGCGCACCGCCCAGGGGGACATCCTCTCCACCTACGCGCTCTCCCACGGGGACACCAAGCACGTGTGCCTGCTCCCAGCCTCGACCCGCGAGTGCTTCGAGTTCGGCTGGAGGGCCTTCGATCTGGCGGAGCGCCTCCAGACGCCGGTGTTCGTGTTGTCCGATCTCGACCTCGGCATGAACATCTGGGCGACGGAACCCTTCGAGTACCCCGACCGGCCCATGGACCGCGGCAAGGTGCTCACCCGCGAGGACCTCGAGCGGCTGGGCGGGACCTTCCAGCGCTACGCCGACGTGGACGGCGACGCGATCCCCTATCGGACGCTCCCCGGGACGGAGCACCCCGGGGCGGCCTACTTCACGCGGGGCAGCGGCCATGACGAGAGCGCCGAGTACACCGAGAGTGAAGAGGCCTACGTCCGGATCATGACCCGGCTCGACCGCAAGTTCGAGACGGCGCGGGAAATGGTGCCGCCGCCGGTGGTGGATCAGACGGAACCGGTGAGCCCGCTGGGAATCATCGGCTTCGGTTCCTCCGACCCCGCGATCGAGGAAGCCCGTACCCGGCTCCGCGGGGAAGCGGCGATCGAAATGGACTATCTGCGCCCGCGGGCGCTGCCCTTCGCCCCGTCCGTTCTCGACTTCATCACCTCGCGGCAACGGGTGGTGGTCCTCGACCAGAACCGGGACGGACAGATGCTCCAGTTGTTGCGGGCCGAATACGGGGACCGGATTCCCCCGGGGGTGCTCCGGAGTCTCCGCCACTACAGCGGGCACCCGATGGACGCGCAGACCATCGTGGACTACGTGACCGAGATGGAGATCGGCGCCGCCTGACGGAGGATTCCCTGATGCCAGCTCCCGACGCCTCCTCACGACCTCGCAAGGTCAACCGGTTGGGCCTGACGCCCTCCGACTACAAGGGCAAGCCCTCGACCCTCTGCAAGGGTTGCGGCCACGACGCGATTTCGAGCCAGTTGATTCGCGCGCTCTTCGAGTCCGACGTGCGTCCCCACCAAGTGGCGAAGCTTTCCGGAATCGGCTGCTCCTCGAAGACGCCGGCGTACTTCCTGAATCACAGCCACGGCTTCAACGCGGTCCACGGCCGCATGCCGTCGGTGGCGACCGGGGCGGTACTCGCCAACCGCCGGCTGGTTGCGGTCGGCGTCTCCGGCGACGGCGACACCGCCTCGATCGGGATCGGGCAGTTCGTGCACCTGGTGCGGCGCAATCTGCCGCTGATCTACATCGTGGAGAACAACGGGGTGTACGGCCTGACCAAGGGACAGTTCTCGGCGACCGCCGACGAGAACGCCGCGCTCCGGTCCGGCGAGGTGAACCGGCTTCCCAACATTGATCTCTGCGGCATGGCGATCGAGCTCGGGGCGACCTACGTGGCGCGGTCCTTCGCCGGGGATCCGAAACAGCTCGTGGCGCTGCTGCGCGGGGCGCTCTCCCACAACGGCACCGCCGTCCTCGACATCCTGAGCCCCTGCGTCACTTTCAACAACCATGCGGGTTCGACCAAGAGCTATACCTGGGGGAAGGACAACGAGGAACCGATCCACATCCTCGATTTCGTGCCGGCGATGGATCAGATCGAGGTCGAGTACGAGGAAGGGACCGATCAGGAGGTCCAGCTCCACGACGGATCCTGGGTCCGCCTCCGGAAACTGGAACGGGGCTACGACCCGACCGACCGGCGCTCGGCGCAGGAACTCGTACTCGAGGCCAACGAGAAGAACCTGTTCCTGACCGGTCTCCTCTATCTCGACACCAGCAAGCGCACCTTCCTCGACAGTCTCGAACTCTGCGACGAACCGCTCGCGCTGCTTTCGGAGGATCAGCTTCGTCCGCCGCGCGAGACCCTGGACGAGATCGTCGCTTCGTATCGGTAGGCCATCGCGCCGTGCGGGCTCCGACCCGCAGGAGGTCCGGCATGACTCCATCGCGTCGGTTCGTTTCTCTTCGTGCTCCCATGCGCCTCGGGAGCGTGGGCGCCGCTCTGGCTCTCGCTGCGGCGCTTGCCGCGCCGGCCTTCGCCCAGCGCCACTTCACGATTCAGGACGCGCTCGGAATCGCCTCGGTCTCCGATCCTCAGCTCTCGCCGGACGGCGAGTTCGTCGTCTACGTGGTGTCGCGGATCGATCTCGAAGAGAACAAGTCCGAGAGCCGGATTCACGGGGTCCCATTCGTCGGCGGAGATTCCGCGCCCTTGACCAGGGCAGGGCGTTCGGCGTCCCATCCGCGGTTCAGTCCCGATGGATCGCAGCTCGCGTTCCTGAGTTCCGGGGAAGGGGACAAGACCCAGATCTGGTTGCTTCCGCTGGCGGGCGGCGAGGCGAGGGTCCTGTCGAGTCTGCCCGCGGGGGTTTCGTCCTTCTCGTGGGCGCCGGACGGGAGCGCGCTCGCGGTCGTCTCGCGGGACCCCGACCCGAACGAGCCCGAGGAAGGAGAAGACGCCGAACCGCGTCCCCTGGTGATCGACCGCCGTCAGTTCAAGCGCGACGGGCAGGGATACCTCGACGACCGCCGGCGGCACATCTACGTGGTGGACGCGACCGGCGGCGCGCACGAGCAGAAGACCTTCGGTCCCTACGACGACGGTTCCCCGGTGTTCTCGCCCGACAGTGCGGAGATCGCGTTCGTGAGTGTCCGGCCACCGGACGGCGGCGACCCGGACGCCACCGACAACTCCGACATCTTCCTGATTCCGCGCGGCGCGGACGAAGCGACCGAGCCCGTTCGGCTCACGAGCAATCCGGGACCGGACCGCTCGCCGGTCTTCAGTCCCGATGGCGGTTGGATCGCCCATACCGGGAACCGCAAACCGGAGTTGATCTGGTACGCCACCGAGCACCTGTACGCCCTCAACCGGAGTACCGACGAGGTCGTCCATGTCGCCGCCGGCCTCGACCGCAATCTCTCGAATCCCCGGTTCAGCGCCGACGGATCGGCGATCCTGGCGCTTCTCGAAGACTCCGGCAACCGGCACCTGGCCTCCTTCGGGATCTCGGAAACCGCCGCCGCCGAGCGCCTCATTGCCGGAGAGCGGGACATTCGCGACCTTGAGGTGGTCGGGAACCGGGTCGTGGCGGTGGCGGGGAGCACCGATCGTCCCCGGGAGGTGATGGCCTGGACATTCGGCGAGGAGCCCCGGCGGCTGACCGGGGAGAACGATGCGCTGCTCGCCGAGGTGAACCTCGGTGCGGTCGAGCGGATCACCTTCCCGAGTGCCGACGGGACCGAGATCCAGGGCTTCGTCACCAAGCCGCCCGGATTCGAGGAGGGGCGGCGCTATCCGACCATCCTGTGGATCCACGGCGGGCCGGTGTCGCAGTTCTCCACCTCCTTCCAGTCCACCTGGCAGCTCTTCGCGGCGAACGGGTACCTGGTGGTCGCGGCGAACCCCCGCGGCTCGTCAGGGCGGGGAGAGGCGTTTTCCCACGCCATCTGGGCGGACTGGGGGAACCTGGATTACGAGGACGTGAACGCCGCGGTGGACCACGTCATCGAGCGCGGCTGGGCCGACCCCGAGCGCCTCGGGGTGGGTGGATGGAGCTACGGCGGGATCCTCACGAACTACGTGATCACCAAGACCACCCGGTTCCACGCCGCCGTCAGCGGCTCCAGCGAGACCGAGTACCGGGCCGCCTACGGGAACGACCACTACCAGCTCGAGTGGGAGCTGGAGCTGGGGCTTCCCTGGGAGAACCCCGAGCTCTACAACCGGTTGTCTCCCATTTCACGGGTGCACCACGTGACCACGCCGACGCTCGTTCTCTGTGGGGAGAAGGACTGGAACGTGCCGCTCAGCCAGTCGGAGAACCTCTACCAGAGTCTGCGGCGGCTCGGGGTGCCTACCGAACTCATCATCTACCCGGGGCAGAGCCACGGGATCCGGCTCCCCTCCTTCCAGAAGGACCGCTACGAGCGCTACCTGGCCTGGTTCGACCGGTTCCTGAAAGCGGACGCGGCCGCCACCGATCAGGATCCGCGGTAGGCGCTCGCCGCGCGGGCGGCTTCGGGCGCCGCCCGCACCGTCCGCCGGCGGGGCGCCGGTCAGAACCGGTAGCGCAACCCGCCGATGATCTGCCGCCGCAGCACGTCGCCGAAGACGTGGTTCTGGATCTCCTGGTTCAGGAGGTTGATCACGCGGACCGAGGGCTGGACACGGCCCTCCAGCAGGTTCATCGCCAGCGTGGCGTTCACCAGGGTGAAGGCCTCCGTCCAGCCGTGGTACTCGGCCGTGAGCACGTCGGTCCAGTAGGCGCGATCGGTGTAGTTCAGGGAAAGACCGAGATCGAAGGCGCCGATCTCCGCGTCGATGCCGGCATTGATCCGGTGCGCCGCCGGGATGCTGATCTCGTCGGCGTCCTCCTCGCCGAACCCTTCCACGTCCGGTTCGGCCTGCCACGAGTAGTTCAGGAACCCGCCGACGTTGCCGCGGCGGCCGGTGAGCCCGAGCTCGATCCCCGAGTTCTGCACCGATTTCCGGTTGACGTAGGTGAGTGCGGACGGAAGCTGGACGCCCGCGAGTCCACCCAGGGCGTCAATCAGGTATCCGGGGTTCTCGGCGATGACGCCGATGGACGGAGGAAGCGTGCCGGGAGGAAGGACGGCTCCCAGCCGTCCGATGAACTCCGCGACCTCGGTGAACGCCTCGTTCCAGCCGGGAGGAGGGTCCTCGCCGGACCAGAAGGTGTCGTCGGTGAAGTCAATGCTGTCCCGCATGTCGTTGACGTACACCGCCGCGCTCGCCCCCAGCCAGTCGTTCAGCGCCCCCGACCAGCCCACCTCGTAGGCGGTCAGGGTCTCCTGCAACAGTGCGGTGTTGCCCACGACGGAGATGGGGACCGTATAGGCCACCGGGGCCGGCAACGCGGAATCCGGAATGCTCAGCGCACCGAAGAAGCCCCGGAAGACCGGACGGAGATCGAAGACGGCCGGCTGGCCGATGAGCGTGTCGAGGAACGAGTTGGTGAGCGAAGGGGCGCGGAAAGCCCGGTTGTAGGACACGCGGAAGGCCTGGGTGGACGTCGGCTTGAAGATGAGGGTCGTGCGGGGAGACAGCACGATCTGGTCCAGCACGCTCATCCGGTCGGCGCGGGTTCCCACGATCCAGCGCCAGCGGTCGCTCAGGAAGATCTCGTCGTTGACGTAGACCCCCATCTCGCTGCGGCCGTCGCCCGCGGGGGCGAGGGTGAAGTCGAGGGTGACGTAGCGCGCGCTGGCGCCGTAGCTGAGCAGATGCCGTCCACCCAGGAATCGCGTGTCCTTCAGGCTGATGTCGTACGCGGTCGAGTTCATGTTGCCCTCGAGGAACTGCCCCGTGGGGGTCTGGGACAGGATCGAGCTGAAGGGCACCGCGGTGCGGTTCACGAAGCCGCCGATTTCCATCGAACCCCGGAGGTACTGGATGCGCCCGTAGGACATGGCGCTTCCCGACTGGACGTGGAACGGACCGATCCCGGAGTGGAGGATTCCCTGGCTGCCCCCGTAGCCGCCCGAGACCCGGACGCTGCTCTCGCCGTCCGGGGCGTCCCAGTCGGCGCGGAGGTCCACCTTGGGCATCCGGGCGTCCACTCCCAGGACGGGGGGATAGAGCGTGCCGGTCTCGTTCGGAATCTCGCCGAACGGGCGGGGGAGGGCGTCCTGGCGGGTGAAGCTCACGGTCGCGCGGTAGGCGAAGCGGTCGTTCACCGCCTGCGCGTGGGTCAGCGAGCCCATGAACTGGCTGCCGGTGTCCATCGGGTTGCCGGTGACGTTGCGGTCGAAGGCCCCGAACCGGAGGTCCAGTGTGGTTCCCTGGTTGTCCCGCGGCGCCTTGGTGATCAGGTTCACCACGCCGCTCATCGCGTTCGCGCCCCAGACCGCCGAAGCCGGCCCGTTGACCACCTCGACCCGCTCGAGGTCGTCGAGCCCCACCGAGATGAAGTCCCAACTGGTGAAGCCGAAGAAGTCCTGATAGACGGAACGGCCATCCACCAGGACGAGCTGGGCGGTGGCGAGAGCCCCGGAGGAGCCGCGGCTGGTGACGCTGTAGTTGGTGTTCGAGAGCTGGGTGACGTTGACGCCCGGGGCCTGGCGGAGCAGGTCGCCGAAGTTGCTGGCCGGCGTGGTCTCGATCGTCTCGGTGGAAATCACCGCGATCGCGGCCGGGGCGTTGACGATCTCCTGCTCCACCCGGGAGGCCGACACCACGACCTGGTCGGTGAAGCGCGGAATGATGTCGGCAGGATCGGCCGTCTCGTCCTCGCGCTCTTCCTGTTCCGTTTCCTGGGCCGGATCCTGTTCCTGCTGAAGCGTGGCGCCCGCGGCGTCGGACTGGACCAGCAGGAAGGTGAGGGCGGCCCCGAAGGACAGCAAATGGTTGCGGAGGATGGCGCTGACGTTCATCGTTTGGGCCTCCTTGCCCGGATCAGAAACGGTAGCGTAATCCTCCGATGACCTGGCGTCGCAGCACGTCGCCGAAGATGTGGTTCTGGATCTCCTGGTTGAGGACGTTGATCAGCCGTACGGAGGGCTGGAAACGGCCCTCCATCAGGTCCACCGCCAGCGTGGCGTTCACCATGGTGAAGGCTTCGGTCCAGCCGTAGTACTCCGCCGTGAGGACATCGGTCCAGTAGGCCCGGTCGGTGTGGTTCAGGGACAGCCCGAGGTTCACGGCCCCGAACCCGGCGTCGAGGCCGGCATTGATGCGGTGCGCCGCGGGGATGCTGATCTCGTCGGCGTCCTCCTCACCGAACCCCTCCACCACCGGTTCGGCCTGCCACGAGTAGTTGAGGAAGCCTCCGAAGTCCCCGCGGCGTCCCGTGAGCCCGAGCTCGATCCCCGCGTTCCGGACCGACACGCGGTTGACGTAGCTGAACGCGGCGGGGAACTGGACGCCGCCAAGCGTGCCGAGGACGTCGATCAGGACGGCTGGATTCGCCGCGACCGCCCCGATCTCCGGTGGCAGGGCCCCCGGAGGCAGCGCGCCGGCCAGCCGGCCGATGAAATCTCCGACTTCGGCGAACGCCTCGTTCCATCCGGGAGGAGGGTTCTCGCCGGACCAGAAGGCGGTATCGGTGAAGTCAATGCTGTCCCGCATGTCGTTGAGATAGACGGCCGCGCTCGCCCCCAGCCAGTCGTTGAGCGCGCCCGACCAGCCCATTTCGTAGGCGGTCAGGGTCTCCTGGACCAGGTCGGGGTTCCCGACCACGCCGATGGGGATCGTGTAGCTGACCGGGGCCGGCAGCGCCGAATCCGGGACGCTCAGCGCACCGAAGAAGCCCCGGAACACGGGACGGAGATCGAAGACGGCCGGCTCGCCGATCGTCGTGGCGATGAACGTGTTGCTGAGCGACGGGGCGCGGAACGCGCGGTTGTAGGACACGCGGAAGGACTGGGTGGGAGTCGGCTTGAAGATGAGGGTGGTCCGGGGGGACAGCACGATCTTGTCGAAGATGCTGATCCGGTCCGCGCGGGTTCCTACGATCCAGCGCCAGCGGTCGCTGAGGAAGACCTCGTCGTTGACGTAGAACCCCTGTTCGCTGCGTCCGTCTCCGAGCGGGGCGAGGGTGAAGTCAAGCGTGACGAAGCGGGCGCTCGCGCCGTAGCTGAAGAGATGGCGTCCGCCCAGGAACCTCGTGTCCCGGAAGCTGACGTCGTAGGTGCTGGTGTTGATCCGGCCGTCGAGCAGTTCCCCCGTGGGGGTTCGGGAAAGCAGCGAGTTGAAGTCGGCGGCGGTCCGGTTGAAGAAGGCCCCGATTTCCATGGAGCCGCGCATGTACTGAACCCGGCCGTAGGACATGTTCGCCCCCGGCTGCACCGTGAAAGGGCCGATCCCGGAGTGGAGGATTCCCTGGCTCCCTCCATAGCCGCCCGAGAACCGGAACCCGCCCTGGCCGTCGGGCGAGTCCCAGTCGGCCCGGAAATCCAGCTTGGGCATCCGGGAGGTCACGCCTTCCAGCGGGGGGTAGAGGGTGCCGGTACCGTTCGGGATCTCGCCGTACGGCCGCGGGAGCGGGTCCAGGTGGGTGAAGCTCACGGTCGCACGGTAGGCGAAGCGGTCGGTCAGCGCCTGCGCGTGGGTCAGGGATCCCATGAGCTGGCTTCCCGGATCCATCGGGCTGCCGGTGACGTTGCGATCGAACGAACCGAACCGGAGATTCAGCGTCGTTCCCGGATCGTCCCGCGGCGCCCTGGTGATCAGGTTCACCACCCCGCTCATGGCGTTCGCGCCCCAGATCGCGGACGCCGGTCCGTTCACCACCTCGATCCGCTCCAGGTCGTCCAGTCCCACCGAGAGAAAGTCCCAACCGGTGAATCCGAAAAAGTCCTGATAGACCGAACGGCCGTCCACGAGGACAAGTTGGGAGGTAGCCAGCGCGGCGGATGAGCCGCGGCTGGTGACGCTGTAGTGCGTACTGGAGAGCTGGGTCACGTTGACCCCCGGGGCCTGGCGCAGCAGGTCTCCGAAGTTGTTGGCCGCCTGGGTCTCGATGACTTCGGTGGGGATCACCGCGATCGCGGCCGGCGCGTTGACGATCTCCTGTTCGACCCGTGATGCCGATACCACCACCTGGTCCGTAAAGCGCGGGATGATGTCCGCCGGTTCGCGTGTTTCTTCCGCTTCCTCCTGTTGCTCCTCGACTTCTTCCTGTCCCGCTTGCTCTTGCGTTGCGCCGCTCGCCGGCGCCGAGACGGCGCTGGAGAAAAGGAGAGCGAGGGCGGCCGTCAACGCCAGCTCGTAGCGAGGGGCGAGGCGGGTGTTCACGATTGGCCTCCTTGTGATTTCCGGCGCCCCCGGGTCCCTGATCGGGATCCTCTGGACGGCGTCGGGCTGAACCGATTGTAAGGGGAGGACGCCGTACGGCCATCCGGTCCTTCGTCCCACCGGAGCGCCGTCCCGCCCATCCCGACGGCTATCCTAAGCGCTTCCCACCGCGCCGCTGGTGGGGCGCCCCTCAGGACTCTTCCTTCTCGCATGTCCCAACTCGACCCGAAGCAGGTTCTGGAAACCCTCACTCCCATCCGGAACCGGGAACTCGGCGATGAGAGCATCGTGTCCCTGGGACAGGTCGCGGACATCCGCATCTGCCGGCCCCTCGTCAGCGTCGCGGTGATCCTGCCGAACGTCGGGAGTGGGGTCGGCGAGGAGATCCGGGAGCAGGTCCGCGAGGCTCTTCTCCGGTTGCCGGGGATCCAGCGGGCGGAGGTCTCGATCCGGACCGAAGTAAGCGCCTCCCCGACCTCCCGGGTCCAGGCGGCCGCCGGCCCGGCTTCGGGTCCCGCGGGGCCCCGGGCTCCGATGCCGGACCCGACGAAACCCGACGGTGTCCAGAACGTGGTGGCCATCGCCTCGGGCAAGGGGGGGGTGGGCAAGAGCACGGTCTCCGCGAACCTGGCGGTCGCCCTGGCGGCGGATGGTGCGCGCGTCGGCCTGCTGGACGCCGACGTGTATGGACCGTCGCAGACCACCATGTTCGGGATGGACGACCGTCCGGCGACGGACGAGCATCGCCGGCTGCTGCCGCATGAAGCCCACGGTGTGCGCTTCATCTCCATGGGGATGCTGTCCACCAGGGAGACCCCGGTGATCTGGCGCGGGCCGATGGCCTCGCGACTCGTCCAGCAGTTCTTTTCGGGAGTGGTCTGGGGAGAGCTCGACTACCTGCTGGTGGACCTCCCGCCGGGAACGGGGGATGTCCAGCTCACGATCGCCCAGACCGCGGCGCTGGCCGGCGCGGTGATCGTGACCACCCCGCAGGCGGTCGCGCGAACGATTGCCGAGAAGGGTCTTCGGATGTTCCAGCCGGTTCGGGTGCCGGTTCTTGGTGTGATCGAAAACATGAACTCGTTCGCGTGTCCTCACTGTGGGGAGCGGACGAACATCTTTTCGACCGGCGGGGGCGAAGAGGTGGCGCGTGACCTCGGCCTTCCCTTCCTGGGAGGTGTGCCGCTCGATCCGCGGGTGGTGGCCGCGGGAGACGAGGGAACGCCCACGGTGGTTCGCGATCCGGAGAGCTCCGCGGCCGCCGTCTATCGGGAAATTGCCCGCAGGGTCGCACTCGAGGTCGCCCGCACCAACCAGACCGAGCGCAGCGGACTCGCCGAAGCCGTCCGGGTGGAAGGCGACGCGGTGGTCGTGCGCTGGCACGAAGGACGGGAGGATCGCCTCGGCTTCGAATACCTCCGCAACCACTGCCCGTGCGCAACCTGCGTGGACGAGTGGAGCGGGAAGCGTCGATCCCTGACTCTGCTGCTGCCCACCAATTTCGCGCCCCGGAAGCTCGTTCCCGTCGGCAACTACGGTGTGCAGATCCACTGGAACGACGGCCACGAGACCGGGATCTACAGCCATCACCTCCTGCGCCGGCTCGCCAAACAACAGGAAGACGCGCCGACTCCGGTCGGCTGAGGCCGCCCGGTCCGGTCCACGCCCCGGCCCTTCGGCTTGGCGGCAGCCCCGGCCCCGGAACGCTCGACCTAGCGGGATCGAGAGCCGCGCTGGACCTCGATCACACCGGGGACCGTCTGGAGCAGTCGGGAGATGGCCCCGACTTCCTTGGCGTTCTCCACGGCAACGGTCACGTAGATGTCGCCGCGTTCCGCATCGTCGGCGGCGCCCTCGAAGGCCCGGATATCGGTGTCCGCTTCGGCGATGATCTTGGTGATGTCCGCGAGCATTCCCTTGCGGTTCTCGACCCGCACCAGGAAGCCGGCGTCATACCGGGTTCCGGTGGTGGACTTCCAGGACACGGCGACCTGACGTTCCGGATCCCGCGCGAGGTCCGCGAGGTGCCGGCACTTGGCCGCGTGGACGGCGACGCCCTTCCCCTTCGTGATGTATCCGGAGATCGCTTCGCCCGGTAGCGGCGAACAGCACCGGGCGCGGTGCACCAGAATGTCGTTCTGGCCGCTCACGAGAATCTGTCCCGGATCGCGCCCGATGATGCGTCGGACGGCGCCCGCGAACCCCGACTCCGAAGTGGGTTCCTTCTCGGGCGTGCGCTTGAGCTGGTCTGCGGGGACGGCGTCGGCCAACGCGCGGGCAGCCGAAACCTTGCCGTAGCCGATCGCGGCGAAGAGGTCGTCCAGGTTCGGAGCCCCGTGGCGCTTCATCGCATCGGCGAGCCCCGGAGCGGAGCGGACCCGCCGCAGGCTCAGACCGTGGGACCGTGCTTCCTTCTCCAGCAGCTTTCGGCCGATCTCGATGCTCTCCCGCTTGGCCTCGACGTTCAGCCGCGCCCGGATCTTGCTCTTCGCACGGTTCGTGCGGGCAATCTTGAGCCAGTCCTCGCTCGGTAGATGGTTCTTGCGGGTGAGGATTTCGCAGATGTCGCCGTTCCGCAGTTGGTACTTCAGGGGCGCCATGGCCCCGTTGACCCGTGCTCCGATGCAGCCGTGCCCGACTTCCGTGTGGATGGCGTAGGCGAAATCAATCGGTGTCGCCCCCCGGGGCAGCGACTTGACTTCGCCGCGCGGGGTGAAGCAGTGGACCTCGTCGGGATAGAGATCAATCTTCAGGCTGCTCAGGAACTCGTGGGGGTCCTTGACTTCCTTCTGCCATTCGAGAACCTGGCGCAGCCAGGCGAAGCGCTTGATGTCCTGTTCTCCGTAGCTGCCGGAAGACTTGTAGCTCCAGTGGGCGGCGATGCCCTCTTCGGCCACCCGATGCATGTCCGTGGTGCGAATCTGGACTTCGAAATGTGTCCCCGACTCGGTCATCAGGCTCGTATGGAGGGACTGGTAGCCGTTGACGCGCGGCATCGCGATGAAGTCCTTGATCCGTCCCGGAATGGGCTTCCAGACGTTGTGAATCACCCCTAGCGCCGTGTAGCAGTGGGGCACCGTGTCGGTTACCAGCCGCAGGGCGATGAAGTCGTACATCTGGTCGAGCTCGATCTGCTGCCGATGCATCTTGCGATAGATGGAATAGATGCTCTTGGTGCGGCCGGACAAGTCCCCCGGGATCTCCTCCGCCTGCAGCTCGCGCTTCAGCGTCCGGCTGAGATCACGAATGAAGTCTTCGGCCCACCGTTTCTTGGCCTTGACCCGGGCCTCGAGGACCTTGTAGGTCTGGGGTTCGAGGTGACGCAGCGACAGGTCCTGGAGCTCGGCCTCGATCCGCCCGATTCCAAGCCGTCCCGCGATCGGAGCGTAGACGTCCAGGGTCTCGGTGGCGATCCGCTGCCTTTTCTCCTCCCGGAGAAAGTCAAGCGTCCGCATGTTGTGCAGCCGATCGGCGAGCTTGATGAGGATGACCCTGGTGTCGTCGGTCATCGCGATGATCATCTTGCGGACGTTTTCCGCCTGATTGGCTTCGGCGGAACTGAACTCCACGCGGCTCAATTTGGTGAGACCGTCTATCACCCGGCTCACGTCCCGGCCGAACCGGCGCTCGAGGTCTTCGTTCGTGACCTTGGTGTCCTCGACCACGTCGTGGAGGAGGCCGCAAGCGACGGAGACGATGTCGAGCTTGAGGTCCGCGAGGATCCCGGCGACCTCGAGCGGATGGTTGAGATAGGGCTCACCCGAGAGACGGACCTGCCCCTGATGCGCTTGGGCGGCCACCACGTAGGCCGCGCGGAGCAGGTCGAAATCGGCGTCGGGCTGGTATGCGCGGACCCGGTCGCGAATCGTCTCGAACCGAATCATCGCTCGCCGGTCTCCCGCTTTACCCTAGTCCCGCCTTACCCTAGCAGTCCATTCCGCGGCGTGGTCCGGATCGGAAGCAAAAAACCCCGCCGGCCGCGGCCGAAGCGCGCGGCCGACGGGGCCTGATGTCCTGGTTTCCCTGGGGGAATGCGCTGGTCTAGCGTTCCTGGGCAGCCTCCGCAGCGGCAGCAGCAGCGGCGGCCGCTGCCTCCGCCAACCGGTCCCGGATCTCGATCGCCCGGCTCCGGTACTCATCGGCTTCGGCCGTCAGGGCGGCCGCGTTGCGCGGGTCGACCTTCGCCAGTTCCCGCAGGAGCAGGTTCTTGTAGACGAGCGCGTCCACGTATTCGTCGTTCCGGACCAGCGCCTCGTCGAGCTGCACCAATCCGAGATCAATGAACTCGCGACGCTGCCGCTCGGTCAGGTCGGGGTCCCGATAGACCTTGTCCCAGTAGTAGGTCGCGATCAGGTAGTACCCCTCCGGGTTGTCGGGGTTCACGTCGCGAGCCTGTTCGAGCCACTCCATCGTCTCGTCGAAACGGCCGTACTTGTTGAACAGGTTGGCCACCTGCCGGTAGGCGATCGGATCGTCGGGATTCATTTCCACGGGAACCTTGTACGCCTCGATGGCCTTCTCGAAAAGCGGGTTCACCTCGGGATCGTGGAAACGCTCGTACACGTCGGCCAAGCCGTAGTACAGCTCCGGAGTGCCCGGATTCATTTCGATCAGACGGTTGAAGTAGTACTCCGCTCCTTCGAGATCGTCGAGGTGGTCGCGGTGGATGCCGGCAAGCTGTTCCGAGGCGTAGCGTTCGTAGAGCTGAATGCTGTCCCTTGACGCCTGGTCCAGGCCCGGGTCCGCGAGCGCCTCTTCAACGGCGGCGATGGTGTCCTCGTAACCGTCGAGCGCGTTGTCGAGGTATTCCTCGTTCTGCGGATCATCGAAGGTCGTCGGGCTGTAGAGCAGGTGGTTGCTGCTGGCGCTGAAGAAATGCAGCGTCGTCTGGATGAGGGGATTGTCCGCGGGCGCGTTCTCGGTGGCTTCCTGGTAGTAGCGGATCGCATCTTCGTATTCCCTTCTCCCGTAGGCTTCGTTCGCCTTGCCGAAGGCCCGCATGGCCTGCAGCATGTCGATGTAGTTGGGGAGTCCCCCGCGAAGAGGGGGAGCGGGCGAGATGACCAATCCGATCAGGAGCATCAAAGCGACGCCCACCGAAATGAGGACAATCGATTTTGTGTTTAGAGCCACTGCTTGTGATCTCCTCTGGGGCTGCGCGAGCAGCTATTGGGCGACGATTCCGACGCGCTCGACGCCGTTGCCCTTCACGATGTCCAGAACGGAAACCACTTGTCCATAGGACAGGAAGGGATCGGCCTTGAGAAAGATCGTCTTGTCGGCGCGGGTCTCGAAGATGTCGCGGACACGCAGGGGGAGTTCCTCCGGCTCGACGACCTGCTTGTTGATGGTCACCTGTCCGGACGAGTCGATGCTCAGCACCAACTGGTTCGGATCCGGTTCGGCGTCAATGACCTGGTCCTGGTTGTCCGGCATTTCCACGTCGTGCCCCTGCTGGGTCAGCGGGGTGACGACCATGAAGATGATCAGGAGCACCAGAAGCACATCAATGAGCGGTGTGATGTTGATGTCGGAAGTGACTCCGCCGGAGGCGAATCCTGCCATTCCCATGATGGTTTCTCCTGGGCGTTCGCCCTGCTGGAGGCTGCTACTCGGCCGCTCGTTCGGTGATGAGGCCGATCTCGTCGGCTCCGCCATCGCGGCAGAGCGACATGAGGCCGAGCACTTCGTGGTACGGAAGCCGCTCGTCGGCCTTCAGGTAGAGGATCTTGTCCGTCTTGCCCGCGAATTTCTCCACGAGGAGGTTCGGCAGCTCCTGCCTGGGGACGGAGATGAGGTCGAGATAGATCGCCCCGTCCTCCCGGATCGCCACGTTGACGACATCGTCGCTGTCCGCGTGATCTATGCCGTAGTCGGCTATCGGCAGCTTGACGTCCACTCCCTTCTGCAGCAGCGGCGTCACAACCATGAAGATGATGAGCAACACCAGCATGACGTCCGCGAGGGGGGTCACGTTGATGTTGGCGTTGACGTCCTTGCTACCAAGTCCTGCCATTCCCATGACGCTTTACTCCTTGGTTTCCCTGTCCGCCGCCGCCCTGGGCGGGGCCGGAATGGGGCCCGCCGGCGCGGTTGCCCCGAGGCCGGAAGAGGCCTTGGGGTCGCGCCAGCGGGGCATTGAAGGGTGACTCCGGCGAAGCCGCGTCAGCGGCGCGCCATGAAGTCGATGAGCTCGGACGCGCCGTTGTCCATCTCGACGCCGAACCCATCGGCCCGGTTCGTCAGGTAGTTGAACGCCCACACGGCCGGGATGGCGACGAAGAGCCCGAAGGCGGTCGCAATGAGCGCCTCCGCGATTCCGGCCGACACCGCGCCGATTCCGCCGGAACCCGTCAGCGCCATGCCGCGGAACGCGGTGATGATGCCGAGCACGGTTCCCAGAAGGCCCACGAAGGGAGCGGTGGCGCCCACGGTGGCGAGGCCCGAGAGGTTGCGGCGCAGGTCCATCATGCTGATGGCGGTGGCCCGCTGGATGGCCCGGTGGGCCGCTTCCATCGTGATGTCCTTGTCCCCGCTACCTTCCTCGGTCTGGAACTGGATCTCCTGAAGTCCGGCCAGCAGCACCTTGGCGAGGTGGCTGTTCTTGACATCCTTGTCCTTGCTCACCTTGATGGCGCTGTCGATGTTGCCCGCCTTGAGCTCCTTGGCGATGCGCACGGAGTAACCGCGCGACTGGCCCTTCGCCTTCTGGTAGGTCAGCCAGCGCTCGATCATGACCGAGAGCGAATAAACCGACATGATGGCCATCACGCCGTTGATGAGCTTTGCAGCCGGCCCCATGTGGGACCAGATCTCAAGCAAGTCAAAAGACATTCCGTTCGTCCTCCTGGGATCTAGGAAAAAAGCGTTTGGCTTCGCCTGCCCGGGACCGGACTGAGGATCGGTACGAGTCGGATCGCTGGGATCCGGTCAATCCGCATCGTGGGCAGGGCGAAATCAGCCTTGATGAAACTGGGTGGTCTGGACTGGAAAACCGGGCTTCCGGGATAGGCGTTCCGGATCGGCGTCAGCCAAGATTGAAGGTTACCGTCACGGTCATGACGATGGGAACCGGCACGCCGTTGAGCAGAGTGGGTTGGTACCTCCACTGCCGCACGGCGTCCATCGCCGCCTGGTCGAGCAGGGGAATCGAGCGAAGCACCGAGATATTCGTCACGTTGCCGGCCGGGTCGATGATGGCCTCGAGGATCACCACTCCCGAGACCCGGGCCTGTTTGGCGATCTCCGGATAGATGGGCTGCACGTAGACCGTGCGGGTCGGCTCCCGAATCTCTCCGCCGACGCGGACCGGAGCGGCCTTAGGCGGCGGGGGCGGGGGGCCCGAAGGCAGGCCGCCGACGATACCGCCGATGATCCCGCCGGGAACTCCACCCTCGACGCCGCCGGGAACTCCGAAGTCCACCCCGGCGTCACCGAGGTCGTCCGGAATGTCCACGGGCGCCACGAACTGCGGCGTCGTGTTGAGAACCGGCTTCGGAGCGGCCCGGCGCCTGGCCTTCGGCGGCGGCGGCGGCGGCGGTGGCGGCGGTGGCGGCGGCGCCGCCGCCATGAAGGTCATGATGCCTTCCGGAGTGGGAAGGTTGACGGCGAGGATGGGAATGACGATGAACGCCACCACGGCGCCGCCCTGGAGCAGAAACGAGAAGGCGAAACTGCCGAGGGAACGCCCGAGATTCTGGTCGCGTCCCGCCAGTTCGAAGGTTGGCTCTCTTGTCACGTTAGGCTCCTTTTCCCCGGGTCCGTCTCTCCCTCAACTGCGGGGGAAAGGCGAAGGGGGAAGCTGACAACAGCCCGGACAGCCGCCGGGTCCGAAGCCCTTGCGGGACGGCAGACGACTTGCCGGGCTGCCTGAGAAGATGGGGAAACTAGCACTCGGCCCCCCGCCATGTCAACCGAGAATCAGTGCCCGAGGGGCTGGCCGCGGGGGGCTGACGCCGCGGTCCCGGAACGGCCCGCGGCTGCCTCCTTTTCTCCGGTTTGCGATCCCCCGGAGCCGCGGCTCGCGAGTCCCTCTACAGCACGAGGTGGACCGCGGAATTCTCCCGCCGGCCGCCGACTGTCAGCGGAGCGAGAAGCGAACTACCAGGTTGCTGAGCGACGCTACCGGCCGGCCGTTCCGCTGGGCCGGGCGGAACCGCCACTCCGACTCCACGACCCGAATCGCTTCCGTATCCAGTCCCGGGATGGAGCGGAGGATGCGCAGCACCTCGACCGTCCCGCGCTCCGTTATCAGGGCCCGCAGGACAACGCGCCCGCGGACGCCGTCCCGGAGCGCCTGCTTCGGGAAGCGGGGACGCGGCATGGCAAGCGCCGCGGGCGGTTCGTCCGGGGGAGGGAGCACGGGATCGGCCGCTTCCCGGAGACCGCCGATCTGCCCGCCCTGGACCCCTCCGGGAATCCCCCCGACCACGCCGGCCGGCTCCCCGAATTCCAGCCCCTCCCAGAATCCGTCGGGAATGCCGTGTTCGGACCCGAAGGACGACGGGAACTCCACCGCTTCGAGCACCTCGACCACGTCGGCGCGCTGAAAGAGGGGGGCGAGCCTCGCGGCCGTATCGCGGATCGTTGCGCTGGCGTGCTCGGGTTCGGGTTCCGCCGTGGGATTCCCCAGGCGGAGCGCGGCAGCGGGAGGCGCGAAGAGGTGGACCCGGTACGCCTCGAAGGCGGGGAGCTGGTCGCTCCGCACCTCGAAGGAGGGGTGGAGCAGCAGCACCAGCAGCGCGCCGTGCAGCGTCACGCCGAGCGGCAGCGAGATGCCGAAGCCGGGCGATGGCGTGTGCGGCATCCCGAGGCCGATCCGCGTCCTGTCCCTTGAGCGTCCAGACGGCACTTGGCACGAACCTCGTTCACCGAGTCTAGCGGCCGCCGCCCGCCGGCGCGGGAGCGCGCGAACCCGGCGCCGGTCAACAGGCTGTGGTGAAACCCGCGTGAGCGCCGAGAGCGGTGAGGCGCCCGGCCGACAAGGCGCGTGAGGGAGGAATGCCGCGTGTATTCCGACCGAAACGCAACGCAGCGCGCCGCGAAGCGGCGCGGTTCAGGCGGGATGCATCGCCGCTCGAACGCCGCGAGGGTTTTGCCACAGCCTGTTTAAGTCAGACCCTGACCGGGGGCGCTTGGGGCCGTTGCTGTTCAGCGGTGGCGGCCGTGCCGCCGCGTACCGAGCGCCACCAGAGCACGATCGGCGAAGCGATCGCGATCGAGGAGTACGTGCCCACGAAGACCCCGGCCACCAGCACGAAGGAGAACGCCCGAAGGACCTCGCCTCCCCAGGTCAGCAGCGCCCCCACGGCGAGGAGGGTCAGCCCCGAGGTGAGGACGGTGCGCCGGAGGGTCTGGTTGATAGACAGGTTGACGATCTCCCCGAGATCCAGACGCCGATGGATGTGGCGGTTTTCCCGCACGCGGTCGAAGATGACGATCGTGTCGTTCACCGAGTAGCCCACGAGGGTCATGAACGCGGCAATCACGTTCAGGCTGATCTCGTAGTCGAAGAGGGACACGAGGGCGAGCGTCACCAGCACATCGTGGATGACCGCCACCGTGGCGCCGACCCCGTACACCGGCTCGAATCGAAAACCGATGTAGATGAGCATGGCGAAGAGGGCCAGCAGGGTGGCGTTCCGGGCGCGCCGCCGCAGTTCCTCGCCCACCACCGGCCCCACGATCTCCGTGCTTGAGGAGACCAACTCGCCGGCGGCCCCATCCCTCAGGGCCGCGAGGATCCGGTTGGCCGTCTCGTCGATTCCGGCTTCCGTTGGCTGCTGGCCCGCAGCCCCCGCGGTTTCGTCTTCCGCCGCCTTCTCGACCCGGATCATGACCTGGTTCATCTCGGGCCGGTCGTAACTCTGGATCACCGCGCTCCCGTACCCGAGATCGGTGACCACCGACCGCACCTCGTCTATTTCGGGCGTCTCGGCGAACTTGGCCACCACTATGGTGCCCTCCGAGAAATCGATCCCGTAGCGGAGCCCGTCCTTACGGATCACGTCGAAGACGCCGGCGATGAGTACCGCGAGCGAGATGCCCGCGAACCACCACCGGTACCGGATCCAGTTGATCCGGGTGTCGCCGAGGATGTCCATCAGGTTCCCCGGTCAGATGCTCAGGGCGGCGACCTGGCGCCGTCCGGAGAGCACCAGGTCGAAGATGTAGCGCGACACGAACATGGCGGTGAAGACGTTGCTCACCAGCCCGATGCTGAGGGTCACCGCGAATCCCTGGACGGGGCCGGTGCCGAACTGGAACAGGATGGCGGCGGCGACCAGACTCGTCATGTTCGCGTCCACGATGGTCCAGAAGACGCGCGAGAAACCCACCGAGATGGCCGTCCGGGGGGGCTTCCCGGTTCGCATCTCTTCCTTGATGCGCTCGAAGATGAGCACGTTCGCATCCACCCCCATGCCGATGGTCAGGATGACGCCGGCGATGCCGGGGAGCGTCAGTGTGGCCGCGAAGTACGCCATCGCGCCCAGCAGGATCAGGAGGTTCAGGAGCAGCGCCACCACGGCGTTCAATCCCGAGAGCCGGTAGTAGAAGATGATGAAGAGCAGGACGCCCGCCAGGCCGGCGAGCGACGCGGTGACCCCGCTGCGGATCGAGTCCGCGCCGAGCGAGGGGCCGACGGTGCGTTCCTCCTGGTACTCGAGCGAGGCCGGAAGCGCTCCGGCGCGCAGCACGAGCGCCAGATCCACGGCCTCGTCCACCGTGAAGTTCCCGGTGATCTGGCCCTGGTCGTAGATCGGGCTCTGGATGACGGGGGCGGAGACCACCAGATCGTCGAGAACGATGGCCATCTGCCGGCCCACGTTGGCGCCGGTGAAGTCGCGGAACCGGGAGGCGCCCTCGGCATGCAGGCTGAACTCCACGTTCGGGGTGTTCGTCTGGAAGTCAATCGCCTGCCGGGCGTTCCGGAGGTCGCGGCCGGTGATGGCGGCGACCCGGTTCACCTGGTAGTAGCCGACCGCGCCGGTGGGCAGTTCCGTGGGAATGTTCTCAAGCGAGCTGTTCAGCGGGGGTAGGGCCGCCTCGTCGAGGGCGGGCCCCGCCTGCACGAGGCGGAGTTCGAGCTGGGCCGTGGCCTGGATGATCTCCTTGGCCCGCGCCACGTCTTCGTAGCCGGGTAACTGCACGAGGATCTGGTCCCCGGTGTTCCCGTGGGTGGTGATGACGGGCTCCGCGACCCCGAGCTCGTCTACCCGGCGGCGGATGGTCTCCATCGCCTGGGTGACCGTCTGCTCGCGGACCACGATCTCCTCGCTGGGACGGAGGTTGAACTGCCAGTCGCCGCCGCCGGCGCTCCGCAGGTCCCAGCCCGGCCAACTGAAGGCGACGGTGTCCCGGACCTCACGGAGGCGGGACTCGTCGAGGTTCAGGATGGTGAGCCGTCCGAGTCCCTCGGTCTCGATGTCCGCAAAGTCGATTTCCTGGTTGTCGAGGTTCTCGGCGAACTGCTCGGCGGTCTCGTCGGTCAGCACCCGCACCGCGTCCTCGGTGTGGACCCGCATGACGAGGTGAATGCCGCCCTGCAGGTCCAGCCCCAGCACGATGGTGTCCCGCGGCGGGTTGACCACATAGACGAGCCCCGCCACCATGAGGAGGAGCAGGACTCCTTTGAGGCGAAGGCGTCTGGCCATCGGTAGGCTGCTGGAACTGCCGCTCCGGCGCTCAGTGCTTCTTGTCGATCACGCTGGCGACCGCGCTCTTCGAGATCTGGAGTTTGACCTGTTCGGTGACCTTGAGCTGCACGATGTCACCCTGAATCCCGGCGATGGTCCCGTGAATGCCGCCGGTCGTCACCACCCGGGCGCCGCGCTCGAGGCTCCGCAGCATGCTTCCGTTTCCCGCTGGCGCTTGCGCATGGGACGGAAGACGATGAAATAGAAGATGCCGAAAATGATGGCGAACAGCACGATCTGCATGCCGAACGCGCCGCCGGCCGGGTCCGCCTGGAGCAGTGTGGGAAGCATGGTCAGGATTCGGCTCCCGAGAAAACTCTGATGTGAAAAAACCCGCATCGGTGACCTTGAGCTGCACGATGTCACCCTGAATCCCGGCGATGGTCCCGTGAATGCCGCCGGTCGTCACCACCCGGGCGCCGCGCTCGAGGCTCCGCAGCATTGCGCCGGGGACGGAAGACGATGAAATAGAAGATGCCGAAAATGATGGCGAACAGCACGATCTGCATGCCGAACGCGCCGCCGGCCGGGTCCGCCTGGAGCAGTGTGGGAAGCCTCGTCACCACCCGGGCCGCCACGCGCTCGAGGCTCCGCGGTGGCACAGCGCGATGAGGGGAGCCGGCTGGTGCTTCCGGTGTTTGTCCGAGCCGGGGAGGCTTCGGGCCGGGGCGAGCCGGACCGAGGCCATCACCCGGCAGCGTAGCGCGATGGCGGCAAGGCGGACCGCAAGGACTGTGCGAGGGGTTGTGATGGCCGGGAGCAGTGATCCGGCCAGGTGCAGTGTCCCTCTCGTCCGTCCGCCTTCTCCGGGTGGCGTTGGCGCTCCCCTTCGGGAGGGCAGCGCCATCCGGCAGCTCGACCGGCGCCCGCGCGGGTGCTCGGTGTCGTCCCCCGGATGAGGTCCACCGCGGAGGTCACGCGGCGGCCGCCTTCTGGAGGGTGCGCTCCGGGTCGTAGAGGGTCTTGTCGCGCTGCATGGCGAAGAAGATCCTCAGGAGCCGGTCCCCCAGGGTTCTGAGGATGCGGGCGTGGTTGTGCCCACGGGCCTTGAGGATCTCCTTTTGTCGCTGGAAGCCGGGATCGGCGGCGATGGCGGCCATCGCGAAGTGGTAGAGCGCGTTCTGCCCGTGGCGGTTCACCGCCCGCCGTTTGTGATGCGTCTCTTTCCCCCCGGACTTCCTGGTGACCGGCGCGGCGCCGAGATAGGCGCGGGTCTGCCCGAGGCTGCCTTCCACCAAGAGATCGCCCGCCTCTCCGAACAGGCCCGCGGCAACCACCGGCCCGGCGCCCTTCATCGACAGCAGCCGGGTCAGCGAGTCCCCGCCGTCTGCTTCTTCATCAGCTTCTCCGAGCGCCGCCGGCAGTTGCTGGAGCAACGCGGCGATCCCCCGGTCCAACGCCTTCACCTGTTCGTGCACCAGCCGCAACTGGGCCACCAGCATCCCGATGGTCTCCACCGCCCCATCGGTCACTCCCGGGGCGACCACCGGGGCTGGCTGGCGCAGCACACCCACCACCTCCTCCGCGGTGCGCTTGCGGATCTTGCACCGCGCCAACACCTTCGCCACCGTGCCGCGGTGCAGCCGCCGCGCCCGCTCCGGGGTCGGGGCCCGCTCCCACAGGGTGAGGAACAAGCCGCCCCAGAGCCCCGACAGGCTTCCCGCCAGCGCCCACATCGCCGGGAAGTAGCGCAGCAGTTGCGCCCGGATCTTTTGGCTCAGCCGGGTCCGCTGCTTCACCAGGTCCGCGCGCAGCCGCGCGCGGTCCCGGAGCAGCACCAGCACCGGGTGCTTCGGCTGCAGGTGCCGGAAGATCCGGGGGACCACGCGCAGCGCCAGCGCCAGACCCTCGGCGTCCCGCGGATCGTCCTTCGCCCCCGACAGGGTCAGCAGCTCGCGCGCGCGGTGGGGTGACCGCGCCGACCGGCTTGGGGAACGAGCGCCACCCCGGTCCGCCCCGGTCTTGTCCAGGACCGGAAAGAAGTTGGGCGACGCGCGGTCGCTCCGCACCGCGCACGTCGCAACTCCACTCGCCCTCTACCCCCATCCCGGCGGTCCCCTGACTGGAACTCCACCGCGCGGCGGTTCTCCTCGTGGAACTCGGCGAAGCGGTCGGCGGCGCGGGTCTGCCCGAACCGGGATCCGCCCCGGTCTTGTCCAGAAGCGGTCGGCGGCGATCCTCGCGCATCCGCGACATGAGGCTGGCGTAGAACGTGAGGTTGTGGGCGCTGAGCAGGGTGGCGGCGATCCGCTCCTTCGCGCGGAGCAGGTGGTGGAGCCAGGCGCGGCAGTAGTCGCGGCAGGCGAGGCACCCGCACTCCTCGTCGAGCGGGGCCGGGTCGTCCCGGTAGGGGGCCCGCGAAACGTTCAACCGGCCGGTCGAGGTGAAGACGATGCCGCGGCGGGCGAGGCGCGTCGGAATCACGCTGTCGAAGAGGTCCATGCCGAGCCCGGCCGATTCGATCAGATCCGCCGGCAGGCCGGCCCCCATGAGATACCGGGGTCGCTCTTCGCCAAGAACCTCCGCCGAAAGCTCGGTCATCCGGCGGGTGTCCGCAGTGGGCTCCCCCATCAGCAGGCCGCCGATGCCGAAGCCGTCGAAACCCTCGCCCGGAGGGCCGAGGGAAAGGAGGGCCCGGGCGTTCTCGCGCCTCACCTCCGGCAGGACGCCCCCCTGAACGATGCCGAAGAGGAGCTGGCTCGGAGCGTGCGGCGCCGCCAGCGAGCGCTCGGCCCAGCGCAGGCTGCGCGCCGCCGCCCGTTCGACTTCGTCGGGCGGCGCCGGGAGCGCGAGACACTCGTCGAGCACCATCGCGATGTCCGAACCGAGGTTCCGCTGGATCTCGACCGCCCGCTCCGGAGTCAGCTCGTGCGGCGATCCGTCCCGGTAGGAGCGCAGGTGCACTCCGGTCTCCGAGATCTTCCGGAGGGTGGCGAGACTCGCCACCTGGTAGCCGCCGCTGTCGGTCAGGATGGGGTGGTCCCAGGCCATCAGCCGGTGCAGGCCCCCGAGCGCGGCGATCCGCTCGTCGCCCGGCTGCAGCATGAGGTGCCAAGCGTTGCTCAGCAGGATGCGGGTTCCGGTGGCGGCCACCCCCGCGCTCGTGAGTCCCCGGATCGCCCCCCCGGTGGCGACCGGCATGAAGGCGGGGGTCTCCACCGGACCGTGAGCGGTGTCCAGCCGCCCGAGCCGGGCTCCCCCGCTCCGGCGCCGGATCGCGAAGCCGGGCTTCACTGCGCACCCAAAACCAGTCGATCGATCGCGGCTGCCACCCCGTGCGCGTCGTGCGAGGCGGTGGTTTCGAAACCTCGGGTCTTCAGCCCCGGCTCGGCGTTCTCCATCAACACCCCGACCCCGGCGGTCTCGAGCATCTCCAGGTCGTTCCAGTTGTCCCCGATCGCCAGCGTGGCGCTGAGCGGCAGACCGGCCTCCCGGGCGATCCTGGCAAGCGCGGTCCCCTTGTCGGCGGCGCTCGCGAGGACGTCCAGGAGACCGAGACGGGAGGCCACGTACTCGGTGCGGGCGAGATTGACGGAGTCCCCGAGCGACTCCCGCAGTTCGCGTTCGGCCTCGCGGCAGCTCTCCGGGGTGCCGGCGATCACGAGATGGAGGGGATCCTCGGCGAACGTCGGATCCGGGTCGAAGCGGGGCTCGGGCCGAACGGTCCGCAGGTAGCGCGCGACCCGGGGCGTGGCCGGCGAATTGGCGGTGATGCGGACGCTGCCGTCGCGCTCGCTGATCAGGGCGGGGATCCGGAGCCGCCGCGCGGACCGGACCGCGAGTTCCGCCGCCGTCCTCGGCAGTGGGATTTCGGCGATGGTCCGGCCGCGGCGCCGGATGAGGGCGCCGCCGTGCCCTACCCGGAACGCGGCCTTGGAGAGGTCCGCGGTCAGCACCCGGAGTTCCGCGTAGCGCCGGCCGGAGATGAACGCCAGCGCGACCCCCGCCGCTTCCGCGCGGGCGAGGGCCGCCCGATTCTGCTCGGATATCTCTTTCCGGGAGTTCAGCAGGGTGCCGTCGAGGTCCACGGCCAACAGCCCGAAGCGGGGCCGCGGCCGGTTGGCGGCATGCGGCACTATTCCGGAGGCGTCACGCCGTCCCAGATGCGGATGCGCCGAATCCGGTCGCCGGGCTCGATCTGATCCAGAACCGCGAATCCGTCCCGCACGTGCCCGAAGAGGGTGTAACGGCCGTTGAGGTGCGGCTGGGGAAGGAGCGTGATGAAGAACTGGCTGCCGCCGGTGTCCTTGCCGTCGAGCGCCATGCCCACGCTCCCGCGCATGTAGAAGCCCTCGCCGATCTCGCACCGGATCGTGTAGCCGGGGCCTCCCGAGGAGTCCCCGCGGGGATCGCCCGCCTGGAGCACGAAGTTCGGGACCACCCGGTGGAAGCGCAGGCCGTCGTAGAAACCCTCGCGGGCGAGGCGGATGAAGTTCGAGACGGTGCGGGGCGCGTCGCCGATGAAGAGTTCGATCTCGATGGTTCCCCGCGCGGTCTCGATCCAGGCGAGCGGGCTGAACGGGGCCTCGAGCATGGCCCGGTAGTCCGTGGTCTCCAGCGTCTCGGCGGGAGCCGGGTCTTCGCCGGCGGCTCCCGAACGGCGGAGGAATTCATGGGCCTCGCGGCGGACGGGCCAAGCCGGATCGGCGAGCGCTTCGCGAGCGAAGGCGATCCGGCCGCTCTCCGGCCCCTGGGCGAGGCCGGCACGGAGCGCGGCCAGCCGGAAATCGGGCGCCGCGGCGTCGTCCGCGCCGTAGGACTGCCGCAGGCTCTCGGCTCCGGTCTTGAGGCGCCCGAGCGCCGCCGCCGCGGCGGCGCGCTCGTAGGGATCCTCCGCGCCGAGGTGGCGGATCAGGGCAGGGGCGACCTCCGTACTCTCGTCTCCGGTGCTCCGCAGGGTTGCCTCGAGTTCGCCGAGTCCGGCGAGGGCGACCGCGCGCACCCTCGAGTCCTCGTCGGCGAGTGGGTTCCGCAGCAGGTAGCTGCGGATGCGGGGGTCGGGGATCCCGGAAAGCCGGCGGGTCATCGCGATCCTGCCTGCCGGATCGCGGTCCGACCAGCCGGAGAGCAACAGCAAGAACCCCTCCTGGTCCTGGGGGTAGAGGGCCCGCATCGCGCCGGCGCGCACCTCGGGATCGGAAGACTGCATCCGCCGGATCAGCGCGTCCGTGGCCTCCGGGCGCCGCACGTCACCCAGCCCGCGAAGCGCCTCCCGGCGGATCGCGGGAACGGCGTCATCGAGCGCCTCGAAGAGCCTCGCTCCGGTGGTGGCGCCGATCGGCAGGTCGACCTCCGCGAGCGCCCGGACGACGCGGATCGCTTCGATCCTGACGGTGTCGCTCGGGTGGCCGAGTTCGGGGGCGATGTCCTCGGCCACCGGCAGCCCCGTAGAGCCGAGACCACGCACGCCCAGCGCCCGGATGACCGGGTCCGGCGAGCCGGCGTAGGCGCGATGCAGGGACACGAGCGCCGGATCCCGGAGACGGGCCGCGGTCCACGCGGAAGCCCACCAGAGCGTGCGCGGCGACCCGCCGCGGCCGAGGACGCCGCCGGTGTCCCCGGGATCGCCCCCGTCGTCCCGGATGCGGGCGAGGGCGAAGAGTCCGAGCCTCGCTTCGTCCCAGGAGGTCCGCCGCCGGAACGCCTCGACGTCCTCGCGCCGGTCGGCGTAGCCGGGCGCTTCCACCAGTTCGGCGAGCCGCCCGGCGACGATCTTGCCCGCGCGTTCGCCGCCCCGCCGTCCGATGGCCTCGATCGCCTTCTCGCGGACGCGGCCCGAGCCGTCCAGCAGCGCCGCTTCGAGCGCCGAGACCGCGTCCGCCGGCAGCGGATCCTCGACGATGCCCAAAGCGAAGGCCGCGGTCGAGCGAACGGCGCCCGCCTCGTCGGCGGTCAGCGCGGTCACCAGCGGTTCGACGGCTTCGGGGCGGCCGATGCGCCCGAGGGCGAGCACCGCCCGGCGGCGCACCTCGGGGTCCGGGTCGTACACCCGGTCCCGGAGCCAGCCGTCCCCGAAGGACCGCGCGTCCTCGAGCGCAAGGACCCGGGCGAGGCGCTCGGGAGTGGGGAGGACCGGCGGGGGCGGCGGCTCACGTTGTGCGAGGACGCCCTCGGGCGCCGGGGGCTGCGCGGAGACCGGGACCGCGGCGAGCATCAGGCAGGCGGCCACCTGCCGGATCGCCCGCCGGGACCGCGGCCCCGGCGCCCGGCGGGTCAGCGGGAGAGCGTGGTCTCGCAAAGGGTGTGGCGCCGGATGACGTCTTCCCGCAGCGCGAAGCCGATTCCGGCGCCCTCGGGGATCGGGAGCGAGCCGTCGGGATCCACGGTCACTGGCGGTTCGATGATCTCCTCGATGAAGTAGCGCTCGGAGGCGGCCACGTCGCCCGGCATCGAGAAGCCGGAAAGCGAGGAAAGGTGGATGTTGTGGGCCCGGCCGACGCCGCTCTCCAGCATGCCGCCGCACCACACCGGGACCCCGTGGCTCTCGGCGAGGGCCGCGATGTCGCGCGCCGCCGCGAGTCCCCCGACCCGGCCCGCCTTGACGTTGATGATCCGGCACGCTCCCATCTCGATGGCCCGGCGGGCGTCGGCGACCGAATGCACCGATTCGTCTAGGCAGATGGGCGTCGAGATCTTCCGCTGGAGCGCGGCGTGGTCCCACATGTCGTCGTGTTCGAGCGGCTGCTCGATCATCATCAGCCCGAACTGGTCGAGTTCGCGGAAGAGCGGCTCGTCCGCGAGGGTGTAGGCGCTGTTCGCGTCCACCATGAGCGGCAGGTCCGGATAGCGCTCGCGCACTCGCCCGACCACGGCGACGTCCCACCCGGGCTTGATCTTGATCTTGATCCGCCGGTAGCCCCGGGAGAGTTCGAGCCCGATCTTGTCGAGGAGCTGTTCCACGGTGTCCTGGATTCCGATCGAGACCCCGGAGACGGTGCGCGAGCGGGTGCCGCCGAGCACGCCGGCGAGCGGCTTGTCCTCGAGACGCGCGAAGGCGTCCCACACCGCCATCTCGATGGCGGCCTTGGCCATGTTGTGGCCGCGGACCCGGGCGAACGACGGAACGACTTCGTCCGGATGGGCGTAGTCGTTCCCGGCCGCCAGCGGCCACAGGAAGTCGCGGATGAGGTGTTCGGCGGTGCGGACCGTTTCGTAGGAATAGCCCGGAGCGACATCGGCGACGCACTCGGCATGCCCGCTCACTCCCGCGATCTCGGCTTCGAGGAGGAGGAACTGCTGCTCGGTCACCCGCGCGAAGCTGGTTTCGAAGGGGTATTTGAGGTCGAGCCGGAGTTCCCGGATCGTGAGTCGGTCGATCTTCATGCGGCGGCCCCGAATGTTAAGGGTCGGTGAGCAAAGTCGGTTGAGTGCCGAGCGTGGAGAGGAGGCGGGCCGATGCCGGCAGGCGGCGGCGCTTCGCGGCTCTACAATCGTCGCGCTGGCGGAAAAACAGGCGTACCTGGTGAAAACGAAACGATGAGCCCCGAAACCCGCGGCGTTTCCATCCTGGGGGCGACGGGCTCCATCGGTTCGACGACCCTCGAGGTGGTGGACCGCTGCCCCGACCGGTTCCGGGTCGTCGCGCTCGCCGCCGGCCGCGCTTCCGACCGGCTCGCTTCGCTGTGCGAGCGCTACCGGCCCGAAATCGTGGCCCTCGGCCGGGAAGCGGAAGCCGAGAAGTTCGAGAACGCCTATGGGAAGCGGCTCGCGGGGATCGAGGTCGCGGGAGGTCCCGCCGGGCTCGAGCGCGCCGCCACCGCGCCGGGCGCCGGATTCGTCATTTCGGGGATCGTCGGCGCGGCGGGACTCCGCCCGACCCTGGCCGCCCTCAGCGCCGGCAAGGTCGTCGGCCTTGCCAACAAGGAGTCGCTGGTGGCCGCCGGGGCGGTGATGGCGCGCGCCGCCGCCGCCTCCGGCGCCCGGCTGATTCCGGTGGACAGCGAGCACGCCGCGATCCACCAGTGCCTCGCCGACCGGCGGGACCCCGTCCGCCGCCTCTGGCTGACCGCCTCCGGGGGTCCGTTCCGCGCCGCCTCGGCCGCCGAGATCGCCCGCGCCACCCCGGAGCTCGCACTCCGGCATCCCACTTGGCGCATGGGACCCAAGATCACGATTGACTCCGCGACGATGATGAACAAGGGCCTCGAGATGATCGAGGCGCGCTGGCTCTTTGACCAGCCGCCGGAGGCGATCCGGGTGGTGGTCCATCCGGAGTCCATCGTCCACTCCATGGTCGAGTTCGAGGACGGCTCGATCCTGGCCCAGCTCGGCGTCACGCACATGCGGACGCCGGTGCAGTACGCCCTCACCTGGCCGGAGCGCCTGCCGACCGGACTCGCCCCGCTGCCGCTCGACCAGCCGCTCGACCTCCGCTTCGAGCCGCCCGATCCGGACCGCTTCCCCTGCCTTCGACTCGCCGCCGAGGCTCTCGCGGCCGGGGGTGACGCGCCGGCGGTGCTGAACGCGGCGAACGAGGTCGCGGTGGCGGCCTTCCTCGACGGCCGGATCCCGTTCCCCGGGATCCCGTCCGTCGTGGGCGCGACGCTGGCCGCCCACTCCCCCGCCGAGCCGGAAGACCTGGAAGGGGTCGCCCGCGCCGACGCCTGGGCGCGCTCCTACGCCGGCGACCTCGTCGAAGACCGCGTTCCGGCGACCGCGCGCTGACCATGCTCACCCTCATCGCCTTCGTGCTCGTGGTGGGCACCCTCGTCGTCGTCCACGAGTTCGGCCACTACCTGGCGGCGCGCTTCATCGGGGTTCGGGTCGAGACGTTTTCGATCGGCTTCCCACCGAACGTCTACCGCCGGCGGATCGGGGATACGGAGTGGACGATCGGCCTCCTGCCCCTCGGCGGCTACGTCAAGATGGCGGGGGACGCGCCCGGCTACGGGAGCGACGACCCCGCCGAACTCCAGAACCGGACCCGCGGGGAACGGCTCGCCATCCTCTTCGCCGGCCCCGCCATGAACTTCGTGCTGGCGGTGGCGATCCTGGCGGGGCTCTTCTATGTGGGGATGGAACGGCGGATCGGCCTGTCCGATCCCCCCGTCGTCTCCTACGTGGCCGAACGCTCGCCCGCCGCCATCGCCGGAATTCGCGCCGGCGACCGGATCGTGACCGTGGCCGGCGAGCCGGTTCCCGACTGGCGGACGGCGATGGAGGCCATCATCGTCCGGCCGGACCAGCAGGTCGTCTTCGGCGTCGAGCGGGAAGGAGCGCCGCGCTCCTTCTCCGTCGCGATCCGCTCGGAGGGGCCTGATGCGGTCGGCGTTGCCGGCATCTATCCGCCGAACCCGCCCATCATCGGGGCCGTGATCCCGGACACGCCCGCAGTGGCGGCGGGCTTCGCTCCGGGCGACCGCATCCTGCGCGTGGATGGGATGCCGGTGGGCAGCACTTCGGAGGTGGCGGCCCTGGTGCGTTCCGCCGGAGAGCGGGAGATCGCCGTCGCCGTCGAGCGCGGCGAGAGCGAGATCGTCGTCTCGGTCGTTCCCCGACTGCGCGAGGATCCGAACACCGGCCAGACCGTCCCGCAGGTCGGCGTCCAGTTTCAGCCTCCCTTCCGCATGGTCCGAGCGGAATCGGTCCCCGATGCGGTGCGGGAGGCGATGGCCGAGACGGTCCGCTGGGGCGGTCTCACCGTCGGCCAACTGGGTCGGGTGGTGACGGGCCAGGGCTCCCCGCGTCAGTTCTCGGGCCCCATCGGGATCGCGCAGGCCTCCGGGGAGGCGCTCCGCCGCGGTCCCACCGACGTGCTGCTGCTGATGGCGATCCTGAGTCTCAGCCTCGGCGTGCTCAACCTGCTGCCGATTCCGGTCCTCGACGGCGGGCAGATCGCGGTGCTGCTCGTGGAGTCGGCGGCGCGGCGCGATCTCAGCCTCGGCATGCGCAAGGCGCTCATGGTCGCGGGGGCCGCGTTCATGCTCCTGGTCTTCGTGCTCGTCGTGTACCTCGACCTGTCGAAGACCGGCCTGTTCGGCTGAGGAATCCGCCGCCGGCCCGCCGGCAGGCTGCTAGAACGGCACGAATACGGACGCCGCCGATAGCGCCAGCGCCCCGAACAGCACGCCGTCAATCCGGTCGAGCAGGCCCCCGTGGCCGGGGATGATGCGGCCGCTGTCCTTGCGGCCCGCGGCCCGCTTCCAGAACGACTCGAACAGGTCGCCGAGCGCGGCCGCCGCCGATATCCAGACTCCGAGCGCCGCTCCGGCGCCCGGCCCGAGTTCCGCGGAGAGGAGCGGGATCGCCACCGCCCCGGCGGCGCCGCCGAACGCCAACTGGGCGAAGAAACCCGCCCACGTCTTGCCGGGACTCAGCGCGGGCGCGAGCCGGGGACCGCCAAGGAGCTTGCCTCCGAAGAAAGCGCCGGCTTCTCCCACCATCACGGTGGCGAGCAGGAAGAGCAGGATCCGTCCGCCATCCTCGCCGGAGGTCAGGGCGAGGAGCGCCGCCGCGGGAAGACCGATCCACAGGGCGGCGAGCGCCGCGGCCCCGAGCCAGCCCAGCGTGCGCGGCGTGGCCGGGAGGACGAGCGCGGCGATCGCGAGGAGTGACATCGCCGCCAGCGGCGCCGCGCTCGGGCCGCTGGAGACTCCGAAGCTGGCCACCAGGAGCATCAGCACCACGGTTGCGGCCAAGCCTGCCGGCGGCACTTTCTTCCCGCCCGAAGCCTCGGACCCGTCCCCGGGCGCCTGGATCGCCCGCGCCATCCGCATCGCCTCCCGGCAGGCGTAGGCCGCCGCGAGCAGGATGGCGAGTTGCCGGACCCAGGGAGGCACGAGCAGACAGAGCGCCAGCGTGCCCGCGGCGACCACCACCGCACTGATGACCCGCCGCACGCCGGCTGCCCGCTAGTCGGAGATTCCGCCGTACCGCCGGCTGCGGCGCTGGTAGGCGAGGATGGCCTCGAAGAGGTGCCGCCGCCGGAATTCCGGCCAGAAGGTGGGCGTGGTCCAGAACTCCGTGTAGGCGCTCTGGAAGAGGAGGAAGTTGGAGACCCGCTCCTCGCCGCTGGTGCGGATCAGCAGGTCGGGATCGGGAAGTCCGCGGGTGTACAGGTATTCCCCGAACACGTGCTCATCGAGTTCGGGCGCCTTCCCTTCCCGCGCCGCACGTTCGGCGATGCGCCGGGCGGCGTCCACGATCTCCGCCCGGCCTCCATAGTTGAGGGCGATGTTGAGGCCGAGGCCCCGGCAGTGCGCGGTGGCGTCAGCGGTCTCCTGCAGCATCGCCTGGACATCGGCGGGCAGTTCCCCCAGTCGTCCGATGGGCCGGAAGCGGATGTCGTTGGCGATCAGGTTCTCGGTCTCGAGCCGCAGGTAGCGCTTGACCAGCTCCATGAGCACTTCGACCTCCTCGGGGGGCCGGCTCCAGTTCTCGATGGAGAAGGCGAACATGGTGAGAGCCCCCAGTCCCAGGCTGGCGGCGCCTTCCACGGTGTCCCGGACCGACTCCACGCCGGCCGCGTGTCCCTCGACCCTCGGGAGACCGCGGGCGGCGGCCCAGCGCCCGTTCCCGTCCATGATGGCCGCGACGTGAAGCGGAAGCCGGGTGCGATCGATCCGCGCGAGGAGTTCGGCGGTTCCCTCCTCGGGAGCGATGTCTATGGTCACGGAGCTCCCGGGCACGAACCCGCGAATTTAGCAGCGCGCGGGAGTCCCGTAGTGGACCCGGTAGAGGCGGAGTCCGGCCGCGGGCGCCCGGAATCTCGGACCCGACGCCTCGGGATCGCCAAGCATCTCCGCAACCCGTTCTGGCGGAAGCTGTCCCCGCCCGATCGCCACCAGGGTCCCCACCATCCGGCGAACCATGTAACGGAGGAACCCCTCCGCCGTGACCTCGAAGACCAGTTCACTGCCGGCCGCGACAAAGCGCGCCGTGAAGACGTTCCGGACCGGCGTCTCCGGCTCTTCCCCGGGGGGCGCGCTGAAGAAGGCGCGGAAGTCGTGGCGGCCCGCGAAAGCGGCGGCGCCCGCCTCCATGGCCTCCCGGGAGAGGCCGCCGCCCACCGGCCAGGCGTAGCGGCTCCGCAGGGGCGAAACGACCGCCTCCGTGAGCACGTGATAGCGGTACGTCTTGCCGGCCGCGCTGAATCGGGCGTGGAAGTCCGGCGCGGCTTCGGCGGCGGCGAGCACCCGGATCGCGTCAGGCAGCAGGGCGTTCAGCCCCGCCCGTATCCCGGCGGGCGGAATGCTGGCGGGTGCATCGAAGTGAGCCACCTGTCCTTCGGCGTGAACGCCGGCGTCGGTCCTCCCGGCGCCGACCACGGGCGTCCCTTGCCCGGGGGCCTGGCGGTAGAGCCGCCCGACGGCTGCTTCGATCCGCCCCTGGACGGTGTCGCGGTCCGGCTGGCGTTGCCAGCCGGCGAAGTCGGTCCCGTCATAGGCGAGATCCAGACGCACGCGGACCGTTGATCCCATGATGCCTCCGCGACGTCAGGAGCGAAACCCCGGGCGGGGGATGTGCGTATTCATGGAGTGACGGTAGAAAATTCGGCCTGGGCGCGTCTTGTAGATGAGATCCCTGCCGGACCGCTCCCCCGTTCTTTCTCGAGGAGACGCCTCATGCGCACCACCACCGCAATTCTTGTCCTTTCGCTGGGCCTGCCGGGCACGGCCTTCGCAGGTTCTCCCGAGGAGGACGTTGCCGGCCAGCCGGCGCCCCTCGAGCTGAGCCTCGAAGACGCCATCCAGCAGGCGCTCGAGAACAACCTGAGCGTCCAGATTTCGCGGTTGGCCCGGCAGTCGTCCGGCTTCGCGCTCTCGGCGGCCCGGCGGGTGTACACGCCGCAGATGGTCCTGGACACCAACTTCCTGGAAAGCCTTTCGCCGGCGGAGAGCCAGCTCGACGGCGCCGCCCAGAACGAGCGCGACAACCTGAACTACAACCTGCGTTTCGAGCAGCAACTCCCCTTCGGCGCCAACTACTCGGTCCAGTTCAACAACAACCGGCTGGCCACCAACAGCCAGTTCTTCACCTTCAACCCGCGCTACCGCAGCACCCTGAATGCCCAGGTCACCCAACCGCTGCTCCAGAACTTCCGCGCCGACCCGCAGCGGCGCCAGATCGTGATTTCGCAGAACGGCGAGCGGCAGGCGGGGCACGAGTTCGAGACCAGTGTGCTGGACGTGCTGCGCGACGTCCAGAACGCCTACTGGGATCTCGTCTTCGCCATCCGGAGCCACGAGGTCGCCACGCAGTCGCTCGAGCTGGCGCGGGACCTGCTGCGCAACAACCAGGTGCAGGTGGAAGTGGGGACCATGGCGCCGATCGACGTGCTGCAGGCGCAGGCGGAGGCGGCGGCCCGCGAGGAAGAGCTGATCCTGGCGGAGGAGCAGATCCGCCAGACCGAGGATGCGCTCAAGGCGCTGATCCGCGATCCCGACGGGGTCGGGTTCTGGGACGGGGAGATCCGTCCCGTTGATGCCCCGTCGAATGAGGACTACGCCGTCAACACGGAGGACGCCATCCGGGTAGCGCTCCAGCGCCGGCCCGAGCTGCGCTCCCAGCGCGTCCAGTTGGACACCAACCAGTACGACGTGCGGTACTTCCGCAACCAGACGCTTCCTTCGGTGGACCTGGTGGGGCTGGTCCAACTCACCGGGGTCGGCGGGACCCAGCTCGTGCGCGAGGGGTTCTTCGGACCCGCCGTGGACACGATTCCGGGCGGTTACGGCGACGCGCTCTCCCAACTGGGCGGCCTCGACTATCGGGACTGGCAACTCGGACTCTCCTTCTCGTATCCCATCGGTCCCAACCAGGCGCACGCGGACCACGCCCAGGCGCAGACCGATCTCACCCGGCAGCGCGAAACCATCCGGCAGCAGGAGGTCCTGATCGCTCAGGAGGTCCGCACCGCGGTGCGCCAGGTGGAGACGAACCGGCGGCGGATCGACGCCAGCCGGGTCGCCCGCGAGCTGCAGGAGGCGAGCCTCGACGCCGAGCAGAAGAAGTTCGAGGTCGGGATGACCACCAGCTACTTCATCGTCCAGGCGCAGCGCGACCTCGCCCAGGCCCGCGCCAACGAACTCCAGGCGATCATTGACTACAACAAGGCCATCGTCGCGGTCGAGCGCGCCCAGGGCACCCTCGCCGAACGCTCCCGGGTGACGGTCCGGTAGGGGAGGGGAGCGCCGGTGTTCACACCGGCACGCGCGGCGCTCCGCGACGCGCACGTCGTAACCCCACGCGCCCTCATGGCGTGCCCGGCCGGGAGTGCAGCCTCCCCAACAACCCACACAGCTCGCACGGCTCGCTCCGCCGGTGCCGCGGGCACCCCTCCACGATCCCCAACCGGCTGAGCGCGAAGTCGTACTTCACCGGGTCTTCCGGGTCCAGCCGCCGGAGTCCCCGCGTCAGGTCGAGCGCCGCCCGCCACGCCGGCGTCTTCCGGCGGGTCAGACGCAATCGCCGCGCGATCAGGAACATGTGGGTGTCGAGCGGCGCCACCAGGTCGCGCGACTGGAGGCAGTCCCAGAGCCCCAGGTCCAGTCCGTCGTCCGGCCGGACGACCCAGCGCAGGAACATGGTGGTGCGCTTCGCGGCCGAGGTGCGCGGGTCCGGGAAGAAGTAGCGGGGACCGGGCCGGGAGACATCTTTGATCACCGCTGGCGCCTCGTCGTACGCGAGGGCCGCCCGCCGGAACCGCCCGATGCTCGCCGCAAGGTCCACCCGTCCGCCGGACTCGCGGAGGATGCCCCGGCCGAACAGGGCTTCCACCGTCCCGTGTTCTTCGAGGATGCCGCGGAGCATGACCGCGAGCCGGACGAGATCTCCTGCGCTCGACCAGCGGTGCCGGAAGCCGCCCAGCGCCGCAGCATCCCGCCCCGGGTCGAATTCCCGCACGAAGCGCGCGGGATGCGGCCCGGTCCACGCGAAGATCCGTTCGAGCGAGGAGCACACCGCGCGGGCGTTCCCGTAGGAGAGCGACGCGGCGAAGAACGCCGCGATCTCCCGGTCGTCGGCGCGCCGGAAGCGGCGGGGGAACAGGAGGGGGTCGGAGTCGAGACTGCCGGCGCCGTGCCGCCGGAAAACGCGCTCTACGGCGTCCTCCCACCCCCGCGGCGGCATTACCGGCCGCTATCTCGCGAATAGACCTCGCGCCCTCCGACCCAGGTCGCCGCGACCTGCCCCTTCAGCGAGAGCCCGGCGAACGGAGTGCTCCGTCCCCGGCTCCGGAACGACTCAGGAGCGACCGTGCCGGTGGCGTCGAGGTCGAGCAGGGTGATGTCCGCGGGACTTCCGGGCCGGAGGTCGCCGCCCGGGAGGCCGAGGATCCGGCGCGGACCCGTGGAGAGCAGCCGGACCGCCTGCGCGAGGGAGACCGCGCCGGACGCCACCAGGCGATCGAGGACGAGCGGTACCGCGGTCTCGAGCCCCACGATCCCGAACGGCGCGCTCTGGAAACAGAGCTTCTTCTCGTCTTCGTGGTGCGGGGCGTGGTCGGTGGCGATGGCGTCGGCGGTGCCGTCGGCGATGGCCGTCAGGAGGGCATCGCGGTCGGCGTCGGCGGCGAGCGGCGGTTTCATCTTGGCCGCGGTGTCGTAGTCGCCGACCGCCTCTTCGGTCAGGACCAGATGGTGCGGCGTCACCTCGGCGGTGACTCGCAGTCCGGCGGCCTTGGCGCGGCGCACCGCGGCGGCGGAACGCGCGGTCGAGAGGTGCGCGATGTGGAGACGGGCGTCGGTGATCTCGGCGAGGGCGATGTTCCGCTCGACCGCGATGAACTCCGAGGCGGCGGGGATTCCCGGGAGTCCGATCCAGGCGGCGTAGGCGCCCTCGCGCATCGCGCCGTCGCCGGTCAGTTCCAGGGTCTCGCAGTGTTCGATTACCGGAAGGTCGTGGAGCCTCGAATACTCGAGCGCCTTCCGCATGACCGCGGGATCGCCCACCGGGAGCCCATCGTCGGAGACGGCGACCGCGCCGGCCTCCTTGAGGGCGCCGAACTCGGAGATCCGCTCGCCGGCCATCCCCTGCGTGGTGGCGGCGATCGGGTGCACCCGCGCGAGGCCGGCCTGCTCCGCCAACTGGCGGATGTGGGCGGTCACCGAAGGGCTGTCGTTCACCGGATCGGTGTTCGCCATGCAGGCCACCGCAGTGAACCCGCCGGCGACTGCGGCGGCGGCCCCGCTCGCCACCGTCTCCTTGTATTCGAGACCCGGCTCGCGGAAGTGGACGTGCATGTCGCAGAAGCCGGGCGCCGCCACCAGTCCGTCCACGTCCACGATCCGGTCGCCGGGTTCGGCGAGATCCTCGCCGACGGCGGCGATCCGTCCTTCCGCGAGGCGAAGATCCCGGACGGCGTCGATTTCGCCCGCCGGATCAACGACGCGGGCCCTGCGGAGGACCACCGGCCGTTCAGCCATCGGTCCGGTGACTCCTGGGACTGCTGCGGGCGATCTCCGCGAGTACCGCCATCCGGACGGCGACCCCGTTCCGCACCTGGTCCAGAATCACCGATCGGGGTCCGTCCGCCACCTCCGAGGAGATCTCGACGCCCCGGTTGAGGGGGCCCGGATGCAGCACGATGGCGTCATCGGTCCGGGCGAGGCGCTCGCCGGTGAGGCCGAACTCGCGGTAGTACTCGCGTTCGGTGGGGATGAAGGAGGCGTGCATCCGCTCGTGCTGGATGCGGAGCACCATGACCGCCTCGGCGCCTTCGAGGGCTTCCTCCACGTGGAGCAGTGGCCGGACCCCCAGCCGGCCGAGTCCGGGGGGGACGAGCGTCGGCGGCCCGCAGCAGCGCACCTCGGCGCCCAGCATCGTCAGGAGGCGGGCATTCGACCGGAACACCCGGCTGTGCAGCAGGTCGCCGATGATCGTCACCCGCACGCCCGCGATGCGTCCGAGGTGCTTCCGGATGGTGAACGCGTCGAGCAGCGCCTGGGTGGGATGCTCGCTGATCCCGTCACCCGCGTTGATGACCTGCGCCGTGGGAATCTCCCGCGCCAGTACGTGGGGGGCCCCCGACTCCGCGCTCCGGACCACCACGATGTCGGGCGCCATCGAAGCGAGCGTGCGGGCGGTGTCCAGGAAAGTCTCCCGCTTGGTCAGCGAGGAGGACTTGGGAACGAAGGAGAGAGGTTCCGCCGAGAGCCGCTTGGCGGCGAGCTGGAACGACGCCTGGGTGCGCGTCGAGGGCTCCATGAAGAGGTGGGTCACCGTCCGCCCGACAAGGACCGGAACCCGCGGCACCGGCTGGTCGGCCACGTCCTGGTAGCGGGGCGCCTCGTCCAGGATCCCGAGCGCCTCCTCGGGGGTGAGGCTGCGGATGCCCAGCAGGTGTCTCATGCCGCGGCCTCTCCGCGGGGCAGCATGACGACCCCGTCCTCACCGTCCTCCTCTTCGACCCGGACCCGAACCATGTCCGCGTCACCCGCCTCGACACGCAGACCCACGAAGTCGGCGGCGATGGGCAGCTCCCGCCCGCCCCGGTCCACCATGACCGCCAGCCGGACGCTCCGCGGTCGCCCGAAGTTGCTGAGCGCGGTGAGCGCCGCCCGGACCGTCCGGCCGGTGAAGAGGACGTCGTCCACCAGCAGGATGTGATGCTCCTCGAGGGCGAACGGGATGCGCGTCTCGCCGATGCGGGGGATGCCCCGGTCGTGGACATCGTCCCGGTAGAGGTTGATGTCCAGTTCCCCGACCGGGATGTCCCGGCGGCCGGCGCTCTCGAGATGCCGGCGGATGCGCGCCGCGAGCGGCACCCCCCGGCGGCGGATGCCCAGAATGGCCAGTGGATCCGGCGCCCGGGCCGCCACCAGGTCCCCGAGCCGGAATAGCGCTGCCCGGAACCCCTCGTTTCCGAGAACCGTGTTCATTCCGGCTGACCGCGCGAATCCTATGCGATCAGGAGACCGAACGGGCGGTTCAGGCGGTTGCCGAGCGCAGCGCCGCGAGCGTCCTCTCCAGGTCCTCGGCGAGCGGCGCCGCGAACCGGACCGGGTTCTCGGTTCCCGGATGCGCGAAGGCGATCTCGGCCGCGTGCAGCGCCGGGCGTTCGAGGCGGCGGAGCGCCGCGCCCGCCTGGCCGCCGCCGCGGCGTGGGGCTCCCGGGCCGTACATCACGTCGCCCGCGATCGGATGGCCGGTGTGGGCCAGGTGGACGCGGGCCTGGTGGGTGCGGCCGGTGTGGAGGCGGATACCGACGAAGGTCGTGAGCGGCAGCTCTTCGAGGGGCCAGGCTTCGGTTTCCGCCGCCCGCGCGTGCCGGCCCCGGCAGCGGTAGCGCTGCCCGTGCTTCGGGTCGCGCCCGATGGGTTCGTTCATTCGGCGGTGTTCCCCGAACCGGCCCATCACGAGGGCCAGGTACTGCTTCTCCACCTGCCGCTCGGCGAAGGCCTCGGCGAGCCGCAGCCGCGCGGGCTCGGTGCGGGCGGCGACCAGCACGCCGCTCGTGCCCCGGTCCAGGCGATGGACCAGTCCCGGCCGCCCCGGAGGACCGACGCGCGCGATCTCCGGGTATCGGTGGATCAGCCCGTTCGCGAGGGTCCCCGCCCGGTGACCGGGCCCCGGGTGCACCACCAGCCCCGCCGGTTTGGCGATCACGACCAGCCACGCATCCTCGTGGAGAACGTCGAGCGGCATCGGTTCCGGGGACAGGGGGTCGTTCTCGCCGGGGGCGCCGAAAAGTGGGGCGCGGCCGTCGCCCGGGGCCCTGACGCGCACGCGCTGCCCCGGGCGGCAGCGGTGACCGGGACGGCGAACCCGCCCGTCGAGGAGGACGAGACCCGCCTCCACCCAGCGCGCCGCCTCGCTGCGGCTGATGTCCGGGAGGAGCTCCGCAGCGATCAGGTCGAGGCGCCGGCCGTCCTCGGCCGCGCCGACCTCGAACTCGAGATGCGTCTCGCCGCCGTCGCCTGGCGACTCAGGCGGCGCGTCTTCTGAGGACAAGAAGCGAGATCACCGCCGCGGCGACGATCCAGATGCCGACGAACTGCGAGGTGGAAAGCAGCCCGTCCAGCACGAACCCGCGCGGGTCGCCGCGGAGGAACTCGATGACGAACCGGGACACCGGATAGACGATGGCCCAGGTCAGGAAGAGCTGGCCGGCGAACCTGCGGCGCGGCGCGAGCCACAGCAGGAAGAAGAAGAGCGCGAATTCGAGACCCGCCTCGTAGAGCTGGGTCGGGTGGAGGGCGACGTTCAGCGGCACCCCGGTGACCGAATTGGCGTAGACGTCGGTGAAAGTGATCGCCGGCAGACCCTCGGCCGGGGTCCCGTAGCAGCACCCGGCGGCAAAGCACCCGAGGCGGCCGATCCCGTGTCCGAGCGCGATCGAGGGCGCCATCAGGTCGCCGCCGTGCCAGACCGGAATCCCGCGCTTCCGGAAGAACCAGATGGTGGCGCCGACCGCTCCCAGCAGGCCGCCGAAGAAGACGCCCCCGGCCGTGATGAAACCGCCGGGATTCGCCAGGAACCGCGCCGGGTCCAGCAGGATCAGCAGCACCTTGGCGCCGACCAGCGCCCCGATCACCAGGTAGAGCCCGAGGTCGTAGATGTGCTGCGGCTGGATGCCGTAGCGCGGCGCGCGTTTCGCCGCCACGTAGAGCCCGCCGATGAACCCGGCGAACATGAGGATGCCGTAGGTGTGGAGGATGGGGTGGAAGGTCCGTCCGAAGAGTTCGAACGAACCGAAGTCCGCGAGCCGGGGGAACACGAATCAGCCCCCGCTCGGGTCTTCCTGAGCCGCCGCGCGGGCTTCCCGCCGCAGGTCCCGGACGCTCTCCAGCACGAGCAGGCCGACCCCGGTGCAGATCATCGCGTCCGCGATGTTGAAGGCGGGCCAGTGGGCGCTGCCGGCGTAGAAGTCGAAGAAGTCCACCACGTATCCGTAGAGGACCCGGTCGAGGATGTTGCCGACGGCGCCCGACAGCATCGCGACGATCCCGACGGTGGTCATGGTGGTCAGCGGTCCGGCGCGCCACGCGAACCAGACGATCGCGACGAGGAGTCCCGTCGAAACGGCGGTCAGCAGCCACGCCTTCCCCGGAATCGAGGCGCTCCCGAGTAGTCCGAAGGCCATCCCGGTGTTGTGGACCAGCGTGAGCTGGAAGAACCCGGGGATCACCTCCACCGGGCTCCCCATCGAGAGCGACCGCTCGGCGAGGATCTTGGTGACGCGGTCGGCGATCAGGACCCCCGCGAAGAGGGCGAACAGTTGGGGACGGCGCCCTCGGAGGAGGTCGGTCAACGGGCCGGGATTCTAGTGTGGCGTCCCGTTTCCGGGCGTGGAGACGTGGGCTGCGCGCGGGATTTCCGGGGCGCGTCCGGGGGTGCGCTTCCTTACACTTGCCGCCCTCTCGGTAGCGACGTGCCCCAGGACTTCTCGATCCGCGACCTCGCCGGCATGGACGACATGAAGATATGCGAGGCGATCCAGCAGGAGGTCTGGGGCTTCATCGAGCTGGACGTGGTCCCGGCGGGGCTCATGGCGGTCATGGGCCATTACGGCGCGATCACAGCCGGCGCCTTCGTCGGCGAACGGATGGCCGGGTTCGTGTGCGGGTTTCCCGGGCAAGGCGCAGGAGAGCCGTTCCACCACTCGCACATGCTCGCGGTGCGCCCCGAGTACCAAGGGTCCGGCATCGGCCTGGCGCTCAAGTGGGCGCAGGCCGACCGGGTCCTGGCCCAGGGCGTCCGGCGCGTGAACTGGACCTTCGATCCGCTCCAGGCGCGGAACGGGAACCTGAACATCAACCACCTCGGCTGCGTCTCGTCGGTGTACCGCCTGAACGTGTACGGCAACAGCAACAGCCCCCTCCACGGCGGGTTGCCGACCGACCGCCTGGAACCGGACTGGCAGCTCGATTCCGAGCGGGTGGCACGCGCCCGTCGCGGCGAGTTGATTCCGCCTCCGGGAATCCCCGATCTGCCGGCGGTCAACGCCGTTGCGTTCCGCGGGGACGGACTCCCGGTAAGCGGCGACGAAACGGCGCCCGCCGGCGGCGACGGGGAGGTCCTCTACCGGATCCCCGCCGACTTCAATGAAATCCTGAAGCGGGACATCGGGCTTGCGATGGACTGGCGGGAGAAGAGCCGGACCGCCCTGGTTGGGCTCTTCGATCGGGGATACGAGGTCGCCCGCTTCCACCATGACGGCCGCCACGCGGCCTACCGGCTCCGCCGGCGGGCTGTCTGAAGCGCATAGGTGGCCCCTGGCGCCCGGTGGCGGGAGGGCGCCGCGCCGTGCGCTGCGCGGAGCGCAGCGCGTGCCGGTCTGGAGACCGGCGTTCCAAGCCGGTGCGCCATGCGACCGAGCATCCCTACGGGCCGCGTGCCGTTCCGAAGACCAGCGGCTTCTTTCGAGTCAGCGCCACTCCTCCCGGAGGGATCGCTCAGCGACAAGACCCTCCATCGCTCGTCCCCTCCACATACCGAACACATCTTCCCGCCTACGGACGCGAGATGCCCTCATCTCGGCACAGTTCCGCCGGCCGCTTCACCCGCTCCTCAGGGAGCGAGATCGTCATTCGCATAACGCACACGGACGATCGCCGTTGTTCCCGACTGCGCGAGCGACGGAGCCACCTCTCGCGCCGCGGATCGGTGGGAAGGCGTCCCCGGCTTGGAACGCCGGTCTCTGACCGGCACGCGCGGTGCTCCGCACCGCGCACGGCGCGACGCTGATCCGCGGGATGGCTCTTTCCCCAGCGTCAACCTGAACGGACGGGGAATCGCCGTACGCCCTTCCACAAGGGCGGATAGCGATGCCCCTTCCCGCGGCCCGGACGACCGCTGGTGCCGGTCTGGAGGCCAGCGTTCCTAGCCGTTTCCGCCATTTCGGTTGGGGGTCCAACCCGGCGGAACCGCGCCCCGGTCAGGAACCGGCGCTCTGCGTCCAGCGTGGTTGGCGCTTCTCGAGGAAGGCCTTCATGCCCTCCTGGGCGTCGGGTTGGACCGCGTTCCCGCACATCACTTCCGACATCTGGGCATAGGCGTCTTCCACGTTGAGGCCGGCCTGGCGGTGGAAGGCGCGCTTGCCGAGCGCGACCACGAAGGGGCTGGCTTCGGCGATGCGCTCGGCGAATGCCTGGCTTTCTTCTTCGAGCCGTTCTTCCGGGACCACCCGGTTCACGAGCCCCCACTCGAGGGCGGTCGTTGCGTCCACGAAGTCCCCGGTGAGGAGCATCTCCATGGCGCGCTTCCTTCCCACCGCCCGGCTCACCGGGACCATGGGCGTGGAGCAGAAGAGTCCGATCCGCACTCCGGGAGTGGCGAAGCGCGCGGTTGCCGCGGCCACCGCGAGGTCGCAGGCCGCCACCAGTTGACAGCCGGCCGCGGTGGCGATGCCCCGCACCTCCGCGATCACCGGAAGCGGCAGGGACCGGATCGTGTCCATGAGGGCGGAACAGGCGGTGAAGACGCGGCGCTGCTCCTCCGGGCCCGCCCCCACCATCTCGGGCAGGTAGTGGCCCGCGGAAAACGCCGGGCCGGCGCCCGCCAGCACGATGGCCCGAGCGCCCTCTTCCCCGGCCCCTTCCCGGAGCGCCGCCGCCAGCCGGTCCATCATGGCGACCGACAGGGCGTTCCGTTTCTCGGGCCAACGCATCTCGACCCGCGCGGCGGAGCCGCGGCGGACGATGCCGACCTCAGCTTCCGGCATCGGCGTCCCCGCCTCCCGTGAACGGCTCCACCTGCTCGGGCCGCGCCGGCGCGGTGAGCAGGCTGCCGATGACCAGCCCGGAGACCGAAGCGACCGCGGCGGGATAGATCACGTAGTCGTAGTCGGTCGGAAGGAACCAGACCCGCTCGAACCCGGCGGAGTTCAGGACGCCGAAGATCAGGGTGGTCACGATCCCGGCGGAGATGGAAATGACGCCCCCGATCGGGCTGGCCCGCCGCCAGAGGAACGCCGCCAGCAGGGCGGGGGTCACCGCGGCCCCCACCATCGTGTAGGCGTAGAGCGCCATGTCCAGAATGCTCTCGAAGCGGGTGGTGATGACGAGCGCCAGCGCCGAGAGGCCCACCATCGCGAAGCGCTGGAAGCGGATCACCGTCCCGGAGTCGGCGTCCGGACGCACGAAGCGCTGGTAGATGTCCCGCGCCATCCCGGTGGAGGGGACCAACAGGAAGGTCGTGGCGGTGGAGAAGATGATGGCCACCGCGCCGGCCAGCAGGAGGCATCCCGCGAACGCCGGGAGCTGGTGGCGGGCGAACTCGAGGAGCACCGTCTCGGTGGCCCGGGCGTCGAATCCCCCCGCGGTCCGGAAGGTGGGATCGTCCCAATAGCCGGCGGCGGCGAAGACCGCGGTGGCGACGATCAGGACCTCGATCAGGATCACCCCCACGATCATCCCGAGCACCGCCTTCCGGGCCGCGGCCCCGGACCGGGCGGCGTAGAACTTCTGGTACATGCCGCTCTCGCCCAGCAGGAGCAGCATGGTGGGCAGGAAGAGCCCGATCGCCGCCGAGAGGCCGAGCCGGCCCGTGAGGGTGAAGTGGGTCTCCGGAAGGACGCTGGTCAGTCCCTCGACGCCTCCGGCCCCGGCGAAGGCGAGCGGCGCCGCGATCAGGATGCTGACGATGATGATGATGCCGTTCACCACGTCGAGGCTGATGACCGAAAGCATGCCGGCGCTCACCGCGAAGACCGTCACCAGCACCGCGACGATGGTCATGCCCACGTCGGGGTCGAGCCCCGGGAACAGGATGGCCAGCAGCCGTCCGCCCCCCACGAACTGGTAGCCGGCGATGGTGAGGTAGGCGATGCCGATCGCCGTCGTCCCGAGGAGCCGCGCCGCCGGGTGGTAGCGGCGCTCCAGCAGGTCGGGAACGGTGTATTCCGCGATCCGGCGGACCCTGGCGGCGAGGAAAAAGACCACCACGATGCCGACCCAGGCGCCGGCGCTCATCCAGAGCGCGGAGAAGCCTTCGCGGAACGCCCGGCCGGCGCCGCCGAAGAGACTCCCGGAACCGATCCAGGTGCAGATCAGGGTTCCGACCAGGACCTGCCACGGCACCGACCGCCCCGCGACCATGAAGTCGTCCTGGGTGGATACGTTCCGCGCCCGGCGGAGGGCGATGAACACCAGGAGCCCCAGGTAGCCGAGAACGGTGACGACGTAGATCACGGTTCGATCCTATCCGCTTCGGGCGGCGGGTCCGGTCAGGCGGGAAGCGAGGCGGCGAGCACCCGTGGGATGCCCTTGAGGTCGGGAAGAGACTCGACGTGGCCGAGACCCGCGTCCGTCAGGATTCCGGTCGCGGCGTCCTGTTGGCCGGCGCCGATCTCGACGAGAACCCGGCCGCCGGGGCGGACGGCCCGCGCCGCCATCGGCGCCAGCCGGCGGAGCGGGTCCAGGCCGTCCGGACCCCCGGCGAGAGCCTCCCGGGGCTCGTGCTCGCGGACCTCGGGTTCGAGCCCGGCGATCTCCGCGTCGGGGATGTAGGGCAGGTTGGCGACCACCCCGTCCAGCGTTCCGGAGCCGAAGTCCGCCAGCAGGTCGCCGCGCACCAGCCGCACTCGGGACCCCAGGTTGCACCTGCGGATGTTGGCGGCGGCCAGCTCGAGCGCTCCGGGAGCGTTTTCGACGGCGAAGACGCGGGCCGCGGGCAACCGGGACGCGAGCGCCAGGGCGATGGCTCCCGTTCCGCACCCCACGTCGGCGATCCGGTAGGGCGCCGGGCCGCTCCTCTCGAACCGGAGGAGAGCCGCCTCCACGAGGGTCTCGGTGTCCGGGCGGGGAATGAGCGCCTCGGGACCGACCTTCAGGGTCAGGCCGAAGAACTCGGTTTCGCCCACGAGGTGCTGGAGCGGCCGCCGGGCCGCCCGCTCGGCGATCAGGGCGTCGAACGAATCCCGCACCGAGGGAGAGAGAGCGTCCCGGGTCCGCGCGATCAGCTCAGCGGCGGACCAACGCGCGGCGGTCCGCAGCAGCAGCCCGGCGTCGAACTCCGGTGACCCGATCCCGGCGGCGGCGAGCCGCTCCGCACCCCGGCGGAGCGCGGCCCGGACCGTCGGTTCGCTCAGAGGTTCAGGGCCCTCAGCCGCTCGGACTGCTCCCGGGCGTGGAGCGGCTCGATCAGCGGGTCGAGCTCTCCCCCCAGGACGTTCGGGAGGGAGTGGAGGGTGAGCGCGATCCGGTGGTCGGTGATCCGGTTCTCCTTGAAGTTGTAGGTCCGGATCTTTTCGCTCCGGTCGCCGCGGCCCACCTGTCCGCGCCGCGCCTCGGCCACCTGCGCCTGCTGCTCCTGCCGGGCCACTTCGAGCAGTCGGGATTTGAGGACGCGCAGCGCCTTCGCCTTGTTCTTGATCTGCGATTTCTCGTCCTGGCAGCTCACCACCAGCCCGGAGGGAAGGTGGGTGATGCGCACCGCCGAATAGGTGGTGTTCACGCTCTGGCCGCCGGGGCCGGAGGAGCAGAACGTGTCCACGCGCAGGTCCTTGGGATCAATCTGGATCTCGACGTCCTCGGCCTCCGGGAGCACGGCCACCGTGACCGCGGAGGTATGGATCCGTCCGGACGCCTCGGTCGCCGGCACCCGCTGTACGCGGTGCACCCCGCTCTCGAACTTCAGCCGGTTGAAGGCGCCCTTGCCCTCGATCACCGAGACGATTTCCTTGATGCCCCCCACCGGGGATTCCTGGCTGGAGACCACGTCCACCCGGAACCCGTTGGACCGCGCGTACTGTTCGTACATCCGGAAGACCTCGCGGGCGAAGAGGGCCGCTTCCTCCCCGCCGGTCCCGGCCCTCACCTCGAGCAGCACGTTGCGGTCGTCGTTCGGATCCCGGGGAAGCAGCCGGCGCCGGATCTCGCCGGTGACCAGTTCCAGTTCAGCGCGCGTCCCGGCGGCTTCCTCGGCCGCCAGCTCGGCCACCTCGGGGTCCGGGTCGCTCTCCATTTCGATCGCTTCCGCGAGCCGTTCGCCGAGTTGCCGATACCGTCCCCCGGCGTCCATCAGCGGCTCCAGCTCGGCATGCATCGTCGAAAGACGGCGGAGCTCCGCCGGATCGGCGAGGACGCCGGGACTGGCGAGCCTAGCGGTGACCTCGCGGTAGCGCTCTTCGGCGGCGGCGAGGGCGGCTTCGATCCCCGCGCCGGCGTCTCCGGCCGCGGTCCTGATGGTCATGGCGATGTCTTTGTCGGCGGTGTGCTTCGGGCGAGCCGAGCGCCCTGGGTTTCGGCCCGGGCCCGGGACGGCGCGGGCATCATGGTAGCGGTCCACGGACGGGCCGGGTTTCCGGCCGAAGGGCGCCGTGGTCCGGGAACGGACAGGCGCACGGATCCGGAACCCGGACCGGTTGCGAATTCCTGCCCGAGAGCGCTGCTACTGCGTGGCGCTCGCCTGCGCCGCCCGCCGCGATCGAACCTCGCCGTACTTCTGGCGGAACCGTTCCACCCGTCCGGTCGAGTCCACGATCCGGTGCTTCCCGGTAAAGAACGGATGGCAGGCGGAACAGATCTCGAGCCGCAGATCGCTGCCCCGGGTGGAACGGGTCACGAAACTGGCGCCGCAGGCGCAGTTCACCGTGATCTCGTTGTATTCGGGGTGGATGTCGGGGCGCATTCGAGGGGCGCGAAGTCTAGCAGCCTCTGGCAAAACCCACGCGGCGTTCGACGGGCGAAGCATCCCGCCTGAACCGCGCCTCTGCGAGGCGCTCTGCGTTGCGTTTCGGTCGGAATACACTCGGCATTCCTCCCTCACGCGCCTTGTCAGCCGGGCGCCTCACCCGTCTCGGCGCTCACGTGGGTTTCACCACAGGCTGCTAGCAGTCCGAAGGCGCCGCGGTGCGGTGGCGCTCAGTCGGAGTTCGTCATGGCCTGCAGGAACTCCGCGTTCGACCCGGTCTGCCCCATCTTCTCGATGACGAGCGCCATCGCCTCCACCGCGTCCAGCGAGGCGAGCACCCGCCGGAGGACGACCATCCGCTGCAGCTCTTCGGGAGTAAGCAGCAGTTCCTCCCGCCGCGTGCCGCTTTGGTGGAGGTCGATCGCGGGGAAGAGACGCTGCTCCAGAAGGCGCTGATCGAGATGGATCTCCATGTTCCCGGTGCCCTTGAACTCCTCATAGACGAGATCGTCGAGCCGGCTGCCGGTGTCCACCAGCGCGGTGGCCAGGATGGTCAGCGAACCTCCGTCCTCGATGTTCCGCGCGGCGCCGAAGAACTTCTTCGGGTACTGGATGGCGGTGGCATCCATGCCCCCGGAGAGCAGCCGGCCCTGGGCGGAGGCCTTGGTGTGGTTGTAGGCCCGCGCCAGGCGGGTCAGCGAGTCCAGGAGGATGACCACGTCTTTGCCCAGCTCGACGCGCCGCCGGGCGCGGTCGAGCGCTGCTTCCGCGACCTGGATGTGGCGGATCCCGCGTTCGTCGAAGGTCGAGCTCAGGATTTCGCCCCGGACGCTCTTGACCATGTCGGAGACTTCCTCCGGCCGCTCGTCCACCAGCAGGACCAGCAACTCGACGTCCGGGTGGTTCTTCTGGATGCCTTTCGCGATGGATTGCAGCAGGACGGTCTTGCCTGCCCGCGGCGGCGCCACGATGAGTCCGCGCTGGCCGGCCCCGATGGGCGCCACCAGATCCACGACCCGCGCCGCCAGGTCCCCCGAGTCGTTCTCGAGCCGGATCATGTGGTCCGGATGGAGGGGCGTGAGGGACTCGAACTCGGGCCGCTCCGGGTTCTCCACGGCGGGTTCGCCGTTCACCATCTCGAGATCGCGGAGTCCGAAGTAGCGCTCCCCGCGGCGCGGCCGGCGGATGTCGCCGAGCAGCATGTCGCCGTTCCTGAGGTTGAACCGGCGAATCTGGGTGGGCGAGACGTACACGTCGTTGGGGCCCGGGAGATAGGAGTTGATGGGAGAGCGGAGGAACCCGAACCCCTCCACCAGGCGGTGCAGGGTCCCCTGGGCCACGACCCGCCCTCCCTGACTCGTGTGCGCCCCGAGCACCCGGTAGAGGAGATCCTGCCGGGTCAGCGCGTCCGGGGTGGCGATCCCCAGGTCCGCCGCGACCCGCTGCAGGTCCGGGGGGCTCATGCGGGCGAGTTCTGCGGTGTAGAGCACCGGCCCGGAGGGGGGCGGCGCCTTTTCGAGGACACGGGGGCCGGCGCGGAACACCTTGCGGGAACGGCGCCGGATCGTGCCGGCGCCGGAACTCAGCGCCATGCCTCGACCCTTTCGGCGATCAGTTGGCGAACCTCGCCGACTCCTTCCCGGCCGGGGTCCCGCGGCCGCTTGCCGCTGGTCACCGTCGAGCAGGGAATCACCCGAACTTCTCCGTCCCTGCCGAACGCCTGCGAGAGCTGCCGCAGCCGCGATGCGGCCTGCGAACTCCTGAGCTTGTCCATCTTGGTCGCCACCACGGCCACCGGCCGCCCGCTGGAGCCGAGCAGTTCCAGCGCCTTCAGGTCGTTCGCAAGCGGATCGCGCCGCGCGTCCACCAGCAGCAGGTTCAGCACGAGACTCGCCCGTCCGGTCAGGTAGGCGAGCACCAGGTCCTCCCACCCGGCGCGGAGCGCCTCCGGCGCCCGGGCATAGCCGTAACCGGGAAGGTCCACGAGCCGGTAGCGTCCGGGCACCTCGAAGAAGTTGACCATGCGCGTCCGGCCGGGTGTCCGGGAGACGTGGGCCAGGCCCCGCTGGCCCGCCAGCCGGTTGAGAAGGCTCGACTTCCCCACGTTCGACCGGCCCACGAACGCCACCTCGGGAAGGGGGGCGGAGGGAAAGCCCGCCCTGGTGACGGCGCTCGTCACGAAGCGGGCGCGGTCGCGGGGCGCTTTCGGCATGGGTAGGAGATTGCAAGAGGGACCCCGACGGGTCCCAGGACCGGACTAGCCGGCCTTTTGGGAAAGAACGGTTACCGGATCGGCCTGTCCGGTGACGAACTCCCTGGTGATCACGACCTCGCGCACCTGTTTCCGGGAGGGGAGGTCATACATGAGATCCAGCATCAGGTTCTCGATGATCATTCGGAGGCCCCGGGCGCCGAGGTCGCGCCTGGAGGCCTGGGCCGCAACGGCGTCGAGCGCCTCGGCGGTGAAGGTCAACTCGACGCCCTCGTCGCCGAGAAGCGTCTGGTACTGCTTCACGATGGCGTTCCTGGGCTCGGTCATGATCCGGATCAGTTCCGGCTCGCCCAGACTGTGGAGGGTCGCGACAACCGGCAGCCGGCCCACGAATTCGGGGATCAATCCATAGCGGATCAGATCGGTGGGCTGCTGCTGGTCGAGAGTGGCCTCGCGCCGGGCCTTGGCGCTCTCCGGGACGTCGGCGGCGAAACCGAGCGCCTTGGTCCCGACGCGGCGCTCGATGATGGATTCCAGACCGACGAAGGCCCCGCCGCAGATGAACAGGATGTTCGTCGTGTCCACCTGATGGAACTCCTGGTGCGGATGCTTCCGTCCGCCCTGGGGAGGGACGCTGGCAAGCGTCCCTTCGACGATCTTCAGCAGCGCCTGCTGAACGCCCTCTCCGGAAACATCGCGGGTGATGGAGGGGTTTTCGTCCTTGCGGCAGACCTTGTCGATCTCGTCCACGTAGATGATGCCCTCCTGGGCGCGGGCGATGTCTCCATCCGCCGCCTGGAGCAGCTTCAGGATGATGTTCTCCACGTCCTCGCCGACGTACCCGGCCTCGGTGAGCGTGGTGGCGTCCACGATCGTGAAGGGCACCTCGAGGATGCGCGCGAGCGTCTGCGCCAGCAGCGTCTTGCCGGTGCCGGTCTCTCCGAGCAGCAGCACGTTGCTCTTGCTCAGTTCCACGGATTCCGGCTTCTGGGTGGTGTTCCGGGTAAGCCGGATCCGCTTGTAGTGGTTGTAGACGGCGACCGCGAGCTTCTTCTTCGCCTCCTCCTGGCCGATCACGTACTCGTCGAGCCGGCTCTTGATCTCGCCGGGCGTGAGGTCGTGCTTGCTGTCCGGTCCCGGTGCCGACCCCTTGCCCTTGTCCGCGATGATGTCGTTGCAGATCGCCACGCACTCGTCGCAGATGAAGATGCGATCGGGCCCGGCGATCAGCTTGCCGACCGAGCCCTGCTGCTTGTTGCAGAACGAGCAACTCAGGCTGTCGGCGGGGCCGCCGTTCCGGCTCTTTCCCTTCCCAGGCACTGCGCGGCCATTGTAGCCCCGGAGGACACGCCGGCTCTCAGGCCGGCATCGCGGCTCAGTTCTCGCCTTCGGCTTTCGCTTCCTGCCGGAAGCTCAGGTCCGGCAGGTGGCGGACGATCCACTGCTCGGTCCGCGCCAGCACGCCCGCCAGCTTGGCGGTGACCTCCAGCGCGCCTTCGGGCCCGAGGGCTCGGGCCATGGGCGAGCCCTGGTCGAGCGCCCCGAAGTTCCGCAGATGGAAGAAGTGGATGTAGCCGCTGTCGCCCCCGAGCGTCAGGGCGCCCGAGGAGTGGTGCATGTTCGCCTCCTTGAAGTGAGGCAGCACGTCCTCGGCCATGACCCGGACGTAGTCCTGTTCGCGGCCGGGAACCACGGAGACCAACTGGACCAGCATCAGGGCCGGATCCCGGCCGTCGGGGAGCGGGTTGTCTATGTCGGGCGTGGTCCGGAGCGCGAAGGTCCGGCGGCTGGTCACGGTGCGCTCGATGCGGCTCTCGACGGAAGTGCGAGCAGGATCGGGACGTCCGGGCCGGTCCAGTTGGGCGAACTGGGCGAGCGGTTTCACGATCACGAACCGGTAGGTGTCCCCGAACCCCGCGGTGCGGCTTACCACCCGCCAGGGTGCGCCAGCCTTCTGCTCGAGGGCCGCCAACTCGCGCTGCGCCGCCAGGAACTCGTCCACCTGGCCCGGGTCCACCCCGACGAGGGCCATTTCCATCCACGGCGTCGTTTCCGGCGCCTCCTGCGCTGTGGCCGCCGCCGGAAGGGCGCCGGCCAGCAGCAGTGCGACCGGCGCCAAACGCCATGCCTCGAACAGGCTCAACACGAGACGCAGTTGTGATTGTTCTTCGAGCCCAGGCTCTCCAGCAGCGCCACGGTCTCGGGAATCGGCGATACCCGCTGTACCGGGCCGTTGGCCATGTCGGCCGTCGTCTGCCCCCGCCGGCTCACCGCGGTGACGTCGCCGCCGTGCTCCACCAGGAAGAGGATCATTTCGTTGTCACCCCGCGCGGCTGCGTGGTGGATCGCGTTGTAGCCGTTCTGATCCCGCTCGTTCACGTCGGCGCCGAGTTCGATCAGGTACTGGACGGCCTCCAGCCACGAGTCCGAGTGCCGGTGGGCGTTCCCGGCGAAACCTTCGCCGTAGCCCACCCCGGAAGCGGCGTGGATCGGATACACCCCCGGACCGCCGGCCTTGTAGGGCGGAAGCCCGGATGGGTCGGGACCCATGGAGGTCAGGTCGGTGGGGATCCAGAGCCCGGGCGCGGCCGGCAGCGCCGAGAGGGAAGTGTTCTTCTCGCTGGCTCCCGCCGTTGTGCCGCCCCGGCGCCGCCGTGGTTCCGGCGCCTTGGTGGGGATGTTGGGATCGGCGCCGTACTCGGCCAGCAGGCGCATCGCCGGGATGTCGGTGGCGTAGGCGGCCCGCCAGAAGGCGGTCGCGCCCTCCGTGTTCACGAGGCCGCAGTTCGAGTTGCCGCAGCCGCTGTAGACCATGTACCAGGGGTGCTTGGTGATCCGGGCGTTCGGGTCGGCGCCGGCTTCCAGAAGCGCCCGCATGAGATCCAGGTAGGTGGTCTCCTGCCGATCATGCTCCTGAGGCTGCGGATAGCGGGTCCGGGGTTGCCATTCGGCGTTGACCGTCCCCCAGAGCGGCGTTACGCCGTTTTCCGTCGCCGCGACGTTGGGGTCGGCGCCCCGCTCGAGCAGGACCATCGCCAGATCGAACTGCCCGTTGACCGCCGCCATCAACAGCGGACTGGCGCCGTCGGCGGCAGACACCTGATTGACGTCGGCATCGCCCTCGAGGAGCGCGGCCGCGGCCTCGTGGAATCCCTGCCGGGCGGCGTGCAGCAGCGGCGTCAGCCCGCCCTTGGCCTTGAGTTGCGGCCGGCGGAAGCGGGCGAACGGATCGTTGTCCTCTCCCTTCTTCTCGGGGACCTCTCCGGACAGGTAGAGCTCGCGAGCCGCGAGGACCGCGGTCTGCGTCTGGGGCGAGGTCGGATCGCCTTCCCCGCCGGTGAACGCCTCGAGCACGGCTTCCTGCCGCTTCTTCGCCGCTTCGGCCAGTTCGTAGTCGGCGATGAGGTCCACGACGTTCGAAGCGGCGTTCGGATCCGCGCCGCGCTCGAGCAGCGCCCGGATCGCTTCCACGCGGTTGCGCGCCGCCGCGAAGATCAGCGGCGTCTGGCCCCAGGTGGTTTCCCTGGCGTCCACCTCGGCGCCATGGGCGATCAGCGCCGCGATGGCGGCGACGCTGCCCGCATTCGCCGCGAGGTGCAGGGGGGTCGCTCCGCCCGGGCTGGTCGCGCTCGTCGCGTCGGAACCGGCCTCCAGCAGCAACTCCATCACCCCCGCCTGCCCGGCGGAACTCGCCACGTGCAGCGGCGTGTAGCTGCCGATGCGGGTCACCGCGTCCACTTTGGCGCCGCCCTCGAGGAGCGTCTGGACGAGTTCGGTGTCGCCGCGCTCGGCGGCCCAGTGGAGGGCCGACATGCCGTCGCCGTGGGCGGCGCTCACGTCCTCGCCGGCCGCGAGCAGGGCCCGGACCGCATCGAGGTCACCGATCCGCGCGGCATCGGCCACCGGCGCCGCCACCGGCGGCGCCGAGATGGCGAAACCGGCGATCAGGAGCGCTGCGAGGGCGGCGCTCAGAAAACTGGAAGTCCGCACTGGCCTTCTCCTTCGCCCGGATGGGACCGGACTCCTAGCAGCCTGTGGATAAAGTGACGTGAGCACCGAGAACGCCGAGGCGCCCGGCTGACAAGGCGCGTGAGGGAGGAATACCGAGTGTATTCCGACCGAAACGCAACGCCGAGCGCCTCGCAGAGGCGCGGTTCAGGCGGGATGTATCGGCGTTCGAATGCCGCGTGACTTTGTCCACAGGCTGCTAGTCCGTGTCCGTGATCGGCTCCGTCACGGAGAGCGTTCCGTTGCTGTCGCCGAAGGACTCCATTTCGAGGCCCAGCGACTGCACGACGGCGAGCATCGCGTTCGCCATGGGCGTCCCGTCCGGAGCCTTCACGTGGAGGTTGCCGGTGAGATGCCCGTTCGCCCGGCCCAGGAACATCAGCGGAGCGCGCCGGTGGTTGTGGATGTTGGCGTCGGCCATCGGGGAGCCCCAGATGATCGCCGTCTTGTCGAGCAGCGAAACGCCGTCTTCCTCCGTGTTCTTGAGCTGCTCCAGGAAGTAGGGGAGCTGCCCCACCCGGTACTTGCAGATCGTGTTGAAGTCCATGATCCGCTCTTCCCGGTTGCCGTGGTGCGACGCGGGGTGGAACGGTGAGTTCGTCCCGCTCTCGGGAAACGAGCGGTTCTGGGCGTCGCGTCCGGTCTTGAACGAGATCACCCGGGTCATGTCGGTCTCGAGCGCCAGGACCTGCAGGTCGAACAGGAGCTGCATGTGCTCGGTGAAGGAGTCCGGCACCCCCGGAGGCGCGTCCGGCAGTTCCCGGGTCTCGCCGCTGTTGTTGTAGCCCTCGACCATCTGGATGCGCCGCTCGACCTCGCGAACGTGGTCGAGGTAACGGTCCATCCGGAGGCGGTCAATGTTCCCGAGCTCGTTGCGGACCTCGGCCACGTCGCTCAGGATCCAGTCGAGAATGCTGCGCCGGGTGGCCCGGCGCTCGGCGCGCTCCTCGGGACTGCTCCCCGCGCCGAACAGCATCTCGAAGGCGACCCGCGGGTCGCGGATCATCGGCAGCGGCTCGTTCGGCGACGCCCAACTGATCGAGTCGGTGTAGGCGCAGGAGTAGTTGTAGGTGCAGCCGCCGGCCTGGTCGAGGTTCTCGATGCAGAGCTGCATGGACGGCATCGGGGTGGCCTGGCCGAACGCCTGCGCGTAGTACTGGTCGAGCGAGGTGCCGCACCAGATGTCCGAGCCCTGTGTCTGCTTCGGGTGGGACTGGGTCAGGAAGACCGCGGACGACCGGAAGTGGTCTCCCCCGATCTCCGGCCCGGTGAACGCCTCCGCCATCCGCACGTCGGTGTTGCTGACGATGGTCAGGTACTCCTGGTACGGCTCGAGGGACTTCAGCGCGTTGTCGTCCGACATCCTGAAGTCGCGTCCCTCGGTGTCCGGTGCGAACAGGTGCTGGGTGGCGCCCCACTCGTTGCAGCCGGGAAGGCCGTGCACTTCCTCGATGCAGACGAGGCGCGTCACGTCCGTCGGCGACGCCTCGGCCTTGCTGCCGAGGCCCGCCGGCAACATCGCGTCGAGGTAGGGAAGGGCCACCGCGGCCCCGGCACCCCGCAGGAACGTCCGGCGAGGCAGGTACTTTCCGGTGATGAGCGACATGATGGTCTCTCCTATTGGATTGTCTCGAGGGGGGACGTGGCGTCACCCCGCTTGCGCTGGAAGGCGTCGCTCCGCACCACGCCCATGATGAAGGACGCCATGCGGTAGTCGTCTTGTTCGGCGGCCCGGGCGATATGGCGGACGGTCGGCCCGTCGAAGGGCTCCATCGGCCGGCCGATCGCGAACGCCAGCAGGTTTTCGGTGAAGGTGCGCGCCAGCGGGATCGGCCGGTGCAGCAGGGCGTCCACCAGCTCGCTCGGGCTGGAGACCGGCGTGCCGTCGTAGAAGTCGCCGCGGGTGTCCAGCGGGCCGCCGTTCTCGCGGAGGCGCCATTTGCCGGTGACATCGAAGTTGTCGAGCGCGAGGCCGATCGGATCAATGAACCGGTGGCACGAGTTGCAGCTCGGGTTGGCGGCGTGCATCTCCATCCGCTCGCGGGTGGTGAGCCTCCGCCCGTCGGCGACTTCCTCGATCTCTTCCAGCACCGGGGTGTCGGGCGGCGGCGGGGGCGGCGGCGTGCCCATCAGCACTTCCATCACCCACTTGCCGCGGAGCACCGGAGAGGTGCGGTTCGCGAGCGAGGTCAGCACGAGCACGCTCCCGTGGCCGAAGACCCCGCGGCGGGTCTCGTCGGGATACCGGACGCGGCGGAACTGCCGGCCGGCGACTCCCGGGATCCCGTAGTGGAGGGCGAGCCGCTCGTTCAGGAAGGTGTAGTCGGCTTGGAAGAGGTCGAGGAGGCTGCGGTCTTCCTGCACCAGGTTGGCGAAGAATGACTCCGTCTCGCGCCGCATCGCGGACGCGAGGTTGTCATCGAAGTTCGGGAAGAAGTTCGGGTCCGGCTTGACCTTGTCCATGTCCTGCAACCGGAACCACTGGGCGGCGAAACGGCGGCCCAGCGCCCCGGCGCGCGGGTCGGCGAGCATCCGGAGCGCCTGGCGTTCCACTTCCTCCTCGGTGAGGAGGCCCTCGTCCGCCAGCGTCTGGAGCTCGTCGTCCGGGGGCGCTCCCCAGAGGAAGAACGACAGGCGCGAGGCGATGTCGGTGTCGCTCAGCCGGAATCCCCGGTCCGGAGCGTCCGCCGGCGCCCGTTCGAGGCGCAGCACGAAGTGGGGGCTCGCGAGCAGCGCCTCGAGCGCCGTCCGCATCCCGGCTTCGAAGCCGTCGGCCGCGGCGCCCTCGTCGAAGAACCCGAGCAGGTCTTCGACTTCCTTCCCGCCGAGGTTGCGCCGGTACGCCTCGCGACCGAGCCGCGCGAGGATCCGGCCGGCGCAGGGCCGCGCTTCTTCGGGGGTCGTCGGACGGCAGGAGAAGATACGGCGCCGGCTCGGCGTTTCCGACAGGCCCGTGGCGTTGTAGGGGCCCGTGATGATGACGTCCCGGATGTGCGGGAGCGTCGTGATGCCCGCGCCCCCCGAGCCGCCCCCGGCGTAGGACCAGTCGTGGGGACGGATCAGGTCTTCGTAGGGTCCGTGCTGCCGCCGGATGAAGGCGGCGGCAATCCGCCGGGTGCCGGCGCGGACGAAGATGGGCCGGGTCAGGGTGATCACGCTGCCCCGGCCGTCGGCGCCGGTCCGGCGGTTCGTGTCGTAGGCCAGCAGCGCCACCCGCTCGCCGTCGATCGAGACGTCGATGTCCTCGATGCGGGTGTTGGCCCCGGAGGTGAAGGTCACCCCGAAGGTGTATTCGGCGTCCGCCGGGAACGTGTGGTCCACCACCAGCCCGCCGCGGGTGCCGTAGGGCGCGCCTTCGACGTGGTCCCAGGGATGCTGCGAGAGGTACTGCGAGTTCGTGTAGGTGTGGTCCACCGGCTTTCCGCCGCGCTGGCCGATCGCGAGACGGCTGATGGCGCTGGCGGCGTTCAGATAGCTCTCGAGCAGGGTCGCCGAGAGGGTCTGGGCTTCGGCGATGTTGTCGAAGTTGTTGCTCATCTGGTCGAGCGGCAGCCAGTCTCCGGCGTCCACCTCCAGATCGAGCAGGTCACGGATCGCCTCCCCGTACTCGTGGCGGTTGAGGCGCTGGAAGGGCCGGTCTCCCGGGTTGGGGGAGCGCTCGGCGGCCTCGTCGAGGCGGGACTCCAGGGTTTCCACCAGGCTCAGCAGCGCCTCGCTGCCCGGCCGGCGCGCTCCGGGCGGCGGCATCATCCCGGCGCGCAGCTTCCGGACCATCGCCTCGGCCACGTCCGCGTGCTCCGCCGCCTTCGCCACGTCGAACTCCTGAAGCGACAGGTTCCCCGTCATCAGCCGGTCGTTGTGGCACATCGTGCAGGTGCTGCGCACCACCCGGTTGGCCACGGCGTCGCTGGGAGCCGCGATCCGGGGGCTTGTCGCCGGGATGGGAGCCGGTTCCCCTGCGGCGTTTCCGAGTGTCGTGCCCGCCAACAGGATCAGAGCGAAGGATCTGCGCTGGAAGCTCCGAAATTTCATTGGTTTTCCACCCGGGAATCCGACCGTCGAACTACCGCCCGGAAGGACACAATAGTTTGCCCGTTTTGGGGGCCGAATTCAAGCGAGACCGGGTCGTTCGGCGCGTTCGGCGACGCGCCGCGAGGCGCCGCCGACCGGGGCGCCGCGGGAGCCGTTACCGGTGCTCGATGACGGAGTCCACCACCCCGTACGCCTTGGCCTCCTCGGCGGTCATGTAGTGGTCCCGCTCGATGTCGCGGCCGATCTCCTTCGACGGGCGCCCGGTGTGATGGGCGAGGATCTCGGTGAGGCGCGCCCGGACCCGCATGATCTCGTTGGCCTGGATCTGGATGTCGGTCGCCTGGCCCCTGGCGCCGCCGAGCGGCTGGTGGATCATGACGGTGGCGTTCGGGAGCGCGAACCGCTTCCCGCGCGCCCCGGCGGCGAGCAGGATCGCCCCCATGCTGGACGCCTGACCGAGGCAGTAGGTGGTCACGTCGGGCCGGATGAACTGCAGCGTGTCGTAGATTGCGAGCCCGGCCGTCACGGAGCCGCCCGGGCAGTTGATGTAGAGGGAGACCTCCTTCTCCGGGTCTTCCGACTCGAGGAAGAGGAGCTGGGCGACCACGGTGTTCGCGAGTTCGTCGCTGATCGGCTGCCCGATGAAGACGATGTTGTCCTTGAGCAGCCGGGAATAGATGTCGTAGGCGCGTTCCCCGCGTCCGGTCTGCTCGATGACGTGCGGGATCAGGATCTGGTCTCGAATCACGGTGTTCGTTCCTCGTGGTTTCGCTGGGGTTCGGTGGTTCGCGTGAGCATACGAGGTCCCACCGCCAGAAACCGTCACGGCGGCGGTCAGTCCCGGGCGGGCGTGAGTTCCGCGCGGTCCCGCAGGAAATCAATCGCCGCGTCGCGGCGGAGTTGGGTGCGGACCCGTTCGAGGCGGCCGTCCTTTTCCATGGCGGCCCGGAGCGCCGCCTGGGACTTGCCGGCGGCTGAGGCTTCCGCTTCGAGCCGCGCTTCGACGGCCTCCTCGGTCGTCTCGATGCCCTGCTGGTCGGCCAGCGCGTCCACCAGGATCGTGGACGCCACCGTCTTCTCGCACTCGGCGCGGAGCGTGTCGAGGTGCTTTTCGAGTTCGGAGCGCACCTGCTCGGCGGGCATCCCGCCCTGCATCATGCTGTTCGCGAGTATCCGCACGCGGTTGTCGAGATCGCGCTCGACGAGCGGTTCGGGGGGTTCCACCGGGTTCTTCTCGCGGAGCGCGTCCACGAGCTGTTCCGCGACCGCGCGGCGTTCGTTCTGGTCGGCCCGCCGGCGCAGCCGGTCCCGGATGTCGCCGCGCAGGGCAAGGAGCGAGTCCGCGCCCAGATCCCGCGCAAAGGCGTCGTCGAGGGCGGGCAGCACCGGCGTTCGGGCCTGCCTGATCGTGAAGGCGGCCCGGATCGCCCGTCCGGCGCGCTGCGGGTCCGGAGACTCCTCGCCGAAACTGGCGGTCGCGACCACGGTGTCCCCTTCGCCGGCGCCCTGGATCGCCTCGTGGAGCGCGGGGTGATAGGCGTCGCTTCCCACCTTCAGCGGCACGTTTTTGGTTACCTGCGGAGCCGGCCCCCCGGCCAGCTCGATGGCGCTCGATTCCTGAAGGTCGCCGACCACGAAATCGCCGTCCTGGATGCCGCGTCCCTCGATCTGCCCCGGCCGGGCCTTCTCCATGCGCAGTTGCTCCAGCGTTTCGCCGATATCGGACTCCGTCACCGAGACATCCCGGGTGGTGACCTTGATCCCCTCGAAGTCGACCGTGCCCACCTCCGGCCACACGCTGAAGCGGAGTTTCGCGACGAGCGGCTTGCCGCGGGTCGGCTCCTCGGGCGTCGCCTTCGGCACGTCGAGCGGATGGACATCGAGTTCGTGGAGACTCTGTCGGGTCGCCCGCCCGAGCAGACGGCTCATGGCCTCCTCGGCGGCCTCGCTCCCGTAGAGGAGTTCGATCCGCTCCCTGGGGGCCTTGCCCTTCCGGAACCCGCGCAGGTGGGCCTTCCGGCGGATGCGCCGCAGTTCCTGCTGGACCGCCTCCTCGAATACCGGCGCCGGAATCGTCACTTCGATCGCCCGCCGGGACTGGCCTTCCTCTTCCAGCCGGAAAGCGAGGTCCGGAATGCGGTCCTTCTCTGGGAACGGCGGCCGGGGAGACGGGATGACCGGGAGCAGGTCGGCGCGTTCGCTCTCGGGTTCCGAAGGGGTGCTGTTGTCCACGAACTCGCTACTCAGGCACGGTGGTGGGGAGGGGCGCGCTGGTGCGAAAGGGGGGACTCGAACCCCCACGGGTTACCCCACTGGATCCTAAATCCAGCGCGTCTGCCAGTTCCGCCACTTTCGCAGCGGCGCCGTAGCCTCCTGGCGGCGGGAGCTTAGCAGTGTGGCGACGCCGGTTTCCGGCTACTGTCCCGCCGGTAGAATCGCTGCCCGGCGGGCCGGGATGGGCGGCGCCGCCGGAGTGAGGTTTCCCGTGATGCGCCGACTGTTTCCGGCCCTGTTCGCCCTCTTCCTTGCCGCGCCGGTGGCGGGCCAGGACCTCGAGGCTCTCCGTCCGGTCGCCGACCAGGGGGCGGCCGAGCGGGCCAAGCTGGTCCAGGTGATGGTGGACTCGATCTTCAGCTTCGGCGAACTCGGATTCCAGGAGTTCGAGACCTCTCGCTATCTCACCGAAGTCCTGCGGGAGAACGGGTTCGAGGTGGAGGACGGGATCTCGGGCATCCCGACGGCGTGGTGGGCGAAGTGGGGTTCCGGATCACCGGTGATCGCGCTTGGCAGCGACCTCGACGGGATTCCGAAGGCGTCGCAGAAGCCGGGCGTCGCGTATCACGACCCGCTGGTGGAAGGGGCGCCGGGGCACGGCGAGGGCCACAACTCGGGACAGGCGGTCATCATCGCCGGCGCGCTGGCCGTGAAGGAGATCATGGAGCGCGAGGGGATTCCCGGAACGATCGTCATCTGGCCCGGGGTGGCCGAGGAGGTGGTCGGCACGAAGGCCTGGTTCATCCGCGACGGCTACTTCGAGGACGTGGACGTCTGCATCTTCACCCACGTCTCCAACCAGTTCGGGGTGAGCTGGGGCCAGGGCAGGGGCAACGGCCTGGTGTCGGTGGAATACACCTTCACGGGCGAGTCGGCGCACTCGGCGGGCGCGCCGTGGCGGGGGCGGAGCGCGCTCGACGCCGTGGAGATCATGAACATGGCGTGGAACGTCAAGCGTGAGCACCTGCGGCTTCCCCACCGTTCGCACTACGTGATCACGAACGGGGGCGACCAGCCGAACGTGGTGCCCCAGTTGGCGTCCGTCTGGTACTACTTCCGGGAACTCGAACAGCCGGGAATGAGGGAGCTCTACGAACTGGGGAACACCATGGCGCAGGCCGCCGCCGCCATGACCTCCACCGAGGTGTCGTGGCGCATCCTGGGACACGCCTACCCTCGCCACTTCAACAAACCGGTGGCGGAGGCGGTGTGGGCCAATATCGAGAGGGTCGGGCTTCCCGAGTGGAGCGAAGCCGATCTGGCGCTCGCCCGGGGGCTCCAGCGCGAGCTCGGGGTCGAAGTGCGGGGCCTCGCGACCGAACTGGGCGAGATGGGCGGCCCGGTGCAGCCGCCGCGGCTCGGCGGCGGCTCCGATGACATCGGGGACATCTCGTGGGCCGTGCCCACCGTGACCCTGCGCTTCCCGTCCAACATTCCGGGCGGTCCGGGCCACCACTGGGCGAACGGGGTCGCGATGGCGACCCCCATCGCGCACAAGGGAGCGGTGGCCGGGGCCCGGGTGATCGCCATGACGCTCATGGACCTGCTGCTGGATCCGGAACTGATCCCGGCCGCCCGGGACTACTTCGCCGAGCAGACCGCCGAGCACCAGTACACGCCGCTGGTCGGCCCCGACGACCCCCCCGCGATCCACCTCAACGAGGAGCGGATGGGCGCCTTCCGGGAGGCGATGCGGCCGTTCTACTACGACCCGGACACCTACGACACGTATCTGGAGCAGCTCGGGATCGAGTACCCGACGGTGCGGAGCGAGGAGAAGCCGGAGAACTGAGCGGCTTCCCGCCAACTCGACCTTGCCGTTGCGGAGGATCGGCCCGGTGAATTCGTTGCGCTGGCGGCTGTGGTTTCTGGGAGCCGCGGCCCTCGCGGCCTGCGGTGAGGGCGGGCTGGACACCCGCATCGCGGTCTCGGTGGATGACGTTCCCCCGGCGGGACCCCGTGCCGGCGCCGTGGTCGTTTCGGAGGCGCCGCATCTCCTTGGCCGGGACCCCTTCGTTCTGAATGACGCGGCGATTGCCGGCGACACCCTGAGCCTCAACCTGTCGTATGCCGGGGGCTGCGCGCGCCACGAGTTCACCCTCGTCGCTTCGGAGTCGTTTCTGGAATCGGATCCCGTGCAGCTCCCGCTGTCTCTCGCGCACGAAGCGAACGGTGACTCCTGCGAGGCGTGGCTGACCCAGGACTACGAGTTTGACCTGAGCCTTCTCCGTGACCGTTACCGCCGGGCTTACGGGGATGGATCCGGACGGATCGTGTTGTTGTTGGAGGGTGTCCCGGGCGGCACGCTCCTCTACGTGTTTTCTTAGCGGTGGACGCCACTTCGCGCGGTGGCGCCCCGCGGTCCGCCCGCCGGTGGCGGGGGGGGTGCCGGCTGAAGTCGGCGTTCCAATCTGGTGCGCGATCCGGGTGCTCAAGGAAACGCGGTTCGGCCGGGGTGGGGGCGGCGGTTGCCGTGCGGGTGGTTGGGGTTGCGCCGTGCGCGGCGGGGACCGCCGCGGTGCCGGTCTGGAGACCGGCGTTCCAGGCCGTACGCGCCATCCGGGGGGAAAGTGTGAAAGGGGGGGCGCGCCCCCCCTTTCACAAAAAAGACAGCGCGAATCGAAACTCGCCCGCCGCTTCGGATCGGCTTATGGTTCAGCCGTGTACAAACCCGATGCGGCGAGTTCCGATTCGAGGCACGAAGTGCCGGTCGGGCTGGGGGTGGGGCGCTCCCCCTACCCATTGCCTGAACTCGGCTCGTGAAACCGCCTTTGCGCCCCACCCCCAGCCCGACCAGCGCGCGGTGCCGAAGCAGGGATTTGAACCCTGACACTCGCAAGGAGTACTGCGCCCTGAACGCAGCGCGTCTGCCGTTCCGCCACTTCGGCCCGCGGAGCGGGCGATTCTAACAGTCCGTGGGCAGGATCCGCCGACGCGAAAGAGGCCGGCACTCCCCGCGCGATCGCTCCGAAGCGCGCCCTTCGCCTCGCGTCATCAGGGGACGCTTCGAGGGCCGCCCGGCGGGTGACGGGTGGGTGGTCCCGGAGGGGTCGGGCGGCGCGGAGGACCTCCACATCACCCGCGGCCGGGTGGGCGGGGCGCTCCCGGGCGATCTCGTGGAGGTCGAGCCGTCCTTCCGCACCCGGCGCGGACGGCTCGAAGGGACTGTCGTCCGGGTCGTCGAACGAGACGCCTCCACGGTCGTCGGGCTGGTGACGCCGGAACGGACCGTCGCCGTCTGGGACCGGCAGTGGGCACGCGAGATCCTGCTTCCCGCAGGCGGAGCGCAGCCCGGAGATCTCGTCGAAGTGCGCATCCGGCGTTTCCCCGCCCCGGGGAGGCCGGTCATCGGAGAGGTCGCGTCGGTCTTCGGCGCCGCCGACGAGCCGCGGGCGGAACTGCTTGCCGTCCTCGCGAAGTACGGGATTCGGGACGAGTTCCCACCGGCAGCGCTGGCGCAGGCGGAGGCCGCCCCCGCCGCGGTCGCCGCGAGCGAGATCGGGGACCGCGAGGATTGCCGCGGCCGGCTGATTCTGACCATGGATCCCGAAGACGCCCGCGATCACGACGACGCGATCGAGGCGACCGCGCTACCGGACGGCGGCTTCGAGATCGGCGTGCACATCGCCGACGTCAGCCACTACGTCGTACCCGGCAGCCCCATCGACGAGGAGGCCGCTCTGCGGGGAACCTCGGCCTACTTCCCCGAGCGCGCCGTACCGATGTTGCCCGAAGCGCTGTCCTCGGGCATCTGCTCGCTTTTCCCGGACGTGGACCGGCTGGTCCGGTCGGTACGCGTGCGAATCGGCCCGGACGGACGGCTGCGGGAAGCCCGCTTCTTCCGCGGCGTGATCCGGAGCGCCGCCCGGCTGTCCTATGAGGATGGAGCGCGTTTCCTCACCGGTGCCGGCTCCGGCCCGTTGGGTACGGCGCTCCGGACCATGGGGCGGGCCGCCGCGCTCCTCGCCCGGGCGCGCGCCGAACGGGGAGCCGTGGACCTCGATCTGCCCGAGCCGGTGGTTACCGCCGATGCCGCGGGGAACCTGCTCGACGCCCGCTACGGCCAAAGAAACGACGCCCACCGGTTGGTCGAGGACTTCATGCTGCTCGCGAACCAGGCCGTCGCCGAACGGCTGCGAGGCACGGACACTCCGGCGCTCCACCGGGTTCACGAGGCCCCGGACGAGACCCGGGTGGACTCCTTCGAGGACCTGTTGGCCGGCTTCGGCGAACGGCTGCGCGTCCCTTCGGAACCGCTCCGTCCCGTCCACTGCGCCCGGCTGCTCGCCCGCCTCGAGACCCGGCCCGAGGCGCCCTTCCTGCGCCGCAAGCTGCTCCGGGCGATGCAGAAGGCGGTGTATTCGCCTCGTGCGCGGGGACACTTCGCGCTGGCGCTTCCGGACTACACGCACTTCACCTCCCCGATCCGGCGGTACCCGGATCTCGTCGTGCACCGGGCGCTCGCCGCCGCCGGGAACGGGTCATCCCGCGCTCCGGATTCCGAGACGCTCCCGGCGCTCGCCGCCGCGTGCTCCGAGACCGAGCGGAACGCCGAGTCGGCGGAACGGACCCTGGTCGAACGCCGCATCGCGCGGCTGCTCGCCGGCCGGCTTGGCGACACCTTCGCCGCCCGCGTCTCCGAGACCGGCCGTTTCGGTCTGGCCGTCGAACTCGACGAGATCCCCGCCCGGGGGACGGTGCCGATGGCGTTGCTCACCGGTGGCCGCTTCCGTTTCCACCGCCAGGACTATTCGCTCCGCTGCCCGGCGACCGGCCGGAGTTTCCGGATCGGCGACGCCCTCGAAGCCCAGTTGGTCCGGGTGGACCCGCTGCGCGGCGACCTCGAGTTCGGACCGGCTGCGGAACCCGGTGGCGGTACGGCGCCTACGGCGAGGAGGCGTGGTCGAAGACCGCGTCCTCGGAGAGGCTGACTTCGGCGAGCGGGGCGTCCAGCGGCGCTGCCGGAAGGACCACCGTGAACTTCGACCCCTGCTTCGGGGAGCTCTCCACCTCGATGCGTCCCCCGAGGACCTCCACGATGTGCTTCGCGATCGCCAGACCGAGTCCGGTTCCGCCGACTGCCCGGGACCGGGCCGGGTCCACCCGGTAGAACCGTTCGAAGATGCGGCCGAGGTGCGCCTTCCGGATGCCCACCCCGTTGTCGCTGACGGAGATGCCAACCTCCGCGTCGCTGAACCTGGTGGCGACCTTGATCCGCCCGTCGGAAGCGGAGTACTGGATGGCGTTGTCCACCAGGTTCTGGAGGATTTCCGTGAGCAGCCTGGGATCGGTCCGGACGGGCCGGGCATCGTCCGGTCCCCGGGTCTCCAGGTTGCGGTCGCCTGCCTTCAGGCGCGCCGACTCGAGGACGGACTCCACGACGGTTTCGATCCGGACCGGAACCGTCTCGGCCTCCAGCTTGCCGGCCTCGATCCGGGCGAGCCGCATCAGGTCGTCCGTGAGGTGGGACAGCCGGACGGCGTGCTGGCGGATGATCCCGAGAAACCGCCTCGCTTCCGGGGGACCATCGAGGTTGCCGTCCAGCAGCGTCTCCGAAAAACCGCGGATCGCGGTCAACGGCGTCTTCATTTCGTGGGAGAGGTTGGCCACGAAATCGCGCCGCACCCGCTCCAGCGCATGGAGCTGGGTCACGTCCATGAGGACCAGGACCGCGCCTGCCGGCTCGGGCTGTCGAGAACCGTTCTCCGAAGGGGGCGTGGCCGGCGGTGGTTCGGACTCGATCGAACGGATGGGGGCGGCGCGGACCAGCACCTCTCGGTCATTGAGGGAGATTTCCCGTTCATCGGACGTCCCTCGCATCGCCGCCCGCACCATCTTGAGGAGGCGCTTTTTTTCCAGGACGTTTTGGACGTGCCGCCCCCGATAGTCGCGCCAGGACTCGCCCGGAAGGGAAAGCACCTCGCGGAAGGCGCCGTTCACGTACTGGATCCGCAAATCTTCGTCGACCACTGCGACGCCTTCGGCGACGCTGGAGAGGATGGTGGCGCCCTGGTTCTTCTCGGCGGTCAGGGACTCGAAACTGCGTTGCAGCTCCAGCGCCGTCCGGTTCAGCGACGCGAGCAGCTGGTCCAGTTCGTCCATCCGCAAGGGCGATGTCTCCGGAGTGAAATCCCCCCGGGCCACCCGCTCCGAGAATCGGACGAGCCGCGCAATCCGCTCGCCGAAGCGGGCGGAAAACCCGAATGACAACGCGGCGGCCACGAGGAAGGCGAGCACCGTCACCACGATCACCGGAGTCAGGATGGCTCCCACCGTCGCCTCGATCTGAACGACCGGTTCGGACACCCGCAACACCGCGTCCTCACGCCACGGCAGCCTGACGGCCACGTAGGTGAGATCCTCGCCGCGGGTGTCGCTGAAGCGCTGCGACCGCCCGTAGCCGGCGGCGAAGGCGGTGGCGATCTCGGGGCGGTCGCGGTGGTTGTCCATGGTTCGCGGATCGTCATGGGAGTCCGCGAGGACGCGCCCGTCCGCCGCCACCAGCGTCACCCGTCGTTCCCGCCGCGTCGGGGTGATCCCGTCCGCATCGTTCTCGAAGGAGGCGAACGTCACCGCCCACTGCCGCAGGCTCTCGATGGAAGTGTCGGCGGGCGGATTCGCGAGTGCGATCTCGGCCACGCCGTCGAGATCCGCGAAAGTGGATTCGACGGCGCTGTCGCTCACGACCTGCGCGGTGGTGGCGAGCACCGCAATGAGCGCTGCGAGCGCCACGAGCAGGCTCGCCGCGGTCAGGCGGAGCGCCAGCCGCGACGGCCGGCGGAACCGTCCGGGCCGCTCCGGCGGGTCGGACTTCGGCTTCAAGGTGGTTCGAAGCGATACCCGGCGCCCCGAACCGTCTTGAGGAGCGACGGCTTCCCGGACACGTCCACCTTCTGGCGCAGGCGGCGCACATAGACATCCACGCTCCGGAGCGTGATGTATTTCTCGCGTCCCCACACGCGATCGAGCAGGCGTTCGCGGGAGAAGACGCGGCCCGGGTGGGATGCCAGATAGTGGAGCAACTTGAATTCGAGGTGCGTCACCGGGAGGTCGTCGCCGGCGCGCCGCACCCGGTGTGAAGCCGGGTCGATCGAGAGATCGCCGAATTCGAGAGTCCCGTCTTCGGGCCTGGGGGCCGGCGGTTTCGGATGCCCGGCCCTCCGCAGCACCGCTCCCACGCGCGCGACCAGCTCCCGGGGACTGAACGGCTTCTTGATGTAGTCGTCGGCTCCCAGTTCGATGCCGGCGATCACGTCGGACTCCTCACTCCGAGCCGTCAGCATGATGACCGGGAGGTTCTCGGTTACGGAGTCCCTGCGCAGTCGCCGGCAGAGCTCGAACCCGCTGACCTCGGGCAGCATCAGGTCCAGAATCACCAGATCCGGCCGCTCCGTCTGCAACTCGGCCAGTCCCTCGGAACCCGTGACCGCGGACGTCACACGATAGGACTCGCGCTCCAGGTTGTAACGGAGGAGTTCGACGATGTCCGGGTCGTCCTCGATGACGAGGATGTGCTTCATGGCCGAGGAAATCCTACACAGTTCGGGCGTATGCTCCCTTTGTCCATGGCTCCACCGAAGATCGCGTTTCAGGGATACCCGGGCTCCTACTCCGACCTGGCGTGCCGCGAGCGGTATCCGGATCACGAGCCGATGCCCTGCGAGAGCTTCGCGGACGCGTTCGCGGCAGTGGGGAAGGGAAGCGCCGAACTCGCGATGATTCCGATCGAGAATTCCGTTGCCGGTCGGGTGGCGGACATCCATCACCTCCTGCCCGAATCCGATCTGCAGATCGTCGCGGAGGCCTTCCACCGGGTACGGCACCAACTCCTTGGTCTTCCCGGAGCGAGGCTTGCCGGACTCCGGACCGTCCACAGTCACCCGCACGCGCTCGCCCAGTGCCGGGAGTTCATCCGCAGCCGGCGCCTGCGCCCCGTCGCGGAGGCGGACACCGCCGGGGCCGCGATCCTGATCGCGGGAAGCGGCGATACCTCCAGGGCGGCCATCGCTTCGGCGCTCGCCGCCGGACTTCACGGGCTCTCCGTGCTGGCGCCGGACATCGCGGACGTCTCGCGAAACATCACCCGTTTCCTCGTCATGGCCGGAGAGCCGGTTCCGGTTCCTCGTGACGTGGACGCGATTACGACGTTCGTGTTCCAGGTGCGAAATCTTCCGGGCGCCCTCTACAAGGCGCTCGGGGGGTTCGCGACGAACGGGGTCAACATGCAGAAGCTCGAAAGCTACATGCTGGGCGGCTCCTTCACCTCGACGCAGTTCTACTGCGACGTCGCCGGCCATCCCGAGGACTCGGGCGTGGCGAAGGCGCTTGAAGAACTCCGCTTCTTCTCCCGGTCGGTCAGGATCCTGGGGGTCTATCCCGCGGATCCGATTCGCGACGACCGCTGACCAGCCCGGCGCCGGCCGGGTCCGGTTGCTGCGGGATTACGGCTTCGTTGAATGGCGTCACCAACTCGAAATCGGGATTCATGGGACATTCATCTTTTGTTCCCTGATGTTCATGGGATCGTGACCGGCGAATCAAGAATCTTTCAGACGGACGTAACTCCCGGGCAACAAAATGTGACCCCATGCTGGGCTTGGATTCCCGGGGTGGCCGCGGTTGCGCTCGCGGCCGGAGTTTGCCCCTTTGTCTGGCGCTGCGAAGCGGATCGCTGTTCCGCACGCTCTGCTTCCTCCTGACGTCCTGGGCCATGGCCGGAACGGCCGTTGCCGGGGGAACTCCTTCCGGATGGGCTGTTCAGGAAGAAACCGTGCAGGCGAAGCTGGCCGGGCAGATGGCCGCCGCCACGCCACTCACCGGTGAGGAGCAGCTTGCGGCGGAGGAAGCGGGCGAGGGAGCGGGCGAGACCGGCGTCGCCGACGAGCCCGAGACCGAGGAAGGCGGAGAGAGTGCCGATTCCGGGGCTGCCCAGATCGGCGCCGGCGCCACCCCCTTGGTGGACATGAACGTCCGGTTCCGCGGCCGGGTGCTCGACGAGGCCGGGGATCTCGGCGACCCTTCGATCAGCAGCTTTTCCCTCTGGAGCAAGACGAAGATCGGAAACCGGATCGTCACCAACGTCACCTATGACCTCGGCAAGACCCGGATGCACGATTTCTGGATGCAGTTCGATGTGGGCGGCGGCTTCCAGATCCGCGCCGGACGCAGTTCGCTCGCCTGGTTCGGTGAGTTCACCGAGTCGTCGCACTCCCGCCAGACGATCCACGCGGCCGTCGGCGCCAGGCTCACCCGCTCGCGGGAAACCGGCATCTTCATGTTCCTCGACCGGGGGGCCTACAACGCGCGGCTTCATGTGGTGCAGGGCAGCGGATACGAGGCCGAAGACAACGCCAGGAAAGACGTGCTGGGGAGCGTCGGCCGGATTTTCGACATCGGCGGGACGTCCATACTCCTGGATGCCGGTCACTACGAGGGGTGGGACGGTCCCGACGACGCGTTGACCCCGCGGCGCCAGACGGGCTTCTACCTGGAAGGCGAAACCGACGGCAACCGCGATTTTCGGGGCGCGGCCTTCCGCCGGGAGCAGTACGGCCGGGAACATTTCGGCGGGTTCGCCCGGTTCCGCCATCGCTTCCCCCAGGGGATCTGGGCGATGGGGGAGTTCGGAACCGAGACGAACCACGGTCCGGTGGAAGACTCCGGCCACTCCAGCTACCTCGTCGCCGGGACGCGCTATGAGCTCCCGTGGAGCATGACGCACCTGTCCGCCGACTACCGCTGGCGTTTCGGCGCCGTGGCCGACCACGAGTTGCTGCTCCTCTTCCAGTGGCTCTTCGACTTCCAGAACCCCCGGCGTAACTGAGGGATCGTCCGCTCCCCGGACGCTGACCGGGAAATGGCGTTCACGGTCGGTTCACCGCCGGTTCATTCCCCGTTCCGGGATTTGCAGGCTGCTTGTTTGCTATACATATGCTATACACTGGTCTGTAGCAGGGGGAACGGCAATGGCCCAGGTCAACTTCCGCATGTCCAGCGAGCGTCTCACGTTCATAGACCGCGCGGCCGCCATCCGGGGCGTCACCCGTACCGAGTTCGTGCTCCGCTCCAGTGAGGCGGCGGCGATCGAGACCCTGAACGAGCGCCCCGTCATTGCCCTTGACGATGAGGCGTGGGAGGCTTTCGTCGCCGCGCTTGACGCGCCGGTGGACCCCGATCCAGCCGTCAAGGCGCGTTTCGCGCGCAGGCCCCAGTGGCGGCGCTGAGCGCACCGGAATCGCTCGGTTCCCAACACGACGTCTCCGACTTCTCCTCCGGGGTTCCCGCCCTCGATGCCTGGCTGCGGAGCAAGGCACGACTGAACGAAGCGAAGGGCGGCGCGCGGACCTACGTCGCTTGCGACGGCGTCCGCGTCGCCGGGTTCTACAGCCTCGCCGCCAGTTCCGTCGAACGGCGCCGTGTCTCCTCTCGGGTCGGCCGCAACATGCCCGAGCCGATACCGGTCATCCTGCTCGGGCAACTCGCGGTTGACACCTCCTATCAGGGCCACCGCCTCGGCTCCGACTTGCTCATTGACGCGGCTCGACGCGCCTTGGCGGCCGCCGATCTGATCGGAGCGCGCGCCATCGTCGTGCAGGCCATCAACGACCAGGCCGGATCCTTCTACGGACGATTCGGGTTTCGTCCGTTCTCGGACCGGGAGCCGCTCATGCTGCTCCTGCGCATGTCCGAACTCGCAGCGTTGCTGGATCCGTGACGCCGTGTCTGTGTAGCTCGGCGAAACAGCGAGAGTTCCGGAGCCGCACCTCTTTCTTGGCGACCCGATTCTACGCGCGGAATGCGCCCCTCGGTCGCCGATGATCGCTGGGCGTCACGCGTTGCGCCCATCTACGTCGAGCGCTGCAGGCCTGGAGACCGGCTCCCCGGTTCGAGACAAGCACGGAAATAGAATCGCCAGCGTGCGGATGCGGGGATGGATCCGGATTTTCGGACCGGGGGTTGTCGTCCTGCTGTTGACGGCGCCCTTGGCGCCGGCCTACCGGTTCTATCCGGTGAGCGAGGGGCGGTGGATCGTGCCCGCGTCGGCGGCCCTCCGCTGGGAGACGGCGGACTTTCCGTTGCGGTTCCACCTACAGGAGAGCATCCCGGACTACCTGGATGAGACCCGCTGGCGGAACATGGCTGCGGACGCGCTCCGGGAGTGGTCCTCGATCCCGACGGCGGACATCGAGTTGCGGCTGGAACCCGGTTGGGTCCAAGGCGAGGGGCGGGACGGGTCCGACGGAATGTTCACGATCGGTTGGGTCCCGTTCGGAGATGAAAGTTCGTTCAGCGGCAAGGCGCCACTGTGGTCGTCCGTATCTACCGGTCGCCTGACGCACTGCGACATCGAGATGAACGTGGACCGCTTCCGAGGGTGGCTGGAGGACGGAGTGGACCGTGAGGAGGTGGAACTGCGGATGCGGAAGACGCTGGTGCACGAGATCGGCCACTGCCTCGGGCTCGCCCACACCGAGCCCCATCCGATTCCCGGGTGGCTCGAGTACTCCCAGGAACGACCCCCTCCGATTCCGGCCGGGTTCCTGCCCGAAACCGTGATGTCCTACGGTTTCGGGCGCGCCGGGGTGGTCAGTGAAGACGAGAAGACCGGTGTTTCGCTCCTGTACCCGGCATCCGGATTCGTCGCCTTACGGGGCGCCATCGCCGGTCGGCTGGTCGGAGATTCGGGGACGGTTCCGTTCACCTACGTCCAGGCGGTGTATCCCGGTTCCCGGCCTCGCATGGGTCCGGGAGCATTTGCGGACGAAGCCGGGTATTTCCACCTGGAGGGATTGCAGCTCGGAGCCGTGCTGCTCTGGGTCCATCCGATCCTGATTCACTACAGCAACGCGCACGGCGACCTGCTCGCCATGGCGTTCGACGGACGTGGTCTCGATGTTCTCGATCATTGGCAGTGGGTGGAGGTGACGCCGGGCCGAACGGTCGGCGTGGCCGACATCGAGTTGGAGTCGGGGAGGCTGCGGTGACGCGGCGGACCGCCGCCCGGATTCTGTTGGCTGGTTTGCTGTCCGCGGGTTGCGGCGACGGCGGCGGGCTGACCGCCCCGCAGGCCGGGCCGCCGCCGGTGCCGGCGCCCCCGCCTCCTCCCGAGCCGGAGACCTGGATCGGGTTTGCGGACCCTGCCCGCGCGAGTCTCCCCGAGGGCGGCCGCGTCCGAGCCGCGATCGTGGTTTCCGGTGTGCTGCTGCGGGCGCCGCTCGCGTTGTCCGTGGAACGGAGCGGCCCCGCGAGTGAGGTGCTCGCACCGGAAACCGTCGAGATCGAGGCTTACGGGCACGGCGCCGTCGAGATCGTGGGCATCTCGGACCGACGAACGGAACCTCCGACTGACTTCCGGATCACCCTGGTTCCGCCGCCGGAGGGACTGCCGCCGGAGGTTGCGCTGGCCGCGGAGTCAGCGACCTTCAGCGTGAGCCTGACGACGGGGAGCGCTGGCCCGGATGCGAGCGCCTGGAACTTTCGGCGACCCGCGAGGACTTCGATTTCGACGGGAGCTTCTCAGTGGCGCGTCTCACACTCGAAGGCCCGCCGAGCGTCGGACTCCGGATCTCTGATCCGTACTGGGAGGAACGCCTCCAAGACCGCGACGACCCACCCGAGCTGCCCATCGCCCTGTCTCACGTACCTCCCGTCGCGTTGGCGATTCCTAACAGCCTGCCCTATCAGGGACTCTCGGCGGGAAGTCACCGTCAGCGGATATCGCTCAGTTGGTACAACGATCTGCGTCTCGACGCGGTGGCTCCTGGCTGCGCACCGATCACCTTGCGGTGCCCCGTCGAGACCATCCTGACGCGCGGCTGCCGGTCCTGAAGCTTGACTTCCACCAACCCCCGGCCGCCCTTCCCCGCCTCCTGCCCCCGGTAGAAGCAGGCGTCCGGCGGCATTCCTACGAATCCCGGACCCGGAGCTCAAGGCCAATCGCGGCGAGTTCCTCCGCCTCCTGGGCGATGCCGGCGCGGGTCAGGGGGTGGTGGTCGAGCCAGCCGGGAGGGAAGGCGAGTTCGAGGCGGCCGTCCGCGGCGGCGGCTTCGATCAGGGGCAGGGGCTCCCGGCTGCGCCGGCGGCAGAGGAGCACCGCAATGCGCAGGATGGCCGCCAGCCGGCCGGTGGCGGCCGGATCGGCGGCGGTCATCTCGTCGAAGCGGCCGTAGCGGAGTCGCTGCCGGTGGGTCTCGATGAGCGCGGCCAGCAGCTCCTGGTCGTCCCGGGAAAACCCGGGCATTTCCGAGTTCCGGATGATGTAGGCGCCGTGACGGTGATGGCCGCTGAAGGACACCGACAGGCCGATCTCGTGGAGATCGGCGGCCCAGCGCAGGAAGCGCTCGTGGGACTCGTGCGTGAGTCCCCACGGCTCCCGGAGCTGCCGCAGTCCGACCAGCGCGGTGGCCTTCACCCGTTCGGCCTGTTCGAGGTCCACCCGGTACTGGGTCATCAGGTTGCGGATCGTGGCTTCCCGCACGTCCTGTCGCCGCCGCCGGCCGATCAGGTCGAAGAGCACGCCCTCGCGGAGCGCCCCTTCGGCCGGCTCGATCCGCTCGATGCCGAGGGTCTTCATGGCCGCCCGGAGAATCGCCACCCCGCCCGGAAAGTCCCACGTCCGATCCTTCGGAAATCCGGAGAGCGCGTCCGGGCCTTCGGCCACGGCCTCGACGTGGGCGGCGCGGATCATCCGGTTCCGGAGCCCCTTCAGTCCGGAGCGGGTGAGGCCGCCGTTCGTCCGGAGCAGTTCCGCGGCCGCCTCGACCGTTCCCGACGAACCGAACACGCTCGACCAGCCGAGTCCCAGGAATCCCTCCTCCACCGTTTCGAGTTCCCGGCGCGCCTCCGTTTCGGCGGCGGCGAACGCGGCCTTGTTGATGACGCCGCTCGGGAAGAAGCGGCGGGTGAAGGAGACGCATCCCATGTAGAGGCTCGCGGCCTTCAGCGGTTCGTGTCCCCTGCCAATCACGAGTTCGGTACTGCCGCCGCCGATGTCCACGACCAGTCGCCGGTCCGTATCGTCCGGGAGGAGCGTGCTGACTCCGAGGTAGATGAGGCGCGCCTCCTCGGCGCCGGAAATGACCTCCACCCGGTGGCCGAGCGCCTTCGCGGCCTCCCCGAGCAGGGCCTTCCGGTCCCTCACCTGCCGGAAGGCGTTCGTGCCCACGGCCCGCGCCTGGCCGGGCGGGATGTCCCGAATGCGCTCTCCGATGCGGGCGAGCGCGGCTGCGACGCGCCGCCAGACCGCCGGTTCCACCGCCTTGTTCCGGATCCCCGCGGCCATGCGCACCGGCTCCTTGACCCGGTCCACCACCTCGATGTTCTCGCCGTGGACCCGGGCCACGGTGAGGTGGAAGCTGCGGGAACCGAGGTCCACGGCGGCGAAGAGGCCCATCGGGAGGTTTCGTCGGGCGGTCATGCGGACGGCTGCCGGCAGTCCCGGCCGTCGCCGTTGGTCCGAACCGCGGGAAACGCCACACAGGTGCCCGTCGTCATGGTTTCAAGCATCCTTTCCGGCTCGGAGAGCCGGTCTCCGCATTAGCATCCGGCTCTGTGGCAACCTGGGTCGTCGGCGATGTGCAGGGGTGTTTTAGCACGTTCCAGGCGCTCCTGGACCGCCTGGAATTCCGGCCCGGAAGCGACCGGCTCTGGTTCGTGGGGGACCTCGTCAACCGGGGACCCGACTCGCTCGGCATGCTGCGCTGGGCGTACCGGCATCGCGAATCGGTGGTGTGCGTGCTCGGAAACCACGACCTGCACCTGCTGGCGCAGCGCGAGGGAGTGATTCCGGCCCGCCGGCGGGACACACTGGCGCCGCTGCTCGCCGCCCCGGACGCCGGCGAGCTGTGCGACTGGGTCGCCGGGCTTCCCTTCGTTCATCGCGAGGCCGGGTTTTTGCTCGTGCACGCGGGCCTGCTCCCCGGGTGGGGCCTCGCCGAGGTGGAAACCGCCGGCGCGGCCGCGAGCGGAGGTCTGTCGCGGGACCGTCCCGGCTTCCTGCGGGCGCTCTATTCGCTTCGCGGGGACCGCCCGCCGGAGGACGGCGAGGAGTCGCCCGGAGACGACCTCGGCAGGGCCGTCGCGGCGGCTTCCGTCTTGACCCGGATCCGCATCGTGGACGGGGAGGGGACCCCGTCCTTCGACTTCGACGGGGTTCCCGAGTCCATCCCGCCGGGTCACCGCCCGTGGTTCGAGAGCGTTTCGCTGCCGGAGGGCCTGACCGTGCTGTTTGGCCACTGGGCGGCCCTCGGCCTGATGGTGTCCGAACGGGCGGTCTGCCTCGACTCGGGTTGCGTCTGGAACGGTTCGCTGACGGCGCTTCGCCTCGAAGACGGCGCCGTCAGGATCCAGCCGGCGGCGGAGGGTGACGGGCGGCGTTTGTAACCTGTACGTCACATTGGCCGGCGGGACGGAGCCGGAGCGTCCGCTCGGGGAACCGCAGGTCGGTCCGCCGGACCCCGAACGCAGGATGCCTCGGCGTCGGTTTCAGCGCCTCTTCTTGACGGTGGTGGTGAAGGCGTTTTCGCCGTACTGGAGCCGGAGCGGCTCCCGGGTCTCGATGTTGTAGCGGTCGCCGGGCATCAGGAAGTAGAAGGTCCCGCCGTTCGGCAATTCCCTCGTGTTGTCGTAGATCGCGACGTAGCCTTGGCCGATTACCTCGAAACCGTTTCCGCGGACCACGATGGCGGTGTCCTCGTCAATGCCGATGCCCAGCAGCTCGGGCCGGGCCGCGATGATCTCCAGGAGGTCGAAATGGCGGTTCCGCACCAGCAGGTGCTGGTCAATCGCCGTTCCCCGGAAGAACGCGAAGCCCTCCTCGTGGTCGCCCATCATGATGGTGTTGCCGCTGGTGTCCCCGCGCGCGAGGTATTCGCCCTGGATCGTTGCCCCGGCCGAGGACCCGCCGATCACGCCGCCCCGCGCGAGCAGCGCGTGCAGCTCCCGCTCGGTGCGGGTGTCGGCGTAGGCGTCCACCAGCCGCCACTGCCGCCCGCCGGGAAACCACACCCCGCGGGCCCTGGTGATCGGCTCGGCGAACGCTTCGCTCTCGGCCTCTTCCCGGTTCCAGGTGTGGAGGACGGTGATGTTCTTCACCCCGAGGTTGCGGAACCGCCGGGCGCCCGCGTACCACGCGTCGTAGTCGTCCTCGCCGCCGGCGGTGGGAATGATCACGATGGGAGCTTCCGGTCCCCCCGCGAGGCTGATGAAGCGTTCGAGGATCGCGTCGTCGCGGAGCGCCCCGCCGACGATGACCAGCGAGCCCTTGTCGGGGCCCTGTTGGGCAAAGGCCCCGGCGGGAAGCAGGAGCGCGAGGGCGAGGGCTGGCGGAATCGTTTTCGAGATCGGGGAACGCATGGCGGTGATCCTCCAGGGGGAATGTCGGATGGGGAGATCAGGGGATTATCAGGTCCCCGCCGATTCCGTGATCTCTACACTTGGCGGTTCGTGGCGAAACCCTGGCTGTACCCATTCGCGGCGCAGCGCGCCGCGGGGGAGGGGTGTGGGGAGGGGTTTCCCCTCCCCGCGAAAGAAGCTGGCGCGGACCGTGGAGCGGTCCCCGCCAGCACCCCGGGGGAAGAGCACCCCGCCCCCGTCGTGAACACGCGATTCGGTGGCGACCGGGTCATGAAGACCAAGCGGGGTGGTCTTCCCCCGGGGTGTTGAGAAACGTGGTGGTCGGGACCGCCGGCCACATTGACCACGGGAAGAGTTCGCTGGTGCTGGCCCTCACCGGCACCGACCCGGACCGGCTGAAGGAGGAGAAGGCCCGCGGCATCACCGTGGACCTCGGCTTCGCGCATCTCGAGCACGAGGGCGTGAACTACGGCTTCGTGGACGTTCCCGGCCACGAGCGGTTCGTGCGCAACATGCTCGCCGGCGCCTCGGGGTTCGACGTGGTGCTGCTGGTGGTGGCCGCGGACGAGTCGGTGATGCCCCAGACCCGCGAACACATCGAGATCTGCCGGCTGCTCGGCGTGCGGTCGGCGGTGGTGGCGCTGACCCGGATTGACCTCGTGGAGGATCCCGAATTCATCGAGATCGCCGCCCTCGAGGTGCGCGAACTGCTCGCGGGCTCCGCCCTGGCGGAGGCGCCGCTCGTTCCGGTTTCCTCGAAGACCGGGGCGGGGCTCGACGAGCTCCGCGGCGCGCTCGCGGCGGCGGCCGGCGCGGCCGGGCTCCGCGACGCCTCGGGCCCCTTCCGGCTGCCGGTGGACCGGGCCTTCACCATGCGCGGTTTCGGTTCCGTGGTCACCGGGACGCTGGTATCGGGCGGCGTCGCGGCCGGGAGCGAGGTGGAAGTTCTCCCCGGGGGAGCGCGCGCCCGGGTCCGGGGACTCCAGGTCCACGGCGTTTCGGTCGAGTCGGCGCACGCCGGGCAGCGGGCCGCCCTGAACCTCGCCGCCGGCGGCCGCCTCCGGGTGGATCGCGGATCCGTCGTCGCCTCGCCCGGCGAGTTGAGTGCGACCCGGATGCTCGACGCCCGGCTCGAGGTGCTCGGGTGGGCGTCCGGGCCGGTCCAGGATGAGGACCGCGTCCACCTCCACGTCGGCACCGCCACCTCCCTCGCCCGGGTGCGGCTCCTCGGGGGAGCCGGGGCGCTCGCTCCCGGAGACTCCGGCCTGGTGCAGCTGCGCCTCGAGACGCCGCTGGCCGCCGTCCGGGGGGACCGCTTCATCATGCGGCGCTACTCCCCGGTGATCACCATCGGCGGCGGCCGGATCCTGGACGCCCTGCCGCCGAAGCGCTCTCCCCGGAGCCTGGAAGCTCGCGACCGGGTGGCGGCGCTCGACGGGGTGACCGACGCCTGCGCCGCCGCCGCCTTCATCGAGGAGGCCGGCATCCGCGGACTCGGCGAAACGGTGCTGCGCCGCCGGTTGGGGATCCGGGCGCTGGACGCGGAACGGGTCGTCGCGGAACTCGCGGGGCGCGGGGAAATCGAGGCGCTCGGCGAGAGCGCGCCGTCCGGCGGGGGCGGACGGGTCTTCCTGTCGGCCGGGAACGTCCGGTCCCTCGAGGACCGCATCCTCGCCCGGCTCGCCGCCTGGGAGTCGGACCACCGGCGGCGCGCGGGAATGCCGCTCGAACAGCTCCGGGAACAGACCGGCGTTCCCGCCGCGGTGGCGGACGGCGCGCTCCGGGGGCTCGCCGAGGCGGGCGCCGTGGAGCTCACGCGGCACGCCGTGGGGACGGCGGGCCGGCGCATCGAGCTGACGAACGAGGAGCGGCGCGCCTCCGACGGCTTCGCGCGCCTGCTGGCCGAGGGGGGATGTAAGCCCCCGACCCTCGGCGAGGCGGCCGAACGGCTCGGGGTGCCCACCGACCTCGTGGATGACCTGCGGCGCCTGCTCCTGAGCGAGGGCCGGGTGGTGGACGTGAGCCCCGACCTCTACTTCGACGCCGCGCGGATCGCCGAGGTCCGGCGCGCGGTTGCCGAACGGGCCGCCGTGGACCCGCGGATTGACGTTGCCTGGTTCAAGGAGCGTTTCGGCCTCAGCCGCAAGCACGCGATCCCGCTGCTCGAATGGCTGGACCGGGAGCGGGTCACGGTCCGGGTGGGGAATTTCAGAAAGATCCTATGATCGGGGGCATGCGCCGAAAGCCCCCGTTGCGCCGGATACCGGTCCTCCTGACGCCCGCGCTCCTGGTCGCCTGCGGGTCGCCCCCGGCGGATCCCCCCGCGCCCGACGGGTGGGCCGAACTCGCCGGTCAGATCCACGACCTGGCCCAGGACGCGCTCCGCGACCATCCGGCCCCCGGGATCTCGGTCGGCGTGCAGCGCGGCGGCGAGGTCGTCTTCGCGGGCGGTTTCGGCTACGCGGATCTGGAAAACGAGGTCCCCGCGACCGCGGACACCGTGTATCGCATCGGTTCGGTCACCAAGCAGTTCACGGCCGCTGCCGCCATGCTGCTGGCCGAGGAGGGCAAGCTGGACCTGTCGGCCGACCTGCGCGAGTACCTGCCCGACTACGACACCCAGGGTTTCGCGGTGCCGGTCGAGCGCCTCTTGAACCACACCTCGGGGATCAAGGGCTACACGGAGATGCCGGAGTTCTGGGAGCGCTCCCGTCTCGACCTCGGCCACGAGGGCATGCTGGAGTTGTTCTCCGAGCCGCCCTTCGAGTTCGAGCCCGGCGACCGCTACCAGTACAACAACTCCGGCTACTACCTGCTCGGGGTCCTCATCGAACGCCTCTCGGGGATGAGCTACACCGAGTTCCTCGAGACGCGGCTCTTCGAACCCCTCGGCCTCGAGCGGACCCACTACCTCCGGAACGGCCCCCTCGTGCCCGGGCGGGCCGAGGGCTACGAAGTCGGCGACGACGGCGGCTTCGTGAACGACGAGCCGCTCAGCATGGAGCTGCCCTACGCCGCGGGGTCGCTGGGCGCGAGCGTGCTGGATCTCCTCGCCTGGCAGCGGGCGCTGGCCTCCGGGCAGGCGGTGAGCGCGACCGGCTACGCGCGGATGACGGCCCGCGGAACGCTCGTGAACGGCGATCCGGTCCACTACGGCTACGGGCTTTCGCTCGGGGAGGAGCACGGGCTCGCCCGGGTGTCCCACGGCGGCGGGATCAACGGCTTCCGCGCGCAGCTCGCGTTCTATCCCGAGGCGGACCTCGGCGTCGCCGTCCTCATCAACTCCGGTTCCGGCCGACCCGGCGTGCTCGCGAACCGGATCGCCCGGGCGGCGCTCGGAATGGAGCAGCCGGAGGTGAACGAGATCGAGGTTCCCGAGGCCGAACTCCGCCGCTGCGCCGGAACCTACGATCCGGGCCGGTCGCCGGTAACGCTCCGCTTCGAGGACGGATCGCTGTTCGGCTTCGGCGAGCGGCTGGCGCCGGTGGGGGACGGGGTCTTCCATCCCGAGGGCGACCCCTTCACGCGGATCGTCTGCGAGTCGGGGCCGGACGACACCGCGCCCGCGCTGACCCTCACGTCCGGCGGAGTCACCACCCGCTATCCCCGCGTTCCCGACTGATCCGCGCGGGTCGGTCCGCCCGCCTTAGACTCCCCGGCCCATGGCGAGCGTAGAAGTCGCAACGACCATCGCGGCGTCTCCCGAGCGCGTCTTCGAGGTCGCGACCGATCTCTCGGGCCTGCCGGAAACGATGTCCGGCATCGACTCGGTGGAAGTCCTGAGCGACGGCCCCTTCGGAGAGGGAACCCGCTGGCGCGAGACCCGCACGCTCTACGGCAAGCAGGCCACCGAGGAGATGTGGGTCACCGGCTTCGATCCGCCCCGCTCCTACGTGGTCGAGGCCGAATCGCACGGGGCGCGCTACCGGACCGGAATCACCTTCGTTCCCGAGGGAGACGGGACCCGGGTCACGTTCGGGTTCGGGGCCCGTCCGCTGACCTTCGCCGCCCGGCTGTTCTCGGTGTTCAGCGGGCTGATGCTGAAGAGCGTGAAGAAGACGCTCGAACAGGACCTTGAAGATCTGAAGCGAGCGGCGGAGTCGGCCGGCTGAGCCGGTTGTCGCATCCCCCGGCGATGGCAGCGCGCCCGCCCCCGTGAACTCCCCCCGCCCGGGTGCGTCGTCTCCGGGGGCCGCCGGAGGCTGGCCGCCCGGCCTGCCGCTCGCGACCGAGCGGCTCATCCTGCGTCCGTTCCGGGAGTCGGACTTTGCCGACGTCCACGAGTACGCGAGCGACCCCGAGGTGACCCGGCACCTCCGCTGGGGGCCGAACGCGGCGCCGGAAACGCTCGCCTTCCTCCGGCGCGCGATCGCCGGGACACGCGCGCCGGACACCTCGCAGGTCGATCTCGCGGTGGTGGAGCGGAAGAGCGCCCGGGTCCGCGGCGGTCTCAAACTGCTGGAGCGGGCGCCCGGCCTCGTGGAGATCGGCTACTGCTTCGCCCGGCCGGTGTGGGGGCTCGGCTACGCCACCGAGGCGGTCCGGAGCGCCGTGCGGTTCGCCGGGGTCCGTTTCGGGGGGGCCGACCTGTTCGCCCTGGTGACGCCCGGCAACCCCGCCTCGGAGCAGGTCCTCCTCCGCGCCGGGTTCGCGCCCGCCCTGGACGCTTCCCCCTACGCCGCGTGGATGGACGGGGTGTGTTCCACCGCGCGGGCTTTTCGCCAGCGCTGCCGCCCCCCGGCTTGAAGAGTCCGGCTCCGCACCGCCGGCCCGCCGCCCCCGGAACTCCGTCCCGGCGACGGGCGCCGCGATATCCGGCCCGAGTCCCGGAACGCCGGCGGCGCGTCCCGGCGGACACGCCCGGCAACCGGCTCTTCGAGAACGGGGCGCGATCCCTGACCAGCGCCGAACTGCTCGGTCTCGTGCTGGGGCCGGGCGGAGACGGCCTCGCCCGCCGCCTGCTCGACGACCTGGGCGGCGTGGCGCCGCTCAGCCAGGCGCCGCTCGGCCACCTGGCGCGCCGGTCCGGGCTCTCCCGGGCGCGGCTCGTCCGGCTGGCGGCCGCCCTCGAACTGGGACGCCGCGCGGGCTATCCCACGGACGAGCAGATCCCCTGCTTCTGCGGTCCGGCGGAGGTGGCGCGCTACCTCATCGCCCGCTTCGGGAACCGCGAGGTCGAGGAGTTCGGCGTCCTGATGCTCGACAGCCGCGGTTGCCTGCGCCGGGCCGAGATCATCTCGCGGGGTTCGCTGACCGGTGCTCCCGTCCACCCCCGCGATCTCTTCCGGCTGGCGGCGGCCTACCAGGCGGTGTCGCTGATCCTCTTCCACAATCACCCGTCGGGCGATCCCGAGCCCTCGGACGCGGACCGGCAGCTCACCCGGCGCCTCCAGGAAGCGGGAGCGATCATGGGGATCCCGGTGCTCGATCACCTTGTGATCGGCGCCGGGAAGTGGCACAGCTTCAGCGAAGCCGGCGAACTGTGATCCGCCGTCAGCCTTGCTTGTCGCAGTTCCCGCAGACGCCGTAGAGCTGGTGGCGGTGCCACACCAGCCGATACCCGTGCTCCGCCGCGATCTCCTCCTGCCGCCGCTCCACCTGTTCCGAGAGGAACTCGTCAATCCGGCCGCAGCGGACGCAGATGAGGTGGTCGTGGTGCCCGCGGGACAGCGCCGGCTCGAAGCGGGTCAGCCCGTCCTTCAGGTCGATCGAGGAGGCGATGTGCGCTTCGCAGAACAGCCGCAGGGCGCGATAGACGGTGGTGCGGCCGATCGAGGCGTCCGCTTCCCGCACGTCGCCGTGCAGATCGTCGGCCGAGACGTGTCCGCCCAGCCCCAGGAAACGGTCCAGGATGAGTTCCCGCTGGCGGGACTTCTTGAGTCCCCGTTCCCGGGTGAACTCCTCGAGGCGGCGGAACGCCTCCTCGCGCATCGAGGCGGCGCTCGGCGGCGTGGGGACGAACGTGCTCATGAGCGGAAGCGGCCGCCGGCGCCACGGTCATTCCGGTCCGGCAACCGGGTGAACTGCGCCGCCAAGCCTATCCGCTCCGGAATCCGTGGGCGCCGAGTCCGCCGGGATGGGCCGGCGCGCTTCTAGAATCCGCCGCTGTCCGTGCGCGTCCTGTTTCTCGACCTGTCCTCCGGTGTCTCGGGGGACATGCTGCTCGGCGCCCTCGTGGACGTGGGAGTGCCGCCCGAGGTCCTTTCGGAGACGGTCGCCGCGCTGCGCTCTCCCGTTTCGGTCGCGTTCGAAGAGGACGCGCGCGGCGGACTCCGCGGGATCAAGGCGCACGTGGAGGCGCCGGACGACCGCGGCCACCGCTACCTGCGCGATTTCCTCGGCGTGCTGGACCGGAGCGGGCTCGACGGCGAGGTCCGGGAGCGGGCGGCTCGTCTGCTGCGGCGCATTTTCGAGGCGGAGGGTCAGATCCACGGGATGGCCGCGGAGTCCGTGCACCTTCACGAACTGGGCTCGCTCGACACGCTGGTGGACATCGTGGGCGCGGTGGCCGGAGTCGCCCACCTGGCCCCCGACCGGGTCGTCGCTTCCGCCGTCAATCTCGGCAGCGGTTCGGTCGAGGCCGAGCACGGCACGCTCGAGATCCCCGCGCCGGCCACCGGTCTGCTGCTCCGCGGCGTTCCCACCTTCTCCGACGGGTCCGGCTTCGAGCGCACCACCCCGACGGGAGCGGTCCTGACCGGGCTCGCCGATTCCTTCGACGGCTGGCCCGCGATGACCCCGGAACGCATCGGCTACGGCCTCGGCACCGCGGACCCCCGGGAGGGACGCCCGAACGCGTTGCGGGCGGTGCTCGGGACCGCTCCCGACCGGCTCGGCAGGACGGTGGGCGTCATCGAGGCGACGCTCGACGACCTGCAGCCCGAGATCGCGCCGCACCTGCTCGAACGCCTGCTGGCGGCGGGCGCGCGGGACGCCTTCTTCACCCCGGTGCAGATGAAGAAGGGCCGGCCGGGGCTCGCGCTGACGGCGCTCGTGGACCCTCCCCGCCGGGAGGCGGTGGTGTCGGTGCTGTTCGCGGAGAGCACGACGCTCGGCGTCCGGATCACCGAGGCCGAGCGGGAAACGCTGGAGCGCCGGGTGGTTTCGGTCGAGACCCCCTGGGGAACGGTGGGGCTCAAGCTGGGGATGCGCGAGGGGACGGTGGTGAACCGCGCTCCCGAGTTCGAGGACTGCCGCCGCGTCGCGGAGGAGTCCGGCGTCCCCCTGAAGGAGGTCTACCGGCAGGCGCTCGCGGCGCCGCTTCCCGACTCCGCCGGGCGCGGCTCCCGATGACCGACTCGCACGCCCACCTCGACCAGCCGGCCTTTGGTCCCGATCGGCGGGCGGTGCTGGCGCGGGCCGCGCGCGCGGGGGTTTCCACGGTCGTTTCCATCGGCATGCTCGACGGCGAAGGCTCGTGGGAGGACACCTTCGGGCTGGTGGACGCGCTCCATCCGGACGGGGCGGATCACTCCGAGGGGGAGGCGCCGCAACTCTTCACGACCCTCGGTTGTCATCCCCACGACGCCCGGCTCTTCGGCGAACTCGGCGGGGAGGAACGACTCGCCGAACTCGCGCGCCGCCCGCGCCTGCTCGCCATCGGCGAGGTGGGGCTCGACTACCACTACGACCTGAGCCCGCGCCCCGAGCAGCGGGACGTGTTCCGGCGCCAGATCCGGACGGCCCGGGAACTGGGACTGCCGGTCGTCGTGCACCACCGCGACGCCGAGGACGACTTCCTCCGCATCGCGGACGAGGAGGACCTCGCCGACTGCGGGGCCATCCTCCACTGCTTCACCGCGAGCGAACGGCTGGCGCGGGCCGCCTGGGAACGGGGTTTCCTGATCTCGTTCTCCGGGATTCTCACCTTCCGGAACGCGGAGGACCTGCGTCGGACCGCCGCGCTCGTGCCCCTCGACCACCTGCTGGTGGAGACCGACAGTCCCTACCTGGCGCCCGTGCCGCACCGGGGGAAACGGGCCGAACCCGCCATGGTGGTCGAGACCGCCCGCGCTCTCGCCGCCGTGCGGTCGGCGGACGTCGAGGACATCGAGACGGCGACCGACGCGAACTTCCATCGCTTTTTCTTCGGGTCCGGGGTTCGCCGGCTACCGGCGCCGGTCGCCGATCCGGCGTCCCCCGCGTGAGATAATCGCGGGCCAAATTCAGGCAAATGCTGTCCGTTTCGAGTCCCGGGAGCCTGCTCTCCGAGTTGGAGGCGGAACTGGGTCCGGACCTCGCCGAGGTCGAGCGCATCCTGGCCGCGCGGGTCGAGAGCGACCTCGAACTGGTGAAGCTGACGAGCCAGTACCTCTACCGGAGCGGCGGCAAGCGCCTCCGTCCGATGCTGCTGCTGATCGCGGCGCGCGCCGCCGACGGGGTCAAGGGCCGGTCGCACGCCAGCGCCCCCGCCTACGGGGCGATGGTCGAGATCATGCATACCGCGACGCTGGTCCACGACGACATCGTCGACGAGGCCGATACCCGGCGGGGCCAGGCCTCGCTGAACAGCCTGCTGGGCAACGACCTCACCGTCCTGATCGGCGACTTCCTCTACATCCAGTCCATGGCGCTGGCCGTCGAGCAGCAGAACCCCCAGGTCGTCGCCACCATGTGCGACCTCACCATGCGCATGATCGAGGGCATGCTCCTCGAAAAGGCGCGGGGCGGGACCATCGGCCTGACCCGCGAGGAGCACCTGCGGATCCTGCGGCTCAAGACCGCGTACCTCTTCCACGGCTGCGGCAAGATGGGGGCGATGATGGTCGAGGCCCCCCCCGAGGTCGAGCGGGCGCTGGGCGATGCCTGCATGAACCTCGGGATGGCGTTCCAGGTGGCGGACGACCTCTTCGACTTCACCGCGAGCGCCGCCATGGTGGGCAAGCCGGTGCTGAGCGACCTCAAGGAAGGGCACCTCACGCTGCCGATCCTGCATGCCCTCGAACGCGAACCCGAGGCCGTGCCGCTCGTCGAGCAAGTGCTCGACAGCGGCGAGCTCGCCTCCGGGCAGCAGGACGAGATCCTGGCGCTGGTCGAGCGCCGGGGAGGTCTTGACGAGGCGCGCCGGGTGGCGGAAGGCTTCGCCGCCGCCTCGCGGGAAGCGCTGGCGGCGGTGCCGCCGTCTTCCTACCGGGACGGGCTGGAAGCGCTCGCCGAGTTCGTGATCTGGCGCGACCGTTGAAACCGCCGGACACGTCGGACCTCCCCTTTCCGCCGTACCGGCACCGCCCCGGACGGACGCCCCATCCGGAGCGGGACCCCGCGGGACACCGCTTCTTCGAGCGGCTTCCGCCGGGCCTCCTCCCCGCGGCGCCGGTCCCGCTGGCCGCCCTCCCGGACGCCCGGCTGTTCCGCTACGGCGAAGCGCTGTTCCGCGCCCGCTACTGGTGGGAGGCCCACGCGGTGTGGGAGGAGCTGTGGCGGGCGGCGCCTCGGGGAGAGGACGGGGAGGCGCCCGAGCGGGAGGCGCTGCGGGCGTTCATCCAGCTCGCCGCCGCGGCGCTCAAGCAGGAACTCGGGGGGCTTCGGGGATGCCGGAAGCTGCTGGACGCCGCGCGCTCCGGCATGGAACGGACCGGCGGCGGGGAAGCGGCCGCGGCACTGGCGGAACGGTTCGAGGGACTGCGGGTCCACGCCGGGTTGGGCGGCTAACATCAGCCGTATGCCACTTCCCGCGTCCGGCGCCGAGGACATCGCGGTACTCGTCGTTGACGACGAGGCGGTCATCCGGCGGTCGCTCCGCCGCCGGCTCCGCTACGAGGGCTGGACGGTCTTCGAAGCGGCGTCGGGTCCGGACGCCCTCGCGGCGCTGGAACGCAATCCCTGCGATCTGGTCGTGCTGGACATCAAGATGCCGGGCATGGACGGGATGGAGGTCCTCCGGCGCATCCGCGCCGAGAAGCCCTCGGTGGCGGTCGTGATGCACACCGGCCACGGGGACATCGAGACCGCGGTGCGGGCGATCCAGGAGGGGGCGGCGCACTTTCTGGAAAAAGGCGGGGGAGGGGACATCGGCGCCTGTCTCCGCATGGCGATCGACAAGACGCGGACGCTCGAACGGAAGCGGCTCGAGAACGAGAACCGCCGCCTGGCCGCCGAGGTGGAAACGCACCGCAGCCGCGCGGGGAGCGGCCGGCGACTGGTGGGTGAATCACCGGCCCTCGCCGTCGTGCGGGAGCGCATCGAGCGCGTCGCGCCCAGCGACGTCCGGGTGCTCATCACCGGCGAGTCCGGGACCGGCAAGGAAGTGGCCGCCCGGTTGATCCACCAGGCCAGCCGCCGGGCCTCCGGACCGTTCATCGAGGTCAACTGCGCGGCGATCCCCGAGGAGCTCATCGAGAGCGAGCTGTTCGGCGCCGAACGCGGCTCCTACACGGGGGCGCATCGCCAGATGGTCGGCAAGTTCGAGCAGGCCGACGGGGGCACGCTCTTCCTCGACGAGGTCGGGGACATGAGCGCCCGGACGCAGGCCAAGGTGCTGCGCGCCCTCGAGGAGAACCGCATCACCCGGGTCGGCGGCTCCAAGTCGGTCGAGGTGGACGTCCGCGTGCTCTCGGCCACGAACCAGGACCTCGAGCAGGAGGGCTTCCGCAGCGACCTTCTCCACCGGCTGAACGTGATCCCGATCGAGATGCCACCCCTGCGGGACCGTTCCGGGGACGTGCCGCTACTGGTGGCCCACTTCGTGGAGCAGCTCGAGGCGGGAGGACAGCCCCGCGCGTTCAGCGAGGACGCGCTCGCGCTCCTCGCCCGGCAGCCGTTTCCCGGCAACGTGCGCGAACTGCGCAACCTCGTGGAGCGGATCCTGATCCTGAGTCCGGGGGAGGAGATCGGCGAAGCGGACGTGCGGGAGCACCTCTAGCAGCCCGCGGCAAAACCCACGCGTCGTTCGACGGACGATGCATCCCGGCTGAACCGGGCCGCTAGAATCCGGGGCGGTTCGAGTCGTTCAGACGGTCGCCGGCTCCTCCGGGAGCGGGAGGAAAGTCCGAACTCCAGAAGGCAGTGCGCTGGGTAACGCCCAGTCCGGGTGACCGGAAGGAAAGTGCCACAGAAAACAGACCGCCTCTCCCTCCGGGGAGCGGTAAGGGTGAAAAGGTGCGGTAAGAGCGCACCGCCCGGGCAGTGATGTCCGGGGCACGGTAAACCCCGCATGGAGCAAGACCAAATAGGGAAGCGCCCGAGGGCCGCCTGTCCGAGCTTCCGGGTAGGTCGCTCGACCCGTCGGGCAACCGCCGGGCTAGATGCATGACCGTCACCCCGCCGCGGGCGACCGCGCCGGGGAACAGAACTCGGCTTACGAGCGGCTCGGACCCCCGGAGCGCCGGCCTCCGGCCGGCATCGCGGCCACCGGCCGCGAAACGCGCGCCTCAGCCGATTCCCGTGGCGTGACCCCAACCAGGACCGCCGCCACGTCTCCTGAAGAAAGCCCAACGTGGGCCCCGCTTTCATGAGGAGGAGCGCCATCAGGGTGGGTTTCGCGCTCCCGCGCGATGCCAGCCGGAGGCTGGCGCTCCGATCGCTGCGTGCGCTGATGAACCGGGAGCAGGGCGCCACCGCGCCGGTGAGTGTCGTGCCGTGCGCTGCGCTGTCGCGCATCGCGTGCCGGTCTGAAGACCGGCGCTCCCAGCCGACGGCGCAACCGACGCTGGTTGAGCTTTCGCCCAAGCTGCATTCTCAAAGCAACCGGGCCGGTGTGAGCGTTCCCACCGGGAGAACCACCAGCGCTCCAGCATGATCCTCATCACCGGCGGCGCCGGTTTCATCGGCTCCGCGCTGGCTCTTGAGCGCGCCGCGGCCGGGGAGCGGGTCCGGGTTCTCGATGACTTCTCGACCGGCCGGCGCGACCGCGTCGCCGGGAACCCGCTGATCGAGGTCTGCGAAGGAGACATCCGGGACCCGGCCGCCGTTCGCGGCGCTCTCGAGGGCGTCCGCCGCGTGGCGCACCTGGCGGCGCTGGCGTCGGTCCCCCGCGCGGAGCTGGATCCGAAGGCCGCCGCCCGGGTGAACGTGGAAGGGACCCTCGTGGTGCTCGCCGAGTCCCGGCGAGCCGGCGTCTCGGCTCTGGCGTACGCCTCGTCCTGCTCCGTCTACGGCGACGCCGGGGAACGCCCCATCGCGGAGTCGGCGCCGCTGAAGCCCCGTTCGGTGTACGCCGTGACCAAGCTGGCCGGGGAGCGGCACGTCCTGCTGCATCACCGCACCGGAGGGCCGCCCGCCGTCGCGCTGCGCTTTTTCAACGTGTACGGGCCCGGCCAGCCGGCGGACTCCCCCTACTCCGGGGTCCTGGCGCGCTTCACCGCCCAGGCGTTCGCCGGCGAGCGGCCCGAAGTCCACGGCGACGGGGGCCAGACCCGGGATTTCGTCTTCGTGGCCGACGTGGTGGACGCCCTCGTTCTCGCTCTGGACCAGGCCTCCGGGCGGCCCGGGGGACACGCCTTCAACGTCGGAACCGGGCGCGCGGCATCGGTGCGCGAAATCTGGCGCCTGGTGGCGGACGCGGCCGGAGCGGCGCTGACTCCGACCTGCGGGCCGGTGCGGGCCGGCGACATGCGGCATGCCTCGGCGGACACCCGCCAGGCAGCGGAAATCCTGGGTTTCCGGGCGCGCGTACCCCTGCGGGAAGGGATTTCCAGGCTGTTGCGCTCGGCCAGGCGGAACCCGGTGGACGGTTCGGCCGTCGGGCGCCCGTAGCGGCGGCTGTGGCATACTCAAGAATTCCCGGCGTGACCACAAGTCCATGGAACCGGGGGCGCGAACCCCGGGATCGCCGGTTCTCCCGGTGGGGACGCATTGCGGTCGAGGCGCAGCGATGAGCAATCCGAAGCAGCGTGAGCAGCCCACCCTGTGGGGGCCGGGAGGGCCTCCGGCGACGAGGCCGGAACCCCGCCGTTCGAGCCCCCACCGGGAGGAGCAGGCCGCGGAACCCGGTCCACCGGCGCCTGGTCCGAGCCCCCATTTCGCCTCGGCGACCGCGGTCGCGGGCGGTCTTCTTGCCGGGACCGCCCTGTTCGGCGTGGGCGTCCTGAAGTCGTGGAACGGCCCCCTGCCGGAGGCGCCCGGAATGCCGGCGGCCGCGGTTGCCGCGGTCCCCGACGGGCCGGAGGTGGGACTGTTTTCGGTTCCGGACCGGTTCGTCCGGGGAGACTCGTTGTCCGACGTGCTGGTGCGCAACGGCCTGTCCTTCGCGGAAGTGGGCGAGGTCAGCGCGGCCTTGACCACGGTCGCCGACGTCCGGCGCTTCCGGGTCGGCCAGACGGTCTGGCTGCACCGGGACGAGCGCGGGGACCTCGCCCGGATCGAGCTGCCGCTGGACGACTTCCGCGAGGTGGCGGTCTTCCGGACGGGGCCGGACTGGGATGCGCGCGAGTCCAGCACCGAGCCGCTCGACCGCCGGGAGGTGGTTCAGGGAGAGGTGGACAGCAGCCTCTACCAGAGCCTGGTGGACGCGGGCGAACGGGCTGATCTGGCGGGCCGGATCGCCAGGGCGCTCGAGTACGACATTGACTTCCACCGCGACACGCGGGTCGGCGACGTGTACTCGGTCGTCGTGGACAAGCTCTACAACGGAGCGGGCGAGTGGAAGGGCTACGGCGAGCTTCACGCCGTCCGCTATATCAATGCCGGCCGGCCCATCTACGCGTTCCGCTTCGAGCTGCCGACCGGGGAGTCCGGCTATTACGACTACCGCGGAAACTCCATCCAGCGCACCTTCCTGATGAGTCCGGTGGAATACACGCGGATCTCGGGGGTCTTCACCAGCCGGAGGCTCCACCCGATCCACCGGGTGTACCGGCCGCACTACGGGGTGGACTACGTGGCGCCCTTGGGCACGCCGGTCAGGTCCACCGCGGACGGGGTGGTGACGGACGCCGGCCGGCGCGGCCCGAACGGCATCATGGTCACCCTGCGCCACGCGGGCGGCTACCTGACGAAGTACCTCCATCTGTCAGGCTTTCCGTCCGAGATCCGCCCCGGGCGCCGCGTGAACCAGCGGGACGTCATCGGATTCGTCGGCTCCACGGGGGTCTCGACCGGCCCCCACCTCGACTACCGCCTCTACCGCCACGGGAAGCCCCTGAACCCGCGCACCCACGTCCTGCCCCCGGGTCCCCCGATCCCGGAAGAGCATCTGGTTGTGTTCGAGGCGTGGCGCGATGAACTCGTGGGCGCCTTCGAGCGGCCCGGCCGGCGGCCTCCCGCGCGGACCCCGGTGACCCGAACCGTCGCCGGCGGCGCCGAAGGTTCCTGATCCGTCCGCGCGGCCCGGCGGTTCGTGTCTCCCCCGGGTCGTCGGGCGGCAAAGCGATCTTGACGGACGACAACGTTCGCTGACGCTCGCCGTCAACGCCTGTTGACGTTCGAGCTCTCCGATCGAGGTTCCGGGCAAGGAGGTTGCCGGCGGGGTTCCTGCGCGGGTCCGCGCAGGGGATGCTATCCCATTGATTCAAGGGCGATAGCGGTACAGCGTGACCTCCCGCGGGCGCCAGCGGGCGACCGGATCGGCGGGCGCACCGCGCTGGCCCGGGAGTTGCGGAAGGGAAGGCTCCAACCGTTTTTCCAACCACGAGGAGAACCCCATGATCCAGTTCCGTGTTCCGTTCCTGGCCGTGTTGGCCGTGGCCGCGTCGGCGATGCTCGCGGTGTCGGCGGCCCAGCCGGAAGAACCCATCAACATCAATACCGCCACGGTGGAGGAGCTCACCGAGTTGTCCGGCATCGGCTCCACGATCGCCGGCCGAATCGTGGAGTGGCGAGAGGAGAACGGCCCGTTCTCCAGTACCGAAGAGCTCATGAACATCACCGGCATCGGCGAGAACACCTACGAGAAGATCCGGCAACATGTCACCGTCGAGGAGGCGGCTCAGCCCGAGCGGTCCGGTCGGCGCGAGCGGCCCGGTCCGCCCCGGGACGCGTGAGCCGGGGCCGGATTCGTCCGGCGGTCACGAGCCGGCGCGACGGGGTTCGGGGCTTTACGCTGACCGAACTTCTCGTCGCGCTGGCGCTGCTCATGGTGCTCGCCGGAACGGCGATTCCACCGCTCGCCGGGCACCTGCGGGCCGAGCGCGTCCGCGGGGCGGCCCTCGCCATGCGCTCGCTCCTCCAGAAGGCGCGCGCGGAGGCGGCGTCCCGCGCCGCCAACGTCGCGGTGGTCTTCGATCCGCCGCTCGCCGAGCGGGGCATCGAGATTCCGGAACCCGACGGTACGCCGATGGTCGCCCTGGTGCTCGACACGAACCACAACGGCGTCCGGCGGGCCGAGATCGCGAACGGTGAAGAGCGCCTGCTGGAGAACCCCTGGCGGTTCGGAGCGCGCTTTCCCGGCGTCCGGTGGGGCGTGCCCGCCGACGAACCGGGTGAGGATCCGATTCCCGGCCACAATGTCGGGCTCGCGGGAATGATCTCCTTTTCGCCGCTCGGCGGGTCGGGTTCCGGACGGATCACGGTGAGCGGCGAGGGCGCCGTGATCTCCATCGTGATCCACGGCGGCAGCTCGCGGATCCGCATGGAGCGCCGGGCCGGCGACGGCTGGGTGCCGATGTGACGGGCTGGGCGCGTCACATATCGTGCGGGTGGGTCCGCCGCTCGTTCGCGGCCCGGCTATAGTCGCTGGCATCCCGTCCGCGCCGCGCCAATGGCAGAACTCATGAGCCCTGACGTCATCGCCATCGTCGCGGTCGGGGTGTCCCTGGCCGCGCTCATCGTGACGGGCCAACGCTCCCTCGCCGCCCGCATGGACGCCCGGATGGATCGGCTCGAAGCCGCGATCCATTCCCTGGGGGAGCGCGTGGCGCGCCTCGAAGGCGCCTTCCCGTTCCTCACCGCCCGGCTTCCCGAGCCCGGTGGGCCGCACCAACCGAGCGCCTGACGGGTTCTCGGCCGCCGCGCTCCACCGGCCAGCCGCAGGATCAGCCGTCCACGCGGACCAGCGTCCCGTCCCGTAGTTCGAGCCGCGGCCAGTCGGCCAGCCTCTCGAACGCGGCGTCGTCCACGGCGACGACCGCCGGCGAGCGTCCGTACATCTCCTGGCCCACCACGCAGGCGAGGGCCAGGAAGGCATCCACGCCCCGCGTGACCAGCACCGCCGGGGCGGTTTCCCGCCGGATCGCCTCCAGGAGAACCGCCGTGGTCGTCGAGGATCCGCGGGTCGCGGGGAGGACGAGCGCCGTCCCCGCCGCCGTGGCGCCCGCCAGCGGGTGGTGCGTATCGGTGACCCGCCCCGAGGCCGCGTCGTACCCGCCCCAGAAACTCAGCGGCTGGGTGGCGTAGAGAACGGCGCCCGAGGCGCTGCCGGCGACGACCACCCGCCCCTCAAGGCGTGCGCTGCCGTCGGACACCCTTGTCAGTCCCAGGGACCCGGCTCCCGGACCACCCGTCCCCGGCGGGCCGACTCCACGCACTCGGCCAGACTGCCGAAGGCGACCATCGCCCCCAGGAGGCCCGGTGAGTACCACGCGTACTTGGCGGAGTTCGTCATGAGCCGGCGAGTGATCCCGGGCGCCATCGGGGTCGCCAGCACGCAGGTGTCCACCATCAGCCGGCCCCCGAAGGCGTGCAGCGGCTCCAGCAGTCCGGCGCGCTCCGCGAGGTCCCGCACCGCGCGGCTCGTGGTGACGACCAGTTCGCATCCCTCCACCTCCGCCGACGCGCGTCCGTGACCCCGCTCCCGGAGCACGGCGGCGAGCTTTCCGAACTCGGCGAACGAGAAGTGCGGGCTCCCCAGCACCACCATGTCCAGGGCGCCCTCGGCGTGGGTCGTCAGCTCCCGGCGCGCCGCCCGCAGTTCCGGGAGGCCGACGTCGAGCACCGCAACGGGTTCCCGGCCGCCGAGCGCGTCCGCGAGGGTGGGCGCCTCCGGGGTCACCCCGGGGATGTGGAAGAGGGCGACCGCGCCGGACGAGGCCGCCGCCGCCCCGAGCGCCTTGAGCTGGTCCTCCTCCGGGACGACGGGGAGCCCGGCGATCGCGACCGGGTCGTCTTCGGCGAAGGGACCCAGCAGGTGCCCGAGGACCGGATAGAAGTCGTCCGCGGCGGCGAGTTCCTCGGGAACGTCCACGAGCCGCAGGACGCGGGTCGCCAACCGGTTCTCGTCGAGGTGGAGACCCACCGCGGGCGCCCGGCCGGTGATCGCGCAGCAGATGTCGAGAAGGTCGGGATAGCGCTCGGTGCGCGCTCCGAGGACCGAGTTGGCGAAGGCGACGGCGTTCGATTCGCCCCAGGCGATCTGCTGCCCGAACCGGGGCGTCGCCCGGCCCTGGTAGGGCGCGCAGGTCCAGGTCGGGATCGTCCCCATCGAGTCGTAGGCCCGCATCTGGCGGGCGGACTTTTCCGCCCACTCGGGGGGAACCGACCATTCCTGCCAGTGGAATTCGTCCAGGCCGCTCACGTTCAGGGTGGAGGGAACCCGCACCCGCGCCCCCAGTCCCGCGAGCCGTTCCGCGAACTCGAGCCCGGCGTCCCCGACGTAGATCGTGCTGTCGATGTGGGCGGCCTCGATGTCCAGCATCGCCTCGGCGCCGCGGACCTCCGCCATCCGCGCCAGGATGCGCATCGCCAGCTTCGGCGCTTCGCCCTCCTCGCCCGCCAGCAGCGCGCGGTCGAACGCGCTGAGCCGGACGGCGCCCGACTCCCCGCTCATGGATGGGCCGGGTCCCGGGTCAATCGCGGTTCGATGCGGCGCTCGCGCGCTTCCACACGAAACGGTTGATCACCAGACAGAGCAGGATCAGCAGGCCGACCTGGAAGACCACCGTCCCGGCGGTGAACTCGCCGAACGGGTCCCAGCCGCCCTCGACGGACGCCGCCTGCCACATCCACCAGGTCACGAGCGCCACGAACTCGATGGGGATGAGCCAGGTGATGAGCCGCTCGAACCAGGGACCGACGCGCCACTCCTCCTCCGGCCCCAGCAGGTGCTCCTCGCGGAACCGGCGCGCTCCCCGGCGGATCACGGTGATCGCGACGAAGAGCCCCGAAACCATCAGCGCGACGCCCCACACCCAGTCCTGGTTGCGGAAGAAGCCGAGCGCGAACGCGGAAGGCAGCCCCATCACGAACGCGACCGCCGCCACCATGGGCACGGAACGGCGGCGCTCGACCCCCAGGTCCATCACCATCCGGTTCACGAGTTCGAGCTGCGTGATGAGCGAGGAGATGGCGGCGCAGCAGAGCGTGAGGAAGAAGAGCGGCAGCAGTACGCCGCCTCCGGGCATGTCGGCGAACAGGCGCGGCAGCCAAATGAACGTCAGCCCCTCGTTGCTCGCGCCGAGAGCGGCCTCGGTGTCGGCGGCGGAGGTGCTCAGCGCGAACACCGTGCACAGCACCGCCACCCCGGCGAGCAGCGAGGCGAAGTTGTTCGCGAGCACCGCGGTGATGCCGGTCTTGACGAACCCCTGACCCTCGGCCACGTAGGCCCCGAGCACGGTGATGAGCCCCCAGCCGGCGCCGGTGCTCCAGGCGGTCTGGGTCAGCGCCGAGAGCCAGAGCCGGTAGTCGCTCAGGTTGCCCACGTCGGGCACGAACAGGAAGCGGAGCCCCTCGGCGGCGCCCGGGAGCATCACCGCGCGCGCCGCCGCGACCGCCAGCAGGATGAAGAGCGTGGGGATCAGGTAGCGGTTCACCCGCTCGATCCCGCCGGCGACCCCGCGGAAGATGATGAAGGACGCGACCACCAGCGCCAGGCCGTGAAAGAGGACCGGCTGGCTCGAATGAGCGGTGAAGTTGTCCCAGAACGCCTGCGGGTCGGCGCCCTGCAGATCGCCGACGGAGGAACTCACCAGGTACTTGAGGCACCAGCCGGTGACCACCGTGTAGTAGAAGGTGATGAAGGTGGTGACGAGCCCGACGAAGACCCCCATCCAGTTGTGCCGGGCGCCGGTGGCGACGCCGTAGGCGACCGCCGGCCCCCGCCGGGAGCTCTTCCCGAGCGCGAACTCGGCCAGCACCAGCGGGATCGCCCACAGGAAGAGGAAGATCACCCACGGGATCAGGAACTCCCCGCCCCCGTTCTGCGCCGCGATCCGCGGAAAGCGCCAGATGTTCCCGGTGCCGACCGCCATCCCGATGGTGGCGAGCAGGACGCCCCAGCGCGAGGTGAACCGTTCGGTGGTGTGCTGCATGTCCGACCTCGGGTTGACTCGGTCCTAACTCGCGTCCTGGAGGCGCATCGGCTGGCCGAGTCCGCGCTTTCGCGCCTCGTCGTAAACGAAGGCGGCGCAGGCGACGTCCTCGATGGCCACGCCGACCGACTTGAACAGGGTGATGTCCTGCGCCGACTCCCGGCCGGCGACCCGGCCGGCCACGACGTCGCCGAGTTCCGCGTGGATGGCGCTCTCGGGGAAGTCCCCGTCCCGGACCGCCGCCATCAGGTCCCCGGCTTCGCCCAGCACCTGCTCGCGGAAGTCGAGCACCACCCGGCAGCGGGAGAACGCCGCCGCTTCGACCTCACGTTTCACGGGGGCGTTCGCGCCCACCGAGTTCACGTGCATCCCGGGTTCGAGCCAGTCCGCCAGGATGACCGGCTCCTTCGCGGTGGTGGCGGCGCACACCACGTCGAGGCCGCGGACGGCGGCTTCGGCGGTCTCCACCGGTTCCGCGTCGAGACCCTCCGCGGACAGCGCCGCCGCGTAGCGGGCCGCGGCTTCCGGAAACACGTCGTGGATGCGGACGGTGCGGATGTCCCGCACCTCGCGCACCGCCGCCACCTGGTTCCGGCCCTGGAAGCCCGCCCCGATGAGCCCGAGCGAGGTGGCGTCCTCCCGCGCCAGGTGCCGGGTCGCCACCCCGCTGGCGGCCCCGGTGCGGGTGCCGGTGATGTGGGTCCCCGGCATCACCGCCCGGAGCGCCCCGGTTTCGGTGTCGAAGTAGAGGAGCGCGAAGTAGGTGTCCTCGGGCGCCCGTTTCCCCGGGGTCCCGGTCAGGGTCTTCAGGCCGAAGCCGCCCATGTCCGGGATCACCGCCGCCATGATCCGGAAGTTCCCCGCCACCCCGCTGAGCGGCATCACGAGGCGCGGCGCAAGCTGCGTCCGCCCCTCGGCGTGGAGCCGGAACGACTCTTCGAGAAGCCTCACGGCCTCCTTCATCGAGAGGACTTCGGCGACCTCCCGCTCCGTCAGGATCAGTGCCACGGCGCGCGAGTCTATCCGGGGATGGCCCTGGCTCAGCCCTTGGAGAAGACGGCCCGCAGGACGTGACGGGCGATTTCGGGGTTCTTCCGCAGCCGGCGCAGCGAATAGGGCATCCAGTCGGGACCGAACGGCACCCCGACCCGGACCCGGTGGCCCGACCGCTTCACCTTCTCCCGAAACCGGGGCCGGACCCCGTGGAGCATCTGGAACTCGTACTGCTCGGCCGAGAGTCCGAACTCGCGCACCATGCGGGAAGCCTCGTCAACGAGCCACTCGTCGTGGGTGGCGATGCCGACGTAGCACCCGGCGGAGAGCAGGACGCGGAGGATGGCCAGGTAGTGGTCCCGGATCTCCTGCGGATCGGTGTAGGCGATGTCGGGGGGCTCCAGGTAGACGCCCTTGCAGACGCGGACGTTCGCCTTCACCTTGGCGAGTTCCCGGGCGTCTTCGAGGCTGCGGCGCATCCGGGCCTGGAGCACCACTCCGAAGTTCGGATACGCGGGACGCAGTTCGCGGTGCAGACCCAGCGTCGCGGCGATCCGCGGGCTGTCCTCCATGTCCATCCGCAGGAAGGCGCCGCCGCGCTTCGCCGCGTGCTCCAGCAGGGAACGGACCTGGTCGCGGCAGAAGTCGCGGTCCATCATGAGCCCGAGCTGGGTCACCTTCACGTGGACGTAGGCGGCGAGCCGCCGCTCGTGGATCTCGTCGAGGAGCTGCCGGTACACCGCGGTCGCCCCCTCCGCCTCGGCGCGGTCGGTCACGAACTCGCCGAGTTGGCTGGTCGCCACCAGGTACCCCTGGCGGTTCAGCGCCTCGGCCTCCCGGACGAGATCGGCCACGGTCTCGCCCGCGATGTACGGCCGGGCGAACGGCTCGATGACCGCCCTCGGCAGGAGCGGGAGGGTCCCGGCGATGGCCCGGTTCAGCAGGCTCATGGGGTTCCCGTCCGCCGGGCGGCTAAAGCTCGAAGTGGGCCAGGATGCGGTCGAGCGCCTCCTCGGTGGCCCGGTCGAGCAGGGCGGCGGGGGCGCGGATGCCCGTGTGGGCGATGGCTCCCCTCCTCCGCAGCATCTCCTTGCGGATGGCCATCCCGATGCCTTCCTGGAACTCGAAGCGCATCACCGGCGCGTACCGGTAGAACTCTGCCGCCGCGCCGTCCCGGTCGCCGGCGTCCCAGCGCGAGACGACCGCCACCAGGAGCTTGGGGTAGGCGAAACCGGTCATGGCGCCGGTGGCGCCCGAGATGAGTTCCTCGATCAGGTAGGCGCCCCCGAGGCCGCCGAAGATCCCGATGTCGAGCCCTTCGGTCCGTTCCCGGATCCGCGCCGCCTTGTAGGGGGTGGGCGCGTCCTCCAGCTTGATGGTGCGCGCCGACGGGATCTCCCGGCAGATGCGCGCCAGCAGGTCCGGCTCCATGTGGAAACCCGAGATCGGCGGAAAGTCCTGGATCACCACCGGGATCGAGATCGTCTCCGCGATCCGCGCGAAGTGCCGGAAGATCGCCTCGGAGTTGCACTTGGGCGCCCGCGGCGGCGAGACCATGACGCCGGCCGCCCCCGCGCGTTCGGCGGCGCGGCACCGTTCGAGGCAGACGTCGAGCCCCGGCCCGGTGGCGCCCACGATGACCGGCGCCCGGCCGTCCGCGTGGGCCATGCTGGCGTCCAGGATCTCGTCCCGCTCCCGATCGGAGATCCGCGCGACCTCGCTCGTGACCCCGAGGGCGGTGAAGCCGGAAACGCCGTCCTCGAGGAACACGTCCATCACCCGGCCGAGACTCGGAGAATCGAAGCTCCCGTCGGGAGCGAAGGGGGTCGGCAGGACCGAATAGACGCCTTGCATGCCGCGATTCTCGCACAGGGAGGCCGCCCGTCTGGTACAAGACCGCGCATGAAATTGCGCCTCCTGTCCGCCGACGAAGTCCGCGCGGCCATGCCCATGGCCGAGGCGATCCAGGCCGTCCGGCAGGCCTTCGTGGAACTCTCCGCCGGCCGGGCCACCATGCCGGTCCGGGCGCGGGTGGACGTGCCGAGCCGCTCCGGGATCAGCCTCTACATGCCGGGTTACCTCGCCGGCGCCCACCAGCTCGCCACCAAGATCGTCGGGATCTTCCCGGAGAACCTGACCCGCACCCCGCCGCTCCCGACCATCAACGCGCTGGTGGTGGTGCTCGACCCCGACACCGGGATACCCGCCGGAGCGATGCACGGCGGGGTGCTGACCGCGATCCGCACCGGCGCGGCTTCGGGAGTGGCCACCGCGGAACTCGCGCGGGACGACGTCCGGACCGCCGGCGTGCTCGGCGCCGGAGTCCAGGCGCGCACCCAGCTCGAAGCCATGGTCACCGCGCGCCCCGGAATCGAGAGCGCCCGCGTCTATGACCCCCGCACCGGGGTGGCGGAGAGCTTCGCCGCCGACATGACGGCGGCGCTGGGCATTCCGGTTCGCGTAGCCGCGTCAGCCGACGAAGTGGTCGCCGGATCCGAGGTCATCGCCGAGGCGACCACCGCGAACACCCCGGTCTTCTCCGACAGCGCGCTCCGGGACGACGCGCACCTGAACGCCATCGGCTCCTTCACCCCCGACATGCAGATCATCCCGGAAGCGACAGTCGTCCGGTCCGCGGTGGTGGTGGACCACCGCGAGTCCTGCTGGGAAGAGACCGGCGACCTGATCCAGCCCCGCGACCGCGGTGCGATCACCGAGGACCACATCCTGGCGGAAATCGGTGAAATCGCCGTCGGCGCCGCCCCGCGCCCCGACCGCGGCCCCACCCTCTTCAAGACCGTCGGCACCGCCGTCCAGGACGTAGCCGTCGGCGCCGCCGCCCTCACCCGCGCCGAGGAACACGGCCTCGGCACGGTCGTGGAGCTGTAAGGGCGGGACGCGGGAGCGCCGGTCTTCAGACCGGCACGCGGCCCGCAGGGCCGCAGATCGCGCACCGCTGCTCACCCATACGGCGCATCCGGCCTGGAACGCCGGCTTCAGCCGGCACCGCTGCGCGCAGCGCGGCGAGAGCGCGTCTACCCGAGCGCTCTCGCGGCACAGGCTGGAGAAGTACGAGGCGCGCTCCCGTATCGCTCGGTCGCCAACCGTTCGCAGAGCATCGGAGAAGGATCGGATATAATACGGACTATGCTAAGAATCCAAATACAGTCCGTAACCAGTCCGTACGACGACCCCCAGGTTGCTCCCCTGGCGGCCTCGGCCCTGAGTCGGGCGGAAGCGATGGGGCTTTGTTCCTCCGCAGTCGTCCAGCTCGACAGCGGGGCGATGGATGCGCTGGAGGCCCGTTTGGCCGAGGTGGGAATCGGCCGCCTCGTCCAACGTCCGGCCGGCTCGGATCCGGCCGAAACTGCCGGATGGCTCAGGGCTCTTCACGAGGCCCTCGTCGGCTCCCCCGTGCCACGCACCGAGTGGCCGGCGCTCTCGCGATCCCTGGGCCTCGACCTGCTGGCTCGCCTCCTGGGCATCTCCGACTCCAGCGCCCGCCGTTACTCGTCGGGGGCGCGAAAGACGCCGGACGCGATCGCCGCGCGGCTTCACTTCCTCGCCTTGGTGGCCGGGGACCTTGCCGGAGCCTACAACGAGATCGGGGTCCGGCGATGGTTCGACCGGAGGCGGTCCGCGCTCGGCGGAAAGACCCCGGCGGAGGTGCTGACCGGTGATTGGTCGGCGGAGGATGATGGCCCGAAGCGAGTACGGGAACTCGCGGGGGCGCTCGGCTTCTCCCCGGCCACATGATCGCGTTCCGGCACGCCGATCCCCGATTCCCGTTCCTCCGCGAAACGGCTTCGTCGGCGGCGGGACGCTGGAACGTCCCGGGGCGACTCACCCACTACTTCTCCGACACCCCGGACGGGGCCTGGGCGGAGTTCCTGCGGCACGAGGAGATCCGCGACCCCGCGGACTTGTCCCACGTTCGACGGGCGCTCTGGGCGGTCGAACTCGGTGACCCGCCGGCAGTGCGCCCCCGGCTCTCCGCCAGGACCCTGACCGGTGGCCGGGCGAGTTGGGCGCCATGTCAGCGGGAGGCGGTTCGTCTGCGGGCGGCCGGACAGGAGGGTCTGACCGCACCTTCGGCGGCGCTCGTTCCCGGAGGGGCCCATGGATTCCGGGTCGAGGGGGGCCAGCGACCCGGCCGCGCGAGGGACGGGTTCACCATCGTGCTCTTCGGTGCCCGACCCGACCTGATCGGCTGGCAAGCGGCGGGGTCCGGCGCTCCGTCCGACGACCTATTGCGGCGCGTACGCCATTTCCCGCAACCGGAGTCCTGACGCGGGCATCGGCTGATCTGGAATCAGATTCCGGATCAGCCGGTGACGCATCGCCGTCGCGCGTCACTACCCGAGCCGCCGGACCGGGTTCTCGAGGCGCCCGATCGCCTCCACCTCCGCGCCCACGGTATCGCCGTCCTCGATGACCACCGCCCCCGGCGTCCCGGTAAGCAGGATGTCGCCCGCCTTCCAGGTCATGTCCTCCGAGAAGAAGGAAATGAGCTTCTCGGGAGGGTGGGTCATCGCCTCCACGAGCGCGGTGCGGGCGGGCTCGCCGTTGTGGAGCGTCGTCGTGCGGATCGCCGGGAGTGACTCGCGCGTCGCCACTTCGTCCGGAGTCACGAGGCAGGGGCCGAGGCTCAGGAAGGTGTCGAAACTCTTGGCGCGGGTGAGGAAGCGCGGGTTCTGCCGGAGGATGTCCTCCGCGGTCATGTCCACCGCCAGCGTGCAGGCGCCTATCGCCAACCACGCGTCTTCCGGGGCGATGTCCTGCCCCGACCAGCCCAGCACGATCACCAGTTCGCCCTCCCCGGTGACCCGCCGCGAAGCTCGGGGCAGGCGGACCGTCTCGCCCGGGCCGATGATGGAGGCGTTCGGCCGCATGAACCCGACGGGCGTGGCCGTGGTCTTCGCGTCGAGATCGTCGGCGTGGGCGCGGTAGTTGAGTCCGATGCACCAGATCTTGGGGGGACGCACCAGCGGAGCCAGCAGATCCGCGTCGTCCAGCCGGAGTCCGCCGGAGGCGTCCGTCCCGGCCGCGGCCGCGGCCAGCGCGGGGAGACGGCCGCTCTGGACGACCTCGTCGAGGTCCCCCGGGTCGGCCGGGGCGAGTTCCGGGGCCAGGACCCGGATCGGGATCAGCCGGTCCCCGATCAGGACTCCGGCCTCCGCGCCGGAGGAAGCGGCGTAGCGGTAAAGACGCATCCGGCGAGAATACGCGGAAGCCGTGCGGATCCCACTCGACTACGGAGAGACCGGGCTCGACCTCGCGCTCCCCCCCGCCGCCGAAGGACGGACCACCGTCATCCGTCCCCGTTTCCCCGCTCCCGTCCCGTCGGCGGCGGAGGCGATCGTGCGGGCGCTCCGGACGCCGGACGCCGGTCCGCCGCTGGCGGCGCGCGTCCCCGCGGGCGCCACGGTGGCCATCTCCGTCTGCGACCCCACCCGCGCCCAGCCCCGCATCCCCATGCTGCGGGCCATCCTCGAAGAGATCCCGACCCCTCCGGAGCGGGTGACGCTGCTGGTCGCCACCGGCACCCACCGGCCCGCGACTCCCACCGAGCTCGAGGCCATGTTCGGAAGCGAGCTGCTCGCGGCCTGCGAGGTCGTGAACCACCGCTGCCGGGACCAGTCCGAACTCGTCCGGCTTCCGGACACCGAGGCCGGCGTGCCGGTGTTGCTCAACCGCCGCTTCCTCGAAGCCGACGTGCGCATCACCACCGGCTTCGTCGAGCCACACTTCTTCGCCGGCTTCTCGGGCGGGCCGAAGATGGTGGCGCCGGGGCTCGCCGGCATGGAGACGATCCTGGTGCTGCACGACGACGCGCGCATCGGGCACCCGAGCGCGGTCTTCGGGATCACCGAGGGCAACCCCGTCCACGACGACGTGAGAGCGATTGCGCGTCAGGTGGGCGTGGACTTCGGGCTCGACGTGCTGCTCGACGGCGACAAGCGGATCACCGGGGTCTTCGGCGGCGACCTGCTCGAAGAACACGCCCGCGCGTGCGTCCGTTCCCGCCGGGAAGCCATGTGTCCGGTGGAGGGGCCGTTCGAGGTGGTGGTGGCCACGAACTCCGGTTACCCCCTCGACCAGAACCTCTACCAGGCCGTCAAGGGGATGTCCGCCGCGGAACGGATCGTCGAGACCGGGGGGGCGATCTTCTGCGCCGCCGAATGCCGGGACGGCATTCCGGACGAAGGGGCGTACGCGCGGGCGCTCCGGGCCGGCGCTTCGCTCACCGAGGTCCGGGGTGCGCTCGCCGCGTCCCCGGTGCGCCGTCCCGACGACTGGCAGATCCAGGTCCACTGCCGGATCCTGGAGCGCGCGCGGGTCGGGCTCCGTTCGTCGCTTCCCGAGGAGACGGTGCGGGCGGCGCACCTCGAGCCGGTTCCGGATCTGTCCCTGGCCTGCCGGGACGCCCTCGAAAGCGCCGGCGCGGAAGCCCGGCTGGCCGTGCTCCCCCACGGCCCGGTGACGATCCCGTACCTCGGCTGAAGTTCGAGCCGGCTGGAGCCAGATCGAATCGCGCGGGTTCAGATGGCGCGGAAGAGTGTCAGAACCGGGAAACCCGGCTCGCGCACCCCGGACAACCGCACACCCGGCTACCGCTCTTGAAATGGTGCAGTCCGTGAACGACGCCGGCATCCGTATCAAAACATTCTGCGATCACGTCGAAGAACTCGCTGTCCCCGTGTTCAAAGCGGCACCATAGTGCGAAGGCGACGAGGTCGGCGTACTGGATCAGACGGCTGGCGCGCGAGTCGGCGAAGTACGGAACGTCGGCGAGGTTTCGGGTTGCACCCCAACGATGTCCGAACGTCTTGAAATCGTGAGCCAGCGCCTGTAGGCGCCGCTCGCCGGACTGCCGGTCCAACAGGATCAACCCGCGCTGCGCGTCGCCTCGCGCGAACTGACGGCCGAGGAACTGGTCGAATCGGCTGCTCACCTGCTCAAAGGCATATTCGACCAGATCCTCGTTCGGAAGCGCCGCCTTCTCGACGACGGCTCCGAAGAGGGTCCAGCGACCCCGAAGTTGATGGGCTGCACGGAGCGCATCCTTGATCGCCTGACGCCGGTTCGGGCGACGAACACCACGCCACCAGCCCCGGCCCGCGAGCATCGGGCTCCCGTGAAACTCAAGTGTCTCCGGCGCCTCCGGACGAAGCGCCCTCGCCAGTTCGTCGAGCTTGACGTCGAGCCAGTGAGTCTGACGCTCGAAGAGCGCCGCGCCCCCCAGAATGAAGTGGGTCTCTGTAGATGCGCCGACGGAACCGGACTCATCCAGATAGAGGAGGTACACCGCGAAACAAAAAAGGCGTCCGGGCGAGAAACTTAGTCTCGACGGACCGCGACAAGGCAGCCCTCCCGAACGCACTTCGGACAATAGCCGTGGCCGGAACCCCTGTCAACATCGGGATCTTCCCGACACCGAGGGGCGGGTCGGCGCTCATTCCGGGACGAGCGTCAGGGTCCACTCCGTCGGGCCGGCGAGGAAGGGGGTGGCCCGGCCCTCTTCCCAGTCCCGGTGGCCGGAGAGGTAGTACGGCATTCCCGGGTGTCCCGACTGCCCCCCCGGCATGTGGAGGATCCCCGCCCCCTCCCGTCCCGGCGCGACGGCGAAGCGGTTGGACGGTCCGTGGTCGCCGTCCTGCGACCGGGGCAGCCCGGTGTCGCCGGGGAGGCCGCGCGGCGGCGCATCCAGGAACGGCGCGAGGATGCGCGAGAGCGGCGGCGGCAGCGCCGGGCTCAGGGGATGCCGGATGTGGACGACGTTCTCCTCGCCCCAGGTCCGCTCGGCGAGCGGGCCCGCCGCGCTCCCGCGGGCGGCGGTCTCCAGCACCGACTGCCGGAGCGCCTCGTCCCAGCCGGATGCCCCCGGCGGGACGAAGTGCGCGGGCCTTTCCCTCGCCAGCCGGAGCAGCGGACCCGGCCAGTGGACGGCCACCCACGGGGAGAAGTCCGGCAGGCGTCCGGCGGCGGGGGCGGTCAGGGGGCCGTACACCCGGGTGAAGAGATCGAGACGGGCGTTCCGCACCAGCGGGTAGGCGGCGCTGTCCACGCTCGCCCGGCCGGTCCATCCTTCCTTCAGAACGCGGAGAGCCTCGGCCGCCAAAGGCTCGTCCGCACCCTCCAGGGAGTCGAGGAACAGCTCGCGCCACACCGCCAGCTCGTCGGCGCGGTCCTCCAGTTGGATGTCCAGCATCGCGGCCTCGTCGGCGGCTTCCACCGCGCGCAGCCGGTCGCGGATGAGGCGCGCCCGTTCGCCGTGGGCGTAGCTGCCGCCCCTGCCGATCCGGTCCAGGAAGGCGCCGTCCACCAGCCGGTTGTTCGCCGTCCAGAGGAGCCCGGACTCCGGATTCCGGATCGCCGGGATCTCCCGCGGTTCCAGGTACCCGTCCCAGCTCCGCGTCCCATCGGCCCAGGACACCGGAATCCGGCCGTCGAACCCCCGGCGCCGGGGGATCGGTCCGGCGATGCTCCAGCCGATCGAACCCTCCCGGTCCACGGCGACCAGGTTCTGGGGGGGCATCCCGCTGCCCCAGCCGGCCCGGAACGCGTCTTCGACGTTCGACGCCTCCCAGAGCCCCAGGTAGGCGGTCCGGTGGCCCTCGGGGTCGTGCGCGATCCAGCGGACCGCGAGCGGCCGTCCCCAGCGCTCGGTGACCGGGCCCCAGATCGTTTCCCGGACTTCCACCGTCGCGGACGGAGCCCCGGCCACGGGAATCTCCTCCTCGAACACGTCCATCCGCCGCCAGCCGTCCGGGGTGCGGTAGCGGAGCGCGTCGGCGGGGTCCAGTTCCAGTTCCACGAGGTCGGTCCAGTCCCCGCCGGAGTTCGTGAATCCCCACGCCACCTTCCCGTTGCTGCCGGCGATCACCGCCGGAACGCCCGGCAGCGTGAGCCCGCGGAGGCGCAGGTCCCCGACGTGCAACTCGGCGCGGTACCAGATGTTGGGGACGCGGAGCGGCAGGTGCATGTCGCTCGCCATCAGCGCCACGCCGCCGGCGGTCCGCCCGGCGGCCACCGCCCAGGAGTTGCTCCCGGAGACCGGGGGAGGTGCGCCGGGAAACACGAGGTCGCCCCCCCGGACGCCGGCGAACGCCGCCGGACCGGGAATCTCGGGGACCCGGAACGCCTCGCCCAGGAGCGGGGCGTCCCGGCCGGTCCCCGGCGGATTCAGGAACGCCGCCAGTTCGGGCGGCAGCGCCGCCTCGAGCGCCGCGGTCCTCGCCTCATGGCTCCCCTCCGCGTCGTTCAGGACGAAGTACATCGCCACCACCGTCAGCAGCGAGTCGCCGATCCGCCAGGGCGCCGGTTCTTGCCCGAGCAGCAGGTACTCGAACGGCGGCGCCGAAAGCTCGGCGAGGCCGGCGGCGACCCCGTCCCGGTACGCCTCGAAGGCCCGCCGCGCCCCGGCGGGAAGCGCCCGGACGGCCCGTTCGGTCCGCGCCCGCATCCGGTGCCGGCGCGCCTCCCGGTCCGCCCCGACGGCCGCCCCGCCCACCAGTGCGGCCAGTTCGCCCGCCGGCTGGCGCCGCTGGAGGTCCATCTGGAAGAAACGTTCCTGGGCGTGGAGATACCCGAGCGCCCGCAGGGCGTCGCGCATCGTCTCCGCCCGGATGCGCGGGACGCCCAACCGGTCCCGCTCCACCACGACCGGGGCCGAGAGCCCCGCCACCGTCACGGCGCCGCTCAGCGCCGGCCGGCTGGCGCGCAGCCGGCTCTGGACGTACACGCCGGCCGCCAGCGTCAGGAGCAGCGCGGCGGCCAGGACACCCGCGCCAGCGAGTGCAATCCGGCGGTACTTGGCCGTGAGGCTCGGCATGCGGTGGGTATTCTCCCGGCGCTCATGTGTACCCGCCCCGGGCGCCACCGAATTCTGCGCCTCGTCCTTGCGCTGCCGCTGCTGGGGGCCGTTTCCCCGGCGCTCGCCCAGACCGCGAACGCCCCCGCCCGGAGCCGCTGGACGGGCCAGGCGAACCTGAACCTCGCGGGTTCGTACGGGAACGCGGGCTCGGGTTCGCTCGGGGTGAGCGCGGCGGCGGCGCGGCAGACCGGCTGGCTGCGGGTGACGCTCGAGGGCGGCCTCCTGCGGACGAGCACCGACACCGTGACCCGGGACGCGTTCGGGAGTCCGGAGGACTTCTCGGTGCGGCGGACGGTGGTGAGCCAGACCTCGGCCGACCGCACCCACCTGCGGGCGCGTTTTTCCGAACCGTCGCCGGAAGACGACGACACGAGTCCGCGGTTCTTCGCCGCCGCCGGCTGGGAACGCGACGCCCCGGCGGGGGTCCGTTCCCGCCTCGACCTGACCCTCGGAGTGGGCACGGCCTGGGGACGAACCGGGCGCGGCGGGCGGCGTCCCTTCGAAACCAGCCTGGGGCTGTCCGCGATCCACCAGAGCGACCAGGTCGCCGACCCGGACTTGGAGACGGCGTCGCTCGGCCTGCGGCTGGACGTCCGCGCCCAGGCCCGCTACCGCGCCGCCGACCTCGTGCTGGTCACCGCTTCGACCTGGAACCTGCGGAACACCGACGACCTCCGGCTGGACGTCACCGGCTCGGCGGCGTTGCCGCTGTCGCGGCGGCTCGCCTTCCGCACCAGCGTGCAGACCCTGTTCGACGCGCGTCCCTCGCTGGAGCGGCTGAGCCTGTTTCCCGGTCCCGGACAGCCTCCGGTGGGCGCCGTGGTCGCGCCCCGGCGGCGCCTGGACCTCATCGTCCTCGCCGCCCTGGTGATCCGGTTCTAGCGTGCCCCGCCCGGCCCCCCGCGCCGTCGTCCTCGGGCCCCAGCCCGGCCGGATCGGCCTCGGTCCCGGTCTGGAGGCGCTCGACCTGCCGCCCGGCCCGGTGGCGGCCATCACGGTGGGCTGGCGGGAGACGGAGCCGGTCCTGAAGGAGGTCGAGCAGGAGCTCGGAGCGTGCGGCCGCGAGGCCGCGCCGCTCCACATCGGCGAACGGGTCGGCCGCGTCTTCGAGCGCGACGCGCCGCTCGCCGAGGCGCACCGCGCGCTCCAGGAAGGACTGCTGGCCGAGGAGCGGCTCTACGGCGCGCGGCTCCGGCGGGCGGTGGAGACCGCGCACGAGGTGGTCCGGCTCAGCGTCGCCGAGCGGTACCGGGACCCCTACGCCGAGCAGGCGTGGCAGGCGATCCTCGCCGCGGACCGGTTCCACGTGGAGCGCCACGCGGAACTCTGGCAGGAGTTCCGGGAGGCCGTGGGTCTCGGCGAGCGCCCGGCGGTCCGCGCGGAGCGGGAGGAACTCGAGGGTCTGCTGGCGGGAGCCGCCGCGGTGGTGCTGACCGGCGGCCACGTGGCGGTCATCCGGAACCGGCTGCTGCTCCTCGGGCTCGCGGACGCGCTGGCGCCGCTCCCGGTCCTCGCCTGGTCGGCGGGAGCGATGGTGCTCACCCCGCGCGTCGTCCTGTTCCACGACCGGCTTCCGGGCGGTTCGGCGCGTCCGGAGATCCTCGGCGACGGGCTCGCGCTGCTCCCCGGCATCGCCCTCTTCCCGGACGCCCGGGTCCGGCTCGACCTCGGGGACCGGCAGAGTCTCGCCGAGCTGTCCGGGCGGGTGGACCCGGACCGGGCGGTGCTGCTGGACCCGGGGGAGATGGTCCACTGGGACGGCCGGACCTGGAGTTCGCCGGACGGCATCCGGCTGCTGTCGAGGGACGGCGAGGTCGAAACGGTCGCCTCGTTCGTCCCGGAACCGGCCGGGGCGGGGGCTTTCGGCGGGGGAGCCGCGGCATGAGCGCTCCTTCCGAGCTGGCGATCCAGGAACTGCTCCTTGCCGGCCCCACCCCGGAAGCGGTGGACGCGTTCATCGAGGCGCACGACTTCCCCATTCGGGAGGGGCCCCACACCACCTTCGTGTACCGGGGCAAGGCCACCTCCGTCCTGCTCGGGCACTGGCTCTTCGGGACCGCGGCGGCGCGGGAGATGGAACGGGTCCCCGGCTCGGACCTGTGGTTCCTGACCCTCGACCTGCCGGCGGAGTCGCGCGTCGAGTACCGGTTCCAGCGGGTCCGGGGAACGGACGCGGAGTGGATTCTGGACCCGCTCAACGAGAGGACGGTGCGCGACCCCTTCGGTGTCTGGTCGATCTGTCACGGCGAGGGGTACACGCAGCCGGAGTGGACCGAGGAGGATCCCCAGGTCGGCCGGGGCGAACTGTCCGTCACCCGCGTCCGGAGCCGCGCCCTCGGCACCCGACCGGTGTCGGTCTACACGCCGTCCGGTTTCCGGAACCGGCGCCGGTATCCCCTGCTCGTGGTGCTCGACGGCGAGGACTACCTCCGCCACGCCGCCTGCCGGACCGTCCTCGACAACCTGATCCACCGGCGGGAGATCCCGCCGCTGATCGCCGCTTTCGTGACGCCGGAGAAACGCATCCGCGAGTACGCGGACAATCCGGCCCACGCGGAGTTCCTGACCTCAGACCTGGTGTCGCATCTCCAGACGGAGTTCCCGATCCGGCTGCGCCCGGACGACCGGGGGCTGGTGGGCGCCGGGCTCGGCGCGGTGGCGGCCCTGACCGCAGCCTGGCGCTATCCGGGCTTCTTCGGGAAGCTCCTGCTCTCCTCGGGTTCGTTCACCTTCACCGACGTCGGGCCGAGCACCCGGACCGCCCTGCTCGACCCGGTCGTGGACTTCGTGAACGCCTACCGCGCGGACCCGCGCCGGGTGAGCAGCCGCGTGTTCGTCAGTTGCGGGATCTACGAGCCGCTCATCTACGAGAACCGGTCGCTCGTGCCGCTGCTCCGGGAGAGCGGCATGGAGGTCCGCTACGTCGAGGCGCCCGACGGCCACAACTGGGACAACTGGCGCGACCGCCTGCGCGTCGGCCTGTCCTGGCTCTTCCCGGGCCCCCTCTGGCTCTACTACAGATGAGGCAGGTCGTGCTGGCCAGGGAGCGCCGGTCTTCAGACCGGCACCGCCGAGCGCCGCGAGGCGAAAGCGCGCAACCCGACCTCGACCGGCTCATCCCCCGCGCGGGAACCGGATCGGTGAAGTGGGAATACCGCGAGGGCGCGGTCGGCCACGGTTCCACCCTCGTCCCCGCCGAAGACCCCGACGTGATCCCCATGTGGGTCGCGGACATGGACTTCCCCTGTCCGGATGTGGTGATCGAGGCGATCCGCCGTCGCGCCGAGCACCCGATCTTCGGCTACAGCGTCGGACTCCCGAGCTACCGCGAGGCGTTCTGCGACTGGTCGGCGGCCCGCCACGGCTTCCGCCCGGACCCCGACTGGGTCGTCCCGACCGAGGGAATCGTCCCCGACCTCGGCCTGCTGGTTCGCACCCTGGTCGAGCCGGGGCAGAAGGTCATCCTCCATCCGCCGGTCTATTTCCCGTTCTTCGGGGCGGTTCGCAACAACGGCGGCCGGATGCTCCTCTGTCCGCTCCGCCGGGAGGACGGGCCGGGCGCCGGCGACCGGAACCCCTACCGCCTGGACCTCGAGCGGTTCGAGAAGCTGGCGGCCGAGCCGGACACCCGGATGACGTTCCTGTGCACCCCCCAGAACCCGGTGGGGCGCGTCTGGAACGCCGGGGAGCTGACCGCGTTCGCCGAGATCGCCGCCCGGCACGGCCTCATCGTGGTGGCCGACGAGATCCACGGCGACCTGATGCTCGACGGGCGCCGGTTCACCCCCTGGCTCAGCCTCGATCACCCGGACTCGCTCAGGTCCGTCGTCGCCTCGGCGCCGAGCAAGACGTTCAACCTCGCGGGCCTCAAGTCGTCGTGTCTGGTCATTCCCGACGAGGAGATGCGCAATGCCTTTCGGCACGCCCGCGACCGGACCGGCATCTACGGCGTGAACCCGCTGAGCGCTGCGGCGGCCGAAGCCGCCTGGCGCGGCGGCGGCCCCTGGCTCGACCGGGTGCTCTCCTACCTGAGCGAGAACGCCCGGACGCTCATGAACTTCTTCAGCGAGCGTCCCGAGTTGAAGATCGGGACCGTCCCGGTCGAGGGGACATATCTCGCGTGGCTCGACTTCCGGCGGACCGGTATCGAGCCGGGCGCACTCGAAGACTTCCTGCTCGACAAGGCCAGGCTCCGCCTCGAGAACGGCGCGATCTTCGGCGAGGAAGGCCGGGGGTTCGCCCGGATGAACCTGGCGTGCCCGCGCCCGCTCCTGGAGGAGGCGCTGGAGCGGCTGGAGACGGCGCTCCGCGCCCGGGTCCCATGATCGGGGAAACGCGACACGGGGGATGGCAACGCCGGCGGAGCGCCGGCCTCCGGCCAGCATCGCGCGGGAGCGCGAAACCCGCGCCGGTGACGCCGCGCCATGCCAGAAACAGGGCAGCGCCCTCGTCAAGGCCGGGTACCGGAGCTACCGTCACTAACGGCGTCTCGGGGCCGGAGCTACCGTCACTAACGGCGTCTCGGGGCCGGAGCTACCGTCACTAACGGCGTCTCGGGGCCGGAGCTACCGTCACTAACGGCGTCTCGGGGCCGGAGCTACCGTCACTAACGGCGTCTCGGGGCCGGAGCTACCGTCACTAACGGCGTCTCGGGGCCGGAGCTACCGTCACTAACGGCGTCTCGGGGCCGGAGCTACCGTCACTAACGGCGTCTCCGAGCCGGAGCTACCGTCACTAACGGCGTCTCCGAGTCGGAGCTACCGTCACTAACGGCGTCTCCGAGTCGGAGCTACCGTCACTAACGGCGTCGGCGGGTTGTCAGGAAACACCCACTCGTACGCAGTTGGGAGACACCCACTTTTGCGCACCCCAGGTTGTGAGAGGGAAAGGCGATTCGGTCGACGAGGAAGGACGGTGGTTCGCCCGGATGCAACCTGGCGCGGCGGGTTCAGCCGCCCAACAGGGCCTGGACGGCCTCTCGAACACCGGCCGGAGCAGCCCGCCGGCGAGCAGCAGGGCGAACGCCCCCAGGACGCCGCGCACCAGCCGCCGTGTCCACAGGCTCCGTTCCAGAGCCGTGCTGGTGAGCGCGGTCAGTTCCCGGATGGCCTCTTCCAGGCTGACGAACCGGCTCTCGAACTTGGCCTCGATGGCGTCGAAGCGGCTCTCGATCTTCTGCTCGAAGGCATCGAATCTCTGCTCCAGGCCATCGAATCTCCGCTCGAAACCCGTCGGTGAGATTCCGGTCGAGTCCCCGGACCGTCGCTGCCATCTGGCCGTTCAAAGTGTCCTGCTCCGCTTCGCCGGGGCCGGTACAGAGTCCGGCCTCCGTCCTTCTTCTCCGTTGGAGGCGCGGGTTTCGCCTCCCGGCGGTCGGCGATGCCAGCCGGAGGCTGGCGCTCCGGGCCGTACGCGCCGTGGGGGCGAATAGCGTTGCGCCGTGCGCGGCGCGGAGCGCCGCGCGTGCCGGTCTGGAGACCGGCGTTCCAGGCCGTCGTGCGCCTACCGGTCGAGGAAATCGTTCCAGGCGCGGGCGCGGAGGCTCTCCTCCCCGTGGGTGACGAGCGCGGTGACCACGTGCCGGGCGAGTGACGGATCGGTGATCAGCGGCACGCCCCGGTCCACCGCGCGGCGGCGCACCAGGTAGCCGTCCGGGCGGCCCTCGGGGTCGAAGGCGACGGGCACGTTCACCACGAGGTCCACCTCCCCGCGGTCAATCAGGTCGAGCGCGCTGAGCGGCCCCGGCTGGTCGAACCCGGCGCCGAGCGGGAGCTGCTCGGAGCGGACCCGCGCCACCTCGGTGGCCTCGATGCCGTTGTCGCGGAGCACCCGGCAGGTTCCCGAGGTCGCGTAGATCCTGAGGCCGAGCTCCTCGGCCATCGCCCGCGCGGTGCGGACGAAGCGGTGCTTCCAGCGCGGCGGCCCGAGCGACAGCAGGACGCCCTTCTTCGGGCCGCGGAACCCGGTCGCCACCAAGCCGTGGAGGAGCGCCTCGTGGAAGGAGTCGCCGAGACATCCCACCTCGCCGGTGCTGGCCATCTCCACGCCCAGCAGCGGGTCGGCGCCCATGAGCCGCGAGAAGGAGAACTGCGGCACCTTGACCCCGACGTGCTCGAGCTCGTACATCGGGCGGTGCTCCATGCCGGGGTCGGCGCCGAGCATGATGCGGGTGGCCGCCCTCGCGTAGTTCCGTCCGGTCACCTTGGAGACGAACGGCAGGCTGCGCGACGCCCGCAGGTTGCACTCGATCACCTTCACGATCCCGTCGCGGTGCAGCAACTGGATGTTGCAGGGGCCGGTGACCCGCAGTTCCCCGGCGATCTGTTGTGCGATGCGGCGCACCTGTCCCAGGGTGGGGATGGTCATGTCCACGGGCGGCAGCACGAGGGTCGCGTCGCCGCTGTGGACGCCGGCGTCCTCGACGTGTTCGCTGACCGCCCAGAGCACCACCTCGCCCCCGTTCGCGACCAGGTCAATCTCGATCTCGCGGGCGTCCTCCTCGAACTTGGAGATGACGACCGGGTGCTCGGGGGAGATCGCCTTCGCCTTCCGCAGGATGCGGGCGAGCTCGTGGTGCTCGTGGGCGACGGACATGGCGGCGCCGCTCAGCACGTAGCTCGGGCGCACCAGCACCGGGAAGCCCCCCAGTTCGTCCACGATCCGCTCCGCGTCGGCGGCGTCGGTCACGTGGGCCCAGCGCGGCTGGTCCACGCCGATCCGGTCGAGGAGGGCGCTGAACTTGTTGCGGTCCTCGGCCCGGTCAATGTCCTCGGCGGAGGTGCCGAGGATCGGGACTCCGGCGTGGTGGAGGCGCATCGCCAGCCGGTTCGGGATCTGGCCGCCCATGCTCACCACCACCCCGTCCGGGCGCTCCTTCTCCACGAGGTCCAGCACCGATTCCACGCTGACCTCGTCGAAGACCAGCTTGTCGCAGATGTCGTAGTCCGTGCTCACCGTCTCCGGGTTGTAGTTGAGCATCAGGGTCTCGAACCCGAGCTCCGCCGCCGCCTGGACGGCGTTCACGCAGCACCAGTCGAACTCGACCGAGGAACCGATCCGGTACACCCCGGAGCCGATCACCAGGATCCGCCGCCGGTCGCCGGCGGGGAGTCCCACGCCCTCGTCGCCGCTCGCGTGGTAGGTGGAATAGAGGTAGTTCGTCTCGGCCGGGAACTCGGCGGCCAGGGTGTCTATCCGGGCGATGTGGGGACCGACGCCGGCTTTCCGGCGCGCGGCGCGCGCCTCGCCCCGCGCCCGCCCGGTCAGGAACTCGAGCGACTCGTCCGAAAAACCCTGCTCCTTCGCCCTTGCAAGCGTCGCCTCCGGGATCGGCCAGCCGCCGCGCTCCACCTCCGCCTCGGTCCGCATCGCCTCGGCGATCCCGTGGAGGAACCACGGATCAATCCGGGTGAGGTCGTGGATCTCGGCAATCGCCTCGGATACCCGGCCGGCTTCCACCGCCTCCCGAAGCGCCTGGGCGAGCGCGAAGACGCGCCGCGGCGTCGCGTTCTTCAGCTCGTCGTCCCGATCCTCGAACGCGAAGGCGCGCGAGTCGAGACCCCGCACGCCGATGTCGAGCATGCGGAGCGCCTTCTGGAGCACCTCCGGGAAGGTGCGGCCGATGGCCATCACCTCCCCGACGCTCTTCATCTCGCTGCCGATGCGGGTGCCGGCCTCCTGGAACTTGCCGAGGTCCCAGCGCGGCGCCTTCAGAACCAGGTAGTCGAGCGCCGGTTCGAAGAACGCCTTGGTCACCCCGGTGATCGCGTTCTTCAACTCGGGGAGGGTGAACCCGAGCCCCAGCTTCGCGGCCACGTAGGCCAGCGGGTATCCGGTCGCCTTGCTGGCGAGCGCCGACGAGCGCGAGAGCCGGGCGTTCACCTCGATGACCCGGTAGTCGGCGCCCGCCGGGCTCAGCGCGAACTGCACGTTGCACTCGCCCACGATGCCGAGGTGCTGGATCGTCCGGATCGAGACGGTGCGGAGGAGCTGGTACTCCTCGTCGTTCAGCGTCTGCGACGGCGCCACCACCAGGGACTCGCCGGTGTGGATCCCCATCGGATCCATGTTCTCCATGTTGCAGACGGTGATGCAGTTGTTCTCGCGGTCGCGCACCACCTCGTACTCGATTTCCTTCCAGCCGCGGAGCGATTCCTCGACGAGCACCTGCGCCTGCTTGGTGTCGTGGGCGCCGAAGATGTTGGTGAGCGCGGCCTCGAGTTCGGCCTCCGTCTCGACGATGGCGCTCCCCTTGCCACCGAGCGCGAAGCCGATGCGCAGCATCAGCGGGAGCCCGATCGTCCGCGCGGCCTCCCGCGCCTCGTCGCGCCGGTGGCAGACGATGCTCCGCGCGGTCAGCACCCCGATCTCCGCGAGCCGGGCGTTGAAGCGTCCGCGGTCCTCGGTGTCCCGGATGCTCTTCACCGGGGTGCCGAGCACCTGGATCCCGGCCTCCCGGAACCACTCCTCGAGTTCGAGGCCGCAGTTGAGCGCCGTCTGTCCGCCGAAGGAGAGGGCCACGCCGTCCACGCCCTCCTCCTCGGCGACCTGCCGGACGAGGCGGGGCGTCACCGCGTTCAGGTAGAGGCGGTCCGCCATCCCCTCGCTGGTCTGGATGGTCGCGATGTTCGGGTTCACGAGGACGGTGCGCACGCCCTCCTCGCTGAACGCCTTGATGGCCTGGGATCCCGAGTAGTCGAACTCGCCCGCCTGGCCGATCTGGAGCGCTCCCGACCCGAGGACGATGACGGACTGCGGTTTCGGGGGGGCTTGGTTCACGGTCCGGCGCATTCCTCGACGAAGGCGTCGAACAGGTAGGCGGTGTCTTCCGGCCCGGGATGGGCCTCGGGGTGGAACTGGATGCTCCGGAACGGCCGGTCGAGCGAGCGGATGCCCTCGTTGGTGCCGTCGTTCAGGTTCTGGAACCACGGTTCCCAACCGGCAGGCAGACTGTCTTCGTCCACCGCGTAGCCGTGGTTCTGGCTGGTGATGAAGGAGCGGCCGCTGACCAGGTCCCGCACCGGCTGGTTCACGCTGCGGTGCCCGTAGGGCAGCTTGAAGGTCCGCGCTCCGGCGGCCATCGCGAGCAACTGGTTGCCGAGGCAGACCCCGAAGATCGGCCCCCGGAACCACTCCATGACCGAGCGGAGCTCGCGGGCGAGCTCCAACAGGTCGCCGGGGTCGCCGGGGCCGTTCCCGAGCATGATCCCGGCGGCGGAACGCGCGGCCTCGGCGAACGGTTCCAGCCCCGAGACCCGGTGGACCCGGGCGCCCCGCGAGAGGAGCGAGCGGACGATGTTGTCCTTGGCGCCCACGTCCACCAGCAGCACCCGCGGTCCGTCCTCGGGGCCGTAGTCGGCCGGGGCGCCGGGGACCACCTGTTCGAAGACCTGCCGGCGCATTTCGACGGCGGAAGCCCGCTCGCGGGCATCCGAAACAGCGACGCCAGCCCGGCAGAGCACCCCCTGCATCGTCCCGGCTTCCCGGAGGCGCATGGTGAGGGCGCGGGTGTCCACCCCCTCGATGCCGGGCACCCCTTCGGCCGCCAGCCAGGCGCCGAGCGACCGGACCCCGGCGTGGTGGCTGTACTGCGGTTCGTGGTGCTGCACCACCAGACCCTGGACCTGGATCCGTCCGGACTCGAACGGGCCCTCGATGGAGCCGGCGGGCCGCGCCGGGGGAACGCCGTAGTTCCCTTGGAGCGGATAGGTCAGCACCAGGATCTGTCCCCGGTAGGAGGGGTCGGTGAGGGTCTCCACGTACCCCGCCATGCCGGTGTTGAACACGACTTCCCCGGCCACCGGCCGGTCGAGGGCCGCGCCGAAGGAGGTCCCCGAAAACCCGGCGCCGTCTTCGAGGTGAAGTCGTATCCCGCCACGTGCGGGGCGCATATCCGGTTCCGAACTCAAACGGCCGGAAATTCTATCAGCCGGAAGCCGGTCCGGCGCGCCGGTCTTCCGACCGGCCCGGTTGCTGTGAAACTGCGGTCCGGGCGAAAGGCGGACCGGCGAAGTTGCGCCGCCGGCCGGGAGCGCCGGCCAGTCCTCCCGGTGGGGGGCCTTCCGGCCGGCATGCGCCGCTCGAAAGCGCAGCGCATGGCACGACGCCTCGCGTGATGGTGTTCGACTTCTGGTCCGTCGTCGCAAGCAGCGGTGCGACGTCCGCGGGCCTTTGGCCCGCTGTGCCGGTCTGAAGACCGGCGCTCCCACCGGCGCTCCCGGCGCACGGCAGGACGGGGCCTCGCGTGATGGTGTTCGACTTCTGGTCCGTCGTCGCAAGCAGCGGTGCGACGTCCGCGGGCCTTTGGCCCGCTGTGCCGGTCTGAAGACCGGCGCTCCCACCGGCGCTCCCGGCGCACGGCAGGACGGGGCCTCGCGTGATGGTGTTCGACTTCTGGTCCGTCGTCGCAAGCAGCGGTACGACGTCCGCGGGCCTTTGGCCCGCTGTGCCGGTCTGAAGACCGGCGCTCCCATTGGTGCTCCCATTGCAATTTTGCCGCGAAGAGGCGCGGTTCAGGCGGGATGCATCGGCGTTCGAATGCCGCGTGAGTTTGTCCACCGGCTGCTAGGCTTCGCGTTGCGCCCGGCGGGTGGGCATCCGGGTCCCTGCCGGCGCCCGCTTTCTGTCGCTGTCGAGGCCGAGGAGGCCGAAGGAAGAAAATGATCCATCCTGCGCAACGTCTCGTTCTTCGTCCGGCGAGATCACTCGCCGGGGCGCTCGCGCTCGCGCTGGCGGCCGTCTCGCCGGGGTTCGCGGCTTCCGCCCCCGCGGCGCAACTGCCCCAGGATCCGCCGGTCATCCACTTCGTGGCGTCCGGCGAGTACGCGTTCTCCGCCGCCCGGATCACGGTGGACGTTCGACTCGAACAGGGAGCGCGGCTGAACGTCACCCTCACCTCGCCCTCCGGCGCCACCGAGACCCTGGCGATGGCCCGCGACGGAAAACGCTCCTCGTGGACCGGCCAACTGGACGCGGCCGGGACCTGGCGGGCGGAAGCCACGGTGAGCGGCGTGGGCGCGCCCCAGTCGGCGGGCGCCACCGTCTCGGTGGAGGAAGGCGCGCCGACCTGTTCCCTGACGATCCGCGCGCCCGAGCAGGCGACCCACTACCTGGAGGCGGCGTTGGTGGCGGACAGTTGCGGCGCCACCGCGGTGACCGGCGACATCGCGACCCGCTACATCACCGTCCTGCAGGACGGGGTGCAGATCTCGACCATGGACGCCAGCGACCAGTGCGAGCGGACGTTCGTCCTCCCGGGGGACGGGAACTACGAGGCGACCCTGACGGTTCACGACGACCGGGGCGTGGCGGCGACCTGCAGCAGCGCCGACCTGGGGGTGGACGCTCTCCACCCGCGTTACTGGCCGATCGCCGACCTCGCGACCGGAACCTGGAAGAGCGAGCGCACCGACATCGTTCCCACGCCGGAGGCCACTTGGCTGAGCGGCGCCGGGGTCGGGCTCACCGTGCCCCACCGGGCGGGGGCCGACCGCACGAACGCCCTCACCATCCGCGGCGGCGGCGGATTCGCCCACAACTACTGGACCGGATCGTCGCTGGACGTGATGATCACCCGGCAGACCCCCGGCGGGTTCTTCGGCGGCGGCGCCGGGCTCTGGGGCATCGGTGACAACGACATCCTGGACGGCGGCGTCTTCGCCACCGCCGGGTTCAACCTGCCGAACTACACCGGCGCCGGCCGGGCGCAGGCGTTCGCCGAATTCCGGCTGTTCGCCCGCCACATCGCCTCCCCGCAGGACAACTTCTCGGGCGTCGTCGGCATCCGGCTCAACTTCAAGCGGACGCACCAGCTTCGGGCCCGATAGCGGATCCGTGGCCACGGGCCGTAGCCGGCTGGCCGCCGCGGTGGCCGCCCTCGTCGGCCTGCGCCTGCTGGTCGCCCTGGCGCCGTCCGAACCGCACCTTCTCGGCGCGCCCTTCGGGCTGGTGCTGGAGTTGCTGGTCGTGGGGGCGTCCACGCTGAGCCTGTGGTTCGCGGTGCGGACGCTCCTCCCGTCCGCACGGCACGCCCCCCGACCCGGGGCGGAACCGGAGCGGTAGGGCCGCCCGCCGTGACGCTCGCGGTCGTCGTTCTCTATCTCGTCGCCGTCGTCGGCATCGGGGTGGCCGCCCGGCTCGGCGCGGGCGGGGCTCCCGACCGGGCGGGGGAGGGGTACTTCCTCGCCGGCCGCTCCATCGGCCCCTTCGTGCTGCTGATGACGCTCTTCGGCACGAACATGACGGCCTTCACCATCCTGGGCGCCTCGGGGGAGGCCTACCGCCAGGGCGTCCGGGTGTTCGCCCTGATGGCGACCAGCTCCGCCATCGTCATCCCGATGACCTTCCTCGTCATCGGGGTGCCCCTCTGGCGGCTCGGGAAACGCCACGGATTCGCCACCCAGGCGGAGTTCTTCGAGGCCCGCTACGGCTCCCCGGCGCTGGGGGTGCTGGTGCTGGGGGCCTCGCTCCTCTGGCTCGTGCCCTACGTGCTGATCGGGGTCAAGGGCGGCGGCGACGCGCTCGCCGCCATCGTGGACACCGACGCCGCGATCCCGCCGTGGGCGGGCAGCCTGGTGATGTGCCTCGTGGTGCTCCTCTACGTGGTCCTCGGCGGGATGCGCAGCACCGCCATCGTGAACACCTTCCAGACGCTCGTCTTCATCGCGGTCAGCGGGCTCGCGTTCCTCGTGATCACCGGCGGCATGGGCGGTTTCGGACCGGCGATGGCCCGGCTCGGGGAGCGGTCCCCGGAACTTCTCGAACTGGCGCGGTCGCCGCGGGACTGGATCCAGATCGCGACCTACCTCTTCGTCCCGCTCTCCACGTCGTGCTTCCCCCACATCTTCAGCCACTGGATGTCCGCCCGGAGCGCCGAGGCGTTCCGGCTGCCGGTGCTGGCCTATCCGGCCTGCATCGCCGCCGTCTGGTTCCCCTCGGTGGTCCTCGGGGCGCTCGGCCGGCTCGACGTCCCGCTCGACGCCGCGGGGCCGGTCATCATCCTGCTGATCCGCGAACACGCCGGGAGCCTGCTGGCCGGGGCGCTGGCGGCCGGGGTCTTCGCCGCGATCATGTCGTCGCTCGACTCCCAGACCCTGGCCGTGGGAACCATGCTCACGAAGAACGCCGCCGCCCGCGTGCCGCGGTTCGCGGCGTGGAGCCGGGGTCGCCAGGCCCTGCTCGGCCGGATCTTCGTGGCCGGGTTCCTGGTCCTGGTGTTCGTCCTCAGTCTCGTCTCCACCCAGACGATCTTCAGCCTCGGGATCTGGGCGCTCTCGGGCTTTTCGACGTTCTTCCCGGTGCTCGTCGGCGCGCTCTACTGGAAGCGGAGCACCGGGGCGGGCGCCGCCGCAGGCATCCTGAGCGGCCTGCTCCTCTGGACCTGGTTCTTCGTCTCGTCCGCGGGCGCTCCGGGCTGGACCATCGCCGAGACCGGCGTGGAACCGGCCGCCGCGATCGTCCTCGTCTCCGCCCTCGCCCTCGTGGTGGTCTCCCGCCTCACCGCCCCACCGGACCCCAACCGCCTACGCACCTTCTTCGCCTAACCCGCGCAGCGCCCCCGGCCTGCAACGCCCGCCTCCGGACCGCCCCGCGCAGCACTCCGCCCCGCGCCCCTCGCCACGCCCCCGGCTTGGAACGCCGGTCTCCAGACCGGCACGCGCAGCGCTCCGCGCTGCGCACGTCGCAACCCCACCCGCAAGGGGCGGCTCCCACCTCGGCACCGAACCCAACAGCACCGGCGACGCACCCGGCCTGCAACGCCGGTCTCCCGACCGGCACGCGAGCCGCAACTCCGCAGGCGGCCCAGGGCCGCTCGTCCCGGATGGCGCCGGCCGCCCGCGTCACTCCCGTGAGTACGATTGCCCGGTGCTTCGCATCCTGCTCCTGACGCCGCTCGTTCTCGTGCTGGCCGCGGTCCCTCCGGCCGGCGCCCAGGAAGAACTCCCTCCCGGAGAAACCACCTTCCACACGTTCTCCATCGCGGCCGTCGACCCCGAGACCGGCGAGTCCGGCGTCGCGGTCACCACCAGGAACCCCTGCGTCGCGAACGGGGTCCCCTGGGTGCGGGTCGGCGTGGGCGCCGTCGCCACCCAGGCGCGGACCCGCACCCAGTACGGCGAGGAACTCCTCAGCCGGCTGGCCGCCGGGATGTCCGCCGAGGAAGCTCTTCGTGAGCGCCTCGCCGAGGACGAGGGCGCTCCCTACCGCCAGGTCGGCGTGGTCGGCCTGACCGGCGGGGTGGCCCAGCACACCGGCTCCGAGGCGCGCACCTGGGCCGGACACCGGTCCGGGCCGGACTACGCGGCGCAGGGGAACCTGCTCGTCGGGCCCGAGGTGGTGGACGCGGTGGCCGAGGACTTCGAAGCCACGCGCGGCAGCGGACTCTCCCTCGCGGACCGCCTGATCTCCGCCCTCGAGGCCGGCCAGGCGGCCGGCGGCGACGCCCGCCGCGGCCGGCGCCAGTCGGCGGGGGTCCTGGTGGCGGATCCCCGCGAGGGCGGGTCGCGGCGCGATGACGGAATCTCCACGCACATCAACGTCTGTGAGCACGCGACGCCGGTCGCCGAGCTCCGGCGCATCCACGACGCGGTGAGCCAGAAGCTCGGCTACCGCACGCTCACCATGTTCGCCGGCAGCGACGTCGTGCAGCTCCGGGTCCTGATCTCGGAAGGCGGCTGCGCGGCGGATACCAGCCTGGTCGGCGACGACGGGGACCTCGGGGACCCCGCCCTCCGCATCTTCGACGCGGACCTCGCCGGTGCGGTGGACGCCTGCCGGGAGGAGTTCGGGCTTTCGACCCCCGAGAGCGGCGGCTCCCCCGCCGGGTTCGCGGATCGCGAGTTCGTGGATCGCCTCTGGGCGCTGGTCGAGTCCCGGGATCTCGGCGACGCGGTGCGGCGCCGCCTCGCTCCCCTCCGCCGCATCACCCGCTGACCACGCCGCGAGCAGCCGCGAGAGGAAACCGAATGCCCCAGACCGCCGCCGGACGCCCGGTCCGGATTGACCTCCGCAGCGACACCGTCTCGCTTCCCACCGACGAGATGCGGGCCGCCATGGCCGCCGCCGAGGTCGGTGACGACGTGTACGGCGACGACCCCTCGGTCCGCCGTCTCGAGGAGCGCACCGCCGCGGTCCTCGGCAAGGACGCCGCGGTCTTCACCCCCACCGGCACGATGAGCAACCAGATCGCCATCCGCTGCCAGACCGAGCCGGGGGACCTGGTCCTCGCCGAACGGCGAGCCCACGCCTACCTCGTGGAGAGCGGCGGTCCCGCCGCGCTGTCCGGGGCGACCGTCGTGGGACTCGAGGGCGACCGCGGGGTCTTCTCGTCCGGGCAGGTCCGGGCCGCAGTGCGAACCCCGCACCCCATGGTTCCGGACGCCTGCTATCCGGTGGCCCGGCTGCTCGCTGCCGAGAACACCCACAACGGCGCGGGCGGCGCGGTCTGGCCGCTCGATGTCCTGCAGGACGTCGCGCACACTGCGCGCGGGCTCGGACTGGGCACCCACCTCGACGGGGCGCGCCTCTGGCACGCCACCGCGGCCACCGGGATCCCCGAGAGCCGCTACGCCGAGGGGTTCGACACGGTGAGCGTCTGTTTCTCGAAGGGGCTCGGCGCGCCGCTGGGTTCCTGCCTCGCCGGTCCCGCGCCCCTGATCCGGCGGGCGCGCCGCTTCCGCCAGCTCTTCGGCGGTGGTTTCCGCCAGGCCGGGATCGTCGCGGCCGGGGCGCTTCACGCCCTCGAACACCACCGGGAGCGGCTCCCCGAGGACCACCGCCGGGCGCACCGGCTGGCCGAGGGCCTGGACGAACTGGCCGGGATCGCGGTGGACATGGACGGGGTGGAGACGAACATCGTCCGTTTCCGGACCCCGGGAATGAACGCTTTCCGGCTCGCCGAAGGGTTGCTCGACCGCGGCGTCGCGGTGCTGCCGGCCTCGCCGAACGCGATGCGCGTCATCCCACACCTGGGAATCTCCGACGAGGACGTCGAGGAGGCGCTCGGCGCCTTCGCCGAGGTCTTGAACGCCGGGGAGCGCCGGTCTTCAGACCGGCACCGCGGCCCGGAGGGCCGCGAGACACGCGATCCTCGCGTGGCGCCGGCGGCGGCGCACCAGTAGCAACGCCCGCCGGGAAAACCGGGCCGCCCCCTGCCGGGTTCAGGGGGTCACAGCCCGCCTGGAACGTGCTACCGTCCGCCGCTCGTTGAACGACCCCGCCCCGCTTCGCCGCCCGTTCGACGAGGTGGATGCGCAGGCGATCTCCGCCATCCGGGGACTCGGCATTGATGCGGTCGAAAAGGCCAATTCCGGCCATCCGGGCCTGCCCATGGGCGCGGCCCCCATGGCCTGGGTACTCTGGAGCCGCCATCTGAACACATGCCCGGGCGATCCCGGCTGGCCGGACCGGGACCGCTTCGTCCTCTCGGCGGGCCACGGCTCGATGCTGCTCTACGCCCTGCTGCATCTCGCGGGCTACCCGGTGAGCCTCGACGACCTCCGGGACTTCCGGCAGTGGGAGAGCCGCACCCCGGGACATCCCGAGACCTTCGCCACTCCCGGCGTCGAAGCGACCACCGGGCCGCTCGGGCAGGGGGCCGGGAACTCGGTGGGCATGGCCATCGCCGAGCGGGCGCTCCGGGCGCGGTTCCCGGGGCTGGTGGACCACCGGGTGTTCGCGCTGGTTTCCGACGGGGACCTGATGGAGGGGGTGGCGTGCGAAGCGGCCTCGCTCGCCGGACAGCTCGGGCTCGGGCGGCTCGTGTGGCTCTACGACCGGAACGACGTCACCCTCGACGGACCGGCTTCGCTCTCGTTCTCGGTGGAGGACGTGGCGGCGCGCCATGCCGCGCTCGGCTGGCACGTGCAGACCGTTGCCGACGGGAACGGCGATCTGGAAGCGATGGATGCGGCGATCGCGGCCGCGGTGGCTGAAGCGGAGCAGCCTTCGCTCATCGTGGTGAACACGACCATCGGATACGGCGCGCCGACCAAGGCGGGCACCTCGGCGGCGCACGGAGCGCCGCTGGGCGCGGACGAAGCGGCGGCCGCCAAGGCGGCGCTCGGGCTCGATCCGGGAGCGGCCTTCGCGGTGCCGGAGGCGGTTCGCGAGCGCTGCCGAGACCGGGCCGGGCAGGGGAAGGCCGCGCGGAACGCCTGGTACTCCAGGCTGGCCCACGCACGGGCCGAGACGCCGGAACGCGCCGCCGAGTTCGAGCGTCGGCTCGCGAACGGGCTGCCGGACGGTTGGGACGAAGGGCTTCCCGCCTTCGGCCCCGAGGACCGGCTCGCCACCCGGGACGCGTCCGGCAAGACCATGAATGCTTTCGCGGCGCGGGTCCCGGAGTTCTTCGGCGGCGACGCGGACCTCTCGTGTTCCACCAAGACGGCGTTGAACGGTCTCGGCTCCCAGTCCGCGTCCGACGCGAACGGCCGCAACCTCCACTACGGCGTCCGCGAGCACGCGATGGGCGCGGCGGCGAACGGCATCGCCTACCACGGCGGCTTCCGCACCTTCGCCTCCACGTTCTTCTGTTTCGCCGACTACATGCGGCCCTCGGTGCGGCTGGCGGCGCTCTCGGGTCTGCCGGTGGTCTACGTCTGGACCCACGACTCGGTAGGGGTGGGCGAGGACGGCCCGACGCACCAGCCCGTCGAGCACCTCATGTCGCTCCGCGCCATGCCGAACCTCCACGTGGTGCGTCCCGCCGACGCGAACGAGACGGTGGAGGCGTGGCGTCACGCGCTGCTCCGTACCGAAGGGCCGACGGCGCTGGTCCTGACCCGGCAGAGGGTGCCGACCCTGACCACCCCGGAACGGGCCGCGGGCCTCCAGTGCGGCGGTTATGTGCTCCGGCACCCGGAGTCGGCGCTCCGGGCGGTCGTCATCGCCACCGGTTCCGAGGTGTCGCTCGCGGTCGCCGCCGCGGAGCGGCTCGATGCCGAGGGCGTAGGGGTCCGGGTGGTCTCCCTGCCGTGCTGGGAGCTGTTCGAGGCGCAGAGTCCGGCGTACCGGGAGAGCGTGCTGCCCGCCGGGGTCCCGCGGGTCGCGGTGGAGGCGGGCGCGACGCTCGGCTGGGAGCGCTACGTGGGCACCGGCCCGGTGGTCGGCGTGGATCGCTTCGGCGCCTCGGCCCCCGGCGCCGAGGTCGCGGCGCGGCTCGGCTTGACGGAAGACGCGGTCTGCGCCGCCACCCGGGCCGTCGTAGGCAGATAACGGCAGCGGCTCGGAGCGCCGGCCTCAGGCCGATTGCTGTGAAAGTGCAGTCGTGCGGGGGTGGCCAACAGCCGTGATGGCGCCGCCGGCTTGGAACGCCGGCTTCAGCCGGCACAGCCCGCCGAAGGCGGGCGGCGGGACGGACCTCATTCGCCGGGATGGCTCGACTGCGCGGGCCAATTCACCCGGGGTAGCGACAACCGCCCGCGGGCCGCTGTGCCGGCTGAAGCCGGCGTTCCAAACGGTCCCTGCCACCCCGGGCCTCAGCGTCCCGCTCCCGCACTCTCGTGCCGGGCGGGGTGCCGGTACTGCGGCGGTTTTCGATCCGCTCTCACCCCTCCCAGACCAGCAGGTGGCTCTGCCAGCGGGAAAGAGGGCTCTCCCCCGTTGCGTGGAAGTGGTTCCATGCCTCGATCGCGGTCATCGGCGTCTCCGGATTCCGGGGATGCCGGAACGCGTAGGTGAGGCCGCCCCGCTCTTCCTCGCGGGCGTAGGTCTCGACGTCGCGCCTGAGATCCAGGCGCCCCATGTCGAAGGGAACCAGGTCCGTGGAGGCTCCCACTCCGTCGTGCCGGAATCCCGGGGCCTGGCGGAGGAGCCCGGACACCCGACCCTCGCCGTACTGGGAGGAAACGCTGAGCAGCAGCACGCCGCCCGGCCGCAGGTAGCGGACGGCGCCCCGGACCACCACCCGCCGCATCGCGAATCCGTCCCCGACCGGGCTCGATGACGGTGGGTTCGCGATCATGAAATCGGTCGAGCCCCGGAACCGGGCGAGCGCCCGGCGGCCTTCCTCCGAGACCGGGTCGTAGGAGTCCGATTCGACGAACCGGACCTTGGCCGCCGCTCCGTTCCGGCGCGCGTTCTCCCGCGCCGCCGCCACTCCGCGAGGGTCCAGTTCCAGCCCGAGCACCTCCTCCACTCCGGCGAGCCGGGCGGCGGCGATGGCGAGCAGTCCGGAACCGCTGCCCCAATCGAGCCCGCGTCCCCGGAAGCGGGCGGCGTGTGCCGCGATGGCCTCCAGGGCGATCCGGCTCGCGCGGGTTGGAACAAAGGCGCCCTCCGGGTGGTGGATGCGGATGGGGTCCGGGCCGAGCGCGGGCGGGACCGGGATTTCGGTGAAGTCCTGGGCCATCGGGCCGGGAATCTACCGCCGAGCGGGTGCTGTTCCGGCGGGTTGGCGGTGCGCTGTGCGCGGCGCGGAGCGCCGCGCGTGCCGGTCTGAAGACCGGCGCTCCCTGCGTTCCCTCCTAGAATGTGCGGCCCCGCCCCGATCCATGTCCGAAGAACGTCATCCCTACGCCGCCTTTCTCCACGAGGTGGAGAGTCCGGCCCGCTACGGGGGCGGCGAGCGCTTCCAAGTGGTGAAGGCGTCCGACGAGGGGATCGCCTCGCGGATGGCCTTCGCCTTCCCGGACGTGTACGACATCGGGATGAGCCACCTCGGGACCAAGATCCTCTACAAGGTGGTGAACGACCAGCCGGACCTCGCGCTTGAGCGGGTCTTCTGCCCGTGGCCGGACATGGAGGCGAAGCTACGGGAGCACAAGCTGCCGCTCATCAGCCTCGAGACGCGCCGCCCGCTGTCCGAGTTCGACATCGTGGGCTTCTCGCTCCAGTACGAGCTCACCTTCACGAACGTGCTGAACATGCTCGACCTCGGCGGGATCCCGATCCGCAGCCACGACCGGCGGCCCGAGCACCCGCTGGTGATCGCCGGCGGGCCGGTGGCGACCCAGCCCGAGCCGATGGCCCCCTTCGTGGACGGCTTCCTCATCGGCGACGCCGAGGAGCGGCTACCGGAACTCATGCGCGACCACGCCCGGCTCCGGGAGGAAGGGATCGAGGACCGCGAGGAGATGCTGGTCCGGCTCCAGGCCGGGGGCGGGCTCTACTGCCCGGCGCTCTACGACCGCGACGTCTGCCCGCGTTCCGGCCTCGCCTACGTCTCGCGGGCGCGGCGCCCGGAAGTCCCGCTCCGCACCGAGCGCGCCTTCCTCGACGACGTGAACCGCTTCCCGTTCCCGGACGACTCGCCGGTCCCGGCCGCCGAGGCGATCTTCGACCGCACCGCGGTGGAGATCGCGCGCGGCTGCACCGAGGGCTGCCGCTTCTGCCAGGCGGGGATGATCTACCGCCCGGTCCGGGAACGGGACCCGAAGGCGATCGTGGACACGGTGGTCTCGGCGGTGGAGAAGGGCGGCTACGACGAGGCCTCGCTCACCTCGCTCTCCACCGCCGACTACTCCTGCGTGGCGCCCCTCATCAAGGAGGTCATGAAGGAACTCGTCCCGCGCCGGGTCTCGCTCGGCATCTCGAGTCTCCGCGCCTACGGGCTCCCGGAGGAGGTCCTCGACGACATCTCGCAGGTGAAGGCGACCGGTCTCACCTTCGCTCCCGAGGCCGGCTCGCAGCGGATGCGCGACGTCGTCAACAAGAACGTCAGCGAGCAGGACATCTACGAGACCTGCCGGCGGGTCTTCTCGCGGGGCTGGGACCGGGCCAAGCTCTACTTCATGATCGGGCTGCCGACCGAAGAGGACGAGGATGTGCTCGGGATCGCCGACATGGGGCGGCAGGCCCGCCACATCGGCGACCGGGAGGCGAAGCGCCGCGTCCGGATCACGGTCTCCGTTTCGAGCCACGTCCCCAAGCCCCACACGCCCTTCCAGTGGTGCGCCCAGGACTCGATGGCCGAGATCGAGCGGAAGCAGGAACTCCTGCAGGAACGGGCGCGGCAGGACGGCTTCCGGCTCCGCACCCACGACCGGCGGGTGAGCCACCTCGAGGGGATCCTGGCGCGGGGCGACATCCGGACCGCGCGCCTGGTCGAGATCGCCTTCCGGCTCGGCGCCCGCTTCGACGGGTGGGACGAGCAGCTCCGCTGGGAGCTCTGGGAAGAGGCCCTCGAACGCTGGGAGTCCGAGACCGGCGCCCTTCGCGGGGACTACCTCGGCACCATCCCGGTGGACGGCCGGCTCCCCTGGGAGCACGTGGACGTCGGACTCGCGGACGGCTTCCTGCTCCGCGAGTACCGGCGCTCGCTCAAGGACCGCGCCTCGCCGCCCTGCGGGAAGCCGGTCTCGATGCAGGTGCACCACACGAACGCCGCCGACGCCCGCGCCGACGAACGCCGGCTGGTCTGCTACCACTGCGGCGTCGCCTGCGACCTCGACGGCATGCGGACCGAGCGGATCGAGTTCCTCGAGAGCCTGGGCGCCGAGGAACCGCGCAGCGCCGAAGAAGTCCTGCTCCCGGTGGTCGCCGCCGCCGCGCCCCCCGCGTCCCCGGCTGGTTCCCGCCGTCCGGCGCCTCCCGTCCGCGCCTTCCAGGGCGAGCCGGTGGTCTATCGGGCGCGCTTCGACAAGTTCGGCCCCATGGCGCTCCGGGGCCACGGCGAGCTGATCCGCATCCTCCCCCGGGTCCTCCGCCGCGCCGGCCTTCCGATCCGCTTCAGCGAGGGCTTCTCCCCCCGCCCGAAGCTCAGTTTCGGTCCCGCCCTCCCGCTCGGGGTGCAGTCGCTCGGCGAGTTCTGCGAGTTCGCGCTTACGGAAGAGTTGCCCGAGGTCCACGTTCTGGAGGCGCTGCGCGGGGCTTCCGAGGAGGGGCTCCGGTTCACCGATCTGACCCGGGTGCCTCCGGGCGAACCGAAGCTCTCTCGCTGGATCGGGGCGCTCCACTACGCGGTCCTCCTCGCCGCCGACCTCGAGCCGGCGAGCGTCGAGGCCCGCCTGGAAGCGTTCTCGCGCGCCGACCGCTGGCCCGTCGGGTTGACTCGCCGCGTGAAGGCGAAATCGCGGCGCCGCGGCCCGCGGGCGCCCGCCGGGCCAGCCGAACGCACGGTGGAGGTCAACCTCCGGGACTTCGTGGACGACGTCCGCCTCGCCCCCGCCGCCGCCGAGGCGGCGCTCCTCGGCTGCTCCGCCGACCGCCTCACCCTCCGGTTCCGGACGCTGCTCACCGGAAGCGGTTCCACGCCGCGACCCGGCGAGATCACCCGCGCGCTCGCCGGCTTCGAGCCGGTGAACACCGAGATCCTGCGGACCGCGTGTGAGCCAATCGCGCAAGGCGATGGCCGAGACGTGGATGCTCGGTTGCGGCCGGGAGACGGTTCACTGGCAGCGGCGCCTTGACGGTTCTGCCTTCGTGCAATTCAGGTCGGCCGTTGGTTCGGTGTGCCGTCCGCCAAACGGACGCAACGCTCGATGGCCAAATCGTCGAGATGTGTAATGCCCCTAAAGGAGTATCATGACTAACGTCGTTCGTGATCGTCCCAATCTCTTCGAGTACGCCACATCAGAGCTATCTCAGGACGCCATGATCTGTTGGCTGTTGCGGTGGGCAGATCCTAGTTGCCGTGACATGAGCGTCGCTCTGCATGACGTGGGAAGAGCGCTCCTGATGCATATCGGGCAGGTCAGCGCGGACAAGTCTCTTCCGGAAAAGATCCAAAGCGTAGAACCTGTTCGTGGAAGGCAGAACATGGATGTTGTCTGCCATCTCAACGCGGGTCAAGACAGTCACACGGCGATTCTTGTCGAAGACAAGATAGACACCGTGGAACGGACGAATCAAATGCGGCGTTACCGGGAGCGCATCGGCAACGAACTGCCCGAGGAGAGGATTCTCCCCGTTTACCTGAAGACGGGTGATCAGTCGAATACGAGCCTCCGTGACATCAGCGAACGAGGCAACGCAATTCTGCTCCGCAAGAATCTACTCGGGGTGCTTGAAGGACAAAGCAAGGCACTCGCTGAGAGTGACATTCTCGGCGACTTCGTTACTCGCCTACGTCGCTGGGAAGATCAGGTCCAGGCTTGGGCAACCGACAGACCGGAGATGTGGGGCTGGCATGCGTGGCAAGGCTTCTATGCTGCGCTCGAAGAGTACATCGAAGGCGGAGACTGGTCCTATGTCCCAAATCAATCGAGGGGCTTCCTGGGGTTCTATGCGGGTTTTGTCTGCCGCGACGAAATCACGGCCTACATTCAGATCGAGGGCGGCGAATCGGCCGACGAAAGCGGAGTACGAGACGGGAAGTTGATGTTTCGCATCAATTGCGGAGGCGCACCGCGGGAGAGGTATCGCGACCTTCGCTCTCACTGGCATCGTGAAGTCATGCACCGGAAGGGCGCCACCCGAGCGGAACGCCCAGCCAGATTCGGATTCGGCCAGACGATGGCCGTCGCGGCCGTGCCCCGCCAAGAGTGGCAGGTGTGCGGAGAGAATGGCTTGCTGAATCTTGAACGCACGGCAGCCAATGTCCGTGAGTGCCTCGCAATCCTGGAGGTGTCCAGGCCGCCCGCCCCAAATAGCCAGTGATCTCGCCAACCCGCAGTGGCGCCTGTGCGAGTATCGGCGATCCCTTGGTAGCCGCCGACGACGTCAAAAAATACTGGCGAGGGAGAGGAGTTTTCGGGTCATGTTGCCAACAGCGTCGGGGCACGTTGTGTTCGGTCGGGGGTCGGTCGGGAACCCGTGAAAGCAAGCTCGGGACTGAGATCGCTGGGTTGGTCTGACCGAGATGCCTTGGGGTTCGGTCGGCTCTCGACGAGCTGACTCAACAGGTGCTTATGACGCAGATCTCCAGCGTCTGCCGACGTTCGTCTGAGGCCTTGGGAAGAAGGCGTCTCCACGGGTCGTGAAGCGCTGCGAGAGATGCGGGTTACGGCTAACCTGTCTTGGGGTAGATACAGCGTAGGGCATCCACATCTTCATATGTTACGCCGATGTCCTCATCGTCCTCGTAAACTCCGGTCAGCCGAAGGCTCATCCAGTTCCCTTTCCAATAGTCGTGCTCGCCCCTCCAGTCGTTAGGGGAGTGGTCAAAGCCGAAGATGTGGAAGGTTGTATGTGCGACGGAACCGTTTGAGAATGTCAAACTGCCAGCCCCCATCGCGCACTCGTAGTTCGCCTGTGCTCTCTCCCAGTACATCCACACGATCTGCCCCGGCTTGCGCCAAGGGCAGTGGCGACCGCTGGTGGGATATTCGATCCGTGGATTCTCCAGGAAGCCCTCCACCTCGAAAATGGAATAACCGATCTGGTCCTTGATCCGATCAGCCAAGTGTTCGGCTGCGACCAACACACGTTCGGCGTCGGGCTGTAGGTGCTCCGGCATCCCGTTTGTGTTGAAATAGAAGGTGAACGGGGTTCCGTCCCATTCCTCGACAAGGATTGGGTGTCTGCCGAGGGCACGCTGCTGCTCGTCCGTGCAAGCCCTCGGCTGCGGGCGTCCGGCTACCGGTTGCTCCGGCATATCCATCCCCGGCTCGCGGGTGGGCGCCCACCGCCGACGCGGGTTCACGCCCCCTGTCGGGTATGCCTCGGCGGGCGTTATAGACGTGATCTCGACGTCGATCTCGGAGCTGTCCCGGCCCGTGATCGTGCCCTCGGCAAAGTCAAATGAGTCGACCTCGATGCTGATGCCGTCGGGGTCTCGGTCGTCGGCCTGGATCATGTAGTCAAACCGAAGCAGGGTGTCCCGTTGCGCCTTGTGGTCAGGGCCGGAATAGCGAATTCCCTCGTCGGGTGTCGCATCGGCATAGCGCGTGTTCTCTCCGATGCTGATGGCCAGGCGGGGATTTCCGTCGACCCTGACAGGTTCATCGAACTCCGCAGTCAGCCGAATCCACATGCCTTCGGTGTAGTTGTCTGAATAGGGGCTCGGGATCGAATAGACCGACACCTGCGCTTGGAGAACGGGGGCCGGCGGTTCGACGGGCGCGGGAGACGGAGCCGTAGCCGTAGCTGGCGGAGCGGATGGGTTTCCATCCACGCCGCCGCCGCAGCCCGCGAGCAGAATGACGACGGCGGCGTTTCGGGCCAAGGCGCTCATCACTTGCGAGTGCGAGCCAGCATACGCCAATCGGCTTCCGAAACGTCAAAGGATCTGGCGACGCCGCCGTGCTGACGGAAGGCTGATCGCCGGGACGGGGCGGAGTCCGGGTGACACCTTCAGCGCGGTTGCGTCGACAGGGTGGCGAGTACGGCTTCGCAGAACCGCCGGATCGTTTCGACGAGCCGCCGCCGGTACTGCGGGTCTCCGACCGTGCGAACCGCCACGTCACGGGGCACGAAGCGCTGCAACGTGGCGCGAAAGCCTTCGGACTCGATGAGGGCGTCGCTGCGCTCGACTGTCAGCCGCAGCGCATCGGGCATGCGACCGCCCAACCCGCGGGCCGCAATCTTGTCGGCGGCCCGGGCAGCGAGGCCGGCGGCATCCTCGCCCAGCCGCTCCGTGATCCAGGCGATGTCCCATACGTCGCGATGTCGCGGGTTGTCGCGCGTCAGCACGGACATCGGGTAGGCGACCATCTTGTCGGTGCAGATGTCCGCCACGGACGCCGCCCGAATCGGGAATGTCGTGAAGTCGTCCGCCAGCAGCGCGTGGCGCTGCCGAACCGGGAGCGGCGCGACATCGGGCGGCGCTTCCCGGTCGTCTATCTCGAGCTTGATGCGCTGCACGCCGAGGCGCGAGTCCCGGCCCGCGGGGCGCGTGACGATGCGGGCGACCCAGCGGCTCACCGAGCGCGTCCCGCCATCCACGGGCGCCGGCGAGGCCACGGTTACCTCCAGGCCGTAACGCTGCCCGACCCGCGCCCGCACGACATCCTCGATGTCCCCCAGCAGCGCGTGATCGAACGAGCTCCCTCCGGAGAAGTCCAGGTCCTCGCTGAAGCGCAGCCCGCCATGGCACAGCCGCAGGCACGTCCCACCTTTGAACGCCAGGCGCCGCAGGTGTCCCGCCTGATGCATGGCGCGCAATATCTCGACGTGCAGCAGTTCCTTCTCGATGACCGGGAGGCAGGCCGCCAGTCCCGGCTCGTCGCGCACGATCCGGTCGGCGACGGCGAGGAAGTCACGCATGGGCCGGCCCCGCCGCCGAACGTCCCCACTCGGCCAGCACCTCCGCGTGCATGTCCGGGTCCACCAGATGGAGGTTCCCCGGGCGCACGCGGGCAAGATCCTCGTACGCGATCTCCGGAGTGGCGAGGCGAAGCCCCAGCCGGTCGTCGAACACGGTGTTCGCGAGGATCTCCGTCTCGGAACGGCTGGTGTGGCAGAACTCCAGGTCGCCGAAGGGTGAGCGATGCTCCCCGCCGTTCCCGGTGGTGGCGACGATGGTGACCATCGGCACCTGGCTGATGGAGCCGAACTCGGCGAGCGCGGATTCGTAGCTCACGTAGCACAGGTGACCGGGGCGCAGATGCCGGGCGACCACCCCGAGCCCCCGGCGTCCCGGGTGCGGCGTGGCCCGGTTCCGGTAAACCCCGCGGGCCAGTCGCTCCAGCAGGGCGAGCTCGGTCAACCGGCGCAACCCGGTGTTGAAGGCGTGGTCTTCGTCGCCGGCGAACAGCGTGCGGAGCCCGTGCCGGTCAATCACCGGGAACGCGCGCCCCGCGCCGAGCACGAGAACCCGGACCGCCTCGGACAGTGTCATGAGTCGAACTCCGACATGCGTTGATCGTCTGGAAGCCGTGCTTTCCAGAATTGGTATTAGAAAACACTATTACTGTAACAGCCGACGGCTCGGTCCCTTCGTCTGACGCGTTGTTGCGCCGTTTTCCTTGAAAATCCGTTCTGGATTTCGTGATTTTCAAGGAATATCGCGTGGTGATCCGTGCCCGCCGCGATCCGGCGAGATTCCGAAACTTCCCGAGCGCCCGGAGTCGTGACCGGGTAGGCGCCGGCGGCTTGGAGCGCCGGCTTCAGCCGGCACCCGCTGCGCGGAGCGCAGCGGACCGCCCGACGCTGCCCGGCACGATGGCGTTCGGCTTGCGGTCCATCACGCTGCGAACGGAGGCACGACATCCGCGGGCCTTCGGCCCGCTGTGCCGGCTGAAGCCGGCGTTCCAGGCCGGCGGTGTCCTCACATGCAGCCCCCGTTCGGCTGGTTTTCGCCGCTTTCGGGGGTTCCACCACAGGCTGCTAGTACTCCTCGAAGAAGCGTCGGATCTCTGTGGGGTCGGAGGTCCGGGTGAGCGCGAGCCGGAGCAGCGTGCGCGCCTTCGTCGGGGGCAGGTTGTCGGCGGGGATGATCCCGAGTTCGCGGAGGGCGGCGGTGTTCTGCACCCGGCCGCCGCGCGTGGACGAAGTGGCCACCACCACGACCCCGTCAGCCCGGGCGCGGCGTACCGCCTCCCGCTGGCCGCCGGACAGGGCGGCCGCGCCGTCCATCACGATGCCCTTCGCTCCCGCGGCCACGAGTCCGGCGATCACGCTGCCCGGCGCGTCGGGATACGCCGGGACGATTTCAACGGCCGGCAGCGATTCCGGAAGCGCCGCAAGGTCGAACTCCGAGCCGTGGGTGTGCCTGCGGGTCGGCTCGGTGAAGAACCGGACGACGTCGGGGTCCGCCACCCCGATCGGCCCGAGGTCCACGCTCCCGAAACCGTCCATGCGGTAGGCGCTCGTCCGCCGCGCGTCCCGGGCCGCGTGGACCTCCTGGTTCGCGACCACCAGCACTCCCTTGCCGGCGGCGGCCGGATTCGCGGCCACCCGGACCGCGTCGTAGAGGTTGAGCGGGCCGTCGCCGCTCACCGCGCTCCAGGGACGCTGGGCGGCGACGAGGACGACCGGTTTCGGGGTCGGCAGCACGAGGTTCAGGAAGAAGGCCGTGTCCGCGACCCCGGCCGCCCCGTGCGTGACGACCACCCCGTCCACGTCGGACTCTTCCGCGAGTTGCCGCAGACGGTTCGCGAGCCCGAGCCAGTGCTCCGGGGCCGCGCCTCCGTCGGCACGCGAAAACGCCCGCAGATCCTCCGTCGCGATCCGGGCCACGAGCCCGAGATCCGGCAGGTCGCGGGTCCAGGTCTCGGGGGCGAAGGTCTCCCCGGCGGACTCGCAGCCCGCCAGTTCGAGCGGCGTTGCGCAGTTCGTGGCGATCTCTCCGCCCACCGACACCAGCACAACGTGCGGCAGCTCGATCCCCGGCGGCGGCAGCGGCGGGATCTCCTGCGCGGCCGAGGCGGCGGCGGCGAGGAGGGCCGCGGCTGCGGTTGCGAACGCCCTCTCAGTACTCATTGAAGATCCGCTGCAGCTCCCGGGCGTCGGTCGTCCGGGTGAGGGCGAGACGAAGCAGGATGCGCGCCTTCTGCGGATGGAGGTTGTCGGCGGTGATCTCGCCCCGCGCCGCGGTCCGGTCGCTCAGCACCATGCGGCCGGACCCTTTGCGGCTGCCCTGCACCACCACCACGCCCGCCGCCCGCGCCTCCAGCACCGCGTTCCGGTAGGCCGGCGAGCCGTCGGCCAGGACGATCCCCCGCGCGCCCTCCTTCACCAGCGCGTCCAGCGGCGCGCGGGAAGCCTCCTGGTACCCGTAGACGACGTCCACCTGCGGGAGTTCCTCGATCCCGTCGAGGTCGAACTCGGTGTCCGCGGTGTGGCGGGTGACCGGCGAGCGGTAGAGCACCACCCGGTCGGCGTCGGCGAACCCGAGGGGACCGACGTCGGGAGAAACGAACGTCTCGATGTGGTAGGTGTGCCGCTTGGTCACGAAGCGCGCCGAATGGATGGTGTCGTTGAGCAGCACCAGGACGCCCTTCCCGGCGGCCTCGGGGGTGAGCACGGTGCGGACGGCGCCCAGGAAGTTGAGCGGCCCGTCCCGGCTGACCGCCGTCCAGGGCCGCATCGAGCCGATGACGACCACCGGTTTCGTGGTCCTGACGGTGAGGTGGAGGAAATAGGCCGTTTCCTCGAGCGTCGTGGTTCCGTGGGTGACGATCGCGCCCGCCACTTCCGGTCTCGCGAGCTCCTCCGCGAGCTGGCGGGCGAGCGGCAGCCCCTGCTCGGCGCCCATCCGGGTGCTGCTGACCGCCGAGATCGCTTCCACCTCGATGCGCGCGAGACGCGAAGCCTCCGGGACGGCCTCGATGATCGCCGCGCCGTCAATGCGCCCCTCGCGGTACTCGGTGAGCTTCAGGCGGTCCTTGCCGAGGCTCTGGATCGTGCCGCCGGTGGTGAAGAGCTTGACCACCGGGAGTTCCTGCGCCTGAGCGGCGGCGGCCGGCAGCAGGAGAACCGCGAGGGTGGCCGCTCTCATTCCAACGACTCCGCTCCTCAGAGATTCGGACGGCGGGTGTGGTAGTCCGTCGCGTCCTGGAGCGCCTTCGCGGCGAGCAGCAGCCGCTCCTCGCCGTACACCTGTCCGAGCAGCGCGATGCCCGTCGGCGTCCCGTCCGGGTCGAAACCGTTCGGCACCGTCACCACCGGGTTCCCGGTCATGCTGGTGAGCGCGTTGATCGCGCGCCAGGGGGACACGACGGCGTCGAGCCCTTCCATGATGCCCGCCAGTTCCTCCATGAACAGGTAGCGGATGCGGTTCGCCTGCAGCCACTCGACCGCCGGCACCAGGTGCGACGCGCGCAGCTCGCCGCGGTGCCCCTGCCGCACCAGGTTCTCGTCCTGCCGGTTCCGCTTGAACTCGTCGAAACCGGTGGAGCGCTCGACGTACTCGATGAAGTAGATCAGGCGGTCGCGCGGGATCTCGACGGGTTTCAGGTCGTAGCCGAGCGAACGGAGGGTGTCGAGGGTGCGGCGGGCGTGTTCGAGGTTCTCGGGGTCGTTCTCCGATTCGAGCTGCTCGAACGCCGACGCGAAGTAGCCGAGCCGCAGCCCGCTCGCGGACGCCGCGCCGTCCCAGTTGAACGGAACCCCCTGGACGCAGGCGAGGTCCTGGCCGTCGGGGCCGGCGATGGCGTGCAGGATGAGCGCGCCGTCCTCCACGCCGCGCGTCATCGGCCCGATCTTGTCGAGCGAGAACCCCGCGGCCATCACCCCGGTGCGGGGGACCCGGCCGAAGGTCGGGCGGAGGCCGACGACGCCGCAGCGGATCGAGGGCGAGAGGATGGACCCGCCGGTGTCGGTGCCGATCGCGAACCCCACGAGGCCGCCGCCCGCCGCCGATCCCGAGCCGGCGGACGACCCGCTGGAGCCTTCCTCGGGGTTCCACGGGTTGTTCGTGCGCCCGCCGAACCAGTTGTGGCCGAACGCCAGTTCCCCGGTGGTGAGCTTGGCGACCAGCACCGCGCCCGCCGCGTCCAGCCGTTCCACGACGGCGGCGTCCGTATCAATGACCTGGTTCTTGAAGACGCCGGCGCCCCAGGTGGTCGGGTAGCCGCGCACCGCGATGATGTCCTTCGCGCCCCAGGGGATGCCGTGGAGCGGGCCGCGGTAGTTGCCGGCGGCGATCTCCGCGTCCGCCTCCCGCGCCTGCTGTCGCGCCCGGTCCGGGGTCAGGTTCACGACGCAGTTGAGGACGGGGTTCAGCCGCTCGAGCCGCGCCAGGTACATCTCGGTCAACTCGGCGGAGCTCACCTGCCGCGTCTCGACCAGCCGGGCTAGCTGGGTCAGCGGCCAGAACGCGGCCTCTTCGAGGTCCGCCGGGCGCGACACCTCGGGCGCCGCCCCCCGGCGCATCTCCCGTTCGAAGCGGTCGAACGTCATCCCCGGGACGGCGGGGTTGAAATAGAGGGGCGACGGCACCGCGTTGTCAATGCGCCGCTGCCGCATCTCCTGGTAGTGGCCGAAGTTCTTCTCGACCTCGTCCACCATCAGCTCGTATTCCTCGTCGGTGAACTCGAGCCCGGCGAGCGCCGCCGCCTCCTTCATCATCCCGACGGTCAGACCCCCGCCGCCGGCCTCCTGCATCCGCGCCCAGAGCACGCCGGGAAAGAGCGTGGCGCCCAGCCCGGCCCCCGAGAAGTAGCCGAGGAACCGCCTGCGAGCGTGTTCGTTCCGGTTGGTCCTGCGCATCACGCCACCTCGATCCGCCAGTGTATCGGGGGGCACTCAAAGGGGACGCGCACCTCCGCCGCCAGAAATGCCGTCTGGGCGAAAGGTCAACCCGCGCACATTGCGCCGCTGGTTGGGACCGCCGGTCTTCAGACCGGCACGCGCTGCGCCACCGCGCAGCGCCCGGCACGACGCTCCCCTACGCGGCGGCCTTCCGCTCCTGGTTCATCACCGCGAACTGCAACACGACATCCGCGGGCCTTCGGCCCGCTGTGCCGGCCTGAAGACCGGCGCTCCCAGGCTTCGGTAGCATCGCGGCCTCCGACTCCCCCAGCAGACGGCCTTGGTCCCCTCGAACTGAGCGTCCCCAAACGCGCTCAGTCGAGGCCTTTGTAGTGAAGCCGAGCCGAATCTGTCTCGTTATATCAACGACTTACGATCCAAAACCGACAAAGTCAGGAGCTGAAGATCCGGGAACTGCGCGCCCTCGCCGAGGCCGAACTCGGCGACCGGTTCGACATCCGCGCCTTCCACGACGCGGTGCTGCTGAACGGCCCGGTCACGCTCCCGGTCCTCGACACCGTCATCCGCCGCTGGATCGACACCCAGCGCTAGGGCTCGGAGCGCCGGCCTCCGGCCGGCATCGCTCCCCGCAGGGGAGCGAAACGCGCACAACCACCCACCACCCACCTGGCGTGGCCCCACGTTCACGGAGAGGAGCGCCATCAGCGCACGTTTCGCGCTCCCGCGCGATGCCAGCCGGAGGCTGGCGCTCCGACGCGGACCGCCTGGGAGCGCCGGTCTTCAGACCGGCACGCGCTGCGCAGCAGCGCAGCGCACGGCGCTGACCGGCGGGATGGTTTTCTGTTCTCGGTTCATCACCGTGAACCGCGGCACGACGTCCGCGGGCCTGCGGCCCGCTGTGCCGGTCTGAAGACCGGCGCTCCCGGCCGGCGGCGCCACTCGCGCTGGTTGACGTCCCGGCGAACTGCATCTTCGCAGTGACTGGTGAACACCGGCGCTCCTGCCGTTCCGTGATCCTGCAAAATCCAACTTTTGATGTTCAGATTGTGCACATGATCCCGCGTCATCTCGAACCCGAACTCGTCCGCGCCGCGCGGGAAATGCCGGTGGTCACCGTGACCGGCCCGCGCCAGTCGGGGAAGACCACCTCGACACCGGCCTCCTCGCCTACCTGCTCGGCATCCGCTCACCGGGGGAACTCTGGGGGCACTACGCGCGGGGCGCCGTCTTCGAGGCGTTCGTGTTCGCCGAGCTGCTGAAGGCGCGCCGCCACGCCCGCCGGGAGGCCGACCTCTGGTTCTGGCGCGAGGCGGCCGGCCACGAAGTGGACTTCGTGATCGGGAACGGGGACCGGCTCCTCGCCGTCGAGGCCAAGTCCGGCCAGACGATGACCGCCGACGCGCTCAAGGGGCTCCGCACCTGGCGGGAACGGCTCGGCGATCCCGAGGCGCCGGCGGCCCTCGCCTACGGCGGGGACTCGTCCTACGTCCACCAGGGCTTCGCGATCCACCGCTGGTCGGACCTGTAGGGCCGACCTCCGGGCGGCGCGCGGCCCGGAGCGCCGCACCGGTGCGGCGCGCGCCCTACAGCACCCGCCACCAGGGGGCGGCGAGCACTCCCGAGGCGATCCAGGAGGTTTCGCGGCCCGCGTGCAGCAGCAGCCCGGGTCTCGAAGACGCTCCGTACTCCGCCTGGAACACCCGAAGTCCGGCCGTATCCCGCAGGCGAGGCGTGGCGGTGGCCTTGACCTCGATGGGGAGCAGCCGGTCGCCGAACTCCACCACGAAGTCCACCTCCTCGCCGAGCGTCGTGCGCCACCAGAACACCTCCGCACGCCCCCGGCCGGCCGGCCGGCCGTCGCGCCAGGCGATCAGGTCGCTCAGCACGATGTTCTCCAGGTGGGCGCCGGTCGGTTCGCCGCCGCCCAGGTCGAGCGCGAATGCGGTATCGCACCAGTAGAGCTTCGGCGACTTGATCAGCCGTTTGGTCCGGTTGACGCTGTACGGGGGGACGGGGACGATGAGGTACGAGGTCTCCAGCAGGTTCAGCCAGCGCCGCACGGTCGGCTGCGACAGGGCGGCGTCCCGGCCGAGCCCGGTCTGGTTGACGAGCTGGCCGAGCCGCAGCGCGCCCAGGCGCATCAACCGCCGGAAATCGGGAAGGGCGGTGATCTGGGCGAGCGCCCGCAGGTCCCGTTCGAGATACGTCCGCTGATACCCCTCGAACCAGTCGGCCCGCGCCTCCGCGGATTCGAGATGGAGGGCGGGCAGCGGAAAGCCCCCCCGCCGCGCGAACCCGCGCCAGTCCAGCGGACGTTCCGGCCCCGCGGCCACCAGGTCGCGCCACGCTTCCTCCGGCGTGTTCAGGAGTTCTTCCCAGATGCCGCAGCGCCCCCGTCCTTCGATTTCGCGCCGCGTCAGCGGGTGGAGCGTCACGTAGCCGGCGCGCCCGGCGAGCGACTCCGAGACCTGGCGCATCAACAGCAGGTCCGCCGATCCGGTGAGCAGGAAGCGTCCCGGCCGCCGTTCCCGGTCCACGGCCCGCTTGACCGCGAGCAGCAGATCGGGCGCGCGCTGCACCTCGTCGAGGGTGACCGCGTCCGGGCCGCCGAGCAGCGAAGCCGGGTCACGCCGGGCGGCGTCGAGCGTGTCGAAGTCGTCCAGCGAGCGATAGCGGCGGGCCGGGCCGCCGATTTCCTGGGCGAGCGTGCTCTTGCCCGTCTGCCGGGCTCCGGTGAGTACCGTGACCGGCATGTTGGAGAGCACCCGGCGGACGCGGTCCGCCGCCAGGCGGGGGACGTTCTCGTGGTGAGTCACGTCGTGAATGATAATCATTCATAGCGTGGCTCCTGCGGCCGGAGTGGGGTTCCGGAACATCTCCGCGGGCCTGCGGCCCGCTGTGCCGGTCTGAAGACCGGCGCTCCCGGGGCGGGTGCTCCCTAACGTCCCGGGATCTTCCTCCCCGGCGTCCAGGGGGCGCCGGCGGCCTCGAGGTCGGCTTCGAGTTGGGCCAGGTCCTCGTCCACCAGCGCCCGCAATTCGCCCCGCAGGACGCCGAACTCCTCCCCGGCGATGCGGAGGCTCTCGCGCTGGGTCCGAGTGGGCGTCTGCCGGGTGTCCCAGTGGCCGCCGGCGACCCCGCCGGCCCGGCCGCGGATGGAGGGCGCGGCCGGGTGGTTGCGCGACTGCCGCGCCGGGTCGCCGTTCAGCCGGACTTCGAGATCGGAGAGCGTCCGCAGGATGGTGTCCATCCGCCCGAAGAGCGCCTCCCCGGCGCGTGGGGTCTCGTTCAGCGCCGCCCGCAGGTACCGCAGCCGCTCCCGGACCCGGCCGGCCTCGGCCGCCGCCCCGTGGATCTGCCGGAGGAGCGCCGCGGTCTCCGCCTGGAAGGCCGCCACCGCCGCCGGGTCCACCCCCTCGGGCAGGTTCGGCACCGGCTTCACCCCGAACCGCTGCGGCTCGCCCAGGCTCCGCGCCCCGTCGCGGGTCACCGCCACGAGCTGCGCCTGGTATTCCCCGGGCGCCGCCAGCGGTCCCTGCGGGGGCCGCACCCACGGCGGCGAGAACCCCGGCGTCGTCAGGTTCACCGGGTTCGGCGCCGGGCCGCGGAGGTCCCACGCCACCCGGTGGACGCCCTTCGCCGCCGGCCCGGCGATCCGGCGCACCGGCTCGCCGTCCGCGTCCCGGATCACCACGAACACCGCCGGGTCCGCCTCGAGCTCCTCGATCCGCAGGGTGTCGAAGCCGGGGAAGGCGACGTCGCCGCCCTCCTCGCGGGTCTCCTTCTCGCTCTCGCGCCGCTCCTCCCGCGCCGTCTTCAGGTCCTCGGCGAGGTAGTAGGTGAACACCGCGCCGAACGGCGGGTTGTCCGCCACGAAGGCGGTGCTGCCCTGCGTCGGGCGGCCGGGCGCCTGCGCCGGGACCGACGGGACGTACCACCACGCGTCGCGCAGCGGGAAGAGCACCGACTCGCCGGCGCCCACCGCGTCCGCCATCCCGCGGAGCGGCGCGTAGTCGTCCAGCACGTAGAACCCGCGCCCGAAGGTCGCCCCCACCAGGTCGTCGTCCCGCCGCTGCACCTTCAGGTCGCGGAACGAGATCGTCGGGGCGCCCTCCAGCTTCACCCAGTTCGTCCCGCCGTTCCACGAGACGTGCATCCCGTACTCGGCCCCCAGGAAGAGCAGGTCGGGGTCCTCGTGGTCCTGCTGGATGGCCCAGACGATGGTGCCGTCGGGCAGGTCGCCGGCGATGGACTCCCACGACGCGCCCCGGTCCCGGCTCCGGAAGAGGTAGGTGCGGAAGTCCCCCATCTTGTGGTTGTCCGCCACCACGAACACGGTGTCCGCGTCGTGCTGGGAGGCCTCGATGTCGTTGAAGAAGGACAGCGCCGGAAGGCCCGGAAGCGCCGCCGCGCGGGTCCAGTTGGCCCCGCCGTCGCCGCTCACGTGGACCAGCCCGTCATCGCTCCCCGCGAACAGCACGCCCTCGGCGACCGGGGATTCGGACATCCCGGTCAGGGTGGCGTAGCGCGACATGGCGTTCGTGTCGTGGAGCGCGTCCACGCTCCAGATCCGGTCGTAGAAGGGCAGTTCGTAGCGGTTCCGGCCGGTGGTCAGGTCGCCGCTGACCGCGGTCCACGACTGGCCGCGGTCCTCGCTCCGCCACACCCGCTGCGACCCGAAATAGAGCCGGTCGGGGTTGTGCGGGCTGATGAAGATGGGGGAGTCCCAGTTCCAGCGCTCGGGCGGGTCGCCGGGGGCGGCCACCGGCCCGATGTGCAGCACCTCGTCGCTCCGCCGGTCGGCGCGGTAGAGGTTCCCCTGCTGGGTCATCAGGTACAGGACGTTCTCGTCGCGCGGATCAATCTCCACCCCATAGCCGTCCGCTCCGAGCGGCACGTACCAGTCGCGGTTCCGCACCCCTTCCAGGTTCAGCGTCCGGGAAGGCCCGTGGACGGTGCCGAGGTCCTGGGCGCCCCCGAGGACGTCGTAGAACGGCGCGCCGTTGCTGAGCGCCACCTTGTAGAACTGCGAGACCGGCAGGTTCGGGAAGTGCCGCCAGGTGACGCCCTCGTCGTACGTCTCGTAGAGGCCCGCATCGGTGCCCCCGAGCAGGTGCCCTGGGTCGTCCGGGTCAATCCAGAGCGCGTGGTTGTCGCTGTGCTTCTCGCGGCCGGTGCCGAGGTAGTCGAACGTCTTGCCCCCGTCCCGGGTCACGTGGAAGAACACGTCCATCTGGTACACGAGGTCCGGGTCGGTGGGCGACGCCTCGATCTCCTGGTAGTAGTGCGGCCCGGTGCCTCCCGAGAGGTAGGGGTTCCGCCGTTCCCAGCTCTCGCCCCGGTCGAGCGAGCGGTAAAAGCCCCGCTCCTCCTCGTCCGCCTCGATGGTGGCGTACACGAGGCGCGGGTCCGCCGGAGTCACCGCCAGCCCGATCTTCCCCACGTCCCCCGTCGGCAGGCCGGCCGTGATCTTCCGGAACGTCCGGCCTCCGTCCTCCGACTTGTGGATCCCGGAGCCCGGACCGCCCGCCAGGAACGACCAGACGTGCCGCCGGCGCTGGTAGGCCGCGGCATAGACGGTGTCGGGATCCCCGGGGGCGAACTCCAGGTCGGTCACCCCGGTGTCGGGGCCGAGGTCGAGGGTGCGGGTCCAGGTCGCCCCGCCGTCCTCGGTCCGGTACACCCCGCGCTCGCCGCCCCCGTTCCACAGCGGCCCCTCCGCCGCCACCAGGACCGTGTCCCCGTCGCGGGGGTCCACCAGGATCCTGCCGATGTGCTGGGAACCCGCGAGCCCCACCGCCTCCCAGGTGGCGCCGCCGTTCCGGCTCCGGTACACCCCGTCGCCCCAGCCGACGTGGCGTCCGCTCACGTTCTCGCCGGTGCCCAGCCAGACCACCTCCGGGCTCGACGGGTCGAGCGCGACCGTCCCGAGCGAGTAGGACGGGTACTCGTCGAAGATCGGCTTCCAGGTGGCGCCGCCGTTCTCGGTCTTCCAGAGTCCCCCGGAGCCGACGACCACGTACCAGGTGGAGCGGCGCTCGGGATGCACCGCGATGTCCGCGATGCGCCCGCCCATGAGGGCCGGACCGATGCCGCGGAGCTTCAGCCCCCCGATGGCCTCGGCGATGGAGCCGGCGTCCGCGTCCGGCGTCTGCGCGGTCCCCGGGGCGGCCGCGAGCAGCAGGCTCGCGACGAGCACCGCGGTCCGGCCCGGACGGATGCGGGGAAGGCGCCAGTGGGTGTCGGCGGTGGTCGGGAACATGGGTCGGAGCCCTCCTTCATGAGGCGGCCGGCGGTTGTCGGCCTCGCAGGTGCGCAATGCTAGAGTCAAGACGAATCCACCGGCCCCGCGTGACCCGTTCACGCACTCTCCGGCCATCGCGGCCTGTTATCTTCCCGCCGCCATCCCGGCGGGCCCCGCGCGACGCGTGACGGGGGTTCCGCCGGTCTTTGTCCTCGTGTCGTTCGTGCTCCGGATCCCGTTCACCCTCCGGCGAGAAGCGCCGTCCCCAGCCGTCTGACCGGAACCGTCCCGCTCGCCGCGCCGGACCTGGCGTGTCTCTTTGCGGATTCCCCGGCCCGGCCCCTCGACTACGCGTTCGTCCTCGATCTCGGTCCGTCGTCGCACGCGGTGACCGACTTCGGGCCGCTCTACCAGGGGGCGGAGGGGGCCCGAACCGCCTTCCCGGTCGCCGGCAGCCGCCTGCGCCACCCGCCGTTCGACGTTCCGAAGTGGGAGACGCGGTCGGGGACGCCGCCCGCGCTCGTGATCCGGGTGTTTCCGGAGGGGGAGCGCGCGCTCCGGATCCAGGAGTTCCTCGAGACCCCGTTCTCCCTTCGCGAAGGCCCGCCCCTCCGGCAGATGCTCCTCGGAATCGGCGATCCCCCGTCGTGGAGCCTCGTGACCCAGGTGCACCACGCGGCGTCGGACCTGATCGGGACGCTGCTCTTCGTGCAGCGGCAACTGCGGTTGGCGCGGGGTCTCGAAACCATGCCGCCGCGCCCCCAGATGGCGTCGCCGGAACTGCTGCCGGCGCCGAAGCGCGCCCGCCGGAACCTGCGCGCGGGGGTCTCGGCCGCGCTCGCGACCGGTCCCGGACCTCCCTCCGCGAGCCGCCGGTGGCGCACGATCATCGTCCCCCGCGAGCCGCTCGCGTCGCTGTCGCAGACGGTCGGGGGGTTCCGGTGGAACGACTGCCTGCTGGCGGCGGCGCTCGACGCGCTCGCCCGGTGGAACGAGCGGCAGGGCGTCTCGGTGGACGGCATCGGGCTGTGGGTGCCGATGAACATCCGTACGGAGCGCCTGCGGGGTTTCGGGAACGGCGTCTCGCGGATCCGGGTGCGTCGCGAGCCCCTCGACGGAGTGGCGGACCGGGCCTTCCTCGAGCGCTGCCGGTCCGTCCGCCGCATCGTGTACCGCGAGAAGCGGACGGGAGAGTGGGCGCTCCCGCCGGTCCCGGTCCCCGCACCGCTCTTCCCCGCCGCCGCGCCCCTGCTCCGCCGGTGGCTCTACCGGCCCTGGGCGGACTTCGGGACCGCGGGGTTCACCCACCTCGAGAGCTGGCCGGGCGAGGAGGAGCCGGTGCTGAACGAGGTGGCCGGCATGGAGGTGATCGCCTGTCTCCACGAACGGCATCCGCTCTACTTCGCGGCCATGTCCCGGGGGGAGCAGACGGCGGTGACGATCACCTGGGACCCGGCCCTGCTCCGGGAGGAGGACATCGCCTTCATCGCCGCCGCCTTCGAGGCGCCCCTGGTGGACCCGCCCTTCCTCCGGTCCGGACAGCCCTGGGTGCGGCCGCACTGAGCGGCGCTGGCCGGGAGCGCCGGTCTTCAGACCGGCATCGTCCCCCGCAGGGGGACGAGACTCCCACGCTTCGTTTGCCGACTGGCCCGCTACCATGGAGGCGACCGCCGGAGCAACCGCAACGGATGAAGCCGAAGCCCCACGCGCACGACGAAGCGCTCGCGGCCGCGCTCGGTTTCGCCGTTCGCAAGCGGCTCGCGGGCACGGCGGGCGACCTGACGACCGACACCCTCGTCGCATGGGTACGGGCGGGCGGCTGCCCCGACTCCGAGTGGCGGGGAACCGTACGCGAACTGCTTTGGGAAATGGATGCCGCTGAGTTTGGCGGGCTGCTCTGGCATGGGGAACTGACCCCGAAGCAGGTCGGAGACTTCGTGCGGTCCACGGGCGCCCACCTGCCCGTGTTCCCGGGCTTCCGCGTGCCGAACGTGGCGCTGGTTGACATGCTGCGCCTGGTGCTGCCTGACGAGGACTGGCCGGACACGCCCGACGACACGGATGCGGAGTGGCGGGCCGAAAGCCTGGCAGTGGGAACCGGGCGGCCGTGGTAACCGTCGCCGGGACGCCAGGGGAGTCGCTGGCCCGGGCCGCGGCCCTGCTTCGCGACACCGCCCCCGAAGTGATGGACACGCTGCGGCTCGGCGGCGGGACCGCGCTGGCGGCGATGTGGGCCCACCGCCTGAGCACGGACATTGACCTCGTTTGCGATCCGGCGGCGTTCGAGCGCCTGCGCGCCGAAGACTCGCGCTTGCTGACGGCCTTGCGACGGCTGCACGAGGATGGCCGGATTCCCCGGCCGCGGTTCGCGCGGGGGCTGATCGGGTGGGAGTACCCGGACACGGGCGGAGTGGGGATCGTGCCGGGGTCCGTTCCCGGCCAGGAACTGTTATCCGGCGCGGCGGACGCCGCGACCGGCGTACCGCTGGTCGCGCCGCGCGGGATTCTGCACGCGAAGCTCGCCGGGCGGGTCGCCGGCGGCAGGAGGCTGCTTGCCCGCGACGGGTACGATCTCGCGTGCGGCTACCGATACGACCCGGAGGCGATCGCCTGGGCGACCGGCCGCCTGGCGGAAGGCGAACGCGCCGTCGTCGGACGGCTCATGGAGGCCGTTCTGACATCGCCGCGCCGGGTTCTCGACGGTCGCCCGCTGCTGCAATGCCGGCATGGAGGCGTTGGGCGCGACCCGTGGCGGGCGTTTGCGTCGCTCCATCTGGGCCAAACGACGGCCGACGATCACTTTCCCGCGGCTGATCCGGCCCGATAACCGCCACCGGCTGGGAGCGCCGGTCTTCAGACCGGCACAGCCCGCCGAAGGCGGGCGGACGTCGTGCGGCCATTCGCCACCGGCTGCCGGCGCGCTCGCCTCAGGTGTCCGCGCCGTCCCCCGCGCCGCTCTCGGCGAGCGCCTCGATCCGGTCCGCGATCCGCTGCGCCGGTTCCCGCAACTGCCGGACGGTCCAGGCGGCTGCGTAATTTTCTGTAACGTCGCCGGGCCGCGCGTGGTTGACGAGGCGTTTCGTGACCGACGGCTGCAGCGCGAGGTCGCGCTCGGCCACCGTGATGAAGGCGTTCCGCAGCCCGTGGAACCAGAACTTCGTCCCTGCCGCCCGGCTGATGAGCGGATAGAGATGCTGCAGTTCCTCGATGTGGCCCGAGGCGCTGGTCTTCGACGGAAACACCCAGTCCCCGGGGCTCCCGTCCCGAAGGCCGGCGTCCCGCCGCCGCCCGAAGATCGCGGCCAACTGCCGGGTGACGGGAAGTTCGAGCGGCTCTCCCGTCTTCGTCTCCTCGACCCGCAGGACGCCGCCTTCGAGGTCCACGCACTCCCAGCGGAGCGCCAGGATCTCCCCCCGGCGCATCCCGGTGAACATCCCGAACCAGAAGATGTCGCGCGTCGCCGGGGTGCGGACCGCGGCCTCGATGCCCTCCCGCCAGCGCGGCAGCACCTCGGCCGGCGTCGCGATGCGCCGCCGCACCGGACGGTGGTACCGCCCCCCGCCCGCGAGCCACATTTCGACGGGGTTGCGAAGGCGTTCGTGGTCCACGCACGGCCGCCGGTACACCCCCCGCAGCAGCGCGATCGCGTGGTTTCCGACCGCCCACCCGTGCCGCTCGGAGACCCGGTGGAAGCGCGCCTCGACGTCCCGGCGGGTGATGGTGTCGAGCCGCCGCGGGAGCCAGTCGCCGAGGCAGTAGCGCATCTGGCTGCGGTAGGTCGCCTCGGTGCTGCGCTTCCGCCGCGGGTTGGCGGCCAGGAACTCGTCGAAGGCCTCGGCGAGCGTCGGAATCCGCGGCGTCGCCGGTTCCGCCGCCACCGTCCGATCCTCGCCGGACACCCGGTCGAGCAGCGCTCGGGCGCGGCCGGCGATCTCCGCGAGCGCGAGGCTCAGCCGGAGCGCCGGCTTGGGGGTCTGTGATGGTTCGGACATTTCAGCCTCCGGGACGCGTGGTGACGGGTTCGAGAACTCTTTCCGCCTGCCGCTCATCCCCGCGCCGCGCACCGGGCGCGCTCGTGGCCCTACCGGTCAGGACACGGCATGATTCTCCTTTTTGCTATGTTCCTGGGTGCCGGTCTCGTGCTCTCGGGTTGTGGCGACGACGACACGGCCACCACGCCCGCACCGGCGCCGCCACCGCCACCGCCGGCTCCTGAACCGGAGCCCGAGCCCGAGCCGGAACCCGAGCCTGAGCCCGAGCCCGAGCCGACTCCATTCGATGTCCACTTCCACATCCCGGAGGACGAGAACCCGATGGTGGCGCTCGACGGCACCGACGAGGAGACCGCCATGGCGATGGTGAATCAGGACATGGAGGTCGGGGTCAACATGCCGGCCATCATCGCCGCGACCTGGATGGACGCCGCGAGCCCGATCGGGCTGGTTCCGGGCGACAACATGCCGTTCCAGTACGTGGACTGGCAGGCGCTCCAGAGCTTGGTCGTGACGAAGGGCGTGACCTTCGCCGTGCAGCCGGTGGAGATCGGGGCCAACCAGGTTCCGCTCCCGATCGGGGACGCGGCGCTGATCACCTGCGGACCGTTCGAGTGCGCGGAGGGTGCGGCGGCGCCGGAGATCTCCATCGCCAACTCGGCGGCGTGCCAGGGCTGGGATCCGACGCTCATGTTCGAAGTCGGCATGGTGGACAACAACGGGGACGATGCCGAAGATGCCAATGGCACCGATGATGACGTCGCAGATCAGCTCACGCAGCCCGACGGCTACGACGTTGGTTGGTTGTACACCTCCAGCCTGAAGTTCGACGCCACCCACGACTTCGGCACCTACACCTCCAAGACCAAGAAGGGCATCGCCAAGAGCAGCAGCGACGCGGCGCTGCCGATGGACGACGTCATCACCGGCGATGGTGGCACCACGGTGCTGGTAGCCGACGCGGATCCCGCCGCTGCCACCAGTAGTGCCGCCAACAAGATCATCCCCTGCGAGCCCATTGCGGACTACAACTCCGTCAGGGGCGATCTGGATCAGCCCAAGGGCTGTTTCCGTCTCGCCAGTTCGAGCGACTACATCGGCAACTACATGGTCACGATGGCGCCGCAGAGCGCCGGTGTGATGTGGGGTGAGATCGCCTGGGAAGCCTTTGAGGATCTCACTTGCGACAGCATGTCCTACATGGCGACCGACATGGTGGATGTCTGCGACCTCTTTGAAGCGGAAGTGGACGCCCAGATTCCGAGCAAGATCACAGTGACGCCGGTCTTTAGTCAAGATGACGACGATGTGATCCAAGCGTTGGCGATCAAACTTCAGACCAAGGCAAACCGCTACAACTCCATGTGGTATCACGACGGGTCCAAAGCAATGAAGAAGGCCCCTGTGAACCTTCACGACGGCACCACCCAGCAGTTGAACTTGGGCTCCGGTACTACGAATGACAGCGCAGCGACTGCGGGGAGTCTGAACAAGAGGATCAACGTGTCCGCCACCGGCGGAGTGGCCGGTTGGATTGATCTCGTTGATGCCGATGGCGATCCGATGTATGGCGACCTGGGCGTTGAGGATCACGCCGGAACCAACAGTGGCGGAGATGACACGCCCGATAACTTCGATACCGCCAGCAATACAGACGTGAAGTGCTCCGCGGATGATGGCGGTAAGGCGAAGACGGGGACAACCAAGACCGATGGCACGCTCTGCGACGCCGAGGTGGACATCGAGACCTCCGTAACCTTCGTGGACTTCAAGGGTACTGACCACGCCTGTTCGGTAACCAGGGATTACACGGTCAGTTGCACCTGGGACGCGGACGGCGAGATTGGGTTGGGCCGTGGCTCTGCCGAGGGCGAACTCAACAGCGCCAACGTCACCAATTTCCTCAAGTGCACGGTGAGCTAGGAGCGATCCTGACCGGATCCGCAAGGATGATGTGATCTGCACCTAGCGGATCCAGAGCCCCGGGGCCAACCGGCCCCGGGGCTTTTCCTTTGTACGACCGCCGCGTAAGGCGCTCCCGAAGGCAAGAGGATTACGTGTCCTCTGAGGGTCTCCTGGAGCTTTCGGTCCTCGCGCTCGCGCCGCGGGACGTGCGATGGCGAGCAACATGGGTATCCGTGACTTCATGGGTGACCCTCCTTACACGGGCAAGCATGACCGCGTTTGCTGTGGAACCTTCGGCTTCTCATGTCAGAGCCGGTTGATCAGAGGGTCAGACAGTTGCTGGACCTGATCCGAGATCTTGAGGAGGCCGGGGCTCTGGACGAGGAAGCCAAGACAGCAGCAGCGGCACTCCTCGGGAGACTCGGTGGCCGGAAGGGCGGGCTGGCAAGGGCCCAGAAACTGAGCCCGGAGCGCCGCTCAGAGATCGCACGGCAGGCAGCGGAGGCGCGCTGGAAGAAGGCGAAGGAGTCCGACTAACGCCCGTACCAAGCATGGGCGGGCAAGCATAGCGACACCGGAACAGGTGTCAAGGACGATCCCCGAATCGCGCCTGGGACCTGGACGCTCCGAGGCGGCGACCGTCCCCTTGTGGACTTCGCGAAACTAGGGCTCAGCGATGAGGACCAGCGGTCTGGCTAGTGGTGCATCCGAGATGCTGACAAGACCGGAATGGAAGCGTGTCTCGGGCCGTTCCCTAGAGGCGGCGCTCCTGGCAATCTGTAGCACGAATCCAGCGATGCGCAGCAGCGCCACATGGAAGAGCGTCTAGGAAATCACATCCATCGACCAACAACCTCGTCGCAGCTATCGGTTCACCGCAGCCGACCTGAACAACGTAATCCGACAGGTTGGTTGTTTCACTTCAGAACGCGCCAGGCACCGGTCAAAGGACACTCGATCTCCCCCCTGCTCTCCAAGGTCTCTATGGCCCTTCCAACCAGATCCACGGCTGTCGAGGACGTGATTCTTCCCAATGCTCGTTGAAAGAGCAGCTTACGAGCTTTTTCTGGCACGCTATGCCGCTGTGCCGCCTTTCCTTCTTGAATCAGAATTGCGAATGAATCAAGGACAATCTTCTCGGCCATACTTTCGAAGTCACTTCTGTTTGGGTCCAAAATACGCCACTCCTCTTTGCTCTCCCAATACCGCTCGATTCTCCCGTCGGCGTGCAGTCTTTCAATCGCCTTTTGAACCGGCTCATAGGCACCGGGGATTGAGACTCTCCCCCGTTCTCGAGCCGCCAGAAGCTTCGCCGCCTCGTCCGGTACGGTCTGGCAAGTCAGAATCCTCCCATTGCAAACTAGCTGTTCCATTGCGCGGAGAACCGCATCGTCCACTGAATCCGTCATGCTGGAATACCTCTTCTTGTCTACAACTAAGTGATGTGCGGAAAATACAGCCATCAAGTGGATAGTAGCAACTCTCCGAGCGACCTCGGGAAGCCTCTTCTCACTCTGCCCGGCTGCAAGAAACAAGCTCGTAATCCTCGGAGCCTTCCTTCTGGAAGTCCTTGCTGGCCCCGATCGTAGCTGAAGAATTTCACCGTCACCGTGAGCGGCGTTGCTCGCGATCCAGTCAAGAATCGGTGTCCCCCAACTGCACAAGCGTTCGTTTCTCCTGACTGGGAGTGCTCTTCCGGTTGAGCTACACCCACCTCGGTCGGGTCGAGGGTTAATCCCCGGCCCGGCCAATCAATTCAGGTTCGGGATAGCGCCGCTGTCAATAGGGGTAAGACTCCGGCCAATCCGTTTCGTAGACTTGCTTGAGTTCGGACTTGTAGAAGGCGTTCTCGTCGGTCAAGTCCTTCCCCAAATCCCAAGCTAGTTCGTAGAACCCGATTCCGGGTTTCTTGGTTTCCTGATTGACAGCTACCGCGCTGAGCATCGGTCGTCCGTCCTCATGAGCCGCACGGGAGATCCGGCCAAGAGCATGATTGAGCGGAGAGAAGGGCGGAGGGATTCCGAACTTCTTCCCGAGTTCGCCGTAAGTGATCCTCCGCCGATTCCGGGCAGCGGCCGTCAGGAAGTCGTAGAGAACGTCATCCGGGATACGCATTAGGGCACCTCTTCGGGCATCCGACCATATACCCGACCGCGTTTGCGCATGGGTGGCGGTGCCTCTTGACAAGGGAGCCATTGAACCGCCGCCGAGGCGGACGGCCCGGCTTCCCTCCGCCTCGCGGCTCCCCGACTCGGAGCGGCCCTCCTCCCCGAGCACCAACAGCGCGTAGAGATTGGCGTCTCCCGACCGCGTCAAGGGTCGTGTCTCCCGACGGGTGGACCTCCGGGATAGCATCCCGCAGGATCATGCCTCCGAGAAGACGCCGCCGTCGGCGTTCCACCCCGACCCCCGCCCAGATCTGGCGGATTCTCGATGCCATGGCCCGCGAGGCGCGGGCGGCGAAGCGCGAGCACGCAGCGCTCGTCCGGCGCCTCGAACGGCAGGCGGAGGAGCGCCGAAAGGCTGAGGAGGAGCGGCGGAAGGCCGAGGCGACCGAGCGGCGGAAGGCCGAGGCGGAAGCTGCGGAGCGGCGGAAGGCCGAGGCGGAAGCTGCGGAGCGGCGAAAGGCCGAGGCGGAAGCTGCGGAGCGGCGAAAGGCCGCGGCGACCGAGCAGCGGAAGGCACTGGAGGCGGCTGCGAAAGCGCAGAAGGAGTCGCTGGACGCGGAGGCCGCCGCGCGGCAGCAGGCCATGGCCGAGCACGAGGAGGAGATGCGGAGACTCGACCTGCGGCTCCGGCGGGAGCAGGAGGAACGTGACCGGGCATGGGACCGGCGGTTCCAGCAAGCCCGTGAGGCGGACGACCGCCTGGGCGTTCTCGGGGAGGGGCTCGTCGCAAACGATCTTCTGGAACTGCTCCGGGATGCGCGTCTGGACGTGGGGTCGCTAGCGGCCGGGCTGCGCATCGAGAAGGACGGGGAGAGGCGGGCCTACGACCTGGTGGCCTTCGGGCCGGGCGATACCGTCGTGTTGGAGGTGAAGTTCAGGCTGCGGCGGGAGGACGTGTGGAAGTTCCGGAAGCGGTTGGCGGATTTCCGGAAGTGGTATCCCGAGCCGGCACCCCGGCGGGTGCTGGGTGCGGTGGTTTACCTGAAGGCGGGCGCGGCGGCGCTCAGGGCGGCGGAGCGGGCGGGGTTCTACGTGATCCGGGGGTTCGACGGGACCGTCCGGATCCTGAACCCGGAAGACTTCGAGGCCACCATCTACTGACCGGCCCGGCACTCCGTACGCGGTGCCCCGAACCACCGCCGTGTCGGACGGTGCGGATCGAGGCATGATCCGCAAAGGGGGCACACGCGGACCGAGGCATGATGCCCACGGATCAGGGCATGATCGGCGTGGATCGGGGCATGATGCCGACGGCGCTTCCGCCGCCGGCAGACTCCGAAGAACGCTAACGAACTGGCTTCACTCCGCCACGCCTGCCGAGTCCGTATCCCACCCGGAACACGTCCGGCACGTTCACGCGGTCGTCCAGGAAGTCCGTTCGGAGACGCAGACGGAGCTGCGCCACGACTCTGGGCAGATCAGACCGGCATCGCGCGGAGTGCGAAACATGCATGTCCCGTTTTCCTGAGTACCCCGCCGGTCATGAAACGGCGGAAACGGCTTGGAACGCCGGCTTCAGCCGGCACCCGCTGCGCGGAGCGCAGCGGAACGACGTACGGCTGCTGCCCGGGTGGCGCGTGGTCAAGCGAGGCGCCGCCGAAGAACTGGTGGCCGGCGTTCCCGGCCATCGCGCCATCCGGGTGGATGAGGTCCTTCCCGCCGCCCGCCTTCGGCGGGCTGTGCCGGCTGAAGCCGGCGTTCCAAGCCGGCGGCGCCCCCACGGCGGTTGGCGAGTTCGCTGGAGGACCCGCGCATGAGCGCTTGCTATGGAGATGCGGCCTGGGCGCTCCGAGCCCGAGGCGTTCCCGCGGTTCTTCATGACCGGCGCGGTACGCAGACGGACCGATCATGGGCGTGTCTCCCGGTGGGGCCGGTCACACCGGCGCCGCCCGCCATAGGCGGGCGAAACACACCACGATTCTCGCCTTCAAAGCCGGCGGCCGGCACGCGGCGGTGCTTCCGAGGTTGAGAAATACCGGCTAACAGCTAACGGACCGGTTTCACCCCGCCGCGCCTGCCGAGCCCGTATCCCACCCGGAACACGTCCGGGCAAGAGGGGAAGACCATCACCGTCTGGGGGATGTGCCCGGCCGGGGGCGCCTGCCCAAGTGGCGGGGCGACGCGGCGTGCGATACTCCGGCGCGATGCGGTTCTTCAACACGGAGGGGCCGGTCGCGCGGGAGGAGCACTACTGCATCCCGCCACTGGAGCGGCTGGATCTCGACGAGGTCCTGACGCTGATCCGGCGCCGGAAGTACTTCGTCCTCCACGCGCCGCGGCAGTCGGGGAAGACCTCCGTGCTGCTCGCGCTCCGCGACCTGCTGAACGGCGGCTCGGTCGGCGCCTACCGCTCTGCGTACGTCAACTTCGAGGTCGGGCAGGCGACCCGCGACGACCCCGAGCGGGCGATGCGTGCTGTTCTCGCCGAACTGGCGCTGGAGGCGGAGGAAACGCTGGGGGAGGATGTGGTTTCCCGGGTCTGGCAGCGGGCGCTCGCCGAGGCCGGTCCGAACGGTGCGTTCCGGGAAGTCCTCCGGCAGTGGGCGAAGGCCGACCGCACGCCCCTCGTCCTCCTGATAGACGAGATTGACACCCTGACCGGCGACGCGCTCCTGGCGACCTTGCGACAGCTCCGCGCCGGCTATATCCGGCGTCCGTCCGCGTTCCCGCAGAGCGTGGTCCTCTGCGGGTTGCGCGACGTGCAGGACTACCGGGCTCCCGGCGTCGCCGGCAGCCCGTTCAACATCAAGGCGGAGTCGCTGCGGCTCGGGGACTTCAGCGAGGCGGAGACGCGCACGCTGCTCGGCCAGCACACGGCGGAGACGGGACAGCGCTTCGACGACGAGGCGCTGGATCTGGTGTGGGACCACACGCGGGGGCAGCCGTGGCTCGTGAATGCACTGGCCCATGACGCCTGCTTCCGCCACCGCCCGGGCCGGGATCGCTCGCGGACGATCACGGCGGCGGACCTCCGGGAGGCCCGCGAGCGGCTCATCCTCCGCCGGGAGACGCACCTCGGGCAGTTGGCGGAGAAACTCAACGAGGACCGGGTTCGCCGGGTGATCGAGCCGATCCTGAGCGGCGCGGCGGGACACGAGGCGTCGCGCCGGGACATTGGTTACGTGCGGGACTTGGGACTGATCGCGCCGGACCCTCCCACCCGGATCGCCAACCCGATCTACGCCGAGATGATTCCCCGCGAAATGACGTACGCCATGGAACAGGGACTGACGGAGGAGACGGCGGCGTACGTGGGCGCGGGCTCCTCGCTGGACGTGGAGAAGCTGTTTGGATCGTTCCAGCGGTTCTTCCGCGAGCACGGCGAGCACTGGGCCGGGCGGTTCGACTACGCGGAGGCGGGTCCGCAGCTCATCCTGCAGGGGTTCCTGCACCGGATCGTGAACGGAGGCGGCCGGCTGGAGCGGGAGTACGGGATCGGACGGGGTCGGACGGACCTGGTGATCGTGTGGCCGCGCGACGGCGGGGAGGACCGCTTCGCGGTGGAGTGCAAGGTGGCGCACAAGGGGCGGGAGCAGGCGGTCCGGGAGGGGCTGCGGCAGACGGCGGGGTACCTGGACCGGCTGGGTTCGGAGGCGGGCCACCTGGTGGTCTTCGACCGGGACCCGGCGCGGTCCTGGGAGGAGAAGATCTACCGCCGCGCGGCGGAGTACGAGGGGAAGACCATCACCGTCTGGGGCATGTGAAACCGGCGCTCGATACGCCGGCCTCGCACCAGCGCTGCGGATCGCGGCGGAACACGTCCGGCACGTTCACGCGGTCGTCCAGGAAGTCCGTTCGGAGACGCAGACGGAGCTGCGCCACGACTCTGGGCAGATCAGACCGGCATCGCGCGGGAGCGCGAAACATGCACGTCCCGTTTTCCTGCGTACCCCGCCGGTCATGAAACGGCGGAAACGGCTTGGAACGCCGGCTTCAGCCGGCACCCGCTGCGCGGAGCGCAGCGGAACGACGTACGGCTGCTGCCCGGGTGGCGCGTGGTCAAGCGAGGCGCCGCCGAAGAACTGGTGGCCGGCGTTCCCGGCCATCGCGCCATCCGGGTGGATGAGGTCCTTCCCGCCGCCCGCCTTCGGCGGGCTGTGCCGGCTGAAGCCGGCGTTCCAAGCCGGCGGCGCCCCCACGGCGGTTGGCGAGTTCGCTGGAGGGCCCGCGCATGAGCGCTTGCTATGGAGATGCGGTCTCCAGGGCCGAGGAGTTGAGCCGGGGGTGGATTCCGGACCGCCCCTACCGCTTCGCCGCGAACCCGAGCACCTCGAAGCGCGCCCCGAAGAGGAGCGCGCCGGAGCCCAGGTAGGCCCGCGCCGGGTACTCCTGGGTGAAGAACGTGCGGTACACCTCGTTGAAGGCGTCGTAGTCCGCGACGTCCGAGGAATAGACCTGCACGAACACCAGGTCGTCCATGGTCAGCCCGGCGGCCTCCAGCGTGTTCTGCACGCTGGTCATGACGAGGCGAGCCTCCTCCTGGGCGGTGTCGGGCACGGTCTGGTCGGGGAGCAGCCCGATCGTGCCCGCGACGTAGAAGGTGTCGCCCACCATGACCCCGCCGCTGAAGGGCGGCACGTCGGCATCGGCCGCGGTGCGGGGATTGACGTAGTGGCGCTCGAGGGTCGTCGTCTCCTCCGGAGCCTCCTGCGGGGGAGCGGTCTCGGTGGCGCAGCCGAGGGGCAGCGCCAGCGCGAACAGCAGCGGGATCTGGCGATAGGTCATGACGGATGTCCTCCAGGGTTCTTGAACTCGGAAAGGTTGGCCGGCGAACGGAACCGGCATCGGGGTACTAGTCCGGGGTCGGCAGGACCAGCGGTCGCCCCACGAGCTTGCCGGGGTCGGCGTCCGGTTTGGGAATGAACTTGTCCATCCAGCCCCCGTCCCAGCTCGCGATGTAGAGGTTGCCCTCCTGGTCCACGTCCATCTGGTGCGGGCGCGACAGACCGCCCGGGAAGCCGCCCCGGGTGCCGCCGTAGGCGCCCAGGTGGTACTGGAGCTCGCCGTCGGCGCTGTACTTGAGGATGCGGTTCAGCACCGCCGAGATCACCCAGACGGCGTCGTTCTCGTCCACGAAGACGCCGACGGGATCGGAGATGTCGGGCCACTCGTCGAGGTACTCGCCGTCCTCGGTGAAGATCTGGATGCGGTTGTTGCTGCGGTCGCCCACGTAGACGCGGCGGTTCCGGTCCACCGCCAGCCCGTGGATGAGGTCGAACTGGCCCGGGCCGTTCCCGAGCTCGCCCCACTCCATGAGGTACTCGCCCTCGGCGTCGTACTTGATGATCCGCGAGTGCCAGTAACCGTCGCCGACGAGGAAGTCGCCGTTCGGCAGGAACGCCATCACGGAGGGGTCGCCGTACTCGAAGGGACCCGGGTTCGGGTTGGCGCGCGCCTCCGCCCGGGTGGTGGGGTGATCGGGATCAACCAGCCGCATCACCAGCTCGCTCCCGTCGTTCGAGAACTTGAGGATCTGCATGTTCACGTCCTTGCCGCCGCCGCGCTCCACGAGCCAGACGTGCCGGTCGGGGTCGTAGGGGCTGATGTAGAGCTGATGCGGCTTGTTGAACGTCGAGTCCCACTGCGACCAGTTCTCGGTGAGGTTGCCTTCGCGGTCCACGGCGACCAGGTAGTTGGTGCTCCCCTCGCGCTCGCGGTTCTCGGCGTCCCGGTCGCCCCAGATGCCGACGATGATGCGGTCCGGGGTGTCCACCGCCACCGCGGAGACCTGTCCCCAGCCCCAGGGTTCCACGTGGTCGGGCGCGGGTTTCCACCAGCCGGGGACGGCGTCGTACTCGCCGGTACGGTCGTCGCCGCCCTTGGCCGGGGGCGTCGCCGGGGCCGATTCCGTCACGTCCGCCGGGCTCCCGGCGCCGCAGGCGGACAGGAGGGCGAGTCCGCCGGCGAGGGAAAGGGCCATGGCCAAGTGTGCGATCTTCATGGGGCTACCTCCGCCGCCGCTCCATTGTGACGGGTCTGGAGGCCTCCAACCGGGAGAAACGCCCATGATCGGGTCCTGCTGAAGACCCCGCCCGGCCCGAAAACGGCGGGAACGGCTGGGAGCGCCGGTCTTCAGACCGGCACAGCGGGCCGAAGGCCCGCGGATGTCGAGTTGCAGTTCGCGGTGATGAACCAGGAGCAGAAGGCCACCACGCAGGTGAGCGTGGCGCCGTGCGCTGCGCTGTGGCGCAGCGCGTGCCGGTCTGAAGACCGGCGCTCCCAGCCGGCGGCGCCTCTGTCATGCCCGGCCGTACATCTTGTCGGCCCCGCTCCCACTACTCGGTGCGCGTGAACTTGCGGACCATCTGTTGGCGGACCTCGCCGCCGTAGACGCCGCCCTGGGAGTCCACGGCGATGCCTTCCGGGCCGCTCGTCACCGGTTCCGCGCCGGGCTCGAGGTCCGACACGTCGTCGGGCAGGTAGTAGTGGACGGCGCCGTCCACCGCGCTCCCGATGCGGATGCCCCGGCCGAAGCCCGGGTTCGCCTCCGAGGTGGACTCGGAGTCCGCCACGTAGATCGTGTCGTCGGCGGTGATGAAGATGCCGCTCGGCCGGCCGAACTGCAGCCACTCCTCGATGAAGTTGCCTTCCTGGTCGAAGAGCTGGATGCGGTTGTTGCCCCGGTCCCCGACGAAGAGGCGGCCCATCGAATCCATCGCCAGCGCGTGCGGGTCACGGAACTGCCCCGGGCCGGTCCCGGTCTCCCCGAAGCTGCTCAGGAACTCGCCGTCCGCCGAGAACTTGACGATCCGGTTGTTCCCGCCGGAGTTGTGGCCGTCGGCCACGAAGATGGTTCCGTCCGGCGTGACCAGCACGTCCGAGGGCATGTTGAACTGCCCGTCGGCGGTCCCCGCGACGCCCGGCTCGCCGAGCCGCAGCAGCACCTCGCCGTCGGGGCTGAACTTGATCACGAAGTGGCCGAGGCCCTCGGGGACCCGCTCGTCGGGCACGAAGCCCTTGGCGTCGGTCACCCAGACGTTCCCCTCGTGGTCCACGAACATCCCGTGCGGCCAGGCGATGAGGCCGGCCCCGAAGCTCTTCAGCGCCTCGCCCTCGGGGCTGAAGAGAACCACCGTGTCCACCTCGGGCCGGTCGCCGCAGAAGTTCGCGCCGCACCGCTCCGCGGCCCAGATGTTGCCGTCGGCGGCGGGATAGATCGCGCTCACCGCGCCCCAGGTCCGCTCCCCCGGCAGGTCGCCCCACATCGCCTCCGCGGCGAAGGGATTCGGGAAGTCGTCGTGCCCGGAGACCGTCGCCTGCGGCTCGGCCGGTTCCTCCGCCGCGCCCCCGCCGCAGGCGGAGGCGCCGAGCAGGAACCCGGCGGTGACGATGCCGGTTCCGGCGGTCTTGAGGATGTTCGTGAAGTGGCGCATGGGTGCCTCCCCGCCGCGCGCGGCGGACCGCGAATTCTAGAGGTGAACGGGCGTTCGGGTCAGCGCGCCGAAACCGAGATCAGGAAGACGTACTCGGTGGTGGGGATGCGGGTCGTCCGGCCGGGCGGCGCCGCCCCCAGGATCCGGATCTCGAAGCCCTGGAAGGTGCCGACGGCGTCTCCCTCGGGGGGGACCCGCATCCCGAGGGCTCCCTGGGACTCCGAGGTCTCGAGTTCGAGGAAGACCTCCAGGAACCCCGGCTCGTCGCAGGCGGACTCCGGGGGACACCGGTTGTCGGCGCCCAGCGACTGCACGCTGATGTAGAGGTAGTCGGTCTGGCCCTGGACGTAGCCGACATCCCCGGCCCGCAGCGGGAAGGAGGCATTGAGCGGCGCCTGGAAATCCGGCGTGGGGAGGGCGCCCGGGGTCGCCCCGGTGTTGCACCCCATGGCCCACCACCCGGCGAGAAACAGCAGCCCGAACGCGTTGGCGCGGCGGGCGCGGGGGCGCGGCATCGGGTGCATTCTAGGCGCGCCGGGGGCTCTGTTCCCGATCCCGGTTCAGGCGAGCCGGGTGAGCTCGTCCGCGTCGAACACCGGCAGGTCCCGGCGCACCGATCCGCGCGCGAGCTGCAACCCGGAGGAGCGGCGGAGGAAGCGCCCGATGACGTGGCCGGGGGTTCCCGCCTCCCGGAGCCGATCCAGCAACTCCCCCGTCTCCGGCTCCGCGCAGGCGATGAGGAGCGCGCCCGAACCGATCGCCCCCAGGATGTCGAGGTCGAAGTGGCTCAGGAGGCGCTTCGACTCGTAGAACCGGGGGATCTCGGCCTCCGCGAGGACGGCGCCGAGGTCCGCGGCGTCGGCCATCTCGCGGACGGCGGTCGCGATGCCGCCCTCGGTGACGTCGTGCATCGCGTGCACTTCGAGCATCCCGGCGGCGACCCGCGCCTCCTCCACCACGCTGATCCCGGGATCGGTCAGGAAAGCGGCGGCGCGGCGCTGGAAGTCCGCCCCGAACACCCGGCGGACCTCGTCCCCGCGCTCGGCGGCCACGATGGCGGTGGCCTCGATCGCGACGCCCTTGGTGACCACCAGCATGTCGCCCTCGCGGGCGCCGCCGGTGGGCTTGACGCGCTCGGCGGTGGCGACGCCCACCATGGTCCCCGCGACCACCTCGCGCGCGACCGCCGCGGTGATCTCGGTGTGTCCGCCGGCGGGGACCGCGCCGACCTCCTCGCAGCCCCGGCGGATGCCGTCCGCGATCTGCGCGACCCGCTCGCCGGTGGCCCCGGGGGGCAGCAGCACGTGGGAGAGGAACCAGCGGCACTCCCCGCCGGTGGCGGCCACGTCGTTGGCGTTCACGACCACCGCGTGCCAGCCGGGATCGGCGGTCGGGAAGGTGATCGGGTCGGCCGCCAGCACCAGGCGCGGCTCGCTTCCCGCCGCGGCCACCGCGGCGTCCTCGCCCGCCGCGGGCCCGATTTCGAGTCCGGCGCCCGCTCCGAGCCGGTCCAGCAGTTCGCGGAGCACGCGGGGCGGGATCTTTCCCTCGGGCAGCCTTTCCTCGGACACGTGCTTAGGGTAGTTTCCCCGCGCCGGCCATCCTCCGGCAACGAGGTTCCAGCCCATGCGTCTTGTAGTTCTGGGTGCGGGCCGGATGGGGGAGCACCTCATCCGCCAGTTGAGCGGACTTCCCGAACACCACGACATCACCCTCGTGGAACGGGACTCCGAGACCCGGATCCACCTGCAGCGGAAGTACGACATCGGGACCGCCGAGGGCGACGCCCGCGTCCCGGCCATCCTGACGCAACACGGTTCCGGCGCCGACGTGCTGTTCGCGCTGACCAACGACGACGCGACGAACATGCTCGCCGCCCTCACCGCGACCGACCGGGCGATCGGGGTGAAGCGGGCCGTGGTCCGCTTGAGCGACCAGCGACACCGGGAGAATCCGCTCCTCGCCGAGGGAGGCCGCCAGCAGGCGATCGAGACCATCTTCCCGGAGGAGCTGGTCGCGGAGGAGATCCTCGGCATCCTCCGCTACCCGGGGGCGCGGTCGGTCCGTTCGTTCGGAGAGGGGGTGCTGGTGCTGCTGCGCGCGACCCCGAGGGACCCGACCGTCTTCGACCGGCCGATCGAAGAGATTGATACCGCGCCCCGCGGCTGGATGCTGACCGGGATCCTCCGCCGGGGGAACGGGCGCTTGGAGATCCCCCGCGGCCGCACCCGGGTCCAGGAGGGCGACGAGATCTTCGCGGTCGGTCCCGCGGTCGAGGCGCGGAACTACCTGAAGGCGATCGGGGTGGACCAGCGGCCGCCCGAGCGGGTGGTGATCGCCGGGCTGGGGCAGGTGGGCCGCCGCCTCGGCGAGCTGCTGCTCGACGAGGACGTGGACCTCACCGCCATCCGGCGGCACCCGGCGTCGGGGTTCCCGCTCGCGGCCCACACCATCGTCGGGGACGCGACGGACGAGGACATCCTGCAGGAGGCCGGCGTCGGCGGCGCGGACTTCTTCGTCGCCGCCACCGACGCCGACGAGGTGAACCTGATGGCGGCGCACCTCGCGAAGAAGCTGGGCGCGCAGCGGACCGTGGCCCTCCACAACCGGGACGACCTCCACGACGCCATGCAGGAACTCGGGGTGGACCATCCGATCTCTCCCGGCGAGGTCTCGGCGGGCGCCCTCATGAAGCTGCTGCACACCCGCGCGATGGTCCGTCTCGACTTCGTGGAGGGAGGCGGGGAACTCGTCGAGATCGAGGTCGCCGAGGGCAGCCGGGCCACCCGGGCGCCGCTCCGGAAGCTGGGGCTTCCCCACACCTGCATCATCGGCGAGGTGGTGCGGGAGCGTTCGGCGCCCTTCGTGCCGAACGGCGACACCGAGTTCGTCGCCGGCGACCGGGTGGCCCTCTTCATGAGCCAGCACGCGGTGGGAAGGTCCGGCGAGCCCGACTCGCTGCTCTCGGAACTCGAAGCGCTGTTCGGCCGCCGCAACTGAGCCGCTGGGAACCCCTCCGACGGACATGACCCGCGCCGAAACGATCGCGCTGCTCGGCCGGCTGGCGGAGGCGCTCGGACTGGCGCTGCTCATTCCGCTGGCGGTGGCGCTGGCGCACGGGGAGCCGGCGTGGCTGGCCTTCGCCGCGTCCGCGGCGCTCGGGCTCGGGGTCGGCGCGCTCGGCCGCCGCTTCGCGCCGCTGATCGGCAGGTCCGGCTCCTCCACGGACGGCAGCCGCGCCTACCGCTTCGTGGTGCTGGCGTGGTGTCTTTGCACCGTGTTCGGGGCGCTGCCGTACGTCGCGGAGTTCGGCCCCGGCTTCGCGGTGAACGGCCTCTTCGAGTCCGCCTCCGGGTTCTCGACCACGGGGGCCACCATCTTCCCGGAGGTGGAGTGGCTGCCGCGCTCCCTGCTGCTCTGGCGCGCGATGACCCAGTGGCTCGGCGGGCTCGGGATCATCATCATCTTCGTCTGGCTGCTGGGCCGCCGTCAGTGGGGGGTGGACGTGCTGTCCGCGGAGGCCCCCGGCCCCACCGCCGAGAAGACCGAACCCAAGATCTCCGAGACGGCGCGCGACACCGTCGTCGTCGGGTCGGTCCTCACCGCGATCCTGATCGGAATCCTCCTGTTCCTCGACGTCCCCGCGTTCGATGCGGTCTGCCACGCGTTCACCACCCTGGCCACCGGCGGTTTCTCCACCCGGAACGCGAGCGTCGGGGCGTTCGACCCCGCCGTGCAGTGGGTGATCATCGTCTTCATGGTGATCGGCGGCATGCGCTTCGCCATCCACATCTACGAGGTGAAGCGCATCGTCGCCGGCGCGCGGCGTCTCTGGCGGCGTCTCCGGGACCGTTCCGGGAAGCGGGTGAGCGGGGCGCCGGCCGCCAGCTACTTCTCGGACCCGGAGCTGCGCCTCTACATCGGGGTGGTGGCGGTGAGCACCGGGCTGCTGTTCCTCAGCCTCTACCTGATGGGGCAGGGATCCATGGACGGCCTGCGCGAGGCGGCGTTCACGGCCATCGCGGTGATCACCACCACCGGCTACTCCGTCGTGGACTACAACCAGTGGTCGGAATTCTCGCGGATGCTGGTGCTCGTCCTCATGTTCGCGGGCGGCTGCGCCGGCTCGACGGCGGGCTCGATCAAGATCCTGCGCTGGGTGATCCTGTTCCGCAAGGTGCCGCTCGCGCTGCGGGTGGCGACCCAGCCCCACACCGAGCTGCGCGTCCACATCGGCCGCCGCCCGGTCTCGCTCTCGCTGAGTTCGACCATCGGCGAGGTCGTGCTCCTGTTCGTGTTCTGCGCGGTCGCCGGCGCGCTGGCCATCGCGGCGATGGGGGTGGACCTGCTGACCGCGTTCAGCGCCGCCGCCGCCGCGGTGACGAACGTGGGTCCCGGGCTCGGGGCGGTGGGGCCGGCGGCCAGCTACGCCCACCTCCCCGACGCCGCGAAGCTCATCCTCGCGGCGCTGATGATCGCCGGCCGGCTCGAGATCGTCACCGTGGCGGTCCTCCTCCTCGGCCCGGTCCGTTCAGCCCGCCGCCGCGTCCGCCAGGCCATCTTCTGAGGACGCGCCCGCCGGGCGGCGGTGCGTCCGGACACCCGGCTACTCAAGCAGCTCGGAGTGCGATCCCGTACGGGCCAACAGCAGATCCTGCCCTTCAACGCGGTAGATGAGCAGCCAGTCTCCTTCGATGTGCGTCTCCCGATAGCCGTTCCATGGGCCCCGGAGGGCGTGGTCCCGGTGTCGGGCGGAAAGCGGTTCTTCTCGGACCAACCGCTCGAGCAGACCTCGGAGTTTGGCCAGGTTCTTCCCCTGCTTGCGGAGGCGTTTCAAGTCGCGTCGGAATCGGGTGGATCGGACCGGTGTCAGCACCCGCCAACGCTCACGTCATCTTGTCCACAGGATCCTCGTTCTCGAGATCCTGAAAGAGTTCCTCCACATTTTCGAAGCGCCGGCCGCGCCCCTCGTCCAATTCGTTCATTGCTCTGACCGTAGCGGCGTTCGGGACCTCGACCGCGAACGGCAGCCGCTTTTCCTCCGCCACCCGCCGGAGCAGCAGACGAATCGCCTCCGACACCGAAAGGCCCATTTCCCGAAGCGCTTCCGTGGCGCGGTCCTTGGTGTCGCGATCGAGGCGGGCGCGGACGACGGAATCGGCTCTCATGGACGGCGTGTAGCCCTATTGTAGCTACGTCGGTGTGGTTCGGCGAAATCCGACCCGAGGACCCGGGTGTACGCGGCGGAATCACGCAATGTTGGCGTGCCGCTTCACCGGGAAGCCTCCTAAAATCGTCCGATGGCCGAGCGACCCCAAGAGGAAATCCCCGAGCAGGAAATCCCCGAGCAGGAGATCGAGGTCCTGCTCGACGAGCAGCGGGCGTATCCGCCGCCGGAGGACTTCCGCCGGCGGGCGTGGGTTCAGGACGACGCGATCTACCGGGAGGCCGAAGCCGATCCGGAGGCGTTCTGGGCCGCCCAGGCCGAACGGCTCGAGTGGAGCCGCCGCTGGGACCGGGTCCTCGACTGGAAGCCGCCCTTCGCCCGCTGGTTCGTCGGCGGCAAGCTGAACGCGAGCGTCAACTGCCTCGACCGGCACCTCGCGAACGGCCGCGGCGATCGCCCGGCGATCCTCTGGGAGGGGGAGCCGGGCGACCGGAAGACCCTGACCTACGCCGACCTGCACCGCGAGGTCTGCCGCTTCACGAACGTCCTGCGCGGCCTCGGCGTCCGGAAGGGCGACCGGGTGGCGATCTACCTGCCCATGATCCCGGAGCTCCCGGTCGCCATGCTCGCCTGCGCCCGGATCGGGGCGCCGCACAGCGTGGTCTTCGCCGGCTTCTCGGCGCAGTCGCTCCGGGACCGGATCAACGACGCCGAGGCGAAGGTGCTCATCACCGCCGACGGCGGGCACCGGCGGGGCGGGATCGTTCCCCTGAAGGCGATCTCCGACGAGGCGCTCGAGGACACCCCCTCGATCACCGGGGTGGTGATGGTGCGCCGCACCGGCGAGGACGTCCCCATGGTGGCGGGCCGCGACCACGACTGGGCGGAACTGATGGAGGGCGCCGCCGACACCGCCGAGCCCGAGGAGATGGACGCCGAGGACATCCTCTACATCCTCTACACCTCGGGCACCACCGGGAAGCCGAAGGGGATCGTGCACACCACCGGCGGCTACCTCACCCAGGTCACCGCCACCGCGCGGGCGGTCTTCGACCTGAAGGACTCGGACATCTGGTGGGCGGCGGCGGACATCGGCTGGGTCACCGGCCACTCCTACATCGTCTATGGCCCGCTGGCGCTCGGGGTGACCCAGGTCCTGTACGAGGGCGCGCCCGACACCCCGAACCGCGCCCGGCTCTGGTCCCTCGTGGAGCGCTACCGGGTGACCTGCTTCTACACCGCGCCGACCGCCATCCGCGCCTTCATGAAATGGGGGACCGAGCACCCGGCGGCGCACGACCTCAGCTCGCTCCGCCTGCTCGGCACAGTGGGCGAGCCCATCAACCCCGAGGCGTGGGTCTGGTACCACCGCGAGATCGGCGGCGGGCGCTGTCCGGTGGTGGACACCTGGTGGCAGACGGAGACGGGGTCCATCATGGCCAGCGCGCTCCCCGGGGTGACCACCCTGAAACCGGGCTCCGCGACCCACGCCTTCCCGGGCATCGCGCTGGACATCCTGGACCGGCAGGGGAACCGGGTCGAGGTGGGCGGCGGGCTGCTCGCCATCACGAAGCCCTGGCCCTCGATGCTGCGCGGCATCTGGGGCGACGAGGCGCGCTTCCGCGAGACCTACTGGAGCCAGTGGCAGGACATCTACTTCCCCGCCGACGGCGCGCGGCGCGACGAGGACGGCTGTTTCTGGGTGATGGGCCGGGTGGACGACGTCCTGAACGTCTCCGGCCACCGCCTCGGGGCGGCCGAGGTGGAGAGCGCGCTCGTCGAGCACGCGGCGGTCGCGGAGGCCGCGGTGGTCGGCCGGCCGCACGAGATCAAGGGCGAGGGGATCGCCGCGTTCGTGGTGCTCCGGGAGAGCGCCTCGTCCCACGACGGCCTCGCCGCCGAACTGAAGGCGCACGTGGCCCGCGCGATCGGGCCCATCGCGCGCCCCGACGACATCGTGTTCGCCGCCGACGTCCCGAAGACGCGGTCGGGAAAGATCATGCGCCGCCTGCTCCGCGACATCGCGGCCGGCAAGGCGATCGGAGACACCACCACGCTGGCCGATCCGGCGGTGGTGCAGCAGCTCAGGGAGGAGTACGACGATGAGGACTGAGACACCGGAGGTTCGGGTTTCGGCGGACGCCGCCGCGCGCGGCGGTTCGCTGGTGGCGTATCTCCTCGACGACGGCCTCGACCTCGCCGCCCCGGCGGCGCCGTGGGAGAAGGACTTCGTGACGAACGCGAAGCGGGTCTTCGGGGACGCGAAGGTCAAGCGGGCGGTGGCCGGCCACGGCGGCCCGCGGAGCGCTTCGACGCTCGCCCTCCACACCCGGGCCACCGCCAACTATCCGGTGTCCGACGGCATCCGCATCCTGGCGGCGCGCGCGCTGAAGCACGCCCGCGACTTCCGTCACGCCGAACTGGTCTTCCCGCTCCAGGGCGCCGACGGTCCCCGCTTCGCGGGAGACGTGGCGGAGGGTGCCACGCTCGGGGCGTATCGGTTCGCGCGCTACTTCAAGGATCCCGGAAATCCGGGGTCGCCCCGCGTGCGCATCGTGGTCGCCGAGGAAGCCCTCGACGAGGCGCGGGACGCGGTGGCGCGCGCGGTCCGGCTGGCTTCCGAGGTGAACCGCGCCCGGGACCTCATCAACGAGCCCGCGGAAGCGGTCACTCCCGAGACGCTGGCGCGGGAAGCGCACCGGATCGCGGCCGACACCGGTCTCGAAGTCCAGGTCTGGAACGAGAACGCGCTCCGGGAAGAGGGCTATCCCGGCCTGATCTCCGTAGGGCAGGGGAGCCACCGGCCGCCGCGCCTGATCGTGCTCCGCCACCGCCCCGCGGACGCGCGGGGGAACGGCCGGCACCTGGCGCTGGTGGGCAAGGGCATCACCTTCGACACCGGCGGCATCTCGCTCAAGCCGCCCTCGGGGATGTGGACCATGAAGGGCGACATGTCCGGCGCGGCGGCCGTCCTCGCCGCCATGTCGGCGGTGGCCCGCGAGGGCGTCCCGGCGACGGTCACCGGCATCGTGGCGACCGCGGAGAACTACCCGGGGCCTTCGGCCACCCGGCCGGGAGACATCTTCCGCGCCCGGAACGGCAAGCACGTGATGGTGGACAACACCGACGCCGAGGGCCGGCTGGTGCTCACCGACGCCCTCGCCCGCGCCGGGGAGGAGGGCGCCACCCACATCGTGGACGTCGCCACCCTGACCGGCGCCGTGGTGCGGGCGATCGGGACCGGCGTCGCCGGGGTCATGGGGAACGACGCCGCCTGGGTGCGCCGGGTGATCGAAGCCGGCGAGCCGCACGGCGAGGTGTTCTGGGAGCTGCCGCTCGTGAAGGAGTACGCCGAGGAACTCCGCTGCGACTCGGCGGACCTCAAGAACATCGGCGGCGTCAACGCCGGCGCCATCACCGCCGGGCTCTTCCTGCAGGAGTTCGTGCCCGAAGGCGCGAAGTGGGCCCACCTCGACATCGCCGGCCCCTTCATCGTGGAGAAGCCCTGGAAGTACTACCCGAAGGGGGCCACCGGCTTCAGCGTGCGGACGCTGTTCGAGACCGCGGCGCGCTTCGCGGCGCCATAGGAGCGCCGCCCCGATCAGCCCTCGCTGTCGTCGGTCGTGATCGCGGCCGGGGGCGCCGACCGCTGGCGGAGGTCGGCGATCAGGAGCCGCACCACCGTTCCGTAGCTGCGGGCGCCGTCCGGGATCCGCATGGTGCGCAGGTAGGAGTCGTTCACGCGGCGCGCGGCGCCCCGGACCATGCCGCGGTGCTGGGCCCAGAAGGCGTTGAGGGCGTCCAGGTCGCGGCGCGGGCCGGGGCCGAAGGCGGCCCAGGCACGGTCCCGGTCCTCGGCGTCGGCGTTCCGGACGGCCGCCAGCAGGTGCCGGGCGGCGAAGAAGGAGGCGGCGTAGGAAAGGTAGGGGTGCCGCCGCTGGCGGGAGAGCGCCAGGTAGGCGGCGAAGCTCGCTTCCCCCTCGTGGGTGATGGCCCGCTGGTGCGCCTTCTCGTGGGCGGCGGTGAACGCCACGGCGACGTCGGGCGGGCCGGTGTTCACCGTGGGTTCGCCGGTGAAGGGAACGAAGATGCCGCTGATCCCGAGCCGGGACATCAGCCCCGAGAAGACGGCCGGTTTCACCGGACTCGTCCTCCCGGGGCCGGGATCGCCGGGGAGAGCGATCGCGTCGTAGGCCTCGTCAATGGCGGCGCTGAGGTCGGCGAAATCGAGGGGGTTCTTCGAGACCGCGGCGGTCGGCAGCCCGGCGAGCCGGTGGAAGCGGGTGGTGTCCGCGGCGACCCGGGTGGTCAGCCGGACGAGCTCGGGCTCCGAGATCTGGCCGACGGGCAGGTCCAGACGGTGTTCGAGGCGGGGGCGGGCGTAGTTCAGGCCCCAGACGACGACGAAGATCGCGTAGAGGGCGCCGGCGCCGGCGAGGGCGAACACCGCGGTGTAGGCGAGCCGGCGGAGCAGCGCGCGGTGCGCCGGGGACCGCGCCGGCATTTCGGGTGCTTCGGCGGGGGCTTCTCCGGACCGGGCCTCCACGGCCGGGGCCGGTTGCCGGAAGCGGCCCGTGAAGCGCCAGGTGACGCGGCCGATCACGAACAGGGCGGCCGCGGCGGTGAAGAGTTCGGCGAGTGAGAAGGGAACGAGGCCGCTCAGGAACGAAAAGACGCGTACGACCAGCGGGTAGATGCCCGTGGTGTAGAGCGATTCCACCCGTTCCGGCATCGTCACGGCGCCCTGGAACAGGGCGATCCCGAGGGCGCCGGCCCCCAGGCCGGCGAGCACCAGGATCCGCTGCCAGCGCGGACTCGGCCGCCTCATAGGCGAACTGTAACCGGGTCCGGCGGGGGGCTCGCGGCGCTCCCGGGCGCCGGGATGGATCGCCGCCCGAGGGGGCTCCCCTGGCGTGACTTACGGGGCGCCCAGCCCCAGGTTGGCCGCGCTGCGGCGGAGGTGGCGGATCGCCAGGGCGTCGAACCCGACGCCGGGGGCGGTCAGCATCCGGCGGCTCAGCCGGGCGGCCATGAGCCCGGTCGCGGTGTGGGGACAGTCGGGGGCGATCGAGTGGGTGATCTCGTGGGCGAGCACCCGGCCGAGGGCGGTGCCGAGCCGCGGCGAATGCCGGCTCGCGGGACGGCGCCGGAAGCGCCGCTGTCTGTCGTTCCACGTCAGCCGCCGGTTGTGGCGGAAGCCGAGCGCCCGCTCCGCCGCTCCCAGCGACAGGAAAACCGGCCGCTGCTCCCGCCCGGACCCGATGGCCACCCCGATCGCCCGGAAGGGGATGTCCCATTTCTTCGGGAACTCGGGGTAGAGGGTGGCCGGGATGACCGCGGCGCCGCCGTGGCCGACGACGCGCAGGGCGATCCCGCTGCTCTCGAAGGCGCGGACGACTTCCTGCTGCAGCCGCTCGCGCGTCTTCCGGGGCAGCAGGCCGTACGGGTCGTGGAACTGCACCCGCAGCGGTTCCGTCCGGAAGCCGGGCGGGACGCCGAGCCAGGTGGCCAGCGGCCCGGACGGCTCGGCGGCGGCTGCGGAGCCGCCGCCGAGAGTGCCGCCGACCAGGAGGAGAAGCGTCAGCAGGAAGGGGATGCGGCGCACGCGTCCCGTTGGAGACGTCCGCCTGGATTCAGGAGTTGGTGGTGATGTCTGCAAGGCATGTGTTCCGGGTTCGGGGTCTCCTGCCGATCCTGATTTCCCGGCGCAATGGAAGATCCGTGCCATCCCCGCTGTGACACGATGGGCGCGGCGGGCTCATGAAGACGGCAAGGGGCGCGGAGCGTTTCGACATCGCGGTGGTGGGCGGGGGGATCGTCGGGCTCGCGGTCGCCCGCCGCCTCCGGGAGGTCCATCCGGCGTGGTCGGTCCTGGTCCTCGAGAAGGAGCCGGACATCGCCCGGCACCAGACCGGGCGGAACAGCGGCGTCATCCACTCCGGGATCTACTACGCGCCCGGTTCGCTCCGGGCGCGGAACTGCCGGCGCGGGGTGGAGCTGCTGCTGGCGTTCTGCCGGGAGGAGGGGATTCCGTTCTCGCTCTCGGGGAAGGTGATCGTCGCCGCCAACGAGGCCGAGCGGGGTCGCCTCGGCGAGCTGCTGCGCCGCGGCGAAGCGAACGGCGTCCCCGGCCTCCGGATGCTCGACCGGGCGGGGCTTCGCGAGATCGAGCCGCACGCCGAGGGCGTGGCGGCGATCCATTCCCCGACTTCGGGGGTGGTGCGTTTCGCCGAGGTGGCGGCGGCGCTCCGGCGTCTCTTCGAGGCCGGGGGAGGCCGGGTGGAGACCGGCGCCCGCGTCCTCGGTTTCGTCCGCGCCGACGGCGGGTTGCGGGTCCGCACGACGAAAGGGGACTTCGCCTGCCGGAGGCTCGTCACCTGCGCCGGACTCCACGCGGACCGGGTGGCGCGGCTGGCGGGGGACGCGCCGGAACTCCGGATCCTGCCGTTCCGGGGCGAGTACTTCCGGGTGCGCCCCGAACGCGCGGGGCTGGTGCGCGGCCTGATCTACCCGACCCCGGACCCGCGCTTCCCGTTCCTCGGCGTGCACCTCCACCGCAACGCCGACGGCGACGTGGACGCCGGCCCGAACGCGGTGCTCGCCCTCGCCCGCGAGGGATACCGCCGCCGGGACGCGGACTTCCGCGACCTCCGGGAGATGGTCGGCTACTCCGGGTTCCGCCGGCTCGCGCTCCGGGAATGGCGGGTCGGGGTGGACGAGATCCACCGCTCGCTCTCGAAGCGCGCCTTCACCCGGCGGCTGCAGCGGCTGGTCCCCGAACTGCGGGCCGCGGACCTCGTCCCGTCCCTCTCCGGGGTCCGGGCCATCGCGGTCCTGCCGGACGGCCGGATCGCCGACGACTTCCGCATCGTCCGCCGCGAGAACCGCATCCACGTCCTGAACGCCCCCTCCCCGGCGGCCACCGCCTCCCTCGCCATCGCCGAGCAGGTCGCGGCGCTCGTCGAGGCTGAGTAAGGGCCGAGCGGCTCGGAGCGCCGGCCTCCGGCCGACATCGCTCCCCGCAGGGGAGCGAAACACGCACCGCCACCGACCGGCATGGCGTGATCCCAACCGCGAACGGCAGGGCGCCGCCCGAACAGAGCTGAACCTGGACCGCATTCGCGGGGAGGAGCGCCCTCAGCGCGGGTTTGCTGTGAAAGTGCAGTCTGGGCGAAGGGTCAACCAGCGTGGGCGGCGCCGCCGCCTGGGAGCGCCGGTCTTCAGACCGGCACGCGCTGCGCGACAGCGCAGCGCCCGGCGCGACGCGGTCCGGCGCGGTGGCGCTCTGCTCTCGGTTCATCGCCGCAACCAGCGACACGACATCCGCGGACCTGCGGCCCGCTGTGCCGCTCTGAAGAGCGGCGCTCCCAGCCGTCTTCGCTGTTTTCATGCCCAACGGGGTGTGCAGGAGGACCGATCATGAGGGTTTCGCGCTCCCGCGCGGCCCCCACCGGGAGAAACCGCCATGCGCCTGTCCTCCCGCGCACCCCGCCGGTCATGAAAAACGGCGGAACGGCTTGGAACGCCGGCTTCAGCCGGCACCCGCTGCGCGAAGCGCAGCGGAACGACGTACCGCTGTTGGCCGCGTGGCGCGTGGTCCAGCGAGGCGCCATCGAAGAACTGGTGTCCGGCGTTCCCCGCCTTCGGGCCATCGGGGCGGGTGAGGTCCTTCCCGCCGCCCGCCTTCGGCGGGCTGTGCCGGCTGAAGCCGGCGTTCCCGGCCGGCGGCGCCATCACCGCTGTTGGCCAACCCCGCACGACTGGCACTTTCACAGCAATTGGCCGCCAGCCGGAGGCTGGCGCTCCGACGCGAACCGGCGGGACCGCACTGTCGCAGCGAATCAAGCGCTGGCGCCGTGGCGCCATGCCGTCGTGAATTCCGCACCTGCTTCCATTCCCGGATCGCGCTGACGGCCTCCGGCGCACCCCCAATTCCGGGTACGATCGCGCGCTTCTCCCGGAGGAATCCCGATGCGTTTCATGCCCTGCCTCGCCATGCTCGCTTGCGCCGTTCTCCCGGCGCTCCCGGCCGCCGCCCAGGACGGCGGAACGCCCGTCGTGATCCGCGCCGACCGCCTCATCATCGGCACCGACGCGCCCCCGGTCCTGAACCCCGAGGTGGTCATCGAAGGCGAGCGGATCATGGCGGTCGGCCCGACGGGCGCCATTCCCGTTCCGCGCGGCGCCACGGTGATTGACCTGAGCGGCCTCACCATCCTGCCCGGACTCTTCGACTGCCACGTCCATCTCGGCGGCATCCCGGGCGACGGCGGGGACACCCAGAAGATGCGGGAGACCGTCGCCCACGAGGCGATCTACGCGGTGGCGCACGCGAAGATCACGCTCGAGAAGGGCTTCACCAGCGTCCGCAACATCGGGGCGGGGAACTACCACGACGCCGCGCTCCGCGACATGGTGGACCGGGGCATCGTCCCCGGGCCGCGCATCCAGGCGGCCACCTGGGGGGTGGGCTCCACGGGCGGCCACGCGGACATCAACGGCTGGAACCCGGACGTCCCGACCCCCGGCTACGCGATGATCGCCGACGGGGTGGACGAGCTGCGCCGCGCGGTGCGCTTCCAGGTCAAGTACGGGGCGGACGTCATCAAGGTGACCGCCTCGGGCGGCGTGCTCTCCCACGGCGATTCGGTCTATGACCAGGCGTACTCCTTCGAGGAACTGAAGGCGATCGTGGACACCGCCAACATGCTCGATACCCCGGTGGGGGCGCATGCCCACTCCCCGGCGGCCATGAACGACGCCATCCGCGCCGGGGTGGCCAGCATCGAGCACGGCACCCTGATTGACGACGAGGGCATCCGGCTCGCGAAGGAGCACGGCACTTTCATCGTTCCCACCATCTACACCCTCGACTTCATCATCGAGGAGGGTGCCGAGAACGGGGTTCCCGAACACTCCATCGCCAAGGCGAAGGAGATCGCGACGATGCAGCGCGAGCGGCTCGCCGCCGCCTTCCACGCCGGGGTGAAGTTCGCCTACGGCACCGACGCCGCGGTCTTCCCCCACGGCCGGAACGCGAAGGACTTCGCCATCATGGTGGACGAGATGGACATCTCGCCGATGGCGGCGATCCAGACCGCCACCATCAACGGCGCCGAGCTGCTCGGCTGGGAGGCGGACCTCGGCTCCATCGAGGACGGCAAGCTCGCCGACATCATCGCGGTGGCGGGGAACCCCCTCGACGACATCCGGCTGCTGGAGGACGTGAAGTTCGTCATGAAGGGCGGCGAGGTCGTCAAGAGCCCTTAGGACGAACCCTGCGGCGCACCGGCGGGTCGCTGTGAAAATGCGGTTCCGCCAACGGCCGTCAGGGCGCCGCTGGCCTGGAGTGCCGGCCGGCGCTCCAGTTGTCAAGCTCAACGGTGTTTCCCGGTCGCAAGCGGGCCGACCTCGCTTCTCCAGAGTTGTCCATGTCGCCGTCAAATTGCGGCGTAAATTGACGACCGAAGACCAAATCGAGGTCTGGGTCTGGCCGGCGCTGCGCTTCACAAGCGAACTCGCGGGCGGCACGCTCTGGCCGTAGGCCGAGCGGCGGTGAGGATCGGCCCGGAATAGACTGTCGCGGATGCAGCGACTTGCGGAGTCGGTCGCGACGGTCGCCCCCCAGACGGAGCGTTCCCGGCGAGGGCGCGCCGGTGCGCCGGGAGGCGGGTGGCTTGAGCCGGAGGAACTGGAGTTCGCCGGCTGCGACCCGGTCCCGGTCAGCCGCGCCGAGATCGAGGGTCCGGCGTGGGAAGGGCGCCGGGTCGAGTACTGGCACGCCGCCAGCGAGCGGGCGTGGGTGGCGCGCGAAGGCGCGACGCCGTTCCACGAGGGCGAGGTCGCCGCCCTGCCCCGGATTCTCGAACGCGTCGCCATGTTCCGGGGGTCGCCGATTGACTGCCTGGGGGCGACCGACCTCCGGTTCAAGACGCCGGACGGCGAGCTGTTGGGTTTCATCCAGGCCGACCAGGTGGTCTATCTCCACCCCGAGCGGCAGGCGCTGCTGGATTCCGGGGAGATGGTGGTGGGCGCCAGCCGGTTCCCCGACGTGGTTCTCGAAGTGGACAACACGACGGACGTCGGCGGGAACCGGCTGCGGCTCTACGAGCGGGCGGGATTCCCGGAGGTGTGGGTCGAGGTGCCGAACCGGCGCTCCCGGAGCGCGCGGAGGAGCCGGCTGCCGGGCCTGACCATTCATGTGCTCGGGGACGGCGGCTACTTCCCGTCGGAGGTGAGCCGCGCGTTTCCCGGCTGGACGGCCGACGAGATCCACCTGGCCCTGAACGAGCCGGTGCTGTCCTTCGAGACGGACCTGGTGCTCGAACGGGTGGGGCGGGAACTCGGCCGGCGGGAGGGCACGCGTCCGGACGACGATCCGATGCTCGGCCGTTTCGGCCGCCAGCAACGGGAGGCGGGCCGGGCCGAAGGGATCGTCGCCATGGCGACCGCCATCCTGCGCCGCCGGGGTGTCCCGCTCTCCCCCCGCTTCCCGGCGGACCTGCCGCGGCCGGACCGCGAGGCGCTGGAAGGAGCGCCCACCGATGCCGTCGCGGAGGCCGCGGACGCCGCCACCAGCCAGGCCGACTTCATCGCGCGTCTGAAGACGCGCCGTTAGCTACCGCGTTCGGCGGTGGTCGTTGGTCCACTCGTCTCGGCTGCGTACCGACCGAGCACGTAGTCGGCGAAGCTCGGGATGCCCATTTCCCAGCCCGCCGGGGTACGCCAGATCACTCCGAGGTCGGACAGCGTTTCGCGCAGGCAGGTCTCGTCTCCGGAGAGCGACTGCTCCGCGACGATTTCCGCCAGCAGGGGCCGGAACTCGAAGAAGCCGAGGCGCTCATAACGGTCATGTTCCTTCATGGCGATTCCTCCGACAATTGTGGGTGGGAGCATCAACGGGGGGTCGGTTATGGCTCTGCCGTTCCCGGTTTGGATCACGCCATGTCGGTTGGTGGCGACGCGCGTTTCGCCTTCCTACGGTCGACGATGCCGGCCGGAGGCCGGCGCTCCGAGGTCCTCCCGTGCAGACAGGGCTGTGATGAGGGCCTTCAAGATGTCCGGCAGCCGGAGACCGCGGCCGAATAACTATCGGCCGTGGATTTCCGCGCGCACTCGTTCCAGCAGCGTCTCGACCAGCGCCATCATCGCCCTGCGGTCGATCGGTTCGGCTTCGGGCCCGATCCCTTCATATCGAAACGTCACCGCGTATGGGGTGAATTGATCCAGTTCCTCGAAAGGCTCCGTATTGACGGAAGACCTCCGAAGAAGGCGCAGAAGGTTCTCGACACTGTGCGTCATCGGATACTGCTCGCCACGGGCCGCGATCCAGGCCTTCAGGCCCTTCTCCGTAGCCTGCTGAAGATGAAAACCGAAGGATTCCTCCGGCGCTTCGTCGCTCATGCTGCGAAGGGTCAGGAGGTCGCGCTCGGCCGCTTCCAGCATCGCTTCGGCGCACTTAAGGTCGCTCATAGACGATTTTCCCGTCGCGGAGCGCTCGCGCCAGTACGTGGTTCAGGGAGTCCCGCCAGTACTCCACGTCTGCTGTCGAGTACACAAGGATGTCCGTCGGCACCGCGAATCCGCCAAGCGCCCGGTAGAGCCGGGCCATCTCCTTCACGCGGTCTCGGCCCGGGCCGAAAGGTTCCGCCTCCACCACGATCAGGTCCACGTCCGAGTCGCTCCGGGCGTCTCCTCGGCCGCGCGACCCGAAAAGGATGACCTGCTCCGGGTCGGCCTCCCTGACGAGGATCTCGACCATCTCCGCGATCAGTGCGTCGGTCGCGGGGCCGGTCTCCACGCGATGCGGGTTGTCCCGTTCCGCCGCCTGGGCCATTGCCGGAGCCTACCGCAGGCGGTAGTCCCCGAGCCGGCGGCAGATGGCGGGCTGGGCACCGGTTCTCGCTGATCTGTTTCGCGTTGACGGACCGCGCCGAAACCGCGCCTGTCCTTGATAGTCGGATCGTCCATGGGGCGCGGCATGGACGTCGGCATGGCTACCTCGCCATCGGCGCCGGTTTCGCGCTTCCGCGCGATGCCGGCCGGAGGCCGGCGCTCCGAGCCGTGGGTGTCACCCGAACGTGCAGCCGTACGCGCTTTGCGGGCCTGCGGCCCGCGTGCCGACTGGAAGTCGGCGTTCCAAGCCGGAGGCGCCATGGGGACGGCTTGTCCTACGCGCTTCCGCTGCGCTGCCGCGCAGCGGGTGCCGGTCTGAAGACCGGCGATCCCCCTACCTACAGGGCGGCGATGAGGTCCTTGAGGATCTCGAGGAACTCGTCCATGTGCTCCGCGTGGGTGCGGAAGATGCCGGGGGAGGGGCGGATCCAGTAGCGGTCGTTCAGGTAGGTGGCGCTGACGAAGATGCGACCGTCGGCGTGGAGGGTCTGGATGATGCGGCGGTTGAGGGCGTCGGTTTCCTCGTCGGTGCGGCCGGGGGGGCGGTAGCGGAAGCACATCGTGGAGAGTTCGGGCTCCGGGCCGACCTCGATGTCTTCCCAGCGGCGCAGTTCGTCCTGGAGGTAGCGGGCGAGCCACCACTTCTCCTCGAGGGCCGCCGCGAAGGGTCCGGTGCCGTGGAGGAGCAGCGGGAGGAAGAGACGCATCCCGCGGAAGTGGCGGGTGAGCTCGACGGACCGCTCCGAGGGGGACGGCTCCTGCTGGGGCGCGTCCACGAGGTAGGGCGCTCCGAAGCGGAAGGTCTCGAGGTGGGTGGCGTCGCGGACCACCACCGCGCCGCTGCCGTAAGGGAGGAAGAGGCTCTTGTGCGGGTCGAGCACCACGGAGTCGGACGCCTCGATGCCGCGCAGCACCTCGCGCCGGGCCGGGACGAGCACGTAGAAGCCGCCGTAGGCGCCGTCCACGTGGTGCCAGAGGCCCTCGGCGCGGGCGATTGCGGAGATCGCGTCGAGCGGGTCCACGGCGCCGGTGTTCGTGGTCCCGGCGGTGCTGACCACGAGCCACGGCAGCAGGCCCTCCGCGCGGTCCTTCCGGACGTGGGCAGCGAGCGACTCCGGCGCCATGCGGTAGGCGTCGTCCATGGCGACGATCCGGCAGGGCGCTTCGCCGACCCCGGCGAGGTGCACTGCCTTGCGGACCGAGTAGTGCTCCTGGCTCGTCGCATAGACCACCGCGCGCGGGAAGTCGCGGGAGCGGAGGCCCCGCGCCTCGCGGGCGGCGACGATCGCGGTCAGCGCGGCGACGCTGCCCCCCGAGGTCAGGGTCCCGCCCGCGCCCTCGGGGTAGCCCACGATCTCGGCAATCCACGCGACCAGCCGGTTCTCCAGCCGGGCCGCGCCGGGGGAGGCCGGGAAGTAGCCGGAGAACGCGTTGTTGACGGCGGCGATGTAGTCGCCGAGCGCGGACACGAACAGTCCGCCGCCGGGGACGTAGCCGAGGTCGCGGGGGGAGGCGGGGTTCAGGCCCTCGCGCTCGACCTCCCGGCGCACGAGGTCCAGGAGCTCCGGGAACGGACGGCCTTCCGCCCCGATGGGCAGGTCGGTGAGTTCCGACGCGGTGCGCGGCGGGTACCAGGACGGGCCGGTGGGGAGCGCTTCGAGGAACTCCTCGGTGTGGCGGATGGTGGCCTCGTTGAGGCGGCGCCGCTCCTCGGCGTCCGGTTCGAGGGCCTCGCCGAGGCGGCGGAGCGCCTCGGCGCGTTCGCGGAAGGCGCTCATCGGGCGGTTCCGCGTTCCGGCGCAGGGCCGCTCCCGAAGACGGCGCCCAGCAGGTAGCCGGCGGCGCTGGCGGCGGTCAGCCCGATCGCGTTCGGGATCAGCACCCCGGCGGGGGACAGCGCGGGCTCGAGGAACCACTCCCAGCCCCGGACCACGTGGACCGCCCAGAGCGCGGCCCCGCCCGCGATCCCGCCGAGCGCCGCGGCGGGGCCGCCGCGCGTCCAGAAGAGGCCCGCCGTCAGCGGCACGAAGAGCCCCACGAGGGTGAGTTCGTAGGCGTCCTCGAGCAGGGAGTACGCACGGAGACCACGGAACGCATAGACGAGACTCGCCGCACCGACGAGGACAACCGAGAGACGACTGAGCCGCAGGAGCCCGGCCCGCGGCAGCGAATGACGCAGGAGGTTTTGCGCCAGTACGGACGCGGCCGATATTAGCGCGCTGTCCACGGTCGAAAGGAGCGCCGAGACCACCAGCAGCACGAGGGCGAGCGCCGCCAGCGGGCTGAAGAGGATGCGGCCCAGCGCGGCGAGCATGTCCCCCTCGTGGCCGGGCAGGAGGAGCCCGGCGGCGAGCCCGAGCCCGACGGGAACGGCGCCGAGCAGCAGGTAGAGCCCGCCGGAGATGAGGCAGGCGCGGCGGGCCACCCGCTCCGAACGGGACGCGAACACCCGCTGCAGGACGTCCTGCCCGGGGATGTTGCCGAGCGCTCCGGCGACCAGCAGGCCGGACCAGGCGAGGAGCGCGGTCAGTTCGCTCGGGACGAGGGCGAGCCGGTCCGGCGGGACCTCGCGCCCGAGCCGCGCCAGCCCGCCGGCGAGGGAGCCGCCGCCCAGCTCGGCGAGCGCCGAGATCCCGAGCGCGAGAAGCGCCGCCGCCACGAGGATCGCCTGCACGGCGTCGGTCAGGGTCACCGACCACATGCCGCCGATCAGGGTGTAGCCGACCGCGACCGCGGCCACGAGCAGCAGGCCGGCCCCGAGGGGGATGCCGAAGAGGTCGCCGAGCAGCGCGGCCAGCACCGCGAACTGGGCGGCGATCCAGCCGAAGAAGCTCGGCACCATGACGGCGGCGGAGGCGATCTCGGCGCTCCGGCCGAACCGGCGCGCGAAGAAGTCCCCGAGCGTCAGCAGCCCCGCGCGCCGGAGCGGCGCCGCGTAGAAGAGGCCCACCAGCAGCAGGCAGATGCCGGGGCCGATGGGTTCGAGCGCCGCCGCCGCGAGGCCGGTGTCGCGGACCTCCTCGGCGGAGGCGAGGAGCGTTCCCGCCCCGAACCAGGTGGCGAGCAGGCTCAGGGAAGCCAGCGGGGTCCCGAGCCGCCGTCCGGCGACCAGGTAGTCGGAGACGTCGCGGATGCGGCGGCTGGAAACCCACGCGATCCCGAACAGGACGGCGGTGTAGAGCAGCAGCACCGCCCCGGACACGGCGGCCGGCAACGTCGGACCCTTCTATCGCTCTCCGTGGAGGCGGGCGACGGCCAGCGCGCGGTCGGTGGGGTCGGAGCCGCCCCAGAACCCGCCCGCCAGCATCGCCAGCAGGCTCACCGGGAGGGCCACCAGGATCGGCCCGATCCCGATGCCGAGCTGGGGACCCCAGAGCAGCACGACGGAATAGACGGCGACCCCGGAGACCAGCGCCGCGACCCCGCCGGCGAGGTTCGCCCGCCGCCACCAGATGCCGAAGACCACCGGCACGAAGAGCCCCGCCGAGAGCAGCCCGACCCCGGCGGTGTAGAAGCGGGTGAGCAGTTCCGGCGGGGAGAAGGCCCAGTAGAGGGCGGCGGCGCCGACCAGCCAGGTGGCCCCGAGGCGGGCGGCGGCCTGGACGCGCTTGCTCTTCTTCGCGAGGAAGCCGCCGAGCAGGTCGTGGGCGACCGCCGAGCTCACCGCCAGCAGGAAGGCGTCCGTGGTGGACATCACCGCCGCCAGCACCGCCGCCACCGCCAGCCCGCGCAGGACGGGCGGGAAATGGTCGCCGACGATGCGCAGGAACACCTGGTCGGGGTCGGTCAGCCCCGGGAACTCGAGGATCCCCACCGGGGCGATCAGCAGGATCGCCGAGAGGATCATCACGCCGTACATCACGGTTGCCAGGTTCAGCGAGAGCCGGGCGCTCCGCGGGTCGCGGGCGGTGGCGACCCGCATCACGATGTGGGGGATCACCGGGATCGCCGAGGCCCAGATCACGAAGTAGTCGAGGTAGCCGGAACCGCCGGCGGGGAGCTGCCCGAAGGCGGGGGAGGCCGCGGTCGCCGCTTCGAGCGAGGCGAGCGGCGAGCCGGCGGAGAGCGCGAGGACCACGGCGGTGGCCCCCATGAGCAGGAACAGCAGCCCCCCCTGCATCACGTCGGTGACGGTGACCGCGACCATGCCGCCAAAGGACACGTAGAGGACGAAGACCACGGTGGCGACCGTGATCGCGGTCTCGTAGTCCACCCCGAGGAGCGCCTCGGCGGTGATTCCCGCCGCCTTCATCTGGGCCACCATGTACACCGTCAGCGACACCACGATGATGAGGGGGACCAGCGCCCGCACCAGGCCGTGCGGGTAGCGGAACGCCATGAAGTCGGTGATCGTGAACTTCGCCAGCCGTCGCAGCGGGGCGGCCACCAGGATGGTGGCGAGCGGGAACCCGACGACCGCGCCCGCGAAGAGCGCCAGGGTGGCCGGGATGCCGTCCCGGTAGGCGAGCCCCAGCACGCCGATGAGCGAGCCGCCGCTCGCCAGCGCCGCCATGATTGCCAGGGCGTTCACCCAGGTTCCGACCCGGCGTCCCGCCACCCAGTACTCGTCCGCCGAGCCGAGCACCCGCCGGGTCGCGAGCGCGCCGACCACCACGCAGACCAGCAGGTAGGCGAGGACGAGCCAGCGTTCGATCATGGGTCCGTCCGCTCGCCGGCCTCCCGGCGTTCGCCGCCGCCATCCCGAGCGCGCCGGTCGGCGAGGAGCAGCGCCAGCAGGATGGCCGGCGACCCGAGCAGCAGCGCCGCCATCAGCCAGCCGAACACCGCGACCCCGAGCACGGAGATCTCCCCGAACACCGGCAGGAAGGCCAGCACCGAGAAGGCGATCAGCACGAAGAGCGCCACCCGCTCCGCGCGGGGCATCGGGAAGAAACTCATTCCGTGTCCGTGGCCGCGAAGTGTAGGGGGTGGGGCCGTCTATGATCCGGCCCGGCCGTCTCCTTGCGCGTCATCACCTGGAACCTGAATTCGATCCGCACGCGCCGGGCCCGCCTGCTGCGGCTGCTCGAGCGGCACGAGCCCGACGTTCTCTGTCTCCAGGAACTCCGCGCTCCGGCGGAGACCTTCCCGTGGCTGGACATCGAGGCCGCCGGGTACCGCGCGGTGGTCCACGCCCAGGCGGCCCGGAACGGGGTGGCGGTGCTCGCCCGCGAGACCCCCGAGGTGCTGGCGCGCGGGCTCGGTCCCTGCCGGTCGCGGGGCGAGGCGCGGCTGCTCGACGTCCGGGCGGCGGGTCTCCGGGTCATCACCGCCTACGTGCCGAACGGGAAGGCGGTGACCCGGGTCGAGGACTGGAGCTACAAGCTGGAGTGGCTCGGGGCGCTCCGCGACCATCTGGACGCGAACGCGGAGTCGGGCGAGGCGCTCGTCCTCTGCGGGGACTTCAACGTCGCGCCGAGCGACCGGGACTCCGCGACGGCGGACCCCGGCGGGGTGCTCTGCCACCCGGACGCCCGCGCGGCGCTGGAGCGCGTCGTCGGGTGGGGACTGGTGGACGCGTACCGCCGGATCTACGCCGAGGGCGAGGAACCGGAGAAGGGTCTCTACACCTGGTGGGACTACACCCGGCTGGCGTTCGCGAAGAACGTCGGCGCGCGGATTGACCACATCTACCTGACCGCTCCGCTCGCCGGGCGGCTCGGAGGGGTACGGGTGGACCGGGACGAGCGGCGGCAGCGGAAGGGTGAGGACATCCCCTCCGACCACGCCCCGGTGCTCGCCGACCTCGAACTCTGACCGCCGGCCCTGGCAGCTCGCGGAAAAAGCGGGGTGAACGCCGAGGCGGGCGAGGCCCGCCGGCTTGGAACGCCGGCTTCAGCCGGCACAGCCCGCCGCAGGCGGGCGGCGGGAAGGATCTCAGTTGCCGGGATGGCACGAAGGCCGGGAACGCTGGCCACCAGTTCTTTCGTGGCGCCTCGCCTGTCCGAGCACCATGCGGGCAGGAGCCGTGCGTCGTTCCGCTGCGCTCCGCGCAGCGGGTGCCGGCTGAAGCCGGCGTTCCCAGCCGTTGCGCCATTTTCATGACCAGAGGGGTGAGCAGGAGAACCCGATCAGGAGCGTTTCTTCCGGTGGGCGCTCCCAAGCCGGTGGCGCCCTCACGGTGCGCGGACTCCTACACCAGCTTGAGTCCGGGTATGTCCCGGAAGTCCTCCGTGTCGAGGGTCCAGAGGGCGGCGTCGCGGGCGATCGCACAGGCGGCGATCGCGAGATCCATCTCGCGGCTGCGTACCCTGTCCAGCTCCGTGTAAAGATCGGCGGCGATCGTGGCGGCTTCGGCATCGAACGGGACTGCCGCGCGCCGGGGCATGAGTGCCTCCTGATCCTGCAGCTCGCCGATGGTCCGCGGGCCACGCAGCCATTCGTAGAGTACCGGTGCGGACAGCTTCAGGCGATGCCCTTCCCTGAAGAACTCGTGCAGGCGTGGGAGCGACAGCCGGCGACCGGCGAGCGCGCCAACGAGCGCCGAGGTGTCGAGATGGATGATCACTGCTTCGAACGCCAAGCCCACTTCCGCGCCTCGCGGATTTCCCGAAGCTCCGCCTCCACCTCCTCCTGGGGACGGCTCGGCGGAGAGTTCCGGATCCGCTCCAGCACTTCCAGCATCCGCAGCCGCTCCGCCTCGCTCAGCCGGTCCTTCCGGGCCGCATAGTCGGCGACGGCCTCCCGCACGAACTCGCTCTGGGCGATTTCCAACCGGCGCGCGCCCGCCCGAATCCGGCGCACGGTGGCTTCGTCCAGCGAATAGGTGACCTTTACCATACTCCGACCATACTACCATAATCCCCATCCCGACAGCGACTCCACCTTGTTGCAAGGAGGCGCGCTCGGGACTATCCTTTTCCAATTACGCCAAGGCGTACAGGGGGGCGGAAAGACCGTCCCGCGACGCCCGGCGAAACGTCCCATGCGCCACCTTCCCACCGTCGCCGCGTGGTCCCTCGGCGCGGCCGCGCTGCTGTCTCCGGCAGCCGCCGTCGCCGCCGAAACCGCCGGGGCCGGGTCTGCGACTCCCCCGCTGGTTGCGGCGGTCCGGAACTGGACCCCGGCGGGCTCCGCCGCGCTCCCCGGATCGGTGACCGCGGAGACCGCCGCCGCGCACAACGGGATGCTGCGGACCTACTGCATGGTCTGCCACAACGACCGGATGAAGACCGGCAACATGTCGCTGGTCGGGTTCGACGCGGGAGACGCGCCGGCGAATCCGGTCCTCGCCGAGAAGATGGTCTCGAAGCTCCGGCTCGGGATGATGCCGCCGCCTGGCGCCCGGCGTCCTCCGGAAGCGACGCTGACCGAGGTCGCCGAGGCGCTCGAGACCCAGCTCGACGAGAGCGCGGCCGCGAACCCGAACCCCGGACGCCGGTCCTTCCAGCGCCTGAACCGGGCGGAGTACACCGCGGCGATCCGCGACCTGCTGGACCTCCCGCTGGACGCCTCCAAGTACCTCCCGCAGGACACGATCAGCGCCAACTTCGACAACATCGCCGACGTCCAGTTGCTGTCGGCGACGCTCATGGACTCCTACCTGCGCGCGGCGAGCGACATCAGCCGGCTCGCGGTGGGTGATCCCGACGCCACCGCCGCCGAGTCCGGCTACCACGTGTCCCGCTGGGCCGCCCAGCTCGGCCAGGTCGAGGGCGCCCCCTACGGCACCCGGGGCGGCGTCGTGGTGGACCACGTGTTCCCGGCGGACGGCGAGTACCGGTTCCGGGTGGCCTTTCACCACGAGACCACCGGCGCCATCGTGGGGTCGGGGTCGAGCGCGCTCCACACCCTCGACCAGCCCGAGCAGGTCGAAATCTCGATCGACGGGCAACGCGTCGCGCTTCTGGATGTCGACCGCTGGATGCACGTCTCCGACCCCGACGGCGTGAACCTGCGGTCCGAGCCCGTCTTCGTGCGGGGCGGCCCGCGCAAGGTGGCCGCCGTCTTCCTGAAGCACTACGAGGGGCCGGTCCTCGACATGATCTCCCCGCACGACTGGTCGCTCGCCAGCACCGCGACGTCGCGGACCTACGGCATCCACAACGTGCCGCACCTGCGGGACCTCTTCATCACCGGGCCCTTCGACGCCACCGGGGTGTCGGACACCCCGAGCCGCCGGGCGATCTTCACCTGCCGGCCGCTGGCGCCCGAGGAGGCGCGTCCCTGCGCCGAGGAGATCCTCTCCCGTCTCGGCCGGCTCGCGTACCGGCGGAACCTCACCGAGCGCAACCGGAACGCGTTGATGTCCCTTTACGACTCGGGCGCGGCGGCGGACGGTTTCGAGGAAGGGATCCGGATGGGGATCGAGGGGATGCTCGCGAGCCCCAACTTCGTGTTCCGGATCGAAGAGCCGCTGGACCCGCGGGAAGCCGAGTTCGGTTACCGGCTGACCGATACGGACCTGGCCTCCCGGCTGTCCTTCTTCCTCTGGGGGACGATCCCGGACGGCGAGCTCCTGGATGCGGCGGAGGCCGGCCGGCTGACGGACCCCGCAGGATTCGAGGCGCAGGTGCGCCGCATGCTCGCGGACCCCCGTTCCGAGGCGCTCGCGAAGCGCTTCGCGCACCAGTGGTTCCGGCTGCAGGATCTCGACAAGATCAATCCGAACGTCCGCCTCTATCCGGACTTCTACCAGCAGTTGAAGTGGGCGATGGTGGAGGAGACGGAGCGCTTCTTCCACCACCTGGTGTCCGAAGACCGGAGCATCTTCGACCTCTTCACCGCCGACTACACGTTCGTGAACGGGCCGCTCGCGAAGCACTACCGGATGCAGGGGGTCGTCGGCCCGGAGCACCGGATGGTGCAGTACCAGGATCCAAACCGGCGCGGGATCTTCGCCCACGGCAGCATGCTGACGCTGACCTCGCATCCGTACCGGACCTCGGCGGTGCTGCGTGGCAAGTGGGTGATGGAGGTGCTGCTCGGGAGCCCGCCGCCGCCTCCGCCGCCGAACGTGCCGGACCTCGATACCGGGGAGTCCGGCGAAACCGTCCGCAAGCTGACGGCGCGGGAGGCCCTCGAGATCCACCGGGACAACCCGGCGTGCCGGTCGTGCCACCGGATGATGGATCCGATCGGCCTGGCGCTCGAGGCGTTCGACGTGACGGGCCGGCTGCGCGTCAAGGACGCGGGACAGGCGATTGACGCCTCCGGCGAGTTCTACGACGGCACCCCGATCCGGGACATCGGCGACCTGCGCAACGCGCTGCTGAAGCGCCCGACCCCGCTGCTGCGGACGTTCACGGAGAACCTGATGGCGTACGCGCTGGGCCGGCGCGTCGAGTACTACGACCAGCCGCGGGTCCGGGAGATCGTCCGGGACGCGGAGGCCTCGGACTACCGGATGTCCTCGTTCATCCTCGGGGTGGCGACGAGTCCGGCGTTCCAGATGAAGGGCGGCGCGGCCGAAGCGGCCGAGTCCACCGTCGCCGGCGAACACTAGAGAACAACAGAGAAGACAGCCAATCGGAACCGAAGGAGAAGACGATGAACTACCTGACCGGAAAGAGTCTGCCGCGGCGCACGTTCCTGCGCGGGGCCGGCGCGACGATCGCGTTGCCGTTCCTCGACGCCATGGCGCCGGCGAGCGTCATCGCGAAGCCGACCGAGGCCGACCCGACGCGGCTCGTGGCGGTGGAGATCGTTCACGGGGCGGCGGGGAGCAACAAGTACGGCCGCGAGCAGTTCCTGTGGTCTCCGGAGAAGGAGGGTACGGACTTCGACCTCTCGAAGGGCGCCCTCAGCCCCCTGGAGCCGGTCCGGGACTACGTCACGATCGTCAGCGACTGCGACAACGAGCCCGCGGAAGCGGAGACTGCGCGGGAGATCGGCGGGGACCACTTCCGCTCGAGTTCGACGTTCCTGACCGCGTCCCATCCGAGACAGACGGAGGGGTCCGACGTCTTCGCCGGAACCTCGTTCGACCAGCTCTACGCGCAGCGCTTCGGCCAGAACACGCCGATCCCCTCCATGCAGCTCTGCATCGAGACGGTGGACCAGGCGGGGGGCTGCGCCTACGGCTACGCCTGCGTCTATACGGACACCATCAGTTGGGCGTCGCCGACGGAGCCGCTGCCGATGACGCGCGACCCGCGCATCGTCTTCGATCAGTTGTTCGGCGCCGGCGGCACGCCGGAGGGCCGGGCGGCCCGGCAGCGGGCGCGCCGGAGCGTTCTGGACTTCATCGGCGAGGAGGTCCGGGATCTCCAGGGCGCCCTCGATCCGCAGGACGTGCGGCGGATGGACCGCTACCTGACGGACATCCGGGAGATGGAGCGGCGGATCGAGAAGATCGTGGAACGGAACACCAGCGGGGAGCTCCGCGAGCTTCCCGACGCGCCGTCCGGGGTGCCGGACTCGTTCGACGAGCACGTGAAGATCATGTTCGACCTGCAGGCGCTGGCCTTCCAGTCGGACATGACCCGGGTGTTCAGCTTCAAGCTGGGCCGGGACGCCTCCAGCCGGGTGTACCCGGACAGCGGTGAGTCCACCGCCTTCCATCCGGCCTCCCATCACGGGAACGACGAGGAGCGGGTCGAGATCTTCGGGCGGATCAACCGGTACCACGTGAGCCTGATTCCGTACTTCATGGAGAAGCTCAAGAGCATCCAGGAGGACGACCGGACGCTGCTCGACAAGACGATGATCCTGTATGGGTCCCCGATGGGCGATCCGAACATCCACAACCACAAGCGCGTCCCGTTCTTCGTGGCGGGCGGCGCGAACGGCGCCCTGGAGCACAACCTGCACCTGCGGGCCGAGCCGGGAACCCCGCTGGCGAACGTGATGCTGTCCCTGCTGCACAAGCTGGGGATGGATGACCTGGAGAGCTTCGGGAACAGCACGGGCGGGTTCTCCCTGTCCCAGGCTGTCTAGACGCGGGGCACTCCAGCCGAGGACATTCGAGAAGAGAAGAGGAACGAGCCATGAAGATCGAAAAGCGATGGGTTGGCCTCGTAGCGCTGCTCTCGGCGCTTGGCCTGCTGGTGGGGGCCGGCCATGCGGCCCGCCTGGCGCCGGTGCTGGATGCGGCGAAACGCGGTGACATCGAGTCCCTGAAGGCGGAGCTCCGCTCCGGCGCCGACGTCAACGCGGCGCAGGGGGACGGGTTCACGGCGCTCCACTGGGCGGCGAAGCTCGGGAACCGCGGCGTCGCCGAGGTGCTGATCGCCGCGGGTGCGGACATCAAGGCCACGACGCGGATCGGGAGCCACATGCCACTCCACGTGGCGGCGGCGGCCGGTCAGGCGGAGGTCGCGCAGGCCCTGCTGCAGGCCGGGGCTCCGGTGGCGGTGCCGACGAATACCGGCGCCCGTTCGATCCACTTCGCCGCGGCCTCCGGGGATCCGGGGACGGTGACCGTCCTCGCCTCGCACGGCGCCGACGTGAACGCCGTCGAGCCGCACTGGGGCCAGACCCCGCTCATGTTCGCGGCGGCCACCGGCCGGACCGCGGCCGTCGAGACGCTGATGGAAGCGGGAGCCGACCCGGCGATCACGGCCGCCGTGCTGGACGTGGCGGCGCGCGCCGAGCAGGACCTCGCGGCGCGGCGGGCCCGGCAGGCCCGGATGGCCCGCGAGCGGGGCGGAGGCGCCGCCGGCGTCATCTACGACGAGCGTGAGCGCGACAAGCGGGCGAAGGAAGCCCAGCGGCGGGCTCGCGCCGCCGCGGCCAAGGCCGCCGCGGAAAAGGGCCGGACGGACGAGGGCCCGGCCACCGCGTCCACCGCCGGTTCCGGGAAGACCGGTTCTCCCGACCTCGCCGATCTGAAGAAGCCGACGGCCGAAGAAGTCGCCGCCGAGCAGGACGAGCACGCCGCCGCCCACGGCCATCCCGAGGACGAACTGGCCCGGGCCAAGGCCATCGAGGAGGCGAAGAAGCGCCGGGAGGCCCGGGCGCGGAACCGGAATCGCCTCCAGCCGCTCCGCTACGCGGAACTCGTGGGCACCCACGGCGGCCTGACCGCGCTGCTCCTGGCGGCCCGCGACGGTCATCTCGAAACCGCGCTCGCGCTGGTGGACGCCGGCGCCGACGTCAACCAGCGGGCGGAGGGACACCGCACCTCGCCCCTGCTGATGGCGGCGCTCAACGGGCACTACGACCTCGGCATGGGCCTGCTGGAGCGGGGCGCGGACCCGAACCTGAAGAACGTCTCGGGCGGAGCGCCGCTCTACGCGGCGATCAACTCCCGCTGGATCGCCCAGCCGTTCCATCCCCAGCCGGCGGACCACCTGCGGCAGGCGACCTCGCACATCGAGTTCATGGAGGCGCTCCTCGACGCCGGAGCGGACATTGACGCCCGGCTCGAACGGAAGCAGTGGTACACCACCTACAACACCGACCAGCTCGGGGTGAACCGGGCCGGGGCGACGGCCTTCTGGCGCGCCGCCTACGCCCTCGACATTCCGGCCATGAAGATGCTGGTCGCCCGCGGCGCGGATCCGGACATCCCGACCATGAAGGTGCCGGAGCGGGTCCTCCGCCGGCTGACCGACCTGACGGCGGAAGAACCCGAAGAGGATCCGTCGGGCCTCCCCGAGGTCCCCTACGGGGGGCCGGGGGTCTATCCGATCCACGCCGCCGCCGGGGTCGGCTACGGGCTCGGCCTGGCCGCGAACTCGCACCGCCACGCCCCCGACGCCTGGATGCCCGCGGTGAAGTACCTCGTGGAGGAACTGGGCGCCGACCCGGCCGCCCGGGACCACAACGGCTACAGCGTGATCCACCACGCCGCCTCGCGGGGCGACAACGAGATGATCCTCTACCTCATCTCGAAGGGCGCCGATCCGCTGGTGATCGCCCGCTCCGGGCAGACCACGGTGGATCTCGCCAACGGGCCGGCCCAGCGGATCAACCCGTTCCCGGAGACCATCGCGCTGCTCGAAGGCTACGGGGCCAAGAACAACAACCGCTGCGTGGGTTGCTGAGGGGCGAACGAATGGAGACGTCCATGTGCCAGGGAGCGCCGGTCTTCAGACCGGCACCGCGCGGTAGCGCGAAAAGCGGTCCGGTTGCGCCGCTCCCCGCCGAGCGGGGGGCGCCGAAGGCTTTGGTTGTGGGCGTCGCGCTGATTTCGCTGTTCCTCGCGAGCCTGACGGTTTCTGCGGCGAGCGCCTCGTCCCCGAAAACGCCCACACTGGCTACCGCCCGGTCGTGGGAACCCGGGTCTTCGGCGGAAACCACCTCGGCGGTTACTCCGGAGAACGCGGCCGCCCACAACCGGATGCTGCGGACCTACTGCATGGTCTGCCACAACGACCGGATGAAGACCGGCAACATGACGCTGTCCGGCTTCGACGCGGGGAACGCGCCCGCCAGTCCCGAGCTCGCGGAGAAGATGGTCTCGAAGCTCCGGCTCGGGATGATGCCGCCGCCGGGGTCCCGCCGTCCCGCCGAGGAGGTGCTCACGGAGGTCGCCGGGTCGCTTGAGTCCCAGCTTGACGAGAGCGCCCGGGCGGAGCCGAATCCGGGCCGCCGTTCGTTCCAGCGGCTGAACCGGGCGGAGTACACCGCGGCGATCCGGGACTTGCTGGCGCTCGAACTCGACGCCGCGGAGTACCTCCCGCAGGACACCATCAGCGCGAACTTCGACAACATCGCGGACGTCCAGTTGCTGTCCGCGACGCTCATGGACTCCTACCTGCGGGCGGCGAGCGAGATCAGCCGGCTCGCGGTGGGCGATCCCGACGCCGCCCCGGCCGAGACCAGCTACTTCGTCTCCCGCTGGGCCTCGCAGCGGCGGCAGGTCGAGGGGGCTCCCTACGGCACCCGGGGCGGGCTCGCCGCGGACCACACTTTCCCCGCGGACGGGAACTACGTCTTCCGGGTCTCCCTCCACCATGAGGTGTGCGGCCCCGTGGTCGGTACCGCGGTGGGGGCGCTGAACTCCGAGGAGAATCCCGAGCGGCTCGAGATCTCCATTGACGGCGAGCGGGTCGCGCTGCTCTCGATTGATCCGTGGATGCACACCTCCGATCCGGACGGCGCCACGATGATCACCGAACCGATCTTCGTGAAGGCCGGTCCGCGCAAGGTGGCGGCGGCGTTCCTCAGGCAGTTCGACGGCCCCACGCTGGATCTCGTCTCCCCGCACGAGTGGTCGCTCGCGAGCACCAACATCGCGCTCACCTACGGAATCCACAGCCTTCCGCATCTGCGCGACGTCCTGATCCGCGGCCCCTTCGACCCGACCGGCGTTTCGGAGACGCCGAGCCGGCAGGCGGTCTTCCGTTGCCGTCCGCTGTCGCCGGACGAGGCGCGGCCCTGCGCCGAGGCGATCCTCGGGCGCTTGGGCAGGCTTGCCTACCGGGGCAACCTCAGCGACGAGGGCCTGGCGGCGCTCATGGAGCTCTACGACGCGGGCGCCGGGACCGTCGGCTTCGAGGAGGGGATCCGGATGGGGGTCGAGGGGATTCTCGCGAGCCCCAACTTCGTGTTCCGGATCGAGGAGCCGCTCGACCCGCGCGAGGCGGAGTTCGGCTACCGGCTGACCGACAACGACCTGGCGTCCCGGCTGTCCTTCTTCCTCTGGGGGACGATCCCCGACGACGAACTGCTCGACGTGGCCGAGGCGGGGGAGCTGTCGGACCCCGCCGTCTTCGAGGGGCAGGTGCGCCGGATGCTCGCGGACCCGCGCTCGGAGGCGCTCGCGAAGCGGTTCGCGTATCAGTGGTTCCGGCTGCAGGACCTCAAGAAGATCAACCCCAACGTCCGCCTCTATCCGGATTTCCACCAGCAGTTGAAGACGGCGATGGTGGAGGAGACCGAGCGGTTCTTCCACCACCTGGTGTCGGAGGACAAGAGCATCTTCGACCTGTTCACGGCCGACTACACGTTCGTGAACGAGCGCCTCGCCAAGCACTACGGGATGGTGGGGGTCACGGGGCCGGAGCACCGGCTGGTCCCGTACCAGGACGCGAGCCGGCGCGGGATCTTCGCCCACGGCAGCATGCTGACGCTGACCTCGCACCCCTACCGGACGTCGGCGGTGCTGCGCGGGAAGTGGGTCATGGAGGTGCTGCTCGGCAGTCCGCCTCCCCCGCCGCCACCGGATGTCCCCGACCTCGATGCGACCGCGGCGGCGGCGGACGGCCGCGAGTTGACCGCGCGCGAGCGGCTGGAGATCCACCGCGACAACCCCGCGTGCCGCTCCTGCCACCGGATGATGGATCCCATCGGCGTGGCGCTCGAGGCGTTCGACGTCACCGGCCGGGTGCGGGTGAAGGACGCGGGCCAGCCGATTGACGCTTCCGGCGAGTTCTACGACGGGACCCTGATCCAGAACATCGGGGACCTGCGCAACGCGCTCCTCAAGCGGCCGACGCCGCTGCTCAGGACGTTCACCGAGAACCTGATGGCGTACGCGCTGGGCCGGCGGGTCGAGTACTACGACCAGCCGCGGATCCGGGAGATCGTCCGGGAAGCGGAGGACGCCGACTACCGGACCTCGGCGTTCATTCTGGGCGTGGTGCGGAGCCCGGCCTTCCAGATGAAGGGCGAGGTTCTCGAAGCGATCGAAACCACGGTCGCGGCCGAACACTGAGCCCCGTTCCGGCCGGGCGTTTCCGGAGTCCCCGCCGGGCACCGCGTCGCGCGCCCGGCGGGGGGCTTGCCGCTTGCGTCCGGGCGCTTGATTTCCTATCCTAGCCCGGTTATGGGAGTTCGACGATTCCGTACCCTTTGGGGGTCGTCCACCCACAGCAACACTCCAGCCCCGCCGGACACGGAGACGGCCGGCGGGGCGCCCTGACAGGGAGAAAAAGATGAACTACCTGACCGGTAAGAGCCTTCCCCGGCGCACGTTCCTCCGTGGAGCGGGAGCGACGATCGCGTTGCCGTTCCTCGACGCCATGGTTCCGGCGAGCGTCCTCGCGAAGCCGACGGCGGACGACCCGACGCGCCTCGTGGCGATCGAGATCGTTCATGGCGCCGCGGGCAGCAACAAGTACGGCCGCTCGCAGCATCTGTGGTCCCCGGAGAAGGAAGGCATGGACTTCGATCTCTCAAGGGGCGCCCTCAGCTCCCTCGAGCCGGTTCGGGACTACGTCACCATCGTGAGCGATTGCGACGTGGAGCCCGCCGAGGCGCGCACCGCGCGTGAGATCGGCGGCGACCACTTCCGTTCGAGCGCGGCGTTCCTGACCCAGTCGTATCCCAAGCAGACCGAGAGTTCGGACGTGTTTGCGGGAACCTCCTTCGATCAGATGTACGCGCAGCGCTTCGGCCAGGACACCCCGATCCCCTCGATGCAGCTCTGCATCGAGACGGTGGACCAGGCGGGCGGCTGCGCCTACGGCTATGCGTGCGTCTATACGGACACCATCAGTTGGGCGTCACCGACCGAGCCGCTGCCGATGACGCGCGACCCGCGCATCGTCTTCGACCAGTTGTTCGGCGCCGGCGGCACGCCGGAGGGCCGGGTGGCCCGCCAGCAGGCCCGCCAGAGCGTGCTGGACTTCATCGGCTCCGAAGTGAGCCGGCTGAAGGGGACGCTGGACGCCGAGGACGTGCGGCGGATGGACCGCTACATGACCGACATCCGGGAGATGGAGCGGCGGATCGAGCGCATCGTGGAACGGAACACCAGCGGGGAGCTCCGCGAGCTTCCCGACGCCCCGTCCGGGGTGCCGGACTCGTTCGACGAGCACGTGAAGATCATGTTCGACCTGCAGGCGCTGGCCTTCCAGTCGGACATGACCCGGGTGTTCAGCTTCAAGCTGGGCCGGGACGCCTCCAGCCGGGTGTATCCGGACAGCGGCGAGGCCACCGCCTTCCATCCGGCGTCGCACCACGGCAACGATCCCGAGCGCGTCGAAATCCTGGGGCGCATCAACCGGTACCACGTGAGCCTGGTCCCGTACTTCATGGAGAAGCTGCGGAGCATCCAGGAGGACGACCGGACGCTGCTCGACAAGACGATGATCCTGTACGGGTCTCCGATGGGCGATCCGAACATCCACAACCACAAGCGTGTCCCGTTCTTCGTGGCGGGCGGCGCGAACGGCGCGCTGGAGCACAACCTGCACCTGCGGGCCGAGCCGGGAACCCCGCTGGCGAACGTGATGCTGACGCTGCTGCACAAGCTGGGGATGGACGATCTGGAGAGCTTCGGGAACAGCACGGGTTCGTTCTCGCTTTCGCAGGCGGTGTAGCGAGCGGGATTCACGGCGAAGCCTCTGACCGGGAGGAGAGGGACAGGGCATGAAGATCGGGAAGCGATGGATTGGCCTGGCGGCGCTGCTCACGGTGCTGGGCGTGCTGGCGGGCGCCGGAACCGCGGCGCTGCTGTCGCCGGTGCTCGACGCGGCGAAGCGCGGCGACGTCGAGTCGCTGAAGGCGGAACTCCGCTCCGGCGCGGACGTGAACGCGGCGCAGGGTGACGGGTTCACGGCGCTCCACTGGGCGGCGAAGACGGGGAACCGCGAGGTCGCCGAGGTACTGATCGCGGCGGGCGCGGACATCGAGGCGACCACGCGTCTCGGAAGCCACACGCCGCTGCACGTGGCGGCGGCGGCCGGTGAGGCCGGAGTCGCCGAGGTCCTCCTCCAGGCCGGCGCCCCCGCCGATGCCCTGACCTCCACCGGGGCCGAGCCGATCCACTTCGCGGCGGCGGCCGGCGTGCCCGAAGTGCTGAACGCGCTGGTTGGTCATGGAGCCTCCGTGGACGCGCGCGAGACCGAGTGGGGCCTGACGCCGCTCATGTTCGCCTCCGTCCGCGGCCGCGTGGCGGCCGTCCGGGCGCTGATGGAAGCCGGCGCGGACGCGTCCAGGACCGCGAACGTGCTGGACGTCGTCGAACGGGCGCGGCTCGACATGCAGGAACGCCGGGAACGTGAGACGCGGCTCGCGGAAACGCGGGGCGGCAGCGGCGTGCTCCAGGCCGAGCGGCCGCTTCCCGCCAACGGCGTGGACCGCCGTCCGGGTGCGGGGACCGGAGGTGCCGGAGGCGGGGCCTCACCGCCCGACCCGCTCGATCCCTACAGCGACCTCGATCCCGACGAACCCCGGCCGAAGACCTACGAGGACCGGGTCGGGACCCACGGCGGTCTGACCGCCCTCCTGCTCGCGGCCCGCGAAGGCCAGATCGAGACCTCGATGGAACTGCTCGACGCCGGCGCGGAGATCAACCAGCGAGCCGACGGCAGCGGGACGACGCCGCTGCTGATGGCGACCATCAACGGTCACTTCGACCTCGCGATGAGACTGCTCGAGCGCGGCGCCGACCCGACCATGGCGGATTCGCAGAACGCCACCCCGCTCTACGGCGCGGTCAACACCCAGTGGATCCCGAAGGCCCGGCACCCGCAGCCCGCCGACTACCTGCAGCAGGAGACCTCGCACCTCGAACTCATGCAGGCGCTGCTGGATGCGGGCGCCGACGTGGACGCGCGGATTGACAGTTCGCTCTGGTACACCGTCTATAACGTGGACCAGCTCGGGGTGGACCGCAGCGGGGCGACGGCGTTCTGGCGCGCCGCCTACTCGCTGGACATCCCGGCGATGAAGCTGCTGGTGGCGAACGGAGCGGACCCGCACCTCCCGACGGTCAAGGTGCCGGAGCGGCGGCGTCTCCCCATGCTCATCGAAGAGGGAGACCCGGACCCATCGGGACTGCCGCCGGCGGAGTTCGGGGATCCGGCCGTCTATCCGATCCACGCCGCGTCCGGCGTGGGATATGGGCTGGGACTCGCGGCCAACTCCCACCGCCACGCGCCCGACGCCTGGCATGACGCGGTGCGGTACCTCGTGGAGGAGTGCGGCGCGGACGCGAGCGTTCGCGATCACAACGGCTACTCCACGATCCACCACGCGGCGTCGCGCGGGGACACCTGGCTCGTGCAGTACCTGATTGACCACGGCGCCGACCCCCTGGCCGTGGCCCGGACCGGCCAGACGACCATTGATCTCGCGAACGGGCCGGTGCAGCGCATCAACCCCTTCCCGGAGACGATCGCGCTCCTCGCCAGCTACGGCGCCCAGAACAACAACGCCTGCGTCGGCTGCTGACCGCGCGCCGCCCGTTCCCTTGTCAGGCCGCCGGGATCCGTGTGGCCGCCATCCTTCCCCTCCGGAGTTCGTACCGCCATGTTCCTGACTGATTCATGCACTCGCCGCCCGTGGCGGCTCCTCCTCGCCGCGGTCTGCCTTTCGCTCGTCGCGTTCCCGGCGCTGGCCCAGGACGTGGACTGGGACGCCGTCTCCATCACCAGCGAGGATCTGGGCGGCGGCATCCACGTCCTCTTCGGGCGCGGGGGCAACATCGGACTCTCGGTCGGCGAGGACGGAGCGCTCCTGGTGGACGACCAGTACGCGCCGCTCACCGACAAGATCCTCGCCGCCGTGCGCTCGATCACCAGCGAGCCGGTGCGCTTCGTGGTCAACACCCACTGGCACGGCGACCACACCGGCGGCAACGAGAACCTCGGGAAGGCGGGCAGCCTCATCGTGGCTCACGAGAACGTCCGGAAGCGGATGAATCCGGCGGAGTTCGCCGACGTGGTCGGTCGCAGCGACCAGGCGGCTCCCGAGGCGCTGCCCGTGGTGACCTTCGAGCACGGCGTCACCCTGCACTGGAACGGACTCGCCATCGAGGCCCGGCACCAGCCGCACGCCCACACCGACGGCGACTCCGCGATCTTCTTCCGGGGTGCGAACGTGGTCCACATGGGAGACCTGTTCTTCAACGGCGCCTTCCCGTTCATTGACGTGGACTCGGGTGGCGGGATTGACGGGCTGATCGCGGCCGCCGACCGGGTCTTGGAAGCGACCGACGATCAGACGACGATCATCCCCGGCCACGGTCCGGTGACCGACCGCGCCACCCTGATGAAGTACGCGGAAGCGCTCAAGCAGGCCCGCGCGCGGATCAGCGAGCGGGTCGCGGCCGGCCAGAGCGAGGACGACGCCGCGGCCGACTACGTGGCGCTCGTGACCGGGATCGGCACGGACATCGGCTGGGCGCCCGACGCGGGCGGCTTCGTGAACGCGGAGCGCTTCGTCCGCCTCGTCCACCGCAGCCTCTCCTCCCAATAGGGACGCGACGGCTTGGAACGCCGGTCTCCAGACCGGCACGCGCGGTGCTCCGCGCGGCGCCCGCCGTAACCCGCTCCAAGCCGGGACACCCCCGGTTTCGGCAATCGCTCAGGCTGACCCGGGGTCCCGCCAGGACCGGGTGAGCCGCAGCCAGACCAGCGAGAACCCCTGGAAGGCGGCGAGGAGCAGAAACGCCACCGCGAACCCGGCGCCGGCGAAGGGCGCCTCGGGGCCGTCACCGCGAAAGCGGTCAATCACGGCGCCGAAGCCCGTCTGCACGGAGAACGCCGCCGCGAAGATGAGCAGGTTCAGCGCCGAGGTCACCCTTCCTGCGAGCCCGGCCGGGTAGTGGGCGACCAGGATCGCAAAGCACAGCATCCCGGACGCTCCAAAGAACCCGAAGGCGGCCCACACGACGGCCGGCGCCCCGGTGAAGCCGGAGGCCAGCACGAGGAGCGTCGCCGTGAGCCCCAGGTTGACGCCCCCCAGGAGCGAGAGCGAGGAGATCCCCCGCCGCGCGAGCGCGCCCGCGAGCGCCCCGCTGACCAGGAAACCGAGCACCATGGCGACCGCGAGTACCAGCAGGTGGGCAGCGACCGCGTCCCGGTCCAGCGCTGCGACCTCCGCCAGCCACGGGCCCGCCCAGAGGCTCTGAATCCCCAGGAAGGCGCCCTGGTGGACCACCCCCAACGGGGCGACGCTCCAGAAAACCCGCCGCCGCAGGACCTCGCGCACGCCAGCAGTGGCCGCGAGGAGGCCGGAAGACCCGGCCCCATCGGCCGCTCGCGGGTCTCGAGGGACCAGAACGAACAGGACCACGGCGCTCGCCAGTAGCGCGACCGCGAGCAGGACGAACAGTTCGCGCCAGCTCACCAGACCGAGCATCCATTCGGTTGGAGTGGTGGCCGCCAGCGCCCCGGTGGATCCGACCGCCATCAGGAAACCGTTCAGGAACGGGAGCCGGGCCGGCGGCGCCCAGAGCACGAACGCCTTGAACGACGCCATCAGGCAGGCCGCCACTCCCAGACCGGCGAGGAACCGCCCCACCAGCAGGACCGGCAACGAATCCGCGACCCCGAACAGGAGGCAACCCACGGCGGAGACCACCAACAGCGTTCCATTGGTTCGCCGCGGTCCGAGGTGGTCCAGCGCGCCGCCGATCGGCAACTGGGACAAGGCGAAGGCGAGCAGGTAGGTGCTTCCCAGCACGCCCACCCCGAGTGCGGACAGCCCGAGGTCCCGGACCAGGTCCGGAGCGATGATCGCGGTGACCGAGCGAAGCAGCCACGAGACGAAGTACCCGAAGGCGAACGGAACGAAGACCCGAACCCAGAACCCGAACCGGCCGCCGTGGAGGACTTGCGGTAGCCGGTGTCGGGTCAACATGGAGACGCCCAATCAGCCCGCGCTGGGCTCCTTGCGGCCGAGACGCAGCGCCAGGCGGTTCTCCCCGTGTTCGAAGGCAGGCCGGTAGGCGCCGATCTCGGCGACCGTCAGTCCGCTTGCGGCGAGACGTCCTCTCCATTCGTTCCGGATCGTGGAAGCCATGCGGGCAGCCGTGGCCGCCGCGTCGTCCGGCTTCAGTTCGAAAAAGGGAGCGGCTTCGAGCGCCGCAGCGACCGATGCCTCGTTGCCGCTCAGTTCGCTGATGCCGGTCTTGAGGCGGCGGTCGCGGTGCGGTTCCGGATTGATGTCGAAGGCGGGCGAAAGGACCCATCGGCCAGAGCCGGCATGCAGGAGTCCGTGGTTCTTGAGATGGTCGTCGTTGTTCGAGACCAGGATCGTGAACAGGATCCGGCGGTACAGCTCGTGGAGCTGTTCCCGCGGACTCTCGGCGTGAGCGCGGAGGGCGTCGGCAATGTCCGTGTAGAAGGCGGTCGCACCGTGTTCCGCGCCGAGAAACGATTGCGCCGAGAGATAGTGGATGCGGCCGGCGCCGGCCCGATCGAAGCGCTTGATGAGGGCGACGGGGCTCGCGGTGTTCCCGAGGACGAGCCGCGCCTCGGCGGCGGCCAGTCCCGCGGACCGGGCGAGCTGCAGGGTGGCCACCTCGACGCGCTCGATCGGGCGGGAGTCGTTCTCCCCGGTGAACTTGGCGACCACCAGGTCGCCCTCGTCATCGAGGAGGGTCGCCTTGGGCCGCGCCCCGCCCAGCGAGCTGGCGCTCCGCAGGAGCCGCTCGCGGTCCGGAAGGAGAACCTCCTGACCGGTCCCGATCAACCGGACCAAACGCCTCAGTCTTCCGAGGGCTCCCGCGCCGGCGGCGGGCGGGCCGGACTTGGCGAGGGGCGTTCCGTCGGAATCGAGGTAACGGAGGGCGCCCTGCCGAGTCGGGTCGTCCACCGCGAGGAGGTAGTCGAGTTCGCCGAGTGGGCCTGACAGCGCCCGCCGGATCAAGCCGCGTCCCCAAGCGTCCGGCGCTCCATCCCCGAAGGCGCCGGGCAGCGCCGAACGGCGGTCCAGAGACGATCCGGAAGCGAAGTAGGGCGCTTCGGAGCGCGGCAGTCCCGGCGCGATGGCGAACCCCCGCGGATCCGCCAGCCATTCGGCTGCGTAGCGGAACATGCTCGTCTCGCGCCTGCCGTCGGACTCGAAGGCGAGCTCTCCCACCGCGCGGAGTTCCTCGCCGAGCGCTACGCGGACGCGGCGGCTGGTTTTCGGCATCGTCCGGTTACCCCGAAGCCGACGCCGGGCGGCGGATTCTCCGGGGAAGGCTGGAGAGGTCAAGCAGGAGTCCGGTGTCGTCCTTCGAGACGTCGAGCACTTCGGCCAGCCGTCGCAGCTCGCCGAGGGCGAGGAGCGCCATTGCGAATGCGCCGATGGACACGCCGGGTTCCCCCCGCTCCAGCCGGGCCAGGGTCCCGAGCGAAACACCCATCCGCTCGGCGAAGTCGTTCATCGGCATCCGCCGCTTCTTTCGCGCGATCCGGAGGTCTCGGCCCAACTCCCGGAGGGCGCGCTGCACCGATGGAGGGAGGGGTTTGGATCCCATAATAATCTATATTTTAGTCGTTATAACCATTTATCGTTTATTCAGAGATAACAATGGAGATCGGAGTGGACGGCACGACGCTCGGACGGGGTGGGGTGTTCGCCGGACGGGCTGTCCGATTCAGCGCATTCCGAGTTTGCGGCCGCGGCGGAGCAGATCGAGGCTCTCCGCCAGACGTCGCTGGCGCGTCTCCTCCCGCTTCGCCATCCCGATCCAGACCTCGTAACGGCGCCGGTCCGACGGGCTGAGGGCTTCGTATCCGGCGCGGGCCGTGACGTCGCGATCAAGCGCCGCGAGAAACTCGGGTGGGGCTGCGACGGCGGACGCGCGGGCGGGTTTCTCCCACGCTCCCGACCGGATGGAAGCGGCGACGGTCGCCTCACCGGCTGGCGTCATGCGATCCAGGGATCGCATCCTGGCGAGCCGGGCCCGATTGCTCTCGGACCACCGGCTGTCCGGTTTCCGGGGGGTGAAGCGGTGTGCGTAGCGCTCGTCGTCGATCCGCCGTTTGAGCCCGTCAATCCAGCCGAAGCAGATCGCCTGCTCGACCGCCTGTTCGTAGGTGAGGGTGGGACGGCCGGGACGCTGGGCGTGTTTCTTGTAGAAGATGACCGAGACCTCGGGGACGGCGGCGTGGTTGGTCTCGAGCCAGCGGCGCCAAGCGTGCTGGCTGCGAGGGGTGAGGTGTGGCTTGCGGAGGTTGGTCACGGGAGAGCGGTGCGTCTATCCGAGTCGTTGGTCTTGACTGTGCGGATCACGCACGGCGAAGCGTAGTGGGCCTTGCGCGGCGCGGAGCGCCGCGGTGCCGGTCTGGAGACCGGCGTTCCAAGCGTTCCCTATCCTTTGACTTGGCGGCCGTTCTCGTCCACGAGGTTGTAGCGGCGGGCGTCCTCGCGCCACCGGGGCGACTCGATCAGGTTCTGATAGATGTCCCCCGGCAGCGCGCGGCCCGCGTATCCGGGCCAGGTGGCGCCGTCGTGGATGTCCTGGAGCCCCTGGCGCATGGCGCCGAGGGCGAGCCGGAGCATCTGTCCGGCGTAGAGGACGAGCGGCACGTTGTTCTCCCGAAGCGTCGCCATCGGGGTGTCGTGGACGCTCGCGATCACCGGTCGGCCGCACGCCTCCGAGACCGCCCCCATGCTCTCCGGAGGCAGCCCCGCGAAGAAGAGGAGGTCGGCGCCGGCCTCGACGTAAGCGGCGCCCCGCTCCGTCGCTTCCGCATCGCTCTGCCCGATGGAAACGGCGTCGCAGCGGGCGACGATCATCATGCCGCCCTTCCGCGCGTCCACCGCGGCCCGGAGCTTGTCCTGCATGGTCCCGGTCTCGACCAGCACGCCTCCTTCGCCGAGGTGCTTCGCCTGCACGTGGTCCTCGATCATCACCGCCGCAAGGCCAGCGCGTTCGTAACCGCGGATGGCCCGGGCCACCGCGAGCGGGCTGCCGCCCCCGTCGTCGGCGTCGGCGAAGACGGGAACCGGGACGCTGTCGGCGATCCGCGCGGCCATCTCGATCAGCTCGGTGATCGAGGCGAGTCCGTAGTCGGGGACGCCGAGGTTCGCCGCCGAACCGGCGCTGCCGCCGAGGAGAAGGGTCTGGAACCCCATGTCCACGATGAGCCGCGCCGAGATCACGTCGAAGGCTCCGGGGCAGATCACCGGATCGCCGCCGGCGAGCAGCGAGCGGAACTGGTGGCCCGGGTCCGAAGCTGCGTCGGAGCCCGCCGGGGCGCACGCCGCGCCCGCTGCGCCGGCCCCGAACGCCGCGCCGCCGGCGGCGCCGAGGGCCGCCCCGCCGGTTCCGGCGGAAATCCGCCGGAGCGCCTCGCGCCGTCCCATTCCGTTCTTCGGAGTCGTGGTCATTCGGTATCCCCTTCCTGTGGATGATCGAGGGCGCACCGGAACCCGATGCTGTGAATCCTGGTGTCGGGTCTCGTGAAGTTCCGGTAGAAGACGCTGGCGATCCGCTCGTCGGTGTCCGCCCAGCTTCCGCCCCGGAAGATCCGGTAGGGCGCGTCCTTCGGCCCCCGCGGCTCCACCAGCGGGCTCACCGCGTAGTAGCCGAGGTCGTAGCCGTCCGCCACCCACTCGGCGATGTTCCCGACCATGTCGTAGAGGCCGTAGCCGTTCGGCGGGAAGGACGCCACGTCGGTCGGCGAACCGGGATGCGCGATCCGCGCCGGCGGCGGGACCCGGGTTCCCTCGGGGGCGCCTTCCTCCGGATCGGGCCGGTACTGGCCGCCCCACGGCCACGGCGCTCCCGCGAGCCCGCCCCGGGCGGCCTTCTCCCATTCGGCTTCCGTCGGCAGCCGTTTTCCCCGGAACGCGCAGTAGTCACTCGCGTCGCTCCAGTTGACGTTGTAGACCGGGAATTGACCCTTCTCCTCGGGAAAACCCTGACGCCAGTGGAACGGTTCCGGCCGTCCGGTGGAGCGGGTGAACTTCCGATATGCCTCCTGGGTGACTTCCTGCTGATCAATCCAGAAGCCGGGGAGCGTCACCCGGTGGACGGGCCGCGCGTCCACCCGGTCGCGCGTCTGCCAGTGGATCTCGTCAATCAGCCAGAGCCGGGTCCGGCCCATCCAGAAATCACCGGGGGGCACCCAGCAGATGTTCTCGGCGCGGTCGTCGCTGCAGTGCGGCTCGGGGGGATCGTCGCCCGCGGTCCCCGGAGCGGGCGGGAAGACGCATACCGCAGCCAGAAGCCCCCGGAGCACGGGGCAGCGTGGTTTGCCCATCGCTACCGGTCAGTGGTTTCCGAGCGAATCAGGAATTCCGGCTCAGGCGAAGATCTCGGCGATCTCGTCGTCGAACATCATCTCCGACCCGCCGAGCGAGACCGAGTCCACGTAGACGTACTCGCGGCCCGACGGAGTGTTGTGGACCACCTTCCTCCAATCAATGCCGAGCGCCGAGTAGATGGTGGCGACCGTGTTGTCCATGAACGGCTGTCCGTCGTGCTTCCAGCCGGGGTCCACGACCTCCGATCCGTCCTCGTTGGTCTTGCCGACCACCCGGCCGCCCTCGACGCCGCCGCCCGCAAACATGCTCGTGTAGGCGAAGCGGTAGTGGTCCCGGCCGGCCACCGGGTTCATCTCCGGCGTGCGGCCGAACTCGCTGGTGACCACGATGAGGGTTTCGTCCAGCAGCGTGGTGCCGGGTTCACTGCCCGGGCGGGCGCCCAGATCGGTGAGCAGGGAGGTGAATCCCTTGTCCAGCCGCGGACAGGTCGTGTAGTGGTTCCACTGGCGGGAACGGTCGAAGATGCCGGAGTGGTGGTCCCACTTGTCCCCGTCGTAGATGTAGATGAAGCGGGTGCCGGCGTCGGCCTCGATCAGGTTGCGCGCCAGGATGCACCCCAGCCCGAACTCGTCCTCGCCGTAGCGCGCCTTGTCCGCGTCGCTGGCGACGAAGAGCTTCGGCCAGCGTTCGTCGGTGAGGAGCCCGTAGGCCGACTGGTAGTAGTCCCGGTAGTCGTTCTCCTTGTCCCCGAGCGAGGCGCGTTCCGGGATGGAGACCTCCGCCAGCCGGTTCAGCAGGCGGAAGCGCTCCTCGAGCACCCGGCGGCTGCCCTCCACGTTGCCTCCGAAGGAGTCGAACACCGTGGTCGGATCGAGGTCGAGACCGGAGAACCGGGTCGGCAGGAAGCCGGCGCCGATGGACCCGGCGCGGGCCCGCGTGAGGTAGGTGCTGACGTAGGTGGGGAAGCTGTCCGTCTCGCGCCGCTCCCTGTCGAGCTCGGCGGCGATGACGCTGCCGAAGGCGGGGACCTCGCGGGCGAGCGCCACGTTCAGCACCCGGCCGGTCTGGGTGTGGTACTGCCCGTTGAAGTGGATCAGCTCCGGCGCCCGCATCGAGCGCACAAAGGCGACCTCGTCCACCCGGTCCACGAGCGTCGGGAAGAGGGTCCGGGACAGCGAGACCTCATCGCTCAACTGGACCATGTCCAGATCCGTCGGGGTCCAGCGGGTCTCTTTGAAGTCCCAGGTGTCCATCGGGCTGATGGCCCCGCCCATCTCGATGAAGATGCAGTAGCGGGCGGTCCGCCGCGGGTTCGCCTTGCCGGCCGCATGCGCCTGGAGCGGCCAGACGACCTGGTTCACGAAGGACCCGGCGAGCGCCAGCCCCCCCATCTTGAGAATCTCCCGGCGGGCCGGGATGAGGTCGCTGACGCGGGGTTCGCAGGTGCACATGTTCGGCCCCTCAGTGGTTCAGCAGGAACTCGGGAGAGTTGAGAAGCGCCCACTGCAGGTCCTGGGCGCCCTGCCGGCGGTCCGCGGCGATCCGTTCGGCGCCGAGTTCCGCTTCGGCCGCCGTGGGCAGGCGCCCGAGCGTCCCCAGGAACAGCTCGTTGACCAGGTCACCCTCGCCCTTGTCCGAGGCGAGCAGCGCGGCGACCCGTCCCCCGGACTCGCTCGACACGCGGCGGTTCACGACTCCCGACTGCATCATCAGGAGCGCCTGCAGGATGGAACCGCGGTTCCCGACCGGCGCCGGGGTCATGCGGTTGCTCTGGAAGAAGCTCTGCATCAGGGCGTCCACCTCGGCGCCCTCGCCGCGCCCGCGCCGCCCCCCGAGATCCGAGGGGGTGGTGAGTTCCTTGACCCGCTCGACGGTGGTGCCGGCGAACCCGAATTCGGTGGGCACGTCGGTCGCGCGCGCCAGCGAATCCACCAGTTCCGGCCCGGTCAGCACCCGCACGTAGCGGCGCGGGTAGTACTCGGTCCAGGCCTCGTCCCAGTCCCCGTCGAAATGAGGCGAGAGCCCGTAGGTCTCCGACTTCATGATCGTCTTGACCAGGTGCCAGAAGCTGTAGCCGCTTAGCTGGAAGTCCTCGGCGAGGGCCTTCAGGAGTTCCGGGTTCAGGGGACGCGAGGGCAGGGGGTCCTCTTCGCCCGCCGCGAGCCGGCCCATGCGGTCGAGATCGAAAGCGTTGTAGGGCTCCACGAAGGCGACCGTCATCAGCTTGCCCCAGACCAGGTTCACGGTGGCGCGGGCGAACTGCGGGTGCTCGGTGAGCATCCGCGCCAGCTCGTCCCGGGGGTTCTCTCCGGGGCGGGGCGTTTCTCCGGTCAGCAGGAAGGCGGGCTCATAGACCAGCCCCTCGAGACGGGGGAAGCGTCCCTCGGACAGGGTGTGGTACGGCGCGTCGTTCCCGGTGTCGTAGCCCTTCGCCAGGTCGTCCACCAGCAGGTCCACCACCACGTTCTTGGACCGGTCGTCCCAGGTGGTGATCTGGCGGGCGTTGCCGAGGAACGCCGAGTGCCGGTAGAACTCCTCGCGGGTCCGCTTCGAGAGCCACTCGTTCAGCGGTTCGAGGTGCGCCGCCCCGTCGTGGCAGGAGATACAGGAGGTGTTGATTCCCAGGAAGATCCGGGAAACGTCCACGTTGAACTGGTCAATCGCGTCCAGCCGGTTATGGATGGAGTAGTCGTCCGGGCTCATCACGATCCGGCTCTTGGCCTGGTGCGAGCGCGCCAGGAAAGCGAGCGACGGGACGCTGCCGTGCGCCTTGGCGACTCCGGTGAGCAGGTCGCGCACCACCTCGTCGTAGGGCCGGTCGGTCGTCAGCCACTCCTTGATCCAGCTCTGGAACGGGTTCCGGACCGGACCCACCTGGTGGGCGAGCCGGAACAGGTCGCCGAAGAACCAGGCCCACTGCTCGGCGAACTCCTGGCTGCCCACCAGCTCGTCCACGAGGCGGGCGCGCTTGTCGGGCGAGTCGTCGGCGAGAAAGGCGCGCACCGCTTCGGGGGAGGGGATGAGCCCGGTGGCGTCGAGCGTCGCCCGGCGCAGGAACGCGGCGTCCGAAGAGGGCGGCGCGTGGGGGATCCCGAGCGCTTCCTGCTGCGCCCCGAGCACTTCGTCCACCAGGGTGCGGCGAACGAGCCGGCCGACCTCCCGGCCACTTGGGGCCGCCGCCTCGTCCCGCGGCAGCCGGCCGGCGGCGGCGATGGCCCGGCGCGCCTTCTCACCGGCGGTTTCGCTCTCGGCGGCGATGCGGTGCGCGCGGTCGGCCAGCCGATCCTGGATCTCCTGCTGGCTTTCCTGCCGGTCCGGTGCGGGCTGCGCGGGGGGCGGCTGGCCGAACGCGGCGATCGCGACTCCGGCAGCGAGAAGCGCCGGCAGGGTCACGCGAAACGGGCTGTTCATACGCGGGTTACGTCTCCGAATTGGTCCATTCTATGGAGGCTCCGGGAGACAGGCAAACGCCCCCCGAAACCGCTCTGGCGCGGGTCTTGCGCACGGCGATGCATCATGCTCGAAACCCCCGATAGACTGACCCCGATGACGGTCCCGGCAACCCCCCGCGGGTCTTCTCCGAATTCCCTCGCCGGAGCCTTGGCGTCCGTGTTGGCGGGCGTCTTCCTCGTTGCTCTCGGTGCGGCGCCGGCGGCAGCCGCCCAGGGCCCCGCCGACCTTGCCGGGCTCTGGGAACTCGACCCCGAGCAAAGCGACGATCCGGCCGAGGTCCTGCAGCGGGCGGCGGCGGAAGACGAGGACCGGCGCGGCGCGCGCGGGGGCCGGGGTTTCGGGTCGCGAGGCGGCCGGGGCGGCATGGGAAGAGGCGGCATGGGCCGGGACGGCATGCGCGGCCGCCCGGGCGGGGGTGGAACTCCTCTCCTGAGCCTGCCGGACCTGCTGGAGATCGAAGCCGATGCCGGTGAACTGCGGCTGGTGCTCGACGAGCGGGTCCAGATCCTCTATCTGGACGGCGAGGAGCACGCCCGCGAGGATGGCCGCGGGGGGCGGATCACCAGCGTGGCCGAGTTCCGCGGCGGCATCGCGCGTGTCCGGGAGGAACGGGAACTGCCCTTCGGGAAGCTCGAGCTGTTCCGGACCCTCCAGGCCACGGACGACGTGCTGGTGGTGCGCACCGAACTCAAGATGCCGCGGAGAGGGGATCCGCTGCTGCTCCGGAGCGTGTACCGCCGGCTCGACTGAGCACTCCCGGAGCGCCGCGGATCGTCCGCCAGGCCGCCGGGAGAAACGGCGCGGCGAGCGCCGCGTTCAGGAGCAGGAAGGTCAGGTGGGCGGACAGGCTGTAGGCGAGGAGGGCGGCTTCTCCCCCCGGTGACGACGCCGCGGCTCCCGCGTGGAAGTAGATCCAGGCGGCTTGGCTCGTGCCGATGCGCGCCACCGCGATCGGGAGGGCGCCCGCGAGAAAGATGATCGGAAGGGTGGCCACGAGGGTTCCAACGGGAATCGGGATGCCGAAGGCCCCGAGGGCGAAGTGGTGTCCCACGGCGGCGGCGACGATCAGGGGCGCCTTCAGGGCGAACACCGCGGCGTAGTGCCGGGGGGAGGCTCTCCGGAGGGACTGGAGGAGCCGCCATCGCGGGGGCCCGAGGCCCGCGCCCTCGAGACGGCCCCGCAGGAAGGCGACCAGCAGGCAGAGGCCGGCGAAACCGAGGGCGGCGGCCGCCGGGACGCGTTCGGGCGCGGCGCTGCCCAAAATGATCGCGCCCCCCGCCGCCCAGAGGAGGAGATGGCCGCGCTGGCAGAGGTCGAGGAAGAGGATCGTCCCGGCGCATTCCCAGTAGCCCGAATCCGGATGGGCCTCGCCGCCGCCCGCGCCTCCGAAGCGCCGTCCGAGGGCGCCCACCATGGCGGCCTGGGAGGCGCGTCCGTTCCACAGCGAAACCAGGTAGTCCACCGCCCGGACCGCGAGCGATTCCCGGAAGCCGATCCCGGGAGGATGGAACCAGCGCAGCACCACCGCCAGCAGCACGCCGTCGAGGAGGACGTAGAGGACGGAGACCGGAAGGAGCGCCGCGAAGAACGGAGCCAGGTCCGCCCCGCGCAGCGCCTCCAGCATCCGCTCCGGCGGGATGCGGCGGAACAGCAGCGCGAGGATGAGCGCCGCCCCGGCGAACGGGAGAGCCGCCACGAGGAGCCGTTTCGGTGCGAAACGGGAGTTCATCTGCCGTCCGAATTCAGCCCCGTGACCATGAGCCCGGCGTGCCGGGCCGAGTGCCGGTTGAGTTCGAGGAGCATTCCGAGCGCGGCCTCCGCCGCGCGGGACTTCCGGAGCGGCCCGACCGGTACGGCCCGGAGCCCGGTGAGTGCCGCCGTTCGGGCGGCCGCCTCGCGGTCGGCGGTCTCGTCGGCGAAGACCAGGACATCCGGCCCGGGGTCCGTACCCTCCGCTCCCGGAGGGAGCCGCAGGAGGCCGGCGGCGACCGTCTGGAAGGCCGCGGCGACGCGCACCCTCCCGGCGCCCGCCCGCCGCAGAACCCGCTCGGCCTCCTCGGCGGCGGAGGTTTCCGGGCGGGACCCCGGCGGCCACAGTACGCCGCAGCAGACCACCAGCTTCCCGTCGAGTGCGGAACCGATTTCGTCGAGGAGGGCCTCCTGGCCGGCGAAAGGAACCGAGAGGAACACCACGTCCCCGGCCCCGGCCGCCGTCCGGTTCGTCGCGCCAGTAACGAGGAGTTCCCGCCCCGGGTCCGACGCCGCGCCTCCCGTATCGAGGCCGCCTCGCACCCGCGCCGCGGCCTCCACCGCCCGTTGTTCGTTGCGGGAGCCGATCACCACTTCGGCGCCGCCGAGCGCGAGCCGCCGCGCGAGCCCCAGCCCGAACTGTCCGGACCCCCCGAGCACTGCGACGCGGGGACCCGTCACCGGAAGATGTCTTTTCCGCGGCTCCGGAGGAGCGCGGCTCCCATTCCCGGTGCCGCCCCCGGATGCGACGGGAGGCCCTGCGCCAGCACCGCCGGAATGCGCCGCAGCTTCCCCATGACGAGACCGGCGGCGCCCGCCAGTTCGTCGGCGATCGCCACCGTCGAGGACTGGAGGGTCCGGCCGGTGGAATCCGCCTGGCCGCGGTAGTCGTGGAGCGCCGGCACACCGGCGATCCCGATGGCCACGTTGACTGCCCCGAGACGGAACGGCCGTCCCCAGGTGTCGGTGATGACGACCCCCAACTGCGTCTCGGTCGCCTCCGAGAGCCGCTCGGCAAGCCGCCGCGCCGAGCCGTCGGGATCCTTCGGCAGGAGGCACACCAGGCCTTCGGGCACATTCGACCGGTCCACCCCCGAGTTGGCGCAGACGAAACCGTGCCGCGTTTCGGTGATCAGCACCCCGTGTCCCACGCGGACCATGTCGCGGGCCTCGCCCAGCACCGCCTGGATCTCCCGGGGATCCCGCCCGTGTTCCGCCGCCCAGGCGCGGGCGATCTTCGTTGGCTGCAACCGGTCCAGGGCCGCCAGGCTGCCTTCGGCCTTGGAGACCACCTTGTGGCACACGACCACCACGTCACCGTCGGCGGGCTCGGCGCCCGCCTGGAGCATGCCGCCGAGCACGAGCCGCGCCAGGTCGTCGCCGGGTTGGACCTCGGGAATTCCTTCCAGTCCGCGCAGGGTCAGCATGAAACGCGCATAAGCCTATCGGCCCACCGGCGCCACGAACGAGCGAAAGTCCAGGAAGTCGTAGTGGACCCGCCGGCGGATCCGGCGAATGAAGAACATGCGGGCGTCCACGGTCATGGTCACCCGTTTGGGGAGCCAGATTTCACCGTCGAACTCGCTTTCCACATCGGCGCTCGTCCCGCGGTGGAGGCGCCCGAAGAGTCCCGCGACGAAGTTCTCCGCCTCGGTGAGCACCGTCCGGACGCGGGCGATCTGCCGGTTCTCCGTGTCCACCCAGAGTTCCCCCTCGCACTTCGAGACCACCGACATCATGCGGTTCGGGGCGTCATCGAACCCCGGGCGGGGCCGGAAACGGACCACCTGGACGGGACGACCGCGCCAGGTGTCGCGCCGCAACAGCTCCCCCTCGAACATTTCGAGTTCGATCGCGTCCCTGACGATCTTGTAGAAGAGGTCCATCCCGTTCTTCGGGAGGATCTCGTAGTCCGGATCCTGTCGTTCCAGCGCCCGGCGGTCCTCTTCCGCCTCCTCCTTCGCGGCTTCGATGGCCCGCCGGTAGCGCCGCTCCTCGCGGCGGAAACGCCGCCCCGCGATCGGCTCGCCGTCGAGCTCCAGCAGCTTCCACAGGTGCCGGCCGAACACCGGCTCGTATTCGTAGAGCGCGTTGGCGCTCGCGACGACCTTCCGCTCCTCGTCGAGCCGCTCGGTGGTGATCAACTGGCGGAAGGTGAGGCCGCCCTCCAGCGGCCGGACCGACTCGCGATGGTCGAGCACCCGGGCGAGCAGCGCTTCCGCGGCGTCGTGGTCTCCGATCGGGACTTCCTGCGCGAAAGCCGCGCTCGCCGCCAGCGCCAGGGAGCCCCAGAGGACGGCCGCGACGCGCATCGGAGGCGAGAGTTTAGGACGCTCCCCGGAACGTGGCGGCTGCATTCGGGTACGGTGTACCGCCGATGGCATTCGGCGGCCTGGACTGGATCGTCTTCGGGCTCTACGTGGGCGCGGCGGTCGCCATCGGCCTCTGGGCGGTCCGCTTCGCGGCGCAGGACAGCGACTCCTTCTTCCTCGCCGGCCGGCGGCTTCCCTGGTGGCTGCTCGGGACCTCGATGGTCGCGACCACCTTCTCCACCGACACCCCGAACCTGGTCGCCGAACTGGTTCGCCAGAACGGGGTCGCCGCCAACTGGGCCTGGTGGGCCTTCTGCATCACCGGGATGCTCACCGTGTTCGTCTTCGCGCCCCTCTGGCGCCGGAGCCGGCTGACGACGGACCTCGGGTTCTACGAGATCCGCTACGCGGGGAGACCGGCCGCCTTCCTGCGGGGGTTCCGCGCCGTCTATCTCGGGGTCTTCTTCAACTGCGTGGTCATTGCCACGGTCACCCTCGCGGGCGCCAAGATCGGGGGCGTCCTCTTCGGACTCGAAAAGTCCACGGCCGTCCTCATCGCCGGCGGCCTCGCCGCCGCCTACGCGGTGGTCGCGGGTTTCTGGGGGGTGGTGGTCACCGACCTCCTGCAGTTCGTCGTTTCGATGGTGGGGGCCGTGGTGGCGGCGGTGTGGGCGCTCGACCACCCGGCGGTGGGCGGGCTGTCGGGCCTCGTGGAGCAGTTCGGGGACCGCCTCGCCATCGTCCCGCCGACCGGGACCGAGGCGTTCGCCGTCCTCTTCGTAGTGCCGGTGGCGCTCCAGTGGTGGAGCGTCTGGTATCCGGGGGCGGAACCGGGGGGTGGCGGCTACGTCGCCCAGCGGATGCTGGCCGCCCGCAGCGAGAAGGACGCGCTCCGGGGGACGCTCTGGTTCAACATCGCCCACTACACGCTGCGGCCGTGGCCCTGGATCCTGGTGGCCCTGGCCTCGCTGGCCGTCTATCCCGACCTCGCGGCGCTCCGGAACGCGCTGCCGGGCCTCGACCCGGCGCTCGTCGGCGACGACCTCGCCTATCCGCTCATGCTCCGGCTGCTGCCGCCGGGGCTGCTCGGTCTGGCCGCCGCCTCGCTCGCCGGGGCGTACATGTCCACCGTGGACACGCACCTGAACTGGGGCGCCTCCTACGTGGTGGAGGACGTGTACCGCCGGTTCTTCCGGCCCGCCGCCGGGGCCTCGGAATCCGTGGCGGTGGCGCGGGTCGCGACCGTCCTCCTGATGGCGGCGGCGGGGCTCCTCACCCTGTTCATTGACACGGCCCGGGGCGGCTTCGGGCTACTGCTCCAGATCGGCGCCGGGACCGGGCCGCTCTTCATCGCCCGCTGGCTGTGGTGGCGCATCAACGCCTGGAGCGAGATCTCCGCCATGGCGGGATCGCTCGCGGTGGCGGCCTCCCTCCCGCTGCTCGGGATCGAACCGGGATCCATCCAGGGGCTCGTGATCGGCCTCGCCGCCACCACGGTGATCTGGCTGGGCGTCACCCTCCTGACGCCGGCCGAGCCGAACGGGACGCTCGATCGCTTCGTCGAGCGCACCCGGCCGCCGCGGGCCGGCTGGAGCGCCGCCTACGCGCGCACCCGGACGCGCCCCGAACCGTCCGCCCGCGCCTTCCTGGCGTGGCCGGTGGCCTGCGTGATGGTCTATTCGGTGCTCTTCGGCGCCGGCGCCGTGCTCTTCGGCCGCGGCCTCGGCGTCACCCTGTCGTGGGCGGTCCTGGCGGTGGTGTCCGGGTTCGCGGTCTCGCGCCTGATGGGACGGAGCTCTAACTTCTAACGCCGCCGGCGGCGGATGACCGTGTCGCGGTCAATGAGCCGCACCCGGACGTCGAGTTCGCGCTCGTCCCGCCAGATCCGCAGGCCGACCTCGTCACCGACCCGGTAGTTCGTTTCGAGAAGGAGCAGGAGGTCGCGCTCCGTGCGGACGGTCCGCCCGTCCACCGCCAGCAGGTAGTCCCCGCCGTAGCGGACCCGGAGGTTGCCGATCCGGCCGACCCTGCCGGCGCCCCGCAGGCCCGCGCGGTCGGCGGGCCCTCCGCGGGCGACTGCCCGGATCATCAGGCCCCCCTCCGGGGGGGCGGCGATTCCGGCCCGCCGGAAGTAGCCGGCGAACCGCTCGGGGATCTCCTGGACGGAGATGGCCAGGTGGGGATGGGGATACCGGCCGTTCTCGATGAGTTCCGGCACGACGCGCGCCAGCGTGGTGGCGGGGATCGCGTAGCCGATGCCGGCCGAGGTCCCGGTGGGGCTCACGATGGCGCTGTTCACGCCCACCACCCGGCCGTCGAGATCGAGGAGCGGCCCCCCCGAGTTGCCCTGGTTGATGGCCGCGTCGGTCTGGATGATCTCCCCGATGAATCCCTGGTCGGGACTCTCGATGACGCGCCCCAGGCCGCTCACCACCCCGGTGGTGAGAGTCTGGTCGAGGCCGAAGGGGTGTCCGATGGCCACCACGAAGCGTCCCACCTCCAGAGCGTCCGAGTCTCCCAGCGTCAGCGGCCTGGGATCGCCGGCTCCCGCGGCCACCTCCAGCACCGCGAGATCGTTGGCAGGATCGGCGCCGACGAGGCGGGCGTCCCGCACCTCGCCGCCCTTGAAGGTGACCTGAAGCTGGTCGGCGGCTTCCACCACGTGGTAGTTGGTCACGATCCGGCCCCGGGAGTCATAGACGAACCCGGAACCCGAGCCCTCCTGGGTGACCTGGCCGCGGAACCAGTCGTAACTCTGGATCTGGGCGGTGATGTTCACGACCGCCGGGCTGGCCGTCCGATAGACCTCGGAGACCCGCCGTTCGAGTTCGATCTGTGCGCCGCTTGCCGTCAGGGGCAGGCTGGCCAGCGAAGCGCCCAGCAGGAAGGCGGTGACGCGGCGCGTGGGGAACATCAGGAAGGACGAACACCGGCGGCGCAAACCCCGCGCCAGGCCGGCCGTTCTGCTAGAGTTATCAACTATGAAACCCATTTTCAATATCGAAAAGAAGCCTTCGACCGCCCGGTTCGGGAGGTTGGCGGCCGCCGCAATTGTCCTCACCGCGGCCGCCGGCTGCACCGGTACTCCCGAACCCGAGACCCTGACCATCTATTGTGGACGGGGTGAATCCCTCGTGGGGCCGGTGGTCGAGGCGTTTCAGGCCGAGACGGGAATCCAGGTGGCGATCCGCTACGGCGGCACCGCCGACCTCGCCGCCCAGATTCTCGAAGAAGGCGACGAGAGTCCGGCGGACGTGTACTACGGCCAGGACGCGGGCGCGCTCGGCCAGCTCGCCGGCGAAGGCCGGCTGAGCCCGCTCCCGGATGCCATCCTCGACCGGGTTCCGGCCCGGTTCCGGGACCCGGACGGCCGCTGGGTGGGAACCACCGGACGCGCGCGGGTGTTCGTTTACAACACCGAACTCCTGACCCCCGAGGACCTGCCGGACACCATCCAGGGCTTCACCGACCCCCGCTGGAAGGGCCGGATCGGCTGGGCGCCCACCAACGGATCCTTCCAGGCCTTCGTGACCGCGGTCCGGCTGCTCGAGGGGGAGGAGGCCGCGCGCGCCTGGCTCGAAGGAGTGCTCGCGAACGAGCCGGTGGCGTACCCGAACAACTCGGCCATCTACCAGGCCGTCGCGGACGGCGAGGTCGAGCTCGCGCTCTCGAACCACTACTACCTCTTCCGCTTCCTGGTGCAGCACGGAGATGCGTTTGCGGCCCGCACGGTGAGTCCGCGGGGAGGGGGCGCCGGAGGTCTCATCAACATCTCCGGCGGCGGCGTGGTCAACACCGCGGCCAACCCCGAGGCCGCCGAGCGATTCCTGGCCTACCTGCTCACCGAAGCGGTGCAGGAGCGCTTCGCCGGTGAGACCTACGAGTACCCGCTGGTTCCGGGCATCGCGACGGACCCGGCGGTTACTCCGCTCTCGGAAATCAATCCTCCGGACCTCGAACTCGGGGACCTCGACGACCTGCGCGGCACCCTGGATCTGCTGCGGGAGGTCGGAGCAATCTAGGGAGCGCCGGCTCCCGGATTGGCGCCGCTGGCCGCAAGCTGGCGAAACCCGGGGGACGGGCGCCGTTCGGGAACCATGAGCATTCCGGCCCGCCGAACCCGCTGGCCGTCGCGGCGGCTCCGGGCGGCGGGCATCGTGGTCGCGGCGATGTGCCTGTTGCCGCTCGTCTATCTGGCGGGCCGGGCGGTCGCCGGCGGCGGGCTGCTCGACGTGCTGCTGCGCGAGCGCAGTTTCGGGATCGCCGGGAGGACGCTGCTCCTGACCGCGGCCGTCGCCCTGGGGTCCGCGGGACTGGGACTGCCGCTCGCCTGGCTCACCGCGAGGACCGACCTTCCGGGCCGGCGCATCCTGACCGGGCTGCTGGCGCTCCCGCTCGCGGTGCCGTCCTACGTGGCGGCCTTCACGGTGGCGACCGCGCTGGGACCACGCGGGCTCCTCCAGCGCGCGCTCGAGCCCTTCACGGGATGGGAACGGCTTCCCGAGATCTACGGCTTCCCGGGCGCCTTCCTGGTGCTCGTGCTGCTGAACTACCCGTACGTGTACCTGGCGGCGCGCGCGCGGTTCGCGGTCATGGACGCCTCGCTCGAGGACGCCGCCCGGGTGCTGGGAGCCGGCCGCTGGCGGCGGTTCCGGCGGGTGACCCTGCCGCTTCTCTCGACCGCGCTCCTCTCCGGCGGGTTGCTGGCGGCCCTCTACACGCTGAGCGACTTCGGCGCCGTCTCCCTGCTCCGCTACGAGACCTTCACCTGGGCCATCTACAACCAGGTCCGCGGGTCGCTGGACCGCCACACCGCGGCGGGCCTCGCCCTCCTCCTGGTGTTCGCGACCCTGCTGGTGCTGACCGCCGCGAGCCGTTTCGAGAGCGCTTCGCGGCCCTCGCCGGGGGCGGTGCAGGCCCGGCCGCCGCGCCTCCACCGGCTCGGCGGCTGGAAGTGGGCGGGACTGGCGCTCGCCTCCGGGGTGCTCCTGCCGGCGCTGGTCCTGCCGGTCGGCGTCTGCCTCTACTGGCTGATCCAGGCGCCCGCCGGAGCGGGGACCGGGCTCTTCGCCGCGCTGGGACGGACCGGGTTCGTTTCGCTGCTCGCCGCGGTCGCGACGACCGCGCTGGCCGTACCGGTGGCCTTTCTGACGGTCCGCTTCCCGTCGAGGCGCAGCTCCGCGCTGCGCGCCATCTCGCACATCGGTTTCGGGCTGCCGGGACTGGTCGTCGGGCTGTCGCTCGTGTTCTTCGCGGTGAACGTCGCGCCGTTCCTCTACCAGACGCTCGCGCTGCTGGTCTTCGCCTATGCGGTCCACATGCTGCCGCAGGCGATCGCGCCGGTGGAGGCGACGCTGGGACCGCTGAGCCCGCGGCTCGATGACGCGGCGCGTTCGCTGGGCGCCCGCTGGCTGCGCCGCCACCGGCGCATCACGCTGCCGCTGCTGGGGCCCGGCCTCGCTTCCGGCCTCGCGCTCGTGTTCCTGACCAGCGTCAAGGAGCTGCCCGCCACCCTCATGCTGGCGCCGACCGGCTACGCCACTCTCGCGACCACGGTCTGGAGCGCGGCGGAGAACGTCGAACTCGGCCGGGCGGCGGCCGCTTCGCTGGTTCTGCTGCTCTTCTGCGCGGCGACGCTGCTCGTCGTCTTGCGTCCCGGACGGCCGCTTCGTCCGGCGGTGCGCTGATGTTCGGCGCGGGCGCCGGGGCCGTCCCGGAAGCGGCGCTTCGTTGCCGCGCGATCGAGAAGCGCTTCCTCAGCAACGGAAGGCTGGACCCGGACCGCCCCGTGCTCGCCGGAGTGGATCTGGAGGTCCCCCCCGGCAGCCTGACGGCGGTACTCGGGCCCAGCGGCGGCGGGAAGACGACCCTCCTCCGGATCGTGGCCGGCCTGGAGACGGCCGATGCCGGAGAGGTTCGGGTCCTGGGGGAAACGGTGACCGGAAAAGGGGTCTTCGTTCCACCGGAATCGCGGCGGGTGGGCCTCGTGTTCCAGGAGTACGCGCTCTTCCCCCACCTTTCGGCCCTCGACAACGTCGCCTTCGGGGTTCCGGGGCCGGCCGGGCTCACGAGGGCCTGGGGCGCCCTGCAGATGGTGGGGCTTTCCGAAGTCGCCAGTCATCGGCCGCACGAACTCTCGGGGGGAGAACAGCAGCGGGTGGCCCTCGCCCGCGCCCTCGCCCCCGAGCCGGCGGTGGTGCTGCTGGACGAGCCCTTCTCGAACCTCGACGCGCCCCGGCGGGCCGGCGTGCGGGAGGAGGTGGCCCAGCTTCTCCGGCGTCTCGACGCCACCGCGGTCCTCGTGACCCACGACCGGGAGGAAGCGTTCCTGCTCGCCGACCAGGTGGTCCTGCTGCTCGACGGCAGGGTGGTCCGGTCCGGCAAGCCCGAGGAACTGGCCCGGAATCCCGGAAGCCGGGCCGGCGCGGAGTTCCTGGGGGAGACCAACTTCCTGCCGGGGGAGAGCGACGGGAAGACAGCGCTCTGCGAGATCGGCCGGGTGGAGATCCTGCCGCCGGCCTCCGGCGGGAAGCCTCCCCGGGGTCCGGTCGAGGTGCTGCTGCCGCTCGACGGGCTGCTCGTGGAGCCCTTCGTGGACGAGGAGCGCGCCGGTTCCCCCGCTGCGGTACTGACCCGGACGGCGTTCCACGGGGCCTTCCAGCTCATCGAGGCGCGGCTCCCGTCGGGCCGCCCGATCGCCGCGCGGTCTCCGGCCCGCGACGCCTGGCAGGGCCTGCTCCGTCCCGGTCAGCGCGTCGGCCTCCGCCCGGCCGGTCCGGTGCCCGTGTTCCCGCGCAGCCGAACCTGATTCGACGACGCGCTTGCGTCCCGGTTCACCCCCGCTGACAATGCCCCCGATGTCTTCACGTTCGCTCTTCGTTCTCTTCTTGTCGCTCCTCGCTCTCGGCTGCGGGCCCCAGGACCATCCCTGGAACGCCCCCGACGCGGAGCGGCCCATCGCCGCCTTCGACAGCGTCTTCATCGAGGAACTGACCTGGATGGAGGTCCGCGACCGCATCGCGGATGGCGCCACCACCGCGATCGTCGCGACCGGCGGGATCGAACAGAACGGCCCCTACGTGGTCACCGGAAAGCACAACGTGGTGCTGCGGGCCACCACCGAGGCCATCGCCCGGCGGCTGGGGAACGCGCTGGTCGCCCCCATCATCAAGCTGGTGCCCGAGGGCGATCACGACCCGCCGACCGGTCACATGCGCTTTCCCGGGACGTTCAGCCTCACGCAGGAGACCTTCGAAATGGTGCTCACCGACGTAGCGTGGAGTCTCGCCACCAGCGGGTTCACCGACATCCTGATGATCGGCGACAGCGGCGGGAACCAGCGGGGGATGGCCAACGTGGCGGAGCGCTGGAACGCCGACCCGCCCCACGCGGGGGTCCGTCTCCACCACGTTCCGGAGTACTACCGGGAGGACATCTGGAGTTTCGAGCAGCTCAAGGAACTGGGAATCCACCAGGAGCCCGACGTGCAGTCCGCCTCCCGCGCGGGAATCCACGACGACTACCACTACGACGCGATCATGGCGACCGTGGATCCGGGATCGATCCGCACGCGCGAGCGCCGGGACGCGGGGCTGTTCGAGATCAACGGCGTCCCGCTCGACCCGCTCGACCAGACCATCTCGAACGGCCAGGCGCTCGTCGCCCGCCGCGCCGAGATCACCATCGCGGCATTCCGGAAGTCCCTGGACCAATAGTTCAAGAGCGCCGACCTCCAGGGCGACGCACCGGCTTGGAACGCCGGTCTCCAGACCGGCACGCGCGGCGCTCCGCGCCGCGCACGTCGTAGCTCCACCCACCCTCGCAGCGCGTACGCCCTGGACCACCAGTCTCCAGACCTCCCGGATGACGCTACAGCCCGGAGCGCCGACCTCCAGGGTGACGCACCGGCTTGGAACGCCGGCCTCCAGGCCGGCACGCGGCCCGCGGGGCCGGAAAGCGCGTTTCGCTGACGGTCCGTGATGGGCTGTGCCCCTACCGGGACACTCCGCCCGGACGCGGCGTCCGCAACACCCGCCGCAGCCGCTCGTCCTTCGACATCTGCCAGATCTTCGCGTCGAGGTAGTAGTGCTGCATGGCCCAGCCGAGAAGCGACGCCCCCACCACTTCGGCCCCGAGGCTCCCGCCGCCGCTCCCCGGCGCCCCGGCCACGAGACCCGCGAAGGGCAGCAGGAATCCGTCGAGGAAGCCCGCGAGCAGGCCGCTCACGGAAGCCACCAGCGGCCCCCGGTAGCAGAGGAGGGTGAACACGAGCCCGAGCGCGAAATAGAGCGCCGGGTTGCGGAAGGAGAAGGCGGCCGGGCTCCGTTCCGATTGGTAGCGGCGCTGCCCGTAGTCCCAGACGAAGCGCTGGTACTGGAGGTTGTGTCCGGCGGTGACCAGGGGCACCACGAAGAGCACCGGCAGCGGACCGGAGAAGGCCGCCGCGTGGAGGGGAACGGTGGCCCCGAGCAGGAGCAGCTTGGGCAGGTTCCGGGGTGTCCCCTGCCGGGCGCGCCGCCACTGGAAGCCGGCGTAGGCGAGCAGCGTCAGAAGCCAAACCGATCCCACCGGCGCGTGCAGCCAGGTCCCGAGCGTCCGGCCGCCGACCTCGGTGGCGAAGCCGAGTTCGGGCATCCCGCTCGCCGCGTACCAGGGCGCGGTCAGGAACCAGACGATCGGCAGGTAGAAGAGGACCGGGAAGACGATCCTGTCCACCCGGGCCTCCGGTTCGTCCTCCGCTACCGGGTTCCGGCGGGCGTAGAGCCGGAAGAACCCCCAGTGCTGGCGCACCACGTGGTAGTAGGCCCAGAGCCGGAAGAAGACGAGGAAGACGACGCTCCCGAGCGTTGCCGCCTCGGCGGGGAGCATCCCGGCGGACGACAGCCAGCGCGGCGTCAGGATCAGGGCCGGACCCAGCAGGAAGAAGCCGAACGAGGCCAGCAGCACCCCGCCGCGGACGCGCCATTCCTCCGGGTCCAGCACCGTGCGGGCCAGGGTGGCGAACAGGTGCGGGGCGTCGAGGACGATCGCCCAACTCGCCACCACCACCAGCCCGAGGCTCAGGGGCAGCGCGAACTCGCCGATCCGCAGGGTGGCGAAGGTGTCCCGGATGGGGTTCTCGAGTCCGGCGCCCACGCCCAGGATCAGCGCCAGGTAGGCCCAGCCGACGGCGGCCGAGAGGATGATCCAGACGACGTCGGTGCGGAACCCCATCAGCCAGTTCCGCGAGAGGAGACCGGCCGGATGGGGAGTCATCGCCCCGGGGGGTTCGCCCGTCAGGCCTTGCCGCCCGACCTCCCGCCGGAAAGTCGCGGCCAGAGCGGCTCTCCGGTGCGCGTGACCAGCGCCCGCCCGCTCCGGAAGGCCGCGTGGTCGTCGAACCGGACGTCGTCCCCGTCCGCTCCGCCCAGCCGTTCGAGGATGCGGGCCGTGGACTTCGGCATCACCGGGTGGAGCAGCACCGCCGCGACCCGCGTCGCCTCCGCGGCCTCGTAGAGCGCCTCGTCGAGCGCGGCTCCGGCGTCCGGGTCCTTCGCCAGCTTCCACGGCGCCCGCTCGGTCAGGAACTCGTTGACCGCGCTCACGATCCCGAAGGCCGCCGCCGCTCCGTCCTGGAGCCGCAGATCCACCATCGCTTCGTGGTACTCGGCGACCGCCCTCGCGGTGACCTCCGGAAGCGCCGACCGGGCGGAAGCCGGCAGCCGTCCGTCGCGGTAGCGCCCCGCCATCGAGGTGATGCGGCTGACCAGGTTCCCGAGCGCATTCGCGAGATCGGCGTCGTAGCGGGCCTCGAAGCGGTCCCACGAGAAGTCGCCGTCCTGCCCGTACTGGATCTCGCGCACCAGGAAGAGGCGCAGCGGGTCGGGGCCGAAATGGTCGGCCGCTTCCAGCGGGTCCACGGCGGTGCCGAGCGACTTGCTCATCCGCTCGCCCTGGAAGTTCACGAAGCCGTGGCCGAAGACCTGCCGGGGGATCGGCACCCCCGCCGCCATCAGCATCGCCGGCCAGATGACCGCGTGGAAGCGGGTGATGTCCTTGCCGACGATGTGCAAGTCGGCGGGCCAGCGCTCGTCCCAGCCGTCCTCATCGGTGCCGTATCCCGTCGTCGAGAGATAGTTCACGAGCGCGTCGAACCACACGTACACCACGCTGCGCTCGTCGAACGGCACGGGGATGCCCCACCCGGTCCCCGGCCGGCTCACCGAGAGGTCGAGCAACCCCGCCTCCAGCACGTTCGTCAGCTCGTTCCGCCGGGTCGCCGGCTCGATGAAGCCGGGCCGTGCGCGGTAGAGCTCCAGCAGGGCGTCGCGGTAGGCGGACAGCCGGAAGAAGTGGTTCTTCTCGGAGATCCAGTCGGGCTTCGCCCGGTGCAGCGGGCAGAAACCGTCCTCGAGGTCCTTCTCCTGCTTGAACGCCTCGCAGGAGACGCAGTACCAGCCCTCGTAGATGCCCTCGTAGATGTCGCCCTTCGCCCGGATCGCTTCCAGCAGCTTCTGCACCCCGAGTTGGTGGCGCCTCTCGGTGGTGCGGATGAACTCGTCGTAGGACACGTCGAGCTTCGCCCACACCCCGCGGAAGACGTCCTCCATCCTGGCGCAGTAGTCGAGCGGATCGAGTCCCTCCTCCTCGGCCTTCCGCCGCACGTTCAGCGAGTGCTCGTCGGCCCCCATCAGGAAGTGGGTGTCATACCCGGCGCCCCGCCGGTAGCGGGCGATGACGTCCGCGGTGATCTTCTCGTAGGCCGTCCCCAGGTGCGGCGCCGAGTTGACGTAGTCAATGGCGGTCGTCAGGTAGAAGCGGGGCACGGAACGCCGGGAATGTTACGCACGAGGAGGCAGGGAGCGCCGGCAGGAGCGCCGGTCTTCAGACCGGCACCGCCAGCCGGAGGCTGGCGAAACTCCCACCGCTTCCAAGCCTCGATGACGCGCACCCCGAAGGAAGCAGGCCCTCGGGCTACCGGCTCCGCCCGCCGGCCCGGAACCAACGCCAGGACTCCCGCCCCTGCGGGCCGGCTCATCCCGTGACGTGGCCGGCGACGTCCTCCTCCAGGAATCCACGCGCCCACGCGAGCTGCAGCGCCGCGCGGTGCGGCAGCACCCGGATTTCCCCGAACCGGAGTTCCCGCGCCCCGCCGTAGATGCCGAATGCCACTTCGATGTCGCCCGCTTCCAACAGCGTCCGTAGCCCGCGGTTCCAGGACTCCTTCCAGTGCGTGGACGCCTTGATCTCGATGCCGGCCGCCCGCGCGCCGCGCTGCCAGATCAGGTCCACCTCCGTGCCGGACTCGGTCCGCCAATAGAAGAACCGGGCGCCCTGAGATCCCCAGGAGTTCAGCGCGCGCAACTCGTTCAGCACCCAGGTCTCGAACAGCGCGCCCCGCTCCGCGCTCGAAGGCTTGTCCCGCTGGAGGCCCGCCAGCGCCCGCTGTACCCCACAGTCGAACAGGTAGAACTTGGGGTGTGCGACCTCCTTCACCTTGGCCCGCTTCCGCCACGCGGGCAGCCGCCAGCCCACCAGCGTGTCCTCGAGAATGCCGAAGTACCCGAGCACCGTCGAGCGGGCGATCCCCGCCTCCCGCGCGATGTTGCTGACGTTCAGAACCTGCCCGTTGTAGAGCGCCGCGACCGTGAGGAACCGGTAGAAGCCATCCAGATTCCGGACGAACGCCTCTTGCCAGATCTCCTCGCGCAGATAGGTCTCGACGTAGGCGTCCAGGAACTCCGCCCGGTCGGACGCGGCCCCGGCGGCGACCGACAGCGGGAGCTGCCCGTAGCGAAGCGCCTCCTCCAGTCGGAAATCCCCGCCCATCTCCAACGAGCTCAGCGGGAACATCCGCTTCGACCACGCCCGGCCCGCCAGCATGTTCGCCCCGGACCGCTTCAGTTTGCGGGCGCTGGAACCGGAGAGCGCGAACCGGTGTCCGCCCTCTCCGGCGAAGAGCAGCGCGTGGACTTCATCGAGCAATGCGGGGAGCTTCTGGATCTCGTCAATGACGACCCACCCCCCCGGCGCCAGCGCGGCGACTTCGCGCGCCAGCAGCGACGCGTCCCGCCGGTAGCGCAGGTATTCGCTGGACCGCAGCAGATCCACCGTCAGCCCGGCGTCGGGGAGCACTTGGGAGAGCCACACGGACTTGCCGGTTCCCCGAGGCCCGAACAGGAAGAAGCTCTGTCGGGGCAGGGGGAGGAGACGGGGATACATGGTGTCGGTGGTTCCGTTAAATTTACCGCAAATTTAACGGAACCACCGACAGTACCAATCGTCACGATGACCCGATGCGGTTGGCACGCGACGCCCGGTTGACCGCTGCGCACCGCTCGGACAGACTCGCCGCCATGCCGAGACGAAGTCCTCCGCGGCGCTGCCGCCGCCTTGTCGCACCGTTCGCGGTGCTGCTGGGTGTGGCGGTGGCGTCAAGCGTCGCCGCCCAGCTCTCCTCCCGCGCGGTGGCCGACGCCGGCCCGCGTGACTGGGCGATCACCGGTGGCATGGTCCACGTTGGGAACGGGACCGTGCTCGACGAAGCCACCGTGGTGATCCGGGACGGGCTGATCGTTTCGGTCGAGGCGGGGAGCGACGCGCCCGCCGGAACGGGTCGGCTCGATGCGGCGGGGAAGCACGTCTATCCGGGATTCATCACCGCGCTGAGCGATCTGGGCCTCGGGACGGCCGCTCCCCAGGGCAGGCAGGCGGCCGGGGCCGGAGGGCGCCCGACCCCGCCGCCGCCGTCGCGCGGACCGGAGGACCGTCCGGACACCTTCTCCTGGCGGCTCGCTGCGGATGACCTCCAGGCGGACGACAACCGGATGGCCGCGCGCCGGCGCGCCGGATTCACCTCCGCGGTCACCGCCCCCCGCGGCGGGATCGTCGGGGGCCGGGCCGCGTTCCTGAACCTCGCGGCGGACGACGCCCGGGACCTGGTGCTCGATCCGGACGTGGCGGTGATGGTCCGGCTCGAGACCCGCGGGTTCCGTTCCTTCCCCGGTTCCATGATGGGAGTGCTCGCCTACCTGCGGCAGCTCTTCATGGACGCCTCCCATTATGCCGAGATCTGGCGGATGTACGAGGAGGATCCGGCGGGCCTGGCGCGGCCGCGTTATGACCGCTCGCTCGCGCCGCTCGTGCCCGCCGCCGCGGGCCAGCAGGCGGTGCTCCTGCCGGCCGCCCTCGACAAGGAGGTCCGCCGGATGGTGGGTCTCGCCCGGGAGTTCGGCATCCGGCCGGTGCTCTACGGCGGGCACGAAGCCACGGAGTCGGCGGCGTTCCTGGCGGAACACGGCGTCCCCATCCTGGTGGACCTCAACTGGCCGAAGGCCGATCCCGACGCGGACCCCGACGCCCAGGCGCCGCTCCGCACGCTGCGCCTCCGGGACCGGGCGCCCGCCGGTCCCGCGGCCCTCGCGGCGGCGGGCGTGCGGTTCGCCTTCTACAGGGGTGAGGCGCCGCGATCCGGCGGAGGTCCGCCGGGCCGGCGGGGAGGACCCGCGGGCGGACGCGGGGGTTCCGGTGACGATCTGACGGCCGTCCGGCAGGCGGTCGAACGGGGCCTCGACCGGGAGGCGGCGCTCACCGCGCTCACCATGGCCCCGGCCGAGATCTTCGGGGTCGCGGACCGGGTGGGAACGCTCCAGGCGGGGCGGATCGCCAACCTGGTGATCAGCGACCAGGACATCTTCGAGGACGGAGCGAAGGTCGAGACGGTCTTCGTGGACGGGGTGATCCACCGGGTGGACGCCGACGGCGAAGAGGAAACGGACGGGGAGGAAACCCCGAGGGACGAAGGATGAGAACGATGCGACACTCGAAGCTGTTTGTGGCGGCGGCCCTGCTCGGAGCGCCGCTCGCCTTCGCCCAGGACACCGTGATCCGGGGCGGCACGGTGCTCACCGTGACCGAGGGGACGCTCTCGCCGGGAGACGTCCTGATTCGCGACGGACAGATCGCCGAGGTTGGGGCCAGCGTCACCGTTCCCGATGGCGCCACGGTGATTGATGCCACGGGGATGTTCGTGATGCCCGGGATCATTGACGCCCATTCGCACATCGCCGCCGAGTCCATCAACGAGGGCACCGTCGCGGTGTCCTCGATGACCGGGACGGGCGACGTGGTGGACCCGTACGACGTCAACATCTACCGGGAGCTCGCCGGCGGGGTCACCACCTCCAACATCCTCCACGGCAGCGCCAACCCGATCGGCGGCCTCAACGTGATCATCAAGCACCGCTGGGGCGCGGACGCCGCCGGGTTGGTCTTCGAGGGCGCCCCTCCGGGAATCAAGTTCGCCCTCGGCGAGAACCCCAAGCGGTCCCGCGGGATGCCGGCCGGCGTCGAGCGGCGCTATCCGGCCACCCGGATGGGAGTCCAGGACGTGATCCGGCAGGCGTTCATCGAGGCGGAGGCCTACCGCCACGAGTTCAGCGATTACGAGGCGGCGAAGGCCCGGGGGGAGCGGGTGCTGCCGCCGCGGCGGGACATGAAGCTGGAACCGCTGGTCGAGGTCCTCGAAGGGACGCGGCTGGTCCACGCGCACTGCTACCGGCAGGACGAGATCCTGCAGCTCCTGCGGGTCGCCGAGGAGTTCGGCGTCCGGATCGCCACCCTCCAGCACGTGCTCGAGGGCTACAAGGTCGCGAACGAGATCGCCGCCCACGGGGCGGGGGCGTCCACGTTCTCCGACTGGTGGGCCTACAAGGTGGAGGCGTATGACGCGATTCCCCACAACGCGGCCCTCATGACCGAGCGGGGCATCCTCGTCTCCATCAACTCGGACAGCGCCGAGGAGGCGCGCCACCTGAACCAGGAGGCCGCCAAGACGGTGAAGTGGGGCGGGATGAGCGAGGAGGAGGCGCTCAAGATGATCACCATCAATGCGGCGATCCAGCTCGGCATCGCTGACAAGGTGGGTTCCATCGAAGCCGGGAAGGACGCCGATCTCGCCATCTTCGACCGGCATCCGCTGAGCACCTACGCGGTGAACCAGATGACCTTCGTGGACGGAGAGATGCTCTTCAGCCGCGACAAGGACCTCGCGATGCGGGAGGCCATGGCCGCCGAACGTGCCGAACTCGAGGAGAAGCTCTCCGAGGGGGACGACGCCGGGCGCGGCCCGGGCAGACGCGGGGGACCGCGAGAAGGAGTCCGGCGATGACCCGGCTGGCGAAGAACGCCCTCGCGCTCGCGCTCGCGCTGGCGCTGACCGGCGCCTCCGCGTTCGCGACGGCGCAGGAAGAGGAGTCGTGGGTCATCACGAACGCCCGCATCCACACGCTCGCCGAGGGAGCCGAGCCCATCGAGTCGGGTTCCATCCTGATCCGCGACGGCCGCATCGTCGAGATCGGGGCTGACGTTACGGCGCCCGCCGGCGCCGCCGTGATTGATGCCGCGGGGATGGACGTCTATCCGGGGATGATGGATTCGGTGAGCCAGCTCGGCCTCACCGAGATCGGCTCCATCAGCGCCACCGTGGACACGGTGGAACTGGGGGAGATGAACCCCCACCTGCGAGCGGCCACCGCGATCCATCCCTCGAGCGAGCACCTGCCGGTGGCGCGCGCCAACGGAATTACCCACGCGGTGGTGGCGCCCGGCCGGTTGGGCGGCTTCGGCGGCGGGGGCGCCGGGATCAGCGGGCAGGCGTCCATCGTCCACCTCGACGGCTGGACGGTGGAGGAGATGGACATCAACGCCTCGGCCGGCATGGTGCTGACCTGGCCGACGCTCTCGACGCGGTCGTTCAATCCCGCGACCTTCCGGGCGGAGCGACGTTCCTTCCGCGAGGCGCGGGAGGAGTACGACCGTCAGGTCGCCGAACTGGGCGAGGTGCTCGATGCGGCGCGCCGCTACGCGGCGGCCGGCGAGGCCGGAGCCCGGCAGCGCGACATCCGGCTGGCGGCGCTCGGACCCGTGGTCGCGGGGGAGATGCCCCTGCTGATCCTGGCCCAGAGCGAGCGCGAGATCCGGGGAGCAGTCGAGTTCACGACGGAGCAGGGGGTCAAGATGATCCTGCTGGGTGGGAGCGAGGCCTGGAAGGTGAAGGAACTCCTCGTCGAGCACGGGGTCCCGGTGATCCTGGGGCCGACCCAGCGGCTCCCGGGTGAGGAGGACGAGCCCTACGACAAGCCGTTCACGACCCCGGGGGAGCTCCACGAAGCGGGATTGACGGTCGCCTTCGCCACCTTCGGATCCTCGAACTCGCGGCTCCTGCCCTACGAAGCGGGGCACGCGGTGGGCTACGGGCTCCCGCAGGAGGCCGCGATTCGGGCGATCACCGTGGTTCCCGCGCAGCTCTTCGGGCTGGCGGAGGACTTCGGAACCCTTGAAGAGGGGAAGGTCGCCAACCTCATCGTGGTGAACGGCGACCCCCTGGAGATCCGCACCCAGGTGGAACACGTCTTCGTGAACGGCGTGCCGGTGTCCCTCGACAACCGCCACCAGAGCCTCTACGAGAAGTACCGGGCACGCCCGGAGAGGGAGAGGTAAAGGCTTCGGTTGTCGCTCCGAGCCGGGTATGCCGTGGGGCTCGTCTTCTTCTCAGACGAAAGCGGCTGGGAACGCCGCTCTTCAGAGCGGCACAGCGGGCCGAAGGCCCGCGGATTTCGTGTCGCTGTTCGCGGCGCGGCACCGAGCGGGGAGCGCCGTCGCGCCGGTCGGCGTCTTGCCGGGCGCTGCGCTGTTGCGCAGTGCGTGCCGGCTGAAGCCGGCGCTCCAAGCTGATCGCGCCGGGGGCAGGACGAGCGAGGCGGCGGGAAGCCCGCCTTATACTTGGGACGAGGTTGACAACATTCATTTTGGTAGCCGGTAGAAGGAGTCCATCCGACGGTTCGATGAGATTCGCGGCGTGCGGCGGGCGCCGAATGACGGAGGCGCGTCCGTGCGCGTGAGGGGCTGTGACGCTGCGGGCAGGCGTCCGGCGGGACCATCGCGGGCGACGGCCGTCGCCCTGGCGGTCGGACTGGCGGTGGTGGGCTGCTCCACGAACCCCTACACCGGGCGGTCGCAGTTGCTGCTGTTGCCGGAGTCCTTCGAAGTCTCGCTGGGCCAGGCCGCCTTCGAAGCGCACATGGAGGATTCGGATGCGCGAGTCTCGTGGTTCCCGTGGGAGACCGCTCCGGTGCGGCGGGTGGGCGAGCGGATCGTCCAGGCGGCCCTCGAGTCCCCGTATGCCGCCCGCGCCGAGCGCTTCGAGTGGAACTACACGGTGATCCGCAACTCCCGGGTGCGCAACGCCTGGGCGCTGCCGGGCGGCCAGATCGGCATTTACACCGGGATGTTCCCGGTGGCGCAGACGGAGGCGGGGCTGGCGGTCGTGATGGGCCACGAGGTGGCGCACGCGCTGGCGCGCCACGGGTCCGAGCGGATGAGCCGGCAGCTCTCGATGTCCGTGGGGACCGCGGTGGTCAGTGAAGCGCTCGGGGTGACCCCGGAGGCCCGGGCGTTGGCGGGGATCGCCTTCGGACTGACGGTGTCGCTCCCGTTCAGCCGGCTCCACGAGTCGGAGGCGGACTACATCGGGCTCCTGCTCGCCGCCGAGGCGGGGTACGACCCGCGGGAGGCGGTCGCCTTCTGGGAGCGCATGGAGGCCCTGTCCGAAGGGCGGAGGCCGGAGTTCCTCTCCACCCATCCGTCGCACGACACCCGGGCAGAGGACCTCTGGGAGGCGCTGCCGGAAGCGCTGGCCATCTACGAGCGAGTGGAAAAAGCTCCGAACAACCGTCTTCGCTTCCGCTGAGACGCCGCTCGGGAACGGGGCCGCGTCCTCGCGAGGGATGGGTTGACGGAGGCCCCGATGACGGCGAGCGGGACCCTACCGGTGGACCGGCGCCGGGCATGAGCCGACCCGCGGCGGCGCCGGCGCCGCGTACGCGGGAGTTGGCCCCGGTGCGGGATCAGTACGAAGGCCGGCGGATGGCCCGGCTCATGTCGTTCATCCTGGCCGTCTTCGTTGACCAGGCCGGCGACTCATGCAAGACTTAGCTTGGCTTAGCCATGGAGAGACCATGAAAGTGAACATGCATGAAGCGAAGTCCCAACTCTCGCGCCTGGGGCGGCTCGCCTGGGAAGGAGAGGAGGTCGTGATCGCCCGGGCCGGAGAGCCGTATCTTCGATTGGAGCCCTACCGGGAACACCGTGGGGAGCGGAAACTGGGCGGCTATGAGGGCCAGATCTGGATGTCGCCGAACTTTGACGATCCCATCCCGGAACTCGAAGAAGCCATCGAGAACTCGAAGATCTTCCCGGACGAAGACTGATCGTGGCGCGTCTGCTGCTGGACACGCACGTTCTGGTGTGGGCGCTGTCGGATGTGGAACGGCTGCGGGAACCTGCTCGGGCTGCGATCGTGGATCTACGGAACGACGTCTTCGTCAGCGCCGTGACCGCTTGGGAAATCACCGTCAAGCGAGACAGGGGTCACCTGCGAGCGCCACGGAACCTGGCCGCCGCGGTTGAAGAGCGGAGGTTTACCCACCTGCCGCTGACCTTCGAGCAGGCCGAGCAGGCGGCGGCTCTGCCGATGCACCATCGGGACCCGTTCGACCGGTTCCTGATCGCCCAGGCGCGGATGGAAGGCTTGACGCTGGTGACGAGGGATCGGCGGATTCGGCAGTACGAGGTGGACGTGCTCCCGGCGTAGGCAGTGTTCCTGACCGGTGTGTCCGCCACAACCCACCTCGATCCCGTGGGCCGCAACGAAGCCGTGAAACCGGGCGGTGAGGGTTCTCTCCTGGAGCTTTCCGATCTCACTCTCCGGTTCGGGGGGGTGACGTCGCTCTCGGGACTCACGATGGACGTGCGGGGCGGCGAGCTGCTGGCCGTCATCGGGCCCAACGGCGCCGGGAAGACGAGCGTCCTGAACTGCGTCTCGGGCCTCTACCGCCCGCAGGCGGGGAGCATCACCCTGACCGGGCGCGACGGGGCGCGGCACGCGCTCCACCGGCTGGCGCCGCACCGCATCGCGGCGCTGGGGGTGGCGCGCACCTTCCAGAACATCGAGCTCTTCAAGCACCTGACGGTGCTCGACAACCTGATGCTGGGCCGCCATGTGCACATGAACGGCGGCGTGCTGAGCGGCGGCCTCTACTGGGGCGGCCAGCGCGAGCGGGAGATCGAGCACCGCAAGTACGTGGAGCGGGTTCTGGACTTCCTGCACCTGGAGCCGCTCAGGAGCGCGGTGGTGGGGAGTCTGGCCTACGGGAACCAGCGGCTGGTGGAGATGGCGCGCGCCCTGGCGCTCGATCCGCATCTCCTCCTGCTGGACGAGCCGACGGCCGGGATGAACGCCGAGGAGAAGGAGTCCATGGCGCGCTTCATCCTCGACGTCCACGAGGAGCAGGGCGTCACCGTGGTGGTCGTGGACCACGACATGGACGTGGTCATGGACATCGCCGACCGGGTGGTGGTGCTGGACTTCGGACGCCGGATCGCGCAGGGGAGTCCGCGGGAGGTCCGAAAGGACCCGGCGGTGATCGCCGCCTACCTGGGCGATGCAGGCCGGCGCGAGGACTCGCCATGATCGCGACCCTGCCGGCCCTTCTCGCGGACCACGCGGCAAACCGTCCGGAGGGCGTGGCGCTCCGCGAGAAGGAGTTCGGGATCTGGCAGGAGATCCCCTGGGCGGAGTACCTGGCGCGGGTGCGGCGTTTCTCGCTCGGGCTGACGGAGTTGGGGGTGCAGGCGGGCGACCGGTTGGCGATCGTCGGGGACAACCGGCCGGAGTGGGTCATCGCGGAGCTGGCGTCCCAGACCGCCGGCGTTCTCCCCCTGGGGCTCTATCAGGACGCCATCGCCGACGAACTCGCCCGCATCCTGGAGGCCGCCGAGGCGCGCGTCGTCGTGGCGGAGGACCAGGAGCAGGTGGACAAGGTGCTGGAGGTGCGGGAACGGTTGCCCGGGTTGGAGCACATCGTCTATTACGACCGGCGCGGCCTGGTCGGCTACGAGGCGCCGGGGCTGATGTCCTTCGAGGAGGTCGAGGCGCTCGGCAACGCGCTGCATGCCCGCTCGCCCGGAGAGTTCGACCGCCGGCTGGCCGCGGTCCGGCCCGGCGACACCGCGCTGCTCTGCACCACCTCCGGGACCACGAGCGTCCCGAAGCTGGCGATGCTCTCGCACGCGAACCTGCTCGCCATGGCGTCACAACTACAGGGCGTGGATGCGATGTACCCGGACGACGAGTTCGTGTCGTTCCTGCCGCTCGCGTGGATCGGCGAGCAGATGGTGGGGGTGGCGAGCGGCCTGCTCGCGGGGTTCACGGTGAACTTCCCCGAGGAGACGGCCACCGCGCGCCAGGACACGCGGGAGATCGGGCCGGCGTTCCTCATGTCGCCGCCCCGGATCTGGGAGAACATGGTTTCGGACGTGCAGGTCATGGCCGAGGACACCACCCGCCTCAAGCGCCGGATCTACCGCTGGGCGATGCGGCAGGGCGCCGCCCGCGCCGAGGCGCGCTTCCAGGGCCGGGAGGTCGGCTTCGTCCGGCGGGTCGCCCACCGGCTGGCCGACTGGACGGTGTTCCGTCCGATCCGCGACCAGTTGGGCCTCGCCCGGGTGCGGCGGGCCTATACCGGCGGCGCCGCGCTCGGCCCCGATGTCTTTCGCTTCTACCACGCCATCGGGGTGAACCTGAAGCAGCTCTACGGCCAGACCGAGGTGTCCGGGATCTCGGTGGTGCACCGGGACGGAGACATCCGTTTCCAGACGGTGGGCGTGCCGCTGCCCCGCACCGAGATCCGCATTTCGGACGAGGGGGAGATCCTCTGCCGGAGCCCCGCGGTGTTCCAGGGCTACTTCCGGAACCCGGTGGCGACGGCGGAGGCGCTCGAGGACGGCTGGCTGCGCTCGGGCGACGCCGGCTACTTCGAGGACGGCGGCCACCTGGTGGTGATCGATCGTCTGGCCGACGTGATGAAGCTCGCGGACGGGACCAACTTCTCGCCGCAGTTCGTCGAGAACAAGCTCAAGTTCAGCCCCTATATCGGCGAGGCGGTGGTCTTCGGGGGATCGGGGGCCCCGTTCGTGACCGCGATGATCGCCGTTGATCTGGAGAACGCCGGACAGTGGGCGGAGCGCCGCCGCATTCCCTACACGACCTTCACCGACCTCGCCCGCCGCCCCGAGGTGTACCGCCTGGTGCGCGAACACGTGGACGAGGTCAACGGGGAACTCTTGCCCGCGGCGCGCATCCACCGCTTCCTGCTCCTCTACAAGGAGCTGCACGCGGACGACGCGGAGCTGACCCGCACCCGCAAGGTGCGGCGCCGCCACATCGCCGGCCGCTTCCGGGAGATCGTGGCCGCCCTCCAGGGAGACGGCGACTCGGTCGCGGTGGCGACCGAGATCACCTACCAGGACGGCCGCACGGCGGCGGTGGAGCACCGGCTCCGCATCGAGACGATGGGCGGGCGGGTGACCGGCTGAAGATGGACATCTTCCTCCAGTTGACCGTCTCCGGACTCAGCACCGGGATGATCTACGCGCTGGCGGCGGCCGGCTTCGTGGTCATCTACAAGGCCAGCGACGTCATCAACTTCGCGCAGGGAGACCTGCTCCTGCTGGGGACCTACCTGATCTTCTTCGGGGTGGCCCAGGTCGGCCTGCCCTGGAGCCTCGGGGTCGGGGTGACGCTGCTCCTCGCGGTCGTGGTGGCGCTCGCCGTCGAGCGGCTGGTGCTGCGTCCGCTGGTGGGCGAGCCCATCATCTCCATGATCATGGTGACGATCGGGCTCTCGTCCGTGCTCCGAGGGGTCACGGGCGCCCTCTGGGGCCCGAATCCGCGCTCGTTCGACTCGTTCCTGCCGGCCGGTGACATCGCGCTGGGGCCGGTGACGCTCTCGGCGGCGCGGGTGCTGTCCATTCCCATCGCCCTCGCGGTGCTGGCGGGGCTGGGGCTCTTCTTCCGCCACACCCGGGACGGCATCGCCATGCGCGCCATCGCCGACGACCAGCAGGCGGCGCTCAGCATGGGGATCAGCATTCCGCGGGTCTTCGGCGTCGCCTGGGGACTGGCGGCGGTGTCCGCCGCGCTCGGCGGCATCATGCTCGCGGGGATCGTCGGCGTGAGCCCCAACGTGGCGTCCATCGGTCTCCGGGTCTTTCCGGTGGTGATCCTGGGCGGGCTGGACTCGATCGGCGGAGCGGTCATCGGGGGCGCCGTCATCGGGCTGCTCGAGGTCTATGTCGGCTTCTACGTGGGGCACGGGCTCAACCTGGTGGTCCCGTACGTGGTCCTCGTCCTGATGCTCATGGTCCGGCCCTACGGCCTCTTCGGGAAGGAGGTCATCGAACGGGTATGAGGACGGCGAGGAATCCCCGATGAGCCTGGACTGCGGCGTCTTCCACACGCGCTACGAGTCGGACATGGGGCTCCGTCCGCGGCCCCTCCAGCGCCTCCGGCTGGGAATCTTCGCCCTCTTCGCGCTCGTGTTTCCCTTCGTGGCCAGCCCCTACTGGCTGGACCTGGCGAACCAGGTGGCCATCGCCACCGTGGGAGCCATCGGCCTGAACATCCTCGTGGGCTACACCGGACAGATCTCCCTGGGGCAGGGCGCCTTCATGGCGATCGGGGCCTACACCGCGGGTCTCCTGACCCTGAACTTCGGTGTCCCCTGGGGCGCGAGCGTCTTCGCCGCCTGCCTCGTCACCGCCGCCGCGGGCGCCTTCTTCGGGCTCCCGTCGCTCCGGCTCAAGGGGCTCTACCTCGCCATCGCCACGCTGGCGGCCCAGGAGATCGTGGAGTGGGGAATGACCCACTGGACCGCGGTGACGGGCGGCACCGAGGCGATCGTGCTGCCCGCGCCGGTTCTCTTCGGCGTGCGGATGAACACCAACTTCAGCTTCTATTGGCTCGCGGTGCTCACCGCGGCCGGGACCGCGCTCTTCGCGGCCAACCTGATGCGGAGCCGCATCGGACGCGCCTTCGAGGCGGTGCGCGACCAGGACATCGCGGCGAGCGTCATCGGGGTGGACGTCTTCCGCACCAAGCTGCTGGCCTTCGCGACGTCGTCGTTCTTCGTGGGGCTCGCTGGCGCGATGATCGCCTTCCACCGCAACATCATCACCTGGGAGCGCTTCACGCTGAGCACGAGCATCGTCTTCCTGGCGATGATCATCGTGGGGGGCCTGGGCTCGATCCGGGGGTCGTTCCTCGGGGCCGCGCTCATCACGCTGCTCCCGGCGCTGATCACGAACCTGGGCCGGGCCATCCAGGACACCGCGCCCCAGGCGGCGTCAATCCTTCCCTACGCGCAGCAGGCGGTGTTCGGGATCGTCATCATCCTCTTCCTGATCTTCGAGCCGCGCGGCCTGTCCAAGCTCTGGGAGAACGCGAAGAACTACTTTCACGTGTGGCCGTTCGCATACCGTCGCGGCGAGAGCCGGGCCCGGTGAAGAGCGCGATGACCAACAGCCTGCCGCAAGCCCCACGCGGCCCGGCTGATGTGAAAATGCAGTCTCGCGTGTTCTCCAACAGTCGTGACGACGCCGCCGGCTTGGAGCGCCGGCTTCAGCCGGCACCCGCTGCGCGAAGCGCAGCGGACGGCACGACGCCGCCCCCGCGATGGCGCCCTGCTCCTGGTCCACGACCGCGAACAGCGGCACGACATCCGCGGGCCTTCGGCCCGCGGTGCCGGCTGAAGCCGGCGCTCCAGGCCGTTTCTGCCGCTTTCATGACCGGCGGGGTTTGCCGGCGGACGATCGCTGTCAAAGGAAGAACAAGATGAGTGACACGACACGAATACGGAATCGCCGGGTGGCGGCTCTGCGCGCGGTCATGCTCGGCTTCACCGTGCTGCTGGGCGCCGGCTGTGGCGGCGGGGACCCCGACCCGGACGACAACCGCATCAAGGTCGGCGCGATCTTCGACCTCACCGGACCCACCGCCGACGTCGGAACCGACTACGGCGACGGCGTGCGCGGGTTCGCCGACTGGATCAACGGCCGGGGCGGCATCGAGGGGCGCCCGATCCAGCTCATCTACCAGGACTACGGCTACCAGGTGGACCGCGCCGAGCAGCTCTACACCCAGTTCGTCGGCGAGGGGGCGGTGATCTTCATGGGCTGGGGCACCGGCGACACCGAGGCGCTGCGCCTGCGGATCGCCGAGGACGAGATCCCGTTCAGCTCCGCGTCGCTCTCGCATCGCCTGGGCGATCCGGCGGAGGCGCCCTACAACTTCCTGCTGGCGACGACCTACAGCGACCAGTTCCGCATCGCCCTCGACTGGATCGCCGAGAACCACGGCGAGGGGACGCCCGTCGTCGCGCTGATGCACAACGCGAGTCCCTTCGGGCTGTCGCCGGCCCGGCAGGGCGGGGTCGAGTTCGCGGAGGCGCGGGGGATGGACCTGACCCTCTACGAAATGCCCCGGGGGGCGGTGGACTTCACCGCCGAGTTCGCGCGCATCCGCCAGAGCGGCGCGCAGTACGTCGTCTTCCAGAACACTTCGGGGCCGGCGGCGGTGGCGCTCGCGAACGCGCGGAGCCTGGGGCTGGACGTCACCTTCTTCTGTCTGAACTGGTGTTCGAACGCCCAGGTGATCCGGTTGGCCGGCGAGGCCGCCGAGGGTCTGATGGGGACCATGCCCTACGCGCCCCTGAGCGTGGACGTGTCCGGGACGCGCGTCATCCGGGAATACCTGGAGGCGCGGGGCGAGTCGCCCGAGGGGAAGACCAACGCCTATACCCAGGGGTGGTGGACCTTTGCGGCGTTCGCCGAGGGCATGCGGCGGGTGCTCGCGGCCGGCGGGGAGCTCACCGGCGCGAACATCAAGGCCGCCCTGGAGACGTTCACCGACTACGACCTGGGCGGCGTCACCGCGCCCGTGACCTTCACACCCACGGACCACCGCGGCTCGAAGGGACTCCGCATCTTCCGGGTCGAGGGCGGCGCATGGGCGCCGTTCACCGACTTCGTCCAGGCGCCGGAGTGGTGAGGAGACCGCGATGATGGGCGCGGAGGCCCCGCCGCTCCTGAGCCTCAACAACATCGAGGTGCTCTACGACGACGTGATCCTCGTGCTGCGGGGGTTGTCGCTCGAGGTGGCCGAGGGACAGATCGCGGCGCTCCTGGGGTCGAACGGCGCCGGCAAGACCACCACGCTCAAGGCCACCTCCGGTTTGCTGTACGTGGAGGACGGCGAGGTCCGCGACGGGACCATCGTCTTCGACGGCGAGGAGATCCAGGGGATGGACGCCCACCGCATCGTCGAGAAGGGCATCTTCCAGGTGCTGGAGGGCCGGCGGGTCTTCGAGCACCTGACCGTGCGCGAGAACCTGCTCGCGGGGGGTCACACGCGCGGTAGCCGGCGCGGCCTCGAAGCGGAAACGGAGAAGGTGTACGGCTACTTCCCGGCGCTGGCGGAGCGGCGGGGACAGCTCGCGGGCTACCTGTCGGGCGGCGAGCAGCAGATGCTGGCGCTGGGCCGGGCGCTGATGGCCTCGCCGCGGCTGATGCTGCTCGACGAGCCGTCGCTCGGGCTGGCCCCGAGGCTGGTGGAGACCATCTTCGGGGCGCTGCGGCGCATCAACCGCGATGAGGGCGCCACGATCCTGCTGGTGGAGCAGAACGCCCGCATCGCCCTGTCGGTCGCCGACCACGGGTACATCATGGAGCGGGGACGGGTGGTGCTCGAAGGCGCCGCGGAGGAGCTCGCGGCCAACGAGGACGTCAAGGAGTTCTATCTGGGGCTGGGGGACGGCGGGCGCCGGTCGTACCGGGACGTGAAGCACTACCGGCGGCGGAAGCGGTGGCTGTCTTGAGGGGAGGGCGGACGCCGCGGGCGGCCACGGACTGGAACGCGCAACAGGACCGGGTCGCGGCCCGCGCCGTCTCCTATGGGGCGGAGCACAGCGCCGAGATCGGACGGCGGCTCGCGCGGGCCGGGGTTCTGCCGGGCGACGTACGCGGCGTCGCCGATCTGGAGGCGATTCCAGTGCTGGCCAAGGACGAGCTGCCCGCGCTGCAGGCCGCCGATCCGCCCTTCGCGGGGATGCTCGCGGTGTCCGCCGGATCGCTCGCCCGCATCCACCGCTCGCCGGGGCCGATCAACGACCCGCAGGGGACCGGCGAGGATTTCTGGCGCCTGGGCACGGCGGTGCGGGCCGCCGGCTTCCGCTCCGGCGAGGTGGTGCTCAACAGCTTCTCGTACCACCTGACGCCGGGCGGTTTCATGCTGGACGCGGGGCTGCGCGCCGCCGGGTGCGGAGTGATTGCGGGAGGCGTGAGCCCGGCCGCCGCCCAGATCGAGGCCGCCCGCGCCGCCGGTGCGACCGGGTACGCCGGCACCCCCCAGTTCCTCCTGACCCTGCTCGAGCGGGCGGAGGAATCGGGTTCGCCGCTTCGGTTCGGGCGCGCGCTGGTGTCCGGCGCGCCGCTGCCGCCGTCGTTGCGCGCCCGCCTCCAGGACGGCTTCGGGGTGGATGTCTTCCAAGCCTACGCGGCCGCCGACACGGGACTGATCGGGTACGAGTGCGGCGGAAAGGACGGCTGGCACGTCGCCCCGGAGGTGGTGGTCGAGGTGCTTCTGCGCGGAGACGACCGCCCGGCCCCCGAGGGAGAGGCGGGGCAGGTGGTGGTCACCAGCCCGAACGAGGTCTATCCGCTGGTGCGCTTCGGCACCGGCGACCTCTCCGCCTGGAATCGCGCGCCGTGCCCGCGCGGCTGCCCCGGCCCCCGTCTGGCAGGCTTCCTCGGCAGGGTGGGCGAGGGGGTGAAGGTGCGCGGAATGTTCGTGCACCCGCGCGAGTTGGCCGCGGCGCTCGGACCCGATCCCGCCGTGGCGCGCTACCAGGCGGTGGTGTCCGCCGAGGGGGCGCGGGACGTCTTCACCGTGCGGGTCGAGGCGGCGGCCGGCCGTGCGATCGCCGCCGCCGAACTGGCCGGGCGCATCCGGGACGCGGTGAAGATCCGGCCGGCCGTGGAGGTGGTCCCCTCCGGGACGATCCCCGACGAAGCGCGCCCGCTGGTGGATGCTCGAGAGCAACCGGCGCCGGGCTCCGACTAGCGCTCCGATTCTCCCCGTACCCGCCCGGGACCTTCCCGGTTGAGGTTGTATCTCATGATGCGGCCGTGCGGGCCGTCGCGGTCGCGCTCGATCTCGAAGACCTCGCCCGGCACCGTGTCGGGAACCGCCGCCTCCAGCCGCCGCTCGTCGTCCGGTTCGAGGCGCAGGCGCCGCGCGTCCACCGCCCGGCCCCTGCGGCTCAGCCCGACGATCACCGCGCCGACGGCGGGCTGGCGAAGCGCATACGCCACCGCGACGTCGGCCACGATGGAACCGTGCCGGCCGGCTACCTCCGCGAGCGCGGCGCGCGCCCGCTCCAGCACCGCGCGGCCCCCCACCTCGTCGGCGATGAGGCGGTACTTGACGAGCGAGCGCGACGGCGCCAGAGCGCCCGCCGCATCCGAGAGCAGGCCGCCCGCGAGCGCCCCGTAGGCGAGCAGGGTCACGCCGCGCCGGAGACACAGGTCCGTCATGCCCTTCTTCGGCCGCCGGTCCAGCAGCGAGAACTGGACCTGGTTCGAGACCACCGGAATTCCCGCGTCCAGGAGAGCCGTGAGGGCGCCGCGGTCGAAGTTGGTCACCCCGATGTTCCGCACCACCCCCTCTTCGCGGAGCTCCGTCAGCCACTCCGCCGCGCGCAGCCACCCCGGCTGGGAGAGGTCCCACCAGGCGAACTGGACCAGCTCCAGCGCCTCCACGCCGAGCCGGTCCCGGGACCTGAGGACGCTGTCGCGCGCGGTGTTCCGGTCCATGGTGGCCAGCGCGTCCAGATCCGGTACGAACTTGGTGAACACGACCACCTGCCCGGCGGACGCGGGCCGGGCCGCCAACCAGTCGCCGAGGAGCTGCTCCGCGCCCGTGTAGATGTCGGCGCAGTCAAGGAAGAGCGGCCCCGGCCGCGCCGCGGCCTCGTCGAGAGCGGCGAAGGCGCGCTCCCGGCTCCACTCGGGCCCATGCCCTCGCGACAACTGCCAACAGCCGCGTACCAGCCCGCTGGCCGGCAGCGGCAAGGTCACCGCGGCCGGGTGAGGGGAACGCGCGTGACCTCGCTGTGGCGGAAGACCGAGGTGCCGGTGCGGGTGATGCGGAAGCGGGCGCCACAGTGGGGATCCGGACAGGCGATCTCGGCGTCGGAGGTCATCCAGTCGTTGGGATGGGTCCGGCGCTGCTTGGCCGGAAGCAGCGGCAGGAGCGCCGCCAGGGGGTAGAGCGGGAAGCTCTGCCCCGCCGGGAAGGACAGGTTCTCGCCCCGGAGTTCGAAGGAGTCCCCTTCCCGGTGGTTGCAGACCATCGGGCGCTCGCCGGCCACCACCTCCACCCGCAGGTCGTAGAGCTCGAACCTGTCGTCCTGATGCATCTGCCTGCCCTCCTCGCAGCGGCCCGGGCGCCGCCGCTGGCCCCTCCGGCGACGATCCCCGATCATAACCGGGTGGCCGACCATCCAAAGCCGCCGCTCGCCTTCCGGCTGGGCCTTGCGGGAGCGGCGCTCCCGATCCTCGTCTTCGCCGCCGGCGCCGCCTGGCTGGGCTTTTCCGGCGCACCCGACGAGCGCGGCCTGTGGCCCGTCCTGGTCGTGGCGCTGGGCGCCGGCCTCCTGCTCGCCAGGAGGGCCTCCGACTACAGCGCGGCGGCTCTCCGCGGGATGTCGCGCCCCATCGTCATGCTCATGGTGGCGGCCTGGTTGCTGGCGGGCATCTTCTCGGCCGTGCTGCGCGAATCCGGGTTCGTCCACGCCCTGGTGTGGGCGGGCGCCGAACTGGGGGTGAGCGGCGGCGGCTTCGTCCTGCTGGCCTTCCTCGTCGCGGTCCTCTTCTCGACCGCGACCGGCACCAGCCTCGGGACGATCCTCATCTGCGCGCCGCTGCTCTACCCCGCGGCGGGCGTCTTCGGGGCCAACCCGGTCGCGTTGATCGGGGCGATCCTGGCCGGCGCCACCTTCGGGGACAACGTCTCGCCCGTTTCGGACACGACCATCGCGTCCGCGACCACCCAGGACGCGCCCATGGGCGGGGTCGTGCGCAGCCGCCTCCGCTATGCACTGCCCGCCGCCCTGGCGGCCGCTCTCATCCTTGTGCTGCTCGGCGGCGCCGAGGCGCCCCCGGCCACGGAACTGGTCCCGGGCGCGGCGCTCGCGGGCGACCCGTCCGCGCTCCCCATGTTGCTGGCGCCGGTGGCCGCGTTTCTCATGTTGTGGTGGGGGCGCGGCCTGGTGGAGAGCCTCTTCGCCGGGGTGGCCGTCGCGGTGGCGCTGGCTCTGGCGCTGGGGCTCGTCACCCCCGCCGGCCTGCTCCACATTGACGCCGGGTCCTTCCAGGCCCGCGGCCTCATTCTGGACGGGATGGAGGGCGCGGTCGGGATCGTGATCTTCACCATCCTCCTCATGGGGATCGTGGGGGCGGCCCAGGAGGCGGGTATCGTGGACCGGTTGGCCGGCGTGCGCGGCCCCTGGCGGGCTGCACCGACGGCGCGCGGGGCAGAGTTCGGCATCTTTGCCATGACGAGCGCCGCCGTGATGCTGACCACGCATTCGGTGATGGCCATCCTCGCGGTCGGCGACCTGGTCCGGGATTCCGGCCGGCGCGCCGGCGTGGGGCGCTTCCGGCGCGCGAACCTGCTGGACATGACCGTCTGCACCTACCCGTTTCTCCTGCCTTTCTTCATTCCGACCATCCTCGCGGCCTCGGCGACCGCCTCCGGTGAAGCGTTCGGCGTGCCGAGGGTGTCCGCCCTCGAAGCCGGGCTGGCGAACGCCTACTCATGGGCGCTCCTAGCCATGATCCTGGTGGCGATCACCACGGGCCTCGGCAGGTCGGAGAACCACAACGACACGACCACGCCGTGACGCTTGGAACGCCGGTCTCCAGACCGGCACCCGCTGCGCGAAGCGCAGCGGATCGCACGACGCTGCCCCGTTGGCGCAACGGCTTGGAGCGCCGGCTTCAGCCGGCATTCGCTGCGCGGAGCGCAGCGGACGGCATGACGGTACCCCATTGGCGCAACGGCTTGGAGCGCCGGCTTCAGCCGGCACCCGCTGCGCGAAGCGCAGCGGACGCCACGACGCTGCCCCACGCGATGGCGTCGGCTCTCGGTCCATCACCGCGAACAGCGGCACGACATCCGCGAGCCTTCGGCTCGCTGTGCCGGCTGAAGCCGGCGTTCCAAACCGTTCCGCCGTCTTCATGACCGGCGCGGTGCGCAGGAGAGCCGGCGCGCCGCGCAAGTCGTACCCCGCCGGCGACCCGGAAGGTGCTACATTCGGAAGACCCCCGGACCTTGACGTCGCGCATCACCCGCCGCGCCGAAACGGGGTCCAATCCCCGGGAAAGACGCCGATGATGTTCCAGCACGGCGCGCCAAGACGCGTTGCCCTTCTCGGACTGGTGCTGGCGGTTTGCCTCTTCGGCTGCGGGCCGCCGGATTACGACCTGATCATCGAAAGCGGCACCGTTTTCGACGGGACCGGAGCACCGGGAGTCGTCGCCGATCTGGCGATCAAGGGAGACCGCATCGCCGCGATCGGCGACGTCGGCGGCAGCGCGGAACGAACGATTGATGCCACCGGCCTCTACGTGGCGCCCGGTTTTGTCGACATGCACAGCCATTCCGAGCTCCGACGCCTGCTCGACGGCGGCCAGGGGCCTTCGTTCGCGTTCCAGGGGCTCACCACCGAGGTCTACGGAGAGACCACTTCGATGGGCCCGCGCGGCGGAAGGATCGAGGGCAGCCTGCCCGAGGAACTGGAAGGGAAGTGGGAAACCCTGGGCGGATTCCTCGACTATCTGGACGAAACCGGCATCGCCATCAACGTGGCGTCCTACGTCGGCTCCGGCTCGGTCCGGGCCTACGTCATGGGCTATGAGGACCGGGAGCCCACCGGCGAGGAACTCGAGCAGATGCTGGGGCTGGTGCGGGACGCCATGGCCGAGGGTGCGTTCGGGGTCTCCGCCGGCATGAGCTACGTGCCCAACATCTACATGTCCACGGAGGAACTCGCGGCGATCGTCGCCGAGGCGGCCGCGGCGGGCGGCATCTTCGCGAACCACGCCCGCACCATGAACGGGACCGATCCGGAGGCGATCACCGAGGCCCTCCTCATCGGCGAACGGGCGGGCGCGCCGGTCCACTTCTTCCACCTGAACTCGACGTCTTCCACCGAGGCGGACACCTTCCTCGGCCTCATTGATGAAGCCCGGCTCCGGGGGATGCAGGTGACCGGCGATTCCTACACCTCCACCTGGGGCATCACCGGCCTCCGCAGCTACATCCCCGCCTGGGCGCAGGAAGGCGGCGTCGAGGCGATGCTCGAACGGCTGCGCGATCCGGCAATGCGCGAGCGCATCGCCGGCGACTTCGTCACCGAGCCGCCCTACCTCGCGAACATCGGCTGGCACCGCGTCCGGCTCGGGGTGGACGATCCGGAGATCAACGGCAAGCTGGTCGAGGAAGTGGCGGAGATGCGCAGCCAACCCGCCGAGGAGGCCTTCATGGACGTGGTCCTCGAGCAGGAGGGCCGCGGCATCGTCATTGACTGGAACAACGAGGAGGACACGCTCCGGCAGGTGCTGGCCCAGCCCTACGTGGCCGGCGGGACCGACGGCGGCACGATGGATCTCGACTCCGAGAACCTGCCCCCGCTCGTCCATCCCCGGCATCTCGGGACGGTTCCCCGCCTCCTCGGCACCTACGTCCGCGAGGAGGGCCTCCTCACCTGGGAGGAGGCGATCCGCAAGCTGAGCGGGCTTCCCGCGGAGATCCTGGGACTCGAGGAGCGGGGCACGCTCGCCGCAGGGCACTTCGCCGACCTCGCGGTCTTCGATCCGGAGATGATCCGCGGGGTGGCCACCTTCGAAGATCCGTTCCACTACTCCGTCGGCATGCGCTACGTCCTGGTGAACGGGACCCCGGTGGTGGACGAGGGCGAGTACACCGGCGCGCTCCCCGGCCGGGCGCTCCGTGGCCCGGCGTACGCGGGGGAGTAGTCCGAGCTCGGAGGGAGTCCCCGCGGGCCTTGGAGCGCCGAGGAACGCCGGCTATGGGACGCTGCGAGGCTCCGAATCTGTCCGGATGGACATCTCCCCGCTCCGGGCATCGCGGTAGGGGGCGCGGTTGCTGAGAACCCCGTAGATGACACGGACCAGCTTGTTGGCGGTGGCGACCAGAGCGTGCTGGTGGCCTTTCCGATCCCGATCGGTCTCGTAGTAGCGCCGGAACTCGGTCCCCCTCGCAAGGGTGGCGGCCTCGGCGCATTCGATCAGGATCCCGCGCAAGGGGGGGCTACGCCGGCGACCGGCGCCACGCTCCTCGTGGTTCCCGCCACCTCTCCTGCCCGGGGCAAGGCCCGCAAACGCCGCGCACTGACTGCTGGACTCGAAGGTTCGGATGTCCGGTCCCAGTTCCAGCAAGATGGCGCACGCCGCCTCGCGGCTGATTCCGGGAATCGTCGTCAGGAGGTCGAGCGGCTCGTCGAATTCGGACAGGCCTTTGGCGATGCGAGCGTCGTAGGTCGCGACTCTGCGGATCGCCGACTTCCACGCCCGTAGCTGGTCGCTCAGAAGAAAGCGGCCGGTGTCATCCAGGCGAGCCGTCAGGGCGTCCCGGAGTTCTCCTTCGTCGTGTCCGACGTACGAAGAAAGGCCCTTGAGGAGGATGTGCGTCGGCGTGTCGGCGGCGAGACCTTCGAGAATGTGGAGTCCATCCGGGTCAAGAGGATCCGGAAGCGCACTGCCGATCCGAAACCCGGCAGCGCCGACGATGGCCTGGATCTGGGTGCGTAGCCTCTTCCGATCGCGGACGATGTCCCTCCGTATCCGGCTGAGTTCCCGAAGTTTGACAAACGGGTTGGGCAGATTCATGAGGGACGGTCTCGAAACATACCGGGGCCGGGTGGACGTTGCGACACTGGAGCGCCGAGGCGGTGGAGGATTCCGTCCCTGTCCCCTTGATGGGGCTCCAAGCCGCAACCCCGTCGCCGGAACAGAGGCTTCCCCTCCGGTTTCTGCTGTGGGGTTCGGTGCAGGTGTGGTTTCGACCGCCTCTCGGCGGTCGATGCCGGTCTGGAGACCGGCGGTCCCGGCGGCAGCCGCCACCCTCCGGGGTACAATCAGCGGTTACCGACCGGCCGGTTCGCAGCCCTCGTTTCCCCATGTTCCAGTCGTTGCGGCGCGTATCCGGCCGCCTCGTGTTCGTACTTCCAATTGCGCTGGGCGGGGGTCTGTTGGCTCCGGCTCTTGCGACGCAGGGGGCCGAGGACGAGTCGCGGTTCCTGAGCCGCATCCGCCGCCTGACCGTGGAGGGAAAGCGCGCGGGGGAGGGGTACTTCTCCCCGGACGGGCGGGAGATGGTCTTCCAGTCGGAGCGGGAGCCGGGGAACCCCTTCTTCCAGATCTACCTGCTGTCCATGGAGACGGGGGACGTGCGCCGCGTGTCTCCGGGGCGCGGCAAGACCACCTGCGCGTTCATCTCGGGGAAGAACGGGGACATCCTGTTCGCCTCGACGCACCTCGACCCGCGTTCGCTCGAGCTGCAGCGGGAAGAGATCGCGTTCCGGGAGAGCGGCCAGGAGCGCCGCTACGAGTGGGATTACGACTCCCACATGGACGTCTTCGTGGAACGGCGCTCGGACGGCGAACTCGTTCGCCTCACCGACGCGCAGGGCTACGACGCCGAGGGGAGCTGGTCGCCGGACGGCGCGTCGGTCGTCTTCACCTCGATGCGGGGCATGTTCGAGGACGAACTCACGGAGCGGGAGACCCGTCTCGCCGAAATAGATCCGTCGTACTTCGGCGAGATCTGGACCATGCGCGCCGACGGCAGCGAGCAGCGGCGGTTGACCCACGTGCCCGGCTACGACGGCGGCCCGTTCTACTTCCCCGACGGGTCGCGGATCATCTGGCGGCGCTTCTCGGAAGACGGGCTGGTGGCGGACGTCTGGTCCATGAACCCGGACGGGAGCGACCAGCGCCAGCTTACCGACTTCAGGGCCATGAGCTGGGCGCCGTATGTCCATCCGTCCCTCGAGTACGTCCTGTTCGCCTCGAACAAGCTGGGATTCAGCAACTTCGAGGTGTACATGGTGGATGTCGGCGGCGAGAAGGAGCCGGTCCGGATCACCACCACGGACGGCTTCGACGGGCTGCCGGTCCCCACCCCGGACGGGGAGGGCCTCGCCTGGACCTCCACCCGCCACGGCGGGGAAGGCGGCCAGATCTACCTCGCCGACTGGGATCACGAGGCCGCGCTTGCCGCGCTTCGCTCCGCGCCATCCCGGAACCGGCACCCGGAGACCTTCCGATGAACCGCCGCCAGACCCTCACCGGGGTCAGTTGTTCGCTCGCGCTGTTGCTGGCGCTCCCCGCCGCGGCCCAGACTCCCGAGGAACTCCGTGACGATGTCCTCGCGCTCACCGGACCGGGCACCGAGGGGCGCGCGGTGGGCACGCCGGGAGCCGCGACCGCGCGGCGCTACCTGATTTCCGAGCTGGAGGCGGCCGGCGCCCGGCCCCTCCCCGGCCGGGACGGTCTCGGGATCCCCTTCCGTTTCATAGCCGGAGTGGAGGACCGGGGGTCCTCGCTGCGGGCCGGGGGCCACAAGCGCTTCGGAAGCGACCAGGTGAAGGCGTTCGCGTTCTCGGAAACCGGGGAGGTGCGGGGAGAGCTCTATTTCGCCGGCTACGGCATCCGGGTTCCGGAGAGCGCCGGGGTCCGCTACGACAGCTACGCCGGCCACGAGGTCCGCGACAAGGTGGTGGTCGTCCTCCGCTACTTCCCGGACGATGTGGAGGACGAGACGCGGTCGGTGCTGAACCGTCACGCGGACTTCCGGTCCAAGGCGTCAGCGGCGCGGGACCAGGGGGCGGCCGGGATGGTGGTGATCACCGGTCCCGGGTCCGAAGGGGCCGGGGAACTGGCTCCCGATGCCTTCGACATTGCGGCGCCGGGCAGCCAGGGCATCCTCGCCGTCTCGATTGACGGGGCGGCCGGCGACCGGCTCTTCGCGGGGACCGGGGTCTCCCTCGCCGAGGTGCAGCGATCGCTCGATGCGGGCGAGGTGGACGCCGGGTCCTTCCCGCTGCCCGGGTTCGCCACCCTGGCCGTGGACCTCGAGCGGACGCCCACCAGCGGCGCGAACGTGGTCGGGATCCTCCCGGCGGCGGACGGCAGCCTCGATCCGCCCTACGTCGCGGTGGGCGCCCACTACGACCACCTGGGGATGGGGGGCGGCGGCTCGCTGAACCCCCACGCTCCCCCGGCGGTCCATCCCGGCGCCGACGACAACGCGTCGGGGACCGCCGCGGTGCTCGCGCTGGCGCGCACCGTTGCCGACGCTCCCCTCGCCCGGCCGGTGCTGGTCGGCTTCTGGTCCGGGGAGGAATCAGGCCTCCTCGGTTCCCGCGCGTTCGTCCGGGACGACATCCGGCCGGACCGGCTCGCGGCCTACATCAACCTCGACATGGTGGGGCGGCTCGAGGAGAACCGGCTGACCGTCCAGGCGATGGGCTCGTCGAGCGTCTGGCCGGGCATCGTCGAGCGGGCGAACGTGCCGGGGGGATTCGACCTCGCGCTCTCCGACGACCCCTACCTCCCCACCGACTCGTCGGCGTTCAACAGCGAGAGCGTGCCCACCCTCAACCTCTTCACCGGGACGCACCCCGACTACCACCGGCCGTCCGACACCGCCGACAAGCTGAACTACGAGGGCCTCGCCCGGATCGCCCGCTTCACGGGCCTCGTCGCCCGCCGGGTGGCCGAGAGCGATCCGGTCCCCGAGTTCGTCGAGGTGGAGCGCGCCCCGGAGACCGCGACCTCGCGCGTCTCGCTGCGCGCCTACACCGGGACGATCCCCGAGTACGCCACCGAGATCGAGGGACTGCTGCTCGGCGGGGTCATGGCGGGCGGGCCGGCCGAAGAGGCGGGGCTCCGGAAGGGCGACGTCATCGTCGAGTTCGCGGGAACGCCGGTCCTGAACATCTACGACTACATGAACGCGCTGGAGGCCGCCCGCATCGGCGAGCCGCTCACCGTGGTGTTCCTCCGCGACGGGGAACGCCACGAGGTGACCCTCGTTCCCACGGCTCGTCCCTGACCGTTGCCCAACACCAGCGGTCCGGTTCCCATCGCGCGGGTCCGCAACTTCTGCATCATCGCGCACATTGATCACGGGAAGTCCACGCTCGCCGACCGGCTCATCCAACGCTGCGGCGGGGTCAGCGACCGCGAGTTCCGGGACCAGTTGCTGGACTCGATGGACCTCGAGCGCGAGCGCGGGATCACCATCAAGTCGAACAGCGTCTCGCTCCTCCACGAGACGAAGGATGGGGAGCGCTATCAGCTCAACCTGATTGACACCCCCGGCCACGTGGACTTCTCCCACGAGGTGCGCCGCTCGCTCATGTCCTGCGAGGGAGCGCTCCTGCTGGTGGACGCGGCGCAGGGGGTCGAGGCGCAGACGGTCGCCAACCACTTCGTGGCGATGGAGTACGACCTCGAGGTGGTTCCGGTCATCAACAAGATTGACCTGCCGGCCGCCGACCCGGAGCGGGTGCGCGAGGAGATCGACGAGGAGCTGGGACTCGATCCCTTCGAGGCGGTGCTCGCCTCGGCGAAGAAGGGCGAGGGGATCGAGGAAATCCTGGACGCCATCGTGACGCGGATTCCCCCGCCGGGCGGCGATCCGGCGGATCCGCTGCGGGCGCTCATCTTCGACGCCCAGTACGACACCTTCCGGGGCGTCGTGCTGCTGGTCCGCGTGGTGGACGGCGCGATTCGTCGCGGCGACCGGGTGCGCCTGATGCGCGGGGACACGGACCACGTCGTCGAGGAGGTTGGACTTCTGCGGCTCCGCCGGGAACCGGTGGACGTTCTTTCCGCGGGCGCGGTGGGATACGCCATCTGCGGCATCAAGCGGATTCAGGACATCGCGATCGGCGACACGGTGATGGACACCGCGCGCCCCGCGCAAACGTCGCTCCCCGGATACCGCGAACCGCGTCCGGTGGTGTTCAGCTCCGTTTACCCCATCTCGACCGACGACTACGGCGAACTCGAGAGCGCGCTCGGGAAACTGTCGCTGAACGACCCGGCGCTGACGTATGAGCGCGAAACCTCCACCGCCCTCGGGTTCGGGTTCCGCTGCGGATTCCTGGGACTCCTCCATCTGGACGTGGTGCAGGAGCGGCTGCAGCGGGAACACGGGCTGTCGCTGCTCCTGTCGGCCCCCAGCGTGCGCTACCGGGTGAGCACCCGGGACGGGGAGCTGCACGAAGTCGAAAACCCGGCCTACTACCCGGACCCGGCGATCATCGCCGGCGCGGAGGAGCCGTACATCCGCGCTTCCATCCTGATTCCGGAGCGTTCGGTGGGACCGGTCATGGAACTCCTGACCGAGCGGCGCCTGGCGACCAGCCGCATGAACTTCCTGTCTTCGCGGCGCGTGGAGATCCAGGCCGAGTTGCCGCTCGCCGAGGTCCTCTTCGACTTCCACGACCGGCTGAAGACGGTCACCCACGGCTACGGCAGCTACGACTACGAACTGCTCGACTACCGCTCGACCAGGCTCGTCAAGGTGGACATCCTGGTGAACGGCGAGCGGGTGGACGCCCTCAGCCAGCTCGTCCACGAGGAAAAGGCGCGTCCGCGGGCGCTCGGTTACTGCGAACGCCTCGCCGAGGCGATTCCGATGCACAACTTCAAGATCGCCATCCAGGGCGCGATCGGGGGAAAGATCATCGCCCGCACCAACATCCGGGCGCTCCGGAAGGACGTCACCGCCAGGTGCTACGGCGGCGACGTCACCCGGAAGCGGAAGCTGCTCGAGCGCCAGAAGGAAGGGAAAAAGCGCATGAAGCAGGTCGGCAACGTGCAGATCCCCCAGTCCGCTTTCGTCGCCGTCCTGAAGTCGAGCCCGGCGGCGTGACCGAGCGCCCGGATCCGACCTCGCTTCCGCTTGACCCATTCACCGAGACGCCGGAACCGGCCGCTCCGGGGCTCTACGTTCACGTTCCCTTCTGTTCGCGGATCTGTCCCTACTGCGATTTCGCCGTGACTCCACTGGGGGGTCCCGGATCGGAGCGCCTCGATCGCTACCGGCAGGCGCTGCTGACGGAGTTGGAGCTCCGGGCTGCCGCGCTCGGGGCGGACACTGTCTATTTCGGGGGCGGCACCCCCTCGCTCGCGCCGGCCGGATTCTTCCGGGAGGTGGCGTCGGCGGCTGTGGAGCGGGGCCTTGCTTCGCCCTCGCCGTTCCTTTTCCTCGAGGCCAACCCGGAGGATCTGGTCCACGCCCCGGAACGCGCCCGCCAGTGGGCGGCCGAGGAGATTTGGGGCGTCAGCCTCGGAGTGCAGGCGCTCGACGAGTCCCGGCTGCGGTTCCTCGGCCGCGCGCACAACGCGTCGGATGCCGCGATCGCGGTGTCCCGGCTCGCCGAGGCTGGAATTCCCTGGATCTCGGTTGATCTCATCTACGGTACGGCGGGGCAGACCCCGGAGTCCCTGCGCGAAGAACTCCGCGCCCTGGTTGCGTTGCCGGGGGTGAACCACGTCTCCGCCTACGAGCTGTCCATCGAGCCGGGAACGCCCTTCGGACGCCGCCGGGCGCGGGGGGAGACCCTCACCGCTCGTTCCGGAGACGGGAGCGCCCTCTTCCGGGCGGTGCACGAAACCCTTGCGGAGCACGGTTTTGCGGCCTATGAGGCGTGCAACTTCGCCCCGGCGCCCGAGTTTCGTTCGCGCCACAACCGGAAGTACTGGAGTTTGGTGGAGTACCTCGGAGTCGGACCATCCGCCCATTCCTTTGCGCCGGAACGAGGGGAGCGGTTCTGGAACCGGCGGGCGTTCGAACACTGGGAGGAAGCGATTCTTCGCGGAGAGGAACCCACGGCCGAACGCGAAACCCTGCGTCCGCACGAGCGCGCCCTCGAAGAGTTGTTCCTGCGCCTCCGCACGACGGATGGCCTCCCGCTCGGGGGCTTCTCCGCCCGCTACGGCGAGGCGGTGGTGCGGGCGAACCGGAGGCTCTTCGGGAAATGGCGGGCCCGGGGCCTCGTCGAGCTCCGGGGTGACGAGATGACGGGTTGGCTCCGGCCGACCCGCGACGGGTTGGCGGTTGCCGACGCGCTGGCCCGCGAGATGAATCTCGACGCGTTGACCGCGGATCGGGACGCCGCGTGACCCCCACGTTCGGGAAGACCCCGGAGGCGGCCCCGCCGCGGGCGCCGCTCACCACCAGCCGGATCTTCTGGGTGTGGCTGCCGATGGCGGCCACCTGGATCATGATGTCCGTCGAAGGGCTGTTGGTGGCCGCGGTGGTAGCCCGGCTTCCCGACGCGACCGTGAACCTCGCGGCGTTCGGGGTCGCCTTCGCCTTCGCGCTGATCCTCGAGGCGCCGATCATCATGATGCTGAGCGCCTCCACCGCGCTCTGCAAGGACCGCGAGGCGTTCCGTTCGCTGCGCCGCTTCGGGGCGGCGCTGAACCTGGGGCTGACCCTGCTCACGCTCGTCTGGACCTTGTCGCCGCTCTATCCGTGGGTCGCCCAGACGGTGATGGGCCTCGACGCGCAGGTCGCCGAACTGAGCCGGCAGGCCCTGCTGGTGCTGTTGCCCTGGCCGGCGGCCATCGGCTTCCGGCGCTTCTACCAGGGGCTCCTCGTGCGGCACGGCCACACCCGCCGGATCGCCTACGGGACCACCATCCGGCTCTCGGGGATGGCGGTCACCGCCTGGCTGCTCTTCGGCGCCTCGATACCGGGCGCGCTCATCGGGGCGGCGGCGCTCTCGGTGGCGGTGGTGGTCGAGGCGGTCGCCACCCGGTTCATGGTGGCCGACTGCGTGCGCGAGGTGCTCGCGACTCCCCGGAACGGCGAGCCCCTGACGAATCCGAAGATCCTCCACTTCTACATCCCGCTGCTGGTCAGCTCGGTGATCGCGCTCGCGATCCACCCGCTGGTCAACCTGTTCCTCGGGCATTCCCGCCTCGCCCTCGAATCGCTCGCGACCTACCCGGTGGTCGCGGCGCTCGCCTTCGTCTTCCGGAGCATGGGCCTCTCCTTCCAGGAGGTCGCCATCGCCTTCATGGACGGAAGCCGCCAGCGGTTCGACAAGCTGGTGCGCTTCGCCCTCGGCCTCGGGGCGGGGGCGTGCGTGCTGCAGGGCGTCATGGCCCTCACCCCGCTCTCCGGTCTCTGGTTCCAGCACGTGGCGGGACTCGCCCCGAACCTGGTGGACCTTTCGGTGCCGGCGCTCCAGATCCTGGTGACGATGCCGATCTTCTCGGTGCTGCTTGCCTTCTACCGGGCGCTGCTGGTCTGGAGCACCGAGACCCGCGCCATCACCTGGGCCGGCCTCATCGAGACCCTGGCGGTCCTGTTCGTCCTCTGGGTGCTGATCCAGCCGGTGAACATGGTGGGTGTCTACGCGGCGTCCTGGGCCACGCTCATCGCGCGGGGGGTGGATCTCACCGCGCTCTATTTCTGGGGACTGCCGATCATCCGCCGGATGAAGTAGGGCGCCGCCGGCTTGGAGCCCCCACGGGGAGAAACCGTCATGATCGGTCCTCCTGCACACCCCGCCGGGCATGAAAACGGCGGGAACGGCTGGGAGCGCCGCTCTTCAGAGCGGCACAGCGGGCCGAAGGCCCGCAGATGTCGTGTCGCTGTCTGCAATGATGAACCGAGAGCAGAGCACCACCGCGCCGCTCGCCGTGGCGCCGTGCGCTGCGCTACCGCGCATGCCGGTCTGAAGACCGGCGCTCCCAGCCGGCGGCGCAACGGACGCTGGTTGAGCTTTCGCCCAAACTGCATTTTCACAGCAAATGCCCATGCCCGGTCCTCCTGCACACCCCGCCGGGCATGAAAACGGCGGGAACGGCTGGGAGCGCCGCTCTTCAGAGCGGCACAGCGGGCCGAAGGCCCGCAGATGTCGTGTCGCTGTCTGCAATGATGAACCGAGAGCAGAGCACCACCGCGCCGCTCGCCGTGGCGCCGTGCGCTGCGCTACCGCGCAGCGCGTGCCGGTCTGAAGACCGGCGCTCCCAGCCGGCGGCGCAACGGACGCTGGTTGAGCTTTCGCCCAAACTGCATTTTCACAGCAAATGCCCATGCCCGGTCCTCCTGCACACCCCGCCGGGCATGAAAACGGCGGGAACGGCTGGGAGCGCCGCTCTTCAGAGCGGCACAGCGGGCCGAAGGCCCGCAGATGTCGTGTCGCTGTCTGCAATGATGAACCGAGAGCAGAGCACCACCGCGCCGCTCGCCGTGGCGCCGTGCGCTGCGCTACCGCGCAGCGCGTGCCGGTCTGAAGACCGGCGCTCCCAGCCGGCGGCGCAACGGACGCTGGTTGAGCTTTCGCCCAAACTGCATTTTCACAGCAAACGCCCATGCCCGGTCCTCCTGCACACCCCGCCGGGCATGAAAACGGCGGGAACGGCTGGGAGCGCCGCTCTTCAGAGCGGCACAGCGGGCCGAAGGCCCGCAGATGTCGTGTCGCTGTCTGCAATGATGAACCGAGAGCAGAGCACCACCGCGCCGCTCGCCGTGGCGCCGTGCGCTGCGCTACCGCGCAGCGCGTGCCGGTCTGAAGACCGGCGCTCCCAGCCGGCGGCGCAACGGACGCTGGTTGAGCTTTCGCCCAAACTGCATTTTCACAGCAAACGCCCATGCCCGGTCCTCCTGCGCACCCCGCCGGTCATGAAAACGGCTTGGAGCGCCGGCTTCAGCCGGCACACCGAGCCGAAGGCTCGCGGACGTCCCGCCGCGGTTCGCAGCGATGGATCGAGAGCCGAACGCCATCGTGCAGGTCAGCTTCGTGCCGTGCGCTGCGCTGGCGCGCAGCTCGTGCCGGCTGAAGCCGGCGTTCCCAGCCGGCAGCGCCATTGCGGCGGTCGGTGGACTGGCGAGACTGCATTTTCACAGCAACTGGGCCGGTTTCAGCCAGCACAGCGGGCCGGAGGCCCGCGGATCACGTACCGCTATCCGCCTTGGGCGCCCGCCGCGGCGGGGGTTCGCGTGCTTACTCCACCTGGGCGATCACCGCAAGCGTCTCGCCGCGGTTCACCGGCGGGGTCCCGAGCAGGATGAGCATCATTCCGGCGGCCGGCGCCCGGACCTCCGCGAGCGGGTTGCCGTGGAAGTCCCGCACCAGCCCCAGCCGGGCGCCCTTCGCGACGTACTGGCCGGCCTTGACCAGCGGATCCGGCTCCCAGACGCCGTCGTGTTCGCTGGTCGCGTAGGCGCGCTCCCGGATGAACAGCGGGTTCTCGGTCGGGTTGGAGTCTCCCGGCGCCATCCCGAGATCGCGCATCACGCTCAGCACCCCGTCCACGATCGGAGCGATGGTCCGGTCCTCGATGAGGCCCATCTCGCCGGACTCCACGTCGATGGACGGGATGCCGCGCGCCACCGCCGCGGCCCCGCACCAGATCGCGCGGCTCGGGTCCAGGTCGCCCTTGAACTCGACGATGGGGTCGAGGCCGAACGCGACGGCCATCCGCCGGGACTTCTCGATCACCTCGGCGCCCCCCGCCTCGGCGTAGTAGCCGGTGTACGAGGGGCGGAGCCACTCGTTGCCGTCTCCGGAGTGGATGTCCATCAGGAAGTCCGAGCGGGCGATGACTTCCTCGGTGAGGACGTAGGCGATGCGCTCGCTGAGGGTGCCGTCCGACTTCCCCGGGAACACCCGGTTCAGGTTCTTCCGGTCGACGGGGCTGAAGTAGATCGTCCGGCCCAGGAACGCCGGCAGGTTGGCCATGTGGACCAGGACCACCGTCCCGGTGATCTCCGCCGGGTCCAGCAGCGGCCGCAGGCGCTGCATGGCCAGGATCGGCGCGTATTCGGAGCCGTGAATGCCCGCCACCAGGGTGAGCACGGGGCCTGGACGGGCCCCGTGCACGACGGTGAGGGGCAGGAAGGTTCCCGCGTCACCGCCGGAGGGAGCGACGTCGAGGCGGCCGGACACGGCGTGCCCGGGTTCCGCCGTGATGTCGCCGAGCCGGAACGCCTCCTGCCCCGGCGCCGGGGCGCCGGGAAGCAGAAGTGCGAGGGTGACCGCTATGAACCCCGCCGCGCGCTTTCCGGCCGGAGTTCTCATGGGAGTCCGCTGAAGGATACGAGCACCGACCTCCAGGCGGGAAGAACCGGCCGACTTACGCGGTCGTGCCACTCCGTGTGACCGCTGCTACTCTGCGGTGCAGGCCATCCCCGATGCGGATCACGAGAACGTGCGGCGCCGCCGCGTTGACGGCAGTTCTCCTGGTATGTGGGCGACCGGCGCGGGTGGAGGCGTCCCCGACGGCGCAGGAGGCCGAGGCGAACGGGCCCTTTCGGGACGGGAAACGTCACGGCCACTGGGTGCTCCGCTGGCCCGACGGACGGATCGAGGAAGGAACCTTCGAGTTTGGAGAGCGCCATGGCCCGTGGGTCCTGCGCGGCCCCGACGGGCAGGTCGAGGAAGGCCCCTTCGTCCGCGGCGTACAGGAGGGCCACTGGGTCCTCATTTTCCCCGACGGGGGCCGGGAGGAGGGACCGTTGGTCGCCGGCCAACGACACGGAGTCTGGATCCTTCGCGACGGTGCGGGCGGCGTTGAGGAAGGACCCTTCGTCGAGGGCAGTCGGCACGGTCACTGGGTGTCCCGTGAAGCCGACGGAGACCGGGCCGAAGGCTCCTACGTGGACGGCGTGGCGGAGGGGCCCTGGGTGTTCACGTACGCGAGCGGAAGCATCGAGGAAGGTCCGATGGTGGCGGGAAAGCGACACGGACCCTTTGTCCACCGCTTTCCCGGGTCGGGGACGGCCCGTGGAAACTACGCGGAAGGCAAGCGGGAAGGCCGCTGGACGATCCGGATGAGAAACGGGACCGTCCGGGAGGAGTTCTACCGGGACGGCAAGCTCGTCCGGCGGTAGCGCCCGGGCCGCCTTGCCTCCGGACGCTAACCGGGCTCAGTCGGACGAGGGCAGGGCGGCCTGCCGTTTCCGGAAGACCCAGTAGGCGACCAGGCCGAGGCCCAGGAACCCCAGCGAGAACCAGACCCCGGTGGGCGGCCCGGTGAAGAAGAGCGCGATCCAGAGCGCGAGCGAGAGGAGCGCCGGGATCGGGTAGAGCCACATCCGGAAGGGCTGGGGGATGTCCGGCCGGTAGCGGGCGATCAGGAGCACCGCGACGCACTGCCAGGCGAAGCGCAGCAGGATCTGGACTTGCATGAGCCAGTTGATGAGTTCGCCCAGGCTGAAGAAGCAGAAGGGGATGGAGACCGCGATCAGCCAGACGAGGGAGACGTGGGGGAAGCCGCGGGTCGGGTGGACCTTCCCGAAGATGGCGAAGAACTGCCCGTCGCGCGCGGCGGCGTAGGGCATCCGCGAATAGCCGAGCGCGAAGGCGAACACCGAGGCCACCGCCACGAAGAGGATCAGCGCGGTGATGACGGACCCGGCGAGCTGCGCGAGTCCCGGGTCCTCCACCGTGCGGGCGATGAAGATGGAAGCCAGGGTGCGGGTCGCCTCCGCTTCCTGCCACGGGATCAGTTCGAGCATCACCGTGGTCATGGCGATGTAGAGGACCGCCACCACCAGGATCGAGAGCAGGATGGAGCGCGGCACGTTGCGCTCCGGGTCCTTCACCTCGCCCGCGATGTTGCAGACCTGGTTGTAGCCGCCGAAGCTGTACATCGCGATCACGGATGCCGCGCCGAGCGCGGGCCAGAAGCCGGCGTCGAAGCCCTGGGGCGGCATGAACGAGGGAAGTCCCGGGCTCTCGATGAGGCCGGCCACGATCACCCAGCCGGTGGTGGCGAGAACGAGCGCGAGCATTGCCTTCGAGAGGCGCTCGACGGAATCAATGTTCCGGTAGAGCAGGAACAGCACCAGCAGGCAGACGCCGGCGGCGGCGAGGTGGTGCGGGAGCCCCGTCAAATCGGGGAGGTAGAAGCCGAGGTAGTCGGCGAAGCCCACCGCGCCGCCGGCGAGCGAGAGGGGCGCCACCAGCAGGATGTGGAACAGGAACAGGAAGGCCATCAGACGCCCCAGTCCGAACGGCCGGAACGCCTCCCGCAGGTAGATGTAGGGCCCGCCGCTGCCCGGCAGCGCGGCGCCGAGCTGCGCGTATACGAGGCCGTCGGCGAGCGAGAGGAGCGCGCCCACCAGCCACGCCCAGATGATGTGCGGCCCGCCCATCGCGTACACCATCAGCGGGATGGTCAGGAAGGGACCGATCCCGACCATCCCGATGATGTTCGTCGAGGTGGCCCCGAGCAGCCCCATCCGCCGCTGGAGTCTGTCGCCCGCTCCCGCGCCGCTCATCGGACAAGGGTGTCACGAACCGGACGGGAGCCGCAGCCCACGCCTGCCCGCCGCGCCGTGGGGGTTGCGCCCCGGGCGACGCGCCGCCTGCCGGGCGGCCGGGCGACCGGCTGGCCTCCCGCGAGGGCCATGATCCCGACCGGCGAGTACAGTTCGCTGTCGCCTCAGGAGCAGGACACTGCGGTTCCCCGGAGCGGACGACAGCCGGTCACCACGCTCGTCATCGCCACGCTGAATCGTCCCGAAGACCTGGCTCGCTGCCTCAGGTCCGTGGCCCGGGTGACTCCCGGTTTCGACGAGGTGATCCTTGTCGAGCAGGGGGACCTCGGTCGCACCGAGCGGGTGGTCCGACCGTTCCGTCACCTCGACATACGGGTCTTGCCGCTCGGGGTCCGTTCGTTGACCCGCGCGCGCAACCTGGCGCTCAAGCGCTCGCGTGGCGACTACGTCTTCTTTGTGGATGACGACACGGAACTCCCCCCGGGATACCTCCCGCGACTGGGGGGCGAACTCGTCATGGTCTATCTGCCTACCTTCCGCCCCGGGTCCCTGTTCCTGCACCGCGAGCGCCTGTTCGGGCTCTTCGAGCGCCTGGGCCTGCCGGTCGTGGACATCCGCGCCGCCTTCATCGCCACGGGCCGCCCGGCGGAATCGCTCCGTTACCTCCAGGGATCCCACTATTCGGCGGCGGGGTACCGCATCGTGGCCGACGCGGTGGAACGCGAGCTCCAGGCCAGCCTCGCCGCCGCCGGTCCCGCGCCTTCCCCACCGTAGGCGCGCCGGCCGGGCATTCGGCTAAGGTGTTCCGGTGCGGCGGCGGCAACTTCCCATCGGTATCCAGACCTTCCGGAAGATCCGGGAGACGGACTCCTACTACGTGGACAAGACGCGCTGGATCGGGCGGCTGGTGGAAGGGGGAAGCCACTACTTCCTGTCGCGCCCCCGGCGGTTCGGCAAGAGCCTGCTGCTCGACACGATGAAGGAGCTGTTCGAGGGAAACGAGCCGCTCTTCCGGGGCCTCGCGATCCACGACTGCTGGGACTGGTCGGTGCGCCATCCGGTGGTGCGCCTCAGCTTCGGCAGCGGGAACTACCGGGAACAGGGCTACCTGGCGGAAGCGGTCTCCACCCAATTGGAGGATGCCGAGAAGGAGGCGGGGATCGCGCCGGAGTCCCTCGCACCGCCGTTGCGGTTGCACCGGCTGCTTCGTGAACTGCACGAGCGGACCGGGCAGCGGGGGGCGCTGCTGGTGGACGAGTACGACAAGCCGATCCTCGACGCGCTGTTCTCGGGGCCTCCGGACGAGAACGGCAGCCCGGCGGGACGCGAGACAGCGCGGAAGAACCGGGACTTCCTGCGCGGGCTCTACGGCGTCGTCAAGGAGGCGGACGCTCACCTCCGCTTCAGCTTCCTCACCGGGGTCAGCAAGTTCTCCAAGGTCAGCCTGTTCTCCGGGCTCAACAACCTGATTGACCTCACGGTGGACGAGCCGTTCTCGGCGATCTGCGGCTACACCGACTCGGACCTCGACACGGTGTTCGCCCCGGAGCTTCCGGGACTCGACCGCACGAAGATCCGCGAGTGGTACAACGGCTATTGCTGGGGCGGGGCGGAGCGGATGTACAACCCGTTCGGGGTGCTGCTGCTGTTCCGCACCCGCCGGTTCGCGGCGCACTGGTTCGAGACGGGCTCGCCGTCGTTCCTGGTCGAGAGCCTGTTCCGGCGGCGGATCGCCACCCCCCGGCTCGACGGCCTGGTGACGAGCACGGACCTGCTGTCCGCGTTCGACGTCGAACACATCGGCACCGAGGCGCTGCTGTTCCAGACCGGCTACCTGACGATCGTGGGCGAAGAGCGGCTCGGCGACTGGATCCAGTACCGGCTGGGATATCCCAATCTCGAAGTGCGGAAGAGCCTGAACGACGCGTTGCTGCGGGTCCTCGACCCGGACGCCGCGCAGGTCGAGACGAACCGGCGGCAGCTCTACCGGCTGCTCGAGACGAACGACGCCGCCGGACTGGAGCGGCTGTTCCACGCGTTCTTCGCCGGGATCCCCCACCAGTGGCACACGAAGAACGACATCGCCAGCTACGAGGGGTACTACGCCAGCGTCTTCTATTCGTACTTCACCGGGCTCGGGGTGGAGGTGACGGTGGAGGACAGCACGAACCTCGGCCGGCTGGACATGGCGGTGCGCTTCGGGGGCCGGGTCTGGCTGTTCGAATTCAAGGTGATCGAGCAGTCGGGAGCGGGGTCGGCGCTCGCCCAGTTGGAGGAGCGGGGCTACGCGGACAAGTACCGGGGCGGGGGAGAGCCGATCCGCCTGATCGGGGTCGAGTTCAGCAGCCGGACCCGCAACGTCGAGCGCTTCGAGGTCCGGGATGCGTGACGCCGCGCTCCCGCGGTTCGGCGCCGGTCGCTGAGTTGCCCCGAGCCTGTGTGATTCGGCCCGTCTGCGACCCCGAGCCTATGTGATTCAGCCCGCCTGCGACCCCAAGCCTATGTGATTCGGCCCGTCTGCGACCCCGAGCCTATGTGATTCGGCCCGTCTCCGGCCCCGAGCCTATGTGATTCGGCCTGTCTCCGGCGCCGAGCCTATGTGATTCAGCCTGTCTCCGGCCCCGAGCCTATGTGATTCGGCCTGTCTCCGGCGCCGAGCCTATGTGATTCGGTGTCAATGGGCGCCGAAAATGTCCCACTTTTGGGCTTCGAAAATGTCCCACTTTTCTGGTGGGCTGGGGGTTGTGGAACGGGTCCGATGAGGGGAGTTCTGGCCGGGCGTCCGCCGCGGACGGAGAGAGCGTAGGGAGCGGAGCGACCGGAGCGAACGGAGCTCCGCGGCGGACGCCCGGCGCCGTTCACGGGGCGACCTCCTGATTGTCGTCGCCGGGGGCGGCGGGGTTCTTTCTGGCAGGAGCCTGGTGGAGCGTCCGGGCGAGGTTGGCCCGCTGGCGCATCCGGTAGCTGTTCCCCCGGATGTTCACAATGTGACAGTGGTGGAGAAGCCGGTCCAGCAGCGCGGCGGCCATCACCTCGTCCCCCAGAATGGCCCCCCACTCCTCGAACCCCTTGTTCGAGGTCAGCACCGTCGAGGCCCGCTCGTAGCGCTCGTTGATGAGCTGGAAGAACAGGGTCGCCCCGTTGTGGGTTACCGGCAGATAGCCGATCTCATCCACCACCAGCAGCGCTGGATGCGTGAGGATCCGGAGGCGCCGCCGCAACTGCCCCTTCCGCTCCGCCTCCTGGAGGGACTGGATGAGGTCGCGCAGCGAGCCGTAGTACACCCGCCGGCCCCGCTCCGCCGCCCGGATCGCCAGGCTGATCGCCAGGTGCGTCTTCCCCACCCCGGGAGGACCCAGGAACACCACGTTCTCTTTCCGCCGGATGAAGTCCAGCTCGTGCAGCGAGGCGATCTGCTCCCGGCGCAGCGAGGGCTGGAACGTGAAGTCGAAGTCCTCCAGCGTCTTCACCGCCGGAAGCCGGCTCGAACGCATCGCCGCTTCCAACCGGCGGTTGTTCCTCAGCGCGATCTGCGCCCCCAGCAGCTTCTCGATCGCTTCCGAACCACTCAGCAAGCCACCGTCAACCCCCCGCAGAACCTCGTCCAGCGCTTCCAGGGAACCCGGCATCTTCAGGTCCACCAACTGACCGCTGATGCGTTCGTGGCGCGATACCGACGTCATCCCCGCACCTCCCCCAGCCGGCCATACTCCGCCAGGCTGCGGCGCTCCACCAGCAGCCGCGGCCGCGACACCAACCCCTCCGCAGGCCCGGAAGGTACCGACACCAGCCCCGAATACGGCCTCTTCGCCAACGGCCCCAACAAAGACCGCTCCCGCTCGAACCGATCCCGCGGAACCTCCTTCAGGGTCCCGTGCATCCGCGCGTTCGCCACCCCCTCCACCCAGGCCAGCGCCCGGGCGTTCAGGTCCGCATCCGACACGAACTCGCGACCGTAGAAAAACCCCCGCCGCACATAGCTGATCGGACGCTCCACCTTCCCCTTCGTCCGCGCCCGATACGGCCGACACGCCCGGATCACGAACCCGTGGTGATGCGAGAACCGCTCGAACTCCGCGTTCCGCAGCAACTCCCCCGCCGTGGCCCGCCGATCCTCGATGATCACCGACTTCATCTGGTCGAACAACAACTCCAAGGGAACCCCGCCGAAATACGCGAACGCCTCCTCCAGTCCCCGCATCAGCACCCCCATCGTCTGCCGCTCGTAAAACCGCAGCCACAGCAGCCGCGAATACCCCAACACCACCAGCAGCGCCCACCGCTTCCCCCACGGCAGCCGGAACTCCGCGAAGTCCACCTGGCCCTGCTGACCCGGCGCCGTCTCGAACCGAACCAACGGCTCCTTCTCCGGCTGCGGGCGCACCTCCCGCACATAGCGCTTCACCACGTCATATCCCCCCGGATAGCCCGACTCCCGCAACTCCTGGAACACCCGCACCGCCGACAACTCCGGATACGCCGACAACCGAACCCGCACGATCTCCTTGTACGGGTCCAGGATCGAGCCGCCTCCCGCTCGCGGACCGTAGGTCAAGGCCAGGTGGCCTCTCCCCGCGCGATCCACCGACGCCCAACGCGTCGCCGTCCGGCGGCTGATCCCCAGCAACCGGCTGATCCCCGCCTTGCTCATCCCGCCCTTCAACAGCGCGCGGAACCGCACCCGTTTCCTGATCTCCTGCATCGTCGCTCCCCTCGTTCGGGAGCGGCGCTTCGCTATGGACCCGGCCACCCGATCAGCCCAAGATGACTCCCGAGACGATCTCCGCACCGCCCGTTTGCACAAAGCCGAGTGGGACATTTTGGCCGCCCAAAAGTGGGACTTTTTCAAAGCCCGCCAACAATTCGGCCTGTCTCCGGCGCCGAGCCTATGTGATTCAGCCCGCCTGCGACCAGTTCTTCGGTGGCGCCTCACCTTTCCACGCGCCATGTGGGCAGCAGGTGTACGTCGTTCCGCTGCGCTCCGCGCAGCGGGTGCCGGCTGAAGCCGGCGCTCCAAGCCGTTTTCGTGACTGGTGGGGTGCGCAGGAGGACGCAAGCTGGGGACGCCGGGCTATCGTTCGCGGGCGCCGGCCGACGACGACCGGCGACGCCAGACACCGGAAACGCAGGAGGTGACCGCATGGCTATCCGTATCGGCGATATCGCCCCAGACTTCACGGCCGAGACCACCGAGGGAACGATCCGCTTCCACGACTGGATCGGCGACGGCTGGGCGATCCTGTTCTCGCACCCGAAGGACTTCACTCCGGTGTGCACCACCGAACTCGGGTACATGGCCGGGTTGAAGGGCGAGTTCGCCAAGCGCAACTGCAAGATCATGGGCCTGAGCGTGGATCCCGTCGAGGATCACCAGCGCTGGAAGGCCGACATCGAGGAGACCCAGGGCCACGCGGTGGGCTACCCGATGATCGGCGACGACGACCTCGCGGTGGCGAAGCTCTACGACATGATCCATCCCAACGCGCTCGGCGGGAAGGGCCGCACCGCGATGGACAACATGACCGTGCGGTCGGTGTTCGTGGTCGGCCCCGACAAGCGGGTCAAGCTGATCCTCACCTACCCGATGACCACCGGCCGGAACTTCGACGAGGTGCTCCGGGTGCTCGACTCGATGCAGTTGACCGCGGCGCACCAGGTGGCCACCCCGGTGAACTGGCGGGACGGCGACGACGTGATCATCGTCCCCGCGGTGTCGGACGAGGCGGCCCGGGAGAAGTACCCGGACGGCTGGCGCGCCCCGAAGCCCTACCTGCGCCTCGTCTCCCAGCCCGGCAAGTAGCGCCGCCCGCCGGGACCAGCGCTGCGGAAGGAGTCATGGCCAAGGTCGACGTCCCCTGGTTGGACGACGAGGCCGGAGTGCGGCTTCGCCGGCGTGCCGCCGAGCACCAGCGGTCCCTGGAGGACGAGGCTCGCCACGTCCTTGAGGAGGCCGACGGAAACGACAGGAAGTTGCGCTTTGCGGCCTTCCGGGTGGTGTCGGCCGAACTCCGTCGGGAGACCGCCGGCCGGCCCCAGACCCCCGCGGAGGATCTGATCCGCGAGGACCGCGACTTCGGCCATCGCTTCTGAAGGAACCCGCGGCGGACGCCATGCGTGTGTCCTCCTGCCCACTCCGCGGCGCATGAGAATGGCGAAACGGCTTGGAGCGCCGGCTTCAGCCGGCACCGCACGACGTTCGACAGCCTTATGGGCTCGGGCCGGTCGGTCGCGCCATCCTGTCCGGGGTGCGCCGCGCCGCTGCGGCCCTGCGGGCCGCGTGCCGGCTGAAGCCGGCGCTCCGGGCCGGCGTCGCCATCACGACAGCGAGCGTTTCGCCGGAGCCACTTTCAACGCAGACACGCGCAACTGTCCGACGGGTGACGCCGGCCAGGCCGTCGCGTCTATTCCGTCCGCACCGGATTGCCGGGGTGGTAGCTCTGGTACGCGAACCAGTAGGCCATGTGTCCCGGCAGCCGCGGGAACGTCTCGCCGTCCGGGCCGGTGAGGGCATCTTCGGTCACGCTCCAGAGCGTTCCGCCGCTCTCGACGTGGGCCGGATCGCCCGCCACCACGCTGAACGTGCGTCCCCCGGAGTCGTAGGCGCGCACCGTCTCGAACTCGGCGTCGCCGATGAGAACCACGTCACGGTCCCCGACCCGGTCGTGGAGGGCTGCGCCGCCCGCGAAGAGGGACAGGGCCCAGGCCATCTCCGCTTCCCCGTCGCGCAGCACGAAGATGCGGTCCTTGGGGTCAAGGCGGCGGTCCCGGACCACCACCGGGAACATGAGTTCGGGGCTCGCGAAGTACTGCCCGTAGGGCCGTCCGGGCCGGTAGTCGCGGTCGAAGCCGGTATCGAGCGAGAGCACCGTGGTTCCGGGGTGGGCGGTGAGCCAGTCGCTCCAACTCGTGATCACCACCGGCAGGACCTTCAGCACGATCTCGGACTCGGTGAGTTCGCCGACCACCGGCGCCCCGGTGAACTGGTTCCAGAGCGACTCCGTCTCCGTGTCGTACATCAGCTTGTTGGACCGGTAGAGCAGCCCCGAGGAGCCGAACACCAGGGGTTCCCGGCGTCCGGGAACGCGGGTGTCGAACAGGATTCCCGACCCGCAGAGCGTGCAGTAGGCGAGCGACACCGGGACGCCGCCGACCACGTCGTTGAACATCTCGTGCCAGTCGAGGATGCGGAGCGGATAGGCGCGGGAGTCGCCGTTGATGCTCACCCCGAAGACCAGTTCGCGGCCGGTGAGATAGGCCGCCTCGGCTGCCGGGATCTGCTCGGCGTTCACGAGCGCCGGGATGCCGTCCTTCCGGACGCCGCCCCAGACGATCTCCTCGATCCGGATCCGGTGCCGCACCCCCCGGTAGAGGAAGTCGCGGAAGTTCGGATCGATCCCCGCGAGGATGTCCGCCTTGAAGGAGACGAACCCGCGGTAGGGACGGACCTCGGTGTGTTCCTCCTGCCACTCCGTCCATGCCTTCCAGTCCCGGGGGATGTTCGCCCGGGCGAGGCGCTGGAGCGCGTCCAGCAGCCGGCCGTCTTCATCGGGCAGCAGCCGCAGCACGGCGATGAACGCCGGGATCACGTCCTTCCGGTCGCGTTGGACGAGGTAGCGGAGCGCGCGGGTCCGCTGCGCGCCGTTCCTCGAGAAGAACGCGGTTCGCACCAGCGCGTCCACGTCCGCGTCCGGCGCGCCGAAACGGTCCCCGAAGGGGTCTTCGCCGAAGGGGTCCCCGGGATCGGGCGGCGGCTGGGCGGCGAGCGGCGCGGCGAGGGACCAGACGAGCAATCCGGCGAGCGGCGCCGTGAATCTCGTCATTCGGAACATCATGAATCCCCGCCGTCTCGAGGCTCTCCGGCGTGGGACCAAGCGCCGGGAACGGCTGCCCGCATCGTAGCGAAACCGCTCTCCCGCTTCCTCCGCGACCGTCAACGGCCGTTGGTGGAACCCGGGTGAGCGCCGGGGTCGGCGAGGCCCAGTTGCTGTGAAAACCGGGGATCACAGGTCCGCCAATAGCCGTGAGAGCGCCGCCGGCTTGGAACGCCGGCTTCAGCCGGCACCCGCTGCGCGGAGCGCAGCGGACTGCACGACGCTGACCCGCGCGATGGCGTTCGACTCTTGGTCCATCACTGCAAACGGCGGCACGACATCCGCGGGCCTTCGGCCCGCTGTGCCGGCTGAAGCCGGCGTTCCCGGCCGTTTCCGCCATTCTCATGACCGGCGGGGTCTGTCGAAACGCAACGATGAGGGCCGCGGGTTTCATCACCGGCTGTTCAGGCCGCCGAAGACGGCCGCCGCCTCGGGGCCTCCCGCCGGATGTTCCCGGAGGGCCTCGGCCGCGATCTCGGGATCTCCCGCGAGCGCGGCTCGCACGAACTCCCGTTCGGCAGTCTTTGCCCGCCGGAGCAGGTCGCCGGCGGGAACCGGCAGCGGCGGCTGGGGAATCGGCGCGACGCCGCCCTTTCCGACGAGCGCCGCAACCTCCACGACGTCGTCCGCGGGCAGTTCGGGCACCGCGGGGCCTCCGAGCGGGGTGCGGTTCCGGGTGTTCACCACCATCTCCTCCGGCTCGTCCCCGAGGAGCGCCCCCATCGCCTGGAGGCCGATGCGGTCGTAACCGCTCGGGCCGCCGGCGGCAGGAGCGCCGCCGGGCGGCGAGGCGTCCCCGCGGGCCTCGATCCGGAAATAGGACGCGTCGCGCGCGTGGGTGAACTCCCGGTAGGCGGCGCGCGCCTTCTCCGGATCCCGGGCCGCCGCGAGCGCGGCGAAGAGCGTTTCCTCCAGGGCGAGAATGGAGGCCCCGCGGGTGGTCCCGGAAGCGCGGGTGCGCTCCATGGCGCGCCTCGGATGGAGGTGGAGGAACACGTACTCGGAGGGGATGGCGCCCGCCATCTCGGAGGTCTCGAAGAGCCCGTCGCGGTGGATCCGCAGGAGGCGTTCCGGATCGCCGAACAGGTCTTCGAGGCGGTTTTCCGGGGGGAAGGCGCCGGTGGGGTCGGCCTCCTCGAGAGCCGTGAGCCAGCCGAGGTGGTTGATCCCGGACCAGCCGACCGAGCAGGCGGCGGGATCGAGGTAGAGCAGTTTGACAACCCGGCCGGTGAGTTCGGCGGGGGTGTCGCAGATTCCCACCACCTCCAGTGAGGTCTCGTTGAGGAGCGCTTCGGTGACCATCCCGGCGGGGTTCGTGTAGTTGATGAGGGTGGCGCCCGGCGCCTCCCTTTCCACGACCCGGGCGAGGCGGAGCATCGCCGGGATGTTCCGCATGGCGAGCGCGGCGCCCGCCGCTCCCACGGTCTCCTGTCCGAGCACGCCCGCCTCGGAGCAGACCCGCTCGTCGTGGGCGCGCGCCTCCTGTCCGCCGGCGCGGATGGAGGCGAAGACGAACCGGCTGCCCGCGACGGCGGCGGCCGGGGACCGGTTCACGCTCACCCGGATGCCGGTCGCGCGCGCCTCGACCACCGGCGCGATGGCCGCGAGGCGTCGCGGGTCGTTGTCGTGGAGCGCGAGTTCCCGGACCCCGAGGCCGCTGCCGGCGAGCGCCCGGGCCAGCAGGGGGCTGCGCAGGCCGCCCCCGCCGAGCAGGGCGATCTTCACCGGTTGCTGTCCCAAGGCCGGCGCGGCAGTCCGCCGAGGTGCTGGACGGAGCGCGCCCCGCAGACGTTCCCGGCCGCGAGCTGTTCCTCGAGCGACCCGCCCCGGAGCCGCTGCGCCAGGAACCCGGCGGCGAAGGCGTCACCCGCGCCCGTGGTGTCGCGGATACCGCGGAGGGGGATCGGTGCGGCGACCCGCGTTTCCGGGCGACCGAAGACCTCGGCGCCGTCCGCCCCCCGCTTCACGATCACCAGCGTCCCGGCGTCGGCCGCCCGCTGGAGAAAGCCGTTCGGGCCGTCATAGAGGTTCGCTTCCTGGACGTTCACGAACGCGCCGGCGGACTGCTCGAGGAGTTCGGCGAAGCCGTCGCGCCGCGGGAGGTCTTCGTCGTACCCGAAGTCCCAGAAGATCTCCGCCGTTTCGCCGACCTGCCGCATGGCGGTCTGGAGCTCCGACCAGGCCGGACAGACGCGGGGCGGCATCGCCATCAGCACCGCTCCGAACGCCGAGGTGGACCCCGCCCGCCGGAGGGCGACGTAGATCCGCTGCTCCAGCTCCCGGTTCATGCCGTTGAAGGTGGCGAAGCTGCGTTCGGGCCCGAACGACAGGCAGGCGGTGACGGCGTGGGGTTCGCGCGGCCCACGGAGATTCCGGTAGCCAATGCCCTCGGTCTCCAGGATCCGGCCGACCCGCGGGGGCAGCGCCGAAAGGAGGTCCACCTCGAGGCCTTCGGCGCGCGCCCACGCCGCCGAAATGAGCGCGCCCCCGCCGAAAGTGCGGCGGAACTGGTCGGTGCGCATCTCCTCGCCGGGCCGCGGCAAGCGGGGCAGCTCGGCGAAGATGAGGTCCTCGAACGTCTCTCCGGCGATCAGCAGGCGGGGCGCGCCGGAAGGCATGGAGGGAGAGGCTATCCGTACCCGGCGCCGCTGCCGTTACGCTTCCCTCGATGCTCGGAATCGGGTGGCGTTCCCGGCGGATGCGCTTCCTTCTCGCGGTCCTCCTCGCTCCCGGCGCGCCGGTCTCGGCCCAGTCGCCGGCCGCGCCGGACTTCCACGACGCCCACTACCACCCCACCGACTACATCCAGCGGGAGACGGCGCTGCCCGCGTTCCTCGAGATGATGGGCGGCCGGGTGGGGCGCGCGGCCCTGATGGGCATCCCCCTCCAGCAGAAGTGGGACTGGTTCGAGTCGGGCGACCGCGCTCCCGACTACTACCTGCGCTCGGACGCGGCGCTCTACTACTACCCGTTCGTGGACGCGATGGTGGCGGAGGCGGTGCGGGCGTTACCGCCCGACCAGCGGGAGCGGTTCGATCCCATGATCACCGGCTTCAACCCCACCGACATGTACGCGACCGACCACATCCGCCGGGTGCTGCGGCTCTACCCCGGGGTGTTCTCGGGGATCGGGGAGTTCTCCATCCACAAGGAGGTGGTGTCCCCGAAGACGGTGGGCCACACCGCGAGCCTCCGCAACCCGGCGCTCGACCGCATCCTGGAGTTCGCGGGCGAGGTCGGGCTGCTGACCCTCATCCACAACGACGTGGACGTGATCCTGCCGCACGAGGGGGAGCGGCCAACGCACTTCGACTCCTTCGTGGACGTGGTCCGGCGGCATCCGGGGACCACGATCCTCTGGGCGCATGCCGGGCTCGGCCGCTTCGTGGAGCCGACGGGCGACTACTTGAGGTTGCTGGAGGGAGTCCTGCGGGACGAAGGGCTGAACCACCTCTACTTCGACCTGTCCTGGGACGTGGTGGCCGAGCAGATCGCGGGGCCGCCGGAAACGCTGGCGGCGTGGGTGGCGCTCGTGAACGCCTGGCCGGACCGGTTCGTGCTCGGCTCCGATTCGGTGGTCTCGACGGACGCGGCCTCCTATCTCGGCGCGCTGGAGGTCTGGCGTCCGCTCTTCGACAGCCTCGATCCGGACGCCGGCGAGCAGGTCCGCCTCGGCAACTACGAGCGGCTGTTCGATTCCGCCCGCGAGCGGGTCCGGGCCTGGGAGGCCGCCCAGCGCTGAGGGTTGGGAGCGCCGCGTGACTTTGTCCACAGGCTGCTAAACGTAGAGCAGGACGCCTCGGGTGGGTTGGCCGGTGGCGCGTTCGACCGCCCGGACGTAGAGACCGACCTGCCGGCGGTAGCGGGCCTGGCTGGCCTGGAACTCGGGGTCCTCGGGGGGACGGGAATCCGTCTTGAAGTCGAGGACCGTCCAGGCGCCCCCGGGGTCCGGCTGGAAGACGAGATCGGCGACTCCTTCCACCAGCGTCGGGCCGGGTCCGCCGGGAAGGGATGTGTCCTCCGGTTCGGCGAAGGACTCGGTTTCCAGCGCGGAAGCGACTTCGAGTGTCGGGCGCGGCGCGGTGTCGCGTCCCGGAGGGCCGCGGCGCCGGTCTGGAGACCGGCGTTCCAAGCCGTCGTCCGCGACCGGTTCCAGATGGAGGAGCGGCAGTTCCCTGTAGCACACGCCCTGTTCTTCCGCTTTGCGCGCTTCGGCCAGGCGCGGGTGGGCGAGCGCGGCGGTCACCGCTCTGGCCGCGGCGGGGGCGAGTGCGTCCGCAAGTTCGAGTTCCCGGACCGCCCGGGCGGCTTCCGCTTCGATCTCCGGCTCTTCGGCGTCCAGGGGAATCTGTTCGAGGACCCGGTGGACCAGCTCCCCGAACCCGACCCCGGCGGGGCGCTCCGAATCCCGCGGCAGTTCTTCGACCTCCACCGGCCGGACGTCCATCTGCCGGGCATCCGCGGGATCGGCAGCGGCTTCCAGCGCGGCGAACGCCGTGGCCGGCATTGCCCGGCGGGTCGGGACCTGCCCGTCGGCGACGGCTCGCTGCCGCCGGGCGAGGAAGGCAGCTTCGGCCGCCTTCCCGTCGCCGGGAGCGCCGCCGGCCGCGTCCGCCCGGAGCAGATCCCAGAGCGCGCCGGTCCCCCGCCGCCTCCCCGGCGCGCCGGAAGGTCCCGATTCGTCCGTCCGGGGGGTGATGCCGCCGCGTCCGAGCAGCGGCTTCAGACCCGCCGCCACCGGGGCGAGCAGGCTCTCCGCCGGGAAATCTCCCTCGGCCACCGGCGCCGCCAGCAGGTCCCGGGCCCGGGTCATCGCGACGTACAGGAGCCGGTCCAGCTCCGCGAGGTCCTCCGCCTCCTCGGCCGGCGTTCCCTCGATGAGGTCCCAGGGCACGATGCCGGCGCCCAGGTCGCACGCGTAGAGCCGCTTCTCCGCGTTCGCGATGCGGCTTGCCCGTCCGCGGCGCTGCGCGGCCCCGTCGCAGAGGACCACCACCGGGAACTCGAGCCCCTTGGCGGTATGGGTGGTCATGATCCGCACCCCGCTCACGTCCTCGTCAATGGCGTGCGCCGAGCCGGCGTCCGGGTTCTCCGCTTCCGCGGCGAGTTGCTCCACGAACCCGCGGAAGGAGAGTCCTCCGCGCGCCTCGAAGGCGCGGGCCGCCTCCGCGAGCCGGCGGAGGTTCGAGAGCACCTGGTCCGGGGAGTTCCAGAAGGCGAATCCGGTTTCCGCGCGGTGCCGTCCCAGGAGTTCCTGGAGCGTTACCGCGATCGGCTGGTGGGTGCGGCGCCGGTGCAGGTCGTAGAGGAAGGCGAGCGCGTCCCGGATCGTCCGGTCCGCCCGTCCCGCGGCGGCGGGGTCGTCCTCCAGCTCGAGGAGCCGGGCGCGGGCAGGCCGCAGCCGGATTTCCGGATGGCGCTCCCGGAAGAGGAAGAGGTCCTGGTCGGGAAGCGCGAACAGGGGGCCTCTGAGGGTCGCGTAAACGCTCAGCTCGTCCTCGGGGAACTCGACGGCGGTGAGGGCCGCCCGCAGGAACGACAGCTCGGCGCTGCCGATGTAGGTCTGCACGGCCGCCAGCGAGTGCGGGATGCCGAGGTCCTGAAGGGCATCGGCATACGGCCGGGGCACCAGCCGCCCGTAGTTCCGGAAACGCCGGAAGAGCAGGCAGACATCGCTCGCCTGCACCGGCCGCGGCGAGCCGCCGTCCGCCGCCGAGACCTCGAAGCCGCGGTCGAGAAGCCCGCCCACGAACCCCGCCACCGCCCGCGGCTCCTGCTCCTCGAGCTGCCGCGGGTTGGGGGCGTGCGCCAGCGGGATGGCGGCGAGCGCGGGTCCCGGCATCGGCTCCCGGTGGGCGTGGAGCGGTAGATAGTCCACCTGGCGCGCGAAGCCTCCCAGCCCGGGAGCCGCCTCGAACACCGGTTTCAGGGTCCGGTTCACGAAGTCGCAAATGCCGGGAACCGAACGGAAGTTCGTGGTCAGCCGCACCTCGGCGGCCCCGTTCGCGAGCAGGCGCTCCTTGACGCGGAGGTAGTGGGCCACGTCGGCGCGGCGGAAGCGATAGATGGACTGCTTGGGATCCCCCACCAGGGCGAGGCGTCCGGGAACCGGAACCGCCTCGCGCCAGTCGGCGTCCGCCGGCTCCTCGGCGGTGAGCAGCAGGACGATCTCCGTCTGCATCGGGTCGGTGTCCTGGTATTCGTCCACCACGATGTGGCGGAACCGGCCCGCGAGCTCCCGGCGGACCTCCGCGTGCTCCCGCAGCAGGCCCCGCGTCCGCAGCAGCAGGTCGTCGAAGTCCAGCAGACCGGCCTTCGCTTTCGCGCTCTCGTAGTCGGCGACCAGCCCGCGCAGGTCCTCCCGCAGGAGGGCGGCGAGGTCCGCGTTGCTCTGCTTTTGGAATGCGGCGAGCCGGGCCCGGAAGGCGTCACGCCACTTGCGGGTGTGGGGGAAACCGGCGGGGGTGCGGCCGCCGTACGCCGGCACCCTCAGCTCCGCAAGCGCCTGCTCGATCCAGTCGAGGTCGCTTCCGGAGGCCGCTTCGCGTACCCGGATCTCCCGCGCGAGATCCGCGGCGGCGGTGAGGGAGCGGATCAGCCAGTTGGGTCTCGCTCCCGGCGGGTCCTTCGGGAGCGCGCGGTAGAGGTCTTCGATCATGAAGAGGGAAGGGACCGGTTCGCTTCCCTCGCCGCCGGGCTGCTCGACCAGTTCCGCGACGGCGGCGGCGGCGTCCCAGGCGGACCGCTTCCACGGGGCGTCGAGGGACCGGTAGTCGAGGAGCCGCAGCCCGGCCTCGCGGAGGACGTCGAGCGGGCTCACCATCGGGTTCCGGCTGCGGCGCAGCAGGCGGGCGATCCCCGGCCCCGGCCCCTCGAGCTGGCGGTCCACGAAACGGCGGAAGACCCGGTCGAAGAAGGCCCGCTGCTCGGCGTCCGTCAGGATCTGGAAGTCGGGGTCCACCCCCGCCTCGATGGGACGCTCCCTGAGGATGGTGGCGCAGAAGGCGTGGATGGTGCCGATGGACGCCTCCTCGATCTGGGAGAGCGCGGCTTCGAGGCGCGGCCCGGCGGCTGCCCCGTCCGCCCCGTCGGCCGCGTTCTCGAGCCGGGACTCGAGGCCCTGGCGGATGCGGAGCCGCAGTTCGCCGGCGGCTTTCTCCGTGAAGGTGATCGCGGCGATCTGCCCGATCCGGGCGGCCCCGCCGGCCACCATCTCGACCACCCTGCCGACGACCGACGTGGTCTTCCCGGTGCCGGCTGCCGCCTCCACGATCAGCGTGGTGTCGTGGTCCCGGCGGATGCGCTCCCGCGCCGCCGCGTCCGGAAGGGCGTTCACGGCAGACTCCGGATGCCGACGACCTCGTCGAGGGCGGCGGCGAACCCGGCCCGCGCCTTCGTACGCGCGTACCCCGCGGGCCGCGGTCCGCAGACCGGAAGGTAGTCGCAGTAGTCGCACACCCGGTAGGTGACCCCCGGGTTCGGTAGCGCCGGGAAGCGCCCGCCCTGGATCGCCCGGTCGAGTCCCGCGACGAACGACTCGAAGACCGTCCGCGAGGCCTCGCTCGCGGCGTCCACCACGGTCTCCAGGTAGGCGCCGCGGATGGTCGCGTAGTAGAGCCGCCCCGAGGCCGCGGGAGATCCCGACAGCGCCTCGTAGGCCAGCGCGTAGAGGAGCGGCTGGAGGGCCCGGCCGCCGAACAGGACGCTCTGGTCGCCGGTGGTCTCGATCGAAGCCCGCCCCGTCTTGTAGTCCGTGATCTGGACGCTCGCGTCGGAGAGTTGCTCGACGACATCAATGGAACCGTGGAGCCGGAGTCCGCCGGGGAGCAGCGCCGCCTCGGTCCGGCTGGCCGGGTCGGCGGGCTGTTTCGCTCCCATGCCGAAGGTGAGCTCGTTTGCCAAGGGGACGCGGCCGGTCTCGGCGTACCGCTGCAGGAAGCCGCGCAGGTCGCCGAGCAGCCCGTCCATCTGGTCCCGCCAGATGCGGTCGATCGCCGGCGCGACCCGTTCGCGCACGTCGGCCTCCACCCGCCGGAAGATGTCCGCCAGCAGTTCGTACGCCTCGTCGAGCCGTTCTTCCCGCAGCGGGGCCAGGCCGCGCTCCCGGAACGCGCGTCCCAGGTGGAAGAACACGTCGTGCAGCAGGGAACCGCGGGTGAGCGGGTCCAGGTGGACCAGCGCCTCGGGACGTTCGACCGGCCGCAGCCGGACGAGGTTCTTGAGGAAGAACTGATAGGGGCAGGCGGCATACGCCTCGAGGCCGGTCGCCGAGAAGGAACGGTTCCCGGGCCGGTGCCGTTCCAGCGCCTCCACCGCGGCCTGGTCCGGGTTCAGGAAGCCGTCGGGAGACTGCCACTTCCACTGCTGGCGCATGTATTCCTGGCGAAGCGCGCGGGCCAGACCCTGGTCGGAGAGCAGATACGCCGCCGCGCCGGCATCCCCGGGACGGGCCTCCGGTCTTCCGAGGGCGGACGCGACCTGCGCGAGATCGAACTCGCGCCGATCGATCGCGAGCGACGCGTCGCGCGGAGCGCGAATCCCCCGGACCACCTTGCTTTCCCGGCCGGCCTCGGCACGGATTTCGGCGAGCGTCGGGACCTTGCCGAGACCGGCCCGGAAGGCCTCCGCCAGGTAGTAGGACGGCACCCGGGGACGGCCCTCGACGAGATTCAGCGAGGAGTAGCTGAGGGTGAGTTTCCGGGTGGCCGCGCCGACCCCGATCGAGAACCGCAGGCGTTCGCGCTCGGCGAGATCGGAGCGCACCGGCAGGTCCGGAGAAAGCGCCGCCCGCTCCCGGTCGAGGAGCATGGGATCCTCGCGGAGCACGCGGGGGAATGCCCGTTCGGAGAGTCCCGGAACCGCCACCACGTCGAAGGCGAGCCCGCGCGCGGCCTCGATGGGCCCCACCCAGACCCGTCCGTAGCGGCTGCCCCGGGAGCGGGTGACCACCTCGGCGAGCCGCCGGGCGAGGCTTTCCCGCACCTCGTCGAGTGTGACTTCGCTCACGTCCCGCATCGGATCCGTTTCCGCCAGGCAATCGAGGACCCCCTGGGGATGGAGAAGTGCGGCGCGGGCCAGTCCCTCGAGGTGATCCCTCCATTCGGAATAGGTTGCGTGCGGGGAGGGGAAGGCCGCCAGCCGGCGGAGGATGGGCAGGGCGGTCCCGGTCAGTCGCCCGAGGTCCCGCTGGCGCAACCGGAGGTGCTCCCGCCTCGCGTCATCCGCTTCCGCCTCCTCGTCCTGCCGCAGCCGGTCCGCGAAGCGGGCGAGCCGCCGCTCCCAGCGGTCGAGACCGCCGATGACCTCGGAATCCAGGATCAATCGCTCCCAGCGGCGCGGGGCCACGAAGCCCGTGACCTCCGTGGCATCGTTTTCCGCCGGACCGGTTCCGGGAACCTCCGCCGGAGCGGCCGGAGTCTCTCCGAGCGAGAGGTACTCGGCGAACCGCGTTGCGGAGAGCCCCTCGCGGGCGCAGTCCAGCAGGACCACGAAGGCGCGCCCGGCCGGGTGCGGCCGCCGGGCGCCGGCATCGAGGAACGCCGGAATCCCGGCGCGCCCGAAGGCCTCCTGAAACGCCGAAGCCTGGCCGGCGGGCTCCGGGAGGAGGACGGCCATCCGGTCGAAGGGAACGCCTTCGGCCGCCTCGGCGAGGAACGCGCGGGCGTGCTCGATGGCCTCGGCGGCGGTTCCGGGCGCCGCGATCACGCCGAGCCCGCGACGCTCCCGGCCGGGGTCCGGCCGCCGGGGGGCGAACAGATGGCGTTGCGCCGAAGCCACCGCATCGTCGGGCTCCACGTCCTCGAAGCCCGGTGCGGCTCTCGCGAGCGGTACGGCCCCCAGCGCGAGCGCGGCCTGCTCGGTGGCGTGGTCCCCTTCGGGGATCGTCAGGAACACCTCGGGGGCGGCCGCCGCCAGGGCGCCGGCGAAGCGGCGCGCGCCCGGGGCCCAGAGCGGAACGTCCAGCAGGAGGAGCGGCAGCCCCGCCGGGGGACCGGCCCCGCTCGCGATCCGGCGGGTGGCGGCGGCCAACGTTTCCGCCCGGTCGGCGAGCCCCACCTCGGCCAGCGTCTCCAGGTAGGCGCCGTAGAACGCCCCGAGGCACTCGTCCCGGACCGCCAGCCGCTTGGCGGTGACGCCCGCCATCCGCAGCTCGTCGAAGGTGGAGGCGAGCCGGATGGCGAGGCCCGGTCCTTCGGCGGCTTCGCGGAAGCGCCCGAGCGCTCCGCGCCCGCGCGCCTGGTGGATGACACGGACGACCGCCGCGAGTCTTGCCGCCGGGGTGAGCGCCTTGAGCCGGCGCGCCGCGAGCTCGAGGCGGGCGAGCTTCCCGGCGAGGACGAACAGGCCGAAGCGGAAGGCGCCGAGGAGCGCGCCGGTGGCGCCTCGCGCCTCCGCCACCGCGTGGACCATCCGGTCGGCGGCGTGGCGGCCCGGCGCGACGACGAGGAACGGCTGCTTCGTTCCGAGTCCCTCGAGAAACCGGCGGGCCGCCTCGATCCGCACCGCCGCCCGCGGGCTCTTGACGAATCGTTTCGGCACGGTTCCCACTATAGGACTGAAGTGCGACAAATCCCGTCGGCAGGGCAAAGCGCCGTTCCCGGCGGCCTCACCAGGTCTGGGTCTCGTCGGAATGCAGCCTCGGCGGCAGGCGGTAGGAAATCAGGGGGTCGCGCAACCGGGAGTTGTCCACGAGCGCGGTGAACCGGTCCACCTTCGCCCTCGCTTCCCAGCGCGGCACCAGGCTGCGCAACCGCTTCGCCAGGCGGCGCTTGTTCCGCAGGTAGAAGAGCAGGCCCCGGGTGGACTGACGCGGGTAGTGGAGCGTGTCCGCCAACTCGTCGCCGATCAGGGCGCGGGACACGCGGTACACGTAGTCGGCGAGGTGCTGGCGCTCGCGTGGTTGCCGGATGCCGATCACCACCGGGGCCGAATTGACGAGGGCGTTCGCCATCACGATGCCCTCGATCGTGGGCCGCGGCTCGCAGGTGACCGCGACCCGGCAGAGCTCGAGCGCATCCGCCTCGCTCGTGAACAGGATCGTTTCCGGAACGCCCATCAGGTGCGCCGAGTACCGCCAGATCTGGACGAACGCCTCCCGTTCTTCCCGGCTCGGCTCGGCTCCGAGTCTCATCGCCGCCTCGATCACCCGCGCCGAGAAGTTGGCCGCGGCCAGCGAGACGTGCCCGATGTGGATCGGCGTCCCGACGTCCGCCTCGTCCCACTCGTCGGATCTCCTCAGGTGGTATCGAACCTGGGCGTGGATGAGGCGAATCCGGACGCTCAGCTTCCAGCCCTCGCCGTGGCGCTCCATTCCCCCCGGGATCATGATCTCGATGAGTTGGCGGATGTTCTGGCGGAGACGCCGGACCCCGTGGTCCGTCAGCCTTCCGGTGGTGAAGAACGACTTGCTGATGAGGGTCGTGAAGCCCCAGACGATGCTCGAGCCGACCAGCGCCTGGACGTAGAGATCCGAATCGGCGTGAAACGCCCGGCATCCCGGATAGACCGCCCGCGAATCGAACCAGTCGGGCTGGACGGAACTGGATTCGATGAGTTCCCTGAGTTCGGGCGGCGCGTCCCGGAAGCCGGCCTCGTCCTCCTCCATCCCCGCCGTGATGATCTGGTGGATCCGTTTCTGGGGCAGGCCCGCCATGGACTCGATCGCCGCATCCGCGAGCGGGTCCCCCTTCGTGGTGTGCTCGATGTACCGATGGGCCAACTCCGGATCGGTCCAGCGCGCCCTGTCGTAACCGGTGCGGTACGCGGCCGGAACGAAGATCTCCGGAGATTGCGGCGGGGATCGCCCGTCGTCCGTGGACATGCTGCGACCGGCCGCTAACGGCCCGTGGTGAAACGCGACGATGAGCGCCTCGCAGAGGCGCGGTTCAGCCGGGATGCATCGCCCGTCGAGCACCGCGTGGGTCTTGCCACCGGCCGTCAACTCCTGCCCCGCAGAAGCAGCGCGGCGTCGTCGCCCAGGCTGTAGAGGGCGGGAACGATGAGGAGCGTCACCACGGTGGCGAAGGCGACCCCGAAGGCGAGCGAAGCGGCCATCGGAACGAGGAACTGCGCCTGCACGCTGCGCTCGGCCATCAGCGGGGCGAGCCCGGCGCAGGTGGTCACCGAGGTGAGGATGATGGGGCGGAAGCGCAGCGGTCCCGCCGTGAGCACCGCCTCCCGCACGGGCATCCCCGCCCGGCGGTTCCGGTTGATGAAGTCGAGCAGCACCAGCGCGTCGTTCACCACGATCCCGACGAGCGGCACCATGCCGAAGAAACTGGGGATCGAGAACGGCACCCCCATGACCACGTGGCCGAAGATCGCCCCCGCCAGCCCGAAGGGCACCGCCGCCATGATGACGAAGGGTTGGGTCCACGAGGAGAGCGGCACGGCGAGGAGCGCGTAGATGAGGATCATGGCGAGCAGCACGTGTTGCCGGAGAGTTTCCAGCGTCTCCGCCTGATCGCCCGCGAGGCCGACGACGTCGAACCGCAGATCCCGGAAACGCTCGCCGAGGTCCGGAAGCACCCGCGCCTCGACGTCGGCGAGCACCGCTCCGGCGGAGGCGACGCGGGGGTCCACGTTGGTGTGGACGGTGACGGCCCGCGCGCCGTCCACGCGGCGGATCGCGGCCAGCTTCTCGGCGCGGGTGAGCTCGGCCACCTCGCCGATGGGGGCCACGCCGCCGTCGGCCCGGCGGACCCGCATCCCGGTCACGTCCTCGGGCTGGGTGCGGCCTGACGGCGGGTAGCGCAGCAGCACCCGGATCTCGTCGCGTCCCCGCTGGATCCGCTGGACTTCCTCGCCGTAGAACGCCTGGCGCAACTGGCGTCCGAACTCCCCGGCGCCGATGCCGATCCCGGCCCCGCCGGAGCGGACGCGCGCCACCAGTTCGGGAGCGCTCCCCTCCCAATCGTCCCGCACCGCAGTGACTCCCCCGTACTCGCCGAGGAGCGTCTGTAGGCTCGCCGAGGCCTCGTTGACCACCTCCATGTCGTCGCCGCTGATGCGGATCGAGATGTCCGCCTCCTCGCCCAGGATGGACGTCAGGATCGTCACCTCGCCGCCGTGCGGCAGCGCGCCGGTGAGGCTGCGCAGCCGGTCGCCGATCCCGCGGGCGGTGAAGCCGGTCCGTTGCTCGGCGGGAATCAGCTCGAGCACCACCTGGCCGATGGTGGTCCCGGAACCCGCCAGCGCGCCGCCGATGGCGCCGCCGGGGCCGAAGGGGAGCTGCTGGCCCGCCAGCGCCGTCAGGTTCTGTTGCGGGTCCACGCCGTGGTCGGCCCGGACCTCCTCGCGGATCCGGACGATCGCCGCCTCGACCTCGCCGACGACTTCCGCGGTGGCGGTGGCCGAGGAGCCGGGTGGGAGGGAGACCTGTACGGTGATCACGTCGCTGTCGAACGGGGGCGTGGTCTCCACCGGCACCCAGCCGCCGCCCAGCAGGCCCAGGGACAGCGCCAGCGCCAGGACCCCGAGGGCCACCGTCGCCAGCCGGTTCCGGAGCGACCAGCCCAGCGCCGGGCGGTAGAGGACCTCGATGGTCCCGTCGAGAGCGCGCTGGAAACCGGCCCGGATGCGGGCGAGCCGGCGGCTCGGCCGCACCCCGAGCCCCCCGTGGGCCATGTGGTGGGGAAGGATCCAGGCGGCGTCCACCAGCGAGAAGGCGAGCACCGGGATGACGATCCGGGGGAGGGTGCCCATGAGGTCGCCCCAGATGCCGGGGAGGCCGAGCAGCGGCCCGAAGGCGGCCATGGTGGTGAGGACCCCGAAGGAGGCCGGGAAGAGCACCTGCCGCACTCCCCTGACGGCCGCCCCCTCGACGTCCGTCTTCGCGAGCGAGACGTGGCGCTGCACGTTCTCTCCCACCACGATGGCGTCGTCCACCACGATCCCGAGGGTCAGGATGAACCCGAACAGGCTGAACATGTTCACGGTGACCCCGAGTCCGGGCATCATCAGGAACGCGCCGAAGAAGGCCACCGGGAGTCCGGCGGCGGTCCAGACCGCCAGCCGGCTCGACAGGGTGAAGAAGAGCACCAGGAAGATCAGCGCCAGGCCCTGGAGCCCGTTCCGGACGAGGACGTCCATGCGGCTCTCGAAGAGCTGCCAGGCGTCGAACCAGGGGGTGACCGAGAGCCGTTCCGGCATGGCCCGTTCGATTTCCTGGACTTCGGCGTGGACCGCCTGCGCGGTCTCGAGGAGCCGGGCGCCGCTCGCCAGCATCACCTCGAGGAGCGCCGCCGGCTCTCCGTTCATGCGCGCCGAGCGCTGCACGTCCGCGAAGCCGTCGGTAACGACCGCCACGTCCCCGACCGTGACCACGCCCCCGCCGGGCGCGGCGATCAGGGGGATCCGGGCGAAGTCCTCCCCGGTGACCGCTTCCGCCTCGGTGCTGACCCGCAGTTCGCCGCTGTCCGAACGGATGGCGCCGCCCGGAACGTCCGCCGAGCCCCGGCGGATGGCCATCGCGACCTGGTCGAAGGTCAACCCGAAGCGGGTGAGGACCTCTTCCGAGACCTCGATCGAGATCTCGTAGTCCCGCCCCGAGGCGATCTCCACCGTCGCCACCCCGGGGATCGGGGTGAGTGCGTCCCGGACGCGGTGCGCCGCCTCGGTGAGGCTCCGCTCGTCGGTGTCCCCGTGGACCGCGATCCGCAGCAGCAGCGGGTCCACCCGCAACTCCGAGATCACCGGTTCTTCGGCGTCCGCCGGCAGGGTCGTCAGGGACTCCACTCTTTCCCGCACCTCGTCGCTCACGCTGCGGAAGTCGGCCCAGCGCTCCATCTCGACGGTGAGCACCCCGACTCCCTCGGTGGCGAGGCCGGTGATCTCCTTCACCCCCGAGACGTCGTCGAGCGCTTCCTCGAGTCCGACCAGGACGCTGTCCTCGATCACCTCGGCGCCGGCGCCCGGGAAGACGGTGGTGACGGTCAGGGCCGACGACCGCGTCTCGGGGATCATCTCCTGCGGGATGCCGCCGAGGGTGAGCAGCCCGCCCAGCGAGATCCCGAGCAGGAGCAGGTTCGCCGCCACCCGGTTCCGGACGAACCAGCCGAGCACGCCGGAAAGGGTCCCCCCGTCCGGCGCCGCGGAGGACGTGTCCATCCCCGGCCTCCGCCTTCGGGTTACCGGTCGGTCCCCGGCGGTTCCTCGGCGGCGGCCGGCTGGCCGGCCGCCGGCGCGACCCGCACTTCCATCCCTTCGGTGACGATCGGGGGCGGATTCGTGACCACCCGCTCTCCGTCACGGAGCCCCCGGCGCACCAGCAGGTCCCCGTCATCCGACGACCAGAAGGCGTCCACCTCGCGGATCCGTATCTGGTCGCCGCCGTCCACCACCAGCACCCGTCCGTCCTCGCGGAAGGCGCTGCGCGGCACGACCGCGATTTCGGGGTATTCCCGGCCCTCGATCTCGGCGCGCACGAACATCCCGGCGACGAGCGGCGGACGCCCCTCCGGTCCCGGTCCGTAGGGGTCGCGCACCTCGATCACCGCCGGGAAGAAGCGGGTGGCCGGGTCCACCTCACCCTCCATCCGTACCAGCCGGCCCTCCCAGGTCCAGGCAGTCTGCGCGAGCGCCGGTCCCAGCACCGCGGTCAGGCGCGCTCGCGGTCCGGGCCCGGACGAGACGCCCCCGAACGGGAGGTCCACCAGTTCCAGCGCCGCATCCGGGAGGGAAACGCGCGTCTCCACCACGTCCACCGCGAGCAGTTCGAGCAGTGGGGATCCGGGCGCCGCCCACTCCCCGACCTCGGCGTTCCGCGTTCCCACGAGGCCCGCGTGCGGCGCCCGGACCTCCGTCCGATCCAGGTCGCGTTCCGCCCGCCGGACCGCCGCCTCGGCGGCGGCCAGCGCCGCCTGCGCCGCCGCCAGTTGGGGGACCCGGAGCGCGAGGGCATCCGGCTCGGTCCCCTCTCCCGACCACTCCTCGTCCGCCAGCTTCGCCAGTCCCTGTTCGGTCCGCAACCGCAGCCGGGCCTGTTCCCGTTGGCTCTGCGCCTGGGTTACCGCGTGCTCGTACGCCAGGGGCTCGATCCGGAAGAGGGGGGCGCCCTCTTCGACGCGAATCCCGTCCCGGAGGCCGGCCGCCGCCCAGATCACCTGGCCCGCGACCTCGGCCGCCACCGTCGTCCGGCGCCCCGGCCGCACCGCGCCGTCCGCGCTCACGCTCACCCGGTACGGGCCCACCTGGATGCGCACCGCGCGCACCTCGGGGAGCACCGTCTCGATTTCCTGCGCCTCGGGCTTCGGCCCGAGCGCGGTGAGCAGGCCCGCCAGCGCCACCGCGGCGAGCAGGATGGGAACGAAGAGGAACCTTCGGAACATCAGCGGGAACTCCCGGTTGGACCGTTTGCCGCGGCGGTTTCTTCACCGTTCGTGCGCTCGAAGCCGCCCCCGAGCGCCAGCGAGAGGTTCACCCGGTTGTCCAGCCGCGCCCGCACCTGCGAGAGATGGCCCGCCTCCGCCGCCAGCACCGCCCGCTCCGCGTCGAGTTCGGCCAACCGGGAGACGAATCCGCTCCGGCGCTGGGCCGAGGTCCGCGCCAGCGCGCGCCGGCTCGCCTCCAGCGCTTCCGCCGACCGCGATTCCACCTCGGAAAGCGCTTCCTCCGCCGAGAGACCCGCCTCCACCTCCTGGTACGCCGTCAACACCGTCCGGGCGTATACCGCCACCGCCTCCCGGTCGCGCGCCTCCTCCTGGCGGATCTGCGCCCGGATCCGGCCCCCCTGGAACACCGGGGCCGCGATCCGCGCGATCAGGCTCCAGACGGAGAAGTCGCCGTTCACGAGCTGCCGCAGTTCCGTGCTGGCGGTGCCGACCGAGCCGGTCAGCGGAAACTGGGGATAGCGCGCCCGCCGCGCCATTTCGGTGAACTCCCGGGACATGGCGAGGCGCCGCTCCGCGCTGGCCACGTCCGGGCGCCGGGAGATGAGGTCCGCCGGCGCTCCCGCCGGGACCTGGCTCCGGACCGCGGGCAGACCGCCGCCGAGTTCCCAGTCGGGGCCGGGTTTCCCGTCGGGATAGTCGGTGAAGAGGACTTCCAGGCCCCGCACCGCCGCGGAACTCGCCTGCCGCCGGCTCGCGGCCGTCGCCCGGGCCTCGGCGAGTCGGGCCTCCGCGGCGTCCACCTCGGCGAGTGCCGCCTCCCCGATGCGCGCCCGCTCGTGCGTCCACCGCCGCGTCTCTTCCCAGTTGGCCGCGATCTCTCCCGCGATGCGCGCCTGCTCGCGGGCCTCGACCGCGAGGAAATACAGGCGGGCGGCCTGGCCGGCCAGGGAGACCCGCGCCCCCGCGACCTCGGCCACCGCCGCCTCCATGACCGCGTTCGCGGCCCGCGCCCGCGGCGTCGCCGCGCGCCACAGGTTCGCTTCCCAGGTCAGGTCCAGCGAGAGCCCGTAACGGACGAAGTCCGCAGTCAGCACCTCGTCCTCCCCGAGCCCCGGGATCGGCAGCCCGATGGATCCGGCAATATCCGAGATCGGCAGGCCGATGAACGCCTGCCGGGCCTGCAGGCGCTCCACCCCCGTCCCCACCTGGGGATAGAGCGCGCTGCGGGCGATCCCGGCGTCCGCCGCCGCCTGGGCGAGCCGCGCCGCCGTCTCCCGGAGGGTCAGGTTCCCCGCGAGCGCCCGTTCCACCACATGGTCCAGCGCCGGGTCTCCGAACGAGGTCCACCAATCCGCCGCCGGGGTACCGGCGGGTTCGGCCGCCGGTGGGGCCGCCGGCTCGGGGGTGAACTCGACGTCCGGATCCGCCACGGGCGCCCGGAGACCCCCGCAGCCGGTGGCCGTGAGGCAGAGCGCGGCCAGCACGCGCATCGTTCGTCCCCGGGCGGTCATGGTGGGATGAGTGTATTCCCTCCGGCATCCCCCGGCATTCCGCCGTCCGCCCCTGTTGAAGGGCCGCCCCCGGCTGGCGTACGATCCTGAATTCGCCTCGCCGCGACCGAGCGGCGCCGCCACGACCGGAGGCATTGCATGATTCAAAGGACCTTTCACCCGGCGCCCCGCCGGTCAGCCGGTATCCGACGCCGGTTCTTCCCCTTTGCGGTACTGGGCCTGGCCGCCGTCGTGGCGTCCCGAGCGTCCTCGCACAGGACGAGGCGCCGCTCAACCGCCGGGAGGTCTCCCGCGCCATTGACATCGCCGAGGATCATCTCGACGACGCCGAGCGCGCGCTTCGCAGTGAAGATGCGGAGGCCGCGCAGGCGGCCTACAGCCAGGCGGGGGGCCTCTTCCTCCGGGTGCTGCAGGACCATCCCTACCGCCGGGACATCCGCCTGCGGCTCGGCCGCATCTACCTCCACTTCGAAGAGTGGGAGAACGTCGCCAGAACCTTCGAGGAGGCGCTGATGACGGATCCCCCGACGGAGGAGGAGGACATTGACGGCTGGGCGTTCGAGAACGTCGAGGACGCCGATGAGATCCTCGAAGCCTGGACCGCGGTGACGAGCGCCTACGGGATGCTCGAGAACGACCTCAAGGTCATCGAGGCCGGGCAGAAGGTGATCGAACTGAATCCGAACCCGCCGGCGAGCACCTTCGTCGCGATCGGGTCCAGCATGGCCCGGCAGGGGCAGTTCGAGGAAGCTTCCAGCATGGCCCGGCGCGCCCTGGAGATCGAACCCGACAGCGCCATGGCCCACTCGACCCTCGGCCAGGCCGCCGCCGCCGGGGGCGACCTCGACGAGGCAGAGGCTTCGTTCCGGCGCGCGGTCGAACTCGACCCGAACACCGCCCGCGCCCACGCCGGCCTCGCCGACATCTACTACGAGCGCGAGGACTTTCAGGCGGCGGTGGACGCGGCGACCGCCGCGCTCGGCCTGAACGACCAGTTGACGGCGGCCTACGGGATCCGGGGCCTCGCGAACAACGCTCTCGGCAACTCGGCCGAGGCCCAGGGCGACCTGTCGATGGCGGTGACCGTGAACCCGGACGACCCGGCGGCGAACCTCGCGTTCGCCCAGGTGTACGAGGCGCTCGAGAACCGGGGACAGGCGACGAGCTACTACCGCAAGGTCACGACGCTGGAGAACACTCCGCCGGCCTCCCGGGTGACGGCCCACGTCGCGCTCGGCCGTTTCGCCATCCAGGACCTGAACTTCGACGAAGCGGTTACCCAGATGAACGCGGCGGTCGCCGCCGATCCCAACTCGGAGGAAGCCAAGGCGGGACTCGGCATGGCGAGCCACGCGAGCGCCAAGGCCAAGCGCCAGGCCCAGGACTTCCCCGGCGCCCTCGCCGCGGCGCAGGCGGCGAGCGCCGCCGATCCCGACAACCCGGTCTACCAGGTGGAGCACGGCATCGCGCTCATCATGAGCCAGCAGGTCGCCGACGCGGTGCCGATCCTCGAATCGGGGGTCCCCAACTTCCCGGCCGACGGGAACATGGACGACCTCGCGGTCGGCCACTGGGCGCTCGGCCAGGCGTACATGGCATCGAACAACTTCGCCGGCGCGGAGACCCAGTTCTCGGAGGCGACCCAGAAGATGGACGGTTGGGGAGCGCCGTTCCAGATGCTGGCGTGGGCACACACCGCTCAGATCGCGTACGGCCCCTGCCGACTGAAGGACGCCACGTTCGGCGAACGGATGCAGGCGGCTGGAGTGGGCTGTCCGGCGAGCGATGCCGACTACGAGCGGGTGGCCGCCGCCGCCGCGCAGTACGAGAGGGCCGTGGCGCTCGGTGTCCAGGATCCCGTGCTGGCCGAGCGGATCGCGGTGCTCCAGGAGGTCAGGAATCAAATCGCCGAATAGTCCGGCAGACATCAAGGGGCTGCTCTCCGCCTTGAGCGGGGAGCAGCCCCGGATGGAGGAGATGCTGGGGCGGTTCGTCGGCATCGAATCGCCCACCGACGACCCGGAGGCCACCGCCCGCATGGGCGACGAGGCCGTCTCCGCACTCCTCGGCGACGCCCGGAATTTCCTGACGGGAGCCTCCGTGTCCCGCGTCACCGGGACGAATCCCGGAACGCCGCGTGGACCGCATCGGCTGGTTCGGATTCCGGGAGCCGGGGCGGGGACCGGACCGCTGCTCCTGCTCGGTCACCTGGACACCGTCTGGCCCCACGGAACGCTGGCGGAAATCCCGTTCCGGATCGAGGATGGGGTGGCCCGGGGTCCGGGTGTCTATGACATGAAGGCGGGCCTCGTGCAGACCATCGCGGCGCTCCGGCTTCTGGACCGGGAGGGAATCCGGCCGCGCCGGCCGCTCACCATCCTCTGGAACACCGATGAAGAGGCGGGAAGCGCGGCGAGCCGGGAGTTCATCGAAGCGGAAGCCGCGAGGGCGGCTGCCTGCCTCGTGATGGAGCCGTCGCTGCCCGGCGGCGGCGCCAAGACCGGCCGGCGCGGCGTCGGGATCCTCCGGGTGACGGTTCGGGGACGCGCCGCCCATGCGGGTCTCGACCCCGAGCGCGGCATCAACGCGATCACCGAACTCGCGGGCATCGTGGGCGCCGCCGCCGCGCTCTCGGCGCCGAAGCGGGGCGTTACCGTGAACGTAGGGCTGATCCGGGGCGGGTCGCGCACCAACGTCGTCCCGGCCGAGGCGTCCGCCGACGTGGACATCCGGATGGACGACCCGGAATCGGGAGAGCGGCTGATTGCGGCTCTCCGGGACCTGGGCGCGCAACACCCCGAGGCCGAAGTGGAGTGGACCGGTGGGGTGAACCGGCCGGCGCTCGTGCGGAACGAGGGCGTCGTGACGCTCTACGAGCGGGCCCGGCGGCTGGCCGGCGAACTCGGCTGGGAACTCGGCGAGGGCTCGGCCGGTGGCGGTTCGGACGGCAACATCGTGGCCGGCCTCGGCGTTCCGGTGCTGGACGGCCTCGGCCCGCTCGGGGACGGCGCCCACGCCCGCCACGAGCAGGTCGTGACGGCGGACCTCCCCCGCCGCGCCGCCCTCCTCGCCGCGCTGCTGCTGGAAGTCTGAGAGGAGCGCCGGTTCACACCGGCACGATGGCGCGACGGTCGGGAACGCCGGCTTCAGCCGGCAACCGCTGCGCGGAGCGCAGCGGAAGGGCGAATCGCCGGGTTGCCGGATGTCCCGGGCGGTGGCCCATCTCCACGGATGAAGTCCATCCCGCCGCCCGCCTAGCAGCCTGTGGATAAAGTGACGTGAGCACCGAGAACGCCGAGGCGCCCGGCTGACAAGGCGCGTGAGGGAGGAATACCGAGCGTATTCCGACCGAAACGCAACGCAGAGCGCCTCGTAGAGGCGCGGTTCAGGCGGGATGCATCGGCGTTCGCGTCGTTAGCGGGGCGTGAGCCCCGCGCAGACCCCGGAGCGAGAGGGATAGGGGACGGGTTCACCCGGCTCCTATCCCTCTTGGCTCGGGAATGCCGCGTGACTTTGTCCACGGGCTGCTAGGCGGAAGTTTCGGGCCTGATTTCGTGTAAGGCCCGTATTTTGAGTGAGTTGTGGGATTTGGGTGTTGTCGTGTAGTGGCTACATTCGGTGTGAGACGTGGAGTAGATCGAGGGATCGTTGCTGGACGGAGGTGGGATTGGCGTAGAGGGTGAAGGTGGTTTCGGCGTCGTTGAGTTGCATGGTGTTTCGGGTGAGGGTGCCGAGATCGGCGAGGAGGGACCGGAAGGATTGGACGGGGAGGCCGTCGTGAGTGCGCTTGGTGGCGGCCTTCTTCTGGGCGGCGGGCGAGCGCTGGGCGGGTTCGACGACGGAGTCCCGGAGGGATTCGGCGGCTTCGGGGTGGTGGTCGTCGAAGAGGAGGGGTGCGAGGTCGTTTCGCATGTGCCACTCGACGTAGTAGGCGAGCATGCAGAGGAAGACGTGGGCGCGGACGCGGTCGGAGCGTCGGTGGTGGATCGGTCTGACCTTGAGGTCGACGGATTTGAGGGAGCGGAAGGCGCGCTCGACGCGGGAGAGGTTCTTGTAGGCGCGGACGGTTTGGGGGGCGTCGAGGCGCTCGGGCTCGACGTTGGAGCGGATGACGTAGAGGCCGTCGAGTTGTTCTTCGGTGGCGATCTGTTCGCAGAGCCGTTCGAAGGAGAAGGAGTCGTCGGTGATGTCGGTCTGGAAGTGCTTGGCGACCTTGTAGCGGTCGATGACCTTGCCGACGCGGACGCCGATGTGATCCTTTCCGCGGAGGGGGCGCCGTTCGCGTTGGGTGGCCGCCTGGATGGGTTCGAGAAGAGCTTCGGTGGCGCCGAGGAGTTCGTTGCGCTTACGGCGGCGCTCGGCGGCGAGGCGGGGGTTGCGGCAGACGATGAGGCGCTCGCCGGGGAAGTCGTCGGAGGTGACCTCGGCGAGATCCCGCTGGTCGAAGAGGGAGGGGTTCACGGTCCCGTCGGCGAGGAGTTTCTTGATGGTGGGGGCGCGGAGGGCGGTGATCCAGCGCAGCCCCTCGACACCGGCGAGGTCCTCGCGGATGCGGGCGGAGGTGAGCATGCCGCGATCGCCGACCAGGACGACGCGGGCGAGGCCGAAGCGGGTGCGGAGCTTTTGCACCTGGGAGGCGACGGTCCTGGGGTCGCTGGTCGAGCCCTCGAAGACCTCGACGGCGATGGGGCAGCCCTCGGGGGAGCAGAGCAGTCCGAAGACGATCTGGAGCTTGTTCTTCTTTCCGTCGCGGGAGTAGCCGCGCTGTGCGAGGGGGCAGTGGGTTCCTTCCACGTAGGTGGAGGTGAGGTCGTAGAGGACGAGGGTGTTGTCTTCGAGGTGCCGGCGGGCGAGACGCTGTTCGATGCCGGGCTGGCGTCGGAGGAGCCAGTCCATGGCGTCGTAGAGCTCGTGCTGGTCGACGTCGCCGAGTTGGAGCATTTCTCCGAGGGAGGAGACGGCGGTTTGTGGGTTGAGGGCGCGTGCGGTGGCGAGCTTGGAGCGGGGGTCGATGACGCGGGCGACGATGAGGGCGACGGCGAGATCGCGGAGCCGGCTGGGGGCGCGGGCGATGAGGGAGTGGAGTCCGAGGCGTCGGAGGGATCCGAGGGTGGCGGCGACGTGTCCGTGGGGGAGGCTGCGCTGGCAGTCGAAGGCGTCGTCGGGTGCGACGAGGGTTTCGCCCTTGAGTCCTCTGCGGATGAGAGTGATGACCGGATCGGGCAGGTGGGAGAGGTTGCCGAGGGTCTGGTGTTTGACCTTCCCGTTTTCGCGGAAGGTTCGGCGCAGGAGGTGGGATCGGTAGGTCTTGCCCTTGTAGTGTCGTTGTGTTGTGGCTACGTGGACGGCGTATTTTCGCGGCGGCATACCTCGTAGCATTAGGGACACGGCGACTCATGTCAAGTCATATTAGTGGCTGCATATTACATCCCGAAACACCCCTAACTCCATGACACTCGGTCGCTTGGCCCGATTCAGGGCCCGAAACTTCCGGCTAGGGCGGGCTGTGCCGGCTGAAGCCGGCGTTCCAAGCCGTACGCGCCATTACGCGGATCGGCCCGGCGCTCCGTTCACAGGATCTGGCTCAGGAAGCGTTTCGTGCGCTCGTCGGCGGGGTTCGCGAAGAACCGGTCCGGGGGCAGACACTCGACGATGCCGCCCTCGTCCATGAAGGCCACCCGGTCGGCGACGGTGCGGGCGAATCCCATCTCGTGGGTGACCACGATCATCGTCATGCCGCTCTCGGCGAGGTCGTTCATCACGTCGAGGACTTCCTTGATCATCACGGGATCGAGCGCCGAGGTCGGTTCGTCGAACAGCATGACCCGGGGCTTCATGCAGAGCGACCTCGCGATCGCCGCGCGCTGCTGCTGGCCGCCCGAGAGTTGGGCCGGGTGTTTCCCGGCCTGTTCCGGAATCCGGACCCGGCCGAGGAACTCCATGGCGCGGTCGCGGGCCTCGGCGGCGGTCATCCCGAGCACGCGGGTCGGCCCCAGCATGCAGTTCTCGAGCACCGTGAGGTGGGGGAAGAGATTGAACTCCTGAAACACCATCCCGATCTCGCGACGGACCCGCGTGAGGTCGGCGGTGTCGGCGCCCAGCTCCCGTCCGGCGAAGACGACGCGTCCCTCCTGGTGTTCCTCGAGGCGGTTGATGCACCGGATCAGCGTGGACTTGCCCGACCCGGACGGGCCGCAGATCACGATGCGCTCGCCTTCGTGGACCCGAAGATTCACGTCGCGGAGCACCTGGAACGCGCCGAACCACTTGCTGACGCCGTCGAGTTCGATCAACGGTTCGTTGGGGCTCATGGGCTCCGGCCGCTCATGTCCGCGCCATTGCCGTGCTCTTTTCGAGCCGGGCGAAGGCCAGCGAAAGGAGATAGCACAGGCCGAAGTACAACCCGGCGACCGTGATCCACACCTCGAAGACGCGGGTGGTCGAGACCGCGGTCTCCATCGCCAGGAAGGTGAGTTCCTGGATCGAGATGAGGGAGAGGATCGAGGAGTCCTTGACGAGGGTGATGAACTGGCCGGCGAGGGGCGGGATCACGCGCCGGAGCGCCTGGGGGAGGATCACCCGCCGCCAGAGCTCCCAGCGCGAGAGCCCGATGCTGAGGCCCGCTTCCGTCTGGGTCTTCGGGATGGACTGGATCCCGGCGCGCACGATCTCCGTCATGTAGGCGCCCTGGAACATGGCGAGGCAGACGACGCCGGAGATCACGTTCGGGATGAGGGCGGCGGGCCCGAACACCAGTTCGAGGGACCGGAGGGTGGCGGGCGAAGCGCGCCGCACGAAGTCCTCCACGCCCAGGACCGGCATGATCTGGCTGCTGATGAAGAAGTAGAAGATGAAGATGAAGACGAGCGGCGGGATGTTCCGGATCAGCTCGACGTAGGTCCGGCTCAGCAGTCGCGGGAACAGGCGCCCCGCGGTCCGCAGGACGCCGAAGACGGCGCCGAACAGCGCCGCCGGGATCATGCTCAGGACCGCCAGGCGGATCGTCGTGAAGAAACCCTGCATCAGCAGGTTCGGGACCCATCGCCCGGTCTCCTCGTCCCAGCGGTAGAGGAAATTCGGGATGGCGCTCCAGTCCCAGCGGTACTCGAGAACCGAATCAACCCGGTAGGCCAGGTAGAGGATCGCCGCGCCGGCCGCGGCGAGAACCACGGCATCCACCCAGCCGAGGCGCGCCCTCCTGCTGCCGGGTGTCACTGCGACGGCGTACTTCCGGGACGCACCCGGTCGATCCAGTTGGTGGTCTTGAACCAGTAGTCGTAGCGCTCCACGAGCCAGCCGTTCGTCGTGTTCACCCGGATCCAGTTGGAAAAGAAGTTCAGGGCATCGGGGTCGCCCTTGCGGAGCCCGAACGCTTCGTCCCCCTGCGACAGGTTGTCGGTCGTCGGCAGAAAGAGGAGTTCCGGGTCGCGTCCCGCCCACTCCACCGGCTTGGGGTATGAGGAGAGGACGGCGTGGGCGTTGCCGTTCAGTACCTCCTGGAGCGCCTGGAGGTCGTCGTCGAACCGCCGAACCGTCGCCGTCGGGAACAGCCGGTCCACGTCGTTGCACGAGGTCGCTCCGCGCCGGCAGGTGAAGGTCACCGTCTCGCGGTCGTAGCCCTCCGGCCACGCCAGGTCCGCCGCCAGTTCCCGGTTCGCGGCGATCCCCATGCCGGAGTGGGCGTAGGGAATCGTGAAGTTGATGGTGAGGTTCCGCTGCGGACGGATGCTCATGCCGCCGATGATCACGTCGAACTTCCCGGCGAGGAGGGCAGGGATGATCCCGTCCCACGAGGTCGGCACGAACTCGATGCCCACCCCCATGTCCGCGGCGAGCTTCGTCGCGACGTCCACCTCGAAGCCGACGAGCTCGCCGTTCCGGTCGCGCATCGCCCACGGTTCGAACGTCGAGACGCCGACCTTCAGGGCGCCGCGCCGCTGGATCGTCTCGACCACGCTCTCGGTCGCGGCCGGCGGTGGTGCGCATCGCAACTGGAATCCGGCGGCCACTCCGAGCGCCACGAACGTGGCCAGCGCCTTGCCGGGCCGCGGGTCAGTGAACCTCATGCTCTTCTCCTCGTTTCGGTACGGAAGGGAACCGGGGGAATCATGCGCGTACGTGGTGTTCAAAGCGGTTCGCGACCACCGAGAGGGCGACCGTGAGCGCCAGGTAGATGGCGGCGACGGTGATCCAGATCTCGAAGCTCAGGAACGTCTCCGCGATGATGTTCCGCGCCTCGGTGGTGAGGTCGAACACGGCGATCACGCTCACGATCGCCGAGTTCCGGATGAGCGAGATCACGATCCCGGTGAGCGGCGGAAGCATCAGGGGCACCGCCTGCGGCAGGACGACCGAGCGGTAGAGCTGCCTCCGGCTCAGGCCGAGGCTCGCGCCCGCCTCCCACTGCCCGCGGCGCACCGACAGGATGCCCGCCCGGATGACCTCGCCGGCAAAGGCGCCCTCGAAGAGCGACAGCGCCAGGACCCCGACCCAGAACCGGTCGAGACCCAGGATCGGGCCCAGCACGAAGTAGAAGAGGTAGACCTGGATCAGCAGCGGGGTGCTGCGCACAGCCTCCACATAGACCTTCGCGACGACGCGTCCCGAGAAGGAGTCCGAAAGCCGCAGCAGCGCGGCGGCGAGTCCGATCGCGAGGGTGATGAGGACGCTCCAGCCGGTCAGTTCCAGCGTGACGACGAGGCCGCGCGCCAGCGGCCCCCACAGGACTTCTCCTTCGACGACCCGCACGAGGTACTCGGGAACCCGGTACCACTGCCAGTTGTAGCCCATGCCCACGGCGCCCGAAACCGCCAGTCCGAGCAGGGCGGCGACGAACACGGTGAACTGGAGGACGTCGAACCACCCCGCGTTCCACCAGCGGACCCGGCGGCGGACATCGGGCGGCGGTGGGCGGGAGGTGGGCCGCCGGTCCATCAGGGGCTCCTTCCGGGCTCTAGTGCGGTGTCCCACAAATCCTGCGGTATTCGAGCGGCGATGCATCCCGCCTGACCGCTTCGCTCAGCGTTCCGAATCCATCGGAATACACTCGGTATTCCTCCGGATTCGCGCCTTGTCAGGCGGGCGCCTCGCCGCTCTCGATACCTCACAGGATTTGCGGGACACCACACTAGGAACGGGAGGGTCAGGCGGGTCGGCCCGTCCGGGGACGCCCGCCGCGCTCGCCGCCACCCGGTCCGTCCACTCCTGCCGTCGGGAAACCGCGGCGCGACCGGACCCGAAGTTGATTTCCGCGCTGCGCACGTGGTACGAACGCTCGGTCGCGTGCGGTTCCGACGAAGGCGGGACGGCGCGTAAACCGAAGCGAGACGGAACCTTGGAGGTACGACATGGCTAGCAGAATACTCGTCAGCTTGAGCGCGCTGATCGCGCTCCTGATGGGCTTCGCCCCCGGAACGATCCCGATGGACGCGCTCCTTCTGGTCATCATCGGCATCGTATATGCCGCGATGAATCTTGATCCCGAGGACGCGACGGGCTTCCTGGTGGTCGCCATCGCGGTCAGCGTGGTGACCGGCGATCAGGGGGTGCTCACCCACATCCCGATGATCGGATCGGGGCTCAACGGCGCGCTGGGCGGCATCGGCCTGACCCTCTACGCCGCGGTGGCGACCATCGTCGCGATGCGGATCTACAACCGCACCGTCAAGGGCTGACAAGCGAGTCGGGGACGATCCCCGGATCGTCCCCCGATCGTCGCCGGACACCGTCGGCGGTGGCCGGCGGCGCCTTCCGCGGGTCCGCGGCGCGCCCGGCGTGGTCTCCGCACCCCGCGGCGGCGCCGACGGCGTCCCGGCGGGGCCATAATGCGCGCCATGAGCGACCTGGCCAGCCGAACCTGCGTACCGTGCCGGGGCGGGGTGCCCCCGATGGCATCCGCCGAGGTGGAGGACTACCTGGGCAAGATCGAGGGATGGGGACACTCCGAGCACCGCCGGATCTCCCGTACCTTCGTCTTTCCGGACTTCGTGGGCGCGCTGGCCTTCGCCAACCGCGTCGGTGACATCGCCGAGACGGAGGGGCATCATCCCGATCTCCTGGTCGCCTGGGGCCGGGTGGAGGTGACCATCTGGACCCACAAGGTGAACGGGCTCACCGAGAGCGACTTCATCCTGGCCGCGAAGATCGATCGTCTCTCCGCCGGCGCGGCGGAGTGACGCACCGCCGGGGACCCGAGCCTCCGCGGGCGCCGGTCGCGCGGGACACCAGGCGGACGTGATGGCCCATCTGAGCCCCGAGGAATTCGTTCGGGACGGCCGGGTCGTCCTCGACTGGCTCGCCGACTACTGGCGTCAGGTCGGGGATTTCCCCGTCCTTTCGCAGGTCGGCCCGGGCGAGGTCCGCAGCCTGCTCCCGCGGGACCCGCCCGAGACCGGAGAACCGTTCGAAGCCGTGATGCGGGACCTCGACCGCATCGTGCTCCCGGGGATCACCCACTGGCAGTCGCCGAGCTTCTTCGCGTTCTTCCCGTCGAACAACTCCGGTCCCTCGGTCCTCGGCGAGCTGCTTTCGGCCGGGCTGGGCGTGCAGGGGATGCTCTGGGCGACGAGTCCGGCGTGCACCGAACTGGAGACGCACGTGCTCGACTGGCTGGTGGAGCTGCTGGAGCTGCCGGCGGCGTTCCGTTCCGACGGGCCGGGCGGCGGGGTCATCCAGGACACCGCGTCCTCCGCCACCCTGACCGCGCTGCTGGCCGCGCGCGAGCGCGCCACCGGTTTCGAGTCCAACCGGATCGGGGTGCGCGCGCCGCTCGTCGCCTACGGGTCGGAGGAGTCGCACTCCTCGCTGCTCAAGGCCGTGCGCATCGCGGGGCTCGGTGGCGACAACCTGCGTTCCATCCCGGCGGACCCGGTCAGCCGCGCCGCCCGGCCGGAAGCGTTCGCCGCCCTGGTTCGCGAAGACCTCGCCGCGGGCCGGATCCCGTGCTTCGTGACCGTCACCCTCGGGACCACCTCCACGGGCGCGTTCGACCCGCTGGAGGAGATCGGACGGATCGCGCGCGAGCACGGGGTCTGGGTCCACGTGGACGCCGCCATGTCCGGGACCGCGTTCCTCTGTCCCGAATTCCGTCATCTGCAGGCCGGCCTGGAGTTCGCCGACTCCTACTGCTTCAACCCGCACAAGTGGATGTTCACGAACTTCGACTGCGACGCCTTCTGGGTGCGGGACCGGCGGGCGCTGATCGAGACGCTCTCGGTGACCCCCGAGTACCTCAGGAACCGCGCTTCCGACGCCGGGGAGGTCGTGGACTACCGCGACTGGCAGATCCCGCTCGGGCGCCGGTTCCGGGCGCTCAAGCTGTGGCTGGTGCTGCGCCACTACGGCGCGGCGGGACTGCGGGAGCTGATCCGCGAGCACGTGGCGCTGGGCCAGGAGTTTCGCGGGTGGGTCGAGGAGGCGGACGACTTCGAGGTCCTCACGCCGGCTCCCCTGAACCACGTCACCTTCCGCTACCGGCGGCCCGGCGCCCCGCCGGACGATCTCAACCAGAAGCTGCTGGACGCCCTGAACGAGTCGGGCCGCCTCTACCTGACGCACACCCGCGTCCCCGCGGGGGTGGCCCTGCGCATGGTGGTGGCCCAGACCCACACGACGCGGTCCCACGTCCGGCAGGCCTGGGACCTCATCGTCCGCACCGCCCGCGGGCTGCCCCGACCGGTCAGTCTTCGCGCTTCGGCGCGTCCACCTCGACCGTGACGATGTCGGCGTCGTGGTACTGCTGATGGCGGACCGAAGACGACAGGTGCCGGAGGAGCCTCAGGGACACCTCCCGCTCCGCCGAGACCTCGTCCACCCGGTCGCCCAGCAGCGCCATCCGGTCCTCGACGTTTTCCGAACCGGCGGCAGCCGTGAATTCCAGGGTGGCCCCGGCACCCCGGCGACGGGCCGTGACCCGCAGCCGCCGGGAAGCCGGGCGGCCGGCGGTCTCCTCCGGTGAGAGAAGCGTCAGCAGCGCCTCCTCGCCCACCGCCGCCAGCCGTTCGGCCATCGGCTTCCCGAAGCCGCTGCGCGATGCGAATCCCGCCAGGAACTGGTGGAGGTCCTTCCCCGCCGACCGGTCGAGATCCGTCCGCAACCGGCTCGCCCGGGGTTCGGTCACCAGCACGAACCCCGTCAGCAGAATCGCCACCAGGCCGCCGGAGGTCATGCCGTTGGTCAGCAGGCCGCCCGCGAAGTCCCGGACGAGTTCGGGGAAGATGAGGTCGTACTGGAACCCGAGCCCGATCCAGAAGGAGAGCCCCACGATGAGTCCCTTGCGATGGTCGAACCCGTCGGTCAGGAGCAGCTTCAGGCCGACCGCGAACAGGATCGCCATCAGCACCGCGATATAGGCGCCGAGCACGGCGCCGGGCACCGACAGGATCAGGGTCAGCGCCTTGGGCATGAACGCGAAGGCCGCGAGCACGGCCCCCATGGCGAACCCGACCGCGCGGGATGCGACTCCGGTGATCTGGATCACCGACGCCCCGGTCGAGAGACTCGACATGGAGATGCCCCCGGCGAGCCCGGCCAGCAGGCTGCTCACGCCGCTCGTCGTGACCGCGTTCTGCACCGACCGGTAGTCCACGGCCCGCCGCCGGCGCCACGACACGTTCTGGCTCGCGAGCACGCCGCTGATGGCCTGCATGGTGGTCACCAGGGTCACGAACCCGAACGCCGGCAACAGCGCCCAGTATGTCGAACCGAGCGTCAGGTCCAGCCCGGGCCAGTGGGGCTCGGGAAGCGCGATCCAGGCCGCTTCGGCCAGTCGGGTGGTGTCGTAGAGGCCGAAGGGCGCCGCGACCGCCGCCCCCGCGATCACGCCCGCGATGGGCGCCCAGAGCCGCCAGGCGCCGGTGGCCTTGAGGGAAATCGCGCCGATCACGAAGACCGTGGTGAGCGCCGCCAGCGGTGCGGCGGCCGGGGAAACGCCTTCGGGGACATCGTCCAGCATGCCGTAGATCACCGGCATGACGTTGACCACGATGAGCAGCACGACCGTCGCGGACACCGTGGGAGTGAGGACCCGGCGCAGCCAGGAGAGCCGGAGGGACAGCAGCAGTTGCAGCAGGGCGGCGCTGACCACCAGGGTGGCGAGGAGGGCCGGACCGCCCGCGCGGAGCGCGTCCGCGGCGACCGCGATGGCGGCCGCGGATACCGAGGGAGCCAGGATGAACCCGGCGCCGATCCGCCCGAAACGCGCGGCCTGGAGGGCGGCGGTGAGACCGCAGACCAGCAGCGAGACGAAGACCACCCAGCTCACCAGGCCGTCGTCCGCGCCGGCGGCCCGGAACGCGACGGTGGGAACCAGGATCGCCACGAACAGCGGGGTGACCGCGATCTGCAGGCCGAGCCCCAGCACCGCCGGCAGGGGTGGGCGTTCTCCGGGTTCGAAGCGGATTCGGCGGCCTGCCGGGCCGGCGGCGGCTCCCACGGTCGAGGCTCTCCCCGTGCGTCAGAGGTCGAGGCCGTGGGCGATCGTGGTGAGCTGCATGTTCTCGGTGCCCTCGTAGATCGTCCCCGCCTTGGCGTCCCGCCAGAGCTTCTCCGCGAGGCAGTCGGTCGTGTATCCGGCGCCGCCGTGGATCTCGATTCCCAGCGAGGTCACCGATTCGGCCATGCGCTGGGCGGTCAGCTTGGCCATCGCCGCCGCGTAGCGCGTCTCGTTCCCCTGGTCCGCCAGCCGCGCGGCGTTCCAGGTCAGAAGACGCGCGGTCTCCACCTGCATGGCGGCGTCCGCCAGCGCGAAGGCGACCGACTGGTTCCGGCCGATCCGGCGGCCGAACGCTTCCCGCTGTCTGGCGTAGGCGACGGCGAGGTCCAGCGCCGCCTGCCCGATCCCGACGAGCTGGGCGGCGATCCCGATCCTCCCCTCGTTGAGGAGCGCCATGGCGAGCCGCCGTCCGCCGCCGGCTTCGCCCAGGACGTCGTCGTCGGCGACGAAGCAGTCCTTCAGGAACAGCGGCGTGGTGCTCGAGGCCTTGAGGCCCACTTTCGCCTCGGGAGCGCCCACGGTCAGTCCGGCACTCCCGCGATCGACCAGGAAAGCGGTGATCGCGTCGCGGGAGCCGGCGCCGTCCGGCGGAGCGACCCGGGCGAAGAGCAGATAGAGCCCGGCCTCCCGGCCCCCCGACACCCAGGCCTTCGAACCGTTGAGCAGAAAGCCCCCCTCCACCGGCGTGGCGGTCGTCCTCAGCGCGAAGGCGTCGCTGCCCGCGTGCGCTTCCGACAGCGAGAAGGCGCCGATCCGTTCCGCCGCCAGCTGCGGCAGCAGCCGGAAACGCTGGCTCCGCCGGCCGAAGCGGTTGATCGCCCCGGTGATGAGCGTGTTGTGCACGTCCACGAGGAGTGCGACGGCGGCGTCGGCGCGCGCGAGCGCCTCCACCGTGAGCGCCACTTCGAAAAAGCCCTGCCCGCTGCCCCCGAACTGCTCGGGGACCACGACCCCGAAGAACCCGTAGCGCGCCAGCGTCTTCACCAGCTCGGGCGGGATCCGGCCCTCCGCCTCCATGCGCCGGGTCAGCGGCGCCACTTCCGCCATGGCCACCTGGTGCACCGCTCCGAAGTGCAGCCGTTCGTCCTCCGAGAGGACGCTCAGGGGGTTGGTGTCGCGACTTGCCGGCAGCGGCTCGACCTGGGCCAGCGGGCTCTGCAACACCTGGACGGACACGGCTCAGGCCAGACTATCGCGTAGCGCCGGTGTCGCCCCGGCCTCAGTACTCGGCGAGGTCGCGGATGGCGGCGAGCAGGTCTTCCGCCTGCGGCAGGGTCCCGGCCTCGACGTCCGGGTTGTAGGAGACCCAGGTGTCCCGGGCCGCGACCCGGCGGACCGGAGCGTCGAGCTCCTCGAACAGCTCGTCGGCGATGCGCGCCGCGATCTCCGCGCCGTAGCCGAAGCTCCTGGTGTCCTCGTAGGCCACCAGGACGCGGCTCGTACGGCCCACGCTCTCGCGAATTGCCTCCCAGTCGTAGGGGGCGAGCGAACGGAGGTCCAGGATTTCCACCGAGATCCCGTCGGCCGCCGCCTTCCTGGCGGCGAGTTCGGCCCGGTGGACGAGCGCCCCGAAGGTGACCAGCGTGACGTCCTCGCCGGCCCGCACCGTCTTCGCCTTCCCGAAGGGGATCATGAAGTCGGGTCCGGGATCGGGGCTCTTGTTGTAGGTCTGCCGGTAGAGGTGCTTGTGCTCGAGGAAGATGACCGGGTCCTCGCAGCGGATCGCGGTGCGGAGCAGCCCCGCCGCGTCGAGCGCGGTGGCGGGCTGCACCACCCGCAGCCCCGGAAGATGCGTGAAAAGCACTTCGGCGGACTGGCTGTGGTAGACGGCGCCGCCGGTCAGGTAGCCGCCGGTCGGGACCCGCAGGACGAGCGGAGCGCTGTAGTTGCTGTTCGCGCGCCAGCGAAGACTCGCGAGTTCGCTCCGGATCTGCATGTAGGCGGGCCAGATGTAGTCGAGGAACTGGATCTCGGCGACCGGACGCAGGCCGCGCACCGCCATGCCGACCCCGAGCCCCACGATGGTCGCCTCGGCGAGGGGGCTGTTGAACACCCGCTCCGACCCGAACTCGCGCTGGAGTCCGTAGCTCACCTTGAAGACGCCGCCCTTGCCCTTGACCTCCCGGAGGTTCGGCTCGCGGCTCGCGTCGGCCACGTCCTGTCCGAACACCACGATGCGGGGGTCGTGGGCCATCTCCGTGCGGAGGGTGGCGTTGATCAGGTCCACCATCGTGCCCGGTTTCGCGTCGGCTTCGAACCGGGGCTCGGTTTCGAACTGCGGCGAACAGGGGTCCACGTCCGGGCTGTACAGGTGGTCGCAGGCGGTGTCCGGATGCGCCCAGGGCAGGGCGAGGGCGTCGGTGGCCGCCGCCGCTACCTCGGCCTGAGTCCGTTTGCGGAGGCCGTCGAGCTCTTCCCGGGTGGCCGCCCCGGAGGCGGTCAGCCGGTCGCGCAGGCGCGCCAGCGGATCCCGGTCCTGGTCCGACGCGCGTTCCGCCGCCGTCTTGTAGTCCCGGTCCTCGTCCGACAGCGAGTGGGGCTGCAGGCGGATCACCCGGGCGTGGACGAGCGCCGGACCCTCGCCAGCGCGGACATAGGCGAACGCCTCCTCGAGGGTGCGGTAGGACTCCTCGTAGTCGCAGCCGTCGCACTCGAGGACCTTCAGGTCGGGGAAGCCGCGGGCGAGCGGGGCGATCGAGCCGCCCGCCGTCTGGTGTTCCACCGGCACCGAGATGGCGTAGCCGTTGTCCTGGATCAGGAACAGGACCGGCAGCCGGCGGAGCGAGGCGCTGTTCAGCGACTCCCAGAACTCTCCCTCGCTGGTGGCGCCGTCGCCGCCGCTGACCAGCACGATCCCGTCGCCGTTCGGCGCGGCGGGCAGCCCCGGGATGCGGTGGCGGCTCAGGTAGCGCTCGCCGTACGCGGTTCCGACCGCGTGCAGGAACTGGGTTCCCACGCAGCTCGAGTGGACGGTCAGGCCGAGCGACCGCTTGGAGAAGTGCGAGGGCATCTGTCTTCCGCCCGAGGAGGGGTCGGCTTCGGCGCCCCAGGAAGCCGCGAGCTGCTCGAGCGCGGTCAGGCCCAGCCCGGTGGCCAGCGCGCGGTCCCGGTAGTAGGCATAGACCCAGTCGGTCTTCGGCCGGAGCAGGGCGGCGGCAGCCGCGGTGACGGCTTCGTGGCCGGCCGAGCTGACCTGGAAGAACGCCTTGTTCTGCCGCTTCAGGGCGATTTCCCGCTGGTCCACCTCCCGGGAGGTGAGCATCACCCGGTAGGCGGCCTTCAGCTCTTCCGGACCAAGCGCGGGGATGTCTTCGGGTTCGGTCTCGACGACGGCGTCGCGCCCGTTTCCGTTCGCGGCCTCGCCGGTCCGCTCCGCGGCTGCGGGGGAGTCGGCGGCGGGCGCTCTTTCGTCCGCAGGAGCTTCCCGCCCATTGGACCGCAGGGCGTCAGCTTCGGACAAATCGGCTTGAGTGAGCTAGCGGATCGCAGCCGATCGCAGAACCTCAGTCTGGAGTTGAAAAGACGCGATCCGAACCATCAGGAGGGGCAGAAGATGTTAGCAGACGGCCGGGAGCGCCGGTCTTCAGACCGGCACGGCGGCCCACAGGGCCGCGCGGGCGGTTGGTCGCTACCGCCGGTGCTTGCGGCGCGCGCAGTCGAGTCATTTCGGCGCAGGAGGTTCGTCCCGCCGCACTGTCGCGCAGCGGGTGCCGGTCTGAAGACCGGCGCTCCCCTACCTGGCGAGGGCTTCGCCGGGCTTCTTCTTGTACTGGCGGTACTCGTAGGTCCGGTCGCGTTCTTCTGCGAGGCGCATTCCCTCGTCGTGGGGGAACATGTGGACCGCGTCGTAGTCGGGCGGACAGAACTTGGCGCAGAGCTGACAGCCGATGCAGGTTTCCACGTTCACTTCGCAGACCTGGCCGACCGACCGGGGTTCGGGGTCGGGCACCAGGATGATGCAGTCCTTGACCGGACAGACGGCGATGCACATCTCGCAGCCCCGCCCGAAACACTTGCCGGCGTCCACGTAGGCGAGGATCTTCGGCTGGCGCTTCCGGGGCCCGGTGATCAGGACATCCTGCATGAACGGAAAGCGTATCATTCGGACCGTGCCGACCGCCGAGGATTCCGCAGACCAGGCGAAGAGTTCCGAACTGTCCCCGCCGAGCGCGAAGCTGCCGCCGCCCGGCATCCACTATCGCCGGGGTCTCGGGCTCCGGAAAGAGATCATCGAACCCCTCACCGAGGACTACCGGGGGCACCTGGTCCGCTTCGCCCGCGATCACGACTATCGGCTGCGGGCCGGTGAACTCCGGTTCCTGGTCGCCCACGAATTCGGTTTCTGCTACGGGGTGGACCGGGCGATCGAGTACGCCTACGAGGCGCGCCTGCGCTTTCCCGACCGGCGGATCTTCCTGACGGGCGAGATCATCCACAACCCCTACGTGAACCGCCGCCTCTCCGAGTTCGGGATCCGCTTCCTGGAGTCCGGGTCGCCGGAGCGGAAGTTCGCCGAGGTCGGCCCGCAGGACGTGGTGCTGCTGCCCGCCTTCGGGGTGCCCACCGCCGAACTGGACGTGCTGCGCCGGAAGGGCTCCATCCTGGTGGACACCACCTGCGGCTCGGTGATGAACGTCTGGAAGAACGTGGACCGCTACAAGCGCGACGGCTTCACCTCGGTGGTTCACGGAAAGTACGCCCACGAGGAAACGAGGGCGACCACCTCGCGCGCCGGAACTTATCTGGTCGTCCGCGACATGGCCGAGACCGAGGACGTCTGCCGGTACATCGAGGCCGACGCGGCCAGTCAGGCGAACGGCGGCCCGGCGCCGCTCACCCGGGAGGGGTTCATCGAGCGCTTCGCCCCGGCCAGCTCACCGGGCTTCGATCCCGACCGCGACCTGGGAAGGATCGGGCTGGCGAACCAGACCACCATGCTCGCCAGCGAGTCCCTCGAGATCGCGGCGGTGCTCCGCGACTCGATGGCCCGCCGCTACGGCGAGGAGGAACTCGCCGGCCGGTTCCGGTCTTTCGACACCATCTGCAGCGCCACCCAGGAGCGCCAGGACGCGGTCCTCGAGCTGCTTCGGGAGGACCTCGACCTGATCCTGGTGGTCGGTGGCTTCAACTCGTCCAACACCGCGAACCTGGCCGCGATCTGCGACCGGAAGTTCCCGAGCTACCACATCGCGGGTCCGGAGGGCCTGCTGTCCGCGGACGAGATCCGCTGCCGTCCCGCGCCCGGCTCCGGGAAGGGGACGGAGCCGGTGGTGCGGCGGGGCTGGCTGCCGGAGGGGCCGCTCCGGATCGGGGTGACCTCGGGGGCTTCCACGCCGGACGTGATGGTTCACCGGACCATGGTCCGGGTGCTGGAGTTCCGGGGGCTCACCGAAGACGACGTGCGGCCGGACGAGTCGCTCTAGCCCGGCGCCTCCCGGCGGATGCCGACCGGTCCTTCCCGGTTCGCCGGCGCGGCGGAACGGGCGGCTCCCTACGCCCGTCCCGGACTCCCGCCGGCGAAGACCGCCCGTCCGTTCCGGGTGGTGAGCCCGTTCGAACCGCGCGGCGACCAGCGGCAGGCCATCGCCCAGCTCGCCGAGGGACTGGGGCGGGGGGACCCGAACCAGGTGCTGCTCGGGGTCACGGGTTCGGGGAAGACGTATTCCGTCGCGCGGGTCATCGAGGCGGTCAACCGGCCGGCGCTCGTCATCGCGCACAACAAGACGCTGGCGGCGCAGCTCTACCAGGAGTTCCGGGGGTTCTTCCCCGACAACGCCGTCGAGTACTTCGTCAGCTACTACGACTACTACCAGCCCGAGGCCTACGTCCCGGCGAGCGACACCTACATCGAGAAGGAAGCCACCATCAACGAGGAGATTGACCGGCTCCGCCTCTCGGCGACGCGGTCCCTCTTCGAGCGGCGCGACGTGCTGATCGTCGCGAGCGTCTCCTGCATCTACGGTCTGGGATCGCCCGAGGCCTACTACGGGATGCTCGTGGTGTTCGAGGAGGGAGCCGAGTTCCCCTCCCGCCAGGCGCTCCTCCGCAAGCTCGTGGAGATGCAGTACGAGCGGAACGACGCCTCCCTCGAGCGCGGCCGGTTCCGGGTGCGGGGGGACACGGTGGAGATCGTGCCGGGCTACGAGGACCTGGGTCTGCGGGTGCGCCTCTTCGGCGACGAGGTCGAACGCCTGGCCCGCTTCGACCCCCTGACCGGCCGCGAGCTGTCCCGCGAGGACCGCGTGACGCTCTTTCCGCGGACCCACTACGTGGCCCGCGAAGAGGACCTCGCCCGGGCGCTGGTCACGATCCGGGAGGAGCTCGACGAGCACCATCCCAGACTGCTCCAGGAAGGGAAGCTGCTCGAAGCGCAGCGGCTCATGCAGCGGACGCTCTTCGATCTGGACATGCTGGCCGAATCCGGCCACTGCCACGGCATCGAGAACTACTCGCGCCACTTCACCGGGCGGGCGCCGGGCGAGCCGCCGCCGACCCTGATGGACTACCTGCCGCGCGACGCCGTCATCGTGGTGGACGAGAGCCACCAGACGTATCCCCAGGTCCGCGGCATGTTCGCGGGCGACCAGGCCCGGAAGCGCACGCTGGTGGAACACGGTTTCCGCCTTCCCTCGGCGCTCGACAACCGGCCGCTCTCCTTCGAGGAGTGGGAGGAGCGGGTCGGGCAGGCGATCTCGGTTTCCGCGACCCCGGGCCCCTACGAACTCGACGCCGTCGGCGGCGTCGTGGTCGAGCAGATCATCCGCCCGACCGGGCTGCTCGACCCCCGGGTCGAGGTGCGGCCCGCCGGCGACCAGGTGGACGACCTGCTCGGGGAGATCCGGGAGACGGTGGCGCGCGGCGAGCGGGTGCTGGTCACCACCCTGACCAAGCGGATGGCGGAGGACCTCTCCGAGTACTACCACGAGCTCGGAGTGCGCTGCCGCTACCTGCACTCGGACATCGACACGCTGGAACGCGTGCAACTCCTGCGTTCGCTGCGGCTGGGCGAGTTCGACGTGCTGATCGGGATCAACCTGCTGCGCGAGGGGCTCGATCTGCCGGAGGTGTCGCTGGTGGCCATCCTCGACGCCGACCGGGAGGGGTACCTGCGTTCCGAGGGGGCGCTGATCCAGACCGTCGGCCGGGCGGCCCGCAACGCCGGCGGACGCGCGATCCTCTACGCGGACCACGAGACGGGCTCGATGGAGCGGGCGCTCGCCGAGACCCGCCGCCGCCGGGCGCTCCAGCAGGCGTTCAACGAGGAGCACGGCGTCGTGCCCCGCACGGTGGTCAAGGACGTGGCCGAGGCGTTCGCGCCCGTTTCGACGGGGACCGCGGCGGCCGAAGAAGACGACTGGGACCGGGCCATGGGGCTCCTCGAACCGCCGCCCGAGGACCCGGAAGCTCTCGAACGCGAGATCGCCCGCCTCCGCAAGGAGATGAAGAAGGCCGCGCGCGACCTGGAGTTCGAGCGCGCGGCCCGCCTCCGGGACCACCTCCGCGAACTCCAGCACGGCGCGCTGCTCCGCTAGGAAGAGCGGCGCTCCCTGGTCCGTCCGTGGGAGAATGACGGGATGAGCAGTCGCCGCGAGTCCGTGTCGCAGGAGGAAACTCCACCCGCCTGTCGTCCCCCCGGGAGCGCCGGTCTCGAGACCGGCATCGCCCGCGCCAGCGGGCGAAACCCGCGCGACGCTGAGCCGCCCCCCGTTGCGCCGCTCCCCATGACCACCGAGGCCATCCGCGAGGCGCACCGCGACTACGTCCTCCCGGCGGTCCAGACGTTCTACGACGAGCCCATGCCCATCGTCCGCGGGCAGGGCCAGCACGTCTGGGACGCGGACGGCAACCGGTATCTCGACTTCTTCGGCGGGATCCTCACCGTCGGCCTCGGCCACTGCCACCCGGAGGTGAACCAGGCGATCCGCGAGCAGGTGGACACCCTCCAGCACGTGACCACCATGTTCCCGAACCAGCCGATGGTGGAGCTGGCCGAGCGCCTCGCCCGCCTGTCGCCGGGGACCTGCCGGAAGAGCTTCTTCACCAACTCGGGCACCGAGGCCAACGAGATGGCCCTCCTGATCGCCGAGTTGCACACCGGCAACTCCGAGGTGATCGCCCTCCGCCACGGTTACAGCGGCCGCAGCCGGCTGACCATGGGCGCGACCGGGCAGGCGCCGTGGCGACTCGGCGCGAGTACCGCGGCCGGGATCCGCCACGTGGCGAACGCCTACTGCTACCGGTGTCCTTTCGGCCTCGAATATCCCTCCTGCGACCTGCGCTGCGCCCGCGACATCGAGGACGTGATCCGGACCACCACCTCGGGCCGGATCGCGGGGTTCATCGCCGAACCGATTCAGGGCGTGGGCGGGTTCATCACCCCGCCGCCCGGCTACTTCGAGGTCGCGGTGGAGATCGTGCGGCGCTACGGCGGGGTCTTCATCTGCGACGAGGTGCAGACCGGGTGGGGGCGCACCGGCGGGCAACTCAACGGCATCGCCCACTGGGACGTGGAGCCCGACATCGTCACCTACGCCAAGGGGCTCGGGAACGGGGTGCCGGTGGGCGCCACGGTCGCGACGGACGAGGTCGCGGATGCGTTCCGGGGCAACACCCTCTCCACGTTCGGGGGGAACCCGGTGAGCATGGCGGCGGCCGGCGCGGTCCTCGAGGTGGTCGAGCGCGACGACCTCGCCGGGAACGCCGAGCGCATGGGCGCCCACCTGCGGGCCGGACTCGAGGCACTCGCCGACGCCCACCCCGCGATCGGGGACATCCGCGGGAAGGGGCTGATGCAGGCGCTCGAGTTCGTGGAGGACCGCGGAACGAAGGCGCCGGACGCCGCCTTCACCACCTGCCTCCTCCAGAAGGCGCGGGACGAGGGGCTGCTCATCGGGAAGGGCGGGCTCTACGGCAACTGCGTCCGCATCTCGCCGCCGCTCAACATCGGCCGGTCCGACATCGAGGGGGCGCTGGTCCTGCTCGACCGGGCGCTGACGGCGACCGAGGCGGCGCTGCGTTGAGCACCGGCGCGGCCGGCCGGGGATCCCCGCTCGCGGGAGTCCGGATCCTGGATCTCTCCCGCATCCTCGCCGGGCCCTACGCCACCATGATGCTGGCCGACCTCGGCGCCGAGGTGATCAAGATCGAGCCGCCGGGCGGGGACGACACCCGCACCTGGGGCCCTCCCTTCGGCGGCGGCGAGGCCGCCTACTTCCTCGCGGTCAACCGCGGCAAGAAGAGCGTCGTCCTGAACCTCAAGACGGAGGAGGGCTCCGCCGCACTCGCCCGGCTCATCGCGGCCAGCGACGCGCTCGTCGAGAACTTCCGGCCCGGGACCATGGCGCGGCTGGGGTTCGCTCCGGAGGACGTGCAGCGCCGCCATCCCCGGCTCATCTGGTGCTCGGTCTCCGCCTACGGACAGTACGGGCCGCTCTCGTCGAAACCCGGCTACGACGCCGTCATGCAGGGCGAGGCCGGCTGGATGGGTCTCACCGGTCCCCCGGAGGGGCCGCCCACCAAGCTCGGGGCCTCGCTCGCCGACATCTGCGCCGGGATGATGGCCAGTTCCGGGATCCTCGCGGCGCTCTTCGCGCGCGAGCGGGACGGCCGCGGCCGGCGGGTGGACGTGGCGCTCTTCGACTCGGTGGTGGCGACGCTCTGCTACCAGGCCCAGGGCTACCTGCTGACGGGGGAGGAGCCGGTCCGCAGCGGCAACAACCATCCCTCCCTCACGCCCTACGAGAGCTTCGAAGCCGCCGACGGACACGTCATCGTGGCGGTCGGCAACGACGCGCTCTGGAAACGCTTTTGCGAGGTGGCCGCGCCCGAGCTGGACCGTCCCGAGTTCGAGAAGAACCCGGACCGGGTTCGCCGCCGGCCGGAACTGCGCGGCCTGCTGGAGGCGGTCTTCCGATCCCGGGGAGTCGCCGCGTGGGAGCGGGTGCTGGACGAGGCGGGAATCCCGGTCGGGCGGGTGCGGAGCGTCGCCGAGATCCTGAACAGCCCCCAGCTCAGGGCGCGGGGCATGGTGGTGGACCGCGAGCATCCCGCCATCGGGTCGCTCCGCCTGGTCGGAAGCCCGATCCAGTTCGACGGGGAGAACCACACCGCGACCCTCCCCCCGCCGCTCAGGGGCGAACACACCGACGAGGTCCTCGGCGGTCAGCGCTCCGTGGATGGTCCGGCGACGCGAACTGATTGAGCCAGCGGATCACCGTGACTGGCCGGGCGCCGGAGTGTCGGAGCGCCCGCGCGAGGTCGTAGATGGGGAGCCCACCCATGTGGACGAGATCGCGGAACTCCAGGAAACGCATGCCGCCGAAGAGGGTGTACAGGATGCCGCGCTGCGTCCGGTCGGGCCGGTCGGCGCGCAGGGCGCGGCGGAGCGCCGCGGGAGTCGGCCGGTCGGCGTGGCCGGCAAAGTGGCGTCCGAGCAGGCTTCTCAGGTAGTCCACCCGCCCGGCGCTCGAGTGGAACGGTTTGCGCAGGACCTCGCGGTCGAAACGCTCCTGAACCGCGAGATCCACTGCCGAGCGCATCCGCGGATTGTCGAACTTCATTCCTGCGCCTCCGGTTCTCCCGGCCGTTCGCCCCCGGCGCCGGCCTTCGGCGTAGCGTGCCGGGCCGCGGCCTCCTCACACAACCGGATCACCGCTCGCTGAATCCGGGAATGAGTCCACGGAAACGCGGGACGGATCAGTTCGCCCTCGAAGGCCCCGAGGGACCGTAGCTCCTGCGCGAGCTGCTGGAGACGCCTCGGTGGTTCCGCCGCCAGCGCTCGTCGGACCGCGTCGGGATCCTCGATCTCCGCCGCTGCGATGTCGTACAGGTCGCGGATGAGGTAGGCACCCTCCCCGATCATGCGGAGGCGCAGCTTCTTGCCCAGGATCTCCTCGACGCTCTCCGCAGCGACGCGCGTGTTCCGTATCCGGACGGGCTCTTCCGGCGTTCGGTGGATCCGAACCGCGGGCAACATGGTCACCTCGCTGTCGCCGACGGCGAGGTAGATGTGCTGGGGCTCGACCCAGCTTCGCTCCGGGTCCACGCCGGGCGCGCGTTCAAGGAGCGCCCGTTCGAGTTCCTCGCCGCGGCGGTCCACCACCTCCTGGTACCACGTTGGCTCGGCGAAGAGGTCCACGTCCGTCGAGTGGCGGTGTCCCCACCGGCCGGCCAGGACGGTGCCGCCGCCGATGCGGTAGCCCTCCGGGGTGAAGAACTCGCTGAACACCGGTTCGACGGCCGCGAACAACTGCTTCGGTCCTTCCGGCAGATCAAGGAACATCGGTCTCACCCGGCCGCGCACACCGGCTGCTAGCATAGATGGGTTGGGGTGAGGAAGGAGGCGGAGAGGGCGCCATGGAAACCGCGAGAGGCACCGGAGCGGCGGCACCGGTGCGCCGCTCGGCAGGTTGGCTGGCCGGCCTCGCCTCGGGCGGAGCGGCGTACGGTTCCTCGGTCCCGATCTGGAAGCAGAAGTCGGCGCTCGCCTCGGCCGCCCTGCATCTGGCGCTCGCCGCGCTGCTGTTTTTCCCCGGATTCGGGATCTTCGACGGCTCGGACGAGCGGATGCTGGGGAATCCCATCTTCCAGTTCCGGGTGGCCGGCGGCGAAGGCGCCGGGGGCGGGGGCGGAGGCGGGGGCAGCCGCGGCGAGCGCATCAGCGCCTACATCCCGGTGCGGGTGGAGCAGGCCACGCCGCAGCCCGAACCCGAGACCCCGCGCGAGGCGCCCATCGCTCCGCGCAAGCCGCGTCCGCTCCGGTTCGAGGACCTCGAGAACCTCGCCGACGAGCCGGACCTGACGGACATCGTGCTCGGCGGGGTGTTCTCACCGCAGGCGCAGGACTTCCCCGGGCTCTCGCTCGACGACTTCGGCGACTACGGGGGCCGGGACACCGCGCCCAGCGCCGGGACCGGCGGCGGCATCGGCGGCGGCGAGGGCATCGGCACCGGCGAAGGGCAGGGATGGGGGGTCGGCCCCGGCTACGGAGGGGGATCGGGCGGCGGCGCCTACCGCCCGGGCGGTTACGACGTGGAGCCGACTCTCCTCTACGAACCGCCGGAGCCGCCGTATCCCGAGTCGGCGCGCCGCCGCAAGATCACCGGCGAGGTGATGCTCCAGGTGCTCGTCCGGCTGGACGGAACCACCCAGGTGCTGGGGGTCATCAAGTCCGGCTGCCGGGTCTGCGTCGAGACGGCGCGCCAGCACGCGTTGCTCTACCGCTGGAAGCCGGCGCTCAAGGACGGCAAGCCGGTCGAGGCGATCGGGGTCATCAGCGTCACCTTCGGCCTGTTCCCGACCGGGTGACTCCCCTCCACGGGCATTGACTCCCCCCGAAGGCGAGGCGGCGGCGAGTCCGCCCGAGGTCCTCTCGGCGGACGCCATCGCCGCCCGGGTGAAGTCCCTGGCCGAGGAGATCGCGGCGGCGCACACCGACCGGAAGCTGCACCTGCTGGTGGTGCTGCGCGGCGCCTTCGTGTTCGCCGCCGACCTGGCGCGCGAACTCCACGCTCGCGGAATCGAGGTGACGGTGGACTTCTGCCGGGTGGCCTCCTACGGGGACGGCACCGAGCCCGGCACGCCGGCGGTCGAGCTGTACCACCCGGAGACCCTCACCGACCGCGACGTCATGATCGTGGAGGACATCGTGGACACGGGGACCGCGCTCGAAGCCCTCCTCCGGGCGGTGAAGTCGGCGGCGCCCCGCTCGCTCTGCACATCCGCGTTGCTCTCCAAACCGTCCCGCCGCAGGGTGGACATCGAGGCGGACTTCACCGGATTCATCGTGCCCGACAGGTTCCTCGTCGGCTACGGCCTCGACTACGCCGGCCGCTACCGCCACCTCCCCTACATCGGCGCGCTCTGAGGGAACGCCGGTCTCCAGACCGGCTCGCTTGTCGCCGCGCCGAGCAGCCGCACCAAGTCCGGAGCCGCCCGCGCGGCGGCCTCGTTCACGTGCGCCGCGTCGAGCGGGCCTTCCCCGATCCCGGCGGCGAGGTTCGAGGCGAAGGCCAGTCCGGCCAGCCGGACCCCGAGGTGCCGGGCGGCGATGGCCTCGTGCACGACGGACATGCCCACCACGTCGGCCCCCAGCGTCCGCAGCATGCGGATCTCGGCCGGGGTCTCGAACTGGGGACCCCGCACCCCGGCGTAGACCCCGGACCTGAGAGGCATCCCGAGCCGCCCGGCCGCCCGCATCAGCGCGGCGCCCAGTTCCTCGTCCCAGGCCCGCGTCATGTCGGGGAACCGCGGTTCGGGTCCGTGTTCCGGGCCTTCGAGCGGACTCGCTCCGGTCAGATTGAGGTGGTCGGCGATCCGCAGGAAGTCCCCGACCCGGAGTTCGGGGTGGATGGCCCCCACCGCCGCGGTCAGCACCAGGCGCCGCACCCCGAGGGACGCGAGGAGCCGCACCCCGAAGACTGCCTCCCCCGGCGTCCAACCCTCGTAGAGATGATGCCGGCCGAGCAGCATGGCGACCCCCAGCGGCGTTTCCGAATCGCCGGCCAGTTCGCCGACCACCAGCCGGCTGCGGTGACCCGGCGCCGAACATTCCGGGATTCCGGGGATCTCCCCGTAGGGCAGCGAGCGGGCGTCCGAGACCGCGTCCGCCGCTCCGGCGAGCCCGGAACCGAGGACGACCCCGACGTCAGGAAAGCGCCGTCCGTCCCCGAACCACTGCCGGACGGCGCCGGCCGCTTCCCGGAGCAGGGCCGCCGTTTCGGTCTTCATGCCGTCCCCGCGAGCATCCCGGCGATCGCCGCGGTGACCAGCGTCGCGAGCGTTCCCCCGGCGAGGGCTCGCAGCCCCAGCCGGGCGAGATCCTTCTTGCGGCCGGGAGCGACCGCCCCGATGCCGCCGATCTGGATGCCGATCGAGCTGAGATTCGCGAACCCGCAGAGCGCGAAGGTCGCGATGACCTCGCTCTTCGCCGAGAGCGCGCCGGCGGTCCTGAGCGCCGCCAGGTCGAGGTAGGCCACGAACTCGTTGAGGATCACCTTCTTGCCGAGCATGGCGGCGACGGTGCTCACTTCGCCGGCCGGCACCCCGACCAGGAAGGCGATGGGGGCGAACACCCATCCCAGAATGTCCGAGAGCGACAGCCCGACCGCGCCGAGCGGCAGGTTGATGAGCGCCACGATGCTCAGGAAGGCGATCAGCATCGCCACCACGTTCAGCACCAGCTTCATGCCGGCGGAGGCGCCCGTCGCCGCCGCATCAATGAGGTTCACCTCGGAACGCTCGACCCGGTACTCCACGCGCCCGGCGGTCTCGGGCTTCGCGGTCTCGGGAACGATGATCTTGGCCATCATGAGCGCCGCCGGAGCGTTCACCAGGCTCGCCGCCAGCAGGAAGCGGGCGTCCACCCCCAGCGCGATGTAGGCGGCGAGCATCCCGCCGGAGACGGTGGCCATTCCCGAGACCATGACCGCGTGCAGCTCCGAGCGGGTCATGCGCTCCAGGTAGGGGGCCACCAGCAGGGGCGCCTCCGTCTGGCCCATGAAGACGTTCCCGGCCGCCGCCAGCGTCTCGGCGCCGCTGGTCCCGAAGGTGCGCACCATCACCTTGGCCATGCCGACGACTGCGAGCTGCAGGATGCCCAGGTAGTAGAGGACCGAGAACACGGAGGCGACGTACACGATCGAGGGGAGGGCCGAGATCGCCAGGATCACCCCGAAGCGCTCGCGGTCGGCGAGCGGCCCGAACAGCAGTTCGATTCCGGCGTTCGCCTGCTGGAGGGCCAGGTCCACCCCGTCCGCGACCGCGGCAAGGACGGCGGCCCCGGCCGCGCTCTTGAGGACCAGGAGTGCGAAGGCCGTCTGGAGCGCGAGCGACCAGGCGACCACTCGCCAGGGGAAGCGGCGCCGGTCGGTCGAGATGGCCCAGGCGATCCCGATCAGGACCGCGATCCCGAGGACCGGGAGGAGCGCCATGCTGCGCAGTACGGCGGGTCCGGATCAGGCGCCCGCCAGAAACATGATCCAGCCGATTCCCACCGCGAACCCCACGAAGCTGAGGAAGGCCCAGGCGGTGAACCGGAGCCGCGCCGCCCAGCCCTCCCGCATGAGGCAGGCGAAGGCGGGGGAGACCAGCGCGGCGAAGAGGACGAGCGCGCCGAAATGACTCATCGCGCGGGGCTCGCGGCTTCGCCGGCGGGTTCCGTGCCTTCCGCTGATCCCTTGTTTCCCGTCGCGATGTCCCAGGCGTCGAGCACCACGAGCAGGTTCAGGAGCCCCGCGACGATGAGGAAGGCGTACCCGTACTCGTAGGTGGGCGCTTCGGGGTTCCCGGCGCCGAGTCCCAGCAGGCGCGCGGCCACGTAGAAGGTCCCGGCCCCCATCTCGGCGACTCCGGCGAGCAGCGTCAGCGGAGCGGCGGCCTCGAAGGGAAACAACTCACCCTCCATCCGGATGCCGAAGACGAACAGCAGCCCGATACTGACCAAAAACACCGCGCCCGTCCCGCGCCGGCCCAGCGCGATGTGCCCGAGCCCGGGGACCACGAGCCCCAGGGCGCTGTACAGCAACGGGTTGGACTCCTCGCGGCTGCCGGCCCGGGATTGCTGTCGGGCGCCCGCCCGCGCCCGTACCTCGGCCATCCCGGAATCGTAACCGGGCCGGGGCGCGCGACCGCCCGGATCACGCACCCGCTGGGAGCGCCGGTCTTCAGACCGGCACGCGCGGTGCTGCGCGGGTTTCGCGCTCCCGCGCGATGCCGACCGGAGATCGGCGCTCCGAGCCGTACGCGTCACCAGCGACGGGTGGGGGTTGGGAGCCGGGGGTTGCCGTGAGGCGGCGTGGAGTTGCGACGTGCGCGGTGCGGAGCGCCGCGTGTGCCGGTCTGGAGACCGGCGTTTGAAGCCGTGGGTGTCACCTGCGCTCTTGAGTTTTACTCCGGGGCGGGAACCGCCTTTTGCGGGTGGGGTTGTGACGTGCGCGGTGCGGAGCACGGCGGTGCCGGTCTGGAGACCGGCGTTCCAAGTCGGACGCGGGGCCGTGGTCGCGCGATACGCTTTCGCCCGCCATGAGCCCGCTCCGAAACGCCGCCGCTCCGGCGGCGGGGATCTGGTTCGTGGGGGGGGCGCGGACCCCCATGACGCCCTTCCTCGGGGACCTCGCCGGGCTCAGCGCCATCGAACTGGGCGCGGCGGCGGCGAAGGGGGCGCTCGACCGCTCGGGCGTGGAGCCGGAGCGGGTGGACCACGTGGTGATCGGGAACGCCCAGCAGACGACCGCCGACGCCATCTATGGTGCCCGGCACGTCGGCCTCGGCGCCGGGGTGCCGGATTCCGTGCCGGCGCTCACGGTGAACCGGCTCTGCGGCTCGGGGATCCAGGCGGTGATCTCCGCGGCGCACCAGATGCTCGCGGGTGAGGCGGACACCGTGCTCGCCGGCGGGATGGAGTCCATGAGCCAGGCGCCCTTCGTGGTGCGGGGGGCGCGTCGAGGGCTCCGGCTGGGCCACGGGAAGCTCGAGGACAGCCTGGTGGCGGCCCTGACCGACGGCCGCTGCGGGCTCTCCATGTCCGACACCGCGGAGAACGTGGCCGAGCGGACCGGGGTCACCCGCGAGGACTCCGACGACTACGCCCTCCGCAGCCAGCAGACGGCGGATCGCGCCTACCGGGCCGGGTCGCACGCCGAGGAGATCGTTCCCGTCACCGTGAAGATGCGGAAGGGCGAGCGCGTGGTGTCCGAGGACGGCCACCGGCGCCCGCAGACCACCCGCGAGGGACTCGCGCGGCTCCGCCCCGCCTTCCGGAAGGACGGGCTGGTCACGGCCGGGAACGCCAGCGGCATCGTGGACGGCGGCGCCGCCTTCGTGATCGCGCGCGAGGACACTCCCGCGGTGCGGGACGGATCTCCGCTCGGGCGCATCGTCTCCTGGGCCACCGCCGGCGTCCCGCCCGAGGTCATGGGGCTCGGGCCGGTGCCCGCCAGCCGGGCGGCGCTCCGGGCCGCCGGCCTCGAACTCGCGGACATGGACCGGATCGAGGTGAACGAGGCGTTCGCCCCCCAGTACCTCGCCGTGGAGCGCGAGCTCGGGCTCGACCGCGAGCGGGTCAACGTGAACGGCGGCGCCATCGCCCTCGGGCACCCGCTCGGCGCGACCGGAACGCGCCTGCTGCTCACCCTGCTTCTGGAACTGCGGCGTTCCGGGGGGCGCTACGGCCTCGCCACCGCCTGCATCGGCGGCGGCCAGGGCATCGCCATGGTGGTCGAGGCGGCCGGGAACGCCGGCGGCAACGGAGCCTCGGCGTGACGGACGGCGGCGCCCTCCTGCGCGAACGCCGGGAGACCGCGCAGGGACACCCCTACGCCCTCGTCACCGTGAACCGGCCGAGGGCGCTGAACGCCCTGAACCGGGACCTGGTGGAAGCCCTCGCCGCCGCCTTCGGGGAACTCGACGCGGACCCGGAGCTGGACGGCATCGTCCTCACCGGCGCCGGCGACCGCGCCTTCGTGGCCGGGGCGGACATCTCCGAGCTGCGCGACCTCACCCCCGAAGCGGCGTTCCGGTTCGCGCGCCGCGGCCAGGAGGTCATGCGCGTCATCGAGGGCACCGGGAAGCCGGTGATCGCCGCAATCGGGGGCTACGCGCTCGGCGGCGGGCTCGAACTGGCGCTCGCCTGCCACCTGCGGGTGGCCGGGCCGAAGGCGAAGCTGGGGCTTCCCGAGGTGGGGCTCGGCGTGATCCCCGCCTACGGCGGCACCCAGCGGCTGCCCCGGCTGATCGGACGGGGGCGGGCGCTCCGCATGATCCTCACCGGGGAGCCGGTGGGGGGCGAGGAGGCGCTTGCGGCGGGCCTCGTGGACGCGGTCCATGACGATGCGGTCGAAGGGGCCGCGGCGCTCCTCGACCGGGTGCTCGCGAACGGACCGCTGGCGGTCAGGAACGCGCTCCTCGCGGTGGACGCGGGGCTCTCGGGTCTCGAGGACGGCTTGCTGTCCGAGGCATCGCTCTTTGCGTCGCTCGCCGGCACCGACGACATGCGGGAGGGCACGGGCGCGTTCCTGGAGAAGCGCCCGGCGCGGTTCCGTGGCGCCTGATCCGGGGTCCGGGCGGGACGGCGGGCGCAGGCAATCCGGCCCCCTCGCCGGGGTCCACGTCGGGATCGTGCTCTCGGAACGGGACGAAGCCTCGGCCCGCCTCGCCGACGCCGCCGAGCGTTGGCTCCGCGGAGAGGGGGCCGGCGTTTCCCGCCATCCGGCGCCGGCGGCCTTCGAGGTCGCCCAACTGGCCGGCTGGCTGGCGGATTCCGGGCGCGTGGACGCCATCGTCGCCTGCGCCTCGATCGTGAAGGGGGAAACCTCCCACGACCGCCACCTCGCCGAAGCGGTGACCACGGGGCTCCTCGAGATCGGGGTCCGCACCCGCATTCCGGTAGGGAACGCGGTGCTCACCGTGGACAGCCCCGAGCAGGCCGACGCCCGGTCCGGCGGCGCCCGGGGGAACCGCGGAGAGGACGCGGCGCGCGCGGTGGCCGGCCTGCTGCGCGCCCGGAAGCGCCTCGGAGGGCGGCCCGGCCTCGACGTCGGCTCGGTTTCCGCGTCCCGGGGAGGCTGACGTGGACCCGCGGACCGCGCGCCAGCGCCGCCGGGGGCGCGAACTCGCCGCGCAGATGCTCTCCTCGTGGGACGCGAATCCCGAGTCGCCTCCCGCCACCGTGGCCGGCGTGCGGGACCTCACCCGCGCCAGCGACGCGCACCTGGAGTTCGCCGAGGTGCTCGCGAAGGCGGCCTGGGAGCGAATCGAGGAAATCGACCGCTGCCTCGACGAGACCACCAAGCCGTTCTGGAAGGAGAACATGGGGCGGGTGGAGCGCAGCGTCCTGCGGGTGGCGGTCGCCGAGCTGCTGACCGCGAGCGCGCCGCCGCGGGTGGTGCTGAGCGAGGCCATCGAGGTGGCGCGCCGCTACGCCGGCGAGGACTCCACGTCCTTCGTCCACGCGGTGCTCGACGGCGTCGTCAAGCGCCTCGGAAAGACGGACGAGGCGGCCGCGCCCGAAGCCCCGGACTCCGGAGAAGGCCAGGACCCGTGAGCGAGAACCCCACGGACCGCGAGCCGGCCATGCACCGGGACGAGCGGGACCGCCGCCGGAAGCTGGCCGAGATCGAGAGCCTCGGGGTTCCCGTCTGGCCGAGCCGGTTCGCCGCCTCCCACACCCTGGAGCAGGCGGCGGAGACGTTCGGCGATCTGGACGGGGCGGGGCTCGAAGCGATCCCGGAGGCGGAGCGGACGGTGCGGGTCGGCGGCCGGATCGTCGCCATCCGGTCTTTCGGGAAGGCCGCGTTCCTGCGGCTTTCCGAGGGGCCGGGAACGCTCCAGGTCCACGTCCGGCGCGACGTGCTCACCGGGCGCGACTTCGCGGTCTCGAAGGCGCTCGACCTCGGGGACTGGGTGGGCGTGACCGGCCCCATGTTCCGGACCCGGACCGACGAGCTCACCGTGCGGGCCGATTCGCTGGTCTTCCTGGCGAAGGCCCTCCTCCCGTTGCCCGAAAAGTGGCACGGCCTCGCCGACCGCGACACCCGCTACCGGCAGCGCTACCTCGATCTCCTCGGGAACCCGCGCACCCGCGAGGTGTTCCGCAGCCGGGCCGCGATGGTCTCGGCCATCCGCCGCTTCATGGACGGCGAGGGTTTCCTCGAAGTCGAGACCCCGATGCTCCAACCGCTCGCCACCGGGGCGGCGGCCCGGCCGTTCCAGACCCGGCACCGGGCGCTCGGGATGGATCTCTACCTGCGGGTGGCGCCCGAGCTCTACCTGAAGCGCCTGGTGGTGGGCGGGTTCCCGCGGGTCTACGAGATCAACCGCAACTTCCGGAACGAGGGACTCTCCACCCGGCACAACCCCGAGTTCACCATGCTGGAGTTCTACCGGGCGTTCAGCGACTGCGCCGACATGATGGAGATCACCGAGCGCCTGGTGATCACGGCGGCGCGGGCGGTGCTCGGCGGCGAGCCGGCGGTCTTCGGCGACGAGGAGATCCGGTTCGAGAAGCCCTTCGCGCGGGTCTCCCTGCTCGAGGTCACCGGGGCGGCGCTGAAGGAACGCGGGATGGCGCTTGAGGATGGCGACCTGCGGTCGGCTCCGCCGCTCGCCGAGGCGCACCGGCGGCTGGACCTCCCGCTGACGCCCGACGAGAGCGCCGGGAAGCTGCTGCTCAGCCTCTTCGAGGCGCTCGCCGAGCGCCGCCTCGTCCAGCCCACCTTCGTGACCGGTTATCCCGTGGAGGTCTCTCCGCTCTCGAAGGCGAGCCCGGACGAACCGGGGATCACGGAGCGGTTCGAACTCTTCGCTGGCGGCCTCGAGATCGCGAACGGGTTCTCGGAGCTGAACGACCCCGACGAGCAGGCGGCGCGCTTCGGCGAGCAGATGGCGAAGCGGCAGGCGGGCGACGAGCACGCCATGGACTGGGACTACATCGAGGCGCTCCGCCACGGGTTGCCGCCGACGGGGGGCTGCGGGGTCGGGGTGGACCGGGTGGCCATGCTGCTCACCAACTCCCCGGCGATCCGCGACGTGATCCTCTTCCCGCACCTCCGGCCGCGGGAAGGCCGTTGAGCCGCAACGAAGGCGAGCGGCCCGCGCCGCGGGGCCGCCTCGCCTCCCTGCCGTTCGAGCTCCAGATCGCCGGCCGCTACCTGATGCTCCGCAAGCAGGGCCTGTTCATCTCGGTGATCTCCGCGATCTCGGCGCTCGGGGTGGTGTTGGGGGTCGCGATCCTGCTGGTCGCGCTCGCGATCATGACGGGCTTCCAGGGCGAGCTTCGGGCGCGGATCCTGGGGGCGCTCTCCCACCTCACGGTGTACAGCCTCTCCGCCGACGGCTTCACCGATTACGCCGAGGTCGCCGAGGCGGTCCAGGCGGCGCCGGAAGTCGAGGGCGCGGCTCCGGTGCTCTACGGCAAGGCGATCGCGCTCGGCCGGCGGGACGCGCTCGTGACCCTCAAGGGGGTGGACCCGGCGCGCGAGCCCGGCGTCACCGAGTTCGCGTCCCGGATGACCGCGGGGCGGTTCGCCGACCTGGAAACGGTGGTCCCGGGAGAGCCTCCCCCGGTGCTGCTGGGCGAGGAACTGGCCCTCGGGCTGGGGGTCAGCGTGGGCGACACGATCCGCCTCATGGTGCCCGGGGGCCAGTTGACCCCGCTCGGCGCCGTTCCGACCACCCGGCGCTTCCGGGTGGCGGGGTCCTTCCGGCTGGGTCTTTACAACTACGACAACGCCTACGCGCTCATCCCGCTCCGGGAAGCGCAGCGACTCACCGGCCGGCCGGGCGAGGCGAGCCAGGTGGAGGCGCGGATCACCGACATGTTCGAGGTGCGGGAGCGGGAGGCCCGCGTGCTGGAAGCCCTCGGTCCCGGATACTCGGCGCTCAACTGGATTGATCTGAACACCACCCTCTTCTCGGCGTTCTGGCTCGAGAAGCTGGCGACCACGCTGTTCGTGAGCTTCATCGTGGGGGTGGCGGCGCTCAACATCGTCGCCGGGCAGATCGTCACGGTGACCGAGAAGACCCGCGACATCGCCATCCTGCGGTCCATGGGCGCCACCCGGCGGAGCATCATGGCGCTCTTCATGGCGCAGGGCGCGGTGATCGGCGTCGTGGGGACGGGACTCGGGGCGGTGCTCGGGATCACCGCCTGCCGGATCCTCGACGGCCGCATCCGGATCCCCGAGGACGTGTACCAGATCACCGCGGTGCCCTTCACGCTGCTTCCGGGGGACGTCGCGCTGGTCTGTCTCTTTGCGCCCCTCGTCTGTTTCCTGGCCACCCTGTACCCGGCGCGCCGGGCGGCGTCGCTGGTGGTGACCGACGCGCTGAGGTTCCAGTGAGCCTGCAGGTCGAGGCCCGCGGGCTCGACAAGGCCTTCGGGACCGGGGCCGGACGCATCGCGGTGCTCCGGGGACTCGACCTCGAGGTCCGTCACGGCGAGATGGTGGCGATCACCGGGGCGAGCGGGGTGGGGAAGACCACGCTGCTCCACGTCCTCGGGGCGCTCGACCAGCCCGACGCGGGTTCGCTCCGGCTTGCCGGCGAGGAGGTGGCGCGGCTGTCGGAGCGGGGGGCCGCGGCGTTCCGCAACCGGCAGGTGGGTTTCGTGTTCCAGCACCACCGGCTCCTGCCCGAACTGACCGCGATGGAGAACGCTTCGCTCCCGCTGCGCATCCGCCGGGTACCGCGGGGAGCGGCCGAGGACCGCGCCGCCCGCCTCCTCGGTGAGTTGGGGCTCGCGGAGCGGCTCCACCACCGTCCGGAAGAGCTGAGCGGGGGCGAGCAGCAGCGGGTCGCGGTGGCCCGGGCGCTCTCCGGAGATCCGGCGCTGCTGATCGCCGACGAGCCCACCGGGAACCTCGACGACGCGGCCAGCCGCCAGTTGCTGGAACTCCTGGGCGGCCTCCACGCGGCCTACGGGCTCACCGCGGTCATCGCGTCGCACAGTTCCCAGGTCGCCGCGAGCTGCGACCGGACGTTCCGGATGGAGGCGGGCGTCCTGCACGACGGGGAGCGCCGGTCTTCAGACCGGCATCGCACCGCATAGGGGAGCGAGACTCTCAGCTTTCCGCTGCCGCGTGGCACAACGTTGCACGGGACGGCGTTACACCATGCGGAACAACGGCAACGGGTGTTTCGCGGCCTCCGGCCGCGGTGCCGGTGTGAACACCGGCGCTCCCGCTGCCTGCTAAATTGCGAGCCCTTCAGGGAAGCCACATTGTTCGAGCGATATACGGAGCGCGCCAAGCGGGCGATCTACTTCGCGCGGCACGAGGCGTCGCAACTCGGCGGGGACGCCATCGAGCCCGAACACCTGCTCCTCGGGTTGCTCCGGGAGCTCCCCGCGGCCGTCGCCGGACGGCTCCACATCTCGCTCGAGCGGGTGCGGAGCGACGTGCAGAGCCACGTCCTGCTCCGGGACACCGTCTCGACCTCGGTCGGCATTCCGCTCTCGGCGGAGTCCAAGCGGGTCCTCGAACACGCCCGCGAGGAAGCCGACCGCATGAACCACGAGAGCGTGGGGACCGAGCACTTGCTGCTCGGGGTGCTCCGCGAGCCGGGGTCCGCCGCCGCGGCGATCCTCGCCCGGCAGGGGGTGCGGGCGCCGGCGGTCCGCGAGGCGATCGCGCTCGACCACGGACGCCGGAAGTCGGGGGCGCGGGCCCGGGAGACGCCGCTCCTCGCCGAGTTCTCGCGGGACCTCACCCAGGCCGCGACCGACGGCGCGCTCGATCCCCTGATCGGCCGGACGGAGGAACTGGACCGGGTGATCCAGGTCCTCTGCCGCCGCACCAAGAACAACCCCGTCCTCATCGGCGAGCCCGGCATCGGCAAGACCGCCATCGTGGAGGGGCTCGCCAGCCGGATCGCCGCCGGAGACTGTCCCATCTTCCTCGCCGACCGGCGGATCGTCTCGCTGGACATCTCGCTGGTGGTGGCCGGCACCAAGTACCGCGGCCAGTTCGAGGAACGGCTGAAGGCCATCATCAAGGAACTCGAGGAGTCCCCCCAGTTCATCGTGTTCGTGGACGAACTCCACACCCTGGTGGGGGCCGGGTCGGCCGAGGGATCGCTCGACGCCGCCAACATCCTGAAGCCGGCGCTCTCCCGCGACGGCATCCAGTGCATCGGCGCCACCACCCCGGCCGAGTTCCGGCGCCACATCGAGCGCGACCGCAGCCTCGAACGCCGCTTCCAGGGAGTGGTCGTCAAGCCGCCGAGCGATGACGAGACCCTGGTCATCCTGCGGGGGGTGCAGGAGCGCTACGAGCGCTACCACCACGTCCGCTACGCCGAGGAAGCCATAGACGCCGCGGTCCGGCAGGCGCAGCGCTACATCACCGACCGCTTCCTGCCCGACAAGTCGGTGGACCTGCTCGACGAGGCGGGATCGCGGGTCAAGCTGCGCGACAACCAGGTCTCCCAGGAGTTCGCCGAGATCCGGAAGCGCATCCAGGACATCCGCCGGCGCAAGGACCAGGCGCTCGACAACGACGACCTCGAGCGCGCTTCGCTCGCCCAGGACCAGGAGAACGCCGAGCGGGAGAGCCTCGCGCTCGTGGAGGGCCGCTGGAAGGCCCGGGACGGCGAGCCGCCGCTCGTGACCCGGCGCGACGTGGACGAGGTGGTGGCGCACTGGACCGGCATCCCCCTCGGCTCGATCGAGGAGGAGGAGAGCCAGAAACTGCTCCGCATCGAGAGCGTGCTCCACGAGCGCATCGTGGGCCAGGGCGAGGCGGTCACCACCGTGGCGCGCGCCATCCGCCGCGCCCGCGCCGGGCTCAAGAACCCGGAACGTCCCGGCGGCGTGTTCCTCTTCCTGGGCCCCTCCGGGGTGGGGAAGACGGAAGTGGCGCGTTCGCTCGCCGAGTTCCTGCTGGGAACGGAAGCGTCCCTGCTGCGTTTCGACATGAGTGAGTACATGGAGCGGCACTCCGTCTCCCGCTTCATCGGTTCGCCGCCGGGCTACGTGGGGCACGAGGAGGGCGGGCACCTCACCGAGCGCGTCCGCCGCAACCCCTACTCGGTGCTGCTCCTCGACGAGTTCGAGAAGGCGCATCCCGATGTCTGGAACCTGCTGCTCCAGGTCTTCGAGGACGGCCGGCTCACCGACGGGCTCGGCAACACGGTGGACTTCCGGAACTCGATCATCATCATGACGTCCAACCTGGGCGCCCGCCACATCCAGAAACAGGCCTCGCTCGGGTTCGCCTCCGCCGACCGGGGGCACCGGAAGCGCGCCATGCGCGAACTGATCCAGGGCGAGGTCAAGAAGACCTTCAGCCCCGAGTTCATCAACCGGCTCGATGCGGTGGTGATCTTCGACATGCTGACCGGGGAGGATCTCACCGAGATCCTGCGGCGCCTGATCGGCCGCATGAACCGCGAACTCGGCGACCGCGGGCTCACCGTCGAGCTGACGCCGGAGGCGGAGGACTTCCTCGTGCAGGAAACCCTGCGGGACCGTTCCTACGGGGCGCGGCCCCTGCGCCGCGCCCTCCAGAAACATGTCGAGGACCCCCTGTCGGAGGCGGTGCTCACCGGCACGGTGGGCTCCGGCGACCCGGTGGAGATCACGCTGCGGGACGGGGAACTCGTGGTCCGCCCCAGCGGACCGGGACTCCTCGAGGAGGCGGAGGAACCCGTCGAGGAGGCGGTGGCCGGATGACCCGACTGCATGGATCCGTATTCGCCGGGGCGGTCGCGGCCGCCGGGCTCGCCGGCGCCGCGTGGGCGAACCTGGCCGCCCCCGTTCCGGCGCCGCCCGCGGCGGTCCAGGCGACGGAGACGGTCGAAGCCGTGCTCATCGAGGGCAACGACCTGATCGCGGCCGACGCCTGGCTCGCCCACCTGACCGTGAAGCCCGGGGACCCGGTGGACCGCGAGGCGCTGCGCGCGGAGTTCCGCACGCTCTGGAACACCGGTTTTGCGGACGACATGCGGCTCGAACTGCGCGACGGGCCGCGGGGCGGCAAGCTGGTGGTGTTCGTGGTCCACGAGCGTCCCCGGGTGGTCACCCTGGAGTTCCTCGGGTCGGAGGAGCTCGACGAGGACGACATCCTCGAGAAGCTCGAGGAAGAGGATTCGGTGATCGGGGTGGGGGCTCCCTACGACCCCGACAAGGTGGTCCGGGCGCGGGAGATCATCGAGGAGATGCTCGTGGACAAGGGCCGCACCGAAGGCGCGGTGGCGAGCGAGATCACCGAAGACGACACCGGCGTCAGGATCGTCTTCAACATCAACGACGAGCAGCAGATCCGGATCCGCCGGATCCATTTCGAGGGGATCGAGGCGCTCGACGAGTGGCCGCTCCGCTGGGCGATGAAGAAGACCCGCGAGAGCCACGCCCTCGGGGCGCTGCTCGGCGGGTCCACCTACACCGAGGAGCAGTACGCCGAGGACATCGAGGCCGTCCGGCAGGAGTACCTGAAGCAGGGCTACCTCGACGTCTCGTTCGGCCCCCCGCAGTTCGAGTACGAGGACGGCTACTCGCGGCAGTTCCTGTTCTGGAAGCGTCAGAAGCGCTGGATGGACGTCACGATCCCGGTGGTCGAGGGGGAGCAGTACCGGGTGGGCGAGGTCACGGTCGAGGGCGCCGAGGTGTTCCCGGCCGATTTCGTCCGGGCCTTCTTCCCGATTCAGGCCGGCGAGGTCTACGACGAGTCGAAGGTCAACGACGCGCTCGAATCGCTCCGCGAGCTCTACGGCGCCCGCGGCTACGTGCAGTTCACCGGGTTCCCAACCTGGCACCGGCGTCCCGAGGAGAAGATCGTGGACGTGGTCATCAACCTCGCGGAAGAGGACCAGTTCCTGGTGAACAAGATCGAGTTCCGGGGGAACTCCACCACCAAGGACCGGGTCATCCGCCGCGAGATGTGGCTGAACGAGCAGGACATCATGAACATGGAACTGCTCAAGGCCTCCATCCAGCGGATCAACCAGCTCGGCTACTTCCGGCCCATCGAGCAGCCGGTCATCGAACCCAGCCCGGCCGACGAGACGAAGCTCGACATCACGCTCGACGTGGTCGAGGAGAACCGGAACCAGCTCACCTTCGGGGCCGGGGTCTCCGGGCTCGAGGGGCTGTTCGTGAACGCCTCCTTCGGGACCACGAACTTCCTCGGACGCGGCGAGACCGCGAACTTCACCGTCCAGACCGGCAGCCGCACCCAGAACTACCAGATCGCGATCACCGATCCCTACTTCATGGACAAGCCGATCACGCTCGGCTTCGACGTGTTCAGCCGGGTCCTCAAGCTGCGCGAGTTCACGCGCGGCGACATCGGCGGCCGTATCGTCTTCGGCGTGCCGCTCGGCCGCTGGTCGCGGGCGTTCCTGAACTACGGCTACTCGGTCATCACGGTGAGCGAGCCGGACCCGGACATCGTCCTCAACCTCTACGACCTCTACTACAACTCCACCTACCTGGACCCGCGCTTCTACGGGCTGTCCGGCAACTTCCGGGAGAGCAAGATCAGCCCGACCTTCGTCTACAACACCGTGGACCACCCGATCTTCCCGAGCACCGGGCGGAAACTGACGGGCTCGTTCGACATCGCCGGCGGCCAGCTCGGCGGCAACGTCCACTACTACAAGCCGACCCTGGAGTTCGTGCACCACATGCGGGTGATCGGCAACACCTCGCTCGGCATGCGGGTCATGGGCAGCTACCTGCACGGCTACGGCGGCGTGGATCCGCCGGAGGGCGAGGAGATCGACATCTTCGACGTCGAGCAGACGGGCGTCCCCTACTACAACCGGTTCTTCCTCGGCGGCGAGTACCAGATCCGCGGTTACTACATCCGCTCGGTGGGCCCGCGGAACGCGCGCGGCCAGCTCCTCGGCGGGGACAAGATGCTGCTGTTCAACGCCGAGTACGCGATCCCGCTGGCCGGCCCGCTCCGCGCCATCCTGTTCTTCGACGCGGGGAACGCCTTCGCCGAGGAGGACAACTGGAGCTTCTCCATGCTGCAGGATTTCCGCACCTCGACGGGCATCGAGATGCGGGTGTTCATCCCCATGCTGAACGTGCCGTTCCGCCTCATCTTCGCCTACAATCCCCATCGGGACTACTACCATCGGCCCACGGCCTTCGTCTTCGGGATCGGAACCACCTTCTAGCGGCCGCGGGAAGCGCCGCGTTCCCCCGATCGAAAAAACGTGTCCGAGCAGAGTTTCAGGGAGTTGACCAACGTCATGAATCGTTTTGCCCGCCGCCTCCGGGGCGGCTTCCCGGGAGCGGCGCTGATCGGGCTGTTGCTGGCCGCCCCGTCCGTCCTCGCCGCCCAGACCGCCGAGCCCACCCGGGTGGCGGTCATTGACATTGACCGCGTCGCCCAGGAATCCGCCCGGGGACAGACGATGTTCGCCGAGTTGCAGACGCTGCAGGAAGAGATCCTGCGCGGACGGCAGACGCGGGAACAGGAGCTCCGCGACCTGAACAACCGGGCGCAGTCGCAACTGCTCTCCGCGGAAGCGCGCGCCGACCTGACGCGCGACATCGAACGCAAGAACACCGACCTCCAGCGCTGGCTTGAGGACCAGCAGCGCGAGTTCAACGAGAAGCAGACCAGCGGCTTCGGCGCCCTCGAGGCGGACCTCGGCCCGGTCGTGGAGGAGGTGGCCCGCGAGCGGAACATCCAGTTGATCCTCCGCGTGACCCCGGGACTGACTTTCATCATGGACCCCGCGCTCGACATCTCGGCCGAGGTGATCGAGCGGTTCAACGCGCTGGGCGGCGGCGGCGAAGGCGGGGACGAGGGATCCGACGGCGGGCGGTAAGAGCCCGCGACCGGCGGGGCCGGGATGACGAGCCTGGACGGAGCCGGGCCGCTCCTCGACGAGATCGGGGGGCCTGATGCCGCCGGGCGCGTCACCGCGTGCCGGCGCATCCCCGAGGACGAGCCGTTCTTCGCCGGACACTTCCCGGCGATGCCGGTGGTTCCGGGCGTCTTCATGGTGGAAGCGCTCGCCGAGTGCGCCCGCCGGTCGCTCCCGCCCGGCGCGAGGCTTGCATCGTTGCCCCTCGTGCGGTTCCGCCGCCGGGTCGGCCCCGGAGAAACCCTCGAACTCGAGGTCACTCCGGCCGAGGCGGAGGGAGAGCGGCGGCGCTTCGACGCGGTCGCTTCGGTGGACGGCCGGACGGCCGTTCAGGCCATCCTGGAGTTCCAGGTGGAGGCCGGGGCCCCGGAGCCATGAGTCCCGACTTCCAGGGGCTCGGACTGAACGATCCCGAAGAGCGCCAGACCGCTTCCGGCGGGGCAGGGAAGGCCCCCCGCCGGCCTTCCGGAACGCCTCCCTTCCGCCGTTCGCGTTCCGGCGCTCCGCCGGGGCCCGGCGCCCGCGGCCCGGTCCCGGTCCCCGGCCGGCTGTTCACCGGCCTGAGCCGGGGCGGAACCCTCGACGACCTGACCGGCGTCTCCGTCCGGCGGCGCGCCGCCGTCGCCGCCGCCTCGGCCGGATTCCACCTGTTGCTGCTGCTCCTGTTCGTGGGCGGCCTCGTTCCCGTGGCGGCGGAGCCGGGCGCGGTCGAACCCGAGGAGGAGCCCCTCCTCTACGCCTTCGAGGCGCCGCCGCTCGACGAGCCGGAGCCGCTCGAAGCGCTGGTCGAGCCCCTGCCTCCGGTCCCTGCCCCCGAGGAAGCGGTCCCCGAGGCTCCGGAAGCCCAGCCGGCGCCGGCGCCGCCGCCACCAGCGGGAGGACTCGTCATCCCGGAGGCGCAGATCGCGGTCCCCAGCACCGGTTTCCAGAACGACCTGCCGTTCTCCGAGGGCGAGGACGAGGAGTTCTATATCGATCACGAGATGGGAGACGAACCGGCCGCCGAGGACGATTCGAGCGCGAGCGCCGACGAGCCGGAACCGGAACTGCTCGCCGAGATTCCGGCAATCGAGGAAGCGGCGGACGCGCCCGGCGCACCGGCGCCCGAGGTCCCGGGGTCCGCCGCAGAGGAACCGCGGCTCACATTCGACGCCGACGCCTTCCGGCGGCTCATCAACGACCCGGCCGCCGACGTGCGGCGGCTCGGCAACGAAATCGCGATGCGCGAGGCGCGGGCGCAGGCGGAGGCGGAGCGCCGCCGGCAGGGCGCGCCCACCGACATCTGGCGCTTCCTCGAGGGGAAGCGGTTCCGGAACCCGGAGGGCGGGCTCGTCTCGAACCGCAACAACACCCTCTACTACGACGACCGGGGCGCCAACCTGGTGCCCTGGATCAGCCGGCTGATCGCGGAGGTGCGCCGCAACTGGTACATCCCCTACGCGGCGAGCTACGACCGCGGCCACGTGGCGATCGCCATCAGCGTCCTGCGGAGCGGCGACCTCGCCTGGCTCCAGGTGGTGGTCCCCTCGGGAGTCCCCGGTTTCGACAACGCCGCGGTCGGGGCGCTCCGGGGCGCCCAGTTGCTGCCGCTCCCGGACGACTACCCCGGCGCCGACTTCGAGATCATGCTGGTCTTCTGGTACAACGAACAGCCCTACGACCTCTTCTCCACCCAGGACTGACGGCCTGGCGTTACGCTGAGGACATGCGGAAAGGGACCGCCGGTCTTCAGACCGGCACGCGCGGCCCTCCGCGCCGCGCCCGTCGCAACGCTACTTCGCCTCGCAGCGCGTACGGCTTGGAGCGCCGGCTTCAGCCGGCACCGCCCGCCGCAGGCGGGCGGTGGGACGGACCTCATTCGCCGGGACGGCTCGGCTGCGGGCGCCAATGCACCCGGGGTAGCGACGAACCGCCCGCGGCCCTGCGGGCCGCGGTGCCGGCTGAAGCCGGCGTTCCAGGCCGGCGGCGCCATCACGGCTGTTCACGGACCCGCATGACTGCATCTACACGGCCTCGGTTGACCTCTCCCTCGGCTCTCCATCTGTTGTGTCTGGCGATCCTCGCGCCAGCCCCGGCCCCCGCCCAGGCCCCCGCCCCCCGCGAGATCCGGATCGGCCTCGCCGACGCCGTCCCCGCCGCCCGGATTTCGGCCCCGGCTCCCTTCGTTCTGCGCGCCGGCGAACTGGTGATCGAAACCACCGAAGCGCTCATCTCCCCCGAGACCAACCCCGGGGAATCCGTCCTCGCACTGGGCTCCTTCGCGGGCGAGGCCCGCGCGCGCGAGGTCGCCGGTGCCTTCCGCGAGGAGCGGCCCGCCGGCCCCGAGGTCCGCGTCCGGCGCGATCCCGACACCGGCCGCTATCTCGCGGTCCTGTCCCCGGGCCCCGATGCCGACGCCGCCAGCCTGCGGGCCGCCGGCTTCCCCGAGGCCGGGACCTTCCGGGTTCCGGCGCCGTTCGGGGAGGCCTTGGTGGTCCGCCCCTTCGGCGGTTCGCCGATCCGCTTTCCCGCCGGGGTGTCCCTGACCGCCGAGCCCCCCGCGAGCGGGTTCCTCGAATGGGAAGGGAGCCCGTACCGCGGCTCGTTCACGGTGTTCCGCAGCGGGGCCGGCGTCACCGTCGTCAACCGGACGGACCTCGAGGAGTACCTGTTCGGGGTGGTGCCGCGCGAGCTGCCGCCCGATCTCTTCCCGGAGGTCGAGGCCCTGAAGGCGCAGGCCCTCGCGGCCCGCACCTACGCGCTCACCCCGAGGGACGCCTACCTCCGGCGCGGCTACGACCTCTGCAGCGGACCGGCCTGCCAGGTCTACGGCGGGGTGGCGGCCGAGCATCCGCTCTCGACCGCCGCGGTCCGGGAGACCGCCGGGGAGGCGATCTTCCACGACGGCCGGCTCATAGACGCCCTCTACACCGCCGCCTGCGGGGGCCACACCGAGAACGCCGAGAACGTCTTCTCGAACCCGACCCCCTACCTGGTGGCGCGGGCGTGCATCCGGGAGGCCGACGGGGTCCGGCTGGCCGGCGGGCCGGCGGACGGTCCCCTCGATGCCGCCCTCGTCCGGCTCGCGGGGGCGCCGGTCTCCGGCTGGAACGGCGCCGGACTGTCCGGGCCGGCGACCGGCCGGGAGGCCGCGGACGTCCTTTCGGCGGCGGTCCGCTGGCTCGGACTCAGGTCGTGTGATCCGGGCCGCGTCCCCGGGGCAGAGCTCTCACTCGGCGCGTTCGGCCGGCTGGCGGAGGAGATCCGCTGCCGGGAACCGGGAGCCCCGGCGCTCGGTCCCGGCCCGGACGGCGGCGAGCTGGCCCGCGAGGGAGATCCAGCCCTCGGCCGGCTGCTCGCCGAGGGCCTGCTGGATCCGAGCGAACGGGGGCTCGACCCGGCCCGGCCGGTGAGCCGGCGGGAGGTGATCGGGGTCGCGGCGTCGCTGCTCCGCCGGGACGGGACCCTCTTCCGGCGCGGCCAGATCCGGGAGGTCGCGGTCCTCGACGGTTGGGTCCGCATCACGCTCGAAGAGGACGCCGGCGGGATCCCGCGCGCCGAGCCGCCGTTGATCCGGCTCGAATCCGGCGGCGGCGCTCTCCTCTTCCGCGAGATCCGTCCCACCCGTACCCCCGGCCGCGACGATCCGCCGCCGCTCGCGGTGTCCACCGGCGAGCTGCGGCTCCGCGTCGGGGACTTCGTCCGTTATCGCGCTGCCGCCGGGCCGGCAGCGGACGAACCCGTCCCGTTCGACCTGCTGGTCCTCGAAGACCTCGGGGACGCCGAGGACCGCTTCTCCCGGCAAAGCTCGTGGTTCGTTCCGAAGAACAACACCGATCTCTCGGCGGCGGTAAACGCGGTGAAGCCCATCGGCCGGATCGTGGCGCTCGAACCGCTGGAGTTTGGGGCCTCGGGCCGGATCGTGCGCCTCGAGATCGTCGGGACCTCGGGGAGTCTCGAACTGCGGGGACTCCGCATCCGGCGCCTGCTGGGTCTCGCCGAGAACCTTTTCCGGGCCGAACCGCGGCGCGATGAAGCCGGCGAGGTGACCGAGTGGTGGTTCTCCGGACGGGGCTGGGGCCACGGCCTCGGCCTCTGCCAGGCCGGGGCCTACGGCATGGCCGCCGCCGGGGCCGGTTACCGGGAAATCCTGGCCCACTACTACCCGGAGACCGAGATCCGGCCGGTCCCGTGAGCTGGCGGGCCGGGTTCGTTTTCTCGCCGGGCCAGTTGCGCGCCGGAGGCGTGGTCGTCCTCGTCCTGCTGCTGATCGCCCTGCTCCGCCGTCTTGGGTAGCCCGTCCCCGGAGTTCGCCCCCGGGCCGCTCGTCCTGGCGCTCGTGGGACCGACCGCCACCGGGAAGTCGGACCTCGCGCTCGACGTGGCGGATGCGCTCCCGTTCCCGGTCGAGATCGTCTCCTGCGACGCCTTCCAGGTCTACCGGGAACTGGACATCGGCTCCGGGAAGCCGACGCCGGCAATGCGCGCCCGCCGGCCGCATCACCTCCTCGACGCGCTCGACCCCGACGATCCGTGCACCGCCGGCCGCTACGCGGAGCTCGCGGCCGCCGCGGTGCGGGACATCTGGCGGCGCGGCGCGGTCCCGCTGGTCGTGGGCGGCAGCGGCCTCTACTTCCGGGCGCTCCGCGACGGCATCTTCGAGGGACCCGAGCCCGATCCGCGTCTCCGGGCGCGGCTCGAGGCGATCCATCGCCGGCCGTCCGGCCCGCGCTGGCTGGAACGGCTGCTCGCGCGCCTCGATCCCGCGGCGCACCGCCGGGTGCATCCGAACGACCGGGTGCGCCGCGTCCGGGCCCTCGAGGTGGCGCTCGCGGCGGGAGAGCCCATCTCCCGGCTCCAGGCGACCCGCCGTCCCCCGCTCCCGGAGGCGCGCTGGCGGATCGCCGGCCTCGACCCGCCGCGCGATCTCCTCGAGGGCCGGATCGTCCGCCGGGTCCGGGGCATGTTCGCCGCCGGCCTGATCAAGGAGGTTCGGGGCCTCGGCGACCGCTATCCGGGCGAATGGCCGGGCCGGCTCGCGATCGGCTACCGCGAGGTGCTCGGAGTGCTGGCGGAGGACACGGGACCCGGCGACCTCCCGGACCGACTCCGCGCCGCCGAGGAGCGGGTGGTGATCGCCACCCGGCGCTACGCGAAACGCCAGCTCACCTGGTTCCGCGCCGAGCGGGAGGTGACCTGGATTCGGGCGGACGCCGAGGACTCCTCGGCGCGCGATGCCGTCCGACGCGTCTTCTCGGGATCCGGATAGGCGCCGCCGATTCCAGACGTCGCAGCCCTCTCGCCGACGTCACCGCGCGGCTGTTCAGCCAAACAGGTCGGAGTGGTGCCCGTTCTCACCAGGGTGAGTGCATCCTCGGCGCGATGCCAGATCAGGAGCCAGTCAGCCTCGATGTGGCACTCCCAGGACCCCGACCAATCACCGGTGAGCCGGTGCGGCCGGTTTCGCGGCGGAAGCCGATGTCCCTGTAGCAGCAAGTCCACGACGGCCCACAATCTGTCGGGATCCTTACCGCGCCGCTTGGCGCGCCGGAGGTCTCTCTCGAACCGCTTCGTCGTGAGTAGCCGCACGAATCAGCGATGCGCTGCCTTCAGGTCCTCCAGACTCTCGTATTCGGTTAGATCCTCGTGTTCCTGAGCCTGCCTGAGGGCTTCGCGAGTCTCCGCATTGGGGAGTCTCACCGCGAAGGGGAGACCCCGCTGGAGGGTCGCCTGCTTGTAGAACAATCTGATCGCTTGGGTGGCGGACAACCCGAGCTGGGAGAACAGGGCTTCGGCCTGGTTCTTGAGTTCTGGTTCGATCCGGGCGCGGATCGTTTCGGTCTTGGGCACGGTTTTTCTTCGGTGCGCGCAAATGTAGCACTCATGGGGAACATTTTCCATCACCACCGAGCGTTGCGTTGCCTAGAATCCCTCCCGTTCCTTGCGCCCCCTCCTCCTGCTCCTCGCCGCGGTCCCGCTCCTCGCCGCGGCCCCGCTCCTCGGCGCGGCCCCGCTCCTCGGCGCGGCCCCCGCCCGGCAGTCCCCGGCGCCGCCCGGCGATCCCCTCGAGGGCGGCGCCTGGCTCAAGATCTTCCAGATCCGGTCCGGATCTCCCGAACCGGTCCTGCTGTCGGAGGACGAGGTGAACGCGCTCCTCGGATCCGTCCAGCTCACCGCCTTCCTGACGGAGCAGGCCGGCCTGACGGAGGTTCACGTCCGGCTCCTCCCCGACGAGGTGCAGCTCACCGGCCGGGTGGAGGCGGACCGGCTGGGCGCGGTGCTCGGCCCGTTCGCCCCGCCGCCCGGCACCCCGCCGCAACCGGTGGACCTCGCGGTGCGGGTGCGGGGCGCCGGGGGTTCGGGAACGGTCACGATCGCGCGGGGAACCGTGGCCGGGTTGGAACTCCCGCCCGACATCATCGCCGAAGCCGTGCTGGGGGGACTGGTCGGCGTTTCCGAGTCCGGACTCGAGCGGATGCGCGGCCCCATCCTCCACGGGGAGCCCTTCCCCCTGCCGGCGGGACTCGCGGGCATCGAGCTGCGAGCCGGGGAGGTCCTGCTCCTGCCCGCCGCTCCCTGACGGGCGCCCCTTGGCCGGAATCACGCCGGACACCGAGGTCCGTTTCCTTCCGGGCGTCGGTCCGCGGCGGGCGGCGGCGCTCGCCGAGGCCGGGATCTCGCGGGCCGGCGACCTGCTGCTGCGGCTGCCCTTCCGCTACGAGGACCGGAGCGAGCGCCGTACGGTCGGCGAACTGGCCGACGGCGATTCCGCGGCGGCGGAGGTGCGGGTCGCCTCGGTCAGCGTCCGCCCCACCCGGCGGCGCAACCTGCGCATCGTCGAGCTGCGCGGGCACGACGCGAGCGGCCCGGTGAAGGCGACCTGGTTCAACCAGGTCCACCTGAAGCAGATCCTGCGGCCGGGACAGCGGGTGCTGCTGTTCGGAAAGGTCAAGCGGCCCTTCGCCGGGGCGGTCCCCGAGTTCGCGAACCCCGGCTACGAGCTGGTCACCGGCGAGCGGGACGCGTCCGCCGCCGGCTCGCTGCCCGGCCTCCCGAGCGCTGGCGACGCACCCGCGGAGCCCCCTGCCGCAGATTCCGGACCCGGCGCGCACGCCGGCCGGATCGTGCCCATCTACGAACGGGTGGGTTCCCTGACCCCGCGGCTGCTGCGCACCGTACTCCACCGGCTCCTCGAGGACGGCGATGCGGTGGGGCCGGGTCAGCTCCCCGAGGAACTGGTCGGGCGGATGGGGCTGCCCTCCCGAAGGCAGGCGCTCGAAGCGGTGCACTTCCCCCCCGACGGGGCCTCGCTCGCCGAGTTCGAGCGCCGGCGGTCCGGCGCGCACCAGCGGCTTATCCTGGAGGAGTTCTTCGTCTTCGCCCTCGGGCTCCGGCTGCGCCGCCGGCAGGACCGGGTGGACCGGCCGGGCCGGCACTCCTTCACCGTGGACGACGACCTGCGGGGCCTCGTCCGCCGGGTGCTGCCGTTCCGCCTCACGCCGTCGCAGCGGGAAGCCCTCGCCACCATCGCGGAGGAGTTCCAGTCCCCGCTCGCCATGCGGCGGCTGCTCCAGGGCGACGTGGGTTCCGGGAAGACGATCGTGGCGGTCATCGCGGCGCTCATCGTCATCCACCACAAAGCGCAGGTGGCGCTCATGGCCCCCACCGAGGTCCTCGCCGAGCAGCACTTCGCGACGATCCGGGCGCTCCTCGAACCGCACCGCATCCGGGTCGTCCTGCTCACCGCGGGGCTCGGCGCCGCGGACCGCCGCGACACGCTCCAGGCGGTGGCGAGCGGCTGGGCGCAGTTCGTGGTCGGCACGCACTCGCTGATCCAGGACGGCGCCCGGTTCCGGGACCTCGGCTTCGCCATCGTGGACGAGCAGCACCGGTTCGGGGTCGCGCAGCGCCGCACGCTCGTCGAACGGGGCGGGGGCGCCGACCTGCTGGTGATGACGGCGACGCCGATCCCCCGCACCCTGACCATGGCCCTCCACGGAGACCTCGACCTGTCCGAACTCCGCGAACTCCCCCCCGGCCGGCAGCCGGTGGGCACCCTGGTCCGGGATGCGGCCGGCCTGCCCGAGGTGTACGCGCGGGTCCGCGAAGAGGTGCGGAAGGGCCGCCAGGCCTTCTACGTCTGCCCGCTGATCGAGGAGTCGGAGGACCTTCCCGGCGCGGGGGTCGAAGCCCGGTTCCGGGAGCTGTCCGAGGGACCTTTCCGCGGCCTCCAGGTGGACTTCGTCCACGGCCGGGTCCCCGCGGCGCGCCGCGAGGCGGTGATGCGGGCCTTCGCCTCCGGAGAGCTCGACGTGCTGGTCGCCACCACCGTGATCGAGGTGGGCGTGGACGTGCCGAACGCGACGGTGATGGTCGTGGAGCACGCCGAGCGCTTCGGCCTGGCGCAGCTCCACCAGCTCCGGGGCCGGGTGGGCCGGGGTTCCGACCCGGCGACCGCGATCCTCGTGGTGGGCGGGAAGCCGACCGAGTCCGCGCTCCGCCGCCTCCAGGTGCTGGAGGCCACCACCGACGGCTTCCGGATCGCCGAGGAGGACCTCGCCATCCGCGGTCCCGGCGACTTCCTCGGCACCCGGCAGTCGGGCATCCCCCCGTTCCGGGTCGCCGACATCGTCCGCGACGCCGAGTTCCTCCGCCTCGCCCGCAAGGAAGCGAGCGATTTCCTCGCGTCCCCGGCCGCCGCGACCGACGAGGGCGCGCGCATCCTCGCCCACGTCCGCGAGACCTGGGGCGAACGCTTCGGCCTCACCGCCGGCGGGTAGGCGACGCGCCGGCTCGGACCGCCGGTCTCCAGACCGGCACGACCACAACCCCACCCACCCTCACGACGCACACGGCTTGGAACGCCGGTCTCCAGGCCGGCACAGCGGCGCTCCGCGCCGCGCACGGCGCGCCCCCACCCACCCTCACGACGCGCCGACTTGGAACGCCGGTCTCCAGACCGGCACCGCGGCGCTCCGCGCCGCGCACGTCACAACCTCATTCACTCCCACGGCACGCACCCTTTGGACGGCCGGGAATTCAGCCCGATACGCGGCCCGCAGGCGGGGCAGGGCTTGGCGCGAGTGGAGCCGCGATGCCTACTGATCTACGCCAGCGTGTTCCCGTCGGTGGATGGTGTGCAACAGCTGCCGATCCACCTGATCAAGCCGGTCCAGCAGCCGCTCTTCCATAGCGGCCCGACGCCGGTGGGTGCTTGCGGTCGTGCCGAACAGCACCACGAACAGCGCTACCAGCAGGACGATAACCGTGTGGTCACTGGAGTTCCCACACCTGGAGTCGCTCATCGGGACACTCTCCGTCCGTTGGGCGCCATGCCAGCAGGGACATGGGGCGTCGGGTCTTGCAGCGACGGCTCGCCGCACACGAGTCGCACGCTCAACTTGCCCGAGCCTCCGCGGCCGGCCGCGCTGCCTCATCCTCGGCTGGCAGCGCCCCCTCATCCCCCGCCGCCGCGTCCTCACCCGCGCCCAGCGGGTGCACGGCGTCCCCGTCCGCCGTCGGGCGGCGGAGCGCCTCCCCGAAGGGATCCGGAGCCCCGGGAAGCCCTTCCCCGTTCCGGGACCCGGCCTCGACCGACTCGGGGAACCAGCAGTCCCGGGTCGCCTGCCGGAGGACGCTGGCCCGCGCCGCTTCCCGGGTGAGGAAGACGGCGAAGTCGTGCGGGCCGCCGGCGCGCCAGCGCCGCACCGTTTCGGGGAGCGCCATGGGGTGTTCCGTCGCGCGATTGCCGATGACGCAGCCGGGCCGGTAGGTGCGGACGGCGTTCCCGAAGACGCTGTACTGGCGGCCCACCCGGTCCGTCAGCGCGTAGGTCATGGGACCCGTCAGCACCGCCACGTGCGCGAGACCCACGGTCCGGTGCGCGAGGTCCCAGAGGTCGAGGGGCGCGGATTCCGGGTTCGTTTCCCGGGGACCGAGGCCGATGGCGAAGACCGGACGGGTCCGGCGTCGGCTTCCGAGGAGGTGGATCAGCCCCTCCACGCCCTCCTCGTTCTGGATGATCCAGGGGGCCGGGAGCAGCCGCCAGCCGTAGTCGGTGAGCCCCGGGGAACGCGCGAGCCAGCGCACGATGCCGGGCACCCAGAGCGGCGCGGTCCGCTGGTCGAGGCGCCGGCGCGGAACCAGCAGCGTGGCGCGGAGCCCGGCCGTGGATCCCGTGCGGAAGAGGATCACGACCGCCTTCCAGGCGGCCAGTCCGGCGAAGGCGCCCGCCTCGAGGGAGACCCCGAAGTACCGGCTCGATCCCGCTTCCCGGTCAACGGCCCGTACGATGGCGCCTGCCGACCGATGCCGCTCCACGTGCACCCTCTCCCCCGCCGGACGCGAGGCGGCGTCGAAGCCGGGGGGGAGGGGGCCGACGTGCGCCTCCAGCCAGCGGAGGACGTGGCCGCGCGAGAGGTCCCACTCGCCGCCGATCCCGTCCGGCGAGATCTCGGCGGCGACGGCGACGGCGGGCCGCAGTTCCGAGCGGGCCGCGACCGTCCCGCGCCGCCGCGCCCGCCGTGCCCGGGGCGTCTGGACGGCCTCCGGGGCGAACCGGACCGGACGCCGGGTTGGGTCGGGGAGGGGCAGGGAGGTTGGCATGATGACTCCTTGAGGCGCGGCGCCGGACTCCGGGAGAGCCGGCTGCCGGTGGGTGAAGACGGGATCCGACGATGAGCGTGCGGATCGCGGGTGGCGTGTTCCGGGGCCGGGTCCTGACCGGTCCCCCGCGCGCCGGTTCCGGCGGCGGGCCGGCCCGGGCGGCCGAGCGGGCCCGGCCGACGGCGGTTCGGCTGCGAAAGAGCCTCTTCTCGGTGCTGGCCGGGGAGATGGAGGGGGCGCGGGTCCTCGACCTGTGCGCGGGGGTAGGGACCCTGGGTTTCGAGGCGCTCTCGCGCGGCGCGCGCGGGTGCGTGTTCGTGGAGCGGTCTCCGCGGCTGGGCCGGATCATCGAACGGAACGCGGCCCGGCTCGGGACGAGTGCCTTCGAGCTGGTGGTCGGAGACGCGCTCCGGGAACTGCGGCGGTTCCTCGCGGCCGGCAGGGCGTTCGACGTGGCGTTCCTCGACCCGCCCTGGGAGGTCTGGGAATCGGAGCGGGGCGTGGAGCTGCTGCGGGGGGCCGTCGGTCTCGCGCCGCTGGTGGTGGCGGAGCACCGCTCCTCGTGGACGGCGCCGGCGAGCGTGGCCGCCGGTCCGGAGAGTGGACCCGGGGCCGAGGCATGTCCACCCGTCGGGGTGAGGGTCCGCACGACGGCCGCCGGGGACGGCGCGTTCTCGCTGTACCGGCGGGAAAAGGCGAGCGAGCGAGTGGTCACAGAGACCTAGACGTAAATCGCCGGATTTTTTCCCGCTTGACCCCCGAATTCGGCCCAAATGTGGAAAAGTCGAAGCGAAGAGGCAGTTTGGAGCCGCTGGACGGGCTCGTACGGGGCGGTCCGGAAAGGGGTTGCGGCCGATGGGACGACGCGCCCTCAGCGGGCCTTCGGTTCCACGGGGCCGGTCCTATGCTAGGTTTCGCCCGCGTCTCCCCACGTCTCCTTCCACGTCTCAAGGACCGGCGCTGAACTTGGAACCGACCTCCCGCCTGGCCATCTGCCCGGGGTCCTTTGACCCGCTCACGCTCGGGCACGTGGACATCATCCGGCGGGCGGCCCGACAATTTGATCGGGTGGTCGTCGCCGTGCTCCACAACGCGGGCAAGGCGCCGCTCTTCACCGTGGCGGAGCGGCTCGATTTCATCCGCGCGACGTTTTCGAACGATCCCCGGGTGGAAGCCGACGCCTTCTCGGGGCTGCTCGTCGGTTACGCCCGCAGCCGGGGCGCGGCCGCCATCGTGCGCGGTATCCGCGCCGTCTCGGACTTCGAGTACGAGTTCCAGATGGCGCTCATGAACCGGCGGCTCGCGCCCGAGGTGGAGACGGTCTTCCTGACGCCCGCCGAGGAATACTCCTACGTGAGTTCGCGGCTGATCAAGGAGATCGCCGCGCTCTCCGGCGACGTGACGGGCCTCGTCCCCGACCCGGTGGCGCACCGGCTCGTGGAGAAGTTCTCGTCCACAGACTGATCCGGCCCCGCCTGGTGGCCGATCCAGGAATCCGCCCATGACCGATCCGGCAATCCACCTCGCGGCGCGGGTCAGCGCCGTGTCCCCTTCGCCCACCATGGCGGTGATGGCGGAGGCGATGCGTCTCAAGGCCGCCGGGGAGAACGTCGTGGACTTCTCGGCCGGCCAGCCCGACTTCGATACTCCGCCGTTGGCGCGCGAGGCCGGGATTCGGGCCATCGAGTCCGGCTACACCCGCTACACCCCGAACCCGGGCGCGCCGGACCTCCGGGCCGCGGTGGCGGAGAGCTACCGCCGCGACTTCGACTTGGACTTCGGGGCCGGGAAGGTCCTCATCACGTCGGGAGGGAAGCACGCCCTCACCGGGCTGCTGCTCGCCACCTGCGAGGAGGGGGACGAGGTGGTGATCCCGACGCCGTACTGGCCGACGTTTCCGGAGCAGGTGAAGATCGCCGGGGCCGCGCCGGTCCTTGCCCGTGCGGGGGAGGATTCCGGTTTCCGGCCCACCCGCGAGGTCATCGAGCCCGCCGTGACCGACCGGACCCGCTGCATCATCTTCAACATCCCGGGGAATCCCTCGGGAGTGGTCCTGTCGGCGGCCGAACTGGAAGCGGTGGCCGAGTTGGCGCTGGAGGCCGACGCGTATCTCCTGTGGGACGACACCTACGCCCGGCTCACCTTCAAGCCGGCCCCGGAGGGTTGCTACCGCCGGATGCAGGACATCCTCGGGCACCGGTTCGTCGTGGCGGGCGGCGCGTCGAAGAGCTACTGCATGACGGGCTGGCGTCTCGGGTGGGCGATCGGCCCGGAACCGGTCATCAAGGGGGCCGCGTCGCTGCAGAGCCAGATGACGTCCAACGCAAGCTCCATTTCGCAGAAGGCGGCGCTGGCCGCGGTGACGGCGGACCCGGAGGAGTTCGCCTGGATGACGCGCGAGTTCGCGCGCCGCATGGTGCGGATGCGCGACGGCCTTCTCGAGATCGAGGGGCTCCGCTGCGGGGCCGCCGACGGCGGCTTCTACCTCTTCCCGAACTTCGAGGCGGTGTTGCGCCCGGGGGAGGGTTCCGCCGCGCTCGCCGCGGCGCTGCTCGACGAGCAGCGGGTGGCCACCGTCCCCGGCATCGCCTTCGGACACGACGCCCACCTCCGGCTCAGCTACGCCACCTCGGACGAGGTCATTGACGACGGCGTAGGCCGGATCCAGCGGTTCTTCGCAGCGCGCTGACGAAGGGAAGCGCCGCCTCGAACATGTGATTCGGCCCATCTCCCGGTCCGAGCCTGCCGGCTGCGCGGCGTGTCATCAGGGCGGGTCTGCTGTGTAAGGAGTCCCGCGGCTCGGCCAGGTACCGTGATGGCGCCGCCGGCTTGGAACGCCGGCTTCAGCCGGCACAGCGGCCCGCAGGGCCGCGGGTGGTTCCTCGCTACCCCGGGTGGGTTGGCGCGCGCAGCCGAGCCGTCCCGGCAGATGAGATCCTTCCCGCCGCCCGCCTGCGGCGGGCTGTGCCGGCTGAAGCCGGCGTTCCAGGCCGTTTCCGCCGTTTTCATGACCGGCGGGGTGTGCAGGTGGACCGATCATGACGGTTTCTTCCGGTGGGGGCCTTCAGACCGGCACGCGCTGCGCGACAGCGCGGCGCACGGCACGACGCTGCCCGGCGAGATGGCGTTCGACTCTTGGTCCATCACGGCAAACAGCGGTACGACATCCGCGGGCCTTTGGCCCGCTGTGCCGGTCTGAAGACCGGCGCTCCCTCCCTGAACCCGTCGGGTCACGGGTGTAGTTGGCAGTGGCGGGCGCCCTGGGGGCCGGTGGGGAGGCCGAAGAGGTCGTGGCAGTTCGTGGTGACGGTGTGGAAGATGCGGTGGGCGAGGCTGGGGATGGTCGGTGGGTCGTCCGGTGGGACGCGGAGGAGCCGGTGGGTGTCTTCGGGGGCCGGTGCGGCGGCCTCGCCGAATGCGACCAGGACGGTGTTCGGTGCGTGGGCGTCGCGGGCGGTGAGGATCGGGTCGAGGGGGCTCTCCGTGCCGGAGAGGAGGACGAACGTGACCCGGTCGCGGGACTTGTCCAGCACGGCGGCCAGTGCGTCCGGCGCGGTCAGGGCGAGGAGGTTCGTGGGGGTCCGTTCGCGGAGGAGGCGGGCGAACTCTCCGGGGGAGGCCCCGAGCGACACCACGTTCACCCGGTCGCCGCACTGCGGGAGCATGGAGAGGAACACGTCCGGCGACGCCGTCTCGCCCGCGTCGCAGGCGAGGTCCACCGCGTCGGGCGGCGGCAGCGGCGGTGGGGGCGGGGGAGGCGGCGGGAGCGGCGCCGGCCGGGGTGGGGGCGGCTCGTGCGGCGGGGGCGGCGGTGTCCGCGGCGCCCGGAAGCACGCGGAGGCCGTGAACCCGGCGACGCCCGCCGCCAGCAGGAGCAGGACGGCGGTGGTGGCTGTCTTCACGATGGCATCCTCGTCGGCGACCCGCGCCAAGCGAGGGGGGACGGTACCGGGATGTGTTTTGCCGCGTCAAAGCCCGCCCCGGGGCCGCCAGCAGCCTGTGAACAAAGTCACGCGGCATTCCCGAGCTACGAAACATGCGGGCCGACTGTCGCCGTCCCCCATGCTTCGTGCTCAAGGGGTCTCCGCGGGGCTCCCGCCCCGCTCCGGAAACGAACGGGACGGTGCATCCCGGCTGAACGGGCCGCTCCGCGCCCCACATCGTTGCGTTCGGTCGGAATACACCCGGTATTCCTCCCTCACGCGCCTTGTCAGCCGGGCGCCTGGCCGTTCTCGATGCTCACGTGACTTTGTCCAAAGGCTGCTAGAATTCCCGGTGCGCCCGGCGGGATGGACGGCTGCCGCGCCTGGGTTGCGGCGGCGTTCCGACGGATCCTTTCGCCGGGCCTTCCCCGTGCGATGAACGGCGCGTGGGGGGACCCCGGCGGTTCCGCGCGCCATCCCGGCAACCCCTTTCCCGAAGAGAGTTCATGACGACCGAACCCCACCGGACGCCGCCCGAGGGCGGCCGCATTTCCATTCAGGACGGGCGACTGCAGGTCCCCGACCACCCCATCATTCCCTTCATCGAGGGCGACGGCACCGGGCGGGACATCTGGCGGGCCAGCGTCCGCGTGTTCGACGCGGCCGTCGCGAACGCCTACGGCGGGCGACGCGGCATCCAGTGGCGCGAGGTGCTGGCCGGCGAGAAGGCGTTCAACGAGACCGGCGACTGGCTGCCCGAGGAGACGGTCAACACCTTCCGCGACTACCTGGTCGGGATCAAGGGACCGCTCACCACCCCGGTCGGCGGCGGCATCCGCTCGCTGAATGTGGCGCTCCGGCAGCTCCTCGACCTCTACGTCTGCCTGCGGCCGGTGAAGTGGTACCAGGGCGTGCCGAGCCCGGTGCACCGCCCCGACCAGGTGGATATGGTCATCTTCCGGGAGAACAGCGAGGACATCTACGCCGGGGTCGAGTACCGCGAGGGCAGCGCGGAGGTGAAGAAGCTGATCGGCTTCCTCCGCGACGAGATGGGGGTCCGCAAGATCCGCTTCCCGGAGACCTCGGGCATCGGCATCAAGCCGGTAAGCCGGGAGGGGACCGAGCGCCTGGTGCGGGCCGCCATCCGCTACGCCCTCGACCAGGGGCGGAAGAGCGTCACGCTGGTCCACAAGGGCAACATCATGAAGTTCACCGAGGGCGCCTTCCGCGACTGGGGCTACGGCCTCGCGGCGCGCGAGTTCCGGGCCGAGACGGTGAGCGAGCGCGAGAGCTGGATCCTCTCGAACCGGGAGGACGACGCCGGGATCAGCACCGTGGACAACGCCCGCGCGATCGAGCCCGGCTACGACCTGATGCCGGAAGAGCGCCGCGCCGTGGTGCGCGACGAGGTGGAGGGCTGCATCTCCGAGCTCTGGGACTCCCACGGCGACGGCCAGTGGAAGGACCGCATCCTGGTGAAGGACACGATCGCGGACATCACCCTCCAGCAGGTGCTGACGCGGGCGAGCGCCTTCGACGTGATCGCCACCATGAACCTGAACGGCGACTACCTCTCGGACGCCCTCGCCGCCCAGATCGGCGGCATCGGCATCGCGCCGGGCGGGAACATCAACTACGACACCGGCCACGCCATCTTCGAGGCGACCCACGGCACCGCGCCCAAGTACGCCGACCAGGACAAGGTGAACCCGGGCTCGGTGATCCTCTCCGGGGTGATGATGTTCCGGTTCCTGCACTGGAACGAGGCCGCCGACCTGATCGAGCGTTCGATGGAGGCGACCATCGCCCAGAAGCGGGTCACCTACGACTTCCACCGGCTCATGGACGGCGCGACCAAGCTGAAGACCTCGGAGTTCGCCGACGCGATCATCGGGAACATGGGCTGATCCGCGGCTCCCCACCAGAAGGACGATCCGCCGAAGGAGGTTGCCGATGCGACCGAAAGTGACCGTGGTGGGCGCCGGGAACGTCGGCGCCACCGCCGCCCAGCGGCTCGCCGACGCCGAGCTCGCCGACGTGGTCCTCATTGACATCGTGGACGGCATCCCCCAGGGGAAGGGCCTCGACATGCTGGAGGCCTGCCCGGTCACCGGCAGCGACGTCGAGGTGCGCGGCACCACCGACTACGCCGACACCGCGGGTTCCGACGTGGTGGTCATCACCGCCGGGCTGCCCCGGAAGGCCGGGATGAGCCGGGACGACCTGCTGCGGAAGAACTACGAGATCGTGAGCAGCGTCACCCGGCAGGCGATGGAGCACTCGCCGGACGCGATCCTGGTGGTGGTCTCGAACCCGCTCGACGCGATGGTGCAGACCGCGCTCCGCGCCAGCGGGCTGCCGAAGCACCGGGTGGTCGGCATGGCGGGCGTCCTCGACTCGGCGCGGATGCGGGCCTTCATCGCCCGGGAAGTGAACGTCTCGGTCGAGAACGTCCACGCCTTCGTGCTCGGCGGGCACGGGGACGACATGGTGCCGCTGCCGCGCTACTCGACGGTCGCCGGAATCCCGCTGCCGGACTTCATGTCGCAGGAGGCGATTGACCGGATCGTCGAGCGCACCCGGAAGGGCGGCGGCGAGATCGTGGCCTACCTGAAGACGGGGTCGGCCTACTACGCCCCCTCGGCGGCCATCGTGGAGATGGTGGACGCGATCCTGAAGGACAAGAAGAAGATCCTCCCCTGCGCCGCCTATCTGGAGGGCGAGTACGGGGTGGACGGCCTCTACCTGGGCGTCCCGGTGAAACTCGGCCGGGCCGGCGTCGAGGGGGTCGTCCAGATCGAGCTCACGCCGGACGAGCAGGCCGCGCTCGACCGCTCGGCCGCCGCGGTCCGCGAACTGACCGAGAAGATCGGCGTGTAGCCTCGCATGAACCTCCACGAGCACCAGGCCAAGGCGCTCCTCGCCGGGTACGGCGTCCCCATCCCGCGCGGCAAGGTCGCGTTCAGCGCGGACGAGGCGGTCGCCGCCGCCTCGGAACTGGGCCTCCCGGTGGTGGTGAAGGCGCAGATCCACGCCGGCGGGCGCGGCAAGGCCGGCGGGGTGCGCCTCGCCCGCACCGAGGACGAGGTGCGCGCCGCCGCGGACGCGATCCTCGGCGCCACCCTGGTCACGAAGCAGACCGGGCCCGAGGGCCGGCTGGTGCGGCGGCTGCTGGTCGAGGAGGGCGTCGCCATCGCCCGCGAGCTCTACGTCAGCTTCATCGTGGACCGTTCGACCGGCCGGCCGATGTGCGTTGCGAGCGCCGCCGGGGGCATGGACATCGAGGAGGTGGCGGCGGAGACGCCCGAGAAGATCCTCACCGTGACGGTGGATCCGGCGCTCGGGATGCAGCCGTTCCAGGCCCGGCGGCTCGCCTTCGGGCTCGGCTTCGAGGGGCCAGTCTTCCGGAACGGGACGAAGTTCCTCACCGCGCTCTACCGCGCCTTCGAGGGTCTCGACGCCAGCCAGGTGGAGATCAACCCGATGCTGGTGACCGAGGGCGGCGACGTCCTCGCGCTCGACGCCAAGGTCTCGGTGGACGACAGCGCCCTCTTCCGCCAGCCCGAGGTGGCGGCGCTCCGCGACATCCACGAGGAGTCGCCGCTCGAGGTCGAGGCCAGCAAGCACCGCCTCAGCTACATCAAGCTCGACGGCTCGGTGGGCTGCATGGTGAACGGGGCCGGGCTGGCGATGGCCACCATGGACATCGTGAAGCTCGCCGGGGCGTCCCCGGCGAACTTCCTCGACGTGGGGGGCGGCGCCAGCGCGGAGCAGATCGAAAACGCCTTCCGCATCCTCTCCTCGGACCCCGAGGTGCGAGTGGTGCTGATCAACATCTTCGGCGGCATCCTGCGCTGCGACCGGCTTGCCAAGGGGTTGATCGCCGCGGTCCGGAAGCTCGGGGTGACGCTGCCGATCGTGATCCGCATGGAGGGGACGAACGTGGAGCTCGCCCGCGGGATGCTCGAGGAGTCGGGGCTCGATTTCACCACCGCGGACGGGATGCGCGACGCCGCCGGGCAGGTGGTGAAGCGCCTCGCGGGCCAGGAGGCGGCATGAGCGTCCTGGTCGGCAACGAGACCCGGCTCGTCGTCCAGGGGATCACCGGACGGGAAGGCGCCTTCCACGCGGAGGCCTGCCGCGACTACGGCACCGACCTGGTGGCCGGCGTGGTGCCGGGGAAGGGCGGCCAGACGGCGGTGGGCGTCCCGGTGTTCGACACGGTGGCGGAGGCGGTGGCCAAGACCCACGCGAACGTCGGGTTCGTGCTCGTTCCTCCCCCGTTCTGCGCCGACGCCTACGCGGAGGCGGTGGACGCGGGGCTCGACCTGGTGGTGAGCATCACCGAGGGCGTGCCGACCCGCGACATGGTGCGGGTCATGCGGACCGTCCCGCCGGGCGGCACGCGGATTCTGGGCCCCAACTGTCCCGGCGTCATCTCGCCCGGCAAGGCGAAGGTGGGCATCATGCCCGGGTTCATCCACCGGGAGGGCCACGTCGGGGTCGTCTCCCGGAGCGGGACGCTGACCTACGAGGCGGTCCACCAGCTCTCCGAGCGCGGCATCGGCCAGAGCACCTGCGTGGGCATCGGCGGCGACCCGGTGATCGGGACCAACTTCGTGGACGTGCTCGAACTCTTCGCGGCCGACGACGACACCGGGGCGGTGATCCTCATCGGCGAGATCGGCGGCGGCGCCGAGGAAGAGGCGGCCGACTTCATCCGGCGCGAGCTGAAGAAGCCGGTGGTCGCCTTCATCGCCGGCCAGACGGCTCCCCCGGGACGGCGGATGGGTCACGCCGGCGCCATCGTGATGGGCGGGCAGGGGACCGCCGCGGGCAAGATGGAGGCGCTCCGCTCGGCCGGGTGCACCGTGGTCGAGAGCCCGGCGGAGATGGGCGCGGCCATGGAAACCCGGCTCCGGGGATAGCGGGAAACGGATAGAAGGAAAACGACACATGCGAACGCTCTCCATCGTGAAGCCCGACGCGGTGGCGGCGGGGAAGACCGGCGCCATCCTCGAGACGCTCGAGGCCGCCGGCTTCCGGCCGGTGGCCCTGCGCCTCGTCCGGCTCACCAAGGCCGAGGCCGAGGGGTTCTACGCCGTCCACCGCGAGCGGCCCTTCTTCTCGAGCCTCACCGAGTTCATGTCCTCCGGTCCGGCCGTCGTCATGGCGCTGGAGCGGGACGACGCGATCGGCGAACTGCGGCGCCTGATGGGGGCCACGAACCCGGCGGAAGCGGCTGCCGGCACCATCCGGGCGCGCTTCGCCTCCTCGATCGAGCGGAACGCGATCCACGGCTCCGACGCGCCCGAGACTGCCGCCTTCGAACTCGGGTACTTTTTCCCCGGCGTCGAGCTGACCTGAGCCCGCCGCGAGAGGAACCCCGAACTGCCGAGCATCAAACCGGACCGCTGGATCCGCCGGATGGCGGAGGAGCACCGGCTCATTGATCCCTTCGTGGACCACCAGGTGGGGCAGGGGGTCATCTCCTACGGGCTCTCCGCCTACGGCTACGACATTCGGGTCTCGGACGAGTTCAAGATCTTCACGAACGTCCATACCGCGATCGTGGACCCGAAGAACTTCGACCAGAAGAGCTTCGTGGACTACAAGGGCGAGGTCTGCGTCATCCCGCCCAACTCCTTCGCGCTCTCGAACACGGTCGAGAACTTCCGGATGCCGCGGAACGTGTACGGCATCTGCATCGGCAAGTCCACCTACGCCCGCTGCGGGATCATCATCAACGTGACCGGGTTCGACGCCGAGTGGGAAGGGAACGCCACGCTCGAGATCTCGAACACCACCCCGCTCCCCTGCCGCATCTATGCCGGGGAGGGGATCGCCCAGGTGCTCTTCTTCGAGAGCGACGAGGACTGCGAGACCAGCTACCGGGACAAGAAGGGGAAGTACCAGGGCCAGGAGCACATCACCCTGCCCACGATCCTCGGCGCCGCCGGCCAGTCCGAGGGCTGATTCTCCGGACGTGGAACTGATCGCGGGCGCCGCCCTCCGGCGGCGGCTGAACGACGATCCCCCGCTGCTTGCGGGTCTGGTGGACCCGGAGACCCAGATCCAGATGAACGGGGTGGACCTCACCCTCGCCGAGGTGAGCCGCTTCGGCGCGGGCCCGGGCCGGGTGGACTTCGACAACGCGACCCGCCGCATCCCGTCCCCCGCGCCGCTCGCGCCTGACGGGGACGGCGTCCACCGGCTCGCCGCCGGCCCCTGGTGGGTGCGTTACAACGAGGTCGTCAACATCCCCCCGGACGTGTTCGCCATCGGCCGCACCCGGTCCTCCCTGCTCCGCAGCGGCGCGCAGATCGGCACCGCGCTCTGGGACTCCGGCTACCGCGGCCGCAGCGGCTCCCTCCTCACCGTCCACCACCCGGACGGCCTCGAACTCGCGCGGAACGCCCGCATCCTCCAACTGGTCTTCTTCCAGCTCGCGGCCCCCGCCGACCGAACCTACGCGGGTCAGTACCAGGACGAATAGCTGGGAGTGCCGGTCTTCAGACCGGCACGCGCTGCGCCACGGCGCAGCGCACGGCAAGACGCTGATCCGCGCGATGGGGCTTTTCTCTCGGTGGATCACAGCCCAACGGGGGAACGTCATCCGCGGGCCTTCGGCCCGCTGTGCCGGTCTGAAGACCGGCGCTCCCGGGCGGCATGACGGTTGCATTTTCGGGGATACAGGCCACAATCCATGCAGAAGTCCATGACCCTCCTTGTTTCGATCGTCCTTTCCGTTCTGCTGACGGCGCCTCTGGCCGCCCAGCCGCGCTCCGACACGCTCCTGCGCGACGAGATCGTCGGCGCGATCGAGGAGGCCGACCTGCCTATCGGCATCTTCGAGGTGGACGTGCGCGACGGTGTGGCGATCCTTTCCGGCGAGGTGCTGAACGAGACCACCCGCTCGCGGGTCGTGGAGATCGCCCTCTTCGTGGACGGCGTCACCGCCGTGGAAACCGACATCACGGTCCTCGAACCGGAGGACCTCGCGGACCCGGAGGCGGAAGCCGGCGATCCGGAATCCGCCGGCGCCCCCGAGGACGAGGCGGCCGCCGCTCCGCCGCCGCGCCCCGAGGGGATGGTCACCCGGCCGGATGACGCGGTGCGCGCCGACGTGGCGCGGGAGATCGAGCGCGCGGACCTCGCCGGGAACGATCCCCGGGTCAGCGTGAACGGCGGCGTCGTCCGGCTCACCGGTCAGGTGGTGAGCGCCTGGGAGCGGCGCGAGGTGGTGGAGCGGGCCGAGAAGATCGAGGGCGTGCTCGCGGTGGACCCGGACCTCGAGGTCGCGGAGCCCGAGAGCATGGAGGACCTCGTGGACGGGATCCGCAGCGCCGTGCTCCGCTACTCCTACTACACGGTCTTCGACGACATCAACTTCGGCATGGACGAGCCCTACGTGATCATCCTCCGGGGGGCGGTCACCGAGCCCTTCAAGAAGACGGAGATCGAAAAGCGGGTCGCCCGGGTCTTCGGCGTGAAGCGCGTGGACAACCAGATCGAGGTCCTGCCGCTCTCCCCCAACGACCAGGACCTCCGCCGCGCGCTCTTCTACCGGATCTACCGGGACCCCCGCTTCTCGGACCGCGCCAACCAGATCAACCCCCCGATCCACATCGTGGTGTCAAGGGGCGTGGTGGCCCTGACCGGGGTGGTGCGGAGCGCCATCGAATCGCGGATCCTGGAGTCCATCGCCCGCAGCACCCCGGGCGTCTTCCGGGTCATCAACCGCCTCCAACACTGAGGGAGCGCCGGTCTTCAGACCGGCACCCGCGGCGCGGAGCGCCGCGGAACCGCGAATCGCTGCTCGCCCGAACGACGCGTACGGCCTGGGACGCCGGCGTCAGGTGGGATCGGGTGGTTCGGGGATCGTCGCGCGGGCGCGTTTGGGGGGCAGGGCGCTCCAGAGGAGCTTCTTGCGCAGCACCCGGAAGTAGTTGGTCTCCGGCAGGCTGAGGAGCTGGACCCGGATGTCCGACTTCCGGACCTTGAGCACGTCCCCGGGGAGCAGCGGATGGCTCGCCTGGCCGTCGAAGGTCACGTGCACCTGGCGGCGGCGCCCCCGGAGGGTCAGGGTCAGGTCCTCGGTGTCCGGGAAGACGACCGGCCGCTGGGTCAGGGTCAGCGGCACGATGGGGGCGAGGACGATCGCCTCGACCGCCGGGTGGACCACCGGTCCGCCGGCGCCGACGTTGTAGGCGGTGGACCCGGTGGGGGTGGCGACGATGACACCGTCGCCGAGCACCGTGGCGACGAAGCCGTGCGCGGTGGTGATCCGCACCTCGATCACCCGGGCGATGGAGCTGCCGGTGATCACCACGTCGTTCACCGACATCTCCTCGACCAGAGTCTCGCCGTCGCGGAGGAGCGCGGTCCGGAGCGTGGTCCGCTCGTCCACCACCCCCTCGCCGGCGAGGATCTTCTCGAGCTCCGGGTAGAGCTGGTCGAGCGGAGCGTTGGTGAGGAAGCCGAGGCTCCCCAGGTTCACCCCGAAGATGGGGACCTGCCGTTCGCCCATCGCGCGGGCGACCGACAGCAGCGTGCCGTCGCCCCCGAGGACCAGCACCAGGTCCCGGTCGCGCCCGATCACCTCGAAGGGCGCCGAGGCCCCGCCCCAGGCGATCGCCTCGGCGAGTTTCTCCTCGAGAGCGACGACGGCGCCCCGCCTCTCGAGCCAGCCGGCCAGCCCGCGGGTGGTGGCGGGCGCCTCGGGCGCGGCGATCTTGGCCGCGATCCCCACCCGGAGACCCCCCCCCTCGGGAGGGACGAAGCGCCGGGCGTTCGATACCGGCGCCCCGCGGCGGGGGCGGGCGCTCCTGCGGGCGGGGCTGTTTCGGGACATCAGCTCTTCCGATGGAGGATGCGGCCGGTGAGCGCGTCCAGGAGGCGCATTCCGGCGGAATGTACGGGCGGACCGGGCTCCCTGCCCACCGCGGCCAGGAGTTCCCGGGCCAGCGCCGCCCGCCGGGAGGCCTCGGCGCGGGCGCCTTCGATCCCGTGGATCGCGGGATAGGTGGCCTTCCCGGCGGCGCGGTCCTTGCCGGCCGACTTGCCGAGCCGGGCGCTCGTCGCCTCCTCGTCGAGCAGGTCGTCCACGATCTGGAAGACGAGCCCGAGCTCCCGGCCGAAGGCGGCGAGGGCGTCCGCCTGCCGGACGCTGCCCCCTCCGGCGAGCGCGCCCAGCGCGAGCGACGCGGATATAAGCGCCCCGGTCTTCCCGCGGTGGATCGCCTCGAGACCCCGGGCGTCGGGAGTCCGGCGCTCGGCTTCGATGTCGAGCACCTGTCCGCCCACCATGCCCGCGGGGCCGGCCGCCGCGGCGAGGCGCTCCACGCATGCGAGCCGGACTTCGGGCGGCGCGTCGCTCCCGGCGATGGTCTCGAACGCCAGGGTGTGGAGGGCGTCGCCCGCGAGGATGGCGACCGCCTCGCCGTAGCGGACGTGCACCGTCGGCTGCCCCCGCCGCAGGTCGTCGTCGTCCATGCACGGCAGGTCGTCGTGGATCAGGGAGTAGGTGTGGACCATTTCGAGCGCCCCGGCGGCGGGCAGGGCGTCCCGCCGCTCGCCGCCGACCGCGATCGCCGACGCCATCGCGAGGGCCGGGCGGATGCGCTTGCCCCCGCCGAGCACGGCGTAGCGCATGGCGCTCGCGAGCGTCACGGCCGGGCCGGCCGCGGGGGGGAGCGCGCGGTCGAGGAACGCGTTCACCTCCCGGGCGCAGCCGGAGAGGAACGCTCCGAGGTCCACTTCCGCTGACGTCGCGGGATGGACGGCTTCAGACGGGGGCATCCGAATGTGGATCCGTTTCGCCGGCGCCCGTCCCGACCGCGGCCCGCGCCACCGCTTCCTGGGCGCCGTCGAGAATCGCCTCGCAGCGGGCCGCGAGGCGCTGCGCCTCCCGGTGCAGCTCGATGACGCGGGCCAGCGGCAGGTCGTCCGCCTCCAGCGCGCTCACCACCGCGGCCAAGCGGTTCCGCACCTTCTCGTACGGCTCGGCGGCCTCCTCGCCGCCGGGCCGGCTCCCGGAGGCCGCGTCCGCGCCGGTTTCGGCGGTGGCCTTCCGCGCCGCTTCCAAGGTGGCCTCGAGCCGCCGGTGCATGGAGGCCGCGCGGGCGTGGAGCTCCAGGCGCTCCTCCAGCGGGACGGAGGCGTCCTCGAGCCGGCGCGTCGCCGCCTCCAGTTCGGCTTCCAGCGCCTCGAAGGTCGCCTCGGGTGGCGGGGTGGGGTCGCCGGGTTCGCTCATGACTCACTCCCTTCGGGATTCTGGCGCGTGGAAGCCGGGTTCGTCGCGTCCGCGGGCGGGCGCACCTCCTCGACCGCCGCGCCGAGTTCCCCCTCGCCGAGCAGCAGCCGCAGGCGGTCCCCCACGCGCACGCCGCGGCTGGAAGCGAGCGCGCGTCCCTCCGCATCGAGCGCCAGGCTGTAGCCGCGCCGCAGGACGACCCGCGGGTCGAGGTCTCCGAGCTTCCGGGCCGCCGCCCCGGAGACGAAGGCGCGGCGCTCCAGCGACCGCCGGACCGCGGCGGCCTGTTGGGCGCGGCGGCCGGCCAGTGCGGCGCGTTCCGCTTCGACGAGCCGGTAGAGCGGTTCGGGAGAGATCCGGCGCCGGGCCGTCTCGAGCCGCGCCTCCGGACCGCGAAGCAGGGACAAACCGGCCAGGCGCGCCCGGAGCCGGTGCAACTGGGTGGCCTGTTCGGCGAGCCGCCGCGCCGGATGGTTCCGGTCGAGCCGCTCCCGGGAAGCGCGCAGGCGGGCCTCCCGGCTGCGGATGCCGCTCCGGGCCGCTTCGAGCGCCGCGGACCGGTCGCGCTGCCGGCCCCGCCGTTCCGCTTCGAGCCACGCGGGCAGCGCCGTGGTCGCCCGGTGGGTCCGGAACGCCGCCGCCCGGCCCTCCGCCGCCCTGAGGGCGCGCCGCACGGTGGTCTCCGCCGCTCCCCGGCGCGCCTCGACCTCGCGGACCAGGTCCTCCCGCAGGGGGAGGATGTCGCGGGCGGCCGCCGAGGGCGTGCTGGAGCGGAGGTCCGCCACGCGGTCGAGGAGGGGACGGTTCTGCTCGTGGCCGATCGCGCTCACGAGCGGCACCGGACAGGCGGCGGCCGCGCGCACCACGAGCTCGTCGCTGAAGGGCAGGAGGTCCTCCACCGAACCACCGCCGCGGGCCACCACCATGACGTCGAGCGGTTGGCGGCCCAGCGCCCGGATCCCGGCGGCCAGCGCCCCCGGCGCCCCGGGCCCCTGGACCGGGGCGTGGTGTTCCCGAATCCCGACGCCGGGGAACCGCATCCGGGCCGTCTTCGTGAAATCCACCGACGCATCGCTGCCGGCGGCGGTCAGCAGCCCGATCCGGAGCGGGAGGAAGGGCAGTTCGCGCTTGCGCGCCGGATCGAAGAGCCCCTCGCGCTCGAGACGCGCCTCCCGTTCCTGGAGTTCCTGCAGCAGCGCTCCCATCCCGGCCTTCTCGAGGCGCTGGACCTGGAACTGGTAGAGGCTCTTGCCGTCATAGGTGCGCAGCCGCCCGAAGGCGCGGATCCGGTCCCCCGGCTCGGGAACGAACGCGAAGCCCCGGGCATCGCTGGCCCAGGCCACCGCCTCGAGGACGACCCGTTCCTCGCGGAAGGACAGGTAGAGGTGGCCGCTCTGCGGCCGGCCCACCTGGGAGAGTTCGCCTTCGATCCAGAAGCTCCGTGGGAAGCCGTCCTCCAGCACCTCCCGGATGCGGGCGCTGACCTCCCGGATCGAGAACGGGGACGCGGCCGACCCGGGACGGGCGGCGGAAGCCGTCTCGATCCGGGGTTCCGTCGCGGGTGGCGGGACCGGCGGCGGCAGTGAGGGAGGGCGTCCGAAGAGGGAACGGCGGGTCATCGTCCTACCGGATGCTATTCCGGTGGCGCGTCCCGCGGTCGGCTAACTGCGGCCGCGGCGGCGTGCTTTCCGCTCCGCTTCGGCGGCCTTCCGCTCGGCGCGTTGCTGCTGTCGCTCTCGCCGAGCATCTTCCACTCGGCGTTCCCGAACTGCCTTCATCGTCCCCGACAAGAGCCGGGTGATCGCCGATTGGGCCTGGCCGGCGGTGCCCTCCTTCTCCGTCATGTACTCCACGACCAGCCACTTGCGGATGCGGGAGCGGCGCTTCTCCTCCTCCCGGCTGATGATCTTCTCCTCATGGCGAAAATGCAGGCGTTTCAGAGCAAGGGCGAGACTGCGCACGGTCCCTTCTCGCTCCTGAGCCGTGATCAGGTCCAGACGCTTGGTGACGTCGTGGATGGTCGGCTCGAAGTCCGAACCGAGGACCTCCTCGATCACTCCGGGCGAGTCCCCGGCGTGGCGGATGCCCCGGCTGGCCGCCTGCGCGACCGGCACCAGGATCCGGTTCCCGCTCGAGGAGTCCTGCGGGTTCAGTTCGAGGAGATCGAGACCCGTCTGGGCGTCATGGATCACCTCCCCGACGTCGCAGTGGCCGATCTGCGGATAGAAGACGAAGTCCCCCAGCTCGAAGACGCCGGGAACCGGGGCCGGGGGGACGCCGCCGTCGTCTCCATCCTCGCCGGACAGTTCTTCCGGTGACGGTTCGTCCTCGGACAGTTCTTCCTCGGAGGGGGGGTCCATGAGGTCGGCTCCCCCTTCCTGCGCAGCCGTCAATTTCGTGGGGGAGACGGGTTTCTCAGGTCGGGACGCGCGGGAAGATGCAAGGAATCCGCGACTCTATCACGCAGGGGCCGCCCGGAATCCCGCCGCGGTCGGGGCACCCGCAGCCTCAGCTGCAGGCCGCCAGCGCCGCGTCGTAGTCCGGTTCTTCCTTGATCTCCGGAACGAGCTGGGAATAGCGGACCGTGCCGTCGCCGTCCACGACGACCACCGCACGCGCCAGCAGGCCGTTCAGCGGTCCCTCGGTGATCCGGAGGCCGTAGGCGTCGCCGAACGAGCCGTCGCGCATCTCCGAGGCGCAGCTCACCGCCTCGATGTTCTCGGCGGCGCAGAAACGTCCCTGGGCGAAGGGCAGGTCGCGCGAGACGCAGAGGACCGACACGCCCTCGCGCGCCGCGGCTTCCTGATTGAAGCGGCGGACCGAAGCGGCGCATACCGGCGTGTCCACGCTCGGGAAGACGTTCAGGACCAGCCGCTGCCCGGCGTAGTCGCCGAGCGAGACGTCACCCAGATCGCCGCCGGTCAGCGTGAAATCGGGGGCGGCGTCTCCGGCCGCGGGAAGGTCGCCGGAGATGGCGAACGGGGTGCCGCCGAGCGTGACGGAAGCCATGGGAGTTCTCCTTCTTGCAAAACGGCCAGCCCCCGGAATCCGCGGGAGGGAACCCGTGGACACCGGGGGCGATCCGGGGACTTTGGCGAAGCGGAGCGGGCCGCTTTCGACCGGGTAGGATAGCCCGTCCCCGCGGAGCGTCCGTCCCATGAAGATTCCCGTTTCCCTCGCCGTTGCCGGCCCCCTGTTCCTGCTGGGCCTCGCCGCCTGCGCGTCCCCGCCGGCGGACGACGCGGCGCCAGCCGGAGAAGAGGCCGCCGAGCCCGAGGCGGCCGGGAACGGGGGCCCGTCGTGGAACCGGGTCGCCTCGCTGCTCAAAGGCGGCCAGGTGGTCTTCGGGATCTTCTCGGGAGAAAGGACTCCGGAAACGGCGATGGAGATGGCGCAGCAGGAGCTGGCCGACTTCATCTTCTACTCCCTCGAACGGGGGCCCTTCGATCTGCCGACGATGTCCGCGTACCAGGAGGCGCTATCGCCACCGGACGCGCGCGGGTCCGCCAATCCACACCCGGTCCTGCTGCGGATTCCTCCGATCCGCGACGGGATGGACGAGGCCGCCGAGCGGACGGCGGCCGGGCTCGACGCCGGGGCCTACGGGATCGTCTTCCCGCACGTCGAGACCGCTGACGAAGCCCGGCACGCGGTGGCCTCGATGAGCCCGGCGGGCGCCGGCGGGCTCCGCGGGGACGCGGACCCCGAGGCGGCGCGGGTCTTCGGAGTCTCGCCGGAGGACTACGCGGCGCGGGCCGGCGTGTGGCCGCTCGACCCCGGCGGAGAACTCGTCAGCATGCTGCTCATCGAAGACCGGATCGGCATCGAGAACGCGCTCGAGATCACGAGCGTTCCCGGGATCAGCATCGTCTCGCCGGGCCCCGGCGACCTGCGGCGCGCCTACGACGGCGATATGGAGGCGGTGGAAGGAGCGATCCAGGCCGTCCTGGCCGCCTGCCTCGAGGCCGGCGTCCCCTGCGGCATCACCGCGGGCCCGGATGACATCGCCATGCGGATCGAGCAGGGGTTCCGCGTTTTCATCGTGACGTCTCCGGAGGCGCTCGCCGTCGGCCACCAGGCCGCCGGCCGCTGAAGCGCGTCCGCCGGGGAACCCGAACCAGACACCGAAGGGAAAGCCAATGTCCGAAACCAGCAAGTCGGCGCTCCTCGAACGGGATGCCGAACACCTGATCCATCCGGTCCACTCGGGCGCGGCGACCGCCGCCGGCCACGTCTGGGTGCGCGGTGAGGGCGCCCGGCTCTTCGACGCCGACGGCCGTGACTACGTGGACGCCCTCTCCGGCCTCTGGAACGTCTTCATCGGGCACGGACGGACGGAGCTTGCCGAGGCGGCGGCCCGCCAGATGCGGCAGCTCGCGTACGCCTCCGGATACGCGGGGAGCTCCAACGCGCAGGCCATCGAGCTCGCCGAGACGCTGGCGGAGATGGCCTACCCGAGCATCAACCGGTTCTTCCTGACCTCGGGCGGGGGCGAGTCCACCGACTCGAGCATCAAGACCGCCCGCTACTTCTGGAAGGTCCGCGGCAAGCCGGAGAAGACCAAGGTCATCTCCCGCATCTGGGGCTACCACGGCGTGACCCTCGCGGCCATGTGCGCCACCGGAATGAGCGTCTACTGGCCCATGTTCGAGCCCCGGATGCCGGGTTTCCGGCACATCAGCTCCCCGTACCCCTACTTCTACGACCCGCCGCCGGGGAAGACCCGGGGCGAGGCCGCCGCCGACGAGCTGGAGACGGCGATCCTCGAAGAGGGGCCCGACACCGTCGCGATGTTCATCGCCGAGCCGGTCCAGGGCGCGGGCGGGGTGATCGTCCCCACCGACGACTACTTCCCCCGGATCCGCGAGATCTGCGACCGCTACGACGTCCTGCTCGTGTCGGATGAGGTCATCACCGGATTCGGCCGCACGGGCACGATGTTCGGGCTCAACCACTGGGGGATCGAGCCCGACATCATGCAGTTCGCGAAGGCCATCACCTCGGGGCACATCCCGCTCGGCGGGATCGGTCTTTCCGACCGGGTGGCGGCGACCCTCGACGAGGGCGATCCCATCTGGATGCACGCCTACACCTACAGCGCCCACCCGGTCTCCTGCGCCGTCGCGCTGGAGAACCTCCGCATCATCCGCGAGGAGGGGCTTGTCGAGATGGCAGGCGAGAAGGGGGCCGAGCTGATCCGCAACCTCGAACAGGCCTGCGGCGGCCACCCGAACGTCGGCGAGGTGCGCGGCAAGGGGCTGATGGCCGCCGTCGAGGTGGTGGCCGACCGCGGGACGCGAGAACTCTTCCCGGCGTCCGAGAAGGTGGGGCCGCGCCTCCTGAAGGCGATCGACGAGCGCGGGGTCTTCAGCCGGCTCCGCGGCGACGTGTTCGTCTGCGCGCCCCCGGTGTGCTCGACGTCCGCCGACCTCGCCCAGATCGCCGACGCGGTCGCCGGCGCCCTCGAAGAGGTGCTCGGGTAGCGCACCGGCTTGGAACGCCGGCTTCAGCCGGCACCCGCTGCGCGGAGCGCAGCGGAACGGCGAATCGCCGTGTTGCCGGATGTTCCGGGCGGTAGCCCATCTCCACGATGAGGTCCGTCCCGCCGCCCGCCTGCGGCGGGCTGTGCCGGCTGAAGCCGGCGTTCCAAGCCGTTCGGCCGTTGGCGGGTGGCCGGCGTCAGACGACTTCGACGACGTAGCGCTCCCGGACGAGCCGCCAGGCCGATACCGCGAACGCGGTCAGCGGGATCGCCAGCAGCGTGCCGGTGAGGCCGCCCAGCGCGCTTCCCCAGAACAGGAGCGCGACGATGATCGCCATCCAGTGGAGCCCCGTCTGGTCGCCCATGATCCGGGGAGTGAGGATCCAGCCCTCGATCAACTGCACCGCGACGAGCACCCCGGCGGCCAGCGCGGCGAGCGTGAGGCCCCCGTCCGGCTGGACCCAGGCGAGCGGCACCGCGACGGCGAACCCGACGGCGGTCCCCAGGTAGGGGATGATGGTCAGGATGCCCAGTCCCAAGCCGATCACGAAGCCGTAGTCGAGCCCGATCGCCGTGAACCCGATCGCGACGAGCAGGCCCTGGAGGAACGCCACCACGAGCTGGGCCCGGAAGAAGACGATCAGGATCGAAACGAAGTCGCCGGTGAGCCGGACCACCGTGTCGCGGGTCCGCGGCTTCAGGAACGGCAGCATCCGGGCGGGGTCGGTGGGCGGGGGCTCCCAGAGCAGGAAGAACCCGAAGTAGAGGGGCAGGACCGCCCACGAGAGCAGCGTCCCGACGCCGCGCAGGATGCCCGCGCTCGCCGCCACCGCCTGTTCCCCGACCCGGGCGAGCCCCTGGAGGAGGGTGGCCTGCTGGCTCAGGACGAAGTCCCGGATCTGCTGTCCCATCGGGTGGTTCTCGAAGAAGTCCACAAAGGCCGGGGTCTCGGCGACCACCCAGGCGTAGGCGTTCTCCAGGAACGTCGGGGCCCGCTGGGCGAGGTCGCCGAGCTGGGTCGCGAGCAGGCGTCCGAAGACCAGCGCGAAACCGGTGAGGACGACCGCCACGGACAGGTAGACGGCGATGAGCGCCGCCCAGGCGGGCAGCCGGCAGCGCGACCGGAAGGCGTGGAACCAAGGCTTGAAGACCAGCGCCGCGAGCCCCCCCACCGCGAGGGGGAGCAGTACGTGGGAGAACGCGGCGACGAACCGGTAGAGGAGCCAGACGACGCCGCAGGCGGCGCCGAGGAGGACTGCCGCGGAGAGGACGACCAGGGCGGCCGTCCGCGGGTCCCCGGAACGGGGTCCTCGCCGCTCTTCCGCGTGTCCTGTGCCGTCGTCCATCAATAGCTGATCGTGAAGCTTTGAGCAGTCATTTGCGGCGCGTAGCGCCGCAGGGGTGGGGTGTGGGGAGGGGTTTCCCCTCCCCACGAAAAACGGCGGAGTGAATCGCGTAGCGATTCGCACCGCCAACCCGTGGGGAGAGTGCCCCGCGTTTGAGAGGTTCCGTGGTGTGGCGGGCGTTCGCTGGCGTGGGTCGAACGCGGGGCACTATTCCCACGGGCTAGTACCGGTAGGTGTCGGGCTTGAACGGGCCGTCCACCGGAACGTCTATGTAGTCGGCCTGCTCCGGGGTCAGCCGGGTGAGCCGGGCGCCCAGCTTGTCGAGATGGAGCCGCGCCACCTCCTCGTCGAGGTGTTTCGGCAGCACGTGGACGCCCAGCGCGTAGCGGTCCGGCCGCTGGTGGAGCTCCAGTTGCGCGAGCACCTGGTTCGCGAAGCTGGAACTCATCACGAAACTGGGATGGCCGGTCGCGTTCCCGAGGTTCAGCAGCCGGCCCTCGGAGAGCACGAGGATCTGCCGGCCGTCCGGAAAGACCCAGGCGTCCACCTGGGGCTTGATGTTCTGCTGCCGGATCCCCGGCTCCGCCGCGAGCCCGGCCATGTCGATCTCGTTGTCGAAGTGGCCGACGTTCCCGACGATGGCGTTCTGCTTCATCCGCCGCAGGTGTTCCACGCCGATCACCCGGACGTTGCCGGTCGCGGTGATGAACACGTCCGCCTCCTCGACGACGTCCTCCAACCGAACGACCTGGTACCCGTCCATGAGCGCCTGGAGCGCGCAGATCGGGTCCACCTCGGTCACCACCACCCGGCACTTCTGGCCGGCGAGGGACTGCGCGGCGCCCTTGCCGACCTCGCCGTAGCCGAGCACCACCGCCAGCTTGCCGCTGAGCATCACGTCGGTGGCCCGCATCAGGCCGTCCACCAGGGAGTGCCGGATCCCGTAGACGTTGTCGAACTTGCTCTTGGTGACCGAGTCGTTGACGTTGATGGCCGGGAACAGGAGCGACCCTTCGCGGTGCATACGGGCCAGCCGGTGGACGCCGGTGGTGGTCTCCTCGGTGACGCCGGCGATCCCCGCCGCGAGTTCGCCGAACCAGCCCGGCCGTTCCTCGGCGACCGCCCCCAGCAGCGCGTAGATGACTCCGAGTTCCTCGTTGTCCGCCGACTCCGGCGCCGGAACCGACCCGGCGCGCTCGCGCTCGACCCCCTGGTGCACGAGGAGGGTGGCGTCGCCGCCGTCGTCCAGGATGAGGTTCGGGCCGCGTCCGTCCGGCCAGTCGAACGCCTGCGCCGTGCACCACCAGTACTCGGCCAGGGTCTCCCCCTTCCAGGCGAAGACCGCCGGTCCGCGCAGCTCGTCCGCATCGCCGCCGCGTCCGGCCACCACCGCGGCGGCGGCGTGGTCCTGGGTCGAGTAGATGTTGCAGCTCGCCCAGCGGACTTCCGCGCCCAGATCCAGCAGTGTCTCGATCAGGACCGCGGTCTGGATCGTCATGTGGAGCGAACCGGTGATCCGCGCGCCGGCGAGCGGCCGGTCGGCGGCGTAACGCTCTCGCAGAGCCATCAGCCCCGGCATCTCGTGTTCCGCGAGTTCGATCTCGCGCCGTCCGAAGGCGATCGTTTCCGGGGAGAGGTCGCTGACCCGGTGGGGAACCGCTCCGAAGAGGGGGAGCCCGGTGTCGAGGAAGGTTCGGGTCAGGGTCGGGGTCTGGGGCACGGGGTCCGGATCCTTTGGGAAGCGTGAGCGGGGTTCAGCGGTCGTTTCGCCGGCGGCCGCTGCCGAGGAAATTCGTGAACAGGAACCCGATGGCGACGGCCAGCCCGGCGGTGACGATCTGGACGCCGGTCGGCGCGAAAGGGACGCCGTTCATGGTCTGGAAGGGCCAGAGCCCCGCCGTCGCGCCCAGCAGGAGCCCGAAGAGGACGCCGAGGGTCGCCCGCCGATGAGCGCCGAGGAAGTATCGCACGAGCCTGGCGGCGGCGGCGATGCCCAGCGCCATGCCGAGGAAGAAGGGAAGGACGCCGAGGGCGGCGGCGAACGCCGCCGCCGGGTCCCAGGGCTGCGCCCGCAGGGTGTCGGCCAGCCGGTCCGCCGCGTTCAGGAACGGCAGGTACATCCCCATCAGGAGCAGCAGCGTGCTGCCGCTGATTCCGGGCAGCACCATGGCGAACGCCGCCACCGCCCCGGCCCCGAAGAGGGCCGGCCCGGACGCCGCGAGTCCGGACGTTTCCGGGCCTGCTCCGCCCGCCAGCAGGATCGGGAGCACCACGGCGAGCGCTCCCGCCGCCGCTCCCGCAGCAAACGTCCGGCCCGGGGAGGACGCCAGGCGCCAAAGGAGGGGGGCTCCTCCGAGGGTGAGGCCGAGAAAGAGCGCGAAGCAGGGGACCGGCCAGGCGATGAAGGCGTCGCGGGCCGCCCCGGCGACCCCGAAGACGGCGACGAGGGCCGCCCCGACCGTTACCGCGAGGCGGGCCGCGGAGGCGCGCCGCACGCGTCCCGCGGTGAGTTCGGCGACCGCCTCCACCAGTTCCGGGTACACCCCGGCGGCGAGGACCATCGTCCCGCCGCTCACCCCCGGGACGAGGCTGGCGAGCCCGGCCAGGACTCCCGCCACCGCGCAGCGCCCGAGGCTCGCCGTCCCGGGACCCGGTGCGCTCTGCGGCTCCGACACCGGGTCAGTGTAGGACGCGCCCGGGCGAGCCGCGCCACAATAGGTGGGTGTTCGCCGTCCGTGACCTGGAGGTTCCCGGTCTGCCGCCGCTCTCCTTCGAGGTCGCGGCGGGAGGGATGCTCGCCGTGTCCGGCGCCTCGGGTTCCGGCAAGACCCGGCTGCTGCGCGCCCTGGCGGATCTCGATCCGCACGGCGGGGAGTGTTCCTGGCGGGGGACCCCGCACGGGGCGGTCCCGGCGCCCCGATGGCGGCGTTGGGTCGGTCTTCTTCCCGCCGAACCGCGGTTCTGGCACGTCACCGTGGCGGAGCACTTCCCCGGTGTAGCGGACGCACTGGACGAAGAACTCGCCGCGCTGGGCCTCGCCCCGGTAGTCCGGGAAACCGATCCGGCGCTGCTGTCCAGCGGCGAGAAGTCCAGGCTGGCGCTGCTGAGGCTGCTCCTGCACTCGCCCGACGTCCTGCTCCTCGATGAACCGACCGCGCATCTCGACGAGGACAGCAGGTCGCTGGTAATCCGCCGGATTCACCGGTTTCGGCTCGCACGGGGGGCGCCGGTGCTGTGGGTATCGCACCTGCCGGAAGTCCTTGCCATGGCCGATCAAGTGCTCGTGTTGCCCGAGGGGACCATCCGGGCGGCGGCGGGGGTCTCCCGGTGATCGAACTCGGCTATTGGGATCTGGTCGCCGCCGCCGGCGCGGTCGTCGCCCTCGCGCTCGCAAACCGACTCGCCGGACTGGGCGTCTCCCGTCAACTTCTCTGGCTGGCGTTCCGCGGGTCGGCGCAACTGCTGCTGCTGGGGCTGGTGCTGCGGTTCGTCATCGGAACGACGGAACCCGCGATCGTGGCGCTCATGGCGCTCTTCATGCTCGGGGTGGCGGCCCGCGAGGTGAAGACCCGCCAGGCGCGTCCGCTCGCCGGTCGCTGGGGCTATCTCGCCGGCGCGCTGGCGATGTTCCTTTCGTCGTTCCTGTTCACCGCCTTCGCGCTCGCGGTGGTGCTGGGGCCCGAGCCCTGGTGGGCGCCCCGGTTCTCCATCCCGCTGCTCGGCATGCTGCTCGGGAACACGATGAACGGGGTGTCGCTCTCCACCGAGCGGCTGACCGAGGCGGTGGTCCGCAGCCGCGAGGTGATCGAGCAGCGGCTGGCGCTCGGCGAGACGCGGGAAGAGGCGGTGTCCGACATCGCCCGCGAGAGCGTTCGCGCCGGGCTGATCCCCATCTTCAACGCGATGGCTGCCGCCGGGGTGGTGAGCCTGCCCGGAATGATGACCGGGCAGATCCTCGCCGGCGCCTCGGTGGACCAGGCCGTCCGCTACCAGATCCTGATCCTGCTCCTGATCGCGGCGGGGACCGGTTTCGGGGTGCTGGCGGTCGTGCGGGTGGTGTCCCGGCGGCTCTTCGACGACCGGCACCGGCTGCGTCTCGACCGGCTGGCCGCCTGAAGAACCCCCGGGCAACCCCGGCCGGTATGGGATACTGCCCGGCTTCCGGAGGAGCCTTCCGCATGTCCCGAAACCGTCTGTTCACCCTGCTGTTCGCGCTTCTCGCCGCCTGCGCGGTCGCCGTACCGCTGGCGGCGCAGGACGAGATTCCCTATCCCGTCCCCGACCGTACCGACGGCGAGGGTCCCTGGGACCGGGTGATCCTGCGCGGTCCCATCGTGATCGACGGCACCGGAGCGCCTCCGTACGGCCCGGTGGACATCATCGTGGAGGGGAACATCATCCGCTCGATCCACAACGTGGGCACCGGCGTCACCCCGATCCACGAGGAGGACCGGCCGGTAGCGCAGCCGGGCGACGAGGAGATCGACCTCCACGGGCATTACATCCTGCCCGGGTTCCTCGACATGCACCTCCACCAGCACTACGAGGGAGAGGGGCAGCGCGTCCCCACCGAGTACGTCCACAAGCTCTGGATGGCGCACGGGATCGCCACCGGCGCCGACGTCGGCAACTTCAACACCCGCTGGCTCCTCCACCACGCGCGGCGTTCCTGGGACAACGAGATCACCTCGCCCCGGATCGAGACGTTCGTGGTCTTCGGACGCGACGGCGAGGAGCCGGTCACCAATCCGGACGCGGCGCGCCGCTGGGTCCGCTGGGTCAAGGAGCAGGGCGCCGACGGGATCAAGTTCTTCGGCGCCGCGCCGCGCATCTTCCGGGCCGCCCTCGACGAGGCGGGGAAGCAGGGCCTCCTCTCCACCACGCACCACGCCCAGCTCGACGTGGTGGGCATGAACGCGCTCGACACCGCGCGCGCCGGGCTCACCTCGATGACCCACTGGTACGGCCTACCGGAGGCCATGTTCGCGGACAAGACGATCCAGCACTATCCGTTCGACTACAACTACAACAACGAATATCACCGGTTCACCCAGGCGGGCCGGCTGTGGGCGCAGGCCGCGCCGCCCTTCTCCGAGAAGTGGAACGAGGTCATGAACGAGCTGCTGGAGCTCGACTTCACGATCCACCCGACCTGGGTCGCCTACATCGCCACCCGGGACCTCATGCGCCAGCAGCGGAACGAGTGGCATTCGGTCTATACCCACCCGAACCTCTGGGAGTTCTACCGCCCGAGCGCCATCAACCACGCCTCCTACTTCTTCGACTGGACCACCCAGGTGGAGCTGAACTGGAAGGAGAACTACCGGCTCTGGATGGCCTTCGTGAACGAGTTCAAGAACCGGGGGGGCCGCGTCGTGGTGGGGAGCGATTCCGGCTACACCTTCAACCTCTATGGCTTCGGCTTCGTGCAGGAGCTGGAGCTGTTCCAGGAGGCCGGGTTCCACCCGCTCGAAGTGATCAAGGCAGCCACGCTCGACGGAGCCGAGTACCTCGGGCTCGGCGAGCAGCTCGGGAGCATCGAGGAGGAGAAGATCGCCGACTTCGTGATCCTCGAGGAGAACCCGCTCCACAACCTGAAGGTGCTCTACGGTACCGGCACGGTCCGCCTGAACCACGCCACCGCCCGGACCGAGCGCATCGGCTCCATCAAGTACCTGATGAAGGACGGCATCCTCTACGACACCCGCAAACTGCTCTCCGACGTCCGCGAGACGGTCCGCGCCGCCCGCGCCGAGCAGGGCCTCCCACCCCCACCGATCCCCCTCTTCCTGGAGGACGACCCCGACCACGAGTACCCCAAGCCCACGAAGCGCTAGCGCATAGCGGCGCGTCTCGGAGCGCCGGCTTCCAGCCGGCATCGCGACCGCAGGTCGCGAAACCGCAGACCGCCGCAAGTCCGAGAAGGCGCTACCGGCTGGGACCGCCGGTCTTCAGACCGGCACGCGCGGCGCTCCGCGCCGCGCACGGCGTCACGTAACTCGCGCAGGGCAGCGCGAACGGCTTGGAACGCCGGCTTCAGCCGGCACGCGGGCCGCAGGCCCGCAGGGCGCGCGGCGCTGATCCGCCGTATGGGGTAGTCCGCTGATCGCGCCTCCCTCTCACGGTGTCACATCCGTACCTGGCAAACCGCTTGCTTGCCCTGCGGATGGCTCTTTCGAGGAAGGGAGGTTGCCGATGCCCCGATTCCTGATTCGCGAACGGCGCGGGATGGTTTTCGCGCCGCTGTTGTCGGCCATGCTGCTGCTTGCCCCGGGGTGTGCCCAGGACCCGGACGTCGGAACCGCGCCGACGCTTCCGCTGCCCACCCTGCCGCCAGATCCGGTGCCCGCCTGGCTCGCCGCGAACGCGCATCCCTTTGAAGGGACCCACCTGTCGCTTCCGCACAACGACATCGAATTCCTGCGTGACATCGTCGGCGACGCCCGCATCGTCTCCCTCGGCGAGCACACCCACGGTACCCGGGACTTCTTCGAGATGAAGGCGCGGATTCTCCGCTTTCTGGTCGAGGAGATGGACTTTGACGCCTTCGCCATCGAGGCGACCTGGCCGGAATCCCGGCGTCTAGGCCACTACGTGCGCACCGGAGAAGGCGACCCGCACGAGTTGCTGACCGGGCTTCTTTTCTGGACGTGGAGGACCGAATCGGTGCTCGAGATGATCGAGTGGATGCGGGAGCACAACGAAGCCGGTGGCGATGTGGGGTTCCACGGGTTCGACATGCAGTTCCCGGGGATGGCGCTCCACAACGTGCGGGAGTACGTGCGGGACGTTGATCCGGAACGCGCCGAGGCGGTCACCGAGAAGCTGTCCTGCCTCACGCGCTACGCGAACGATCACCGGGGATGGTTCCCCAACCCGGACTACGGGGACCAGCCCCACGCTTATCGGACGCAGTGCGGCGCATCGCTCGATGAAGTGCGGAAAGCCCTCCTGTCGAGCAGGGAGGAATATGAGTCGCTGGGAGGCGAGGACGCCTTCCAAGTGGCTCTCCAGAGTCTCCGCGTCGCGTTTCAGTACCACCTCCAGGCCATCGGTCAACAGTCGCGCGACGAATCCATGGCTGAAAACACCGAGTGGATCCTGCGGAGGATCGGGCCCGAGGGGCGGATCGTGCTCTGGGCGCACAACTCCCATGTTTCGACCCGACCGCGGCTCCAGGGTTCCTATCTGCGGGAGGTATTCGGGGACGCGATGGTCGTCGTCGGTTTCAGCCACGAAACCGGACAGTTCACCGGCGTGGACCTCCGTCCCGGAGGTGAGCGCGGGCTTCCCGCACTCGACCTCGATCCCGTTCGCCCCGGATCCTACGAATCGATATTCGAGAGATCAGATCTTCCCCGGTTCGTACTCGATCTGCGGAACCGGGACACGAGTGAGCCGGGAGCCACCTGGCTCGCCGAACGCCGCGCATTTCGATCGATCGGCTGCTGTCTGAACCCGGCCTGGCCGACTTGGGTGACCGTCTCGCTGGCCGAGTGGTACGACGTCATCATCCATTTCAAGTCCACGGGCCCCACGACGATCCTGACGCCGCGCTATCCGGACTCCTGGTGATACGCCACCGGGGTCGAGGTATGCCCCCACTTCCGACAAACTCCGCGGTTCTGATTCGTTCGCTCTGCCTCGCGGCCGCCCTGGTGCTGGCCCTGGGATGTCAGGAAGACGCTCCGGTCGGGACCGTGCCGCAGCCCGCGCTGCGGCCCCTCCCCGCGGACCCGGTCCCATCCTGGCTCGACGCGAACGTCCACCCGTTCGACGGGACCGACCTGGCGCTCCCGCATACGGACCTCGGTTTCTTGCGCGACATCGTGGGAGACGCACGCATCGTGGCCCTCGGCGAGGGGACCCACGGCACTCGTGACTTCTTCGAGATGAAAGCTCGGATCCTCCGCTTCCTCGTCGAGGAAATGGGGTTCAACACGTTCGCGATCGAGGCCAGTTGGCCGGAATCGCGCCGTATCGACCGCTACGTCCGCACCGGGGAGGGAGATCCGGAAGTCCTCTTGTCGGGACTGTATTTCTGGACCTGGAACACCGAATCCGTGCTCGAGATGATCGAATGGATGCGGGACCACAACGACGCCGGCGGCGACGTAGGTTTCCACGGCTTCGACATGCAGTTCCCGGGGATGGCGCTCCACAACGTGCGCGAGTACGTGGGCGATGTGGACCCGGAATCTCTGGAGGACATCTCGGCACAACTCGAATGCCTCGACAACTTCGCCAACAACCCTCGCGGTCGGTCTCCACGCCCGTCGTACCGGGATCAGTCCGACTCACACCGGGCGGAATGCGCGGTGTCGCTGGAAGACGTCAGGGAGCGTCTCCTCGCTCACCGGGACGAGTTCGTGAAGGTGGGAGGAGAGGATGCGTTCGAGGTGGCCCTCCAGAGTCTGCGCGTTGCCTTCCAGTACCACCTCGTGGTGGTCGGTGAACAGGGTCGCGACGAATCCATGGCCGAAAACACCGAGTGGCTCAGCCGGCGGATCGGGCCCGATGGCAGGATGGTGCTGTGGGCTCACAACGGCCACGTCGCCGACAGCCCTGGCTGGCAGGGCTCGTTCCTCCGCGAAACCTTCGGTGACGACATGGTTATCGTCGCCTTCAGCCACGAACGCGGCCGGCTGACAGCGAGACGGGAACTCGAACGGTTCTGCGGAGAACGGACCGTTTTCGACCTCGATGATCCGGTCTCCGGTTCCTACGAGCGCCTTCTGGCGCGCGCCACCGCGCCCCGCTTCGTACTCGACTTGCGCGACGTCGACCCCGACGACCCGGGAGGTGCGTGGCTCGCCGAGACCCAGTTCCTTCGCAGCATCGGCGCCTGCTATGACCCCGAGACTCCGCAGTGGTATTGGTATGAGACTCCGCTCACCGCGGAATTTGACGTGCTGATTCACTTCGAATCCACCGGTCCGACTACGGTCTTGCCATTCCGCTATCCCGAGTCCTGGTGAGCCGCCACCAGAGCTGTCAAGCGACAGATAAAACTGGGCCGCTTGGCGACATCTAAAACTGGGCCACCCCCGAGGGTGACAGTCGGAGTTGGAGGATGAGTTCGGAAAGGTGTGTTTCCGTTTCGACGCCGGAGAGCGGCGTCGAGGGGGAAGAGATGCGGACTCCGGACGAAGTGTTGGAGATGCGGCGGTTGCGCCGTCTGGGCTGGGGGACGCGTCGTATCGCGGCGCAGTTGGGCTGTTCCCGGACGACGGTTCAGATGTGGTTGCGTCGCGGGCGTTGGCGGAAGGCGACGAGGCGTCGCCGGCGTCGGCTGCTGGCGGGCCGGGAGGCATGGCTCCGGGAGCGTCTGTTGCAGCATGAGGGGAACGCGGACGTGGTTCGCCAGGAGCTGGCGGCGCAGGGGGTCCGGGTGAGCCTTCGGACGGTCGAGCGGGAGGTGGCGCCGTTTCGCCGGGAGCTGCGAGCGGCGGTGGTTGCGACGACGCGCTTCGAGACGCCGCCGGGGTATCAGCTCCAGATTGACTTCGGCCAGCGCCAGGTCTGGATCGGCGGGGAGAAGAGGAAGGTGTTCTTGTTCGTGGCCACCCTGGGGTGTTCCCGGCGGCTGCACGTGCGGGTGTTTCCGGGTGAGCGGCAGGCGCACTGGTTCGAGGGCCTGGAGAGCACCTTCCTGGAGTTCGGCGGGGTCCCGGAGACGGTGTTGGTGGACAACCCCAGGGCGTTGGTGAAGCAGCACGACGCGGCGACGCGGGAGGTGGTGTTCCACGATCGGTTTGCGGCGTTCGCGAAGCACTGGGGGTTCCGGCCCCAGGCGTGCGCGCCGTATCGGGCGCGGACGAAGGGGAAGGATGAGTCGGGGGTTGGCGCCGGGTGAACGTCGAACCGCTGCGCCAGCTCCGCAACCGTCCCTTCGTGCCGCAGCGCCGCCATCGCTACCTTCGCCTTGAATGCCGGCGAATGGTTCCGCCGGAGTCGTCTGGACATGTCGGCCTCCTTCGAGGGGTCCTACCGCCCCGAATTGTCGTTATCCGGAACGGAAAAACTGTCCAAACAATGGGGTCCACCTCTGACGCCGACGACCTCAGCGAGGACGAGCGCCCGGAAAGGGTGTGGACTTTCAAGGAACTCGTCGCCAGGATCCCGCCGCGTTCCCGTGAGGAAGTCGAGGCTGAATTGGCCGAACTCAGGCGCTCTCGCCGGTCGGCTGGTCGCGAGGCACGGAGGAGTCGTGACTCCTCTCGTCGTAGCCTCGGCCGGTACGGATGGTGCCGTCCGCCGTTAACGCGGCAGGTACTTCTTCGGGTACATCGCCACCACCGTGTAGTGCGGGTCCACCACGTTCCCGATGCGCGCCTTGCCGACCTGCGACAGAAGCTGCAGCGCCTCCCAGCGGTCGAGGCCGTAGTCGTCCTCGAGCCAGAAGATGATCTCGGTATGGGCGATGCGGAAGGCGTCCATCAGCGGCCGCACCGAGCCCGCGACCATCAGGTATTCGTCGTTCTCGATCCGGGGCCAGGCGATGGCCTTGCCCTTGATCAGGTCGAACTCGAAGGTCACCTCGGCGGTGGTCTCGAGCCCGGTGCCGGTGATCTCGCCCTCGCCCTGGAGGGCGTGGACATCCCCGAAGTAGAAGTAGGCGCCGGGCTCGAAGACCGGTAGGTACACGGTCACCCCCTCGCGGATCTCCGGGGTGTCCATGTTGCCGCCGAAGTTCCCCGGCGCGGCGTTCCAGATGACCTCGCCCCGGTCCGGCGCGACCGCCATCCGCCCGAGCATCGGCTCGAGCTCGACGGTGACCGGGTCCTTGCCGCTCGCCGGCAACTCAAGCGTGCCGGTGTTGGCCTCGAGGTCCAGCACCCACTCGAAGCTACGCGCGGGCACCGGCTCGTGGAGCATCGCGGTCTGGGGCGTCATGGTGAGCGCCGCGAATCCGGTCGAGGTTCCCGAGAACGCCCGGTCCTGGTTGAGTTCCAGCCGCACCACCCGGATCGCGAGCGTGTCCCCGCGCTCGCTTCCCTCGATATAGATCGGCCCGACCTCGCCCGCGAGGTGCCGGTCCTCCTCGGGCATGAAGGCCGCGCCCATGGTCTCGCTGACCAGCGTGTCCCCGGGCGCGACCCGCAGCACCGGCTCCCGGACCGCGAAGCTCTGGTAGCCGCGTTCCGGGATGAAGGTGTGGGTCCGGCCTTCCTGCGCGATCACGGAAGGCGCGCTGAACAACACGCACAGCAGGATGGCGGCGGGACGAACACGCCGGGAGCGGGCGGGGGAGTTGGTACTCATGGGTTCGATTCTACGGAGGTCCGGTCGTCGCCCTTGCCGGCGTCGGCCGGAGTCAGGCGGTACTCTCCGTTCCAGGAAGGCTCAGCACCATGTCCAAGACAACCGATCCGAGTTCCCCCAGTTCCGGCGTTACCCGCCGTCAAGTGCTCACCGGCGCTGGCGCTGGCACGGCAGCCATGCTCCTGGAGCCGGGCCGCCTTCAGGCGGCGGCGCCGCAGGACGGGACCGTCGTCTTCACGAACACCACCGTCGCGAACCCGGACGCCGTGCAGGACGACGTGGCGCTCGCGGTCCAGGACGGCCGGATCGCGGCGATCGGCCCCACCGACACCGTCCTCGCCGACTATCCCGGCGCCGAGCGGTACGACGGCCGCCACCGGGCTCTGGTTCCGGGCCTCGTCAACACCCACGCCCACATGCGGGCGGTGATCGCGCGGGGATTCAACGAGGACTTCGGCTTCCCGAACACCGCGAACCTGTCGGTCTCGCCCGCCAGCCTGCTCGAGGGAGAGGAAGGCAACCTCATGGTGCAGGTCGCGGCGCTCGAGGCCATCCGCACCGGGACCACCACCATCGTCGAGTACACCGGGAACGTCCAGCGCCAGGCGGGGGTGCTCGCCGACTCCGGGCTCCGCTGCGTCTTCGCGGAGGGGATCCGCGACGCCGAGAACGTGCCCGGACCCATGTCCACGCGGGCGATGGCGGAGTCGGTCAGCGAAACGCCACGCTTCTCGGACCGGCTGCGGGACGAGGGCATGGAACGCATCAGCGACCTGTTCAGCACCTGGCACGGGGCGCGGAACGGCCGCATCTCGGTGTTCCCGGCGGCCGGGCTCGCCGAGACCTCGTCACCCGAGCTGCTGCGGGCGGTGCGCGAGTTCGCCGATAGGCACGATCTCGGCTACACGATCCACCTGAACCAGAGCCGCGCCGAGTACGAGTTCATGGTCCTGCACCACGGGCTCCGGCCGACCGAGTATCTGGACCGGCACGGCTTCCTCGGCCCCCGGCTGTTCGCGGCGCACGCGCGCTACGTGAACCACGAGGAGGTCGCGCTGCTCGGCAGGTCCCGCACCATCATCGCCCACCAGGCGGGGATGGCGTCGAACCGCGGCATCAGCCCCCCGATCCCGGAGCTGCGGACAGCCGGCTGTCCCATTGCGCTCGGGACCGACAACAACACGAACGACGTCTTCCAGGTGATGCGCACCGCCATGCTGATGGAGCGGATCCGGCGCAACCGCGACGGCGACGAGGTCCCTGGCCTCGCGCCCCAGCCGGAAGACGTGCTGGCGGACGCGACCCAGGGCGGCGCGCAGGCCGTCAACCAGGCCGACGATCTTGGCACGCTGGAAGTCGGGAAGAAGGCCGACCTCCTGGTCGTGAACACGCTGCGGGCCCATCTGGTGCCGGCGGGACGTTTCATCTCCGCGCTGGTCCACAGCGGGCACCCGGGCGACATCGAGTCGGTGATGGTGGACGGCCAGTTCGTCATGCGCGACCGCACGGTCCTCACCATGGACGAGGACGCCCTGCTCCGGGAGGCCGACGCCGTCGGCCGCCGGGTTTGGGGCCATGTGGAAGAAGTGAGTCCGTACACGGTGCCGCGCCTCCCACGCCCGGGCTGACGGCGATCCGATCCCCGATGACCCATCGAACCGGGAAGAAGCGTCGCCCCGCACTGCTCCCATGACCCGAACTCTCGTGCTCGCCGGTCTGCTCGCCGCCGCGGTTCCGGCGGCGGCGCAGGACCGCATCGTCCTCGCCGGCCCGATGCGGTTCTCCAACGAGGAGGTCGCGTTCCGGGGCTGGTTCGGCGGCGCGCAGGCGGACATCTGGCGGGTCGAACCCTTCGGCTACCTCAGCGAGGACGCCGATGTCTGGGCCATCGTGGCCGGCGTGGCCGTCCCCGTCTGGCGCGGCGCGCGGGGCCGGCTGTCCCTCCGGGTCGGGACCGAGATCGTCCTGAGCGGTCCGGCCGTCGAGCCGGGCGCCAATCCGCTGGTTGGCGTAGGGGGCCGTCTCGGCGGGCGCTACGGGGTCGCCGTCTCGGTGGACCGCGCGCCGGACTTCACCCTCATGAGGGCCGGGATCTTCGTCCGCTGGTAGCTGCCGATGCCTTGAGGCTCGGTCTGGCTGCGGCCGGAATCCTGGCCGTGGCGGTCCTCGCGTGCTGGATCCCGGTACGCGAAGCGGCGAGAGTGGATCCCGCCCGAGCCCTAGGCTCGTACTAGTACGGCCGGGACCGCCGGTCTTCAGACCGGCACGCGCGGCGCTCCGCGCCGCGCACGGCGCAGCGCGAATCGCTCTTGCGGCGCATGCGATCTGACAAATCATGTATTAGAATCCGCACCTAAAGCGGATATTCAGACATGATTCACCACCAACGGTCGGCCTTTTCGAAGTACGTCAGCGGCCTGCTTTCGGCAGGCCGGACCGTATTCACCGCCGATGAAGCCGAGCGCGCGATGGGCGTCTCGCACGGCGCCTTCCTGGACGCCGCCGAGCGGCAGCAGCGCCGTGGGGCGTTGCTGCACCCCCGGCAGGGCTTCTACGTAGTCGTCCCACCGCAGTATGTGGCCTGGGGGTCGCCGCCGCCGGCCTCGTACATCGATGCCCTCATGCGCTACGAGGGCCAGACCTACTACCTCGGGCTCCTCAAGGCCGCGGAGTTGCACGGGGCGACGCATCAGGCGGTCATGGAGTTTCAGGTCGTCGCGGCCAAACGGTTTCCGAGGATTCGGGCCGGTCGCAGCCTGATCGTTTTCTACTTCCGGAGGGATATGGAAGCGGTGCTCGCAGGGATCGAGGAACGCAAGACCGATACGGGCACGATGAGGGTCTCGTCGCCCGCGTTGACGTCGCTCGATCTGCTGCGCTACCCGCAGGCGTCCGGCGGCATCGACAATCTCGCCACGGTCCTCTCCGACCTCGGTCCGAGGATTGATCCCGTGCAACTGGCCGCGCTGTCGACGCGGATCGAACGCCCGGTTGTGCAGCGTCTGGGCCATCTGCTGCAGCAACTCGGCCATGGCACGGTGACGGGCGCGATGCTGGAGGTATTGGGGGCGCGCGGACCATTGCGGTGGACCGAGCTCGAGCGGCAGGAGATGGGAACGCCGGACTTCCAACGTGGGCCGCCGGTACGCGATTCCCGGTGGCGCGTCATCGTGCGGCGCATCCCGGAGGTCGACGATTGATCCCGGCGCCAGCCGTCGTCGCCTGGGGCAAACGTCGTTCCCGGATGACCGGCTGACCCCATGGCGACCCTCGACTGGCTGATCTTCCGGGGTTGAGCGGGCGGTCAGCGCGCGAGCGAGAAGGGGTGGATCCGCCAGAAGTGGGCGCGGTAGCTGAAGACGGTGAACGCGATCCGGTCGCCGAGCGGTGACCAGGCGGGCTGGGTCTTGTGGGTGGGGTCGGAGGTGACCTGCTCCGCGTCTCCCCCGCCGAGCGGCACCCGGAAGACTTGGAAGAATCCGTCGGCCGCGCGATCAATATAGGCGGCCCACGCGCCGTCCGGGGAAACGCCGATCCCGGAGTGGATCTGGTCGGAGCCGAACTCGTGGAACCGGGTGGGCGTTCCGCCGGTGCGCGGCACCGTCCAGAGGCTCTTCCGGCCCACCGCCGCGGCGGACTCGAACAGGAGCGTCTCGCCCGCATCGGCCCACTCCGCCTGGATCACGTCCTCCGTGAAGCCTTCGAGGGGCACCTGCTGCTGGGGCATGGTGATCTCGCCCGTCTCCTGGTCCACGCCGATGACGTAGAGCCCGCCGTGCCGGGCGCCGGTCGCGTCGCGCCGGTAGCTGGTGAAGACCACGAAGCGGCTGTCGGGCGACCAGCGGGCCCAACCGGTCTCGTGCCCGTCCTCGCTGATCTGGTGGGCGCCGCTGCCGTCCGCCGCCATCAGCCAGATGTCGTCGGATTCCTCGTGGGTGTGGAAGACGATCCAGCGCCCGTTCGGGGACCACTGCATGCCCTGGTCCTCCGAGTAGGACTGGCGCACGACGCGCTGCGGCTCGCGGTGCGGGGTCTCGACGCTGGCGGTGACGGTCCCGAGGTGTTGGGCGATGTCCGGATAGTGGATGTCGTCGGTGACGTGCCGCCAGCTCCCGAAGGTGAAGGCGATCTCGCTGCCGTCCGGGCTCCAGGTGGGCGTCTCCGACTGGAAGGCGGTCAGCGGTTCGGAAGGTCCCCCGTCTGCCGGGGCCGTTGCGAGGAAGACGCGGTAGTCCTGGCTCTTGAAGACCACCTCGCCGCCCGCGCCCACCGAGGGCGAGTAGGCGTCGCGGGCGAAGCGCGTCAGCCGGGTGCGCCGGCCGCCGCTCACCCTCCGCATCCAGAGGTCGAGGAAGCCGCCCTCGCCGGGAACCCCGTAGATCACCCACTCGCCGTCGGGAGAGAAGGCGATGCGTCCGTAGGCTTCCTGATCGTCGAAGAGCGGCTCGGGCGCCGAGCAGGGCAGGTGTAGCTGCTGATGATCCCCGGTGCGGACGAGGCAGGCGATCCGCCCGTCGGGAGACCAGGCGGGAAAGGACAAGCGATCTGCGCTGGCCTGCGGCGCGGCGTTCACGCCCGCGGCATCCATGACCCAGAGGGTCGAAGCGCCGTCCGCCCGGGTCACGCCGGCGATGGCCGACCCGTCCGCGGACCAGCTCAGCTGGGCCAGCGCGCCGGTGGGGGGCGCGGCGTCCGCCGGGCGGTCGGGCCAGAGCGGACTCCGGCTGCCGTCGGCGCGGTCGTAGATCCACCATTCCTGGCGGCTGCGGTCGAACACGTTCTCGTGCACCAGCACCCGGCGGCTGTCCGGGAGCCAGGTGAGGTAGCGGATGGATGCGGTGCCCGGGCCGATCCGTTGGACGGCGCCGCCCTGCGCGGGGGCGAAGCGGACCTGGCCGCGTTCCAGCGTCGCGAGCCAGTTCCCGTCGGGAGAGATTGCCCCCACCGGGTCGCGGTAGGCGACGGGGCCGGCCTGGTCGGCGGTGGCGAGGTAGTGGAGCGGAGGCAGGGTGCCCTGCTCCGGACGGTCCGGGCCGCAGGCGGCGAGGAGCGGCAGGACGGCGGAGGCGACGTGGAGGGTTCCGCGCATGGTGGGAATCGTATGGGGGAGGGGAAGGTCGGGGGTCCAGAGCAGGGGTGCCCTGAAGGCGAGTGGAGTTACGACGTGCGCGGTGCGCCAGTTGCTGTGAAATGCAGTCTCGCCGAGACGTCCGTTAGCGCACGTTGCGCCGCCGGCTGGGAGCGCCGGTCTTCAGACCGGCACGCGCTGCGCCAGAGCGCAGCGCACCGCACGACGCTGACCTGCGTGGTGGCGTTGTGCTTTCGATTCATCAACGCGAACGGTTACATGACATCGGCGGGCCTTCGGCCCGCGGTGCCGGTCTGAAGACCGGCGCTCCCAGCCGTTGCGCCGCGAGGCGGAACAGTCCTACGCGCTCACTCCTTGGACGCTCCTGCCCTGGCAACTCAGGCGCCCGGGTGGTTGGCGACGATTGCGATGCGGGCGCCGTCGGGGCTGACGGCGAGACGGGTGATGCCCTCGACGCCGCGGTCCGAGAGGTCGGCGATCTCGGTCCACTCTGAGTCCTCCGACCACGAGAACAGGCGTGAGCCGTCGCCCATCAGGATCTCGCCCCCGGGCGTCCACGCGGTGTCCTCGCGGCCCGGGAGCGTCCGGGTGATCCGAACCGTGGTTCCCGTGGCGGGGTCGAGGCGTTCGAGCCACCACTCCTCGTCCGAGACCTTGCGCACGAAGGAGATCTCCTCCGTCCCCGGAATCCGGTGGATGGACCGGCCCGGGTTCTCGGCGACGATCCGGATCTCCCCGCTCAGGACGTCCCCGACCTGGAGGGTGGCCGGATCGCCGAGGACGAACATCGCGACGACCTGTTCGTTGGCCCACGCGTGGTATCCCACCGGCTCGGCGGTGGCGAAGATCGGCCCGAGCGGTTCGCCGGAGAGGTCGTAGCGCCACAGGTATTGCTTGCCGCGGAGTTCGTGGATCGCGGAGAAGGCCTCCTGCCCGGGGATCGGGAGCGGCGAGAACTCGCTCGCTTCCGTGCGCGTCAACTGGACCCGGGGGCCGGCGCCGGATTCGGCCCCGGAGGTCACCCCGAGGCGCGTGGTTTCCGTCTGGCGCCGGTCCAGTGCCGCCGTAAAGAGGATGGCCGAGCCGTCGAGGAGGAAGCTGGGCTGGTTGTCGTAGCCGTCGCGGTCGGTCGCCTGCTCCAGAGTGGAAATCGAGAGCGCGCCGCCTTCGCGTACGAGGGCGCCCAGCCAGATGTCGGTGGCGGGCGCCCCGGCGGCCGTCGGCACGTAGTCCGCGGGCGCCGGCCCGATCTCGGGCATCGGCCCGTCGGGGGGTGTCGCCGGGAAGGGGAGCGCCGTTTCCGTTTCCGCGGTCGCCGGCTCTTCACGGGTCTCGTCGCGGTCACCCGAGGCGCAGCCTGCCAGCGCGAATCCGACGAGCAGGAGGGCGGCGCCGCCGATGTGGAGGATTACGCGCATCGTGGGAATCGTATGCGGGTGGGGCAAGGGTGATGGTGCCGTGCGGCTGGGTGGAGTTACGACGTGCGCGGTGCGGAGCACCGCGCGTGCCGGTCTGGAGACCGGCGTTCCAAGCCGTACGGGCGCTGGTCGCTGGTCGGCCCTACTCGCTTCGCGGCCCTGCGGGCCGCGTGCCGGTCGGAAGACCGGCGCTCCCCTGGAGGTCGGGGATGTCTACTTGGCTACGAGGTGGGAGAGGCGGGACTTGGTGCGGGCGGCGGCGTTCCGGTGGATGACCCGGCGGCCCGCCATCCGGTCCAGGAGGGCGATGGTGCGCGGGAGCTGTTCCCGGCTCGCGTCCTGGTCGCCGGCGGCGACGGCGGCGCGGAGCTTCTTGATCGCGCTGCGGAGACGGCTCCGGTGATGCCGGTTGCGAAGACGCTGCTCCTCGTTCTGGCGGACGCGCTTCTTCGCGGATTTGCTGTGGGCCATGGGTTCTCCGAACCTGAATAGTCGAGTGAGTGATTTCGCGGCCTGCGGCCGCGGTGCCGGTCTGAAGACCGCCGCTCCGATTGCGTAACTCGCGGTGGGAACGGGCATTGTACCATCGCGCGCCCGGTCGGGGCCGGGACGGAAGGAGGGCGCGCGGTGTATAGCTGGCTGGATCGTTTCTTCGGGATCGAGGCGCGGGGCAGCACGCCCCGGCGCGAGGTGCTGGCGGGAGCCACCACCTGGCTCACCCTCGCCTACATCGTGCTGGTCAACCCCATCGTGCTCGGGGCCGCGGGGATGGACACCGGCGCGGTGATGGTCGCCACCTGCGTCGGGGCGGCGCTCGCCACCGCGTCCGCGGGGATCTTCGCGCGGCTGCCGGTCGCGCTCGCGCCGGGGATGGGCCTCAACTTCTTCTTCGCCTTCACCCTCTGCGGGGCCGCGGCGGCCGGGGGGTTCGGGCTGACGTGGCAGCAGGCGCTCGCCGCCACCTTCATCGCCGGCGTCCTCTTCCTGGCGAGCGCGCTGTTCAAGGTTCGCTCGAAGCTCATGGACATGGTTCCCGAGCCGCTCCGGCACGGGATCGTGGCCGGGATCGGGCTGATGATCGCGGTGATCGGGCTGCGCTGGGCCGGCCTGCTCGCCGCCGCGCCGAGCATCTACATCGGACCGGGCGACATCGGGGCCCGCCCCGTCCAGGTCGCGCTCGTGGGTCTGGCGGTCACCGCCATCCTGGTCATCCGGCGGGCGCCGGGAGCCCTGCTCCTCGGCGCCGGCGCCTCCGGAGTCCTCAGCCTGGCGTTCGGCCTCACCGAGTTCACCGGGGTGGTTGCGGCGCCTCCCTCGATCCTTCCGACGCTTTTCGCGGTGGACTTCGGGGGCCTCTTCGCGGCGCCGACGTGGATCTTCGCGGTGGTCGTGCTGCTGGTCGTGGACATGTTCGACACCATCGGCACCCTGCTCGGGGTCACGAGCCGCGCCGGGCTGATGAAGGATGGCCGGCTCCCGCGGGCGGAGGCGGCGTTCGCCTCGGACGCCGGCGGCACCATGGTCGGCAGCCTCCTCGGCACCTCCACCATCACCACCTACATCGAGAGCGCCGCGGGCATCGCCGCGGGGGGCAGGACCGGACTCACCGCGCTGACCACCGCCGTCCTCCTGCTCGGCTCGATGTTCTTCCATCCGCTGCTCTCGGTGATCGGCGGGGTGCCGTTCGGCGAGGGCGTCACCCTCTATCCGGTCGCGGCACCCATCCTGATCCTGGTCGGCATCTTCATGATGCCGGAGATCGCGAAGGTGCCCTGGGACCGGCCGGTCGCCGCCATCCCCGCCTTCTTCGTGGTCGTCGGCATGCCGCTTACCACCAGCATCACCAACGGGATCGGCGCCGGCTTCATCGCCTGGTCGGCCCTCCACCTGCTCGCCGGGAAGGGCAGGGAGGTCTCCCCGGTGACCTACGCCCTGGCGGGGCTCTTCGTCCTGCTCTTCGTCCTCGAGTAACTAGCGCTCCACATCGCGGATGGCGCCGGCCTCCGGGGCCAGGTGGATGGAGCCGCCGAAGGTGCTGACGCTGATCTGCGGGCCGTCCGAGCCGTAGCGGCCCTCCAGGCTCCGGCCGTCGCGCTCGGTCTCGAACTCCAGTTCGCTCCGGATCTCCCCCGAGTAGGTGGTGGCTGCGACCGTGAAGCCGGGGAGGGACCCGAGTCCCAGCAGGACCGTCCCCGAGTGGGTCTGGAACTCGTACCAGCCGTCGAGCTGCAGGGCGCCGGTGACCCGGATGGGCGCCGTCAACGTCAGGAAGCTGCCGCGATGGGCCCGGACATCCGCGAGGGTCAGGTTCCCGCTGACGGTCTCCACCCGCAGATCGTCCGCCTCCAGGTCCCGGATCTCGATGGGCCCGCTGACGCTGCGGAGCAGGAAGTCGCCGTCCGGACCGCCGATCCCGGCGATCGTGATCGGCGCGGTGAACGTCCGCACCTCCAGGGAAGCGCCGTCGGGGAGCCAGACTTCGAGGTCCACCGACACGGGGGGGATGCGCCTCGGTGGCCGGACCTCGGTTACGGGCGGGGGTCCGCTCCGCTCCCCGGAAGGCCGTCCGGCGGGCCGGTTCCGGTCGCCGCGCGGGCGATTGGGCCCGATGCGGATGCGCCGTCCGCGCCGCCTCAGGTTCAGGTTCACCCGTTCGAAGATGCGTTCGGCCTCCTCGGCCGGAAGTTCGGCTTCGAGCCGCTTCACGCCGATCACGCGGAGCGTCGAGTCCTCGCCGGGGTCGGTGCCGTGCACTTCCACGTGTCCCGCGAAGTTCATGATCGAGATCCGGGCATCGCGCGGGATCTCCACCGCGTGTTCCACCCGCTCCGTCAGGGGCTGCGCCAGCGCCAGTTGGGAACCGGCGAGGAGCACCGCGGTTGCCGGCGCGGCGCGTCCCCAGAGTTCGCGCCCGGCCGGACGGCGTGGCGCCGCGTTCGGGGTATCCATCATCACAGTTCACTCCTTGACGGGCTCGCCGCCTCGACGGCGCCAGGCCCCGCGGGGGTCCGATCGTCCATGCTCCCCATCCTCAACCGGTGTCGGGGCGTCCTCGCCCCGAGATGGCGTCAATCCGATCCTGGGCCGTTTCGCTGTCGCCGCGTTCCATGTCCCGCATGAGCATCAGGGTGTTGTGGAACAGGTCGAGCTTCCGGCGCAGGCTTTCAAACAGGGTCTCCTGGGCTTCCTCGTCGTCGGGGGCGGCAGCGGCGCGCCGCCGGCTGTCCGCGATCGCGGCGTCGAGCGCCTGCCGCTCCTGCTCCATCGCCGCGTGCAGGTCCCCGAACCCCTCGGGGTCCGCGGAACGGAGCGCCGATTCCAGGTCGCCGATCGCCTCTTCGTAGAGTGCTTCGGCCTCGGTGAGCGGATCGGCCGCCTCCGGGGGAGCGGGCGCCTCCCCGGCCCACGGCCGCAGGATCAGCAGGACGACCGCGATCCCGAGGAGGGCTGGCCAGAGCCACCGTGCCGGCCGCATGACGCCCCGGAAGACTAACCCCTGCTAGCGGGCGGGCCGGCGGGCGGGAAACCCTCGGCGCGAGGGTCGTCGGAACACTGGCTGGTGTTTACGTCCGCCCCCTATCCGGGGTTCCGCAGCCACACCACGATCCAGGCGACCACGACCGCCACCGCCGCGAACAGCACCGTCCAGCCGATGGAAGCCCGGAAGGCGAAGCTCTCGCGCCGCCGCGGCGGGGCGCCCGGCGCCGCCAGCCGGCGCGCCGCGGCGTCCAGCCGGGTCACCGTCTCGCCGCGCAGGGCGCGGGCGACGGGGCCGGCGGCCCCGAGCGCCCGGGTGGCGGCGGCGACCAGCCGCGCGAAGGGGATCCGGTAGAGCCAGTCGGTGTCGAGGGCTTGGCCCGGTGACGGCGTGAGCTTCCTGCGGGCCAGGTAGAAGACGAACCCGGTGGCGAGGAGCAACTGGGCGGACGAAACGACGTGGTCGAGGGTGTACGGCGCGTAGGTCGCGAGGTACGGCAGCCGGCTGTAGAGGAGGTGCGGGAAGAGCCCGTAAAGGAGGCAGAGGGCGCCGCCGATGCCCATGGCCGCGAGCAGGTTCGTCGGCAGCGGCCGGACCGCGACCCCGCGCGGTTCCCCGAAGAACGCGAACCACGGCAGCTTCAGGCCCACGGACAGGAACGTCCCGACGGCCGCGAGCACCAGCAGCAGTTCGGTCCAGAGGAGGTGTTCCTCGGCGGCGGCGCTGACGATCATGGACTTGCTGATGAAGCCGTTGAAGAGCGGGGCGCCGGAGATCGAGAGGGCCCCGACGGCGTACATCGCGACCGCGAAGCGCATCTGCCGGGAGATCCCGCCCAGGTCGGAGAGGCGCCGGAGCCCGGTGGCCTCGATGGCCGCTCCCGCACCCATGAACAGGAGCGCCTTGTAGAGGATGTGGGAGAACGCGTGCGACGCGGCGCCGTTCAGCGCCAGCGGGGTGCCGATGCCCACCGCCGCCACCATGTAGCCGACCTGGCTCACGATGTGGTACCCGAGCAGCCGGCGGATGTCGTTCTCGATGACCGCGAAGACGACGCCGTAGAGCGCCATCGCGGCGCCGAGCGGCACCAGGATCTCGGTTCCGGGGAAGAGCCGCAGGAGGGCGTAGACCGCGGTCTTGGTGGTGAAGGCCGACAGGAAGACGGAACCCGAGGTCGAGGCTTCCGGATAGGCGTCGGTCAGCCAGGCGTGGAGCGGCGGGATGGCGGCGTTGATCGCCACCGCGCCCAGGATCAACCAGAACGGGGGCGAGCCCGAAGCCAGCGCGCCCAGCGAGGTGTCGCCGCCGCCGGCCAGGTGGAGGGCGATGCCGGCGAACAGCAGCGCCCCGCCGGTGGCGTGGACGAGCAGATACCGCATCCCGGCCCGGCGGGCGCCGGCGGTGCCTCCCTGCCAGATCAGCGCCAGGGACGAGAACGCCATCGCCTCCCAGAAGACGAAGAAGGTGATCCAGTCCCCGGCGAGCACGGTGGCGATGGCGGAACCGGCGTAGAGCAGCGCCGCCGCCGTTTCGCCAGCGCGCATCCGGTGGGACCCGTACAGGAATCCGAGCGTGGCCACGATCGCGAACACCAGCGCGAAGAGGAGGCTCAGTCGGTCCGCGTAGAACCAGGTGAGCCGGAATCCCGCGATGGTCGTCGTCAGCGAGCCCTCGATGCCGTGAAAGAGGGCCAGCAGCGCCCCCACGGCGACGAGGGCGCCCACCGGGAACCGCAGAATGATCCGCCGGTTGAAAAACACCCAGGGAAGCCCGAAGAGGAGCCAGGTGGTGGGATGAAGCAGCAACTCGATCATGGATCGCCGCCTCCGAGGTAGTAGTTCTCGGGACGCGAGAGCAGCCGCTTCAGGATCCGTTTCGAGAACCACACGAGCACTCCCGCCCCGAGTGCCCCCAGGGCGAGGTCCCCGAGGGGAACGCTGTTCCAGATTCCTCCGTGGTGTTCGGCGCCCGACCGGAATCCGAGCACGTCCAACGCGGCGAGGGCCGCGACGGCGATGCCCAGTCCCGCCGCCGTCCGCCTGCTCACGGCGGACCCCCGGTGAGGAACTGGGGAGCGTGCGCCGCGACGCTCACCGCCGCCGACTCCGCGAGGAACCAGAAGCGGGCGCCTGCGTCGGGAGCCACCCCGAGCATGATGGCCGCCAGTGCGGCGAAGACCGGCGGCGCCACCAGCCACGCCGACGGCTCCCGGACACGGCGGCCGTCGCCCGGTTCGAAGACCGCGATCCGGAGGATCGGCAGGTAGTAGGCCAGGTTCAGCAGCCCGCTGACCACGAGCAGCGCCACCACCCAGACCTGGTGGTCGTCGAGCGCGCCGAGCGCCAGGTTCCACTTGCTGATGAATCCGGGGAGCAGGGGAACGCCCGCCATGCCGACCGCCCCGACCGCGAAGGCGGCGAAGGTGAACGGCATCGCGCGGCCCAGTCCCCCGAGCTGCGAGATGTGTTCCCTCCCGGTGGCCGCGTATACCGAGCCGGCGCAGAAGAAGAGGGTGATCTTCAGGAACCCGTGGGCGACGATGTGGAACGCCGCGCCCGCGAGCGCCAGCGGGGTGCCGATGGCGCCCCCGAGCACGATGTAGCTGAGCTGGCCGATGGTCGAGTAGGCGAGCCGGCGCTTGAAGTGGTCCTCGCCCAGCGCGCGCAGCGAGGCCATCAGGACGGTGCCCGCGGCCAGCAGGGCGAGCGGGAGGCCGAGTCCCAGGTCGTGCATCAGGTCGGGACCGAAGACCCAGCCGGTCAGCCGCAGTACCCCGAACGCCCCCGCCTTCACCACGGCGACCGCATGCAGCAGGGCGCTCACCGGCGTGGGCGCCACCATGGCGGCGGGCAGCCAGCCGTGGAGCGGGAACACCGCGGCCTTGGAACCCACCCCGACGAGGAGGAGCACGAAGAGGACCCGCAGCACGCCGTCGGACGCGGTGCCCGCGAGAAAGCCGCCCGGCGTGAACGGCGCGCCGGGGGCCAGCGTTCCCGCCCAGACGACGGCGCCGAGCAGCAGTTGACCCGCGATCAGCGTGTAGGCGAGGTAGGCCCGTCCGGAACCGAGCACTCCCGAAGTCCGCTTGTGGACGACCAGCGGCCAGGTCGCGAGCGTGAGCACCTCGTAGCAAATGAGGAAGGTCACCAGGTTGGCGGCGAGCGCGACGCCCGCGGCGGCGGCCACCGCGGCGGCGAACGCCGCGAAGTAGCCCGTCTGGTGCTTGAGCCCCAGGCTGCGGAGGTACCCGACGGAATAGCTCGAGGTGGCGAGCCAGAGGATCGAGGAGAGCGTCAGGAAGAGGAGACCCAGCGGGTCGGCCCGGAACTGGAGCGGCATTCCCGGCAGCAGCGGCAGGGCCGGGCTCAGGTGGGCGGCGCCCGCGAAGGCGGCGGGCAGCATGGAGATCGCCGCGCCGAGCTGCACGGCGCCCGCCGCGAAGGTCCAGCCCTCGCGGAGGGCGGGCCGCCGGCCGCTGAGGAGGATCGGCAACACCGCCGCCAGTCCCGCCCCGACGGCGAGCAGCGGGCGGAGGGAGACGATCTCGGTCACGGGGCTGCTGCCGCAATGCGGGCGGTCCCGGACTCCCAGTCCGGGAGCACGTGGCGCTCGAACGGGGCCGCGAAGATCCCGGTCAGCAGGATCAGGACGGCGAGCCCGACGACCGGCGCGGCGAGGGGCCGCGGGAGGACGGAGCGGGGCTGCCGGTCCCGCGCAGCCGGCGGTTCCCCGGAGGCGGCGGCGTCCGGTGCGCCGCCCGGCGTCCGGAACCAGACGGCCTCGAGGACGCGCAGGAAATAGACGGTGGCCAGCAGGCTGGAAAGGAGGATCGCGGCGAAGGCGGCGATCCCCGCCGGCCCGCCGGCGGTGATCGAGGCGGAGAGCAGGTAGTACTTCGAGAAGAACCCGGCGGTCGGCGGAATGCCGATCATGGAGAGCGCGGCGACCGTGAGGGCCGCCAGGGTCCAGGGCGCGCGGGCGCCCAGACCGGCCCAGCGTTCCACCTCGTCACCGTCCCCGGAGGCGCGGATGCCGCCGGCGCCGAAGAAGAGGCACCCCTTGGCCAGGGCGTGCGCCGCCATGTGGAAGAGGGCGCCGGTGATGGCGAGGGCGGACCCCATCCCCACTCCGATCAGGATCATCCCCATCGCGGAGATGCTGGACCAGGCCAGCATGCGGGTGACCGCCCGCTGGGCGACCGCCAGGACCCCGCCCACCACGACCCCCGCCACCCCGAGCCAGAGGGTGACGTCGAGGACCACCGCCCCCGCCGCGGTCCCGGCCAGCACCTCGCCGAGCAGCCGGAGGAGCGCGTAGGCGCTGACCTTGGCCATGACGGCGGCGATGAAGCCTGCCGCCGGGGTCGGCGTATAGACGTAGGTGTCGGGCAGCCAGCCGTGCAGGGGGAAGAGCGCCGCCTTGATGGACAGCCCCACCGCGATCAGGACCACCGCCACGGTGAGCGCCGCGTCCGCTTCGATGGTCGGCAGCCGGGCGGCGAGGTCGTCCATGTTCAGCGTGCCGGTGAGCGCGTAGAGGAAACCGACGCCGAAGAGGTAGAGCGAGCCGGCGGCGGTGCCGGCCAGCAGATAGCGGAAGGCGGCCACCGTCGCCCGGCCCCCTCCCGAGGCGACCAGGGTGTAGGCGGCGAGCGACGAGATCTCGAGGAAGACGAAGAGGTTGAAGACGTCCCGGGTGGCGACGATGCCGAGGAGTCCCCCGACCAGGAGCAGCAGGGCGCCCCGGAGCAGTCCTTCCCGGAGCGGGGACGCCGTCGCCGTCCCGTCCCGCTCCGGGCCGAAGGTCTGCGCGAACGAGGCGAAGCAGGCCATCCCCGCCACCAGCACCGCGACGAGCGTGCTCAGCCCGTCGAACCACAGTTCGATGCCCCAGGGCCCGGGCCAGCCTCCCACCGCGTAGCGGATCGGTCCGGCGGTCGCCGCCGACCCGAAGAGGCCGAGCGCCGCCGCGAAGATCGCGGCGTGGAGCGCGAGAGCGGGGACGCGGGTGGTGCGGCGGGACAGGGTGGCCAGCAGGGGCACGAGCGCCGCCCCCAGCAGCGGGACCGCGATCAGCAGGCCCGGCAGAACGTCTCGCACTGGTCTGCTGGCTGGCGGCTACCGGAGCTTGTCGAGCAGGCGCTGCTCGTTGAGCGTTTCGAAGCGGCTCCGGATGCGGACCAGCAGCGCGAGCGCGAGGCCGGTCGTCGAGACCGAGACCACGATGGCGGTCAGCATCAGCGTGTGCGGCAGCGGGTTCATGAACTCCGCCGCCTGCGGCGCGCCGCCCTGACCCAGGATCGGCACGGTGGCTCCCTCCTTGAAGGCGAGCGACACGAAGAAGACGATGACCGCGACCTGCATCACGTTCATCGCGAGCAGCTTGCGCAGGAGGTTCGGGAGCAGCGCCATGCCGGCGACCCCGAGGGTGAAGAGCGCGGCGGCGAAGGCGTAGGTGGTCACGTGGGGTCGCCGTCGCCCGGTGGGAGCGGGACGCCACTCTCCCGCATCCCGATGCTGATGGTGTCGAACAGGACGCCGACCGTGCCGGCGACCGTGAAGAAGACGGCGGCTTCGATCCCGAGGGTGGCGAGTTCCCGGACGTGGGCGGGATCGTCCCCGAGCGGGAGGAATCCGTAATCGAGGAACGCGCCGCCGAACGCCATGGCCGCCAGGCCGATGCCGACGTATCCGAGGATGCCGGCGCAGGCCATGACCAGGGAACCGCGCAGGCTCGGGCCGAACGCGGGAACCGCCCGATCCTCGCCGCCCGGCCCCCAGACCAGGCGCATCATGATGAGGCCGGAACCGAACAGCACGCCGCCCTGGAAGCCTCCTCCCGGGCTGACGTGTCCGTGAATCAGGACGTACACCGCGAACAGCAGCACCACCGGGACCAGGATGCGGGTCGCGGCGTCGAGGATGACGCTGCCGAACGGGTGGGACATGCCGGCGGCCGGCAGTCCGGGCCGGGCCCCCGCGCCGGCGAGGATGACCAGGCAGCCGAGTCCCGCTGCGAAGATCACCGCCGTCTCGCCCAGCGTGTCGTAACCGCGGTAGTCCGCCAGCACCGCGGTCACCATGTTGGCGGCGCCGGTCTCGGCGGCGGCGTCCTCGATGAAGCGCGGGGAGACGTGGGTGGACGCCGGGGACGCCGGGTCGCCGAACTCCGGGAGCTCGGACATGCCCAGCACCAGCCCGAGGAAGAGGGCGGGGAATGCGGCGGCCCCCAGCAGCCGCCGCACGCGGATGTCCCGGCGCCCCGGTGGGGCCGATGCGCCCATCAGTCGAATCTCCGGCTGGTTCGGAAGGCGGTGGAGACGAAGAGGATCGTGGTCAGCGCGCCGCCGACGCACGCTTCGGTGAAGGCGACATCCACGGCCCCCAGCAGGGCGAACCAGGTGGCCGTCAGGAAACTGAACGCGCCGAAGAGCGCCGCGGCGGTCAGCAGGTCCTTCACGGCGAGCGCGCACGCCGCCGAGACCACCATCGCGGCGAGCAGGCCGACGCTGACCAGATGGCCCTCGGCCATCATCGTTCTCCCGCCGGTTCGGCCGGTTCGTCGGGCCGCCAGACCTTCATCCCGGCCCTCGACGCGGCCCGGGCCAGGGCATGCGTCGCCGTCGGGTTGGCGAGGGCGACCAGGACCAGCACCAGCACCAGCTTGACCGTCACCGCCGGATCGCCCGCCAGCAGCGCGAGCCCGAGCAGACTCAGCGACAGCCCGGCGGTGTCGCACTTCCCCATGGCGTGGAGACGGGTGAAGAAGTCCGGCAGGCGGAGGATGCCGATCACGGCGGCCAGGATGAAGAAGAGTCCCGCGGCGAGCAGGAGGACCGCGAACCCCTCGGTCAGGGTGAAGGCGCCCACTACGACGTGCAGTCCGTGGATGAAGTGGCGCGAGCGCCGAGAGCGGTGAGACGCCCGGCTGACGAGGCGCGCGAGGGAGGAATACCGAGTGTATTGCGACCGAAGCGCAACGATGAGCGACGCAAAGCGGCGCGATTCAGCCGGGATGGATCGCCGCTCGAACGCCGCGTCATTTCATTCACGGGCTGCTGGTTCCCTCGAAGTACTTGGCGATGACGAGGGCGCCCAGGAACCCGATGGCGGCGTAGGCGAGCGCGATGTCGGTGAACATCCCGGGCTGCCCCGAGAGCTCGCCGGCGACGACCAGGAGGATCAGGCTCTTCGTCCCGATCAGCGCGACCCCGGAGAGCCGGTCCCAGAGCGTCGGGCCGCGAACCACGCGGAAGAGCGAACCGCCGATCGCGAGGAGGATGACCCCCGCGAACGCGGTCAGCAGCAGGGACATCAGCGTGCCGGGGCGCCGAAGACCGCCCGCACCCGGTCGGCCATCGGTCCGCCGTCGCTGCCGAGGCTCGCGGCGGCCTCCGGGTCAATGGCGTGGACCAGCATCCCCTCGTCGTCGCAGTCAACCGTCACCGTGCCGGGGGTCAGCGTGATGGAGTGGGCGAGGGTCAGCCGGGCGACGGGATGGGGCAGGTCGTCCGCAATCCGCACCATCCGCGGCGCTATGGGGAGCCGGGGGTGCAGGATCAGCTTCGCGACCTGAACCGCCGACCGGAAGATCTGCCAGAGCAGCCACACCGAATAGGCGAGGAAGCGGGGCCACCGGAGGAGGGCGCGTCCGAACTCGTCCGCCGGCATCGGCTGCGGCGGCGCCCGGTAGAGCCTGCGGGTCGCGAGCGCGACCGCGGCGGCGGTGATCAGGCCGAGCGCGAGGTGGAAGGCGTCGAGTTTCCCCGACAGGGCGATCCAGAACCCGAACAGCAGGCCGGCCGCCACGGCCACCGGAAGGACTCCCACCGAAGGGGCCGGCCGGCGCTGATCCGACATTCCGGCGGCCAAGTGAGGTGTCCGATATTCGAGCGCGGCTACTTGTAGTAGTTGACCCCGATCATCGCCTGCTGGGTGCGGAACGAGAAGTCCTTCGAGGACCAGATGCGGTATTCCGCGCGCGCGGACAGGTAGGAAAAGACATAGACCTCGAAGCCAACCGCGAGGTGGGCGGTCGGCGCGTAGGCCGTGTGTTCGAGCGTGACCTGGTTCCCGACGGGGACCCGGATCCGGAAGGACCCCGACTGGTCGTCTTCCCCGGGATCGGTCGTCTCGTAGATGAAGTCCTCGCGCAGTTCATCCCGCCTCACGATCCCGCCCCCGGCGACGAAGTACATCTGGAAGGGCTGGCGGCGTCCGAGGTGGTACACGAGCGATCCGTCGAGGTGGTAGCGGTTCGTCCGGAACTGGTACGCCGGTTCCGCGATCACGTCTTCCACCGGCTCGTTGGCGGCCGTGTAGCGCCGGTTGGAGCGCCCGAAGAAGACCCCGGTGGCGATGGAGATGTTCTCGGTGGCGCGAAAGGACGCGGTGCCGCCGAGCCCCGCGCCGCGCCCGGGACTCAACTCGGGGCGCGCGAAGAACTGGAGCCCGGCCCCGGCGAACAGCCGGAACTTGTGGTCCTGGGCAGCCCGCCGGGGTCGCCGCGAGCCGGAACTTGTGGTCCTGGGCAGCCGAGGAGCAGCGCCGCGAGCCGGCCGGTCCTCGCGACCGGCGGGGGAAGGTCTGCCGGCGCGTTCAAATCGCGGGAAATGCTACTCCACGCGAGCGGTACGGCAGTGGAGCTGCGTTCGGTCCGGTGGTCGGGATGGCGTGCCGGCTGGGAGCGCCGGTCTTCAGACCGGCACGCGCTGCGCCAGAGCGCAGCGCAACGCACGACGCCGACCTGCGCGGTGGCGTTCTGTTTTCGATTCATCAACGCGAACGGTGACACGACATCCGCGGGCCTTCGGCCCGCGATGCCGGTCTGAAGACCGGCGCTCCCAGCCGGTGGCGCAACTTCCGCTAACGGACGTCTCGGCGAGACTGCATTTTCACAGCAACCGGGCCGGCTCAGCCGGCATAGCGGCCCCGTGGGCGGTTCGTCGCTACTCCGGGCGCATTGACGGGCGCAGCCGAGCCATCCGGGCGAACCAGCTCCGTCGCGCCGCCCGCCTTCGGCGGGCTGTGCCGGTTCGGCGGGCTGTGCGAAGACCGGCGCTCCCCCCCTCCGCTACCCTGTCCCCGTGCCAAGAGACGGCAACCCGCCTCCGTCCGGCTCCGGCGACGAGCGGTACCTGGCGCGCCGCGCGGGCTCCGTGAGCCTCGGCGTGGTCTTCTCGCGTCTCACCGGTCTGGTGCGCGAGCAGACGCTCGCTTTCCTGTTCTCGACGCCGCTGCTCGACGCCTTCTACGCGGCCTATACGTTCCCCAACACCCTCCGGGAGATGCTCGCCGAGGGCGCGCTCTCCAAGGCGTTCGTCGCCACCTTCGCGGCCGTGGACCAGGGGGACGGCAGGGAGGCCGCGCACCGGCTCCTGGGGCGGGTCCTCCGGGTCCTGCTCCCGGTGAGCCTCCTGGTCACCGTGGCCGGCGTGGTGTTCGCGCCGCAACTGGTGGACCTCGTGTTCTCGCGGGGGGCCTTCGACACGCCGCTCCCCGAGTCCCTACGGTTCGGCGTCGAGACGCCGCGGGAGCTGGCCGTCGGGCTGACCCGGATCATGTTCCCGTTCATCGCCTGCGCGTCGCTCGCGTCGCTCTTCATGGGCGGCCTGCAGGCCCGGAACTCCTTCTTCCTGCCGGCGGTGGCGTCGTCGTTCTTCAACGTCACCACCATCGTCTTCGCGGTGCTGGGATTCCTCGCCGCTCCCCGGTTGGGGATCCACCCGATGGCGGGACTCGCGCTCGGGGTGCCGCTCGGAGGACTCGTCCAACTGCTGATGCAGTGGCGCTGGTTCCGCCGGGACGGCTACCGCCCGGTCCCCACCGGCGGGATGCGCGAGACGGTTGCCGATCCGGCCTTTCGGCGGGTGTGCCGCCTCTTCGCCCCGGCGGCGGCGGCCGCCGGAACGCTCCAGATCAACGTCATCATCTCGCGGCACTTCGCGTCCGCGGGGACCTCGTGGCTCGCCTGGTTCACGATGGCCTACCGCCTGGTGCAGCTTCCCGCGGGGCTGATCGGAGTCGCGCTGTCGAGCGCCACGCTGCCGGCGCTCACGCGGGCCGCCGGCCGGGACGACCGGGAGGGATTCGGGCGGGTGCTCGGACAGTCCGGCCGGCTCATGCTGCTGCTGACGCTCGCCGCCGCGGCCGGCCTCATCGGGATCGCCGCGCCGTTCGTGGCGCTCATCTACCAGCGGGGCGCGTTCAGCCCGGAAGACGCCCGGCAGGTGTCCCTGGTGCTCTCCATCTTCGCGTTGGGCCTTCCCGCCTTCGGGGCGACCAAGCTCCTCTCCGACGCCTTCTTCGCGCTCGGCAGCACCCGCCCGCCGCTCCTGGTCGCGGCGATCGGGACGGTGGTGACCTGGATCGCGACCCGGAGTTTCGTCGTCGTCGCGGGGTACGGCCATCTGGGACTGCCGCTCGCGACCGTCTGCGTGGCCTGGTTCTCCGCGGCGCTCCTCTCGGCGCTGCTGGCCGGCAGGCTGGGTGCGGACGCATCCGGACGGTCGCGGGCGCGCGTCCTGTTCGGGGAGGTTGCCGGAGCCGGCCTCCGCGCCCTGCCGGTGGCGGCGGCCACTGGCGGCGTGGCGTGGCTGCTCGTGCAGGTCGCCGGTGAGCGTCTCGGGCCGGGCGCCTGGGCGACGGCGGCGATCACCCTGCTGGCGACCGCCGCCGGAGGACTGGCCTTCGGGTTCGCGGCGCGGCTGTTGGCGCCGCGCGAATGGGAGCCGCTCCGGGACGCGCTCGCCGCGCTGGGAGAGCGGTTCGGCCTCGGCGGCGGGCGGCGTGGAGGACCGGGCCGATGAGCGGCGCCGGCGGGAACCCCGGCGGGACGCGCCGCCCGGACCCGCACGTGGAGGAGTTCCTGAACCACCTCCGCGTCGAGCGCCGTCTCTCGGCGAACACGCTCGATGCCTACCGCCGCGACCTCGGCAAGCTGGACGAGTTCAGCGGCAAGCGGCCGCTCGCCGCACTCGACACCGGGGACCTCCAGCGTTTCCTGACGCATCTCCACCGCCGCGGCCTCGCGTTCCGCTCGATCCAGCGGATCACCTCCGCGGTCCGCGGCGCCTACGCCTTCTGGCAGGCCGAGGGGCTCATCGAGCGGGACCCCACCGAGGGAATCACGGTGGCGCGGGCGCTCCCGGGGCTCCCCCGCTACCTGTCGCCGGACGAGGTCGAGCGGCTGCTCGCCGCGCCCGACGACTCGCCGCTGGGACTCCGCGACCGGGCGATGCTCGAGATGCTCTACGCCACCGGCCTCCGGGTGTCCGAACTGGTGGGTCTCCGGACCACCGACGTGGTCGCGGCCCGCGACGAGCGGCCGGGCTACGTCACCGTGATCGGCAAGGGAGACAAGGCGCGCATCGTCCCCTACGGCGACGTCGCGGCGGCAACCCTGGACGTGTGGATGGCGGAGGGCCGCCCGCGGGTCCTGGGAGCGGGCACCCCGAAGGGCGGTTCGTCGTCGCTGTTCGTCACCGCCCGCGGCGGCGCCATGACCCGGCAGCGGTTCTGGCAGATCGTCAGGACCCGCGGCGAACAGGCGGGCATCCCGCGCCGTTTCTCGCCCCACGTGTTGCGGCACTCGTTCGCGACGCACCTGCTCGAGCGCGGGGCGGACCTCCGGAGCTTGCAGCAGATGCTCGGCCACGCCTCGATCTCGACCACCCAGATCTACACCCACGTCACCGAGGAGCGGCTGCGCCGGGTGTACGACCAGCACCATCCGCGCGCCCGGCGGGGCGGTTCCTGAGCCGCGGGATGGGTCTTCCCGACCGCAGCGGGCGCTCGCTCGTGCCCGACTCCCTGCCCGAAGAGCAGACGGGCGAACTACGCCGGATGGCCGCGGAGTTGCGGGCGGGAGCCGTGGTGGCCTTCCCCACCGAGACCTTCTACGCCCTCGGCGCGGACCCGCGCTCGCCCGCGGGGGTGGCCGAGGTATTCCGGCTCAAGGGTCGCCCGGGCGACCGCCGGCTCCCCTGGATCGCCGCCAGCCGGGCGCAGGTGGAGGCGGTCTGCGTCCTCCTCGAACCGGCGGCCGCCCTCGCGGACCGGTGCTGGCCGGGTCCGGTCACCCTGGTGCTGCCCCTCCGCGCCCCGGGCGGGGACACCGTGGCGGTGCGGGTGAGTTCCCATCCGCTCGCCCGGGCGCTCGCCGCGGCGCTCGGCCATCCGGTGATCTCGACCAGCGCCAATCCGACTGGCGCTCCCCCGCTCACCACCGCCGCCGAGGTGCGCGCCGCCTTCGCCGGCCGCGGCGCCGAAAACCTCCGCATCCTCGACGGAGGCCGGACGCCGGGCGGCGAACCTTCCGCCATCGTGGACATGACCGGCAAGTCCCCGCAAGTCCTGCGCGGAACGCTGGAGTCGCCGTGATGACGCCCCCGGCCTGGAACGCCGGTCTCCAGACCGGCACGCGCGGTGCTCCGCACCGCGCACGGCGCACCGCCACGCGGAAAGGGCAGGTCCCACCTCGACGCGGAGCTCAAGAGCGAAGGCGGCGCCCCCGGCCTGGAACGCCGGTCTCCAGACCGGCACGCGCGGTGCTCCGCACCGCGCACGGCGCACCGCCACGCGCCCTGATTCTTCCCTACTCCCCTGAGGAAGTCTCGCTGGCTTCGAAACGCCGGACGAAGTCCTTCTGTTCCGGGGTGAGGTCCCGGGGAACCGCGATCCGCACCCGGACCACCAGGTCGCCGTGACCCCCGCCGGGACGGGGCATCCCCCGTCCGGGGACCCGGAGCGCGGCGCCCCCGGAGATTCCCGCCGGAATGCGGATGCGGACGGGGTCCCCGAGCGTGGGGACCTCGATCTCCCCGCCGAGCGCCGCTTCCGCGAAGCGGACCGGGACGGCGATCTCGAGGTTGTCTCCCTCGCGCCGGAACCGCGGGTGGCTGGCGATGCGCACGGCGAGCATGGCGTCGCCGTCCGGCGTCCGGACCTTCAGCCGGGCGCCGTCCCGGACCCCCGGAGGAATCCGGACCCGGCAGGAGCCGGTCGGGCTGGTGTGGAGTTGCCGGATCACGCCGCGGTACGCCTCCTCGAGGCTGATCTCCACGACGCCGGTCCGCGCGGCCGCATCCGCCGCCGGCCCCGGCGGCCGGTAACGGGCGGAAGGCGGCCATCCCGGCGCCCGCCGCGTCCTTCCCTCGAGGGGACCGAATGGCGAGTCCGGCCCGAACAGGTGGAGGAAGAAACTGGAGAAGTCGCCGAAGGCGCGCGGGTCGGGCGGCGGGCCGCCCGCCGCCCCGGCCGTCCCCGGGCGGGCGCTGCGGACGTGCCGGGCCCAATCGGGCCCGAGTTGATCGTACCGGCGGCGCCGGTCCGGGTCGGAGAGCACCTCGTAGGCCTCCCCGATCTCCTTGAAGCGCTCCGCGGCCTGGCGGTCGCCCGGATTCAGGTCGGGATGGTGCTTTCGCGCGAGGCGCCGGTACGCCTGCTTGATCGCCGGCGCGTCGGCCTGTTTCCCGATTCCCAGGACGGCGTAGTAGTCGCGGTATTTCAACAGTCTGCGCGCGCCCAACGAGCCGTGTCGAGAGTCACGGGTACGAAGGAATCAGCAACCGATGGCGAATCGTGGTCGCAGCCGGGCGGCGCGAAGCGCCGCCGGGGTGGGGTGCGGGGAGGGGTCTCCCCTCCCCGCGAAAAATGGTGCGGATCGCGTAGCGATTCGCGCCACCGTCGCGTGGGCGAAGCGTCCCGCATCCGAAGAGTCGTGGGAGCTTCGGGTGCTCATTGCCGTGGTAGCGAAGCGGGACGCTTCGTTCGCGCGACGCTAATGCATCGGCAGGCGGTCGGGTTCGGGACCCGCGCCGATGGTCGGGGCGGGGCCGAGGTCCGGGAAGATGATCGGGATGGTTTCCTCGAGGTTGGAGACCAGGTGGATCTGCAGCGCGTCGCGGATCTCATCCGGCACGTCCTCGAGGAGGACCCCCTCGTTCAGCCGGGGCAGGATCACTTCCTTGATCCCGTAGCGATGCGCCGCGAGCAGCTTCTCCTTGATCCCGCCCACGGGGAGCACGTGGCCGGTCAGGGTGATCTCCCCGGTCATCGCCAGTTCCGGCCGGCACACGGTCTCGGTCAGGCCCGAGATCAGCGCCGCCACCAGCGTGATCCCCGCCGAGGGGCCGTCCTTCGGCGTGGAGCCTTCCGGCACGTGGAAGTGGATGTCCGACTTCCGGTAGAAGCCCGTCTGGATTCCGTAGGCGGCGCCGTGCTCCCGCACCCAGGAGAGCGCGGCGGTCGCCGACTCCTTCATCACGTCGCCGAGCTGGCCGGTCAGGGTCAGCCGGGTGTTCCCCTTCATCCGGGACGCTTCCGCGAAGAGGAGATCGCCTCCGATGGGCGTCCACGCGAGTCCCACGGCCACTCCCGGCACGCTGACGCGCTCCACCAGCTCCCGGGACAGTGAGGTCGGTGCGCCCAGCAAGTCGCTCACGACTTCCGGCGTGATCTGGAGCGGCCCCTCCTCGCCCTCGGCGAGCTTGCGGACCGCCTTGCGGCAGATCTTCGCGATGGAGCGCTCCATGTTGCGGAGTCCGGCCTCGCGGGTGTAGTCCCGGATGATGAGCGCGAGCGATTCGCGGTCGAAGACCGGCTGGTCGCCCTCGTCGTCGAGACCGTGGTTTTCGAGCTGGCGCGGGATCAGGTGGCGGGTCGCGATCTGGATCTTCTCCTCCTCGGTGTACCCCTGGAGGTGGAGGATCTCCATGCGGTCCTTGAGCGCCGGCGGCACCGGGTCCATCATGTTCGCGGTGGCGATGAACAGCACGTCCGACAGGTCGAACGCCAGATCGAGGTAGTGGTCCCGGAAGGTGTCGTTCTGCTCGGGGTCGAGGACCTCGAGGAGCGCCGAGCTGGGATCGCCCCGGAAGTCCATCCCGAGCTTGTCCACCTCGTCCAGCATGAAGACGGGATTCCGGGTGCCGGCGCGCACGAGGCCCTGGATGATCTGGCCGGGCAGCGCCCCGATGTAGGTGCGGCGATGTCCCCGGATCTCCGCCTCGTCGCGGATCCCCCCGAGGCTCAGGCGGACGAACTCGCGGCCGACGGCCTTGGCGATGGATCGGCCGAGGCTCGTCTTGCCGACGCCCGGCGGTCCCGCGAAGCAGAGGATGGGTCCCTTCTGGTCGGGTTTCCGCTCCCGGACGGCGAGGAATTCGAGGATGCGGTCCTTGACCTTCTCGAGGTCGTAGTGGTCCGCTTCGAGGATGTCCTTGGCGTGGGGAATCTCGTACTTGTCCTCGGTCCGCTTGTCCCAGGGGACCCGGACCAGCCAGTCGAGGTAGGTCCGCCCCACGGTGTACTCCGCCGAGGCGGGAGGGATGCGGCCGAGCCGCCGGAACTCCCGCAGGGCTTCCTTCTCGGCTTCCTCGGGCATCCCGGCCTTCTCGATCTTCTCCCGGAGTTCATCCATCTCCTTGGTGGAGTCGTCGCCCTCGCCCAGCTCCTTCTGGATCGCCTTCATCTGCTCGCGCAGGAAGAACTCGCGCTGGGTGCGGCCGACCTCGCTCTTGACCTTGGACTCGATGCTCCGCCCGAGATCGCGCACCTGCTTCTCGCGCAGGATCGCCGCGTAGGCGAGCCCCAGCCGGTCCTCGATGGACAGCGTCTGGAGGATTTCCTGACGCATCTCGGTGTTCAGGCTCGGCAACTGCTCCGCGACGAAGTCGGCGAGTTGACCGGCGCTCCCCACGCGGGCGAGCTGGGTCTTCATGACCTCGCGGGCGCGGGGGAAGAGATCCGTCTTGATCATCTCCTGGAGTTCTTCCCGGATCTTCCGGGTCAACGCCTCGAACTCCACGGTCTTGTTGGCGCCCACCGTGCCGTCGAGGACGCGGATGTCGGCGCGGACGTAGGGCTCCGTCTGCACGATGCGCTCGACCCGGAACCGGAAGCTGCCCCGGATCACGATCCGGACCGTCCCCTCGCGCATCCGGACCTGCTTTTCGAGCCGGGCGGCGGTGCCGACCCGATAGAGATCGTCCTCGCCGGGATGGTCCACCGCATCGTCCTTTTGGGTGAGGACCGCGAGCATCACCTTGCCGGTCCCCGACGGATCGGCCTCGGCGGCCTCGCGCGTGGCGTCGCGGAGCATCTGGATGGTGCTCTTGCGGCCGACGGAGAGCGGCAGGAAGGAGTGCGGGAACACCACGATGTCCCGGAGCGGCAGCACCGGCACCATGCGGTGCACCTGGCCCTGCGGCGAGCCTGATTCGGTTGGGGCGCCTTTCACCGGATCGGACATCGGAGCGTTTCTCCCTCGAATGCGTTCGGTATCCGGCGGGAGCCGGAAGACGGAGAGTACGTTCCGGCGGACGCCGGAACGCGCCATGAGCCTAGCACACGGGGCCGTTTATTGCGTGATACGTTGTCAACTTCACCATAAGTCGTTGACAATACGATCATTCGTTGGGACGAGCGAGACACGAGGATATTAGTCGGTTCTTGTTATATTCGGGTCAGCCAAACGTGACCTCGTCCGGAAGCTCGTTCACGTCGTCGGGCTGGATCGGGAAGTGCTCGGAAAGGAAGCCTCCGATGCGGCGAACGCCGTGCTCGAGGCCGTCCCCGATGCCGTTTTCGCGGATGTGGCTCGTGATTTCAAGCGCGATCTCGTTCCAGGCTTCCTCGCCCACCTTCTCGTTGATCGCCTGGTCGGCCACGATCTCGAACCGGTGGGACCGGACCGCCAGGAACAGCAGGACGCCCGAGCCGTCCTTCGTCCGGTCCACGCCCAACCGGAAGAACTCGCGCACCGCCCGTTTGCGGGCGTTTTCGAGCGGGAGGAGCCGCGCCACCACGTGGACCCGCAGTTCCCCCGAGGTCTCCCGCTCGGCTTCGGAAATCGCGCTCGCGATGCGGTCGAGGTCCTCCTCGGACAGGTGGGAGCGGAGCGGCTTCGGAACGCGCATGGTCAGGCCGAAGGGAGTCCTTTCCCCATCACCAGCTCCCGCTCGCGCCGCCGCCGCCGAAGCCGCCGCCCCCGCCGACGAAGCCTCCGAGCCCACCCCCGAAGCCACCCCCGCGGAACCCCGGGGATCCCCAGAGCATGCCGCCGCCGCCGGGAATCCCCGCGTAGCCCCAGCCGCTGCGGCTGCCGGCGGTCGCTCGGGTGAAGGCCGTGGCCCCGAAGCCGGAAAGGAGACCGAGCGGCACCAGCCAGAAGAGGGAGCCGACCCCGATCATCAGGAAGCCGAGCAGCGCCGCGATGCCGCCCCCGGCCGCCGCGGCTCCGGCCGGATGGAAGGCGTTGCCGATGTAGCCCAGCAACTGGAGCAGCAGCAGGGCGCCCACCAGCACCAGGGTCGAGACCCCGCGGCGGGCGGAGCGGCGTCCCGCGGCCGGGTTTGTTCCGCTCCCGGCGCCCTGGTATTCGCCCCGCGCCGCCTGCGCGATGGCCACCGCGGTGGCGCCGAAGCCGTCCGCGAAGTCTCCGGCGGCGAACCGCGGCGCCAGTTCGTCGCGGATGATCCGTCCGGCCAGGCCGTCGGGGATCACCGCCTCCAGGCCGTAGCCGACCTCGATCCGCGCCCGGCGGTCATCCCGCGAGACCACCACGAGCGCGCCGTTGTCCGTCTCGGACTGACCGATCCGCCATTCCTCCGCGAGCCGCAGGCTGAAGTCCTCGATGGCGCCCTCGATCCGCGGAACGCTGACCACGACGAGCTGCACCGAGGTCTCGGCTTCGAGGCGGGCGAGAAAGCCCTCCAACCGGTTTGCTTCGTCCGGAGACAGCAGGTCCGCCTGGTCCACCACCCGGCCGGTCAGTTCCGGCAGCGGCGTCTCCTGGGCGAAGCCCGCGCCCGGAATGGCGAGGCAGAGGACGGCGGCGCCCAGCGCGCGCCGCGGAGACCGGACGTTCAACGGCTGAAGTCCACCTCGGGCGCCGTTTCGGCGCCCTCCTCGGCCTCGAAGTAGGCCGCCTCGCCGAAGTCGAAGAAGCCGGCCACGACGCGGGTGGGGAATCCGCGCCGCCGGGTGTTGTAGGCCTGGGCGGCCTCGTTGAAGCGCCGGCGTTCGACCGCGATCCGGTTCTCGGTCCCGGCCAGTTCGTCCTGGAGGCTGAGGAAGTTCTGGTTGGCCTTGATGTCGGGGTAGCGCTCGACGACCACCATGAGGCGGGAGAGCGCGCTCGACAGCGCTCCCTGGGCCGCTTCGAACTGCGCCAGCGCCTGCGGGTTCTGCAGGTCGCCCGCGGAGAGCTGGACGCCGGTCGCGCGGGACCGCGCCGAGATCACGGCTTCGAGGGTCTCCCGTTCGAAGTCGGCGGCGCCCTGGACCGTCGCCACCAGGTTCGGCACCAGGTCGGCGCGGCGCTGGTAGACGTTTTCGACCTGGGACCAGCCGGCCGCCACCGCTTCGTCCAGCGACACCAGGCCGTTGTAGGCCGAAGAGACGTAGAAGAACAGGATGACGGCCACCAGGAGGAGCGCGCCGAGCGCGAGCCCGCAGCCGAGAAGGAGGAGTTTCTTGTTCATGGAGTGAGTGGGCTCAGGGGCGCTTGGCCCGCGGCGAGGCGGGACGCGCGCCTTGTGTGGTGTCCCGCAAATCCTGTGAGTTATCGAGAGCGGGGAGGCGCCCGCCTGACAAGGCGCGAATCCGGAGGAATACCGAGTGTATTCCGATGGATTCGGAACGCCGAGCGAAGCGGTCAGGCGGGATGCATCGCCGCTCGAATACCGCAGGACTTGTGGGACACCGCACTAGCGATCGTGGTCGTAACCCGTGACCGGTTCGGTGCCGGGAAGGAAGGCTTCGAGAATGCTGTTGGGCCCGCCGCCGGATGGCTGTCCGCTCTCGAGGTCCACCTGGACGAGCGCCACGGTGGGCGGCGCCGGGAAACCCTGCCGGGGCGGGTCGGCGCGTCCGTTCTGCATGAAGTGCACCCACGCCGGCAGCGCCACCCGGGCCCCGCTCTCCCGCTCTCCGAGCGTCTCGTTGCCGTCGTTGCCGACCCAGACGCCGGCGGCGATCTCGGGGTCGAAGCCGATGAACCAGGCGTCGGTGAACTCGTTGGTGGTGCCGGTCTTGCCCGCCACCGGACGGCCGACCTGGCGCGCCCGCACCGCCGTGCCGCGCGCCACCACCCCCTCCAGCAGGTGGGTGATGACGTAGGCGAGGTCCGCCGGGATCACCGAGGCGGTCTCGGGATAGAACCGCTCCAGCTCCCGGCCGTCGCGGTCCGTGATCCGGGAGACGAAGAACGGCTCCATCCGGACGCCCTGGTTGGGGAACGCGCTGTAGGCGGAGATCATCTCCAGCAGGGTCACGCCGCTCGAGCCGAGCGTGATCGAGAGCACCGGGAGCATCTCTCCCCGGATGCCCAGGCGGCGCGCCAGCGCCACGACGTTCTCCGGGCCGACGTCGTGGACCATCCGCACCGCCGGCACGTTGCGCGAACCCTCGAACGCCCTCCGCATGGTGATCCAGCCGAGGTGTTCCCCGTCGTAGTTCTGGGGTTCGTAGGGCTCGTCGCTGACCGGATCAATCCAGGTGAACGGCTCGTCCAGCAGCAGCGAGGTCGGCGCCAGCCGCCCGGTCGCGAGCGCGGCCCCGTAGGCGAAGGGCTTGAACGACGACCCCGGCTGCCGGCGCGCCTGGAGGGCCCGGTTGAACTCGCTGCGCTCGAAGTCGAACCCCCCGACCACGGCCTGGATGGCCCCGGTGGCGATGTCGAGCGCCAGGAAGGCGCCCTCGGCCAGCGGTTCCTGCTCGAGCCGCACGAAGAGGGGCCGTTCCAGATCGAGCCGCCCCGCTTCGGAGTCTCCCGTTTCGTCCCCCGGTTCCGGATCGTTGGCCAGAATGCGGAACCACCCCACGTCTCCGACCCGGAAGAGCTCGTCGGCGCTCCGGAAGGTCCAGGCGAGCGCCTCCCGGTCCACCCCGCCCCGGTAGTCCGCGATCCGAATCTCCGGCTCCGGCCCCGCGGCGGTGACCACCCCGCGCACCACCGAGCCGAGGGCGAGGGGAGCGCTCCACGAATCGTCCTCGTACTCCACCGGTTCGAGCCCCTCGTCGAGGACGTTCTTCGCGAACCCCCGGAATCCCATCCGCTTGTCGTGGGCGCGGAGCGCCATCTCCACCGCCTCGGTGGCGGTCCGCTGCATCCGGCTGTCGAGCGTCGTGTACACCCGGAGACCGCCGCGGTAGGTCCTCGAGTCTCCGTAGTGGTCGCGCAGGTAGGCGCGCACCATCTCCATGAAGTGCGGAGCGAACGGGTCGGCGCCCCGCGGCCGCAGCCGGATCGGCTCCGCTCGGGCCGCCGCCGCGGCATCTGTGTCGAGATACCCCTCGGCGACCATCCGCTCGATCACCATGTCCCGCCGGCGTTCCGCCACCTCGCGGTTGCGGTACGGGTTGAACCGGCCGGGGTTGGGAGCGAGGCCGGTCAGCATCGCCGCCTCCCCCACCGACAGCTCGGACGCCCCCTTGTCCAGATAGAACTGCGCCGCCGCCTCGATGCCGAAGTTGTTGTACCCCAGGAAGACCTGGTTCGCGTGGAAGGTGAGGATCTCTTCCTTGCGGTAGGCGCGCTCGATGCGGAAGGCGGTGATGGCCTCCTTGATCTTCCGCTCCAGCGTCTCCTCGCGGTTCAGGAACAGTTGACGGGCGACCTGCTGGGTGATCGTGCTGGCGCCGGAGACGATGCGGCCCGCCCGGAAGTTGTCCCAGATCGCCCGCGCGATTCCCAGGGGGTCGAAGCCGAAGTGCCGCCAGAAACGCTGGTCCTCGAACGCCACGAAGGCGTCGCGGACGTGCTGCGGCAGTTCCTCGTACTCCACCTCGATCCGGCGCTCGACCGCGAACTGTCCGATCTCGGCGCCGTCGCGGTCGTACACGATGGTCGTCGCCGTGCCCTCGTAGGCTTCGAGTTCCTCGATCAGCGGGATGTCGCTCTGGTAGGCGGCGAGCAGCCCCAGCATGGCGCCGGCGACCGCGGTCGCCCCGAACAGGAAGACGACGATCAGGATCCGGGCGAACCGGCGGCCCGCCGCCGCCCGGCCCGGCGTCCTTCGGGAACCGGGCACTCAGTTCCCCACCAGGTCCATCAGCGCCGGCCCGACCTCGGGGTGGCGGAACTCGAAGCCGGAGGCGAGCAGCCGCCGGGGAACGACCCGTTGCCCGGAGAGCAGCAGCGCGCCGGCCATCTCGCCGAATGCGAGGCGCATGCCGAATCCGGGTACCGGAAAGATGGTGGGTCGCCGGAGCGCCTTGCCGAGGGCCTTGGTGAACTCTGCATTGGTGACCGGGTTCGGGGCGGTGAGGTTGTAGACCGGTTCGAGGGATCCGGCCGGCGCCTCCAGCAGGTGCGCCATCGCGCCCGTCACGTCGTCGAGGTGGATCCAGGGCATCCACTGGCGCCCGCTCCCGAGCCGGCCGCCCACCCCCATGCGGAAGGGGGGCAGCATGGTGGCCAGCGCGCCGCCGCGCGGGGAGAGCACGACCCCGATCCGCATCAGGACCGTCTCGACCTCCGCCTGACGGGCGCCGGCGCTGGCGTCCTCCCACTCCGCGCACACCTCGGCGAGGAAGTCGGTCCCGGGAGGCGCGTCCTCACCGAGTTCCTCGTCGCCGCGCGGTCCGTAGAACCCCACGGCGGAAGCCGCGAGCAGGCGCGCCGGCCGTTTCCGGGCAGCGGCGAGCGCTGCCGCCAGGGCCTTCGTGCCTCCGACCCGGCTCTCCCGAATGGCGCGTTTCCGGGCGGCCGTCCAGCGTTTCCCGACCGGTTCCCCGGCGAGGTGGACCAGGGCGTCGAGTTCCTCCAGCACGCCCACCAGGCCGGCGTCGGTTCCGTCACCGCCGGGGTTCCACTGCGCCGCGCGGACTCCCGGCGGCAAACCGCTGGGCGCGCCGGCGCGCCGGGTCAGCGCCACGACCTCGTGGCCGCGGCCGGCCAGTTCCGAGGCGAGAGCCCCGCCGATCAGGCCGGTCGCTCCGGTGATTCCAATGCGCATCCGACGGGGGCGATTCTAGCCTGCGGTCCAGCATCCTGTGGTGAAACCCCCGTGAGCGCCGAGAGCGGCGAGGCGCCCGGCTGACACGGCGCGTGAGGGAGGAATACCGGGTGTATTCCGACCGAAACGCAACGCAGAGCGCCTCGTAGAGGCGCGGTTCAGGCGGGATGCATCGGCGTTCGAATGCCGCGTGACTTTGTCCACCGGCTGCTAGCCCCCCGGCGACGGTTGAATCGCTACCCGGAGACCGTGGGACAATGGTGTGTCCGGGAGGTTCCGTGATGCTCCGTCTTCGTTTTCCCTTCTATCTGTCCTGCGGACTGCTGGTCGCGGCGCTCGCGTCGGGGCAGGACAAACGCCCCATGACGATCGTCGAGCTGATTGACGTGCCCTCGCTGGGGAGCCCGCGCCTCTCCCCCGACGGCAGCCAGATCCTCTTCACCCGGACCGACACGGACTGGAAGAAGAACGGCCGCACGACGCACATCTACCGGATTGATGCCGACGGCAGCGGCGAGGTCCAGCTCACGAACGGGGAGGACGGCGAGTCCAGCCCCCGCTGGTCCCCGGACGGCGCCCGCGTCGCCTTTCTCGCGAAGCGCGGCGAGGACGAGCACACCCAGATCTACGTGATGCGGAACCGGGGAGGGGAGGCCTCCCCGCTCACCGAGCACGACAGTTCGGTGGGGTCGTTCCAGTTCTCGCCCGACGGCAAGCACATCTTCTTCGTCGCCCCCGATCCGAAGAGCGCGGAGGAGAAGAAGAAGGACCGGCTCCAGGACGATGTCTTCGCCTTCGACGAGGACTACAAGCAGCGCCACCTCTTCCGGGTGGCGGCGGACGGCGACGGGCCGCAGAAGGGCGAGCGCCTCACCGGGGGCGACTACTCGGTGATCGGGTTCCGGCTCTCCGATGACGGCCTGCGCATCGCGCACCACCGGTCCGTCAGCCCGCTGGTGGACAACCGGGACGAGGGCGAGGTCTGGCTCATGGACGCGGACGGCGGCAACGCCGTCCAGTTGACGGACAACACGGTCAGCGAGTTCGGCGCCCAGCTCTCTCCCGACGGGACCCAGGTGATGTTCCTCTCGGACTCCAGCGCCGACTTCGAGACCTACTTCAACGACAACATCTTCGTGCTGCCGGCCGCCGGCGGCGCGCACCGGGTGATCTACGAGGACATGCCGCACGAGGTGAACAGCGCGCGCTGGGCGCCCGACGGCTCGATCTACTTCACGGCGAACACCGGCGTCCGCACCGAGCTCTTCCACGGCGCGCTGGACGACGACGCGCCGACGGCGCTCACCGCCGGCGACCACTCGCTCACCGGCTGGAACTTCTCCGCGGCCGCCGGGAAGCACGTCTTCGGGATCAGCAACCGCGAGAACAACGGCGACCTGCACCTGCTGCCCGCCGCCGGCGGCGACCCGGTGAAGGTCACGAGCGTGTTCGACTACCTCGCCGAGACCTTCGAGCTGCCGGTCCAGGAGGCGATCCGCTGGATGGGCGACGACGGCGCGGAGGTGGAGGGGCTCCTCTACTACCCCCTCGACTACCAGGAGGGGCAGCGCTATCCGCTGGTCGTCCAGACCCACGGCGGGCCGGCGGCCTCCGACAAGTTCGGTTTCGGACGGTGGAGCAGCTACGTGCAGGTGCTGACCGCGCGCGGCTGGGCGGTGTTCAAGCCCAACTACCGGGGGAGCACCGGCTACGGCGACGAGGTCCTCCGGGACATGGTGGGCCACTACTACCGCCAGTCCCACCTCGACGTGATGACCGGCGTGGACCACCTGATCGAGCTCGGGATCGTGGACGGCGACCGCATGGCCAAGATGGGCTGGAGCGGCGGCGGCCACATGACCAACAAGATCATCACCCACACCGACCGCTTCAAGGCGGCGGCGTCGGGCGCCGGCGCGGTGAACTGGATCTCGATGTACGGAACGAGCGACGTGCGGATCTACCGGACCCCGTGGTTCGGGGGGACGCCGTGGCAGGAGGATGCGCCCATTGACACCTACTGGGGGCACTCGCCGCTCAAGGACATCTACAAGGTGACCACGCCGACGATCGTGCTCGTCGGGGAGAACGACGTCCGGGTCCCGCCCGAGCAGTCGGTGGAGCTCTACCGGGCGCTCAAGTCGAACGGGGTGGACACCCACCTCTACATCGCGCCGCGGGAGCCCCACGGCTGGCGGGAACTCCGCCACGAGCTCTTCAAGGTGAACGTGGAGATTGACTGGTTCGAGCGCCACGCGCGCGGGATCGAGTACGAGTGGGAGACCGCCCCCGGCGACGACGACGAGGACATGGAGGCCACCACCGACGAAGAGAGCCCCTAGCGGCCCGTGCAACCGCCACGCGGCCGGCGGGGCCGCAGCAGATGCACGACTGCCGCGTGCCGGCGCCCCGCCTGGACCGCCAGCCGGTTGCTGTGAAAATGCAGTTTGGGCGAAAGCTCAACCAGCGACAGTTGCGCCGCCGGCTGGGAGCGCCGGTCTTCAGACCGGCACGCGCTGCGCGACAGCGCAGCGCACGGCACCACGGCGAGCGGCGCGGTGGTGCTCTGCTCTCGTTCCATCACCGCGAACAGCGCCGCGACCTCCGCGGGCCTTCGGCCCGCTGTGCCGGCTGAAGCCGGCGTTCCAAGCTGTGTCCGCCACTTTCATGACCGGGGTCCGCACCGCGGCCACGAACGGCGACAATCCCTGGTCCACAAACAGATTCCTCAGGAGGTGCGTCATGCGCCATTCCGTGATTACCCATTCCGTGGCGGCCGGCGCCCTGCTGGCGCTGGCTGTCGCCGCGTCGGCGCAGGAAAAGCGGCCGATGACGATCGTGGAACTCATTGATGTCCCGCAGATCGGCAGTCCGCGCCTTTCCCCGGACGGAACCGAGTTGCTCTACACCCGGTCGGACACCGACTGGGAGAAGAATGGCCGCACGACGCACATCCACCGGATCGGGACGGATGGCAGCGGCGACATCCGGCTGACGGGCGGCGAAAATGGAGAGTCCAGCCCGCGCTGGTCACCGGACGGTGACTGGGTGGCGTTCCTGGCGCGCCGGGGTCAGGGTCCTTTCCAGCAGATTTATCGGCTGTCGAACCGGGGCGGGGAGGCGACTGCACTGACGCAGCACGAGAGCTCGGTGCAGTCGTTCGCATTCTCCCCGGACGGCGAACACATCTACTTCCTCGCGCCCGATCCGAAGACGGCGGAGGAGAAGCGGAAAGACGATCTCCGGGACGACTTCTTCGCCTTCGACGAGGACTACAAGCAGCGCCACCTCTTCCGGGTGGCGACGGCCGGCGCGGGGCCGCGGGACGCCGAACGGATCACCCGGGGGGACTTCTCGATCCTGGAGTTCCGGCTCTCGCACGACGGGGCGCGCATCGCCCACTCCCGGGCCCCGACCCCGCTCCTCGACAACCGCGACGAGGGCGAGGTCTGGATCATGGACGCGGACGGCGGGAACGCCCTCCAGTTGACCGACAACACGGTGGTGGAGAGCGGTGCGCAACTCTCCCCGGACGGTTCCCAGGTCCTTTTCGTTTCGGGGGCCAACGCCGAGTTCGAGACGTACCACAACCGGAACGCGTTCCTCGTGCCCGCCGCCGGCGGGCCGCATCGCTTGCTCTGGGAGGACTGGCCCCACGAGGCGAACGGAGCGACCTGGGCTCCGGACGGTTCGATCTACTTCATCGGCAACACCGGCGTCCGCAGCCAGATCTTCCACGGGGCCTTGGATGACCCCGAGCCCGCCCCGCTCACGGCCGGTGACCACACCGTCGTCGGGTGGAACTTCGCCTCCGCGGCCGGATGGCACGTCTTCGGCATCAGCAACCGCGAGAACAACGGCGACCTCCACCTGCTGCCGGCGGCTGGCGGCGATCCGGTCAAGGTCACGAGCGTCTTCGACTACCTCGACGAGACCTTCGCGCTGCCGGTCCAGGAAGCCGTCCGCTGGAACGGCGAGGACGGCGTCGAGGTCGAGGGCCTGCTCTTCTATCCCCTCGACTACCAGGAGGGACAGCGATACCCGCTGGTGGTGCAGACCCACGGGGGGCCGCAGTCCTCCGACAAGTTCTCCTTCGGCCGCTGGAGCAACTACGTCCAGGTGCTGGCGGCCCGGGGCTACGCGGTGTTCAAGCCCAACTACCGGGGCAGCACCGGCTACGGCGATGAGTTCCTCCGGGACATGGTCGGCCACTACTTCCACCAGGCCCACCTCGACGTGATGGCGGGCGTGGACACCCTGATCGAGCGGGGAATCGCCGATGGCGACCGGATGGCCAAGATGGGTTGGAGCGCGGGCGGCCACATGACCAACAAGATCATCACCCACACCGGCCGCTTCAAGGCGGCGTCCTCGGGGGCCGGGGCGGTGAACTGGATCTCGATGTACGGGCAGAGCGACGTCCGGTTCCCGCGAACGCCCTGGTTCGGCGGGACGCCGTGGCAGGAGGACGCCCCGATCGACGTCTATTGGGGGAACTCCCCGCTGAAGGACATCTACCGGGTCACGACGCCCACCATCGTGATCGTCGGCGAGAACGACGTGCGCGTGCCCGCGCCCCAGTCCGTCGAGCTCTACCGGGCGCTCCGGACGAACGGCGTGGACACCCACCTCTACATCGCGCCCCGGGAGCCGCACGGCCTCCGGGAACTCCGCCACCAGCTCTTCAAGGTCAACGTCGAGCTCGATTGGTTCGAGCGCCATGTCCGCGGAATCGAATACGAGTGGGAGCCGGCCCCCGGCGAGGCGGGCAACGAGAAGCGCACCACTACCGACGGCGAAAACCCCTGATTCCGGATGGCAAGCCGGCCTGGAACGCCGGTCTCCAGACCGGCACCCGCGGCGCTCCGCGCCGCGGAAGGGCGTTTCGCCCTGAACCCGGATGTCCCGCACGGCTTGGACCGCCGGTCCCCAGACCGGCACGCGCGACGCTCCGCGCCGCGGAAGGGCGCAACGCCCTGAACCCGGATGCCCGTACGGCTTGGACTCTCTACCTTTTTGCAAGGGTTGAGATTGGGAAGAAAGTGGAGCTGTGGGAGGCGGGGGAAGCGGGGTGCGGTGGCACAGTCGCGATGAGGGGAGCCGGCTGGTGCAACCGCTTCCCCCACCTCCCACAGGTGTTTGTCTACGAGCCGGGGAGGCGGGAGGTTCGGGCCGGGGCGAGCCGGACCGAGGCCATCACCCGGCAGCGTAGTCCTTGCGATCCGCACAGCGGCAAGGCGCTCCGCGCCTCCTCCGCTTCGCTCCGGCCCTTCGGGTGCGCTGGCGGACCGCAAGGACTGTGCGAGGGGTTGTGATGGCCGGGAGCAGTGATCCGGCCAGGTGCAGTGTCCCTCTCGTCCGTCCGCCTTCTCCGGGTGGCGTTGGCGCTCCCCTTCGGGAGGGCAGCGCCATCCGGCAGCTCGACCGGCGCCCGCGCGGGTGCTCGGTGTCGTCCCCCGGATGAGGTCCACCGCGGAGGTCACGCGGCGGCCGCCTTCTGGAGGGTGCGCTCCGGGTCGTAGAGGGTCTTGTCGCGCTGCATGGCGAAGAAGATCCTCAGGAGCCGGTCCCCCAGGGTTCTGAGGATGCGGGCGTGGTTGTGCCCACGGGCCTTGAGGATCTCCTTTTGTCGCTGGAAGCCGGGATCGGCGGCGATGGCGGCCATCGCGAAGTGGTAGAGCGCGTTCTGCCCGTGGCGGTTCACCGCCCGCCGTTTGTGATGCGTCTCTTTCCCCCCGGACTTCCTGGTGACCGGCGCGGCGCCGAGATAGGCGCGGGTCTGCCCGAGGCTGCCTTCCACCAAGAGATCGCCCGCCTCTCCGAACAGGCCCGCGGCAACCACCGGCCCGGCGCCCTTCATCGACAGCAGCCGGGTCAGCGAGTCCCCGCCGTCTGCTTCTTCATCAGCTTCTCCGAGCGCCGCCGGCAGTTGCTGGAGCAACGCGGCGATCCCCCGGTCCAACGCCTTCACCTGTTCGTGCACCAGCCGCAACTGGGCCACCAGCATCCCGATGGTCTCCACCGCCCCATCGGTCACTCCCGGGGCGACCACCGGGGCTGGCTGGCGCAGCACACCCACCACCTCCTCCGCGGTGCGCTTGCGGATCTTGCACCGCGCCAACACCTTCGCCACCGTGCCGCGGTGCAGCCGCCGCGCCCGCTCCGGGGTCGGGGCCCGCTCCCACAGGGTGAGGAACAAGCCGCCCCAGAGCCCCGACAGGCTTCCCGCCAGCGCCCACATCGCCGGGAAGTAGCGCAGCAGTTGCGCCCGGATCTTTTGGCTCAGCCGGGTCCGCTGCTTCACCAGGTCCGCGCGCAGCCGCGCGCGGTCCCGGAGCAGCACCAGCACCGGGTGCTTCGGCTGCAGGTGCCGGAAGATCCGGGGGACCACGCGCAGCGCCAGCGCCAGACCCTCGGCGTCCCGCGGATCGTCCTTCGCCCCCGACAGGGTCAGCAGCTCGCGCGCGCGGTCCGCCTGCTTCGGGTTGACCGCGAAGGTCGCGAAGCCACGGTCCAGCAACCCGTCCACCACCGCGCCGTGGGGAACCTCGAGCGCCACCCCGATCGAACCGGGATCCGCCCCGGTCTTGTCCAGGAGCCAGGAAAGAAGTTGGGCGATGCCTCTCCCCCCGTGGGAGAAAGAGGCCTCACCAAGATCCACGCCGGCCGCGTCGGTCAGGTGAACGTGATGCCTACGATCACCGAGATCGATGCCGGCGAACCAGGAGACGAGATGACTCATCGTCGTGTTCCTTCGAGCGTCGTGCTCTGCTGGGGCTTCGCTGGCCTGCCGCGACGTTGCCGTCTCCTATACTGGGCACTCGGTGGCGCTGACTCTCTGACGGGGCCTCCATCCCGGCCATCCGTCGGGGCACAAGTCCAAGCAAGGTGCTGACTGGCACTGGGAACGCCAAGGTGCTCCCGGCGGATTGGCCACTGCGCGAAGCAGTAAAAAATCGCCCGTATGGGCGCTGTGAAACCTATAGGAACGCCGGTCTCCAGGCCGGCACGCGCGGCGCTCCGCGCCGCGCACGTCGTAATGCCACCCGCTCTCGCGACGCGCAGATTCGGTAGTCCAGCCCGCCTGACCTGACCCATGTGCGGCCGCTTCATCCAGTCCTGTTCCTCGGAAGAGGCTGCCGAACTCTTCGACCTCGAGGAGATCCCGGAAGACCTGCCGCCCCGCTACAACATCGCGCCGACCCAACTCGCGGCGGTGGTGCGGAACGAAGACGTCCGCCAGCTGCGGATGCTCCGCTGGGGCCTGATCCCGAACGGCGCCCCGGACCCGTCCATCGGGAACCGCCTCATCAACGCCCGCGCCGAGACGGCCGGCGTCCGGCCGTCGTTCCGCGACGCGTTCCGCGCCCGGCGGTGTCTCATCCCGGTGGACGGTTTCTTCGAGTGGGAGCGTCTGGGGCGGCGCCGGCAGCCGTGGCTCTTCCGCATGCGCGAAGGGGGACCGTTCGCGCTCGCGGGGCTCTTCGAGCGATGGCGGCCGCCGCCGGGGTTCCTCGATGCCGCGGGTTCCGAACATCTTGAGACTTTCACCATCCTGACCACCGAGGCGAACCGCGTGGTGGGCAGAATCCACGACCGGATGCCGGTCATCGTGCCCCCGGCGGCGTTCGGCGACTGGCTCGGCGGCGGGGAAGTGCCGCTCGGTCCCTATCCGCCGGAGGCGATGACCGGCTTCCGGGTCAGTCCCCTCGTGAACAGTCCGGCGAACGACGACCCGCGCTGCGTGGAGCCGCTGGCCGGAGGCGAGGACCCGGGACCGGGAGGCGGCTCTCCGCCCGGTCTGTTCGGCTGACTGCGCGCTGGACGGAGGCCGGCGTGTAAGCCGTTGGCGCCACGTCCGCTCTTGAGTTCCGCGCCGGGGCGGGGGCCGCCATTTCTGTGTGGGGTCTCGTCGTGCGCGGCGCGGAGCGCCGCGGTGCCGGTCTGGAGACCGGCGTTCCAAGGCGGGCGTGCCGTGGGGCGACGTGGGGTTTCGTCGTGTGCGGCGCGGAGCGCCGCGGTGCCGGTCTGGAGACCGGCGTTCCAGGGCGGTGCGCCGTTTTCAGGGTGCCGGGGTGTGCTCGAGGGCGGCCTCGGCGAGCCGGCGGGCGGTCTCGGGGAGACCCTGCGCGCTCTGGACGTTCGAGAAGACGGCGACCGCCACGCCGCGTTCGGGAAGGCGCAGGAGGCGCGTGGAGCCGCCGGTGGCGCCTCCGGAGTGCGCCACCCAGGTGCCCGCCTCGTCGGTCGCGATCCGCCAGCCGAGCGCGTATTCGCTCATCGTGCCGTCAGCGAGCTGGTACGGCGTCGTCATCCGGTCGTGGGTGTCCGCCGAGAGGATCGTTTCGGCGTCGAGCGCGAGGGCGAAGCGGACCAGATCCGGGGCCTTCGCGATCATCCCCCCGCCAGCCCACTTGATCGAGAGGTCCGCGAACGGGGCGTTCAGGACCCCGGCGCCGTCCTCCCGCTTCACGTATTGCCGGACTCGGTTCGGGACGATCTCGCCCTGGTGCTCGAGGTAGGTGGCGTCCATCCCCGCCGGCCCCCAGACGTTTTCGTGCATGTAGTCGTCGAAGCTCTGCCCGGAGACGTTCTCGACGATCCCGGCCACGATGTTCCAAGCGTAGGAGGAGTAGCTGTACTGCGTGCTCGGCTCGAACAGCAGCGGGTCGTCCTTGAAGATCTCGATGGCGGCTTCGATGGTGTCGAAGTGGTCCTTCATGTCCATTTCGCCCGGGTTGTAGTGCCGGATTCCCGAGGTGTGCGTCATCAGGTGGCGGACGGTGACGGGGTGCTCCTTCTCGGGGAAGGCGGGGAAGTAGGTCTGCACCTCGGCGTCGAGGTCAATGGCGCCCTGTTCGACGAGCTGCATGAGCGCGACCCCGGCCACCGGCTTCGAGATGGAAGCGATCCGGTAGACGCTGTCCGCGGTCGCCGGGACCCCGTTCTCGACGTCGGCCAGACCGGAAGCGCCGCTCCAGACCATTGCCCCGTTCACGGCGACGGCGGCGGAAAGGCCGGGACTGCCGGCGGCGTCGCGCGCCTCCGCCACGATTGCGGCGAAGGTCTCGTCGAGGGTCGGTTCGGGTTCGGACCCGCCGCACCCGCCGAACAGCGCGAGGACGGCGAGGGCGGCCGGCAGCCGCGGGTCAACGCTCGTGAAAGCCAGGCGGTTCATGGTTTCCCCCCTATGGAGTTTCGGCGGGGAGGTGGGCGGTGATCGCCTCCCACACCCGCTCGAAGTTGCCGCCGAGGATCGCCTCGACGTCGTCGGAGTCGAAGCCGGCTTCGGCGAGGGCCTCCGCGATGGCCTCGAAGTTCGCCTCGTCGCCGAACCCCTCGCTGTAGGCCGACATCCCCCTCAGATCGCTCCCGATCCCCGCGGCGCCCATCCCGCCGAGGTCGGTGACGTGGCGGACGTGACGCGCCATGTCGGAGACGGTGGGAACCTGACGGCCGTTCGGCCAGATCCCGATCACGCCGCCGTCCTCGGCGATCGCCAGGATCTCCGGATCGCGCAGGTTCCGGTCGGCCTCGCCGAGGGCGAAGGCCCCGGTGTGGCTGAAGATGACCGGAGCGGTCGAGAGTTCGAGGGTGTCCCGGATGGTCTCGGGATTGGCGTGGGCGAGATCAATGACGATCCCCAGCCGGTTGCACTCGCGCACCACCTCGCGCCCGAACTCGGTCAGCCCGCCGGGGGTGTAGGGCCACGTCTGGATGTGGCCGATCCCGTTCGGACGGAAGTGGACGAGCTGCGCGAGGGCGAGGCCCATCTCGTGCAGTTCGTGGAGCCGCTCGATCTGGCCCTCCAGCGAGTCCGCGCCTTCGACCGCGGGAAGGATCGCGAGCTTGCCATCGGCCCGGGCCTGCCGCGCCTCGGCCGGAGTCCGCACGAAGACCGCGTTGCCCTCGGCGACGGTGCGGGTCAACCGCTCGAAGCGGTCGAGCGTGTATTCCCACGGTTCCGCCGGGTCCGGGCGGCGATTCCCGCCCTCGATCCGGGTGCCGTCGCGCAGCACGTAGCCGCCGCGGTAGGGAGTGTCGGTGCTGATGGTGGCCACCACCGCGTCCATCCCGCGGTCGAGGTAGCGGGCGATCTCCTCGTCGCTGATCCGCGGCACGTTGGCCCGGTGGAAGCGCGACGGATGCGAGTGGAGATCAATGCGGAGCGGGTCCTCATCCTGCGCCGCGGCGGAACCAACGGTGAGCACCGGCGCGGCGATGCAGAGCGCCGCCAGCGCCGCCGGGAACGGATGGCGTCTCCGGCAGCGTCCCCGCCGCACGCCGGGAACGTTCACTTACTGCTGGGCGTCCGTCGTTTCCGTCGGCAGCACCACCCGCGCCACGCCGCCCTCGATGTCGAACTGGGTGCCGTAGGGCTCCGAGAGCCGCACCAGGTCCTGCAGGATCTTGTCGGCGAGCTCGCCCTCGGCGAACATCGGCCGGCCGCGGACGTGGCGGGGCTGGCCGAAGCCGAGGGTGATCGGGTGGAGCGTCAACTCGACGAGCTGTTGTCCGCTCCACTCGGGTACCGCGATGACCGCCTCCCAGATCTCGGGGATGGCGGGGAACCCGGTGGTGTCGTTGTTGTAGCGGGCCTCGTTGAAGTCCGCGAGGCCGTCGCTCTCGTCGAGCCCGAGCCGGTAGTAGTTCTCGTACGGCAACCGCTGGAGCGTCTCGTTCTGGAAGATGAAGTCGCCGAGGCTGTAGAGGATCGGCGCGCCCTTGTAGATCTCGATGGCGCGGAGCGCGTGCGGCCCGTGTCCCACGAACACCGAGGCGCCGGCGTCCACCATCGCCCGCGCGAAGGTGACCAGGAACTGGGCGGGCTCCATGCGGCTGTTGGGCCCCGGCGCGCCCTCGTGGGCGTGGATGGTCACCATCACGTGGTCCGCCTGGCGGCGGGCGTTGCTGACGATCATGGCGATCTCCGCCATGTCCTCGGGGTGCGGCTCGGTGCGGACGCCGGGCGCGTCGGCGAGCTCGAACCGGTTGCGGAGGAAGCTCAGGCTGTCCCCGGACGCCGGCGGGTTCATCTTGAGGTCGCGCATGGTGGCGCGGACGCCCTCGAGCTGGTCCCTCGTGACCTCGTAGGTGGTGCGGAAGCGGAGGGGATTCAGGCCCGGACGCGCGGGGATGTCGTCGCGCGACTTCCCGGCCACCGAGTGGTCGGGATAGGTCGAGGCGAGGGAGATCACGGCGACCCGGCCGTCCTTCGTCTCGATGAACTTGGCCTCCCGGGCCTCGGCGAGGCTGCGGCCGATCCCCGCGGCGACGATGCCCGCTTCCCGGATGTACTTCTCGGTGAGGAGCATCGCGGGCGGCCCGTAGTCCCCGGAGTGGTTGTTGGCCAGCGACCCGATGTCGATGCCGGCCCACACGAACTCCTGCACCAGTTCCGGCTGGGCGCGCATGTAGGTCCCGCCGCTCGAACTCATGGGATAGGACTCCCAGTCGTGGAAGAGGATCTCCACGTTGGTGAACGCCAGGTCGGCGCCCCGCAGCAGATCAATCATCGCCAGGAACTCCGGCTCCTCGTACACGCTCAGTTTGCGGGTGATGATCGAATCGCCCGTCAGCGCCATGGTGAGGCGGTCCTGCGCGACCGTCTCCGCCGCGAGCCCGGCGGTCAGGGCGCCGGCCACGAGGGCGGGGAGAAATCGGGACTTTCTTGTCTGGTTGGCCATGGACAGATCCTCCGCGGAACCTGCGAGTATGGCAGAAACGCCGACACGGCCGGGAGCGCCGGTCTTCAGACCGGCACAGCCCGCCGGAGGCGGGCGGAGCGCGCGGCGCGACTCGCGCAGATGGCGGTGACTTACCGCCGGTAGTCCAGCGGCGGCGGCCGGTCCCCGACCAGCGGCTGGTACACGAAGTCCGGCCCCCGCGCGGCGTTGAGCTCGGCGAGCGCGGCGGTCAGGTGCGACGGGTCCTCGAACAGATCGGCCCCCGTGCGCGCCAGCACCTGCGCCGCGAGGTGCATGCCCTTCATGCCGATGCTCGTGGCGCCGCACGCCACCGCCATCCAACTGTGCGCCGGAGTCCCGGGCACCCAGGTGGCGGTCCGGAACTGCGCGGTCGGGACCACCCAGCTCACGTCGGCCACGTCGGTGGAGCCCCCCGCCGGGGTCCGCCGCCACTCCATCACCTCCTCCTGCGAGCCGATGGGACGCGGACTGAGCAGGTGCTTCTGGATCTCCTCGGCGAAGGCGAGCTCCTCCTCGGTGTAGGCGAAGCCGCCGATCGCCTTCATGTTCTCGTAGAGCAGCCGGCCGATGTGCTCGTTCGGGAGCAGGTTGTAGAGCCCGTGGATGATCTCGTGCTCGACGGTGGTGCCGGTCCCGAGCGCGGCGGCGTCCGCGATCTTCAGGATGCGCTCCCAGTTGGCGCGGGCCGTCTCCACCGACGGATGCCGGTTGTAGTAATAGACCTCGGCGAAGTTGGGGACCACGTTCGGCGCCTCGCCGCCGCGGGTGATCACGTAGTGGATCCGGCTCCGCTCGTGGACGTGCTCGCGCATCAGGTTCACCATGAAGTTCATGGCCTCCACCCCGTCGAGCGCCGAGCGTCCCTGTTCCGGAGCGCCGGCGGCGTGGGCCGACAGCCCCCGGAAACGGAACTTGGCGGAGAGGTTGGCGAGCGAATCCCCCGGACTGGCGTCGTTCCGGTCGCCGGGATGCCACGCCAGCATCGCGTCCACGTCGGAGAAGAGACCCTCCCGCACCATGTACACCTTCCCCGCGCCGCCCTCCTCGGCTGGAGTCCCATAGACCCGGATGCGCCCCGGCGTCCCCGACCGTTCGAGCCAGTCCCTGACCGCCAGCCCGGCCGCCACCGAAGCGGTCCCGAACAGGTGGTGTCCGCAGGCGTGCCCCGCGCCCACGCCCTCCCGCTCCTGCGGTTCCGGAACCGCCGCCTGGCTGATCCCGGGCAGGGCGTCGAACTCGGCGAGGATGCCGATGACCGGTCCCTCCGAACCCCACTCGCCGACGAACCCGGTCGGCATCCCGGCCACCCCGGCCTCCACCGAGAAGCCGCCGGCGGTGAGCTGTTCCTGGAGGAGCCCGGAACTCTGCTCCTCCTGGTAGCCGACCTCCGCCCAGTCCCAGATGCGGAGCGCGACCTCCTCGAAGTCGGTGCGCTGGGCGTTCAGGAACCGGGTGATGACAGCGTCCGCGTCCCCGTCCTGGGCGGCGGCGGGCGCGGGCGTCCAGAGCGCGGGCAGCAGGACGAAGAACAGCGCGCGGGTACATCGCATCACGGGGACCTCCTCGGCCGCCGGGCGGGCGGACCGGGTTTCGAGTGTACCCGGCGAACGGGGCGCTTCCGCCCGGTCTTCCGGGCGGGCCGGCGCGTTACAGTGAGCGTATGACGACCGGCAGAACCCGAGCCGCCCTGGTGGCGGCGCTCCTGCTCCTCGGCGGCGCTCCCGCGATGGCCGGACAGGCCGAAGACCGACCGGCGAAGACCGACCGGCGGGACGCGGAACACGTGCGCGAGGAGCCCGTCGCCCGGGCGCAGGTAGAGACCGAACCTGCGCCGCGCCCGGCGACCGGTGCGGTCCGGTCGGCGGCGGCCGCCGCCGCCCAGGGCTTCTCCACCTCGCCCGGAATGCGCGCCGAACTGTTCGGCCGCGGCGCCCTCTCCCTGCTGAGCGTCTCCGCGGAGGACTCGTTCGCGCTCTCCCTCGGGCCGAACACGGAGGGGGAGACCCTGACCGCCTCCCGGCTCGTCTCGGAAGCGGGCTGGGGCGGTGGTTTCCGCGTCATGTCGGGCGACTGGGGAGTCGAAGGGACGTACACCCGCCTGGAGAGCCTCGCGCTCTCCCCGACGTGGCTGATCGCCGACGACACGGGATCCGGCGACGGGCCCGGTCTGCTCGACCTGCCCTTTGTCGGCTCCCGGGCGGGGGTGATGGTGGGACAGGTGGTCCGCAACTTCCGGCTGTCGGGAGGCAGGGCCGAACTCTTCGTCGGCCTCGGCGCGGGGTGGTTGCGCGTGACCGATTCGAGCACCGACCGCCTCCTCTCGGGCACTGCCGTCCAGGACGCGCGGGACCAGTTCCTGCAGGACCTTCCCCCGGACCTGCCCGCGGAGTTCGTCCCCGAGGTGGAGTTCACGGCCGACCGGAACACGGTGGCGTACGCCGGTTCGCTCGGCGTCGCGTTCCGGGTCGGCCGCATCCTGCTCCGCCCCCGGGCGGACATCATCGTCTCGCCGGCGCTGACGACCGACCTGACCGTTCGCTTCGCCGACCTCGAGGGTCCGCTGCTGGAGGAACTCGGCAGTTTCGAAGTCCGCTACGGGACCAGCGTCAAGCCCACCATCTTCCTGATCTCGTTGGACATCGGCCTCGGGAACTGATGGGGTCGGGTCGCCACCGTCGGCGGGCGCCGGGCAGGTAGACTCAACCACGACGCAGCAGCAGCGACCAGACATGGCTTACACGCTGGATACCCACGCGACGGTCCGGGAGTTGACTGCGGCGGGGTTGGACCAACCGGCCGCAGTGGCGATCACCGTCGCCATCGCCAGATCAAAGACGGAATTGGTGACGAAGAGCTATTTCAGGACCGAGTTCAAGGCGGTGATCGCAGCGCTTGAGAAGCGCCTGATGCTCTACGGTCTGGCGTTGGCCGGACTGTTGTTCGCCGCTCTCCGTTTCACCGGGTCCGCCTGACCGGGTCCGCGGGCGGGGGGATCTGCCGCCGGGGCGACGAGTGTCGTCGTGAATCGTCACCGAACCCTTCACGAATAGCCTGACTCCCACCATTTTCGGCCCGTCGGACATCGGCCTCTGGAACTGAGCGGGTCGGGTCGCGGTTCAGCGGGCGGCCAGCGGGTTTTTCCAGCGCAGCCCCGGGAAGCGGGCGAAATCGCCGTCGTTCGAATACAGCGTGCCGCCGTGCTCGATCGCGTAGGCGGCAATGTCGGCGTCGGAGGTCAGGTTGCCGCCCACCCCCGTCACCCGAAGCAGCTCGGAAACGATGTCCCAGTGTCGGCTCGTCGGCGCGAGGAGGGTCGTCTGGGGCTGCGCCAGCCAGCTCTCCACCAGGGCGACCGCGGTGCCGACGTCAAGCGGCGACTCCAGGATCTGCCGGCTGGTGGTGATTCGGACGAATCCCAGCACGCTCGGATAACAGAGCCCGACCGGTAGCGGCGACGAAAGGGTTTCGTCCCACCAACGCCGCCCGGCGCCGTGGAGGGCGCTGGTCTCGTCCACCGCGTAGATCAGCAGATTGACATCGGGCAGGATCATGAACGTCGCGTCCGTTCCCGATCCCGGTACGCCTCGGTTTCGAGTTCGTCCGCCAGTTGGTTGAACTTCATCGGGTCCACCCCGCTCCGGAGCCGGAGAGCGAACGTCCTCGTGCGATATGGGCGCGGTGCGGTCGGCTGCGGATCGCCGCGCAGTCCCTCCCGGAGCAGCGTGTTGATCACCTGCTTCAGGGAATGGCCCTCGCTCTTCCGGCGCTCCTCGATCTGGATCGCGAGGTCTTCGTCAATCGTCAATGTAGTACGCATCATCGCATCATAACGGATGCTCCTAGTTGATGCTCTAAACATCAAACGAGTGGACGGAAGCGGCGCATCGTGCGCGGTGGTGTTTGACGGAGTCAAGACGATGGGCCTATGCTGGGCATATGCGCCCGATAGACCCGCCCGAGCCATCGCGACCCGGCCGACGGGCGCGTCTGTTCCGCAACGGCCGGAATCAGGCGGTTCGCATTCCACGGGAGTTCGAGATCGCCGCGGACTCCGTCACCATCTACCGAGAGGAAAACCGGCTGGTGATCGAGCCTGTCGAACGGTCCCCGTCGCTCGCCGAAGTCCTCGCCGGGCTGGTCCCTCTGGAAGTGGACTTCGGGTCCATCGAAGACCCGCTCGCCGAACCGGAAGAGATCTTCTAGCGTGGCGCGTCCCCGGTACATGCTGGACACCAACGTGGTTTCCGCCCTGGTCCGTCGTCCCGACGGAGACCTGGCGCGGCGCGTGGGCGCCCTGCCTTCCGGCAGCCTGGCGATCAGTGTGGTGGTCGCGGGGGAGCTTCGTTACGGCGTCCAACGACGCGGATCGGAGCGGCTGACCCGGCAGGTCGAAGCGGTCCTGTCGGCGATGGACGTGCTGGCGCCGGCGGAACCCGTGGACCGGCACTACGGCGAGATCCGGACCGCCCTGGAGCGGAGCGGACAGCCGATCGGGCAGAACGACCTCTGGATCGCAGCTCATGCGCGAGCGCTGGACGCCACGCTCGTAACCGGCAACGTCCGGGAGTTCCGCCGCGTCCCGGGCCTGACGGTCGAAGACTGGCGCGAGACGCCGCGCGTATAGTCCGGTTTTCCGGTTGGGTTCCGGTGGAGCCCCCCGGAGGGAAACGATGCTGCGTCTCTCGATCCTGACGGTCGTTGTCGGCATCCTGCTGGTGGGTCCGGTCGCCGGGGAAGACGAGCCGGAACGCCCGCCCGGCGGCGACCGCGACGCGGAAGACGCCGAACCGGGAACTTCGGGATCCGCCGCTGACTCGTGGGAGTTCCAGGTCTTCGGGCGCGGGGCCTGGCCGGGATCGCGTCACGCGGGGAGGTGACGATGGGTTTCTCTCCCGACGGGGCCGCCGGATTCGCTGCGACATGCGCGGGGCCTGTCTCGCGGCGTAACGCGGGCCCGGGAGCGCCGGTGTTCACACCGGCACCGCTCTCCGCAGGAGAGCGAACCTCCGATCGCTGCTCGCTCCTGTGACGGTCCCCGTCGGAGACTACGAAACGTCACCTCCACGGCCGAGTCCGTGTACGCGGTCGGCGATGGATGCGGAGCGCTACCGCGGCCGCCGGTTCACTCTCGAAGCTCCGGCGAGCCGACGCTCCACATGTAGGCCATGAGGCTGGGGATTCCCGGCTCCCAAGAGGGTAGGGGGCCGGAGGGCCAGATGTATCCGAGGTGGCGCAACGTCACCTCCGCCTCCTCGGCCTGCTCCGCCGTGCACCCCGCGCCGAGCCCCCGCCGTATCGCGGCGTCCACGTCCCCTTCCGGGACAGAGGCGCGGGTCCGGAATCGCTCCACGTCCCCCGCTCCTGGCGGCGCCCGGAACGCTTCGGCCACTGTCCGGGCGACTCCGAGCAACCCCGCCTTCTTCATTTCCCGGCGTCGCTTCTCGTAGAAGGCTCTGCGCACCGAGTCCACGGCGTCCCGCGCTTCGGCCACATCCTCCGCGGTCACCGCGGCGCGGTCCTTCGCACGCCGCCACAGTTCCTGACCCCAGTGCTGGACGAAGAACGGATAGCCGTCGTGGTCCCGGTAGGCTTTTGCCAGCGCGTCGTCGCTGATGGTGATTCCGTCGCGGCTCAGCGGTTCCCGGATCGCCTCCCCGGACGCCTCCTCCGAGAGCCGCCCGATGCGCAGCTTCGCGGCCCGGTCCCAGAAACTCACCCGCATCTGGTCAATCCGGTCCTCGAGGTCCGGGGTCCCCGCCAGCACCAGCAGGACCGGCGCCTTCCCGCCGATGTGCTGGCTGGCTGGACCTGCGTGAGCGCGGCCTCGAGGTCTCCCCGGAGTTGGCGGTCGGGGACGGGCTTTCGGTTTCGGAGCAGCGCTGTGTGGCCCTCCCGAAGACGCGTCGCCGGCGCTTCTGGGTCCAGAATGTCTCGACCGTGGTGCGCGCATTGCCCGTCTTCCGGCTGCACAACGCCCAGCAGGACCTGCACGCAATCCGGGTGGAGGCGAGCCGGATGGAGGCGGACGCGGCGATGGACACGTTCGCCACCAAGGACCGAGCCACGTGTGGAATGACGGTAACCTGCCCGGCCAAGAATCCGCATGGTAACGTGCCACTGGCGGCACGCGTATGTTGCGGAGCAGGCGTGGGCTCGCGTATGGTTCCAAGCCGTCCTGCTACACCACGTCTCACAAGGAGGACCAGCGTCAGTGAACGACGATGTCAATGAACGGCAAGATGAACTGGAACTCAAGAGATTGGACCGGAGTGTCCAGAATGCGGAACGAAGAGTTCTAAAGGCCAAACGAGACGTTCTAGAGGCCGAAGAGAACTGCCGCGAGGCGAAACAGCGAAGAGACAACTTTCTCCGGGAAATGCTTGATCTACCCACAAGTTGATCCCGGTTGCTTCAGAGTCCTCGGGCGGCTTTGACCTGGTCTCGTGGCCGCCCTCCTGACCGCTGCGGTCAGGCGGGCGGCCTCTCCTGGATGGATGGACCTGCAGGTCCGGATGATGCCTAAGGCTTTCCCGTCAGCAACATCAGAAGGCGAAGGAGGTTCTGCGAAATGGCGTGGTTGGTCGCTGCAAGCTTGATAGTAGTGGCGTGGGCCGGGGTTGGATACTTCGTCCAGTCGGTCGGAGACTTCACAAAGAGATTGTTTCTTTGCGCTTCTGCGTTCAACTTCCGCCGCAGCTACGGTGCTGGAGGAATCGGTCTTTTGCTGGCCCTCCTCGCTGCGCTAGGAACACAGTGGGAACTCAAACTCATCGATTGGCCCGGGTTTTCCGGCGACGTCCTAATGCAGTACGGAGCGAAACTGGCTCTCCTGGCCCTCGTCATGCCGGTAGTCATGACGTTCTTATCTGAGTTGGGGTTCCTGTACACGCTGGCCTTCACGCGAACGCAGCGTAGCCCGATCCTCATCCCTCTCCAGATCGGACAGACTGTAGATCGCTCGGAGGTGAAACGAAACGCCGGCCAAGCGAATGTCAAAGATCAGGGGAGGACGACGCGCACATCCTCGCGCCTGTTGGTGCCCATGGAGGTTCCGTCTGGCGGTGTCAAGGCGATCGTCCGATGTTTCGTCTCTCAGGCATTCTCCTCTCACATGTTGGGTTACAAGCCCTACGGCGCGTTTCCCGCCGGTCCCCAGCATCAGCCTGCAGCCACGCGGATCGTGATCCTGGCTAAGGACGCGGATGCCGCGGATATCGAGCACCTAGGCCAGGAGAACTTCCAGTCGAAACGGGTCACGAACTCATGCCGCATCCTCGTTCGTGAACCGCTCATACCGGCAGAGCGGCGAGCCTTCCTCAAAGAACAGAGAGCTTTGACGCAAGAGCCCGAACGCGATCCGCGCTTCCCCTACTGAGTCCGGCCAGCCGGTGGGTGTCGGCGTCCACCAGTTCTCGTTACCGGCCCCGGCAGGGACGCCCACCCCAGGGGGAACGACACCCTCGTGCGGAGGTTGTTCCCGCCGCCTGTCTTCGGTGGCGGAGGTGGCTGCACTGCTGTTGGCCTACGAGGATCATCGGACGGCGACGGGAGTTCGGCGACTGGTGCGTCACGGCCACGGCCCGGAGCGGACGATCCTGACGGGGATCGGACCGGTTCCGGTGCGGCGGCCGAAGGTCCGGGACCGCGGGGGCGCCGGGGAGGATCGGATCCGGTTCTCTTCGAGGCTCCTGCCGCGGTTCGCGCGGCGGACGCGCTCGCTGGACGCGGCGCTGCCGAGGCTGTATCTGCTGGGGGTTTCGAGCGGGGACTTCGGGGAGGCGCTGTCGGAGCTTTTGGGCTCGGGGGCGTCGGGGCTGTCGCCGGGGGTGATCGGCCGCCTGAAGTCGGAATGGGAGGCGGAGCACGAGCGCTGGCGGGGGCGGGATCTCGCGGGTCGGCGGTATGTCTACGTCTGGGCAGACGGGATCTATCTCCAGGGCCGACTCGAAGACGAGAAGCAGTGCGTTCTGGTGCTGATCGGCGCAACCCCGGAGGGCAGGAAGGAACTCTTGGGGTTCCAGGCCGGGTTCCGGGAGAGCGCTCAGAGCTGGCGCGAGTTGCTGGTGGACCTGCGTGGACGCGGCCTCGAAGTCTCCCCGGAGCTGGCGATCGGGGATGGTGCGCTGGGCTTCCGGAAGGCGCTGGCCGAGGTCTTCCCCAAGACCCGACGGCAGCGCTGCTGGGTCCACAGGACGGCGAACGTGCTGAACAAGTTGCCCAAGTCCCGGCAACGCAACGCGAAGCAGGACCTCCACCAGATCTGGATGGCGGAGAGCCGCAAGAAGGCGGAGAAGGCGCTCGACACCTTCGCCGCCAAATACCGGGCGAAATACGGGGAAGCCGTTCGTTGCCTGACCAAGGACCAGGAGGCGCTGCTCGCGTTCTACGACTTCCCGGCCGAGCATTGGCAGCACATCCGCACCACGAACCCCATCGAGAGCATGTTCGCCACCGTCCGCCACAGCACCGTTCGCAGCAAGGGATGCCTGTCCCACCGGACCGCGTTGGCGATGGCCTTCAAGCTGGTGACGGCGGCCAGCGCCAATTGGCGCCGCGTCAGCGGCTACGAGCAGTTGCCCCGGGTCATCCACGGCGTCAAATTCACCGACGGCATCCAGGCCGACGAAACCGAAACCCGCGCCGCCGCCTGATCAGGCCGTCACCCACATTCGGACAGAGCCTGCTTGTCGCCACAGGGGGTCAGCCGCCGGAGGTTGTCCTATTGTCCACTCAGTCACCCGACACGTCCGCGCAGAACTGTGCGGACGGGGTAAAGGTCGCAGTGACTGCGCCTAGGGAAATGGCGACCGACGCGAGTTCAAATCCCTCGTTGTCGGCAGTTAGATTAATTTGGCAGGCTTCTTGGATCCCGCCCACAACAGTCTGGAGAACGCGCTCAACGTTGCGGGAAAGCGCGGTCCGAACCGCGTTTTCCAGCCTGTCCAATGCACTCTCCATCCGATTCTCCGTTGCTGCGATAGACGCGCCGCTGGTCGTCCGTAGCGGTGCCACGGGTACTGGAACAGAAGGCGCCGCTTTTGTCTCATCAACTTGGACTTCAACCTGAAGACCGAATGTGCTGAGTTCAGCAAAAGCCTCAGCCAACTCCTGCGTAGCGGCGTCCTGAGCCCCCGCTCTATTTGCTCCAGTCGCCAATAGCAAGACCGCCGTCGCCAAGGCTGCGAATCTCCAATGTGTAAGCATTGTGTTGTCTCCCAACGCCCCTCGTGCTTATCCCGGTCAATCAGGGGGCGATACTGTCGACCGTTCGATTTCGGATTGCAGAACATCCACCCGGTGATGGCCGGAGAGAGAAAGCCATTCTGGAGTGACCAATCTTCCAAGTCTCCCAAGAGGAGCGATACGCCGCAAGCAAGAGTAATGTCGCGTCCCTTGTCTTGCCAGAGGGAGGTGAGGATCCGCTGAAGCCCGATGGGGATCATCGGGCCGAGGCCAAGCGTGGGTGTCTGGTGCGTGACGGAGGCGGAGGCCAGCGTGGATGATCGTGACGGGTTCTAGCGGTGGCCGGGCATTCGGGATCGCGGTGTGAAGGGCGAGGAGCGAACTTGGTTGTCTTCGAAGATCCTGCCGCCGTTCCCGGAGCGGAGACGATGAGTAGCGGCGGGAGGACGCTTGTGAAGTAGCGGGGGCTAGGTCAGCAGGTGCTGTGTTTCGGCCAGAGACCAAGAATCCAATGCGTTGAATTCGGGGGGGGGGGGGGGGGTATTCAACGGGTTGGATTTGGCGCGACGGACACGGCGAAACGCCAAGCGGTGTGTGCCAGGTCGCGGAGTCCAGTCGCTTGGAATGCTCACGGGGCGGTTGTAGCAGGGGGTGATGGGTGGGGGCAAACGGGAGTTGTGGTGGGATCAGGGGGTGGGGATGAGGTGGTGGATGGGGTACGAAAAAAGGGGCCGGCCCGGGTGGGCCGGCCCCTTGGGGGAAAGGTGCTTGGGGGGAGGGTCGCTTAGAAGCGGAGGGTTCCCCGGAGGAGCATGGTGCGGGCATTCTGCCGGCTCCGAAGCTCCAGGAAGGCGGCCTTCCACGTCCGGTTCGCACCGCTGTAGGTGAACTGGTTGTGGTTGGCTGCGTCGAGCAGGTTGAACGCCTGGGCGGAAATCTCGAACTGGGCGCGGCCCAGATCGAGGATCTTGCCGAGCGAGAGGCCCACGGTGTGGACGGTCGGCGCCTGCACCTGGAGTTCGCCCCGGTCCGCACCGACGATGCGGTAGCGGGTGGCGAGCGGGTTCGAGAAACCGTTGTTGGCGCTGCCCGGGCCGTACTGGGTGACCTGGGGATCATCGGCGCTCAGCCGGTTGATCGGCGGGCCGGACCACGGGCCAGCGTTCGCCGTGTAGCTGACCGCCAGCGTCACATCGTAGGGCATCAGATAGCTCATGCCGCCACGAATCGAGAACTGCCGCCAAGTGGGTGCATAGGACAGATTGCTCGAATCACGCAAGGTGTTCTGCTCGTTGTTACCACGCGGCATGTAGAGCGCCTTGTTGGACTTGAACTTCTCCGGCTGGATGTAGCGGGCCGGATCGTTCGGATTCCAGTCGCCTCCGAAGCCCTGCCACTGCCGGCTGAAGTTCAGCGTAGCGGACATCCGTTCGGTGCGCCGGGTCGTCGTGATCTCAATGGCGGTGTACTGCAGCTTGCTCCAACTGTTGTTGGTCTGCTGGAGGATGTTGCCGTAGTCCAGATCCACCGCTCCGTACTGGAACTCGCCCAGCGGAGTTGGCGCAGGCGCGGAGGACGGGTAGAACCCGTTCTGCTCGAGCAGCGCGTAGTTGTCCGTGTAGCGCCGGTGCACGAGCGCCGCGTCCATCGCGAACTGTCCGCCGAACTGACGTCGCAGACCGACGATGGCCTCGTCCACGAAGGGTTGGCCGATGTTCTCGTCGAACAGGTATTCGCGCGGGATTCCGGCGGAGGGCGGTGTGTAGCGATCGAAGTCCGCGATGCCGTCGCCGTCGTGGTCGTACTCGACGTAGCTACCGACTGACGATGCCCCGTGGACCCGGGTGATGTTGTCGCGGCCGTTCATCTGTTCGTGGACCCGTCCGATGTTGCCGCGCAGAATGTTGCGGCCATCCTCGGTGAGTTGGTACGCGAATCCGGCGCGCGGGCCGAGCGCCAAAGTGTTCATCCGGTCGAAGTTCTGGATGTTGTCGTAGCGCTTCACGAAGTCAGCCCGAACCCCGAGGTTCACCGTCAAACGGTCCACCGGCTTCCAGGAATCCTGGAGGTAGACGCCGAGGTCGCTGTCCTGAGCGTCGATGGTCTTGAGCGAATCGATGGGGCCGTTCGCGTCACCGGTCCGGCGCCGCTCAAACCAACGCGTGCCAACCGCCAGCGTGGGATCGGCCGTCGGGTTTCCATTCGCGTCCACCGGTGTGTGGTACTCGGTGCCCCAGCCGGCAGTGGTCGCATAGACCGTCGTGCTGGGGTAGGTGTTCCAGGGGGCGGCATAGACGCCGAAGGCGATCTCGTGCGAACCGGCCGCGTTGTCGATGTAACGCGTCATGTCAGCCCGCATCAGGACGAGGCGTGCCGGACGGTCGGAACCGTTTCCGGTTCCCAGCGCAGCGATGCGCCCGCCGCGGCTGATCGTGCCGCTGTCGTTGACGGAATAGTTGGCATGGATCTCAACGTACGGGACGATGCTGTCCAGCTGCGGCTGAATGTCCAGCGGCCGCTGCGACGCCTTGTCGTTGTAGGACAGGGTGAACTGTCCGGTCGTTGAGGTGCCGAACACCGACGTCAGCTTGGCGCCGTAGAGGTTGCCGCCGGTCTGCACGGTGTAGCGCGGGGCGAGGTCGTACTCGCGGTTCGAGGTGTTCTCGGTGGTGTCGCGCTGGTAGTACACGTTCAACTCGTGGCTCGGGTTGAGCTGCGCACTGACCTTGGCGTAGGGCTGGTGGCTCTTCGTGGTGTTCAGGAACTCGGAATAGACCGGGGTCGTCCCGAGACTGCCCATGGGCAGTCCTCCGAGCGCGTTGAGCCGTTCGATGTCCGTGCTGCCGCGGCTGATGCGGGCCGCCAGGTCGGCGTACCGGTAGGCCGCGAAGAACCAGGCCTTGTCCCGCATGATCGGGCCGCCGAGCGAGAAGTCGGACTGCCGTACCTGGTGTGCGGTCGGGGTGCCGGCCGCCGCGTCGCGGCCTTCCGGCGGGGTGTACACGCCGAGCGCCTGGAAGTTGGACTTCTCCGAGGCGAACGGGTTGAAGCCGCTCGGGAGCTCGTTGTCGCCGAAGAAACCGCCGGAGCCGGCCTCGTCGCCGGTGCCCCAGTCGAAATCCTGGAGGTCGTAGGCTGCCGACGCGGTGAGGTCGTTACCGCCGCTCCGGGTCACCACGTTGATGATGAGGCCGGTGCCCATCGGGTCCTTGGCCTCGGCGCCGCCGGTCTTGACCGACATGTCTTCCATCATGTCGGCGTTCATCCCGACATAGGTGACCTGCGAATCGGTGTAGCCGGCCGCCGCCATACCCTCAAGCTGGATGACGTGGGCGAAGTGCTCGGTCGCGTGTCCGAAATAGACCATCCGGCCGGAGCCGTCGTCGAAGGGACGGGCGTTCACGCCGGGGGTCATCTCGAGGAAGTCGCTCCAGTTGCCGCGTGCCTGGATGGGCAGGTCGCGCTGGAGGTCACCCTCGATGGTCAGGATGTTGCCGGGACGGGAGATCTCGAGCATCGGCGTTTCGGCGGTCACGGTGACCGTTTCCTGCACGGTGCTGATGGACATCACCGGGTCCACACCGATGTTGGTGCTGGCCCGGACAAGGATGCCTTCCTGCCGGTAGGTGGCGAAGCCGGAAAGCGACGCTTCCAGTGCGTAATCGCCGACGGGCAGGTTGAGCAGCCGGTAGGTGCCCTGGCCGTCGGTGACCGCGGTGGCGGGGCTGATGAGCGCCGGGCTCATCGCGGTGATCGTGACTCCGGGAAGCACGGCGCCCGAGTCGTCGGTGACCGTGCCGCGAATGCTGGAGTCGCCGGCCTGTCCGAACGCTAGGCCCGGAAGGACGAGGGACGCCGCGAGAAGCAGCGCGAAAGTGGACTTCCGCATGGTTCCTCCTCTTTGAGGTGTCTGAGATTTCAGGAATGCGGTCCGACGGCGCCGGTTCCGCAGTAGAAGTAGAAAGTGCAAGCGCGAAAAATAGGCAACGATTATGCCATGCCTTGGCAAGGAAACGAACAACGCATTTAACGCCTCGATCTTTCTTCCAGTTACGACCGCAGTGGGAGTGCTCCCCGAGGGTTTGGAGTCCAAGGAACCGGACGGAGCGGCGGAATTCTTGGAGAGGTGATTGGGCGAACCGCGTCAGTCGCGCCCGGGTGAGGCGCCGGCGCGGAGGGTCGCCAGCAGCTCCCGCACCTCCGGCTGTTCCGGGTCGAGGCGGAGCGACTGTTCGAGGTAGGGAATCGCCCGTCCGCCGCTCCCGCCCGCGGCGAGCGACCAGGAGAGCGCGTTCAGGAGCGCCGGGTCGGGCGCCTGGAGGGGCAGGGACCGCTCGTAGAGTTCGACCGCCCGCGCGTGGTTCCCGGACTCCCGGTGGGCGTCGCCCAGCACCCGCAGCACCATCGGGTCCTCGGGGGTCTGGGCCAGCGCCGGTTCGAGGAGCCGGGCCGCGGCGCGCGGCTCGCCGTCGTCGAGCGCGAACCGGCCCAGCGCGAGCCGGACCCGTCCGAGGTTCGGGTTCTCGGCGAGCGCCGACTGGAATGATTCGCGGGCGCGTTCGTGGTTCTCCGTCCGGAGCCACTGTTCGCCGAGGGCCGCGGCGACGGCGCCGGGCGTCTCGGTATCAGGAGAGTCGCTGAGCCCCCACGGGACCGCGACCCGGCTGCGCGCGTTCAGATCGAAGGTCACCATCCGGTCGTCGCCGCCCGCGGAGGCGGAGAGGAGGTAACGGCCGGAATCCAGATCGGCGGTTGGCGGCGACCAGACGGCGAGGCCGTCGTTCACCGGGACCTCTTCTTCGCGAACGGGGGATCCCGTCGCTCCGTCCTCGGCGGTCCAGGGAACTACCCGGAACACCACCTGCTCGTTTCCGGCGGCCGAGACGACGGCCCGGAGGGGAGTTCCGATCGCCGCCACGCCGCGTCCGTTCGGAACGAGTTGGGCGTCGCCCGCCACCCAGGCGCGGAGTCCCGCTTCTTCGACGGATTGCGGGGGGACGTGGACCAGCCAGGGGCGGGAGAGCGCCGCACCGGCGTCCGGCACCGTCAACTCGTCCTCGAACACGGTGTACTCGGTGCGGGCGGCGTTCTTGAGGATCACCCGGAAGCGGAAGTCGCCGGGGATCAGGGGGAACATGCCGCGGTAGGTGAAGGGGCGGGCGCCGACATCCTGAAGCTGACTCTCGGTCAGGCGGAGGAAGGGGGTCACCATGAAGTCGTGGACGACCTCACCCTCCGGGGTGGTGACCTCGCCGGTGACCTCGAAACGGGTGAAGTAGTCGGTTCCGCGCTCCTCGCGGGCGAGCGTGAAGTGCTGCGGTTCGATCTCGATCGCGTAGTGAACGAAGAAGGAGCTTGGTTCAGCGCCGGGAAGCACCCGCGCGAGCCCGGCGCTCGGCACGAAGTTGAAGAGGTATTCGCTCTCGACCAGCCCCCGGCCGGCCTCCGCGCCGCTGACCCAGTTCGTGTCGAGCAACCGGTACGGGGCGCGGTTGATGTCGGACATCACGGTCTGGGTCTGGAGGATCTCCATCTCCGGCTGCACCAGGCTGGCCATGACCCCCCGGTCGGCGCGCATGGTGATGCTGGCGTGGGCGAGTTGGGGCGAGATCTCCTGCAGCAGGATGTAGGCCTCCTGGCGCGATTCGCCGACCGGGAAGGACTGCGCCGGAAGCAGTTCTTCCGGCTGGTGGATCACGTGGTTGAACTGGATGAACGGTCCGGCGTTGTATTCGCGGAAGAACAGGACGTAGATCGGAGGGAGCAGTTGGTCCGGGCGCGAGAGGTAGAACCAGAGTTCCGTCTGGTAGAGCCCGGGCACTGAGGCGAAAGTCTCCCGCTCCTCGGGTTCGCCGAGCTGGATGTAGATGCGCCCCCGGTCGGTCAGCCAACCGGGCACCGCGGTTTCGCCGCCGAGGCGGGAGTTCGCGTACTCGATGCGCTCGTAGTGCTCGATCCGGAACTCGTTCTCGGGGGTCAGCGGCTCGGGGTCGCGGCGCGACCAGAAGGCGGCGATGAACGCCTCGCGCTCGGCTTCGGACTGGAGCCGCTCGAAGGCGTCCTTCTCCCGGTCGCTGATGATGTAGACGGCGTCGTATTCGAGCCACCGTTTGTGTTCGTCGGAGAGGGGGAAGAGATCCTGGGCGGCGGCGGCAAGGGGGGTGGAAAGAAGAAAGGCGGCGGTTACGGTGGACCGGAGGGGGCGCCGGAGACGCAGGGACAGAGTCATGGAGTCCCGGTCATTCTGACCCGAAACGGGGGAGACGCGCATTCGGACGGGCCTGGGAGTTACGACGTGCGCGGCGCGGAGCGCCGCGCGTGCCGGTCTGGAGACCGGCGTTCCTAGCCGGCCGGTCCGGCGTCATTCGCCCCAGAGGGTCTCCGCGTCGGGGCAGCGGAGGAGGCGGGTGTCGGCGGTGACGAGGCGCAGGCCGCATACCTTTGCGGTAGCCATGATGAAACGGTCGGCGGGGTCGTCGTGACCCAGGTGAAGGCGCCGGCTGGCGGCAGCCACCTCAGAGGTCAGGGGGACTTCCCGGACGGACCCCGCTGCCTCGCGAAGCCAGGCTCGGGGGTTGGGGGACAGCGTGATGCGGCCTTTCTCGGCGAGGAGGAGGCATTCCCAGACGCTGATCGGTGAGAGCCGCGGAGGCTCCGACGCCGTGGCCAGTTGGCGCCGGACGGTCTGGGGAAGCCGTTCGGGTTCGTTGAGCCCCCAGATCCAGACGTGGGTATCGAGGAGGAAGGGCATCTACCGCAGCGCTTCCCAGTCCGACGGTTCGGAGACCGGCGCGACGATGTCGCCGTGGATCGTGACCGAGCCCTTCATCGCGCCGAGCCAGCTTCCGGCCGGGCTGGGGGCCGGAGGGACGATCCTCGCGATCGGCTTGCCGCGGCGGGTCACCAGAACCGGTTCGCGGGTCTGGGCGACCCGATCCAGCACCGCGAGGCACGTGGCCTTGAACTTCGAGATCTGTATCCGCTGCATGACTGGATCTTACTATGGTCCATTGCCATGGTCGGATTTGCTGCCGCTACCCGGAGGCTGCCTATACTCCGGAGGCGGAGGTCCGATCCATGGCCGCGGAGAACCTGGTCGCGCAGTTTCGTGCGGAGATGCGGGTCGGCTTCCTGGAAGTCAAGGAGCTCTGCCGCGAGAACGCCGACCGGCTGGCCGAGCACAGCAGAGAGACCGCCGAGCGGTTCGCCGAGCACGGCAGGAAGCTGGACGCCTTGGCCGAGGCCGGGGCCGAGCGTGACCGGAAGCTGGAGTTCCTCGCGGTGCGAACGGACGCCTTGAGGACGGAAATCCGGCTCGTCTGGGGTGCTCTGGGGATCCTGGTGACGGTGCTGCTCGCGGTCTTCGGCCTGCTGTTCGCTCGCTGACCCGGTGGGTCGGGGGGACCGGCGGCGGGTCCGCTTCGCGGAGGTCACGCGGGGTGTTGCACCCGCCGCTGCGGGGCGCGATGCCGGGCGGAGGCTGAGAGTTGCCGCCCGGTGGTGCGGATTACGCGACGCCGGCGGTGGGCCGGAGGGCGGCCAAGAGGGGTCCGGCGACGGCGAGGGCGAGTGTCGCAACAGAGCGGCGAGGGGACGAGGCGGCACGGCGGGAACAACGCTCGTTGGTTCCGGTCGTTCTGACTCGAAACGGGTGAGACGCGCATTGGGGCGGGCCGGGGAGTTACGACGTGCGCGGCGCGGAGCGCCGCGCGTGCCGGTCTGGAGACCGGCGTTCCAAGCCGGCGGCGCTACTGACGCTGGTTGAGCTTTCGCCCAAGCTGCATTTTCGCGGCAACCGGCCGCGCGACCGTTTCGCGGCGTCGTCAATCTGCACAATCGCTTCGACTTTTCCACATTGCGTCCGGAAATGGGAAAAAACCCGGTGAATTCTCGTCTGTATCTGCGTGGGTGGCGCTTGCGCCTCCCGTTCCTTCACAACCAGGCAGAGGAGGCTTCGATGCCACGCACCACGCAGAATCCAAAACGATCCGCCACGGCCGCGTCACCCGGGCAGGCCGCCCCACGGACCGCTCCACCGGCCGGGAGCGCCGGTGAACCGCCGCTCATGCCGGTGAAGCAGGGCGCCTTGTTCCGCGCGCTGGTCGGCAGCGGATGCGATCCGGACGCTGCCTATAATGCGGAAGTGGAGGTCCGATCCATGGCCGCGGAGAACCTGGTCGCGCAGCTTGGCGCGGAGATGCGGGTCGGCTTCCTGGAAGTCAAGCAGCTCTGCCGCGAGAACGCCGACCGGCTCGCTGAGCACAGCAGAGAGACCGCCGAGCGGTTCGCCGAGCACAGCAGAGAGACCGCCGAGCGGTTCGCCGAGCACGGCAGGAAGCTGGACGCCCTGGCCGAGGCCGGGGCCGAACGTGACCGGAAGCTGGAGTTCCTCGCGGTGCGAACGGACGCCCTGAGGACGGAAATTCGGCTCGTCTGGGGTGCTCTGGGGATCCTGGTGACGGTGCTGCTCGCGGTCTTCGGCCTGCTGTTCACGCGCTGACCCGCTGGACCGGGGGGAGACTCCCATGATCGCGTCCACCTGAACACCCCGCTGGGCACGAGAACGGCGGCGACGGCTGGGAGCGCCGCTCTTCAGAGCGGCACAGCGGGCCGAAGGCCCGCGGATGTCGTGTCGCTGTCTGCGGGGCTGAACCGGGAGGAGGGCACCACCGCGCCGCTCGCCGTGGCGCCGCGCGTGCAAGCTGCATTTTCGCAGTAACCGGCCGCGCGGCCGTTTCGCGGCGTCGTCAATCTGCACAATCGCTTCGACTTTTCCACATTGCGCCCGGAAATGGGAAAAATCCGGTGAATTCTCGTCTGTATCTGCGTGGGTGGCGCTTGCGCCTCCCGTTCTGTCATGACCATGCAGAGGAGGCTTCGATGCCACGCACCACGCAGAACCCAAAACGATCCGCCACGGCCGCGTCACCCGGGCAGGCCGCCCCACGGACCTCTCCACCGGCCGCGAGCGCCGGTAAACCGCCGCTCATGCCGGTGAAGCAGGGCACCTTGTTCCGCGCGCTGGTTAGCAGCGGATGCGATCCGGACGCTGCCTATAATGCGGAGGCGGAGGTCCGGTCCATGGCGGCGGAGAATCTGGTCGCGCAGTTTCGTGCGGAGATGCGGGTCGGCTTCATCGAAATCAAGCAGCTCTGTAACGAGAACGCCGACCGGCTCGCCGACCACGGTCGAACACTCGCCGAGCACGGCAGGAAGCTGGACGCCCTGGCCGAGGCCGGGGCCGAACGTGACCGGAAGCTGGAGTTCCTCGCGGTGCGAACGGACGCCCTGAGGACGGAAATTCGGCTCGTCTGGGTGCTCTGGGGATCCTGGTGACGGTGCTGCTCGCGGTCTTCGGCCTGCTGTTCACGCGCTGACCCGCTGGACCGGGGGGACCGGCCGTGCGTCCGCTTCGCGGAGGTCACGCAGGGTGTTGCACCTGCCGGGGCGGGGCGCGATGCCGGGCGGAGGCTGGGAGTTGCCGCCCGGTGGTGCGGATTACGCGACGCCGCCGGTGAGCCGGAGGGCGGCGAAGAGGAGTCCGGCGACGGCGAGTGTCGCCAGCAGAGCGGCGAGGGGACGAGGCGGCACGGCGGGAACAGCGCTCATTGGTCCCGGTCGTTCTGACTCGAAACGGGTGAGACGCGCAGTCGGACGGGCCGGGGAGTTACGACGTTCGCGGCGCGGAGCGCCGCGCGTGCCGGTCTGGAGACCGGCGTTCCAAGCCGGTTGCGGTGAGACCGTTCCGGAGCGCGGCCGCGGCGTTCGCGACGGCCTCTTCGTTGTCGCCGTCGAGTGTGATGCGGGTCCCCGCGGGCACCGGGTAGGAGCCGATCTGGATCTCGGGGTGGGCCGCCACGATCCGGTCGAGGAGCGGGATCAGTTCCTCCTCGGGGCGGGGGACGAGTTCTTCGTCGGCGAAGTAGCGGGGTCCCTCCGGGAGGCACTCGGCCAGGATTTCCAGCTTGCGCTCGAAGACGGGGGGCAGGCCGGGGAGGATCCAGATGTTCCGCATCACGGGGACGGGCCAGGCGCCGCTCGCGCCCTCGCGGAGGTCGGTGCCTTCGGGGACGCGGGCGAGGTTCCGGTGGGTCGTCTCGAGGCCGCGTTCCCGTAGCGATTCGAGGAAGCGGGGGTGGTGGATCACCTTCGTCCCGAAGGCGCGGGCAACGCCCTCCATGGTCACGTCGTCGTGGGTGGCGCCGACCCGCCGGAGGTGAACACGAAGTCGTGGGACGTGGAGAGCGCGACCGTTTCCGCGGCGATCACCTCTGGCTCGTCGGGGATGGTGACGACCCGGCGGAGTTCGATCCCTTTCGTGCGGAGCAACCGGGCCAGCAGGCCGGTGTTCGTGTCCGCGACCTTCCCGGAGAGGATTTCGTTGCCGATGACGAGGAAGGCGGCGGTGGGGCGCCGCGGGGTGTCGTTTCGCGTCTCGCGGCCCTGCGGGCCGCGGCGCCGGTCTGGAGACCGGCGGTCCTTGGCGGCGCCGATCTGAGGACCGGCGTTTTCTTCCGGCACCCGCTCCGCCGTCAGGGTTCGCTGACGAGGTAGGCGATCCAGGTCTCGTCGGCGGAGCCTTCGGTGACCTCCTCGAACTCGCCGTTGCCGTCGCCGTGCTCGTCGGCGCCTTCCCAGAGCACGACCGTCCGCGAGAACCCGGCCTCGGCGAGCAGTTCGCGTAGCTCGGGGAGCGACCAGAAGCGCCACTGGTAGCGGAAGGCGTTCCGCAGCCGGCTGCCGTCCGGGAACTCGTAGTGGATCGCGCAGCGCATCCGTCCGCTGATGGGGTCGAACGCCACCTGGTCCCAGATGAAGTCGAACCCCTCTTCCTCGCGCGCGTACTCCTTCTCCTCGTGGCAGTCGGAGCCGCCGTAGGCGTCCATGAAGAAGAGCCCGTCGGGGTTGAGGGCGCGGCGGACGCGCTCGAAGTACTCGCGCATCAGGTCGCGGGTCTCGAAGATCCAGTAGCTGAAGTTCATCGCCGCGACCAGGTCCACCCGGGGCTCGCCCATCTCGAGGACGTCGTTCTCGACCAGTTCGATCCGCCCCTGTTCCGCCCGGCTCAGGCTTGCGACGTTGTGCTCGCGCCCCCACGCGAGCGGGTCCGGGTCGAGGTCCACCCCGATCGCCCGGCTCTCCGGATGGCGGGCGACGAACTCGCAGGAGAGGGCGGCGGTGCCGCAGAAGTCCTCGCGCAGCGAGCGCGCCCGGCGGGCCCGGCGGCGGTGGAACTCGTCGTCGAGGAAGGCGGCGTCGGCGGGAGCGTCCTGGACCGATTCCTGGTAGAGCTGGTAGCGGTCCGCCCGGTCGGCCATGGACGGGCGCCGCCGTCTGCCCCGGCTCATGGCGAGCGTGGCGACTCGGGACGCGGCATCGCTCTTGCCCGTCGCGTTCTCAGTGCAGGGTGACCGGTTCGCTCAGCGTGAACTGCGCGATCTCGACCTGGAACCGCCGCCCGCCCGGTATCTCCATCAGGTAGGAGCCGCGCATCGAACCGAAGGGGGCGCGCAGCGGGCACCAGGAGGAGTAGTGGAAGGACTCGCCGGGCACCAGATACGGCCGGGCGCCGACCACGCCGGGTCCGCGCACCTCTTCGATCCGGCCTTCGCCGTGCTCGATGACCCAGTGCCGGCTCAGCAACTGCACCATTTCCTCGGATTCGTTGGTGATGGCGATGTCGTACTGGAACAGCCAGGCCGGATCGGGCTCGGGGCGCCGGTCCGCGAAACGCGCCTCCACGTCCACCCGGATTCCCCGGGTCTTCGCGGAAGAAGTGAAGACTTCCTGGCGCACGGATTTCATCCTAGCACTAGGGTTCGCTCCGTGAGGTTCCTTCCCGGCCGGACGCGCCTGCTCGTGGCGGTGGTCTTCGCCGTCTCCACGGCCCAGGTCGGCCTCGCGGCATCCCCACCGGGACCCCGCCTGCTGGTGCTGGCGGTGGACGGCGGCGGCTACGAGCTGGTGCAGGAGTTCCTCCGGGACGGCGTACTGCCCAACTTCGCCCGGCTCCGCGACGAGGGGGCCTTCTCGGACGGGATGGTCACGGCGTTCCCCTCGAAGACCGCGCCGTCGTTCGCGATGATCTGGACGGGGCTTCCCGGACGGGAGACCGGGATCACCGGCAACGCGGTCCTCGCGCTGCCGGCCGATGCGCACACCCTGCTGGACACGCGGGACGGCTTCTCCGCGGCCCTGCTGCGGGCCGATCCGCTGTGGACGCGGGTGGCCGGCGCCGGGCGGCGGGCCGTCGCGCTCCACACGACCCACACGGTTCCGCTCGCGGCGGCGTTGGGACGGCTCGGTCCCGAGCGGCGCGGAGACCTCTACATCCTCACCGGCTACGGGGATGTGCGGCTGCCGCCCGCGACCCTCGACGAGGTGCGGAATCCGCTGCTCGCGGAGCCTCCCGCGCCGCTCGCCGCGGGGCGCGCTTCGGCGCGGGTGGGCGGAAACCCCGGGGTCTTCCGTTTCGAGGTCGGCGGGACGGGCTTCCTCGGGGTGTTCGTGGACGACCCCCTGAATCCGGAGAGCGGCTGGGACACCTTCGGCGTGCTGGAAGACCCCGGTGACCGCGATCCGGGGCCGGAGGCGCCCCTCTGGCTGGCGCGCGTCGGGATCGGGGCCGACGCCGGGTTCTCCGGTCCCATCAGCGTCGAGGCGGAGGGCCGGCGGGTCGAGTTCCGGGTGCGCGCGTTCGCGGCGGCGGCCCCCGCCGCCGGGTCGCCCGCGCGCTACCTCGTGTTCCGCGGCGGCGCGAGCGAGATGGGGGCGCACCCGGAGGCGTTCTGGACCGAGCGGCTCGGCGCGCCCGAGTGGCCGCGCACCGTCGGCGCTCCGGAGTACGCGGCGGGCCGCCTCGGGCCGACCCGGGCCGAAGGCGGCGACGGGGTCGCCGAGTCGCGGCTGCTGGAGGTCGCCGGCGCGGTGGCCGACGCCGCGCTCGCCCATCTGGACGCGGCGGCATCGCTCCCGGACTGGAGCCTCATCGCCCTCTACCTGCCGATGGCCGACGAACTGGGCCACCTGCTCTACGGGCGGCTCGACGAGCGGCTCCCCACGCACGTCCCCCCGTTGGCGGCATCGCTCCGGCCGGTCCTCGCCGGAGCGTTCGCCGAGGTGGACCGGGTCCTGGGACGCCTGTTCGCGCTGGCCGAAACCTCGGGAGCCCATCTCCTGGTGGTGAGCGACCACGGGATGTCCGGGACCGATCGGCTCCTGCACCTCAACGTGGCGCTGGAGCGGGCCGGGCTCCTCGCCTTCGGCGCGGGCGGCGCGGTGGACCTCTCCCGCACGAGGGCGATGCTCCTGACCACGGCGGACGGCAGCGTGGCGATCAACCGCGCGGCCCGTCCCCTGGGGACCGTCCGCCCGGATCAGGAAGCCGCGGTGCTCGCGGCGGTCCGCTCCGCCCTGCTCGCGGTCCGCGCGGACGGCGAGCCCGTCGTGACCGGGTTCCTCGAGCCGGTGACCCGGGGCCGGGTGCAGCCCGGCGGCGCCACCACGGGGGACCTCTTCCCGCTGCTGCGGCCGGGCTTCCTGCCCTCGGCCCGGCCCGCGGAGGACGTCGTGATGCCGGCCCGCCCGGCGGGGAACCACGGCTTCGCGCCGACCCGCCGCGACATGCTCGCGGTGGTGGCGGCGTGGGGGCCGCGGATCCCCGCGGGGTCGGAATGGCCGCGGGCCAGCGCCCTCGACGTGGTGCCGACCGCGCTGGATCTGCTGGGAATGCCGGCGGACCCGGCGCTGCCGGGACGCTCGCTGCTCGGCGGGGCGCCCCTCGTTCGCCCGACCGGAGGAACCCCTTCGGGCCCGCAGCGTTAACTCCGGGGGGGGAAGAGACACGGGATGGACATCGCCCGCGAAGGAGTCGCCGAAGGCCGCCGGCGCCGGCGCGTCGTGCTGGCGGCGCTCGGCGGCGGCGCGCTGGCGGCGCTCGTCCTCTTCGCCCTCCGCCTGTCGCCCGCCGCGCCGAGCGTGGACCGCGGCACGGTGTTCCTGGACACCGTGCGGCGGGGGGAGATGCTGCTGAGCGTGCGGGGGCCGGGGACGCTCGTGCCGGTAGAGGTCCGGCGGGTGGCGGCCGGCAGTTCGGGGAGGGTCGCCGCGGTGCACGCGCTCCCCGGGGTCCGGGTCGAGCCCGACACGGCGATCCTCACGCTGGAGAACCCGAGCCTCGTCCAGGAGCTGACGGCGGCGGAGCTGGAGCTGGCGGCGGCCGTTGCCGACCTCGACGACCGGCGCGTCCAGTTGCGCCGCCAGGTGCTGAACCAGCGGTCGGTGCTCGCCTCGGTCGAGGCGGAGGCCCGCCAGGCGGCCCTCGATGCGGAGGCGGACGCCCAGATCTACGCCGAGGGGATCATCGGCAGGATCACCCTGGAAGACAGCGAGGGCGCCGCCGGCGAACTGGAGGCGCGCGCCGGGCACGAAGCGGAACGGCTGGAGCTCGCCGAAGCGGTGGCGGCGGCGGAACTCGCGGCGGAAGAGGCCCGCGTGGCGCGGCTGCGGGCCGTCTTCGAGCTGAAGCGCGAACTCGTCTCCCGGCTCGAGGTGCGCGCGGGAATCGCGGGCGTCCTCCAGGAGGTGTCCGCCGAGGCCGGTCAGCAGGTGGCGGAGGGCGACAACCTCGCCCGGGTCGCCGAACCGGCCCGCCTGAAGGCGGAGCTGCGGATCGCGGAGGTCCAGGCGAAGGACATCGAGGTCGGCCAGCCGGCCCGCGTGGACACCCGGAACGGCATCGTGCCGGGACGGGTCGTCCGCGTGGAGCCGGCGGTTCGCGACGGCGCGGTGACGGTGGACGTCGCGTTCACCGGGGATCTCCCGCGCGGCGCCCGCAGCGAGCTGTCGGTGGACGGCCTGGTGGAGATCGAGCGTCTCGACGACGTGCTGCACGTCGGCCGTCCGGCCTTCGGCCAGGAGGGAGACGAGGTGGACCTCTTCCGGCTGAGCGGTGGAGGCGGCGAGGCGGTCCGGGTGCGGGTGCGGCTCGGCAAGGCGTCGGTCAACACCGTGGAGATCCGCGAGGGCCTTGCCGAGGGCGACACCGTGATCCTCTCCGACCCGTCGGCCTGGGAAGGGCACGACCGGATCCGTCTGCGATGATGGCCGGGTTCGACCGCGCCATCGGGAACCCGGCGAGACAAGGAACAACGCAGCCAACCCATCGAAAGGAGAACCCGTGTCCGACCCCGTCATCCAGTTGAGCGGCATCAGCAAGATCTTCTATACCGACGAAGTCGAAACGCACGCCCTCTCGGAAGTGAGTCTCCGTTTCGACGCCGGCGACTACGTGGCCATTGCGGGCCCGTCCGGGTGCGGCAAGTCTACGTTGCTCTCGATCCTCGGCCTGCTGGACACGCCGAACGCGGGCCAGTACCTGCTCGGCGGGCATTCGGTGGCGAACCTGGGCCTGACCGAGCGCGCCCGGATCCGGAACCGGGAGGTCGGTTTCATCTTCCAGGCGTTCAACCTGATCGGCGACCTGACGGTTTACGAGAACGTGGAGCTGCCGCTCGTGTACCGGGGCACCCCGGGCGCCGAGCGGAAACGGCGGACCCTGGAGGCCCTGGAGCGCGTCGGGATGTCGCACCGCCGGAAGCACTTCCCCTCCCAGCTCTCGGGAGGGCAGCAGCAGCGGGTGGCGGTGGCCCGGGCGGTCGTCGGCGAGCCCTCGATCCTGCTCGCCGACGAACCGACGGGGAACCTCGATTCGAAGAACGGCACCGAGGTGATGGACCTGCTGGACTCGCTCCACGAGGGAGGGGCGACCATCTGCATGGTCACCCACGACCCGCGCTACGCCGACCGCGCCCAACGCACCATCCAGCTCTTCGACGGCCGCATCGTCCCGGACCCGGCGTAGCCGGCCGCGCCGCTCGTTACCGCGCTTCTACAATCCTCGCCGTCATGGGTCGGCTTGACGCGCGCGCGGTCTCCGGCGAGGAACTCCGCCGGTTCGAGAAACGGCTGTTCGGCGACCTGCGGAAGCTGGAGGCGCTGATCACCGAGGGGAGGATCGAGGAGGACGTCCATCGGGTCGGGGTCGAGCAGGAGATGTTCCTCATCGGCGACGGGAACCGGCCCGCGCCGAGGGCGATGGAGGTGCTGAAGGAACTGGACGATCCCTCCTTCACCACCGAGATCGCCCGGTTCAACCTGGAGGCCAACCTGGAGCCGATGCTGATGTCCGGCGACCTCCTGTCCCGGACGGAGAAGCGGCTGGAAGAGGTGATGAGCGCCGCCGCCGAGGCGGCGCGGCGGGTCGGGGTGGACGTGTGCCTGACCGGCATCCTGCCCACCCTGCGGCTGTCGGACATGACCCTCGACAACATGACGCCGCTGGCGCGCTACCGGGTGCTGGACGAGGCCCTGAAGCGGCTCCGGGGAGGGGAGCCCTACCACCTTCACATGGCGGGCGCCGACGAGATCCACAGCACCCACGACAACGTGATGCCGGAAGGCTGCAACGCGAGCTTCCAGATCCACCTGCAGGTGGGGGCGGCGGAGTTCTCGCGGCTCTACAACCTCGCGCAGCTCGTGACCGCGCCGATCCTCGCCTGTTCGCCGAACTCACCCCTGCTGTTCGGCCGCCGGCTCTGGCGGGAGACCCGGATCGGGCTCTTCCAGCAGAGCCTCGACACCCGCGGCGCCCGCGCCACCGAACGCCAGCGGGCGGCGCGCGGCGCGTTCGGCAACGACTGGGTGCGGGGCGGGGTACTCGAGATCCTGCGCGAGAACATCACCCACCACTCGGTGCTGCTGGACGCCGGCGGCGACGACGAGGCGGACGAGGACCCGCCCCGGCTCTCGGCCCTCCAGCTCCACAACGGGACGGTGTGGCGCTGGAACCGCCCCTGCTACGGCATCACCGACGGGAAGCCGCACCTGCGGATCGAGAGCCGCTACCTGCCTTCGGGGCCGACGATTCCGGACGAGGTCGCCAACATGGCGCTGTGGCTGGGTCTCATGAGCGCCTATTCGGGCGAGGGGGTGGCGCCGGCGAAGATCCTGCCGTTCGCCGACGTCAAGGAGAACTTCCTGGCCGCCAGCCGGCTCGGGCTCAAGGCGGAACTGACTTGGCTCGACGGCAAGCAATGGCGCGTGCGGGACCTGCTGACCCAGGAACTGCTGCCGCGGGCGCGGGAGGGGCTCGCCCGCAAGGAAGTCCATTCCCGCGACGTGGACCACTACATCGGCATCGTCGAGGAGAGGGTGCGCACCGGCCGTTCGGGGGCGCGCTGGATGCTTGACGGCTACGAGTCGCTCCGCACCCAGGCGTCGCTCTCGGAGCGGCTGAGCGCGATCACCGGCGCCGCCCGGCGGCAGCAGGGCGCCGGGGTTCCGGTGGCGCGCTGGGAGCTGCCGGTGCTGAGCGATTCCGGCGGCTGGAAGCACCACTACCTGCACGTCGAGCAGTTCATGACCCGCGACATCCTCACCGTCCAACCGGACGAGTCGGTCCGCCGGGCGGCGATCCTCATGGATTGGGGGCGGGTCCGGCACGTTCCGGTCGAGGAGGACGAGAAGCTGGTGGGCATCGTCTCCTACCGGACGATCATCAAGCTGGTCGCCGAGAGCGGCCTCGACGAGGACGAGTTCCTCCCGGTGCGCGAGGTGATGAAGCCGGACCCGATCAGCATCCCCCCGTCCATGCCGTCGGTGGACGCGATCCGGCTGATGAACGAGAAGGGCATCGGCTCGCTGCCGGTGGTCGAAGACGGCCGCCTGGTCGGCATCGTCACGGAGCACGACTTCACCCTCATAGCCCGCGGCCTCCTCGAAGAAAAGCTGGCAGGTTAGGGAACGCCGGCTTCAGCCGGCACAGCCCGCCGGAGGCGGGCGGCGGCGCACCGCTGTACGCCTCATGGGCGTGGACTTCCCCTACCGCTCCTCTCCGCTCCCCGTCGGCACCACCGGCGGCAGGCCCGCCCCGGAGAGCTGCTCGTTGAAGGCGTCGAGTTCGTCTCCCGTGAGTTGGCCGAGCATCTCCCGGGTCTCCGCGAGTTCCCGTTCGTAGAGGGCCAGCACCTCGAGGTGCTGATCCGTCGGCCGGTGGTCGCTTCCGCCGATGTAGCCGTGGAGGCTGCTCAGCTTGGCGTGGAGCCGCCGGGGCCAGCGGAGGGTGTCCTGACCGGCGTTCCCGCCCGTCAGCCGCAACTCGAAAAAGCGCGCTTCGAGCTCCATGAGGGCGCTGTCGTATTCGCCGGCGGCGACATCCACGGTCGCGGCGAGCGCGCCGCCCAGGGCGCGCCGGTCCGCCGTCTGCTTCCGCAGCCACTCGATCTCCTCGATCATGGCGCCGACCTCGCGGACCATCTCCTGGATCCGCAGCAGCGCCTCCACCTGCCCGGGGATCTCGGCCCCCGCGTGGGGGGCTTCCGGGTCCGCGTGGACGGTCAGCGGCTGCTCCAGCGACTCCTCGCCGACCTTCAGCCGCACCGTGTAGTCGCCCGGGGCGAGCAGGGTGGCGACCGGCCGGGACTCGGTCAGCAGCCGGAACCCGCGCGCCGGGAGGACGTGATGGGGACTGTCGAGCGGCGGCGTGCGGAGCCGCGGGCGGCGGGTCGGTTCGTTCCGGAGGTTCCAGACCACCCGGTGCAGTCCGGCCCCGCCGTCGCCGTTGAGCGTGCGGACCGTCTCTCCCGCGGCGTCCACGATCTCGACCGACACCCCGTCGGCAACGTCCTCGGCCAGCCGGTAGTGGATCGTCGCCCCGTAGGGCGGATTCTCGCCGGCGCCCGGGTCCTCGGGCTGGCTCATGGGGGTCGGGCGCATCCGGAAACGCCATGCCTCCCGCGGCGCGAACAGATGAGCCGGCGCCTCTTCGGCCGCCGCCGTCCACTGCCGGATGGGCGTGATGTCGTCGAGGATCCAGAACCCGCGCCCGTAGGTCGCCGCCACCAGATCGGAGAAGCGCTCCTGAATGGTGAGCCAGTGGACCGGAGCGTGCGGCAGGTTCGACTGCAGGGACTCGAAGCTCGCGCCGTCGTCGAAGGACACGTACACCGCGTTCTCCGTTCCCAGGAACAGCAGGCCCGGACGCACCGGGTCCTCGCGGAGGGTGTGGGCGTAGGTGTGGGTGTGCTGCGGGAGGTCCTCGCCGAGCCGCCGCCAGCTCGCGCCGAAGTCCTCGGTCTTGTAGGCGTAGGTGTTCGTATCCCCGATCTGGTGGAGGTCCACCGTCACGTAGGCCGCCCCGGCGGCGTGTCGCGAGGGCTCGATGTTGGAGTAGGTGCCGAGCGGCGGGAGGCCGGGCAGGTTCGCCGAGACGTCGTCCCAGGAGTCCCCGGCGTTCCGGGAGACGTGGATCTTCCCGTCGTTGCTTCCCGCCCAGAGCACCCCGGCGGTATGGGGCGACTCCGCGAGGGAGAACAGCACCGCCGCGTAGGTGGGGCTCACGTCGTCGTAGGTGAGCCCGCCGGTCTTGAGCTGGAGGTCCGGGTCGTCCGTCGTCAGGTCGGGACTGATCGTCTGCCAGCTCTGGCCGCCGTCGGTGGTGACGTGGACCCGCTGGCTGCCGGCGTACACGCGGTCCGAGTCATGGGGAGAGATGTGGATGGGGAAGGTCCACTGGAAGCGGTCGCGCAGCTCGCCGGCCGCCCACCCCTCGGGGTTGTCGGGCCAGACGCTCACGTTGCGCGCCTGACCGGTGCGGTCCTCGTAGCGTTCGAGGATTCCCTCGTAGCAGCCCGACCAGATGACCCCCGGATCGTTCGGATCGGGGATCGCGAATCCTGACTCGCACCCGCCCACCGGCGCCCAGGCGCCGATCGGGATGCCGCCCCCGGTGAGGCTGTTGGAAGGACCGCGCGAGGAGGGGCCGTCCTGCCGGTTCCCCATGACCCGGTAGGGGATCCGGTTGTCCGTATAGACGTGGTACATCTGGGCGATCGGCAGGCGGGGGCGTTGCCAGGTCTCGCCCCGGTTCGTGGAGATGCTCACCCCGCCGTCGTGGCCGACGATCATCCGGTCGGGCCGGTCCGGCGCGATCCACATGTCGTGGTGGTCGCCGCCCGAGTTGTTCAGGAACGTGGTCAGCCCGCCGTCGGTGGTGGTCGTGTGGCGGGTGGCGAGGAAGTGCGCCTCGTCGGCGTCGTCGGGTGCCGCCACCACCCGGGTGTAGTAGTGCGGCCGCTGCATCAGGGTGTGGTCCCGGCTCGCCAGCTCCCAGGTGTCCCCGCCGTCGTCCGACCGCCAGAGGACGCCGTCCTGCTCGTCGAGCGGCGCGAACGCCTCGTTGGAGCTGGTCTCGATCAGGGCGTAGATGCGGCGCGGGTCGGCCGCGGTCAGGGACAGCGCGACCTTGCCCCAGGGACGGGCTGGCAGCCCGTTCCCTTCGAGCCGCTCCCAGGTGTCCCCGCCGTCCCGGCTGCGGAAGATGCCGCTGCCCGGCCCGCCGCTCTCCCGGCCCCAGGTCCACATCCGCATCTGCCACATGCCGGCGAACAGCAGTGCCGGGTTCGCGGGGCTGATGACGATCTCCGAGGCGCCGGTGTTCTCGTCCACGAAGAGCACCCGTTCCCAGGTCCCGCCGCCGTCCGTCGTCCGGAAGATCCCGCGTTCTTCCTGCGGGGCGTAGAGGTGGCCGAGGGCCGCCACCCAGGCGGTGTCGGGATCGGCGGGGTGGGTGACGATCCGGGAGATGCGGCCGCTCGGCTCCAGCCCGGTGTGGGTCCAGGTCGCGCCGGCGTCGGTGGAGCGGTACACGCCGTTCCCGAGCGAGACGTTGCTGCGGATGTGGGCCTCCCCGGTCCCGACCCAGACCACGTTCGGGTCCGCGGTCGAGACCGCGATGGCCCCCACCGAGAGCACCGGCTGGTCGTCGAAGACCGGCGTCCAGTGGACTCCGCCGTCGGTCGTCTTGAAGACGCCGCCGGACGCCGCGCCGAAGTAGTAGGTGTTGGGATCGCCGGGGATGCCGTACACGGCGGACACCCGGTTCCCGACGGGACCGATGTGCCGCCAACGGAGAGCATCGAAACGCCCCTCGGCGGCGAGGGTTGACGCTGCAAGGAGCAGGGTGAGAACGGACAGGGGAGCAGAACGCATTGGCGAAGTTTCCCCCATACGTGGATCTGATTGTTGCTGTTCAGGGACCGCCGGAACTCCGGCTCGTTGCTGCCCAAATCGTGGTCCGGGGTCGCCAATCATCCGGATGGCTCTGCCGTGAGGGAGCGCCGGTCTTCAGACCGGCATCGCAGCCCGGGAGGGCTGCGAAAGTGCGGTGCAGCCCGGACCTCCAAGAAGGACTGCGTCGCCTGCACGATACCGGGCCCTCGGCGAACCGGCAGCGCGCGTTTCGCTGCGCTGGCGCGCAGCGGTGCCGGTCTGAAGACCGGCGCTCCCCGGCCAGTGGCCTCTCACCGTTCGCCGTCGTAGGTGTCCGGGCCGGTGAAGGTGACGCGATACATGAGCCGGGCTTCGCGTTCGTCGAACGGGGAGCCGGCGTGCATGGCGCAGCGGTTGTCCCAGACGGCGACGTCGCCCGGACGCCACTGCCAGCCGACGGCGAAGTCGGGGCCGGTGGCGTGGGCGAGGAGTTCGGCGAGCAGCGACCTCGTTTCCGCTTCTTGCAGGCCCGTCACGGACTCGATGTGGCAGTCCGGGATCAGGAGCGCCCGGCGGCCGGTTTCCGGGTGGCGGACCACCAGGGGCCGGACCACCGGGGGGTGGGTGCGCCGTACTTCCGGAGGCATTTCCCGGCGGTGGGGGTTGTCCCGGCGGAGGCGGTCGTCGAGGAAGGTGTAGGAGTGGACGGCGAACCGGCCCTCGATGTGGTCGCGGAGGCGCGAGGACAGGGCGTCCCAGGCGTGGGCCATCCCCGCGTACCAGGTGCCGCCGCCGGTCTCGGGATGGGTCCGGCAGTGGAAGATCGAACCGGCGGGCTGCGGATAGCGGAAGCTGTCGTCGGTGTGCCAGAGGATCTCGCCGGGTTCGGCGCGCACGAAGAGCGCCCGGTACTTGCCGTCCCGGTGGAGGTTGCCCAGCCGCAGGATCTCCGGATACCCGGGCAGCAGGAAGTCGGGGTCGTACTTCTCGTTCTGCTCGAGCGGTCCGAAAGCCCGGCAGAAGCGCAGGAAGTCCTTGGGGCAGAGCGCTTCGCCGGTGCGCAGCACCAGGAGCCCTCCCGAATCGAGCCACAGCCGGCGGAGCGCGGCGAGCTGGTCGTCCGCGGCCTCCGCGAGCGAGAACGTCTCGACGACCCGGCCGAACCCGGAAGGGGTGATCGCCTCGGAGCGGAGGACGCGGCTGGGTGTTGCCGTGGGACTCAGGCTCAGCCCCCGTGCGGCAGCCGGTCCGGCATGTCGGCGAGGACGAACCCGAGCACCGCGAGCATCCCTACCGCCCGCCGGAAGTGGTCGGGGTCCAGCTTGTCAAGGGTGTCGGACGCCGTGTGGTGCCAGTCGAAGTAGTGCTCGCTCACGGTGCGGAACCCGATCCCCGGCACCCCGTCGGCCATGAGCGGCCGGATGTCCGCGCCGCCGCCGCCCCTCGTCATGGCGTCGGCGTCGATCGCCGAGAAGAGGCTCCCGATGGGACGGAGGATGGCGAGGGCCTCCCCGTAGGCCGCGTCGGCTTCCGGCCCTTCCCCGACCCACGGTAGCCCGATGCCGAATCCCACCGGACGCTCGTTGCCGCCGTCCATCTCGATGGCCGCCACATGGTCGTTGATCCCGTCGCCGACGAATTCGCGGTAGGCCTCCCCGCCGCGCAGCCCGTTCTCCTCGTTGGTCCAGAGCACAACGCGCAGGGTGCGCCGGGGCCGCAGGCCGAGCCGCCGGAGGAGGGTCAGGCCGTGCCAGGCGGCGATGCAGGCGGCCCCGTCGTCGTGGACGCCGTGGCCCACGTCCCACGAGTCGTAGTGGCCGCCCATGACGACCACCTCATCGGGCAGTTCGCTGCCGGTGATCTCGGCCATCACGTTGTGCGAGAGGGCGTCGGGAAGGGTCTCGGCCTCGAGTTCGAGGCGGATCTCGATGGCCTCGCCGAGGTCGTCCAGTCGCCGGAGCCGCTCCGCGTCCTCGACGGTGAGGGCGGCCGTGGGGATCTTCGGCACGCCCTCCTCGTAGCGCATGTTGCCGGTGTGCGGGGTGTTCAGGCTCCTCCCGGTCGCGGAGCGGGTGAGGCTCGCCACCGCGCCCTGCATCGCCGCGCGGCTCGCTCCCATCCGCCGGTAGGCGCCGGTCCCGCCGTATCCCATCCAGGGAACGGCCCAGACGACGATCCGGCCCTCGACTGCCTCGCGCGGCATCGCGGCCAACTCCTCGAAGGACCGGGCGACCACCACCGGGGCGGTGATCCCTTCGGGAGGGGTCGCCACGCTGCCTCCCAGCGCGAGGATCGGCAGGTCGTCCTCCATGGGCGCGAGGAGCGTGGCCCGCGCCGGACCGCGCACCCAGTGGGGAACCATGACCTCCTGGAGGTGGACCCGGTCCAGTTCCTCTTCCCGCATGGTGTCCGCCGCCCACTGGATGGCGCGTTCGAGGCCGACGGAACCGCTCAGCCGGTGGCCGATGCGGAGCGCGAGGTGCTCCAGCTTCGCCCAGCCGTCCACGTCGGTGAGCGCGGCGCCCAGGATCCGTCCGGCGGTCTCCCGGTACCGGTCGGCAAGTTCGTGCCGGTCGCCCGGATGCGTGAGCGTGTCCGGCGGCTGGGCGGGGGCGGCCGGCGCGAACGCCAGCGCCGCGATCAGGGGGAGGAGATGGCGCCGCATGGGCGGCGAATCATAGGAGACGCCGGGCGCGGGGCGTCAGGATCTGCGGGCGGCCAGCAACACCCACGCGGCGAACGCAGCCTGTTCGGCAGCGGACGCTTCCTCGAAAAGGCGGATGCTCTTGGCTGCGGACTCCACGGACTGATGAGCGGCCGCGTATTCGAGTACGGCAGCGGGGTTGTAGTCGGCCCGATGTCGCAGGTCCTGCAACGCTGCGAACCGGACGGCGAACTGCTGGATGTTCGTGGGCCGGACCGCCATCGCGCCGGATTGCAGGCACTGGCTCCTTGCGTGCCGGTGCTTAACAGCCTGTGGCAAAACCCACGCGGCGTTCGAGCGGCGATGCATCCCGCCTGAACCGCGCCGCTTTGCGGCGCTCGGCGTTGCGTTTCGGTCGGAATACGCCCGGTATTCCTCCCTCACGCGCCTTGTCAGCCGGGCGCCTCGCCGCTCTCGCCGCTCACGTGGGTTTCACCACCGGCTGTTAGGCGCGCGATAGACGTGCAACCACGCTGCCCTGTCCGGTTGCGCGCCAGTGCGTCCCACGAGGCGGTCCGCGGACACCCGCGCCAGAGAATGGAACATGGCGTAATACGCCGTACTCAGAGCACGGCGGAGATGTGCACCGGAGCGGCGTCGTTCGGCGGCGTCGAGCAGGTCGAGCGCCACCCTGAGGAGGTCGGCGCTCGTGAGTTCGTCAGGAGCAGCGGCCATAGGGCTTCTCGTCGACGTCCCGGAACATGTGGATCGGGAACGCGCTGATCCCGATGGCGCGCAGGCGGCGCCACAGTTCCGGACCGAGGGCCACGTTCCTGCCAGGGTCGATTTCGGCGGCGCTCCCGCGATAGAACGCGTCAACCCGAACGACCTCGTAGCCGTCGTGGTCCAGGTCCGGCTGGAGCCGGATGGACGTGAAGTTCGTGTTCGGAAACGTGGAGCGCAGCAGGTCTTCCACGACGCTCTGGGCCTCGCGAAGCTTGTCGTCCGGCAGGACCAGCGCTTCGTCCATCATGGAAAAGGCTACGCGCTCAGGAACGGGTAGCGGTAGTCCTTCGCCGGCGCGAAGTTCTCCTTGACGGTGCGGATGTTGGTCCAGCGGAGGAGGTGGGAACCGAGCCCCGTCTTGTCGTTCGTCCCCGAGGCCCGGCCGCCGCCGAAGGGCTGCTGGCCGATCACCGCGCCGGTGGGCTTGTCGTTGATGTAGAAGTTTCCGGCGGCGTGACGGAGGGCGTCGTACGCCTGTTCGGTCGCCAGGCGGTCGTTCGCGAAGACCGCGCCGGTCAGGCCGTACGGCGACGTGCTCCGGCAGAGGTCGAGGGTCTCGGCGTACTGGTTGTCCGGGTAGAAATAGACGCACAGCACCGGTCCGAAGATCTCCTCCTGCATTAGCCGATTCTGCGGGTTGTCCGTCACCACCAGGGTGGGTTCCACGAACCAGCCGACGGCCCCGTCGGCACGTCCGCCCATCATCACCGTGCAGGACGATTCTTCGCGCGCGTAGTCGAGATATCCCGAGATCTTGTGGAAGGAACGCTCGTCAATCACCGCACCCATGAAGTTGGCGAAGTCGGTCGGATCGCCCATGGTCACGGTCTTCGCCTCGGCGAGGAAACGCTCGAGGAACTCGTCCTTCATGCTGGCCGGCAGGTAGGCGCGGGAAGCGGCGGAACACTTCTGTCCCTGGAACTCGTAGGCTCCCCGAATCAGGTTGGCGACCAGCGCTTCCGCATCGGCGGACTCGTGGGCCACCACGAAGTTCTTGCCCCCCGTCTCGCCGACCACGCGCGGATAGGAACGGTAGTTCGCGATGTTCTCCCCGACCGTCTTCCAGATGTGCTGGAAGGTGGCCGTGGAGCCGGTGAAATGGACGCCGGCGAGGGTTTCCTGGGCGAGCGCCGGGGCGCCGATGGTGGGCCCGTGCCCGGGGAGCATGTTGACGACGCCGTCCGGCAGTCCGGCCTCCCGGTAGAGCTCCATGAGGTAGTACGCGGAGAGCATCTGCGTCTCCGCGGGCTTCCAGACGATGGTGTTCCCCATGATCGCCGGCGCCATCGCCAGGTTCCCGCCGAGGGCCGTGAAGTTGAACGGGCTCACCGCGAAGATGAACCCCTCGAGGGCGCGGTACTCGAGGTAGTTCCAGACCCCCGGGTCGGGGTCGCCCACCGGCTGCTGCCGCACGAGCTGATCGAGGAAGTAGGCGTTGAACCGCAGCATGTCGGCGAACTCGCAGGCGGCCTCGATCTCCGCTTGGTGGCTGGTCTTCGACTGGCCGAGCATGGTGGCGGCGTTCATCCGGTAGCGGCGGGGGCCGACCAGCAGGTCGGCCATGCGCAGATAGAGGCTGGCGCGCGCCCGGTGGTCGAGTTCGGACCAGGCCCGCCACGCGTCGGCGGCGGCGGCGACCGCCTCCTCCACGAGTTCGGGGGTGGCCTCGTGGTAGCGGGCCAGGACGTGGGAGTGGTTGTGCGGCGACCGGACCTCGGCGATCTTGCCGGTGCGGATCTCCCGGCCGCCGATGATGACCGGGATCTCCGCAACCTGATTCGACTGGTGGCGGATCTCGGCCTCGAGGGCCGCGCGGTCGGCGCTTCCCGGCTCGTAGGCGCGGACGGGCTCGTTGGCGGGGCGGGGGACGGCCTGAATTCCCTGGCTCATTAGACTCTTTCTCCTTACGTGACGATGTCGGGTTCCGGGGCTGCGGAAAGCGGGAATGCTAGCCGAGCGGCGGCGCCCCCGGCCGGTTCGGCGCCGGGGGCCGCGCTGCTCCGCGAATTGCCGGAACGCGTGCGGGGTGCGGCTTCCCGGATCCGGCCGTTCCTGCCCGAGACGCCCTTCGAGATCGCCGCCGGCCTGAGCCGCGAACGGGCGTCCGCCACGCCCGGCGGCGTGGTTCGCTGGAAGCTCGAGTGTTTCGGCGTCACGGGGTCGTTCAAGATCCGGGGCGCCCTGAACAAGCTGCTGGCGCTGCGGGACACGGAGGGCGAACGGGCGCTCCGCGAGGGAGTCGTCACCGCATCCACCGGGAACCACGGCCGCGCGACGGCCCACGCGCTCTCGCTGCTCGGCGGTCGCGGTGTGGTGTTCCTGCCGCGGACGGTGGCCGATTCGAAGCGGCGGGCGCTCGACGAGCAGTACGGCGACGTCGTCGAGCTGCGCCTCGTCGGCGACGACGCGGTGGAGTCCGAGTACGCCGCGCGCGAGGAGGCGGAGCGGAGTGGACGGCCGTTCATCTCGCCCTACAACGATCCGGACATCATCGCGGGGCAGGGGACGGTCGGGTTCGAGATGGACGCCTCGCTCGGCGACGAGCCGCTCGACGCGGTGCTCGTGCCGGTGGGAGGCGGCGGCCTCATCGCGGGCATCGCCGGCTGGCTGAAACATGCCCGGCCCGGCATCCGGGTGGTGGGTTGCCAGCCGCGCGCCTCCGCCGTCATGGCGGCCTCGGTCCGCGCCGGGCGCCTCCTGGAGTCGGGACGCGACGTGCCGTTCGAGCCGACGCTCGCCGACGCGGTGGCGGGCGGGGTCGAGGACGGCGCCGTCACCCTCGATCTTTGCTCGGAGCTGGTGGACGCATGGGTCCTGCTGGACGAGGACGAGATCGCCGCCGGCATGCGGCGGGTGCTTCAGAATCGCTTCGCCATGGTCGAGGGTTCCGCCGCCCTCCCCGTGGCGGCGCTCGCGCACCTGGACCCGGAGATCGCGTCCGTGGGACTCGTGCTCAGCGGCGCCGGAATCAGCCGCGACGGCCTCCGGGTCCTGGCCGAATAGCAGAAACGGCCGGGAACGCCGGCTTCAGCCGGCACAGCGGGCCGCTGGCCCGCCGGCCGGGAACGCCGGTCTCCGGACCGGCACGCCCGGCGCTCCGCGCCGCGCACGTCGCAACCCCACTCCCCACCGACGGCCCGGACCTCCGCGTGAGCCCGAGGCCGTTAACAGCCTGTGGTGAAACCCACGTGAGCGCCGAGAGCGGGGAGGCGCCCGGCTGACAAGGCGCGTGAGGGAGGAATACCGGGCGTATTCCGACCGAAACGCAACGCAGAGCGCCTCGTAGAGGCGCGGTTCAGGCGGGATGCATCGCCGCTCGAACGCCGCGCGGGTTTTGCCACAGGCCGTTAACCCGGTGGAGCCTCCCGCGATCCCTCCGTCGCCGCCTTGGAGGGCGGCGGCGCGTGCGGGGTGTTGGTGGTGATCAGCAACACCGACAGCAGCACCCCCGCGATCCCGACCCAGAGCATCGGCCCGCCGCGCAGGCGTCCTCCCGACAGGAGCAGCGTCGAGATCGCGGTGATCGTGACCGCGCCCCCGAACACGACCGGCATGACCGCGTGGGGGATGCGCGCGCCCCCCGTGAACATCGCCATGGTGAGGCCGAAGGCCCCGAGCGCTCCCAGGAGGCCCGCCGCGAACCCCCAGGCGAGGCTGCTGCCCGCGATCGGCGCGAAGGAGAAGTTATCTCCCCGGAGCCACATGCCCACGGCCCCGCCCGCGATCGCCACCACCAGGTAGGCGATCCCGATCCCCAGGTACGGCTTGAAGGGACTGGCGGTCGCGTCGGCGAGCCGGGCCTGCCCGAGCGTCGGTCCGTAGAGCCCCCAGGCGAGGGCGGTGACGAGGGCGAAGAGGAAGGGAAGGGCGGTGCGCATGGGGACCTCCGGGCGGCGCCGATCATACGGAGGACGCCGCGTGGCACACTCCCGCCGGTGTTGAGCGCGCTCCACTGCCCGGTTGCCGGATGACGGCGACGGAACCTCTTCGCCGGCTGGCCGCGGCGGGCGGCGTGCCGGGGCCGCGGGGCTTCCTGCCTCCCTACGAGCCGCTTCGGCGGCTGCCGCCGGGGTTCGAGGCGTGGGAGGAGATGGCGCTCGACGTCTCCGCCCGCTACCTGGTCGGCCGGGTGCGGCGCGATCTCGCCGGGCTCCCGGAGTTCGATCCGACATCCCTGGCGGACGGCCCCGAAGTCGAGCGCGCGATGCTGCTGTTCACTTTCTTCGCCGGGGCCTACGTGCACATGACGGATCCGCCGGCGGCGAGCCTGCCGCCGTCCCTCGCCCGTCCGCTGGTGGCGCTGTCGCGGCGGCTTGGACGGCCGCCGATCCTCTCGCACGCGAGCCTCGCCATGCACAACTGGCGGCGGCTCGATCCGTCCGGCCCCATCGAGGTCGAGAACCTCGCCAATCTCGTGGGCATCCACGGCAGCACCGACGAGACCTGGTTCCTCACCATCGCGGTGGCCATCGAGGCGTGCGGGGGCGAGGAGCCGGACCGGATCGTCCGCCTGGAGACCGCCGCCGAAGCGGGAGATACCGAGACCGTCGCCGCTGAACTCGGGCGGCTCAGCGAGACCATCCGACGAGTCACCGTCCTGACCGAGCGCACCCGCGAGGGCTGCGACCCGCACGTGTTCTACCACCGGGTGCGTCCCCCGTTTTCCGGGTGGTTCGAGCCTGGGGTGCGTTACGAGGGGACCGATCTGGCGGAACCGCTGGTGCTGGCCGGGGGCAGTGCGGCCCAGAGCCCGCTCATCCAGTCCTTTGACGCGGCGCTCTCCGTCGAGCAGCCGGGGGAGGCCAGGGGACCGCAGCTGGACATGCGGCGCTACATGAATCCCCGGCACCGGCGGTTCATCGAAGCGGTGGAGGCGAGCGGGACGGTCCGCCGTTTCGCTGCCGCCACCGGCGACCGCGCCGTCAGGAATGCCTACGACGATGCGCTGGCGGCTCTCGCCGAACTCCGGCGCGTCCACATGGCCATCGTGAACGACTACATCGTGCGCCAGGCCGATCCGGGCGCCGCCGCGCGCGGCACCGGAGGAACCGACTTCCGGCGCTTCCTGGGCGGGGCGATCGCCGGGACCGAGAGCGCGCGGCTCGACAACTGACGCGAGTCCCGCTACGGACCGGCCGGCGACCGGTCCTCCCGCGGGACGAGCCGCACCGCCCAGAGGCCGCTGTTGAAGTCCGAGAAGAAGATCGTCCCCTTGTGCGGCTGCGGTCCCCAGACGAAGGGGGCGTTGGGGATGAATCCGTCGGGGTCGTCCGAGTAGAACTTCGCGATCTCCCGGCCCTGCCGGTAGAGGTCGCCCACCAGTTCCCCCGAGACGTCCACCACCCGGAGGCCGCCGTTGAAGTAGGCGACGTACATGAGGTCCTTTTCGTAATCAATCCAGAGGTTGTGCGGCCCTGCCTCCGGCACCCGGTAACGGGCGATCTCGACCGGGTTCTCGGGGTCGTCGAACTCGTTGAAGTGGATGAAACCCATCGCCCGCGACGGCATCCGCTCCTGCCACGAGATGATCGGGCCGGGGATCCGGGGATTGATCGGGTGCGACTCGTCGCCGGTCACCACGTAGAAGCGATTCGCCGACCGGCTGCGGAACGGCCAGATGGCGTGGTTCCAGCCGGTGAGCTGGTAGAGCCGGCCCATCTCGACGGGGTTCTGGGGCGAGCCGCCCCTGCCGCCGCCGCCCACGTCCACGACCACCATGCCGTCGGTGTTCCCGGCCTGGAAGGCGATCCCGTCGTGGATCCAGACGTCGTGGACGCTGCGGCCCGGGCGGGGATCCTCGAAGCGGGACACGCGGAACGGGTTCCGTGGGTCCTCCGCGTTCACCACGTCCCAGCGCCGGCCGTTGTTGATCGCGTAGATGTGCCCCTCGTGGAAGAACACGTTGTGGACCCCGCCGGTCAGTTCGTCGTCGAAACGCGAGAGGACCTCCGGGTTCCGCGGGTCGGAGACGTCGAGGATCACGAACCCGTTGCGGCGGTTCGAGGCGCCCTCGCGCGTGATGACCGCGATCCGGCCGTCCTCGGACACCTTCACGTCGTTCACCGTGCGGGCGTCCACCTGCACCTCGGAGATCCGCTGCATGTTGGCGGGGTCGGTGACGTCGAAGAAGAGGGCGTGGCCGTCGGCGTTCCAGGTGCCGAGCGCGGCGTAGTCCCGGCCGTCGGTCCCTTCCCAGATCCACAGATCGGAGGTGGCGCGGTCGCGCACCGGAGCGTGGCCGACGAACTCCATGGCCATGCCGACGTCGCGCGGGACGACCTGGACGGCATGTTCCGCATGGGCGGAGCCCGAGGAAGCGGAGACCACGTAGAGCCCCGGCTGCTCCGCGACGAACCGGCCGTCCGCGAGGAGCTGGGCCGGCGCCCCGGCCCCCACGGTGTCGAACCGACTGGGATCGGGATGGGACTCCAGGGAGAAGCGCACGGGGGCGTCTTCGACAGAGGCGCCGCCTTGGTCCATGACGGAAGCGGAGAAGCGGACCACGTCCCCGGTGCGGACGCCGCCGGTCAGCGGCGACTCGCCGAGGGTTGCGGCAAGGCTGAGGGAGTGCGCCGGATTGGCCACGACTTCGATCCGCGCCTCGGCGGTCAGCTCGCCGAGCCGCGCGGTCAGGGTGGCGGTGCCCGGGCCGAGCGCCCGGAAGACGCCCGCGGCTTCCCAGTGGTACGTCGGCGGGCGGGGCCGGTCGTAGAACGGATGCGCGTGGTAGGTGCCCTCGAAGAGGGGGCCATAGGCCGTGACCGCGCCGACACCTGCCGGTTCGACGCTGATCTCGGGACGCACGTCGCGCGGTTCGGACCCCTCGTCTTCGGCGAGCAACCGGACGGGAATGCTGGCGCCCGCCAGAATCCGGTCGGGCAGATCCACGAAGCGCAGCGTCGCGAGTTCGGAAGGCAGGATCTCCACCGGGATCTCCACCCGAATGCCGGGATCGTCGGGCCGGGTGAATCCCGGCGTGGTCCCGGCGGCGGGCGACAAGGCCACCAGCGTGTGATTGCCGGCCCGATGCGCGGTGACCGCGCCGGTGTGGGAGACGCTGACGTCGGCCGGGTCGAGCGAGAAGAACAGCACCCGCGCCCCGGAGTCCACTTCGCCGCTCGCGGCGGTAACGGTGGCCACGAGGCTGCCCGTCTGCCCCACGCGAAGCTGGAGTGACTCGGGGGCGACCGAGAGTTGCCGCTCCTGGGCTGAGGCCCCGGCCAGCAGCGTCAGGCCGAACACCGCGGCTGCCGCCGCACCGAAAAAGAACCGTGAAGAAATCCGCCCAATGGTCATCGTTCAAGGGTATTCAAGACCCGGTGGACGGGCCAACCGGTTCTCGGAACCGCGGCCGGTCCCGCGACTGCCGTGCGGACGTTTTGCGCCGACAATGAAGAATTCGGCTCTGCGCCGCGTAGTTCCCCGGTAGAAGACGTGAGAGACGATGCCTCCACCACCGCCGACGTTCGGGGGAACCGGCTCGGCGCGCCCGATCCGGAGGAGCAGGAGTGGATCCGCCGGTGCCGGAACGGCAGCCGGCGCGCCTACGAACCGCTCGTGCGGCGTTACGCCCGGTGGGCGCAGGCGTACGCGTACCGCCGGGTCGGTGACCGCGATGAGGCGCGCGACCTGGCGCAGGAGGCGTTCGCCCGGGCGTTTCACGCGATGCCGCGCTTTCGGCTCGGCCGTCCGTTCCTGCCGTGGTTCCTGACCATCCTGGACAACGTCTGCCGCAGCTATCTGCGCCGGCGCCGTCCGGAGATCGGGCTCGAGGGGGTCCGGGAGCCGGCGGTTGACGGCGGCATGCGGTCCGTGCACGAGCGGTTGCTGCTGGAACGCGGGCTCCGCGAACTTCCGGAGGAACAGCGCCGGGTGGTGCTGATGCGGGACATGGAGGGCTACGTCCACAGCGAAGTCGCGGAGCGCCTCGGAATTCCCGAAGGGACCGTGGCGTCCCGGCTGCACATCGCCCGCCGCCGGCTGCGGCGGTTCCTTGCGGGTGGTGGCCGAAGGTGACCCACCGAAGAAAGAAGGACTGAAAGGAGGAAACCCGATGACGGATCACGATGGAAACCAGGTTCCGGGAGCCTCGGGACGGATTCCCGAAGACGCGCCGGGCGGACCGGAACTCGGACCGCGGCCCGCCGACCGGGACGATGCGGCCATGGACCGTTTCTGGCTCGGGGTCTATTCCCGGCTGGAGCGCGGCCTCGCCTGGACGCTGGTCTCCGCCTCGGCGGCCGTGTTGCTCGGCTATGGTGCGTACCACTTCGCCACCGAATTCATGGCGGACGCATCGGTCCCGACGATCGTTCGCTTCGGCGCCGCCGGGCTGCTGCTCGGCATCCTGTTTCTCTTGCTGGGCGCGCTCCGCGAGCGGATCCGCGCCCGTTCCACCGATCCTTTCCGGAGAGTCCGACGATGATTGTGAGTACCACGAACGAAGTTCCCGGCGCGGAGATCGCCGAAGTCCTGGGCATCGCCCGCGGCAACACCATTCGCGCCCGCCATCTCGGCCGCGACATCCTGGCCGGCCTCAAGGGGGTGGTCGGCGGCGAGGTCGGGTCCTACACGAAGCTCATGGCCGAGAGCCGCGAGCAGGCCATCGCCCGGATGATCGAGCACGCCGAGGCCCTCGGCGCCGACGCCATCGTCGGCATGCGGATCGCGACCTCGGTGCTGATGACCACCGCGGCCGAGATCCTCGCCTACGGCACCGCGGTGAAGCTCCGCCGGTAGGGCAGGGGCGCGGGGGGAGCGCCGGTCTTCAGACCGGCACCGCTGCGCGTAGCGCAGCGAGAGCGCGCATCACCCATCTGCGTCACGGCGCAGCGGTTCGGAGCGCCGGCCTCCGGCCGGCATCATCCGCCGAGAGGCGGTCGAAACCGCCTTCAGCCAATCTTCGATCGGGACGCATAGGCGGAGCGGCGGCGGAATTCTCCGGGTAACATGAAAATATCCCGGTGATTTTCATGTATCGATATAAAATAGTCGGTAAAGTGCACCGTCAGGGAACGCAGCCTGCGCACTCGGGAGCGAACGATGGAGTTCAAGCGGTTGATCGGCGACCCCCTCGAAGCGGGCCGGAGCTTCTTCCTGTTCGGCCCGCGGGGGACGGGAAAGACCACCTGGCTCCGCCGCAAGCTGCCGGACGCACCGTTCATCAACCTGTTGCGGTCGGACTTCTACGGTCCCCTGTCTGCCGACCCGGGGCGCATCCGGACCCTGGTTCCTCCCGGACACCGGGGTTGGGTGGTCGTTGACGAGGTCCAGCGCATCCCCGCGCTACTGAACGAGGTGCACGACCTGATCGAGTCGCGCGGCCTGAAGTTCATCCTGACGGGGTCGAGCGCCCGGGCGCTGCGCTGCAAGGGAGTCAATCTGCTGGCGGGGCGGGCTCGGACCTGTTTCATGCACCCGCTGACCGCGATGGAGCAGGGGGACGCCTTCGATCTGGGCCGTTCGGTTCGCCTCGGGCACCTGCCGGCCCGATTCAGCGATCCAGACCCGTCCCGCTACCTGAAGGACTACGTGCAGACCTACCTCCGGGAAGAGGTGATGCAGGAGGGGCTGACCCGCAACATCGGGCATTTCGCCCGTTTCCTCGAGACGGCGAGCCTGTCCCAGGGACAGCCGCTCAACATCAGCGGCATCGCGCGTGACGCCCAGGTCTCGCGGCCTACGGCCGAGAACTACTTCTCGATCCTCGACGACCTGCTGCTGGCGGTAAGGCTCCCGATCTTCGCCCGCCGGGCGCGGCGCCGGCTGGTATCGCAGCAGAAGTTCTATCTTTTCGACGCGGGCGTGTTCCGGGCCATTCGACCCGTCGGTCCGCTCGATTCGGAGGCCGAGATGGACGGCCCGGCGCTGGAGACGCTCGTGCTCCAGGAGTTGCGAGCCGCGAACGACTACCGCGCTTGCGGCTATCAGATCCACTACTGGCGCACCCGAGCGCACCTCGAGGTGGACTTCGTGCTGTACGGGCCTCGCGGCCTGCTCGCCATCGAAGTGAAGCGGTCGCGTCAACTCCACCGCGCGGATACGAGGTCCCTGCGGGAGTTCAGGAAGGACTATCCGGTCGCCAAGTGCTTCGTCCTCTACGGCGGGGATCGGGAGTTGCACCTCGACGGCATCACGGCCCTGCCGCTGGAACGGACGCTGCCTGACCTTGAGCGCATCCTGTAGCACCGCGGGCGGTAGAGCACTGCCGCGGCGGGGGACCCGGACGGGGTAGGGTAGGGACGCCATGCCCGAGCCCCGCGTCCCGGAGCGCGACAGCGGCCGCTTCTACGAGGACTTCCACGTCGGCCAGCGCATCGCCCACCCGTTGGGTCGCACCGTCCTCGCCGCGGACAACTCCTGGTTCTCCCTCCTCACCCAGAACCAGAACCCGATCCACATTGACCGGCACCACAGCGAACGGACCCCGTTCGGCAAACCGCTCGTGAACTCGTGTCTCACGCTGGCGCTCGCCACCGGCCAGTCGGTGAACGACCTGACCCGGAACGTGCTCGCGAACCTCGGCTGGGACGAGGTCCGGCTGCCGGCGCCGCTCTTCGAGGGGGACACGCTCTATTCCGAGAGCGAGGTGCTCTCCACGCGGGAATCCCGATCCCGGCCGGAGGCCGGCATCGTGACCGTCCGGACGCGGGGTAGGAATCAGGACGGCGTCGTCGTGATCGAGTTCCGGCGCACGTTCCTGATCTGGAAGCGCGCCCACGCGCTAGGTCAGATGTAGCGCAGAAATCTGAACATGCTGAAATCATGCGGATTTCATGCTACTGTCCTCCCCATGGCCCATCTCCAAGTAAAAAACGTCCCCGATTCGCTTCACGACCGGCTGCGCTCGCTGGCCCGCGAGACAAACCGCACGGTGAGCGCGGCGGTGTTGGACGCCGTGAAGCGAGAGGTGGCTGCGTGGGAGTGGAACAAGCGCTTTGCTGAGCGGCCTGCGACCAATCTCGGAGTGGAGGCGGCGACGCTGATCGCGGAAGCGCGCGCCCACCGTGATCGTCGAACGGGCTGAGGCGCCGCGATACGTCGTGGACGCCTCCGCGGCGGTCGAATTTCTTCTGAAGACCCCGACCGGCGCGGCCGTCGCGCACCTGATCGCGCGTGCCACGCTGGTTGCGCCTGAATTGCTCGACGTGGAGGTCGTGTCAGCGTTACGGGGCGCAGTGTTGGGCGGGTGGCTCGAAGAGCCACGTGCGCGGACGGCTCTCGACGACCTCGCCGACTGGCAGCTGGAACGCATCCCCCATCGAACGTTGGCGCGCAGGGCATGGCGTCATCTCCACAACGTGACTGCGTACGACGCCTTCTACGTCGCCGTCGCTCGCGCCCAGGACGCGCCTATCCTGACGACCGACGGGCGGCTGTCGCGAGCGTCGGGGCTCGGGGTTGCGGTCCAGCACGTCCGGATGGCATAGGGCATCGGGTGCTGCGAGCGGAGTGCCGGAGGTTTGGCTTGACGGGTGATTCCGTCGGTTCACCCTTTCCGGTCCAACGAGTCAATCTGAGGGCAACCCGATCAGCGCTGGGCACCCTCTAGCCTGACGCTACCGCTCTCCTCGCAGCATCGCGACCATCTTCGCGCTGTCCGCCGGCGGCGGGCCGGTGCGGCGGCTCACGAACCAGGTGACGCCGAAGTTGATCAGCATCCCCAGGGTGCCGATGCCCTCCGGGCTGATCCCGAACCACCAGGCCTCGGGGCCGCTCCATTCGAAGACCTTGAACCAGCCGATATAGACCGCGGTGAAGCCGGTCCCGGCGATCATGCCGGCCACCGCGCCGCGGGCCGTGACCCAGGTGGTGAAGACCCCCAGGACGAGCGCCGGGAAGAAGCTGGCGGCGGCCAGGCCGAAGGCGAAGGCCACCACCGCCGCCACGTAGTCGGGCGGGTAGATCCCGACGATGATCGCGACCACGCACGCGCCGGCGGCCGAGAGCCGGGCGGCCGCCAGCTCCTTCCGCTCGCTCATGCCGGGCCGCAGGAAGCTCTTCAGCAGGTCGTGGGACACCGACGCCGAAATGACGAGCAGGAGGCCGGCCGCGGTGGAGAGCGCCGCCGCCAGGCCGCCCGCGGCGACCAGCCCGACGACCCACGCCGGCAACTCGGCGATCTCCGGGTTGGCGAGCACCATGATGTCCCGGTCAATGACCAGCTCCGCGCCCGGTCCTTCGCCGTACTGGATGAGGCCGTCGCCGTTCCGGTCGGTGAACCGGATGAGGCCGGTCGCCGCCCAGTTCCGGAACCACTCGGGAGCCTCGTCGTAGGGCGTGTTGTGAAGCGTCTGGATCATGTTGACCCGGGCGAAGGCGGCCACCGCCGGGGCGGTGGTGTAGAGGATCGCGATGAAGAAGAGCGCCCACATCACGCTCCAGCGGGCGAGGCGCGCGGTCTTCACGGTGTAGAAGCGGATCAGGACGTGCGGCAGCCCCGCGGTCCCGGTCATGAGCGCCAGGGTGATGGCGAAGACGTCGGGCAGGGTCTTCTTGCCCGCCAGGAAGGCCCCGGTGTACTCGGGTAACCCGAGATCGGTGTGGATCTGGTCGATCGCGCGCAGGAGCGCCACGCCGGCGCGTTCTCCCTCGATCAGGGGCGACCCGAAGCCGATCTGCGGGATGGGCGTGCCGGTCATCATCCAGGAGATGGCGCCGGCGGGAATCAGGAAGGCGACGATCAGCACGCAGTACTGGGCCACCTGGGTGTAGGTGATGCCGCGCATGCCCCCGAGCGTCGCGTAGAGCAGCACGATCACGCCGCCGATGACCACCCCGTACTCGACCGGGATGGTCAGGAAGCGGGAGAACACCACCCCGACGCCGCGCATCTGGCCGGCCACGTAGGTGAACGAGATGAAGACGGCGCACACCACCGCGGTCAGCCGGGCGGCCTGCGAGGCGAAGCGGTCGCCGACGAACTCCGGGATGGTGTAGCGGCCGTAGCGGCGGAGGTAGGGCGCCACCAGCAGCGCCAGCAGGACGTAGCCGCCAGTCCACCCCATGAGGTAGATCGCCCCGTCGTAACCCATGAACGAGATGAGCCCCGCCATCGAGATGAAGGAAGCGGCGCTCATCCAGTCCGCCCCGGTCGCCATGCCGTTCGCGAGGGCGGAGACCCCGCGTCCGGCCACGTAGAAGCCGGAGGTGGTGCGGACCCGGCTCGCCACCGCGATGGCGCTGTAGAGGGCGAAGCTGCCGACGACGAAGACGAGGGTCCAGGTCGCGATGCTCACGACGATTCCTCGCGCTCGTCGGACCGGTCGGCGTCGCGCTCGATGCGGTCCATGGCGACCGCGTTGACGACCAGCAGGACCAGGAAGACCAGGATCGCGCCCTGCTGGGCGAACCAGAAGCCGAGCGGGAAACCGCCGACCCAGATCCGGTTCAGCGGCTCGGCGAGCAGGACGCCCAACCCGAGCGAGGCGGTGAACCAGATCGCGAGCAGGATGCCGATCAGGCGGAGGCTGCGTTTCCAGGCACCCGGTCGCGGCGGGGAGGGTTCAGACACGGTGTGGGCGCGGATTGAATCAGAACCGGCGTCGGGTCGGCATTCGGGCGAGTTGCAGCACGCGCATGGCGAAACGGCTTGGAGCGCCGGCTTCAGCCGGCACCGCGGCCGGGCCCGCGGATGTCGTGCCGCTGTTCGCAGTGATGGACCGAGAGCCGAACGCGGTCGCGCGGGACAGCGTCGTGCAGTCCGCTGCGCTCCGCGCCGCGGGTGCCGGCTGAAGCCGGCGCTCCAAGCCGTACGTGCCATTCCAACACGCTGGTATGCTCGGGAATCCGGAAAAGGAGGGGACTCCGTGATTCCACCGTCGTTCGACTATCACGCTCCCGACAACCTGGAAGAGGCGAGCCGGCTGCTGCTGGCGAACCCCGAGGCCAAGCTGCTGGCCGGGGGACACAGCCTCATCCCCATGATGCGGTTCCGGCTGGCGGAGCCGGCCGCGCTGGTGGACCTGAGGAAGATCCCCGGGCTCTCCGGGATCCGCGAAGAGGGCGGCTCCCTGTGCATCGGGGCGATGACCCGCGAGTCCGAACTCGAGAAGTCGGAACTGGTGCAGAGCCGCTACCCGCTGCTCGCCGACACCACCCGCGTCATCGCGGACCCGGTGGTCCGGAACCTGGCGACCGTGGGCGGGAACGTCGCCCACGCCGATCCGGGGAACGACCATCCGGCGACGATGCTCGCCTACCGGGCGTCCTTCGTCGCTTCCGGTCCCTCCGGCCAGCGGACGATCGCCGCTTCCGATTTCTTCACCGGGCCGTTCTCCACCTGCCTCGACGACGGCGAGATCCTGACCGAGATCCGCATCCCGACGGCGGGGCCCGGCGCCGGGGGCGCCTACCAGAAGTTCGAGCGGAAGGTCGGCGACTACGCGGTGGCGGCGGTGGCGGTCCAGTTGCAACTCGACGGCGGGCGGATCGCCAGCGCCGGCGTGGCACTGACCAACGTGGGCCTCACCGCCATCCAGGTCGGGGCGGCGGAAGCGGCGCTCGCCGGTTCCGACGGCAACGACGCGGCGCTCGATGCGGCGGCCGAAGCCGCGGCCGCGGCGGCGGACCCGTCTGACGATCACCGTGGCTCCGCCGACTACAAGCGCGCGGTGGTCCGCGTGCTCACCCATCGGGCGGCCTCCAGCGCGCTTGCCCGGGCGAGGGAGGCGTCATGAGTTCCCACCAGATCAGCGTCACCATCAACGGTGAAGAACACACCCGCGAGGTGGAAGCGCGGCTGCTGCTCGTGCACTTCATCCGGGAGGAGCTCGGCCTCACCGGCACCCACATCGGGTGCGACACCACCTCCTGCGGCGCCTGCACCGTCCTCCTGGACGGCGTTCCGGCCAAGAGCTGCACCGTGTTCGCGGTGGCCGCCGACGGCTCGGAAGTCACCACGGTCGAAGGGCTCGGAAACGGCGGTCTCCATCCCGTCCAGCAGGGATTCACCGAGAAGCACGGCCTCCAGTGCGGCTTCTGCACCCCCGGGATGATGATGACCTCGAAGGCGCTCCTGGAAGAGAACCCGGAGCCCACCGAGGAGGAGATCCGCTGGGGCATTTCCGGCAACCTGTGCCGGTGCACCGGTTACCTGAACATCGTGAGGGCCGTCCAGCGGGCCAGCGAACTGATGAAGGAGAACAGCGATGGCTGAGTGCAGAGGTCTCGGACACTCCGTCCAGAGAAAGGAAGACGCCCGCTTCATCCGGGGACAGGGCCGCTACATAGACGACATCACGCTCCCGGGGATGCTCTACCTGGACATCGCCCGGAGCCCCTACGCCCACGCGAAGATCACCAAGATCCACGAGGACACCGCGATGGCGGTGGACGGCGTGGCCGCGGTCATCACCGGGAAGACCCTCGAGGGGTTCAAGCTCGCCTGGATGCCGACGCTGATGAGCGACCAGCAGATGGTGTTGCCGGTGGACACCGTGAAGTACCAGGCGCAGGAAGTGGCGGCGATCGTCGCGACTTCGCGCTATGCCGCCGCCGACGGCGCCGCCGCGCTCGAAGTGGACTACGACCCGCTTCCCGTGGTGGTGGACCCGCACGAGGCCCTGAAACCCGGGGCGACCAAGGTCCGCGACGACAAGGAGAGCAACCACATCTTCCACTGGGAGCACGGCGACTCCGATGCGACGGAAGCCGCGCTCGCCGGGTGCGACACCGTCGTCGAGCAGCAGATGCACCTCCCGCGCATCCACGTGGCCTCCATCGAGACCTGCGGCTGCGTGGCGAGCTGGAACCCGGTCGAGGGCCACCTCACCCTCTACCTGACCACCCAGGCGCCGCACGCCATCCGCACCGTGGTGGCGCTCGTGACCGCCCATCTCGGCCTCGCCGAACACAAGATCCGGGTGATCTCGCCCGACATCGGCGGCGGGTTCGGGGGCAAGGTGCCGGTCTATCCGGGCTACGTACTCGCGACCGCCGCCTCGGTGGTCACCGGCAAGCCGGTCAAGTGGATCGAGGACCGCTCGGAGAACCTCCAGGCGGACTCCTTCGCCCGCGACTACCACATCACCGCCAGGCTGGGATCGAAGGACGGCAAGGTGACCGCGCTGAAGCTGGACACCGTCGCCGACCACGGCTACTCGGACGCGGCGGCCAACCCGTCCAAGTTCCCGGCGGGGCTCTACCACATCGCCACCGGGTCCTACGACCTCGAAAGCGCCCACGTCTCGGTGGACGGGGTGTACACGAACAAGCCGCCGGGCGGGATCGCCTACCGGTGTTCCTTCCGGGTCACCGAGGCCGTCCATGCCATCGAGCGGATGGTGGACCTGCTGGCTCGCGAGAACGGAGAGGACCCGGCGGACTTCCGCCTGCGGAACTTCATCCAGCCCGACCAGTTCCCGTACCAGTCCGCCCTCGGCTGGGAGTACGACAGCGGGGACTACGGGGCGGCGCTGGAGAAGGCGATGGACATGATCGGCTACCGGGACCTCCGGGCCGAGCAGGCGGAAAAGCGCGCCCGCGGCGAGCTGATGGGGATCGGCATCTCCTCGTTCACCGAGATCGTGGGGGCCGGGCCGTCGAAGACCTTCGACATCCTCGGGATCAAGATGTTCGATTCGAGCGAGATCCGCATCCACCCCACCGGGAAGGCGATCGCCCGCTTTGGCACCAAGTCCCAGGGGCAGGGGCACGAGACCACCTACGCGCAGATCATCGCGGAGGAGCTCGGCATCCCGCCGGAGGACATCCAGGTCGAGGAGGGGGACACGGACACGGCGCCCTACGGCCTCGGCACCTATGCCAGCCGTTCGACCCCGACCGCGGGCGCGGCGGCGTCCATCGCGTCGCGGAAGATCCGCGAGAAGGCGAGGAAGATCGCCGCGCACCTCCTCGAGGCCGACGAAGCCGACCTCGTGTGGGAGCGGGGGAAGTTCTACGTGAAGGGCTCCCCGGACCGGGCGAAGACCATCCAGGACATCGCGTTTGCGGCCTACACGAACCACCCCCAGGGGATGGAGGCCGGCCTGGAGGCGATCTCCTACTACGACCCGCCGAACCTGACCTTCCCGTTCGGGTCCTACATCTGCTGCGTGGACATTGACCGCGGCACCGGGCAGGTCCGGATCCGGCGCTTCGTGGCGGTGGACGACTGCGGGGTGCGGATCAACCCGATGATCGTGGACGGCCAGATCCACGGCGGGCTCACGATGGGCATCGCCCCCGCGCTCATGGAGGAGATCTCCTACGACGCCGACGGGAACATCACCGGCGGCAACTTCATGGAGTACCTGGTCCCGACCGCGATGGAGACCCCTCACTGGGAGCTGGGCGAGACGGTCACGCCGTCGCCGCACCACCCCATCGGCGCCAAGGGCGTCGGCGAGTCCGCCACCGTGGGTGCGCCCCCGGCGGTGGTGAACGCGGTGGTGGACGCGCTCTGGCACCTCGGGGTGCGGCACATGGAGATCCCCATGACCCCGGCGCGCGTCTGGGACGTGCTCAACGAGCACGGCGCCACGGCGACCCGGTAGCTCCTGGGACTTCGCATGCCGCGGTGATGGGACCGACCGACGTCTTCGCCGCCGCCGCGCGCCTCTACCGGGACGGGGTGCCCTTTGTCCTCGCGACGGTCGTGCGCGCGGAACGCCCGACCTCGGCGCGGCCGGGCGCCAAGGCGATCGTCACCGGCGACGGGCAGTTTCGGGGTTTCGTCGGCGGGACCTGCGTCAAACCGGCGGTCCGGCGCGAGTCGCTGCGGGCGCTCGCGGACGGAGCGCCCCGGCTGCTCCGCATCTCCCCGGACCGCCCTCCCGAGGGCGCCCGTGCGGAGGAAGGAGTCCTGGAGGAACACATGGCCTGCGTAAGTGGCGGCGCTCTCGACATCCACCTGGAGCCCTACCTGCCGTCGCGCCGGCTGCTGCTGGCGGGGAGTTCACCCATCGTGGAAGCGCTGGGGGCGCTCGGCGAGGCCCTGGGGATGGACGTCCGGACCGCCGACGACGAAGATGACGTGACCCGGATTGCAGACGGCGCGTTCGTGGTGGTCGCCGGCCACGGCGAAGGGGAGTGGGAGGCGCTCCAGGCCGGACTCGCCGGTGGCCGCGCCCGCTACGTCGGTCTCGTCGCGAGCCCCCGGCGGGCGGCGGCGGTGCGCGAGCGGCTGACCGGCATGGGTCTCGCCGGCGCCGAGATTGCCCGCCTGCGGTCCCCGGCGGGCCTCGACATCGGCGCGGAGACGCCCGGGGAGATCGCGCTCAGCATCCTCGCCCAGATCGTGGAGGAGCGCCGGGCTGCGGAAGCCGAACCGGCCGCGCCGGGGGAGTCCGCCCCGGCTCCCGCCGTCGGCATCGCGCTGGAGCCTCCCGCCGGAGACACCGCGGTGGACCCGATCTGCGGCATGACCGTGTCCCGCGACTCCCCGCACCGGGTCGAGTCGGACGGCGAGACCTGGTGGTTCTGCTGCGCCGGCTGCGCGGAGACCTTCGCCGCGCGCTCCGGATAGGGCCGCCCCCACCCGCCGGCGGTGTTGCGTCGTCCGGACGTGCGGGAACGCCGCGCCGTCAGAAACTCAGGTCCAGTTCGATGCCGATGGTCCTCGGTTCGCCGGCGCGCCCCAGCGCACCGAAGACCGGGGCGGTCGGTTGCCACGCCTGGAGGAGATACGCCTCGTCGAGGAGATTCCGCCCGAACGCGAACACCCCGAAGTTGCCCCGCTGGTAGCCGAAGCGGGCATTCACCAGGGTGCGCTCTCCCACCCGGAACCGGGCGTCGTTCCCGCTGTTCGAGAACGCGTCCGCCTGCGCGGCGACCTCGGCGTTCCCCGACCAGTTGTCGTCCAGCCGAACCGAGACGCCGGCCAGCCAGGACCACGCCGGGGCGTACGGGAACTCGTTCCCCGTGAAGTCGCGCTCGCCGTCGCGGAAGTCGTCGAAGCGGGTGTCGAGCAGGCCGAGCGAACCGTAGAGCTGAACGCGCGGATCGAACCAGTAACCGGCCTGCGCTTCGAGGCCGCGCACGGTGGATTCCCCGGCGTTCACCGTGACGCTGTCCACCGGCAGGCCGAGGTCGGTCATGACCCGGACCTGCTGGTTGGTCCAGTCGGTGTAGAACGCGTTGCCGTTGAAGAACCAGCGCCGGTCGGGCGCCGCCGCCCGCAGCGCGAACTCGACGTTGCTGGTGAACTCCGGCTCGAAGTCGCTGACCCGCTGGCTCAGGACGGCGATGGACTGCCCCCCGGCCCGGTAGCCCCGCTGCCAGCCGACCGAGGTGGACAGCGCATCGCTCCAGTCGCGGGTCAGGGTGGCCTTCGGCAGGAAGGCCCGGTAGGACGCGTCCAGTTCCTGCGGGGGGCCCGCCGGCGGCAACTGGGGCAGGGGCGGGTCGGAGACCACCCCCTGGCGGTTCGTGGTCCGGCGGCGCTCGTCGTCGTAGCGGGCGCCGAGGGTGAGGGTCCAGACGTCGGCCAGCCCGAGGTCGAACTCGCCGAAGAGGGCCGCGTTCCGGGTCGTTTCCTCGGTGTTGAAGAACGAGGTCAGGGTGAAGCCGGGCGGCAGGCCGGCCAGTTCGCCCGGCCCGGCGGCGTCCGCCTGCAGGGTGTCGGTGAGGTCGGCGAAGTAGAGCCCCAGCACGCCGCTCCGGCGGCCCGGACCCTGATAGCGGAGCAGGAACTCCTGCGTCATCCACTCGTCGTCGGTGGTGTAGTCGAGGACGCCGGCCGCCAGGGGCGTCTGGTCCAGATCCTCTTCCCGGCGGTAGTCGTGCTGGTAAACGCTCGATGTCGACTCGAGGGACAGCCGGTGGTTCAGGTCGTAGGCGAGCGCCAGCGTCAGGTTGTGGTGCTCCGAACCGTCCTCGGCGGGGTGGTCCGAAACGTTCACCCGCTCTTCGGGGAAACGGTCCACGTTGATCGCGCCGTCGCCGCCCCGGCTCTCGGTGGCCTGGTAGGTGAGCAGTCCCCGGAACCGGGTGCTCGGATCGAAACGCAGCTTCATCCGGACCGCGAGGTAGTCGCGGTAGTCGTAGGAGTCCTCCCCGCGGGTCGGGTTCTCGACGAAGCCGTCGCTCTTGCGGTTGTCCACGGCGAGCCGGAAGGCGGCCTTGCCGGCCACGATGGGGACGTTCAGGACCGCCGAGCCCTGGGTGGCGCCGAAGTTGCCGAACCGGCCGCGCACCCGGAACCCGGTCCGGTATTCGGGATCGGCGCTCTTCATGACGATGGCGCCGGCGAGCGCGTTCCGCCCCTGCTGGGTGGACTGGGGGCCGCGGAATATCTCGACCCGGTCCATGTCCCAGGTGCTGAACGGCCCGAAGAAGGTGCCCTGGTAGCCCTGCACGGTGGCGCCGTCGAGCTTGACGCTCAGCAGCAGGCCGCCCTCGGGCCCGAAGCCCTGCTGGCTGATGCCTCGGATCGAGAAGCCGCGGACGTCGGAGGACGAGTTGACGTTCGGGGTCATGGCGACCAGCCGGTAGAGGTCGGTGTCGGTCCCCGCGTCGAGCTGCGCGCCGCTCACGAGCGCGACGCTCGTCGGTTCGTCCTGGAGGCTCCGCTCCTGCTGCTGCCCGGTGACGGTCACCCGCTCCGAGAACGACATGTCGAGCGGGATGCTGATCCGGACCTCGCCCGCGCCGCCCACGGTGATCTCCACGGTCCGGTCGGCGAACCCGCGGCCGAGGACGGTCAGTTGGTGGACGCCCTCCGGCAGCGTGTCGAACCGGAAGGAGCCTGCCGCGTCACTGGTGGTCTCCCGGATCTCGCCGCTCGCGAGGGTGAGGATCACGTCGGCCCCGGGCACGAGCAGGCCCTGCGGGTCGGTGACCTCTCCGACGATCTCGGCGGCCGAGGCGGCGAATCCGGATTCGGACACTGGTGTTGCCGCCACCCCGGCGGGAAGGGCGAGCAGTATCGAAACCACGGCCGAGCCGCGGACGGGGCCGGCCAGAGAGGCGAAGCGGAACATGATGGCGAACCTCAGCCGGGAAGATTACGCCGGGGACGGGGCCAAGGATCCGTTTCGCGGGTTGGGCGCGAATCCCGCGACACATTCCGGAAGAGTTAGTGTCTTTGACATACAGATACTGACACAAGATACTTCCCCCATGTCCCGCAGTCACAAGGTCCAGGTCACGCTGAACGAGGGCGAGTACGCCGCGATCCGGCGTCGCGCCGAAGCGGAGGGTCTGAAGCACGCCGCCGTCGTCCGCGAGGCGATCCAGGAGTACTGCGTGAAGCCTGATCGGCGCGAGCGCCAGCGTAGGGCGCTGGAGGCGCTCGATGCGCTGCCGCCCGCTCCCGTCCCGTCTTCGTGGCGGGAATGGAACGAAGAGTACAGCCGGTTGAAGACCGCCTTCCGCGAGGCGGAGTGGCCGCGCCGGGAATCCTCTCCGGACGAGAAACCGAGCGGCTGAGGCCGCGAAGAGCCTGGGAGTGCGGCCGATCCGGGAGGATCGCTTGATGTCGTCCGTCGCGCGACTCTTCGTCGACGCGAACGTATTCATGTACCGGGCGGGCGCAGACCCGGATTGGAGAGACACATGCAATCGAGCGCTGCTTGGCGCCAGGGATTCGGGCGCCGCGCTGGCGACGAACGCGGAAGTCCTGCAGGAGATCCTGCACCATTACTTTTCGCGCCGGCGTCCGCAGTTGGCCCGGTCTGTTCACCGGGCAGCTCTCGAGTGGTGTGACGAAATCATCCCGGTGAACGAGCAGCACACGAGCCGCGCCCTGGAGCTCCTCCTCGAGCACCGGCATCTCCCGGCCCGGGACGCCATTCACATCGCCACGATGGAGGAGCGGGGAATCCGCGCGATCCTTTCGGCAGACACCGATTTCGACCCTGTCCCCAGCGTGGATCGCATCGATCCCCGGGATTTCGTCCGCGCGTAGTCGCGGCGGCGCGGCCGGCGCGGAAGCGGCGAGGCTCCCGTAGAATCCGGCGATGGACATCGAAGGCACCGAACTCATCAGCGCGCCCCGGGAGAAGGTCTGGGCCTTCGTCACCGACGCCGAGTCGGTGGCCTCCTGCACCCCCGGGGTGAAGTCGGTCCGCATCCTCGAGCCCGGCAAACGCTTCGAGGTGGTGGGCGGCGTCAAGCTCGGCACCGTCGGGCTCAACGCCAAGAACATCATCGAGTTCACCGACCTCGTGGAACTCGAGGAGGCCCGGCTGAAGATCCGGGGCCGGGGGCCGGGGACCACCATTGACGCCGTCGCCGAACTCCGGCTGCGCGACGAGGAATCCGGCACCGCGCTCGACTGGAAGGGCGCGGTGCAGGTGCGGGGGACGCTCGCGGCGCTCGCCTCCCGGCTGCTGAAGCCGGTGACCGAGAAGGTGCTGCGCGAGATGTTCGCCGAGATGAGGTCGAAGATCGAGGCCTGAGGGCCTTTCAGGAGAACCAGCGATGAGACAAGGAAACCGGTTTGCCCGCATGACGGCGCTCGCAGTCCTGTGCCTGTTCGCGGCGACGCTCGCCGGGGCGCAGACCCCCTACTTTCCGGAGCGGCACGACTGGCAGACGAAGACGCCCGAAGAGGCCGGATTCGATCCGGCTCTCCTCGAAGAAGCGGTGGAGTTTGCGGTCGGGTCCGAGTCGGGTGCGCCCAACGACCTGGCGCTCAACCACGAACTGACCTTCGCCCAGGAGCCCTTCGGGTTCCGGATCGGGCCGACCACCGTGCGCGGCGCCCTGAGCGGCATCGTCGTCAAGGACGGCTTCATCGTCCGGGAGTGGGGACCGAGCAAGAAGGTGGACATGACCTTCAGCGTCTCGAAGACCTTCCTCTCGACGGCCGTCGGGCTCCTCTACGACCAGGGGCTGATCGCGTCGGTGGACGACCGGGTCGGTCCCTACATGCCCGATGACGAACTCTTCGGCTCGGAACACAACCGTTCCATCACCTGGGACCACCTGCTGCGCCAGACGAGCGACTGGCAGGGGACGCTCTTCGGGAAGCCCGACTGGGCCGACCGCCCGGTGGGCGACCACCCCTTCGAGTACCCGGACCGTCCCATGCACAAGCCGGGGACCCACTACAAGTACAACGACGTGCGGGTGAACCTGCTCGCGCTCGCCGCGCTGCACGTGGTGCGGGATCCGCTCCCCCTGATTCTCCGCAAGGGGATCATGGACCCCATCGGCGCCTCGAACCGCTGGCGCTGGCACGGCTACGAGAACTCCTGGGTGATGATTGACGGGCGGAACGTCCAGTCGGTGAGCGGCGGCGGCCACTGGGGCGGCGGCATGCACATCAGCGGACGCGACCTCGCCCGCTTCGGCTACCTGTTCCTGCGGATGGGGAACTGGAAGGGGAAGCAGCTCATCTCCGAGGAGTGGATCGGGATGGCCCGCACCCCGGGCGAGGTGAACCCGAGCTACGGCTACATGAACTGGTTCCTGAACGGCCCGGTCGAACGCGACGGCGAGATGGTCAAGTCCATTCCGGACGCCCCGGACACCGCGGTCACCTTCCGCGGCGCCGGCAGCAACATCGTGTACGTGGACTGGGAGAACGACCTCGTGGTCGTGGTCCGCTGGATCCAGGGCGGTGCGGTGTCCCCGTTCATCGGGAAGGTGCTCGCGGCGCTTCGCTGATCGGGTGCCGCCGGTCGCGTCCCGGAGTCAGGCGCCCAGGTCGTAGAGCGGGAAACCCAGCGTCTCAGCGACGGACGTCATCCGGCGGTCGTAGCTGGCGAGTGCAACTCGCTCACCGTTGTCCCGAAGATGCACCATGGAGGCGACGTGCAGGGCGTCGAGCGTGCGGAGGGGCGAGGGAAAGGGTCTCAAGGCGCGTCCGAGCACCGGAGACGACAGTTCCAGGAGATTCGTCCCGCCGACGATGCGGCCCGCCAGGTCGCCATGAGTCTCGGCGATTCCAAGGGCATGAAGGCGGACCCACACTTCGTATTCGAGCAACCGGCTGGAGACCAGTTTCTCCTTCCACAGCGCCGGTGGAGGCTGTCGGTCCTCCGTCAGGATGTGGGCCAGGACGGCGGAACTGTCGACATAGGTCACCGATCCGCTCGATCCTCGTCCAGTTCCCGGAGGAGTTGCGCCAGGGGCATTACCGGCTTGCCTCGTGGAGGTGGCCCCTTCAGCGGGGACGGGGCTGGAGTGAGTTCGCCCTTTCGCACCATTTCGGCGAGGCGCGGATTGTCTTCGAGCGGGTTTCCGGTTTCCCGCGGAGGCCCCATCTCGGCGACGATGCGGTCCCGATTCGTTACCAGGACCGTCTCGCCGGAAGCGGCGAGACGGACGTACTCGCTCAAGCGGTTGTTCAACTCCTTGATCCCGACGGCTCTCATGGCGTCATGGTAGCTACGGTAGCTACCGTTTACAACGGTGACCGCGGTACCGGCGCGGAATCCTCTCCGGTGATCGTCGTTCCGATAGCCGGACAGGTCTCCGGGTTCGGGAGGTTCTACCTGTTGCTCCCGCTGCCGCGCAACGCATCCACCTGCGCCTGGTAGAGCCGCCGGCCCTCTTCGAAGGTCGCCAGCACCTCGGCCTTGTGCGCGGGGTCGTCCCAGCGGTCCATCGCCCGGAGTTCGTCCAGCACCTGGTCAATCCAGCGGACGAAGAACGCCGCGTCGTCCCGCGAGCGGATCGGCTCGCCGTCGGCGATCACGAAGACGGGGTTCGTGTGCGCGAACAGGTAGCTGTCCATTGCGCCGTGCTGGGGCGGCCCGAGCACCCGCGCCGCGATCCACCCGCTCCCCTCGACCGGGATCTCCAGTTCGGCGTCGAGCGACTTCAGGTCGCCGGTGGCCTCGACCCGGTGCACGATCTCCCCGTTCTGCACGATCTCGAGGCCGTGCATCGTGAAGAGCGACCGCGCCGTCGCGCGCACCGTGACCACGTCGCCGCGGGACACCGCCAGTTCCTCCCCCATGCCCTTCCCGGAAACGTCCAGCGTCAGGATCGGCCCGCTGGTCACGAAGGCGCGGCCCGCCGCCATCGCGTCGGCCCAGGCGTCGTAGTGGACGTGGTCCTCGCCGGTGTGGACGTACACGCGCGTCGTCCCGACGGCGGGATGCCGCCAGATGTCGGTCATGGCGTCCGTTCCGGCGGTCGCCGGGATGCGCGAACCCGTGTTCAGAAGGCGGTACCAGACCTCCGCCGTCCCGAGTTCGTCGCTCCAGATGCACGCCACGTCCACGAAGTCGGCCAGGCCGAGGACCGCGTCCACAGGCAGCTCCCTGGCCGATCCCGCCCCGGCCGCGTCGGGGTCCCGGTGCCGGAGCCCGAACGGGTGGACGTAGCCGCCGATGCCGCCCTGCTCGTGCACCCGGCGCAGCACGGACGCGTTGTCGGGGTAGAGAGCGTGGTGCGCGGTCCCCACCGAACCGATGTAGAACGGCGTGATCAGCTCGATCAGGTTGAGCAGCGAGAGGTGCGCGAAGAAGCTGGGCCGGTACTCCTCGTTGTAATAGACGATGGTGCGCGGGCCGGTGTGCGGGTGCGGGTGTCCGAGAAAGTGCTCGAGGTCCTCGACCCGGCTGTTGCCCCAGTAGTTGGCGATCATGCCGTTCGCGACGTTGAGGTCCTCCGCGTGCGCCTTGTTCCGGAGGTCCTCGGGGGTGATGAAGTAGTGGCCGCCGTAGTTCGGGTGGATGTGGTTGTCGCCGGAGTACCAGCCGTTCGCGGCCATGTCGGTCCAGCGGTCGAGCTGGAGTTCGACGGTGGCGTGCTCGCCGGTGCGGATGGCGATGGTGCGCGCGACGGGCTCGTATTCGAAACCCCGCCAGGCCTCGACGTTGGCCTCGCCGATGGGGAGGGTCGCGGTGAAGCTGCCGTCCGTGTGGAAGTAGTAGTCCTCGGTCACGCTGACCACGCGGGGGTAGCTGCCGTGCGGGAAGGCGGCGCGTCCGTCGGAACCGGTCAGGTAGATGCGCGACGGCAGGAGTTCGCCGTCCGCATCCACGACCCGAACGCGGAGCCGGCCGGTGGGCTCGGACCAGGCGTAGTCGTCAATGCGCACGGGTCGGGGCTTGCCGCCCCCGCGCGTCACCGTGTAGAGCCCGAACCCCATCCCGCTGTCGCTGGTGCGCGGCTGGTCCGTCGCGCCGCCGTTCCGGGCGTACACGAGGCGTTCGCCGTCGGGTGACCACGAGGGGAAGTACTCGTCGGTGCGGGTGTGGGTGAGGCGCACCGGCTGGATGCCGCGGGGCGACTTCTCGCTGGGGACCGCGTAGAGGTCGTTGTTGCCCGAGGCGTCGGTGACGTAGGCGACGATGCCCCCGTGCGGCGCGACGACCGGCGCCGCCTGGTAGTTGGTCTCGATGCGGATCAGGAGTTCCACTTCTCCGGTCGCGGCGCGGTACCGCCAGAGGGAACCCGAGCCGAGCGCGGCCTCGCCCCGCCGGGAGACGAACACGATGTCGCCGGTGTCGCCGATCCAGTCCCCGGCCATGTCGTTGGCGTCGGGATTGGCGATGACCGCTTCGGCCGTGCCGGTGCCCAGGTCGTGGACCCAGAGATCGAAGGTGCCGTCGCGCTCCGTGGTGAAGAGGATGCGGGCCCCGTCCGGCGACCAGCGCGGCCGCAGGTCGAGGAAGGGGTGGGTGGTGAGGCGGCGCGACGCGCCGGTCGCGAGCTCGGTGACGAAGATGTCGAAGTTGCGGTCCACGTCGGCCGCATAGACGATCCGGCCGCCGTCGGGCGACCAACTCGGCTGGGAGTGGTAGCCGGGGCCGCTCGTGACCTGGCGCGCCGTGCCGCCCTCGGCGGGGACGATCCAGATGCGGCCCTGGGTGGCGAAGGCGATGGATGCGCCGTCGGGCGACCACGCCGGGTAGGTGGGCGAGGCGGTGACGGGCGGCGGGAAGTAGCTCTCCATGTACATCCGGCCGGCGTTACTGACGCCCGAGAGGGAGGGGTAGCCCCCCGGGAAGGGGTCGGGGTATTCGTGTTCCTGGGCGGAAGCCGGGCGAGGGGACAGGGCGGTCAGCGCTGCCGCGGCGAGGATTGCGACGGCGGGGGTCTTCATGGGCGGCGCTCCTCGCCGAAGATGGACTTCGGCATGTGCATGCTGACGAGCATGTTGGGGACGTCCACCGTCTCCGAGATCTTGAGGTCGCCGGCCAGCGAGCAGAGCACGTAGGCCTCCTCGCGCGTCAGCCCGTGCTCGGCCACCAGCCAGGCGATCATGTGGCGGGTCGCCTTCTTCGCCGCCTCGTCAATGTCGGGGTCGAACCCGGTGACCGCGTAGTACTCGTCCGTCTCGTATTCCGATTCGGTGATTCCCCGCGGATTCGGGAGCACTTCCAGCGTGACCACGAGGCGCATCGGGGCCTCGATGGCGCTCCCCGAGACCTCCCCGTCGCCCTGCACGGCGTGGGCGTCCCCGATCGAGAAGTTGGCGCCCGGAACCTGGACCGGGATGTACACCGTGGCCCCGGGCCGCATGTGCCGGTTGTCCATGTTCCCGCCGTTCTCGCGGGGCGGGATGGTCACCAGCATCCCGTCGGTGGCGGGCGCGACCCCGAGCACGCCGGGGAAGGGAGCGAGCGGCAGGGTGATGCGGTCGTTGAACCGCGCCTCGGTGGCGCCCGGTTCCAGGTCGAAGCTGCGGAGCCACGGCTCGGTGAACTCGTCGGCGAGGAAGCCGAAACCGGGGAAGATGCCGGACCAGCCGGGCCCCTGGACCTCCGCTGCGTGGATCGTCACCGCGAGCAGGTCGCCCGGCTCCGCGCCCTCGACCGCGACGGGTCCGGTGAGGGCGTGGATCAGTCCGAAATCCACGCTCGCGAGGTCTTCCGCCGTGGTCTCGGGGGTGATCTGCCCGTCCGAGGCTTCCTTGGTGAAGATCTCGACGACGGCGCCCGAGGGCACGGTCAGGACCGGCGGGATGGTGGCGCTCCAGCGGTTGTGGGTGTTGTCCGCGGGAAGGGTGAAGTCCGGCGTGGGAACCGGGTCCGGTTCGGGTTCCGCGCCGGGGGACGGAGCGGGCGCGGGGGACCCGCAGGCGGTGACCAGCACGAGGACGGCTGGCAGGACAAAGGGGGTGCGGCGCATGGTGGACTCCTTGGGCGGAAGCGAGGAGGCGATTATGCGTCCGTCGGGGGAGGCGCGGTACCGAGCCCGCAGACCATGCGGAGCACGGGGGTGCGCGCTCCCGCGCGATGCCCACCAGAGACCCGGACGGGAGGATTGGCCGCCCTCCCGGAGTCGCTCAGCGCCGATAGCCGGCCCGCGCCCGGACCCGATACCCGTCGCTGTTCCGGATCACGACCCGGATCTGCCGAAACGTCCGGTCTGGCGCGGCCGCTTCCGAGGGGTCATCCCCGGGGGAGTAGCCGAGAAAGTAGGCGTTGCTGACGTTGTCCCGAAAGACCGCGAGCGCCCGATCCAGCTCGTCCGGTTCGTCCGCCCGAAAAACCTCGCCGCCGCTGACCGTTGCGAGGCGCTGCACGGTCTCCACGATCTCGTCCGTTTCGGAGTTCGGGCCCAGCGTCACCACGTAGAGGGGCGCTCCGGCGTCCACGACCCGCTGCTCCACCGATTCCGGGCTCCGGAAACTCGACCGGTCTTCGCCGTCCGTGAACGCGAGGACCGCTTTCCTCGGGCTGCTCTCATCCAGGGCATCCAGCGCCCGGACGACGGCGTCGTACAGCGACGTCAGCCCGGACGGCTGGAGTTCGTCAATCAGCGAAGCCAGTTCCGCGCGATCCGGCTCCTGGCGCGAGAGGAGGAACGTCCGTTCGTTGAATGCCAGCAGCGTGACCATGTCGTCGGGACGAAGGCTGGCGAGGAGCGCCTTCACGCTCGTCTTCAACCCGGGCATCACCGGCTCCATGCTTCCGCTGATGTCGATGGCGATCGCGAGGTCGAGCTGGCTCCGGTCGACGGGCGCCTCGAAATAGGAAATGTCCTGCGGAGCCCCGTCTTCGAGCACGACGAAACGCTCCGCCGGGAGCTCGGCGAGGTAACGGCCGCGACGGTCGGTCACGACCGCCGGCACCATCACGCGCTCCACGGACGTGCGAAAACGGATGGACATGCGCATGGGGGTGTGCACCCGTCCGACCAGTCGGGTGTCGTCATCCAATTCCGCAACGGCCCGGATGACGCGCGCCTGACCGTCTCCCCCGAAGTCCCACGAACACTCGAACGGGGCGGCTTCGGCCACACAGACGCGGCGTCCATCCACGGAGAACACGATGCGGACCGTGCGTTCTTCGTATCCGGGAGGCAACGCGACCGACAGCCGCTCGGTGCTTTCCAAGGCCCGGCTGCCGTCCGGAGAAGCGAACGTGAGGGCCGGAGGGGCCTCCTGGCCCGGAGCGCGGGACGCCGCGATCCCGAGGGTGGCGAGCGCGAAAAGGACCGCCAACAGCCTGTGGTGAAACCCCCGTGAGCGCCGAGGCTCCCGCCGGGAGAACCGGGCCGCGTGGGTCTTGCCACAGGCGGTTCGTGGCCCCGAAGCGCTGCGAGGAGCCGCGACGGCGCGCACTACCGGTTTCGCTGCGCCCGGCGGCCGTCGCCCTGCGCGGAGAGGGCGGGATCGCCGCCGGGACGCAGGAAGTCCGTCCCCGTCAGCGACGACACGTAGTCCTCGAAGTCGGCTTCGGTGAGCGTGGAGGGGTAGCGCAGGACCGTGCTCCAGTCCTGCACGTGCGTCGGCCGAACCCGGTCGAGCATGTGGCGCATGGCGACCTCGAGGACAGGCCCGGAGAGCGACACCGGCAATCCGCGGACCGCCAGACCTTCCCCCACCCAGAGGGTCAGATCCGCGGCCAGCGCCGCCACGAGGCCACTGCCGGCGCGGCCGCGCCAGTTCTCCCACCGCATTTGCGGCGGCGCCAGGCGGAGACACAGACAGCCATCAATCCGTCCGGCAAAGGCGCCCCATCCGCTCAGGCGCTCGGCCGCCCGGCTGCTGTCGCCGTCGTCCGCGCCGGCCTCCTGCAAGCCGAGCCACAGGAGTTCCCTCACGGACAGCCACTCGCCGAGCCGTTCGGGCTCGCGGCTCGCAATCCACAGAAAGAGTGAGCGGCGGAATCCGCCGAGGCCCGCGGCCGTCGCGACCGCCAGCGCGTCCCCAGGGGACTCGGCGAGCTCGTCCAGCCGGCGGCGGCCTGCTCCCACCGCTTCGGCGATTTCGTGGATTTCCGCTTCGGTGCGTGCGAACGGGTTGAAGAGCGCGACGGAGGCGGCCAGGCCGTCCCGCTCGAAGCTCGCCAGCGGCGACGCTTCGGGAGGCCGGTCGGTCATGATCTGCTGGAGGCGGAGGTCGGCGGTGGCGAAATCGAGGCCGAGCAGCGCCCCTTCCGCGTACCAGGGCCGGTCCGGGAGCGTGCGCGCCTCCGGATACCGCCACGGCGTCGTGCGCAACGAGTTGCGGGAGGCCGGGTCCAGGGCGGAACCGCCGAAATCGTGCCGCACGGAAAGATCGCCGCTTCCGAGGACGCCGCTTCGGGGGTCGCCGAGGTAGGCGGCATACACCAGGGCGCGGAGCACATCGCCCAGTACGGCGTCCGAAAGACGCAGGAGCCGTCCGGCGGCCTCGGGGGCGTGGCGGGAAACATCATCCGGACGCCGGATGCGTTCGAGGTCCGAGTACACCCGCCCGAGGTAGTGGGAGACGATCACCGGCCCGACGGGCCCCTCGCGCGCGGGCAGGGCGCTCGCGACCGAGCGGAGGCGTTCCACCAACCCCTGGACCTCTTCGACGCTCCGGGGGCCGGCGGCGAGTGCGTCCGCAATGGCCCAGAGGTCGAGTGCGGTGTCCAGCGAAGCTCCGGATTGCGATTGCCGGGCCTCGAGGAGGCGGGTCAGGGCGGCCCCGCGGAGATCGGCGACATACGAGAACCCTTCCCAGGTGGTGGTCGCCCGCTGGCTCCTACCCTCGTCTTCGAGGGAGCCCGCGAGGGCCCTGAGGACGAGACTCTCCCGGGGTGCGGGCGCATCGCCCGCGGCCGTCGCCGCCGCCGGATCCGTGAGGCTCGAGTCTCCCGAGTCCCCGGCCGGCGGGTCGGCGCCGAGGGCGGGAAGCAGCGTGCGGGCGACCCAGCCGGCCATCCGGCCTTCGTAACCGCGGGTTTCGTGCAGGCGAACCGCAACGGCGGATGCGGAGAGGTCGGCGACGGCATCCTCCGACAGCGATCGCACGTGCCGCAGGCGGTCCAGCAGGGCGACCACGCCCTGGAACTGCGACAGGGCATCCCTCACGTCCTCCGGTTCCTCCAATCGGTTGAGACTCGCCGCGTGGGTCACGGCCGTCGCGTAGGTCCTCGGCGATTGGACGCCCATCCGGTCGAGCGTGGACACGAGGCTCTGGAAGAGAGGGAAGCCGCGGAGGGTGGTCAGCACGTGGCGCAGATCGTGGGTTTCCACACCGGTGAAACGTCGCTGGGCGAAGAGGAAGGCGGCCATGCGGGCGGCGGCCCACTGGGGTTCCCGGAATACCCGGTCGGCGAGCCGGGAAGCTTCGATGGGATCACTCCGGTCGGCGCCCCGGACATCCCGGATGGCGTTTTGCGGCAGTTCGATTCCGTCGAGCGCCTCTTCCCAGAGGTCCTCCCAGGCGGGTCCCGAGGGCTGCCCGGAATCATCGGCCCGAACCTGTGAGAGCAGGACGGAGGGGTCGGGGAATCCGCGGGGCCACGGAGTGCCGGGCGAAAACACCAGGTTCGCCGCAATGACCTCGTGGAGCCGCGCGAAGGCCCGACGCTGGTCCCGGTCTTCCAACCCGACGCCGAGCGCGAAGCGCTGCTGCGGCGCGTCGAGGGAAGCGATCGCGTCGTACAGGAACGGAAAGGGGCCGTCGTCGTGGCGGAGGACCGCCTTGAAGAACTCGCCCGGCCTGTCTATGGGTTCTCCCACCAACCGTTGCCACAGGATGGACGCCGCCCCCGCGCCGGGTGTCCGGACCCGGCCGTTCACCACGACGAGACTGCGCCCGTAGGCGGCGAAGGCGCTGGCGTCGCGTTCGTAGAGCTCCCGGAGCAGTTCGGTATCCCCGGCGAGGAACCGCACCGTCTCCGGCGCCATGGAGAGCAGGCCGTAGTAGAGGAACGCGGCCCGCCGGTCGGTCAGCAGACGAAAGGCAAGGCGTTCTCCCGCGACCGGGCGATCGAAGATCGCGTTCCGCCACACCTCGGCCGGGAGCGGCGACGGAATCTCGAACGACAGCGGTTCGATGGCGATCGCCTCTCCCTCGTTCATGCGGACGTCCAGATCGGTGGTCGGAAAACCTGCGGCGGCGAGCGCCTCACGCCGCGCCTTCGCGTCGCCGTCGGGATCGGGGCGAACGAAGAGCCGGCCGGAGTTGCGCAACAGGAGGAATCCGGCCATCTCGAGGAACTCTTCCAGCCGGTCGCGGGCTCGGGAATCCTCCTGGGCGGCTTCAAGGCTCACGGAGCCGTCCCGGCGGCGCGCCCGGCGCCACTCGTTCAGAAAGGCCGCGATGGTTTCCGCGTAGAACTCCACCCCGTCGGGTGAGCGCGCGAGGAAGTGGACGTGCTCGATGACGTCGAGAACGAGCTCGGCGTTCGTGGCGTCGCGCATCCGGACGCCGGCCGCTCCCAACAGGCCTTCCGGCGTTCCGGTGACCTCGATGGTGAAGAGATGCGTCCCCTCGACCGGCTCCGCAGGAGCGGAAGGAGCCGCCGCGAGCGTGGCCAGGCTGGCGACCACGAGTGCGCCCCTGGAGATCCGCCGCGTTCGAACCGGAGAGTCGCCGACCCGGCGGGCAACGCTCCGGCGGTGCTGCTCTTTGGACAGGTGCGGTTTCCTCGCCCGATGGAACGACGGCAGAGCCACCCACGCCCTCCTGATGATCCGTGTCCTCACGTCACGCGTGTATTCCAACAAATTCGATGCCAGCATTGTACAGCCACGCAGGATCGTGAGATGGACCCCCTCGTGGTGAACAGGCTTTCCGGCCCGGGGAACACGTTCCGCGCCCGGCCGCGCGCCGGTGGCGGAGGTGCTGGTCTGAACAGCCTGTGGACAAAGTCACGCGGCATTCCCGAGCCAAGAGGGATAGGAGCCGGGTGAACCCGTCCCCTATCCCTCTCGCTCCGGGGTCTGCGCGGGGCTCACGCCCCGCTGACGACGCGAACGCCGATGCATCCCGCCTGAACCGCGCCTCTACGAGGCGCTCTACGTTGCGTTTCGGTCGGAATACACTCGGTATTCCTCCCTCACGCGCCTTGTCAGCCGGGTGCCTCGGCGTTCTCGGTGCTCCCGTCACTTTATCCACAGGCTGTGAAGGCCGCGAACGGGAGAAGCGGCCCGCGGTTTCTACCGCGAGGCGCCGGTGTCGGTCTCGGGGGCGGCGTAGTAGCCCTTGCGGGTGCGGGCGACCAGGTCGTCCCGGTCCCGGATCTTGACCTCGATGCTCCGCCAGCCGCCTTCCTTGCGGTCGCGCGAGGGGAGGTAGGCGATCTGGTACTGCCGGTGCAGTTCGTGCTGGATCTGCCGGAAGTGCCGGGAGAGGTCCTCGATCTTCTCGGGGTAGTAGGACCGGCCGCCGCTCTGCTCCGCCACGTCGTCGAGGAACTCGCGGTTCAGCTTCCCGCCGCCCTCGGGGCTCCAGCCGGTGTAGCCCACCGTGTAGATGGCGCCTTCGGAGAGCCGCGCCCCTTCGAGGGCCTGCTCCCGGGTGCTGACGCTCCCCTTGGCGTCGGGGCCGGAGTCCTCGCCGTCCGAGACGAGGATGAGGGCCTTGCGCTCCTCGACCCGCGAGAGTTCCTGCAGGCTGGTCAGGATGGCGTCGTAGAGCGCCGTCTTGCCGAACGGCCGCATGGCGCGGATCATGGCCACCTGGTTCCAGATCTCGCTGGTGTACGGGGGGCCGAAGCGCACCCCCTCGGCGAAGGTGGCGACCCGTCCCTGATCTTCGGTGGCCATATTGCGCAGGAAGAGGTAGGCGGCCGTCTGGATCGCCGAGAGGCTGGAGCGCACCGAAGCGGAGGTGTCCAGCAGCAGCAGGCTGGTCACCGGGGTCAGGTCGGCGGTGAAGAAGCGGATCTCCTGCGGGACGCCGTCCTCCAGGATCTCGAAATCGTCGGGGCCGAGACCCGTAATGAAGCGCCCGCGGTCGTCGGCGACCACCACGTCGAGGGTGACGCTCGGGACGCGCACCACGAAGCTGAAGCGATCTCCGAGGATCGTCTCGCGTTCCGTGGTGGCGGGTGGCTGCTCCGGCGGCGGCTGACCCGGGGGCTGTCCGGCGGTCAGCGAAGCCGCCGCCAGCAGGGCGATCAGGGCGGCTGGCATCGGGACGGCGCGCATGACGGGTCGTTCGGGCCGTAGTCTAGGCCGCTGGAACGCGCCGCGCCGGGCCTCCGCCGGGCGTCTTCGGGACCCTTGCGGACCGCCTCCGATCCCGGATACTCTCGGGAGTCTGGATGATCCGATCCCGGCGAGGAGGAACCTCCCCATGAGCCACCCTGTTCGCATCAGCGTCAACGGAAAAGCCGAGGAGCACGAGGTCGAATCCCGGCTGCTGCTCTGCCACCTGCTGCGGGACCGGCTGGGTCTCACGGGAACGAACATCGGGTGTGACACCTCGCAGTGCGGGTCGTGCACGGTGCTGATGGATGGCAAGGCGGTGAAGTCCTGCACCATCCTCGCCGTGCAGGCGGACGGCTGCGAGGTCACCACCATCGAGGGGCTGGCCGGCGAGGGCGGGCTCCATCCGATCCAGCAGGCGTTCTGGGACAACCACGGCCTGCAGTGCGGTTTCTGTACGCCGGGCATGATCATGACGGCGGTCGAGATCCTGGAACGGAGTCCGGACGCCAGCGACGCCGAGGTCCGGCATGGACTCGAAGGCAACATCTGCCGCTGCACCGGCTACGAGAACATCGTGAAGTCGGTGGTCGCGGCCGGCGCGCGCGGCGCGAGTTGAGGACGCTGGAGCCTTTCCAGCAGAGGATCGGAGGAGGACGACAATGGGCCGTTACGTAGGGACTTCGGTCAAGCGGGTGGAAGACCCCCGCTTCATCCAGGGCAAGGGACGCTACGTCGCCAACATCCAGCTTCCGGGCATGGTGCACGTGGCCATCAAGCGCAGCCCCGAGGCCCACGCTCGGATCACCGGGATGGACACCTCGGCGGCGAGCGCCATGGACGGCGTGCTGGCCGTCTTCACCGGGCAGGACTTCAAGGACGGCGGCTGCGGCTCGCTTCCCTGCGGCTGGCTGGTGCCGGACACCAAGGTTCCGGACCGGCCGATCGTGGTGACCGACCGGGTCTGCCACGTCGGGGATTCGGTGGCGGTGGTGGTCGCCGAGGATCCCTACGTCGCCGCCGATGCGGTCGAGGCGATCGAGGTGGACTACGAGCCCCTCCCGACCGTGGTGGACGCGCGCGGCGCCACGGACGAGGGCGCGCCCCTCGTCCATGCCGAGATCGAGAACAACGTCTCCTACGACTGGGCGCTCGGTGACCAGGAGGCCTGCGACAAGGCGTTCGCCGAGGCGGACGAGGTCGTCGAGATCGAACTGGTGAACCAGCGCCTCATCCCGACGGCCATGGAACCGCGGGCCGCGGCGGCGCAGTGGGATGCGGCGTCCGAAGAGATGACGGTGTGGACGACCAGCCAGAACCCGCACCCGATCCGGCTGCTGCTCTCCGCCTTCACCCTCGGGATTCCCGAGAGCAAGCTGCGGGTGATCTCCCCCGACGTGGGCGGCGGGTTCGGCAGCAAGATCTTCCACTACCCCGAGGAGGTCATCGTGCCGTGGGTGGCGCGCCAGGTCGGGCGGCCCGCCCGCTGGGTGGCCACTCGTACCGAGAGCCAGATGACGGACTCGCAGGGACGCGACCACGTCACGGTGGCGAAGCTCGCCATGACGAGCGACGGCACCTTCACCGGGCTCGACGTGGAGACCTGGGCGAACCAGGGGGCCTACCTCTCGACCTTCGCCCCCCTCATCCCGACCGCGCTGTACATCACGCTGCTCTCCGGGAACTACAAGATGCCCGGAGTGTTCGGCAAGGTGCACGGCACGCTCACCAACACGGTGCCTGTGGACGCCTACCGGGGGGCGGGCCGGCCGGAGGCGGCCTACCTCGTCGAGCGCCTGGTGGACCTCGCGGCCACCCGGCTGGGCCGGGATCCGCTGGAGCTGCGGCGCCAGAACGCGATTCCCAAGGAGGACTTCCCCTACCAGACCCCCGTCGCGTTCCTCTACGACAGCGGCGACTACGACCGGCTGATGGCGACCGCCGCCGACCGCGCCGACTACGCCGGCATGCGCGCGGCGCAGGCCGACGCGCGCGCCGACGGCAAGCTGCGCGGCGTCGGGGTGGTGTGCTGCATCGAGGCCAGCGGCCCCGCGCCCTCAGCGGTGGCCGGCTCGCTCGGTTCGGCGGTGGGTTTCTGGGAGAGCGGTGAGGTGCGGGTCCATCCGACCGGACAGGTCAGCGTCTTCACCGGCTCCCACACCCACGGGCAGGGCCACGAGACCACCCTCGCCCAGGTGGTCGCCGACGAACTCGGCGTCCCCATCGAGAGCGTGGAGGTGGTCCACGGGGACACCGGCCGCATCAACTTCGGGATGGGCACCTACGGCAGCCGGAGCGCCTGCGTCGGCGGCTCGGCGCTCGTGCGGAGTTCCGAGAAGGTGCGCGCCAAGGTCCTGCGGATCGGGGCCCACCTGCTCGAGGCCGCCGAGGAGGACGTGGTCTATGACCGGGACACCGGCCGGGTCCACGTGAAGGGCTCGCCGGACAGCGGCAAGGACTTCGGCGAACTGGCGTTCGCCGCCTACACCGCGCACAGCCTGCCGGAAGACATGGAGCCGGGGCTCGACTTCACGAGCTTCTACGACCCGGCGAACTTCACCTTCCCGGCGAGTTCGCACATCTGCGAGGTCGAGGTCTGTCGCGACACCTGGGAGGTGCGGGTGCTCCGCTACGTGGCGGTGGACGACGTCGGCAAGGTGATCAACCCGATGATCGTGGAGGGCCAGATCCAGGGCGGCGTCGTCCAGGGGGTGGGCCAGGCGCTCACCGAGAACGGGGTGTACTCCGACGACGGGCAGTTGCTGTCGGGCAGCCTGCTCGAATATGCGGTGCCGCGCGCCGATCTCCTGCCGGGGATCGAGGTGGACCGCATCGAGACCCCGTCGCCCCACAACCCGCTCGGGGTCAAGGGCGCCGGCGAGATGGGCACCATCGCGGCGACTCCGGCGGTTGCGAACGCGGTGCTCGACGCGCTCGCCCCGCTGGGCGTCACCCACATCGAGCTGCCGCTCACCCCGGAGCGGATCTGGCGGGCCGTCCAGGCGGCCCGCGCCGCCGCCTGAGCCTCGAGCAGCGAAAGAGGAGACTTCGATGTATCCGAACCAGTTCGACTACCACCGCGCCGCTTCGGTCGCCGAGGCGGTGGAGCTGCTTTCCTCGCTTCCGGACGCCAAACTGGTCGCCGGCGGGCACAGCCTCATCCCGGCGATGAAGCTGCGCGCCGCGCAGCCGGCCGCGCTCGTGGACATCGGGCGGATTCCGGGGCTGGCCGACATCGCCGCCGACGGCGACAACCTGGTCATCGGCGCGCTTGCCACCCATGCCTCGGTGGCCGACTCGGCGGCGGTCCGGAGTGGATGCCCGCTGCTGGCCGAGACGGCGGCCGCCATCGGGGACATCCAGGTCCGGAACCGGGGGACGATCGGGGGCAGCCTGGCGCACGCCGATCCGGGCGCCGACTATCCCGCCGCGATGCTGGCGCTCGGGGCCGAGATCACCGCGGTCGGGGCCGGCGGCGAACGGACGATCACCGCTGCCGACTTCTTCGTGGACATCCTGACCACGGCGCTGGCCGACAACGAGGTGATCACTTCGGTGCGGGTACCGTGCGCGGCGGGCGGCGCCTACCTGAAGCACCGCCATCCGGCCTCCAGCTACGCCGTGGTCGGGGTGGCCGCCTGCGTCGGCATGGACGGCGGCAACGTCGCGAGCTGTGCGATCGGCATCAACGGGGTGACCGGAAAGGCGGTGACCGCCGATGCGGCGGCCGCCGCGCTCTGCGGCGGCCCGGCCAGCGCGGACCGGATCGAAGCCGCCGCGGCGTGCGTCGGTGAAGCCTTCGACGAGCCGCTCGGCGATCTCTACGCCTCCGGAGAGTTCCGGGCCCACCTCGCCGGGGTGTACACGAAGCGCGCGCTGGCCGTCGCGGCGGAGCGCGCGTCCTAAGCGATTGGCCGCGACGGAAACCGCGACTCTCTCCTCGGTCCCCGAACTCACCGGGGAACTCGCGGGGCAGGGGTATATCGCCGACAGCGCGCTGGCCACGGCGCTCTTTCTGGCCCTCCGCCTCGAGCGCCCCCTCTTCCTCGAGGGCGAGGCCGGCGTCGGGAAGACGGAACTCGCCAAGGTCACGGCGGCCGTTCTGGGCGCGCCCCTGATCCGGCTCCAGTGCTACGAGGGGCTCGACATCGCCCAGGCGGCCTACGAGTGGAACTACACCCGGCAGATGCTGGCCATCCGGCTGGCGGAGAGCCGGGGGAGCGCGATGGAACAGCAGGATCTCTTCGGCGCGGACTTCCTGTTGCGCCGTCCGCTCCTGCACGCCATCGAGACCTCGTCTCCGGAAAACCGCCCGGTGCTGCTCATTGACGAGGTGGACCGCAGCGACGAGGAGTTCGAGGCGTACCTGCTGGAGGTCCTCTCCGACTTCCAGATCACGATTCCCGAGATCGGCACCATGCGCGCGGCCGCTCCGCCCGTGGTGGTCCTCACCTCGAACCGCACCCGCGAGGTGCACGACGCGCTCAAGCGGCGCTGCCTCTACCACTGGATTCCGTATCCGAGCTACGAACGCGAACTCGAGATCGTCCGCGAGCGGGTGCCCCAGGCGGCGGCGCAACTGGCCGCCGAGGCGACCCGCTTCGCCCAGGAACTGCGGGAGCTGGACCTCTTCAAACGGCCGGGGGTCTCGGAGACCCTCGACTGGACCATGGCGCTGGCCTCGCTGGGACGGACCGCGCTCGACGAGGCCGCCGTGGACCGCACGCTGGGGGCGCTGCTCAAGTACCGCGACGACCTCGAGATGGTCCGCGGGGAACGGGCGGGGGCGATCCTCACCCGGCTGGCCGCCGGGGTCTCTTGACCGCCGCGATTCCGGGCAGAGAACCGGGCCACTCGCGGGCGCTGCCGCCGCTCCTCCAGAACCTCACCCTCTTCGGGCGGTTGCTGCGCGGGATCGGGCTCCCGGTCTCGACCGCCCGGATGCTGGATCTGGCGCAGGCGCTCCCGCTCATCGAGGTCTTCCGGCGCGAGGAGTTCCATGCCGCCGCCCGCGCGCTGCTCACTCACCGGCGCGAGGACCTCGAACTCTTCGACGCCGCGTTCGCGCTCTTCTGGGAAACGCCGCCCGAACGGTGGACCCGGGCCCGGCTCCCCGGGATGACGCTCCGGAAGCAGCGCTCCCCGGTCCGGCGGGCGACCTTCCGGCCGGCCGCCCCCGGCAGGGATGCCGGCTCGGACGAGCAGCCGCGGCATCCGTTCGCCCGGCGCACCTGGAGCGACCGCGAGTCCCTCGAGCACCGCGACTTCTCCGACCTCGACGAGGACGAACTGCGGGAAGTGCGGGCGCTGATCCGGGACGCCGGATGGCGGGCGGCCCGCCGCCGGGTGGTGCGGTTCCGGCCCGGCGGCAACCGGAACCTGGATCTGCGCCGGACGCTGCGGCGGGGGCTCCGCTCGGGCGGCGAGTGGGTGCGCCTCGAACGCCGCCGGCGCCGGGAAAAGCCGCGTCCGCTCATCGTGCTCGCCGACGTGAGCGGATCCATGGAGCAGACGGCCCGCGTGCTGCTCCATTTCCTCTACGGGCTCTCGCACGGGTCGCCCGGGCGGGTGGAGGCGTTCGTCTTCGCCACCCGGCTCACCCGGATCACCCGCAAGCTCGCCGACCGGCGGGTGGACCGCGCCCTCCGGGAAGCCTCGGAAGCGGTGCGCGACTGGTCGGGCGGGACCCGCATCGGCGAAGCCCTCCACCGGTTCAACCTCGAATGGGCGCGGCGCCTGCCCACCTCCGCCGCAGTGGTGCTCCTCGTGAGCGACGGCTGGGACCGCGGCGACCCGGCGCTGGTGGCGTCCGAAATGGAGCGTCTCCGCGGACTCGCCTGGCGCGTGGTCTGGCTGAATCCGCTGCTGTCCGATGAGGGCTACGAGCCGCTCACCCGGGGGATGGCCGCCGCGCTGCCCCACATCCACGACTTCCTTCCCGTGAACAACCTGGCGAGCGTGCGCTCGCTGGCGGAGCACCTGGCGAGGCTGGATCCGGTGGGCCGCGCGGCTGCGCCGCGCCTCCTGTCCGGGCGGCGGTCCCCGGCCGCACGATAATCCTGTCCACGGACTGCTGAATGCGCGACATCGCTCCCGTTCTGGACGCCTGGCTCGAAGGGGACGGTCCGCTCGCGCTTTCCACGGTGGTCCACACCTGGGGTTCGGGACCGAGGCGTCCCGGCGCCCGGATGACCATTGACGGCGACGGCCGGATCGCCGGCTCGGTCAGCGGGGGCTGCGTGGAGTCCAGCGTGGTCGAAGCGGCCCGCGAGGTCATCGAGAGCGGAGAGCCGCGTCTCCTCCGCTTCGCGGTCTCCGACGAACTGGCCTGGGGCGTCGGTCTCGCCTGCGGCGGATCGCTCACGGTGTTCGTCGAGCGGGCCGACCGGGAGCTGCTGGGCCGGGTCCGCGAGGGGATGAGCCGCCGGGAGGCCGTGGGCCTCGCGGTCGTGACCTCCGGGCCGAGGCTCGGCGAGAGCCTGGTCCAGGTCGCCGGATCGCCGGGAACCGGGTCCCCGGCGCTGGCCGATGCCGCCGATGCGGCCCTCGCCGCGGGCCGGCCGCTGGCGAGCGATACGGAACACGGGTCCGTCTTCTGCGACGTCATCCTGCCGCCCGAATCGCTGGTCATCGTGGGCGGCGTCCATATCGCGCAGACGCTCTGCGGTCTCGCGGCCCGGGTCGGCTACCGGCCGGTGATCTGCGATCCGCGCCCGGTGTTCGCCTCTCCCGAGCGTTTCCCCGGCGTGGAAATCGTGAACGAGTGGCCCGAGGCGGGGTTCGGGCGGATCGGGCTCGACGCGAGCACCGCGGTCGCCACCCTGACGCACGACCCGAAGCTGGACGACCCGGCGCTCGCGCTGGCTCTCGAGAGCGCCGCCTTCTACGTGGGGGCGCTCGGCAGCCGCAAGACGCACGCGAAGCGCCTTGCCCGGCTCCGGGAACGGGGGGTTTCCGGAGCCGCGCTCGACCGGATCGCGGCCCCCATCGGGCTTCCGATCGGGGCGCGGACCCCCGACCAGATCGCGCTCGCGGTCATGGCCCAGGTGGTGGCGGCGCGCAACGGCGTTCCGGTGGGATGAGCCCCGTCCTGGAGCTGGATCGGGTCGTTCGACGGTATCCGCAGGCAGACGGGTCGGAACTGACGGTCCTCGACTCCGTCAGCCTGGGCATCGGAAGGGGCGAGACCGTTTCGGTTGCCGGACGTTCGGGCAGCGGGAAGAGCACCCTGCTCCACATTGCGGCGGGCATCGAAGTCCCCAGCGAAGGGACCGTTCGCCTCGGGGGGAGAGCGCTGGCCGGGCTCTCCGATCCGGAGCGCAGCCGGCTGCGCGGCCGATTCGTGGGGCTCGTGTTCCAGTTCTTCCATCTCGTGCCCTACCTGACGGTCCGGGAGAACGTGCTGCTGCCGGCGCGCATCGCGGGCGTCCGCGAGGCGCCGGGCGGGGACGGGGACCCGATGGAGGTGGACGCCGCCGCCGACCGCCTGCTGGCGGCGGTCGGACTGGAGGGCCGCGCCCGCGAGCCGGCGCGGCGGCTCTCGGGAGGCGAGATGCAGCGGACGGCGATCGCCCGGGCGCTCCTGCTGCGCCCCGCGCTGCTGCTGGCCGACGAACCGACCGGCAACCTCGACGCGCGCGGCGCCGGCGCGGTGGCGGACCTGCTCTTCCGCCTGGCCCAAGACCGGGGCGCCGGACTGCTGCTCGCGACGCACGACCTCGAGCTCGCCGCCCGGGCCGACACCCGGTTGCGGCTGCGCGGCGGACGGCTTTTCGCCGCTGAGTTGCCGCCCTCCTCCACCGCACGGTGATCCGACTCCTGCTGCGGGCGGCGCCGGCCCGCTTTCGGGCGGCGCCCGCGCTGGGTCTGCTCCCGGTCCTCGCCATTGCGCTGGGTGCCGGGGCGGTGCTGTCGGTACAGCTCCTGAACCGGGCGGCGCTCGAGACCCTCGACGCCAGTCTCGATGTCCTGTCCGCTGGCGCCGACCTCGTCGTGACCGGCCTCGTGGAGGAAGCCGGAAGCGTCCCGGACGAGGCGTGGCCGGTTGTGCTCGCGACCCGGGGCGTCCGGCGCGCCGCGCCGGTGATCCGCCTGGCCGGACTCCGGGTGGGAACCCTCGACAAGGAGGCATCCGTCCCCGGGTGGGGAGTGGACATGGTTTCCGGGTCCTTCGATTTCGCAGGTTCCGAGGGGGGCGAGGGGACTTTCGCTCCCGAGGCTTTCTTCTCCGGAGGCATCGTCCTACCGGAGCGGGTCGCGGATCGGCTCGGGGTCGGTCCGCTCGACCCGGTGTGGATCGGACCCGGCGGCGCGGGCCCCGCGGACCGCCGCCCGACGCTGGTGGCGGGGACGGTCCCCGGCGAGGACGGGCGCGCGTCCGCGTTCCTGGACCTCGCCCACGCCCAGGCGCTCCGCGGACGGCCGGGCCTGGACCGGATCGAGGTGTCCGCGGCGGAAGGATCGGACGTAGAAGCGATCCGGAGGGCGCTGTCCGCCCGGATTCCCGGAGTCAGGATCGAGCAGAGTGGAACCCTGCGCGCGGAAGGGGCGGAGCTCTTCTCGGCGTTCCGGCTGAATCTCCTCGCGCTCTCCGCGGTGAGCCTGCTGGTGGCGGCGTTCCTGGTGTACGCGAGCGTCCGCGCCGCGCTCGCCGCGCGCCGCCAGGAGATCGGCCTCTACCGGGCGCTCGGGGCATCGGGCCGACGCGTGGGGGCGCTGCTTCTCGGCGAGGTGTTTCTCATGGCGCTCGCCGGCGCCGCACTCGGCATCCCGGTGGGCGCCCTGGCCGCGGGCGCTTCGCTGGACCGCGTCAGCGCGACGATTTCGAACCTCTACCTGCTGGAGCGGATCGAGGGACTGACGATCGCTCCGCAGGTCGTGCTGCTGGCGGGGCTCGTCGCCGTGGCGGCGGCGCTCGCCGGCGCGGCGCCGCAGGTATTCCAGGAGGCGTCCCGCGCGCCGGTGACCCTGCTCACCCCGGGGCGAGCGTCGCTGTCCCCCGCGCGCCGCCGCTTCTGGCGCCTTTGGCCGCCGGCCGCCGGGACGGCGCTGATCGGAACTGCGGTGTGGGCGGCTCTCGATCCCGCGAGTTGGCCCGCAATCGTGGGAAGCGGCTTCGGGGCCGCCGGCGCGCTGCTCATCGGGGCGGCGCTCCTCCCGGACGCGGCGATCCGGCTGGCGGCGGGTTTCCGGGCCGGGCAGAACTCCGCCGTCGGCCGGGGCATCCTCGCGGCCCTCCGGGAGCCCGGCTCCACGGGACCGCCGGCGGCGGCGCTGGTGGTGGCGGTCGCCATGCTGGTCGGGGTGAGTTCCCTGATCGGGAGCTTCCGGGCGACGCTCGACGACTGGCTGGGCGAGACGCTGGCCGCCGACATCTACGTTTCGCGGGCCGGGGGAGCGGGCGGGGCGCGATCCATCGCGTCCGAGCGCCGGGCCCTTTCCGCCGAGGTGCTGGCGGCCACCGCCGCGGATCCGGACGTTCGGGACCGGGATCTGCTGCGGGCGTTGCGGATTCGGCTCGATGGGCGGCCGGTTGCGGTGCTGGGCGTGGACGCGGTCCTTCCTGCGGCCGGAGACCGCTTTTCCATTCTGGGAGACCCGGAGGCGGCGCTCGCGGGACTCGGCAAGGGGGAGCTGCTGGTGTCCGAGCCGCTCGCGCGGCGGCTGGGTCTCGAAGCAGGGGCCGCGCTGTCCCTTCCCGCCGCCACGACCGACCGTCCGCTACGGGTCGCCGGGGTCTACCGGGACTACGGGAACGAACAGGGGGCGCTGTTCCTGGACCGGACGCTCATGAACGCTCTCTACCCGCCGGAGCCCGGGACGCCGGCGCCCGTTCACGGCGCCGCCCTGTACCTCCGGGAGGGGGCTGATCGGGGGGCGGCGGTCACCCGTCTGGAACGGGCGCTGGGGCTGAGCGCGAACGTCGTGGACAACGCCGCACTCCGGTCACGGGCGCTGGACGTGTTCGACCAGACGATGGCGGTGACCGGGCTGCTGCGCGTCTTCGCCCTGGTGATCGCGGCGCTCGGGGTCGGGCTCTTCCTCTGGACGCTGGTGCGCGAGCGAGCCGCGGAAGTGGCGCTCCACCGGGCCCTGGGGGCGAACCGCCGACAGGTCGCCGGGGGCTTTCTCGGCCGGACACTGGTGATCATCGGGATTTCGCTGCTCATCGGCGGCGGCGCGGGCGCCGTGCTCACGCTGCTCCTGGTCCAGGTCGTCAACCCGGCGTGGTTCGGCTGGACCCTGACGCTCCACTGGCCGCTCGGAGTCCTGGCCGCGCAGGGGGCCGCGGTAGTGCTCGCGGGTCTCCTGGCGGCCGTCCTTCCCGTGCGGCTGGCCTCCCGCCTGGACGCGACCGCTCTCCGCCAGGAGATCTGATGGTTGGGAGCGCCGGTCTTCAGACCGGCACCGCCGCCCACCGGGCGGCGAACTCGCACTCCATGAACCGTGTGGGGGCGCGGCGCGGGCATCCCCGCGTCCGGCAGCCCCCCCTCGCTGCTGCGCTCTGCATGGCGCTCCTGGCTCCCGCCCCCGTCGCGGCGCAGGAGTGGCGGCAGGCGGCGCCGGACTACCCGTGGGAGTTTCCGAACGATCACTGGGCCCACGTCGGTTACCGGACCGAATGGTGGTATTTCGTCGGTTTCGCCGACGCCGCCGACGGCTCCAGGCGCTTCGCCTGGCAGTTCACCCTGTTTCGCACCGGGTTGACGCTTGCCGCACCCTCGGCCGCGCCCTCCCCCTGGGAAGCGGGGCACGTGGCGATGGGGCACGCGGTGGTCGCCGACCTCGAGACCGGAGAGCGGGTCTTCACGCAGTCTGTCCATCGGGAGGCCCCGGGCCTGGCCCGGTTCGGGGCTTATCCGGACCCGGAAATTGGCTGGATGCGAGGGCCGCCCGGGACCAGGGATCCGTGGTTTCTGACGTATCGGGAGGGCGGGTTCCATTTCGGTGCGGCGGACGCGGAACGCGGACTCCGGATGGAACTCAGCGCCGTTCCGACGCGCGCCCCCTGGTTCCACGGAGAGTCCGGCCACTCGCCGAAATCGGAGGGCGGAGCGGCCAGCTCCTACTACAGCCATCCCCGTCTCGAAGTGACGGGGTCACTCGGGCTCGGCGGCGACCGGATGGAGGTTGCGGGAAGCGGCTGGATGGACCGCGAATTCGGATCGAGCTGGCTCGCGGCCGATCAGACCGGGTGGGACTGGTTCGGCCTGAACCTGGGGGACGGGCGCGATCTGATGCTCTACCTCCTGCGGCGCCGCGACGGATCGCTGTCCTACACCGACGGCACCCTGCGCGACGCCGGCCGGGACACGAGCCGGAGGGTCCGCGGCGCGGAGGTCGAAGTCCTCGAAACCTGGATGCCGCCCGATCTCGAAGCGGACCCGGGGAATGCCCGGCCCTATCCGGCCGGTTGGCGTCTTCGACTCCCCGGGGAAAACCTCGATCTGATCGTCCGGCCGCTCCTCCCGAACCAGGAAAACCGCCGTCCCACCGGCCAGGCCGGACCTGACATTCCCTACTGGGAGGGTGCGGTCCGGGTCGCACCCGCCGGTTCCGGAGCCGCCCGAACTCCCCCGGGCCGCGGCTTCGTGGAACTCACCGGATACCGGTCGGACGTGGCCTTGGCCGGCCTTGCCCCGGATACAATCGGACGCTCATCCGATGCCCGGCAAGGGAGGCGCGACATGATGCAAGGCCTGATGGACGGCGTGACCTTCATATTCCGCTGGCTCCACATCTTCGTGGGGATCCTCTGGATCGGCCACCTCTACTTCTTCAACTTCGTGAACGCGCAGATGACCGCCAAGCTCGACGGGGCCACGAAGGCGAAGGTGGTGCCCGAGCTCATGCCGCGCGCCCTCTACTGGTTCCGCTGGGGCGCCGCCTGGACCTGGATCACGGGCGTGGTGCTGTTGCTCCTCGTCTTCTGGCACGGCGGCCTGATGTTCGATCCGGGCGACGGCTGGGGCGGCGGCGCCATCGGGATGGTGGTGATCACCTTCCTCGCGGTCTTCGTGTACGACGCGCTCTGGAACAGCGGTCTCAAGTCCAACGTCCGGGCGGCGACCATCGTCTCGTTCCTGTTGCTCGCGGTCACGGTCTTCCTGTTCGTGAACGTGGGCGCCTTCACGCCCCGGGCGGTCCTGATCCATACGGGCGCCATGTTCGGAACCATGATGGCGTTCAACGTCTGGTTCCGCATCTGGCCGGCCCAGCAGCGGATCATCGCGGCCGTCAAGGCGGGCGAAGCTCCGGCCGCCGCGGACCCGGCGCTCGCCGGACTGCGCTCGAAGCACAACACCTACATGTCGCTGCCGCTCCTCTGGGCGATGGCGAACGAGCACGCCACGCCGTTCTTCGGCGGGAACTTCGGCATCCCGGGCGACTACTACTGGGTGGCCTGGCTGGTGATCGTGGTGATCGGCTGGCACGTCATCTTCCACTGCTACCGGATCGCCGGCCGCGTCTCCGGAATGTAGGGACGGACGGTCCGAGCCTCGGGCTTCGCTTCTCTACCGCAGCGGGACAGCGGCCGTCCGGTCCGTGAATTGATCAGGTCGTCGGCATATTTCCGGGAAAACTGCCGTCGAGGCGTACAGATTTCCGTGTTTCCGTGACGATGCCCACCGCGTCCGTTCCCCTCCGGGCGGCGAGGTCGGTGCCCTCCGATTGTGGTGCTGTCCGCCGCTCCGCTGCGTCCCGGACGCGAAGGACGACGACGAGGAACACGACCATGATGCGTGCGTGGCTGCATTGGATCGCCGTTCCGGCGGGTCTCGGTCTGGCGGCCTGCGGAGCGTCTCCGGAGGATGGGCCGTTCCCCTCCGGCCCCATCGAGATCGTCTCCTGGGCGACTCCGGGGGGACCGAGCGACCTGCTTGCCCGGGCGCTCGCCGACGCCGCGCCGGACTATTTCGAGGGACAGCGGGTAACGGTCATGACCCGTCAGGGCGGTGCCGGGGCCGCGGGGATGCAGTACCTCCGGGGCCGGGCGGGGGATCCGCACGTGCTGGGAGTGTTTACGGCGAGCGGGACGGTGAACATGGCGACCGGCCGGATTCCGTTCGCTCCCGGCGACTTCACGCCCATCCTCAGGATCCAGAGCGATCCGTTCCTCGTGGCCGTGCGGCAGGACAGCCCGTTCCGAACGCTCGAGGACCTCATCGAGGCCGCCCGGGCGCGGCCCGGCGAGGTCTCGATGTCCGGCTTCGGGGCCGCCTCGGCGCACTTTCTGGGGTTCCAGCGGCTGCGCGCCGCCGCCGGCGATCCCGACATCCGCTGGATCGCCTACGAGGGTTCGGGCGACGCAGTCGTGGCGGCGCTCGGCGGCCATACCGACGCGGTCCACACCAACTACAACATCGTCCGCGAACACCTGCGGGCGGGGACCATGCGGGTGCTGGCGGTGGCGCTGCCGCTCACCGCGCTCGCGGACACGCCCACCTACCTGGACGAGGGCTACGACCTGGCGCCGGTCCACTGGCGGGGGGTGGTGGGGCCTCCCGGTCTCTCCCCGGAGGTCCGCGCCGACCTGCGGGAGCGGCTGCTCGCGACCATCCGGGCGGCGGGTTTTCAGGAATACATGGCGCGGGCGGCGATGGAATACGCCGTCATGGACGATGCCGATGCCTTTGGGGACTGGATCGCCGAGGAAGTCGAGACCAGCCGGGCGCTGCTCGGCCGGCTGGGACTTCTCGTGAATGAGTGACGGCGGCCGCCGTCCCGCTTCCCTGGTGGAAGCCGGACTGCTCGTCCTGGTCGGGGCCGGTGTCCTGCTGGATGCCCGCGGCTATCCGGCGCCGCTCATCGATGGCGTGCCGGGGCCGGCGTTCTTCCCGGGGCTGGTGGCCTTCCTGCTGATCGGTTGTGCGGCCGGGCTTGCCCTCCGGCGTCCCCGGGGGCCGGCCGGCGCGGGGATGCCCGGTGGGGGAGCGCTCCGGCTCGGCGGCGCGGTGCTTTGGGTAGCGGGCTTCCTCGTTGCGCTCCCGCTGGCTGGACACCTGGTGGCATTGCCTCCGCTGGTCTGCGGGCTCATGTGGCTCTCCGGAGAGCGGTCGCCCGGGATCCTGACCGCCGTCTCCCTCGCGTTCGGCGGTTTCGTGCATCTGCTGTTCGTGACGTTGCTCGGAGTGCGGCTGCCGTGACCGGTTTCGCAGAGGGGCTCGCCACCGCGCTCCAGCCGGCGAACCTGGCGGCCCTGCTCGGCGGCAGCGTGCTCGGCGTGTTCGCCGGAGCGGTGCCGGGCCTCAGCTCGACGGTCGGCCTCGCGCTGGTCCTGCCGGTCACCTTCGCCCTCGAGCCGACCCCGGCTCTCCTCATGATGATTTCCATCTACATGGCGGCGGAGTACGGCGGCTCGATCACCGCGATTGCGATCGGCGTTCCCGGGAGTTCGCCCGCGCTCGCCACGACCTTCGACGGGTACGCGATGACCCGCCGGGGGGAGGCCGGCAGGGCGTTCGGGATCTCGCTCTTCGCGTCCATGAGCGGCGGGATTCTGGGAACGCTGCTGCTGGTGGCCGCGCTGGGTCCGCTGTCCCGTGCGGCGATCGCGTTCGGCCCCCCGGAGTATTTCGGCCTCGGGGTGTTCGGGCTGGCGATCGTGGCCAACCTGGTCGGAAGCGATCCGCTCAAGGGGATCATCAGCGCGCTGCTCGGCCTGCTGGCCTTCATCGTTGGCCTCGACGTCCTCACCGGGGCTCCCCGCCTGACCCTCGGATCCACGATGCTGATGGACGGACTCGGGCTCGTGCCCATGCTGATCGGCTTCTTCGCGATTGCCGAAGCACTGAACGGAGTGGCCGGCCGCCGCGCGAAGGTCGAGGGAACCGGGAGCCTGCGGGGAGCGCTACCGGCGTTCCGGGATCTCGTCCGCCTCTGGCGTCCCATCCTGCGCGGTTCGGCGATCGGCGGGATCATCGGCGCGATTCCGGGCGCCGGCGCGACGATCGCCTCCATCGTGGCGTGGAACGAGGAACGCCGCGTGTCCGGCGCGCCAGAACGCTTCGGCGCCGGCGAGCCGGCGGGAATCGCGGCGCCGGAAGCGGCGAACAACGCCTGCGTGGGAGCCGCCATGATCCCCTTGCTCGCTCTCGGCATCCCCGGCTCGGCGAGCGCGGCGGTGCTGCTCGGCGGGCTGACGGTGCAGGGTGTCGCCCCGGGGCCGCTCCTGATGACCGAGCAGGCGTCCCTGGTGTACGCGCTCTATGCGGGATTCATCGTGGCGGTCGTGTTCATGCTGGCGGTCGGAAGGCTCGGCATCCCGCTCTGGGTTCGGGTGGTGAGCCTCCGTCCCCGGATCCTGATGCCGCTCGTGGTCGGGATTTCCCTCATCGGCGCTTTCGTCCTCCGGGGGAATCTGGCCGATGCCTGGTTCGCGCTGTTCTTCGGCCTGGCCGGGTTCCTCATGCTGCGGCACGGCTATCCGCTGGCGCCCGCGGTCCTCGGACTGATCCTGGGACCGATGGTGGAGACGAACTACCGGCGGGCGCTGGCGCTCTCGTCAGGCTCGCACACGGTCTTCCTCGAGAGCCCCATCAGCCTGGTGCTCCTGGTGCTGGCCCTCGCGAGCTTCGCGGCCCCGGCGCTGCGGGGCCGGGTACGGCTCGGGCGCACCGAGGGCTGAGCGCCCGTCCGGTCAGCGGCGGTTGGCGCGCCGTTCAAGGTCGCTACAGGCGTCCATGAGTTCGTCGAAGGGTGCACTCCGTCGAGCGTCCGCCGAGAGCGACCAGATGGAGTCAGCCATCGCTCAGCACGGTACCCACCGTGACCGCCATCCAGCCGGGAAGCAGGGGTCGCGCCGCCAGCAGTTCGGCTGCCTCCGTGCCCGAGAGCTGCGGGGCCAAGCGAGTCAGGGCTTCCTCTGCCTCGCTCGGATGCAGGAAAGCGAGCGCCCGGACTACCAGGCCCGGCAATCGTCCGGGGAAAAGAAGCTGCCAACGTGGGCGGTGCCGCAAGCGCACGCGCAGTCGGCCGAAGTGCAGGTCACGGTTCTTTCCGGAGGTCCAATACGCAGGCCGCAGCGGAAACTGGGTGATCAGTCCCAAGTAGTTCGCCGCGCCCGCGCCGCTCGGGACGATGGTTTCTCCCCAGAGCCTTGCCAGTTGCGGAATCACATCTTCCACCAGGGGCGGGAGCGGGCCATACGGGCTGTTCACGGGTCGTACGTAGAGTCCCTGGCCGATCCGGAGCAGCCGCTTCTCGCGTACCAGCCGAGAGAACGCTTGATCCACCGCCGCGCGCGTTCCGAGGTCGAGGAACGCCTTCGGACAGAGTGGCATCGCCTCGGGCAGGGCTTCCGCCCGCTCCATGATGCGTTGCGGGACACTGCCGGGTCGGTAGAGATTCATGATTGTCAGAAATCATAGTGTAAATCTGACATCCCGGTCATGATGTCGCCGTGTTCCGCGCGCGGCCTCGACGACGGATCACGGCCCCGGGCCTTCACTCGGCGAGAACGCGTGGGCAGCGCACTCTCCTTCGCGTACCCTCTCCGCCGCTGATTTCCAGGAGAGCGAACCATCGTGGGTGCAACTGCCGCCGTAACCGATTTCATCCTCAACACGACCATCGAGGACTTTCCCGAGGCGCTGCTCGCCGAAGGCCGCCGCTGCGTTACCGACGGCGTGGGCGTCATCCTCGCCGGCTCCGTGGACGACTGTTCGCGGCTCGTGCAGGACCAGATCGCGGTGCAGGGGGGGAGTCCCGAAGCGTCGGTCCTCGGGCCGTCCGAGCTGCGGGCGCCCGCCTCCCTCGCCGCCCGCGCGAACGGGACCGCCGGCCACGCGCTCGATTTCGACGACACCCAGCTCTCGAACGCGCCGGACCGGATCTTCGGGCTGCTCACCCATCCCACGGTCGCCCCGCTCGCGGCCGGGCTCGCGATGGCGGAGCGCGAGGACGCTTCCGGCGCGGGACTGCTCGAGGCGTTCCTGGTCGGCTTCGAGGTGGAGTGCAAGATCTCGGAGGCGATCCACCCGCGTCACTACGGGGAGGGGTTCCACTCCACGGCGACCGTGGGGACCCTCGGCGCCGCTGCGACCGCGGCCAAGCTCGCCCGCCTCGATCGGGAGCAACTGGGGATGGCGCTCGGGATCGCCGCGAGTCTGGCCTCGGGCATCCGGCTCGGTTTCGGCACCATGACGAAGCCACTCCATGCCGGGCGGGCCGCCGAGAACGGCATCCTGGCGGTGGACCTGGCGGCGCGGGGCTACACCTCGGGACACGATGCGCTCGAAGCCACCTGGGGCTTTTTCCGGGTGTTCGGGGGCGGGTTCGATCCGGACCGGCTGAACCTCGGCGATCCCTACACCCTGCTCGATCCGGGGGTCTCGGTGAAGATGTTCCCGTGCGGCAGCCTCAGCCACCCGAGTCTCGCCGCGCTCCTGGAATGGATCCGTACCGAGGACCTGGCGCCGGCTGACATTGAGGGGATCACCTTCCGGGCGGGACGCAACATCCTGAATCCGCTGCGCTACCTGGATCCGCAGAACCCGCTGGAAGGGAAGTTCTCCATCCCGTTCCTGCTCGCGAGCGCGGTGCTGCGCCGCCGGGTGGGCATCGCGGAGTTCTCGGACGACTTCGTGCGTTCGCCGGAAGTGGTGTCCATGATGCGGCGGGTCTCGGTGGAGTTCGATCCCGAGATTGACGCCCGCGGCTACGACCGGATGCGGAGCGCCATGGACCTCCGCCTCCGGGATGGCAGGGAGATCACCGTCGAAGCCGACGTTTATCCCGGCGGCCCCGAGCGACCGTTGACTCGCGAGGAACTGCGGCAGAAGTTCCGCGACTGCGCCGCCCAGGCTCTCCCGTCCGACCGCGCCGAGGAGGCGCTGGCCGGGGTGGAGCGGGTGGACGAGATTCCCCGCGTCGCGGACTTCCTGAGCACGATGTCCGGGATTCCCGCCGGAGTCACGGCATGACCCGCCTCCGCCTCGCCCTGCTGGGCGCAGCGGTCGCCCTCGGGTGCGGGTCCGACCCCGGGGATTCAGAACGCGCCGTGCCCGCACCGCCGCCCTACGAGGCGGCCCAGGTCGAGTCCAACTTCATGCTGGAGATGCGCGACGGGGTGCGTCTCGCGACCGACGTGTACCGGCCCGCCGCTGGCGGCGAGCCCGTGGACGAGCGCTTCCCGGCCCTCCTCCACCGCACGCCCTACAACAAGGCGTCCGACCGGCTCTCCGAGCAGGCGCGCTGGTTCGCCTCCCACGGCTACGTGGTGGTGGTGCAGGACATGCGGGGCCTCTACTTCTCCGAGGGGCTCTTCCAGAAGTACCACGAGTTCGACGCTCCCGACGGGTTCGACACCATCGAGTGGATCACCGGCCTCGACTACGTCACCCCCTCGGTCGGGATGTGGGGCACCTCCTACGGGGCCCACACCCAGGCCGACGCGGCCAAGCTGAGCCCGCCCGGTCTGGAGACGCTCGTCCTGACGATGGGCGGCCTCTCGGACGCCTGGACCCACAAGGTGCGGAACCACGGCGCCTTCGAGCTGGGCCAGCAGCTCGGCTGGGCGCACAGCCAGCTCGCCGCGGTGACCGACGAACCGAGTGTCCGGGCCCGGCTGGAAGCGGAAGGCCCCGCCGACTGGTTCCCGGACACTCCGTTCCGCAAGGGCGAAAACCCGCTCTCCGCCGCTCCCAACTTCGAGGACTACTACCTCGAAATGCAGAACCACGGGGACTACGACGACTACTTCCGGGGCATCGGCCGCAACTGGGCCGAGTACTACGAGGCGAGTTCGGACATCCCGATGCTCCACGTCGGCGGCTGGTACGACTCCTACGCCCCCGGCACCATCCAGAGCTTCCTGGAACTGTCCCGGGTCAAGTCCGCCCCCATGACCCTCGTGATGGGACCGTGGACCCACGGAGGCAATGCCCGCTCCCACGCTGGTGACATCGAACTCGGCGCCTCGGCCGCGATCGAGGACTTCGCCCGCGAGTTCCACCTGCGCTGGTTCGATGCCCGCCTGAAGGGGCAGGGGGATTTCGCGCCGTTCAACGACGATCGGCTGGAGACGCCCGGCGCGGTGACCCTGTTCGTCATGGGCGGCGGCGACGGCCACCGGGACGAGAACGGGCGGCTCTTCCACGGCGGCGAATGGCGGACCGCGACCACCTGGCCGCTGGAAGGGACGGAATGGACGCCCTTCCACCTGCGCGCGGGCGGCGGCCTGACCCCCGCGGCGCCGGATGGGGACGAAGGCTCCTCGGCATACACCTACGACCCCGAACACCCCGTCCCGACCATCGGCGGCGCCTTCTCGGGCGCGCTGAAGCGGGGCGGCTACGACCAGCGCGAACGGACCTTCCGGTCGCTCTCCGGAGGTTCGGAGAACGGCTTCTTCGGTTCCGAGGTGGACGGCCGCCGCACGGCGGACCGCCCCGATGTCCTCGTCTTCGAGACCGAACCGCTGGAGGAGGACGTCGAGGTCATCGGTCCCGTCTCGGCGCGGCTGTGGGTCTCGTCGAGCGCCCCGGACACCGATTTCACCGCCAAGCTGGTGGACGTCTATCCTCCGAGCGAGGACTTTCCGGCGGGGTTCGACCTCAACGTCACCGACGGCATCCTGCGGGCCCGCTACCGGGACTCCCGCGAGTCGGAATCGCTGATGACTCCCGGAGAGATCCACGAACTGGAGATCACCCTCTTCCCGACCGCGAACCGCTTCGGGGCCGGCCACCGGATCCGTCTCGAGGTCTCCAGTTCGAACTTCCCGCGCTTCGATCCCAACCCCAACACCGGGGAGCCGCTCGGCCGCCACACCCGTACGGTTCCGGCGGAAAACGTGATCCACCATTCGGCGGAACGTCCCTCGGCGCTCCTCCTCCCGCTCCAGCCGGGCGAGTAGTCGAGCCCGGCTGGCGGTCAGTCCCGCCGGCGCGAGGCGAGCGAGCCGGCGACCGCTACCCCGGCATTCAGCATCGCCCCCAGCAGGCCGGCGTGTACCCCGCCGATCTTCCCGTAGCCGGCGAGGGTGAGACCGGCGGCCAGCAGGGTCCCGGCGATCACGCCGGCAAGCGCCGCCCGCGCCGAGAGGCGCGGCCAGGTGAGTCCGAGCACGAAGACCGGCGCCGCCTGCACCAGCAGTTCCATCTTGAGCTCCAGCAGACCCCAGAGGCTGATGCGCGGGGTGAGGGCGATGGCCACCAGCACCCCCATGATGGCCAGCGAGAACCCCTTGCCGATGCGGGTGATGCGCGCTTCCTCCACCACCCCGCCGTGCCGCCGGCGGAGCACCGGGGCCACGAAGTCCTTGGCCAGCATGGAAGAGAGGGTCAGCAGCACCGAGTCGGCGGTGGACATGATCGCGGCCACGACGCCCACCACCGTCACGATGCACATCCAGAACATCCACTCGGACTCGGACGCCCAGCCGCGCAGCAGCGCCGGGAGGACCTGGTCGGCGGCCACGCCGCTGAGCCCGCTCAGCCGCGGGAGCGCCAGGATGCCGACCAGGAAGACAGGCAGGGTCGTGAGGAAGGGGAGGAAGGCCAGGACGGAGAGCGCTTTCCGCAGGGAGGCGCCGCTCCGGGCGGCGAAGATGCGCTGGATCGCCTGCGGATAGACCGCGCCGGAAAAGCCGATCAGCAGCAGGGTGCTCGCCCAGGTGGCCTGCGTCGTGGCGTCGGGCCGGAAACCCTTCGCCGGCTGGTTGTCGAGCACCCAGGCGGTGGCCGCCCCGACGCTCTCTCCCGAGAACACGGTGGCGGCCAGGAGTCCGAAGAGGCCGATCGCGAGCAGGATCCCCTGCAGGCAGTCGGTCCAGGCGACGGCCCGGAGTCCGCCGAGGAGCTCGTAGCCGAGGATGGCGGCGGTGAGGACCAGCACGCCGGCCGCGTAGGGGATGGCGCCGTCGGAGAGACCCGCCACCACGTGTCCCATCGCCATGAGCTGCGCCAGCAGGTAGTTCGCGATGGCCGCCGCCATCACCAGGTTCGTGACCCGCGTAAGTCCGGGGTGCCCGAACCGGTGGTCGAGCCAGTCCGCCGGGGTCACGAACCGGTGTCGTTCCGAGGCGGCGCGCAGCCGCGGCGCGATCACCAGATACACGACGACGATGGCGAGCATGAAGCCGACGCTCATCACCCACGGGAACCCGACCCGGTACGCCTCGCCGGGATAGCCGACGAGGGTGTTCCCGCTGTACTGGGTGGCATAGAGGGTGAACAGGAGCACCATCCCGCCGAGCCCGCGTCCCGCCAGGTAGAAGTCGGCGAGCGACTCCGAGGCCCGGGCGGCGCGCGCCCGGAGGCCGAGGAAGGCCAGCACCGCGATGTAGGCGGCGAGAGCGGCGACCACCGCCGGCCCGAACTCCATGGGTCAGTCCTGCCCGTCGTCCCAGAGCCGGCGCGCCGCGAACGAAACCAGGCAGCTCACCGCGAACGTGCACGCGAGCGAGATCACCGCCCAGGAAGGCAGCCCCAGGACGATGGCGGGCCTCCCCTCCCCGAACCACCAGGGGATCGAGAAGGCGTAGAGCGCCGCGATCCCGACGAAGAGCCAGGGATGGCTCAGCGGGTCGCGCCGGAGCTTCATGCGCGCCGACGATACGGCAGTTTGCCGGGGAAACGGAAAAGGCCTGCGGGATACTTTCCCGTCCCGGAGGTTTCCCATGACCCATCGCCTGCTCGTCGCGCTCGCACTCTCGGCCGGGATCGCGCTTCCCGCCATCGCCCAGGAACCGGACCTGGCTCTCGTCGGCGGGTCCGTGCTCGACGTCCGCGAGGGGACGATGTCCCGGGCGAACGTCCTCGTGGGGGACGGGCGGATCCTCGCGGTGGGCGCCGAGACGCCGCCGGACGGCGTCGAGACCCTCGACGTCACCGGCAAGTTCGTGCTCCCGGGGTTCATTGACGCCCATACCCACGCGACCCAGCTCTCCCAGGTGCGGCGGGCCCTCGAGTCCGGAGCGACCACGCTGCGGAGCGCGAGCGTGGGGTCCTACCGGGATGTCGCCATCGGGCGGATGGTGGCCGCCGGGCATCTCGCCGGCCCCGACTACCTGGGGGCCGGGGTGTTCGTGACCCCGAACCTCGGAGAAGCGCGGCTTGCTTCCGAGAGCCTCTACGGGATCTCGGACGACATCCGCAGCGACGAGGAACTCCGGATGCTGGTGCGGGTGAACGCCGAGAACGGCGTCCGGGCGGTCAAGACCCGGGCGACCGAGCGGGCCGGCCTGCCCGATACGGACCCGAGGAAGCAGGTCTTTTCCGAGGCGCAGCTCCGGGCCATCGTGGAGGAAGCCGCGGCGCTCGGCATCCCGGTGCTCTGCCACGCGCACGGCGACGAGGGCGCCCGCGCGGCGGTGCTCGCCGGAGTCGCGAGCATCGAGCACGGCACCTTCCTGACCCGCGAGACGCTTCAGTTGATGGCGGAACGGGGCACCGCGCTGGTCCCCACCTACACCACGCTCGTTGATCTCGACGAGCCGGGCGGCGACTACGACCACCCGGTGCTGACCCTGCGGGCGGACTTCATGGTGCCCCGCATGGAGCAGACGATGCGGATGGCGCAGGAACTCGGCGTTCGCCTGATCACCGGGAGCGACACGAGCTACGGCCCGGAGAGCGTGAGCCGCATCGGGGTGGAGGTCGCGAACTTCGTGAAGGTCGGGCTGAGCCCCATCGAGGCGATCCGGGGAGCGACCCTCTACAGCGCGGAACTGCTCGGCATCGCCGACGACACCGGCGTGATCGAGCCCGGCAAGGAGGCGGACCTCATCGTGGTGGTGGAGGACCCGCTGGAGAACATCGCCGCGATCCAGGACGTGGTGGCGGTGGTCTCGAACGGCCGCCTGGCGGTGAACCGGCTGCCCTTCGAGGTCGTCGAATAACGGCGGCTCGAGTTCCGGCGGACCCCTCACGCCTTCCGGTATGCCCTCCCGATCCGCACCGGCGGCGTCCACCGCTGCGCCTCATGGGGCGCCGCGTGAATCGCCCGCACCACGTCCATGTCCGGTGACCGCGATCTCGCAAACTAGACTGTGATCGCTTTGACCGCACCTTCCATCTGCATCCACGACACCGAGACTCAAGCCGAAATCCGGCGGGCCGTCCGCGAGTTCGCGGCCACCGAGATCCTGCCGCACGCCGCGCGCTGGGACGAGGAGGAGTCGTTTCCCGGCGAAACCGTCCGGAAGCTCGGCGAGTTGGGTTTCCTGGGCCCCATTTTCCCCGAGAAGTACGGCGGCGCCGGTTTCAGCTACACCGAGTACGCGGTGCTGGTCGAAGAGCTGGCGCGCGCCGATGCGTCCGTGGCGATCACGGTGGCCGCCCACGTGTCGCTCGCCGCCAACCACATCTACGAGCAGGGGACCGAGGAGCAGAAGGCCCGGTACCTCGTTCCCCTCGCCACCGGTCAGGCTCTCGGCGCGTGGAGCCTCACCGAGCCGGAGGCCGGCAGCGACGCGGGCGGGACCCGTACCACCGCGGTCCGCGACGGCAACGAGTGGATCCTGAACGGGAGCAAGACCTTCACGACCAACGGTTCGCAGGCGGACATCGCCATCTGCATGGCTTCCAGCGATCCGGACCTCAGGACCCGCGGGATCTCCGCCTTCATCGTGGAGCGCGGGACTCCCGGGTTCCGCACCGGCCGGAAGGAGAAGAAGCTCGGGCACCGCGCGTCGGACACCTCCGAGATGGTCTTCGAGGACTGCAGGGTGCCCGACGCGAATCGGCTGGGGCCGGTCGGCGACGGGTTCCGAGGTGCGATGAAGGTGCTCGACGGGGGCCGGATCAGCATCGCGGCGCTCTCCCTCGGCATCGCCCGGGCCGCCCTCGAGTGCGCCGTCGCCTACGCGAAGCAGCGGCGCCAGTTCGACCGGCCGATCAGCGACTTCCAGGGCGTGCGGTTTCCGCTCGCGGACTCCAGGCTCGAAATCGAGGCGGCGCACCTCCTCATCCAGCGCGCCGCGGTCCTCAAGGACTCGGGTGCGGTGACGACCAGCGAGTCCGCGATGGCCAAGCTGCACGCCAGCGAGACGGCGGTCCGGGTGACCAACCGCGCGGTGCAGGTGCTGGGTGGCTACGGATACATCCGGGACTACCCGGCCGAGCGCTACCTCCGGGATGCGAAGCTCATGACCATCGGGGAGGGGACCTCGGAGATACAGCGGCTGCTCATCGCCCGGCCCCTGCTCGGGCGGATCGGTAGCTGACCCCGGCGGAGGGTCTGCCTTGGGTTCCGACACGGAGGGCGGCGCCGGGACCTTCCCCGAGGTGGCCACCGGCGACCGCCGAGCGCTGGGCCGCGCCATCACCCTCGTCGAGGGCGGGGCGGCGGGAGCCCGCGCGGCGGCGCTGGCGCTCGATTGGCCGGAGCGGGCGCGGGTGATCGCCCTGACCGGTCCGCCGGGGGTGGGAAAGAGCGAACTGGCGAACCGGCTGGCGGCGTCCCTCGCCGCAGCAGGCCGCCGGGTGGCCGTGCTGGCGGTGGACCCTTCGAGCCCCAGGACGGGAGGCGCCCTCCTCGGCGACCGGGTGCGTTTCACCGGAGCGTCGGGCGCGGTCTTCTTCCGAAGCATGGCGGCGCGCGACGGGGAAGCCGGTCTGGCTCCCGAGGTTCCCGCGGTCCTGAGGCTGCTGGCGGCCGGCGGCGCGGAGCGCATCCTGCTCGAAACGGCCGGCGTCGGGCAGGGTGACGATGCGGTCCTGCGCCTCGCCGATCTCGGAATCGCGGTCACCGCGGTCGGGCTTGGCGACGCGGTGCAGGCCGCCAAGGCGGGACTCTTCGAGGTGGCTGATTTCGTGGTGGTGAACCAGGCGGACCGGCCCGGCGCGGAGGCGATGGCCGCTTCCTTCCGGGCCCTGCGGCCGGGTCCCGTCTTTCTGACCTCGGCGCGCGAGGGCACGGGAGTGGAGGATTTGGGGGCAGCGGCGGAGGCCGAACTCGCAGCGCGTCCCCCGCTGGATCGTTCAGCACCCGCGGGGCCGGACGCATCGGCCCCGGGAACACCGGGACCGGCGATCCGCCTGCACCACGTCGGCATCGCGGTGAAGGACGGGAGCGGCGCGGCCGAGCTCTGGCGGGCCCTGCTCGGTCTCCGCGAAACGGGCCGCTACCGGGTGGACGAGTTCGGGGTCCTGGCTCTCTTCCTGGCCCCGGCGGGTGAGCGGGCGCCGGCCGGGGGGCTGCTCGAGTTGCTGGAACCGACGACGGCGGACAGTCCGGTTTCCCGTTATCTGGATCGTCGCGGTGAGGGGCTCCATCACGTCTGTTTCGAAGTCGGGGACATCCACGAGACGCTGGCCGCTCTCGCCGCGCGCGGCGTGCGGCTCGTGGACCGCGAGCCGCGCCGGGGGGCGGGCGGCCACCTGGTCGCGTTCATCCATCCGGCGAGCGCCGGCGGGGTGTTGCTCGAGTTGAAACAGGCCGACGATGGATCTCCATCGGACTAGGAAGCACCGGATACTCTCCGTAGTGCGCATGAAACCCGCTCTCTCCTTCCGGCGCGACCTGCTGATGCTCGCGGGCGGCGTCCCGGTTGCCTACGCGCTCGGACTCTGGGCGGGGTCGCTGGGTCTGGGGGCTGCCCGCTGGCTGCTGCCGCTGCTGCTCGCGGCGCCGGCGATTCACGCACTCTGGCGGTATCTGGGCGAGGGGCGCCGTGCGGAGGCGGTGCGGCTGATGCTCGGCTGGGCGGCCGCGCTGGCCGTCTTCGGACCGATCGCGATGGCGATCGCGCCCGATGCCTCGGAAGCCGCGGTGTTCCGGGGCGCCGCCTACCGCGGCGAGATGATGGCCTGGCTGGCCACCGGCGAAGGGGCGGAGGGGGACCTCCGGCTGTTCCTGCCGATCCATCTGCAGCGGCTGGCGATCTTCGTGCCGCTCGCGCTCGTGAGCGGCGGCGCGCTCGGACTCCTCATGGGCGCGGTGATGCTGAACTTCATGGACTTCTTCGTGGCTTCGTACGCCCTGGCGGCGAGCGGCGTCCCGGCGGCCCTCGCCTGGTTCCCCTGGGCCCTCTGCCGGGTGGCCGCGTTCGTGATCCTCGGCGTCGTCTGCGCCGAACCCCTGGTCCGGCGGCTCGCCAGGACCGCCGCGCCGCTCGAACCGGGACGCCGCCGGCTCCTGACCGTGGCGGGCGGGCTCCTGGTCGCCGACGTGGCGCTCAAGGCCGCGCTCGCCCCCTTGTGGGGACGTTTCCTCGCGGGCTTTCTCTAGGGACGATCGTCCCCCCAAGGCGGACTCCGCGTCGCGACGGCCTGGAACGCCGGTCTCCAGACCGGCACCGCGGCGCTCCGCGCCGCGCCCGTCGCGACTCCACAACGCCTTCGCAGCATGCTCTTCCGAGCTCTCACCCGAGCGGGCAGGTTGACGGGAAACAGGCGGATTGCTAGCGTCCCCGCCTTCCGTAGGTGGTGTTTGGCGTCCGATCGCCGGCCCTCTCGGAACCCGGGAACGGGCGATTAACTCAGCGGGAGAGTGCTACCTTCACACGGTAGAAGTCGCAGGTTCAAATCCTGCATCGCCCACCACCGGCGCGTCGGGATCGTTGGCCGGCATCCGGTAGAGGCGAGTCATGCGCATCCGCTGCCGCACGCGCCCGACGCAGTTCGGCTCGACGCCGCCCCGCACGCCTGCGGCGGTCTGTGCCGACGGGAGGTTGGCGTTCCAAACCGTGGGTGTCACCTCCGCCGTTGAGCCTTGCGTCGAGGCGGGAGCCGTTTTTTGCGGGTGGAGTCGCGACGTGCGGGGCGCGGAGCGCCGCGGTGCCGGTCTGGAGACCGGCGTTCCACGCCGTGGGCGTCGCGCTAGAAGGACTCCACCTTCATCATGTTCGTGGCGCCGCTGAGCTGGGTGGTGCCGCAGACGAGGACCACCCGGTCCCCCGAGGTCACGTGGCGTTCCGAACGGAGCCGTTCGAGCGCGCGGTTCAGCATGTTGTCCGTGTTCCGGAAGCGGCGGTTGCGCATGGGGCGGACGCCCCAGCGGAGCGCCAGGCGGCGATAGACGCGGTCCGACGTGGTGAATCCGAAGATCCCGCAGCGGGGCCGCATCCGGCTCACCTGGCGGACGGTGGCGCCGGAGTCGGTGAAGGCGACGATGTAGGCCGCGTCTATGGCGGCCGCCGCCTCCCGGGCGGCGGCCGCGATGGCGTGCTCCACGCGGGTTCGGTCAATCAGCGCCTGGTAGTGGGGCAGTTCACCGAAGTCCGCGTGCTGTTCGGTGTAGGTGGCCAGGCGGTCCAGAGTGCGGACGGCCTCGACGGGGTACTCGCCCACCGAGGTCTCTCCGGACAGCATGACCCCGTCGCTCCCGTCGAGGATCGCGTTCGCGACGTCGGACGCTTCCGCGCGGGTGGGCATCGGGTGGGAGATCATCGAATCCAGCATCTGGGTCGCCGTGATCGCGATCCTGCCCCGCGAGTTGGCCTGGCGGATGACCCACTTCTGGATGATGGGTACCCGCTCCGAGGAGGTCTCCACGCCGAGATCGCCGCGCGCCACCATCACCCCGTCGGAGACCCGGAGGATCTCTTCCAGGTTCTCCAGCGCCTCGGGCCGTTCGATCTTGGCGATCAGCGGGATGTCTTTCCGGTCCAGCCGCGCGAGCAGCCCGCGGACCGTCTCGACGTCCCGCGCCCGCTGGACGAAGGAAATCGCCAGGTAATCCACCTCCGCCGCCACCGCGGCCCGCAGGTCGGCGCGGTCCTTGACGGTGAGCGAGGGACCGGAAAGCGGCACCCCGGGCAGGTTGATGCCCTTGCGGGAGGACAGGACACCTCCCACCACGACTTCGGTCTCCACGTCCCGGTCCGACGTCTTGAGCGCCCGGAGCTTGAGCAGGCCGTCGTCAATCAGGATGAAGTCTCCCGGCCGGACGTCGCGGGCGAGTTGCGGATACGTCGTCGAAACGGCGTCCGCGCTGCCCTCGATCGTCCGGGAGGTGAGAACGAACCGGGCGCCGGGCTTCAACTCGACTCCACCGTCGGGGACCTCGCCGGTCCTCATCTTGGGCCCCGCGAGATCGGCGAGGGTGGCTACCGCGCGGCCTGCCTTCCTGGCGGCGCGCCGCACGGCCCGAACCCGACCCTGCAGACTCGCGGCGGTCTCGTGGGCGCAGTTGAGCCGGGCAGCATCCATCCCCGCGTCTACCAGAGCCTCGACGGTCTTCGGGGAGCGCGTCGCGGGACCCAGCGTGGCGATGATCTTGGTTCGGCGAAACATGCGGTCAGCCGGTTTGAGGTTCCGTTTCCTGGATGCGTGGGCGATCCGTGCTCCTGGGCCGCAGGACGGTCAGCACGACCTTGAGGCCCGCGAGAAACGACCCGGCGAGGGTGGCGATCCGGTTGCCTCCTCCGGTCGGCCGCCGACTCGAAACCGGGACTTCAACCGACGGTATGCGCGCCCGGGCGGCGCTTACCTGCATCTCGGCGAGCCAGCCGTAGTCCGGGTCCGAAAGGCTCAACTGCATGAGCGCCCGCCAGCGGATGGCCCGGAATGGCCCGAGATCGGTGAACCGATAGCCGTAGAGCAGGAGGATGAGCCGCGTCGCGATCCAGTGCCCCATGCGGACCAGGCCCGGATAGGCCCCGGGATCCGGCTGTCCCCGGCTCCGCGAACCCATGACGAAGTCCACTTGCGGAGACAGGAGCGGCGACAGCACCGCGGGAAGCTCCTCGGCGTCGTCCGTTCCGTCACCGCGCAGGAATACGACGACGTCGGGCGGTTCGGGCGCGAGATGGACCATCCCGGTGAGGCAGGCGCGCCCGTAGCCGGGGCGTCCCTCCTCAACGGCGGTGGCTCCGTAGCGCCGCGCGGCGTCGGCGAACTCGGCGCCCGGGGCGCCGACGACCACGATTTCCCGCAGGTGGTCGTGGGGAAGCGACGCCAGCACCTGGGAAAGCTCGGGTTCGCCGCCGGGTGCGGGAATGATCGCCGCCGTTCGCACGTTCAAGTTTGCCGGCGAGTATACGGGGCGGTTCCCGTAGGATGGACCCCGTGAACGACTCGCCGATCCGATTCCGAATGCTCCTGCTGGCCGGGGCGATGCTCGGCTTCGCCTGTTCGACCGCTCCGCCGCCCGGGACCGGGGAGGGCGCGGCGGTCGTCTTCCGGGGCGGCCGGATCCTCGATGGGACCGGAAACCCCTGGTACCGGGGCGACGTGCTGGTCGTGGGCGACCGCATCGCCCGCGTCGGCGTCGTTCCCGCCGCCGAGGTCCCGGCGGGGGCGCGCGAGGTGGACGCGGCCGGCCTCACCGTCATGCCCGGCTTCATTGATCCGCACTCCCACGCCGGGCCGGGTCTCGCGACCCCCGAACTGCGCGCCGGGGAGCCGGTGATCCGGCAGGGCATCACCACCGTGATGGTGAATCCGGACGGGGGCGGCGACGTGGATCTCGCGGAACAGCGCCGCCGCTTCACCGAAGGCGGCATCGGGGTCCACGTCGCCCTCATGATCGGCCACGGCGCGGTGCGCCGCGAGGTGCTCGGGATGGAGGACCGTCCGCCGACCGGGGAGGAACTCGAACGGATGGCCGCGCTCGTGCGCGCCGGCATGGAGGCGGGGGCCTTCGGGATGACGGGCGGCCTCTACTACGCGCCGGGCAGCTACGCGGCGAACGACGAGGTGGTGCGCCTCGCGGCCGAGATCGCGCCCTACGGCGCCTTCGTCAGCCACATCCGGGACGAGAGCGACTACAACATCGGCCTGGTCGCCGCCGTGGAGGAAGTGGTCGAGGTCGCCGAGACGCAGGGCATCCGGGGCGTGGTCACGCACTTCAAGGCGCTCGGTCCCCCGGTCTGGGGGCTCAGCCGGGACGCGACCGCGGCGATTGACGCCGCCCGGGCCCGCGGGGTGGAGGTCTTCGCGGACCAGTACCCCTACGAGGCGTCCGGAACCAGCATCGTGGGCGCGCTGGTGCCGCGCTGGGCGCTCGCGGGCGAGATGATGCCGGGGATGCCCTCGCCGCTCGAGGAGAGGCTCGCCAGCCCCGCGGAACGCGCCCGCCTGCGGGCCGACATGCTGGTCGCCCTCGAGCGGCGGGGCGGGGCGGAGACGCTGCTGCTCTCCCGGCACCGGGCGGACACCGCGCTGGAGGGGCGGTACCTGAGCGATCTGGCCGCCGAGTGGGGCCTCGAGCCGATTGACGCGGCGCTCCGGCTGCTCGACGACGGCGGGGCGGGGCTCGTCTCCTTCAACATGTCGGAGGAGGACATCGCCCACATCATGACCCGCGAGTGGACGATGGGCTCCTCGGACGGCGGCCTCGTGCCGCCGGGCCAGGGACGCCCGCATCCCCGCTTCTACGGCGCGTTTCCGAGGCGCATCGCCCGCTACGTCCGGGAGCGGGGGGTGCTCACGCTCGCCGAGGCGGTCCGGGGGATGACCAGCCTCCCGGCGACGGTGTTCCGGATGCACGACCGGGGGCAGATCGCCCCCGGGCGGGTGGCCGACCTGCTCGTCGTGGACGTGGACCGGTTCCGGGACGCGGCCACCTACGAGAACCCCCACGCGCTCGCCGAGGGCATCGTGCACGCGCTGGTGGCCGGGGTGTTCGCGATCGAGGACGGGGAGGCGACCGGCGCGCTCGCGGGCGAGGTGCTGACCCCCCACTGGCGGGAGGGCGAGTGAGCCGCGCCGTCACCGCCGGAAGGAGAGACCGATGACCCCTGAATCCGCCATTGCCCGGACGATCCTCGAGACGGTCGGGGACACGCCCCTGGTCGGGCTCCGGCGGATCGGCCGGGGCCTTCCCGGCCGGATCGCGGTCAAGCTGGAGTCGTTCAACCCGGGCGGCTCCGTGAAGGACCGGATCGCCATCACGATCATCGAGGACGCCGAGCGCCGGGGCGACCTGAAACCCGGCGGGACGATCATCGAAGGGACTTCCGGCAACACCGGGATGGGCCTTGCGATGGTCGCGGCGGTGAAGGGCTACCGCTCCATCTTCGTGATGCCCGACAAGATGAGCGACGAGAAGATCCGGGCGCTCCGGGCGCTCGGCGCCGAGGTGGTGGTGACGCCGACCGCGGTGGAACCCGAGGACCCGCGCAGCTACTACAGCGTGGCGAAGCGTCTCGTAGAGGAGACCGAAGGCGCCCTCTACGCCAACCAGTACCACAACCCGGTGAATCCGGAGACCCACTACCGCACCACCGGTCCCGAACTCTGGGAGCAGGTCGGCCCCGACATCCACACCCTCGTGTGCGGGCTGGGGACCGGCGGCACGATCACCGGGACCGGCCGCTATCTCAAGGAGCGGAATCCGGACATCCGCGTGGTGGGGGCGGACCCGGTGGGGTCGCTCTACGACGAGTACTTCCGGACCGGCAGGATCGGCGAGGCGCGCACCTACAAGGTGGAAGGGATCGGCGAGGACTTCATCCCGTCCACCATTGATTTCGCCGTCGTCGACGAGGTGATCCAGGTGGGCGACCGGGACTCCTTCCTGATGACCCGGCGGCTCGCCCGCGAAGAAGGCCTCTTCGTGGGGGGCTCCACGGGGACCGCGATGGTCGCGGCGCTCGAAGCGGCCGCACGGGTCCCGCCGGGCGCGCTCGTCGTGGTGCTCGCGCCCGATTCGGGCGCCCGCTACCTCTCCAAGATCTTCAGCGATGACTGGATGCGCCAGAACGGCTTCCTGGAGTCGCCGCGCGAAGGGGAGACGGTCGGCGACGTGCTGGCCGCGAAGGGCGGCCAGGAGATCGTGAGCGTTCCCCCGACCGCGGGAGTCCGCGATGCCGTGGCGCTGATGCGCCAGCACGACGTCTCCCAGCTCCCGGTCCGGGACGAGAACGGCTTCATCGGGGTGGTCACCGAGGCCTCGCTGCTGGAGGGACACTTCTCCGGCGGGGTGGGCCGGAGCGATCCGATCAGCGCCTTCGTGAAGACCGACAAGATCGCTTCCCTGGAAGCGGCGAGTCCGCTCGAGGAGCTGGCCCAGATCTTCGCCGGGGGCCGGATCACGGTGGTGACCGACGGCGGGCAGGCGGTGGGGCTGCTGACCCCGATTGACCTGCTCGACTACCTGTCGCGGGAGAGCTGAACCGGGGCTCTGCCCTACATCCGGCGCCAGCGGGGGCCCACGCCGCCCTCGCGGGGGGTCCAGCGGGGGCCGAACACGTCGGCGGCGCGGCAGTCCACGCAGTTCGAGGGGTTGACCGTCAGGCCGTCGCCGCGCGCTTCATAGACCCCCGCCGGGCAGATCCGCTCCCAGAGCGCTGCGGTTTCCGCGGGCGCCTTCTCCGGAACCACGAGATGCGAGGGGATGTCGTCGCGGGTGTTGTTCCCGGAACGGAACACCCCGTCGAGCTTCGAGAAGGGCGGGGGAGACATGGATGCGGGCGCTTCCCGGGGTCGCTTGACATCGTCCTCCACCGGCAGGGTGCCCCGGGGGAGCGCCCCGGCGGTCAGGGTGGCGAGCACGGACGTGAGCGCCCCGCGGTAGAAGCCGCGCTGGAAAGCGGGCCGCATGTTCCGGTTGCGCCGCAGGTCGGCGAGGATCTCGCTGTCCTGCAGCGAGGCGTCGTAGAGCGACAGCGGCACTCCCGCCCGCAGATGCGCGACCGCCGCGTCGGCGGCGAGCATTCCCGAGAGCATCGCGTAGTGGATGCCCTTGAGGGACGGCACGTCCACGAACCCGGCGGTGTCTCCGACGAGCAGCAGCCCCTCCCCGGACAGCCGCGCGGGCAGCGAGCCGAGTCCTCCCTCCGGGATCAGCCGCGCGCCCCATTCGAGGCACTCGCCGCCCTCGAGATACGGCCGGATCAGGGGATGGGCCTTGAGCGACTGGAGCGCCCGGTGGGCGTCGAGCGCTTCCGTGGGGGCGTCGAGGCCGACCACGATGCCGAGCGCGGCGACGTCGTCGCCCATGGGGTATAGGAAGCCGCCCCCGAACGCGGAACGCGGCAGCGGGTAGCCCATCGTGTGGAGCACCCGGTCGGGTGGGTTCTCCGTTCTCCAGAGTTCCTTGACCCCCAGCGCGAAGATGGGCGGGCTCGGGGAGCCGATGCCCAGTCGGGCTCGCCACGCCTGGCCCAGCGGTCCCCGCGCTCCCTCGGCGAGGACGACGACGCGCGCCGCCACCTCGGTGGCGGGCTCGAAGCCCGGCCCGGGAGTCCCGTCCTTCCGCCGTCCCGCCGGGACGGTCTCCAGCCCGACGACGCGTTGCCCCTGCAGCAGCAGGGAACCGACCGCGAATCCCGGGAACACCTCCACCCCGAGCCCTTCCGCGCGTTCGCCCAGCCAGCGGGCGATCTCCGAGAGCGACGCGGTGTAGAACCCGTGATTCCGCATGGTGGGCGGCGTCGGGATACGGACGCTCCGTCCTCGGGTGAGGAAGTGGACGCTCTCCCGCGTCACCCGCTCCCGCAACGGGAACCCGGTGTCCTCCGTTCCGGGAAACAGCTCGCGGAAGGCGATGGGATTGACCACCGCCCCCGAAAGGCAGTGGCCACCGAGTTCGGCGGCCTTCTCGAAGACGCAGACGGTGAACTCCTCGCCGGCTGCCTTCGCCGTCTGGGCCAACCGGATCGCGGCGGCCAGGCCGGCGGGTCCGCCGCCCACGATCGCCACGTCGAACGGCAGCGCCTCGGGGCCGGGCGCCCGGTCGGCGATCAAGCGGTCCACCGGCAGCGGCGGCCGGGTGTCGCGGAGGTGGATGGTCACGTGCGGAAGCGGCCCGCTTGCCGGCGCTCACCCAGGGTTTGCTCGATTGGTGCGTGATGTGGCGCATCAGCGTCGGTTATCCTGCCATCCATGCGGACCACCCTGAACCTCGATCCCGAAGCCATCGCCGCCGTGCGTTTCCTCGCTGCCCGGCGCCAGACAACTTTGGGGGCGGTCGCGTCGGAACTGATCCTGAAGGGGCTGGGGCCAAGGGAGGCGCCGGTGGTGCGGAACGGCGTTCCCCTGCTACGCCGGCCGGTGTCCCTGCCGCCAGGAGCACCCCGTCCGGACCTGGAACTTGTCAACCGGCTCCGAGATGAGTGGCCGTGACGTACCTGTTGGACGTCAACGTGCTGCTCGCGCTGTTCGACGACAGTCACGCGCATCACGAAGCCGCCCATGCCTGGTTCCGCGCGGGCGGGAGATCCGGTTGGGCGACATGCGCGATCACGGAACTGGGCTTTATTCAGGTTCTGTCGAATCCCGCCTACCCGGGTGCGCCGGAGACACCCGGCACGGCGGCGAAGCGGTTGGCGGAGTTCTGCGATTCGGGCGGACACACCTTCTGGTCCGATGACGTTCCGGCGAGGACTCTGCTGGACGATGATGTCCGGCGGCGGCTCCAGGGGCACAGGCAGGTAACGGATTTCCACCTCGCCACCCTGGCGGCGCGCCATCGCGGCCGCCTCGCTACCTTCGACGGCCGCCTCGCGCGGGCGCTCACGGGAACCCGGCTTGAGTCCGCGCTCACGCTGGTCGGATAGCGGCGGGTTCCACAGCGGGGTCATCATCCGCCGAACCGTTCCGGGTCCCAGCGGAGCCCGAGTTCGGAAGGCGGCGCGATGTATCCGAGCAGGGCGGAGGCGGCCACCACCGCCGGGCTCGCGAGGTAGCCCTCGCCGCCCCGGCCCATCCGGTTCTCCCAGTTCCGGTTGAAGGACGTGATCGCCCGCATTCCCGGCCGGAGGGCGTCCTCGCCCTGACCGAAACACGGACCGCACCACGACGCCCGGATCTCGCCTCCCACCGAGCGCAGTACGGAAGCGACTGGTTCCCCCCCGAGGCGCGGTTCGGCCTCCTCGATCGCCTTGCGGACGCCTCCCGAGCCCGGAAAGATGACGAACTTCTCGCGCGTCCGGTCGTGTCCCCGTTCGCGCGCCGCGCGCACGACCTGGGCGGCGGCGAGCAGGTCGTCGTAGCTGCCGTTCGTGCAGGACCCGATGTAGGCGCGGTCGAACCCGAGGCGGCCTTCCGCGACCTCGGTCGCGGGGTGCGCGTTCCCGGGCGCCGAGGGAAGCGCCACCAGCGGCTCCACCCCCGCGAGGTCGAAGACCTCTTCGGCGGCGAAGTCCGCGGCGGCGCCGCTCGTGAGCGGCGGATAGGGGAGGTCTCCGGACCCGCGGTCCGCGTAGAACCCCGCCGTGACCTCGTCGCAGGGGAATATCCCGTTCCAGGCTTCCGCCTCCGCCATCATGTTGCAGATCGTGTTGCGCCAGGTGATCGGCAGGGCGTGGCGCTCATCCACGAACTCCACCGAGGCGCCGGCGGCGGCGCCGTTCCACCGCGCGATGAGCGCCAGGACGATGTCCTTGCCCGAGGACCAGGGAGGGATCTGGCCGGTGAGCACCACCCGGCGGGCCGGCGGCGGGGTCAGGAGGACGCTCCCGGTGGCCCAGCCGAAGCCGAGCGCGCTCGATCCGACGCCGATGCCGAGCGCCCCGTAGGCGCCGTAGGCGCGGCTGTGGCTGTCGGCCCCCGGGATCACCGCGCCGGGAAACACGAGTCCCTGTTCGGGGAAGTAGAAGTGGAAGATGCCGTCCCCCGGGGTCGCGAACCAGGGAGCCCGCAGCCCCTCGGCTTCGGCGAACCTCCGGCTGATCTCCGTCTGCCGGTCGTCCGCGGCGCGTCCGGTGAAGACGAAGTGGTCGTTGGCGATCGCGGCCTGCCGGGGATGGATGGCGCCCCCGGTGATCTCCCGGAAGGTGTGGATCGCGAACGGCGCGGTGCCGTCGGAAGCGGGCAGCAGGTCCGCCGTCACCAGGATGCTCTCTCCCACCGAGACCGGGGCGCGGCGGTCCACCCGGTGCGCCCAGAGGATCTGCTCGGTCACGGTGAGGTGGTCCCGCTCCTTTGGCCCGGGCCACTCGGTCCGCGGTTCGGCCTCGACGGAAGCGAGGAACTCGCGGCGTCCCGCCGCCACGATGCCGCCGGACCGCCGGAGTTCCGCCTCCCGCGCGGTGAGCGGCTTCGGGTCGTAGGAGCGGCCGAGCGAGTCGTTCGCGAGCCGCCGCGTCGCCGGATCGAAGGTGAACCGGTGGCCGTCCCGGGCGTCCCCGGCGGCGGCGGGGCATTCGAGCACCTCGAGCCCGAGGTTGAGCGCGTTCCGGCGGAAGATGTCGCCGACGCCGGACCCGAGCACGAGCACCAGGGTGGTCCCCGCGTCCCGGGCGATGCCGAGCAGCCCCGCCGGGCTCATCTCCCGCGAGGAGCCGATGCCGAACCGCTCGCCGGCGATCAGGAAGTTCTGCCCGGCTTGCACGCGGGCCGCGAAGTCCGGCATCAGGTGGCGGAACGCTCCCGCTTTCCAGCGCGCGTCGAGCGCGTCGAGGCTCTCGGAAACGCAGTCGGCGGAAGGGGTGATCTGGTCGGTATCCATCGCGTCCCGCTTCCGGCCGGGACGCTTCGGGTCCCAGAAGATGAGCGCCCGCCCGGTCACCGGGGCCGCAGGACGCGCGCCCCCGCCATCCGCCGGCGCGGAGGGCAGGGGAACGCCGGGCTTCCTCCGCGCGGGCTGGATGCGCATCGTTTTGAGTATAGAGACGGTCCCCTCCCTCACTAGAATTCCGCTTCGTCTTGGCCCGTTTCTCTCTGCTGTTGCTGGCCGGGCTCGCGGTCTCGCTGCCGGGCGCCATGGCCCGGGGCCAGGATGCGGAGGCTCGGTCCGAGACCCCGGACGCCCCGCCCATCTTCCTGCTGACGATGGGCCCCGACCACTCGGTGGTCTTCCGCAAGTGGGGGCACGCCGCGCTCTGCGTCGGGGAGCGGTGCCTGAACTACGGGGTCACGGACTTCTCGCGGCCGGTGGGACTCGTCCAGGAGGTCCTCCGGGGCGAAGCCGTCTTCTGGATGGCGGTCTCGGGGTACGAAGACACGGTGCGGGTTTACGCGCGGGACGACCGGAGCGTGTTCCGCCAGGATCTCGACCTCGCTCCGGAAGCGCGCGAGGCGCTCCTCGGCCGGATCGCCCGGGACCTGGTGCCCGGCGACAGCGAGTACATCTACAACCACTTCGACGACAACTGCACGAGCCGCATTCGGGACTACCTCGATGAAGCGGCGTCCGGGAGGCTCCGCCAGCCGATCCCGCTGCCGTTGCCCTTCGCGGGGCCGGAGCGCGAACCGACGTTTCGCGGGCACATCCGCCGCGGGTTGTACGGGGATCCCTTCCTGCTCTGGCTCTCGGACGTCGGCGTGGGGTCGGTCGCCGACGAGCCCATTTCCTCGTTCGACGCCATGTTCCTGCCGGGCGCGCTCCGCTACGGCGTGGAAGCGGCGTTCGACGCGCCGCCCCGGCGGCTGCACACCGGCAGCTACGGGGACCTGCTGCCGCCCGATCCGGGAAGCCGCCCGTATCTGCCCTGGCTCTTCGGGATCGCCGGGTTCCTCACGCTGCTCATCGCGCTGCCGCGGACGCCCGGGCCGCGGCGCGCCGGGGCCGCTGGCGCGGCGGTGCTGATGGGGTTCGTGGGAACGCTGGGGACCGCGGTGCTGATCCTGAGCCCGCTCCCCGAGTTCCGGACCAGTCTCATCGCCCTCGCGGTGCCGCCCAGCGACTTTCTCCTCGCCACCCGGCACGCCCGCTGGTACGGCCCGGCCCGGCTCGTCTGGGGAGCGGCTTTCCTGCTGGCGATCCTCGCGGGGCTTCTCCGCCAGCCGCTCGGCTGGACCGTGCTGGCCGCGCTGCTGCCGGTGGCGGCGATCGTCTGGCGGCGCCGGCAAGCGGCGGAGGCCTGATCGCCATGTCCCCGGACCCGGCGTCCGCCGTCGAGGCGGTGCTCCGTCGCCGCGGGATGCCGGCGGCGTTTCGGCGCGGGTTCCTGGAGAGCGTCCGGTCGGCCGCGCGGGGGCCCTGCCACCTTCCGGAAGCGAGCCTCGGCCCGGTGACGGAACTCCCCGTGGTTCCGGAGTCCGGCGAACCCGCTTCGCCGGACGCGCGGGCCCGCACCGTCGCGATCACCCTGAACGGCGGACTCGGGACCACCATGGGGATGCGGGCCCCCAAGGCCCTGCTCTACGCCACGGAGGGCATGACCTTCCTGGACATCGCCCTGAAGCAGGCGGGGACCGTGGGGGTGCGCCCGGTCCTCATGAACAGCTTCGCCACGGACGCGGCGGTCCGGGAGACGCTCGGGGACCAGGACGTTCCGAGCTTCCTGCAGCACGAGGCGCCCAAGCTGCGCCGCGCCGACTTCGCTCCCGTGCGGGTGCCCGACCGGCCGGATCTCGAATGGTGTCCGCCGGGACACGGCGACCTCTACACCGCCCTCGGCACCAGCGGCGTGCTCGCCGACCTGCTAGCCAAGGGCTTTCGCTACGCGTTCGTCTCCAACGTGGACAACGTGGGAGGGTGTCCCGACCCGTCGCTGCTGGCTTTCTTCATCCGGTCGGGCGCCCCGTTCCTCATGGAAGTCGTCCGGCGCACGCCGGAGGACTGGAAGGGCGGCCACCTCGCGCGCCGCCGCCGTGACGGGCGGCTGGTGCTCCGCGAGACGGCGCAGTGCGCCCCCGAGGACCGGGATGCCTTCCGGGACCACGAGCGGTACCGTTACTTCAACGCCAACAACCTCTGGCTGCGGCTCGATGCGCTCCGGGACGCCCTGGACCGGGGAGGAGGCTTCCTCCCGCTTCCGACGATCGCGAACCCGAAGACGGCGGATCCGCGCGATCCGGAATCCGAGCCGGTGTTCCACCTGGAACAGGCCGCCGGAACCGCGCTCGAGGTCTTCGACGGGGCGCAGGCCGTCGAGGTCCCGCGGCGGCGGTTCGCGCCCGTGAAGACCACCGAGAACCTGCTGGTCCTGCGCTCGGACATCTACGCGATCGATGAGAACGGGCTGGTCGAACCCGCCCGCGAGCCGCCGCCGGTCGCACTCGACCGGGAGCGCTACCGGTTCATCAGCGACCTCGAGGCCCGGTTCCCGCACGGGCCCCCTTCGCTGCTCGCCTGCGACCGCCTCCAGGTCAGCGGCGATGTCCGGTTCGGGCGGCGGGTCGCCTGCGAGGGCGAGGTGACGGTGCTGGGCCGCCGCGACCGGCCCGCGCGGATCCCGGACGGCGCCCGCCTCCGTGGCGTGGTGCGGGTTTAGATTCGCTCGCGGAATTGGCGCCGCCGCTCGCGTCGGCCCCCGGCTAGAATTCCGCGTTTCCCGGACCCATGCGCGGCGAAGAACGGCACAAGCTCGAGACCGACGCCCTCATTCTGCGGGTCGAGCGGGCGGTGGACTGGGCCCAGGAGAACCGCCGCTCCCTGGTCACCATCATCGCGGCGACCGTCGGGATCGCCCTCCTGGCCGGCGCTTTCCTGGTGAACCGCGGGAACCGCAAGGAGGCGGCGCGGACCCGGCTCGGTGTCCTCACCACCGAAATCCAGCAGGTGACGGGGGGAGCGGAAGCCCAGCAGGGTCCGTGCGAGGCTTCGCTTTCCGAACTGGAACGGCTGGCCGAGAGCGAAGGCAACTCGCTCGAAGGCAGGACCGCGCGCTACTACGCCGGGGTCTGCCAGCGCGCGCTGGGGGATTACGAAGGGGCCGCGGTGAGCTTCGAGGCGGTGCGGGGACGGAACGACCTGCTCGCCGAACTCGCCACGCTCGGTCTTGCCGGCGTCCAGCGAACCTCGGGCAAGGGTGAAGAGGCGGCGCTCGCGTACCGAAGTCTGCTTGGTGGGAGCGGTGACCTGCCGCTCGATACCGTTCTGTTCGAGCTTGGAATCCTCGAAGAGGAACAGGGGAGGCCGGAAGCCGCGGTCGCGCTCTACGAGCGGATCGTCGAGGAGTACCCCGCCTCCGCCTTTCGGGACCTCGCGGAGACCCGGAAGGAGCGGCTTCCTGACCCGCCGCGCTGACCCGGGACGCCGGTCTCCGGACCGGCACGCACGGCGCTCCGCGCCGCGCACGTTCCAACGCCCCCGGGAAACGGTGGTTCCCGCCCCGGCGTGGGGCTCGGGAGCCGAGTTCGCGCGCGGGCTTGGAACGCCGGCTTCAGCCGGCACAGCGGCCCGAAGGGCCGCGCGGGCGGTCATCGCTACCCGGGATGCACATGGCGTGCGCAGCCGAGCCATCCCGGCGAAGGAGGTACGGCTCGCCGCCCGCCTGCGGCGGGCTGTGCCGGCTGAAGCCGGCGTTCCAGGCCGGTGGCGCCATCACGGCCGTTGGCCAACCCCGCAGGACTACATTCTCACAACGACCGGGCCGGGGGATTTCCGGGAAACACCCGGGAGCCTGACCCGATGACCGAGCCGTTCGCCGGCCGCGCCGCGCCGCCGCCCCCGCCGCCGCAAGCGCGCCGCCGCGCCGGCTCCGGCTGTCTGCTCACCGCCATGCTGGTATTCGCCGTGGTCGTAGGGCTGGGCTTCCTGGGACTGGCGTTCACCTTCTTCCTCGGCGGCGACCCGTCGGTCCCCGAGGACGGCATCCTGCTCGTCGGCACGGAGGGGGACTACCCGGAGACCCTCCCCTACGCCCCGTTCCTGTTCGCCGACGCCGGACCCAGCTTCAGCGAGCTGATCCAGGGCATGTCGCGGGCCGCCGAGGATCCCCGCATCGGCGCCCTCCACCTGCGCGTGGGAAACACCCGGATCGGCTGGGCGCGGGCGCGCGAACTGCGCGACGCCGCCCTGCGCTTCCGGGAAGCCGGCAAGCGGGTCACCGCCTCGCTCGAGTACGCCGGGCTCATGGACTACTACCTGGCGAGCGCCGCCGACCGGATCCACATGCACCCGCGGGGGCAGTTGGGCCTCTACGGGATCTCGATGGAGGTCATGTTCTTCGCCGGGCTCTTCGAGAAGCTGGGCATCGAGGCGCAGTTCGAGGCGATCGGCCCCTACAAGACCTCGCCGGACGTGTTCACCGAATCGGGTATGAGTCCCGAGCATCGGGAGCAGCTCGAATCGCTCGGGGAAGAGTTCCGGGCCGGGACCGTGGCGGCGGTGGCCGAGGCGCGGGGAATGACGCCGGGCGACGCGGACCGACTGCTCTCCGACGGCCCCTACACCGCGAGCCGCGCGCTGGAGCACGGCCTGGTGGACGCGCTCAGCTACCTGGACGAGATCAAGGAGGACGTCGAGGAGGAGAAGCTCGTGGGCATCGCCGACTACGTTGCGTCGTCCCGGCGGGGCTCCCTCCGTGCGGATGCGCGGGTCGCGGTCGTCCACGTGGACGGCGCGATCCTCCCCGGCAAGAGCCGCGAAGACCTGTCGGCGGGACGCGTCGCCGGCGCCACGACGGTCGCGGAGGCGCTCGCCTGGGCGGAAGAGGAAGAGTCCGTGGACGCGGTGGTGCTCCGCGTCTCCAGTCCCGGCGGAAGCGATTCCGCCTCGGACACGATCTGGAGGGCCGCCGACCGGGTGCGCGGGGTGAAACCGCTGGTCGCCTCGTTCGGCGACACGGCGGCGTCGGGCGGCTACTGGGTCTCGACGGCCGCCCGGCGGGTGGTCGCCCAGCCGCTCTCCATCACCGGCTCCATCGGCGTTTACGTCGGGAAGTTCAGCATCGGGGAGATGCTCGAAAAGATCGGGATCGCGGCGGACCTGGTGTCGGCCGGCGGCCGGCCGAACTGGCTCAGCCCCTCCCGACCGCTGGACGAGCGGGATCTGGAGCGGCTGCGCGAGGGCGCCGCCGAGGTTTACGGCGTCTTCCTGGAGCGCGTGTCCGCGGCCCGGAACATGACCACGGCCGACGTGGACGCCATCGGCCAGGGCCGGGTCTTCACCGGCGGGCAGGCGCTGGCGGTCGGCCTCGTGGATCAGGTGGGAGGGATCGAAGCCGCGGTCCGCCTGGCGGCGACGGAGGCCGGGTTTCCGAACGACGCGGCCATCGAATGGGTCTCGTTGCCGGAGCCGCCGACGCTGGCCGAGGCGATCGAGGCCGAGTTCCGCGCCGGCGGCCTGCGGGAGCGGCTCCCGGTTCTCGACGCGGCGCTCCGGGGCACGCGGCTGGCGCTGCTGCCCTTCGTGCCCGAGTTCCGCTAGGGGCCTTTGGCGAAACCCTCGTGAGCGCCGAGACGAGCCAGTTGCTATGAAGCCGCGGCTCCGGCGGGTCCGCCAACATTCGTGAGGACGCCGCCGGCTTGGAACGCCGGCTTCAGCCGGCACAGCGGCCCGTAGGGCCGCGGGCGGGTTCGTCGCCACCCCGGGTGCATTGGCGCGTCGCAGCCGAGCCATCCCGGCGCGTGAGGTCCGTCTCGCCGCCCGCCTTCGGCGGGCTGTGCCGGCTGAAGCCGGCGTTCCAAACCGGCACGCCGTCCGGCGGGTCAACGGAACCCGCTCGCCGGTTCAGAGACCGCTGAGGTAGGCGGCGCCGCCGAGTTGCGCCACGGCCTGCTGGATCTCGCGGGCCCGGCGCAGCACGTATTCCGACGGGCTGGAGGCCGACATGCGTCGGGGGCTCGGCAGCACCGCGATCAGGGTCGCGGCCTGGCGCGGGGTCAGGTCCCCGGGTTCCCGGAGGAAGGCGTGCCGGCTCGCCGCGAGGACGCCGAAGGTGCCGGGGCCGAACTCGGCGACGTTCAGATACACCTCCAGGATACGGCGCTTGGACCACAGGAGCTCGATGGCGACCGTGAAGTACGCCTCCAGCCCCTTCCGGACGAGGTTCTGGCCGGGCCACAGGTAGAGGTTCTTGGCGACCTGCTGGGAGATCGTGCTGGCGCCCCGGAGGCGTCCGCCCCGTTGCCTCTCCGCTAGGGCGTCGGAGATGGAATCGAAGTCGAAGCCGAAGTGGTCGGGAAACTTCTGGTCCTCGGCGGCCACCGCCGCGATGGGCAGGTGAGGGGAGATGCGGTCCCAGGAAACCCACTGGTGGTGCGGCGCGCCGCCGCCCACGATCCGTTCCCGAAGCATGAAGGCCGTGGTGGGCGGCGGAATCCAGCGCCAGGGCAACACGAGCAGGACCGTCAGGGCGATCCACCCGAGAACCGCCGCGACCACGACGCGGCCCCAGCGGCCGAAGCGCTTCTCGCCGGTCATCGGAACCGGGCGGTCCAATCGTCAGTCGGCGGCCGGGTCCGCGGGGAGGGAATCCGCGCCGTCCGCGGTCTGTTCGAGCGCCAGCGTCCGGGTCGGGAAGGCGAACTCCACGCCGACCTCCCTGGCGAGCCGAAGGATGGAGAGCAGGAAGTTGTGCCGCTCGGTCAGCTCGGCGTGCCAGTCGGGCACCCGGAAGAAGCAGTACACCAGCACGTCCACCGACGAGTCCGCGAAGCGGTTCAGGTGGATCTCGAAGTAGTCGTGGCGCATCGCGGGGTTCTTCAGGATGAGCCCCCGCACGCCCTCGACGAACGCCTGGATGCGGTCGGGGTCGGTGTCGTAGCGGAGCGCCAGCATGTGCTTCATGCGCCGGTACTTCCGCTGCCCCATGTTGTCCACGATGGAGTTGACGACCTTGCTGTTGGGGACGCTGACCACCGAGTCGTAGAAGGTGCGGACGCGGGTGGAGCGCAGCCCGACGCGCTCCACGGTCCCCTCGTAGCCCTCGACGAGGACCCAGTCCCCGACCTGGAAGGGGCGGTCGCCGACGATGGCGAGCGAGCCCAGGACGTTCGCGAGGGTGTCCTGGGCGGCGAGGGCGATGGCGAGGCCGCCGAGCCCGAGCCCCGCGACCAGGGTGGTCACGGAGTAGCCCTGGCTCTGGGCGATCAGCAGGAACGCCAGCACCACTGACCCCACCCGCAGCGCGGTGCGGGCGAGCGGCACCAGGTGGTCGTCCACGTTGGTTTCGGTCTTGGCCGCCGCCGCGGCGAGCTTTGTGCAGACCGCGTCAATCGCCCGGTAGGCGAACCACACCGCAATCCCCGCCAGGGCGAGGTCGAGCAGGATGTTGAGCCCCTGGTTCACCAGCACCGGGAAGCGCAGGTCGGCCAGGAACCGCCGGAAGATCCACACCGACGCCAGCCAGGAGGCGGGCAGCGCGGCGGCTTCGAGTTCGCGGGTGGCCCAGCCCGCGTGCCGAGTGGCGAAGCGGGTCAGGAAACGGCGGAAGAAGAGCCCGAGCAACCGCTGCGCGATCCAGGCGAGCGCCGCGAGGATGGCGAGGCCGATGAGCTGCCAGAGCGTGAACCCGAGGAAGGACCGCTCGACGGCCGGGGGCAGCACCTCCAGCAGGCGGCGGGCGTACCAGGAGTAGGTCTCCGCGTAGAGCTCGTCCGCCGCCCGGACGGCGCCGGCGGCGATGCGCCACGCGCCGTCCTCGCCGCGGCGGAGCGTGAAGGCGGGGAGCCGGATCGGGAAGGGGGTGAAGACGGCGGCGCGCGAGTCCGGGTCGACGTACTCCGGATCGGCGGGGACCGAGCCCATCCGCACGAAGAGGCCCCGTCCGTCGAGGACGGACTTGAGCTGTCCGGCGATCTCCTGCCGCGCCTCGGCGGGGACGCCCGGCTCGAAGTCGAGGGTGGCGGTGACCTCCTCCCAGGGAATCTCGGCGCGCAACTGGCCGCCGAGGAAGGTGTCGAGGGCGGCGCGCGGGCTGCGGAGGTCCTCGGGGACCGAAGCGGCCGGCGGGGGCTGGGCGCCGGCGCCGGCGACCCCGGCGCAGAGGGCGAGGGCGGCGGCGAACCGGAGTGGTGTCGCTCGGAGTGGATGACGCATGGTGGGGAGGGACGCGGGGCCGCGTACGCCTGGCAGGACTCGAACCTGCGACCTACGGATTAGGAATCCGTCGCTCTCTCCACCTGAGCTACAGGCGCATCGGACCGCCGGACGACGCCCGGGGGAATCGTACCCCGCGCGAGCCGCGGTTCCCCGGACGAGGACCCGGAGAGTCCTACGGATACTCCAGGACGGTGCGCACCGGCGGCCCGAGTCCCGCGAGCCGCGCCAGCCCGCCCAGCGGCGGCAGCGCGAGCAGGAACGAGAACCCCACCACCTCCGCCCCGAGCCGCCCGCAGAGACGGAACGCCGCCTCGGCGGTGCCGCCGGTGGCGAGCACGTCGTCCACGACGAGAACGCGCTGGCCGGCGGTGAGCGCGTCCCGGTGCGCCTCCAGGGTGGCCGTTCCGTATTCCAGCGCGTAGTCCTCGGCAAGCGTGGCGGCCGGCAGCTTCCCCGGCTTCCGCAGCGGTACGAGACCCGCGTCCAGCCGCCGGGCCATCCGGCCGCCGAAGAGGAAGCCGCGGCTCTCGATGGCGGCGACCGCGGCGATCCGCGACCCCTCGAAGGGGGCGGTCATGGCGGCGACGGCTCCCGCGAACGCCGCCGGATCGCCGAGCAGCGGGGTGATGTCCCGGAACAGGACCCCGGGTTCCGGAAAGTCGGGGACGGCCCGGATGCGGGCCTTGAGGCGGGCGACCCGCGCCGCGTCAGAAGACGATCCGGAAGTCATCGGGCGTTCTCCCTTCCCCGGCGCTTTCGAGGCGATCTTCGTGGACGGAGTCCACCCGGCCGGGCATCCGGGTGCGGAGCGCCCGCGCCAGGCCGTCGAGGGCCTCCGGGGCGCCGTGGGCCTCGATTTCCACGCTCCCGTCGGGCCGGTTGCGCACGGCGCCCGTGATGCCGAGCGCCCGCGCGACGTTCTGGGCGGTCCAGCGGAACCCCACTCCCTGCACCAGCCCGGCCACCACGAAGCGTCGGGACGTCGCGTCTCCCACCGGGCTCAGTCGAGCGCCCCCAGCGCGGCCTCGAGGTCGCCCAGCAGGTCGGCCACGTCCTCGATCCCCACCGAGAGCCGCACCAGCCCGTCACCGACCCCCATCGCGCGGCGCATCGGCTCGGGGATCGAGGCGTGGGTCATGGTGGCCGGATGGTTCGCCAGGCTCTCCACCCCGCCGAGGCTCTCCGCGATGTGGAAGATCCGCAGCGCCTCCATGACCCGGCGGGCGCGGTCCATGGTCCCCACGTCGAAGGAGAGCATCCCCCCGAAGCCGCTCATCTGGCGGCGGGCGAGGTCGTGTCCGGGATGGTCCGGAAGCCCCGGGTAGTGGACCGCCGCGACCTCCCGGTGACCGTCCAGCATCGCGGCGATCCGGCGGGCGTTTTCGTCATGGCGCTCCATGCGGAGCGCGAGCGTCTTGGAACTGCGCAGGAGGAGCCAGGAGTCGAAGGGGGAGAGGATCGCCCCCGCCGCGTTCTGGAGGTAGCGGAAGCGCTCCAGGTGGTCCGCGCCCCGCGCCACCAGGATCCCGCCCACGCCGTCGCTGTGGCCGTTCAGGTACTTGGTGGACGAGTGGACCACGATGTCGGCGCCGAGTTCCAGCGGGCGCTGGAAGTACGGGGACATGAAGGTGTTGTCCACCACCACCGCGGCGCCGTGCGCGCGGGCTGCCTCCGAAAGCGCCCGCAGGTCGGCGATGCGGAGCATCGGGTTCGTCGGCGTCTCGAGGAAGAGCATCGCGGCCCCCGCCTCGATCTCCCGGACGGTGGCGTCGGTGTCGCTCGTGTCCATCCAGGTGAAGTCGAGCCCCCGGCGGCGCAGCACGTGCTCGCCGACCCGGTAGGTGCCGCCGTAGCTGTCGCTGGTGGCGACCACCCGGCCGCCGCTCGGGACCAGCTCGAACGCCATCACGATGGCGGCCATGCCCGAGGCGCACGCCACCGCCCCCGCGCCCCCCTCCAGCGAGGCCAGGTTCGTCTCCAGCGCGTTCCGCGTGGGGTTGCCCGTCCGCGAGTACTCGTAGTCCCCAGGTTGCCCGGGGGACTCCTGCAGGAACGTCGCCGAGGTGACGAGCGGGACGACGACCGCTCCGGTGCCCGGATCGGGGTGCTGGCCCGCGTGGATGGCGCGGGTGGCGAAGCGCCGCGGGTCGTTCCGGGGCGGAGGTTCCGGGGTCGGCAAGGGCGCGGATTCTACCGGCGGCCCGGTGCGATAATCCGGGCCGCTTCGGTCGCTTCCATGGACGTGAGCCAGAACACCGTGTACCGCGTGACGTTCCTGAACCGCGGCTCCTTCTTTCTGGTCTGGCTTGTGTTCGTCCTGGCGCTCCCCTTCACGTCCACCGCCCAGCCTTCTGCGGCGGCGCTCGACGCCGTCTTCTCCGAGTGGGACCGCGACGACTCCCCCGGCTGCGCGGCCGGCGCGCTCCGCAACGGGGAGTTCGTGTTCCGCGGCGCCTACGGGATGGCGAACCTCGACTACGGGATTCCGCTCACCCCCGATTCCATCTTCCGGATGGCGTCGGTGTCCAAGCAGTTCACGGTGGCGGCGGTGCTGGTGGCCGAGGACCAGGGGCTGCTGTCGCTCGAGGACCCGCTCCGGAAGCACTTCCCGGACCTCCCGGACTGGGCGGACCCAGTCCGGGTCCGGCATCTCGTGCACCACACGAGCGGGATCCGCGACTACCTCGTGGTCATGTCCCTCCGGGGTTTCGGGGACGACGCCCACTACACCGACGCCGACGTGCTCGCGGCGCTCCGCCGGCTCGAGCGGCTGAACTTCGATCCGGGGACCGAGTACCTCTACTCCAACTCGGGCTACTGGCTCCTCGCGGAGCTGATTCCCCGCGTCTCCGGGCAGACGCTGCGGCAGTTCGCCGGGGAGCATCTGTTCGCGCCGGTGGGCATGACGGGCAGCCACTTCCACGACCGGCGCCGGGAGATCGTGCCGGAAAGGGCGACCGGGTACCGGCCCCGGCCCGAGGCGGAGGGAGGCGGGTTCGAGGAGGACATGACCACCCTCGAGATGGTGGGGGACGGCGGGCTCTACACGTCGGTGAACGAACTCCGGCACTGGGAACGCATGTTCCTCGATCCGGCGGCCCTCGGCCCGGACCTGCTGCGGCGGCTGACCGCCCCGGGGCGCTTCAACGACGGGTCGGCGCAGGACTACGCGGGCGGTCTGGGGCTCGGCGAGTACCGGGGACTCCCCACGGTGTCCCACGGGGGCAGCTTCGTCGGCTTCCGCACCTACGCGCTCCGCTTCCCGGAGCAGGCGTTCGCGGTCTTCGTGCTCTGCAACTCCGCCAGCGCCGACCCGGGGGCGCTCTCGCGGCGGGTGGCCGACCTGTTCCTCGCCGGCGAGCTGGCGCCGGCCCGGGACCCCGCCCCGGCGGGGACCGACCCGGAACTCCCGATCCGTCCCGGACGGTTCTGGGAGGCCGCCTCGGCGTCGCTCGCCGCCATCGAGCGGAAGGACGAGGGTCCCGTGCTGGTCCGGGGCGGCGGTGAAACCGCGCTGTCCATCGTCGGGGGCGAGCTCTCCGGGTTCGCCGGAGACACCCGGCTGCGGCTGGAGCCACGGCCGGACGGTTTCGTCCTGCGCCAGCCGGGACAGCGGGATTTCCGCTACGTCCGCATCGACGGGTACCCGCGCGAAGCGGCGCAGCCCGCGCTCGCCGAGATGGTCGAGCTCGCCGGCGTCTATCGCTGCCGGGAACTGGACGTGCGCTACGAAGTGCGGCTGGACGCCCGTCCCGGGCTCACCCTGGTGGGGTCAGGTGGGGAGCGGGCGCTGGAGCCGGTGTTCGAGGATCCGCAGGGACCCTCGCCGGTCTACGCCTGGGACCGGGGAACGGTGCGCTTCCTGCCGGACCCGGGCGAAGCCCGCGCCCGGGGATTCGAACTCTCGGCGGGCCGGGCCCGGGGATTCCTGTTCGTCCGGGAGTGAGGGGACCGCTCGCGGCTGGTAGCATGAATGCCACAAGCAGCAGGCAACCTGGCGGTTTCGTCGCAACACAACGGGGCCGCGTCCTGAAGGGGAAGAAAGTCATGTCGAAACAGACGACTCGTCGCGAAGTACTCCAGGGCGGTGTCGCACTGGCCGGGCTCGGGGCCTTCGGGGTGCCGGGATGGGCGTTTCCCGCCCTCGCGCAGGGTGAGGAACTCGTCGAGTTCACCGACCTTCCGGAGAACATCGTGCTGGCGCGGACGCCGGACCGCCGCATCATTGATGTCCGGCATATCGAAGGGCCGCTCACGCCCGCCGACCAGTGGTTCACGACCCAGCACTACGGCCACCCGGAGATTGATCCGGACGCCTACCGGCTGCAGGTGTCCGGGATGGTGAACTCCACGCTGAGCCTGTCGCTGAGCGATCTGCGGGCGATGCCCAGCCGGGAGCTGGTGTTCGGGTTCGAGTGCTCGGGGAACCGGGGCCCCCTGAACGGACTGTCGAGCAACGGGCGCTGGACGGGCGTCCCGCTGCGGGCGGTCCTCGAGCGGGCGGGCCTCCAGGACCGCGCCCGCGAAATCGTCTTCTTCGGGGCCGACCGCGGCGAGGAAGAGGTGGTGTTCCGGGGCCGGACCAGTACCGTGGAGCAGCAGTACGGCCGCAGCCTGGAGCGGGACCAGGCGCTCTCGGACGAGCCCCTGCTGGCCTACGACCTGAACGGCGAGCCGCTGACCGCCCACCAGGGCCGTCCGCTGCGGCTGCTGGTCCCCGGCTGGTACGGCGCGCCGAACGTCAAGTGGGTCTCCGAGATCCACGTGCAGGAGGACCCCTATCTCGGCAAGTACCAGGCGCGCTGGTACCGCACCCTGCGGGGGGAGATGATCAACGGCGAGATGAAGTGGGTCGAGACCGCGATCACGAAGATGCGGCTCAAGTCGTTCGTCGCCCGGGTGACGAAGGTGAACGGCCACCACCGGGTATTCGGGGTGATACTGCACGACGGCACCCCCATCGAGTCGGTCGAGGTGCGGGTGGACGACGGTCCGTGGCAGCCCGCGACCCTCGACCCCGCCATGACCGAGAAGTACTCATGGAAGTTCTTCACCTGGGACTGGCACGGCGCCACGCCGGGCGAGCACACCGTCACCTCGCGCGCCACCGACGCGAACGGCTACCGGCAGCCCACCGCCGAGGAACTCGAGGTCAAGCAGACCTTCCTCGAGCAGAACAACCAGCACCCGCGCACCCTGGTCATCGCCTGACCGCGGGCGCCCGGGCCCACGCTGTTGGTCACGCGTACGGCCTGGAGCGCCAGCCGGGAGCGCCGGCCGGGAGCGCCGGTCTTCAGACCGGCACCGTCCCCCGCAGGGGGACGAAACTCCCAAGCTCTGCTTGCGGTCTGGCGCAACGTCACACGAGACGGCGCTACGTCCTGCCGCAGCGTGATCACGGGAGTTTCGCCCGTCCTTCGGACGGGCGATGCCGCTCTGAAGAGCGGCGTTCCCAGCCGTTTCCGCCGCCTCCGGAACCCCGCCGGTATTCTTCGCCCCCCGGCGGCCCGCCGGTTCCGTCTCTTTCCTCCTGACCCCCTTCCAATCGTTCCCGCCATGACTACCAGTTCCGTCCCCCGCCTCCTCGCCTTCATGGGCGCCCTCGTCCTCGGCGCCTTCGCCACCCAGGCCGCCGCCCAGATCCCGACCCCCGAGGAGTTCTTTGGGCACCGGATGGGCGCCGACCGCAAGCTCGCCAAATGGGACCAACTCGTCGAGTACTACGAGCTCATCGGCGCGGAGAGCGACCGGGTCCGGGTCGAGAACGTGGGCGTTTCGACGCTCGGCCGTCCGTTTCTCGTGCTGTACGTCTCCTCCCCGGAAAACCTCGCGCGGCTCGACGACTACCAGCGGATGAACGCGGTCCTCCAGGACCCGCGCGGACACTCGCAGGCGGAGGTGGATCAGGCCATCGCCGACGGCAAGGTGGTCTTCCTCCAGGGTTATGCGCTCCACTCGAACGAGGTGGCGGCGAGCCAGGCGGCGGCGGAGATCGTCTGGGGTTTCGCCACCCGCGACGATCCCCGGATCCACGAGATCCTCGACAACACCATCTCGATCCTGGTCCCCTCGATGAATCCGGACGGCGTGGACCTGGTGAACGAGTGGTACGACCGCTGGGTGGGTACGGAATACGAAGCGGCGCAGCAACCGGGGCTCTACCACCACTACATCGGGCACGACAACAACCGCGACGCCTTCATGCAGAACACGGTCGAGTCGCAATACGTGGCCACGCTGCTGTTCCGCGACTGGATCCCCCAGGGGTTCATTGACCACCACCAGATGGGGGCCTACACCGCCCGCATCTACCTGCCGCCCTACGCCGAGCCCATCCGCCCGGGCGCGGACCCGCTCGTCTGGCGGGAGATGTCCTGGTACGGCGCCCACATGGCCTACCGCATGGAGGAAGAGGGCTTCGAGGGGACGGTGAACTCCGCCATCTATTCCGGCTGGGGGCACTTCGGGTTCCACTGGATCACCCCCTTCCACAACATCGCCGGGATGCTCACCGAGTCCGCCAGCGCCCGCTTCGCCACCCCGCTCTACGTCCATCCGGACCAGTTGCGGGGCTCCCGGCAGCTCCCGGAGTACGAAGCGCAGACCACCTTCCCGAACCCCTGGCCGGGCGGCTGGTGGCACGTGCGCGACATCGTGGACCGGCAGATCGTCGCCACCTTCTCCCCACTCGAGATCGCGGCCCGCAACCGGGAGATCGTGCTCCGGAACGCCTGGCACAAGGCCAGCCGCCAGATCCGGCGCGGCGCCGAGGGCGAGGTGAAGGCGTACATCGTGCCGGCGAGCCAGCACGACCCGCTGACCATGGGCAAGATGGTGGACAAGCTCCTCCTCCAGGGGATCACCGTGGAACATTCGCCCACCGGTTTCACGCACGAGGGCCGGGTGTACGGACCGGGAAGCTGGGTGGTCTCCATGGCCCAGCCGAAACAGGGCGTGATCCGCTGGCTCCTGGGCCGGACCTTCTACCCGGACAACTCCTACACCCGGAACCGCGACGGCGACCCGATCCGCCCCTACGACATGTCCGGTGACGTGATCGCCGAGTTCATGGGCGTGCGGGTGGACGAAGCGCGGACGCCGGTGGCAGCGGACCTCGAGGTGGTCACCGAGCGGACGCTGCCCGCGGGAGCGGTCGCAGCGTCGGCGCCGAACGGCTACCGGGTGGACGGCGCGCTGAACGACGCCTTCCGGGCGGTCAACATGCTCTTCGCGGCGGGCGCGTCGGTCAGCCGCGTCACCGGAGACGGCCGCGGGGCGCGGCCCGGGGACTTCATCGTCGCGTCGGGAACGTCCGTCGCGACGCTGGGCGAGATCGCCGAGGCGACCGGGGTGGACTTCGCGGCTCTGGACGCGGGGGCCACCTCGGAGCCCCTGGCGCAGCAGCGCATCGGGATGTACCAGCGCTACTACGGCGGCAACATGGACGAGGGCTGGACCCGCTGGCTCCTCGACGATTTCGGCTTCGAGTACACGAGCCTCTTCGACCCGGAGATCCTCGCCGGCGACCTGCACGAGCGCTGGGACGTGATCGTCCTCCCCGCGGACTCGAAGGAGGGGATGCTCGGCCGGGAGGACCCCGGCCAGACCCCGCCCGACTACCAGAGCGGATTCGGAGAGGAGGGCGTCGAGGCCCTCAACGCCTTCGTCGAGAACGGGGGCACCCTGGTGACCTTCGCCCAGGCGGGACAGCTCGTGCTCGACGAGTTTGACGTTCCGGTCCGCGACGCGGTGGCCGGCAGGTGGGGCAACGAGTTCTGGGCGCCGGGCTCCACGCTCAAGGTGAAGGTGGACACGTCCAGCCCGTTCGCCTACGGGATGCCCGAGGATGCGCTCATCGCCTACCTCGCCGGCGGGCAGGTGTACGAGACCGTTGCCGGGGCGCGCAGCGACGACGTGCGGCGGGTCCTGACCTACCCGGGCCGGGACATCCTGCAGAGCGGCTGGCTCCTCGGCGAGGAGGCGATCGCCGACAAGGCCGCCATGGTGTCGGTGGACCACGGCGAGGGCACAATCGTGATGATCGGCTTCCGGACCCAGCACCGCGCCCAGACCCACGGCACCTTCAAGCTCCTCTTCAACGCGCTGGTGGGCGAGTAGGTCGGGAACGCGGGGCAGTTCCGGCGCGACGTCAACCGGCGCAAATGGCGCCGCCGGCCGGGAATGCCGGCTTCAGCCGGCACCGCGGGCCGAAGGCCCGTGGATGCCGTACTGCCGTTTGCGGCTATTGGTCGCGAGTCGAGCGCCAGCGCGCGGGTCAGCGTCGTGCCGTGCGCTGGGCTCCGCGCAGCGGGTGCCGGCTGAAGCCGGCGTTCCAGGCCGTTGTCGTGCTCGGTGGGGGGTGCGGGAGAACCCGATCAGGGGGGCTCTCCCTGTGGGTGGCGCCCTGAGCTTCCCGCGGGCCAGGATCTGGCAGGAACGGAGGATCGCGAACTACGCGACGGAGAGGCGCAGGCCCGCAACGCCGCAGACGATGACTGCGTTCGGGTTCACGCCGGCGGTCCCGAAGCGGAGGGAAGCCGCCAGTACGACGAACAGGCCGGTGAGCAGGCTCACGAAGAGGCGGTGCGCGCCCTCCCGGCGCTCCGTCAACCGGTCCGCGAACCCGGCGGGAAGCTTGTAGATCTCCAGAAGCTTCGTCTGGACAGGCTGGGTCATCCTGCGTCCTCCGTGTGTGCGAGGCGGTTGGCCGTCCCGCTTCGATCCGGTTCGACGCGGGTTCCCGGCGGCTATCCGACCCGGATCGGATGGGGGAGCGGCTGGTTGAAGAGGTAACCCTTGCGGTTGAAGGGAACCGACTCCGGCTGGGTGGCGCCGGTGTGGTCGGTGGCCCTGGTCATGACGGTGTAGCTGCCCGGCGCGGGCGCCCAGTCGAACTCGAAGCGGCGCCAGCTCAGCTCGGTCGGGACGCCGGGGACGCGGGCCTCGTTCCAGGTTGCGCCGCCGTCGTCGCTCCATTCGACGCGAGCGATCGCTCCCTCGGGGGACTGCGCGAAGCCGTGCAGGGTGTGAGTCCCGGGGCCGAGCTCCGCCGGCCAGGGGAGGGCGAGGGCGCTCTTGATTGTCTGGATCGTGGCGACCTGGCCCGTTGCCCGGCCTTCCGGGGGATAGCTGTCTCCGATCAGGACGTAGGAGCTCGTGTGGTTCCGCGTCCAGTGCGGTTCGCTCGAGACCTCGATCCTGCCGAGCCACTTGATGCTGGAACTCCCCACCCAGCCGGGGACGAGGGCGCGCACGGGAAAGCCGTGGTCCCGCGGCAGCGGCTCGCCGTTCAGTTCGTAGGCGAGGAGCACGTCGGCGAGCGCCTTGTTGATGGGCAGCGCCCGCCGGAAGCCCCCTTCGGGGGCCTCGGAATCGAGGCCGATCAGGAGGACCGAGGCCGCGGCGGGCTTGACTCCGGCCAGTTCCAGCGCGTCGGCGAGGCGGGCGCCGCGCCAGACCCCGTTGCCGATGCCGCCCGTCCCCCACTGGGTGCCTTCGGCGGGCCGGCCCTGCACCCGGTCGAACATCGCCCGGTGGTTCCCGGCGCATTCGAGATACGCGGTGAGCGTGTGCGCCGGCAGGTTGCGGACGTCGTCGTAGGACAGCTCCAAGGGGTTCTCCGCCGCGTCGCCCTCGATGACCAGCCTCCAGTCGCCTTCCCGAATCCCCAGGCTGCCGCCGTTGTTGCGGACGAAGAAGAGGTCGTTCGGGGTGATGAGGCCGGGCATGTCTTCGAGGCGCGCCTCCAGGCTCCCGCCGTGCTCGATGAAGGGCGCGGTGTCCTTGAAGAAGGGAGCGACCTCCGGGGACTCCGGCGCGGGGGGCGCCGGATTGGGCTTCGGGGGAGGCGCGGGCGTGGTGGGGGTTTTCGGGTCGCCGCAGGCTGACAGGGCCGCTGCCGGTCCGCCTGCGAGCAGCCGCTCGAGGAACCGGCGGCGGCCGGGAAGCGGTGGGTCGGTTCCGTGCGCGTTCCGGTGCACGGGCCGATCATAGGAGACCGGCGGTCGCGGCCGTCAGGCGGGGATGGGGGTGGCGGCGGCGATCTGGGCCTGGTGCTCGGCGATCCAGTCGCAGGTCAGGGCGAGGCCGTCCTCGAGGGGGGTCTCGGGGGTCCAGCCGAGCCGGCGAATGCGGCGGGTGTCCATGCTGTAGCGCCGGTCGTGGCCGGGGCGGTCCGCCACGTGGGCGATGCGGCCGCGCCGCCCGCCGGCGCGCTCGGCGAGGTCCAGGATGGCTCCCGCCATCTCCAGATTGGTCCGCCGGTCCCCGCCGCCGACGTTGTAGACCGTCCCGGGTGTCCCCGAGCGCAGGAGGAGGTCGAGGGCGGCGCAGTGGTCGGCGACGAAGAACCAGTCCCGGACCTGGGCGCCGTCGCCGTACACCGGCAGTTCCCCGCCGGCCAGCGCCCTGGCGAAGAAGGTGGGGACCATCTTCTCGTGGTGCTGGCGCGGGCCGTAGGTGTTGGCCCCGCGGCTGATGACGACCGGCAGGCCGTGGGTGGTGCGGTAGGCGAGGGCGAGGAGGTCCGCGCCGGCCTTGCTGGCGGCGTAGGGATTCCGGGGCGCCAGCGGCGCCTCTTCGCCGGCGTGGCCCTCCAGGATCTCCCCGTACACCTCGTCGGTGGACACCTGGAGGAAGAGCCGCCCGCGTGTGGACTGGCGGAACGCTTCCAGCAGGACCGCCGTCCCCAGGGTGTCGGTGCGGGCGAAGACCTCACCGCCGGTGATGGCGCGGTCCACGTGGGTCTCCGCGGCGAAGTTGACGACGTAGTCGGCGCGGCCCGCGAGCGGCCTGACGGTGGCCGGGTCGCAGATGTCGCCGTGGATGAACTCGTGCCGGGGATCGGCGAGCGCGGCGCCCAGGTTGTCGAGGGACCCCGCGTAGGTCAGCTTGTCCACGGTGATGATCCGGCAGTCCGGGTAGCGCGCGAGCAGGAGGTCCACGAAGTGGCTCCCGATGAAACCCGCGCCGCCGGGTACCAGGAAGGTCGGGTTGGGGAGCATGGGGGAGGGGACCGGCAATTGTGGCGGTGATCAGGCGATCCGGACGATGATTTTGCCGAAATGGGCGCCCCGTTCCATGCGGTCGAGGGCCGCGGGGAGTTCGGCGAGGGGATGGTGGCTGTCGAGGACGGGCCGAAGATCCTTCTTCTCGAGGAAGTCCACCACGTCCCGGAGCGCCCGCCGGCAGTCGGTCATGATCCCCGCGATCCGGATCCGGCGCATCACCACCGGAGCGAACTGGACCGGGGCCTCGAGTCCGGTGAGGGCGCCGAGCATCGCGACGGTCCCGCCGGCGGCGGTGGCCCGGATGGACTGGTTGAGGGTGCCGGCGCCGCCGTTTTCGACCACGAGGTCCGCGCCCTCGCCCCCGGTGGCCTCCCGGACGGCCTTGTCCCACGCGGGGGTCTCGATCCGGTGGATCCCGACGTCGGCGCCCAGCGCCCGCGCCCGCTCCAGCTTCTCGTGGGAAGACGAAGTGATGATGACCCGCGCGCCCAGCGCCTTGGCGATCTGGAGCGCGAAGATGGAGACGCCGCCGGTCCCGAGGGTGAGCACCGTCTGGCCGGGCCGCACCGGGCCCTCGGTGACGAGCGCGCTCCAGGCGGTCACGGCGGCGATCGGGAGCGCGGCCGCCTCTTCGTGGCTCCAGCCGGAGGGGGCGCGGGCGAGCGCGGCCTCGGGAACGACGACCGCTTCCTGCCCCATGCCCGGGCCGGGGCCGCCCAGCGTGGCCCGCGAGTACTCGCGGCGGAAGCGGCCGTCCTCCCAGCCGACCACCGGGTGCGTGATCACCCGGTCTCCCGGAGAGAACTCCGTGACTCCTTCGCCGATCTCCAGGATGACGCCCGCGCCGTCGCTGACCGGGACCTGGGGCAGGGGGAGGCGCGGGTTGTAGAGGCCCTTCAGGATCAGCAGGTCCCGGTAGTTGAGCGACGCCGCGCCGAGTCCCACGAGGACCTCGCCGGGCCCGGGCCGGGATGGGGGGCAGTCCTCGAAGCGGAGGTTTTCGGCGCCAAACCGATGGAATACCCAGCGCTTCACGGGCGGCAGTGTACCGAGCGACCCAGCCGACCCGCGTGTCAGCCGGGGTGATGCCGCTCATGAAGGTGCGGAGCGGGACGCTGAGGCCCAGGGTGGCAGGGACCGTTTGGAACGCCGGCTTCAGCCGGCACAGCCCGCCGGAGGCGGGCGGCGGGACGGAGATGATTCGCGGGGATGGCGCGGCTGCGTGCGCCCATGTACCCGGGGTAGCGACGAACCGCCCGCGGCCCGGCGGGCCGCTGTGCCGGCTGAAGCCGGCGCTCCAAGCCGACAGCGCCACCACGACTGTTGGCCAACCCGGAGCCCTTCCATTCCTCGTAGCTCGGGAATGCCGCGTGCGTCTTGCCCCAGGCTGTTAGGGTTCGCGCGCATGTCCGAGGGGACGCTCTTCGACCGGATCATCCGGGGCGAACTGCCGAGCCACTGCGTCTATGAGGACGACCGGGTGTACGCGTTCCTCGACATCGGACCGCAGAGCCCCGGGCACCTGCTGGTGGTCCCCCGGGAGAGCCGCGAATCGCTCGGCGAACTGTCGGACGATTCCTCCGCCGCCATCGGGCGGGTGTTGCCCCGGATATGCCGGGCGGTGGCGAAGGCGACCGGTACGCCGCACTGCAACATCATCCTGAACAACGGGAAGCCCGCCGGCCAGGCGGTCCCGCACGTACACTTCCACGTCATCCCCGCCTACGGCCGCCGGAGCGAGCCGGGGCAGGGGCTCCAGACCGTCTGGCGTCCGGGATCCCTCGGCGCCGCGGAAGGAGAACGGATCTCGGCGGGGATCCGCGAGGCTCTCGCCGACGATTGATTCCGGCCTGCGGCAGTTCCCCGGCTCAGGCGCCGGGTGACGGCCCGGAGGGAAAAAGATGAAGAAGCGCTGGAGGCGAACCGGAGCGCAACTCATCTGGGAGACCCTGCTCGGGGAAGGGGTGCACACGGTGTTCGGGTATCCGGGCGGGGCCATCCTGCCGGCGTACGACGCGATGCTCGACTACCCCATCCGGCACATCCTGGTGCGTCACGAGCAGGGCGCGACGCACATGGCGGACGGGTTCTCGCGGGCGAGCGGCGAGGTGGGGGTGGCCGTCGCGACCTCGGGGCCCGGCGCGACGAACATGGTGACCGGGATCGCCACCGCGATGCTCGACTCGTCGCCCATCGTCTGCGTCACCGGCCAGGTCGGCAGCGCCCTCATCGGGACCGACGCCTTCCAGGAGACCGACGTCACCGGGGTCACCCTGCCGATCACCAAGCACAACTACCTGGTCACGGAGGTGGACGAGATCGCGCCGGCGCTCCACGAGGCCTTCTACGTCGCCCGTTCGGGGCGTCCGGGGCCGGTGCTGGTGGACATCACCAAGGACGCGCAGCAGGCGTTCACCGAGGCGCGCCCGCGCCTCGGGAAGGTGGACCTGCCGGGCTACCGGCCGGAGCCCCGGCCGCCGGAATCCGAGCTGCAGCGGGCGGCGGAACTCATCAACCGGGCGGAACGCCCGGTCATCCTCGCCGGCCACGGGATCCTGATCTCGGGCGCGATGGGGCAGGTGCGGGAACTCGCCGAGCGCGCCCGCATCCCCATCGCCATGACCCTGCTGGGCATCGGCGCGATCCCGGCGAACCACGCGCTCAACATGGGGATGATGGGCATGCACGGGGAGTCGTGGGTCAACCAGGCGATCCAGGAGGCCGACCTGCTGCTGGCGCTCGGCATGCGGTTCGACGACCGGGTGACCGGAAGCCTCAAGACCTACGCCCCGAACGCGGCCAAGATCCACATTGACATTGATCCGGCCGAGTTCAACAAGAACGTTCGGGTGGACGTGGCCCTCGCCGGGGACCTCTCCGCGGTGCTGGCCCACCTGCTGCCGGTCATCGAGGCCCGGGACCGCTCGGAGTGGCTCGGAAGCATCCGGGGTTTCAAGGGGGACACCGCGGTCCGCGACATCCAGAACCTTCCCGACATGGGGAAGCTCTACGCGGCGCACGTCATCCACGACATCTGGCGCATGACCCGGGGCAAGGCGATCGTGACCACCGACGTCGGCCAGCACCAGATGTGGGAGGCGCAGTACTACCGCCACAACGAACCCCGCTCCCTGATCACCTCCGGAGGGCTGGGGACGATGGGTTTCGCGCTCCCGGCGGCCGTGGGGGCCAAGGTGGCGCGCCCGGACGACGAGGTGTGGGTGATCGCGGGAGACGGCGGGTTCCAGATGACCATGTGCGAACTCGCGACCATCGCCCAGGAACGGCTCAAGCTGAACGTCGCGATCATCAACAACGGCTATCTGGGCATGGTGCGGCAGTGGCAGGAGTTCTTCTACGACCGCCGCTACGCCGGGACCCCCATCCTGAGCCCGGACTTCGCGGCCCTCGCCCGGTCGTTCGGCCTCGGCGGGGAGGTGGTGCGGAGCCGGCAGGAAGTCGAGGGCGCGGTCGAGCGCGCCCGCGCCGACGAGCGGACGGTGGTGCTGGACTTCCAGGTCGAGAAGGAGGACACCGTGTATCCCATGGTCCCGACCGGCGCCCGCCTCCAGGACATGATCCGGCGGCCCGAGCAGGAGGCCGATGGCGACCCGGCGTCCGAGGAGGAGCCGGTGGCCGCCGGCGACGCCGTGGAGTGGTGAGGCCGTGACACCGGGTCCGGACGGCCGGGTCCGGCCCCACATCTTCGTGGTGTGGGTGGAGGACCTCCCCGGGGTCCTGAACCGGGTCACCTCGCTCTTCCGGCGCCGCGGCTTCAACATCGAGTCGCTGAGCGTCGGACCCGCGCGGGCGCCGGGCGTATCCCGGATGACGATCGTGGTGCGGACCGACGCGACCACCGCGCGCCGGATGCTGGTCCAGCTCTCGCGCCTCGTGAACGTGCTGCGCGCCGACGACATCACGAACGAGCCCGCGATCCATCACGAACTCGCGATGTTCAAGATCCAGGCGACGGGGGAGGAGCGCACCCAGGTCATCCAGCTCGCCGGCGCCACCGGGGCCCGCCTCGTGGACATCGCGCCGGAGTCGGTGGTGCTCGAGGCGACCGCGTCGCCGGCGAAGATTGACGGGCTCGCCGAGGTGCTGCGTCCCTACGGGATCGTGGAACAGGTCCGGACCGGGCTGGTCGGGATGGCGCGCGGGGCCGCGAGCGTGATGACCGATCCGGACGCCCGCAAACCGCCGAAGCGCCGGAGATCGGCCCCGTCCGACGACGGGTCCCAGTCCGTCTGATTTCGCCGCAAACCCCAACGAAAGGACCCCCAATGGCCAACATCTACTACGACGACTCCGCCGATCTCGCGCTGATCCAGGGCATGAAGGTGGCCGTCTTCGGCTACGGGTCGCAGGGCCACGCCCACGCGCTGAACCTCCGCGACAGCGGCGTCGAGGTGCGGATCGCGCTCCATGCCGGCAGCCGCTCCCGCGGCCGCGCCGAAGCCGAGGGGCTCCAAGTGGTCTCCGGTCCGGAAGCCGCCGCCTGGGCCGATGTGGTCACCATCCTGACGCCGGACACCACGCAGGCGGCGATCTACGAGGAACAGATCGCCCCGCACCTCGGATCCGGCAAGACGCTCATGTTCGCCCACGGGTTCAACATCCGCTTCGGCACCATCCGGCCGCCGGCGGAGGTGGACGTGTCGCTGATCGCCCCCAAGGCGCCGGGGCACCGGGTTCGGGAGCTCTTCATCGAGGGAGGCGGGACCCCGGCCCTGGTCGCTGTCGAACAGGACGCCTCGGGGCGGGCGCTGGCGCTCGCGCTCTCCTACGCCCGGGGAGTCGGGCTCACCCGGGCGGGGGTGATCGAGACGACGTTCGCGGAAGAGACCGAGACCGATCTCTTCGGGGAGCAGAGCGTCCTCTGCGGCGGCGTCAGCGAGTTGATCAAGGCGGGCTTCGAGACGCTGGTCGAAGCGGGTTACCAGCCGGAGATCGCCTATTTCGAATGCCTCCACGAGCTGAAGCTGATCGTGGACCTGATGTACCGGGGCGGCCTCAACTACATGCGCTACTCGGTGAGCGACACCGCCGAGCACGGCGACTACCACGGCGGCCGGCAGATCGTCACCGAGGAGACCCGGGCGGCGATGCAGAAGATCCTCGCGGACGTCCGGAGCGGGGCCTACGCCCGGGGCTGGATCGAAGAGGACCGGGCGGGCCGGCCCAACTTCATGGCGCGCCGCCGCGCCGAGCAGAACCACCAGATCGAGACGGTCGGGGCCGAGCTTCGGAAGATGATGCCCTTCCTTGATGCGGTGACCCTGAAAGAGTCCGTCTGATTCCGGGGCGTCCCCCGTAACATTTCCGGCTTCTCCCGGGGGGCGCTCCATGCTTCGAGTCACGGTTTCTTTCCTGCTGGCCGCCGGCCTGACGCTCGGCAGCGTGGCGGAGGCGCAGGTTCCGGCGCCGTCGGAAGTCCTCGGCTTCGAGCCCGGCGACGACTACCAACTCGCGCTCTGGGGCGAGCTGACCCCGTACTACGAGCAGCTCGCGGCGGCGAGCGACCGGGTGGAGCTCCGCGAGATCGGCGAGACCGTCCTCGGCAAGCCGCTCCTCGTCCTCTTCATCTCCTCGCCGGAGAACCTCGCGGCGCTGGATACGCACCGGGAGAATGCGCGGGCGCTCGCCCACGCAGAGATTTCGGAGGAGGAGGCGGTCCGGATCTCCCGCGAGGGGAAGGCGGTGGTCTGGATTGACGCGGGGCTCCACGCCACCGAGGTGGCGCCCGCGCAGATGGCGCCGCTCCTCGCCCACCGGGTCGCCACCGAGGACTCCGAAGAGATGCGGAAGATCCGGGACGAGGTGATCCTGATCCTCATGCCCTGCATGAATCCCGACGGCCTGGACATCGTGGCGTCCTGGTACCGCCGGAACCTCGAGACGCCCTTCGAGACGACGCGCCCGCCCGAGCTCTACCACCACTACGTCGGGCACGACAACAACCGCGACTGGTTCATGAACAACATGCCCGAGACGGCGGCGGTGAGCCGGATGCTCTACCACGAGTGGTTCCCGCAGATCGTCTACAACCACCACCAGACCGGCCCGGCCTGGGCGCGGATCTTCCTGCCGCCCTTCGCTGACCCGGTGAACCCCCGGATCCATCCCGGGGTCACCACCTCGGTGAACCTGATCGGTTCGGCGATGGCGAACCGCTTCGCCATGAAGAAGATGCCGGGCGCGGTCTCCGACATGATCTATTCGATGTGGTGGAACGGGGGCATGCGGACCGTGCCCTACTTCCACAACATGATCGGGCTGCTGACCGAGACGTCGCACGCCTCGGCCAGTCCGCGGATCTACGACCCGGAGGACCGTCCGGAGTTCGTCGGCAACCCCCGCCGCGGACAGGCGGCGCCGACCAACGGAACCGACGTCTTCTATCCCTATCCGTGGCCGGGCGGGGAGTCGCCCTTCTCGGATCCGATCCGCTACACGCTGACCGCGTCCATGGCGGTCCTCGACGTGGCGGCCGACCTCCGGGAGAAGTGGCTCTTCGACATCTGGAGGATGGGCCGCGACGCGATCGAGGGGAGCGAGGCGAGCTGGATCGTCCCGGCCGGCCAGTGGGACCCGGGCGAGGCCGCTGCGCTCGTGAACGTGCTCCACGAGGGGGGCATCGTGATCGAGCGGGCGGAAGCGGCGTTCGAGATCGACGGGGAGACCTACGGGGAGGGCTCCTACATCATTCCGGGCGCCCAGGCGTTCCGCGCCTACGCCGAAGACCTGCTGGAGGCGCAGGACTATCCCGACCGCCGGCGGACGCCGGACGGGCCGCCGGATCCCCCCTACGACCTCGCGGGCTGGACGCTGCCCATGCAGATGGGAGTGCGGGTGGACCGGGTCGCGGAGGTTCCCGGGGTCGCATCCGCACGGGTGGACGGTCCGATCCGGGCGCCGGCCGGTGAGGTCTCCGGCGGGGGCTCCTTCGGCTACGCGATCTCGCACCGCCCGAACGCCGCGGTGATCGCCCAGAACCGGCTGCTCGCCGCGGGCGCCGAGGTGGCCTGGGCGGCGGAGAGCTTCACGGACGGCGGGACGGAGCATCCCGCGGGGACCCTGGTCGTGCGCCGGTCGGACCCGGCCGACGCGGCCATGGAAGGGATCGCCTCCGAACTGGGGCTCGATGTCGCGGGGCTCTCCCGGGCGCCGGACGTGGAACTGCTGCCGCTGGAGCCGGTCCGGGTCGGCCTCTACAAGTCCTACGTCGCCAGCATGGACGAGGGATGGACCCGCTGGCTGCTCGAGAACTACGAGTACGACCTCACCAGCCTCTCCGACGACGATGTGCGGACCGGTGACCTGTCGCGGCTGGACGTGATCGTCCTGCCCCACCAGTCCACCCGGGAGATTCTCCAGGGACACGCCCCCGGCACGATGCCCGACGAGTTCACCGGCGGCATCGGCCTCGAGGGGTCGCTGTCGCTGAGCCGTTTCGTCGAGGAGGGCGGCATGCTGGTGACGCTGGACGGGGCGAGCGACTTCGCCATCGCCCAGTTCGGCCTCCCCCTGCGGAACGTCACCGCCGGATTGGCCGACCGGACCTTCTTCATCCCGGGCTCGCTGATCCGGGCCACCGTGGACACCGCGCATCCGCTGGCCTTCGGGATGCGGGACGAGGTGGCGACCCAGTTCGTGAGGAGCCGGGCTTTCGATACCGTGAGCCTGCCCCGGACCCGCGAAGGGGGACGGGAGACCACGATGGCGCCGCCGCCCGCCAACGTGGAGGTCATCGCCCGCTACGCCGAGGACGACATCCTCATGAGCGGCTGGGCGCTCGGCGAAGCGAACGCCATCGGCGGCAAGATCGCCATGGCGCGGGTCCCGATGGGCGCCGGCGAAGTGGTGCTCTTCGGCTTCCGTCCCCAGTTCCGGGGCCAGCCGCGCGGCACCTACAAGCTCTTCCTGAACGCCCTGAACGGCGCCGCCGTGGAAGACCTGGGGGCGCGGTAGGCGAGCCCGGTCCGGAACCGCTAGAATCCGCGCCGCCCATGGCCAGGACCTGCAAGCTGACCGGCAAGCGTCCCCTCACCGGGAACGCCATCAGCCACGCCCACAACAAGACGAAGCGGCGTCAGCTTCCCAACCTGCAGTGGAAGTCCGTGTGGGTGCCCGAGCTGGAGCGCTCGGTGAGGCTACGGCTCAGCGCCCGCGCCCTCCGCACCATCGACAAGAAGGGCCTGCTGAGCTACCTCAAGGACGAGGGGCTGCGCCTCCGCGACGTGCTCCCCGCCCGCGCCCACGCCCGCAACCTGTAAAGCCTGGAGCGCCGGCTTCAGCCGGCACCCGCGGTGCTCGCACCGCGCGCGTCGCAACGCGACTCGCCCTCACGGCGCCCACGGCTTGGAGCGCCGGCTTCAGCTGGCACCCGCGGTGCTCGCACCGCGCGCGTCGCAACGCGACTCGCCCTTACGGCGCCCACGGCTTGGAGCGCCGGCTTCAGCCGGCACCCGCGGTGCTCGCACCGCGCGCGTCGCAACGCGACTCGCCCTCACGGCGCCCACGGCTTGGAGCGCCGGCTTCAGCCGGCACCCGCGGTGCTCGCACCGCGCGCGTCGCAACGCGACTCGCCCTTACGGCGCCCACGGCTTGGAGCGCCGGCTTCAGCCGGCACCCGCGGTGCTCGCACCGCGCGCGTCGCAACGCGACTCGCCCTCACGGCGCCCACGGCTTGGAGCGCCGGCTTCAGCCGGCACCCGCGGTGCTCGCACCGCGCGCGTCGCAACGCGACTCGCCCTTACGGCGCCCACGGCTTGGAGCGCCGGCTTCAGCCGGCACCCGCGGTGCTCGCACCGCGCGCGTCGCAACGCGACTCGCCCTCACGGCGCCCACGGCTTGGAGCGCCGGCTTCAGCCGGCACCCGCGGTGCTCGCACCGCGCGCGTCGCAACGCGACTCGCCCTTACGGCGCCCACGGCTTGGAGCGCCGGCTTCAGCCGGCACCCGCGGTGCTCGCACCGCGCGCGTCGCAACGCGACTCGCCCTTACGGCGCCCACGGCTTGGAGCGCCGGCTTCAGCCGGCACCCGCGGTGCTCGCACCGCGCGCGTCGCAACGCGACTCGCCCTCACGGCGCCCACGGCTTGGAGCGCCGGCTTCAGCCGGCACCCGCTGCGCAGAGCGCAGCGGATGGCACGACGCTGGCGCGCCCGACGGCGTTCGGGCTGCCCGTCCATCACCGCGCACCGCGGCACGACGTCCGCGAGCCTTCGGCTCGCTGTGCCGGCTGAAGCCGGCGCTCCAAGCCGATGGCACCATCTCGACGGACAGCGTTTCGCCGACCCCGCATTTTCACCGCAACCGGGGCGATGCCGGCCGGAGGCCGGCGCTCCGGGCCGCGCGCGTCGCAACGCTACCCGGGTTCACGAACGATAGTCGTCAGCGGCCGTCAGCGGTGCCCACGCCATAGACGGCCAGGCCGCGCGAAAGGGCTGCCGTAGCCTGACGCTCGTCATGCGTCCAGAACTCCAGCGGTTCGCCGTCGGCCGACGCCGCCAGGAGTTCCGCCGTCGCTACGTGGATGGCATCGAGCGCGCGGAGATTCACCGCGAACGAAGCCTTCGCGCCGGCGATCACCGAGTCGTCCACCGGCGCGAGATCCATTGTCGCCAGCAGTTCGATCAACTCCTTGCGCTTCACAGCCGTCTCGGTGTCGGTCAAGCCGCCGAGCAGCCGTTCCCGATCAACGGCCCGGAACGCTTCGATCTCGACGAGCCGGGAGGAGACCACCCATTGGCCGGCCCGCAGCGGGACCGACGGACCGGGTTCAGCGAACAGGAGGCGAAGGAGCGCGCTGGCGTCGACGTACTTCATCCGGATCCTCGCGGACGGCGCGGAGCGATGCCTGGATGTCCACGCGTCGCGCGATGGGCGAGATGTTCAGGGCGCCCCAGTCCTGCGTCCCGGGCCGGAGTCGGCCCTCACGCACCAGGCGGTCGCGACACGAGAGCGGCTCGCCGCGCGCCGGACCGAGTTCCGCGATCGGATCGTCGCGATCTCTGACCGTGATCCTCTCTCCGCGGGACGCCTGCCGCAGGTACCGGCTCAGATGAGTCTTGAGTTCGGTCACCTTGATGGACTGCATGACCACATTATAGGACCATTATGGTCCTGATCGAGCAGAGAGGCCCATGTCCGGATGCGGCGGTGCCGGGTTCGCTGCCTGCGGCGGGCGGGCGCGCCCGTAGAATCGGCGGCCCGAGAGGAACATCCATGCACCCGCGTCCCAGCCTCGCTCTCCTCCTGTTCATCGCCACCCCGCTGTTCGCCCAGCCCCAGCGCTGGCCGCCGCCGCCCATCATCCAGGGGGTCGCCGAGGCGTATCCGCCCGCGCGCCACGGCGGGAACTACATGCACAACTACTACTTCCCGCCCGCGCCGAGCAGCACGCCCTGGGCGCCGGCGTGGTCGCCGGACGGGAAGAGCATCGCGGTGGCGATGTCCGGCTCCATCTGGCGCGTGGACCCCGAGACCGGGATCGCCGACGAACTCACCTCCGGTCCCGGCTACCACTCGCTGCCGGCCTGGTCTCCGGACGGACGCTTCATCGTTTTCACCGTGGACCGGAACGGCCAGAACATCGGTCTCGCGATTACGGAGGTGGCCACCGGGGAGACCCGCACGCTGCTCAGCGACGAGCACCTCTACACCGACCCGGTCTTTTCTCCGGACGGTACCCGCCTCGCCTACGTGTCCACGAAGCCCTCCGGCTACTTCAACGTCTATGTCCGGGAGTTCGCGGACGGCGACCTCGGGGCGGAGGAGATCGCGCTCACCCGGGACGAGAACTACGGCAAGGAGCGGCTCTATTTCGGGTCCTGGGACATGCACATCACGCCGGCCTGGATGCCGGATTCCCGGGAACTTCTGATGGTCTCGAACCACGAGGTGCCGCTCGGCTCCGGAAACGTGATCCGCACTCCCATGGCCGTGGACGGGTTCGAGGAGGGAGTCACCGTGCTCGCCGAGCAGTCGCTCTACCGGACCCGACCGGACGTCTCGATTGACGGGAAGCGGTTCATCTATTCCTCGACCGCCGGGGCCGCCGACCAGTTCTCGAACCTCTACGTGCAGCCGACCGACGGCGGCTCGCCCTACAAGCTGACCTTCTTCCAGCACGACGCCTTCCATCCGCGCTGGTCGCCGGACGGCGAGTGGATCGCCTACATTGACAACGCGGGGGGGCTGCCGCAGCTCGCGCTCCTCGAGACCTACGGCGGGAAGCGGCGCGTCGTCGAGATTACCCGGCGGAACTGGAGCCGGCCCATGGGGGTGCTCTCGGTGCGCACCGTGGACGGCGCGACCGGCGAGGAGGTCGCCTCGCGGATCCACCTCACCGCCGCCGACGGCCGCTTCTATGCCCCGCCGGACGCCTTCGCCCGGATCGGCGGGGCCGGGGAGCACTCCTTCCACCAGGCGGGGAGCTTCCGGATGGAGCTTCCGGTCGGGCCGCTCGAAATCGAAGCGGTGCGCGGTTTCGAGTACGAGCCGGTGACCGCCAGCGTCGAGATCGCCGCGGGCGACGTCAGCGAACTGACGCTGCGGCTGCCCCGGATCACCGACATGGCGGCCAAGGGGTGGTGGAGCGGCTCGACCCACGTCCACATGAACTACGCCGGCAACCTCCACAACACGCTGGAGAACCTGATGTTCATGTCCGCCGCCGAGGACCAGGACGTGGTCCTCGAACAGATCGCCAACAAGGACAACCGGATCCTCGACTACCAGCACTTCGTGCCCGGCGGCGGCGCCCACCCGCTCTCGACCGACGAGATGGTGCTGGTCGTGGGCCAGGAGTACCGGCCCCCGTTCTACGGCCATGTCTTCTACTTCGGGCTGGAGGAGCACCTGATCTCGCCCTATACGACGGGCTACGAGGGCACCGGGATCGAGAGCCTCTACCCGTCCAACACCGACATGTTCCGGAAGGCGAAGGCCCAGGGCGCGACCGTCGGCTACGTGCACGCCTTCTTCGGCGAGAACGATCCCCTGGTCGCTCCCGACGGGAGCCCGGGGAGCCTCGGGGGCGCGAAGGGGTACATGGTGGACGCGGCGCTCGGCATGACGGACGCCGTCGAGTGGTCCTCGGCGTCGCGCTCCGGTTTCTTCCCCTGGTACGCCACGATGAACAACGGTCTCCGGGTCACCGCGGTGGGCGGGGAGGACTCCATCAGCAACATGCAACGGTCCAAGCTGGTGGGGTCGGTCCGCACCTACGTGCACACCGGAGAACGGGGCCTGGACCTCGGCGCCTTCCTCGAAGGGATCCGGGAGGGACGCGCCTTCGTGAGCTGCGGGCCGGTCCTCGACTTCCGGGTGAACGGACGCATTCCGGGAGACGACGTCCAGCTTCCCGACGCGGGGGGCGAGGTGGAGTGGAGCGCCTGGGTGCGCTCCCCGACGCCGCTCGAACGCGCCTGGGTGGTCTCCGGGGGAGAGGACGTCGCGGAGGTGCCGCTCTCGGAGGACCGGCGCTCGGCGCGGGCCACCGGATGGGTTCCGATGGACCGGAGCGGTTGGCTGATCCTCCGCGCGGAGGGGTCGCCCGACGAGGCGCGCCCGCTGGACTGCGGCTACGCGCAGGCGTTCACGAATCCCGTCTGGGTCCGGGCGGGGGACCAGCCGGTGCGGAGCGCCGCCGCCGCCGAGTACTCGATCCGCTGGATTGATCGGCTGCGCGCGATGGCCGAGGGATGGGAGTACTGGCGTTCCGAGGCCGAGCAGGCCCATGTGTACGCCCAGTTCGACGAGGCCCGCGCCATCTACGAAGGCTTCCTCGCCGAAGCCCGCGCGTTGGGGCGGGAGTGATCGGCGCCTCGGAGTGCCGGCCTCCGGCCGGCATCGCCCCGGTTGCTGTGAAAATGCGGTTCCGGCGCGACGTCAACCAGCGGAAGTGGCGACGCCGGCTGGGAACGCCGGTCTTCAGACCGGCACCGCGGGCCGGAGGCCCGCGGATGTCGTGCAGGTGTTCACGGTGATGATCCGAGAGCCGAGGGCCATCGCACGCGGAAGCGTTGTGCCGTGCGCTGCGCTGTCGCGCAGCGCGTGCCGGTCTGAAGACCGGCGTTCCCGGCTGCTTCAGACATTTTCATGACCGGCGGCGTGTGCCGGAGGACCCGCCTCATGGCGGTTTCTCCCGGTGAGGGTCCGCAGGGAGGCGAGACAGCGAACTCACGAGTTCCCGGTGGCTCGGACTCCCCCCTGATACGCTCGCAACATGAGCCTGATGGGGCGCGCGCTCGGGACGCGGGCGCCGTTCGTCGCCGCCGGTCAGATTGACGAGGTGCTGCGCGACGAAAAGGTGCTCCTGCTGGACGTGCGCACCGCGCTCGAATTGGCCGAATCGGGGACGATTCCCGGCGCGGTCCACATCCATCTCGGAGAGCTGGCGGACCGAGTGGACGAGCTGCCGCGTGACCGTCCGGTCCTCACCACCTGAATGGTGGGACCACGAGCCGCGCGTGCCGCGGCCATTCTGGAGAACGCGGGATTCGAGGTCGTGGGTTTCTGCGGCCTCAAGCAGTACGCGGGTGACCGGGAGTACCGGCCGCTCGATTGATTCTCAACGGAGGTCCACGATGCGAAAACTCTTCCTGCTGACCGGCGTCGGACTCGCGGTCGCGGCCGTCGCCTCGGGTTGCGGAGGTGGAGAGCCTCCCGCCGAGGCCCCCGCTCCCGCCGCGGAAGCGCCGGCCCCGGAGCCGGCTCCCCGGGTCGAGGCGGCGGACATTGACGCCGCCCTCACGAACGGCGCGCTGCTGCTCGACGTCCGCACCGACGAGGAACTCGCCGAGCACGGCACGATTGACGGCTTCGTCCACATTCCGATCGATGAACTGGAGGCGAGGATCGGCGAACTCCCGGCCGGAGTTCCCATCCTCACCGCTTGACAGGGTGGCGGAAGAGCCGCGCGTGCCGCGGAGCTGCTACAGGCAAACGGATACGAAGTCGTCGGTTTCTGCGGTCTGAGGGACTACGAGGGCGAGCGGGTGTACCCGGGCGCCCCGGACGAATAGACCCGAACCGCTACGTCCGCACGGTCCGGAACCCCGCGATGATGTCGCGGCGTTCCGGGCCGAAGAAGTTGCGGTAGCGGCCGGTCAGCAGCCGGCCGCGGGTGGCCCAGGCGCCGCCGCGCAGAACCTTCGTCCGGTGGAACCGACTTTCGGAATAGTCCCGGTAGGAGTCGGGGCGGAAACCGGGGAAGGGCCTGAAGGTGTCCGCCGTCCACTCCCAGACGTTGCCGAGCATCTGCCGGCAGCCGAAGGCGCTGTCCCCCTCGGGAAGCGCTCCCACGTCGAGGCATCCGAGCGCCCAGGCGTCCAGGTTCGCGCGGTGGGCTTCGGGAGGCGCCTCGCCCCACGGGTACGTCCTTTTGGTCGGAGCCAGCCGGTCGCCGTCGGGTTCCCCGAGCGCGGCGGCCTCCCACTCGATCTCGGTGGGCAGCCGCCGGCCGGCCCAGGCGCACCAGGCGTTCGCCTCGAACCAGTTGACGTGGATGACCGGCTCGGCGGGCGGCAGGGGCGTGATCCCGTCGAAGCGCCGCACCCGGAACCCGTGCTCCCCGCCGGAGAGCCAATAGACGGGGCGGGAGGCGCCGGCCCGTTCCCGCCAGGTCCAGCCCGCCTCGCTCCAGAACTCCCGCTTCCGGTAACCCCCGGCTTCGACAAACTCGGCGAACTCCGCGTTCGTGACCGGCGCCCTCGCGATCGAAAACGGCTCTACGCGCACGGGATGCGCCCACTTCTCGTTGTCGTAGCGGAAGGGCGCGTCCCGCTCCGCTCCCAGCCGGAAGGTCCCGCCGGGAACGGAGGCGTCGCCGGGGCAACTGCCGGACGGTTCCCGGGCGGGGCTTCGGCCCAGCCGCGGCGCCGGGTAGCCGAGGGTCTGCCGGGAGTAGATGTACGCCTCGGTGTGCATGTCCTCGTGGAAGGTGGCGAACTGGTACATGAAGCTGTCCCGCTCGCTGGCCGTACCCGGAGCGAGCCGTTCGAGACAGCGGTCCCTGACGGTCTCGGCGTAGTGGATCGTTTCCTCGATGCCGAGGAGCGGCAGCGCCCGGCGCGTGTCCTGGAGGACGGTTGCCGAGTCGTACAGTTCGTCTCCTTGCGGGAGGATCGCTGCGTGCCCGTAGAGGCCGCGCAGGATGAAGTTCTCGTAGAACCACGCGACGTGCCCGATCTCCCACCTGAGCGGATTCACGATGGGCGACCGCGGCCCCATCAACTGGTCGTCGTCGAGGTCCGCGGTCAGCGCGATGCTGCGACGGTGGGCGTCTTCCATGATGGCGGCGAGACGATCTGTGGGAACGCGCTGGGTCATGCTGGAGGCAGGGTCCGCCCGTGCGAATCATTCTAGTAACCCCCGCGGGCGCGCGGTCCCGCTTCGGGAACCGGATCACCGCGAGGCGCTGGGCGGCGCTGCTGCGGTCGCTCGGCCACCGGGTGGCTGTCCGGACGGCCTGGGACGGGGTATCCGCGGACGCGATGATCGCCCTCCACGCCTGGCGGAGCGCCGCTTCGATCGGCCGCTTCCGGGCGCGTTTTCCCACCCGCCCGCTGATCGTGGCGCTGACCGGGACGGACATCTACGGGTTCCTGCAGACGGAGCCGGAGACCACCCGTCCGTCGCTCGAATGCGCCGACGTGCTCGTCGGGCTGCACGACCTGGTCGGGGAGGCGCTGCCGCCGGAATTCCGCGCCCGGGTGCGCGTGGTGCACCAGTCGGTCTCAGGCGGGAGCGTGGAGCGCCGTCCCTCGAAACGGACCTTCGACGTGTGCGTCGTGGGGCACCTCCGCCGGGAGAAGGACCCGCTGCGAACGGCCTGGGCGGCGCGGGGGATGCCGGCGGACTCGCGCCTGCGGGTCCTCCACGCCGGGGGAGCGCGGGACCCCGAATGGGCGGAAGCCGCGCGCCGTGAAATGGCGCGCAACCCGCGCTACCGGTGGCTGGGCGAAGTCCCGGCCTGGCGCGTGCGGCGGCTCTACGAACGGGCGCACCTCATGGTGATCTCGTCGCTGACGGAGGGGGGAGCCAACGTGGTGTCGGAGGCGGTGGCCGCCGGGCTCCCGGTCACCGCGTCCCGGATCCCCGGAAACGTCGGGCTACTCGGTCCGGACCACCCGGGCTATTTCCGGCCCGAAGACACCGGGGAACTCCGGGGCCTCCTGCGGCGCGCGGAGCGTGAGCCGGGTTTCCTCGAGCACCTCACGCGGCACGGCGCGGCGCGCGCCCCGCTGTTCAGCCCCGAGCGCGAACGCGAGAACTGGCGGCGGCTACTCGAAGCGTTCGGATGACCCCGCGCGTCACGAAAATGGCGGAGACGGCTTGGAACGCCGGCTTCAGCCGGCACAGCGAGCCGAAGGCTCGCGGACGTCGTACCGCGGTGCGCGGTGATGGACGGAGAGCCGAACGCCGTCGGGCGCACCAGCGTCGTGCCGTCCGCTGCGCTCCGCGCAGCGGGTGCCGGCTGAAGCCGGCGTTCCAAGCCCTTTTGCCGTTTTGATGACCGGCCGGGTGCGCGGGAGGACGCGCGCATCTGGCGGCGCCAGCCGACGCTAGACCGGTCAGTTGATGAGGAAGATCTTCTCGTTCGGCGGCTGGAGCCACTCGATGCCCTTGCTGGTCACGACGTGCGGGTTCGAGATGTTGATCGCCAGGGGAAACCCGGGCCGTTCGGGGATGTTCATGTGCACCATGTACTCATACGCGAAGAGGTGGTTCTCCTGGATCACCAGGTGGTGCCGGTCGGCGCGGAAATTCGTCACCGAGGGGCCGACGGTTCCGGTGCCCACCGTGCCGTAGGCGTGGTGGTCAATGGCGAAACCGGGCTGGTCGCCGTCGCCGAGCCCTTCCTGGATGATCACGTAGTCGAGGTTCCTTTCGCCGTCGGGGGTCCGGCCGACCCCCTGGATGCCGGAGTTGACGAACGGGGTATAGATGTAGCCCGCCTCCTCCATGGCCGCGACCATGGCGTCGAGCGACTCCTTGGCCGTCATGCCCACCCGCATGTGGGGCCGCATGATCCACTGGCCGGCGATCGCGAGATCGAAGAGCTTCTGGATGCTCTCCGGAGGCGCGGTCTCGCCCTCGCGCAGGATGTAGGCGTGGGTCTTCGTGTCGGTGCCGAAGCCCATGTAGTTGACCCCGACGTTGAAGGCGAAGAAGTCGCCGCGCTGGAAGACGTAGTCCTCGTGCCAGATCCAGTAGCGGGCGTCCGGCGGGTAGGGCGGATCCTCGGACACCGCGGTGTAGTAGAGGCGGATGCCGCCCCGTCCTCCGGTGCTGAATCCGGCCAGGTGGCGGTCGTAGGCCCACTCCCGGGCCCAGGTGGTGATCTCCCGGATCGTGGTGCGGCCCGGCTCGATCCGGGCGAGGGCCTCCTGGGTGAGCTGGCGGGCGGCCTCGAGGTTGTTGATCTGCTCGGCCACTTCGCGGACCGTCCGCCGCACCAGGAAGTCGTTGATGACGTTTTCGGCGGAGACGATGCGGTCGGCGTAGGTGGGGCCCAGGATCTTCACCAGCTTCAGGTACGAGGTGTGGGACAGCCCGTCGGCCTCGGCCAGCCATTCGGAGGTATTCACGGCGATCGTCTGCGGGTCCCGCTCGGCGACGAATTCGGTGAACTCGTCGTACACCTCGTCGCCGTAGTGGAACGCCATCTGGTAGCCGCGGCCGTAGCTGGAGATGGTGCGGGCGAAGTCGTCGGAACCCCGGACATCAATGTCCTCCACCGCTCCGGCGCTCCCGAAGGCCGCCCGTTCGATCCGGTCGCCGAGGTCGGTGAAGACGAGGTAGCCGTAGGTGTTCCCGAACCAGTAGGCCATCGGGTCGGGGTCGCCGTGACGGGTGACGTGGACCCACATGTCCACGCCGTTGTCGCGCATGGCGCCGGGCAGGATCAGGTCGAGCTTGTCCCGCCGGAGGAGACGCATGACCTCGCCTCCGCTGCTCGAGGAGTGGACGCCGGGCTGGGCGGTCGCGAAGGTGGCCGCGAGCAGCAGCGGGATGACGATTGCGATGGTTCGACGGATCATGGTCTGCCTCCTGGGCCGCGAAGCGCGCGACCGGGCTAACGATGCGGGTTTCGAGTCCGGGATGGCAAGCGGCCACCGGCTGCCTTGGGCGCCGTGACCCTCAACACGAGGCGCCGACCGACGGAGGGCTCCACTGTCGGGTGTCTTTCAGGAGGAAGCTGCGGCCGGAATGTCGGTTTGCGAAAAATCGTCGCCCTTGAACAGAAGCGGGGCGCCGGACTGCTTCGCCAATGCGTACGCGAAGCAGTCGCCGTAGTTGAGTCTCGCCGGGTGGCCGGTACCTCGACCGTACCGCCGGTAGGCATCAAATGCCACGTCGGCGTTTCGGGGGGATACCTCCACGACGGTCGTCCCGCTGCGGAGCAGAAAAGCGTCCAGATCCCGGACGGCGTCCTCGCCGTAGCGGGCGAACAGGACGATCCGCGCCTCGAGGAGATTCGCCGCACTGATACGGACCTCGGCGGCCTCCGCGATCCGTTCGTTGAGAGCGCGCCGCTCGGGCTCGTCACTCAGGATGGCGACCAGCGCCGATGAGTCGAGCACGATCACAGAGGGATGCCTCGCTCGTCGTATCCGATGATGTCGTCGGCGCTGCGGGTGTCACGTCGCGGCAGGCGCGCGCAGTGGAGTGCGATGCGGTCCAGTTCGCCCGCGAGCGAAGTCGCATCGTGAACCGTCCGGGCGCGAGCGAGGCGCTCGTGAATCGCCTGGCGGACAGCCTGGGTCAGGGTTTCTCCGGTAACCCCGGCTAGCTGCTTCGCCAGGGTGTGAGTTTCGGAGTCCTTGATGTTCAGCGGCATGTGATTCCTCCTTGGAGGATTTGACGGAGGAATCTACCATGCCAGGCAAGAGTTGGCGTTTCGTTGTGGCGCGTCGTCAGAGTAAGTCGTGTGCGCCTCCGGCGCGCCGTCAGTAGCTGTGAGGACGCCGCCGGCTTGGAGCGCCGGCTTCAGCCGGCACCGCTGCGCGGAGCGCAGCGGGCGGCACCAAGGTGACCTGCCCGGTGATGCCTGGCTCGCGTCACATCACCGCGACGGGGAGAGGACATCCGCGGGCCTTCGGCCCGCGGTGCCGGCTGAAGCCGGCGTTCCAAGCCGGGGAAGCCGCCCGGCGCCGGTGGCGTCAGGCCGTGCGCGGCGCGGAGCGCCGCTGGTGCCGGTCTGGAGACCGGCGTTCCAAGCCGTTACGCGGCCAGCTTCTGGGCGGCGTCGAGGACCGTGGCCATCTTGGCGGCGCCGCGCTGCATCTCGTCCATCGTGCCGATGGAGATGCGGCAGCGGGTCCACAGCGGGGGGAACGGCCGGCCGACGCGGACGCCTTCGGCGGCGCAGGCCGCCTGGAACTGCTCGATTGGCATCCCCACGTCCACGAAGATGAAGTTCGTCTGGGCGTCGGTGGCGCTCAGGCCGCGGTCGGCGAAGAACTTGATGATGAAGTCCCGCGCCTCGGCGTTCCGCTTCTTCTCGTTCGGGAGGTAGTCGGGGTCCGCCTTGTCGCGCTCGAGGGCGGCGTTGGCGGCGACCAGCGCCGGGGTGCTCACCGAGTTGCCCAGGTGGAACTCGTCGAGTTCCGCGATGGTGTCCTCGTGGGCGATCGCGTAACCGACCCGGAGCCCGGCCATTCCGTAGGCCTTCGAGAAGGTGCGCGCCACGATGAGCCGCGGGTTCTCGATGGCGGTCGGGATCATGGTCTCGTGGCCCGGCGTGGTCACGTAGTCAATGTAGGCCTCGTCCACCAGGATGCGGAGGTTCTTCTCCACGTCGAGCGCCCGCATCAGGAAGTCCTTGCCCTGCGCCGGGTCCACGAGCGTCGCCACCGGGTTGTTCGGGTTGCAGTAGAAGAGCATCCCGCTTCCCTTGCAGGCGTGGAGCGTCTGGTCGAGATCCATCTTGAAGTCGGCGGTCAGCGGCACCGCCTTGGTCCGGTAGCCCATGAGCGCCGCATAGCCGAAGCACTCCTCGTAGGTCGGGAGGGACCCGACGAGCGCCTTCTCCCGGCTCGCGTACTGGTGCGTGCAGTCCACCAGGATCTGCGTGGAGCCGGCGCCGACGAGGACGTTCTCCGGCTTGACGCCCGACTTCTCGGCGATCGCCTCCCGCAGCGGGCCGGTGAAACGGAACGGATACCGGCCGGCGATCACGCCTTCGGGACCGATCACCGAGTCGAGAGCGTCCATCACGAAATCGCCGGGGCCGAGCGAGTTCTCGTTGTTGGCCAGGTTGATCGCCTCTTCGGGGGCAATCCCCATTTCGGCGGCGAAGGCGTACTGCTCGCGCAGACGCGAGCGCACGAAGGTGGCGGCGTAGAGGCCGGCGGCGCCGGCGGAGGCATGACTCAGGAAACTGCGGCGGGAGAGCATGGGGTGGCTACCTCCTCGTAGCGGGGGGATCTCGGATTCTTCGCTGATGGGCTGAAACTACTGTTGTTGATCCGCGGTGGCGAGGCCGAGCACTTCCGCGAAGACCGCGGTGGCGCGCTGCATTTCCTCGAGGGTGCCGATCGAGATGCGGGCGTGGGTGTTCTCGTAGGGAGGGAAGTCCCGCCCCACCATGATGCCCCGCTCGGCGCAGGCCTCGCGGAACTCCTTCGCCGGCCGGCCGATGTTCACGAAGATGAAGTTCGTGTTGCTGGGGACCGGATCGAGGCCATGGCCCGAGAAGAAGTCGTGGGTGAGCTTGCGGGCGGCTTCGTTCCGCTGAATTTCCTTCTTGATGTAGTCCGGATCCTCGAGCGATCCCATCGCCGCGGCGATGGAGAGGACGGAGGTGCCGAAGGTGAGCTGCAGCGGCGCGAGCTTTGCGATGGTGTCCGCCTGCCCGAAGCCGTAGCCGATCCGGAGGCCGGCCATCCCGAAGGCCTTCGAGAAGGTCCGCGCCACGAACACGTCGCGGTGCTCCATCGCGAGTCCGGCGCCGGTGTCGAAGCCCGGATGCGAGGCGTAGTCGTAGTAGGCCTCGTCGAGCAGGATGGCGGTGTAGGGCGACTCCTTCTTGACGAAGTTCACGAAGTCCGTCACGTCGGCGAGGGAATGGACGGTGCCGGTCGGGTTGTTGGGGTTGCAGAGGAAGACGAGCCCGGCGCCGATCGCCGCTCCCGCCATCTTGTCGAGGTCGAGTCCGAGGCCGCCGGTCAGGGGGAGGGCCTTGACGGAGGCGCCGAAGTAGCGGGCGGCCCGTACCGGGCTCTCGTAGGAGCATTCCGCGGTGACCAGCGGCCGGTCGGGGCCGGTATAGACGCGGACCGCGGTCCGCAGGATCTCCCCGGACCCGGCCGAGAGCACCACGTTCCCGGCCTTGCCCCCGTGCATCTCCCCGAGCTTGCTGCGGAGGTCGGTCCCGCTGACCCGTGCGTTCATCGGATAGCGCATGATGGATCCGTAGGCGTCCCGGAGCGCCGCCACCGCGGCCGGCCCCGGTCCCAGTGGGTTCTCGTTGCTGCTGATCCGGATCTCGTCGTCCTCGGGGGGAGGGACGAAGACCGGCCCGCCCCGGAAGCCGTTCTCGGCCTCCCAGGCCTCCCGGCCCCGGGCGCTGATCGCATGGAGGGATGCGGCGCTGCCGGCGGCGGGCGCCAGACTGAGGAAACTGCGACGCGTGGTCTTCATCGGGGTTCTCCCTGATCGTGTGGGTGCTCGGGTCTCGCGAGCGACTGCGGAGTGACGGCCGGCGCGTTCGCCAGTACCTTTCCTGTCATCAATTGGCTCAACGGGGGAGCGTATCCGGTGGGTGAGATACGCCGCAACCCCTGCGGGGGTTCCGGCCGTCGGGGTACGGCCCTCGTCAGTGGACCATCAGGTCGGTGACGAGCGCGGTGCTCCCCCACTGCATCTTCAGGGTGCCGTTCATCCCGTCCGCCATGAGGGTGATCGTGAACATCTCGGCGGAGTCGTCCGCCTTCTCGACCTTCAGCGGAGCGCTGAAGAGGTCCTTTTCGGGATCGTGCGCGAGGCCGGACTGTCCGGTCTCGCTGTTCACCAGCAGGTCCCAGCCGTCGTCGGTCTTCTGCGCGAACAGGCTGTAGGCGCCGGCAGCCGCCATGTTGCTGCCGATCATCAGGTCGCCCTCGGTGGTGATGGTGGTGGCGTTCTCGGAACCGAGCCGCCACACCATGCCGGGCGTCGCCTGCGCGAGCATGTCCCGGCCGTTCAGGCTCGGCCGGCCGTACTCCACGCTCACCGCCTTGCCGTTGAAGCTCGCCTCGGCCTTGCCGCGCGGGTTGTGCGCGAGCGCGATCGTGGCGACCGCCAGGGCGGCGGCGAGTACCGGAACCAGTCGGTGCCTGGGGAAATGGGTCATCGGGTGCGTCCTCCGGCGGCGATTCTAGTGCGGCTCACGGACGGGGTGGCCAGCGGTTCCGTTGCGGCGCTGGCGGACGGCGCGGTAGGCTCACTCGTGAGGGGCGCCGGGGTGGCCGGGCGCGACCGAAACCCTCGCCGCTGCCAATGACTTCCTTCGCTCGCCTGTTGTTGTTCAAGTTGCCGCTCGCCGCGGTCGCGGTGTCGGTTGCGGCTCTGGCCGGAGCGGATGAGCGGGTGGACCGCCTGCCGGAGGAGCACCGGGTGTGGCTCGAGGAAGAGGTCGTGTACATCATCACCGAGGCCGAGCGGGAGGTGTTCCTGGGGGTGGAGGGCTTCGAGGAGCGCGAGCACTTCATCGAGGCGTTCTGGCTGCGGCGGGACCCCGTGCCGGCCACGAAGGAGAACGAGTTCCGGACCGAGCACTACGAGCGGCTCGACTACGCCAACCGGTATCTCGGGCGGGACGCTCCCCGGCCGGGGTGGCAGACGGACCGGGGTCGCTTCTGGATCATCCTCGGCGAACCCCGCACCCGGGAGCAGTTCGACGGACGGAACGAGATCGTAAGCGCCGACCTCTGGATCTACCAGGGGGACACCTCGGTCGGATTGCCTCCCCGTTTCAACCTCCTGTTCTTCAAGAGGGAGGACATCGGCGAGTACGAGCTCTATCACCCGTGGTCCGACGGACCCGACGCGCTGGTCCGGCGGGGAGAGCTGCTCCGCAACCGCCAGCACGCCGCCGTGGACATCCTCGAAATGGTCTCCATGGACCTGGCGCGCGCCACCCTGGTAGTGGACCTCACGGACCCGCACGCCGACTTCCTCTCGGCCACCAACACGATCTCCCCCCGGCTCGACACCGTGCGGCCTTCGATGAGCGTGGACAAGAATCTCATCGACATCACCGAGTCTCCCCACAAGATCGTGGATCTCGAGGAGATCGAGGGCTATCTCCGGTACGGCGACCGGGTGACCGCCGAGTACTCGTTCCGGTTCGTGAAGAGCGAGGCGGACTTCCGGGTGCTCCTGGGGCCCCGGAACACCCCGTTCATCCACTACAGCGTCAAGCTCGCTCCCGAGGATTTCGCGCTGGAATTCGATGATCGCGAGAACGTGTACCAGACGACCCTGGACGTGGACCTGGAACTGCGGACGATGGACGGCCAGCTCGTGGCCATGCACCGGAACCAGCCCCAGATCCGCCTCACCGAAAGCCAGCAGCGGAGCGCCGGCGGCAGTCCCTTTGCCTACCGGGACAACCTGCCGGTGATTCCCGGGGAATACGAGGTGAGCGTCATCGTGCGGAACCGGGCCACGCAGCAGTACACGGTGGCGAGTTCCGAGGTGCGGGTTCCGGCGACCGGGGCCGGCTCGGTGGGTCTGGCCGATCTCGTCCTCGCGTACCGGACGGAGCGGGAGTCCGAGTTGTCGGGCCTGCGCTTCGGGACCTTTCAGTTCGGCTCGACCGTGATGGAGCCGGCCGTCGCGGGAATCTTCGCCTCCCGCGACCTGCTGAGCGTCGCCGCCCAGCCGGTGAATGCGGGTGGCGAGCATCGGACCCGGTTTCGCATCGTTCCGGATGCCGGCCTCGGCGAGGAGGAGCTCGTTTCGGCCAGTCCGCTCGTGGAGCGGACCGTGGCCGCGGGGAGCGCGGATGCGCCCGCCATCGAGGAGTTCCCGCTGGCGGAACTCGGCGCCGGAAGGTATCGGGTGACGGCGGACCTGCTGGACGGCGCCGGCGAGGTGATCGCCTCCCGCGACGCTCCGCTGCTGGTCTCGCCGCGGGCGGCCGTGGATCGGCCCGGATTCATCGTCCGCCGGTCCTTCGCGACCCATTTCCCGGGGTTGCTCGCGCTGGCGCTCGGCGACCAGTTCATGGCCCACGGGCGGATTCCGGAAGCCACCGTCGCCTTCCGGGAGGCCACGGCGAATCCGGACCTGCCGATGGCGAAGTGGAAGCTCGCGAGCGCCCTGCTCTTCACCGGGGAAGCGAACGAGGCGCTCGATCTGCTGCTCCCGATCGAGGCGGACTACCCGAACGAGATCGAGGTGACCGAGGGAGTGGGCTTCGCCTACTACATTCGGGGGGAGTGCGACGAGGCGCTGCCGCGACTCACGCATGCCCTCACCCTGCGCGCGGCGGACCCGTCGCTCCTGAACGCGCTGGGGGACTGCCACGAGCAGGTCGGCGACGGCGAACGGGCGCGGGAGATGTTCGAGCGCTCGCTGGAGCTCAATCCGGGACAGCAGGGCGTCCGGGACCGCCTCGCCGGGCTCGGCGATCCCCGGTAAGGGGTCGCCCGGTAAACCCCAGGATCGGCCAAGCGCCCGCGATGGCGCCGCCGGCTTGGAACGCCGGCTTCAGCCGGCACCGCCCGCCGCCAATGAGCGCGAATGGCGCTGCCGGCCGGGAGCGCCGGCTTCAGCCGGCACAGCCCGCCGCAGGCGGGCGGCGGGAAGGATCTCATCTGCCGGGATGGCGCGAAGGCCGGGAACGCTGACCACCGGTTCTTTCATGGCGCCTTGCCTCCCCACGCGCCGTGTGGGCAGGAGGCGTACGTCGTTCCGCTGCGCCTCGCGCAGCGGGTGCCGGCTGAAGCCGGCGCTCCAAGCCGCCGGCGCCCTCCCGGCGGACGCAGTCCCTCTCGCCGCTCCGGCGGGTTGCTAGGACAGGTACCGGTCCCGGAACTTCTCGATCGCCGGGAGGAGGGGCTGGCGGTCGTGGAGGGCGCCGGCGAACAGGTCCCCGAGCCGGTCGAGCCGCTCGGGAAGGCTGGCGATGGTGAACCGTCCGGGATGGAGGTCCCCGTCGAGTTCGTCCCAGTCCAGCGGGGTCGAGACCGACGCCGCGGGAACCGGACGGGCGGCGTAGGGAGGGACCACGGTCTGCCCCCGCCGGTTCTGCAGGAAGTCGAGATAGACCCGTCCCCGGCGCCGGGAGGTGGTTCGTTCCACGGTCGCGATGTCCCGGTGTTCCCCGGCGACGTGCGTGGAGACGGCCTCCGCGAACTGCCGGACCACCTCGTAGGGGTACACCGGTTCGAGGGGAACGTAGATGTGGAGCCCGGTGGCGCCCGAGGTCTTCAGGCAGGGACGGAGCCCGATCCCGCGGAGCACCTTGCCGAACGCCCGCGCGAGGCGCACCACGTCGCCGAACGGCCCGCCGCCGGGATCGAGGTCGAAGACCGCCCAGTCGGGGGTGTCCTGCCGGGTGCGGCGCGAAAGCCAGGGGTGGATGTCAATGCTCCCGAGGTTGGCGGCGTAGAGGAGCGCCGCCGCGTCGTTGACGATGAGGTAACGGATCGTTTCGCCCCGGTGTCCCGACGGGATCTCTTCGCTGACGATCCAGTCCGGCGTGTGGTCCGGCAGGTCCTTCTGGTAAAACGCCTTGCCCCCCACGCCGTCGGGGTAGCGGAGCAGGTGCGACGGGCGTTCGTGCAGGTAGGGGAGGAGGTGTTCGGCGACGCGGTCGTAGTAGCGGATCAGGTCGCCCTTGGTGTATCCGTGATCGGGCCAGAACACCTTGTCGAGGTTCGTGAAGTGGAGCGGCTGCGCGGATTCGCGCACCGCCCGTTGGCGCGAGAGGCCCGCGAGCAGATGCTCGGCGGGGTCCGGGGTCCCGGTACCGCGTGAGGGGATGCGCACGCAGTCCGGACCCGCGGCCCGGTCGCCGGGGGGAGTCCCGGGAGACGGATAGGCCGCGCCGCCGCGGCGCGCGATGGTTCCCGGCAGCCCGGCGGCTTCGCAGGCCGTGTGGAACTCCTCTCCCCGGACCGCGACGTGGTCCCCGAAGAGCAGGGTTCCGCCGGGCGGCAGCAGGGTGGCGAGCAGTTCCTTCCGTTCGAGAAGGGGGACGCCCCGGATGTCCCATTCCTCGTAGCGGAGCAGGTCGTTCAGGTAGAGCGAGACCGGCGCCGACGGGTCCCCGTCGAGCCGCGCCGCCAGGCGCCCGGGCGAGGGCCTTTCGGCTTCGTCCGTGCTCACCAGGGTTCCGCCCAGGAGGAACTGCTCCGCGCGCACCGCTTCGGCCTCGGCCAGCACCTCGGGCAGGTCGAGCCCGGCGCCGTCATCCCCGCGGGTCAGCCGGAGCCGCGCCCCGGAGCGTTCGAGGAAGACGGGGACGCCCTCGAGTTGAGGTTCGAAGATCCAGTCCTGGTCGGTGAACGGCTCCCGCTCGCCCTCGGGGAGCACGGGAACCGGTGGGGGCTCGCCGGTCCAGGGCGTGGCGCCGTTCAGGTCGAAGAAGGGCTGCCGCTCCGCGTCGGCGCGCGCGTAGCGGTCGCGCCCCTTGAACAGCAGCCATTCGTCCGGGCCCCGCTTCGTCTTCACCAGGTGCCAGGCGCCGCGGAGCTTGCGGCCGGACAGGAGGACCACGAGCTTCCCGGCGGCCACGCCGGCGGCTCCCTGGTCCTCGCCCCCTTCCGTGATCCGGTAGGCGCCCCGGTCCCAGATGCCCATCGTGCCGCCGCCGTACTCGCCCTCGGGGATCACACCCTCGAAGTGCGTGTAGGCCAGCGGGTGGTCCTCGGTCCGGACGGCGAGCTTCTTCACGTCGGGGTCGTAGGAAAAGCCCCGCGGGACCGCCCAGGAGCGGAGGACGCCGTGCATTTCCAGCCTCAGGTCATAGTGGAGGCGGCGCGCCTCGTGGCGGTGGACCACGAAGCGCCGGCCGCCGGGCGTCCCGGCGTCCGCGGCGCCGCCCGCGGGGGGTTCGGGTGTCCGTCCGAAATCCCGCTTCTCCTCGTAGGCGGTGATCGTCTTGGATCGCTGGTCAGGCATGGGCGGCGCGTCGGGGTCGCGGTCCGGCGCCCCTATTTTCGCGTCTCCGGAACGGAATTCGGAGGCCGGACGCCGTCCGGGATTCTGCGGCGGAATCGGTCCTTGACAGCCGAACGGGGCGCGCTAATCTGCCGGTGCCCTGCCGGTTTCCCGCAATCGGCGTTTCGGGTGCGCTCGTCCCGTGCGCGGCTCCAGGGTCCGGGTTTCCGGGCCCACCTCCATCCGTCTCCTTCCTTCCTCACGGAGCCAGAACGGGACACCTTTTCGGGCAGTCCCCGGAGCCGCGTCGTCGCGGGTCACTGTACGGGAATGCCGACCTCCAGCCGAATTCCCCCGGCGGGGCCGGTGCCGTCCTGCCCCAGGCGGGGGAAATCGCATGTCGGAGAGCTACGGCAAACGGCGCGACGCGGCCTGATGGGTCAGATGCGCGTCTTCATCAGCACGAGGATCGCCAGTGCTCGCTGCTCTGCCGCCGGCGCTTTGGCGAACTGGTGCATCGCTTGGCGGATGGTCGCGATGTTGTCTTCGACCTCTGACTTGTAGAGGCGTTTCCAGGGATCGTAGTCGGCTTCGTTCCTCGCGTGCCGCATGAGTTTCCAGACGGCCACGAATCCCTGGACCGCAGGGTCAAGTCTTCTCACCCGCTCTCCGGGTGCGTTCGGGACGCCGGCGTGGTCGAGTGCGCGATAGACCTGTCTCCACACTTCGCTCTTTCTGGCCCTCGTGCCCGCGAGGCGATCCGCGCAAGTCCTCGCCAGCTCGTGGAACAGCGCGTAGTACGCGGTGCTCACCGCACGGCGCAGATCGGATTGCCGGGGCCGCCCCGGACCCGTCGGGAGCAGGTGCTCAGAAGTCTTCAGCAAGCTGGAAGACATCGGGTGTCCACTCTCGTTCTTCAGTCCGATCCACGTGCGAGATCACAGCCGGAGCGGTGATCTCCATGTTCTCTTCCAGGTGCTTTTCGATGCGCAGGAGCAGGGCGATGGTTTTCTTCGGATCCAGTTTGCCGGAGGGAGAGTCGTAGATCACACGAACCCTGATGTAGTCCCCATCGTCATCGGAGTCCGAGTTGGCAAAAACCGGTCCGAATCGCACCTTGCCCTCATAGGTCTCCTCGTAGAGCCTCTTGATGAACTGTTCGACGGCGCGCAGTTTCTCTTGTGTCATTGGGAGGACTCGGGTCTCTCGCTGATGGCGCCAACTCTACCGCGATCCGCTCCTGGCCGGCCGGATACCATCGGCGGGCGCACGTCCCCGCAGTTTCGTGCGACGAGAGGCAAGGTATTCATGAGAAACGAGACGCAAGCGCGACCACCCGTTTCGAGAAGCGTCGTTGCGGGCGAGGTGTTTGTCCTGCTCGGTGCGGCGCTGCTCCTCGCCGCCTGCGACCAGCCCGAGGAAGCGCCCCGCATGACCCTGGAGGATGTCCTGGACATCCGGCATCCGACGGCGCCCGTGTGGAGTCCCGACGGCGACGAGGTGTTCTTCGTCTGGGACCTGAACCAGCAGATGGACCTCTACGCGGTGGCGCCGGGCTCCGGCGAGCCCCCGCGCCAGTTGACGCGCTGGGGGGACTCCTACGAGGTGATCGGCGGGCTCTTCTGGGGCGGGGACGGCGACCTGCTCCATTTCACCCGCAACGGGCGGCTCTACCAGATGGATCCGGACCTCGCGGGGACGCTGCGCGCCGTCTTCCATGACGAGCCGGGCGGTGAGTCCGGCTTCGTCCCTTCCCCCGACGGCCGCCGGATCGCGTTCCTGCGGGGCGGGGATCTGTTCGTCCGCGATCTCGCCGACGGCGCCGAGATCCGGTTGACCTCGACGGACGACCGGACGGACGGCGAACCCGCGTGGTCCCCGGACGGCCGGTTCATCGCCTACACGGTCTCGAACCGGGAAACGGTGGACGAGACCCACGAGATCTCGGGAGACTCGCTGCTCTATCGCCGGTTTCGCGGCACGGCGCCCGACCTCTGGGTGGCGCCGGTGGTCCGGAACGGGGTGGCGCGGCGCATCGCGGCCGGACCCGGCGCCGTGTCGAGCCCCCGCTGGGTGGACACGGCGCGGCTGGTTTTCCAGGAAGTCGCGCCCGACGTCCGGACGCGTTCGGTGGTCCTCGCCGACCTCCGCGACGGCTCGCTCCGTCCCCTGCACGTCACCGAAGACGAGAAGTGGTGGAGCCTCAACTACCTGGGGGGCGAACCGCGGCCCTCTCCCGACGGTGAGTGGGTGGCGCTCGTGGACGACTCCTCCGGCTGGGACCAACTGGTGGTGGTCTCGCTGGCCGACGGTTCGGCGCACGCCCTCACGGGGCCTCGGGAAGAGGCGCGGCGCTTCGCCTGGTCGCCCGACGGCGGAATGCTCGGCTGGGACGCGAATCCCGACCATCCCGGACAGCGCCAGCTCTTCGTCGCGGATACCGCGGAGCTCCCGGACGCCGCTCCAACGCGGATCACCGCGGCGCGGGGCACGAACACCCAGCCGTCCGTCGCCACCGGATTCCGGCTGAGTTCGGAACACGGCGGGTTCTCTCCCGACGGCTCGCGCATCGTGTTCCAGCACACCGGACCGCGTGCCGTTCCCGACCTCTTCGTGACGGAGACCCGTGGATCGGGGGAGCCGGAACGGCTCACCAATTCGCTGCCCGAGTCCCTCGACCCGGCGTTCTTCACCGAAGGGGAGTTCCTCCGGTATCCGGCGCGTGACGGAGGTGAGGTGCCCGGCTACCTCTTCGTCGCCGAGGACCTCGATCGTTCCATGCAGCATCCCGCGATCGTGTGGGTGCACGGGGACGGGATCGCCCAGAACTACGACGGCTGGCACGTCCGCCGCGACTACGGGGTGTACCACTCGTTCCACCAGCTTCTCGCCTCCGAGGGCTACGTGGTGCTGATGCCCGACTATCGCGGGAGCATCGGCTACGGCCGGAACTTCCGGCAGGAGTCCTACCGCGACGTCGGGGGCGGGGACTACCAGGACGTCGCGGCCGCCGGGGACTACCTGCGGACGCTCGAGTTCGTGGACCCGGACCGGATCGGGGTCTGGGGGCTCAGCTACGGGGGTTTCATGACGATGCAGGCGCTCACGCTGGACCCCACGCTGTTCGCAGCGGGGGTGAACGTCGCCGGCGTCGGCGACTTCGGGCTCTGGTTCCGCGACCCCGGCGGCCCCTGGGTGGTGGGCCGGATGGGGAACCCCGCGGAGAACCCCGCCGTCTATGAACTCGCGGCGCCCGCCGAGCGGGTGGATCGCGTGGAACGCCCGCTGCTCATGCTGCACGGGACGTCGGACGTGAACGTGTCCTACTTCGAGTCCATCAACCTGGCCGACGGCCTCCTCCGGGAAGGCAAGGACTTCGAACTCGTGACCTATCCCGGGGAGTTCCACTACTTCCACCGGGAGCACGTCCTGCGCGACGCCTGGACCCGGGTCGGGCGCTTCTTCGGGGAGCACCTCGCGGACCGCTCCCGGTAGGAGATCCGCCGCGCCCCGGCCGAGGGCGTCTCCGGGGACCCGTCAGGCCAGCGCGGAGCGGAAACGCCGGGCCAGTTCGTCCGGCGCGGCGCGGTTCCAGGTCTCGTTCACGCCGATCATGAACCGCCCGTCCGGGCGGACGCCCCCCAGATCCACCTCCCGCTCGCGGAGCCGCCGCCGGAAGGCCTCGGGGTCGGCGCTGTCCACCCGCATCCGGAACAGGTTGGTGCCGCCCGCCAGCCGCTCGACGGAGAACGCGCCGTGCCGTGTCACCTCGGTGATGAAGGACTCGGAGACCCCCACCGCGCTCGTGAATCGGTCCATGAATCCCGGGAGGAAGTTGAGGGCGACCGCCGCGAAGGGCCAGGCGCCGGGGAGTCCGCTGCCGAACATCCGTCGCGTGTGGAACATGCCGTCGAGCAGCGCGGCCGGGCCGGCGAGGATGGCGCCCGAGGCCGCGTTGAAGTACTTGTAGAGCGACACGTACACGGTGTCGCAGGGGCGGGCCAGTTCGGCTACGTCCATCCCCGTGTAGGCGCTCTCCAGGAACATCCGCGCCCCGTCCAGGTGCAGCCGGATGCCCTCGCTCCGCGCGTAGGCGGCGATCCGGGTGAGTTCGCCCTGATCGAACGTCTCGCCCGACCGCCGCCTCACCGGGGTCTCGATCGAGATCACCGCGACCGGCCGCGCCACGCGCCCGCCGCGGGTGCGCTCCACGATCTCCTGCACCTGCTCGAGGCTGAAGGTCGAGCGGCCCGGTGCGAGCGGAACCAGCGGGATCGCACTCAGCGTCTGCACGCAGTCTCCCGAGTCGTTGTACAGGTGGGCCTCGGCCTGCACGATCGCCCGGCCGCCGCCGGGACCGGCCAGGCTGCGCACCGCCAGGTGGTTGGCCAGGGTCCCGGTCGGCATGAAGGCCGCGCGTTCTTTCCCGAGGACCCGCGCGAAGGCCTCCTCGAGCACCTGGACGACGCCCCCGTTCGAATAGGAATCCCGCTCGATGCGGCCCTCTTCTGCCATCCGCGCGAGCAGGCGTCCCTGCTCGGCGGGCGTCAGCCCGAGCCCGTCCCCGGTCATCCGGACCCGGGCGGAGTCGGTGGCGGATGAGGGGGTGGTGCGGGATCGGCCGGCGGCGGACACGGGCGCGAGAAGCCCGGCCCCGAGTCCGACGGCCCCGGCCTCAAGGAAACGTCGCCTGGGGATGTTGTTCATGGCGTCCTCAACTACGCTGGGGGGCCGGTGCCCCCGAAATCACTGTATCGGGGCCCCTCGGGACGGGCAACTTCCGGGGTGCCGCGAGGGCGGCATGAAGTTGCGCCGTGCGCGGCGCGGAGCGCCGCGCGTGCCGGTCTGGAGACCGGCGTTCCAAGCCGGGGGTGCCACCTCGCCCGACGGCGCGGGGTCGTCGGCGCTGCGGCCAGCAGCCTGTGGTGAAACTCCCGCCGCCGAGTTGCTGTGAAAATGTGACCTCTTCCGGTCCGCGTCGGAGCGCCAGCCTCCGGCTGGCATCGCGCGGGAGCGCGAAACCCGCGCTGATGGCGCTCCTCCCCCGCGAACGTGCGGCTCTTTTCGGGCGACGTGGCGCCGGTTCCGGTTGGGACCACACCATGGGAATCGGTGGCGGCGTGCGTTTCGCCTCCCTGCGGTCGGCGGTGCCGGCCGGAGGCCGGCGCTCCGATGGTCAACGGCACGGGTCAGCGTTCGGGTTCGAGGAGGGCGCGGAAGGCGGGAGGGATGGTCATCCCGAGGGATTCCGCCTCCGTCAGGTGGGTTCGGGCCTGTGCGGTGCGGCCCCGCTGGCGCTCCACGTCGGCGAGGAGGAAGTGGATCCCGGCGAGCTGGCCGGGGGCGGCCCCTGCTTCCCGGGCGGCGGCGAGCGCCCGGGACAGCGTCTCCGCCGCCTCCCCCAGCCGGCCCGCGGTGGCGAGCAGTTGACCGAGACCCTGGAGGGCGCCGGGATGGCCGGGATCACGCTCCAGCGCGTTCCGGAGATACCGCTCCGCCTGCCGCAGGTCGCCGCGCTGGAAGTGCAGGCTCGAGGCCCCGAGCAGGGTGGGGAGGTGGCCGGGGTCGCTGGCGATGGAGCGGCGGTAGAGGTCGTCGGCTTCCCCGTCCCGGCCGCTCCGGGCGAGCAGATTCGCGAGGTTCGCCATCGCCGCGCTCGAATCGGGGTCGCGTGAGAGGGCGGTGCGATAGGCCGCTTCCGCCTCTTCGGTGCGGCCCAGCCGGGCCAGGGCGTTGCCGTGGTTGTAGTGGAGGTCAGCGCTCCCGGGCCGTTCGTTCACCAGCCGCCGGTAGATCGCTTCCGCCCCGTCGTGGTCTCCGGACGCAGCCGCGCGCCGGGCGCGGGCCTCCCGACCGTGACTGTCGGCGCGGAGGTCCTCGACGGCGATCAGCAGGGGATCCGGATCGGCGGTGGCGCCGAGCGATGCCGACCGGGCGGCGATTCGGGCTCGGGCGGCTGCCTGAGCGGCGCCCTCCGGGTCATCGGTGCGCAGCAACACCTGCGCCAGGAAGGACCAACCGGCGGTGGAGGACGGAAGGCGCTCGACGACGCGCTCGAAAGCCGTACGCGCGCCCTCCAGATCTCCCCGCAGGAGGCGGCGGCGTCCGAGCGCCAGCGGCGCCTCGATGGATCCGGGCGCCGCCGCGTGGAGCGCCTCCCAGGCAACTTCGGCCGCGTCGTCGTCACCCATTCCCTCGAGCACCCGCGCCCGGAGCGCGAGCGCGGGGGCGAAACGGGGACTCCGGCGGAGCGCCTCGTCCGCCAGACCCAGCGCGCGCGCGGGTTCGGCGGTTTCGAGAAGGCGGGCGTGGAGGTGCGGCCAGCGGTGGTCGTCCGCGTCGAGACGGGCGGCCTCGGCATAGGCAAGGCCCGCGGGAGGCGCCAGTCGATGGGCGTGGAGCACCATGCCGAAGCGCCCCCAGGCAGTCGCGTTTCCCCGGTCGGCGGCGAGGGCGTCCCGGGCGCCGCGAATGGCCTCGCGGACGGCGGGTTCCATGCCGTCGGACCCGACTTCGGGAATCTCCGGCCCTCCACAGGCGGCCGCCGACAGCGCGACGAGCGCCAGGAGGCATCCCGCGCCCCCGCGCCGAAGCGCCCGCGCCTCAGTCATGGATCGTTCCGGCGCCGCGGACCACCAGCGCGACCCCGTTCGGCGGCGGTGCGGGGAAGGCCTCTTCCGAGCCGTCGGACCAGCGGACCGTCAGACCCTCGATGGCGGCGCCCGCGGGAATCCCGAAGTGGGCGCGCGGATCGCCGGAACTCAGGTAGGAGACGCCGGGGTTGGCGCGGGCGACCCGCGTTCCCGCGGAGGTGTGGAGCCTGACGGCGGCCCCGTGATCGGGCGCGCCGCCGGGCAGCCGGGCCGCCACGAGCAGCCAGTTCCCGTCGTGGTCCGAAACGTTCTCGAAGATCCGGGCCGGACCGTCGGCGGCGGTGAGCACGAGATCGGGATCGCCGTCGCCGTCGAGATCCCCGGCCGCCAGCCCCCGGCCGACGACCCTCCGCCCGCTCAGCTCGGGCGACGCGGCGCCGGCATCCTCGAACCGCTCGCGTCCTCCGCGCAGGACCAGGGCCGCTTCTTCGTACTGGGCGAAGAAGGGAGGGCGGGGGGACTCGCCCGGCCGACGCGCCACCCGCCCGTTGGCGATCACCGCGTCGAGAAAGCCGTCCAGATCGAAGTCGCCGAGGGCGACTCCGAACCCGGTCGTCGCGAGGCCGAGCGTTCCGAGCCCGAGAGCGATGGAGCCGTCCACGAAGCCGATCCCCGGTTCGGCGAGATAGACGGTGTTCGTCTCGTCGGCGAAGTGGGTGAGCAGGATGTCGAAGACGCCGTCGCCGCTCAGGTCGCCGATCTCGATCCCCATGCCGGCCTCGGGACGGCCGAAGCCGCTGAGAGCGGCCCCGAGCAGCAACGCCTCTTCGGTGAACGTCCCATCGCCCTGGTTCACCCAGAGGTGATTCGCCTCGGTGTCGTTCGCCACGTAGAAGTCCAGCCGCCCATCGCCGGTGAAATCGTGGCAGACGACCCCGAGTCCTCTTGCCGGGAGCGCGGCGATCCCGGCCTCGTTCCCGACCTCGACGAACTGCCCGTCCCCGGTGTTCCGGTAGAGAAGGTCCGGCAACCCGGGCACGTCCGTCGGGTCGCAGTAGTCCTGCTCCCCGGTGGCCGCGAAGCACGAGAAGTCCGGGTCGTAGTCCATGTAGCGGGTCACGAAGAGGTCGAGGCGCCCGTCGGCGTCGTAGTCGCAGAAGGTCGCGGACGCGCCCCAACCGTCGTCCCAGTCCTCCGCGCCGGACACGCGAAACCCATCCGGTCCGGCGTTGAACAAGAGCGCGTCGGGTCCGTATCCGGTCCGGAAGAGGTCGAGGTCGCCGTCACCGTCGGCGTCCCCGGCCGCCACGCCCATGCCGTAGGCGCCGCCGCCCGGAGTCCCGGCGATCTCGGCGAACCGGATCCCCGGTCCCCGGTTTTCGAAGAACCGGTCCGGGCCCTCCCCCTGGACGAGATAGAGGTCGAGGTCACCGTCGCCATCCCGATCGAAGAGGGCCACGCCCGACCCCATGATCTCGGGCATGAAGTAGGCAGGGCGGCCGGCGTCCTCCCTGCCGGTGCGGTGGGTGAACTCGACGCCGGAAGCGGAGGTCACGTCGGAGAAGCGCGGCTGCGCGCCGGCCGGCGCCCCGGCGACGGTGGCGCCCGACAGCGCGCCGGCGACGAGGAGCCGAAGGATCAGCGGCGGAGCACCGATCGCGGGCCGATGTCCGCAAGACTCGGCGTCCCCGCGAGCTGCATCGCGACGCGCAGCTCGTCGCGCAGAATCCGCAGGACCATCTCCACCCCCGCTTCCCCGAAGGCGGCCAGCCCCCAGAGGTAGGCGCGGCCGATCAGGACGGCGTCGGCGCCCAGCGCCAGCGCCTTGAATACGTCCACCCCGCGGCGGATGCCGCTGTCCATGATGACCGGAATCCGTCCGCCAATGACCTGCACCACCTCGGGAAGGCTGTCAATGGTGGCGATCCCGCTCTCCTCGGCGCGCCCGCCGTGGTTCGAGACCACGATCCCGTCCACGCCGTGCTCGAGGCAGAGTTCGGCATCCTCGGCGGTGACGATGCCCTTCAGGAGCACCTTCATGGAGGTCATGTCCCGGAGACGCTTCACGACCTCCCAGGTGAGGCGGGGCTGGTTGAGCCCCGCATAGCGGCTGCGCCCGGTGATGTCCGCCACGTCAATGCCGTCGAACATGCGCTTGCGGGACACGTACCCCGCGAGGCCGGGAACGTGGCAGATCTCGCATTCCCGTTCGTCGAGGCGAGCGGTCAGCGGGGTGCTGATCCGGTTGCTTCCCACCGGGAGGTCCACGGTCAGCGCCACCGCCGGGCAACCGGCGGCCTCCGCCCGCGCTACGAGCTGCTTCGTCACCTCGAAGTTGGTGGTCGGGTAGAGCTGGTACCAGACCGGTTCGCCCCGCGCCTCGTTGACCTCTTCCACGCTGGAAGTCGTCACCGTGGACAGCAGTTGGAGGTGGTCCATCGTCCGCGCCGCGCGGGCCACCGCGACCTCGCCTTCGGGATGAAACGCCTTCTGGCTTCCGCAGGGGGCGATGGCGATGGGAGACGTCCAGCGCCGGCCGAAGATCTCCACCGACATGTCGGGGTCCGAGACGTCCACCAGCCGGCGCGCCCTGATCCCCACGTTCTCCAGCGCCCGGCGGTTCGCGGCCAGGGTGCCTTCGCCGTCCACTCCGGTCGCCATGTACCCGTAGTGGGCCGGCGGCAGGTTGCGCTCCGCCAGCACCCGGAAGTCGAAGATGTCCGCCGCTTCTTCGGGCGAGCCGATCGGCGTCCGGGGGAAGCCGTTGTACCCGAAGAGTTCCGCGCTCTCCTGATCGGAACCCGGAGCCGGGCCCTGGGCGGCGGCGCGCGGCTCCCAGCACCCGGCGCCGAGCAGCAGCGGGCTTCCCGCCAGGTAGCGCAGGAACCGGCGGCGGTTCGGGGTCAGGTCGTTCGGGTGACGCATGGGTGTGCTCCGATCGCGTCCGTGATTGTCTCACCGGCGGGAACCGGAGGTCTCATCGCCACGGTATCATCGAGAAATTGGCGTCCCGGCGGTGTGGCAACCCGGGCGCTCCACCAGCGCCCTGAGAGGTGCGCGGAAGGGCAAGGAGCAGGATGACGAGTTCGACGCAGTCCGGCCGGAGAGGAACGGGTGAGCCCGAGCCGCTCCGGAGTCGCAGGTCCCTCGTCCGGTACGGTTGCGCGGCGGCGCTGCTCGCTCCCTGGGCCCGGTTCGCGAATGCCGCTCCGGGCTTGGGGGCGAGGCGGGGATCCCCGGCGGCGCCGGCTCGCCAGACCCCGGCCCCGGGCGATTCCGGCGACGCGATCGTCCTCGGGACGTCGGCCGCGTTCACCGGTCCATCGCGGGGACTGGGCAACGAGCTGTACCGGGGCGCGATGGCCTACTTCCGCCAGGTCAACGACTCCGGAGGCATCGGCGGACGCCGGGTCACGCTGAAGTTGTACGACGACGGCTACCAGCCCGACCCGTGTGTCCAGAACACGCTCAAACTGATGCTGGAGGACCAGGTCTTCCTGTTGTTCGGCTACGTGGGCACGCCCACCGTGACGCGGGTGCTGCCGATGCTCAAGAAGTTCCAGGAAGAACAGATCTACATGTTCTTCCCGTTCACCGGGGCGCAGCCGCAGCGGGAGCCGCCCTACGGCGACTTCGCGTTCAACCTGCGCGCTTCCTACCGCCAGGAAACGGCCGGGCTGGTCGAGAACTTCCTCGCCACCGGTCGGCGCCGCATCGCCGTCTTCTACCAGGCGGATGCCTATGGCCGCAGCGGCTGGGCCGGAGTCCGGGCCGCGCTCGAGAACCACGGGGAGACGATCGCCGGCGAGGCGACCTATCAGCGGGGCGCCCGCTTCACCGGCACGATGCGCGCCCAGGTCGAAATCCTCCAGCGGGCGGCGCCCGACGCCGTGATCTGCGTGGGGGCGTACGCGGCCTGCGCCGCGTTCGCCCGGGACGCCATTGACCTGGGGCTCCGGGTGCCCATCGCGAATCTCTCCTTCGTCGGCAGCGAGAACCTCGTGAACCTGCTCAGCGAGGGGCGCGACGACCCGGAGACTTATACCCGGTGGCTCGTCAACTCGCAGGTGGTGCCCAGCTACGAGGACGAAACCGTGCCGGCGGTCCGGGAATACCGCGAGCTCATGGCGCGCCACGACCCGCAGATCCCGGAGCGGTTCCTCGACGACCCCTACGACCCGCTGCCCCAGAGCTTCGTCAGCCTGGAGGGGTTCATGAACGCGAAGCTGATGTGCGAGATCTTCCGGCGCTTCGACGGGGAACCGACCCGGGCCGGACTGGAGGACGCGGTGTTCTCGATCCGAAACTTCGACCTCGGCATCGGCGAGCAGGTGTCCTTCGGGCCGGACCGGCGCCAGGGACTCCAGCGCGTCTACTACACCGTCGTGGAGGACGGCCGCTTCGTTCCGTTGACCGACTGGAACGCCCTACCCGCCTGACATGAAAGTTCACAAGCTCTTCCAACGGATGCGGTTCGGCATCTTCGCGCTGTTCGGGCTCATCGTCCTGTCCACCTCGCTGCTCTGCATCCGGACGGTGGACACCGAGCTCTCGGCGGAATACGCCGCCAACAGCCAGAGCATCGCGAAGACCATCGCCGACGCGAGCGTGGACATCCTGCTGAACCGGAACCTCGCGACCCTGCAGTCGCTGATTGACCAGTTCGTGGAGGTGCAGGGGATCCGCTACATCTACATCACCGACGAGACGGGCGAGTTCCTCGCCCACACCTTCGTGCCGGGGATTCCGGAAGCGATCCGGGAGAGCGATCCCTTCCGGACCGAGCCCGTGGAACGCAACCTGCCCGGAATGGGCGACTTCATCGAGGTCAGCAGCCCCATCCTGGCCGGGGTCGCGGGGACGGTCCACCTCGGGATGGACCTGGACCTCGTCGCCCTGAAGATCCAGCGGGCCATCGGGCAGCAGGTCTATCTGATCTCCATCCTGCTGGTGCTCGGGATCCTGGCGTCCATCTGGCTGGTCAACCTGGTTGCCCGGCCGCTGGCGGAGCTGCTCTCGTATGCCGTGGAGACGGCCCGGCGTCCCCCGGAGCAACGGGCGCATGCGGTTCGGAACGAGGGGTTGCTCGAGCGCGACGACGAGGTCGGGCAACTGGCCCGGCTGATCCTCTACTTGTCCGAGACCCGTCCCCCTTCGGGCCCCGGGGCGCTTCCCAACGAGGGAGAGGCCCGCTCGGCGGCGTGACGGCCGCCGCGCCGTCCCGCTGAGGGGAACCGTTTGATCTCGTTGCCGCCGGGTCTCTCCCGTCTGCTGGCGGTCACCGTGTGCACGGTGCTGCAGCTCTGCTTCGGGACGGTGTACGCGTGGAGCTTCTTCCAGACCCTGCTGGTCCGGCAGTCGGGCTGGACCTTCACGGAGACCGCCTGGGCCTTCAGCGTGGCCATCTTTTCGCTGGGCGTCTCGGCGGCGTGGGCGGGCCAGGTGCTGCCGCGGGTGGGACCGCGGAAGCTGGCGCTTGCCGGAAGCACGTTGTTCTGCGGCGGCTACTTCATCGCGGGCTTTGCGCTCCAGGTGGACAGCGTGCCGCTGTTCTGTCTCGGCTACGGGGTGATCGGCGGGATCGGGATCGGCATGGGCTACGTGACCCCGGTGGCCACCGTGGCGAAGTGGTTTCCCGAGAAGAAAGGCCTCGCCACCGGCATCGTGGTCATGGGTTTCGGGGTGGGCGCCCTCCTGCTCAGCAAGGGCCTCGCCCCGGTGCTGGTCGTCCAGACGGCGGGCGAGCTGCCGCTGGTCTTTTTCGGGCTGGGCGGCGTCTTCGCGCTCATCCTGCTCCCGGCGAGCCTGCTGATGAGCAATCCGCCCGCCGCGGCTCCGGCGGCGGGCGGAGCCGCGGCGGCCGGAGCGCCGGGAAGCGAGGAGTCCGATTCGGTCGGCGCCTACCTGAAGACCGGGCAGTTCCTGCTGCTGTGGGTCGTCTTCTTCTTCAACATCGCCGCCGGCATCTCCATCATCAGCTTCCAGTCGGAACTGCTCCGGGAGGTCTGGAGCCTCGCCGACCCCTCGCTGGAGCCGGCGGTGCTCGCCGAGTACGGGGCCACCCTGATCGCGGTGAGTTCGGTCTTCAACGGCGTCGGCCGCCTGTTCTGGGGACTGCTCTCGGACCGGATCGGCCGCGTGGCCGTCTTCCGGATCCTGCTCTCCACCCAGATGATCGTCTTCGGCGTCCTCATGACCGAGACGAACCCCTGGGTGTTCTCGGTACTCGTCTGCTACGTCCTGCTCTGCTTCGGCGGCGGCTTCGCCACCATGCCCCCCTTCATTCTGGACATGTTCGGCGCGCGCCGGATGTCGGCGGTCTATGGCGCGGTGCTCACCGCTTGGGCGGCGGCGGGGATCGCCGGCCCGCTCTACGTGGGCTACCTGAAGGACACCTATCCCGACCGGGCGGTCATGTACTGCTTCCTGATCGGCATCCTGATGCTCGGCGGTGGCTATCTCTTCTCCTACCTGCTGAACGACGAACGCATCCGCCTGAAGAAGCCGACTATGGAGAGCACCCTCCGGGACTTCGGCATCGCCGCCCCCCGGGCTGGGAGCGCCGGTCTTCAGACCGGCATCGCTCCGCAATAGCGGAGCGAAACGCACCCCGCCGGGCATGAAGCTGCGGGCCGCGACGCCGAGGCCCAAGGGGGCGGGGACCGTTTGGAACGCCGGCGTCAGCCGGCACGGTTGCTGTGAAGATACAGCCCCGCGGGTCCGCCGACAGCCGTGAGGGCGCCGCCGGTTTGGAACGCCGGCTTCAGCCGGCACAGCCCGCCAAGGGCGGGCGGCGGGAAGGATCTCATCTGCCGGCATGGCGCGAAGGCCGGGAACGCCGGAGACCAGTTCTTTCGCTGGCCCCTCGCCTGCCCACGCGCCATGCGGGCAGCCGCGGTACGTCGTTCCGCTGCGCTCCGCGCGGCGGGTGCCGGCTGAAGCCGGCGTTCCAAGCCGTTGTCATGTCCGGCGCGGGGTGCGGGTGGACCGATCATGACGGTTTCTCCCGGTGGAGGTTCCAGGCCGGCGGCGCGATCACGGCTGTTGGCCAACCCCGCAAGACCGCGCCTTCACAGCAAATCCACAGCGCTGCTCAGACGCGGATGCGCCGCACCACCTGGCCGTTGTTCTCCCAGGGAGTCGCCTTGTAGCGCGACGCCTCCTCCTCGGTCGGCTGCACGCCGCCGGCGTCCCGCGCCCGGGAAACGAGCCGGTGCTCTCCCGGCGCCGGCGCCGGCCAGTCGAGCCGGAAGTGGCGGAAGCCGAAGCGGTGGGAGGTGGGAAGGAGTTCGGCCGGCTGGAAGGCGCCCCCGTCGAGCCGCACCTCGACGCCGCTGATCTCGGAGGCGCCGTCGTTCCAGGCGAGGCCGTGGACGCGGAGGTCCCCGCCCGCCGGTCGCTCGATGCGGGTGATGATGGACTTGAGCCGCATCCGGCCGATGGCGCTCGCGGTGTGGAGGATTCCCGAGGGGGTTTCGGTTCCGCGCACGGTGACGTAGTCCTTGGCCTGGAACCAGCCGGCGAATCGCGAGGGCCAGACCTCGATCCGCTCCACCCACTTCACCTGAGCGGCAGGGTGGTCTCCATCTCCAGGATTCCCGGAATGAGGGCGCGCCGGAGGATCTCTCCCGGCCCCCGGGACTCGCTGATCGAGAGCGGGACCCGGCGGATGGCGCGGTAGCGCTGGGGCGCCCCCGGAGCGAGGCTGCGGAAGATCCCGAGGATGGCCCGCCGCCGCGGTTCGCCCATCGCCTCGTCGAAGTAGAGCGCGACCCACGTTTCCGGCCCGAGGGTGACGAACCGCGAACCGGCGAGGTCGAGGCCGCCGTAGTGGCCCGCGGTGATCTCGGTGGCCGTGGTGGCGTGACAGGGAGGGTGCGAGGGAGGGCCGTTCGACCGGCACGGGCAGGGGGTGTCGCAGGGACAGGCCGTGAAGGCGTGCCCCGAGACCTCCCAGTCGGGGAAGTCGCCGACGCGCGGCCCGGGCGCGGTGGCGCCGGGCGGCAGGCGCATGCCGTGGCCGCCGGCCGGGCGGAGGACGAAGCGGATGGTGTCGGCGAACCGCACCGCGGCGGGTTCGCCGTCCACGAGCGTCGGCTCGTACTCCCAGCGGCGCGCCGCCTCCGCCGCCGCGGTCCCGAGATCCTCGGGTCCCCGGAGCGGGCGGGCTTCGGCCACCCTGCCGTCCCGGTCCACGGTCAGCTCCAGGATGACGAGCGCCTCTTCGCCCCGCTGGCGCGCCGCCTCGGGGTAGGCGGGGGGCTCGAACCGGATCCGCTCGGGACGCTGGATGTCGCCGCCGACCGGCAGGACCTCCGCTTCGGGGGGAAGCGCATCAGCCGTGGGTTCCGGGTCCGCTGACCGGAGTTCCTCCTCCGGCCGCTCGCCGCAGCCGCCCGCCAGCAGCAGCGCCGCGAATACGCCGCGGGCGGCATAATCCGGGAGGCGGCGTGGCCGGGTTCGCTCCAGCATCCGGTCGGCGCCGATTGTGTCTCATGCGGACGGGCGCCTTCCGAACCCTCTTGCTCGCGCCCGCCGTGTGGGCGCTTCCGGCCCTGCTGGCGCTCGGCCAGGAGGAACCGCCGCCGGAGCCGGTCTTCGAGGAGGCGGCGGCCCTGATCGCCGCCGGAGAACGGGACGAGGCGGCCCGGCTTCTGAACGAGTTCCTGGTGGGCCGGCCCTGGGATGTCCCGGCGTTCCACCAGGTCGGGGCGATGTGGCTCCTCGCCGGGGAGCCGGAACTCGCGGTTCCGCCGCTCGAGGGGGCGGTGGCGCGGGCGCCGCAGTTCGTGGACAGCCGGCTGGCGCTCGGGCAGGCGCTCGGACAGCTCGGGGAAGTGGAAGAGGCGCTCGAACACCTCGAGGCCGCCGCCGAGATGGAGCCCTCCCGGTATGAGGCTCCCTATCTCGCCGCCGCCGTGCTCGACCAGGCGGGACGCCTCCCCGAAGCGGTGGAGGCGGCCGGGCGAGCGGTCGAACTCGCGCCCCGCGACCCCGGGATGCACCGGTTCCTGGGCCGTCTGCTGCTGCGCCTCGAACGCTGGCCGGAGGCCCAGGCGGGGCTCGAACGGGCGCTCGAGCTCGGCTACCGGGAGGATCCGGCGATTTTCGCCGACCTCGGTGCGGCGCTCGTCGGTCAGGAACGGCTGGAGGAGGCCCGGGCCGCCTACGAGCGGCACCTGGAGTTCGCGCCGGACGACGCCGAGACGCTCCTGCAGCTCGGCTACCTCGACTGGCGCGGCGAGGACTTCGAGGCTTCCGAGGCGCGCCTCGAACGGGCCATCGCGCTCGACCCCGGACTCCGCCGCGCCCATCACTTCCTCGGGCTGACGGCGCTGCGCCGGCAGGAACTGGACCGGGCGGAAGCCGCGTTCCGGCGCGCCCTCGAACAGGGAGAGGACTTCCCGGAGGCGTGGCTCAACCTCGGGAAGATCGCGCTCCGCCGGGGCGACGCAGAGGAGGCGGCCCGCCTGCTGGAGACCGCGATCCGCCACGCCCCGGACTATGCCGACGCCTACTACCAGCTCTCCTTCGCGCGGCGCCGCCTCGGCGACGAGGAAGGAGCCGCGGCGGCGCTCGAGCGCTTCGAGGACCTCAACCGGGAGGAGGGCGCCCGGCCGGAACCTCCCCGCTGATCCGTCGGAGCGCCAGCCTCCGGCTGGCATCACGCGGAAGCGCGAAACGCCCGGGAGCGCCGGTCTTCAGACCGGCACCGCGGGCCGCAGGCCCGCGGATGTCGAGTCGCTGTCTGCGGTGATGAACCGGGAGCCGAGCGCCACCGCGCCGGCCAGCCTCGTGTCGTGCGCTGCGCGCTTGCGCAGCGCGTGCCGGTCTGAAGACCGGCGCTCCCCCGGCGGCGCCATCACGGCGCCTGGCTGACGCGCGGTTGGTTTCGCCGGAGCCCGCCGGAGGCGCGTACCATGAGCCCGCTGTCCAGACACGGGAGGAACTGCAACGTGCGCGCGAGACGAATCCTCATCACCGCCCTCCTCATTCTCGGGGTGGGCGCGGCGCCGGCGCTGGCGCAGGCCACCCACCCGCCGGTCGCGACCTTCTCCATCGTCGCCTACGACCCCGACACCGGGGAGATGGGGGTCGCGGTCCAGTCCCGGTACTTCTCGGTGGGGCACGTGGTTCCGTGGGGAGAGGCCGGAGTCGGCGTGGTCGCCACCCAGGCCAACGTGAACGCCGGTTACGGCCTCCAGGGACTCGACCTCCTGCGGCAGGGGCTGAGCGCCGAGGAGGTGAAGGACCGGCTGCTCGCCGAGGACACCTTCCCCGGCCTCGAGGGACGGCAGTTCGCGGTGGTGGACGCGAACGGCGGGATCGCGGCCCACACCGGGCCGACCGCCACGTTCTGGGCCGGGCACCGGGTGGGTGAGCACTACTCGGCGCAGGGGAACATCCTGACCGGACCCGAGGTCGTGGAGGCGATGGGGGACGCCTTCGAGGCCGCCGGGGGCACGCTCGCGGAGAAGATGCAGGCGGCGATGGTCGCCGGACAGGAGGCCGGCGGAGACGCCCGCGGGCGGCAGTCGTCGGCGCTGCTGGTGGTCGGCAAGGGGATGGGCCGGAACATCAACAACGACGTGGTGGCGAGGCTCCAGGTCGAGGACCACCCGCGCCCGATCGAGGAACTCGGACGGGTGCTGAACATCAACCTCGCGATCACCGCGATGTCCCGCAGCCGGGAGCGGAACCAGGCCGGCGACGGCGCCGGCGCGCTGGCGGCGGCGGAACGGGCCACCGAACTCTGGCCCGATGCCTCCGACCCCTGGCTGCACCTGGGCCTGCTGAGCTACTCGCTGGGCAACCGGGACCGCGCCCTCGAGGTCCTCCGGAAGGCCGCCGGGATGAACGATCTCTTCCGCGGCCAGCTCGAGTCCACGCTGCGCTGGACCCGGCATCCGGGCCTCGACGACGAGTTCCTGGCGGCGCTCTTCCCGGGGGGATCCTGATCTATCCGGTAGTGAAGATGGCGGATACGGCTGGGAGCGCCGGTCTTCAGACCGGCATCGCCCGTCCGGAGGACGGGCGAAATTCCCGTGATCACGCTGCCGCCTGGCGTAACGCCGTCTCGGGTGACGCCCTGCCAGGCGGCAGACGAAGCATGGGAGTTTCGTCTCCCTGCGGGAGACGATGCCGGTCTGAAGACCGGCGCTCCCGGTACCCCGGCGCTCCGCGCGTGATCCGTTCGCTAACGGCCGCGCTGCTGCTCTCGGCGGCGGTGGGGTTCGGCGGCCAGGACCCCGAGGCCCTGCTGCGCACCGGCCAGCGCTGGCTCGATGCCGGGAACCCCCGGGCGGCGGTGGAATCGTTCCGCCGGCTGGTGGCGGCGGCTCCGGACTCCCGGTCCCACTACTACCTGGGAGTCGCGCTCCTCCAGGACGACCGGCCGGAAGAGGCGGTGGACGCGCTCCGCCGGGCGGAGTCCCTGGCGGAAACCCCGAATCCGGCGCTGACGCTGTCGCTCGGCACGGCGCTCCTGCGGACGGGCGCCTCGGGCGAGGCGGTGGATGTCCTTCTGGAGGGCGCGAAGCGCTTCCCGCGCGCCGCTCCCATCCTCGTCCAGCTCGGGTACACCCACTACACGAGGCTCGATGGCATTTCCGCCCGCGCGGTCCTGCGCCGGGCGCGGGCGGTGGCGCCGAACAACGCGCAGGCCCCCTTCTACCTGGGGCTGGCGGAAGCCGCCCTCGGGGCGCTGGAGCCGGCGGCGGAAGCCTTCGGGAAGGCGGTGGTCCTGGATCCCCGGAACGTCGAGGCCCACGTGGCGCTCGGGCGCACGCTCTCCCAGTTGGGGCGTCCGGAAGAGGCCCGGGAGGCCTACCGGGCGGCGCTCGCCGAGGCGCCCGGACTGCCGGCCGCCCTCGTGGGGCTCGGGAGGCTCGAACTGGAGGCGGGCCGCCCGGAACGCGCCGTCGCCTCCTTCGAGGCCGCGCTGGCGGCGAACCCCGGCCACCGTCAGGCGCTCTACAACCTCGCCGCCGCGCTGGCGCTGCTCGGGCGCCCGGAAGAGGCGGCCGCGGTGCGCCGCCGGTTCGCCGAGGCCGCGGCGGCGGGGGAGGAACCCGGACGCTCGCTTTCCCGCACCCGCGCGAAGGCCCGCCCGCGCTGATGGCGCACCTCCGCTTCGGGTTCGCCGCGCTGCTCGCCGCGGCGCCGGCGGCGGCCGAGAACTTCGTCTTCGTGGACCGGACCGAGGAAGCCGGAATCCGGTTCCACCACGAGGACGGGGGGAGCGGCCGGCGCTACGTGATCGAGATCGTGGGGTCGGGCGTCGCGGTGCTCGACTACGACGGCGACGGGTGGCCCGATCTCTTCTTCGTGAACGGGCATCCGCTGCCGGGCGACCCGGGCGGGGCCACGGTCGGAAACCGCCTCTTCCGGAACCGCGGAGACGGCACCTTCCGGGACCGCACCGAAGCCGCCGGGCTTCTCGATCCGCCGGACCGGCTCCGCTACGGTATGGGCGCGGTCGCGGGCGACCTCGACGGCGACGGCGATCCGGACCTGCTGGTTACCCACTTCGGGGAGGAGCGGCTCTTCTGGAACCGGGGGGACGGCACCTTCCGGGAAGCGTCCGGCGCGGCCGGCGCGACCGACCCCCGCTGGACCACGAGCGCGGCGCTCTTCGATCCGGACCGCGACGGGGACCTCGACGTCTACGCCGCGAACTACCTCGACTACGCGATCGAGCGGCACCGGGACTGCGTCAGCCCGGTCCGGGAACTGCTCGCCTACTGCCACCCGCAGGAGTACCCGGGCGCGGCCGATTCTTTCTTCGAGAATCTGGGCGACGGGACCTTCCGGGCGTCTCCGGTGCCCGGCTCCGAGGACGGGAAGGGTCTCGGCGTGGTGGTCAGCGACCTGGGAGGGGACGGCGCGCCCGATGTGCACGTGGCGAACGACACCACCCCCAACTTCCTGTTCCGGACGACGGCCGGGCCGGGTGGCGTCGGGTTCTTCGAGGAGGGGCTCGCGTCGGGGGTCGCGTACAACGAGGAGGGCCTTCCCGAAGCCGGCATGGGGAACGACTTCGGGGACGTGGACCGCGACGGGCGCATGGACCTCGTGGTCACGAACTTCGATTTCGAGACGAACACGCTCTACCGGAACCTCGGCGGGGGCCTCTTCCTCGACGCGACGGCGTCGTTCGGACTCGGGAGCGAGAGCCTCACCGAGTTGGCCTTCGGCTGCGACCTCGCCGACTTCGACAACGACGGCTGGCTCGACCTGGTGGTCGCGAACGGCCACATCCTCGACAACATCGCCAGGATCCAGTCGAACCTGACCTTCGCCCAGCCCGGCCAGGTGTTCGGGAACGACCGCGGGCGGCTCCGGCGCCGCCGCCGGAGCGAGGGCGACTTCGCCCGGCCCCGGGTGGGCCGGGGCCTCGCCACCCTCGACTACGACCTCGACGGGGACCTCGACCTCGTGCTCGCCAACAACCGCGGCCCGGCGGAACTCCTCGAGAACCGGGGTGGGGCCGAGGCCGGCAACACTGTGGGTCTGCTGCTGATCGGCGCCGAGGGGAACCGGGAGGGAATCGGCGCGCGCGTCCGGCTCGCAGGGGGCGGCGTGCGGCAGGAGGAGGAGCGGCGGGCGGGGGCGAGCTACCTCTCCCAGCACGATCCGGTGCTCTGGTTCGGTCTCGGCCCGGCGGCAGGCGCGAGCGAGGTCAGCGTTCGCTGGCCGTCGGGGAAGGAGGAGTCCCTCGGACTCCTGCCGGCGGGAGCGGTCCACGTCCTCAAGGAAGGCGCCGGGCGCGTCGCGAGCATCGGGATCGGGGCCGGAGCGGTGCGATGAAGGCCGTCAGCGCCATGGCCGGGGCCCTCCTCGTGCTGGCGGCGGTCGTGTCCGCCCAGCCGGACATCCGTTTCACCGAGGTGGCGGAGGCGTCGGGCATCCGTTTCATCAACATGTACGGCGGCGTCCGCAGCAAGGACTTCATCCTCGAGACGACCGGGACCGGCGCGGCGTTCTTCGACTACGACGGCGACGAGGACCTGGACCTGTTCCTCGTCAACGGGTCCCGCCTCGGGTACGACGCGAGCCAGAGCCTTTCGAACGCGCTGTTCCGGAACGAGGGCGGCGGGCGCTTCCGGGAGGTGACGGGCCCCGCCGGGCTCGAGTCCTACGGCTGGGGGCAGGGCGCGTTCGTCGTGGACCACGACAACGACGGCGACCTCGATCTCCTGGTCACGCGCTACGGGAGGAACCTCTTCTACCGGAACCGGGGCGACGGGACGTTCGCGGAGGTCGGCCGGGAGGTGGGGCTGGACGATCCGCAGTGGGGGGCGGGGGCCGCGTTCGGCGACCTGGACCGGGACGGCGTCTCCGACCTCGTGGTCGTGAACTACGTGGACTTCCGGGTGGAGGAGACACCACGGCCGGGAGAAGAGCCGTTCTGCTTCTTCCGGGGGCTGCCGGTGATGTGCGGCCCGAACGGCCTGACCCCGGCGCCGGCCCTCCTCTACCGGGGACTTCCCGACGGCCGCTTCACGCGGGTGGAGGGGCAGGCGATCGGCGCGGAGCGGTACTTCGGTCTCGGGGTCGTGTTCGGCGATCTCGACGACGACGGGGACCTCGACGTCTACGTGGCGAACGACCAGACCCCCAACAACCTCTACCGGAACGACACCGGTGCCCGGGGGTTCGACTTCACCGATGTGGGCCTTGCCGCGGGGGTCGCCTACAACGAGGACGGCCGCGCGCAGGCGGGCATGGGGGTGGACCTCGGCGACTACGACAACGACGGGCAGCTCGACATCGTGGTCACGAACTTCTCCCATGACTACAACACCATCTACCGGGCGGTGGGAGGGGGCTGGTTCCTCGACGAGTCGTTCGCCGCCGGGGTGGCCGAACCGAGCTATCCCTATCTCGGCTGGGGGACCGGGTTCCGCGACCTGGACCGGGACGGCTGGCTGGACCTGGTGGTCCTGAACGGGCACGTCTATCCCGAGGTCGAGGGAGGCATCACCGAGAGCGACTACGCCCAGCGGGGCCTCGTCTTCCGGAACCGGACGGACGGCGGTTTCGACGAGGTCCCGCCGACCGCGCTCGAGGTCCCGCGCGTGTACCGCGGCGCGGCCTTCGCCGACTACGACGACGACGGCGACCCCGACCTGCTCGCGACCGTCATGAACGGCTCGCCGGCGCTCTTCCGCAACGACACCGACACCGCCGCCGCCTGGGCGGGGTTCCGGCTGGTGGGTCGCCGGAGCCCGCGCGACGGCGTTGGGACCCGGCTCGTCCTGACCGGCGACGGCGGCTCCCGGGTGCGGGAGGCACGGTCGGCGGGGAGCTACCTCGCTTCAAGCGATCCCCGCGTTCTCTTCGGCCTGGGATCCGAGGCCGGCCCCTTCCGGGTGCGGGTGCGCTGGCTCTCGGGCTGCGAACACGAAATTGAGGCGGCCCCCGGCCGCTACCTGCTGCTGGTGGAACCCCGGGACTGCCCAGGCCCCGGCCGGACAGGCTCCTGATCCGTATGACACACCGGCTGGAACGCCGGCTTCAGCCGGCACCCGCTGCGCGGAGCGCAGCGGACCGACGTATGGCTGATCTGCGCGGAGGACGCGTCGGCTTGGAGCGCCGGCTTCAGCCGGCACCCGCGGCGCGGAGCGCAGCGGACGGCACGACGCTGTCCCGGGCTATGGCGTTCGGCTCGCGGTCCATCACCGCGGATGCCGGCACGACGTCCGCGGACCTTCGGCCCGCGGTGCCGGCTGAAGCCGGCGTTCCAAGCCGTGTCCGCAGGCCCGACGTCCGTCAGGTCGAAGCGATGACGCGACCCGCCCTGCCGTCCGCGATCCTGATCGTGCACCTGCTCGCCGGAGCCGCGTTCGCAGGGACACCACCGGGCGTCAATATCGTCACGGTGGCGGTGGCCGCCAACTTCACCGCGGCCGCTCGCGAGATCGCCGCCGCGTTCGAGGACGCCACCGGAGACCGCGCGCTCCTCAGCTTCGGCTCGACTGGCCAGCTCTACGCCCAGATCCTCCAGGGCGCTCCCTTCGAGGTGTTCCTCGCGGCCGACGAGGCGCGCCCGGAGCTCGCGGAGCGCGAGGGACTCGCCGTTCCCGGCAGCCGCCGGACCTACGCGGTGGGGAGGCTCGTGCTCTTCAGCACGGACACGGGGCGGGTCGCCGGCCCTGACGCCCTCCGGGACCCCGGCCTCCGGCGCATCGCGCTGGCGAATCCGGCGCTCGCCCCCTACGGCCGAGCGGCGCTCGAGGCGGCCCGGGCGCTCGGGGTCGAAGACGTCGTGCGGGACCGTCAGGTCATCGGCATGAACGTGTCCCAGGCGCACCAGTTCGTCCGTACCGGCAACGCCGAGCTGGGGTTCCTCGCCCTCTCCCAGGTTGTCCGGAGCGCGGACGGGTCCCGGTGGCTCGTCCCCGAACACCTCCACGCCCCCATCCGGCAGCAGGCGGTGCTGCTCGAGGCCGGCCGCGACAACCCGGCCGCCGCCCGCTTCCTCGATTTCCTCGGGTCGGCGACCGCCCGGGAAATCCTTCGCCGGCACGGCTACCGCACCGAACAGACGGCGCCCGGCGGACGCCGCGGACCGTGAACGCCGAGACCCTCTGGCCGCCCGTCCGGCTCACCCTCGAGCTGGCGGGGATGACGACGGTCTTCCTGCTGCTCCTCGGGACCCCGATCGCCTGGTGGTTGGCCAGGACGCGGTTCCGTTTCCGGGAAGCGGTGGCGGCGCTGGTCGCGCTTCCGCTCGTCCTGCCGCCCACCGTGCTCGGCTTCTACCTGCTGATCGCCCTGGGTCCCGACGGGCCCGGGGGTTTCGTCGCCCGGCTGTTCGGCGACCGGTCCCTCGCGTTCTCCTTCCCGGGCCTCGTGATCGGGTCGGTCATCTATTCGCTGCCGTTCACCGTGCAGCCCATCCGCAGCGCCTTCGAAGCGGTGGGCGACCGTCCGCTGGAGGCGGCCGCCACGCTCCGCGCCTCACCCTGGGACGCCTTCTGGACCGTCGCGGTACCGCTCGCCCGGCCCGGCCTGATCGCCGGCGCGGTGCTCGGTTTCGCCCACACCGTCGGAGAGTTCGGGGTCATCCTGATGATCGGCGGCAACATTCCGGGCGCCACCCGGGTGTTGTCCATCGCCATCTACGACCACGTGGAACTCATGGAGTGGGGCACGGCGCACCTGCTTTCCGGGAGCCTGCTGGCGTTTTCCTTCGTGGTGGTGGCGCTGACCCTCAGCCTCCAGAGGAAGATGGGAGGCGGGGACCGGTGACCGGCTCGGGCGCCGCGCCCGGCGCGCTCGAAGTGGGGCTGCGGGGAGCGGTCGGAGAACTGCGAATCGAGGCGGCCTTCGAGGCCCGGGCCGGGGAAACGACCGCGATCTTCGGTCCTTCCGGCAGCGGCAAGACGACGCTCCTCCGCGCGGTCGCCGGCCTCACCCGCCTTCCCGGACGGCTCGCCCTCGGGCCGGCCACCTGGCAGGACGACCGCCGCGGCGTCTTCGTGCCGGCGCATCGCCGGCGGATCGGGTTCGCCTTCCAGGAGCCGGCCCTGTTCGATCACCTCACCGTCGAGGGCAACCTCCGCTACGCCGAGCGCCGCAGCGGCGAGCCGGAAGCGGACCCGCTCGTTTCCTTCGCCGGGGTCGTGGAACGTCTCGGACTCGACGGGCAGCTCGGGCGCCTGCCGCGGGGGCTCTCGGGGGGTGAGCGCCAGCGCGTTTCGCTGGCGCGGGCGCTGCTCGCGCGTCCCGCGGCGCTCCTGCTCGACGAGCCCCTGTCGGGCCTCCACCGCCCGGCCCGCGCGGCCATCCTGCCCTGGCTGCGCGCCCTGGGCGAGGCGTCCGGCATGGTGATCCTCTACGTCAGCCACGACCTCGGGGAGGTGGTGGACGTCGCGCACCGGATCGCCCCGATCGCGAGCGGCTCCGTCACCGGCGCGGCCCCGGCCGCGCGGGCGATCCATCACCTGCCGGCCGGCGATCTGCTCTCGCGGTTCGAGGCCGGCAGCGTGCTGACGGCGACCGTCCGGGCGCGGCTTCCGGCCCTCGGGCTGTCGGAGCTCGACCTCGGCGGACAGCGCCTCCGGGTCCCGGGCGCCGAGCGTCCGACCGGAACCGAGGCGCGCCTGCGGGTGCGGGCCCGGGACGTGGCGCTCGCCACGGAGGCGCCGACCGCGATCAGCATCCGGAACGTGCTGCGCGGCCGCATCGTCGAGGTGCGCGGCCTGCCGGAGACTCCCTTCACCGAAGTGGGCGTCGCGATCGCGGATCAGCGGCTCGTGGCCCGGATCACCCGGGACGCCGCCTCCGAGCTCGGGCTCGAACCCGGCCGCGAGGTGTTCGCGCTGCTGAAGACGGTCTCCTTCGACGACGCGTAGCGGCAATGCCGGTGGTGAAATCCACGCGGCCCCCGCTGTGAAAACGCGGTCGAGCGGGGTTGGCCAGCGCCGTGATGGCGCCGCCGGCTTGGAACGCCGGCTTCAGCCGGCGCCGCGGCCCGCAGGGTCGCGGACGGTTCGTCGCCGCCCCGGGTGCATTGGCGCGCGCAGCCGCGCCATCCTCGCGGATGGGGTCTGTCCCGGCGCCCGCCTGCGGCGGGCTGTGCCGGCTGAAGCCGGCGTTCCCGGCCGTCGCGCCATCCTCGCGGATGGGGTCCGCCCCGGCGCCCGCCTGCGGCGGGCTGTGCCGGCTGAAGCCGGCGCTCCAAGCCGTTGCGCCGTGGGGGTTGCGACGTGCGGGCTCGACTGCCTACCGGGTTGCGGTCATCATGATCTCGACCTTGATGCCGGCGCCCATCATCTGGGTCTCCACCGTGGCGCGGGGCGGGAACGGGGCGCCGACGACCTCCCGGTACACCTCGTTCATCGCGGCGTAGTCGCGCATGTCCTCGAGGTAGACCATCGCGTCGTCCACGTCCGAGAAGCTCAGCCCGCCGGCCTCGAGTGCGGCGCTCAGCCGCCCGAGCACGGCGCGCGTCTGGTCCCCGGCGTCCTCGCTGCGGTCCGGGCCCGGCGCCACCATGCCCGAGAGATAGAGCCGGTCGCCGGCCCAGATACCGGGCGAGAGCGGGCTTCCCGAGCGGGGACCGTCGGGCGCCAGCACGCTCCGCTCGGCGCTTGAGGCCACGCACTGCACTTCCGCCGTGAAGAGCGGGTTGGCGAGCCGGGCCTCGACCGTGGCGCGGGTGGGGGGATCCTCGGGGAAGAACTCCCGGTAGGCCGCGTTCATCTCGCCGAAGGTGCGCGGGTCATCGAGGAACACCCGGCAGTTGGCGACGTCCGCGTAGTCCATTCCCCCCGCTTCGAGGACGAGCCCGATGTTCCCCATGATGCGCGCCATCTGCTCGGTGACGCCCCCGGCGACCGGCTGGTAGGTGTCCGGGTCGCGGGCGGTGGCGCCGGCGACGAAGAGCGTGTCGCCCGCCCTGATCCCCCAGGAATAGGGAAGCTCCGGGCTCTTCATCGCCTCGGGGTTGATCACCTCGCGCTCGACCCCGGCTTTCACCGCCACCATCGAGATCTCGACGAGCGCCCCCGGGATCGCGATGCCCGCCTCGACGGTGGCCCGCGTCGGGGGGTCCTCCGGGAAGTACTCGCGGTACACCCCGTTCATCGCCTGGAAGTGCCGGACGTCCGAGAGATAGACATTGACCGCCGCGACCCGCGAGAAGTCGAGCCCGGCGCTCTCCAGCGTGGCGCCGAGGTTGTCCATCGTCTGGCGGACCTGCGCCTCGATGCCTCCCGGCACGAGATCGAGCGTTCCCGGCACGTTGCCGAGGGCGCCCGCCAGGTACACGAGGTCGCCGCTCTCCCGGTATTCGGAGAAGGGGAGGCCGAGATCCCCCGCCGGCGCCGGGGCCTCGGGCGTTTCTCCCGCGCCGCCACCGCAGCCAAGTGCGACGACGAACAGGACGGATGCAGCGGGGAATCGGAACCATCGAGTCATGGGGAAAGCCTCCGGGCGTCTCGAAACGGCTCTCGATGATACATTCGGAACCCCCCTGCGGCCCTCGGCGAAGGCGCCCCCGCCGCCTCCCGAGCCGGAAGTCCTTGCGGATCGGCGCGCGGCCCGGCCGGGACCAGGCTCCCAGAACCTTGCACTCCGTTTTTCGTCCCGGGACGGACGGTCGCCTCGCTGCGGACGGGCTGTGCCTGGACGCGGCGCTGGCCGAGGCGGGAGCCGGGACCCCGGCCTACGTGTACAGCTCGCGCGCGGTCGTCGCGCGTTTCGCCGCGCTCCAGGAGGCGCTCGCGGGCGCCGAGCACCTCGTCGCGGTGGCGCTCAAGGCGAACGCCCTCCCGGCGCTGCTGACCCCGCTGCGGGAGCTGGGGGCGGGGGTGGAGGCGGTCTCGGCGGCCGAACTGCTGGTCGCCGACGGGCTCGGGTTCACGGGAGACCGCATCGTGATGTCCGGGGTCGGCAAGACCCCGGCGGACCTCGATACGGCGCTCGATCTCGGCGTGCGCTTCGTCTCGGTCGAATCGCGGGGCGAACTGGAACTCCTGAACCGCCTGGCGCTTCGCCGCGGCCGCCGGGCCCGCGCCCTCCTCCGCCTCAATCCCGGGGTCGAGGCCGCGACCCATCCGAAGATCGCCACCGGCACCCGCGCCGCCAAGTTCGGGATGGCGGCGGCGGACCTCCTCGCGCTGGCCTCCGGAGCCCGCGACTGGCGGGGTGTGGAGATCCTCGGGGTCCACGCGCACGTCGGGTCCCAGATCCGGGAGCTCGCCACGCTGGCGCGGAGCGCCGAGCGGCTCGGAAGGGTGTTCGCCCGGCTGCGCGGCGCGGGTCTGCCGGTGCGGGTCGTGGACGTCGGCGGCGGGCTCGGGATCCCGCAGCGGGACGGGGAGGAAGAGATTCCGATGTCCGCCTATGCCGCCCGGGTCCTCGGAACGCTCCGCGAGGTCCTGGAGAGCGAAGGCGCCGATGCCGACCCCGCGGTCGTCTTCGAGCCGGGACGGGCGCTCTTCGGGCCGGCGGGCGCCCTCGTGGTCCGGGTGCTCCACACCAAGCGGACGGGAACCCGGGAGTTCTGCGTGGTGGACGGGGGCATGAACGACTTCCTGCGGCCGGCGCTCTACGGCGCCTGGCACCGGGTGGCGCCGGTTGCCCCCCGCCCGGGACCGGAGCGCATCTTCGACGTGGTGGGCGGGGTGTGCGAGTCCGGCGACGCTTTCGCGCGTGACCGCGCGCTGCCGCCCCCCGAGCCGGGAGACCTGCTCGCCGTGCTCGACGCCGGCGCCTACGGCTACTCGATGGCTTCCAACGTCAACCTGCGTCCGCGGCCCGCCGAGGTCGTGGTCCGGGACGGAGGCGCGGTCCTGGCCCGGCCCGCGGAGACGCCGGCGGACCTCGCCGCCCGCGAACTCGGCCGGCAGCCGGCGGGGGTTTCCTGGTGAACGCGCCGAGCCCTTCCCCCCGATTCGCGCTCCTCGGGGCGCTGGGGCTGCTCACCATCCTGGCGGCCGTCCGGGTGGCCGGCACGATCGAAGATCCGGCGGACTTCCTGCTCGCCCTGGGACTGGTGGCGCTGTTCACGCCGCTCAAGGCGTTGATGATCCGTTGGCTGGACGGGCGCCGCCCCTACCAGTCGGCGTTCGCGGCGTCCCTCTTCTCCGCGATCGTGGGAATGGCCTTTCGCGAGGACCTCAACCTGTGGGCGCTCCTGGCCCGCAGCACCCTGTTCACCGCGGTCCTCGAAATGTTCCCGCTCTTCGCGATGCGGACCTCGGACTCCCCGATGCGGCTGGTGGTGCTGTCCAGCTACATGAGTGTCGTGGTCCACCTGCTGTCCGGGGGCTTCGTGCTGCTGTCGTGGCGGCCGCTCGTCGGGGGGCTGATGATGGTGGGAGGAGTGGCGGCGATGTGGCTCCCCCTCTTCTTCGGCCGGTTCCGGCGCACGAGGGTTCCGCGGTAGCGGCTATTCGCTTTCTCCGGCGCGGGCCGGTTGCGCGGCTTCGGGACGCGGTTCCCGGCGCGGACGCCGTTCCTCGGCGTCCTGGCGGATCCCCCCGACGGCCATCAGCAGGGATTCGACGTCCCCGTTCCCGAACTCCCCGTCGGTGGTGGCGGCGGCGACCACGGTGGCCGCCCTCCAGACGTGCCGGAATCCGACCCGGCCCTCGCGGTTCAGTTCGGTCAGGGTCTCGAACGCCGCGTCAATCTCGGCCTCGCGGCTCGCCGCCTCGTCGGCCAGCGATTCGTGGGCGATCTGGCGGAGCTGCTGGATGGCGGCGGCGCGCTGGGGCCCCGGGTTGGTGAGGTAGCCGAGGTAGATGAAGAGCCCGACGGCGATGAAGACCCCGGCGATCATCGCGAGCGCCAGGAAGACGAAGCCGAGACGGCGCGAACCGGAGGGCACCTCCCGCAGGTCCTCCCCGAGGCTGAGCGCGCCGGGGGGAGGCGGGGGGAGCCAGGTCTCCTGCGGGACGTCGGGCGCCGGCGCCGCGGGTTTTCCGGCCGTTTCGGCCCCCAGGTCCCGCAGGTAGAGGAAGACCCCGATCGCCAGGATGCCCGCCGCCGGCACCAGGATCCCGCCCGGAATCCAGAGGGGGTCCCCCAGGGTCTCGATGTCGGTCAGGTTGAAGAGGAGGAGCGCCGCGACGTTGTGGAAGAGATGGATCGAGATCGGGACCAGGATGCTGCGGGTGGCCATCGCCGCCAGTCCCAGGACGAGCCCGGCCACGAAGTAGTTGGGCAGCAGCAGGCCGTGCATCACGGTGAAGAGCAACGCCGAAACGACGAGGGCGCCGCCCCGGCCGAGGGGCCGGAGCCCGGTGAGGATCACGCCCCGGAACAGCAGTTCCTCGGCGAGCGCCGCCCCGAAGCCGATGCCCGCCAGCCGGATCAGCCAGGAAAACAGTCCCTCGGCGCGCACCAGTTCGGCGACGGTCTGGACGAGTTGCTCGTCGATTGGCAGGAACGCCCGGCTCAGGTTGGCGAGCTGGTCGCTCACCACGAACAGCGAGAGGGCGATCGGAACCGAAAGCAGGAGCTGGCTGTTCTTCGCCGGCCGGAGCCGGAACGCGCGATAGGGGTTCAGGCGGAACAGCCGGATGGCCGCCAGCGCCACGAGCAGGGTGACGCCCGGAGTCGCGAGGATGGCGACGTCGAACGGCAACCCCGTCCGCGCGATGACGACGCCGATGAGGATGATCGCGACGAAGGTGGCCGCGAAGGTGGCCAGCACCTGCGGGACCGTGGCGAGGCCGGATGTCTTCTTCAAAATGGGGCTCGGGTGCTACCTTCACGGCGATGGCCGCGGGACCGAGCGCAGATTATCGCCGCCCGCCCGGGGCCGGGTCCGGCGGCAAGTCCGCCGCGAAAGTGCGGTTTCGGCGAAACGTCAACCAGCGCACGTTGCGCCGCCGGCTGGGAGCGCCGGTCTTCAGACCGGCACGCGCTGCGCCACAGCGCAGCGCACGGCGCGACGCTGACCTGCGCGGTGGCGTTCCGCTTTCGGTTCATCAGCGCGAATTGCGACGCGACATCCGCAGGCTTTCGGCCCGCGGTGCCGGTCTGAAGACCGGCGCTCCTGTGCCGGCTCCACCGGGAGGACGGGGCCAGCCGGAAACTGGCGCTCCCAGGCGGACCGGCGGGACTGCTTCTTCGCAGCAACCGGCGGCCCGGCGCTTCCGTCCCTGGCGGGTCCTGCGGATTGCCTCCGGGTTCCTCCTCCTCGCGCTTGGGGTCATCGGGCTCTTCCTCCCGATCCTGCAGGGCGTGCTGATGATCCTGGCGGGATTGGCGGTGCTCGGGAAGGACCTCCCCTGGTCCCGGGCGGTCACCGACCGCCTGGCCGGATTCGTGAAACGGCGGACAGCGCGGGGTGGGGAGGCCAAACCCCGATGACCGGGACCACTCGCGCCCCCCGCACGTCATGAACACGGCGGAAACGGCTTGGAACGCCGGCTTCAGCCGGCACGCGCTGCGCGACAGCGCAGCGCATGGCGCGACGCCCACCGGCGGAGCGGTTCTTTTTCTGCGCCGACCCGAACGGACGGGACGTTCCGGTCATGGCGTCCCGCAAGGCCGAACCGCGACACGTCCCCCGCGAGCCGGCGGCCCGCGGTGCCGGCTGAAGCCGGCGTTCCAAGCCGGCGCTGCTATCAGGGCGGAGGCGCCGTGAAGACAGGTCGCGACCCGGCCGGGCGGCACCGGGAACTCGTGGACGCGATCCGCCATCACGACCACCGCTACTACGTCCTCGACGCGCCGGAGATCGCGGACCACGACTACGACGCGCTCTTCCGGGAACTGGAGGGACTGGAGCGGGACCACCCGGAACTCGTCACCCCCGACTCGCCCACCCAGCGCGTCGGCGGCGCGGTGGCCGAGGGGTTCCCGGAAGTCCGCCACGAGGCGCCGATGCTCTCGCTCCAGAGCATCCACGACGAGACCGAGCTGCGCGAGTTCACGGACCGGATGGAGCGGGAGATCGGCCGGGACGACCTCGACTACTGCCTCGAGCCGAAGTTCGACGGGCTCTCGGTGGAACTCGTCTATGCGGACGGCCGGTTCGTGCGCGGGGCGACGCGGGGGAACGGCGCGATCGGGGAGGACATCACCGCCAACCTGCGGACCATCCGGTCGCTGCCCCTCCGGCTTGCCGGGGACGGAACGCCGGAGCGGCTCGCGGTGCGCGGCGAAGCCGTCCTGCCGGTGGCCGACTTCGAACGCATGAACGAGGGTCTCGAGCGTGCCGGGAAGGACACCTTCAAGAACCCGAGGAACGCGGCGGCCGGCTCGCTGCGCCAGCTCGACCCGGGAATTGCGGCCGCCCGTCCGCTGGCGCTCTACGCCTACGACATCCTGGTCTGGGACGACGGCGGGCTCGCGGCGCCCGAGACGCAGTCCGGGGTGCTCCGCACCCTCGCCGGGTTCGGGTTCCGGGTGGCGCCGGAGTCGCGCGGGGACGGCGGCCGCGCAACGGGCCGGCGGTCCGTCTGGTGGGAGGTGGGACGCGGCCCCGGTCGGGTCCTCGCCTACCACCGCCTCCTGATCGAGGGACGGGACCGGTTCACCGTGGAACTCGACGGGGCGGTGGTCAAGCTGGACCGGATCGCCGACCAGGAAGAGTTGGGCGAGCGGTCCCGGAATCCCCGCTGGGCGGTCGCCTTCAAGTTCCCGCCGGGGCAGGCGGAGACGACGCTCCTCGCCATTGACGTGCAGGTGGGACGCACCGGGAAGCTCACCCCGGTGGCGCGGCTGGATGCGGTGCTCGTCTCCGGGGTGACGGTGAGCCGCGCCACGCTCCACAACGAGGGGATGGTCCAGGCGCTCGGGGCGCAGCCCGGCGACCGCGTCCGCATCCAGCGGGCGGGAGACGTCATCCCGCAGGTCGTGGAGGTCGTCTCCCGCGCCCGCGAGGAAGACGCGGCGCCCTGGTCCATGCCGCCCGGGTGTCCCGAATGCGGCAGGCCGGTGCTGGCGGAAGGCGCCAACCACTTCTGTTCCGGAGGCTGGAGCTGCCCCGCGCAGCGGAAGGCCCGGCTGGTCCATTTCGTCGGCAAGGGCGGCATGGAGATCGAGACCCTCGGCGACGAACTCGTGGAACTCCTCGTCGAGTGCGGATTCGTGCGGTCGCCGGGGGACCTGTACCGGCTGACCCGGGAGAAGCTCCTCGCGGTGCCGCCGCAGCCCGCCGGCCGGCCCTTCGATCCCGCTGGCGCGGCGGAGCTGGTCCGCCGCCTCGGCGCGGCCCGGAACGCGCCGCTCGGGAGGGTGCTGGTGGCGCTGGGCCTGCCCGGAGTCGGCCCGACGCGGGCGGAGACGATGGCGCGGGACTTCGACCTGGCCGCCCTCCGGGCGCACGCGGAACGCCGGGCCGGCGAAGGACCGGCGGGCCGCGCCGACGAGGCGCTGAAGGCGCTGGCCTCGCCCGGCAAGCGCGCCCTGCTGGAGGACCTGGTCGAGGCCGGGGTGGTGCGGGGCGCGGCCGGAGGGCAGCGCCGGGACGAGCCCTTCCGCTGGGAGCCCGCCGCCCTCGCCGCCGCGATCGCCCGGCTCGCGGACAGGAACGCTCTCGACCTGCCGAGGCTGAGCGAAGGGATCGCCGCCGACCTGGTGCATTCGGGCCGGGTGGCCCGCCCGGCGGATCTCTTCGGGTTGACGGAAGCGGACCTCCTCGCGCTGCCCGAGCGCCGGCGCCGTCCGTTCGCCGAGAAGTCGGCGGCGAACCTGCTCCGGGAGCTGGAGGAGAGCCGCGGCGTGCGGCTCGACCGGTTCCTGTTCGCGCTCGGCATCCCGCACGTCGGCCAGCACGTGGCGCGGGTGCTCGCCGCGCGCTACGGGTCGCTGGAGCGGCTGGCGGCGGCGGACCGGGAAGCGCTCCTTGAGGTGCACGAGGTCGGCGAGCAGGTGGCCGACGCGGTGACGGGCTTCTTCGCGGACGAGGCGAACCGGCGGGAGCTGGAGGACCTCGCCCGCTCGGGGGTGGCCCCGGTCTGGGAGGCGACGGGAGAGTCCACGCTTTCGGGCCTCAGGATCGTGCTGACCGGGACACTCGCCGGGCTCACCCGCGAGGAAGCCGGGGAACTCGTCGAACGCCACGGCGGGCGGGTGGTCTCGAGCGTCAGCAGCCGCACGTCGCTCGTGGTGGCCGGCGAACGCGCCGGCTCCAAGCTGGAGAAGGCCCGGGGGCTGGGGGTGCCGGTCGGCGGGGAGGAGGAGCTGCGGCGGCTCGCCGCCGGGGACGTGACCCCGGAGGAACTGGCGGCGGCGCGGGAAACCGAGTCCGGATGACAAAACGGCTGGCCGCCGCCGAGGAACGGGCCGACGCGCTGCGGAAGGAACTCGAAGCGGTCGAACGGGCGTTCGCGCGGCTGCCGGACCCTCCGGAGCCGCTGACAGCCGGCGAGCTGGCCGCCGGCGCGCTCCCCGACAGGAGCCGCCCGAGGGCGGCCGGGGTTCCGGCGCCGCCGGCGGATTCCGCGCCGGGGACGATCGCCGCCGCGCGCGCCGACCTCGCCGCGGGGCGCCGCTCGGCGGTGGACCTGGTCGAGGAGGCGCTCGAACGCGCGCGGGCGGGGCGCCATCTCGGCGCTTTCCTGAAGCTCCGGGAAGAAGAGGCGCTCGCGGAGGCGCGGCGGCTGACCGGGTCGCCGGGCGCGTCGGGGCAGGGGGGCGGCGGGCGGCCCCTCCTCGGGATCCCCCTCAGCGTCAAGGACATCGTGGACGTCGCCGGGATGACCACCACCTCGGGGTCGAAGTTCCCGCACGAGGCGGCCCGGAGCGCTCCGGCCTGGGGGCGGCTCGCCGACGCCGGGGCCATCCTGCTCGGCAAGAACAACCTGCAGGAGTTCGCCTTCGGCGTCAGCGGCGACAACCCGACCTTCGGGAGGACCCGGAACCCGCACGATCCGGCGCGCATCCCGGGCGGGTCGTCCTCCGGTTCCGCGGTGGCGGTGGCCACCGGCATGGGCTACGGCTCGGTGGGGACCGATACCGGGGGATCCATCCGCATCCCGGCGTCGCTCAACGGGGTCTTCGGCCTGAAACCGTCCTATGGCGCCGTGTCCCGGGCGGGCGTGACCCCGCTGTCGTGGAGCCTCGATCACGTCGGGCCCATCGCCCGGAGCGCCGGGGACATCGCCCTCCTCTTCGAGGTCCTCTCGGGCCGGTCTCCCGGCCCGGCGTCGCCGCGCGCCGCGGGTTCGGAGCCCCTCGCCGGGGTGCGGGTCGGGGTGCCGCTCGATTTCTTCTACACCGACCTGGTCCGGGACGCCCGCGGGGCGGCGGACGGCATCGTCGCGGCGCTCGTCGGGCTGGGGGCGGAGCGCGTCGAAGTGAGGATCCCGGAAGTGGAGTTGAGCGGCGTCTGCCGGAACGTGCTCGCCTTCGGGGAGGCGGCGGTGGTCCACCGGGAGCGGCTGGCGGCCCGGCCGGACGACATCAGCGAGGACGTCCGGCGGCTCCTGGATGTCGGAGGCGTGTTGTCCGCTGCCGACCTCATCACCGCGCTCCGGGGCCGGCGCCTCGTCGCCGGCGCGTTCGCGCGGCTCTTCGAGGACGTGGACGTGCTGGTGGTCCCGTCCACCCCGGCGGGCGCCCCGGAGGCGGGGGAGCCGCTCGCGACCGCGGAGGACATCCGTCCCGGGCTCATCCGCCTGGTCGGCCCCTTCAACTTCACCGGACTCCCGGCCCTCTCGACGCCGGCGGGCTTCGATGCGCCGGGCATGCCGCTCGGGGCGCAGCTCGTCGGCGGTCCGGGAGCGGATTTCGCCGTCATCCGGCTGGCCGCCTGGCTCGAAGCGAGTGGGGCCATCCCGATGCGGGAGCCACGGGTGGGAACGGCGCGGTGACTGCTAAAGTGAAAGACCGTGCTGCTTGAGAACAAACGAGGACTGATCGTCGGGGTCGCGAACCACCGCTCCTTCGCGTGGGGGATCGCCCGCTCCGCGGCGCGGGAGGGCGCGGCGCTCGCCCTCAGCTTCCAGAACGAGCGGCTCCAGCGGAACGTGGACAAGCTGGCGGCGCAGATCCCGGGCACGCTCACCCTGCCGCTCGACGTCTCGAGCGAGGAGCAGCTCGAAAGCGCCGCCGAGACCGTCCGCGAGCGCTTCGGCGGGCTCGACTTCCTCGTCCACGCCGTCGCCTACGCGCTGCGCGAAGACCTCGAGGGCGACTTCGTTTCCACCTCCCGCGAAGGCTTCCGGGTCGCCCATGACATCTCGGTCTATTCGCTGACCGCGCTCGTCCGCCATTTCGCGCCGCTGCTCGAAGCAGACGGGGGCGGCTCCGCGCTCACCCTCAGCTATCTGGGCGGCGAGCGCGCGGTTCCCCACTACAACGTGATGGGGGTGGCGAAGGCGGCGCTGGAGTCCTCGGTGCGCTACCTGGCGAGCGACCTGGGGCCGCGCGGCGTCCGGGTGAACGCGATCTCGGCCGGCCCGGCGAAGACGCTCGCCGCGTCCGGCGTCTCCGGGATCGGCAAGATGGTCGAGCACTACCGCGAGCACGCGCCGCTCCGCGCCGGCACCGATCCGACGGAGGTGGGGGACGCGGCGGCGTTCCTGCTGTCCGACGCCGCGCGGGGGGTCACCGGCGAGGTGCTCCACGTGGACAGCGGCTTCCACGCGCTGGGCGCGACGATCCCCGGGCTCGGCGCGTGAGGTTGACGGGCGCACCCGATGACGGACCCGGCCCGGAACCTCGAGGAACGGGGCGAACCGCGATTTTCGTCGGGGAACGGCGGCGTTCCCACCACGGACGCCCTCATTTATGACTGGAACCGGCCGGATCCCGCCCGCGCCTGGTTCCCTCCGAAGCCGGTCAAGCTGAACGACGAGACGCTCCGCGACGGGCTCCAGAGCCCGTCGGTGACGTCCCCGACGCTGGAGAAGAAGGCCGAGGTGCTCCACCTCATGGAGTCGCTCGGCATTGATTCGGCCGATATCGGGCTTCCGGCCGCCGGCCCGCACGTGGAAGAGCAGGTGCTCCACCTCGCCCGCGAGATCGCGAACCACCGGATGCGGATCCGCCCGAACTGCGCGGCGCGGACGGTGATCTCCGACATCGAGCCGATCGCACGGGTGGCCGATGCGGTCGGCATGCCGATCGAGGTGGCCATGTTCATCGGGTCCAGCCCGATCCGCCAGTACGCCGAGGACTGGGACCTCGACCTGCTGCTCCGCCACACCGAAAAAGCGGTGAAGTGGGCGGTCGCCCACGGCGTGCCGCCCATGTACGTGACCGAGGACACCACCAGGGCGCGCCCCGAGAGCGTCCGCCGCCTCTACACGGTCGCGATCGAGTCGGGGGCCCGGCGGGTCGTCGTCTGCGACACGGTGGGGCACGCCACCCCCGACGGGGTCACGCGGCTCCTCCAGTTCGTCCGGGAGGTCATTGCCGACACCGGTGAGGACGTGCAGCTCGATTGGCACGGGCACCGGGACCGCGGGCTGTCCGTCCCGAACAGCCTCACCGCGATCGAGGCCGGCGCCGATTGCGTCCACGGGACGGCGATCGGCATCGGGGAACGCTGCGGCAACACCCCCATGGACCAGTTGCTCGTGAACCTGCGGCTGCTCGGCTGGATCGAAAACGACCTCACGCACCTCGCGGACTACTGCCGCACCGTCTCCGAGGCGACGGGAACGCGGATCCCGGCCGGTTACCCGGTGGTGGGCAAGGACGCCTTCCGGACCGGGACCGGCGTGCACGCCGCCGCCATCATCAAGGCGATGGCCAAGGGCGACGACTGGCTCGCCGACCGCGTCTATTCGGGCGTCCCGGCCGGGGACTACGGCCTCCACCAGCAGGTGGAAGTGGGGCCGATGAGCGGCCTCTCGAACGTCATCTACTGGCTGGAAAAACACGGCCACGAACCGACCGACGAGCTGAAGCACCGGATCTTCCGCGCCGCCAAGGAGGCGCGGCGGCTCCTCACCGACGACGAGATCGAGGCGTTGATCGCCTCGCCCTGACGGCGCCTCCGGCTTGGAACGCCGGCTTCAGCCGGCACCCGCTGCGCGGAGCGCAGCGGAACGGCGAATCGCCGTGCTGCCGGATGTTCCGGGCGGTGTCCCACCTCCACGGATGAGGTTTGCGCCGCCGCCCGCCGGCGGCGGGCTGTGCCGGCTGAAGCCGGCGTTCCAAGCCGTTGCGCCGTCCCGGCAGATGAGGTCCGTCACGACGTCCGCGGCCGGCGGTCCCACCGGTTGCGTCAGCGGCGCGAGAGGACGATGGCCACGCCTTCGTGGATGAGGCGGGCGGCGAGGATCAGGGTGCGGTCGTCCCGGTCGTCGGGACAGGCTTCCACGACGTCCATCCCCGCGAGCCGGCGGGCGGCGGCCCCGGTCTCCTTGACGAGTTCGAGTCCGGCGCGGGCGGAGAGGCCGGCCGGCACCGGGTGCGCCACCGCCGGCGCGAACGCGGGGTCGAAGCCGTCCATGTCCACGGTCAGGTAGATCGCGGCGTCCTCCGGGAGGTGCGCCAGCAGCGCCGCGCGCTTCTCCGCCTCCCACGCCGGAATCTGGGTGACGCGCCCGCCCGCCGCTTCCCGGACCCCGCGCTGCACCGCGGTCTCGGTGCGGATGCCGATCTGGGTGATGGTCGCGACGTGCGGCATTTCGAGGAGACGCGCCGCGACGCAGGCGTGCGAGTCCCGGTTGCCTTCGAAGTCGGGGTACATGTCGGGATGGGCGTCCCACTGCACCACGTGGAGGGGACCCCGCCCGGCGTAGGCGGCCACCAGGGCGGGGGTGATGGCGTGGTCGCCGCCCAGGATGAAGGGAGTGCGGCCCCGCTCGAGTTCCGCCGCCACCGCGGCGGTGTAGCGGGTCGCATCCTCGCGGAAGCTTCCTCCCGCCGGGCGCAGGTCGCCGAGGTCCAGGACGCTCCCGGCGCAGTCCACGCCCGTTTCCGAGACCGTGTTGTAGCAGGCGCCGTCGTAGGCCGTCCGGATGGCGGGCGGCGCTTCGGCGCAGCGGTCCCGGTAGGTGGACTGGGTGGCGTCCATGACGCCGAGCAGCGAGGCGGGAGCCCGCTCGGCGTCCGCCCCGGACGCGAGCAGTCCGCCGAACGGGACTCCGGTGGGTTCGTGCATCCCGGTATGTTCGCAGCTTCCAGATCGGCGGCCTTCGGCGCACCCCACCGGGAGAAACGCCCATGCGCGTGTGCACCCCGCCCGTCCTGAAAGTGGCGGAAACGGCTGGGAGCGCCGGCTTCAGCCGGCACCCGCTGCGCAGCGCGCAACGGAACGACGGACGCCTCCGGCCCGCCCGGCGCGTGGCCGGGCAAGGCGCCACGAAAGAACGGGTGGTCCGCGTTCCCGGCCTTCGCGCCGTCCCGGCAGACGAGATCCTTCCCGCCGCCCGCCTTCGGCGGGCTGTGCCGGCTGAAGCCGGCGTTCCCGGCGGCAGCGTCCTCACGGCTGTTGGCGGACCCGCGGGAGCCGCTCTTGCACGGCAACTGGCCGGCGCTCCCAGGCGCGGCGCGACTTCGCTGGTTGACGTTCGACGGGGGCCGCGTTTTGACGGCGACGGCGCCGCGCGCCTCGGCGTTCACGTCACCTTGTCCACGGGCTCTTATGCTCCCCCGCGATGAAGAACCCGCCGCGCCGCGCGGTCTCCGTGATGCTCACCCGCGGGGACGAGGTGCTGCTGGTGCGGCGTTCGCCCCGGCTGAAGGCGTTCGCGAACCTCTGGGCGTTTCCGGGGGGGACGCTCTCGCCGGCCGACCGCGACACCCCGGTGACCGGGGCCGGGGACACGGAGGAAGCGGCCCGGATCGCGGCGGCGGTGCGGGAGGTGTTCGAGGAGACCGGGGTGTTCCTGGGGGCGGGGGGGCGCGAACTGCCTCCCGCCGCGTGGGACGCCATGCGCCGTGGCCTGCTCTCCGGCGAGACCGGGTTGCCGGCGATCCTCGAACGCTCCGGCGCGGAGATCGCCGCCTCCCGGTTCGCACCGGTCGAGGACCTCGTGACCCCGGAGTCGGCGCCCTTCCGTTTCGATACCCGCTTCTACCGGCTGCCGCTGCCGGAGGGGACGGAACCGGCGGTCTGGCCCGGCGAGATCGTGGACGCGGCGATGCGCACGCCGGAGGCGGCGCTCGACGCCTGGCTCGGGGGGGAGATGGCGCTCGCGCCGCCCATCATCGGCCTGCTGGAGCGCTGGTCGCCCGACAACGCGGTCTTCCGCAGCCGCAACCGGGAAGAGGGGCGGCTGCGGCCGGCGGTCCGCTATTCCCCCGGCATCGCGGTCATTCCCTGCCGGACCCGGACGCTGCCGCCCGCCACCCACACAAACGCCGTCCTCGTCGGAACGGCCCGCCGCTATCTCGTGGACCCGGCGGCGGAGCGGCGCGCGGAACGGGAGATGCTGTTCGAGATGGTGGACCGGCTGCTCGGGCCCGGCGACCGGATCGAGGGCGTACTGGTGACGCACCACCACCCCGACCACATCGGCTCGGTCGCCGCCGCTTCGGCGCGCTACGGGGTTCCCGCGGGCGCCCATCCCGAGACCCTGGCGCGGATTCCCGCGCCGCCCGGCGGGGTGCGGGAGCTGGGCGAGGGCGACGTGCTCGATCTCGGCGACGCCCCCGACGGGTCGCCCGGCTGGACCCTCGGGGTGCGGTTCGTGCCCGGGCACGCGCCCGGGCACCTGGCGTTCGTGGAGAGCCGCTACGGGGCGATGGTCGCCGGGGACATGGTGTCCTCGCTGTCCTCGATCCTGATTTCGCCGGAGGACGGCGACCTCGGGCAGTACATGGACTCGCTGCGGCGGCTCGCGGCGGAGTGCCGGGGAGTGGTGTACCCGGGCCACGGGGTCCCGGTGGTGGCGGGGGCCGACCTCCTCCGGGGGCAGCTCCAGCACCGGGAGGCGCGCGAGGCGCGCGTGCTCGAGGCGCTGGGCGCGGAGCCGGCGAGCCTGCGGGCCATCGGCCTCAGGGTCTATCCGACGAGCGAGGTTCCGCGCGTGGGGCCGGGTCGCCGGCTGGCGGAGATGGCGTTGACCTCCGGGCTCCGCAAGCTGGAGTGCGAGGGCCGCGCGCGGAGGAAAGGCCGGAAGTGGGGCCTCCGGGAGACCCCCGCCGACGGAGCGGCGAACGTCAAGCGAGGGGCGGCGGAACCATCCAGCGCACCTGGGGGAAGTGGCTGAAATCGCCGTCGAAGCTGACGACGGTGGCGCCGCGGCAGAACGCCAGCGCGGCGATATGGGCGTCGGTGGTGAGATCGCCCGCCGTCCCCGTCTCGCCGAGCAGCGCCAGCAGACACTCCGCGTGCTCGTCGGTTTCACGGATCAGCCGCACCATGGGTTGCGCCAGCCAGCGCCTGACCTTGGCGCCGGCCTCCGCCACGGAGAGCGCCTGCGGAAAGATCCCCGGCTTGGTGCTCAATCGCAGGAAGGCGAGTAGCGATACCCACGGGAGTCCCACGGGCTCATCCCCCTCCAGCGCGGACTCCCACCAGGCGAGCGCCCGACGGTGGTGTGCGGCAGCGCGATTCGAGGCGTAGAGCAGGACGTTCGCGTCAACGACCTTCACTTGCCCTGCTTCATCTTCCGGATGATCTCTTCGTCTTCCAACTGGGCGGCGAGTCGCAGCGCCTTGGTGAGGTCCACCCTGGGAACGCCCATGTCGTAGGTTTTCTCCCGGTACCGGCGCTTGGCGCGCGGCTTCGCGATCCGTGCGAGCCCGGCTCGCAGGACCTCGGTCACCGTGGCGGTGAGCGAAGTCTTGCGAGCCCGGCTGAGTTCCTTCAGGTCCTGCAGGAGGTCGTCCGGGAGGTTGACGGTGGTGCGCATGGACGCATCATAGCATCATCAAGACGTCATCAACACATCACGACCGCGGGCGAGGGAAGGAATCCCGCCGGAGGTCACTCGCCGGCGCTGCCGGGGACGGTGTTCCCGGCGATCACCACCCGGGCGATGGACCGCAGGTTCGCGATGTCTTCCAGCGGGCTCTCGTCCAGCACGATGAAGTCGGCCCAGTTCCCGGCGGTCAGGGTCCCGACGCCGTCAAGGGCGAGGCAGGCCGCCGCGTCGCCGGTGGCCGACATCAGGATCTGCTCGGCGCTGAGGCCGGCCTCGGCCATCTCGCCCGCCTCGATGTGCTCGAAGTAACCCTGGAAGCGGCCCGGCGGCCCGGTATCGGTGCCGAACGCGATCGTGACCCCGGCGTCGGCCACCGCCTTCGTGTTCGCCATCGCGATGGGGTAGTGCTCGCGGTAGCCCTGCGCGGAACGGCTGTTCGCCACGCGCTCCATGCGCTCGGGATCCTGGAGCGCTTCCAGCACCGCGGGATCGGCGTCCTTCAGGAAGAACGGGTCGTCGAAGAACTCGGGCACCTCGGCATAGACGTAGGTGGAGATCTCCCGCACCAGGGTGGGGACGTAGCAGACGTCCTTCTCCTTCATCAGCTCGAGGAACTCCTCGTCCACCGGCTGGTCCCGCACGCTGTGGGCGATGAGGCCGGACCCGGCCCGCAGTACCTCCTTGGCGTCGTCGAGGTAGAAGATGTGGGTCGTGACCATCTTTCCGGCTTCCCGGCCGAGTTCCATCACCTTCTCGATGGTCTCCGAGGAGACGCGCTCGTTCGCGCCGAGGTTGGTGTCCACCCGCATCTTCAGGAAGTCGGCGGGCAGCGCGAGGCTCCGGGCCACCGATTCGGCGGCCTCTTCGGGGGTGCCGCTCGAAATGACCTCGCCGGCGATCCAGATCCGGGCGCGGTCGAGGCCGTCGTCCTGCTCGTCGCGGAGCGCCGCAGCCTCGGGGCCGTCCCCGCCCAGCGAGGCCACGCTGGTGACCCCGTAGCGGGCGTAAAGGCCGAGCTGGCGGATCAGGTTCTCCCGGCCGTAGTGGCCGGTCTCCAGCCCCATCACGTCGCTCGCGTGGGCGTGGGCGTTGATGAGGCCCGGCACCACGGTCTTGCCGGCGAGGTCCTCCACCGCGGCGCCGGGCGGGACTTCCACCTCGTCCGCCGACCCCACGGCCGCGATGCGTCCGTGGTCCACGACCATGACCGCGTTCTCGACCGCCGCGCCTCCGGCGCCGTCCCAGAGGGTGGCGCCGGTGAACGCGGTCACGCCCGGCAACGGCGGCGGCTCGGAGGCGCAGGCGCCCACGCCGAGGGCGAGCAGGGCGGCGACGAGGAGTTTCGACAGCGTGGAGCGGGTGAACATCGGGCGGGCGACCTCCGGGCCGCCGAGCATATCCGGGCCGGCGCGGGGCCGCTACGGCTGCGGGACGCTCAGTCGCCGGGGACGAGGGGACGCACGCGTTCCACGACGAAACGCGCGGTACTCCAGGCCTCGTCGGCGTCCTCGCGGCGATAGAACACCGAGGGCGTCAGGTCATCGGCGCCGTACACAGCGAGTTCCCGATCCCGTCGCAGGCTGCGCGAGGCAGCCGCAAGGCGAGGGAGATCCTCCATCAGCGATTCGGGCAGGCGGTCCCGTTCGGCTTCCAGAACGTCGGCGACGTCGTGGATGCGGGGAGGGTCCACGCCGGAAGCGCGGAGGAGTCCCTTGAGCGCGAGTTCCACGGCTTCCTGGGATTGCCGGACGACATCGGCCCAATGCTGGGCCTCATGGAGGGCACGGATCGCGATGAGGCGGCCTTCCGCGCGGCGCAGGTGGTCCGCAGCGAGCGCCGGGTTCCGCACTACGCGGCCCCCGCCCAGTAGGGCTGGCCGTGGGCGAAACGCCGCCGCAGCCGACCGTCGGCAATCGCGCTCCGGACACGCGCGAGGTGCAAGCCAAGCTGCCCGTCCCGATCGAAGAGGGTCAGGCCGTGGGTCGCCACCTCGGCCCACAGCCCGCTGAAGGTGTCCGGGGCCGGCAGGTGGACGAAGTGGGGATCCACGGGCAGGCCACGCCAGCGCAGGGGCTGCGCGTCCCATTCCCGGTAGAGCGACCGGTCGAGCGCGACCTCGGGGCGCACCACGATCAGCGCGTCCACATCCGAGCCCGCCGAGGCGTCGCCGCGCACCCAGGATCCGTGCAGGAGGAGGGCGGCGAAGCCGCCCCCCAGGACCGAGGTGCAGCGCGAAACGAGGGTCACGGCATCCTCTTCCACCAAGCCGCCGGTTGTGAGCCGGCGGACGCAGTACTCGTTCAACGACAATCCGGCAGCCTTCGATTCGCCACGCAGCAACTCGTGCAGGGGTGGAGGCATCCGCAGGACGAATCGTCCGGACGGGAGGGACGTTGCTACCGGTGTCATCTCCAGGACGCTCATGGTATCAATTGGGCATCTCTAGTGACATCAAATGCGACACTTGACGGTCAGGTGGGTGAATCAGCCCACGATAGGCTCCCCGCCGTCCAGCCGATGACGCCGCTTGCGACCGCCCCGACTTCCGTGCCGCTCGGCGCCCCGAGCATGTGCGGGAGGCTCCGGCGGGCGCTGCTGATCGGGCCGCGGGTTGCCGGGTGGGAGCCCGGCGCGGGCTGGCGGGAGATCGGGTATCTGCATGCGCCCGCGCCGGAGGCGGCGGTTCGCCAGCACGACGCGATCCGGTCGCTGCTGGTCGGGCGCGGGGTGGATATCGTGGAGCCGGACGAACCTCTCCGGGGGCTGAGCCCGGACGCCGTCTATTGCCACGATGCCTCGTTTCCGTCACGAAGGGGCATGATCCTGATGCGGATGGGCAAGGGGAGCCGGAGCGGCGAACCTGCGGCGCACGCCCGGATCTACGAGGGGCAGGGGATTCCGGTGATCGGCGCCGTCGAGGCGCCGGGGCTCGCCGAGGGCGGCGACCTGGTCTGGCTCGACGAACACACCCTGCTGGCGGGAGAGGGCTACCGCACGAACGCGGCGGGCATCGCGCAGCTCGGCCGAATCCTCGCGGAGGACGGTGTGGAGGTGATCTCCGTGCCTCTGCCGTTCGGCGAAGGGCCGCACGCCTGCCTCCACCTGATGTCGCTGATCAGCGTGCTCGACTCCCGGACGATGGTGGCCGACCTGCGGTTCCTCGGCGTTCCCACGGTGGAGATGCTGAAGGGAAGGGGGTTCGACTTCGTCCCCATCGTGGAGGAGGAGCGGGAGACCATGGCGGCGAACGTGCTGGCCCTCGGGGAACGGACGCTCCTGGCCATCGCCGCCAACCGCGGGACGAACGTCCGGATGCGCGACGCCGGCTTCGAGGTGCTGACCTACGAGGGCGGCGAGATCAGCCAGAACGGCTCGGGCGGCCCCACCTGCCTGACCCGGCCGCTGGTGCGGGCCGCGGCATGAACCCCCGGATCCGCCGGATCGGCTGGCTCGTCTTCGGGCTCTTCGCCCTGCTGGTCGTCTTCCTCGTGGTTTCCACCCTGACGATGGGAGAGGCGCGTTGCGAAGTCACCATGGAGATGGCGGGCCGCGAGGCCACCGTGACCGCCCAGGGCGCCACCGAGGCCGACGCGATCCGCGCCGCGATCACCGGGGCCTGCGCCCGGATCGCGGACGGCCGGACGGCGAACATCCTCTGTCTGGATACGCCGCCCCGCGCGGTCCGCTGCGACTGACGGGCGCTTCCCCGACGGTTCCGTCCGGGTGGACCAGGAAGGCGTCCGCCCGGCGCTTCGTGAGGCGTCCCACCGCGAAGCGGTAGCGGCGCGCCCGCGCCTCCGCGCCCCGGTCGCCGTCCGGGACCATGACGAGCACCGCCGCGGTCCCGTCGGCGCGCCGCACCACGCTCGGCGCCAGCACCGAAAACGGCTTGCCCTCCCGGTCCCGGAGCGCGATGCGCAGGTTCGTGCGCAGTTCGCCCGCCAGCCGTTCGTCGCCGCCGAGGGCGGCCGCGGCGGCGCGGGCGAGGGCGAGCGCCTCGGCGATTACCCGCCGCCGGGTTTCGGCGCCGGGCGCGAGGCGCGGGTCCAGCAGCCGGGCCGCCGTTTCCCGATCCGGCTGGCGGTCCGCCGGCCTCCCCCGCGCCGCGCGTTCGAGCAGGAGGTGGGCGAGCCGCCGGGTGGCGAGGAGGCGGCGGGCGCTCACCCGGAGTCCGACGGGGGCAGCACCGCGAGCCGGTGGCGTTTCCACGCGATCTCGGGACGGGGCTCCCTGGCGGTGCTCGCGGCGGCGAGCCACAGGTCGGGCGGGAGGTAGCCGGCGAGCCCCTGGGCCTTCCCGGGCGCCCCCTTCGCGGTGAACCGCGTGGTCCCCGAGAGCGTGAGGCCGCGCTTCGCCCGGGTCATGCCGACGTAGAGGCAGCGCCGCTCCTCCGCGCTGCTGCGTCCCCCGTCGCGGATCTCCCAGTCGCTCGACTCCGCGACCAGGGCGATGCTCCAGCGGCCGTCGTCGCCTTCCTGCACCCGGAGGCCGCCCCCGGGGCCGCGGGTCCGGGCGTTCAGGTCCACGAGGAAGACCTGTTCGTACTCGAGCCCCTTGGCCGCGTGGATGGTCAGCACCTGGACCGCTCCCGCCGCGCGGAGCGGCGCCTGGGTGGCGTCGTGGCCGTTCGCGGCGGCGGATTCGAGGTGGCGCGCCACCGCCGCGAAGGTGGCGAAGCCGCTCCGCTCGACCCGCTGCACGTGCTGGAGCGCCCGCTCCACGTTGGCCGCCTGCTGCCGGCCGGCGAAGCCGCCGCCATCCGCCGCGCGCGCCCGCGCCAGGTAGCCGGTGTCCGCGAGGATCCGCCGTACCGCGAGCGAGGGGGGCAGGCGGCGGGAGAGGGCGATCCACGCCGCCGCGCGTTCCCCGGCCTCCCGGAGCGCCGCCGCGTCCGGGGGCGGGAGGTCGCCCGGGATCGCGCCGCCGCCCCGCAGGAGGTCGCTGAACGGCGTGTCGGCGGACGGGTCCGCCGCCCGGAGCGCGGCGAGCGCCGCCGCCGGGACCGCGAAGAACCGCGACCGCAGCAGCTCCACCGCCCGGAGGTCCGAGGCGGGGCGGGCGAGGAAGCGGGCGAGCGCCGTCAGGTCGCGCACCTCGGAGGTCTCGAAGAAGCCGGCGCCCCGCACGAGGTAGGTGGGCAGGCCGCGCCCCTCCACCGCTTCGCGGTACAGGGAAAGCCGCGTGCTCACCCGCGCGAGGATCGCGATGTCGTCGAGCCGCACGCCCCCGTCGGCGAGCGCCTGGATGCGCGCCGCCACCCGTCGGGCGGCCTCCTTGTGGTGTGCGTCCCGGTCGTGTTTCGCGGCCTCTTCGTCGTATTCCGCGACCGATACGGCGAGGGCGCTCGGGGTCGCCGCGCCCTCCCCGCCGGGGGCGTCCTCTTCCGGCCCGGGCTCCTCCGGGAACCGGTCGTTTTCCCCGTCGTAGCGGAACCGCCAGTCCCCTTCGGTCGCCGCGTCCGCCTCCGCGACCGCGCCCGCCACGTCGTTCACGAAGCGCCGGAGCGGCGCGCGGGAGCGGAAGTTCCACGACAGCACGTTCCGGGGCCGGGTGCGGAACGCCCTGCCGATCCAGGCCTCGGCGCCGCCGAGGATCTCCACGCGGGCGTTCCGGAAGCGGTAGATGGACTGCTTGTGGTCCCCGACCACGAAGAGGGTGGGTTCGCGCAGCCGTCCCCTGGTGACCTTCCGGACCTCCTCCGCCGCGAGGCCCTCGCCGTGGGTCCACGGCTCGGCGATGGCGCGGAGCAGCCGCCACTGCGGGTCGCTGGTGTCCTGGAACTCGTCGAGCAGCAGGTGGTGGTAGCGGGCCTCCAGCCGGAAACGGCTCTCGGCGAACTCGCCGGTGTTCCGCAGCAGCCGGGTGGCGCGGCTCGTCAGGTCGTCGAAGTCCATCACCCCCCGGTCCTCCTTGAGGGCGTCGTACTCCGACTCGACCGCCTGGAGCAGTTCCCAGACGGGGCCGAAGGTGCGCTCGTTCAGCGCGTCCCGCCAGTCGAGGTTGAAATCCCGGAGCACCGCCTTCAGGCGCTGGTACTCGGGGCCCACCGGCTTCACCAGGCCGGCGGCGCCCCGGGGGGCGGTCTTGAGGTCCGGCCGCAGCCAGCCGGTCAGGAACTCCCGGTCGAGCGCGTCCCCGGACGGGGGGCGGGGCGCGAGCCGGAGCGCGAGCCGGACGGGCAGCGGCACCGGCCCGCCGTAGCCGCCGAGGAACCGGCCGACCTCGTCCGCGACCGGGCCGAACCGCTCCCGCAGCACCGGCTGCCCGGAGCTGGACCGGCGGGCGCGCCGTCCGGCCTCCTCCTCGAAGGTGTCGCGCCAGGTCAGCCGGTTGTCGAGGAAGGTCTTCGCGATCTCGTCGAGCCGGGAGAGGCTCCGCCCGAGGAGCGGGAGCTCCGCCAGCGTCCGGCGGTCGAAACCGGTCGCGCCGCTCAGCACCCGCTCGACCGCCTCCTGCTGGAGCACCGGCATCTCGCGTTCGTCGAGCACCTCGACCCCGGGCGCGACGCCCGCGTCGAGGGGGAACTCCCGGATGAGGCCGAGGTTGAAGGCGTCGAGGGTGGAGACCCCGACCTCGGCGAGGTCCGGGTTCCCCTCGACGTCTGCGCCCGCGAGCCGCTTCACGATGCGTTCCTTCATCTCCGCCGCCGCCTTGCGGGTGAAGGTGAGCGCCAGGATGTGCCGGGGCGGGACGCCCGCGCGCACCAGGTTCCGGTAGCGCTCGGTGAGCACGGTCGTCTTTCCGGTCCCCGCCGAGGCGCGCAGCACCACGTGGCGCTTCGGGTCGCCGGCGGCGACCCGCTGGTCGTGGTCGCCGGGGCGGAAGGTCGCCGCCGGGGGAGCGGGGGGCGGCGCCCCCGGCGGCGGCGCCGGGACGGGACGGGCGCGCGCCGGAGCGGCATCCGGGAGGTCGGGGCGGATGGCGAGCGGCCAGTCGAAGGACTTGATCTCGTTCTCGGGGACCGGGAACTCCCCGTCGGCGAGCCCGTCGCGCGCCTCGCGGATCTTCTCGTCGAGTTCGTCCGGCTTGTCGGGTTCGCCCCAGACCCGGTCGCGGAAGAAGGGGACGGCGATCTCCGCCGACGCGCCGCCCCCGGCGAGGCGGGCGTAGAGCCGGGCCTGCAGGAAGGCCTCGTCGCGGCCGGCGGAGGAGCCCGACTTGTATTCCATGACCCGGAGCCCGCCGTCCGGCCCCTCGTCCACCCGGTCCACGTACCCCCGGACGCGGAGCGGGGGCCGGTGGTCGTTGGCGGGCTCCACCGTTCCCTCCAGCATCGTCTCGTGGTGGATGGGGGTGCTCGGACCCCGGCTGGCTTCCTCGCGGAGGAACCATTCGAGCGCCCCCGGATGCGAGTCGCCGCCGAAGAGCCAGAGCTCCTCCGCCGCGCGCACCTCCGGAGTCAGCGCCGGGTCGTTGGGCGTCCGCCAGCGGTCGCGGAAGAAGGCGAGGGCGGCGTCGAGGTTGTCTTCCGCGAGCGGGCCGTGCTCGCGGGCGAAGGCCGGGACCGCTTCCTCCATCAGCCGGTGCAGCCGGCTGCCGCGCGCGGTCCGCGACCCGGTGTCGGTGAGCGCTTCTTCCCGCTGGAGGCGCAGCACCCGTTCGAGGAAGTACTGCGCGGGGTTCCGGGCGTAGAGGACGAGCGCCGACGGGGACAGGGGGCGGGCCGCGAGATCCACCGCGCCCGGCGCGGCGCGGGCGAGGCGCGCGGGCAGGGGGGCGGCCGCGCTGGCGGCGGAGTCCTCCGCAAGCGCGACCGGGACCGGTTCCGGGACCGTTTCCAGCTTCGAGCCGAGGACGGAGGCGAGGGGTGACGCCCCCGCCGGGAACCCGTCCTCCAGTTCGGCGCGGGTGAATCCGGCCGCCTCGCCCGCCAGTCCGGCGAAGGAACCGAGGAGGCGCGCCTCGCGGCCGCGGGCGTCCGCGAAGCGCCGCCGGGTGGCGGGTTCCAGGACGCGGGTCGGGAAGAAGATGTTGCCGGGGCGGGGGCCGGGCCAGTCGGCGTCGCCGACGCCGAGCAGCAGCAGGCAGTCGTAGTCGCCGAACGGGGCGTCCTCGGCGGCGATGAGGTGGACCCCGGAGCGGCCCGGGTAGCGGGTCGCCTCCTGGCGGCGGAGCTGTCGGCGGACCCGGTCGCGGAAGCGCGCCGGGTCCCCGACCGGGGTGTCCGGGAGCGCCGGGTCCGCCGCCTGGCGGAGCGCTTCGAGCGCCCGGTCGTCCGGGGCCTCCGCGAAGTGGTCGGTGACGAACGCGGCAAACGCCCGCACCGCGGTCCGGAAAGGCGTGGCGCCGTCCCGGATCGGGGCGAGCGCGCGGGCGTAGGCGGCGAAGCGCGCCACCGCATCGGCCGCCAGCCCGAGTTCCCGGCCCGCCCGTTCCTCGCGGCGGGCGCCCCCCTCGTCGGCGCCGTCCGCCGCCTTCCGGCGGGCCTCGGCGAGGCGGTCGTCCGCGAGCCGCCGCACCGTTCCCGCCAGCGCTTCGAGGCCGTCGGGGTCGTGGGTGTTCGGGATGTCCGCCTCGGCGAGGCGGGACTCCGCGAGGTCCGCGAGCCGGCCCGGCGGCAGCGGGAGCCGGTCGTCCCGGAAGAACGGGCTCCGCAGCAGCGCCATGCCGGTCGAGAGGCGGCCGGGGCGCTCCGCGAAGGCGAGGGCGTCGTCGAGGCCGGCGGGCCACGGCTCCTCGGCGAGCGAGGGGCGGACCCGCGTCTGGAAGGGGACGCCCGCCTCGGTCAGGCGCGCGGCGAGCGCCTCCACGACGGCGGCCGGGTTCCGGGCGGCGACGGCGCAGCGGTCGAAGCCGGCGAAGCCCAGCCCCGACCGCTGGTGGTAGCGCCGCAGCAGCGCCACCGCGGCCTGGGCTTCCCCGGCGCGGTCGGTGCGGCGGAACAGGAACGGCTCGTCGGGTTCGGGCGCGGCGGGTACGAACAGCGTCGGTGACCCGGCTGTCGCCGCCGGCGCGGCGGTTTCCTCGGCGGCGGTCCATCCGTCGGGAAGCTCCGGGGTCGGGTCGTCCTCGAGGAGGAGGAAGTGGAGCCGCCCGGCCGGGAGCAGGCTCCCGAAGAGGTGGTTGTCGGCGAGCCCGGTGGCCTGGTCGCCGACCGCCCGGACCTCCGACCACGGCGACTCCGGGGGCGCGTCGAGGAGGCGGCGGCGCGCCCGGTCGAGGTCCAGCGCGCCGGAGGCCCGCAACTGCTCGAGGTAGCTCGCGTGGACCGCTTCCAGCCAGCCGGTGAGCCGGGACAGGCGTTCGGCGCCGGCGTCCGCCTCCCGGTGTTCGCCGAAGGTCCGCGCCGCGCGCCGGAGCAGCGCCCCGAACGCCGGGCGGCCCGGTTCCACCCTGCGGTCGCGCGCCTGCTCGTCGAGGAACCCGAGCAGCGGTCCGGCGAGCCGCAGCGGATTCCCCCGCGGCGCGCCGTCCGCGTGCTGGTGCGCGAGCAGCGCGTTCTCCATCATCAGCGAGCGCGCCAGCGGGGTGGCGAGCGTTCCCGGCGGGTCGCTGCGCTGGAGGAGGTCGGCCACCGCGAGCGCCGGGGTGCGCACCGCCGGAAGCCGCGCCGCGTCCCCGCGACCCGCGAGCAGCCGCCGCCGGACGGCGTCCTCGAGCGCGGCGCGCGCGCCGTCGGTCGCGGTGAGCAGGAGCAGCCCCCCCGCGTCCCGCCGCGCCTCCTCGGCGAGGTGGGAGCGCAGCCCCCGCCAGTCACGGAACCGACGGACGCGGACGCTCCGGGACGGCGGCGCGGTCGAGTTCCCCATGCAGCGCCGGATCATACGAGCGCCCCACGCCATTTCCCGTCACTCGGGTACCCGGGACCGCCGGTCTTCAGACCGGCACCGCTGCGCGCAGCGCAGCGAAACCGCAAATGGCTGAGTAGCCGCATGGCGCACCGGCTTGGAACGCCGGCTTCAGCCGGCACCCGCTGCGCGCAGCGCAGCGGACTGCACGACGCTGCCCCGCGCGACAGCGCGCGGTTTCCGGCCCATCACCGCAAACAGCGACACGACATCCGCGGACCTGCGGCCCGCGGTGCCGGCTGAAGCCGGCGCTCCAAGCCGGCGGCGCCATCACGACGGTGGGCGTACCGGTGGGGCTGCGTTCCGGTGAATTGACCAGAGCTCGCCGCACATTGACCAGAGCTCCGTCGGGTTTGACCATTGCTGCCGCGCGTCAGCCGGTATCTGACCAGAGCTCGCCGGAGCCGATTCCTGCTGTTCCGCGAACCCGGTCCCCGGACCGGAATCCGCCGCTAGAAAGGACCGGGACTACCGAATACCAGCCGAATTCAGCCGGTTCCAGCCGGTAGGAACCGAATCCGGCAGAGAACCGCCGAAGCGTCCGAATTCCCGGAAAAGCCCCCGAATTCGCGGTTTGACCATTGCTTTCCGGCCTGTTTCGGCGAATTGACCATTGCTCCCGGCGAATTGACCATTGCTTTGACCATTGCTCGGCGGGTTTGACCATTGCTCCCGCGGCGTTGCCGTCAACCCCGGCCGGAAACCCCGGATCAGGCGACGGTCCGGTACGCCTGCTCTGGATGGCGTGGGTTATCGGGATGACGAAGCCGCAGCCGGCCCGCCTTCAACAACGGCCGGAGATGGCGCTTCTGGAGGTTGCTGGCGTCCATCCCGAGCCATCCCGCGAGTTCGCCCACGGTGGTCCATTTCCGAAACGCGCAGATGTCCGCGATGAGTTGCCGGAGCGGCTTGGATCGGCGGCGCTTGCCGAGAGCGCGGATGCGCTCGTGGAACGCTTCGGGGAGTGCTCCGTCGGCTTCACCCGGTTGCGGCGCTGCCGTGTCCGGGGGCGGTTCCGCCGGGGCGGCAGGCGGGGGCGCGGGGCTGGGCGCCGGAGGCTCCGGGGGCCGCACGCGGGAGGTGGCGGAGGGTGCGGGTCGCGGCGAGGGGAGCGGAGTCGCCGTCGCGGCGGGCTTCGCGCCGCCGTCTCCCTCGGTGAGCCCGGCGAGCTCCCCGCCCAGGTCCTCCACGGTCTCGGCGGTGTCTTCGGCCCGTTGTCCGATCCGGGCGGCGTGGCGGCCGAAGTCGCGTATCCGCGCGCCGGCCCGCCGCAGCTTCGCACCCCCGGCGGCGCCGCGCTGCCGGCCCCAATCGTTGACCTTCCCCCCGATCTCCACCGCCGCCTGCCCGACGTGCACCGTGGCCCGCGACGCGCGGGCGGCCACGTCACCCGCCTTCTCGATGCCGCGCGCGATGGGGCCGGCGTTCCGGTCGAGCCACTTCCACACGGCCCGGATGCCGCGTCCGATCGCGCGCAGCCACGCCCAGATCCCCTGGAAGACCGGGTGCCCGAAGAAGCGCCGGATGGCCGCCATCCCGGGCGGGTCGTCGGGCCGCTGTGTGGGCGGAAGGCCGCCCTTGGACCGGCTCGGCATTTCGCGATCCGTGCTCACGGGCGCACCCGGCGCGGTGGGACTACGGCGCCGCCTTCCCCGCGAAGAAGCCTTCGATGGCTCCCTCCAGCCTCGCCAGCCGTTCGCGGAGGGACGCAAACTCCCGGTGGAGGAACGCGGTCGAAAGCGCGATCGCAACGACGATGGAGACGGTGGCAAGCCAGATCTCGGGGGTCCCGCTCATGGCTCTCGGAGTCTATTCGGCGGGGCGGGAACTCCCTTGTTGCGGGTGGGGTTGCGTCGGGCGCGGAGCGCCGCGGTGCCGGTCTGGAGACCGGCGTTCCAAGCCGTTCCGTCATTTGCGCAGGTTGACGTTACGTTGAGGCTGCTAGGCTCTGCGTTGGAGGCAGTGAGCCGTGCGCCGCGTGGGCCGTTCCCAGCGGGAGACCTTGAATCCCGATTGTTCGACGAGCCCCGCCGGTACGTTCTCCGATAGACCGGACGGGTCCGATGGGCGGGAGACGCCCGGAGGGAACGTGAAGAAGAAAGAGTGGATTCCGTTCGTCTCGCTCGGGGTGGCGCAGGCCGCCCTGATGCTGGGCATTGCCGGTTTTGGTTTCGCGCACCTGAACGCGCGCCTGGATCGGCTCGAGGAGCGGCTGAACGCCCGTATGGATCGCATCGAGGCGCGCATGGATCGCATCGAGACGCGCCTCGACGATCTGGACCGGCGGGTTTCCCGCATCGAGGGCGTGCTCCGGCTGCTGCCGATCGAGGAGACGCCGGCCGAACCGTCCGGAAGCGATCCCTGAATCGGCCGCGTCGTCCCACGCCGGGCGGGGGCCGGCGCCCCGGTCGGGCGCGACGTTCGGGTTGGTAGCATCGCGGTCCGGCGGGCGCGGCGTCCGCGTCGGACTCTGGACTTGGCGCAAACGGTAGAGACGGCCCGTTCCGAACTCCCGCCCGCGGCCTCGGGACGGCTCGTCCCGGCGCCGGAGGCCGCCGGGCCGCTTTCGGTGGCGGCGTTCGGGGCGGAGCTGGAGGCGTTCGACCGGTTCGGAAAGCGGACGCGGATCGTTCCGTTCCCCGACCCGGCGACCTCCCTTCCGGTGTTTGTGAACGAGTTCTGGACGGCGAAGCAGCGGGCCGCGCACTCGCTCCACGAGATCTCCTACCGCGCCTGCTTCAAGCCGCAGCTTCCCCGGTTCTTCATCGAGCGGCTGACGCGGCCGGGGGACCGGGTGTACGACCCGTTCATGGGCCGGGGCACGACGCCGCTCGAAGCCGCGCTGCGCGGCCGCCGCGCCGCCGGCTCGGACCTGAACCCGCTGAGCGCCACGCTCCTCGGGCCGCGCTTCGACCCGCCGGACCTCGCCGCGGTCGCCGGGCGGCTGGATTCGCTGGACCTCGAACGGCCGTGCGAGACCCCCGGCGACCTGCTCGCCTTCTACCACCCGGCCACCCTCCGTCGCGTCGTGAACCTCCGCCGGGAACTCCTCGACCGGGCCGCCCGGGGGACGGCGGACCGGGTGGACCGCTGGATCGGGATGGTGGCGACCAACCGGCTCACCGGGCACTCGCCGGGGTTCTTCTCGGTGTACACGCTGCCTCCCAACCAGGCGGCGTCGGTCCGGTCGCAGGTGCGGATCAACGAGCGACGGAACCAGACGCCCCCCGAGCGGGACGTGAAGGCGCTGATCCTGCGGAAGTCCCGCTCGCTGCTCGCCCGGTTCGGCCCGGAGGACGCGCGCCGCCTGGCGGAGGCCGATCCCGTGCTGCTGACCGCCTCCGCCGACCGGACGCCGCGGCTCGCGGACGCGAGCGTCCGGCTGGTGGTGACCTCGCCGCCGTTCCTCGACGTGGTGGACTACCGCGCCGACAACTGGCTGCGCTGCTGGTTCAACGGGGTGGATGCGGCTAAGGTGGCGCTGTGGCACTGGAAGCGCGCGCCGGACTGGCAGGCCGCCATGACCCGGGTCTTCCGGGAACTCGGCCGCATCCTCGTCCCGTCGGGGTTCGTCGCGTTCGAGGTGGGCGAGGTGCGGGGTGGGCGGCTGCTGCTGGAGACGCTGGTGGTTCCGGCGGCGCGGGAAGCGGGGCTCGAACCGCTGCTGGTGCTGGTGAACGACCAGCGGTTCACCAAGACCGCGCACTGCTGGGGGGTGGACAACCGCACGCGCGGCACGAACACCAACCGCGTCGTGCTGCTCCGCAAGCCGTGAGAGGGGTGGCGACGGCGCGGCGGAGCGCCCGCCGCCGGGCGCTGGCGAGCTGGCTCGTGCTCGGAAGCGTGGCGGCGGCGGGCGCGGAAGAACCTGCCGAGACGGCGCGGCGGGTGCTCCGGGGCCTGAGTCTCGAAGAGAAGGTGGGCCAGGTGCTGATGCCGCGGGCGCCTGCCGACTTCCGGAATGCGGCGGATCCCGAGCGCCGGGAGCTGCTGGCGATGGCGGAGGCGGGCCGGCTCGGCGGGGTGGTCGTCTTCGCCGGGACGCCCGACGGGACGCGGCGCATGACGTCGGCGCTCCAGAGCGCGGCTCCGGTCCCCGTGCTGGTGGCCGCCGACTACGAGTGGGGGACGCCGATGCGGACCGCCGGCGGGGTGCGCTTCCCGCCGGCGATGCAGTCGGGCGCGGCCCCCGACCCCGCCGCGCTGGAGCGCCAGGGCCGCATCGTGGCGCGGGAGGCGCGGGCGGTGGGGGTCCACCTGGTGCTGGCCCCGGTGCTGGATGTCCTCCGGAGCGCCTCGAGCGCGGTGATCGGGACGCGCTCCTTCGGCGCCGATCCCGGTCTCGTCGCGGAGCTCGGGGTCGCGTTCCTGCGCGGCGTCGAAGCGGGCGGGGCGCTCGCCACGGCGAAGCACTTTCCGGGGCACGGCGGGACCGGCACGGACTCCCACCACGGACTCGCGCTCGTGCCCGCGGACCGGGAGCACCTCGACGCCGTGGACCTCGCTCCCTTCCGGGCGGCGGTGGAGGCGGAGGTTTCCGCGGTCATGCCCGGCCACCTCGCGGTGCCGGCGCTCGACGGCCGGGACGACCGGCCCGCGGTGCTTTCGCCGGAGATCCTCGGCGGGGTGCTCCGGTCGGAGATGGGGTTCGCCGGACTGGTGGTGAGCGACGCCCTGGAGATGGAGGGCGCGCGCGCCGGGCGCTTCGACGGTGAGGTGGCGGCGCTCGCGCTCGGGGCCGGGGTGGACGTGATCCTGGTGCCCCGCGACCCCGTGGTGGCGCACGCGGCGCTCGTGCGGGCGGTGCGCGCGGGCCGGCTCGACGAGGCGCGGCTCGACGACGCGGTCCTCCGGGTGCTCGCCGCGAAGGCCCGGCTCGGTCTCTTCGGGGACCGCCGGCCGCCGGAGCGGCTGGAGGAGGCGTTCGGCGATCCGGCCGCCCGCGCGTGGGCCGGGTCGCTCTTCGCCCGCGGGTTGACGCTCGTGCGCGATCCGGAGGGCCTCCTTCCCTGGTCCACGCGCATCACCGGGAAGCGGTCGGGACCGTCCGACCGGACCCCGGGCCTCCTCCTGGTGGAGGTCCATCAGGAAGGTCCCTACGAGCCGGACCGCCGCTTCTTCCGGGGAGCGCTCCGCCGGCGGGGCGCGCTGCGGTCCAGGATCGCGGCGACGCGCCACGGCGCCCTGCCGGTCGCGCGGTTCGCGCGCGACGCCGATCGGGCGGACGTGGTAGTGATCGCCGATTTCCGGAAGAACGGACTCGAAATGCCCGAGGAACTGCTGCGCGCGGTGACGCCCTTCGCGGAGAAGCTGGCGGTGGTTTCTTTCGGCAACCCGCACGGCGTCCGGAACGCGCCGCCCGAGGCGGCGATCCTGCTCGCCTGGGACGGCGCGCGGGAGAACCAGGAGGCGGCCGCGGCGGCGCTCTTCGGCGAGGCCGCGGTGGACGGGGCGCTGCCGATTCCGCTGGAGGAAGCGGCGGCCGGCGCGGGCATCAGGAAGGAAGCGGAGCGGCAGCGGCTCCGCCCGGTGGAACCGGGGGAGGCAGGCATGAGCCCGCAGGGCATCCAGAACATCCGCGCGGTCATCGAGCGCGCCATCGCCGAGGGAGTGACGCCGGGCGCCAGCGCGCTGGTGGTGCGCCGGGGCGGCGTCGTGCTGCAGGAGGGCTTCGGCCGCCTGACCTACGACGAGGACGCGCCCGCGGTGACGCCCGAGACGATCTACGACCTCGCTTCGCTGACCAAGGTCGTCGGCACCACCACCCTGGTGATGATGCTGGTGGAGGAGGACGCCCTCGACATCTCGCTGCCGGTGAGCGCCTACCTCCCGGAGTTCCTCGACCAGGCGCCTTCGGAGGAGGAGCGCCTCCGGAGGGCCGGCGTCACCGTCACCGACCTGCTCGCCCACTGCTCGGGGCTTCCGGCCTGGATCCAGTTCTACCTGGAGTTCGACCCCGAAGCGCGCGGCCTCCCGCTCGCCGAGGCGCGACGGCTGGTCTTCGACCGGATCATGGGCGCGACGTCCGACTACGAACCACGGACCGACACCGTGTATTCGGACAACGGCATCCTGCTGCTCGGGGAGATCATCGAGCGGGTCTCCGGGAAGCCGCTGGACGTGCTGGTCCGGGAGCGGCTGTTCGAACCGCTGGGCATGACGACGACCCGCTACCGCCCGCCGCCGGAATGGCTGGACCGCATCGCGCCGACCGAGGACAACCCGTGGCGCGGCCGGGTGGTGCGGGGACAGGTGCACGACGAGAACACCGTGGTCCTGGGGGAGGTGGCGGCGCACGCGGGGCTCTTCAGCACCACCGGCGATCTCGGCGTCTTCCTGCAGATGCTGCTGAACGGGGGGACGATGAAGGGCGAGCGCCTGCTCCGCGCGGGCACCATCGCCCGGTTCACGCGGCGCGCGGGGCTCGCGCCGGACAGCAGCCGGGCGCTCGGCTGGGACACCCCGTCCCGGACGTCGTCCGGCGGCCCCTCGTCGGCGGGCGATCACTTCTCCGCCTCGTCCTTCGGGCACACCGGGTTCACCGGCACCTCGATCTGGGTGGATCCGGAACGCGAGCTCTTCGCCGTGCTGCTCACCAACCGCGTCTATCCGACGCGCGAGAACGACGGGATCTTCCGGCTCCGTCCGGCGTTCCACGACGCGGTGATCGCGGCGCTGGCCGACGGTCGCTGACGCATCGGACCTTTCCCATAGACTCATCCCGTTCGGCGCCATGGTGGCGCCGGAAGCTGCGATCGGCCGGGGCGGCGGTCCCGGGGAGGAAGCGATGAAGATCAGGACACTGGCTCCTTTGGTGACGCTGCTGGCGCTGGCGCTCGCGGCCGGCTGCGGGCCGCCGGGAGAGACGACGGGGGGGACCGCGACCGCTTCCGATCCGCAGGGCGGGCGCGGCGGGGCGCCGGTGGCGGACCCGTCGTGGCCGCGGCTTCCCGACGACTGGCTGATGGGGGAGGTCGGCGGGATCGCGGTGGACCTCGACGACAACATCTGGCTCGTCCATCGCCCCCGCAGCCTGAACGCCGACGAGACCGGTCTCGCCCAGGACCCGCCGGTCTCGGCGTGCTGCAACGCCGCGCCGCCGGTGCTCAAGTTCGACCCCGCCGGGAACCTGCTCGACAGTTGGGGCGACGAGAACGGCTACCAGGGCGAGGGCTACGAGTGGCCCGCCACCGAGCACGGCATCTTCGTGGACCACCTGGGCTACGTGTGGTTCGCGGGGAACGGCCCGGACGACCACCAGGTGCTCAAGTTCAGCGGCGACGGGACCTTCGTGATGCAGATCGGGCAGGCGGGGCGCACCGAGGGCAGCAACAGCACCGAGTTCCTCGGACAGCCCGCCGACATCGAGGTGGACCCCGCAACGAACGAGCTCTACGTCGCCGACGGATACCTGAACAAGCGGATCATCGTCTTCGACGCCGAGACCGGGGAGTACCGCCGTCACTGGGGCGCCTACGGCAACGAACCCTCGGACGAGGACACCGGCGCCTTCGAGCCCGGCATCGAGCCGATCCGGCAGTTCCGCACCCCGGTCCACGCGGTGCGGATCGCGACCGACGGCATGGTGTACGTGGCCGACCGGGTGAACAACCGCATCCAGGTGTTCGAAAAGGACGGGACCTACGTGGACGAGATGATCGTGGAGGGCAACACCCTCGGCGCCGGCTCCACCTGGGACCTGGAGCTGTCACCCGACGACGGACAGACCGACCTCTACAACGCCGACGGCACGAACCAGCGGATCCACATCATCAACCGGGCCGCGCTGGAGGTCGAGTCCTTCTTTGGACGCCGCGGGCGCCATTCCGGGCATTTCCACTGGGTCCACAACGTGGTGGTGGACTCCATGGGCAACTTCTACACCGCCGAGGTGAACACCGGCCGCCGCGCCCAGAAGTTCGTGGCGAGCCGTTAACAGCCTGTGGCAAAACCCACGCGGCGTTCGACGGGCGATGCATCCCGGCTGAACCGCGCCTCTCCGAGGCGCTCTGCGTTGCGTTTCGGTCGGAATACACCCGGTATTCCTCCCTCACGCGCCTTGTCAGCCGGGCGCCTCACCCGTCTCGGCGCTCACGTGGGTTTCACCACAGGCTGCTAACAGCCTGTGGCAAAACCCACGCGGCGTTCGACGGGCGATGCATCCCGGCTGAACCGCGCCTCTCCGAGGCGCTCTGCGTTGCGTTTCGGTCGGAATACACCCGGTATTCCTCCCTCACGCGCCTTGTCAGCCGGGCGCCTCACCCGTCTCGGCGCTCACGTGGGTTTCACCACAGGCTGCTAACAGCCTGTGGCAAAACCCACGCGGCGTTCGACGGGCGATGCATCCCGGCTGAACCGCGCCTCTCCGAGGCGCTCTGCGTTGCGTTTCGGTCGGAATACACCCGGTATTCCTCCCTCACGCGCCTTGTCAGCCGGGCGCCTCACCCGTCTCGGCGCTCACGTGGGTTTCACCACAGGCTGTTAACAACCACCGCGAGAATCTCGGGGCCGGAACGATCCCGGTCGTGCGCGGCTGCGGCGGCGCGCGGTTTTGCCGCGGACGGGGGTTCCCGTACACTCATTCGGTTCGGCGCCTGCTGGCGCCGGCAACTGCTATCCGTCGGGGCTGCGACTCCGGGAGAACGACATGAACACCAAGAATCCGGCTCTTCTCTTGATGGCGCTGGGGATCGCTTTCGCCGTCGGCTGCCAGGCCCCGGGCGAACGGACGAGCGGTGCGCCGCTGCACGATCCGCACGCCGAGCACGCGGAAATGCCCGAGGTGGATCCGCACTGGCCGATGCTTCCCGACGACTGGCTGATGGGTGAGGTCTCCGGGATCGCGGTGGACGGGAACGACCACATCTGGCTGGTGCAGCGTCCCCGCAGCCTGAACGCCGACGAGGCGGGCCTGGTGCAGGACCCGCCGCTCTCCGCGTGCTGCATCCCGGCGCCCCCGGTGCTCAAGTTCGACGCCGACGGGAACCTGCTCGACAGTTGGGGCGACCAGACCGGCTATCCGGGCGAGGGCTACGAGTGGCCGGCGAGCGAGCACGGCATCTTCGTGGACCACCTCGGCTACGTCTGGCTCGCCGGGAACGGACCCGACGACCACCAGGTCCTCAAGTTCAGCGGGGACGGCACCTTCGTGATGCAGATCGGGCAGGCGGGCCGCACCGAGGGCAGCAACAGCACCGAGTTCCTCGGCCGCCCCGCGGACATGGAGGTGGACCCCGAGACCAACGAGCTCTACATCGCCGACGGGTACCTCAACAAGCGGATCATCGTCTTCGACGCCGAGACCGGCGAGTACCGGCGCCACTGGGGCGCCTATGGCAACGAACCGTCCGACGAGGACACGGGAGGGTTCGTCCCGGGCGAAGAGCCCATCCAGCAGTTCCGGACGCCGGTCCACGCGGTGCGGATCGCGCGGGACGGCATGGTGTACGTGGCCGACCGGGTGAACAACCGCATCCAGGTGTTCGAGAAGGACGGAACCTACGTGGACGAGATGATCGTGGAGGGGAACAGCCTCGGCAACGGCTCGACCTGGGACCTCGAACTCTCGCCGGACGAGGGACAGGTGGACCTCTACAACGCCGACGGCCAGAACCAGCGCATCCACATCATCCACCGCGCCGAACTGGAGATCGAGGCCTACTTCGGCCGCCGCGGCCGGAACGCGGGCCAGTTCCACTGGGTCCACAACGTCGTCGTGGACTCGGACGGCAACTTCTACACCGCCGAGGTGAACCAGGGACGCCGGGCGCAGAAGTTCGTGGTGGACCACACGGGCCACGTCCACTGACTTCGGACGCCGACACGCGCCACTGACCGTACGCACCCGCATCGGATTCCGAGACTCCCGGCGCGCCCCGCGGGCGCCGGGTCTCGGTCGGTTTCAGACTGAGGGGAGGGGCTGACCCGAGCATGGCGAAGCGCACCCGGAGCGTGGCCTCCCTGCTGCTCCTCGCCTTCGTTGCCCTGGTCGCGGCGCCCCCTCCGGCGGCGTCCCACGACATCCCCGACGAGATCCGGATCCCGGTGTTCGTCCGGGAGACCGACGGCGAGCTGCACCTCGTCGCGCGGGTGCCGCTGCTCCTGCTGCTCTCGCTGAACGTCCCCAAGTGGGGCGCCGGGTACCTCGACTTCGAGCGGGCGGAGCCCGTCCTGCGCCGGGCGGGGGAGGTCTTCGCTTCCGAGGCGCCGCTCTTCCATCCCGACGGTGCGGCGCTTCCCGCCACCCTCCGGGCCTTCCGGGTCGCGCTGCCGTGGGACCGCTCCTTCACCGACTTCGAGTCGGCGCGGGACAAGGTGCTCTCGGATCCGCTGCCGGCGGACACCCAGGTCTTCTGGAACCAGGGGTTCCTCGACTTCTACCTGACCTATCCGGCGCCCGCCGAGGGGAGCGTCGCCATCGAGTGCAACGTGGCGCCGGGCTTCGGCGACCGGGTGGCGCTCGACGTGCTCTACGAACGCCGGGAAGAGGGCGGGGAGGCGTGGAAGAGCAACCTCTACCACATCAGCGTCCGGGAGGGCCGGGTGGCGCTCGACCCCTCCCCCTGGCAGGCGTTCTTCGCCTTCGGGCGGTCGGGAGTCGAGCACATCCTCACCGGCTGGGACCACCTGCTGTTCCTGATCTGCCTCATCGCGCCCTTCGGGCGGCTGTCCCGCATCAAGCACCTCCTCATCATGGTGACCGGGTTCACGGTCGCCCATTCGGTGACCCTGGTGGCGGCGGCCCTCGGCCATGCCCCCGAGGCGCTGTGGTTCGTTCCCCTCGTCGAGGGCGTGGTGGCGCTCTCGATCCTCTACACGGCGATCGAGAACCTGATTTCGGCGAGCGTGGTGCGCCGGACCGTGCTCGCGTTCGTCTTCGGGCTCTTCCACGGCTTCGGCTTCGCGTTCGCCCTCGGCGAGTCCCTCGCGTTCGCGGGGGACCACCTGCCGCTCGCGCTCTTCTCGTTCAACGTGGGAGTGGAGGCCGGGCAGGCGGCGGTGGTGCTCGCCGTGATCCCGCTGCTGCACCTGCTCTCGGGGACCGACCGGTCCCGGTTCGCGGTGAGCGCGCTGCTCTCGGTGATCGCCGGCCACGCCGCCTGGCACCTGCTCGAGTCGCGCGTCTCCGAACTCTCCCGCGCCTGGGCGATCTCCGGCGGGGCGCCGCCGTCCTGGTCGTGGCTGCTGTGGCCCCTCGCACTGGCCGGGATCGCCGGGTGGGCGGTCGTCATGGTGCGGCGCCGCCGGACGGCCCGAGCGGGAAGATCTGCCTGAACCGTCCGCCGGTTCGCGTCGGAGCGCCAGCCTCCGGCTGGCATCGCGCGGGAGCGCGAAATCCGCGCTGACGGCGTTCCTCCCCGTGAACGGCGGCACGTTCGGCTCGTTCCGGCGGCACGGGGCCGTGCCCGGGTGGGATCACTCCATGTGGGTCGGTGGCGGCGTGCGTTTCGCCTCCCTGCGGTCGGCGATGCCGGCCGGAGGCCGGCGCTCCGGCCGTTTCCGAAAGTGCGCAACGATTCTGTCTGCCGATACCAATAGTGATACTATCGTGCTGATGGCACGCCGAGATTCTGATCACTACACGTACCGCATCACGTGGTCGGCGGAGGACGGCGAGCACGTTGGACGCTGCGCGGAGTTCCCGTCGCTAAGCTGGTTGGCCCGGACTCCGGGTGAAGCCCTCTCGGGCATCCGGGCGCTGGTCAGCGAGGTGCTCGAGGACATGCGGGCGCGCGGGGAATCGCCGCCCGAGCCCATGGCGGACCGGACCTACAGTGGCAGGTTCGTGGTGCGGGTACCACCCGAAACCCACCGCGATCTCGCAATCAGGGCGGCCGAGGAGGGGGTGAGCCTGAACCGGCTGGTCAGCGCGCGGCTGGCGCGGTGATCCGGGTTCGACGAACTCCCACAGGCTGCTAGCATCCGGCGCCGATGAGCCCGCCGCCCGTTGCCGCCGCCACCACGTCCATCGCGATCGAGCGGGTCGCGGAGTCCCGGCTGCCGGAGGTGGATCTCGCGAACGTCGCCTTCGGCCGGGTGTACAGCGACCACATGCTGTCGGCGCGCTGTCTCGACGGGGTTTGGGACGACCCCGAGATCGTGCCGTTCGGGGACATCGCGCTGCACCCCGCGACGGCGGTCCTGCACTACGCGCAGGCGATCTTCGAGGGAATGAAGGCCCACCTCACCGACGACGGCGTCCCGGTGCTCTTCCGGCCCGAGGAGAACTGGCGGCGGATGAACCGGTCGGCCCGCCGGATGGTGATGGCCGAGGTTCCGGAGGACATCTTCCTGGGCGGGATCCGGGAACTCGTCCGGCTCGACCGGGGGTGGATCCCGCCCAACGAGTTCGGCTCGCTCTACATCCGCCCCTTCCTGTTCGCCGCCGATCCCTACATCGGGGTGAGCCCCTCGCGGGAGTACCGCTTCCACATCATGACCGCTCCGGTCGGGGCCTACTACGAGGGGTCGGTGAGCCTCTACGTGACCCGGAGGTGGATCCGCGCCGCGGAAGGGGGCATCGGGGAGGCGAAGGCGGCGGGGAACTATTCGGCCAGCTACTACGGGATGAAGGAAGCCTCGGAGCACGGCTGCGACAACGTGCTGTGGCTCGACTCGAAGGAACACCGGTTCATCGAGGAGTGCGGCACGATGAACATGATGTTCGTCATCGGCGACCGGGTGGTGACGCCGCCCCTCGGAGGGACGATCCTGCCGGGGGTGACCCGCGACAGCGCGATCCGCCTGCTGTGCGACCAGATGGGGACCGGGGTGGACGAGCGGCCCGTCTCCATCGAGGAGGTCGCCGAGGCGTCGGAGAGCGGCAGCCTCCGCGAGTGTTTCGGGGTGGGGACCGCGGCGGTAGTGACCCCGGTGGCGCGGCTTACCGGCGGGGGCGTCGAGATCCGCCTCCCGGAGGACACGCCGGTCCAGGACGAACTGCGCGAGCGGCTGACCGGCATCCGGCTGGGGCGGCGTCCCGATCCCTACGGCTGGGTTGACCGGCTCGTCTGACCGTCGGGCGAACTTGAGCGGCGCATCCCGCGCCCGGGCGGTTCTGCTGGGGTGCGCGGTGCTCTTGTCCTGCGGCCCGGCGGGGGACGATCCGCTCCCGTCCGCGGTGCTGCCCGGCCTCGACCGGATCGTCGCCGAGGGGCCGGGAGACCTCCGGGGGATGCGGGTGGGACTGGTCACGAACCACACCGGCCGCACCGTCGCCGGGCAGTCGGCGGCGGCGGCCCTGATCGGGGCCGGGGTGGAGGTCGCCCTGCTCTTCGGTCCGGAGCACGGGGTCTCCGGGTCGGCCGCCGCCGGCGAGGAGGTCGCGTCGGGCCGGGATCCGGAAACCGGGCTGCCGGTGGTCAGCCTCTACGGGGAGCGGCGCAGCCCCGACGGGACCTCGCTCGCCGGCCTCGACGCGCTCGTCTTCGACATCCAGGACATCGGGGTCCGCTACTACACCTACATCTCCACGCTGCGGAACGCGCTCGTCGCCGCGCACCGGGCCGGAATCGGGTTCTGGGTGCTGGACCGCCCCAACCCGAACGGCGGCGACCGGGTGGAGGGGCCGATGCTCGACCCGGAGTTCCGCTCCTTCGTGGGGACGGACCGGCTCCCCCTCCTCCACGGGATGACCGTCGGAGAACTGGCGCGGCTGTTCGCGGCGCGCGAGGGGGCAGGGGTCCGGGTGGTTCCGGTGAAGGGTCTCACCCGCGGTACCCGCTGGGAAGAGACGGGGCTCCCGTGGCGCCCGCCGTCGCCGAACATCCCGACGCTCGAAAGCGCCCTCGTGTATCCGGGGTTCGGCCTGTTCGAGGGCGTGATGCTCTCGGAGGGCAGGGGGACGGACACCCCCTTCGAGGTGGTGGGAGCGCCGTGGGTGGACGCCGCCGCCTGGATCAGGGAGCTCGGGGGAGGCGCGGCGCTTCCCGGAGTGCGATTCGCGGAAGCGCGTTTCACTCCCCGGCCGGGGCCGGCGGCGCCGAACCCGCGCTTCAGCGACGAGGCGAGCAACGGGCTGCGGGTCGAGATCACCGACCTTCCGGCCTTCCGGCCGGTGCGCAGCGGTCTCCGGGCGATCGAGGCGGTCCGTCGCGCGCATCCCGGCGATTTCGGCTGGCGCGCGGGCGGAGAGCGCTACTGGCTGGACCTGCTGCTCGGGACCGACCGCGTTCGCCGGGGAATGGATGCCGGGGTCCCGGTGGACGACCTGATGGATGCCGAAGCCGCCGCGGTGGCCGCGTTCCTCGAGGAACGAAGCCCCCACCTCCTCTATCCGGAGCGATGAACGGCGCCGAAACGGCTGGGAGCGCCGGTCTTCAGACCGGCACGCGCTGCGCGAGAGCGCAGCGCACGGCACGACGCGGGCCGGCGCGGTGGCGCTCTGCTCTCGGTTCATCACTGCAAGCAGCGACACGACATCCGCGGGCCTTCGGCCCGCTGTGCCGGTCTGAAGACCGGCGCTCCCCGGAAGCGGCGCCGGGACCCCCGCGATTCCTGCTGCCGGCGGCGCTCTTCCTCGCCACGGTCGGCACCACCCTCTGGGTGGGCGGCGCGCTCGGCATCGCCGCCGAAGCGCCGGAACTCTTCCGGGCGCCCGAGGATGCGCGTTCCGGCATCGAGTGGACGCTGCTCTGGATCCGCTACGGAATCCCGTATTCGTTCTCGCTGCTGGCGATCCTCCTGTGCCACGAGTTCGGGCACTACCTCACGGCGCGCCACTACCGGGTGGACGCCAGCCTCCCCTACTTCCTGCCCATGCCGTTCACGATCGTGGGGACGCTCGGCGCCTTCATCCGGATCCGGTCGCCGTTCCCGAACCGCCGGGCGCTGATGGACGTAGGGCTTGCCGGACCCATCGCCGGTTTCCTCGTCTGCCTGCCGCTCCTGGCGGCGGGCGTCGCCTCCTCGCGTCCCGGGCCGCTGGCGGCGGGCGGGATCCAGTTCGGGGAACCGATCCTCTTCCAGTGGTTCGCGTCGGCGTTCGGTCCGGCGGTTCCCGACGGGCAGGTCCTGTATCTGAGCCCCATGGGACTCGCCGCCTGGTTCGGCCTGCTCGTCACCGCGATCAACCTGCTGCCGATGGGCCAGCTCGACGGCGGGCACGCGCTCTACGCGGTGTTCCGGGGGCGCGCGGCGCGGCTCTCGAAGACGGTCCACCTGCTCATGTTCCCGCTCGCCCTGTGGTCCCCGACCTGGCTCGTGTGGGGCCTGCTCTGCCTCCTGCTCGGCGCCCGGCGGCCGCATCCCCCGACCCTCGACGACGACGCCCCGCTCGGGCGGAGCCGCCGGTTGCTGGCCGCCGCGGGCGCCGCCACCTTCGCCCTCTGCTTCACTCCGGAGCCGGTAGTGATGGACTGGGGGATGCTGTTCGGCTCCTGAGGCGGACCGGCGTCCGGGGCCGGAAGGCGCCCGGAGCCGGGCTCGACCGCAAAGCGCCGCCAGCGCTTTGACATGGCCCCCTCCGGGGTCTACGGTTGACATCGCGGTATCGCCCCGGCGACCTCCATGGTCGCCGGGGTCGTTCTTCTTTCGGGCCGGGAGCGCCGCGACTCCGGCCCTCCTCGGGAAAACCCAACATGAACTCCACCCCTGCATCGGACCGTGTCCTGATCTTCGACACGACGCTCCGGGACGGCGAACAGTCACCGGGCTGCAGCATGGGTCTCGAAGGCAAGCTTCGGATGGCCCGGCAGCTCGCGCGACTTCGGGTGGACATCGTGGAAGCGGGGTTTCCGGCGGTGTCCGAAGGCGACCACGAGGCGGTGCGCGCCATCGCCCGCGAGGTGGAAGGGCCCCGGATCGCGGCGCTGGCCCGCTGCGTACCGGGTGACATCGAGGCAGCGTGGGACGCCCTCCGGGACGCCCCCCGGCCCCGGCTCCATGTCTTCCTCGCCACCAGCGCCCTGCACCGGGAGTTCAAGCTCCGGATGGCGAAACGCGAAATCGTGCGCCGGACGGCGGAGTCGGTCGCGGCGGCGCGGGAGCTGACCGAGGACGTGGAGTTCTCCCCGGAGGACGGGTCGCGGACCGAGCCGGATTTCCTCGCCGAGGTCGTGGAAACGGCGATCGAGGCCGGGGCCGGCACGGTCAACATCCCGGACACCGTGGGCTACACGATGCCCGCCGAGTTCAGCGCCCTGATCGGCCACCTCCGCCGGACGGTCCCCAACATCGACCGGGCGGTGATCAGCGTGCACTGCCACAACGACCTGGGGATGGCGGTGGCGAACAGCCTCGCCGCCATCGGCGCGGGCGCCCGCCAGGTCGAATGCACAGTGAACGGGATCGGCGAGCGCGCCGGCAACGCCTCGCTCGAAGAGGTGGTGATGAGCCTCCGCACCCGGCAGGACCTCTACGGCGTGACCACCGGCATCGCGACCCGCGAGATCTACCCCGCGAGCCGGCTGCTCGCCGAGATCACCGGCATGGTGGTGCAGCGGAACAAGGCGATCGTCGGCCAGAACGCGTTCGCCCACGAGGCCGGAATCCATCAGCACGGGGTGCTGCGGAACCGCGCCACCTACGAGATCATGCGCCCGCAGGACGTCGGGGTGCCGGGCAACGTGCTGGTGCTCGGCAAGCACAGCGGCCGGCACGCGCTCCGGGCCCGGCTCGGCGAACTCGGTTTCGCGCCGGCGGAGAGCGAGATGGACGGCATCTTCCGCGACTTCAAGCGGCTTGCGGATCGCATCCGGGAAGTGGACGACGCCGATCTGACCGCGCTCATGGGACAGCGGGAAGTGGGCCGCTCGGCGCCGCCGGGGGAGGCGCGGGCGACCTGAGACGGCAGCGGGCGCTTCCCGGATCGGCGGACGGGAGACGCCTCCCGTCGCACTGTCGTATAGGCTCCGCGCCCCTTGCCCCCGAAAAAGCGCCCGGGTCCCCGCGGCTCGCTCGAGAAACGGCCGCTCAAGGTCCTGTCGCGACTCGCCCGACTGGACGATCCCGGGGAGCTGCCGGCGCTGCTGGGGCCCCTCGTCGCGAAGCGGCATTCCTTCGCGGCCTACCGGAAGGCCGCCCGTGAACTCGTCGCCGAACGGGCCGAGGCGCGCGCCCGGCGTCTCGGGGAGCCGACGCTCTCGGACGCCGAGCGGCAGGCCCTCGGGAGGGCGGGGAGCCGCCTCCTGGGGCTTGGCGACGGCGGCTCGCCGCTGTCCGGTTTCTCGGACGAGGCGCTCGAAGCCGTCCGTTGCGAGCGCGATCCGGGCCGGCTCGCCGAACGTCTCGGCGAACTCGACCCTGGCGGCGGCTGGGAAGCGGTGCCCCGCATGGGACTGTTGAACGGCCTGGTCCTGGTGGCGGTCTCCTCGGAGGCGGAGCGCCGCTGGCGGCTCAAGGACGCGGAGAACCGGGCGCGCACCCGGCGCGTCCGGGAAAAGGGAGAAGCGACGTGACGCCGGAGCAGCCGCGCACGCTCTTCGACAAGATCTGGGACGCCCACGAGGCGGTCCCGGCCGGCCCGGACCATCCCGCGGTCATCTACGTGGACACCCACCTGATCCACGAGGTGACCTCGCCCCAAGCCTTCGCCCTGCTCCGGAAACGGGGACTGCGGGTCCGCCGTCCGGACCGGACCTGGGCGACCGTGGACCATTCGATTCCGACGCGCTTCGTGGAGGGCCGGCCCGCGTTCCTGAACCGGGCCACCCGGAACCAGGTCCAGACCCTCGAGCGGAACTGCGAGGAGCACGGCGTCCCGCTCTTCCGGATGGGCGATCCCGGGCAGGGCATCGTCCACGTCATCGGCCCGGAACTCGGCCTCACCCAGCCCGGACGCACCATCGTCTGCGGGGACAGCCACACGAGCACCCACGGCGCCTTCGGCGCCTGGGCGTTCGGGATCGGGACGACCGAGGTCGCCCAGGTGCTCGCCACCCAGTGCCTGCTGCAGGAGCGCCCCCGCACCCTCGGCATCGAGATCTCGGGACGGCTGGGAGCGGGCGTCTCGGCCAAGGACCTGATCCTCGGGGTGATCCGCCGGTTCGGCGTCGCGGCGGGCCGGGGACACGTCATCGAATACCGGGGCGGGGCGGTTCGGGCGCTCGACATGGAAGCGCGCATGACGCTTTGCAACATGTCCATCGAGGCCGGAGCGCGCGCCGGTCTGATCGCCCCCGACGAGACGACCTTCGCATACCTTGAAGGGAGGGAACACGTCCCGTCCGGGGACGCCTTCGCCGGCCTCGTCGCCCGCTGGCGCCGGTTGCCCACCGACGAGGGCGCCGCCTTCGACCGGCTGCTGTCCTTCGATGCCGGGTCGCTCGAACCCATGGTCACCTGGGGGACGAACCCCGGGATGTCGTGCGGGATCTCGGAGGCGGTCCCGGCGCCCGCCGACGCCGAAGAGCGGGCGGCGCTCGACTACATGGGGATCGAGGCGGGGCGGCCCCTCCTCGGCCGGCCCGCCGACGTGGTCTTCATCGGGAGCTGCACCAACGCCCGGATCTCCGACCTGCGGGCCGCGGCGCGGGTGCTGGCCGGCCGCCGGACGAATCCCGCCACCCAACTGCTGGTGGTCCCGGGGTCGGCGAAGGTGCGCCGCCAGGCGGAGGCGGAGGGCCTCGACGAGGTGTTCCGGAGCGCCGGGGCCGAGTGGCGGGCGCCGGGCTGCTCGATGTGCATCGCCATGAACGGGGACCGGCTGTCGCCGAAGGAACTCGCGGTCTCGACCTCGAACCGCAACTTCGAGGGCCGGCAGGGACCCGGAGGCCGCACCGTGTTGGCCTCGCCGGTGACCGCCGCCGCCTCCGCGCTCGCCGGAGCGGTCGCCGATCCCCGGCCTTTCCTCCAGGATTGAACGACCCATGCATCCCGTGGCCCGCATCGCCTCCCGCACGGTCGTGCTCCCCGCCGACAACGTGGACACCGACCAGATCATTCCGGCCCGCTTCCTGACCGGCACCCGCACGGACGGACTGGGCGCCTCGCTGTTCGCCGACTGGCGCCGCGACCGGGCGGGGGCGCTGCGCCCCGAGTTCCCGCTCAACCGCCCGGAGGCGGAAGGGGCCCGCATCCTGGTCGCCGGCGCCAACTTCGGCTGCGGCTCGTCGCGCGAGCACGCCCCCTGGGCGCTTGCCGACCACGGCTTCGCCGCCGTCGTGAGTCCTTCGATCGCGGACATCTTCAAGGGGAATGCGGTCCGGAACGGCCTCGTCCCGGTGGAGATCGAGCCGTCGGCCCACCGGCAGCTCGTCTCCCGTCCCGGGGCCGAGATCGTGATTGACGTGGAAGCCGGGACGGTGTCGCTCCCGGACGGGGGTTCGGCCCGGTTCGAGCTGCCCCCCTTCGCACGCCGGTGCCTGCTCACCGGGCGGGGCCCGCTGGATTTCCTGCTGGAGCAGGAGCCCGCGATTCTCCGCTACGAGCAGGGGAAGGACGACGCGGCCGAAGCGCCGTGAGCGGGCGGCGGCGCTGCGGGTGGGCCGAGGGGACCTTCCCGGAGTACGTCCGCTATCACGACGAGGAGTGGGGCGTTCCGGTCCGCGACGACCGGACCCAGTTCGAGTTCCTGGTGCTGGAATCCGCCCAGGCGGGCCTGAGCTGGGCCACCATCCTGAAGCGGCGCGCGGGATATCGGAAGGCGTTCGCCGGCTTCGACCCCGACAGGGTCGCCCGCTTCCGGCAACTGCGGATCGAGCGCCTGCTCGCGGACCCGGCCATCATCCGGAACCGCGCGAAGGTGGAGGCCGCGGTCAACAACGCGCGGCGGTTCCTCGAAGTGCAGCGGGAGTTCGGGAGCTTCAGCGACTACATCTGGAGCTTCGTGGGCGGGGCGCCGCTGGTGAACCGGTGGCGGCGCGACGACGAGGTCCCGGCGGCCTCGGAAGCGTCGGCGGCGCTGGCGCGGGACCTGAAGGCCCGCGGCTTCCGCTTCGTGGGCGAGACCATCCTCTACGCCCACATGCAGGCGACCGGCCTCGTGAACGACCATCTGGTGTCCTGCTTCCGGCACCGGGAGCTGGGCGGCCCGGACCGGTGACTCCGGCGCGGACGGCGGCGACCCGGTGGGCGGCGTCGCTGTTGCTGGCGGGTCTCGCGTGCGGCGGGGGGGAGAACAACCGGACTCCGGTCACCCCGGGAACGCCCCGGGTTTCCCTGAAGGAGTTGAGGGGCCTCGAGGTCACCCTGGCGCGGAACGATCTGCGGGTCGGTCAGGTGACCGGGCCGGCGCTCGCCTACGGCCGCTACGACGACGGCGCCACGGCCCTCGTGGAAGCCGTCTGGACCTCCTCGGACCCGTCGGTCGTGGAGGTCGGGGAAGACGGGACGCTGACCGGCGCCGCCGTGGGCCGCGCCACCGTCTCGGCCTCGTTCGAGGAGTTCGGCGACGCGCTGGACCTCGAGGTGCTGGCGCCGAACCCCCGCCACGACCGGGACCAGCCGGACGACCTCGCCGGTCCGCAGATCCACGTCGTCTATGCGCTCCCGAGCGACGCGGAGGACGGGAACCTGGATCGCCACGGCGACATCGAACGGTCGCTCGCGGCCATCCAGCACTGGCTGGCGGCCGAGACCGGGCAGCGCCTCAGGCTCGACACCGCCGGGGGCGGGCTCGACGTGACCTTCCTGCGCCTGCCCTTCACGGCCCGGGAGGGAGAGGAGCGGGGCGCCGCGCTGGTCGAGGACCTCGGGGGCGCCATCCGGGACGGGCCCGGAACCTCCCCCGAGAAGGCGTACGCGGTGTACTACGCCGGACCTTCGGGGGACCTCTGCGGCAGCGCCAGCGCGGAGGGCCGGGTCGCCGTCGCCTTCGTGCACCCGGAGGGATGCAGCCCGCGGGCGGTGGGCGAGGATCGGGAGACGGCCTCCACCTACGAAGCGGTGCTGGTGCACGAGCTGCTGCACGTCTTCGGGGCCGTGCCGGAGTGCGCTCCCGATCGGCTGGAGACGAGCGCGCACGTCGGGACCAGCGCCGGGGACCTCATGTACGCGGGACCCGAGTGGAGCGGACACGACGAGGTGGTGGTGGACGCGGGACGCGACGACTACTTCGGGCACGGGCGGGCCGACTGTCCCGACGCTGCGGCCGGCGCGTTCTGGGAACCGGCCGCCGCGGTCGAGCCCCGGCCCCCCGGCGCCAGGCCGCTGCGTCCGGTCATCCCGTCCGCGGACTGGCCGGTGCGCTGCGGCCTCCTGCCGCCCCCGGCGGAAGCGGCCGAGTCGGACCCTCCTCCGCCGAAATAGGCGGGTCCGGAGCGTTCCGACCCGGCTTTTGGTGCCGCTTCGCTTCGACTTTTCCACATTTCGGCCCGAAACGGGAATTTTTCGGTGCTTTTTACGTCTAGGGAAGTGTGCGCCGACTCGTCCACTGGAGACGCCCGCTTCAGGGGGTCGGAGTGGACCTCGGGCACTGCGGGGTCAAGGCGGTGGCCCTCGCCGCCGACGGCGGGGAGCTGACGCTGCTGGGGGCGGGGCTCGAGCCGCTCCCGCCGGGGACCCTCTGGGACGGTGCGGTGCGCGACCCGGACGCCGTCGGCTCCGCGCTCGGGCGGCTGCTCACCCGGCTCCGGGTGCGGCGCCGGCTGCTGGGGCTCGCCATCGGGGGCAGTTCGGTCCTCGTCAAGCGGTTCTCCCTGCCGCCCGAGGCGGTGGCGCGGGGGACGGCGCCGGGCGACCTGCGCGAGGCGGTCGCCCGGGAAGCGGCCCGCCACATCCCCTTCCATCTGGAATCCCTCGAGTTCGACTACGAGGACGCACCCTCCGCCGACCCGGAGGCGGCGTCGGGCGACTCGGACGGCAGGGGGCTCCGGGCGGTCGTCTTCGGCGCCGCGCCGCGGGAGATCGTCCTCGATCACTGCCGGGCCGCGGCGGCCGCCGGGAGGGAGGCGACCCGGATCGAACTCGAGCCGTACGCGCTCCATGCGGCGGTCGGGTTGGCGGGCCGTCTCGCGGGCGCGGACCGGGAGGCCGGCGCGCTGGCGGTCGTGGAGATCGGCGCCTCCCGTTCCGGAATCCACGTCTTCGGCGATGCGCCGCTGGCCGGCCCCGGCCTCGGGCCCGGTCCTCCCGCCCCGGCGGGCGCTCCGGCCGATCTGCTGGCGAGCGTTCCCGCGCCCGGCGCGGGGGCGCCGGCGGCGGGCGGTTCGCCGGCGGAGGCGGCAGCGGGAGCCGGGCCGGCCGCTTCCGGGAGCGACCGGGGGATCGGGTCGCCGGGGAGCCCGGCCGCGGGTGCGGCGGTGCTTCAGGACGGGATCGCGGCGGCGGCGCGCGAAGCTCGGCGCGAGGCCGGGTTGCGCCACGGGGTCCGGGTGTTCCTGAGCGGTGGCGGAGCCCACGCTCCCGCGGTTCGAGCGGGTCTTGGCGACTTCGCCGCCGGGGACCCGGTGGTGCTCGATCCGCTCGCGCGGCTCGCTCCGTCGGGCTACGGACCGGCCTACTCGGTGGCCGCCGGGCTCGCCTACCAGGCGATTCTCGATCAGCAGGGGCCGGGGACCCGCCTCCGCGCATGAATCTCCTGCCCGCGGACGACCGGCGGTCCCGGAGGAGGACCGGGAGCGCCGCGTTCCCCGGACGGGTCCGGCTGCTGGCGAGCGTGTTCCTCGCCGGCCTCACGCTGGCGGTCATCGGGCTCGACGTCCGTTCCCTCACCACGCGTCTCGAAGGCGCGCGCACCGAGCGGGACCGCCTGCGGGTCGTGGCCGCCGAGCGCCGGGGCCTGGAGGAGCGTCTCGTTGCGGATCGCGAGCGGCTTCGCCGGCTGCGGATCGAGGAGGCCCGCCTCGCCCGCTGGGACGAGGAGCGGTTCCTGCTCCCGGAACTGCTCCGGGCGCTGGCGGACGCGGTCCCGGACGCCGTCGTTCTCGAAGCGGTCCGCCGCGACGGTGCCGAGCTCCGGGTGACCGGACGGGCGAGTTCCGCGGCGGTTGTCGGCCGGACCCTGGAGGCCCTCCTGGAAACGGAGCGGATGAACGGGCTGGAACTGCTCTGGGTCGAGCAGGCCGGCGAGGCGGCGGACGCGGCGGAACAGCGCTTCGCGTTCGCCGGGTCGCTTCGCTACGCGTCGAGGGAACCGGAGCCCTTCGAGCGCGTCGAAGCGCTGTCCCGGACGGGAGAGAGGTCCCGTTGAGAGGCTCCGCGTTCCGATGGGCGGGGGCCGGGTCGTTCCTGGCCGCGGCCGTCTTGGCCTACGCCGTCTTCCGCCTGGGGGTACGGCCGGGGATGGTCCTGGAGGCCGAGCGGGTCGAGGAGGAGGTGGCGCGGTTGCACGCGCCGGCGCCCGCGGGCCCGGACGCCGGGGAGGCTGCGGAACTGGCCGGGGAGCGGGCCCGGGTCGAGGAGCGGGTCGCGGCGCTTCGGGGCATCCTGGCCACCTCGGGTGAGTCGGAGGCCGTCCTGCAGTCGCTCGGTGCGACCGCGGCGGCGGCGGGCGTCCGGTTCCTGCGCTTCGCGCCCGAGCCCGGGTACCGGCTGGACGGGTACCAGGCGAGCGCCGTTTCCGTCGTCGCGGAGGGCGCGTTCGGGGACTTCCTGCGCTTCTTCGAACGGGTCTCGCTCTCGCCGCACCTGGTGCTGATGGAAGAGGTCACGCTCGAACGGACGCCCGGCGACCTTCTCCAGTGCCGTTTCGTCGCGGTCACCGTCCGGGCCGTCGAGGACCTCGTCCCGGAGACGCCCGATCTGGAGGAGCCGGCGTCCGGGAGTCCGGAGGAGTGATGCGCGCGAACTGGTGGCCGCTGGTCCTGCTGGCGGCGGGATTCGCCGGGCCGGGACCGGCGGATGCGACGGGCGGCCGGCTTCTCCCCCCGCTCCAGCGGGGCGAGCGGCAACCGGTGCGCGATCCGTTCCGGCCCCCGGGGGCCGGCTCCGATACCCCGCGGCCGCCGGGGCTTGCCGGCGTCGGGGTGACCGAAGCCGTGGTTCGGGGAATCGTGAGGGTTCGGATTCCGCCCGGCTCGGATTCCCGGCCCGATCCTTCCGGCTGGGCGATTCTCGAGTCCCCTGCCGGAGAGGGGTTCGTCGCGGCGCCGGGCGATCACCTGCTGGACGGGGTCCTGGGGGAGATCGAGCCGGGCGTCGTCGTCTTCTGGCTGGAGGGAGATCCGGACCGCCCCGTCCATCGGCCGCTCGAGCGCTTGGGGGCTCCCGAGGAGGAGTGATGAAGTCAGTGAAACATCTTGCAGGGTTCCGGCTCGCGTGCGGTGCCCTCGTTGTCCTCGTCGGGTCGCCGGCTCGTCCGGCCGCCGCGTCCGCGTCCCAGCCGCCGCAGGTCCGGGTGACCGCGGCCCGGCCGGCGGTGACCGGACTGGAGGTCGCCCCGAGCCCCGGGGAGACCCTGCTGCGGCTGATCACGGACGGGAGGCTGCGGGAGCCGGCGGGCGCACCGCTCGCGGACCGCTTCCAGGTGCTGATGCCGGGGGTGGATCTCTCGGCGGTCGCGGGTTCGTGGGGGGTCGGAACCCCCGAGGTCCTCGAGGTGCGGGTTTCCGCGGACGAGTCGGAGGGCGTCACGGTGTTCGCCGCCCCGGGCGTCGCCTGCACTCCCTCGCTGTTCGATGCCGGCCTCGAGATCGCCTGCCGGGCCCCGCCGGAGCCGCCCGTGGAGGACGCGGAGCGGGCCGCCGGTCCCTCCGGGGAGGCGGCCGGGCCGCGGGTCAGCCTCGATTTCCGGGACGCGGACCTCCGGGACGTGCTCCGCGTCCTGAGCGAAGTGAGCGGGCTCGACTTCGTGCTCCAGCCCGGGGTCGCCGGTCGGGTCTCGCTGCGGCTGAGCGAGATCCCCTGGGAACAGGCGCTGGAACTCGTCCTCCGCTCCCAGCGCCTGGGGCACGTGCTCGAGGACGGCGTGCTGCGGGTGGGTCCGGCCGCCGAACTGGCGGGCGAGTTCGAAGAGCGGCGGCGCCAGCAGGAAGCGCGGGAACTCGCCGGCGACCTGATGACCTTCAGCCGCAGCCTCGCCTACGTACGTCCGGAGGAGGTGAGGGAGATGCTCGAAAGCCGCCTGAGCGCGCGCGGCTCGCTCATCGCCGACCAGCGGACGGGGACCGTCCTGGTGGCCGACGTGGAGAGCCGGATCGAGGAGATCGAGTCGGTGCTCGACCTGCTCGACATTCCGGTGCCCGGCGTGGAGATCGAGGCGCGCATCGTGCTGGCGACGCGGACGCTGACCCGCCGGCTCGGAATCCAGTGGGGCGGGGGACTGGTCCGCGAACACACCGGGAAGAAGCTGCCGCAGTCCGTCCGCATCGGGGCGGACGTCATCGGGGGCGCGGGCTCGTCGTTCTCCACGGGAGCGCCGGCCGGCGGCGTGTCGGCCCCGGTGAACCAGGACGGCGAGCGCCGGGGCTACGGCGTCAACCTCCCCATCAGCGGGGCTCCCACCGGGGCGCTGGGGCTCGCGCTGGGCGCCCTGAACGGGGCCGCCCATCTCGACCTGGCGCTGAGCGCCGCCGAACGGCGGGGTGAGGTGCGGATCCTGTCGGCTCCCCGGATCGTTGCCCAGAACGCCCGGCCGGCGACGATCAAGCAGGGTGTGACCTTCCCGGTCCAGGTGGTGGCCAACAACACCGTCACGGTGCAGTTCCGGGACGCCGTGCTCGAACTCACGGTGACGCCGCAGGTCAGCCCCGAGGGGACGGTCCTGCTCGACCTGACGGTCAGCAACGACGCGCTGGACTTCGGTCAGGCGGTGGGAGGGATTCCGAGCATCCTGACCCAGCAGGCGACGACCCGCGTGCGGGTGGACGACGGGGCCACCACGGTGCTGGGGGGCGTCTTCGCCACCCAGCAGTCGCAGGACCGGGGCCGGGTCCCGGGCCTGCACCGGATTCCGCTCCTGGGACACCTGTTCCGGTCACGCGAGCAGAACCACCGCGACGAGGAGCTGCTCATCTTCCTGACGCCGCGGATCCGCGCGGTCGGGGGGTCTCGGACGCCGGATGGCGCGGGACGGTCTCCACCCTGAAACGGACCGGTTGGGGAACCGGCGAAGCCCTCCGTCCCGGCGGCGGGACGTGCCCTGCGTTGTGGTACCGTTCCGGCCGTTGCGGGCCGAGCCCCGCTGCCGTTCGTGCCCGCATCCTCGTCCAAAGAGCCCACTCTCGCCGACCTGCTGGAGGCGCTCGACCAACTCGCCGGAACGGAGTTCCACGAGGTGGACCTCCGCGTCGGAGGGGCGCGTCTGCGCGTCGCGCGGGGGCCGGCGGCAACGGCGGCCGCTCCCCTCCCGGCGGCGGCCGCCGCCCCGGCGCCGGCGGCCCCGGAGGACGATGGGTCGGCGGATGCGGCGGCGTCCGGACTGGAGACCGTGACCGCGCCGATGGTGGGGACGTTCTACCGCCGGCCGCGGCCCGAGGCGGAGGCGTTCGTCAGTGTGGGAGACCGGGTCCGCAAGGGACAGGTACTCTGCATCATCGAGGCGATGAAGCTGATGAACAACATCGAGGCCGAGCAGAGTGGGGAAGTCGTCGAGATCGTCCCCGAGGACGGCTCCGCGGTGCAGTTCGGGGACCGGCTCTTCGAAATCCGGCCAATCTGAACGAACGCCGCGTGACCCGGTTCACAGGCTGCTGACGTGTTCGGCAAGGTCCTGGTCGCAAACCGCGGCGAAATCGCGGTGCGGATCATCGCGGCCTGCCGGGACCTCGGCCTGCGGACCGTGATCGCCTATTCCGATGCGGACCGCGACGCCCTGCCGGTGCGGCTCGCCGACGAAGGGGTCTGCATCGGGCCGGCCGCCCCGGCGGAGAGCTACCTCGACGTCCCGCGCATCCTGACCGCGGCGGAGATCTCCGGCGCCGACGCCATCCATCCCGGTTACGGATTCCTCGCCGAGAGCCACGCGCTCGCCGAGGTCTGCGAGGCCTGCCGGGTGACCTTCATCGGCCCGCCCCCGGAGAGCATTCGGAGCATGGGCGACAAGGCGCTCGCGCGGCGGATCATGCGCGAGGCCGGGGTGCCGATTCTCCCGGGGACCGAGTCCGGCGTGTCCGGCGTGGAGGAAGCCACCCGGGTCGCGGGCGAGGTCGGGTACCCGGTCCTGCTGAAGGCTTCCTTCGGCGGCGGCGGACGCGGCATGCGCATCGTGGGCAGCGAGTCGGAACTGGCGCCGGCGCTGAACTCGGCCGCGACCGAGGCGCAGGCCGCCTTCGGGGATGCCGAGGTCTACATCGAGCGGTATCTGCCGAGCGTGCGCCACGTGGAGGTCCAGGTCTTCGCGGACGCGCACGGCAGCACGGTCCATCTCGGCGAGCGGGACTGTTCGGTGCAGCGCCGGCACCAGAAGCTCGTCGAAGAGGCGCCGGGGCCCGGCCTCACCGAAGCGACGCGGGCGAAGCTCGGAGCGGCGGCGGTGAAGGCCGCCGAGGCGGTGGGATACCGCAACGCCGGCACCGTCGAGTTCCTGATGGACCCCGACGGCCACTTCTTCTTCAGCGAGATGAACGTGCGCATCCAGGTGGAGCACCCGGTGACGGAAATGGTGACCGGACTGGACCTCGTGCGCGAACAGATCCGGGTGGCCGCGGGGGAGCCGCTCTCGTTCTCGCAGGAGTCCGTCCGGATCGCCGGCGCCGCGATCGAATGCCGGATCAACGCCGAGGATCCGGAGCGGTTCATCCCGAGTCCGGGAACCATCACGGCCTTCCACGGCCCCGGCGGACCCGGGGTGCGGTTGGATACGGCGGCGCACGCGGGAGCGGTCATCCCCCCCTACTACGACTCGCTGGTCGCCAAGCTCATCGTGCACGGTGAGGACCGGGTGCACGCGGTGGCGCGGATGCGGCGGGCGCTCGCCGAAATGGAGGTGGAGGGAATCCACACCACCCTTCCCCTCCACCGCCGCATCATGGAGAGCGAGGAGTTTCTCGCGGGTGGCTTCGACACCGGGTTCATCGGGCGTCTCGACTGATCGGGACGCGAGTGCGGCGGCCTCCTGGTGTTCGCGGGCCTTCTTCGCGGCCAGCCCCGTCTATCCCATCCTGGACGCGGGCGTACTCGGCGGCCGGGACCCCGGCCCGGTGCTCCGCGCGCTCGGGACCGCCGGAATCCGGATCGTCCAGCTCCGGGGGAAGGGACTTCCGGCAGGCGCCCTCGCGGCCTGGGTGTCTGCCGGGGTCCGCGGCGCGGCGGGGTGCGGCGTCCGCGTGGTGGTGAACGACCGGGCCGACGTCGCCCTGCTGGCCGGCGCCGACGGGGTCCATCTCGGGCAGGACGACCTGTCGGTGGGGGCGGCCCGCCGCCTGCTCGGGCGTCGGGCGGTGATCGGCCTTTCGACCCACACCCGGGCGGAGGTGGAACTCTCGAGGCGCGCACCCGCCGACTATCTTGCCGTGGGACCCGTGTTCGACACGCCGACCAAGGCCGACGCTGCGCCGGTGGTTTCGCTGTCGGGCGTCCGGGAGGCGCGCGCGCTCTACCGGGGGCCGCTGATCGCGATCGGGGGAATCGGCCGGGACCGCATCCGTTCGGTGCTCGCTGCCGGCGCCGATGCGGCGGCGGTGATCTCGGCCGTGTCCGCCACCTCGCCCCGCGAGATCGGGGACCGGGCGCGGGCGCTCCTGGCCGCGGCCGGATCCCGGCCGGAGGCCGGCTGAGAGACTTCGTCGACAACAAACATCCGAGGAGAGATTGATGGCCGGAAGGATCCTGGACGGAAAGAAGATCGGCGCCGCGATTCGCGCCGACGCCGCCGAGGCGGCGCGCGAGTTCGCCCGCTCGGCGGGGCGTCCGCCCGGACTGGCGGTCGTGCTGGTGGGCGACGACCCCGCTTCGGCGATCTACGTGCGGGGCAAGATCAAGGCCTCGCGGGAGGCGGGGATCGCCTCCGAGACCCATCGCCTCCCGGCCACCACGACGGCGCCCGAGCTGGGCGGCCTGCTGGAGCGGCTGAACCGGGACGAGGCGGTGGATGCGATCCTGCTGCAGCTTCCGCTCCCGGACGGGCTCGCGGCGTCGGAGTTTCTGGCCCGGATCCGTCCGGCGAAGGACGTGGACGGCTTTCATCCCGAGAACGTGGGCCGCCTGGTGGCGGGTCTTCCCGGGCCGGTTCCCTGCACCCCGGCGGGGATCATGGAGATGTTCCGCCGCGAGGGAATCGAAGTGAAGGGCTCCCGCGCGGTGGTCGTCGGGAGGAGCGACATCGTGGGCAAGCCGCTCGCGCTGCTGCTCCTCCACCAGCACGCCACGGTCACGCTCTGTCACTCGCGGACCCGCGACCTCCCCGCCGTCTGCCGCGAGGCCGACATCCTCTGCACCGCGATCGGCCGGCCGGCGATGGTGCGAGCGGACGCCATCCGCGAGGGCGCCGTCGTCGTGGACGTGGGGATGAACCGCGCCGAGAGCGAAGCGGAGGTTCGCGATTTCTTCGGCGGCGACGAGAAGCGTCTGGCCCGGTTCCGCCGGAACGGCTACACGCTGGTCGGCGACGTCCACCCGGTGGCGATGCGGGAACGTTCGTCGGCGTATACCCCGGTTCCGGGCGGCGTCGGGCCGCTCACCATCGCGATGCTCCTCGCCAACACCGTCGCCCTCGCGGTCGCACGTCGCTCTCCGGATCGTTGACCGACTCATGAGAGAGAACCGCAGGTGCCGGTTCGCGGCGCGCGGCGCCGCGGGGGAGGGGTTTGGGGAGGGGCTTCCCCTCCCCATGAAGAACGATGGCGGGGATCGCAACGCGATCTCCGGCATCACGCCGTGGGGGAAGCAGCCCGCGCGCGGAAAGCCCGGTGACCCAACTGCGCACGTTCTTCGGGGGTCGGTGCGGGCTGCTTCCCCAACGGCTTGATGATGCTTCGGATTGGCCTGACCGGAGGGATCGCCTCGGGAAAGACCACGGTGCGGCGGGTGTTCGAGCGCGCCGGGATTCCCATGCTCGACGCCGACGCCCTGACCCACGAGTTCTTCGCCCCGGGCGGCGACCTCGTGGAGGAGGTCGCCGGTCACTTCGGGAGCGAGGTGGTCGGCCGGGACGGAGGCATCGACCGGAAGACCCTGGGGGCCCGGGTCTTCGCCGATCCGGCGGAGCGCGAATGGCTGAACGGGGTCGTGCACCCGCGGATCTGGCAGCGGATCGCGGCCTTTCTGGACGGACGCGAGGCGGAGGGAGAACGGGTCGCCGGGGTCGAGGCCGCCCTCATGGTGGAGACCGGCAGCGCCGCCAACTACGACCGGCTGGTCGTCGTGGTCTGCCGTCCCGAGCAGCAGTTCGAGCGCCTCACCGCGCGCTCCGGGATGACCCCGGAGGAGGCGCGCCTCCGGCTTGCCGCCCAGATGGATCCCCTCGAGAAGGCCCGGCGCGCCGACGACCTCGTGGACGCGTCGGGAACCCTCAAGGAGACGGAGGAAGCCGCCGCCGCCGTGGCCCGGTCGCTCCTCACCCGCGCCGTTCCCTGAGATCGGTCCCTGACCGGGGGTATGGCGCTGCCGGCTTGGAACGCCGGTCTCCAGACCGGCACCGCGGCGCTCCGCGCCGCGCACGGCGCAACCCTACTCCGCCCCTCACGGCGCGGTAACGCCTGCTAGCAGCCTGTGGACAAAGTCACGCGGCGTTCGGCGGGCGATGCATCCCGGCTGAACCGCGCCGCTTTTGCGGCGCTCTGCGTTGCGTTTCGGTCGAAATACACCCGGTATTCCTCCCTCACGCGCCTTGTCAGCCGGGCGCCTCGCCCGCCTCGGCGCTCACGTCACTTTATCCACAGGCTGCTAGCCCCAGAACCGAAACAGCGCGGCGTCGAGCAGCCCGCGAGCCTCCAGGATCCGCTCGATGACCTGACGGACGGCGCCCCGCCCCCCCGGAGCGTCGGCGACGAAGTGGACGCAGTCGAGGACGGCGGGATGGGCGTCGGCGGGGGCGGCGGCGAAGCCGGCCTTGCGAAGCGCCGGCAGGTCCTGCACGTCGTCACCCACGAAGGCGACCTGCTCCGGCAGCAGGCCGAAGGAGGCGCAGGCCTCGTCGAACGCCGGACCCTTGTCGAAGCAGCCTTCGCGGAGATAGTCGAGCTCCAGTTCCGCGGCGCGCCCCCTCACGGTTCCGGAGCGGCGGCCGGTCACGAAACCGAGGCGCAGGCCGCTCTTCTTCGCCATCACGAGGCCCAGGCCGTCCCGGGAGTGGAAACGCTTCCGCTCGGGGATTCCGGCGTCCTCGTCGCCCGGCTCGAAGGTGCCGTCGGTCAGGACCCCGTCCACGTCCATCAGGATGGCCTCGATGGCGGCGGCCCGCCGGGAGACCGGATCGCGCCCACCCTCCGTGGCCTGCGGGTCCTGGCGCCGGACCGCGGCGGGACCGCCGGAATCCTCGCTGGGCACGGGGTACCGAAAGGCCGGGCGCCGGATCAGCCGGCGGAAACGGCGTCCGCCGACGCCGGCAGCGCGGTCCGAGCGCGCTCCTCCCGCTTTTCGAGGGCGGCTCCGATGAAGTCGCTGAAGAGGGGGTGCGGGCGGAGCGGGTTCGACTGGAACTCCGGATGGAACTGAACGGCCAGGAACCAGGGATGGTCGGGAATCTCGGCGATCTCGTAGAACCCGTCCTCGGTGAAACCGGAGAACTTCATGCCCCGGGACTCCACGAGTTCGGTGTAGCCGCGCTCGAACTCGTAGCGGTGGCGATGGCGCTCGCTGATCCTGGTCCTCCCGTAGGTGCGCGCGGCGAGCGAACCCTCCCGGAGAATGCAGGTCACCGCCCCCACCCGCATGGTCCCACCCAGCGGTTCGACGCCTTCGAGGTTGCGCAGCAACTGGAAGACCTGGTGTTCCGCATCCGGGTTGAGTTCCTGGGTGCTCGCCCCGACGAGTCCGCACTCGGAGCGCGCGAACTCCACCACCGCCCACTGGAATCCGTAGCAGATCCCGAGGAACGGCACGCGATCGGTGCGCGCCCGTCCGGCGGCCTGCGCCATCCCTTCGGTCCCCCGCGAGCCGAATCCGCCGGGCACCAGGATGCCGTCGCAGTCGTCGAGCTGGGAGAGGTCACCGTCCTGGAGGCTCTCGGCTTCCACCCAGCGGATCTCGACGCGCGCGTCGTGGGGGACTCCGCCATGCACGAGGGCCTCGCTGAGGCTCTTGTAGGAGTCCTCGAGTTCGACATACTTGCCGACCACCCCGATCCGGACGTCCCGGGAACCGGCCCTCAGGCGCTGGACCAGGTCCTTCCAGTCCGAGAGCTGCCGTTCCCGGGACGGAAGCTGGAAGTGCTCGAGGATCCTGCGGTCCACGCCCTCGGCCGCCAGGTTGAGGGGGACCTCGTACACGGACCGCGCGTCCACCGCGGTGAAGACGGCGCCCGAAGCCACCGAGGTGTGGAGTCCGATCTTGGCCTTGACCTCGGCGGGGAGGCCCTCCTTGGCGCGGCACAGCAGCACGTCGGGCTGGATTCCGATCGCGCGCAGCTCCCGGACGCTGTGCTGCGTGGGTTTGGTCTTGTACTCGCCGGCGGTGGCGATCATCGGGACGAGCGTCAGGTGCAGGAAACAGACGCGCGCCGGTCCCACGTCCAGCCGGAACTGCCGCGCCGCCTCGAGGAAGGGCTGGCCCTCGATGTCACCGACCGTTCCGCCGATCTCGACGATGACCACGTCGGCATCGCCGGCCACCGCGATCAGGCGGCGCTTGATCTCGTCGGTCACGTGGGGAATCACTTGGACCGTCGCTCCCAGGTATCCCCCCTGCCGTTCCCGCTCGATCACGGTCTCGTAGATCTGGCCGCTGGTGACGTTCGAGAGCGCGGAGAACGCGTTGCCGGTGAAGCGCTCGTAGTGCCCCACGTCGAGATCCGTCTCGGCGCCGTCGTGCGTCACGAAGACCTCGCCGTGCTGGTACGGGCTCATGGTGCCCGGGTCCACGTTCAGATACGGGTCGAACTTGAGGAAGGTGACCGAGTATCCCTGCGATTTCAGCAGGCGCCCGATGGAGGCGGACGCGATGCCCTTCCCGAGCGAAGAGATCACTCCGCCGGTGACGAAGAGAAAGCGCGTCTTGGCGGGGAGAGAGGGGAGGCTCAAGCTGTCGCCGCCCGGTCCCGGATGCCCGCCATGCGGGACGTGAGTCTACCAGAGCCGCGCCCCGCGCACCCGCGCCGGGCCGGCGGCCGTCCCGGCCCGCCGTCGGCGACCAGGATCAGCAGCCCAGACCCTGGGACATCTGGGCGTAGCTGGTGAGAGGGACCGCGCACATCCGATCCCAGTCGGCCCTGGCGATGACGGGCCGGTTCAGCAACTCGATCATTGCGTCGAACTTGCGGAGCGCGGCGCAACCCACCGCCTCGGGGTCCGCCGTCTGGCGGTGCCTCGGCCAGGCCTGGTCGCGAGCGTAGCGCCAGAAGCCGCTGTCGTAGCGGGAGCCGCAGGAGTAGTGCCAGCCGACGAACAGGCCGTAGGCGAGCATCTCGTTCACGAGAAACCGGTTGATCACCGGCGCGTCGCGCTCGAGATGCTCGACCGGACGGTTCAGGCGGGTCTGCAGGACCATCCCGATCTGGAACTGGGCGGACACGATCGCGGTGGCTTCGAGCGGTTCCATGAAGGCCGCCCGGTTTCCGATGCGGGCCACCGCGCCGTCGTAGATCTGCCGGTGGACGAAATTGGGAAACGGGATGACGGCGCGCTGCTCGAACTCCGGCGCGCCATCGGCTTCGAGGAACGCGTCGAAGTCCGCTTCGACTTCGGCGAGGCCGGATACGTCGCGGTTGAAGATGTACCCGTAGGACGTGTGCGCCACGAGCGGGATGACGAAGATCCAGCCGTGCGGGCGCGCCACCGCGCGGGTATAGGTGTGCTGGAGGACCGGGCCGTCCCGCCCGTCCCCGACGATCGCCGGACAGCGGCGGATGACGGCGGTGTCCGTCGGGATGAAGGAAATTGGGATGTGCCGGTCGGGGTCCAGGTCACGGGGAAACCCGCGGGCATCGAAGACCAGGTCGTAGCGCTCCGGGGCCCGATCCTCGAATTCGACCTCGGCGCCGCCGTCCACCCGGGTGATCCCGAGCACTTTCGCGTTGACGTGGCGCGCGCGCGTGCTCTCGTGCAGCAGCTCCGCCAGCAGGTCGGCGGACAGGTGGTAGGCGTAGGAGACCTGTTGCGGCGTGAAGTAGTGGGTGAAGTCCCGATTGCGCCGTCCCCACCCCTCAAAGGCCACGCCGTACTTGCGCGTTCCCTGCAGGCGCTGCTGGACCGTTTCGTGGGGCAGGGCCGTCAGTTGCTGCAGGTGCCCGACCAGGCTCGGCCAACTGCCTTCACCCACTCCGATGACCGGAATGCGCGAGTCATGGATGTGGTGCAGCTCGTGGTCGCCGTCAGGGTGAAGACGGGTCACCGCGGCGGCCGCGAGCGACCCTGCGGTTCCTCGCCCGATGACCGCGATCTTCCGCAGCGAGTTGCTGCCCGGTTGGATCACCCTCGACGCCTTCCCCGGGGTTCGGCCAGTGGACCCTCGCGCGGGATGCCCGGATGTGCTGCGTGCGCCATTTCCGGGGCACCACACTAGCACCATCGCCCTTCGGGTCACGGAGGCGGCGCCGGGCGGTCGTTTGCCGGAGGCGGGCTCGGGCGCGGCGGGAGGCCGGACGGTCCCTCACCGCCGGCCCGGGCACGGGAAGCGAAGGCCCGCGGTTGCGGTTCACCAGACGTTCCCACAGCGTTGTGTTACTATTCAATCCTGTTATACGTGGCGCGGTTGGCCCGCGCCTGACATCAAGGAGGACACACCATGAGAAACGGCGACGAAATGTTGCAGCAGATTGTCGACAAGTCCGCCCTCGACGCGGATTTCCGGCGTCAGCTTCTGGCAGATCCGAAGGGCGCGATCAGCGCGGAACTCGGCATCACGATTCCGGATTCGATGAGCATCCAGGTCCACGAGAGCGACATGCAGACGGTGCATCTCGCGCTACCGCCGGACCCGAACATCACCGAGGAGCAGCTCGAAGCGATCTCGGCCGGCCTTTGCTGCTGCTGGTAGGTTCGACAACCGGCAGCTAGCCGGCTTCCTCACCGGGTAGGAGCGCCAGCCTCGCGCTGGCATCCGGGCCACGGCTCGCAGAGAGCGTGAGGCCGTTCGGTCACTTGGCGTGCCCGGCTTGGAACGCCGGCTTCAGCCGGCACCGCCGGCCGGAGGCCCGCGCGCGATGCGTAGCGGTTCGGCCGTACGGAACGCTATTACCGGAACGTCCGGTCCGTTCAGGTCGGCGCAGAAAAAGAACCACCCCGCAGGTCAACGTCGCGCCGTGCGCTGTGCTGTCGCGCAGCGGGTGCCGGCTGAAGCCGGCGTTCCAGGCCGGTGGCCCCATTGCGCTGGCTGACGTTTCGCCGGGACTGCATTTTCACAGCAAACCCGCGCTGACGGCGCTCCGAGGCTCGCACCGTTTCTAGGGGATTCCGCCGGAAAGCACCAGGAACACGTAGGCTTTGGCCTGGCGAAGCTGGTTCTCGGAGACGACCAGTTTGATGTGATGGATTCCGCGTAGCAGGACATAGCGCCCGGACTTCGCGAAGAGGGTCGTCGGCTTCGAAACCCAGCCGGCGAGCGCGGCCAGCTTGTCCGAAAACACGAGTTCTTCATGGCCAAGGGCCTCCAGGAACGGTTCCCAGTCGGTGAGGCCGTCGAGCCAGTACCGGGAACCTTTCGTGTACCGCTGCTTGACGATGAGCGTCAGGCCGAGGGTCGGGCCGACACCCGCATCCCGCACGTCGAGGTTCGCCCCGGTTCGGACGACGTGCGCGCGTTCCCGGAAGCGTTCGATCACGGAATTGGCGGCCGACAGCCGACCCGGCCACCCGATCGCTTCGAGCCAGGAAGCGAACGCCGCCGGTGACTGGAACCCCATCACCGCGAGGCGGATCGTCCGCGAGCGGGAGGGAAACACCCCGAACGAATCCATGCGGGTGTCTTCGGGCTGCGCCAGGTACACCCGCTCGACGTTTCGCCGCTCGGCGCCGGTCAGTTCCCAACCGACGCAGGAGGCGAGCGCGTCCACCACCAGCCGGACATCGTTCACCTGACCGCGGGCGCCGAGGATCGGGCGTTCCCCGGGCCGCAGGAACATGCCGGGAAGCGAGTCGTCGTCGCCCCGTCCGGGGCCGATGTCGTACTCCAGCATCAGCTTGCGGCCGACGATCTCGCGTAGCGGCGAGTCCTCGGCATCCATCCGGCGGAACAGCCGGCCAATCGCTCTCGCGGTCGCGTCCTTCGGGTCCCGGGCGCGTTCCAGGAAGAACGCCGCCGTTCTGGTCCCGCTCGCCAGCGAGACCCCCAGGTCCGCCCTTGGCGCCTGCGCGTGCAGCGGCAGTTCGAAGCCGAAGGGAAGCGCGCCCATCGTGATCGGAAGTCTTCCGGCGCGCTCGAGGACGAGTTCCCACTCCGGATCGCCGATGAGAACCGGTGAGACCCGGTCTCGGAAGTGCCGGAGCAGGTCACTCAGGACGCCGCCCTCCTCCGCAAGGCGGTTCTCCGTCAGCGCGACCGCCGCGTCAAGTTGCATGTCGCCTCCTCACGCGATCACCGGGACGGAGTTCAGATCCGCTTCGGCAAGCGGATGTTCCCGGCGGCCCATGCTGACCGGCACGTCGTAGAGGCGCCCGGGAGCGAACCTCGCCCAGAAATGGCGCATCCCCGGCACGATGACCCGCACCACCGGCATTCCGATGTCGGGCCGGGTCTGGTCCAGCACCAGGAACTCCATGCCCCTGGCTTCGACGAGCGCGCGGCACCGCTCCACGTCCTCGCGGGTATCCGTTGACGGGACCGCCGCATACCGGGAGGCCGTCGAGGGCGGCTGGCTGGCGGCCGGCGCCAACCAGGGACAGTCCGCGAGCCGCCCGGTCTTCCACCACCGAAGCGCCAGCGGGTCATCAATCGTGGGCCGGCCGTCGCGCTTCCCGGGGTCCGGCAGCCAGGTGAGGCACTGGTTCAGTTCGCAGATCGCCCGCAGCGCCGCGATGCGCGGGTCGTCGTGGGCGCCGGCGCCGTAGATGATGTCCTCGGTGGGGGCGGACGGCCGGCGCGAGAGCGCGACGAACGCGGGAACGCCGAGATCCGAGGTGACGTCGAGCACCCACACCTCCCTCTCGCGACGGGCGTAGTAGTCCGGGGCCGAGGCGAGGTAGTCGTCGTCGAAGCTGGACAGGTCAACCGCCGGTACGCGCAGCCGGTTGTACCACCAGATGGCGAACGCATCGCGCTCGACCAGTTCGAAAAAGCCCTGCAGGATCGCTTCTTCCACCGTGTTGCCCGCGGCGCAGCCGTTCGAATCGGCGATCAGGTCTTGCGGCCCGCGCGCTTCGGCCGGCATGGAATAGAGCATGGACGTCGGCAGAAAGCGGTGCCGCTGCTGCGTCAGCGACCACACCGGGGTCCAGGCGATGCGGGCGTCGGGGTCGAACAGCGGCGGCACGATGTTGTAAGGATGGCCCTTCGCGTTGATGTCCGCCGCGTTGTCGAGCTGGTGGTCGCTGAACAGTTGCACGTCGTTGGGATGGATCGCTTCGTCTTCTCCGGCGAACTCGGTGAACCGCCCGCGGGTACGGATCTCGTCACCGGCATGGGCGCCCGAAGTGCGCTCGATGGCTTCGCACAGCGCGCTCACCCGGGATTGCTCCGCGGTGCTGCCCTTGCCGGCGCTCTTGCTGCGCAGGCTGCGCCGGAGCGAACTCAGGCTCCGGCTCGTGATGGCCGGGTTGCTGCCGGCCCAGTGGACGTGCAGCCAGGAATCGCTCGCGTCCGTGGTGCGCCGCAACCAGGTCACCACCCCGCTGATCGGGCTCACGAGGTGGCCGTACTTCGCCAGGGTGACTTCCGGCGCCACGGAGCGCGCGCCGCCGCTCGTGCGATGCGTCTTGGGGCTCGGTTGCAGAGCGAGCGGAACCGGCGGCCGGTCCGGGCGATGGAGCGCCGGATCACCACAGGCCCGGCACTGCGGCCGGCGGCGCACCGGGTGTCGCGAAGTTCCGAAGGCGCCGACGTTCACGGTGAGCGCGTGGTCGTGGATCGGCGCCGCGTCGCGCAGCACGATCCACTTGACGATCTCCGCCGCGATCAGCCCGTAGAGCGCTTCGAGAACGGCGGGCTGGGCGGCGAAGGGCCTGAAGGCGGCTTTCTCGCCCGCGACGCTCCGGAGAAAACGGTGGACTTCCCGATGAGCGCCGAGACGATGGGCGAGACAATCCCAGCAGGGCCCTCGACGATCCGCCCGGAAGACGGGCCCGAACAGCGCCTCCATGCCGCGCGGCCGCACCACGGCCCACGGCGCTCCCGCCTCGAGCCGGCGCCGATTCACCTCGGCGAGGCGCGGTTCGAGGTAGTCGTCGCAGACCACCACGGTGAGGTCGGGATCCCCGGGCCCGAGCGCGGCGCCGTTCTCCTCGAGGCGCCGGGTGAACCGGCCGTCGTCGCCTTCGACCGCGAGGCGCGACTCCGCCAGCCGCGCCTCGACCCAGCGCGGCGACGCGCCGAGCGACGACCAGTAGGCCGCCCGGCGCCGGTCCAGCGCATGGTCGCCCGAGACGACGTAACCCCTGGCGGACAGCGAAGCCAGCGCGGTGAGGACATCCACCGCGGCATGGGTCCCCTCCACGGCCGCGACGATCTCCTCGCACGAACGGCGGCCGTCGAGCAGCGGCAGGAGAGCGGCAAACAGCTCACCGTGCAACAGGGTGTTGAACGATTCGGAGACCAGCAGGGTCCGCCCTTCGCCAATGTCGCGGAAATCCAGATGCGGCGTCAGCGCCGGAAGCCTGACGAGGCCCCGGTCGGCGGGGGTGGTCCGGGTGAGGATCCCTTGCCGGGGCGTGACGTCTTCCACAGGCGGTCAAGCGTTCAGGACTTCGACGAGCCGCTCCAGCGCTTCGATGCTTAACGCGGAGGTCACGGCTTCCGACCCATGCCCGATCTGCCCTACCGCGCCCCACTTCAGCGTCTGGTCACCGAACGCGAGCAGCTCCGGCCAACTCCCGTCCTCGTGTTGCGAACCCACCAGCGCTTCCACCTGGCGATGCGCGTCAACGCGCTCCAGGCCACCGACGTCGTGGAGCGCCGACACCGCCTGGGCGGTCTGCAGGACGTTGCCGAACTCGCCCCGGTCGTCACGGAGCTCCAGGATGCGGTCCGCGAGGTGCGGCCGCAGCGGGTCCAGCGCCGGCCGGACGCGCGCCGCCGCCCGCGCCGCCGCGTAGTAGGTCGCGACCCGGTCGGGGTACCACTTGGATGCGCCCTCGACGTTGCCTTCGGCGATGAGACGTTCCAGCCAGCGCCGCGCATCCCTGGTTTCCGGATGGTCGCCAAGGTAGGCGATGACGTTCGCATTGACCACCGGGTCGGCTTCGATGCGGAACGTGGACACCACGTCCGGTTCGTCTGCCGCGAGCACCCAGGTCAGGAAACGGCCTTCCTCGTCGCGATTCGCCAGGATCGGCGGCACGTTCTTCCCCAGCAGGATCCAGGGGTGGGTCCCGGTGACCATGGAGGCGAGCGCCGTGCTGTCGAGGTCCTGGGGGAGATGGCGGTAGTACCGCCACAAACCGGGATGTTCGATGGTGTCGGCCAGGTAGGCCCGGGCGGCGGCGCACATGGCCCGGGCCCGCGCGTCGGCGCAGCGTTCGAGGGCCAGTGCGCAGAAGGCCGAAACGAAGGGCGGCCGTTCGAAATGCCGTGGAATGTCCGGATCGGCGACGTTGAACCGGATGCAGTGAAACGCCCCGTTCGCGTCGGTCGTGGACTCGAGGAAATCGAGACCCCGGCGGATGCTCGTCCGCGCCGCTTCCGCGAGGGCCGCGGGACTCGCGCCCGGGTGGGCCCACGCCCGCCTGGGGGCCGGGGGACGCAGCGGCGGCGCGGGGTCGTGGAGCGTCTTCCTGAGAAACGCGAGCGACGCCGCGCCCGTCTGCGCCTCCTGCCGTTCGGCCGCGGTGAGTCTGCTGCGCGGCGGAAGCACCAGGTGGGTCTCCGCATAGGACTCCTCGTGCACGTGAATCTCGTGGCCGGCGGGAAGCCGCACGCCGAGTTCCGTTTCCACCGTCGCGTTGGGTTCCGCTAGCAGGCGTCCGCGAAAGTCGCTGTCCTCGGCGGCTCTCGCGAGGAGAGAGTCGGCGACGTCCGTCGGTTTCTTGATGGACGTCAAGCGATCTGCCTCTTGATCAGTTCCTGGAATGCTCCCTCGGCTTCCATGAGTTCGGTGAAGGAGCCGCTCTCGACCACCTTGCCGGCCTTCAGGACGTAGATGCGGTCGGCCGCTTCCAGCGTGGACAGGCGGTGGGCGATCACGAGCCGCGTGGAGGTCAGGGCGGCGAGGTTCTCCATGACCTTTGCCTGGCTTTCGTTGTCGAGCCAGTTGGTCGCCTCGTCGAACAGCATGATGCGCGGACTGCCGATCACCGAGCGAGCGATGGTGACGCGCTGGCTTTCGCCGCCCGACAGGACCGCCCCGCTGGTGCCCACCATGGTCATCAGACCCATGGGCATACTCTTGATTTCGGCTTCGACCTGGGCCACCCGGACCGCTTTCCACACTTCCTCGTTCGTCACGCCTTCGTGGTGACTGACCAGGTTGTCCCAGAGGTCGAGGGGATGGAGCTTGACGGATTGCGGTACGGCGCCGATCTGCCGGCGCACCTGCTTCAGGTTCAGGTGCCGCAGATCGCGTCCGTCGAAGTACACGGCCCCGGCGCTGGGCCGGTCAATGCCGAGCGCGAGCCGGAACAGGGTGCTCTTGCCCGCGCCGGACTCACCGGTGATCGCGACGAATTCGCCGGGACGGGCGCGAAGGGTGACGTCGTCGAGAATCAGGGGTCCGTCCGGGTCGTAGCGGAAGGAAACGCGGTCGAAGAGGACCTCGCCCCCCAGGTGGTCAACGGGCTCTCCCTCGCCCTCGGTTTCGGGAACCGTGGTGAGCAGGGGACGCATCTGCCGGAACGCCGGCGCCATGGCGGCGATGGCGCCGAAGGATTCGGCGAGTTGGGCCACCGCGGACTGGAAAGCGATGAAGACGGTGTACACGACCAGGAAGTCGCCGACCGGGACGTTCCGGTCGCCCAGCGCCACCACGGCGAAGAGCAGAACCCCGCCGGCGAGAAAGGGAAGCGCGGCGCCGAAGGCTCGGGAGTGTCCTTCGAGCGCGCTCAGGTCGAGTTCCGCGCGTTTCTGCTCGCGATAGTCCTGCGCCCAGACCGCGAACGCCGAGCCTTCGGCGCTCTCCACCCGCAGCTTGGTGATCCCGCCCACGATCTGGAAGAGCCGGCCGGCTACGCGGCGGGCGGTAGCGACCATCCGCCCGTAGGGCGCAATCTGGCGCCAGCCCAGGACTGCGGTGATCAGCAGCGACACCAGGCTGAAACCGAGGGCAATGGCCCCGAGACCGGTGTCGTAGAAGAAGATGACGCCGAGCACCGGAAGCAGGAAAAGGACCGACAGCAGGCTGTCGGCGACGATCCCCCGCAGGCCGTCGCGCAGGTTCTGGAACGTCATTCCCGACATGGCGAGGTCGCCGGCCGGATGGCGCCGCAGGATGCTTGGCGAGAGCCGCATGAGGCGGTCCCAGAAAGCGGCTTCCACCCGCGACGCCGACCGTCCCTCGAGCCGCATCATCGCCGTGCTCTGCAGCAGGTGGAGCAGCGCGCCGAGCAGGCCGAACGCCGCCACCGTCGCGGCCACGGCATAGAGCGCTCCGGCGGTTCCGCCCGCCGTGACCTGGTGCGCCACGAATCCGAGCCCGAGCGCCGGCGCCAGCTTGATCAGACCGCCGGGAAGCCCGGCGATCACCAGCCGCGCGAGGTCCACGCCCGATCCATGGAGAGCCGTTCGCAGCAGGTCCGCCGGCTCGACGTTGCCCGAGGGGAAGGGCCGATAGAACATCCAGGCTTCCTCGCCCAGCGCGGCGGCGCGGTCCGCGTTGATCCGGCCCCGTCGCTTGCTGACCGGATCCACTTCCCGGTAGCGGCCGAAGAGTCCCGGCAGGAGCGCTACGGGCCGGCCGTCCTCGGCTCGGAACGCCAGCAGCGCGTTGCTGTCGCCGTGCCACCAGTCGCCCTCGGCCTTGAAGCGCACGCGCCGGGCGCGGACCCCGGAGGCATCGAGGACGTCCAACAGGCTGAGCGGCGAATCCGAATGCGCTGAGCGCGCGGGAATCCGGAACGCGATTCCTTCGCGGCGGCCGATGATCTGAAGGGCATCCGCCAGCGCCCTGTCCTCGACCCCGGCATCCCGGCCCGTCGGAAGGTCATAGATGTTGAAGAGCCGCTCCCGCGCCGTCCTCGCGGCCCGGCGGCGACTGCTCGTCCGCGCGCGTTCCAGATTCGCGTCATCAACCGTGGCCAGTCGCCGGTTGTGGCGTTCGAGGGAGAACGCCACCGCATGAAAGGCGGCGAGCGCGGGCAGCAGCATGCCTTGCCGCACCAGGGACGCGGTGGATTCGCCGGCAAGGGTCGCCTCGTCGAACAGGCTGAGCCAGCTCGTCCGCGTCAACGGCATCGGAGCTTCCTCCCGGTCGCTCGTCCCGGCGAATTCCAGCGGGTCCACGATCCCCATGAACAGGCTGGCGCCGCGCGGCGGACCGGACACCCAGACCACCCCCCGCCGTACGGAAACCGTGCCGGGCGCCAGGGTCCGCGTCCGGCCGGGTTCGGCCAGCGCGGTCGCCCGCGGCAGGCGGGCCGCGAAGCGGGCGAGCGTGTCGGTGACGGCGGTCAACCAGGTGTCCGTCTGTTCCGCCAGTTCTGCCGGATCCAGCTCCGAGAGCAGGGACGCCGGCAGGCGCTTCAGCAGGGTGCCCGGCAACCCCTTGGCGATCAGGCTGAGCGTCGTGCCTTCGTCATCTTCTCCTCCGCTCGGCGCGACGCCCGGCAGCAGCCAGCCCGCTTCTCGACGCAGCAGATGTTGGGGCGCCGCGCACTCCTCCCCGTCCTCGAGTTCGACCACGAACAGATGGACCGAACCCCGTTCGATGAACCAGACGCCGTCCGGGTCGTCGAGTTTCACCGGCAGGTTGCCGGCGCAGGGTACGGACGTACCCGCGCGAGCCGCGAGTGCCGCCAGCGTTGGGTATGCCGGCCTCGTGTCCTGCATCAGCCGGTCCTGACCAGCCTGGAATACGTGCCGTCCAGATCGGCGATCAAGGCGTCGTGCGTGCCGCGCTGCACTTCGGCGCCCTTGTCGAGCACGATGATTTGGTCGCAGTCCCGCACGGTGCTCAGCCGGTGGGCCACGATCAGGCAGGTGACGCCCCGTCGCCGCAGGGCATCGTCCACATCTTCCTCGGTTGCCGCATCGAGGGCGCTGGTCGCCTCGTCCAGAACGAGCACCGTCGGATGGCCCACCAGCGCTCGCGCGATTTCCAGTCGTTGGCGCTGGCCGCCGCTGAAATTCGCGCCGCCTTCTTCAACGAGGGTCGCGAACCCGTGCGGCCTGACCAGGATTTCGTCATGGATCCGCGCATCCCGGGTGGCCGCGAAGACGGCTTCATCCGGAACGGCCGGGTTCCACAGCGTGATGTTGTCGCGCAGCGACGCGGAAAACAGCACGACCTCCTGATCCACCATGGAAATGGACTGCTGCAGCACTTCCTCGGGAATCTCGTCCCGCCGGTGGCCATCGAACAGGATTTCACCCGACCAGGGCTGATGGATACCCGAGACCAGGCGCGCCAAGGTTGATTTGCCGGAACCACTGGGACCGACCACGGCGACTCGCTGGCCGGGCTTGATCACGAGGTTGAAGTTCTTGATCAGGGGTGGCCGGCCCCTGTTGAAACCGAAGGTGATGTCCCGCAGTTCGAGCCGGCCGGTCAGTTGGAGCCGACCCTGGAACGTGGGGATGGATTCCGATTCCGGACTTCGCCGGCGGAAGACGGGATCTTCCTCGGTCCTGGAGATGTCGTCCAGCCGTTGCAGATCGGTTTCGAGCGCCTGGCGCCCGTCGGCGAACTCCAGGAAGCGGCCGATGGGCGCCAGAAACATCTCGGCCAGGACATAGAAGCCGACCAGCGTCCCCAGGGTCATGGCGCCGTCGAGGACCAGACTCCCTCCGATGCCCAGGATCGCCGCACTGCGCAGTCCGGCGACCAGCCCCGGAAGCGCGGCATGGACGGCGCCCACTTCCGCACAGAGTTGTCGCGCGCGCAGTTCACGCGCCTGCTGACCGCTCCAGCGCGCAAAGAAACGGTCGTCCGCTCCCGTCATGCGCAGGTTGCCGGCATGACCCAACATCTGCATACCGACGCCGATCAGCAGTCCCTGTTCGCGCCGCATCGCTCGGGTGCGAATGGCCTGGACGCCGTTGAGCAGGTGGGCCAGCGCGCCGTGGAGGACCGCCAGGGCCAACACGATCAGCGTCAGCAACCCGTCGTAGGCCAACATGGCGAGGAGCAGCACCGCGCTCATGGCCATGTCAATGAGCAGCACCAGGAACTGGTCCGTCAGGTTCTTCGCGACCCGGTCTATGGACGAGACCCGGTCCGTCAGGTCGCCTACCAACCGGTGCTCGAAGAACGCAACCGGCAACCGCAGCAGCCGGGACACGCCCCGGCTGTAGCCGGCCACGGAAATCCGGACGGCGAGCCGCTTCAGGAAGCGGTGCTTGAGCAGGGACAGGACATAGACCAGGATCCCGCCGCCCAGCAGGGCGGCCACCAGTCCGCCCACGGGCCCCCGGTTCTCCAGCACGTCGTCCACGAAAACGCCGAGAACTCCGGGAATGACCAGCGCGAGCAGGGTCAGCATGAGCGCGCAGGCAGTCAGGCCGGTGAGCACGCTCCAGGATCCGGCGAGCAGCACGCCCAACTGCCGGAACAGGCTGCGCGGTTCGCCGCCGGTGGTGAAACCGTCGCCGCGCTTGAATCGAAGCGCGATGCCGCTGTAGCCGCCATGGAACTCGTCGGCGGAGAGCTTGCGTCGCCCCGTGGAGGGGTCGTTGAGGTAGAAGCTGCCGCCGTCGAATCCCTCGAGGACGACGAAATGGCTGAACTGCCAGAACAGGATCAGCGGCAACTCCAGCCGTTTCAGTTGCTCGCCGCGCAGGCTGAGTCCACCGCATTCGAGACCGTAGTGTCGGGCGGCGCGCAGGATGCTCGCGGCGTTGCTCCCGTCCCGGCTCACCTCGCATTTCTCCCGCAGTTCGGTGAGCGGCACCCAGCGGCCGAAGTAGCCGAGGACGCTCCCGAGGCAGGCGGCCCCGCACTCCGAGGCGTGCATCTGCAGCAGAATCGGCGTGGCTACGCGCTGTTTTGGCGAGTCCGGCGGGCCTTTGGCGCCGGTTCCCCCCAGAGCGCGGGGCGGCATGTCAGAAGCGCCTCATTCGCAGCAGGGCGATGGGCGCCTGCCGGCCGAGTTCGATGACGATCCGGCATTCCTGGCCCGCGCGGGGGGCGAGAGCGAGCCCCTCCTCGATCGCGATGTGGACGCGGTACGCGGACACGGCCGCGACGGAGGCGAGCGCGCCCAGCCCCTCGGACAGGGGAACGGCGGAGATGGTCGTGATCTCTCCGGCCAGTGTCTCCGCTTCGCCGTCGGCAACGATCAGTTCGATACGCGCCGGCATCCCGGCCCTGATGTGCGGCGCGATCCCGGGTTCGATCCGGACGAGCGCCTGCAGCGACCGGGTCCCGCCGGGCTCCACCACGACGGCGTCCACCGCGAGGCTGCGGGACACGGCGCCCAGGAAGAGCCAGGCGGAGAAGCCCAGCAGCAGGAGAGCGATGGCCCCGACGAGCAGCCGTTCCCGCGGAGTGGAAACGGTCAGCAGCCGGTCGAGTTGTTCACGTTCTTCCTTTGCTTCGGCGACGGTGTTGTGAAATGAGCCAAAAGGATTGTTGAACACGACCGCTTGATGCCTCCGTGGCGAGATCGAACGGGGACCGGGAGGGGCGGAGACGGCGCTGGCGCCGGCTCTCCCGGTCCGGGGGACGGAACGCGCCCGGCCCCTGCTCCCATGCCATGTCCGAAGCGTACCAGCCGGTCTCCGACCTTCCGCAGCCCCCTCCGGATCGAGCGGCGGCGGGAGCAAGCAACCTCCGGACCAACGAAGGGTGTTTTTTCGACTCCGAACAACTTTGACCGGGATTGGGCGGAAATCTCGTCTGACCCTTTTGGAATGCCCGAAGGACCGCCTGCCTCGCCGCCCCAGCCCCCGCCGGATCCCCGGGAGGAACTCGCACGGCTCCTCAAGGAGCTGGTCGGCCGCGGGGGAAGCGACCTGCACCTGAGTCCGGGCGCCGCGCCCCGGTTGCGGATCGACGGCCGGCTCACCCAGGCGGCAGGGGAACCGCTGCCCGCGGACGTCGTGGAGTCGCTCGTGTCCGCCGGTGTTCCGGATCGCCAGCGGACGCTGCTCGAGCAGGGCGGGGAGGCGGACTATGCGTTCACGCTGACGGGCGTCGCCCGCTTTCGCGGCAGTGTGTTCCGGTGTCGCGGGGCGCTCGCGGCGGTCTACCGGGTGGTGCCCGGCGAGGTGCCGTCGCTCGATACGCTCGGCCTCCCGGCAAGCGCGGCGGCGCTGGCGGGACTGACCTCCGGATTGATCCTCACCGCCGGTCCGGTCGGCTCGGGCAAATCCACCACGATGGCGGCGATCGTGGACCGGATCAACCGCACCCGCGCGGTGCACGTCGTCACCATCGAGGACCCGGTCGAGGTCATCCATCGGAACCGGCGCGCCCTCGTCACCCAGCGGCAGGTCGGCAGCGATACCGCTTCCTTTCACGACGCGCTTCGTTCGGTGCTGCGTTCCGACCCGGACGTGGTGATGATCGGCGAGATTCGGGACCGCGACACCGTGGATGCGGCGCTCCGGGTCAGCGAGACCGGACACCTGGCGCTGGCGACCCTCCACGCCCGCTCGGCGCTGCACGCGCTGACCCGCATCGTGGAGATGTTTCCCGCTTCCCAGCATCGCCAGTCCCGGATTCGGCTCTCGGTGTCGCTGGAGGCGATCTACTGCCAGCGCCTCGTGCCCCGCGCCGACGGGCGGGGACGGGTCGTGGCCGTCGAGCAGCTCGCTCCGACCCCGGCCGCGCGGAACCTGATCCGGGAAGACAAGCTGCACCAGCTCTTCGCGGTGCTCGACGCCGGCGCCGGGCGGGGCGCCTCGGTGTCGCTCAACGAGGCGCTGCTCTCGCTCTGGCGCCAGGGAATCGTCACCCGAGGCGACGCGCTCGCCGCGTCGAACGAACCGGCAGCGCTGCGGGTCGCCCTCGGTTCCGCCACGAACGGGCGGGCCTGATCTCCGGGACCGGTGGCGAGGGTGAGAAACAGCCCCCCGGGGCCGGGACGGCGCCGTCGTTTCCCCCGGCTCGCGACCCACCGCATCGGCCGGCGGAAGGTCGCCGTCCTGGTGCGCCAACTGGGCGTCATGGTGGGAGCGGGGCTGCCGCTCGCCGAGAGCCTGGCGGTGCTCTACCGCCAGGAGGAGCACCCGAAGCTGCGAACGACCGTGGAACGGATTGCCCGGGACGTCGAGTCGGGCAGTTCGCTGGCGGGGGCCATGAGCCGCCACCCGCGCGTCTTCAGCCGGCTGGCGGTGGCCATGACCGCCATCGGCGAAACCGGCGGGCGGCTCGACCGGAGCCTGCTGCGCCTCGCCACCGAGCTGGAGAAGGCGGCGGCGGTGGCCGAGCAGGTGCGCGGCGCCTTTGCCTATCCGGCGGTGGTCGGTGCGATCGGGGTGCTGGTGGTGTCGGTGATCCTGTGGCGCGTCGTCCCCGTGTTCAGCGAGCTCTACGAGGGCCTCGATGCCGAGTTGCCCCTCCTGACGCGGGTGGTGGTGGATGCGTCCCGCTCGTTCGGGGGGTGGGCGCTCGCGGGAGCCAGCGTCCTGGCCGGCGGCGCGGCGGGGTTGGCGCGCTTCCGGCGGACCGAGACCGGGGGCGCCCTCTGCGACCGGGTGGCGCTCCGCCTGCCGCTCCTCGGCGGCCTGCTGCACCAGGCCGGCATCTCCCGTTTCTGCAGGACGCTCTCGGTGCTCACCGAGGCCGGCGTGCCCGTGCTGGAGGGGCTCGAGATCGCCCGCCGCGCGGTGGGAAACCGGCACCTGGAGGGGGTCATGGCGGAGGTCCGCCCGAGCGTGGAGGCGGGCTCGTCGCTCGCCGGCCCGCTGCGGCAGACCGGACTCTTCCCGCCGATGGTGGTGCAGATGGTCGGCGTGGGGGAACGCACCGGGGAGCTGGACGTCTCGCTCGAGAAGGTCGCCGAGTTCTACGAGGAGGAGGTGCGGCGGACGACGGCCACGATCCTGCCGCTCCTCGAGCCGCTGTTGATCCTTGTCCTGGGCCTGGTGATCGGAGCCATCGTGATCGCCATGTACCTGCCGATCTGGACGCTCGTCGGCCGATTGGCTTGACAGCCTGTGGACAAAGTCACGCGGCATTCCCGAGCCAAGAGGGATAGGAGCCGGGTGAACCCGTCCCCTATCCCTCTCGCTCCGGGGTCTGCGCGGGGCTCACGCCCCGCTCACGACGCGAACGCCGATGCATCCCGCCTGAACCGCGCCTCTACGAGGCGCTCTGCGTTGCGTTTCGGTCGGAATACACCCGGTATTCCTCCCTCGCGCGCCTTGTCAGCGAGACCCAGCGGGCGTCTCGGTGCTCACGCCAGTTCCACCAACGGCGGTTAGCGACCGTGAAGTCGGCAACCGGCCCGTTCCACACCTGTCCCAAGGAGGACGTATCCTTATGAAACGCAGCGTCTCCGTCCGTCCGGTCCCGGATTCCCCCATGAAATCGCCACCGAGCCGCCCCCCGGTCCAGCGGACCGGCGGCCCTCGGGACGGCTCCGCGCGGCCCCGCTCGCCGGCCGCCGCCGGCTTCACCCTGATCGAGCTGCTGATCGTGATCGCGATCATCGGCGTGATCGCGGGGATCGCCATTCCCCAGTTGTTGCGCGCGCGCCTGTCCGCCAACGAGGCCCAGGCGATCGGGGACTCGCGGGCGGTGATCGCCGCGCAGCAGACCTATGCGGCGTCCAACTGCGGGTTCTTCGCCGACCTGACGAACCTCTGCCGCAACGGCGCGGACTGCGGCGGAACGATCGGCATTCCGAACTACCCGGACACCGCCCCGGAATTCATCGGCGCCGACCTCGGACGGACGAGTCCCTACGTGAAGTCGGGATACAACCGTACGCTCGCCCCGAACGGGACCCCGACTTCGGTGCCGGATCACTGCGATCCCACCAGCCTGCTCGACTACTGCTACCACGCGGAGCCGGCGGACGTGGGACGCACGGGTGTGCGGTCCTTCTCGGCCACCAGCGCGGGGGCGATCTACAACGACCCCTCCGGAGCGGCGATCGCCTGCCCGGTCCCCGCGGCGACCGCTTTCCTCGAATAGCCGACAGGCCGGGCCCGTTTGGAAATCCGCGCTCGCCGGCTGACCGCTTCGTATCCGGCGCCCGGACGTTTCGGGCTGGCGCTTCGCCGCCGGACCGTCCTGCGGGAGGTGAGCTTCGCGGTGGCGCCGGGGGAGGTGGTGGCGCTGGCGGGGAAGAACGGCTCGGGCAAGTCCACCACGTTGCGGCTGCTGGCCGGGCTCCTGCCCCCTGACCGGGGCGAGGCGCTCCTCGGGGAGACGCCGGCCAGCCGCAGCCGGGCGCGCCGCGCTCTGGGATACCTGGCGGAGGAAGACGAGTTTCCGGCGGGTCTGAAGGTGCGGGACGTCCTGCGCTACGCCGCCGTGCTCGCCGGGTATGGCGGCGCGGGCGCCCGTCGCGAGGCGCAGCGGACGGCGGAGGCGGTCGGGCTCCTGGAGTGGCTGGCGATTCCCGCCGCCCGCGCTTCGCGGGGTGTCCGGCGCCGGGTATCCCTGGCGCAGGCGCTGCTCGGCGAACCCCGGGCGCTCGTCCTCGACGAACCGCTCACCGGGCTCGACCCGGAGGCCCGGGTCCGGTCCCTGGCGGCCATTCGCGCGGCGGCCGGGGACGGAGCGGCCGTCATCCTGAGCCTTCACGAGGCCGCCACCATCGAGTCGGTCGCCGACCGGCTGATCGTTCTCGCGGAGGGCGCCGTCACCGCGTCCGGGCCGGTGGAGGACTTCGTGGCGACGGCTGGCAAGGGCCGATCCGCTGCCGGAGACCGCGGCGGCTGGCTGGCGGCGGCGCTGAACGGCGTGAGCAGCCGGTGCTGAAACTCACGCGGCATTCGACGCCCGCTGAATCCCCGCTGAACGCTCGCCTTCGGCTCGCTCGTCGTTGCGCTTCGGTCGAAATACACTCGGTATTCCTCCCTCGCACGCCTTGTCAGCGAGGCCCAGCGGACGTCTCGGTGCTCACGTCAGTTCCACCACAGGCTGCTGGCCCGATCACGCCGTAGCTCCCGGTGCCGATCGCTCCCCTGACCGCTACCGCCGCCGTCGTCGTACGCGGGTTTCTCGCCGAGCGGAGCCTGCTGGCCGCTCTCGCGCTGGTGCTTTCGTGCTTCGGCGCCGGGGTGCTGCTGGGCGACGTGTCGCTGGATCGGGGCGGGCGATTCGAGTCCAACCTCGCGTGGGCGCTCGCCGAAGCGCTGGGCTGGTGGCTGGCGCTCAGCCACGGAGCGGGCCTCGCCGGCCGCCGGGGGGTGCTCGGCGCCTTCGCGCTGGCGCGGCCGGTCTCCGCCGGGCTCCTGCTCGGCGGCCGTTTCCTGGGCCTCGCCGCGGGTCTCTTCCTCTACGTGGCGGTGGTGGGCGCGACGCTCGCGGCATGGCTCCTCGTCGCTCCCGGCGGCGCGGTGGCCGCGGTGCTCGGCGCCGGTTGGCTGCTCTGGCTGCGGCTCCTCGTGATCCTCGCGGTGTCCACGCTGTTCCTCGCGCTGGTCCGTCCGCCCGTGGCCATCGTGCTCGCCGCGCTCGCTTCCCTCGCCGGCTGGCTGGCCGCCAGCTTCCCGGCGGCGGGTCCCGCCTGGCTGGAGCCGGTCGCGCGGCTCGCGACGTTCGTCCTGCCGGACCTCCGGGCGCTCGATGCGCCGCTCGCGGGTGTTCCCGAGAGCTTCTCCGAAGCGGGGCCGATGCTCGCGGGCCCGACCCTCTACGCGATCCTGTACGCGGCCGCCATGGTGGCCGCCGCGGTCGCCGTGTTCCCGTGGCGGGCCCGCCAGCCCGCCGCGCCGGCTTCCTGAACGGGCGGATGCGGAAACCTCGGCGGGCCGGCCTCCGCGGCCTCGGCGCCGGCCGTCTCGCGAGCGCCGGCCTGTCGCTCGTGTGCCTCGGGATGGCCGCCCGCATCGCCCCCGCGGCGCGGCCGGATGCCGCCGCGCCGCCTCCCGGCGCCTCCCTCAGCGCCGCCGGGATCGCGGCGCTCCCCACGGGAGTTCGGCGCGTGCTGGCCGACACGTCGTGGCTGCTGGCGGTCCAGTACTACGGAAACCGGCGGCTCGAAGGCTCGCCGGGGTTCCCGGATCTGGGCGCGCTGGTGGAGCAGGCGCTGCGCTTCGACCCGGGTCTCCGGCCGGCGGCGCTCACCGGGCCCCTGCTCCTCGCGGAACCGCCGCCGCTCGGCGCCGGGGAACCGGAGCGGGCCGACGCCATCCTCGCCGACTGGGTGCGGCGCTACCCCGGCGACTTCGACGCCGTGCTCGTCCGCAGCCTGCTGCACACCTGGCATCTCGAGGACCCGGCGACGGGCGCCGGCCTGCTGGAGGCGGCGAGCGCCCGGGACGACGCGCCTCCCTGGGTCATGGCGCTCGCGGCGCGGTCGCTGACCGGCGTCGGCGCCCGCGCCGCGGCCCGGCATCTCTGGGGCGTACTGCTGGAGCGGGCCGGCGACGGACGCACGCGCTCCAACGCCCGCACGCACCTGCTGCAGCTCGACGCGCTCGACCGGCTGGATGAACTCGGTTCGATGGTGCGCGTTTACGAAAGGCGCTCGGGACAGCCTCCCCGCGGCTGGGAGGATCTGGTCGCCGCCGGGATGTTGCCGGGGCTGCCGGCCGATCCGGCGGGGGTCCCGTTCGTGTTTGACGAGGCCGGCGTTCCCCGAATCGCCCCGCAGTCGCCGCTGGCCGGTCATCCGGGACGTTGACCCCTGCCGTGCTGTTCCTGGTCGGACTCGCGGCCGGGAGCTTTCTGAACGTCCTGATCCATCGCCTCCCGGCCGGGGAATCGGTGCTGTTCCCGCGTTCCCGATGCCCCGCGTGCGCCGCGCCGATCCGCGTGCGCGACAACCTGCCGGTGGTCTCCTGGCTCCGGCTCGGCGGCCGCTGCCGGGATTGCCGGGCGGGGATCCCGGTCCGCTATCCGCTGGTCGAATTGCTGACGGGTCTCCTGTTCGTGTGGGCGCCGGAGGGAAGCGATCCCGCGCTCACCGCTTCCCGGCTGGTCCTGCTGAGCCTGCTGCTCGCGCTGGCGGTGACGGACTGGGAGCGGATGGTGCTGCCGGACGCCCTGACGCTTCCCGGAGCGGCGCTGGGTCTCGTCCTCGCCGGACCGCGCTCCGACCTGGATGTGGTGACCTCGGCGGCCGGCGCTCTGCTTGCGGCCGCCCTGCTCTTCTCCCTTCGCGTGCTCTGGCTGCGCTTCCGCGGTGTCGAGGCGGTCGGCCTCGGCGACGTGAAGCTGCTGCTGCTGATCGGGGCCTTCCTGGGCCCGTCGGCCGCGCTCGGGGCGGTCGCCCTCGCGGCCGCGCTGGGAGTGGTGGTGGCCGGCCCGTTGCTGTTCCTCGGCAGGATCCGGCGTGACACCCCGTTGCCGTTCGGGACCCTGCTCGCCCTCGGCGCGGGCGTCGTCTTCGTAGTCTCGACGGCCGGCTGACCGGGGGGCGCGGCGCCCCCACACCCTGAAGGGGGATGGGGCTGCGATGCGCGTGACGCGCCGGCCTGGAACGCCGACTTCGGCCGGCACAGCGGCCTGTCAGGCCGCGGGCGCTTCGTTGCTGCCCCGGATGCATTGGCGCGCGCAGCCGCGCCATCCCGGCGAACGAGGTCCGTCCCGCCGCCCGCCTGTGGCGGGCTGTGCCGGCTGAAGCCGGCGCTCCAAGCCGTTTTCGCCGTTTTCAGGCCCGGCAAGGTGCACGATCGCTTCGACTTTTCCACAATTGGCTCCAAAACGGGAAAAATTTCGGAGATTTACGTCTGTGTTCCTGTAGGGCAGGGACATGGATCGCAGGACCGCACACCGACGCGCGCGCGAGCGGGGAGAGGGAGGCTTCTCGCTCGTCGAAACCCTCTTCGCCGTCCTGGTGCTGGTGGCCGCCGCCGGTGGGCTCGTGCGGGCGCTGGCCCAGGCGTCCGAGGCCCGCCGGGCCGCCGCCGACACCGGGCTCGCGACCCGGATCGCCGAAGCCCGGATGCAGGAACTGCTGGCCGCCCCTTTCTGGCGGGGATGGCCCTGGCCCGGATATCACGCGGCGGTCGCTCCCGGGGGCAGCGTCGAAATCGAGGGCGCCGGCGCGCCCGGATACTTCGCGTTCTTCGGCGCGGACGGGGAGCCGGCCGACCGCCGCGCCGCGCGCTACGAGGTGCGCTGGCGGATCCGGGAACTCGCGGCGCGAGGGGGAGACCGGCTCGCCGGTCTTCGTTTCGAGGTGGTGGCCATGCCGGTCTCCGGCGGACGCGGTTCCGTGGTGCGGCTGGACTCGGTGCGGGTGGCGAACCGTGAATAGGGGAGCGGCCTTCCCGGCGGGGTCCCGAACGAGCCCGCGGGAGCGGGGGATGGCGCTCGTCCTGGCGCTCCTGCTGGTGCTGGCCCTCGCCGGGATCGGGGCGGTGGTGCTGATGTCGGTGGGATCCGACGGCGCGGTGGCGCGGAACCAGGCGTGGACGGCGCGGGCGGCGGCCCAGGCGGAGGCGGGGCTCGAGGTGTCGAAGGCTCTCCTCGCCCGTTACGTGGAGGAGCACGACAGTCTCGAAAGGGCTCTCCCGCCGGTCCGTCCCTCGATCCGGGCCGGCGCGGGAGACCCGTGGGGCAGCGCGCGTCCGCCCGACGGCGCCGCCTGCGGCAATCCGGACACGCCGGGTTGCCGGGACTACGAGGTGTTCCGGGACGAGCCGATGGCGGGCGGGAACGCCCGCGTCTACGTGGGCCGGGTGTTGCGAGCCCTCGACGGTCGCGCGCTGCTGTTCGACCCGCGGGCTCCGGGCGCCGGGTGGGCGCCGGACCTCGATGGCGACGGGACGCCCGACGTCGCGGGGGTCACCGTCTGGATTCGCCGGCCGGTGGTGGGCGACCGGGACGCCGGGGCTCCGCACGACCGGGCGGTGCTCACCGCCGAAGCGCGCCATCCGCCGCCCCGCGGGCCGGAAGACCCGCACGCGGTCAGCCGGCTCGAACTGACCCTGCGGCTCGCCCCGCGTCCGTCGCACCAAGAACCGGGAACCCCCGGCTACAGCGACGGCCTGAGGAACTGGGTGAGACGGCGCCTCCCGGCCGCTGCGCGCGGGGGTTCGCGGTGAGCGGTACGGAAGCGATTCCCGAGAGGAGAAGGTCCATGAAGCGATGCAACCCTTGGCTACCCGCCGGTGCGTGTCTGGCGCCGGCGCTGCTGCTCGCCGCCGCCGCGCCGGCGGGCGTCCTGCCGCGCCCCGGCGCGCGCGGCGTCCAGGAGTCCCTCGACGAACGACGCGACCCGCTGGGGATCGTGCGGACCACCACGCGTCCCCGGGTCTGGATCCTGTTCGACACCTCGACGTCCATGTTGAGGGGCATGGGGAACGGAAGCCGGTTCGCGGCCGCCCAGGACGTGGTCCGGTCCATCGTCCGGAACCTGGAATCGGCGTCGGGCGAACCCCTCGTGCACTGGCGGCTCGCCGCCTTCCAGCAGTTCCGGGCTTCGGAGGACGGCAGTTCCCGGCGGGCGATCTGCCAGGACCCCACGATGGGCGCCGGACTTCCCAGCGGATCGCCCGGAGTGCCGGTGACCGGGGTGCGTTGCGGGGGCGTCCGGATTCTCAGCGACCCTTCCGGGTGCGATGCGGAAGCGGGACGCACGGCCCTGCTCCGGCAACTTCCGGGAGGAGTGAACAGCAACCGCACCCCGAACGGGATCGCGCTCTACCAGCTCGCGAGCCACATCGCGACGAACGCCACCCAGGACCTGGAGCCGGGCCAGCAGAACGTGATCGTCCTGATCACGGACGGCCTCGACACCTGCGAGTGCATCTACCACCCCTGGCTCGACTTCAACACCGGGCCCCCGGGGCGCGGTGTCGCCAGCGGGGTGTGGCTCAGTACGAGCCAGGTGAATCCGGATGTCCTGGTTCGCGTAGCGCCGTCCGGGCGGGCTTTCGCCGGCTGGAACGCGGGGCTCAAGGCGAGGGCGGCGTATCGGGCGCTCAACGGCGGTGACCCGGACGCCGGTCTGGGAGACATCCACGTGGTCGGCGTCGCCATGGCGGACGAAGAGATCCGCGGCTACACCAACCACCTGGCGTGGATGGCCTCGGGCGGCCGGCATTCCGCCATCTACGCCGACCGGCCCGAGACCCTCCGGCGGGCCCTCCGTCAGGTCCTCGACGAGATCACCCTCCCCTCCGGGACGGTAAAGCTCGCGGCGCCGCGGCTGGCCACCGTCAAGGAACTGGTCGCGAGTTCCCCGAGCCCGGCGTTCCGCGGAAGCGATCCGACCCTTCCCGCGGACGCCCTGGTGGCCCCCGCGAGCGACCCCGACGGTCGGGAGGAGGTGATCCGGCGGCGCGCTTCCTACGCCGACAACATCCTCTTCTCGACGAGCGCGGAGCTTCATGCGCTGCGCGGTGGACTGCGCGCGTTTCCCACGTCCGCCGTGGGCGGAGGGAGTCTGCTGGCGACGTCCGTCTGGGATGCGGGGGCGCAGCTCGCCGAGCGCGACCCGGAGGATCGGCTGGTCCTCTTCAACCGGGCGGGGAGCCGCGAGCTCCGGGCTTTTCGGGTCGGCGAGGTGACCCCGGAGGACCTCGGCGTCGGGGCGGGCTACCTGGCCGAGGTGGACGGCGACGGAGCCCGCACCGCCGAGGACGCGGCCCGCATCGTGGTGCGCCTGGTCCGCGGCGAGGCGCTCGAGGTGCATCCCGACACCGGGACGATCTACCGGCCCGACGGGAACCTCCACTTCACGGGGGGCCGGGGCACCTGGAAGCTCCGCGAGGGGCTGGCCTCCCCGGCCGTGGTCACGCATCCTCCCCACCGTCCGGATCGCATCCTCCGGGAACGGGAGAGCTACGAACGTTTCTTCTCCCGGCACGTGAACCGGAGGACGATGGTCTATCTCCCGACCAGCGGCGGGTTGCTCCACGCTTTCGCCGCCGACAGCGGAAAGGAGGTCTTCGCGTACATCCCGGACGACATTCTCGGACCGGCCCCAGGCGCCGGAAACACCGGGGAGCGCGTCTTCCTGCGGGACCTCGTGCTCGCTGGCGTCCGGGGTGCGGCCGGGCTCCGGCGCGGCCTCGTGAACCGCTTCGCGCTCGCCGGCTCACCGGTGGTGCGCGATGTCTTTCTGCCGGGGATCCAGGACTGGCGAACGCTGCTCGCCTTCGGCCGCTCCTTCGGGGGACGGTTCGTGACCGCGCTCGACGTGTCGGAGGTGGGAGACGGCTGGGCCGGCGGGCATCGCGCCCCAGCCCCCTCGGTCGGCGGCCCGGGCTTGCCGCGACTGCTGTTCAACGTCGGACCTCGTCCCGGCGGTCCCGGCGTCTCGTTGCCGGAACTCGGTGAGACGCCGGAGCCGCTCCTCGTCGAGACGCCCGCGGCCGGGGGAAGCGCCTGGACGATGTTCCTGCCGGCGGGGCAGGGGAGTCCCGGCGGCGAGTCCGGCGAGTGGCTCCTCGCCCTCTCCCCCGAGGACGGCCGGATCCAGGGCCGCTACCGGCTGGCGCGGGCACCCGGCGCGCGCATCGCGAAGAACAGCGCCGTCACCTCGGCGTCGCCGTGGCGGCCGGCATGGTCGGCGCCGGGGGGCGCCGACCTCGTCACCCGGGTGTATCTCGGCGATCTGCACGGCCAGATACACCGCCTCGGGCTCGCGCAGCCCGGCGCCTGGCAGTGGAGCGTTGCCCACCGGCTGGGCGGGGAGCATCCGATCCTGACGCCACCGGTGGTGTTCCCGTTCCCGGGACGGACGGAGCCGCACCTGCTCGTCCTGACCGGGGGTGACCGCCGGGTCCGGGATACGCCCTCCGCGGTCGTCCTGCTCCGGGACGAGGGGACCCGTTTCCACGAGGTCTGGAGGAAGACGCTGTCCGACGGCGAGGCCCCGCAGGGACAACCCGTGGTGCTCGCGGACGGCTCGGGCGTCGAGGTGGTGCTCGCCACGCACACGGCCCGGACCGAAACGCTCTCCTGCGACACCTCCACCACGACCGATGGAGTCGCCCGGTTGCGCGCGTTCAACGGCCTGACGGGAGCGGAGGCGGTCGGAGTGGTCGCCGGGGACGCCTCGGTGCTCGAGTTCGGCGCGGGACGCGTTCGGGGGATCAGCCTCTCCGCTTCGGGGAACCTGGCCCTGAGCGTCAGCAAGGTCGGTGGTCAGGCGATGGATTCGATCATCGGGGACTTCGAGTTCCGGGTGCGGGACGGCGCCCTCGAGGACGTGACCCTCTTCGTCGAGGGTTTCCGCCGCTCCCCCTTCTGGACCCGCCCGGAGGGCTGAACTCATGACGGGACGGCCATTCCGGCTCGGGTCCGCTGCCGGGCCGCCGGCGCGCGGCCCGGCGCCGGCCGCCCGCCGGCGTCCGCGCGGACGCGGCGCGGCCCCGGGTTTCACGATCACGGAGGCCGTGGTGGCGCTGGGCCTCACCCTGATGGTGGCCGGGAGCTTCGGCCTGCTGTTTCGCCAGGCCCGGCTGACCCTGGACCTGCAGCCGGAACTCGCGACACTCCGACAGGACGGACGCGCGATCCTCGATCGCATCGCGGCGGACCTGGCGCGCGCGGGCGGCGGTCTGCCGGCCGAGATTCCCGTCTTCAACGACCTGGGCCGCGCCGGCGACCGGAACCCGGACGGACTCGACTTCCTGACGGCCCCGGACCGCCTCGCCGAGGCGTCGTTCGAGCCGGTGGTTTCGTTTGACGGCGCCGAGGTCAGGCTAGGGCATCCCGGGTCCCGCTTCGACCGCGGGGCGGGGGACGCGGGGCGGCGCTTCGCGGTGGTCTTCAACGACGACGAGATGACGCCGCGCTGGGCCTTCGGTGAGGTTGTCTCCGTCCGCGGGGCGAGTGAAGGCGCGGTGGTGCGGATCGCTCCCCGAGACGCTCCCTGGCACCGGCATTTCCGTCCGAGCGTGGACGGCGATACGTTCGAGCCGGGAAGCGGCGGCGGCCTGCTGGAGCGCGCGCTGCAGAGCGTGCTCGGGGGAGCGATCGAGGCGGCCGTCCCCGGAATCGGCAGTGGTGCGCTCACGCGCCTGACCGAGCAGGTGGTGGGCGCGATGCTGGAGCGGTGGGCGCGGGAACGGGGCGTGCCGGTGGGAACGCCGGTGCAGGTCCGGGCGCGGGAGGGAACCGGACTGTTCGGGCTCGGACAGCCCGGGCTGGTGCCGGTGAGCCGCATCCGCTACTGGGTACGGGAGGCCGCCCCGGATGCCGCGGATCCCCGCCGGGTCCTGATGCGCCGGACGGATGAGGGGCCGCCGCAGCCGGTCGGCTACGTGGAGGACCTGCAGGTCCGCTACGTCACGGGGCAGAACGGGGACGTCCTGCTCGACGCTCCGCCCCGCTTTGTCGGTGACATGGCGTCGGCGGCGCGGCTGCGCGATCACATCGTGCGCGCGGTGGACATTGCGGTCCGGGTCCGGGCCGCCGAGAGCCGGGCCACGAGGGCCTTCGCCGGGAGCGGCGCCGCGCTTCGGGAAGAAGGAGCCGGGGACCTCACCCAGGTCTACCGGCGCCGGGTCGGTCTCCGGGTGGCCGCGGCCGGCGTCGAACGCCGCGCCTGGGAGGAACTCATGCAGTTGAGCGCGCTGCCGACCGAGATCCCCCGCATCGGGCCGCTCCGGTTTCTGCCGGTGCCCTGGTAGGCCGGTTCCCGCGTCCGGTTCCCGGCGCCGGGTCGCGGGACGCCACCCCGAGGTCACGGCGGCCCGAGTGGATGGCGACCGTCCCCAGGGCCAGGTGCCGCCAGGAGACGCCGTGGAACCCGGCCGCGCCGAGCGTTCGGGCGAGCGCGCCGGCGTCCGGAAAGCTCAGGATCGAATCCCGCAGGTAGTCGTAGGGCTCCCCGCCCCCGGCAGCGAGACGGGCGAGGCCGGGGACCGCGAGCCGGAGCCAGGCCCCGTGCCCGAGCCGCACCACCCGGCGCTCCGGCCGCGAGAACTCCAGGATCACGAGCCGGGCGCCGGGGGAAAGAACCCGGTGGATCTCGGCGAGCCCCCGCTCCAGGTCCGGGAGATTCCGGATTCCGAAACCGACCACCGCGGCATCGAAGACGCCGTTCGCGAAGGGCAGCCGCATCGCGTCTCCAGCGACGCCGGGGAACGCCCGCCGGCGGCGCGCCGCCTTGGCCTCCGCGATCTCCAGCATCGCGGGCGTCAGGTCGCACCCCACGGGACGGAGGCTGCGCGGCAGCAGCAGGGCGAGGTCCCCGGTTCCGCAGCACAGGTCCAGGATCCGGGAACCCGGAGCACAGTCCAGTTCCCGGAGGGCGGCCCGCCTCCAGCCCTGGTCGAGTCCGACGCTGAGGATCCGGTTCATCCGGTCGTAGCGCGGCGCGACGGCTTCGAACATGCGCCGAATCGCCCCCGGGGCCCGACGCCGGGCCTCCGGGGAAAGCGGCGGCGAGCGCATGATTCAGTCTAACGGGCGTTCGGAAAGGAGCCCGCAGGCGCGGTGGCGGGGGCGCGGGCGCCGCCCGGGCAGACCATAATGTGCGGACTCTTGCCCGCCCTCTCCCTGCTCCCGCTGATGATCGGTCCGCTCGGCATGCAGGAGATGCTGATCATCCTGGTGGTGGCCCTGATCGTGTTCGGCCCCCGCAAGCTGCCCCAGATCGGCAAGACGCTCGGCAAGAGCCTCGCCGAGTTCCGGCGGACCAGCACCGAACTCCGCAGCACCCTGGAACGCGAGGTCCAGATGGAGGAGTTCCGGGCGGCGCGGAGCGAGGTTTCCGAGCTGAAGAAGGACGTGACGGATCTGGGCCGGGGGCTCGATCCGGCGGGCGGGTCCGGTCCGTCGGCCGCGGGGCCGCGCGCGAAGGAGGACCCGCCGGCAACGGAGTCCGCGGCGGACTCGCCTCCGGCGGCGTCGGGCCCGGACGAAGCGGCGGACGCCACCGCGGCTCCCGGAACCGAGCCGGCGGTCGCCGGGGAACCCGCGGGCGGGAACGGCGGGGCGGGCGACGACGGGTCCGCGGAATCGGAATCCCGAGGGGATCCCGGCAAGTGACGGGGCGGTTCCCGCTGCCCCACGGCGATCCGTGAGCGACGCTGAACGGACGGACGGCCCGAACGGGCCGGCCGACCGGATGACCTTCCTCGAACACCTGGACGAGTTGCGCAGCCGTCTCATCCGGGCGGCGATCGCGGTCATGGTGGCGTTCGTGGGTTGCTTCTTCTTCTACGACGAGGTCTTCAACTTCCTGATGCAGCCGCTCCGGAACGTGATCGAGCCGTACGGCGGGAGTCTCATCGCCACCGCGCCGCAGGAGAACTTCGTGCTCGGGATCAAGATGAGCTTCCTGGTGGCGGTCGTCATCTCCACGCCGGTCTGGCTGGGTCAGGCGTGGGGGTTCATCGCCCCCGGGCTCTACCGCCACGAGCGCCACCTCGCCGTCCCGTTCGTCATCGTGGGCTCCGTCTTCTTCATTTCGGGGGCGGCGTTCTGCCACTACGTGCTCTTCCCCATCGGCGCCGAGTTCCTGAGCACCTTCGGCGGCGTCGGGGAGGACATCGAGATCCGCTACCGGGTCTCGGAGACCTTCAGCTTCTACGCCCGGTTGGTGCTGGTGACCGCGGTGATGTTCCAGATCCCCACGCTGGCGCTGCTGCTGTCGCGGCTCGGGATGATCACTCCCGGTTTCCTCGTCCGCTACTTCAAGTACGCGATCCTGCTCTGCTTCGTTTTCGCCGCCCTCCTGACCCCACCCGATCCGGCCACCCAGATCCTGCTGGCCGGGCCCATGATCCTGCTCTACACCCTCTCCATCGGGATCGCCTGGGTGGGGAACCGGATGCGCGGCAAGAAGCCGAAGGACGACTAGGCCGCGCATCCGGCCTGGAACGCCGGTCTCCAGACCGGCACGCGCGGCGCTCCGCGCCGCGCAGGTCGCAACGCCAATCGCTCCCACGGCGCACCCGGCCTGATCCGCGAAGCGGCCCGGCTGAGCCGGGGCGCCTCGCCCGTCTCGGCGCTCACGTGGGTTTCCCCACAGGCTGCTAGGATCACGCCATGAGGCTCCGGGCGCGGGTCATCCCCCTGTTGATGCCGCTCCTCGTGGGGGCGGCGATCTCGGTCACGGTCCTCGGCGTCCAGCCGGCGCGCGGACTCCCGCCCTCGGACGACCTGAGGCGGTTGCTGCAGCGGCACTCCAACGTCATCCGGCACATCGAGACGGCGTACCCCCGCGAAATCAACCCGGAGACCCTGACGCGGGCGACGGTGTCCGGGATGCTCGCCCGGCTCGACCCCCATTCGAACCTCTTCGTTCCCCGCAACTACCGCCAGATGCGGGAGCGGCAGCAGGGAGGCTACGTCGGGCTCGGGATCCGGGTGCAGCACCAGAACGGCCTCCTGACCGTGGTCTCGCCGTTCGAGGGGACCCCGGCGTACCGGCTCGGGATTCGGGCGGGTGACGTGATTTCCCGGATCGAGGGCGAGGACGCGACGCAGTACACGATGGACGACGCGGTGAACCTGCTCCGGGGTCCGAGAGGAACGCCGGTCAGCATCACCATCACCCGGCCCGGCTACGACGCCCCGCTGGACTTCACGGTGATCCGGGACCGGATCCCGCTCAAGAGCGTTCCCTACTACTTCGTGCTCGACGAGCCCGCCGGGTCCGAGAAGACCGGCTACGTGCGGGTCTCGGACTTCAACGAGAACACCGACGGCGAGCTGCGCGACGCCATCCGGGAACTCCGCCTCGCCGGGGCGGACCGCCTGCTGGTGGACCTTCGCCACAACCCGGGCGGACTCCTGAACCAGGCGGTGGCCGTTTCCAACGTGTTCCTGAAGCAGCACCAGGAAATCGTTTCGATCCGCGGACGCCACTCCGAAAACGACCAGGTCTTCCATGCCGAAGAGCCCAGTCCCTACAGCGATCTCCCCGTGATCGTGCTCGTCTCCCGGGAGAGCGCCTCCGCATCCGAGATCGTCGCGGGCGCCATCCAGGATCACGACCGCGGGCTGATCCTCGGGGAGAACACCTACGGCAAGGGACTCGTCCAGTCGGTCTTTCAGTTGAAGCACGGTTACGCGCTGGGCCTCACTTCCGCGGAGTACTTCACGCCGAGCGGCCGCCGGCTCCAGCGGGACTACGACTCGGGAGACTTCCTCGCGTACTTCCAGGATCGGGGAGAACGCGAATCGAACGACGAGGCCGGGACGGTCGTGCTGACCGGGCTGGGGCGGGAGATCCGGGGCGGGGGAGGGGTGGCGCCCGACATCGAGATCGCCGCGCCGGAGTTCCCCGGCGTCCTGGTGGATGTCGAAGCGCACGGGGCCTTCTTCCGCTTCGCCACCCGGTTCGTCCCGGCGGACGGCCGCGGGGCGGTGGACGGGGCGGGCACCCGCCCGGACGAGCTCCAGGCGCGCGGTGACCTGATCCGGGCGGTGGATCAGAGTTTCCGCGTGGACGATGCGACGCTCGCGGAGTTCTTCGATTTCCTGTCGGAGGAGCGGATCCCGCACGACCGGGAGGGACTGGAGCGGCATCGCGACGCGGTGGCGCTCCGCATCGAAGGCGAGGTCTTCAGCCTCCTCTGGGGACCGGGAGCCTCCCGGGAGACGACCATGGACCGCGACCCGCAGATCACCGCGGCGCTCCAGGCGATGCCGCGGGCGGCGCTGCTGCTCCGCGATCCCGAGGCGTACCTGGCCGGGACCACCGGCGGGGAGGACCGCTGATGCGGGAGCGCCCCGCCGCAATCGGGGTCGCTCTCGCTCTCCTCGCCGGCGCCGCGACGCTCGCGCCGGCGCAGTCGAATGTCGAGGAGTTGGCCGCCCGGCTGGAGAGCCGCGATGTCCGGACCCGCCGCGACGCGGCGCGCGCGCTCGGAGAAGACGGCTCGGCCGAGGCGGTGGCGGCGCTTCTCCCCGCGGCGCGCGATGCCGACCGCGACGTGCGGCGTGCGGTGCTGGAGGCGCTGGCGGCGGTCCGCCGGCCCGATGCCGCGGCGGGCCTGATCGTCCTGCTCGAGGATGAAGTTCCCGCGCATCGCCGCGGCGCCATCGGGGGACTCGTGGACATCCACCGCCGGGAACCTCCCGCGGGCCGAACGGAGCGCGCGGTGGACTGGTTGCTGCGGCGGGAACAGGAATTCGCGCTCGATCCGCTGCGGCCCGTGGAACCCGCGATCGTGGATGCCCTCGCCGCCCGGCTCGATGACGAGGAAACCGAGAATCGGAGGCTCGCCGCCGAGGCGCTCGGGGCGCTGCGCGCGACCGCGGCGGCGGCCCCGCTCGCACGCAGCGCCGCCGGCGACACGGACGGCGAAGTGCGGCGGAACGCGGTGGAGTCCCTGGGCGCGATCGGGACCGAAGCGGCCGGGGAGAGCCTGCTCGCGATGGTGGAGGACGCGGACCTTCAGCGGCACGTCGTCCGGGCGCTGGGGCGGATGGCCTTCCCCGCCGCGACGCCGGCGTTGCTGGCGATCTACGACCGCGACCCGGGGAACGATCTCGCGCGGGACGCCCTCGAAGGGCTCGCCAGGATCGGGGCCGCCGAGGCCCGGGGGACGTTCTACCACGAACTCTCGAGCCGCGACGCGCGCCGCCGCGAGTACGCCGCCGAGGGACTGGGCCGGCTGGACGACCCGACGCTCGTGGACGGCCTGATCCGGGATTTCCTTCGCGAGGAGGACTCCCGGGTGCAGCTCGCGTTCTGCTTCGCGCTGGTGCGGCTCGGGCAGGCGCCCTTCGTGGACCGGGTGGTGCTTTCGCTCTCCGACCGCCGCCTGCGCGAGACCGCCCGGCAGTACGGATTGGAGCTCGCGTCCGATCACCTTGACGAGTTCCTGCGCTATCTGGGCGACCCGGACCGGGAGATCCGGCTCGAGCTCATCGCGCTGCTGGAACGCCTCGGCGACCCGGACGCGATTCCCGGGCTCCAGGAGGTCGGCGAGGACGAAGACAGCGAAGTTGCGGACCGGGCGCGGGCGGCGGCGCGGGTCCTGACCCGCCGGAGCGGGGCTCGCTAGCCGCGCGGCGCAGCCGGCCGAGCGGTGTGCAGGGGCCTGCCGGGGGGCCGGGTTGAACGGCAAAGGAAAGGGTGAGACCATCGTGAAGGTGCTCCGCGGTTTCTTCACGGGCCTGCTGGTCCTCGGGCTGAACGGGACCGGGCCATTCCTGCCCGCCGCCGAGGCGGAGCTGCCCTCCCGGAACTCGGTCTGGCCCGAAGTGCAGCGCGACGGCAAGTCGCTGGTGATCGGCCGGTTCGTGGGCAAATTCGAGAGCCCCGACTTCCGTTCGCGCCGGATCGTCCTGCGGCATCGTGATACCGGCCGCAACGAAACCCTGTCGGTGGACGACGGGCTCGGCCTGATCAACGAGCTGGTGCCCCCCGGCGTCTATGACGTGGAGGCGATCGAGGCCGTCTATTTCCCGAACATCCGCCCGCTGAACACCCGGCGGTTCCGGCCCATCCGGCAACGTTTCACCGTGTCCCCCCGCGATCACGAACGGGGAGAGACCCTGATTTCCGTCCCCGCGGACCGTCCGGTCTACATCGGTACCATCCGGGCCGGCGCCGAGCGGCAGGGGATGGTCTACGAGGGCCAGAAACTCCGCGTGCTGGATGACTTCGACGTCGCCATGGAGCGGCTGGCCACTTCGTATCCGCTGCTGGCGGCCAGCCTGAGCGAGCGGGCGGTGGTCCCGCAGCGGCACTTCATGCTCCGCCCGACCGTCCCGGAACCCCCGTTGGAGATGATCGTCGGGATGGAGGATCCGATCCGGCAGGCGCGCCGCTACATCGAGGACGGGAAGTTCGAGCAGGCGATCAACTGGCTGTCGACCTTCATGCCGGTCTCGGACGCGCAGCGCAACGATGTTCGCCTGTTGATCGGCGAGTCCCACCTGGGGTCCCGCAACCTCGATCTCGCCATCGAGGAACTCGGGGAGGTACTCCTCCAGGACCCGACAAACCTCCGGGCGCTCCGGTTGCTCGCCCGTTCCCATTCGCTGAACGGCGATCTCGAGGACACCGAGAGCCTGTACCGGGCGCTGCTCGACATTCGGCCCCGGGACGCGGAAGCCCACCTGCAGCTCGGTTATCTCCATGCCCTGCGCTCCGACGGCGTCGGCGCCGAAGCGGCGTTCGAGATCGCGTTCGAAACGGACTTCGACTACCTCATGCACGATCTCGCCCCGTTCCTGATGGCGGTGCGGGAGCGCGCCAGCAACCCCGGCATCCTCTACGAGCCCCCGGTGCTCCGGAGCACGCCGGTGCCCATGCGGGATTCGGGCGGTTCGCGGCGTTCCTCGGAGCGGGACGGGATCATGGTCCTCATTGACCACCGGGGCCGGGTCAAGTCCGCGCACTTCGCGCCCGAGAGTTCGGGGCGCGTCCACCAGATGATGATGTCGCTGGTCCGCGGCCGCTACACCCCCGCCACGCTGAACGGAGTTGCGGTGCCGTCCATCATGGCGCTCGGCAACTTCGGCGCCGACCGCTAACCGACGGCTTGGAACGCCGGCTTCAGCCGGCACAGCGGGCCGAAGGCCCGCGGATGTTGTGCCGCGGTTCGCCGTGATGGACCGAGAGCCGAACGCCATCGCGCGGGGCAGCGTCGTGCAGTCCGCTGCGCTTCGCGCCGCGGGTGCCGGCTGAAGCCGGCGTTCCAAGCCGGCCCGTTCAGGGCGTTCCTGCGGGCAACGCCAGGACCCGGTCCACTTCGGCTTCGAGCGCCGCGAAGGGCTGGTCGGTGCTCGGGGCCGGATGCAGGAGCCCGTCGCGGTCGATGAGGAAATTGGCTGGGTAGCGGGCGGTCTCCACGAAGATGTCCGGCATGACGCCGCTCTCGAGCGCGCCGGGCAGGAGCAGCGGGTAGTCCACCGACAGGACGTCCCTGCGGAAGTCCTGCTGGATGGCCTCCTCCTCGGTGGAGATGCCGTAGACGCGGAAGCCTTCCTCGCCGCGTTCCCGCGCCAGCCGGTCCAGCTCGGGCATCTCGGCGCGGCAAGGCGGGCACCAGGTGGCCCAGATGTTGACGAGGACCACGGATCCACGGTGATCCGAGAGGCGGTGGACCCTGCCGTCGAGGTCCCGGGCGACGAAGTCGGGCGCGGCCACCCCGGAAAGCGCCAGGTTGGCCGCCTGGCGGGCTCGCCGCACGGCGCCGCCGATGGGAACGGCGACGAGGCCGAGGGAGAGGAGGGCCACCGCTGCGGCCATCCATCCGGTCCATTGGAGGCCGCCGTCCCGGTAGCCCCGAAAGGCGCGGTACAGCGCGAACGCAGGGGGCAGCAGCATGACGAACGCCACGGCCCCCAGGCGAAACAGGTAGTCCGCGTCCGGGTTCGAACTCAGCCGGGTGAGGATGAGATACGTGGCCGCGCCCAGGAACGCCGAAACGAACGGCGAGAGGACGCCGGGCCAGAAGGGAGAACGAGGCGCGTTTGCCATCGCGGGAATTTAACAGCCTGTGGCAAAACCCACGCGGCGTTCGACGGGCGATGCATCCCGGCTGAACCGCGCCTCTACGAGGCGCTCATCGTTGCGTTTCGGTCGGAATACACCCGGTATTCCTCCCTCACGCGCCTTGTCAGCCGGGCGCCTCGCCCGTCTCGGCGCTCACGTGGGTTTCACCACAGACTGTTAACAGCCTGTGGCAAAACCCACGCGGCGTTCGACGGGCGATGCATCCCGGCTGAACCGCGCCTCTACGAGGCGCTCATCGTTGCGTTTCGGTCGGAATACACCCGGTATTCCTCCCTCACGCGCCTTGTCAGCCGGGCGCCTCGCCCGTCTCGGCGCTCACGTGGGTTTCACCACAGACTGTTAACAGCCTGTGGCAAAACCCACGCGGCGTTCGAGCGGCGATGCATCCCGCCTGAACCGCGCCTCTGCGAGGCGCTCTGCGTTGCGTTTCGGTCGGAATACACCCGGTATTCCTCCCTCACGCGCCTTGTCAGCCGGGCGCCTCGCCGCTCTCGGCGCTCACGGGGGTTTCACCACAGGCTGTTACCCCTGGTAGCGGCGCCGGATGCCCGGGATCAGGTATCGGGAAAAGAGCGTCTCCTCGTCGTGCCCGGGGGCGAAGCCGAAGTCCCGGCGGGCCGCGGCGTCGTCCACGGCGCCGGGCCAGCTCGCCACGATCCGGTCGCGCGCCGGGTCCAGCCGGAACCGGACCTCGAGATCCGGAAAGTCCCGCGCCACGCGCGCGATGATCTCCGCGGCGGAGAGGCTCGGGCCGCCCAGGTTGTAGGCGCTTCGGGTCAGGGACGCCTTCCGGCGGAACGCGAGACGCAGGATCCCCTCCACCGCATTGGGCATGGCGCAGAAGGGGAGGCGGGCTTGTGGGTTCACGAAGCAGGAGTAGGGCTCGTCGCGGGCGGCGGCATGGATGAGTTCCGGGGCCCAGTCGCTCGTGCCGCCCTGCGGCAGCGTGTCCGAGGAGATGAGCCCGGGCAGCCGCACCGCCCGGAAGTCGAGGCCGCCGCCCCGTCGCTCGATGGCCGCGCCGAGGCGCTCGACGTACAGCTTCTGGGCCCCGTAGAGCGTCGCCGGGTCGAGACGCTCGTCTTCGCCGACGGGCGCCGCCGCCTCCTTGGCTTCCTGCGTCGGGAGGCCGTACACCGCGATCGAACTCGGAAAGACGAAGCGGACCGGCTCGTCCGGGGTGGCGAGGTCCGCGGCGGTGGCGAGGAGGCGGGCGGCGCCGTCGGCATTCACGCGGTGGGCGAGCACCGGGACCGCTTCGGCCCGCGTCGAGAGGATCGCGGCGAGGTGAAAGATGAGGGCGGGGCGGTAGCGGCGGAGGAGTTCCTCCCAGAGCGCGGGATCGAGGATGTCTCCCCGGAAGTGCTCCCGGGGGCGGCCCCCGGATGTCGCGGCGGGCAGGGGACGGAGGTCCACGGTCACGACGGGATCGCCCGGCCCGTCGGCCAGCCGCTGGAGGAGCGCCTGCCCGATCTCGCCCGCGGCGCCGGTGATCAGCGTGACCGGAAGCCGTCCGCCGCTCATGTGGAGGAACCGCCCCCGGCCGGCGGGGCTTCCAGCACGCGCCGCAGGAAGATCCCGATGTCCCGGATCTCCGCCTCCGCGACCTGGTGCGCCATCGGGTATTCGTGGTACTCGACGGTCCATCCCGCTTGCCCGAGCGCCCGGCGACTCACTCCGGCCAGGTGGACCGGGATCAGCGGATCGAACGTGCCGTGCGCCTGGAAGATGGGGGTAGGGGGCTCCGGCGGCGGCGCCACCCGGTCCGTGACCGGGAGGTAGGTGGAGAGCGCCACCACGCCGGCCGGCCGGAGGGGCGGCTCGCCCGCGGCGCCGGGACCGGTGGCCGCCTGGAGGACGACCGCTCCACCCTGGGAGAACCCGGCCAGCACCACGCGCTCGGGCGGGATTCCCCGCTCGGCCTCCAGCTCCACCAGCGAGCGGACGCCGGCGACCGATTCCGCGAGGTGCTCGCGGTTGATGCCCGTGTCGCGTTGCACCGACTCGATGTCGAACCAGGCGCGCATCTCCATCCCGCCGTTGATCGTGACCGGCCGGAAGGGCGCCTCGGGGAACACGAACCGGACCCCCAGGGCGTCGGGAAGCCGCAGCGCCGGGATGACGGGCTCGAAGTCGTGGCCGTCGGCGCCGAGCCCGTGGAGCCAGATGACCGTGGCGCGGTGCGGTCCGGCGGGAGGCGCCTCCACCACGCTCCACGGGGGCGCCGCGGGGGAAGCCGGGCCGGAGCGGGCCTTCGACCCCGGTTCAGGGAGATGGCTCAGAACTGCTCCTCCAGGACGGTTTCGAGGACTTCGAGGTAGCGGGCGGCGTCGGCGGAGGAGAAGGGCAGGGGCGGTTTGAGCTTGATGACGTTGGCGTCCGGCCCGTCGGTGCTGTTGAGGACCCCGAAGTCGCGGAGCCGGTTCACGAGCCGCCGGGCCTCCTCGCCAGCCGGCGCGCGGCTCGACGGGTCGCGGACCATTTCGAACCCGAGGAAGAGTCCGCGCCCCCGAACCTGGCCGAGGATAGGGTAGCGGCTCGCGAGGCTCGTGAGCCCGCCGAGCAGCTCCCCGCCCACGGCCGCGGCGTGTTCGGCGAGCCGCTCCTCCCGGATCACGTCGAGGACCGCGAGTCCCGCGGCGCAGGAGACCGGGTTGCCGCCGAAGGTGTTGAAGTACTCCATCCCGGTCTCGAAGGACCGGGCGAGTTCGCGGGTGGTCACCACCGCGCCGAGCGGATGTCCGTTCCCGGCGGGTTTCCCGAGCGTGACGATGTCCGGAAGGAGCGGTTCGCCCTCGTCCTGCACGGCGAGAAAGGCCCACAGCGCCGGCCCGGTCCGGCCGAAGCCGGTCTGGACCTCGTCCGCTACGATCACGCCGCCGGCGCTCCGGACGGCCCGGTAGAGGGCTCCCAGGTAGCCCGGAGGCGGCACGATCTGGCCGCCGCAGCTCAGGATGGCCTCCCCGATCAGGGTCGCCGGCCCCGCCACCCGGACCCGGGCCTCGGCGTCCTCGATCAGGGACGCCGGGAAGTCCCGCTCCCCGTCCCGGAAGCGGCCGCGGTACCCGTCCGGCATCGGCAGCCGGTGGAGCCACGCCGGCCCCGGGCGTCCTCCCCGGCCATCGAGCTTGTAGGGGCTGACCTCGATGAGGGAGGTGAGGTTGCCGTGATAGCCGCCGTCGAACGCCAGGGTCTCCCGCCGCCCCAGGTGGGCGCGGGCGATGCGGAGCGCGAGGTCGTTCGCTTCGCTGCCGGAGTTCGTGAGAAAGACCACTTCCAGCGGCGCCGGGAAGGTCCCCCCCAGGCGTTCGGCGTAGTCGGTGAGCTGGCGGTAGAGGTAGCGGGTGTTCGTGTTGAGGAGGGCGGCCTGGCGGGCGATGGCGTCCGCGACCCGCGGGTGGGCGTGCCCGACGTGCGCGACGTTGTTCACCATGTCGAGGTAGTCGCGTCCGGTGTCGTCGTAGAGGCGGGCGCCCCGGCCGCGCACCACCCGGATGGGGACGTCGTAGGAAATGCTGAGGGCGCTGCTGAACCGCCGCCTGCGGGTTTCGAGCAAACGGTCGCCGCGCTCCTCACGGGCTTCGGGAGGAACGCGGGCCTCGGGTCCCAGGCCGAAGAAGTCCAGCGGATCGGCGCTCAGGGCGGAAAGGACCGGGAGGTCGGCGGCGGTGGTCCGTCGGGGCGGCCGGCCGCGCAACCGGCTCAGGAGCACCTGGAACTGGAGGTGGGGCGGCGGGTCGCCACGGCGAGGCGACCCTGCGACGGTTCCCAGCACGTCTCCGGCCTCGACGCGGCGCCCCGGAACGACTGTCTTGAGGCACCCGGGGTCGAGCTGGCGGTAGGAGGTCCAGAAGACCTCGCCGTCGAACGCGTGGCGGATGCCCGCGGAAGCGCCGCTCACGGAGTCGCCCGAGCCGTCCCCGGCCCATTCCACCTCTCCGGCCAGCGCCGCCCGCACCGGTGTCCCCGCCGGAGCGAAGATCTCGATCCCCAACTGGAGGGTGGCGGGCTCCGCCCGCGGGCCCTCGGGGCCGTCCCGGGGCGTCGTCTCGGGGACCCGGGGTTCAAGATACCGGCCGACGGCAATGCCCGCCGTCTCGGTGGCGGCCGTGACGGCGGCGCGGAGGGATGCGGCGGCGGCGCCCGGATCCACCGCCGGGCTCTCCGGCGAGAGGTCCAGCGCCACCGGAGCCTCTCCGGGTGCGATCGGAGGGATGGCCCGCGCGGCGGCGCGCCGGACGGCGGCGCGCCGCTCGGCCAGTCGGGGCAGGGGAGAGAACCCGGCGGCGAGCCGGAACCGGCCCGCGGTGACCGCGGCCGGTTCGGCCTCGATGGCCCGGAGGACGCGCCAGACCCCGGCCTGACTCACCATGAGGTACCCGTCGTCCGCCGCTCCGGCGACCCGCGTCCGGCGCAGGGCCGCGACCCCGGCGCTCACCAGCGCCCGGACCGCAAAGGCGACCCCGAAGAGGTCCGCCTCCCGCTCGCTGAGCGGCCGTTCAGCCGCGAAGCCGGCGAGCACCCGCGCGGCGGCCGGCAGCGGTGCGAACGCGGCGGCGGCGGTGTAGAGGGCCGCCGTCGCCGCCTCGCAGACCAGCGGACCCCGGACGGCGTCCCCGAAGTCGAGGAGCGCCATGTCCTCCGGTTCCGCGGTCTCGGGCGTCCCCGCGGCGAGGAGGAGGTTGTCGTCGTTGGCGTCGTTGTGGAGCGCGCCGGCCGGCAGGCCCAGAAGCTCCGGCAGGTGGTCCCGCACGGCGCCGGCGACGCTCCGGTAGGTCCCCAAGTCGTCGTCCTCACGGAAGACCCCCGAAGCCGCGGCGATGACCGCGGGAGCGTGGGCCGGCGCCCAGGGGATCTCGTGGACGTCCAGTTCGGGATGATCGAAACCGTCGAGGGTGCGCTGCACCCGGCCGGCCAGCCTGCCGACGGAATCCAGCAGGGGGGGCGGACGCCGCCGGAAGGCGGAGAGCGGCGAGCCCTCGAGGTAGCGGAAGAGCCGCACCCGGTGCCCGCGGCCGCCGAAGTCCCGCGACGCCGGCGACTCGCCGGTGGAGGTCGGAACGGCCTCCGGGAGGCGCAGCGCCGGGTCCCGCGCGCGGACCCGCGCGATGAGGCCGTGCTGCAGGCCGAGCCGTTCGGGTCGCTCGGAGGCGCTGCTGATCTTGAGCACGAACCGGCCGCCCGAATCGTCTTCGAGGAGAAAGTTCGCGTCGCGCTCGCCCGGGAGCGGGGTGGCGCGCCCCTTCAGGCCCCACACTTCGCCGGCGGCGGCCTCGGCCTCCCGAACGGCGACCCGCGGCCGGTGCCTCAGGGGATCCATGGGGAACGGGAGCCCCCCGGCGTGCGCGGCGTGCGGCATCAGCGGAGCAGCAGCCGCAGGAGCCCGAGCTTGCCCCGGTAGGGGGGATAGCGCACCGGGGGATCGAGCCAGGTCGCGGCGTTCAGGACCGCCCGTTTCCGGGAGAGCAGCTCGAAGCCGTGGACCCCGTGATAGGAGCCATGGCCGCTCCTGCCGACGCCGCCGAAGGGGAGCGCGGGGTTCGCGCAGTGAACGACCGCGTCGTTCGTGACCAGCGCCCCGGAACGGAGCACGGCCGCGGCGCGGCGAACGGGCTCGCGCCGCCGGGAGAACACATAGAGCGCCAGCGGGTCGGGATGCTCGCCGAGCTCGGCGAGCGCCTCGTCGAGGTCCCGGTAGGGGAGGAGCGGCAGGATGGGCCCGAAGATCTCCTCGCGCTGCGCCGGGTGCCCGGCGGGCCACGGCCCGGTGACGGTGGGGCCGAAATGGAGCCGCTCCGGGTCCCGCTCGCCGCCCTGGAGCAGGGGCAGGCCGGACAGCAGCCGCTCCAGCCGCCGGAAGTGGGTCGCGTGGACGATCCGGCCGTAGTCCGGGCTCGCGGCGGGGGCGCCGCCGTAGAACCGGTCGAGGTTTTCGCCGAGCCTTTCCGAGAATTCGTCGTACCGGTCTTCGGGCACCAGCACGAAGTCGGGGGCGACGCAGGTCTGTCCCGCGTTCAGGAACTTCGCCCACGCGAGGCGGCGGGCGGCGACGCGCAGGTCGGCGCTCCGGTCCACGAGCGCCGGGCACTTGCCGCCGAGCTCGAGGGTGACGGGGGTCAGCCGGCGTCCCGCCGCCTCCGCCACCCGGGCGCCGGCGCGCCGGCTGCCGGTGAACAGGACGTGGTCGAAACCCTCGCCGATGAGCGCCTGGGCCGTCTCCGGTCCCCCCTCGACCACCTGCACGAGCCCCGGCGGCAGCGCGGCGGGCGCGAGTTCCGCGAGCTTCCCCGCCGTCCGGGGCGCGTGCTCCGAGGGTTTGATCACCACCGCGTTGCCGGCGGCGATCGCCGCCGCGGCGGGGGCCAGGCAGAGCTGCAACGGGTAGTTCCAGGGAGCGATCACCAGCACGACGCCGGCGGGGGCCGGCTCGATGCGGCTCCGCGCCGGCATGACGGCGAGCGGCGTGCCGACCCGGCGGGGACGCATCCAGCGCCGGAGGTGACGCCGGGCGTGGCGGATCTCGGCGAGGACGAGGCCGGTCTGGGTGGCCCAGGTCTCGAACGCGGGGGCTCCGAGATCCGCCCGGAGCGCGTCTTCCCAGGTGTCGCGGTGGTCCCGCAGGACCGCCGCCAGCGCCGCGAGCGCTTCGCTCCGGAACCTCCGGGGCGTGGTCTCGCCGGACTCCACGAGCCGCCGCGCCCGCTCGAGGACTGCTGACAGGTCGTTCGTCACCGGGGCGGCGAGTATACGGAGCCAACGGTTGGGAGCGCCGGTCTTCAGACCGGCACGCGCTGCGCGATAGCGCAGCGCAAGGCACGGCGCTCGCCGGCACAGTGGCGCTCTGCTCCCGGTCCATCACCGCAGACAGCGACACGACATCCGTGGGCCTTCGGCCCACTGTGCCGGTCTGAAGACCGGCGCTCCCGGCCGGCGACGCCGTCACGACGGTGGACCAGCCACGTTGACCACCGGGCTGCTTACGGTGGCTGCTGGATAGACTTCCGGCCGGTCGGTCATGCGATTCCTCGAGCCCGTGCTTCCAACATCCGAAAGCGCCCTGGCGGGGCGCGGGGACCTCATGCGGGTTCCGGAACGGCACTTCGTACTGAAGACGCCGCTGGCCCCGCCCTGGCCGGAGGGCCTGGAGGAGGCGCGCTTCGGGATGGGATGTTTCTGGGGCGCCGAGCGGCTCTTCTGGAAGGCGGCCGGGGTGTACACGAGCGCGGTGGGATACGCCGGGGGCCTCACGCCCAACCCGAACTACCGCGAGGTCTGTACCGGCCGCACCGGCCACGCCGAGGTCGTCCGCGTGGTCTTCGACCCCGCCGCGGTGACCTACGAGGGGCTCTTGCGGATCTTCTGGGAGAACCACGATCCGACCCAGGGAATGCGTCAGGGCAACGACGTGGGGACCCAGTACCGGTCGGCGATCTACCCGGTGGGGCGCGGACAGCGCGATGCCGCGCTCAGGAGCCGCGACGCCTATGCCGAACGGCTCCGGACGGCGGGATACGGGGCGGTCACCACCGAGATCCGCGAGGCGCCCGTCTTCTACTACGCCGAGGACTACCACCAGCAGTACCTGGCGAAGAACCCGGACGGCTACTGCGGCATCGGGGGCACCGGCGTCGCGTGCCCGGCGGGCCTGTCGGGCTGACGCGCAACTTGGCCGACGCCGCCGGCGCCGCCGCCGAGAAGGCGAAGTCGCTGGAACTCGCGAGGGTCGAGCGCCACATCTTCCTCTGCGCCGACGCCGACAAGCCCAAGTGCTGCGAGCCGGCCGTCGGCTGCGAGAGCTGGCTCTACCTGAAACGGCGGCTGGAGGAGCTGGGCCTCGCGAACGGCCCGGCCGGCGGGCAGATCGCCCGCAGCAAGGCGAACTGTCTCCGGGTCTGCGCCGAGGGTCCCATCGCGGTGGTGTACCCCGAGGGTGTCTGGTATTCCGGCATGACGCCGGACGCGCTCGAGGAGGTCATCCAGCAGCATCTCATCGAGGGCGCCCCGGTCGAGAAGTACCGCATCCCGAACAGTTGACCCCTCCGGCGCCACCCTGCCGGCAAGTCATCCCAGATGGCGGCGGAGGAGGCGTTCGGCCGCCGGGAGGGAAAGGCCCCGGCGGCGGGCGTAGTCCTCGAGCTGATCCCGGCCGATCGTGCCGACGGAGAAGTAGCGCGACTCGGGGCTCGCGAAATAGAGCCCGGCCACCGACGCCGCCGGCCGGATCGCGAAGTTCTCGGTGAGTTCGACACCGATGGCCTCCTCCGCGTCCAGCAGGCCGAAGATCTCGCCGAGGATGCCCAGATCCGGGGTGGCCGGGTAGCCGGGGGCGGGACGGATCCCGCGGAACCGCCCCCGGATCAGGTCCTCGGGGGTCAGGTCCTCGGATTCGCCGTATCCCAGGTCTCGCCGGGCGCGCTCGTGGAGCCACTCGGCGAGCGCCTCGGCGAGCCGGTCGCCGAGCGAGCGGAGCAGGAGGGCGTCGTAGTCGTCCCCGGCCGCCTCCGCCCCGGCGACGAGGCCGGCCAGGCCGTGACCGGCGGTGACGGCGAACGCCCCGATCACGTCGGGGCCGCCCCCCGGCGGCCGGCCCGCCTCGGCGGGCCGCAGGAAGTCGGCCGCGGCAAGGCGCGGTCCGGGCCGGTCCTCCTGCTGCCGGAGCGTCGGGATCCGGGACGCGGGCGCCTCCTCCAGGCCCTCGGGGCGCCAGACGAGGATGTCGTCGCCGTCCTTCGCGGCGGGGAAGAACCCATGGACGGCTCGCGCCTCCAGCCGCGGGTCGGCGGCGAGTTTCCCGAGCCGCTCGCGGGCGTTTCGGTACAGCTCCCGCGCCTCGGTGCGGGTGTCCTCCCGTTCGAGCAGGCCGGGGAACGTGCCCCGGAAGTCCCAGGCGTGGAAGAACGGGGTCCAGTCCACGTACGGGATCAGGTCGGCGACCGGGACGTTCCGCAGGACGCGCCGGCCCCAGAACGCGGGTTCGATGGGCTCGGAAGCAGCGAATGCCGGAGCGCGGCGGCGGGCGGCGGCGAGGTCGAGGAGCGGCGCGCCACGGCGGGCGGGGCGCTTTCGTTCCGCCTCCTGCCGGCGGCGGTTCTCCTCCACGAAGGACGCCGAACCTTCGCCGAGCAGCGCGCGGACCACTCCCGACGTCCGCGAGGCGTCGGCGACGTGGACCACCGGGCCCGAGCGCCGGGGGGCGATCCGGAGCGCGGTGTGGCGGGATGAGGTCGTCGCGCCGCCGATCAGCAGCGGCAGCGTCACTCCCCGCCGCTCCATCTCGGCGGCGAAACGCTCCATCTCGTCGAGGGACGGCGTGATGAGGCCGGAGAGGCCGATCAGGTCGGCATCGTTTTCGCGGGCCGTATCGAGGATCCGGTCCGCGGGAACCATGACGCCGAGATCGTCCACCCGATAGCCGTTACACGCGAGGACGATGCCCACGATGCTCTTGCCGATGTCGTGGACGTCGCCCTTGACCGTCGCGAGGACGACCCGCTCGCGCGGCCCGCTGGCCTCGTCCGTCTCCATGTACGGCTCGAGGACGGCGACCGCCTTCTTCATCACCCGCGCGCTCTTGACGACCTGGGGCAGGAACATCCTCCCGTCCCCGAAGCGGTCCCCCACCACCCGCATCCCGTCCATCAGGGGACCCTCGATCACGGCGAGCGCGGAGGGCAACCCGCGCCGGGCCTCGTCGGCGTCCCGTTCGACGTGGTCGAGGATGCCGTTCACCACGGCGTGGGCGAGCCGCTCGGAGACCGGGCGCCGGCGCCAGGCATCGTCCGCCGCCGCCTTCCGCCCGGCGCCGGCCCGGTCCGCGATGGCCAGCAACCGTTCCGTCGCGTCGCCGCGGCGGGCGAGGACGACGTCCTCGACCCGTTCCCGGAGCGTCGCCTCGATCTCGTCATACACGGGGAGCCGGCCGGCGTTCACGATCCCCATGTCGAGCCCGGCCGCGATGGCGTGGTGCAGGAAGACCGCGTTCATCGCCTGCCGGACCCCCTCGTTGCCGCGGAACGCGAAGGACAGGTTGGAGATGCCCCCCGAGATCAGGGACCCGGGGCAGGCCGCCCGGATCCCGGGGAGCGCCGCGATGAACTCCACGCCGTAGCGGTCGTGCTCGGGGATGCCGGTGGCGACGGCGAGGACGTTGGGATCGAAGATGAGGTCCTCGGGCGGGAAGCCCGCCCGCTCGGTCAGCAGCCGGTAGGCGCGCGTGCAGATCGCGGTCTTGCGCGCCGCGTCCACCGCCTGTCCCTCCTCGTCGAACGCCATCACGATGACGGCGGCGCCGAAGCGACGGATCCGGCGGGCCGCGGCGAGGAAGGCCTCCTCCCCGTCCTTGAGCGACAGCGAGTTGACCACCCCCTTGCCGGGAAGGGCGCGGAGTCCGGCTTCGATGACCTCGAGGCGCGAGCTGTCCACCATGATCGGGAGCCGGGCGATGTCGGGTTCCATGGCGATCAGCCGCAGGAACCGGCCCATGGCGGCTTCGGACTCGAGCAGGCCCTCGTCCATGTTCACGTCGAGCAGGTTGGCGCCGCCCGCGACCTGGTCCCGCGCCACCGAGACCGCCGCTTCGAACCGGCCGTCCCGGATAAGCCGGGCGAAGCGGCGCGAACCGGTCACGTTGGTGCGTTCGCCCACCACCAGGAAGGCCGATTCCGGCCGCACCAGCGGTTCGGTCCCGGCGAGGCGGAGCCTCGGGGTGCATGCGGGAGGCCGGCGCGGCCGGGTCCCGTCCACCGCGCCCCGGATCGCGCGGATGTGGTCCGGGGTGGTGCCGCAGCAGCCGCCGACGAAGTTGACGAGACCGTCCTCCGCAAGCGCGCCCAACGCCGCCGCGGTGACGTCCGGCGCCTCGTCGTACCCGCCGAGTTCGTTCGGGAGCCCGGCGTTCGGGACCGCGCCCACCGGAACCGGAGCGAGGCGGGAGAGGGTCTCCACGATGGGGCGCATCGCCTCCGCGCCGATCGAGCAGTTCACCGCGGCGGCGGTCACCTCCGCGTGCTCGACGGAGACCCAGAAGGCTTCGGAGTCCTGCCCGGTGAGGTTGCGCCCCCCCTGATCCACCGAGGTGAAGGAAACGAGGAGCCCGGGATCCCCCGGCGCCTCGGCAATCGCGTCCCGGGCGGCGGCGAGCGCCGCCTTGGCGTTCAGGGTGTCGAAACAGGTCTCGACCAGCAGGAGATCGGCCCCTCCCGCCAGCAGGCCCGCCGCCTGCTCGCGGTAGGCGTCCCGCAACGCGTCCCAGGAGACGGCCCGGAAGGCGGGGTCGGAGACGTCGGGAGACACGCTCAGGGTCCGGTTGGTGGGACCCATGGACCCCAGCACGAAGCAGTCGCCGCCCGCGCGGTCGGCGGCCCGGCGCGCCGCCGCCGCTCCCCGGCGGTTGATCTCGAAGGCGCGTCCTTCGAGGCCGTAGTCGAGGAGGGAGACGGCGTTCGCGTTGAAGGTGTTGGTGGTGAGGGCGTCCGCGCCGGCGTCGAGGTAGCGGCGATGCACCTTCTCCACGAGGTCCGGACGGGTGAGGGACAGCACGTCGTGGAGACCCTGGAGCGGTGTCGGATGTTCCCGGAGCAGCTCGCCCCGGAAGCCCGCCTCGTCCAGCCGTTCGGCCTGCAGCATCGTCCCGATGGCCCCGTCGAAGACCACGATCCGCTCGGAGACCGCCCGCAGGAACCCGGGCCGTCCCAGACGCGGCGTGTTCATCGCGACCGGAAGTCTAGGAGCCTCGGAGCGCCCGCCTGGGAGCGCCGGTCTTCAGACCGGCACGCGCTGCGCAACTGCGCAGCGCACGGCACGACGCGGGGCGGCGTGGCGGCGCCCTGCTGCCGGTTCATCACCACAGGCAGCGACACGACATCCGCGGGCCCTCGGCCCGCTGTGCCGCTCTGAAGAGCGGCGGTCCCAGGCGCTTCCGCCACTTTCCGGAGGCCGGCGCTCCGACGCGGGCGGGACTGCCGTACCATCGGGGGCCAAACCGGATCGGAGGACTCCGCCAATGCCGCTTCACGTTCAGGTCGTCGTGGGAGCGGTGGGTGGCGTGCTCGTCGGGATGCTTTTCGGGGAGTCAGCGATCGTGCTGCAGCCGATCGCCGACCTGTTCGTGCGGCTGCTCCGCATGATCATCGCGCCCCTGATCTTCGTCACGCTGGCGCTTGCGCTCACGCGGACCGGAGGCAAGGGCGCGGGCAGGATCGGCGTTCGGGCGATCGTCTACAACCTGAGCACTCTGTCGGTGGCGCTGGCGCTCGGCATCGGGATTGCGGTGTGGCTCGGGCCCGGGCGGGGGGTGGACATTTCGGCGCTCGGCGGTACGGACCCGGCGGCCGGCGCGGGCGCCGGGCAGGCGCGGTCCATCATGGACATCCTGGTGGGCATCGTCCCGACGAACGTCGTGGGGGCGTTCGCCGAAGCCGAGGTCCTCCAGGTCCTCTTCCTCGCGATCCTGTTCGGCGTCGCCGTGAACGCGCTCGGCAGCGACCGGGTGAAACCGCTGATTGACGTGCTGCAGGCGGTGAACGACGTCCTCTACCGGGTCGTCCACTGGGTGGTGCGGCTGGCGCCGGCCGGGGTGTTCGCGATTCTGGCGGCGGTGGTGGGTCAGTCCGGTCTCGACATTCTGGGAACGCTGGCCTGGTACGCCACGGTCTGCCTCATCGCCACCCTCGTGCACGTCGGCGGCGTTCACGCGATGCTGTTGCGGCTGTGGGCGCGCCAGCCCTTCGGCACGCTGGTCCGGGCGTTGCGCGAACCGCTGCCCATCGCTTTCGCCTCGGTCTCGACGGCGGCGGCGCTTCCGGTTTCCATGGCGGCGGTTCCGCGCGAGACCGGAATCTCCGAAAAAGTCGCCGGCTTCGTGTTGCCGCTGGGCGCGGCGGCCGGCCGTGACTCCAGCGGGATCTACCAGGTGGTGTCGGTGGTGGCGATCGCCCAGCTCGTGGGGCGCCCGCTGGACCTGGGCGAACTCGGCCTCCTCTGGGTGACCGCGATCCTGAGTTCCCTCGCGGTCTCGGGCGTGCCGGCGGCGAGCTTCGTGAACCTCACGATCCTGCTCGGCGCGCTGGGGCTGCCGGTCACGCTGTCGGCGCTGGTGCTGGCCGTCGAGCGTCCGCTCGACCACCTCCGGACGAGCGGGAACCTGACCGGTCAGATCTCCAACGCGATCTTCACCGCGGCCACCACCGGGGAAATCGCCGCGCGGAACGAATGAAGGCCGGCCGGCTCGCTGCCTGCGGCCTGGTCCTCGGTGCGTGCGGCGGAGGAGAGCCCGTCGCGCCCACCACGCCCGCGACGCCTCCGGCCGCCGCGAGCGTGCGCGGGACCCTTACCAGGACGGTCGAAGGCGGCCCGGTGGCGGGGGCGGCGCTGAGCGCCGGCGGGATGACGGCGCGCTCCGGCGCCGACGGGTCCTTCGCGCTCGATCTCCCCGCCGGGGAACACCGGATCACGGTGTCCGGGCCCGGCATCGTCGAGCGCACCACCACCATCCGGGCGCCGAACGGGGCCCTGGAACTCGACGTCATCCCGGCGGGAGGGCCCTGGACCCTCGACTTCTACCGGGAGCTCGTCCGGAACGGGGCGGGGGGCGGCGAACTGGAGCCGCTCATCCCCTGGGACTCCGAGCCGACCTTCGTCATTGACGCCCGCCCGGAACCCACGACCGGCGCCGAGATTCCGGCCGAGACCATTGACTTCGTGCGGGAGGCCATCCGGGTCACGGTGCCGCTGCTCAGCGCCGGACGCTACCGGGGCGAGCGGATCGAGGTGACGCGGGACCCGCCCGCGGACATGACGCCGGGAACGGTGATCCTCCGCTGGAACACGGCCGAGGTGTCCGAGTACGCGGAGACGGCGGACGCGTTCGCCTACCGGGTCGGCGGCGACGCCAACGTGGTGGTCTTCCGGCACCTCCCCGAGACCTGGGCGGTGCACCACGAGATCGGGCACGTGATGGGGCTCTACCACCCGCTCGGCGGCCTGCGGCCTTCCCACATGTGGTACTCCGGGGAACTCGAGCCGCCGCACTTCACCGAGTGGGACATCTTCCACGCCCAGGCGATGTATTCGCGGCCGCCCGGCAACACGGACGTGGACGTGGACCCGCCCGGGTTCGTCAGCGGCGGGGCGACCGCCGTCGCCGAGGCGCGGGCCGGACCTGTCGTCTGCTTCTTCCCCGAGCGGCCCCCGGAAGAACGCTGATCAGCGGACCAGCAGGTTCCGGGCCCGCCGGTCGGCGGCGGGGTCTTCGAGCGCGGCGAGCAGCCACGCGCCGAAGTGTGGCCCGTAGCGGTTGGCGAAGACGAGCGGGCTGAGCCGGCGCTCCTGCGGCGCGCCGCCGGGGAAGAGGGCGTTCCGGGCGCGCAGGAAGCGCTGCCGGCGTTCCTCGTCGCGGCGCTTTGCGGCGCGGACGCTCTTGGCTTCGAGATCGGAGAGGATCGCGTGCATCTTGCCCCGGGCGCGCCGGGCCGCCGCCGTCAGGCTCCGGTCCACCGCGCCGGCGGCCTGCTCGACGTCCGCGAGCGAGGAGTCCACGGCCTCGTTGGCCTTCGCGAAGGCCGTCCGGGCGGCGGGATCGGCGGCGCGCCGGTTGAGGGCCGCCTCGTCGCCGGCCGAGAGTTCATCGAACCCGATGCCGTCCTCGTCCAGCACCCGAAGCTGGGACTTCGTGAGGATGGCGACCTGATGACGGGGGACCACGAGGGGACGCGGGATCCGGTGGAGACCGTAGAGGTCTCCCATCTGGGCGTGGTAGGCGATCTCCGACGGTCCGCCGACGTACATCGCGGTCGGCAGCAGGAAGTCCTGGACCAGCGGCCGCAGCAGCACGGCGGCGCTCAGGCGCTCGACACAGCCGTCGAGGACGGCTTCCGGACGCTCGCCGCCGGCATCGGTCCGGACCCGCGCCCGCACTCCGGTCGTTCCCGTGCAGAAGACGCCGTATCCCTCGGGGGCTGCCTGCCCCTCGAACCCGAACGCCTCGATCTCCCGGGTGCGGGCGGTGATCCGGCGGCGGCCCTCGGCTTCGTGCCGGACCGCGGTCTCGTACACCGGGAAGGCGAGCCGCTTCAGGGCCGGGCTGGTGGGGTCCATCACCACGAGCCCCGAACCCCGCGAGAGGTGGAGGAGCAGCCGGCCGAACGCTTCCGAAAGCGCCCGCCCGGGCGCGTAGGCGTCCCGGACAGCGGACAGGAGATCGCCGGTGTATTCCGTTTCGGGAAGGACCTCCGGCAACTGTCCGTGCAGGTCGAGAACCGAGTCGTCCAGGACCCGCCGGAACGCCGGCAGCCCGACGTGTTCGTCCTCCGGCACGTAACGGAGCGGGTGAGGGGAACCCGCCCGGTCCAGCAACCAGGCGTTGCGGATCTCCTCGAAGTCGTGGTCGTCGCCCTCGATCCAGAAGACCGGGACCACGGGCTGGCCGGTGCGCGCCTCGAGGTCGCGGGCGGCGGCGGCCGTGGACATCGCCTTGATGAGCGAATAGAGGGGGCCCCCGAAGAGTCCGGGCTGCTGGCCGGTGACGACCGCCAGGGTGTCCCGACCGCCAAGCCGCTTCGCCGAAGCGAGGGCGGCCGGGTCCGCGCCCCAGGCGCGGTTCGTCGTCCCGATCACGCTGGCGGCGGCCGTCCGGGCGGTGTCGGGAGGCCGGGGGGTCCCGAAGCGCGCGCAGGCATCCGCCGCGAACGGGTCCGGGAGCAGCTCGGCGAAACGCTCGGGACTGCGGGTCCAGGCGTCGAAGAAGGTCCCCGGGCGGACGGGGAGGGTGCGCAGGGGACGGGCGGGAGTCTCCGCCGGGGTTCCCGCCGGGCTCATGGGGTCACGAATCCGATCCGGCGCCAGGGGAACACGCGGAGCGCGGCCTCCCCGAGGATGGCGTCCCTCGACACGGCGCCCCAGTGACGGCTGTCGCTGCTGCCGCTCCGGTTGTCGCCGAGCACGAAGTACTCGCCCGCGCCGAGGGTCATCGAGACCGAGCCCGGCCCATCGGCGGCATCGGGACCGCTGCCTCCGGCGCCGAGAGGACCGCCGCCCCCCGCGGCGTTCGCCACCGGTGTCACCACTTCGTGGAGCGGACGGCTCGCCCCGTACCCGGGGAGCACCTGCACCTCGTTGCCCCGGAAACGGACCGTGTCCCCCGGAACGCCGACCACGCGCTTCACCATGACGGTGTCCTCGTTCGACGGGTCCCGGAACAGCACCACGTCGTCGCGGCGGATGGCAGCGAGACGCATCCCCACCTTGTTGACCAGCACCCGTTCTCCGGAGCGGAGCGTCGGCGCCATGCTCGACCCCTGGATCCGGTAGACCTGCGCGCCGTGCGCCATGACCACCCAGGCGACCGCCGCGGCGATGGCCGCGGTCCGCGCGAACCGCAGGACCCGGCGGAGAAGGGGCACTGCTGGCATCACATCCGTTCCGGGACCGGGATTCCGAGCAGGGCGAGCCCCTGCCGGTGCTGGGCGAAGAAGGTCTCCACCGCGTAGGTGCGCAGCGAGCGCGCGGCGGCGTCCGGCTCGCCGGCGATCCGGTAGCGGTGGTAGAAGGCGTTGAAGCGCTGCGCGCCCTCGTAGGCCCAGCGGGCGAGGACCTGCGGGTCTTCGGCGGCGGCGGCGGCGGCGGCCGCCCCCCGGAGACCGAGGGCGCCCCGGACCAGGACCCAGAGGTCGGCGGCCTCTTCGGGGTCCCGCCCGGCGAGGAGGCCGTCGAAGTCCGCGGGCGGCGGGGGCGGCGCTTCGGGAAGGGCGCGCTCGACGCGGGCCAGGATCTTCGCCGCCCGGACCGCCGCATACTGGAGGTACGGCCCGGTGGCGCCCTCGAGGCTGAGCGCCTCTTCGAGGTCGAAGACGATGAGCTGGTTCTTGGTCACCCGCACCATCAGGTAGCGGAGCGCCCCGACCGCGATCGCGAGCGCCACGGTCTGCCGCTCTTCCGACGGAAGATCCGGATTCCGCGCCGCCACCTCCCGCGCGGCGCGTCCGAGGAGCGCGTCGAGGAAGTCGTCGGCCTTGATGCCGATTCCCTTCCGCCCGGAGACCTCCACCGCGCCGTCCCCCGCGGCGGCGCCGAGCCCGAGGGCGGAGACGGTGGCCGGCGTCAGGGCCACCATCTCGTAGGACAGGTGCCGCGTCCGGGCCCGGTCGGCTTCGGAAGTCAGCCGGGCGACCGCCTCCTGAACGACCTGCTGGGTGTAGGACTGCCGGGCGTCAATGACGTGATGGACGAGCGCCGCCGAACCGAAACCCGGGGTGTCGGGTTCCTCGGGGCCGGAGGTGCTGATCCAGGCGGGTTTGCCGTCGGGATACTCGTAGAACCGCCGCCAGCGGAAGTCGCGGTCCAGCAGGCCGAGCTGCCACATCTGGTAGGCGATGTCCTTGCCCACGTAGGTCACGGTGGCGTTCGAGCGCACGATGACCTTCTCGCCGTCCTGGGCGAGATCGGTGTCCATCACCCAGCAGCCGCGGTTCCGGCCGGACTCACTGAGCCGGATCGCGCCGCCGTCCCGGAGCAGCTCGAACGCCCGCTCCCAGAAGTGGAGATGGAGGATGGACTTCTCGCAGGGCAGGAGGTCGTAGCGGACCCCGATCCGTTCCATGGTCTCGAGGTGCCGGCGCGCGATCGCGCCGGCCACGACGGTTCCGATCTCCGCCCACGGTTCCTCGCCGTGCTCGAGTCCGTGGAGGGCCTGCTGGCGCGCTGCCGGCCCCTCCGGGTCCGTTTCGATCCAGCGGGAGACCTCGGTGTAGAGGTCCCAGCAGAGGTAGTCGAAGCGCGGCTCCCCGGCGAGCCGGCGCACTTCCGCGGCGTCCGCGCCCCGGAGCCGAAGGAAGCCGAGGACCACGTCCGCGACCTGGACGCCGGTGTCGTCGGTGTAGGTCTGCACCTCGATCCGGTGCCCCAGGAAGCGCAGGATGCGGGCGAAGGAGTCGCCGAGCGCCGCGTTCCGCAGATGCCCGATGTGGGCCGCCTTGTTGGGGTTGATGCTGGTGTGCTCGACGACGTGGATGCCGTGGGGCGCGTCGGCGGCCGTTCCGGCGAGCGCCTGCCGGATCCACATCGCCCGGTTGAGGAAGACGTTGACGTACCCGGGGCCGGCGACCTCCACCCGCCGCACCTCGGGACGCTCGGCGAGCGCTTCCGCGAGCGTCGCGGCGATCTCCCGGGGTGGACGCCGCAGCCGGCGCGCCAGCCCGAAGGCGGCGGGGAACGCGAGGTCCCCCTGGTCCGGCGACGGGGGAATCTCCGAGACCACGGAGAAATCGGGCGCTCCGGCCTTGGCGGCGGTCTCCCGGACGACCTCCTCGAGCGCGGCGAACATCGGCGCGGAGTCTAGTGGCTGAAAGAGTCGAGCCCCGGGTGGGGCCTACTCGTGCAGTTCAGGAATCTCCGAGGGTTCGTAGGGGCCGTAGTAGCCCCGGCGGGCCCTGACTTCCACCTCGTCGTACCCCGGCGCCGTCACGTCCACCTCGATGCGGCGGTAGCGTCCCTCCCGGCGGGTGTTCGACGAGGCGTAGCCGATCGTGTACTGGCTGTAGAGCTCGTCGAGGATGCGGTCGTAGAGCTCGTCGAGCTTCTCGAGGGACGAAGCCAGGGCGTAGGAGCCGCCGGTCGCATCGGCGATGGCCCGCAGGAAGCGGCCGTTCTCGAAGACCGCGGCGTGGCGCGCGCGGTCTCCGAACTGGATCGAGTGGATGGTGGTGTCCCCGAGCTTCACCAGATCGAGGGCCTCCGAGAACATCAGGGTGGAGCGGGAGTCGGCGCCGTCGCTGAGCACCGCGAGCGTCTTCCTGCCGTCGTAGTCGTAGACGCGGTCGAGGAAGGTCGCGACCGCGTCGTAGAGCGCCGTCCAGCCCTCCGCCTCGATGTCGTAGATCCGGTTCGAGATGATGCGCTGGTCGTCGCTCGAATACTCGGAGAGCCAGATGTTCTCGTCGAAGCTGATGACGAACAGGTTCTCGGTCCGGGGGATGTTGGTGAGGAACTTGATCGCCGCTTCGTGGAGGAGGGACAGGTCCTCCTCCATGCTGCCCGACGAATCGAGGAGGAGGCCGATCACCTGCTTCTGGGAGAGTTCTTCCTTCTGGTCCGGCGGCAGGTCCACCCACGACTCCTCGAGTCCCGCCCCGAAGACCAGGATCTCCTGTTCCACGCCGTCCTCGAGGACGCGGAAGTTCTCGACCCCGAGACCGGTGACGAACTCGCCATCCTCCGTGGAGACCGCCACCGGCACCGAGACCAGGTCCACCCCTCCCTCGAACTGGAAGATCTCCGCTTCCTGGGCGGCCGCGGCGGCGGCGAACAGGAGCACCCCGGCTCCCGTCAGGCCCCCGAGGCGGATCATGCGCGCCATTGTCGCACCCGGCCGGGCGCCCACGCGAGCGGGCGGCGACGCGAGCGGGGCGGTCAGATCAGTCCGGTCACGCTGCGGATGGCGAGGTCGAAGCGGTTGAAGGGCGGCATCACGTAGACCCCGGCGGCAAGGTCCCGCGCCGCGGCCACCATCTCGCGCGCCACCGAGACGCCGACCTCCCGCGCCCGCTGCCGGGTGGGCGCCGCTGCGAGCCGCTCGCGGACCGCCCGCGGGACGCTCATTCCGGGCACCTCGTTGTGGAGGAACTCGGCGTTCCGGGAACTGACCAGCGGCAGCACCCCGGCGAGGACGGGGACGCCGTAGCCCCGGACGTCGTCGAGGAAGCGCTCGAGCAGGCCGGTCTCGTACACCGGCTGGGTGAGGCAGTACTGGGCGCCGGCTTCCACCTTCTTCTCGAACTTCTGCATCTCGTTCTCGAGATCGGCGGCGGCCGGATTGGCGCCGACCCCGATGTGGAAGGGAAGCGCCGCCCCCAGCGGGTTCCCGGCAAGATCGAGGCCGTGGTTCAGCCCCCGCAGGATACGCACGAGGCCGACCGAGTCCACGTCGAAGACCGGGGTCGCGTGGGGGTAGTCCCCGAGCTTCGGCGGGTCGCCGGTCACCGCGAGCAGGTTGCGGATGCCGAGGGCGTGCGCTCCCAGCAGGTCCGACTGGATGCCGATGAGGTTCCGGTCCCGGCACTGGTAGTGGAGGATGGTCTCGACCTCGCCGCCCCGTTCGAGCAGCGCCGCGAACGCGATGGCGCTCATCCGGGCGCTGGCCCGCGGCCCGTCGGCCACGTTCACGAAGCGGACCCCCGCGTCCGCCAGGTCCCGGACCTTGGCGAGGAACTTGCCCGGTTCGGCGCCGCGCGGCGGGTCCATCTCCACCGACACCGCGAACCGGCCCTCCGCGAGGCAGCGGGCGAGGCCCGAGCGCTCCGGCACCGGCACGGCCGGGAGTTCGACCGGCGCCTTCTGCTCCAAAGCCGCGGGCGCCGGCCGCGCCGGGGCCTTCACCCGGTCCGCGCGCGCGCCCGCCGACGCCGCCCGGACCACCCCCGCCACCGCGCCGATGTGTTCGGCGCCGGTCCCGCAGCAACCGCCGATGAGCGAGACCCCGAGGCGCAGGTACCGCTTGGCGTAGTGGGCCACGTAGTCCGGCGACGACGGGTAGAGGAAACGGCCTTCGGTCCGCTCGGGAATGCCGGCGTTCGGCTGGGCGACCAGCGGGAGGCTCACGGCGTCCCGCATCCGCTCCAGCGCGGTGAGGGTGGTGTCCGGGCCCACCCCGCAGTTCGAGCCGACCGCGTCGGCCCCGTCCCGGGCGAGCACCCGAGCCGCCTGGTCCGCCGCCACGCCGAACAGGGTGGTGGCCTGCTCGGAGAACGTCATCAGCACGACGACGCCGATGTCGGGGGCCACCTCGCGCGCCGCCGCGAGCGCCAGCCGGGCTTCGGCGAGGCTGGTGAAGGTCTCGATCAGGACCGCGTCCACGCCGCTCTCCACCAGCGCGGCGACCTGCTCCCGGAACCCGGCGGTGAACTCCGGAGCCTTCTCCTCGTCGAGCGGCCCCACGACCTCGCCGCTCGGTCCCACCGACCCGAACACCAGGTTGCCGGGCCGGAGGGCGCTCCGCGCCACCGCCACGCCGGCCGCGTTGATCGTCGCCACCTCGGAGGCCAGTCCGTGCCGGCCCAGCTTCCAGCGGTTGGCTCCGAACGTGTTGGTGCTGATCACTTCGGCGCCGGCGGCGAGATGGGCGGCGTGGATCGCCCGGACCCGGTCGGGGTCCGACCGGTTCAGGTCGTCATAGGAGCGCCGCGCGGCGATCCCGCCGGTATAGAGCGCGGTGCCGAGGGCGCCGTCGCCGGCGCGCGGCCGTTCGCGCAGGAAGGCGGCGAGTTCGGAGCGGCGCATGCGGTCCCGGGTCCTTCCGGTACGGGGCCCGGCGCCGGCACCGGGCCCCTCGCGCCCCTAGTAGCCGGTCACCCAGCGGTGATCCACCACGAAGCGGAAGCCCGACGCCAGCGGGCGGAGGCCCAGTTCCGCGACCAGCGAACGCGAGAAGGCGCGCCCCAGGACGGCGTTCACGTCCTCCCCGCTGCTGGCGGCCGCTTCGTCGGCGGCGCTCGACGCCAGGTCGGTGACCAGCAGGGTGCCCTCGACCGTTTCACCCCCGGAGGCGACCCGCAGGGACCACGGTTGGTGCTTGTCGGTTTCGGCCCGTTCGGCAATTTCCGCCGCGCCTTCCCAGCGGGCGCCGCGGCCTTCGAAGCTCACGTTCATGGCGCGGGATTCTAGTGTGGTGTCCGGGCCGTCAGGGCAGCGTGGGCGGCTCGAAGATCTGCGGGCCGCCGTTGCAGTCAAGGGTGTGCAGGAAGGCCACCAGGTCGCTGATCTGCTCGTCGGACAACTCCCGGTCCATGAGTTCGTCCGTGTCGAGATACGGATTGGCCAGCCCGCCGCTCGCCATCAGGCGGACGGCTTCCTCGAGGGTCGCCACGCTGCCGTCGTGGAAGTACGGGGCGCTCTTCGAGATGTCGCGGAGGGTGGGGGTCTTGAAGGCGCCCTGGCACGGTTCGTCCTCGGTCGTGCTGCAGACGTCCTCCTCGGTCACCCGGGCCCGGCCGAGGTCCGGCTCTTCGGCGTCCATCCCGATGCCCACGTTGTGGAACTTCATGTCGGTGAAGAGCACGCCGCTGTGGCACGTCGCGCAGCCGGCGCCGGCGGTGAAGAGTTCCGCTCCCCGCATGGCCGCTTCCGGGATGGCGCTGCCGTCGCCGCGCCGCCAGTCGTCATAGGCGGTGTCGCCGCAATAGAACGCGTCCCGCTCGAAGGCGGCGATCGCCTGCACCACGCTGTCGGGGGTGGCGGGGCCTCCGAAGACCGCCTCGAACTGCTCCGCATAACCTGGAATCGCGTTCAGTTCGGCCACCACCGCATCGGCGTCGGCCCCCATGTTGCCGCCGGTCCACGCCGCCCGCGCCTGGGCCTCGAGCGAGCCGCTGCGGCCGTCCCAGTAGAACTGGGTGTGGTAGGCGATGTTCCAGAGCGTGGGGCTGGACCGCGTCAGCACCCGGCCGAGGGCGCCTTCGGCGACCGGCTTGCCGTCGGTGAGTCCGTTCTCGACGAGGTGGCAGGTGTAGCAGGACCGGGTGCCGTCCGCCGAGAGGCGGGTGTCGAAATAGAGCTGCTTCCCGAGGGCGACCTTCTCGGGAGTCTGGGGGTTGTCCGCGGGGATGACCGGGCTCTCGAAGTCCGCCGGCGGCCCGGGTACGAAGGCCGGCGGCGCGACGTCTTCGGCAGGCTCTTCGGGCGGCGGAGCGCAGGCGAGCGCGGCGGCGAAGGCAGCGAGAACAAGGAAACGTGAGAAGACCCGCATGGCAATACCCCGCTTCGGAAACGCCAGAAAAGGGAGCCCCGATGGTACCAGCGGTCTCGGCGCTCACCTCAACCGCAGAGGTAGCGCAAACGGCTTGGAACGCCGGTCTCCAGACCGGCACGCTGCGCGAAGGCGCAGCGCGTGGCGGGACGCCGATCGGCGCGGTGGTGCGTTCCTGTCCGCTGGCCCGCCACGAGTTGGGACGCTTCCTCGGGATTCCGCTACGACCCGTAGCCACGGAACATCCGCGGACCTCCGGCCCGCGGGTGCCGGTCTGGAGACCGGCGGTCCAGGCGGGTAAGCCATCAAGTGGGGTGCGCATTCTCGGCAGTCCGGGCTGGCTGCGTGTCACCGCCGGGTTGGGACGCGATAGGCTCCGGCGACGTGTTTCGCCGAGGAATTCTGGCCGCCGGGTTCGTCCTCGTGGCGGCGCTCCTGTTCGGAGGAGCGGTGCTTGGGCGCAGTCTGCCGGCGGCGTTCCAGCCGAGCCGGCAGCAGATCCGGGAGATGCTGGCCGAGGCGATGCGGGAGGACCTGGGAGGGCCGCGTTACGGACCGCGGCCGGCCCATGACTTCTATTTCACGCGGGCCGCCTACACGAGCTACGGCTGGCGCGGCTGGAGCGTGGACTACCCCAAGGCGGACCTGCAGTTCCTGATCGGGCTGCGGCGGATCACGAACCTCGATTCCTACGAGAACGAGAACAGCGTCCTGCTCACCGACCCCGACCTCGGGAGGTATCCCTTCCTCTACACCGTCGAGGTCGGACACATGGCGATGACCGAAGCGGAAGTGCTCGCCCTGCGCCGCTACCTCCACCAGGGGGGCTTCCTCGTCGTGGACGACTTCTGGGGCACCGCCGAGTGGGTCAACTTCGCGCACGAGATGGGCCGGGTCCTCCCCGGACGGCCGATCGAGGACATCCCGCTGGACCACCCCGTGTTCCGCGCCTTCTTCGAGGTGGACGAGATCGTCCAGGTGCCGAACGTGGGGCAGGGGATCCGCGGCGGCCCCACCTGGGAGCGCGACGGCTACCACCCGGTGGTGCGGGGCATCTTCGACGACGAGCGGCGCCTGATGGTCCTCGTGAACTGGAACACCGACCTCGGGGACGCCTGGGAGTGGGCCGAGAACCCCTACTACCCGCTCCACTTCTCGAACTACGCCTACGCCATGGGGATCAACTTCATCATCTACGCGATGGCGCACTGATCGCCGCCCGACCCCTCTCCCCTTGTTCCTCTCCGCGTTCGAATGGCTGCTGGGCAGCCCTCCGGTCGCGTTCGAGCGCGGACAGATCGAACTGCTGGTTCCCTGGGGCGTCTTCTGGATCGCCGCCGCGGCGGCCGGCGCGCTGGTCTTCGCCCTGCTCGGCTACCGGCGGCTGGGAAGGCGGCTCGGGACGCGGGGCCGCCTCCTGCTCGGGGCGGCGCGGTTCGCCGCCATCGCCCTCGTCCTCCTCTGCCTGCTCCGCCCGCAACTGGTGCTGTCCCTCGTCGTGCCGCAGGAGAACGTCGTCGGGGTGCTCCTCGACGACTCCCGGAGCATGCAGATCCCCGACGGGGAGGACGGCCGGCCGCGGAGCGAGGCGCTGCTCGCGGCCTTTCCCGACGAGGCGGCGGCCAGCGGGGAGGCCGCGCTGGGCGACCTCCTGCGCGAGAAGTTCGTGACCCGGCTCTTCCGCTTCGCGGACGACACCCGGCGGGTGGGAAGCGCTTCGGAACTCGGCTTCACCGGGGCGCGCACCGACCTGCTCGGCAGCCTCACCCGGGTGGCCGACGAGCTCGCCTCGCTGCCGGTGGCGGGCATCGTGCTCGTGAGCGACGGGGCGGACACCGTGGCCGGAGGACGGGAGGACGACCTCGACCAGACGCTCCTCGATCTCAGGACCCGGGGGATCCGGGTCTATCCGGTGGCGGTGGGCCGGCCCGCGTTCGAGGCCGACCTGGAGCTCGGCGCCCCGGACGTGCCCGCGCGCGTCCTGCGCGGGGCGCTGCTCGAAGTCCGGCTGCCGCTCCGCGCCACCGGACTCGCCGGACGCACGGCGCGGGTGGAGGCCCTCGACGAGGGGCGCATCATCGCCACCGAGACCGTCCGGTTCCCGAGCGACGCGGTGGAGACCACGGTGACGCTGCTGGCGCCCGCGGAGGAGGCCGGGGCGCGGCGGCTGCGGTTCCGGGTGGCCCCGTTCGCCGGCGAGGTCCTGACCCGCAACAACGAGCAGAGCGTGCTGATGGAGGTGGACGACCGGCCGCTGCGGTTGCTCTATTTCGAGGGACAGCCGCGCTGGGAACTGAAGTTCCTGCGGCGGGCGGTCGCGGGCGACCCGGAACTGCACGTCTCCTGCCTGATCCGCACCGCCGAGGGGAAGTTCTACCGGGTGGATGTCGCGGACGCCGCGGAACTGGCCGGGGGGTTCCCCGATACCCGCGAGGAACTCTTCGCCTACGACGGGGTAATCCTCGGCAGCGTGGAGGCGAGCTTCTTCACCCAGGGCCAGCTCAACATGCTCCGCGACTTCGTGAGCCAGCGGGGAGGCGGCCTGCTGACCCTCGGGGGGACGAGCGCCTTCAGCGAGGGCGGCTACCGCGACACCCCGCTGGCGGAAGTCCTGCCGCTCACGCTTCCCGAAGTGCCGGCGGCCCCCGCGGACGCCCGGGACCGGCCGGTGCCGGCGGCCTTCCGGGAACTCTCGATCCTCCCCACCCGGGCCGGTTCGCTGCATCCGGTCGCGCGGCTCGCCCCGGACCCGCTCGCCAACGAGGACCTCTACCGGAACCTGCCGCCGCTCTCGGGCGTCAACCGGTTGGGTCGGCCCAAACCGGGGGCGACGGTGCTGCTCGAGGGACTGGGTCCGTCGGAAGAACCCGAGGCGGTGCTGCTGGTCCAGCGGTTCGGGCGCGGGCGCTCGGCGAGTCTGACGGCCCAGGACCTGTGGGTGTGGCAGATGGACGCGAGCGTTCCGCTCGAGGACGAGACCCACGAGGTGCTGTCCCGGCGGCTGCTCCGCTGGCTGGCGTCCGAGTCGCCCCGGCGGCTGGAAGTCTCGGCGTCCCCGGCCCGGTCGCTGGTCGGCGAACGGGTGACGCTCAGCGCCCGGGTCGAGGACGAACGGTTCCTCGCCGTCAACGACGCGTTCGTCGAGGCCGAGGTCACCGGCCCCGACGGCGTCATCTCCGGGGTGCCGCTGCGCTGGACCGGACTGGGGGACGGCGAGTACTCGGGCGTCTATGTCCCCGGGGGCCCGGGCGTCCACCAGGTGGAGATCCGCGCCGGAGGGGGCGGGCTGCGCGAGGGCGCGGAAGCTCCCCGGGCGGCGACCCTGTTCGAGGCGGGCATCGTGGACGACGAGTTCTTCGATGCGGAAGCGGACCCCGAGCTGCTCGCCCGCATCGCGGAGGCCACCGGCGGCCGGCGCTTCGCGCCCGGCGAGGCCGAGGCGCTGGTGACCGATCTGAGTCTCGCGGAATCGGGGACCACCGTCGTCGAGCGGCGGGAACTCTGGAACGTGCCGGCGGTGTTCCTGCTGCTCTTCGGGTTGCTGGCCGCCGACTGGGGCGTTCGGCACGCGCGGGGTCTTCCGTGAGCCGCGGACCGCGCCGCCGGACGGTCCGGCGCCTCGGGGCCGCTTGCTTCGGCGCCCTCGCCCTGGCCGGAGGCGATGCGGGAGCGCTGGAGCGCGGCGGGGAAGACGTCCCGGCGCTCCTCATCGTCGCGGGCGTCGGCGGCACCCCCGAGCACCGCGAACGGTTCGCGGGATGGGCGCGGGAGCTCTGCGCCGCCGCGCTGGGAACGCCTGCGCCGGGCCGCGTCCGGGTGCTGGTGGAGCGCCTTCCCGAGGACGCGGCGGCCGACGACCCCTGCTCCCCCGCCGCCCGGAGCACCCAGGAGGAACTCGCCCGCGAAGTCGAGGCGGCGCGGGGAGCCGGGACTCCGGGCGGCGGCCTGGTGCTGGTGCTGATCGGCCACGGGAGCGCGGGAGGGAGCCCGCGGTTCCAACTCCCGGGGCCGGACCTGTCCCCGGAGCGACTCGGCGGGATGCTGGACGGCTTCGGACCGGCGCCGGTGACGGTCGCCCATCTCGGGAGCGCCGCCGGGGCCTTCCTGCCGGCGCTCTCCGGACCCGGACGGGTGGTGCTCGCGGCGACGCGCGCCAACGAGACCAACGAGACCCGCTTCCCCCGGCACTTCATCGCGGCGCTCGCCGGAGACGAAGGCGACCGGAACAAGGACGGGCGCCTCTCGGCCCTCGAAGCCTTCGATTTCGCGCGGCGCGGGGTGGAGCGCGAATACGAGCGGGAGGGGCTGTTGCGGACCGAGCACGCGCTGCTGGACGACAACGGGGACGGGGTCGGCAGCCTCGATCCGGAGATGGCGGCGGGGATGGACGGAGTGCTGGCCGGCCGGCGGGCGCTGCTCGTCCGGAGCGCGGACGCCGTCGCGGACGCGTCGGCGGAGACCCCGGAGATCCGCCGCCTGGTCGCCGAACGGGACGCGCTCGCCGCCCGCGTGGATGCTCTCCGCGACGCCCGGGAAGGGATGGAGGAGGAGACCTACCTGGCCGAACTGGAGGCGCTCCTCCTCCAGATCGCCGAAATCGCGGAACGGATCGCCGTGCTCCGGGAGAAGGGCGCGTGAGAGGCGGGCGGCGCGGCCCCGCGCGGGCGGCGGCGACCGTTGCGGGGCTCGCCGCGCTTCTCGCGGGCCTCCCGGCGGCCGCCGCATTCCGGCCGCAGGCCGCGGACGCCGGCTCGAACGGGTGGCCGGGCGGGCCCGACGTCGCCGCCGCCGCCCTGCGGGGCGGACGTTACGACGAGGCCGAGGCCGCCTACCGGGCGGCGCACGCCGAACCCGGCGCCCGGCGGGGACTGGCCGAGACGCTGCGGCTCACCGGCCGCTACCGCGAGGCTCTGGAAGTCCTGGAGGGAGGCGCCGCGACGGGGCCGCCGGCGGAACGGCTCGTCCGGGCCGAAATCCATCTCGAGATCGGGGAGGGGGAGGCGGCGGAGGACTTGCTGCGGGAGCACATCGAACGCGTGGGCCCGGCGTCCGACGGGCGTTCCCTCGAGGCCGAGACGCTGCTCGGCCTGCTCGAACTCCGCCGCGGCAAGCGGGAGCCCGGCCTCGCGCGGCTGGACGGCGTGATTGACGCCTACAACACCCTGCCCGGAGCGGTGTTCCGCGCCCGCGAACTCGCCGCGGTGGGGAGAGCCGCCGCCGCGCTCGGGTTCCAGAGCCCGGGACTGTTCCGCGACGCGCTGCGGGTCTTCGACGAGGCGGCGGTGCTGGACCCGGGCGATCCGCGGCCCCCTTTGCTGGCGGCGGAACTCCTGCTCGACAAGTTCAACACCGCCGAGGCTGTGGAGAGCCTCACCGCGGTGCTCCGGAACAATCCCCGGCACCCGCACGGCCTCTTCCTGACCGCCCGGCTCCAGGACCGCCCGGCCGCCGCCCTCGCGGACGGAGGCGAGCCCACCGACGCGCTGGCCCAGGCGCTGGCGGTCAACCCGAACCATCCGCCGGCGCGGGCGCTCGAGGTCCAGCGGCTGCTGGAGCAGGACCGCCACGAGGAGGCGGAGCGCCGCGCGGCCGCCGCCGTGGAGGCGCTGCCGGACGCCCCCGAGACCCTCGCGGCCCTGGCGGCGGTCCGCCTGCTCACGGGACAAGACCCCGAGCTCTTCGAGCTGGAGGCGCGCTTCCGGCACGACTGGGCGGGCGACCCGCTTCTCGACCTGACCCTGGCGTCCGCCGCCGAGCGGCGCCGCTGGTACCGGGAGGCCGCGCGGCGAAGCCGGGCGGCGCTCCGGCGGAACCCGGACTCGGCCGCCGCCTCGCGGCTGCTGGGGCTCAATCTGCTGCGGCTGGGAGACATCGGCGAGGGCCGGAAGGTGCTGGAAGACGCCTTCCGCCGCGATCCGTTCGACGCGCTGGTGAAGAACACCCTCGACCTGCTGGATGAACTGGACGGCTTCGCGACCATCAGCGCGCCCCCCTTCGAGTTCGTGCTCCCGGCCGCCGAAGCGGCGGTCCTCCGCCCCTACGTGGAAGCGCTGGCGCGGGAGGCGGTGGACTCCTTCCGGAACCGCTACGGGTACGAGCCTCCGCAGACCCTCCGCATCGAGATCTACGACCGTTCGGCCGACTTCTCGGTGCGGACGGTGGGCATCCCGGGTATCGGGGCCCACGGCGTCTGTTTCGGGGACGTGATCGCGCTCGAATCCCCGTCGGCGCGGGAGATCGGGACTTACCACTGGGCCTCGACGCTCTGGCACGAACTCGCGCACGCGGCGGCCATGGGCCTCACCGACAACCGCGTCCCGCGCTGGTTCACCGAGGGGCTGAGCTTGCTCGAGGAGCGCTGGCGCTTCGGGGACGGGGCCGCGCTCCCGTTCTACCTCGCGCTCCGGGACGGGAAGCTCCTCGACCTCCCCCACCTCGACGAGGGCTTCGTGCGGCCCACCTGGCCGGGTCAGGTGGGTGTTTCCTACTTCCACGCCTCGCTCGTACTCGAACACGTGGACGGGGAGTACGGGTTCGCCGCGATCCTCGAGATGCTGGAGGGCTACCGGCGGGGCATGGACACCCCGCAGGTCATCGAAGGGGTCCTCGGCATCACCCCGGAGGCGCTCGACGAAGCGGTGGACGCCCTGCTGGAAGCCCGCTTCGGGGACACGGCGCGCGGACTGGAGCAATCGGGGTCCGCGGGACCGGGAGCGCCCGGCCACGCGCTGCCCCCGGCGGATCCGGGCATCGAGACGCTCGTCGCCCGCGCCGATGCGGCGCCGGCGAACTTCGCGCTCCAGATCCAGGCCGGGGTCGCGCTGCAGGAAGCCGGCCGGAACGCCGAGGCCATCGAGCGGCTGGAGCGCGCCGCAGGGATCGCCCCCGAATACGGCGGCGCGGACGGCCCCTACCGCTATCTTTCCCGCCTGTACGCCGACGCGGATCAACCCGATCGGGCGCGGCTCTCCCTCCACGACCACTTGAAGCGATTCCCGGCGGCATACGATGAGTGGCTCCGACTGGCCGCCATCTATGCCGACACCGGAAAGCCCGGCGAAGCGGGCGCCGCGTTGACCTCCGCCATCGAGGCGTATCCCATGCTTCCCGAGCCGCACGAGCGCCTCGCCGAGGCCGCGGCGGCGCAGGGACTCGCCGAGCTGGAGGTCCGCGAGCGGCAGGCGGTGCTGGCGAGCGGCGCGCCCGACCGCGCCGGCGCCCTCCATGCGCTGGCGCTCGCGCACTTCCGCGCCGGGGACCGGGCCGCGGCGCGGCGCCGGGTGCTGGAGGCGCTCGAGATCGCCCCCACCTTCGACCCCGCCCTCCGGCTGCTGCTGGATCTCCGGAGCGAGGGCTGAGTGTCAGGGGCCCGGCCGACCCGCCGCGGATGGAGGACGGCGGCGCGCATCGCCGCCGCCGGGGTCGGGCTGAGCGCCCTCGGCGCGGTCCTCTTCGCGGCCGGCCGGCTGGAGCGGGCGGCGGCCGACCCCCCGGGGACCCGGGACCGGTTCGCGCTCACCGCGACCTTCCGGCCCGACCCGAACGCGGTGGAACTCCCCCTCGAATACGACAACTATCCCTACAGCGACCGCTTCACCTTCGCCCGGGTCCGTTTCGAGCCGCCGCGCTACCGCCGGGGGCCGTTCTACTGGGGGCTCGACCTGAAGTGGAACCACGACTATCCGTGGGGCGAGGAGAACTTCACCCGCATCCTGGGGGAATACACCTCGCTCACGCTCAACGAGGGCGGCGGCGACATCTACTCGCTCAACGAGGCCGCCCTCTTCAGGCGCCCCTTCGCCTACCTGTGTGAAGTCGGGTTCTGGAACCCGAGCGATCAGGAAGCCGAGAACCTGCGGGCCTGGCTGCTCAAGGGCGGGTTCCTGGTGGTGGACGACTTCGTGCAGTCCCGCCAGCTCGACAACTTCCTCGTCCAGATGGAGCGCGTCCTCCCCGGCTACACGGCGGTGGAGCTCGACGTCTCGCACCCCGTCTTCGATTCCTTCTTCCACATCGAGACGCTCGACTTCGAGCACATCGGGCGTCCGGATCTCGTCCCCGTGTACTACGGATTCTTCGAGAACAACGACCCCGACCGGCGCCTGATGGTGATCGCCAACTACAACCACGACATCGGCGACTACTGGGAGTGGTCGGGCAACGCCTACTGGCCGGTGGACCTCACCAACGAGGCATTCAAGCTCGGCGTCAACTACGTAATCTACGGAATGATCCACTGACCGCCGGAGCGTGGTCGAAACGGAGGATCTCTTGTCAGATCAGGACCTGAACCCAACCGGGGGCGCGGCGGCGGTGGCCGAACCGCCGGCCATCTCCGACGGCGATCTCGCCGGGCGGATGCGGGAGGCCGCCGAGCGCATCATCGGCGAGATCTCGAAGCGGATCATCGGCCAGGAGCAGGCGATCGAGGAGGTGTTGATCAGCCTCTTCGTCGGCGGCAACAGCATCATCACCGGCGTTCCCGGACTCGCCAAGACGATGATCGTCCAGACCCTCTCCGAGGTCCTCGCCCTGCGCTTCCAGCGCATCCAGTTCACCCCCGACCTGATGCCCTCGGACATCACCGGCACCGACATCATCCAGGAGAACCCGGAGACCGGGAAGCGCAACCTGGTGTTCGTTCCCGGCCCGGTGTTCGCCAACATCGTGCTGGCGGACGAGATCAACCGCACCCCGCCGAAGACCCAGTCGGCCCTGCTGGAGGCGATGCAGGAACACCAGGTGACCGTCCAGGGCCGCACCTATCCGCTGCCCGAGCCCTACTTCGTCTTCGCCACCCAGAACCCGATCGAGCTCGAGGGCACCTACCCGCTCCCCGAGGCGCAGCTCGACCGCTTCCTGTTCAACATCATCATTGACTACCTGCCCGTGGACCAGGAGCGCGAGGTGGTGCGCGCGACGACCTCGGACCTCGACCCGGAACTGGAAAACGTCCTCTCGGGGGAAGAACTCCTCGAGTTCCAGCGCCTCGTCCGCCGGGTGCCGGTCTCCGAGCCGGTGCTGGCGTACGCCGTCGAGCTGGCGCGGCGGAGCCGCCCCGGCGAGGACGGCGCGCCCGACTTCGTGAACGAGCAGGTCCAGTACGGGGCCAGCGTGCGCGCCGCGCAGTTCTCGGTGCTCGGCGGCAAGGCCCGCGCCCTGATGCACGGCCGCCACCACGTGGCGATCGAGGACGTGCAGGCGCTGGCGCCGCCCATCTTCCGGCACCGGGTGCTGCCCAACTTCCAGGCGCAGTCGGAGAAGGTGGACTCGGAAGCCATCGTGCGGCGGCTGATCGAGGAAGTCCCGGTGCCCGCCTCGCGGATGTAGCGAGACGTTCCGGGGCCCGTGGTTCAGCGAGCGATGCCGGCTGCGCAGACGCGGTTCCTTGATCCCGTGGCGCTCGCCCGGATCTCGAACCTGTCGCTGGTGGCCAAGATGGTCGTGCAGGGCTTCATCAGCGGGCTGCACCGTTCGACCTTCCTGGGGCGCTCGATTGATTTCGCGGAACACCGGCCCTACATGCCCGGCGACGACATCCGGCGGCTCGACTGGCGGCTCTTCGCGCGCTCCGACCGCTTCCACGTCAAGGAGTTCGAGGCCGACACGAACGCCAACTTCGTGGTCGCCGTGGATGTCTCGCGCTCCATGGACTTCGGCTGGCGCGGCATCCGGAAGCTCGACTACGCGCGTTTCCTCGCCGGCAGCCTGGCCGCCTTCTCCCGGTCCCAGCGGGACCGGGTGGGGCTCGGCATCTTCGACCACGAGCTGCGGGAGTTCGTCCCGCCGTCCGCCAGGCACCTCGAGACCGTGCTCCAGCACCTGGCCCGGGTCCAGCCGGCGACGGAGCCGGACGCGCGGCGAAAGAAGACCGCCGCGTCCGACCTGGGACCGCCGCTCGCCCAGCTCGGGGCGGCGCTCGGCCGGCGGGGGCTGGTGGCCGTGGTGTCGGACTTCTACGAGCCGCCCGAGGCGGTGCTGGCGGCCTTTGACCGGCTGCTGGTGACCGGACACGACATCATGGCGTTCCACGTCCTCGACCCGGCGGAGGTGGACCTGGACATGGACGGCGCGCCCGGCTTCGAGGAGTCGGGCACGCGGTTCCGCGACCTGGAGTCGGGCGCCCTGCTCGACCTCTCCCCCACCCGCGCCCGGGAGCGCTACCGGGAGGCGATGGCGGAGCACACCCGGGCGCTCCGCGCGGGTCTGGTGCGCCGGGAGGTGGACTACGTCCTCACCGACACCAGCACCCCGCTCGACTTCGCGCTGTTCCGCTACCTGAGCGAGCGGGAAGGCCGCCGGCGCCGGCGATGAACTTCCTCGCCCCGCTCCCGCGCGCCGACCTCCGGCCGGTCTCCGTGAGAATGCGGTTTCGGCGAAACGTCAACGAGCGCACGTTGCGCCGCCGGCGGGGAGCGCCGGTCTTCAGACCGGCACGCGCTGCGCCACCGCGCAGCGCACGGCAGGACGCTGACCTGCGCGGTGGCGTTCTGCTTTCGGTTCATCAGCGGGAACTGCGACCCGACATCCGCGGGCCTTCGGCCGGCTGTGCCGGTCTGAAGACCGGCGCTCCCAGCGGGGCGTGCGGGAGGACCGATCAGGGGGGGTGCTGTGAAATGCGGTTCGGGCGAAAGGTCAACGAGCGCACGTTGCGCCGCCGGCGGGGAGCGCCGGTCTTCAGACCGGCACGCGCTGCGCCACCGCGCAGCGCACGGCAGGCCTGCGCGGTGGCGTTCTGCTTTCGGTTCATCAGCGGGAACTGCGACCCGACATCCGCGGGCCTTCGGCCGGCTGTGCCGGTCTGAAGACCGGCGCTCCCAGCGGGGCGTGCGGGAGGACCGATCAGGGGGGGTGCTGTGAAATGCGGTTCGGGCGAAACGTCAACGAGCTCACGTTGCGCCGCCGGCGGGGAGCGCCGGTCTTCAGACCGGCACGCGCTGCGCCACCGCGCAGCGCACGGCAGGACGCCGTCCTGCGCGGTGGCGTTCTGCTTTCGGTTCATCAGCGCGAACTGCGACCCGACATCCGCGGGCCTTCGGCCCGCTGTGCCGGTCTGAAGACCGGCGCTCCCAGCCGTCTCCAACCAGCATGAGTTTCCTGGCGCCGCTGTTCCTGCTCGGCGGCCTCCTCGTGGCCCTGCCCATCGTCCTGCACCTCACCCGGCGGCGGCGCGAGCCGGTCGCGTTCCCCTCCTTCCTGCTGCTCCAGTTGACGAGCGCGACGGCGCGCTTCAAGCGCCGCCGCTTCCGGAACATCCCGCTGCTGATCCTGCGCTGCCTCGCGCTGCTGCTGCTGGCCGCCGCCTTCGCCGAGCCGGTGCTGCGCGGCGGAGCGCTCGCGGGTGGGGAAGGAACGGCGCTCGACCGGGCGGTGCTCGTGGACCGCTCGCTGAGCATGACGGTGGGGGACCGCATGGCGGCGGCCCGCGAGGCGGCGCAGGAGGAGCTGGGCGGACTCGGCCGGGACGACCGGGCCATCGTGGTCGCCTTCGACGGGCGGGCGGCGGCGCTGACCGAGCTGACCGGGGACCGGGGGACCCTGACCCCGGCGGTGGCGGGTCTGGCGGCGGGGGGCGGCGGCACGAGCTTCGCCCCCGCGCTCGGGCTCGCCGGCCGCCTGCTGCCCGCCGCCCCGGGCCGGCGGCGCGAGGTGGTGCTGATCTCGGACCTCCAGCGGAGCGGTTTCGAGGACGGCCGGCCGCAACCCAGCCTGCCGCCCGGCGTCGAGCTCCGGGTGCGGGCGGTGGGCGCGAGACCGCCGGCCAACGCCTGGATCGCGGACGTGACGGTGGTGTCCGAGGGCCGGGAGCAGCTCGTGGTGACCGCGGAAGTGGGCTTCGCGCCGTCCCCGGCGAACCCCGATTGGAGCGGGGAGATCGAGCTCCGGCTCTCGGGGCGCGCGGTGGAAAGGAAGGACCTGACCGCCGCCGCCGACCGGATGACCACCGTGCGGTTCGCCCCGGTCCTGCGGCCGAGCGAGCCGCTGGCCGCCGAGGTGCGGCTTCCCGGCGACGGCTTCGCCGGAGACGACCGCTTTCACTTGGTGATCCACCCGGAGGCGGCGATCCGGGTCGCCGACCTCGGAGGCGGTCCGCCCTCGGTCTATGTCAGCGAGGCGCTCGGGGTGGGCGTCGCGCCCGGATTCGTGCTGGACCGCGGCCCGGCCCGGGGCGAAGGCGCGGTGCGCGGCGCGCTCGAAGCCGTCCGGGTGGCGCTGGTCCGGGACCCGGGCCGCCTCGACGCCGGCGCCGTGCGGGCGCTCGGGGACTTCGTCGAGGGGGGCGGAGGCCTCGTGATGGCCGCGGGGCCGCGCCGCCTGTCGCGGGCGGCGAGCGACGAACTCGGGGCGTTCGTCCCGGCGGCGCCGGGAGGGTTCGTGGACCGCGATCCGGCGGGACGCCTCGGAGACCTGGCCGCCCGGCATCCGATCTTCGAGCCCTTCGGGGGCGAGGGCTCCGCGGTGCTCGGCGCGCTCGCGTTCTTCCGCTACCGGGACCTCGCCGGGGTCCGGCCCGACGCCGCGGTCCTGGCGCGCTTCGACGACGGCAAGCCGGCCATCGTGGAGGCGGCCTGGGGCGACGGCAGGACGCTGCTGTTCGCTTCCTCGCTGGACGCGGAGTGGACCGACCTTCCCCGGCGCGCGGCCTTCGTGCCGCTGCTGCACCGGATGGTGGAGGTCGCCGCCGGCCACGAGCGGATTCCGATCGCCTACCGGGTCGGGGAGAGCGTGGACCCCGGCGCGGCGTTCCGGCTGTCCCCGGGGCCCTCCGGGGAAGCGGAGGAGGTCCTGGCCGACGCGCCCTCGGGCGAACGCACCGTGCTCGGCGGCAGGGACGCGCTGCGGCTGGCGGAACCCGGCTTCTACCGCGCCCGGCGGCCCGGCGCGGCGGAGTTCCGCCGGATCGGGGTGAATCCTCCCCTCGCCGAATCGGACCTCCGCGCCCTCGACGCCGCGGAAGTCCGGATGGCGGCGGCGGCGTCCCCCGAAGGGGAAGCGCCGGCCGCCGCGAACCCCGTCGCCCCGGACGTCCCGGGGCGGGCCGTGGGCTGGCTGTTGCTCGCCGGTTTCGGGCTGCTCCTCGTGAGCGAAGCCTGGGCGGCGAACCGGAGCGCCGCCCCGGGCAGCCTGCCGGGATGACTCCCGCCGGGATGCGCCTCGGCGCGGCGGCCCCGGGCGGCGGTGCCTATACTCCGGCAACCCCCCGCCCATGACGACACTCGGGTTGCATTCGGCACCGCGGTCCTCCTACGACGACCTGCTGCGCGTCATCCGCCGGGTGCGGAACCGCTGGCGCACCCGGCGTCTCATTCTCGGCTTCACCGTGGTCGGAGCGGCCGCGGTGCTGGTCGTCGGGGTGTCGTCGGCGGCGATGGACGCGCTGCGCTACGCGCCGTGGGTCGTCCGCGCCCTGCAGGCGGCGGCGTGGCTCACCTTCGGCGCGGCGGTCTGGCGCTTCGTCGTCCGGCCCCTCCGCTCGCGGGTCACCGACGAGCAGGTGGCGCGCTATGTCGAGGAGCACGACCCCAGCCTGCGGGAGACGGTCAGCAGCGGCGTCGAACTGGGCCACCTCGACGCGCGGGAGGACGCCGGCGGCAGCGGGATTTCGCCCGACCTCACGCGGCTGGTGGTGGAGGAGGCCATCCACCGCCTCGAGACGCTGAACGAGGGCCGGCTGGTCGAGAGTCCGGCGCTCCGCCGGGCCGGGGGGGCGCTCGCCACCGTCGGGGGCGTGGCCCTCGTGGCCTCGCTGCTCGCCCCTCCCGCGCTGCTGCGCGGCGCCGCCCTCCTCCTCTCGCCCTGGGGGGACATCGGCGACGCGAATCCCTACCGGGTGCTGGTGGACCCGGGCGACGCCGCCGTGGCGCGCGACTCGGACCGCTGGATCGCGGCCCGGCTGGAGGGGTTCACGGCGGAACGGGTGGACCTCCGCACCCGGGTCGAGGGGAGCGCGCTCTGGGAGACGGTCCCGATGCTGCCCGACCCCGAGGACGGGGCCTTCCGGCACCTGCTGCTCGGGATTCCGGAAGCGACCGACTACTACGTGGACGCGGACGGGGTGCTCTCTCCGACCTTCCGGATCGAGGTCGAGGACGTCCCCTACGTGGCGCGGATCGGTCTCGTGTACCGCTATCCGGAGCACACCGGACTCGGCCCCCGCGAGGTCGAGGACGGGGGAGACATCGCCGCGGTGGCCGGCACGGTCGTGGAGCTCACGGTGATCCCCACGGTGCCGGCGGCCACCGGCGTGGTGCGCCTCGAGCCGGGACCGGTCGAGATCCCCCTCGAGGCCCCGGAGGCGCCCGGGGACTCGCCCACCGGGGCGGGGGCCGAGGTGATGACCGCCACCCTCCGGCTCGCGGAGAGCGGTTCCTACCGGGTGGCGCTCGCCGGCCCGGACGGGAACCTGCGCACGGCCTCCCGCGACTACCTGATCGAGGTGCTCGACGATCTGCCTCCCATCGTCCGGTTCGTGCGCCCCGGCCGGGACACGCAGGCCAACCCGGTGGAGGAGGTGTTCACCGAAGTCCTCGCCGAGGACGACTACGCGGTCCGGCGGGTCGAGATGCGGGTCTCCGTCAACGGCGGCGAGGAGACCCGCGAGGTCCTGGCCTCGGGAGGGGCCCGGGACGAGATCCAGTCCGGGCACACCCTGTTCCTCGAGGAACACGACCTGGTGCCGGGCGATCTCGTCTCCTACTACGCGGTGGCGCGGGACGGGGCGGGGGCCGAGGCCGCGACCGACATCTTCTTCATTGCGGTGCGGCCCTTCGACCGGACCTACCGGCAGGGCGACACCATGCCGGGCGGGGGGGCCGGAGGCGGCGACGGACTCGACGGCACCCTCAGCCTCCGCCAGAAACAGATCGTCGTCGCGACCTTCAAGGTCCTCCGGGACCGGGACGGGATGCCGGCGAGCGCGGTCACCGAGACCGTCGCCACCATCGGTCTCGCCCAGGGGCGGCTCCGCGAGCAGGTCGCGACCCTGAACCGCCGTCTCCGGAACCGCGGGATCGGAGCGACCCCGGAGTTCTCCGAGATCGTGGAGCATCTCGATGCCGGGCTCGTGGAGATGACCGTCGCCGAGGAGCTGCTCGTGGCCGGGAATCCGGACGACGCCCTGCCACGCGAGCAGAAGGCGCTGACCCACCTGCAACGCGCCGATGCGGTCTTCCGTGACGCCCAGGTCGCGTTCGGCCAGGGCGGCGGCGGAGGAGGCGGCGGTGGTCCGCGGGCCCAGGCGGAGGACCTCGCGAGTCTCTTCGAACTCGAGATGGACAAGCTCCGCAACCAGTACGAGACGGTGGAAGCGCAGCGCCGCTCCTCCGCCGACAACGAGGTGGACGAGCTCCTCCAGCGGCTCGCCGAACTCGCCCGCCGCCAGGAGCAGGAGAACGAACGGATCCGCCGCGGCGTGCGCCAGTCCGGGGGCGGCGCCGGTTCGCCCCAGAACCAGCTCGCCGCGGAGACCGAGGACGTGGCCCGGCGGCTCGAACGCCTGGCCCGCGAGCGGTCGCGCCCGGACCTCGCGGCGGTCTCCAGGAGACTCCGTGACGCGGCCCAGGACATGCGGTCGGCCAGCAACAGTTCCGAGGGGCTCGAAAGCGGCCTGTCGGCCGCGAACGAGCTGCGGAACGCGCGCCGCGATCTCGATGGGCAGCGGCGGGAACGCCTCGGGCGCGACGTCCAGAACGCGCTCGACGAGACGAAGCGCCTCCGGGCCGCGCAGGACCGGATCCGCTCGGCCGTCGGGGACCTCGAAGAGGAGCGCACCCGCGAGGCGATCTCCAGCGTTTCGGGAGCGAAGCAGGACCTCGCCGAGCGGGTCCAGCGGCTCGAGCAGCAGCTCGACGAGGTCAGCCGCGAATGGAGCCGGGACGAACCCGAGGCCGCCGGCGCGGTCGGCGAGGCCGCCGACGGGATCCGCGACCGGAAGCTGAAGGAGAAGATCCACTACTCCCGGGGCGTCGCGGCGCAGCGCTCACCGGAATACGCCGACCAGTTCGAGGGGATGATCGCGAACGATCTCGAAGCGCTGGAGGAGGACCTGACCGCGGCCCGGGAAGTGGTGGAGGGTTCGGACCGCGCCGGCCGCGACGATGTCCTCGACCGGGCGGCGAGCCTGGTCCGGGGGCTCGAAGGCCTGCGGAACCGTCTCGCCGACCGCGCGGAGCAGTCGGAGTCCCCCTCCGATGCCGAGTCGCAGGGCTCCGCCGGAGAGGAGTCCGCTGAGGGGCGGGGAAGCGGCGGTGGCGCCGCCGAGGGGCGGGAAGCCCGTCAGCTCCAGCGCGAACTCGACCGGCGGGTCCAGGACGCCGAGGCGCTCCGCCGCGAGCTCACCGGCATCGGCGCGAGCGGCGACCGCGGGACCGACCGCCTGGGGCAGGTGGTGGACGCCCTCCGGGGCCTGAACCCCGAGCGCCTCACCGGCGACCCGCGCGGCATGGAGATCCTCGAGGCCGAAGTGCTCGACACCCTGCGCCAGCTCGAATTCGAGCTGCGCCGCGCCCTCGCCGGCGGCTCCGGCGCCGACGTCCTCACCGGCTCCGACGACCGCCCCCCCGACGCCTACCGCGACATGGTCGAGGAATACTTCCGCGCCCTGAGCCGCCGCCCCACGTAAGGTAGCGCCTCCGGTTTGGAACGCCGGTCTCCAGACCGGCACGCGCGGCGCTCCGCGCTGCGCACGTCGTAACGCCATTCACCCTTATGGACCACAACCTCGACGAGGTCGTGCGTCCCGCCCCCCTCAGCCCGACGACGTGTGGTCGTGGGAGATCTTCCAGCCGTCCCCGGTGCGCTCGAAGAGCAGCGTGAAGAGACCGGTGGGGGCGTCGCTTTCGCGTTCGAGGTTGTAGCGCCCGAAGACGAACACGTACTCGTCGGACAGCACCCGCACGTCGAGGTCGGTGAAGGTCAGCACCCCCATCGCCGCCCGGTCCGGGTAGGTCCGGCGGTAGCGGTCGAGCACGTCGCCCGCGCCGTAGCGGACGCTCCCTCCCGAGACGAACCGCATCCCGGGGGAGTCGAGGTAGTCGGCGACGAACCGGACGAGATCCCCCTCGTTCCAGGCGCCCGACTGCTCCTCCAGGAGCGCGCGGATGTCCGCCTCGATGCGCGCCGCCTCCTCCGGTGTCACCGCCTGACGCTCCTCCGGCGCCGCGCTGCCGGACCCGCCGGAGCCGGACGGCGTTCCGCAGGCGCCGGCAAGGAGGACGAGAAGGCCGAGAGAGATCGCGTGGCTCCGCATCCGGCGCATGGTAGCGGCCGGGCGCGCGCTACGATCCTCTCCACAGGCTGCGAGGCAGGAGGCGAGAGCGAATGGCGCTTTACGACAGTTCCGGGGGCAACGGCCCCTGGACGGGGCTCGGCGGAGACGGCCCGGCGATGCCGGATCTGGAGGGGCTGCTGCGGCGTTTCGGCGGGAACGCCCGGCGGACGGCCATCCGGATCGGGATCGGGATCGCGGCGGTGGCCCTCTTCTTCACCTCCGTCTATCAGGTCCAGCCGGACGAGGCCGGGGTCGTGACCCGGTTCGGCCGCTACTCCCGCGTGACGGATCCGGGGCTCCACTTCATCGTGCCGTTCCTCGAAGCGGTGACCAAGGTGCCGGTGGAACGCCAGCTCAAGGAAGAGTTCGGGTTCCGGACGGTCGAGGCCGGCGTGCGCACCGCGTATGACGAGCGCCAGTTCCTCGAGGAGTCGCTCATGCTCACCGGCGACCTGAACGTCGCGGTGGTCGAGTGGATCGTGCAGTACAAGGTGCAGGACCCGCGGGCCTATCTCTTCAACGTGCGCGAGATCCGCTCGACGTTCCGGGACATGAGCGAGGCCGCCATGCGGGACGTCGTCGGCGACCACAGCGTGGACGAGGTCCTCACCGTCGGCCGCGAGCAGATCGCGGCGCAGGCCAAGGATCTCCTCCAGGAGATGAACGACCGCTACGAGACCGGGATCAGCGTCCAGCAGCTCGTCCTCCAGGACGTGAACCCGCCGGACTCGGTCAAGCCGTCCTTCAACGAGGTGAACGAGGCCATCCAGGAGAAGGAGCGGCTCACGAACGAGGCGCTCGCCGAATACAACCAGGCGATCCCCCGCGCCCGCGGCGATGCCGAGCGCCTCATCCAGGAGGCCGAGGGCTATGCGGCCGAGCGGGTGAACCGCGCCCGCGGCGAGGCGTCGCGGTTCGAGTCCGTGTATGCCGAGTACCGGAACGCGCCCCGGGTGACGCGGGCCCGCATGTATCTGGAAACCCTGTCCGAGGTCATGCCGAAGCTCGGCCAGAAGGTCATCCTCGACGAGAGCGGCGCCAACATCCTGCCGCTCCTGAACCTGAACGGCGAACGGCGCCAACCGCCCAGTCCGGGTGGGCCGGGCCCGGGCGGGCAGCCGGAAAGGGAGGACCCCCGATGAAGCGCGCGCTACCGGTCGTGGGGACGCTCGCCGGACTCGTCCTCCTCTTCGCCTCCACCTACACCATCCGGGAGACCGAACAGGCCATCATCACCCAGTTCGGCGAGCCGGTGGGCGGCGCGGTCACCGAGCCGGGGCTGCACTTCAAGCTGCCCTTCATCCACCGGGTGACCCGTTTCGACCAGCGCTGGCTGCCTTGGGACGGGGACGCCAACCAGATCACCACCCGCGACAAGAAGTTCATCTGGGTGGACACCTACGCGCGCTGGCGCATCGCGGACCCGCTGCTGTTCTTCCAGTCGGTGCGCGACGAGCGCGGCGCCCAGAGCCGCCTCGACGACATCATTGACGGCGAGACCCGGAACTCGGTGGCCACCTACGACCTGATCGAGATCGTGCGGATCACCAACCGCGACTTCGAGATCACCGAGGACCTCGTCTCCTTCGCGACCGAGGAGGTGCCGAGCGAGATCGAGTTCGGCCGGAACGCGATCACCCGCAGCATCCTCGAGAAGGCGTCCGAGGTCACGCCGAGCTTCGGGATCGAGCTCGTGGACGTCCGCATCAAGCGGGTCAACTACGTCGAGGAAGTCCGGGCGAAGGTGTACGAACGGATGATCTCGGAACGCCAGCGGATCGCGGAACGGAGCCGCTCCGAGGGGCAGGGACGCGCCGCCGAGGTGCGGGGACAGCGCGAGCGCGAGCTGAAGTCCATCGAATCGGAGGCGTTCCGCCAGGCCGAGGAGATCCGGGGCCGGGCCGACGCCGAGGCCTCGGCGATCTACGCTCGCGCCTACCAGCGGGACGCCGACTTCTACCGTTTCATGAAGTCGCTCGAGACCTACCGCACCGCGCTGGACGAGGGGGTCACGCTGGTCATCGGGAGCGACAGCGAGTTCCTCGACTTCCTGCGCCGGTCCCGCTAGCCGGACCGGGGACCGGCGCGCGGCGAGGATTTCGCGGGGCCGGCTTGGAGTCTGCCGTTAGTAGGCGGATCCGGCGGCCCGCCTCGGAGCGCCGGCCTCCGGCCGGCATCGCTCCCCGCAGGGGAGCGAAACACGCGCCGCCACCGACCCCCACGGCACGATCCCAACCGGAAACGGCGCTCCGACGCTCATGCCATACGGGTCCACGACGGCGTGCGTTTCGCCTCGCTTCGCTCGGCGATGCCGGCCGGAGGCCGGCGCTCCGAGCCCGAGCGGCGGCTGCTCACACGTATTCTCTGTCCGCATGAGAATCACGCTGTCCATCGACGATCGGGTTGTCGCCGAAGCGCGCCGCATCGCGTCCGACCGGGGAACCAGCCTGAATCAGCTTGTCTGCGACTTCCTCAGCGAATTGACCCGAGAAGACGACGTGGAGTCGGTGATCGAGCGGCTCGAAGCGCTTTGGGCGAAGCAGAGATACCGTTCGGAAGGGCCGTGGACCCGCGAAGAGCTCTATGACGACAAAAGGTGGTGACTTTCCGGAGGCCAGCGTCGTCCGCCACGCCCACCCGACCGCGGCCCCGTCGGAGTAGTCCGGGCGGTCCCTGCCGGCTCTCCGTACAGCCCGTATTGCCGCGCTCCGGGAGTTTCCGGCATGATTCGGGGCCGCGCTTTCTTTCTCCGCAAAGGTTGAGCCCCATGATGACGACGATGCTTCGGTCCCGCTTCCTGCTCCGGTCGGGCCTCCTGCTGTTGGCCGCCGCGCTCGTGGCCGCGCCGGCCCTCGCCCAGGACACGCCGCCCACCATCGAGGAAAAGACCGCCGGCATGACCGCGATCTCCGGGTTCGTGTCCCTCTACTGGGACGAGCGCACCGGACACCTCTTCGCGGAGTTCGCCGAGATGGAGGAAGAGTTCATGTACTCGGTCTCCGCCGCGTCCGGCCTCGGCAGCAACCCCATCGGCCTCGACCGGGGGCAGATCAGCCGCCGCGCGGTGCTGATGCCGGTCCGCGTCGGCCCGCGCATCCTGCTCATGGAGCCGAACTACAGCTACCGCGCCGTAAGCGACAACCCCGACGAGATTCGCGCCGTCCGCGACGCGTTCGCCCCTTCCGTGCACTGGGGGTTCGAGGTCGCGGCCGAGACCGGCGAGCGGGTGCTGGTGGACATGACCGATTTCCTCCTGCGGGACGCCCACGGCTCGGCGGCGCGGATCGCGCGGGCCGGGCAGGGGACCTTCCGGCTCGACCGGAGCCGCAGCGTCTTCTACCTGGAGAACACCAAGGGTTTCCCCGACAACACCGAAGTCGAGACGATGCTGACCTTCACGAGCGACAACCCGGGTCGGCTGGTCTCGGGGGTTGCCTCCAGCGGGGACGCGGTGACGCTCCGGCACCACCACTCGTTCGTGCGCCTGCCCGGGCCGGGATTCGAGATCCGGGTGGCCGATCCCCGCATCGGGGTGGGCGGCCCGACCTACATGGACTACGCGACCCCGATTGACCAGCCGATGACGGTGCGGCTGGCCTCCCGCCACCGCCTCCACAAGGTGGACCCCTCCGCGGAGCGTTCGGAGGTCGTGGAACCGATCGTCTATTACCTCGACCGCGGGGTCCCCGAGCCGGTGCGGACGGCGCTGATCGAGGGGGCGCGCTGGTGGAACGAGGCGTTCGAGGCCGCCGGGTTCATCAACGCGTTCCAGGTCGAACGGCTGCCGGAGGGCGCTGACGCCCAGGACATCCGCTACAACATGATCCACTGGACCCACCGGCGCACCCGCGGCTGGTCCTACGGCGGGGGCGTCCGGGACCCCCGGACCGGCGAGATCATCAAGGGCAACGTGAACCTGGGCAGCCTGCGGCTCAGGCAGGACCACCTCCTCGGGGTGGGCATGGTGGCCCCCTTCGACGCGGCCTCCGGCGCGCTGCCGGTCGGCCTGCCGCCGGACCCCGACGGGCCGCACTCCTGCGGGCTCTCGGCGGCGCCGGGCTTCTCCTACCTCGCGCAGGTGGGCGAGGGGGCCACCCCGGTGGACCTGGCGCTCGCGCGGGTGGCGCAGCTCTCGGCGCACGAAGTGGGACACGCCATCGGGTTCCCGCACAACTACATGGCCTCCACCTACGGCGGCCGGGCGAGCGTCATGGACTACCCGGCGCCGCTCGCGGTCCTCGAGGACGGGGTGGTGAAGCTCGACGACGCCTACGGGGTCGGGATCGGCTCCTACGACATCCTCTCGGTCCGCTGGGCCTACGGCCACTTCCCGCCGGAAGAGACCGCGGCGCGGCTCGACGCCATCATGCAGGAAGGACTGATGTCCGAGACCCGGTTCATGGCCCACACCGACAACTACATCGGCGCCGGCGCGCATCCGCTGGCCTCGGTCTGGGACAACGGCCAGGACCTGGTCCGGCACCTCGGACGCGAGATCGAGATCCGGCAGGCCGGCCTCGACGCCTTCGGGGAGAACGTGATCCGGACGGGCGAACCCATGTCGCTGCTGGAGCCGGTGCTGGTGCCGCTCTACCTGCACCACCGCTTCCAGATGAAGGCGGCGCTGAACACCGTCGGCGGTCAGGAGTACTACTACGCGGTGCGGGGGGACGGGCAGCGGCCCGTCGCGCCCGTGCCGGGCGAGCGCCAGCGGGAGGCGCTGGAGATGGTCCTCCACACGCTGGAGACGGACTTCCTGGCGCTGCCGGAGCGGATCATCGAGATGATCCCGCCCCCGGCCTACCGGGAAACGGGCGGAGAAGGGTTCGACGGCCACACCGGGCTCGTCTTCGACCCGCTCGCCGCCGCGGACACCTCGGCCGACTACACCGTGGAACTCCTGCTGCACCCGGAGCGGATGGCGCGCCTCGTGAACAACCACGCGCTCGACCCGGACCAGCCGGGGCTGGCGGAGGTCCTCGACCGGCTGGTCGAGAAGACCTGGGGCAACGCGGAGCCGGACGGCAGCTACCGCCGCATGGTGCAGGACGCGGCGGAGCGCAGCGTCCTGAACGGCATGATGCGGGAGGCCATGAACCCCGACAACCCGGCGCGGGTGCGCGCGGTCATCGAGGACCGCCTGATGGCCCTCGGCCGGACGCTCGCCGACATGAGCGACGCGACGCCGCACGAGACGCTCGCCGTGGCCGACATCCGCCGCTTCGCGGACCGCGACGAGAGCCTCGACCCGAACGCCAGCCGGCCGGAGCGGCCGCCGGGCTCGCCCATCGGTGGCGCGAACGCTTCCGGAAAACGGCGCCTCCCGGGCCGCTGATCAAGGCGCCAGCAGGTCGCCAGCAGGAGCGCCGGTGTTCACACCGGCATCGGTGCGCGCAGCGCAGCGAAAAGCAGTCCGGGCTAGCGAACTTGTTCCAGGAGTGCGAAGTACCGGTCCCGGCTCATCCGGGCTGTTCTGAGATTTGTTCGGATCAGCCAGGTCTCCGCTTCCTTCTTGCTCGTGATGATGACCACCGGACGCTTGTGGCCCGGTTTGGTCATGCTCAAGTGCGAACCCCGCTGTCGGGCGCGCGCCCACCCATCGGCCTCGAAGACCCTGATCAGGATTTCGACCCTAACGGGCTGGAGCCGAGGCACGGGTGTCCTTCTGCGAATCCACGAGCCAGGGCACGGGAATCCGGAAGGTCTTCACCTCGGGTGGGGGGAGCAGTCCGGCCTCGCGCAACACGTCTTCCAAGGTTCCCATCGCTTGACACGTTTCGAGGAAGAGATTGACGGCTTCCCGCAGGTTCTCTTCGGCTTCCCCGCGCGTGTCGCCCTGGGTGGTCACATCGAGGTCCGGACACCATCCGATCCACTGATCGCGTTCACGGTGGAAATTCGCTCGCAGCGTGATCTCTGGCATGTGTTCCCCGAACCGCAGGCTAGCGTAGCGCATCCGCTCCGGTCCGCCGGTGTCGCTCCGGTCCTCGTCGAGCGCCGCCGGCGCCCGGGGATCGTGGGTCCGCTAGAGGAGAACCAGGCCGGAATGCTCCGCGAAGTGCCGAAAGTCCCTGTCGCGAGTGATCAGCGGCACTTCGTGATCCAGGCAGCTCTGGGAGATCAGGGTATCCGCCAGCCGCGCCCGGAGGCCCCGCATCAGGATGCCCGCGCGCAGCCGGGCGGCACGCTCCCAGAAGCCCGGATGAGTCTCCAGCAGGGAAAGATCGCGGATCAGGTCCGCCACCTCCGACTCGAGGACCGGATAGCTCAGGATCTCCGTCAGTACGACCGGCGGTAACACGACCATCCCCTGGGCCAGCGCCTGGTCCAGCAGCTCGACATCGGGGCCGTCGTCACCCCGAAACAGCGCGCTCAGGGAACTCGAATCGGCGGCGATCACCGGTGGTCCGGATCCCGATCTTCGCGCAGCTTCTCAAGATCCAGCGAGATCGGCACCCGCCCGCGCAGTTTCCGCAGCTCCTGTTGCGCGTGGACGGAGGCGATCTGCCGAAGACCACGGCGCACGGTGCTCGTCACGCCTTCGCCCGTAATCGAGCGCGCCTGCTGCAGAAGGTCCGTCGGGATATGGACGGTGATTTTCGTGGTCGTTTCCTTCATCGCGTCCCGCTGAGCCATGAGGATAACAGGTATGCCATAACCGATTATGGCAACCGATGTCGGGTCGCCATCCCCGGGCCGTGCAACACGGTGTCGCTCCGGTTCGTCCCAACGGGATGGAGGTCCGGTCGCTAACGCCGGTCTCCGGGGGGAGGTCCGCGTCGGAGCGCCAGCCTCTGGCTGGCATCGCGCGGCAGCGTGAAACCCGCCCCGAAGGCGCTCCTCCCCGTGAACGCGGGACCCACGTCCCGGTCCGTCCGGGCGCCGGCCCGCTGCTCCCGGTCGAGACCACGCCACCGGAATCGGCCACGCCACGCGCTGTGTTACCCCGCAGCGCGTGTCTGCCTTGACGAGTGGCGCTTTCGGCCGGCCACCCAGGCCGCACACGGCCATCACGACGGTCAGCGGACCAGCGCGAGCACGCCGACGGCCGGCCGGAATCACCGGATGGCCCCTCCATCCGAAGTCATGCCCTACACTTCGTCCCGCCGCCCCGGACGATGCTTCCCAGCCCACCGAACATCTCCACGACGTCCTTCAACGGAAGGACCGCGACCATCGCGACCGCCGACTGCCTCGAATTCCTCGGCACGATTCCCGACGAATCCATCAGTCTCCTGCTGACGTCTCCACCCTACTTCATCGGCAAGGAATACGACGAATCCACCGATGCCTCGGACTTCGAGGAGAAGATTGACGCGCTGATCCCGGTGATCGGCAAGGTGTTGCGGCCCGGCGGCAGCCTGTGTTGGCAGTTGGGCAACCATGTCCGGGACAACCAACTGCTTCCCCTCGATCACACCGTGGCGCGTGCGATGGACCGCGGAGCATCGTTCGTCCTCCGCAATCGCATCATCTGGACGTTCTCCCACGGCACGCACCTGCGCCGCCGGTTCAGCGGCCGGCACGAAACGATCCTGTGGTACACCAAGGGCGATGACTACTTCTTCGACCTGGATGCCGCACGCGTTCCGCAGAAGTATCCGGGCAAGAAACACTACAAGGGCCCGAACAAGGGCAAGTTCAGCGGGAACCCGCTCGGGAAGAACCCGGGCGACGTCTGGGACATCGGTGCCGTCTGGGACATCCCGAACGTCAAGGCCAATCACGTGGAGAAGACGGACCACCCGTGCCAGTTTCCCATCGCGCTCGCAAGACGGCTGATCGTGGCGCTGTGTCCCGAAGACGGCACTGCCGCGGATCCATTCCTGGGATCGGGAACGACCGCTGCCGCCGCGCTCCTCGAGAAGCGTGACTTCATCGGGTGCGACATCTCGGACAAGTACACGAAACTCGCCACCGCGCGCCTTCAGGCGCTCGCCAGCGAATCCCTTCGGTATCGCCCGGATCGTCCTGTCCGAGTGCCGACGCCCAACGAATCGGTGGCGCTTGCGCCGCCTCACTTCGCGATGCACTAGCCGGAACTACCCAATGACTGCTACGGACTTCGCCGACGCGAGCCCGGAAAAACGGCTCTTCATCTCGCTCCTGACGCGGGACATTTCGCTGGAAGCTGCCTTTCTCGACCTGATTGACAACTCGGTCAACGCTGCCGTGGCGCCATTCGCGGACCGCCTCCAGACGGCTGAGGACTATGTCAAGGTGCTCGATGACGCCACGGTCCAGCCGCAAACGAACATCAGGATCGTTTTCTCAAGTGATCGGATTTCCATCACGGACACGGCCCCTGGCATCTCGCTGACCGCAGCGTCGAAACATGTGTTCCGATTCGGACGTTCCGCCGATACAGACAGTGACACCGACCGGCTGTCGGTCTATGGACTCGGGCTCAAGCGGGCGTTTTTCAAAGCCGGGCGCCGCGTGAAGGTCGAATCGGATCATGAATCGGGTGGCTTTGAACTCGATCTGGATGTGGATGAGTGGTCGAAGAAGAATGAGCCCCGCTGGCAATTTCCGATTTCCGAGCGACCAGCGGCCAGCGCCAACGAGTGTGGCACGAGAATCGTCATTACCGAGCTCCATCACGAAACGGCCAGCCGTCTGGACGAGGCGTTCGAGGCCAATCTAAAGACCCGTATCGCCGCCACGTATGCCTATTTCCTGAAGAAATTCGTTCGAATTTTCGTTAATGGCGAGAGAGTCACGTCCACGGAGTTGGGCTTCAGCAAACACACAGCCAGGGACAGCGGTTCCGAAGAGGGTGTGACGTATACGGTGCTGGCAGGTCTGGGTACGCCCGAGGGCAAGCAGTACCGCGATGCCGGAGCCGGTTGGTTTGTCTTCTGCAACGGGAGAGCCGTCATCAGTGCGGACAAGACCGCGTTGACCGGATGGCAGAACAACGGCCTGCCCATCTTCCAGCCCAAACACCGGCCTTTCCTGGGGATGGTTCATTTCGTGTCCCGATACCCGGACCACTTGCCATGGGATACGACGAAGTCGAGGATCAACGAGGATAGTGCCGTCTGGCAGTCCACAAAGCTGTGCATGGGCACGGTGGGTAGGTCCGTTATCGCTTTTCTGGACAGCCGCTATCCCACTAAGGGATCCGACTTTACGCTGGCGGAGCTGGGGCTTGACGGGGAGAAACCAGTGGACGCCATCCGTGCGTCCGTTGGAGAAGCTAGGCCATTCCAAAAACCGCCTGTTTCGATGACGGATGACAACATCAAGATTCAATACAACGCCAAATGGAGCCAAGTCCTCAAGATTGCCAGATACTTGTCACGACCCGATATGAGCGGGGCTCAGGTGGGTCGACATACGTTTCGTTTCTTTCTTCGTAACGAAGTCCGCGAGGACTAGATGGCGTCAGACTCGAGCGCTAGGGGCATCTCTTACGATCTTCGGCCCGCGAAGCAGCGCGAGCGACGCATGATGGTGGATTGCCTGGCGACGGCGACGGAGGTAGGATTCGACCTTTCTTCGTACCGATATGTCGGGATGGGAGGCAACCGGTTTTACGATTTCAGGATCATGCACAAGTACTTCCGGATCGAGCGGATGGTGAGCCTGGAACATGACCGTCAGATGTTCCACAGGGCGGAGTTCAACCGTCCGTTCGGTTTCATAAGCGTCAACAACCGGAGTGTCGGGGACTTCCTTCTGGAGGATCGGACGACAGGAGGAAGCATCTATTGGCTCGACTACGATGCGTGCATCGGACCTCGCATAACGAATGACGTAGTTTCTCTTGGAAGGAAGGCCACCGCTGGAGACTTCGTGTTCGTTACCGTGGACGCGCGTCCACCCAAACACTTGCGACGGGAAGGGACGGCGTACCGACTCGCCGAATTGAGAACGACGCTGGGAGACTTCGCTGTTTCCCTTAAAGTGGCGGATGTGGAGGACTCCGGGTTCTGGCAGGCGGCGGATAAGGTCCTTTCGTCGGCTCTTCGGAGAGGATTCAGGGGACGAAAGGATGGAGTGTTCCGGATGTTCTTTCGGGTCCGGTATCGGGACAGCGTCGAAATGATCACTCTGGGCGGCGTATTCGACAGTCGAGATCGGTGTGAACGGTTGGTGGGGCGCCTCGAGGAGCGGATGCCCTTTCTCGCAGCGAGCGCGAACGATCTGTACAGCATTGGACAGTTCAACTACACGGAGAAGGAACGTGGCCTCCTCGACCTCGCGGCAACCGCACCTAGGAAGAATGCGAAACAGATTGGACAACTCCACGCGCTGGGTATCGGGCCGGACGAGATCAGCACTTACAAGGAACTCCTGCGGTATCACCCGCGGTATGTAGAGACGTTCGTATAGGCTGATTCGGCGCGAATGATGGGCGCGGAGGCCATGAACCTGCGCATCCGGTCCGAGTGGCTCTCCGCGCCCGGCCACGAACCGGACCCCCGGATTTGGAGTCCGGCCACTCGACGCTCGCCGCAATCGGGATTTCCGCTGCCGGGGAGTGCCTGTCCCGCTTGACCTATGCGTCCGAGCAATGGTCAAAGCTCCGGTCAATCCGCCCCGAGCTCCGGTCATTCCCACCCCGGCTCCCGTCGTGACCACCCCGGCCGGGAGGGAGTCCGTCAGGGATGCCGGACAGGTTCTTCGATCGAGCGTCCGCTTCGATCTTCTGCAGTTCCCTTCATGAGAGCCGCCGCCGGCAGGCCGGTGGGGATGGCCACCAAACCGAGTCCGAGCAGCCTGTCGCAAGCCCCTCAGGGCCCGGTTGCCGTGAACATGCAGTCCCGGTGCTCCAGCCGTCTCCGCCGTTTTCATGACTCGCGGGGTGCGCAGGATGTCAAGCGCCGGATGTTGCGGGCGGTGGCGCATCTCCACGGACAAGGTTCATCCCGTCGCCGGCCTGCGGCGAGTTGGGCCGGCGGGAGCTGGAGTTCCGAGCCGTACGCGTCTTCCCGACGGGCGAGCGCCGCGCGCTCTGCGGCCCTGCGGGCCGCGTGCCGGTCTGGAGACCGGCGTTCCAGGCCGCCGGCGCGATCTCCCGAGTTGGGTTGACAAAGTCGGGCAAGTGAATCAACCTGCTGACATAGGCCACAAACGACGGACGGCATCGGAGCTTGCCGCCGTCACCGCGACTGCGTCAGGAGGCGACATGCTCTCGAATCGGCAGATCGGCCAGCGCCTCCGGACGGTGCGCGAGTCGGCGGGGCTTCGGCAGAGTGACGCGGCGGAGCAGATCCAGGTTGCCCGTACGACCCTCGTCGCCATCGAAAAGGGGGACCGCCGGGTGCGCAGTGAGGAGATCCAGAAGCTCGCCCGTCTCTATGGAGTCTCCGTAAACGCAATCCTGCGGCGCGAGGCCGTTCATCTGGATCTCGTACCCCGGTTCCGGAAGCTCCCGAAGAGTTCCGAACCAGCCCGGGAGGACGCCGCACAGTTGTTGAACAGGCTCGTCAGTGCGGAGGTGGAGCTTGAGAACATTCTCGGAGTCCTGCGCAAGCATCGGTATCCGAGCGAGAGGCCGATTCGTCCGGGCGACGTGGCGACGCAGGCGGAAGAGGATGCCCAGGAGCTGCGGTCCTGGTTCGGACTGGGGTCGGGGCCGGTTCTCGACATGGTGCCGTTCCTGGAGTTGCAGGTCGGGATGCGGGTCTATGTGCGAGGGATGGCGGAGGCGATTTCCGGGCTGTTCGCGTACACCGAGGCCGCAGGCGCTTGCGTACTGCTCAACGCGAATCATCCAGTGGGGCGGATTGCCCAGACCGGCGCTCACGAACTCGGGCGTCTCATCACGAGCCGGGGGGAACCCGCACTACTCGTGGAACAGGACGCTTCGCGGTCACGGGAAGCGCGGTACGCATCCGCTTTCGCGAGGTCGTTTCTGACTCCAGGTCGAGCCGTGCGCCAGCGGTTCGAGGAAATCACCGCCGGACAGTCCCACCTGACGCGGCGCCATGTCATCCTGCTGGCGCATGCATTCGCGGTGTCGCGAGAAGCCATCGTGCGACGGCTGGAAGACTTGCGGCTGGTGCGGCGGGGGACGTGGGATTGGTTCCAGGAGAACGGTGGAATCACGGACGCTCAGAGCGAAAAGGTCATCGGGCGTCCACCCGACGCACGATGGATGCAGCCGGCCGCCGGAGGCCGGGTGCCTCAGCGTCTCGCCCTGCTCGTGAGAGAGGCATGGACGCGCGATCTGTACAGCGAGGGCCAGCTCGCCAGTCTGCTCGACCTCGGCCGGGTGGAGATTCGCGAGCTTCTCGAGGGCGCCGAGGAGGAGAAGCTCGAAGCTGCGGGACGTGTCGCACTCACTGCGTGAGTCGTGGCGTGGGATCGTCGCGGACACGAGCGCGATCATCAACCTGAACGCAACAGGCCGGGCTGCGGGCATCTTCGCCCTTCTTTCCTCGCCGACAAACACGAGCTAGGGTATTCCGCGATGCACTCGTACGACGTAGACAAACTGTACGCAGCGATAGCCGAGGACTTCTTTGTCGCGCGGGCGAGGGCCAGCGCGACAGGAGGCAAGGACAACATACGTGCGCTAGGAGATGGACCCGAGAAGGCCGTCCGGGACTGGATCGCAGGCGTGGTAGGAAGTCAGTATCGCGTAACCGAAGGACACGTTGTTCGTGCCGACGGAAGGAAATCCAAGCAGATCGACATCATCGTTGTTCGCGATCTTCCGACAGCAACGATGTATAGCCGCGACAAGGGTGCAACGGAGCTCGTGCGAGCGGAATGCGTGGCGGCAGTTGGTGAGGTCAAGAGCAGCTGGTACCACGACGCTCGCGTGTTGGAGAGCTATGTCGAGATGATTCAAGACATGGAGAGAATGCAGGACGGTCTTCTCATCAAAAACTCAAATCGATTCGGACGCCCCTCGCCGGACACATCTCTGGATGACTTGACGGCTCCAGTTACAGGCAGAAAGTGGCGCAATTCGTGTTACAAGTTCCTCATTGCGTTGGGGATGGGAAGTTGTGATTTGCGAAACCTGGCGAAGAACGTCGGAGGAATCGGTATACCACCCGAGGATGCGTGGGTATTGATTCTTGACAGTGAGCGTGGCGGGGCCAGTTGTGCACCTCATCGGATGAAGAACGGGCAAGCGACGTTTGGTGTCCAAGCAGAGGTCTATCGAGAGGAGAATGACGCCGCCGTATCCAACTGCTGGACCACCTTTCAGGAAACGCACTCCGATCCTGGGGTCGCCGCGGGCAGGTTATTGAACTTGTTCTTGGCGGACTTACAACTGCATCTGGCTACGTCGTCGTGGGAGTTCCAGGACCCCAGACGCTACGTGAGGTTGAGTCAGCCGCTGCGGCGGCGACACCCGCAAGAACAGCTCTGAAGTAGTGGCAATATCAGCGCGTCACGGGGGTCCAATCCGCGTAGGTGGAAGTAGATCGCCTCGCGGAAGCGGGCGCGGTTGCGGTATCCGCAAGCCATCTTATTTGAGCCACTGGATGCGGGAGTTGATGGCTTCTGCACGAGCATTGGTCACGGTGGAAGTGACGGCGTTATGCCGCCAGCGCCGCCGCCTGATCGTAGCGGAGGACGAGCAGGTCGCGGGGGCTGATCGAGCGGGCCAGGTGTGGGCATCACCGTTGCGGTCCTTCGCCTGCTGTCGCCCTGAACCCGGCCCGGCGGTCTCCACGCCGGTCCCCGTCACTCTCCGGGCGGACGGCAGCGGCCCCGGCTTCGCTGACCCGAGGCTTCCGGACTGCATCCACTGCATGGTGCTCGAGGCTCGCCAGCGAGACGGATCGAGGCATGATCCCGCTGGATCGAGGCATGTTGGCGGATCGGGGCATGATCGGCGCGGATCGGGGCATGATCGGCGTCCGGAAACGGTCGGAATGCGGATCGCGCCGAGTCGGTTCAGACGGGCTGGAATCGGTCAGAGAGTGCCGAAACCGGCTCGAATTCGGCTGATTTCGGCTTTCCGAGCGTTCTTTTCGGTCTTGGATCGGTCCGCCTCGTCCATGCAGCCGGAGATTGTCGCTGCCGGACTCTGGAACGGATCGAGGCATGATCGAGGCCGAAAACCGCGTGGATCGGAGCATGATCGCCTCGGATCGAGGCATGATGGGCCGGTGGATCGAGGCATGATCGGTGCGAAACGGCGCGATCGGATCGGGGCATGATGGGCGACGGATCGCGGCATGATCCCGGTAGCGCGTGGGCTGGGAGCGCCGGCTTCAGCCGGCACCCGCTGCGCGGAGCGCGGCGGAAGGGCGAATCGCCGTGGTGTCGGATGTTCCGGGCGGTGGCCCATCGGCACGGATACGGTCCATCCCTTCGCCCGCCTGCGGCGGGCTGTGCCGGCTGAAGCCGGCGCTCCAAGCCGTTGCGCCGTGAGGGCGCGTCACGTTGGGAATTCGTCCCCCTGCGGGGGACGGTGCCGGTGTGAACACCGGCGCTCCCCGGCCGGCGGCGCCATCCCGGTCAGCTAGCCGGAAGTTTCGGGCCTGATTTCGTGTAAGGCCCGTATTTTGAGTGAGTTGTGGGATTTGGGTGTTGTCGTGTAGTGGCTACATTCGGTGTGAGACGTGGAGTAGATCGAGGGATCGTTGCTGGACGGGGGTGGGGTTGGCGTAGAGAGTGAAGGTGGTTTCGGCGTCGTTGAGCCGCATGGTGTTTCGGGTGAGGGTGCCGAGATCGGCGAGGAGGGACCGGAAGGATTGGACGGGGAGGCCGTCGTGAGTGCGCTTGGTGGCGGCCTTCTTCTGGGCGGCGGGCGAGCGCTGGGCGGGTTCGACGACGGAGTCCCGGAGGGATTCGGCGGCTTCGGGGTGGTGGTCGTCGAAGAGGAGGGTTGCGAGGTCGTTTCGCATGTGCCACTCGACGTAGTAGGCGAGCATGCAGAGGAAGACGTGGGCGCGGACGCGGTCGGAGCGTCGGTGGTGGATCGGTCTGACCTTGAGGTCGACGGATTTGAGGGAGCGGAAGGCGCGCTCGACGCGGGAGAGGTTCTTGTAGGCGCGGACGGTTTGGGGGGCGTCGAGGCGCTCGGGCTCGACGTTGGAGCGGATGACGTAGAGGCCGTCGAGTTGTTCTTCGGTGGCGATCTGTTCGCAGAGCCGTTCGAAGGAGAAGGAGTCGTCGGTGATGTCGGTCTGGAAGTGCTTGGCGACCTTGTAGCGGTCGATGACCTTGCCGACGCGGACGCCGATGTGATCCTTTCCGCGGAGGGGGCGCCGTTCGCGTTGGGTGGCCGCCTGGATGGGTTCGAGAAGAGCTTCGGTGGCGCCGAGGAGTTCGTTGCGCTTACGGCGGCGCTCGGCGGCGAGGCGGGGGTTGCGGCAGACGATGAGGCGCTCGCCGGGGAAGTCGTCGGAGGTGACCTCGGCGAGATCCCGTTGGTCGAAGAGGGAGGGGTTCACGGTCCCGTCGGCGAGGAGTTTCTTGATGGTGGGGGCGCGGAGGGCGGTGATCCAGCGCAGCCCCTCGACACCGGCGAGGTCCTCGCGGATGCGGGCGGAGGTGAGCATGCCGCGATCGCCGACCAGGACGACGCGGGCGAGGCCGAAGCGGGTGCGGAGCTTTTGCACCTGGGAGGCGACGGTCCTGGGGTCGCTGGTCGAGCCCTCGAAGACCTCGACGGCGATGGGGCAGCCCTCGGGGGAGCAGAGCAGTCCGAAGACGATCTGGAGCTTGTTCTTCTTTCCGTCGCGGGAGTAGCCGCGCTGTGCGAGGGGGCAGTGGGTTCCTTCCACGTAGGTGGAGGTGAGGTCGTAGAGGACGAGGGTGTTGTCTTCGAGGTGGCGGCGGGCGAGACGCTGTTCGATGCCGGGCTGGCGTCGGAGGAGCCAGTCCATGGCGTCGTAGAGCTCGTGCTGGTCGACGTCGCCGAGTTGGAGCATTTCTCCGAGGGAGGAGACGGCGGTTTGTGGGTTGAGGGCGCGTGCGGTGGCGAGCTTGGAGCGGGGGTCGATGACGCGGGCGACGATGAGGGCGACGGCGAGATCGCGGAGCCGGCTGGGGGCGCGGGCGATGAGGGAGTGGAGTCCGAGGCGTCGGAGGGATCCGAGGGTGGCGGCGACGTGTCCGTGGGGGAGGCTGCGCTGGCAGTCGAAGGCGTCGTCGGGTGCGACGAGGGTTTCGCCCTTGAGTCCTCTGCGGATGAGAGTGATGACCGGATCGGGCAGGTGGGAGAGGTTGCCGAGGGTCTGGTGTTTGACCTTCCCGTTTTCGCGGAAGGTTCGGCGCAGGAGGTGGGATCGGTAGGTCTTGCCCTTGTAGTGTCGTTGTGTTGTGGCTACGTGGACGGCGTATTTTCGCGGCGGCATACCTCGTAGCATTAGGGACACAGCGACTCATGTCAAGTCATATTAGTGGCTACATATTACATCCCGAAACACCCCTAACTCCATGACACTCGGTCGCTTGGCCCGATTCAGGGCCCGAAACTTCCGGCTAGTGGTGGGTGGGGATGGGGAGGGCGAGGACGGAGGCGCGGGCTCGGATCATCATGTGGACCGCGGGGTCGGGGCGGAAGAAGGAGCCGGCGTGGCCCTGGTCGTAGCCGAGGACGAGGAGGTCGCGGGGGCCGGTGAGGCGGGTGAGTTGGCGGGGGGGGTTGCCCTCGGCGCGGATGATGGGGACCCGGACGCGGTAGAGGTCGGCCATCCGCTCGATGGCGGCGAGGACGGACGCGACGTCCTCGGTGCCTTCGAGGCCGCGTCCGATGAACGCCGGCGGGGTGACGAGGACGGCGGCGAGGGGGATCCGGAACTGGCGGCCGAGGCCGATCGCGGTGTCGGCCGCCCGGAGGGTCGCCTCCACGTCGGTGATCGGGATCACCAGCCGCTCCCAGGGGAAGCTGGCGGCGGGGATCAGCACCGGGCAGGAGAACCGCGCCATGGTGGCGAGGAAGCGCGCCGCGTTGAGGCCGATCCGGGCAAGGAAGGACGGCTCGCGCCGGTCAATCACCACGCAGCCGGCATCGGGCCGGGCGGCCGCAAAGGCATCGTCACCGGGGACGATCCGGGCCAGGCGCTCGGCGGGGACGCCGAGGTCCGGCGGCGGTTCCACGCCGTCGGGCGCCACGATCCGGAAACGGTGCGCCCGCGAGGTGCGGAACAGGTACTCGGCCTCCCGCCAGGCCACCTCGGGGAGCTCGCGCTCGGCGAAGACGACGATGTGGCTGCCGAACTGGAGGGGGAAGAGGGACTTCCCCTCGCGGAGGAACTCGGCGGCGCCGGGCGCCACCTCGGGCTCGCCGGTGATGAGGAGCCGGTCCCCGGCCTCGATCACCGCGTCGCCGTCGGGGACCACGAACCGCCCGCCCCGGTAGATCCCCGCGACCAGCCACTTCCGGGCGCCGAGGTCCCGGAGCTTCACGTTCACCGCCGGCGAGGTGGGGAGCACCTGGATCTCGCGGATCTCGCCGCGGCCGAGACCGAGCGACGTCTCGACCTGGTGGGAGCGTTCGATCCGGTTGCGGATCTGGTTGGCGATCACCCCCGGCCGGGCGATGCACTGGGCGCCGGTGGCGCGCAGCCGCCCGGCGCGGTGGGAATCGCGCAGCGTGCCGACGGTGGACGGCCGCGGGCTCAGCGCGGCCGCGACCCGGCAGACCTCGATGTTGACCCCGTCCTGGTCGGTGGCGGCGATCACCCACTCGGCGCCGTCACCGGCGGCGGCGCGCAGGGACAGCGCGCTCGTTCCGTCGCGGGTCAGGGTCTCGAACGTCTGGTGCGGAGCGGTCTCGCGCAGGCGTTCGAGCTTCTGCGGGTCGGTGTCGAGGACCACCACCCGCCGCTCGCCGGCGAGTTGGCGCGCGAGCTCCCGGCCGGTCTGCCCGGCGCCGACGATGACGACCCGGGGGAGGTCGTGCGGCGGCGCCGCTTCGCTCTCCGTAGCGGGTTCCGGGTGGCGTTCAGACATGGAGGCGGAGAGGCCGGACCCGCGCGGACTCAGGCCCCGGAGGTGGTCGCGCGAGGGAGCGGACCGGGCACGCCGGGCCGCGTCCCTTGGGCGAACCCGGAGGTGAACCTACTCCTCCGCGAGCGTTGCGGTGATTTCCAGCACCGCGTCCGTGTCCCACGGCGGCGTCATCACCCTGTTGATGGGCTGCTGTGGGTCGGAGTCCCCGGTGGCCTCCATGTAGGGCTCGCCGTCCCGGGTGCCGGCGTCCCACATCTGGGCCTCAATCGTGATCGTCTCCTCCCAGTGGAGTTCGCCATCGTGATCGTGGAGGGCGCAGACGTTAAAGCCGACGAACCAGTCGGGGCTCGGGTCGAGCCGCTGGGCGTAGCTGAGGCAGGGAAACTCGGCGCTCAGAGTGATGCTCCCGGCCGTCAGAAGTCCCTGAACCGTGCTGAAGTCCTCCGCAAGGACCGTCCAGCCCATATCCTTGGCCTCCTTCGTCAGGTCGTGCGCGTGGCCGTCCCAAGCCAGGTGCTTGAGACCCTCGGAAGCCATACCGCCTTCCGCCCAGACGGTGGTGCCCACGGGGTGGGCGACGAACGCAACTTCCTCCACGGCGCTCGCGCCCTCGGGGTAGGGCTGGGCGCCGAGTACGAGGAAGATCGAACCGGGGCTCGCATAGTTAGCCTTGATTGACTCCGTTCCGAACGTGTAGGTCGCCGTGTCCGGCGTTTCCGGCTCGGGCTCGGGAGCCGGGGCCGGGGCAGGCGCCGGGGCAGGGGCCGGAGCCGGTGCGGGCGCCGGGGTGGTCCCGGAGTCGCCTCCGCAGCCGGCCAGCAGGAAGGCGCTCAGCAGCAGCGCGGTTCCCATCCAGATGTTTCGGGTCTTCATCGCGGATCCTCCTTTGCGGTCGCGAAACGGCGCGGGCCTTCCCGTGCCGAACCTCTGACGTTGCTCGGCGGCATCGTACCGCAAACGCACACCCACACCGATGAGGGGCAAAAGAGGGCGAAGGGCGCGCGTCTGGCCCGCCACCGGGGCTATTCCTGCTGGCGGGTGGCGCTCAACACCTGTACGACGGCGGGCGCTACGAAGTAGGGTGGCCGGTCCAGGAGGGAAATCGGCTGGCGGGGCTCCGAGTCCGCCGACTTGGGCTCGAAGTCCTCGCCCTCGGCGGTGCCTGCGTCGTAGGCGAGCAGGTCGGCGCTCATATCGGGAAGCCACTTCCCGTCCTCGTCGGTCGCGCAGATGTTCGTGAAGCCGATGAACCAGTCGGGACTCGGCGCGATCATCTGCGCGTAGCTGAGGCACGGTCGCTCCAGGTTCAGCTCGAACGAGGGATCGGGGCTCAGGAAGACCGCCAGCAGTTCGGGGAACGAGGTCGCCAGGATGTCCATCCCGGCGGCTTCCGCCTCGGTGACGAACGTGGCGGAAGCGCCCGTTTCGGCGAGCAGCTTCAGGCCGTCGGAGGCCGTTTTGTCCACCGCGAAGGGGGCCTCGCCGGGGGCGTGGGCCACGAGCGCGAGGGGAGGGGCGAAATCCACGTCGTCGGGCAACGTGCCCGGCACCCGCGGGCTGATCCGCACGTCCGGCGGTGCGAAGCTGTAGATCGCGGTGGCCGGCTCGGAGGGCTCCGGGGCCGGAGCGGGAGCGGGTGCCGGGGCGGGTGCGGGGGCCGCCGGCGTGGACCCGCCGTCGTCGCAGGCGGACAGCGCGAGGACCGCCGCGATTCCAGCGGCGGTCAGCAGCGGGAGGGTCGCTCGGCGAGATCGGAAAAACGGCATCGGAACACTCCGGAGAAGGGCCCGGCGGATCCGGGGAAGGTGGACAGGAGCTGGCGGGAACGGTTCGTCGCCCGAAGTCTACAACATGAAACCGGGTTTCAAGATTGCCCGTCCACCGCTATCCCGGCGCCGGTCCGCACCGGGTCCATCCCCGGCTCGAAGGCCTCCCCGGCGGGCGTCGGGACGCGCCGGATGCCGCTCGCGCGGCCGAAGTGGCCGGTCAGCGCCGTCTCCCGCCGCACGAGCACCCGGTGGCCGCGCGCTTCGAGGCCGCGGGCGACTTGCCCGCAGTCCGGAGTCCGCTCGTCGAGGGTGAGCGGACCCACGTCGGCGTGGAATCCCGAACCGCCCACGGCGTCCTGCATGGACGCCCCGCGATCCACCAGGCGTGCGACCCCGAGCGCCGCCGCCGAAATGAGGCGGCGTCCGCCGGGGGATCCCACCACCGCCCACGGGACGCCGTCCCGCAGCAGGATCGTCGGGGCGGCGGCGTGCAGCGCCCGGCGGCCCGGCGCCGGTGAGATGCGGCGGCCCGGCCGCGGGTCGAACCACATCATGCCGTTGTTCAGGGGATAGCCGAGGCCCGGAACGGCGAACGCGGACCCGAAACGGCCGCCAAGGGTCCCGGTGAGCGCGACGGCCATGCCGTCCGCGTCCATCGCGTTGACGTGGGTGGTGCAGTCGGAGGTGGGGGCGCCGGAGGGGGGAGCGCCGGTTGCCGCTCCGCTCCCGGGCGGTGGGGGTTCTGCGGGGGTGTCGACGCGGGGGCCGTCCGGGGTGACTCCCCGCCGCCGGTCGCGGAGGTAGCCGGGGTCGAGCAGCCCCGGGAGCGGGACCGGCACGCTCTCGGGGTCGCCGAGGTGCGCGAAGCGGTCGAGGAACGCGAGGCGCAGGGACTCGGCGGCGAGGTGGAGGAAGCGGACCTCGCCGGCCGCGTCGCCGCCGGGAGGTCCTGCCGGGCGAAAGGCGTTCAGGTGGGAGAGCGCCGCCGCGAGGGTGGGGCCGCCGGAGTTGCCGGGCAGGGTCGTGACAGTGAGGTCGCGGAAGTGGCAGTTGAGCGGGGGAACTTCGCGGACGGCGGGGGAGGCGAGGTCGGATTCGGAGAGGATGCCGCCCGCCTCGCTCACGGTGGCGAGGAGGCGGCGGGCGAGGGGGCCGCGCTGGAAGGGCTCGGGGCCCTCTGCGGCGAGCACCCGCAGCGAGGCGGCGAGGTCGGGGTTGCGGAGCCGATCCTCTTCACTGGCGGGCACGAAGGGGATGCCGTCCTTCCGCGTGTAGAGCGCGAAGGCTGCCGGGGAGAGGCGGAGGCGCCGGTAGCCGGCGGCGGCGTGCACGGCGAAGACCCAGTCGGGGACGAACCCCTCCTCCGCGAGCTGCACCGCGGGTTCGACGACGGCGGGGAACGGGAGGCAACCGAACCGGCGGTGGAGTTCGACGAGGGTGGCCGGGGCGGTGGGCGCGAGGACGCTGAGGGGGCCGGTCTCGGCGCGGTCTCCCCGGGTGGGGGGGAAGCCGTAGAGACCGCCGCCGACTCCTTCGAGGGGCTCGAACATGGTCTCGTGCGCCCGCGCGGGGCATCGCGCGCTGCCGTCGAGCGCGGTGATCCGGGCGCGCGTCGGGTCGAAGACCACGGCGTAGGCGGTGCCGCCGAGGCCGTTCATGGCGGGTTCCACCACGCCTGCCGCCAGCATCGCGGCCACCGCCGCGTCGGCGGCGTTGCCGCCAGCGGCGAGGGTCTCCGCGCCGGCGCGCGCGGCGTTCGCGGTCATCGCGGTGACCGCCCCGGCGTTGCCGGCAACCCGCGAGCGGTCGGGCCGGGGGACCTGCTCGCGCAGCGAAACGCTCATGCCCGCGTCATCCTGCACACCCGGGCCGGATGGGAATGACACGAACAGCAGGGAGCGCCGGTCTTCAGACCGGCACTGCGGGCCGAAGGCCCGCGCATGTCGTGTCGCCGTTCACGGTGACGAACCGAGAGCAGAGCGCCACTCTCCCGCTCAGCATCGTGCGGTGCGCTGCGCGTTTGCGCAGCGCGTGCCGGTCTGAAGACCGGCGCTCCCACCCGGCGGCGCAACCTGCGCTGGTTGACCTTTCGCCCGAACCTCATTTCACAGCAACGCACCCCAATCAGCGCGGGTTTCGCGCTCCCGCGCGATGCCGGCCGGAGGCCGGCGCTCCGAGGCGCCATCACGGGGCTAGGCCGGCGCGCGGAACGTCGGTGAGGAGGGTGGGGTCGGCGTTGCCGCCGCAGAGGGGGGTGAGGATGGCGTGGTTCCGGAAGCGGTCGGGGTGTTCTAGGAGGGCGGCGATTCCGGCGGCGCCGGCGGGTTCGACGACGAGGCCGAGGGTGCGGTGGAGGAGGCGGACGGCTTCCAGGAGGGCGTCCTCGCCGACTTCGACCACCTCGTGGACGACGCGGCGCATGAGGGGGAGGGCCTCGGGGACCGGGACGCGGACGGCGATGCCGTCGGCGATGGTGGTCGGTGCGGTGTCGGCGGGAGAGGGGTCTCCGGACTCGAAGGCGTGGCGCATGACCGGTGCTTCGCGCGCGACCACGCCGAGCACCGCCACTTCGGGGGCGGCGTGGCGAAGCCAGAGGCCCATGCCGCCGATGAGCGCCCCGTTGCCGACGGGGATCAGGGCGGTGTCGGCGCGGAAGCCCGCCTCGACGCATTCGAGCGCGATGGTGCCGGCGCCCTCAGTGATCTCGGGTTCGCGGCCGTCCTCCACGAACGTGGCGTCGGTCTCTCCGGCGTGGGCGAGGGCGGCTTCCTTGGCGGCGTCGAAGTCGTCCCCGACGAGGCGGACCGCCGCGCCGAGATCCCGCATGGCGCGGACCTTGTCGGGGTTCGCGTGGAGGGAGGAGAACACCGTGAGCGGGATCCCCGACCGCCGGGCGGCCCAGGCGAGTCCCTGGCCGAAGTTCCCGGCCGACCCGGTGACCCACCCCGGCGTCCCGGCCGGGAGGCCGCGGAGCCGCGCGACGGTCTCCGGCCCCCGCCGCGCCCCGAACCAGCAGGCGCCGCGGGCCTTGAAGCTGCGGATCGGGTTCACGCATTCCACCTTGACGGTCACCCGGCAGCCGGTGGCGGCCCCGAGCGGAGCGGAGTCGAACAGCGGGGTGTCCCGGAATTCCCGGGGGATGGCGGCGCGGGCGGCTTCGATGCCCGCCGGCGTGGGTTCGGTCGGCACGGCGGGGATGGTAAGGCGCGGACTCGCACCCGGGGACCGATACACTTCGGCCCCCGTTCGGAGAAGCGTTTCCGCGCCGCCGGAAGGCCGGGACGCGAGGGGCGGGAGAGGGGCAACCGATGCAGCAGCCAATGAAGAAAACGGCGCCGTGGACCGGCCGCGATCTCAGCCGCCGGCAGTTCGTCCAGGTCGGCGCGGCGGGCGCCGCGGCGCTCGGGGCGGCGGCCTCGGGAGCCCCGGCCGTCCAGTCCTCCGGCCCGAAACCGGTGGTGATCGCCTCCGGGAACGGGAACCGCTACAAGAACGGCGGCGACGAGGTCGTCGTCGAACGCGCGTTCCGGATGATGACCGAGGGGAAGGACATCCTCGAAAGCCTCATCGAGGGCGTGAAGATCACGGAACTCGATCCCGAGGACGCGAGCGTCGGATTCGGAGGCCGTCCCAACGCGGACGGCGTGGTCCAGCTCGATTCGTGCTGCATGCATGGCCCCAACCGGCGCGCCGGGGCGGTCGCCGGCATCGAGGGCGTGCGGACCCCGGCGAGCGTCGCTTACCAGGTGCTCCAGGTCACCGACCACCACCTGCTGGTCGGGAAGGGCGCCCAGCACTTCGCCCGCAACATGGGGTTCGAGGTCGAGGACGACCTGAATACCCCCCGGTCGCGGGAGATGTGGCTGGAGTGGAAGCGCCGGATTGACCCGGGGCATTACCTCGACCCGAAGAAGCGCGCCGCGGCCGGGCACGCCGCCGGGCTCTCCATGGTCCGGGACGGGCTGATGGACGAGGAGGAGTACTACGGGACGATCAACTGCGACGGCCTGAACGCGAACGGGGACCTGGCGGGGGTCACCACCACCAGCGGCCTCGCGTGGAAGATTCCGGGGCGCGTCGGGGATTCGCCGATCCTGGGCGCCGGGCTCTACGTGGACAACGCGGTGGGGGCGGCGGGCTCGACCGGCCGGGGCGAGGCCAACCTCTACGGCCTCTGCTCCTTCCTCATCGTCGAGGAGATGCGGCGCGGCGCGCACCCGAAGGACGCCGCCATGACCGCCCTGTCCCGCGTCAAGGACAACACCGTCGAGAAGCGGCTGCTGAACAGCCGGGGCCTGCCGGCCTTCGGGCTGTCCTTCTACGTGGTGAACAAGGCGGGCGTGCACGCCGGGGTCTCGATGTACACGAGCGCCCGGTCCAGCTACGCGGTCTGCGACGAGAACGGTCCGCAGTCGCTGCCCATGGAGCCGTTCCTGGAGGGGAGCGCGTCCGACTGAGTGCCCCTCGGACCGTTCCGCCGGAGACGCCGCGCCGTCCGGGACCGACACGACCACCCGAAGCCGTGCGGATCCTGAGCTTCACCGCCGGGGCGGGGGAGATGCTCTGCGGGAGCTGCATCCGGGACAACGCGCTGGCGCGGGCGCTCGCCGAACGCGGGCACGACGTGCGGCTCGTGCCCCTCTACCAGCGCAGCCGGACCGACGAGACGAGCGTCTCGGAAGAGCGGGTGCGTTTCGGGGGCGTCTCGGTGTACCTGCAGCACGCGGCCCCGCTCTTCGGGGCGCTGCCCGGTCTCGGCCGGCTGCTGGATTCGCCGGCGCTGCTCGGCCTCGTCGAGCGGTTCTCGTCGTCCAACGACCCGACCAGGCTGGGGCCGTTGACGGTCACGACGCTCGCGGGGGCGCGGGGCCCGGCCCGGCGGGCGGTCGAGGCGCTGGCGGAGTCCGTCCGCGACGCCGGCCCCGACGTGGTGGTGCTGCCCAACTCGCTGCTCCTCGGACTGGCCGGTCCGTTGGCCGCGGCCACCGGGGCGCCGGTGGTGGTGACCTTCTCCGGGGAGGACCTGTTCCTGGCCCGGCTGCCCGCCGGGGACCGCGAGCGGGCGCTCGGCCTGATGCGGGAGGCCGCGGGCGCCGCGCACCACTTCGTGGGCGTCACCGAGCATCACGCCCGCGGCATGGCGGACATGCTGGGCATCCCCGACGAGCGCGTGTCGTTCGTGCGGCTGGGAGTGGACCCCGAGGGATATCCCCCGGAACCGAAGGCCCCGCCGGCGGCGGACGACGCGGCTGGCGCGCGGGAAGTGACGATCGGTTTCTTTTCCCGGATCGCTCCGGAGAAGGGGCTCGACCGGCTGGCGCGCGCCGCGCTCCAACTGGCCGGACAACCGGAAGCGCCGCCGCTCCGGGTGCGGGCCGCCGGGTGGATGAGCCGCGGCGGGAAGGGGTACCTGGAGGAGGTCCGGCGGCTCTTCGCCGCGGACGGGTCCGCCGTCTCCTTCGAGCATGTGGGCGAACTCGATCACGCGGAGAAGATCCGTTTCCTCCGCGAGGCCGACCTCATCGGCATTCCCGCGACGTTCCCCGAGCCGAAGGGCATCCCGGCCATCGAGGCCATGATGGCGGGGACGCCGGTGGTGGTTCCCCAGCAGGGGGCCTATCCCGCCCTGCTGGACCGGGCCGAGGGAGGGGTGCTCGCGAAGAGCAGCGATCCCGAGGACTTTGCGGCGGCGCTCTCGCAACTGGTCCTGCATCCCGAGCGGCGGGCGAGCGTCGGGGCGCGCGGCTTCGCCCGCATCCGGGAAGAGCACTCCCTCGACCGGATGGCCGAAGACGCCGAAGCGGCCTTCGCCCGGGTGATCGCCGCCTGAACACTGCTACCGAACAAAGGGAAGAGATGGAAACCGACCTGCGAGACTCCGAAGCCGCCGTGGCGGCGCGCCATGACCTCGACGAGCACGTCCGGGACATGGTGCGCTGGCACTTCTCCGAGGAGACGGGGTGTCCCTTCTGGCTCGATTTCCGGAAGCGGCTGGACTTCGATCCGCTCTCCGACGTGCAGGGTTTCGACGATCTGAAGCGGTTTCCGCCGTTCGAGGACGAGTGGCTCCGGGGCGGGCCGGTGCGGCGCTGGATTCCCGCGCCCTACCAGGAGCGGCCGCTCTACGTCTTCGAGACCGGCGGCACCACCGGCATCCCGAAGAGCCGCACCTCGGTGGACGATTTCCGGATTGACTACGAGCTGTTCAGCGCGGTGCTGTCCGAGGAGCACTTCCCGCCGGGGTCCAACTGGCTCATGCTGGGTCCCTCGGGGCCGCGCCGGCTGCGGCTCGCGGTGGAGCATCTGGCGCAGTTCCGGGGCGGCATCGCGTTCTGCGTGGACCTCGACCCCCGGTGGGTCATCAAGCTGATCAAGAAGGGCTGGACCGAGCACCTGATGGCCTACCAGGCGCACGTGGTGGACCAGGCGCTGACCGTGCTGTCGGCCGGCCATGACATCCGGTGCCTCTTCACGACGCCGAAGCTGCTGGAGGCGCTCTGCCTGCGGCTCGAGGACGAGGGGAAGACGCTCGCGGAGACGGGCATCCGGGGCATCTTCTCGGGGGGCACCGAGTTCACCCCGCAGTGGACGCGGTTCGCCATGGAGGAGCTGCTCGACGGGGTGTTCCTGCAGCCGACCTACGGGAACACGCTGATGGGGCTCGCGCCGGCGCGTCCGCCGACGCCGGAGGACGGCTACAAGATCGCCTACTACCCGCCGATGCCCCGCGCGGTGCTGGAGGTCGTGGACCCCGACACCGGGGAGGTGGTGGACTACGGGGCGACCGGACGGGTCCGCCTCACCACGCTGACGCGCGAGTTCTTCGTCCCGGGCTTCCTCGAACGCGACGAGGGCGAGCGGGAGCCGCCCTGGGGCCCCTATGCCTGGGACGGGGTCAGCGGCGTCCGCCCCTTCGGCCGCCTCGCCGGCGGCACCACCGTGGGGGTGTACTGACGTCCAGCCCATGAGCTTCTGGCGTTGTGACTACAATGATTGCGACGCAATCAAAGGAGGCGCGCCGTGGCCAGCCTGACCGTCCGAAACCTCGACGATCCCCTGAAGCATCTTCTCCGCATGCGCGCTGCCGGTAACGGCCGGTCCATGGAGGAAGAAGTCCGGGTCATCCTGCGAACCGCGCTGACCGGGACCGCGTCGCCGAGGAATCTTGCAGAGGCAATCCGGGCGAGATTCAGACCGCTCGGTGGCGTGGAACTCGAGATCCCGCCACGAGATCCGATGCGGGATCCACCGCGCTTCGAATAGGCGAGGCGCATGATCCTGCTCGACACGAACGTCGTCTCGGAACTCATGCGGCCGGAACCGGACCCCGGCGTATTCGCATGGCTGGCGGCCCAACCCGTGCCTCAGGTCTTCCTCTCCGTCATCGCCGAGGCCGAGTTGCGTTATGGAGCGGCGATCCTGCCGCCCGGACGCCGGCGGGATCGGCTTCGGGCGCAGATCGAGGAGGTGCTCCAAACGGACTTTGCCGGCCGCATCCTGCCTTTCGACCGCAACGCGGCGCGCGCCTACGCCGATGTCGGAGCGAGCCGGCGATCTGCCGGCGATCCCATCGGGCATGCGGATTGCCAGATGGCGGCGATCGCGCATTCTGTCGGGGCCTCCGTCGCCACGCGGAACGTCAGGCATTTCAGGAACTGCGGCGTCCCCATCATCAACCCGTGGGCGGCGTGAGGCGCGACGACGATGACCAGGCGGACCCGGGACCGGTACGGCGGGCGCGCGTGGTTCGCGGGCATCTTGGCGGCGGCGGTCGCGGTCGCCGGCCCGCGCGTGGCGGGCGCCCAGTCCGAGACCGTCCTCGTTCGCGGACGGACGGTCCACACCGTCACCGGGGGGACGCTCCGGGACGGGGAGATCCTGATCCGGGACGGGATCATCGAGGCGGTGGGCGCGTCGGTGGACGCTCCCGCGGGCGCGCCGGTGTACGAAGCGGAGGTGGTGATCCCGGGGCTGATTGATGCGCACGCGCACGTGGCGCTGGACCGTTCCAGCCGCGCGCGCATTCCGGGGCCGGTGACCGCCGAATGGAAGGCCGTGGAGCACCTGGACCTGTCGGACCCCATGCTCCAGGTGGCGCTTTCGGGAGGCGTGACCTCGCTGGTTACGCGCTCGGGGAGCGGGATCATCTCCAGCGGGCAGGCGGTGGCGCTCAAGCTGAAGCGGACGCCCGGTCCCGGGATGATCCTCAAGCCCTACGTGGACCTGAAGATGGCGGTGCGACCGCTGATCAACCTGCGGCCCGGCGAGACGCCGCAGACGGTGATGGGTTGGTACGCCACCGCCGACGAGTACTTCCGCCGCGCGGCGGCCTACGTGCGGGCGCAGGACGCGCACGCCGCCGGGACCGGACCGGCGCCGGAGCGCGACGAGCGCCTGGAGGCGTTCGCCGCCGTGATCCGGGGCGAGGTCATGGTCCACGCCCATGCGCACTATCCGAGCGAGGTGATGATGGTGCTGCGCCTCGCGCGCAAGTACGGCTTCTTCGACCGCCTGGCTCTCGCCCACGCGGAGGAGATCTTCCCGCTCACCGAACTGCTCGCCGGGACCAAGATCGTTCCGGTGATCGGCCCGATGATGATCGTCCAGTACTTTGGCGATCCGAAGCCCCTGAACCTGCTGAAGGACCTCCTCGACGCCGGCGTGCACGCCAGCATCCAGACCGACATGTCGAACCAGCACTTCAAGGACTTCCGCGAGTACGGGGCGTTCCTGGCGCGGCACGGGCTGACCGACGACCAGGCGCTCGAGATCATGACCATCAACGGAGCACGCGCGATGATGCTCCAGGATCGGATCGGCAGCATCGAGGTTGGGAAGGACGCCGACCTGGTGCTCCTCGACGGGCACTTCCTCGACCTGACCGCCGACCGGGTGGAGCGCGTGTTCGTGGACGGGCGGCTGGAGTACGAGCGCGACCGGGTGCTCCAGGCCGACCGGCCGCGCGCGGTGGGGCCGTTCCGCCCGGTGACCGGGGAAGTCACTTCGGAGGACGCGGGTTTCGCCATCACCGGCGCGCACGTGTTCACGGTGGGCGGCGGGGAGATCCGGAACGCCACCCTCGTCGTCGAGGCCGGCCGGTTCACGCTGGTGGAGGCGGACGCCGCGCCGCCCGCGGGGTTGGCGGTCATGGACGTGGGGGGCAGGGTGGTCATGCCGGGGACGGTGATCGCCCGGGCCTTTCCGAACGACTGGATCGGCGACCTCAAGTGGCAGGTGCAGAACGACGAGATCACCGAGCCGGTGGCGCCGGAGATGAACGCCCTCTACGCCGTGGACCCGTGGTTTCCCTCCTACCGGGTGAACACCACGATCGGCGTGACCGCGATCCACGTCACGCCGGGCACCCGCAACCTGATCGGCGGCAATGGGGTCGTGGTGAAGACGCCCGGCATTGACTTCGAGAAGATGGTGCGCCGCGAGCCGGCCAGTATGGCGTTCGCCCTCACCGCCTCGGCGCTCCGGGAGTGGACGGACGAGGCGGGAGCGGGGCTGACGCTGGAGAGCGCCTCGGGGATGATCCGGGAGGCGCTGGACGCTGCGCGGACGTACGCCGAGGCGGGAGAGCCCCGCGAATACGACGCGCGCCTCGAAGCGCTCCTGCCGCTGCTCCGCGGCGACGTGCCGGCGATGGTCCACGCGGACCGCGTGCCCGAGATCGAAGCGGCGCTCCGCCTCGCGGAGGACTACGGCCTGCGGCTTGTGATCACCGGCGGGGTAGAGGCGCACCGGCTGGCCGGCCGGCTGGCGGCGGTCGGTGCGGGAGTCATTCTGGGGAACTCCGGAAGCTACGCGTCGGACATCCGGGGGGGCGGCGAGGGCTGGAGCGTGGAGGGGCCCGCCATCCTGAACCGGGCCGGCGTCAAGGTGGCGTTCTCCGGTCCGGGCGCCTCCCGGCGCGCTTCACCCATCGGGCGGCTGGGCGGGGAGCCGATCCTCAACTCGGCGTGGGCCTTCCGGAACGGCGTCCCGGAAGTGGACGCGCTCAGGATGGCGACGCTCAACGCCGCCGAGCTGGCTGACCTGGGCGACCGGATCGGAAGCATCGAGCCGGGCAAGGACGCCGACTTCGTCATCCTGGAAGGGCATCCCTTCGACTACCGCGTGGTGCCGGACTGGGTGTTCGTGGACGGGCGGCTGGAGGCGGGCGGCCCTCCTTAGCCTGGCGAGCGGCGGCTGCCGGACTGCGGGCCTTGGCCGGCGCACCGGGAGGGGCGCGGGTCAGTTCCTGGGAGCGCATCCTTGACTTCCTGACCGTTTCTGGCGTCTACTCCCGCCTTCTGGCGCGCATTGGCCCGGTGCGATCTGGAGCGGTCGCTCCCGCGACTGGTTTCCCGATCCCCTGACGATGTGAGCTTCAAACAAGGCGCGCCGGCACTTTGTGCGGGGTGCTGAATCAACAGCGTTTTGTTAGAGGAACGATTCATGGCTACTGGCACAGTAAAGTGGTTCAACGCGGCGAAAGGCTTCGGGTTCATCGAGCCCGAGGACCGTTCGAAGGACGTTTTCGTACACATCTCGGCGGTCGAGAAAGCCGGACTGCATTCGCTTCGCGAAGGCCAGAAGGTCTCGTATGAGGTTCAGGTCGGAAGCAACGGCAAGACGCACGCCGCAAATCTGTCTTCCGCCGAATAGGCACACCGGGCTCCCCGTGTTGTGACGGGCATCGCCCTGCCTGGAAATCTCCGGAGTGGCTCGCTACCGTGAGATGGAGCCAAGTTTCTTCTACCGGCCGGGCTACGAAAACTCCCGGCTGATCTGCAGCGGCCGCTTTGGTGGGGTGCAGCACCCTCTTCGCTCGTTTCGCGCTATCGCGCGATGCCGGCCGGAGGCCGGCGCTCCGATGCGGTCAGAGGGGGTCGGACTGGGCGCCTTCCTTGAATGCCCAGAGCCGGTTGCGGGTGAGGATGTAGAGGACGCCGTCCTTGACCACCGGGGTGCAATAGACGGAGGCGCCGAGGTTGTACTCGCCGAGGACCTCCAGTTCCTTGCCGGCGCGCAGGACCACGACGTCGCCGTCCTCGTCGCCGAGGAAGACCTTGCCGTCCACCACGAAGGGAGAGCCCCACACTGCGGCGAAGGTGTCGTAGGTCCAGAACTCCTCGCCGGTCTCCGGGTCGAGCGCGTGGAGGAAGCCCGACAGGCTGGAGATGTAGAGCACCCCGTCGCTGATGGCCGCCGTGGACATGGTGCGGTAGAAGTCCTCGCCGCCCCGGTGCCACACCGCGTGGGTGTCGGTGACGTCACCGCTGCCGGTCGCATCAATCACCCAGAAGTGGCCCGGCGCCTCGCCGTGCTCCGGGTCCTGGCCGACGCCGATGTACACCTTGTCGTCATGGACGACCGGCGTCGAGAGGATGTTGTTGCGCGTCCCGCGTCCGCCGAGGATCCACTCCGAGTCCTTCGGGTTGCAGTCGAACTGCCAGATGAGCTCGCCCGTGGCGGCATCGAGGCTGTAGATCACCCCGTCGCCGCCGGGGAAGATGACCTGCGCCCGTCCGTTGATCACCGCGTAGGCCGGGTTCGTCCAAGCGCCGTGCAGGATGTTCTCGCCGACCGGGGTGCTCTCCCAGAGCAGTTCGCCGGTGTTCTTGTCGAGGGCGATGAAGTCCGGCGAGAAGGGCGACGGGACGTTGACGTGTCCCTCGTCCACGCCGTTGCTCGTGACGGTGTAGAGGACGTCGCCGATGATGAGCGGCGATCCGGTGGCAAGGTTGTGCGGGAAGACGTCCAGCTCGCCGATCATGTCGTAGGACCAGATGATGTCTCCGGCGATCTCGCCGGTGTCGTCCTCGTCGGTGAAGGGGCCGTCGTTGCCGTTGGCGAAGCCGTTCGCGTCGAGGCAGACGATGTGCGCCTCGTTCGAGACGTAGTAGATGCGGTCGCCCTCCATGTAGGCGGTCGAGCAGACGCCCTGCCGCGGCCAGTCGTTGACCCGGCCGGCCGGGAGCTTGGGATGCACCATCTGCCAGAGGAACGTGCCGGTGTCCGCCGCGAACGCCATGACGACGCCCCGGTCGCCCTCAATGGACGGGTCGCGGAGTCCCTCGTTGTTGGTGCCGACGTAAACCCGGTTGTTCGCGACCACCGGGCCGCCGTAGGCCTGCGAACCGACCGGCTGGGACCAGAGGACGTTCCGGCCGGTGTCCACGTCCCAGTCGCCGACGACGCCCGTCTCGTCGGACACCATGTTCCGGGACGGCGTGTTGCCGAACATGGCGATTTCCTGGGCCGAAGCGGCGGCGGGCGCCGCCAGCGCCGCCAGGACTCCGAGAATCAGCGCCTGTCGTGTGTCCATCACCTGGGGTTCTCCATCACCTGCACGTTGTCGTAGTAGATGTTGATCGGCGAGTAGCCGATCAGGCCGGGGCTTCCCCGGCGGACCGGCTCCGGGTCCTCGACGGTCACGGTCCAGTCGTCGGGCTCGGTCTCGCCGCGCCGCCAGACCTTGCCGCGGATGAGCGCCCGGTCGTCGTCAAGGTCCACCCGCAATTTCAGCGTGTACCAGACGTCGGTGTCCCACGCGAAGGGGAACCGCTCGGCCATCCGCAGTTCGGCGGCCCACGAGCGGACCTCGATCCGCTGGTGGTTGCCCTGCAGGTCCATCGTGTAGCCGCTGTTGATGAGCCCGATGTCGGGACGCCGCCGTCCCCGCTCGGTGGACAGCACGTCGGCCTGCACGGTGTAGTCCGACATGCTCGACGGGCCGATGTAGATGGCGTGCCGGTGGATGCCGGTGCGCGACGCTCCCTTCCGGAAGAGCGGTTCGCCCCCCTCTTCCACGGCGGCGAGGCTGCCGCCCCCGCCGATCCAGTGCGGCGGACGGCCGTTCGCGAAGTCCTCGGTCCAGGGCAGCGGCGAGAAGATGCGCACCCGCGCGGCGGCCGAGACGCCGCCCACCGTGGCGACGACCCGTCCCGCCTGGTTGGCGGCGTCGGGGCTCGCCTGGAACGCGCCGTCATCGTCGAGCCGCGCGCCGGTCAGGCCGTCGAGCGTCCAGGTGGCGGTTTGGTCGCCGACCGGTTGCCCGTTCGCATCGAAGGCCAGGAGCCGGAACCGGGTCGCCTGGCCCGCGGATGCGATGACCTCGGCGGGGACCACCTGCAGGCTCGCGACCGCTCCGCTCGGCGGACTCTCGGGGCCGAGAACGGGGCTCGGGGACGGGGCCGGGTCGAAGGGCGCGTCCGGGTCGCCGATGCAGTAGATGCCGGACTCGGCGGTGACGTAGAGCCGCCCGTACGCCGGGGCGAACGAACCGTAGATCTCCGCCTCGCGGCCGCCGGCCACCTCGATGTCGTCGCTGTCGAGTTCGGTGACGCCGTCGGGGCCGGGCTCCAGGATGTGGACGTTGCCGTTGACCTCGGTGACGTAGAGCCTGCCGTCGGCCCAGACCGGGGACGACTTGCCGACGGTCCCGACGCTGTGCTCCCAGAGGACGGCGCCGCTCGCGGCATCAATCGCCACCAGGTTCGCGGAGTTGTCAATGACGTAGAGCCGGTCGTCGTGGATGGCCGGCGAGGAGAATCCGACCGCGAGCTCGTTGATGCGCCACTTCTCGCCGGTGGCGGTGATGTCGCCGCTGCCGGTCGCGTCCATGGCCACGACCCGTCCCATCGCTCCTCCGTCGAGGTTCTCCTCGCTGTGCGCGATGTACACGGTGTCGCCGTCCACCACGGGGGAGACGTTGATGCCGCGCTTGCTGAGGTGGAACTCCCAGACCTTCTTGCCGGTGCGCGCCTGCAGCGCGTAGATGTTGCCGTCGGCGTTCCCGTCAATGAGCAACCGCTGGCCGCCCACGACGGCCACGACGGGGACCGACTGCGTGTTGAGGTCGGCGGGCTGGCCGCCCGGCGTCGCCACCCAGCGGACGTCGCCGGTCGCCTTGTCGAACGCCACGTAGCGGTGCCGCGGCGGCCCGCCCAGGTCGCCCCAGGCCGAGCCGATGACGCTGAGCACCAGGCGGTCTTCGTCAAGGATCGGCGTGGACGTCCGCCCGCCGTATCCGGACGCGCGGCCGAGGTCCTCGCCGAGCCGCCAGCTCCAGACGATGTCCCCGCCACGGTCGAAGGCGTGCAGGTGGCCGTCCACGTTCAGGGCATAGAGGATGCCGGTCTCCGGATCGCCGGTGACGCTGCCCCAGCCGACCCGGTTGAAGGGGACGGTCGTGTTGAAGACGGCGAAGGTGTGTTCCCAGAGCTTCGCGCCGTCCTCCGCGTTCCAGCAGGTGACGATCTCCTTCTTGGCCACCCCGTCGCCGGTGCGGCCGTTGGCGCAGACGCGCCCGTCGAACACGGCGGGGGTCGAGCGGCCAATGTACTCCTGGAACCAGATGAGGTTCTCGCCGTCCACCGACCAGTTCGACACGAGCCCGGTCGCGTCCGAGACGCCGGTCTGCATCCGGCCGCGCCAGCTCGGCCAGTCTTGGGCCGCCACGCTGCCGGCCGCTAGCGCGAGGAGCGCAGCGAGAGCGGACACGCGCGCGGTGGCGCCGTGAGTCGCCCTGGTCATTCGCAATCTGAGGTGGAGTGTCGGCCCTGCGGCGGGCGGCGAGTTTAGCACCGGGATGCCGGGGTCCGCCCGGTGAGCGGCGACCGGCCAGTCAGGGGCTGAAGGCCCGCTGGATGGCCCAGGTCACGCCGACCAGCCCGATGACCGCCGAGGTCGGCACGGCGAGCCGCCGGCGGTACCACGGCTTCGCGCGGAACCAGCCGAGCGTTCCCGCGGCGGCGGCGATGACCGCGAGTTGTCCCAGCTCGATGCCGGCGTTGAAGGTCACGAGCGCCAGGAGGCGCTCGTGCTCGGGGAGGCCCAGTTCGCCGAGGACTCCCGCGAAGCCCAGTCCGTGCAGCAGGCCGAAGCCGAAGACGACGGCCGGCCGCCAGCGGGTCAGGCGGTCGGTCAGGACGTTCTCGATCGCGACGTAGGCAATCGAGAGCGCGATGAGCGGCTCGACGAGGCGCGGGGCGAGGGCGACGACGCCCAGCGTGGCCAGGGTCAGCGTGGCGGCGTGCGCTGCCGTGAACGCGGTCACCTGCCAGACCAGCGGCCGGAGCCGCGCGCTCAGCAGGAAGAGGCCCAGCACGAACAGGATGTGGTCCGCGCCCTCCGGCACGATGTGGACGAACCCGAGCCATGCATAGCGCGCCGTTACCTCGAGGCGGCCCGGCGCGGTAACCGGTCCGGTCAGGTCGAGCGGGTCGCTCCGGGCTCCGGGTTCGAGGAGGGAACGGACCTCCACCGCGCGCGCGGTGTCCACGATGGTCAGGTGCACCTCGCCGAAGGCGCGCGACGCGAAGAATCCGACCGTGGACGCGCCCTCGGGAATGGCTCCCGTGAGGCGCGCCGTCAGGCCGAGGACGGTCGGGATCGCGGCGTCCGTCGCGCGGGGCGTGCCGTGGTCGGGAAACGAGACGTCGAAAGGGGTGGGCCGGCCGTCGAACCGGACGCGGACGCGCCGCTCGAACAGTTGGCGCAGGCCGGCGACGCGGGCGGCGAACTCGTCCGGCGGGAGGCTCGCGAGCGCCGCGGCGAGCTCGGCGTCATCGGTGTCCAAGGGCACGCCGAGCGCCAGCGCGTCGAGGTCGTAGATCAGGTCCGCCTCGAAGCCGCCGTCGTCCCGCAGCGTGAGGGTTACCTCCGTGAACGCGAGCGGATGGGCGAGGGCGGAGCTGGGCGGCGCCACGGCGCTCGTCAGCAGGAGGGCGGCGACGAGCGCGAGTCGGGCCAGGGGACCCGAATCGCCGCTCTTGGTGACGGGTGGCCCCGCCTTACTCATCGGACGGGCTCGGCGAATTCGACCACCAGAGGACGAGCCTCTTTCCGAATCTCGGCTCTGGTGTCGACGTAGGCACGAACGAGGTGACGTGCCAAGCTCTGGCTCGCGATTGCCAGGTGGAGTCGGGACGTACCTTCGGGGCACGTCGAACTGAAGCCGAACGTGTATCCCGGATCGTCGTGAAGAGTGTGCGCTTCGCGGTACAGGTCCACCAAGCCGCTCTTGCGCCATGCGATGAGCTCTCGCCGTTCGTCCTCGGAAAATTTCGCCGTTTCCCTCTCGGGCAGGCCGTCAATCTTGACGTTGAAGTCGCCACAGAGGATGACGGGGCTACCTGTCCGTGCCAGGTTCATGGCGTGATCGTGAAGCCGCCGCAGCCAACCGACGCGACGCCTGATCGCTTCGGCCTTTTTCAGGTAGTCGAGATAGGGAGCGTATACCGACGCAAAGTGGACTCCGTCCAGATCCACGCTCAAGAACCGAGAGCCCGTTACGTCCGGGCAGGGGAGCCCCGTGACAATCTCTCCCTGTTCGAAACGGCCCTTCTCGCGGATCAGGATCGCGACTCCGGGGTTGTATTCGGACGACCTCGCCCGGAAGGACAGGCTCCGGTAGCCAATGCCTCCGAATGCCCCTTTCGGGAAGTCGTCGTCACACATGAAAGTCTTTTGCAGCGCCAGGAGATCGGGTTGGCGGTTCTCCATCCAGCCGAGCAGTTCGGGCAACTTGTGGCGGAGGCCATTGATCATCAACGTTGCGATTCGCATGAATGTCTCTCCTCGGAGCGCAGACGATACCCGCGCCCGACGCCAGAAGTTGTCAGGGTTTCAGCGATCCCCGCCGTTGGCGCTTCGAAACGACGGGGAGCGCCGCTGTCCATCAGTTCTTCCGGTGGGCGTGCCGCACAGCGGGCCGAAGGCCCGCGGGTGTCGTGTCGCTGTTGGTGGTGAAGGACCAAGAACCGAACGCCATCGCGCGGGGGAGCGCCACGCGGTCCGCTGCGCTCCGCGCAGCGGGTGCCGGTCTGAAGGCCGGCGCTCCCCGCTCCCGAATCCCTCGGTCAGTTCGTGGTGGGGTGGGTGCGGTACTTGTTGAACCAGGCGATGATGTTTTCGACCTTGGAGATCAACTGGCTGGGGCGGCGTCCCATGAAGTGGGGGGCGCCGGGCAGCCGGACGACGGCGGTGTCCACGCCCTGGAACTTGAGGGCGTGGAAGAGCTGGTAGGACTCGGACAAGGGGGTGCGCAGGTCGGCGGCTCCGGTGAGCACCAGGGTCGGGGTGGTGACGTTCCCGGCGAGGGAGAGGGGTGAGAACTTCCAGTAGGGCTCCGGGTCCTCCCAGGGAAGGCCCTCGTAGCGGCTGTGGTAGTAGCCGTACCAGTTGTCGGCGGTGAGCGTCTTGCTGATCCAGTTGACGACGGGTTTCGCCGAGACGGCGGCGCGGAACCGGTCCGTCTTCCCGACGATCCAGGCCGTCATGATCCCGCCGGCGCTGCCGCCGGTCACGAAGAGGTTGTCCTCGTCCACGTAGCCGCGGGCGATCATGGCGTCCACCCCGGACATGAGGTCGTCGTAGTCCTCGCCGGGATAGTTGTGGTAGAGCAGGTCGCCGAACTCCTCGCCGTAGCTGGTGCTGCCGCGGGGATTCGCGTAGAGGACCACGTATCCGGCGGTGGCGAAGAGCTGCATCTCCGCCGAGAAGCGGTCGCCGTAGTTGGAGATCGGCCCGCCGTGGATCTCGAGGATGAGGGGATAGCGGTGGCCGGGATCGAAGTCGGGCGGCTTGACGATCCAGCCCTGGACGGGGTGGCCGTCGAAAGAGGAGTCCCACCAGATCTCCTCCACTTCCCCGAGCGTCCTGCCGGCGAACAGGTCCTCGTTGAGCGAGGTGATCTGGCGGACCGCGCCGCCGCGCGTACCCACCGCCACGTCGCCCGGACTGTGCGGGCGGCTCTGGTTGAGCGCGAAGGCGCCGGTGGTGGCGACGGAGAAGGAGCCGCCGCCGTAGGGGCGGGCGTACACCGCGCCGAGGTCCCCGGCGAGTTCCTCGACCTCGCCGTCGAGGGTCACGAAACCGACCTTGGAGTTGCCTTCGTCGTCGTACTGGACGTAGACGCCGCCGCCATCCGAGGCCCAGACCGGGCTCGACACGCTGCGGTCCAGCCCCGCGCTGAGCGCGCGCAGGCCGCTCCCGTCCATGTTCATCAGCCAGAGCCGGGTGAGCTGGTACGTCCGCACCCGGTCCTCGTAGCCCACGAAGGCGATCTGCTGCCCGTCGGGGGACACCGCCGGGCTGCGGTCCGGCCCGTTCCGGCCGGTCAAGGCGCGGATTTCGCCGCCGGCGACCGGGGCGATGTAGAGCTCCGAGTTGCGGAAGTCCCGTTCCCAGTCGGCGTTCCGGTTCGAGGAGAAGACGAGATGCGCGCCGTCCGGTGTCCACGCGGCGGGGCTCTGGTGCTGGAAGTCACCCGAGGTCACCTGGACCGGGGTTCCGCCGTCCACGGGCAGGACGAAGAGGTGGCGGAAGCCGAAGTCGAGGTAGCCGACCCCGTCCTGCCGGTTCTTGAAGCGGTCCTCCATGATGGGCGGGTCGGCCCATTCGGCGCCCGGGGGCGGTTTCGGCGGGGCGACGAGCTGCGGCGCCGGGTAGGGGACCAGCATGTTGAAGGCGAGCGACCGGCCGTCGGGCGACCAGCGGATTCCGCTGGGCGATTCCAGAAGCTGGGTGAGGGTGGCGGTCTCGCCGGTGTCCATCCAGCGAAGCTGGATCTGGCCGCCGGCGGTGTAGGCGAGGCGGGTGCCGTCCGGGGACCAGCGCGGGGACCCGCCGTCGCCGAGGCGGCGGTGGCCGGAACCGTCGGCGTTCACGATCCAGAGCTCGGAGCGCACCCGGTCGCGCATGATGTCCATCGAGCTGCGGACGTACACCACCTGGCTGCCGTCCGGCGAGATCTGCGGGTCGTTCGCGAATTCGAGCTGGAACACGTCCATGGACTCGAACGGCGTCTGGGCGCCGGCGGAAGCGGGAAGGGCCAGCGCGGCGGCGAGGGCGAGGACTCGGGTGATCTTGGGCATGGGGCGATTCTCGGGTTGGGGGAAGGGAGGGTTTCGCAAGGCGGCAGAGGCTACCCGGATCAGTTGCCGGAGGACGTCCGGTACTTCTCGAACCAGGCGATCTGGTTGGCGACCTTCGCGATCAGCTCGCTCGGCCGGCGGCTCATGTTGTGGTACGCCCCGGGGATGCGGACCACCGCGGTGTCAACCCCGCGGAACTTGAGGGCGTGGAACAACTGGTAGGTCTCCGAGAGCGGCGTCCGCAGGTCCAGCGATCCCGTGAGCACCATCGTCGGCGTGGTCACGTTCCCCACCAGCGAGAGCGGCGAGAACTTCCAGTAGGGCTCCGGATCCTCCCAGGGGAGGCCCTCGTAGCGGTTCCCGAAGTAGTTGAACCAGTTGTCCGCGGTGAGCGTCTTGCTGATCCAGTTGATGACCGGCTTCTCGGAGACGGCGGCGCGGAAGCGGCCGGTCTTCCCGACGATCCAGGCGGTCATGATCCCGCCGGCGCTGCCGCCGGTCACGAACAGGTTGTCCTCGTCCACGTAGCCGCGGGCGATGACCGCGTCCACCCCGGACATGAGGTCGTCGTAGTCGTTGCCCGGATAGTGGTGGTAGAGCAGGTCGCCGAACTCCTCCCCGTAGCTCGTGCTGCCGCGGGGGTTCGAGTAGAGGACGACGTAGCCGGCGGCGGCGAACATCTGCATCTCGGCCGAGAAGCGGTCGCCGTAGTGGGAGATCGGTCCGCCGTGGATCTCGAGGATGAACGGATACTTCCGCTCCGGGTCGAAGCCGGGCGGCTTGACGATCCAGCCCTGCACCCGGCGGCCGTCCGCGGAGGACTCCCACCAGATCTCCTCGACCTCGCCCAGGGTCCGCTGGCCCAGCAGGTCGTCGTTGAGGGAGGTGATCCGGCGCACCGCCGCCTCGGGCGCGCCCACCGCCACTTCGCCCGGCCGGTCCGGACGGGTCTGGTTGAAGGCGAAGGCCCCGTTCCGGGCCACCGAGAACGAGCCGCTCGCGTAGGGGAGGCCGTAGGAGGAGCCGCCGACGCTCTCCCCGAGCACCGCGACCTCGCCGTCGAGGGTGGTGAAGGCCACCTTCCGGTTGCCCTCGTCGTCGTACTGGAAGTAGATGCGGTGCCCGTCGGCGGCCCACACCGGGTTGGCGACGCTCCGGTCGAGACCCTCCGTGATCACCTGCCGGCCGCTCCCGTCCAGGTTCATCACTTCGAGGCGGCGGACCTGGTAGGTCCGGAGCCGGTCCTCGTTGCTCACGAACGCGATCCGCTGCCCGTCGGGGGACACCGCGGGGCTCTGGTCGGGGCCGTGCCGGTCCGTCAGCGCGCGGATTTCGCCGCCGCCGACCGGCGCGAGGTAGAGCTCCGAATTGCGGTAGTCGCGCTCCCAGTCCTCCTTCCGGTTCGAGGAGAAGACGAGGTGCGCGCCGTCCGGCGTCCAGGCGGCCGGGCTCGCATGCTGGAAGTCGCCGCCGGTCACCTGCACCGGCGTCCCGCCTTCGACCGAGAGCACGAAGAGGTGGTGGAACCCGAAGTCGAGATAGCCGACCCCGTCCTGCCGGCTCTTGAAGCGGTCCTCCATGATCGGCGGGTCGGCCCATTCCGCCCCCGGAGGCGGCTTCGGCGGGGCGACGAGCCGGGGCGGGGGATAGGGCACCAGCATGTTGAAGGCGATCCGCCGACCGTCCGGCGACCAGCGGAGCCCGGTCGGGGATTCGAGGAGTTGGGTGAGGGTGGCCGTCTCGCCGGTGTCCATCCAGCGCAGCCGGATCTGTCCGTCCGCGACGTAGGCGATGCGGGTCCCGTCGGGCGACCAGCGGGGTCCGGCCCCGGTGTCGAGGCGGCGGTGGCCCGACCCGTCCGCGTTCACGATCCAGAGCTCGGTGCGCTGGCGGTCCGTCATGATGTCCATGGAGGTGCGGACATAGACGACCCGCGCTCCGTCCGGCGAGATCTGCGGGTCCACCGCAAACTCGAGCTCGAACACGTCCATCGGTTGGAAGGGCGTCTGCGCCGCCGCAGCGGCGGGCAGGGCCAGCACGGCGACGAGGCCGGCAAGTGAAGTCATCCTGAGCATCGGAAAGCTCCTCGATTCAGGGAGTGAAGACGGCCCGCCAAGGTACCAGCCATGCCCGCGGGACGCCATCCACGCTTCTTCCACCCGCTTCCGGCCGCTGCCGCCCGGCCCTGTTCCACCCACCGCCGTCAACGCAGCGGGAACGCCTGGGAGCGCCGGTCTTCAGACCGGCACGCGCTGCGCGAGCGCGCAGCGCACGGCACGACGCTGGCCGGCGCGGTGGCGCTCTCCTCCCGGTTCATCACCGCGGACAGCGACACAACATCCGCGGGCCTTCGGCCCGCTGTGCCGCTCTGAAGAGCGGCGCTCCCTTGCTCCCCTCCCACCCGGCTACACTCCCTCGCCGCGTGATCCGAGTTCCCGTCCTCCGCTGGGGAAAGCCCTACCGGAGTCTCGAGACGACGACCGTCTCCCACTTCCTGACCGGCGAACCGATCGCGGAGGTGGACCAGGCGACCGCCGGGATCGTCAAGCGCGACCTGCGCCGCGCGGGACGGGCGCGGGCGGCGCTCCGGGAGCTCCCGATCCGGGAACTGCTGGACCGCATCCGGGAGGCCGCCCGGCTCTACATGGAAGCCGACCTGCCGCTCGGCGACGGGGTCCAGACGCCCGAGGAGTTCGTGCACGCCCAGTCGGCCACCACCGGTCTGCCCGAGGCGATGTGCCGGGCGAACATGGAAAAGAACCGCTTCGTGCTGGAGCGGATGGACCAGGTCCTCGACGCGCTCACCCGCGGGCTCGACCTCGACGTTCTCTCCGCCGGCCACGGGATCGAGGAGCGCGGCGTCCCGATCTCCTACCAGGCGCAGACCCCGGTGCTCGCCTGCGTGCTGCCGTCGAACTCGCCGGGGGTCCACACCCTCTGGCTGCCGGTGATCCCGCTGCAGATCGGCCTGGTCCTCAAACCGGGGCCGGAGGAGCCGTGGACCCCGTACCGCATGGCGGAGGCGTTCTTCGCCGCCGGGATTCCGCGGGAAGCGATCGCCGTCTATCCCGGGGGCGCCGAGGTGGGCGCGGCCGTCGTCGAAGCCGCCCCCAGGACGCTCATCTTCGGGAGCCGGGCGACCGTCGAGCGGTACCGCAGCAACCCGTCGGTCCGGGTCCACGGTCCCGGGTTCTCCAAGATCCTGCTGGGCGACGACGTAGTGGACCGCTGGGAAGAGCACCTCGACGTCCTCTTCGAGAGCGTCTTTCTCAACAGCGGGCGGAGCTGCATCTCCTGTTCGGGGGTCTGGGCCTCACGGCATACCGAAGAGATCGCCGCCGCCCTCGCGGAGCGCCTCGCCCCGGTCGCGCCGCTGCCGCCGGAGGACCCGGAGAGCGCGCTCGCCGCCTTCACGGTTCCGGGCATGGCCGAGGCGATTGACCGGGACATCGAGGAGCGTCTCGGCGGGGGCGGGGCGACGGACCTCACCGCGCCCCGGCGCGACGGGCCGCGCCTCACGCAGGACGGACGCGCCTCCTGGCTGCGGCCGACGGTCGTCCACTGCGAGAGTCCGGAAGCGGCCGCGGCCAACGTGGAGTACATGTTCCCGTTCGTCTCGGTGGTGCGCTGCCCGCAGGAGGAGATGCTGACGCACATCGGGGACACCTTGGTGGCGACCGCCATTACGGAGGACGCGGCCTTCCGCGCCGACCTGCTGGAGACGACCTCGATTGACCGGCTGAACTTCGGGCCGATCCCGACCACCCGACTCAACTGGCTCCAGCCGCACGAGGGGAACATCCTCGACGTCCTCTACCGGGCGCGCGCCTTCCAGACCGCCTGATCGGTGACGACCGGAGAATCGGCCGCCGGAGGCGGCGAGCACGGCCTCCGGGTCGCGGGCCTCGTCAAGGACTACCCGGCCCCGGCGGGCCTGCTCCGGGTGCTGGACGGGGTGGACCTGGCGCTCGGACCCGGGGAGGCCGCGTCGGTGATGGGCGCGTCGGGCTGCGGGAAGAGCACGCTGCTCTTCGTGCTCGGGGCCATCGAGGCGCCCTCCGACGGCGAGGTGCGCCTCGACGGCGTGGACCCGCACGAACTCGCGCCCGACGACCAGGCCGGGTTCCGCCGGGACCGGGTGGGGTTCGTGTTCCAGGACCACTGCCTCCTGCCGCAGTGCACCGCCCTCGAGAACGTGCTGGCGCCGACCCTCCCCGACCCGCGCCCGGACGACGCCGCGCGCGCCGCGGAACTGCTGGACCGGGTGGGGCTCTCCGGACGGCTGGCGCATCTCCCGGCGGAGCTGTCCGGCGGTGAGAAGCAGCGGGTGGCCATCGCGCGCGCCCTGATCCGAGCCCCGCGACTCCTGCTCTGCGACGAGCCCACCGGCAATCTGGACGGCGCATCCGCGGCGGGCGTCGCGGACCTCCTGCTCGAGGCGGGGGCGCTCGACGAGGGCCGGATCGTTGTTCTCGTAACCCACGACGCGGATCTCGGAAACCGGTTCCCGAGGCGCTACCGGATGCAGGGGGGCCGGCTCACGGACGGCTAGCCACGCATGGCCACTCCCTTTGGGGCAGTCCCGTTCGCCCGGCGCGGTCTCCGGCACTACTTCCGCGAACACGTCCTCGTCGCCGTCGCCACCGCCGTGGCGGTCGCGGTGCTCGTCGGCGCGCTGGTGGTCGGGGATTCGGTCCGGGGCAGCCTGCGGGCGGCCTTCACCGAGCGCCTCGGAGCCACCGACTACGCGGTCCTCCCGCTGCACCCCTTCTCGGACGACCCGGACACCGGCCTCGCCGCCCGGCTGGGGGCGCGGGAGGACTACCGGGAACGGTTCGAACCCGCGGTTCCGATCTACCGGCTGCCGGGCACCGTGGCGGCGCCCGACGGCCGGGCGGTGCCGGCGACCGTCTTCGGGGTGGACGAGCGCTACTTCGCGTTCCACGGGCTGGAAGACGTGATCGAGCCGGGGACCGCCCGGATCAGCAGCGGTCTCCGGCGCCTCGGCTTCGTTCCCGGCGACGGGCTGCTGGTCGGGATCGGGGGCCACGAGGAGGTTGCGGCGGCCTCCCTCTTCGGCGAAAAGGACGACGCGGGCATCACCGTTCGGCGCCAGGTGGCGGCGTGGCCGAACCCGGCGCCCGGGGTGGGCTCGGGTGATTTCGCGCTCTTCCCGGAGCAGGGGGCGTCCCGCGCGGTGTTCCTGCCGCTGGACGATCTGCACCGGGTGGTGGACGGCTCCGAGGCAGGGCGGCGCGGCGCGGCGGCTCCGCCGCGCGCGAACGCGCTCCTGATCCGCGCCTCGGGGCAGGGGGGCGGCGGTCCCGAAGAAGCGGCCGCGGCGCTGGCGGCCGCCCTCGCCGGGAGCAGTTCCCTCGACGACCGCGGCCTGAGCCTGACCGGAGCGGCGGGAGGCGGGTTCGTCCTCGAGAGCCGCAGCCTGGTGCTTGCGGACGGGGTGGTCGCCGGGGCGCTGGCGGCGGCCGAGCGGACGGAAGTCGCCGCCGCCCCCGTGCTGACCTACCTGGCCACCTCGATCCGTTCCGCCGGCCGGGAGACCCCCTATTCGCTCGTCAGCGGAGTTCCGGCAGCCCTGCTCCCGGGGAACGGGCGGGAGAGCGGCGAGAACGTGCTGTATCCCGGCCCCTGGCTGGCGGAGGATCTCGGGCTCGGCCCCGGGGACCGGCTCGACCTGTCGTTTCTGGTCTGGGAGGAGCAGGGCCGCTTTCACTCCGACACGGCATCGTTCGTGGCCGGGCCGGTGGTTGCGGGGGACACCCTCTTCACGGACCCGACCCTGGCGCCCGAGTTCCCGGGGGTGAGCGACTCGGCCCGGATGGGTGACTGGGACCCGCCCTTCCCGGTGGACCTGAGCCGCATCCGGGAGCGCGACGAGCTCTACTGGGAGGAGTTCCGGACCCTCCCCAAGGCGTTCGTTCCCCTTCCGGTGGCGGAGCGGCTCTGGACGATGCGGCAGGGAAGCGCGACCTCGGTCCGCCTCGTCCCCGCGGAGGGAGCGCCGGGCGCGACGGAGCTTGCCGACGCCCTCCGCGCGGCTCTCCCCGCGGAGGACTTCGGCCTCGCGCCCCTGCCGGTCCGCGAGCAGGGTCTCGAAGCTTCCCGGGGGGCCACGGACTTCGGGCTCTACTTCCTCTATTTCTCGTACTTCCTGCTGGTCTCGGCGTTCGTGCTGCTGGCGCTCCTCTACCGGCTGGGGGTGGAGCGCCGGCTTCGGGAGATCGGCATGCTGCTCGCGTGCGGCTGGTCGCCGCGCCGGGTTTCCCGAAGCCTGATGCTCGAGGCCGCCGTCGTCGCGTCCGCCGGGGCGGTGGTGGGGGCGTTCGTGGGAATCGCCTACGCCACCGGAATGATCGGCCTGCTTTCGGGCGTCTGGGAGGGCGCCGTCGCCGGAACCCTCTCCACGGATCCCGGCAGTGGAACGCCGGGGAGCGCCCTGGCCGTGTCCGTAAGGTGGTCTTCGGTGCTCGCCGGCGGGTATTCCGGGATCGTGATGGCCCTGGGGGCCGCCTGGTGGACCCTGAGGAAGCTCGTCCGCTGTTCTCCGCGCAGCCTCCTCGCCGGGAGACCGGCGGGAGAACTCGCGGGCTGGCCGGGGCTGACGCCCGCGCGTTCCCCCGGTGCGGGGGCCCGGCGCTGGGCCGTGGTCACCGGGGCGGCTGGCCTGGCGCTTCTCGGGCTCGGCGTTGCGGAGGCGATCCCGGAGGCCGGCGGCTTCTTCGGAGCGGGCGCGGCGCTCCTCCTGACGGCGTTCCTGGCGGCGTGGTCGCGCCTGAAGGGTCTGGCCGATCCGGGGCGGCGCGCCGCCTCCGGCCCGAGGCGTGCGGGTCTGCGCGGCTTGGCCTTCCGCGCCACCACGTTCCGGCCGGGGCGCAGTCTCGCGGCCATGATCCTGGTGGCGTTCGCGGCGTTCACGCTGGTCGCGGTCGAAGCGTTCCGGAAACGGTCCGAACCGGGAACCCTCCCCCCGGGGACCGGAGGCTTCGTCTCCATCACCGAGACCGCCTTCGGTTCGCCGTGGGACCCGAGCGACCGGGACAGCGACACGCCGTTCGCCCTGCTGCCGCCGGACCTCGCCGAATTCCGCATCCGGCCCCTGCGACTGGCCGGCGACGAGGACGCGAGCTGCCTGAACCTCTACGTTCCCTCACGGCCCCGAGTGATCGGCTTTCCGAGGGACCTCGCGGAGGAGAACCGCTTTCCTTTCGGCGCCCACCTCGGCGATAGCCCCGAGGAAAACGAGAACCCCTGGCGCCTGCTGTGGCGGGACCGCGGGCCGGGAGAGGCGATTCCGGTGATCGGGGACCAGAACTCCATGACCTACGTGCTCAAGTGGCCGGTCGGGGAGGAACGCGTCTTTCCCATCGGAGAGGGGGGCGCCCCGGTCCGGCTCCGGCTCGTGGGAACGCTCTGGGACAGCCTCTTCCAGGGAGAACTGCTGATGGCGGAGGAGGACCTGCTCGAGACACTGCCCGCTGCGGACGGCTATCGGCTCTTCCTCACCGACTGGAAGGAGGCGCCGCGGGGCGAAGAGGCGCTCCTCGCCGCGGAAACCGCGGCTGACCGCATGGTGACCAGCGCACTCCTCGACTACGGCGCCGTCACGACGTCCACCCGCGCCCGGCTCGCGGAGTTCCACCAGGTCGAGAACACGTACCTCTCCACGTTCCAGGCGCTCGGGGGTCTCGGGCTGCTGCTCGGGACGTTCGGGCTCGGGGCGGTGCTGCTGCGGAACGCGGACGAGCGGCGGCAGGAGTGGGCGCTCCTGAGCGCCGCCGGCTACCGGCGGCGGGACTTCGCGGAGCTGGGCTTCTGGGAGAACGCGCTCCTGCTCGCCGCCGGGCTCGCCGCCGGCAGCGCCGCCGCCGTCATCGCGATCCTGCCGGTGCTCGGGCAGCGCGACGCCGGCGGCAGCATCGTGCTGCTGATGCTGCTCCTGGCGGGAATCCTTGCGTTCGGGTTGGGAGCGGGCGCGTTCGCCGCCCGCGCGGCGGCCAACCGCCCGATCCTGGAGTCGCTCCGGACCGGGTGAACCTCACGGCCACCGATTTCAGGCGCCCGGCCCGCCCTCCTGCAATACGAAGAGCTTCGCGCTCGAGGCCGCGTGGCGGAAGGTCCTCGCCTGGACGTATTCGGGATCCGCGTACCACGCTTCGGCGGAGGCCCGGTCGGGGAACTCCAGGATGACCATCCGTCCGTCGAACCCGTCGCCTTCGAGGGCGGTGACGGCGCCGCCGCGGGTCACGAAGCGGCCCCCGTGCTTCTTCAGGGTGGCCGGGGTCCGGTCGGTGTACTTCCGGTAGATCTCGGGATCGTGGACCTGGATCATCGCCACTACGTAGGCAGGCATGGACGTTCCTTTCGTTGATTCGGTGTTGCTAGTGTGGTGTTCTGGAAAACGCACGGCAGTCGAGCGCCGATCAGCCGGGGTGAACCTGTGCGCCCGGTGTTCCGCGCGGGCGGTGGAGTAGGGCGAATTGGCGCGGCGCGGCGCGGAGCGGAGCGCCGCGGTGCCGGTCTGGAGACCGGTGTTTCAAGTGGGGATTGCACGTCACCGTACGAAGATGTACTTGGGGATGTATCCGGTGACGACCTGGGTGAGGTCCACGACCTCGCTCACGCGGAAGTCCACCGCGATGCTGGCGAGGGAGAGCGCCTTGGCGGGGGAGAGGCCCTTTTCTTCGCCGAGGAACTCCACCACCTCCCAGGTCGCCTGCCGGGCGGCGCGGTCCAGGTCGAGATCAATCCCCATCACCATGTAGTACTCGTCGTCCTCCGCCCGGGGGGAGGATGGGGCGCGTCCCCTGTGGACGGCGAAGCGGAACACGCCGCTCAGCGACTGCTCGATCGCGGTGCCGCTGACCTCGCCGTCGCCCTGGGCGCCGTGCGGGTCGCCGGCATAGAAGAGGGCGCCGGGGTGGAAGACCGGGAGATAAACGGTGGTCCCCGCTTTCAGGTCCTTCACGTCGAGGTTGCCGCCGAACGCTCCCGGGGGCCGCGAACCCTGGACGCCGGGGACAGTCACGCCGGGCTGCCCGACGACCGGATCGGGGGCCACCGCGAGGATCCCCATGAAGGGGACCAGCGGAACGTGGATGTCCTCGGCGAGGAAGGCGACTTCGCGCCCGTCCGTCCAGCCGGTCCGGATGAGGTGGCGGGTTCCCGGCGGGATGTCCAGCGCCGGGTCGTCCGGGCGGAACCCGGGATAGCTCTCGGAGAAGACCCCACCCCGGGCTGAGGTGTTGTTGACGCCCCAGGGGGATCGGGTCTCGATGGAAAGGATCTCGATCTCGAGCATGTCGCCGGGCTCGGCGCCCTCGATGTAGATCGGGCCAGTGATGACGTGGCCGCTCCGGCCTTCGCGGGGCCGTCCCTCCCGGGAGGCCCAGAAGTCCAGGATGTCCTGATGGATCTCCTCGCGCGGCACGCCGAGGGCGGTGAGCCACGTGACCGGGTCCTCATCCTGGACCGCGCCGGAGTGCGTGAGGGTGTCCATCCGGACGGTCTCGCCGGGCTGGACCCGGAGCACGGGTTGCTTGTCGATCGGGAACCAGCCCCAACTCACGTTCTCCGGGGACGACGGCACGAAGTGGTCCGCCTCGAGCGGCGCGGGCGGGACCGCGCCCGCTCCGGCTTGCTCCGACTCGGTTTCCGGGGCCGCGCACCCGGCGGCGATGGCCGCCGCCAGGATCCAGCCGTGCGCCGGGAGCAGCGTCAGGTCGCTTCGCATCAGGGGATCTCCTCAGCGGCCGGGGCCGGTCGCGGCGGGCAAAGCGGAACCCCGGTTCGGGCCGGTGAAATCGGGCTGCACCTCGGAGTCCGCGAGGTCCCAGGCGAGCTGGTACACGAGCCGGACGATCCGTCCCAGCTTCTCGTATTCGATCTTCTCCGGCCGGTCGTAGATCGTGTGGTAGTCCGGGTGGAGCCCGGTGTGGAAAAACAGGGCAGGGACGCCGGTCTGCAGGAACGGCCACTGATCGCTACGGCGGAGTAGATTGGACTCGTTGTTGTCGTAGCGCATCTTGAGGTCGAGTTCGGATTCCCGGTTCGCCGCCCGCACCATCTCCGTCATCGTGCGGCTGTAGCTGTGGCCGAGGACGTTCACGGCGTTGGCGTTCGACGCGGCCGTCTGGGGTGCGAGGCCCCGGAAACGTCTCCCGCCCCCGCGCCGGACTTCCTCGTTCCGCCCGATCATGTCCATGTTGAGCACCGCGACGGTCCGGTCCAGCGGGTTCAGGGGATTCAGGGTGTAGGCCCAGGCGCCCAGCAGCCCGCGTTCCTCGGAGTTCCAGCCCGCGAGCAGGATCGAGCGGCGGGGCCGTTCGCCGCGGGCGGCGGCGCGCCCCAGCGCCTCGGCGATCTCGATGAGCGCGACCGTGCCGGAGCCGTCGTCATCGGCGCCGGGCCAGACAAGGTTGCCGTCGGCGCCGTTGTGGTCGTAGTGGGCGCAGAGGATGATCCACTCGTCGGGAGCCTCGCTGCCGCGCAGGAGACCCACCACGTTCCGGTCGGGCGTGGTGGTGCGGGTGACCGCGGTGGCGAGCCGAACCCGGGTATCGAGCAGGAGCGGCGCGCTCATGCCGCCGTCCGCCATCGCGCCCAGACTCGCCAGACTGTGGCCGCTTCCCGCCAGCAGGATCTCGGCCACCCGCGGTGAGATCACCGCCGCAGGAATCTCGACGGCTTCCACCCATTCGGCAAGCGTGATGCGGGGGACCCGCCGGGGCGGGTCCGGCCAGGCGCCGGCCGCGCTCGCGGCGAAGTCGAAGCCGCCGGGGTGCTGGTGGACGTCGCGGACGAAGAGCACTCCCGCCGCGCCGGCGCCCGCCGCGGCGACCGCCTTCCGGAAGGCGCGCGACGGTTCCGAGGTCACCAGGCCGTCGAAGAGACTCGCCGGGTCCGCCTCCCCAGGTTCGTGGTCGAGGATCAAGGCGATGCGGCCGGAGAGATCGGCGCCCTCCCAGTCGTCCCAGCCGTAGTCAGGCGCCCGGATGCCGTACCCGGCGAAGGCCAGCGCGCCCTCTGCCTCCGCGGAAGGCGAGAAGCGCTGGGGATAGAAGCCTTCCCGCAGTTGCACTGTCCGGACCACCTCTCCCACGACTTCCAGCCGGTTGCCGTTACCCAGCGCGGCGTGCGCGAGGCGGTAGTTGTGGAAGAACGAACCCCCGGGAGGGTCCAGGCCGGCGCGCGCGAAACGGCTCGCGACGAACTCCGCGGCGAGGCGGTTCTCCGGCGTCTCGCTGAGCCGGCCCTGCATGCTGTCCGAGGCCAGGAAGAACAGGTCGGCGCGCAGGTCGGCGGCGGTGATGGATTCCACTTCCGGCGCGCGCGGCCGTTCGGTTTGAGCGGCCGCGTGGTGGAGGGCTCCGAGGATGCCCGCGCTCGACGCAAGGCTCAGGTAGAAGAGGGTGCGCATGACGCCGCTCCTTGTTCGACAAACCCGTTCCGTCTCCCACGCCGATTCGTGAGGCAGGGCATCAGGAGGTCCAACTCTCGTCGGAGGTCATCGTCGGATCGCATCCGGTGGCGACCCGGAGAGCTTCGCACATGTCGCCCATCTCCTTGCGGCCCAGGCGCGCGATCCAGCGCCCGAGGCGTGCCTTGGGCACCGTCATCACGGAGTCCAGCTTCGCCGCGCTCGGTGTTCTCAACCCATGCCGCTCGTCCAGGAACACCTGGGAGGGAACGTCCCGAACGGCGGTCGTGATCGGCGCGACCATCACCGCATTGAGAAAGGGGATGACGTCGTCACGGGTCAGAACGACAACGGGGCGTTCCTTGTCGGGCGGACGGAAGCGAAACATGCGGAGGTCACCCCGTCGAACCGGCGCCGCCATCAATCTTTCTCCCCGGGGGCGCCATCCTCCCACGGGGGCCATTCGCCCTGCTCCTCCCAGTTCTCCCAGTCGGGATCGAGCCCGCCGTCTTCGGCGTAAGCCCGGGCGTACTGCTCCCGAATTTCCCGTCTCCGTCGGCGGCGGAGGTATTCGCGAGCAAAGGCGCGGAAGACGGCCGAACGTCCACTGCGTCGGACTTCATCATCGGCGTCGAAGTCGCGGAGCAGGTCCTCATCCAGAGTGATCTGTACAGCTTTCATATAGCCATTGTACCAAGCCTCTTATACAGATAAAAAACTACATTATTTATCCACACAAGAACGCCGCGTTCCTCACGGATACGATTTCGCCCCATGAGCCGTACCGCAGTTCCCGTCCTTCTCGTCGTCCTCGCCGCGCTGGCGCTTCCGCCGGCCGCGCGACCGCAGTCAGCCGATCCCCCGCGGGGGTTCCTCGCCGGTCAGTGGGAGGAACAGCGGGAAATCGAAGAGCGCTTCCGGGCCGTCCCCGACCCGGCGCGGATCCGTGAGTACATGGAGTACATGTCGGAGGAGCCGCACATCGGGGGGTTCGGGCACGGGAGCAAGCGCGTGGCCGACTACGCGCTCGAGAAGTTCCTCTCCTTCGGACTCGACGCCGCGATCGAGGAGACCGAGGCGCTCATGCCGCTCCCGGTGGATCGGCACGTCGAGGTCCTGGGCCCCGAGCCCTACACCCTGCGGCTGGCGGAACTCGGGATCCCCGAGGACAAGGACTCTTCGGACCCGGGGCAACTTCCCACCTTCAACCCCTACGCGGCGGACGGAGACGTGACCGGAGAGGTGGTCTTCGTCAACTACGGGATTCCCGAGGACTACGAGAAGCTCGCGGAACTGGGCATCTCGGTGGAGGGGAAGATCGTGCTGGCCCGCTACGGGCGGAGCTGGCGCGGCATCAAGGCGAAGCTGGCCCAGGAGAACGGCGCGCTCGGCGCGCTGCTCTATTCCGATCCCGAAGAGGACGGCTACTACCAGGGACTCACCTATCCCGAGGGCCCCTACCGTCCCAAGTGGGGGGTGCAGCGCGGCTCCATCTTGGACATGCCGGTCCATCCCGGCGACCCGCTGACCCCGGGCTGGGGCGCCAAGGAGGACCGGGAGAAGCTGACCCGCGAGACCGCCCGGACCCTGGTCAAGATCCCGGTCCTGCCGATCTCCTGGGGCGACGCGCTTCCCATTCTGGAGCAGCTCCGCGGAACCGCGTCGCCGAACGACGACTGGAAGGGGGCGCTGCCGATCACCTACCACATCGGTCCGGGACCGGTGACCGTGCGGATGCGCACCGCCTACGACTGGCAGGTGCGGCCCATCTACAACGTGGTCGCCCGCATTGAGGGCTCCACCTATCCCGATGAATGGATCGTCCACGGCAACCACCACGACGCCTGGTGCAACGGCGCCACCGACCCGATCAGCGGCGCGGTCCAGCTCATGGAGACCGCCCGCGGCTTCGGCGAACTGCTGCAGGCGGGGATCCGGCCCCGGCGCACCGTCGTGTTCGCGCTCTGGGACGCCGAGGAGTGGGGTCTGCTCGGTTCCACCGAGTGGGCGGAGACCCACCGGGAGGACCTCGGTGAGAAGGGCGTGACCTACATCAACACCGACAGCACCGGGAAGGGGTGGCTCAGCATGGCCGGAAGCCACACCCTCCAGCGCTTCCTGAACGAGGTGGCGCGGGACATCGAGGACCCCGAGCGCGGGGTCAGCGTCTTCGAAGCGGCGCGGGCGCGGCGGCTGGAGACCGCGGCGAATCCCGATGCCCGCCGCGAGATCGAACAGAGCGACGACCTGCGCCTCGCGGCGCTCGGTTCGGGTTCCGACTACACGGTCTTCATTGACCACCTGACGATGGCTTCGCTGAACCTCGGTTTCGGCGGCGACAGCCCCGGCGGGGTGTACCACTCGAACTACGACTCGTTCCACTGGTACCAGAAGTTCTCTGACAGCGAGTACGTGTTCGGGCGGACGCTCTCCCGGCTGGTCGGGACCGCTATGTGGCGGCTCGCCAACGCCGCGATCCTGCCGTTCGGGTTCACCGATCTGGCCGACGCGATGGCCACCTACGTGGAAGAGATCCGCGAGACCCACGCCGCGATGGAGTCGCCGGAGGAGATTGATTTCGAGGTGATCGAGGGGGCGCTCGACGCGCTCCGCGAGGCGGGGCAGGGGTACGAGGACGCGCTCTCCGGACTCACCGACGCCTCCGCCGAGGCGGTGCTCGGGAACGCCCGGGTCTCCGAACTGAACCAGCTCCTCTACACCTCGGAGCGCCGCCTGGGCTACGACGAGGGCCTCCCCAACCGGGAGTGGTTCCGGCACCAGGTCTATGCGCCCGGCTTCTACACCGGCTACGGCGTGAAGACGATCCCCGGCGTCCGCGAGGGAATCGAGGAGGAAGAGTGGGAGGCGGCGCGCTTCTACGTGCGGGTGGTGAGCGAGGCGCTGTCGTCCCTCGCCGAGCAGGTCCGGCAGGCGGAGCAAATCGTCGCCTCGCTCCGCTGAGCGCGTGACGGGGCCGCCCGGCCCCGTCCCCCGGCCGAGTCCCGAAAGACCCCGCTGAGGACGGCCCGCGGTGCGGAAGTTCCTGGCGTTCGCCGCCGTCTATCTGATCTGGGGTTCCACGTACCTGGCCATCGGGGTCGGGGTCAGGGCCATTCCGCCGTTCCTGATGGCCGGTACCCGCTTCCTGACCGCCGGCAGGGAGCCCGAAAACGGCGGAGACGACTGGGAGCGCCGGTCTTCAGACCGGCACAGCGGGCCGAAGGCTCGCGGATGTCGTGTCGCAGTTCGCGCTGATGAACCGAAAGCAGAACGCCAGCGCGCAAGTCAGCTTCGTGCCGAGCGCAGCGCCGCGCGGCGCAGCGCGTGCCGGTCTGAAGACCGGCGCTCCCAGCCGGAGGCCGGCGCTCCGAGTCCGAGCCGTAACTTCGCCAGGCGTCGCCCTTAATTGTTGGAAGGTGCCGGTGGGCATCAGAGGGCGACATGGACCAGACGGCTAGGCTCCCGGCGCACATGAGTCCAGGTCGCGGCATCCGGACGGCCCTGGAAGCGGCCGTGATCGTGGCCGCGATCCTGCCGGCCCTCGTGTGGGCGGCCACCACCCCGACCGCGGCAGCGACGCGGCCGGCGCCCCCGCAGACCCGCGTGGTCACGGGCCGGGTGGTGGACGCGCTCACCGGGGCGCCCGTCCCGGAGGCGGCGCTCGTCGCCGGAGCCGCGACCGCCGTCACCGGAGCGGACGGTTCCTTCCGGTTGGAGGTTCCCGCCGGCGCCGCCTCGCTGCGGGTCGCCGCTCCGGGTTACTTCGAAACGTCGGTCCCGGTCCCGGGGGACGAAGAGGCGCTGATCGAACTCCTGCCCCGGACGTTCGAGGAAGAGGCGGTGGAAGTGACCGCCGAAGCGCCGGAACTGGAGCGCCCGGCGGCGACCCGGGTGGCGCCCGAGGCGGTCCTCGAGACCGCCGGCACGGTGGACAACATCTTCCGGGCGCTGGCGACGCTGCCCGGGGTCACGCCCACCACGGACTTCGGCAGCTTCCTCTCGGTGCGCGGCGGCACCCCGGACCAGAACCTGACGCTGATGGACGGGGTGGAGATCCACAACCCCTACCGGCTTTTCGGGCTGGTGAGCGCCTTCAACCCGGAGACCGTCTCCAACTTCTCGCTGGCGGCGGGCGGTTTCGGGGCCCAGTACGGGGACCGCCTCTCCTCGCTGCTGGTGGTGCGCAACCGGCCCGGCGAGCGCGCCTTCGGGGGGACCTCGTCGCTGAGCATCACCGACGGCAACCTGGTGTTCGAGGGGCCGCTCCCGGGCGGCGGCTCGTGGCTCGCCACCGCCCGGCGCACCTACTACGACGTGGTCGTCGGCCGCGTGCTCGACCAGGACTTCCCCTCGTTCGAGGACTTCCAGTTGCGGGCGGACTGGGAGTTCGGGCCGGGACACCGGCTGTCGCTCGTCGGGCTGTCGAGCCGGGAGGACACGAACTTCAACTTCACCGAGGACGAGGGCCAAGAGGCGGGCGAGCGCGTGGACTTCCTCGGGGACATCGGGAACGAGCTGGGCGCGGCGCGTCTCGACGCGCTCATCTCCGACCGGGTGACCGCCACCACGATCCTCTCCTGGTACCGCAACACCGAGGTGCTGGACTTCGACGCCGAGATCTTCACCGAGAACCGGGTGGTGAACGTCGAGGACCCCGAGCGGCGCGACCTGCCCACCCGCATCGCCTTCGAGCGGGAGCGGGCGGTCCGCGACCTCGCGCTGCGCCAGGAGGTGGGCATCCAGTTCGGAACGCGGCACTTCGTGGAGACGGGCTTCGAACTCCACGGACTCGAGTCGTCGCTCGACCAGATCATCCAGGGTCCCCGGAACGAGAGCGCGGCCAACCCGAGCAGCGTGCAGGGCGGAGCGGCGCTGCCGGACCTGCTGGTCTCCGAGCATTCCGGCGTGCGCGGCGGGGCCTGGGTCCAGGACGCCTACCGGGTGACGGACCGTTTCACCGTCGAGCCGGGGTTGCGCCTCGACTGGAGCACCCTGAACGGGCGGTCCACCCTGTCCCCGCGCTTCGCGGCGAGCTGGAACCTCGGGCGCGGGGTGCAGGCGCGGGCGGCGGGCGGGCTCTACACCCAGAGTCCCGGCTGGGAGAAGCTGGTCTCCTCCGACTACCTGCTCGACCTGAACGCCATCGGCGACCTCTTCCACGAACGGGCGGTGCACGCCGTCGTGGGGCTGGAGAAGGCGTTGCCGGGAGACGCCCGCCTCCGGGTGGAGGGGTACTGGAAGCGTTTCGACGACCTGCTGGTGGGACGCCTGGAGACCGAGACGGAGCGGATGCGGCGGCTGGCCGAGTACGACTTCCCGTCCGAGCTCGCCGGCAGCGTGCCGCGCGACCCCCGCATCACCATCAACCCGGTGAACGAGGGCCGGGGCGTCGCGCGCGGACTCGACGTGTACCTGGAACGGCTCGATCCTTCGGCGCGGATCGCGGGCTGGATCTCCTACGCCTACGGGAAGGCGGAGCGGGAGACCTACGGGCTCCGCTACCCGTTCGAGTACGACCGGCCCCACGCCCTGAACGTGGTGGGCCGCGTCGGCATCACGGAGTCGTGGAGCCTCGCCGCCACCGGGCGGTTGGCGAGCGGGTTCCCGTACACCCCGGCGGTCGGAGTGCGGGTCGCCGCCGTCGAGGACGAACGCGGGCGGCTGGTGCCGGAGACGGACGACGACGGGAACCTCGCCTACGCCGCGGATCTCGGCGGGCTCGACAACCTGCAGCGCGCCCGGCTCCCGTTCTACGCCCGCCTCGATCTCCGGCTCACCTACCGCCGCGGCCGCTGGTCGGCCTACGCCGAGGTGATCAACGCCCTGAACCGGCGGAACGGGGTGGCGATCGAGACCGAGGTGGTGGCGAACCCCGGCGACGTCCCCACGGTCGAAGAGATCCCCAGCTTCGGCTTTCCCCGGGTCCCGACGGTGGGCGTCCGGGTCCGGTTCTGACAGTCCGTGCTGGAACTCACGCCGACCGGCGTGGTGGCGCGCCGGCTTGGAACGCCGGCTTCAGCCGGCACAGCCCGCCGCAGGCGGGCGGCGGGAAGGACCTCATTCGCCGGGATGGCGCCGGGGTCCCCCGCGGGCACGCCATGCAGGGTGAGGCATGCGCCCTTCCGGTGCGCTCCGCGCACCGGGTGCCGGCTGAAGCCGGCGCTCCAAGCCGTTTCGCCGCCTGTTTGACTGGGGACCCGTGGCTCAGTAGCCGACGAGATCGAGGACCGGCGACCCGAATCCCGCGATCAGCAGCAGACTGACGCCTCCCACCACGGCGGCGGCGAAGAGTCCGAAGAGGAACGGACGGAGGCCGATGCGCCGGAGGCCGGCGAAGCTCGTCTGGAGCCCCACCGCGGCCATCGCCAGCAGCAGGCAGTTCTCGGCCGCGTGGCGGAAGAACACCACCATCGCCCCCCACACCTCCGGAGCGAGCAGACCGAACGCCCGGTCCCCGTGATCGCCGAGCGTGCGGAGGGCGGAGCACGCCGCGAACCCGACCACGAACCACGGGATCAGGCGGAGCCAGCCGCGGGGGCCGGGAGCGTCCACCGACCGGGTCTCGCCGAAGAGAATGCCGGCCAGCGGGATCAAGGCCAGCATCGAGAGGTTGCGCACCAGTTTGGTGACGGTGGCGACGTCGAGCGCCAGGGGCGCGCTGTACTGGACCTGGTACATCGCGCCGGCCCCGGCGACCTGGGCGGTCTCGTGGATGGACGCCCCGAGGAAGAGTCCGGCGAGCTCCGGCTGGCCGCCGAACATCGCGTGCGCGAGGATCGGGTAGCCGAACATGGCGGCGATCCCGAACACCGTGATGCAGGAAATGGCGTAGGTGACCTCGGCCTGCCGGGCCCGGATGAGCGGCGCGGTGGCGACGATCGCGGTGGCCCCGCAGATGCTCGTCCCCGCCGCGATCAGCCCGGCCAGGGTCCGTGAGAGCCCGAGGCGCGGCCCCAGCAGCCGGACCACACTGACACCGGCGGCGATGGCCATCACCACGAAGGGCAGGGCCGCCAGGGTGAACTTGCCGGCGGCGAGGAGACTCAGGCGGAAACCGAGCAGCACGATGCCGAGGCGCAGGATCGTGGTCGAGGCGAACCGCAGTCCCGGCGCCCCGGCCTCCGCCCGGGTGGAGACGTTCGCGACGGCCATGCCGAGGACGATGGCCAGCATGATCGGGCTGACCGGAGTCCCCGAGAGTCCGAGCAGCGACTGCGCGATCCACTCCGCGGAAAACGTGGCGGCGACCGAAACCAGTCCCGCCAGCGCCAGGCCGGTCCAGAAGGCCGGTGACCGCATCGTCTGCGTTGTCCCCATAGACGGTCAGGGACGCGGACCGCCGGTGCCGAACCCGGTGACCCCCACCCGGCGGGGGATGTAGTGGTCGGGGTCCACGGTCCGGTGGAACACGATGCGGCCGTTGCTCATCACGAACATGGGCTCGTGGGTCGCGTAGATGTCCTCCACCGGGTTCCCGTCCACGGAGACCAGGTCGGCTTCCAGACCGACCTCGATGGCGCCGGTGCGGTCCCGGATGCCGTACACCTCGGCGGAGCGGATTGTCGCCGACGGGAGCGCCTGGAGCGGCGTCATCCCCATCTCCACGAAGTGGGTCATCTCCCGGTAGATGCGGACGTTCGTGTTCGGTCCGTACTGGGTGTCGGTCGCGGTCAGGATGGTGACGCCGAGTTCGAGCGCCCGCCGGAAGCCCTTCTGCAGGTAGTGCAGCAGGTGGCTGCCGCGCTGGTAACTGGCCGACGAGTTGTAGTCGTCGTGGGGCAGGAGGAACCCCACCACCGAGGTGTAGGTCGGGACCCAGGCGGTTCCCATCTCCAGCATCAGCCGGAGCCCCTCGTCATCCACGTAGGAGCCGTGTTCGATCGTCGCGCAGCCGGCGACGATGGCGTTCCGCACCACCTCCCTGCCGTGCGCGTGGCAGGCCACCTTGACGCCGAGCGCATCGGCCTCCTCCACGATGGCGGTCAGTTCCTCGACGCTGTAAACGAGCATCTTGGGGTCCGGGCCATCCGGCCCCGACGTGGTGCCCCCGGAGCGGGTCTTGATCCAGCGGGCGCCCCGGTCCACGTCCACCTGGACCACCTCGCGGACCGCTTCGACCCCCTTCACCTCGTTGTGGAGGTACTTGTAGAGCCGCGGATCGGCAAGGGCGGATTGCCCCAGGTTGGGGAGAACATAGACCCCGGCGGCGAAGATCTCGGGCCCGGCGAGATGGCCCTTCTCGACCATGTCGTTCATCCGGACGTCGAGGAAGCTCCCCACCGCGGCGCTCTTCATGGTCGTCACCCCCGATTCGAGCGCCCGGTAGAGACCGTCGAGGGTGCGCCCGTGCCAGTGGCCGTCGAAGAGCCCCGGCATCAGGTGCCGGCCGCCGAGGTCCAGCATGTGCGCCCCGTCGGGGGGCGGGTCGGTTCCCACGGACTCGATCAACCCGTTTCGGACCACCACGACGGCGTCCTCCAGCACCGTGCCGTCCACCACGTTCACCACGTGGGTGTTCACGAGCGCCACATGGGGCTGCGGAAGGATGCCGTCCTCGCCGGGGAGGTAGGGGACGGTGGGTTGCGCCGCGGCGATTCCAGCCGCAAGCGCCAGGGATCCGGTGACGGCGGGGAAGAGGGAGCACCTGTTGGTCATGTCGGAAACCTCCGGAAGCCGATGGTATGTTCGGGAACCGCTACGGCGAAGGAGAAACGCATGCACCGAAGAGCTTTTCTGGCCGCGACCGGCGGAGCGCTGACCGCGCTCCATGCCGATGCGGAGGAACGGGTCGGCAAGGCGGTGGCGCGGCTCGGCGCCCGGAGCGCGCAGGCAGCGGCGCAGGACGAGGACTTCTGGTTCCGGGTGCGGGAGGCGTTCACCATTGACCGCAACCACATCAACCTGAACTCGGGGAGCGTGAGCCCCGCTCCGATCCCCGTGCAGCGGGCGATGGACCAGTATTGGGACATCATGAACATGGGTCCTTCGCTCTACGTGGACGAGTTGCTCGGGCCGCGCATCGAGGTGGCGCGGCGGCGGCTGGCGGCGACCTTCGGGTGTGGGACGGACGAGCTCGCCTTCACCCGGAACGCGAGCGAGGCGATGGAGATCGTGCAGTTCGGGCTGCCCTTGCAGGCAGGAGACGAGGTGCTCACCACCACCCAGGACTACCCGCGGATGCTCATGACCTTCCGTCAGCGGGAGCGGCGGGACGGGATCGTGCTGCGCACCGTCCCGTACCCCACGCCGCCGGAGGACCTCTCCGAACTGACGGGCATCCTGGAACGCGCGATCACGCCGAGGACGAAGCTCCTGCTGATCTGCCACACCACCTTCACCACCGGACAGATCTTCCCGGTGCGGGAGATCTGCCGGATGGCGCGCCGCCACGGCATCGAGACGCTGGTGGACGGCGCCCACGGCTTCGCGCACTTCCCCTTCACCCGCGACGACCTCGACTGCGACTACTACGGGACGAGCCTCCACAAGTGGCTCTTCGCGCCCGTCGGCACCGGGTTCCTCTACGTCCGCAAGGAGAAGATCCCCAAGGTGTGGCCGCTGATGAGCGCTCCCGAGAGCCAGGACGACGACATCCGCAAGTTCGAGCAGATCGGGACGAACCCGATCGCGGTGCGGGGGCCGATCACCGAGGCGGTGACCTTCCACGAGGGGCTCGGCGCCGAGCGGAAGGCGGAGCGCCTCGTCTACCTGCGGCGGCGCTGGGCCGAGCGGGTGAAGGAGCTTCCCGGGGTGCAGGTGCTGAACCCGCCCGACATCCGGCAGGCGTGCGGGATCGGGGCCATGCGGATCGAGGGGGTGGATTCGGGGGAGTTGACCGATTTCCTCGAACGCAAGTACCGGATCCACGTCCGGCCCCGTTTCGTCCGGGGTGAATTCGACTGCATCCGGGTCTCGCCGAGTGTCTTCAGCACGCTCGAGGAGATAGACCTCTTCGCGGCCGGGATCGAAGACGCCACCCGAAACGGAGTTTCGCTGTGAGTGTTCGGAAAGAGGACGTGGGGCGCCGGGAGTTCCTGAAGGGAGCGCTGGCGGCGGTACCGGCGGCGGCCGCCTGCGGCGGCGCGGAGGAGAGCGCCGCCCCGGAGGCCCAGACCTCTGCGGGATCGGGGCCGCCGGCGGGCGTCGCGCTCTGGGGCCAGGACCTCGGACTCGGGGAATCGTTCGCCGACTCGCCCTACGCCGGGGGCGGCCGCAGCGATGTCGAGGAATACGTGCGGAAGTGCAGCGATCACGGGGTCTCGCGGGTGTTCGCCCCGGGGGCGTCTGCCGAGCTGGTGGAGGCGGGGGCCGCGGTGGGGGTCGAGGTCCATCCCTACAAGGCCGTCGCGTCCGCCGGCGGCATCCGGATGTACCCCGCGTGGTCGTCCAACTTCATGGTCCCCCGCTTCGGTACCGAGGAGGGACGGGCGATCCTGAACGCCCACCGGCCCATCTGGAGCCACCCGCAGCGGATCGAGAGCCTGAGCGACTTCGTTCGCGAGAACCCCGAACACCGCCACCGCAACCGGGAGCGGACCGACGAGCTGAAGCCCTACGAGCGGGTCTTCCTCAGTCCCGGGCTGCCGGAGGGACGGGCGGAAGAGGCGCGGGTGTTCGCCGAACTCCTCGCCCGGAGCGGCGGACGCGGGATCCAGGCCGAGTTCGTCTCGATCAACGAGGACGAGAACGGGGTCACCACCGACGGCTACGAAGACTCCATCGTCGGCGCCTTCCGCGAGGCCACGGGACGGGATCCCTTCCAGTTGCCGAACGGCGATCCCGAGTGGGTGCAGTTCCGCGCCGACCGCTGGACCGACATGGTCCGGGACATCCGCGATGCCGTGAAGGCGGTTCGCTCCGACGCGGTCTTCACGATCACCGTCATCAACCGGGACGCGGACGGTTACGTCCCGCGGATCCAGGACTGGCCGGCCTGGGTGGAGCAGGGACTCTGCGACGAGATGCACCTCTGGTTCCGGTCCACGACCGACATGGCGACCATCGAACGGCATTGCCGCCACTTCGTGGACACGGTGGCCGGCCGGGTGCCGACAATGGCCGAGTTCTCCTGCTACCACCCGGGAAGCCTCCAGACCCCGGCGGCCATGATGGAAGCCGCCCGCATCGCGCGGGGGACCGGCATGGACGGGCTCGGCATCTACCGCAGCCATGCGGTGGAACAGCTGGAGTTCTGGCCGCTGCTGGAGCAGATGACGCGCCTGTAGGGAAGCCGTAAGGGGCGGCGCACCGCTGCTAATCTTTGCGGGGCGGAACACTCCGATGACCAGAGAACGAGAACGGGAACTGCTCGCTCGCATTACGGCGGACCGCCGTATCTTCGGCGGCAAGCCGATCATTCGGGGCATGCGATTCGCTGTCGAGCACGTGCTGGGAAAGCTCGCCGCCGGCGACACCCCGGAGACGATCCTGCACGAGTTTCCGATTCTGGAGCCAGACGACATCCAGGCATGCCTGGTGTACGCGCACCGCTCGATGGAGGGAGAGCGCGTCTTCGAGCAGATTCGAGTCGCATGAAACCGCAGCGTCAGCTGCGGTTTCTCGTTGATGTCTGTACCGCTTCGCGGGCGCTGACCTCCATGCTGGTCGGCGAAGGACATGATGTCGTGATCGCCAGCCGCACATCTCCCGAGTCTGATGAGTTCCTGATGGGCGTGGCCCTCCGTGAGGGACGGGTTCTCATCACTGAGGACAAGGACTACGGGGAACTCGTGTTCGCTCGGGGAATGGCGCACCCGTGCATCGTGCGGCTCCATCGCCTGTCGGCGCCCGAGCAGGTGAGCACGATGCGGAAACTGATTGGGGACGAGGCAGAGTCCATGGTGGACGGCGCAATGATCGTGGCGACGCGCGACCGGGTGCGGGTGAGTAGCGGATCGCAGGGCGGCGACTAAGCGCCGCGGCCGGCCTCAGTCGGAAGCCGGGCCAAGCGCGAAGAGCGTGCCGTCCTGGGTGCCGAAGACGATGCGTCCACCGGCGATTGCGGGGGAGCCCATGATCGCGGCGCCCGCGTGGAACTCGGAGAGCTTCTCGCCGGTGGCGAGGTCCAGCACGTAGAGCCGGCCGTCGGCGTTCCCGGCGTACACGCGGTTCCCGGCCACCGCCGGCGAGGCGTCGAAGCGGGCGCGGGCGCGGAAGGCCCAGCGGGCCTCCCCCGTCTGCCGGTCGAGGGCGTGGACCAGCTTGTCCCGGCCGGCGGCGATCACCAGGTCGTCCGCGACCGCCGCGGAGGCGTAGAAGGGAAAGTGCCGCTCCGGGTGCTCGTAGCGCCACCGGAGCTTGCCGGCCTTCACGTCCACCGCCAGCACCTCGTTGTTGAAGGTGCCGTAGTAGAGCGTGCCGTCCGCGATGGCGGGGGAGGCGGCGGTATAGGCGCCGGAGTCGAAGCGAAGCATCTCGGTCCCGTCGGTGATCCGCACCCCGCGGAGCACCGCGTCGCACCCCGTCACCCAGGCGAGGCCGTCGTGGCGCCCCGGGGTGGCGTGCACGGGCCCTTCGGTCTGGAGCGACCAGCGGGCTTCGCCCGTCGCGCGGTCCACGCCGTAGAAGTGTTCGTCGTAGCTGCCGATGAGCACGAGGTCACCGGCCACCACCGGCGAGGACTTGATCTCGGCCCCGGTCGCGAAGCGCCAGCGGACCTCGCCGGTCTCCGCGTCGAGGGCATGGAGAACCCCCATCAGGTCCCCCACGAACACCGTGCCGTCCGCCACCGCCGGGGAGGACTCCCCGAAGCGGTCCTCCTCGAACTCTCCGGCATCGGCTTCGGCGCCGCCGGGGCGATAGCGCCATGCCTCGGCGCCGTCCGCGAGGTCCAGTTTCACCAGCACCCCCGGTAGCGAGGTCGCGTACACGAAACCGCCGGCGACGGCGGGGGAGGACTCCACCGAGAAGCCGAGCGGCGCGCTCCACTTCAGTTCGAGCCCGTCGCCGAGCGGCGTGGCGGCGATGCCGGTGAGCGCCGCGTCCCGGCGGAACTGGGGCCAGTCGCCGCCGCCCTGCGCGGCGGCGCCGGCGGCCAGCGGGAGAACGATGAGGGTGAGAGCGAGTGTGCGCTTCATGCCACGGCGGAACGATAGACGGCGAGGGCGCCCGCCGCATCGAACGGGCGCGGATTGAAGCGTCCGGTCCACTCGGCGGAGGCCTCCTCCGCGAGCGCCGGCAGGTCGCGGTCGTGGACGCTCGCGTCGGCGAGCTCCCGCGGCAGGCCCGCCCTGACGACCCAGGCGTCGAGCCGGCTCGCGAGGGTGTCCGCGGGATCGTCTCCCGGCGGGATCCCGGCGGCGCGCAGCAGATCGCGATAGGCCTCCGTCGCGGAGGAGGCGTTCCAGCGCACCACCCGGGGCAGGGTGATGGCGAGCGCCCGGCCGTGGGCCACGTCGAACCGCCGGGTCAGGGGGTTCGCGCAGGCGTGGGCGGCCCCGAGCATGGATCGCTCGATGGCCGCGCCCGCGAGGAACGCGCCGCGCTGCATGGCCTCCCAGGCGGCGGCGTCGGCGTCACCGGCCGTGACCAGCGGGAACGCCCGGCTCAGCAGCGCGAAGGCGCGGTGGCTGAGGGCCACCGACTCGTCGGTCCGCCCGGAAGTCACCGCCGTTTCCACCGCGTGGGCGATGGAATCGAAGCCGGTCGCCGCAATCACCTCCGGAGGCGCCGAGGGGAGCAGCGTCGGGTCGAGGATGACCGCGCGAAACATCGCGGAGGCGGCGCCGCACGCAAGTTTTTGGTGGTCCCGGTCCCGCGAGATGAGCGCGTAGGACTGCGCTTCGCTGCCGGTTCCCGCCGTGGTCGGGACGCCGAGCAGTGGGGGCAGGGGATGCGGGCACGTGTCGTAGCCCCGGTAGTCCTCCATCCGGCCGCCGCCGGCGAGGACGAACCCCGCCCCCTTGGCGGCGTCCAGCGAGCTTCCTCCCCCCACGCCGGCCAGCGAGTCCGCCTTCAGGGCGCGCGCCGCCACCGCCGCGTTGGCGACGTCGGATTCGGTCGGGTTCTCGCCGAAGTCCGAGAACACCGCCGCCTCGACACCGGCTTCCCGGAGGCTCGCCGCGGCGTGCTCCGCGATCCCGGCGGACACGATCCCGGGGTCTGACGTGACGAGGGTCCGCCGCAGTCCGAGGCCCCGGGCGAGTTCGCCGAGAGCGGCGAGCGCGCCGGGACCGGAGCGGACCAGGGGCGACGGCCCGGTCGGGAGGCGCCAGGTTCCGGGAAGACTCCCGGGACGGAGATCCACGCCGTTGGTTCCCGGGCCTTCGGTCGGCGCTACCTCCATGGCCGCTCTAGCGTACCTTCGGCTCTGCCATCAGCGGCGTTTCGCGGAACACGATCCATATTCCGAACGGAAATATGGAACACGATCCATATTTCGAATGTCGTCATCGTCGGTTCTTCCCGTTCCGGTGCAATCGCCGCGACGCGTTGTTCCCGGGCGCAGCCCGCGAGGCGCTATCCGGTGTTGACACCCCGCGGCGTGCCGCGATCGCCCACGGCGGAAATCCAGCCACCCCTCCATCCATCGAGGCCGACGACTCTTGCCGCCATGGCCTTCCGTCTCTCGGTGCATCCCGCGAGTCTTCTGCTGGCGATGCCGGTCCGAAGACCGGCGCGCCTCTGGGTCCCGGGATCAGCGACCGCCGCCGGCGGCGTCCTGCTCCTCGAGGGCGAAGAGCTGGTTGTGGCTCGCGATGTAGAGGACGCCGTTCGCCGGAACGGCGCTGGAATAGACCGAGCCGCCCATGTTCATTTCGGCGATGACCTCCTCGGCCCGCCCCGGCCGGAGCACCACGATGTCCCCGTCTTCGTCCCCCAGGTACAGCTTGCCGTCCGCGATGACCGGCGATCCCCAGACGGCCGCGAAGGTGTCGTGCACCCAGAGCGGCTCGCCGGTCTCGATGTCCACGGCGTGGAGGAAGCCGGAGAAATCGGGCAGGTAGAAGATGCCGTCCCGGAGCGCGCCGGTGGAGATGCTGCGCCGGATCGCGTCGTAGTGCCAGAGCCGGCCGGTCTCGGTGATGTCGCCCCGCTGGGTGGCGTCAATCGCGTAGAGATGGCCGACCCCCTCGCCGTGCTCCGGGTCCTGGCCGTTCGCGATGTAGAGCCGATCGCTGTGGATGACCGGGGTGGAGATGACGTTGTTCCGGGTGCGCGGCCAGACCGAGTCCGCGGGATTCGTGTCGAACCACCAGAGCGTCTCGCCGGTGCCGGCCTCGTACCCCCGGACCCAGCCGTCCCCTTCGCCCATGACGACCTGGGTGACGCCGCCCACCTCGGCCACTCCGGCGGCGGACCACTGCCCGTGCAGGACGTTCTCTCCGACCTGGTTCGCCGCCCAGACGAGCTCGCCGGTCTCCTTGTGCACCGCGATGATCGCGGGGGCGGACGGCGAAGGAAGGTTCACGTGGCTCTCGTCGTGGCCGTTCGAGGTGTTCACGAAGATGAGGTCCCCGTGGACGACCGGGTTCGAGTTCGACATGTTGTGGGGGAAGGAGCCCAGTTCCTCCATCATGTCGAGCCGCCAGAGGACGTCCCCGTCGGTCGGGGACTGGCGCGCCTCGTCGGTCACGGGCCCGTCGTTCCCGTTCGCCATGCCGTGGACGTCGAGGGCCAGCAGTTCGCCCCGGTTCGTCACGTAGTAGAGGCGGTCGCCCTCCACGAGCGGCGAGGAGCAGATCCCCTGGTAGGGCCAGTCGTTCACCCGGCCGGAGACGAGCTTGTCGGAGACCATCTGCCAGAGGAACTCGCCGGTCGCGGCATCGAGGGCGAGGAGGATCCCCTTGTCGCCCACGACCTCCTCGTCGTAGAGCGCCTCGTTGTTGGTGCCGACGAAGATCCGGCCTCCCGCCACCACCGGGTTCCCGTAGGTCTGCGAGCCGAGCGCCGCCACCCAGCGCACGTTGTGCCCGCTGTTCACGTCCCACTCGGAGGGGAGCCGGGCGGGGCTGTCGGAGACCATGTTCCGGTCCGCAGTCCCCCCCCACATCGGCCAGTCCTGGGCCGGTGCGACGGTGGCGAACAGGACGGTCGCCGTCCAGACGGCGGATGCCGCGGCGACGTCGCGGCGGGGGTTTCGGGGACCCATGATGGGCAGGAAGTCTAGTGGGCGTCACCCGAACGACCCTCGGGGAGGCACAATACGCGGCACCGCCGATGCGCCTCCGTCCGCCCGCCGCCGTCCTGCTCCTGGGCGCCCTGGCTTTCGGCGCGCCCGCCGCCCAATCGGCGGCGGGCGCCGAGCAGCCCGCCAACTGGCCCGCCTGGCGCGGGCCGGCCGCGAACGGCGTCTCCACCGAGACCGGGCTGCCGGTCCGGTTCGACCCGGACAAGAACGGGCTCTGGAAGACGGCGACCCCGGGCGAGGGGCATTCGTCACCGGTCGTGTGGGGCGAGCTCGTCTTCGTCTCGGCCGCCGTCACCGGCGATCCGATTCCCGGGCGGGAGCCGCCGGTGCATGTCCGGAACGGCGAGGTGTACCTGCACGGCGGGAGCACGGCCGGGGACCTCCATCACACCCTGCTGGCGCTCGCCTACGACGCGCGGACGGGACGCGAGGTGTGGCGGCGGACGGTCCATGACGGCCCCGTGTACGACAACCGGTACCGGTCGAACACCTACGCCTCGCTGACGGCGATCGCCGACGGGGAGCGGGTCTACTTCTCTTTCGGCAATCAGGGCCTGTTCGCCTTCACGCTGGACGGGGACCCCGTCTGGGCGACCGATCTCGGCGATTACGGCGTCTGGGGGCTCGGCCACGGGATCAATCCGGTGCTGCACGGCGAGACCTTGATCCTCGTCCACGACAACGACGACGGCGAGGGCTCGCGTATCTTCGCGGTGGACCGCCGCAGCGGAGAGATCGCTTGGAGCACTGAGCGGCGGGCGCGCAAAGCCTGGGCGACTCCGGCGCTGCTGCCGGTCGGGGGCGTCACCCAGCTCTTCGTGCCCGGCTACCACTTCCTCGGCGCCTACGACGCCGGAAACGGCGTCGAACTCTGGCGGACGGCGCCCTTCGAGGACTCGGCCCCCGTCCACACCCCGGTCCACCGGCCCTTCGGCGACGGCCGCCTCGTCTTCGTCTCGACGGGCTACCCCGGCAAGGAGATGCGGGCCCTCGAAGTGCTGCCGGGGGCCGAACCCCGCGTCCGCTGGACCTACGAGCGGGGGACCGGATACCTCCCCTCGGCGCTCCTCTACCAGGGCATCCTGTTCTTCCTGTCGGACGGCGGCGTGATCACCGCGCTCGATCCGGAGGACGGTTCGCTCCATTTCCAGGCCCGCCCCACGAACCCGGGCCGCTACAACTCCTCGCCGGTCGGGTACGAGGGACAGGTCCTGATCGGCAGCCTCGAGGGCGACCTGACGGTGTTCCGGGCCGAGGAGGAGTTCGAGATCGTCGCCGAGAGCTCCCTGCCGGAAGCCATCTGGGCTTCCCCGGCCATGGCGGGCGGGACCGTCTTCATGCGCGGGGTGGACCACCTCTACGCGTTCCGGTCTCCCGGCGCGGGCGCGACGACGCCTCCGCGGTGACGCTTTCGCCCGATCGCGCCGTCCGGCTTGCGGCCGTCCTGTCGGCGTGTCTGGCGACCGCGGGGGCCGCCCAGGACCCGGCAACAGACTGGCCCCAGTGGCGCGGCCCCGGAGGACGGGCACAGGCGGAGTCCGGCGCCCCGCTCCGCTGGAGCGCCGACGAGAACGTCGTCTGGAAGGCGGCGGTCGAGGGCCGGGGGCATTCGTCGCCGATTGTGGTCGGAGACCTGATCTTCCTGACCAGCGCGATCTCGGGGGAGAAGGTCCACGGGCACGGCGCGATCGTCCATTTCCTCGGCAGCGAGGAGTTCCTCCACCCCGACAGCCTGGGCGCCGACCAGCGGCTGGACGTGCTGCTGCTCGCTCTGGACCGCCGGAGCGGAGCGCTGCGCTGGCGCCGGGAAGTGCGGGCCGGCGCGCTTCCCTACGACAACCGCCACCGGATCGGCTCCTACGCGAATCCCACCCCGGTGAGCGACGGCGAGCGGGTCGTCGCCTGGTTCGGGACGCAGGGTCTCTACGCGTTCAGCGTGGAGGGAGACCTCCTCTGGTCCCAGGACTTCGGGGGCGTCGGAACCCTGGGGATGGGGGTGGCGACCTCTCCCGTGCTCATCGCGGCCGCCGGACTCGTCGTGGTCCAGAGCGACGTGGAGGAGGGTGACGGGTCCTTCATCGCGGCGCTCGACATCGCCACCGGCGCCATTCGCTGGCGGGCAGAGCGGGCCCAGCGGGTGGGCTGGGCGACACCGGTGGTGGCACCATCCGCGGCCGGCCCCCCGCTCTTGATCGCGATGGGGACGGACGAGATCGTCGCTTACGGGGCGGATTCGGGCGAAGAGCGCTGGCGCGTGGAAGGACTCGGGGGCAACGCGGTGCCGAGCCCGGTGGCCTCCGGCGACGGACTCGTGTTCGCCGCGACGGGGTACCCCCGGAAGAACATCCTGGCGCTCGACCTCGAAGACGGCTCGCTCCGCTGGGACTACCGGAAGGGGCAGGGCTACGTCCCGTCACCCGTCTTCCACCGGGGCGTGCTCTACCTCGTCAGCGACGGCGGCATCCTGACCGCGCTCGACGGTGCGACCGGCGACGTCCTCTACGAGGGGGGCCGGATGCCGCTCCCGTCCCGGTTCTTCTCGTCGCCGGTGGTGGCGGGCGAGCGCATCTACCTGACCAGCGAGGACGGGGACACCCACGTGATCCGTCCGGGGCCGCAGTTCGAGGTCCTGGCGACGAACAGCGTGGACGAGCCGGTGATGGCTTCCCCGGCCGTCGTGGACGGCACGATCTACCTGCGCGGCACGGAGCACCTGTACGCGATCGCCGAGGACGCCGCCGCGGCGGCCGACGGCACGAGGGACCAGCGATGACATTCCAGACCCACCAACCGCCCCGCGGAGCCGGCCTCCTGCTGGCCGCGCCCCTGCTCTTCGCCGCGTGCGCTCCCGAATCCCCCGAGATCCCAAGCTACAGCGCCCAGGCCTTCTACGACACCGAGCAGGTCTTCGGGGCGTCCTTCTCGGCGGACGAGACGCGCCTCCTGATGACCTCGGACCGGACCGGCGTGATGAACGTTTACGCGCAGCCGATCGCCGGAGGGGAACCCGAAGCGCTGACGAGTTCGGATACCGACGCCAACCTGGGGATGGCTTTCTTCCCGAACGACGACCGGGTGCTGTTCACGGCCGACCAGGGCGGGAACGAACTGAACCACCTCTACGTCCAGGCGCCCGGCGGGACCCCCGAGGACATCACGCCCGGGGAGAACCTCAAGGCCGGCTTCAGCGGCTTCACCGCCGACGGGGAGCGGTTCTTCGCCACCACGAACGAACGGGACGACCAGGCCTTCGACCTCTACGAGTACCGGACGGAGGACCTGAGCCGGCGCCTCGTCTTCGAGAACCCCGGGGGTTTCCAGCCGGGGCCGGTGAGTCCGGACGGGCGCTGGCTCGCCGTCACCAGATCCCGGAACAACGCGGACAGCGACGTTTTCCTCGTGGACCTCGAAGACGCCGCCGCCGAGCCGCGTCACCTCACCCCGCACGAGGGGGACGCCTCGCACGGACCGGTCGGTTTCGACCCGGACGTCACCGAACTCCTCTACTCCACCGACACCCACGGCGAGTTCAGGGAGGTCTGGGCCTACGACCTCGCGACCGGGGAGCACCGTCCGGTGCTGCAGGCCGACTGGGACGTCTTCACGGTGTACTTCTCGGAGAGGGGGACGTACCGGGTGAGCGCAGTCAACGTGGACGCTTCCACGGAGGTCACCGTCGTGGACGCCCGGAGCGGCGAGACGGTCGAGTTCCCCGACGTTCCCGGCGGCGACGTCAGCGGGGTGCGGTTCTCCCCCAGCGAGACGAAGCTGGCCTTCTACGTGAACAGCGACACCTCGCCGTCGAACCTCTACGTCTGGGACCTCGAGACCGGAGAGCACCGGCGGCTCACGAACACGCTGAACCCGGAGATCGAGGAGAGCCACTTGGTGGACGGGGAGGTGATCCGCTATCCCAGTTTCGACGGGCTGGAGATCCCGTCGGTCCTCTACCGGCCGCATCAGGCGACAGCCGGCTCGCCGGTACCGGCCCTCGTCTGGGTCCACGGCGGCCCCGGCGGCCAGAGCCGCAAGGGATACCGGGCGCAGATCCAGCACCTCGTGAACAACGGCTACGCGGTGCTGGCGGTGAACAACCGGGGTTCGTCGGGCTACGGCAAGACCTTCTTCCACATGGACGACCGGCGCCACGGGGACGTGGACCTCAAGGACTGCGTCGAGGCCCGCACCTACCTCGAATCGCTCGACTGGGTGGACGACGGCCGCATCGGGATCATCGGCGGCAGCTACGGCGGCTACATGGTGGGCGCCGCGCTCGCCTTCGAGCCGGAGGTCTTCGACGTGGGGGTGAACATCTTCGGGGTAATGAACTGGGTGCGGACGCTGTCCAGCATCCCGCCCTGGTGGGGCGCGGCGCGCGATTCGCTCTACGCCGAGCTCGGTGACCCGGAGACCGACCTCGAACGGCTCACCGCCATCTCCCCGCTCTTCCACGCCGAGAACATCGTGCGGCCCCTCTTCGTGGTCCAGGGCGCGAACGACCCGCGGGTCCTTCAGGTCGAGAGCGACGAGATCGTGGAGGCGGTCCGCGCGAACGGCGTCCCGGTGGAGTACGTGATCTTCCCCGACGAGGGCCACGGCTTCCGCAATCGCGACAACCGCATCGAGAGCGCCGACCGCATCCTCGGCTTCCTCGACACCCACCTGCGATGAAGGAAGCGCCGGCCGGTTCTCGCGGTAGCGGCCTTCCGACCGGCACAACCCCATCCACCCTCACGACGCATGCGGCTTGGAACGCCGGTCTCCAGACCGGCACCAGCGGCGCTCCGCGCCGCGCACATCGCAACTTCATCCACCCTCACGGCTGCGTACGGCCGCCACCGCCGCCCGTCGCCCCGCGACACTATTGGGTTGACACCCCGAGAGCCGTAAAGTTCCCGGGCCTTCTCATGAGTTTTCGCCGCGTCCTCCCCGTCATCACTTGCATCGGCATGGCAGCCCCTGCCGCCGCGTCCGAATGGGACCGGTTCCGCGGCCCCAACGGGACCGGCATCGGTCCCGACGGGGAACTCCCGGTCGTCTTCGGGCCCGACCGGGCGCTGATCTTCCGGACGCCGCTCCCGCCGGGACACTCCTCGCCGATCCTCGCGGGCGGCCGCGTGCACGTGACGGCATTCGTCGAGAACGAGTTCCTGACCATCGCGCTCGATCCCGAGACCGGAGAGGAACTGTGGCGTGCGGCGGCGAAGCGGGAGCGCGTGACCGAGGTGGATTCCCGGAACAACGCGGCCTCCCCCAGCGTCGCCGCGACGGGCGACGGGGTGTACTCGTTCTTTCCCGACCTTGGCCTGATCGGCTACGACGGCGAGGGCAGGGAGGCGTGGCGTCAGCCGCTCGGCCCCTTCGACAACTACTACGGGATGGGCGCCTCCCCGATCCTCGCCGGGGATACCGTGATCCTGGTGCTCGACCAGAACCTCAACTCGGAGATCGTCGCGTTCGATCGGACGGACGGGGAGATCCTCTGGCGCACCCCGCGCCCGGAAGCAACGAGCGGCCACTCCACGCCGGTCCTGCGGGAAACGGCGGACGGACCCGAGATTCTCGCGCCGGGAAGCTTCCTCCTCACCGCCTACGGCGTGGCCGACGGGGCCGTCCGCTGGTGGGTCCGGGGACTCCCCTGGGAGATGAAGTCCACCCCGCTGCTCGAGGGAGACCTGATCTACGTCAACGGCTACGGGGCGCCGGTGAACCAGCCCGGCAACCAGATCACCCCACCCACGTTCGCCGAGGCGCTCGCAGCCTCCGACGCCGACGGCGACGGCGTGCTCGCCCGCGCCGAGGCCGCCGGACACTCCGACTTCTGGTTCGACGTGATCGACCTGAACAGCAATGGAAACCTGGAGGCCGGCGACTGGGCCTACTACGAGGCGGTCCTTTCCTCCCAGAACGGCATCCTGGCGATCCGCCCGGGCGCCCCCGGAGAGGCCGGCGACCTGACGGAACCGAACACCGTCTGGAGCTACCGGCGGCGGGTGCCGCAGCTCCCCTCGCCACTGCTCTACGGCGGCGTCCTCTACATGGTCAACGACGGAGGCATCGTGACCGCACTCGACCCGGATACCGGCGCCATGCTCTCCCAGGCGCGGCTCGCGGGCGCGGTGGACGCCTACTACGCCTCCCCGGTCGCCGCCGACGGCAAGATCTACTTCGTGAGCGAGCTGGGCCTCGCGGCCGTGGTGCGCCCGCTCGACCCGGGCGAGACGACTGCGGAACTCGACGTCGTCCAGGTCAACCCGCTCGGGGAAGCGGTGTACGCCACCCCGGCCATCGCGCCCTCCCGCCTCTACATCCGCACCGTCGAGGCCCTCTACGCCTTCGGCCCGGAGTAGCGACCCCGGAGAACCCGAATTCGATGAAACGTCTCGACACCGGCGCTCCCGGTCTCCCTCGCGGCGACGGCTTCGACCGGCCCTTCCCGAGGAAGCGCTCCGTCGCGGCCCGCGGGGCCGGCTGGGCGCTGGGCGCCGCCGCGGGCGCGGCGCTGCTCCTGGCGGTCCCGGGGGACGCCTACCGCTTCCGGCCGCGCAGCCCCGATCAACTCATCACCGCGGCGGACTCCGCCATGCGCTGGGACCCCGGCATCGGCACGGTCACCTTCACGGTCCCGGACACCGGCGCCCTTCCGGACGCGGTGGACCCCGCCATGTGGGCGCGCGTCGTCCGGAACGCCGTGGCGCGCTGGGACCGGGTTCCCGGCTCGGCGCTGCGGGTGGCGGTGGTCGGGGGGGCCGCCGCCAACACCGCCGACCTCGGAATCAACGGCAGCAACGACGTGTACTTCTGGCCGCAGTTCGAGGGGCAGGTGCGCGGCACCGCCAGCATCGCGGAGCTGGCCGGCTGGGACCCCTCCGGCGACCGGATCCAGGAATGCGACGTGCGGATCAATCCGGCGTTCCCGGACTACTGGTTCGCGGAGGGCATCGTCGAGCAGGAACTCACGAACGTGGTCACCCACGAGATCGGCCACTGTTTCGGCCTGATGCACACCGAGCCGTACCCGGTGCCGATCTTCCTGGTCCGCGAGGACAGGGCGCCGCCGGTCTTCCGGCCGTCGCCGACGATGGCGTACACCAGCGAGCAGGGGGAGCTGAGCGAGGACGACCGGGTGGCGATGGCGCTGCTCTACCCCGCTCTCGGGTTCGGCGCGTCGCGGGGGGCGGTGGCGGGCCGGGTGACCCTGAACGGCGCGCCCGCCCGCTTCGCCTACGTGCAGACGTTCGAGGCGCGCGCCGGAGTGCACCCCGGTCCCGGCGCCTTCGCCGACGAGAACGGCGTCTTCCACGTCGCGGGGGTGCGGCCGGGGCGCGTGCTGCTCTGGGTGCACCCGATCCAGGTGGACACCGGGAGCGCCAGCCCGCACCTGATCGCCGAGGCGGCCGCCGCCGGCGTGCTCGACTTCCAGGACCAGTGGCGCTGGGCGGAAGTGACCGCGGGAGAGACGCTCGTAATCCCCGACATCACGTTGGCCCGCGGACGGGTCCCGCGCTAGCTGTGAGGACGGACTCGTGATCGCCCACGTTCCGGTTGCCGCGATCCTCGCCGCCACGGCGCTGCTCGGGTTCGCCGCCTGCGGCGGCGGGGAGGGCACCGACGGCGGCGGCCTGCCGACCACGCCCCCGCCGACTCCCGCGCCGCCCCCCGGCGAACAGATCGTCCTGAAGCTCGCCAGTTCCCTCGTCCCGGCGAGCGGCGCGGTCCGGGTCGTGGAAGGCGGCGTCTTCTTCGCCGAGGTGCGGGTGCTGGGGCTCAGTCCGGGCTCGCCCCTGGGCGGGTCGGAAGCGGGCTTCCAGTTCGCCGTGGTCACGGACGCGCCGCCGGACGAACTCCGCACCCCCTACGCCGTCACCCCGCGATTTCCCCGGATCAAGGTCAGCGGGGTGGCCCGTTTCGCGATCGAGGCGCTCCCCGACGGGCGAACGGGCGAGGCGGACGCCGCGTACACGATCCGGCTCGCGCCCCCCGCCGGCGGGCTCCCGGCGGGGCTGACCCTCGCCGACGACGCGCTGCGGGTGGTGGTGGTGGATTCTCCGCCGGTGCGCTGCGGCGGCTTGGACGTCACGGCCCGCTTCGGCGGCTCGGAGGCCCGCCGGATGCGGACCGGCGAGATCACCCTCGCGGCGTCCCACCCGGATGCCTCGGTGTCCATGGTCCACCCCTACGAGACGAAGATCGACATTGACGATTTTCCGCATCCCCCGGCGAGCTCGCTGTTCACCACCGGCTTCGCGGCCACTGGCACCGGCGACGGATTCCGGGCCACGATCCCCTTCCGGTGGACCGATTTCAACCGGGTCGAGCTCGACGCCCGGCTGCCCGGCTGCCCACCCGTGACCGTCCGCTGCGACGACGGCTGCTCGGTGCGCTGACCGCCTTCCGGGCGGGCACGGCTGCCACAATACGCCGCCGCCATGCGCCTCTCCTGGAACGAGATTCGAGTCCGTTCGGCGTCCTTCGCGCGGAAGTGGGCGGACGCCAGTTACGAGAAGGGCGAGACGCAGAGCTTCTACAACGATTTCTTCCAGATCTTCGGGGTGCGCCGGGAGTCGGTGGCCCGCTACGAGGAACACGTCCAGAAGCTCGACGACACCGGCGGGTTCATTGATCTCTTCTGGCCGGGCGTCCTGATCGTCGAGCAGAAGAGCGCCGGACGCGACCTGGAAGCGGCCTACGAACAGGCCGGGGGCTATTTCGACGCGCTTGCCGAGCGCGACAAGCCCCGCTTCATCCTGGTGAGCGACTTCCAGCGCTTCGAGTTGCACGACCTGCTCCAGCGGGACGTGGCTTCCTTCCAGCTCGACCAGTTGCCGGACCACGTCGAGAAGTTCGGCTTCATCCTGGGGGTGGCCAGCCGGACGTTTCGCGATCAGGACCCGGCGAACATCGAGGCGGCGGAACTGGTCGGGAGACTTCACGACAGCCTTCGGGATACGGGTTACGCGCGGCACGACCTCGAACGGTTCCTGGTGCGGATCGTGTTCTGCCTGTTCGCGGACGACACCGGGGTGTTCGAGCCGCGGGATCTCTTGCTCGACTTCGTGGAGACCCGGACCCGCGAGGACGGGACCGACCTCGGCCCGTTGCTGATGCGGCTTTTCCAGGTGCTGGACACGCCCGAAGGCGAGAGGGGAGCGGCGCTCGACGAGGATCTGGCGCGGTTCCCGCACGTGGACGGGGACCTCTTCGCGGACCGGATCTCGATCCCCGACTTCACGGCAACGATGCGGGAGCAGTTGCTCGCAGCCTGCCGGTTCAACTGGTCGAGCATCTCCCCGGCGATCTTCGGGTCGCTCTTCCAGTTCGTGATGGACCCGGTGGAGCGCCGCGCGCAGGGAGCGCACTACACGACGGAAGCGAACATCCTCAAGGTCATTCAGCCGCTCTTCCTCGACGAGCTATGGGACGAGTTCGCCCGGGTCAGGGCACTCCGCCGGGGTCGGGCGACGCAACTCCGAGCGTTTCAGGATCGGCTCGGCGAACTCACCTTCTTCGATCCCGCCTGCGGCTGCGGCAACTTCCTCGTGATCGCCTACCGGGAGCTCCGCCGGCTGGAGCTCGAGGTGCTCCGCGAGTTGCTGAGGCGCGGGGAGCGGCGCGTCCTTCAGTTCGACGTGAGTTCGCTGTCCCGGCTCGATGTGGACCGGTTCTACGGCATCGAGATCGGGGAGTTCCCGGCCCGGATCGCCGAGGTGGCGCTGTGGATGATGGACCACCTGATGAACAACGAACTCAGTCTGGAGTTCGGCGAGGCGTACGCCCGGATTCCGCTGCGGCGCTCACCGCACATCCACTGCCGCGACGCGCTGGAGATGAACTGGGAAGATGTGCTGTCGGCGAAGAACTGCTCGTTCATCCTCGGCAACCCGCCGTTCGGAGGGTTCGTCTGGCGTGACGCGCCGAAACAACGGCAGACGCGGACGCTCATGGCGGAGCTCGGAGCGACGGGCTCGCGGCTCGACTACGTGGCGGCGTGGTTCCTCAAGGCCGGGGGCTATTTCAAGGGAGGACGGGCCCGAATCGGGTTCGTGGCCACGAACTCGATCACGCAGGGCGAGCAGGCGCCCCAGCTCTGGCCGGCCCTGTTCTCCCGCTACGGACTGGAGATCGCCTTCGCCCATCGCACGTTCGCGTGGCAGTCCGAGGCACGCGGCATGGCCCATGTGCATGTCGTCATCGTGGGCTTGGCGGATCGGGCGGCCGCTCCACCGGTCCGGCGCCTCTTTTCCTACGACGACCCGAAGGGAGACCCGCACGAGAGCGCGCACGCGGCGCTCTCCCCGTACCTGTTCGACGCCGGGGGGTTGCAGAATCCCCACTTGGTCGTTCAGCGCGAGCGGAGCTCTTCCGGCGGCTTTCCTCGGATCGGCGTAGGTTCCAAACCGGTGGACGGCGGCCACTACGTTCTCGACGCGACGGAACGCGCGAACCTGCTGGCGATGGAACCGGGTGCCCGAACGATGGTGCGCCCATTCATCGGGGGCAGGGAGCACATCAATCGCCTCGAACGGTGGATCCTCTATCCTGCCGGCGAGTCGCCGGCGAAGCTGCGCGTCCTGCCGGGCGTGATGGGGCGCATCAGGGCCGTGCGCAACTACCGGGCGACCGAAGCCGGGAAACTGGGCCAGTCGCTCGCCGACCGTCCAACCGAGTTCCACGTCACGGTTGTCCCCACGAGGGATTTTCTCGTGATTCCGGAGGTCAGCTCGGAACGACGCCGATACGTTCCGATCGGATACCTGAGCCCGCCGGCGATTCCCAGCAACCAGTTGCTGGTCGTAGAGGACGCCACGCTCGGTCTCTTCGGGCTTCTCACCTCCGCCATGCACATGGCGTGGCTCAGGAACATCGGCGGCCGGTTGAAGAGCGACTACCGGTATTCGAGCGGCTTCGTGTACAACCCCTTCCCGCCACCCCCGGGGGGAGCGGACCTGTCAACGCTGGATCCCCTCGCCGAGGCCGTGCTTGACGCCCGCGCCGCTTATCCGGAAGCGACGCTCGCCGACCTCTACGATCCGGATCTGATGCCGCCGGATTTGCGCCGAACGCACGCAACCCTCGACCGCGCCGTGGACCGCCTCTACCGGCCCCGCAAATTCCCGTCGGAGCGGGAACGTGTCGAGCACCTCTTCGCGCTCTACGAGCGGATGCGCGCTCCCCTCACCGCGAGCGCCAAGAAGAAAACGCGCCGCAAACGGACGCGCCGGGTGCGCTCGTAAGCTCGCAGCCAAGCTTGTGTGATTCAGCCCGCCTCACACCCCGAGCTTGTGTGATTCGGCCCGTCTCGCGCCCCGAGCTTATGTGATTCGGCCCGTCTCGCGCCCCGAGCTTATGTGATTCAGCCCGCCTCACACCCCCGAGCTTATGTGATTCAGCCCATCTGACGGCCCGAGCTTATGTGATTCGACCCGTCTCACGGCCCGAGCTTGTGTGATTCAGCCCGCTTCGCACCCCGAGCTTGTGTGATTCGGCCCGTCTCGCGCCCCGAGCTTGTGTGATTCGGCCCGTCTCGCGTCCCGAGCTTATGTGATTCGGCCCGTCTCGCGCCCCGAGCTTATGTGATTCAGCCCGCCTCACACCCCCGAGCTTATGTGATTCAGCCCGCCTCACACCCCCGAGCTTATGTGATTCGACCCGTCTCACGGCCCGAGCTTGTGTGATTCAGCCCGCTTCGCACCCCGAGCTTGTGTGATTCGGCCCGCTTCGCACCCCGAGCTTGTGTGATTCGGCCTGCCTCACGCCCCGAGCTTGTGTGATTCGACCGGCCGCACGGCCCGGCGGGCGCTGCGCCGCTGCGGCCCTGCGGGCCGCGGTGCCGGTCTGGAGACCGGCGTTCCAAGCCGGTACGCGATCACGCCCGGTGGCGAACTCCCCGCAACTGCTTCTTCGCGGTGAAGGCGATGACCGGCGGGTTCTTGAGGAAGTCGTCCCAGAAGGGGTTGTTCCGCTCGGCGGGGTCGAGCGAAACGTCGAGCCAGCGGAAGTCGCGGAAGCCCGCCGCCTCGAACGCCCGCGCGTAGGTCTCGGGGCTCTCGTAGTAGTTGTCGAACTCGAACGTCGCGCCGTCGGAGTTCGTGAGGCGGTAGCGGATCGGCGCGCCCGCCGTGGGGATGGCCGGTCCCGTCTTGACGATCCCGTACTTGCTCCAGGAAACGGTCCCGCGCGGCGGGTCCAGCACGTTGTCGTTGAACCCGACGAGCCGTCCGCCGGGACGGAGCGCGGCGTGACAAACCTCGAGGAAGCGGAGCAGCTTGTCCGCGCTCCCGGCGTAGTGCAGGAGGTACACGGCGACGACCAGGTCCACGGGGCCTTCGGGCTGGTATTCCGCCGCGTCGGAGGCGACGTAGCGGCATCCGAGGGGGTTCTCCCGTTCCTGCCGCTCGGCGAGGCGAATCATTTCTTCCGAGATGTCCACCCCGGTCACCTCGGCGGCGCCCGCCAGCTTCAACAGCCGGGTGTAGAAACCCTCCCCGCACGCGAGGTCGAGCACGCGGAGGCCGCGCAGGTCTCCGAGGGCCTCGAAGAGCGTGTGGCGCTCGATGTGTTTCCGGAAGGGAAGCTGCTTCGAGTCCTGGTAGGCGGCGGCGATCGCGTCGTACTGGGCCATCCGGCCCGAGCATATCCGGCAGCGAGCGGGATAATGGGCTCGCCACCACGGACTGTCGCTACTGCGGAGCCAGCCGGCTCACGGAAGCGACAGAATGCAGGCGGAGGAGGCGACGTGAAATCTCTCTCAGTCTTTTTGGCGGCGCTCGCGCTGCTTCTCGCACCTTCCGCAGGGGCCCAGGAGGACCCGGGCGAGGCGCTCCGTAGCGCCGCCCGGGACGGTGACGTCGGGCAGATCGAAGAGCTGCTCGCCGCTGGCGCCGACGTGGACGCTCCGAACCGCTACGGCGCCACCGCGCTGTTCTTCGCCGCCGACCGGGGACATCTGGATGCCGTCCGGCGCCTCGCCGATGCGGGGGCAGCCCTCGGCATCGAGGACCGCTTCTACCAGATGACGGCCCTCGGCCGGGCCGCGGGCTCCGGACACCGGGAGGTCGTCTTCTTCCTGCTCGGACGCGGGGCGCCGGGCGTCGGCGGGCTGCTGGTGCGGGCGTCGCGGCAGGGTGACGAGGAGTTGCTGCACGCCGTCCTCGATAACGGGAACTTCGACGAGGACGCGCTCGCGGCCGCGCGGGAGGCCGCGGCCTCGGAAGGCATCGCGGCCCTTCTCCGGGAGCGGACCGCGCGGGCGGCGGCGGCGCCCGAGCTCACCGAGGAGGCCCGGCAGCAGCTCGCCGGGAGCTACTGGAACGAGACCGCGGAGCGGGGAGTGCGGGTCGTGTCCGAGGACGGAGTGCTTCAGGCGCGCAATTTCGAGCGTGACTCCGGTTCGGGGGACGAGCGCTTCACCGGTCCCCCGGTCGCGCTCGCGCCGCGCGGCGGCCCGCGGTCCTTCATCACCGAGGGCGGAGCCCGCTACGGCTTCCCGGGCCGGGGCGGCATGGTCGAGCGGTTGATCGTCGAAACCGGCGGCGAAACGGTCGCCTACGGGCCCGAGGGTGAGGCCGAAAGCCGCGCCGCGGCGCGGGAGGTCGCCGAGGCGGCGGTGGCCGCGGAAGCGGCTTCCGCACCGGGAGACCTCGCGCCCATCCGGGCGCGCCCCTGGCCGCAGTTCCGCGGTCCTCGGGGATCGGGGATCGCCGACGAGCAGGGAGTGCCGCTCCGCTGGAACGCGGCCGACGGCGAGGGGATCGCCTGGGAAGCCCCCCTCCCGGGTCTCGGGGTGTCGAGCCCGATCGTGTGGGAGGACCGGGTGTACGTGGTCATCGCCGCGAGCCTGACCGAGGACTCGGAGTTCCGGATCGGCCTCTACGGCGATGTTGCGCCGGTCCAGAACGACAGCGAGCACCGCTGGGAACTGCGAGCGTTCGAGCTCCTGACCGGAGAACCGCTCTGGACCACCGAACTGCGGCGCGGCGTCCCGATGACACGCCGGCACACCAAGTCGAGCCAGGCGAACGCCACCCCGGTCACCGACGGCGAGCGGATCGTCACGTTGCTCGGGAGCATGGGCGCGCTCCTCGCTCACGACCTCGAGGGCAACCTGCTCTGGGAGCGTGAGGTCGGGGTCCTGAACAGCGGCTGGTTCTACGACCCCGACTACCAGTGGGGCCACGCTTCCTCTCCCGTGATCCACGGCGATGCGGTGATCGTGCTGGCGGACGTCCACGGCGACGCCTTCCTCGGCGCCTTCGGCCTCGAAGACGGAGAACCCCGCTGGCGGACCCCCCGCGACGAGGTCTCGACGTTCTCCACGCCGTTCGTGCACGACGTGGGGGGAGACGCCGAGGTGGTCGTGAACGGCACCGTGATCCGCGGCTACGACGCGGCCACCGGCGCCGAGCGCTGGCGACTCGGCCCCAACTCGGAGATCCCGATCAGCGTGCCGCTGCTCGGCGACGGCCTGCTGTTCGTGCAGGCGGGATATCCGCCCATCCGCCCGATCTACGCGATCCGGCCCGGGGCGGAGGGCGACCTCACCCTCGCGCCCGGTGAGGATTCGAGCGAGGCCATCGCCTGGAGCAAGGATCGGGGCGGGGTGTACATCCCCTCGCCGATCTTCTACCGCGGCGTCCTCTACCTCGGCGCGAACAACGGCCGCCTCTCCGCCTACGACGGCGAGACCGGCGAGCGTCTCTACCGCGCCCGGATCGGGGGCGTCGGGGGCTCCTACGCGGCCTCGCCGTTCGCCGCCGACGGCCGGCTCTACTTCACGACCGAGGAAGGGGAGACGTTCGTCGTGCGGGCGGGACGCGAATACGAGCTGCTCGCGAAGAACAGCGTGGACCGGATCGTGATGGCGTCCCCGGCGGCGAGCGGCGGCGTGCTCGTCATCCGGGCGATTGACCGGCTCTTCGGGATCACGCGGTAGTTCCGCTCGTCCTTCTACAATGGACGGCACTTCCGGAGGTCCCGCCGTGTCCCGACTCGCTCTTCGACTTCTCCCGGTCCTGCTGACCGCCGGTTTCCTCCCGGCAACCGCCTTCGCCGAGGACTGGCCGCACTGGCGCGGCCCCACCCACGACGGGGTCAGCGGCGAGACCGGCCTGCCGGTCGAATGGGACACCGAGAACGGGATCGTGTGGAAGGTTCCGATGCCCGCCTGGAGCGGCGCGACCCCGATCATCTCGGGAGACACGATCTTCCTCAACGTCTCCATCCCGGAGGACGCCGCCGGGGTCCCCGCCAACCCGTCCGAGGGTTACGGCCGCCGGCGCCGCGCCGCCGAGGGCCGCGGCAACGTCGCCTATACCGGGCACATCGAACTGTGGGCGCTCGACCGGGCCGACGGATCGGTGCGCTGGACGCGTCACCTGAGCGACCGGGACACCCGCGGACGCAAGCAGAACATGTCCTCGCCCTCTCCGGTGACCGACGGGGAACACGTCTTCGTGCTGACCGGCACCGGGGTCCTCAAGGCGTTCGACTTCGCGGGGACCGAGCGCTGGTCGCGCAACATCCCGGCGGACTACGGCGATTTCGGACTGAACTGGGGTTACGCGAGCAGCCCGCTCCTCTTCGAGGACGCGATCTACGTGCAGGTGCTGCACGGGATGAAGACCGACGACCCCTCCTACCTCCTGCGCATCGCCAAGGCGACCGGCGAGACCGAGTGGCGGGTGGAGCGGCCGACCGACGCGATCCGGGAATCCCCCGACTCCTACACGACGCCCTTCGTCCACGACGTGGACGGGCGCTTCGAACTGGTGATCACCGGGGGCGATGTGGTGACGGGACATGATCTCGACACCGGCCGGGAGCGCTGGCGCTCCGACGGCCTCAACCCGGAGAACAACGGCGCCTACCGCATCGTGGCGTCCCCGGTGGTGAAGGACGGCATCATCTACGCGCCGACGCGGGTGAAGCCGCTGCTCGCGCTCCGCACCGGCGGGGAAGGGGACATCACCGACTCGCACCGCGTCTGGTCGTTCGACCGGGGACCCGACGTCCCGAGCCCGGTGACCGACGGCGAGCGCTTCTACGTGGTGACCGACAACGGGGTGATGTACGCGCTCGACGCCAAGACCGGCGAGGTCCTGCTGGGGCCGACCCGGCTGCCGTCCGGCACCTACAGCGCCTCGCCGGTGCTGGCCGAGGGCCGCATCTACATCATCAACGAGGACGGCGTGGCCACCGTGGTGGGGCTGGGGAGCGACGCCCTCGAAATCCTCGCCACCAACGACATGGGCGCCTACACCCTGAGTTCGATGGCCATGTCCGGGGGCCGGATCTTCCTCAGGACCGCGGAAGCGCTCTACTGCATCGGTGGCTGACGGACGTTCGGGCCGCCGGCATCAACTCGCCGCCGGGCTGCGGCGCGGACCGAGGTACGCGAAGAGGAGAAGCGCCGCCAGCGCCGCCATTCCCAGGAAGTTGGGCAACGCGAACAGTTCGCCCGGCGCCGGCGGCCAGAGCAGGAGTCCGGCCGCGGTCAGGGCGGCGGCCCGAACGGGCGCCGTGAGCGGGCCGAACAGCCAGCCCGCGATCCCCACCGAGAGGAGCAGCACGACCGCGCTGCCCAGGAGGACGGCGACGATCGCTCCGGGGACGCCGCGGCCTCCGTCCAGGATCAGGAGAAGCTCCGGACGGAAGACGAAGAAGTAGGGCAGGGCGAACCCGGCCAGCGCGTAGCGGAAGGCGGTGAGCGCCGCCGGGATGATCGGGGTGTTGGCGATGCCCGCGGTGGTGTAGGCGGCGAGCGCCACCGGCGGGGTCACCATGGACATCATCCCGAAGTAGAAGATGAAGAAGTGCACCGAGAGCGGGGGCACGCCGAGCTGGCCGATCACCGGCCCGATGAGGATCGCCATCAGCAGGTAGCAGACGGCCGACGGGAGCCCCATCCCCAGGACGATGGAACCCACCATGATGAGGAGGAGGGCAGGGAGCAGCCCTTCGCCGGCGACCGACAGGACGGCCGCCGGAAAGCGGGTGCCGAGCCCCGTGAGGGTGACCATGCCGAGGATGATTCCGACGGCTCCGGCCGCCGCGACCAGGGGAGCGGCCCCCTGGGCGATCCGCCTCAGCGAATCCAGCAGCTTCCGGAGGTCGGGGCGGGTGCTGTGGTGCCAGAGGGAGGCCAGGACCACGATCAGCAAGGCGACGCTGACCGCCCGGAACACGGTCCGTCCGGCGAGGAGGGCCACGACCAGCGAAACGAGGCCGACCCCGAACACGATGCCCGCCTGGAGGGGGACCTGCTCGCCGTTCCCTTCCGCCTCGCCGTCCGCCGGGGCCGTCACCAGATGGCGGCGGGCGTGCAGGTGGACCATGGCGATGAGGGCCACGTAGTAGAGGAGGGCGGGGAGGATCGCCGCCTGCACCACCTGGAGATAGCTCACCGGCGGGTCCACCAGCTCGAGCATCATGTAGGCGGCGGCGCCCATCACCGGCGGCACGAGCGCCGCCCCGGAACTGGCCGCCGCCGTGATCCCGGCCGCCGCGCGCGCGGTGAAGCCGGTGCTCCGCATCAGGGGGATGGTCACCGTGCCGGTGGTCGCCGCGTCGGCGACGGCGCTCCCCGACAGCGACCCCATCATCGCGTTCGCGACCACCGAGACCTTGGCCGCGCCTCCCACCGTGCCGAGGAAGAGACGGCGCGCCGAGGTGGTGATGAAGCGGATGGCCCCGGTCGCCTGCAGCATCGCCCCGAACACCACGAACAGGAACACGTAGGCGAACATGACCTTCATCGCGATCCCGAAGACCCCCTGGCTCTGCAGGAACCCCTGGGAAGCGATGCGGGCGAGCGAATAGCCCCGGTGGGGGAAGAGGAACTCCGGAAGGTGCGGGCCGATCAGGGCGTAGGCGAGGAAGAGACCCGCGAGGACGGGCAGGGCGGGCCCGATCACCCGCGCCGTCGCCGCGAGCACGCCGAACAGCCCGAGGAGCCCGAGCGCGATGTCGAGGCCGGTCTCCCCGCCGGCGCGGTCGCCGAGCGCCTCCGGACCGAAACCGCTCCAGTAGAGGACGTAGGCGCAGCCCGCCACCGCGGACAGCAGACCCAGGATGTCCGTCCCGCGCCGCCACCACGGATCGCCGGGCTTCATCCGGATGAGGAAGGCGAGCGGCAGGCCGGCGAGCCCGAATGCCGCAAGCTGCGCCTGGGGGGTGAGCGCCGGCCGGTTCACCTCGACCAGCACGAAGCCGGTCAGCAGGAGGGTGAGGACGCCGACCGCGACCCCGCGGGCGCGCTCGAACGCCGGGAGGCCCGACTCAGCCACCAGGAGCGAGGTTCAGAGCGGACTCAGGGCTCGGGAGCGGAGTCCGGCCAGATCCCGATCTCCCGATAGAAGCGCTCCGCGCCCGGATGGAAGACGACGCCGGTGTTCCGGGAGGCGTTGTTCTCGTTGATCGCCCGCCCGGCGGGGTGCTTCTCCACCACCGACTCCCGGCGCTCCCAGAGCGTCCGGGTGACCCGATAGACCGTCTCCTCGTCGGCGTCGGCGCGGGTGATGACGTGCATCGAACCCACGTCGAGACCCAGGTAGTCCTCGTCCTGCCCCCGGTAGGTCTCCGCCGGAATGACGGCCTCGCGATAGAAGGGATACCGCTCCGGCAGGGAGTTCCTGACGTCGGGATCGAGCGGCACCAGCAGCGTGTCCATGCCCGCGGTCGCCTGCACGATGGAGGCGGTGGGAACGGCGCCGCCGAGGAAGGCGGCCGCCGCCGAGTCGTCGCTCAGCATGTCCACGGCGCCCGCCTGGGTGTTGTAGAGCGGGATGAAGTCCTCGTAGGTGACCCCGTGCGCCTCGACGATCGGCCGGATGAAGTGCTCGAACCCGGCGCCCGCCACCCCCACGACCACCCGTTTCCCGGCGAGGTCCTGGATCCGGTGCACTTCGTGCCGCCGGGGAGACACGAAGGTCGCCACGTTGGGCGCCAGGGTCATGACCGCCTGGACGGGATAAGCCCGGCCCCAGCCGTCCTCGCCGCGCGCCGCGAAATAGGTGACCGCGGCGTTCGAGATGGCGAAATCCAGCTCGCCGGAAGCCAGCCGCCGGATGTTCTCGCCCGATCCCTTGGTGGCCTCGGCGGTCACGCGCATCCCGGCCTCGTCCAGCACTTCGGCGAGCGCCCCGCCGACCACGAAGAAGGCCCCGCCCGGCGGCGCCGTCCCGAGGCTCAGAAATGTCGGGGTGGAGCCGTCTCCGCCTCCGCACCCGAAAAGGACCAGGAGGGGCAGGCAGAGGCGAACGAGCGCACGGGGAACGTCACGGGGGAATGTTTGGAAGGACACGAGGGAACGGCTAACGGGAAGCGGCCGCCAAGGGGCCGGCGAGGGCTTCGGCCAGATCGTCCAGCGTGTCGAGCCCCGATGTGCCCGGGTCTATGTCTGCGAGGGTGAATCCCGGGAGGATGCGCTCGGCGCCGTCCGCGTCGGTGCGCAGGTGCCGCTTGCCGGCCTCTCCGGCGGTCACGCGGGGAAGCCGCCCGCTCTCGCCGGCCAGGAAAACCAGCGCCCGTTCGCCCGTCATGAACTGCGCCGAGTGCGTGACGATCATCCGGGTGTCCCCGACCGTTCCGCCGGGGACCCGGAACCGGACGAGGTGTCGGGCGGCGCCCTTGAAGCTCCGCTCGGTGCGGAGCGTCACGGTGGTGAAGATTTCGCGACGGTCCGCGGTCCAGGCCGAGCGGAGGTCGAGGACCTCACCGGCGACGATGGTGTCCGAGCTTTCCACCAACTGCGACAGCGAGGGCCACGCGTACGGGTTCCGGAACGCCTCCGGCTCACCCGACTCCCCGTGCTGCGCCGCCGCGAAGACGCCCGAGCCGAAGAGTCCGCCGGCGCCCACCAGAACCAACCCGGCGATCCTTCGGGCGAGCGCCGCGCGCTTTCCTGCTCCGCACATGCTTCAAGCATACCCGCACCTTCCCGCGGCGCGTCGGCCGGGCAACAGCCGGCCGGGATGCGGCGCTCCCGCAGCGCGGCCGGGGTCAGATCGGCGGCAGCTCCTCGTGCCAGGCGGTGCGTTCCTGGTAGGCGTGGGCCACCTGGAGCAGGCGGCCCTCGGAGAAAGGCGGCCCGTAGATCTGGAGGGCGAGGGGCCGCTTCGGGGCCTCCGCGGTGAACCCGCATCCCATGGTGAGGCCCGGGTATCCGGTCATGTTCCCGATGAAGGTGTTTCCCGGACGGCTGTCCAGCGCATCGGGATCGGTCCCGGCGCGGACGTCGCTCATGGCCGCCGCCTCCGACCGGAGCGGGTCGGCCGGGAAGAGGGAACTGGGCACGATCATCACGTCGCAGCTACGGAAGACCTCGGCCATCTCCTGCTGCAACAGGGTGCGCAGCCGCAGCGCCTTGATGTAGTCGGTGGCGGGATAGAACCTGGCCACCTCCAGCCGTTCGCGTACCAGCGGATCGAGATCCTCCGGCTGTTCGGCGAGACGCTTCTCGTGGAACGTGGCGGCCTCCGCCATCGCGACGATCCAGCCGGCGCTCCCGGCGAGCTCCGCGTGGGGCACTTCGACCTCGACGATCTCCGCGCCGTCGGCGGTGAGCAGGGCGATCGCGGCATGGACCGCCGCCTGGACCTCGTCGGTCGCCGCCTCGAAGAAACCGGATACCGGCACGCCGATCCGCAAGCCGGCAACGTCGGGCGTGAGCCCCGCAAGGTAGTCCGGCACGGGTTCCTCGGCCGCGGTCGGATCGCGCGGGTCCGGCCCGGCGATGGCGCCGAGCATGGCGGCGGCGTCCCAGGCCGTCCGGGTCATGGGACCGGCGTGGTCGAGCGTCCAGCTCAGGGTGGTGACCCCGAACCGGCTGACGCGGCCGTAGGTCTGCTTCAGGCCGACGACGCCGCAGGCGGCGGCCGGGCCGCGAATGGACCCCCCGGTGTCGGTGCCGATGGACAGGGGCGTCAGACGGGCGGCGAGCGCCGCGCCGGAGCCGGAGGAAGAACCGGACGGGGTGTAGTCGGTGGCCCAGGGGTTTCTTGCCGGGCCGAAGCCCGAGAGCACGCCGCTCCCCATGGCGAACTCGAGCAGGTTCAGCTTGCCGATCAGGATTGCGCCGGCGTCGTTCAGCCGCGCCGTGATCGTGGATTCGTAGTCGGGCACCCAGTCGGCGGTGGCCCGGGAGCCGTTCGTGGTCAGGATGCCCGCGGTCGCGAGGATGTCCTTCGGGGCGTAAGGGATGCCGTGGAGCGGGCCGCGCCAGTTGCCCGCCGCGATCTCGGCTTCCGCTTCGCGGGCTCGGGCGAGGGCGTGGTCTGCCGTCACGGTGATGAACGAGTTGATCGCGGGGTCTGTCGCCTCGATGTGGGCGAGGTGGGCCTCCACGACCTCGACCGGCGAAAGGCCGCCGGTGCGGATGCGCTCGGAGAGCCTCCGGGCGCTGAGCCGGCAGAGTTCGGGGATCACGCCTCAGTCCTCCCCGGCCTCGGGACCGCGCGCCACGAACATCACGCCGGGCTCCACGAGATCGGGGATCTCGAGTTCCCGGACGGCCCGGAAGAAAGCGTGGTTCATTCGCACCGCCGGCAGGATCGCCGGGAGCCGCTCGGCGGGCAGGGGATGGTCGAGCAAGCTGTTCGCGTATTCGAGCGCCGCGACGGTCGGCCCCTCGCCCGGATTCGGGCCGGTACTGCAGCCCGCGAGCAGCAGGGGAGCGGTCACTGCGCCCCCCAGCAACTGCCGGCGGGTCAGGTGTTTCGGATCGCGTTTGGTCATCACGGACCTCCGTTGGCGCGCGCCGGTTCCGCATTCTACCGGCGGCCCCGGCGCGGTCGGGCCCGGCTCCCGGCGGGCGGGCCGGGGTATCCTTTCGCCCCGTGCTGCTTCGGGAAGCCATCGAGGGCGCCCGGTGAACCCGCCCCGCCCGCGACACGGCGCCGCCGACTGGCGGTTGGACCGCCGCCGCGCGCTGCGGGTGCTTGCGGGGGCGCCCGGACTCGCGCTGGCGAGCCCGGCCGGGGGCCGGGAACGGACGGCGCCGTTCTCGGAGGACTCGCTCGCGGACCTCGGGAGGAGGCTCCATGCGGTGCGGCGGCGCTTCGGCCTGAACCGGGCGATCGGGATTCACGTGGAGGACCTCGAAACCGGGGCGGCGCTCTTTCGACACAACCCGGACCGGACCTACGTGCCGGCGTCCGGAATGAAGCTGCCGGTGATGGGGGCCTGCCTCCACTACCTGGGACCGAGCTACCGCTTCCCGACGCGCCTGCTGGTGGATGCGCCACCGACCGGGGCCGGGGTGATCGAGGGTCCGGTCCACGTCTTCGGGTCCGGCGATCCCAGCGTGCAGCGGCACGACCTGGATTACGTCGCGGACTCGCTGGCGGCGGCCGGCATCACCGAAATCCGGGGCGACATCGTGCTGGACGACTCGTTCTTCGAAGTCCAGGAAACGGACCAGGCTCTCGTGCGGCGGCGCATTCGTTACCGCGAGCCCATCCAGAGCGCCCTCGGTTACCACTGGAACCGGGTGGAGGTCGCCGGCGTGCCCGGAGAGGGCAATCGTCCCGGCGTCCGCGACGAGGGCTACGGCTACTACGAGGTCCAGAACCGGATGGTGCTCCGGAACTCGGGGCGCCCCTACATCCTCGCCCAGCGCCGGGGAACCCGTCGCATCCGGCTCCAGGGACGCATCCTGCGGAACGGCAACGAGCGGGTGGCGCAGTTCACGGCCACGGAACCGGCGCTCTACTTCGGGTACGCGCTGAAGGGAAAGCTCGTGGAGCGGGGCGTCGCGGTGACCGGCGCACCGCGCCGCGGAACGCTGGAGCATCCCGAGCGGAAACTGCTGTTGTACCGCCATGACTCCGCGCCGCTCACCCAGGTGCTGGAGGCCCTCGGCAAGTACAGCAACAACTGGTCGGCGGAGCAGTTGCTCTTCGCCGTCGGCGCCCACCGCTGGGGGCCGCCCGGCACCCGCGAGAAGGGCGTGCGGGCCCTCGAGGAATACCTCGTGGGGCTCGGCTTTCCGGCCTCGACCTTCGCCGTGGACGACGGCTCGGGGCTCTCGCGGGAGAACAAGCTGAGCGCCCGCCTGCTGGTGGCGGTGGTCCGCGACCTCTACAGCCAGCCCGAACTGCGGACCGACTTCCTGTGCTCCCTGGCGGTATCGGGCGTGGACGGCACGCTCTCGCGGCGGCTGTTCGGAGAAGAGACCCTCGGACGGGTGATCGCCAAGACCGGCACCCTCAGCGGCGTCAGCTCCCTCTCGGGGGTCGCGTTCCCGCTCGCCGCCGAAGGCCGCGCCCTGGGTTTTTCGGTGATGACGAACGGCCTCCGGAACTCGTGGAACGCCGACGCCGTCGAAAACCGGATCGCCGGGGAACTCGTTCGCTGGAACGGCGTTTCCGCCTGACCCACCGCTCGGCGTGAGAGGCGTCCCCGGGCTCGACCCCCCGGAATACGTGGCCTGGCGCGAGGACGCCGGGCTGCTGCGGGACTACGAAACCGCCGTCCTGGCCGACCCGGAGCGCGCGCGGGTCGTCGGGACGCTCGACGAGGCCGCGCGGTTACGCCTCTACGAGGGCCTGGTAAGAAATCGTCTCCACGACCTCCAGTTGAAGCGCTGGGTCCGGTCCGGCGTCCTGTCCAAGGCGTGGCTGGGGGCAGGGGAGGAAGCGGTCACGGTGGGCGCCTGCCACGCGCTGGGACCGGACGACGTGGTCGGACCGATGATCCGCAACGTCGGGGCGTGTCACGAACGGGGGATGAGCCTGGCCTCCATGTTCCGGGGGGCCCTCGGCACCGGAGACGGACCGGCGCGGGGCAGGGACCTCCACTTCGGGGACCTGGAGCGAGGCATCCTGGCCCCGATCAGCATGGTCGGTTCCCTCGTGCCGGTGTGCGCCGGTGTGGCGCTCGCTTTCCGGCTCCGGGGGGAGTCGCGGGTGGCCTTGACCTGGGCCGGGGACGGCACGACGGGAACGGCCGCGTTCCACGAGGGGGTGGTGTCCGCCGTGGCGCTCCGGGCGCCGCTCATCGTGGTGATCCAGAACAACCGGATCGCGCTCGGGACCCCGCTGGCGGAGGGCGGGGAAGAACGGCTCGCGCAGCTCGGCGCCGGATACGGCGTCCCCACCTTCCGGGTGGATGGGAACAACGTGCTGGACGTCTTCGCCGCCACCGGGCTCGCCCGGGCCGATGTGCGGGAACACCGGCGCCCCGCGTTCCTGCTTGCCGAGACGTTCCGGATGGGGGGCCACGCCACCCACGACGAGGGCGAGAGTCGGAGGATCCTTCCCGCCGCATTGTTCGAGCACTATGGCCGGCGCGATCCGGTCCGCACCTACCGCGCCTTCCTGCGCCGGGGCGGGGCCGGGAACGAGCCCGTGGCGGAGTCCGTCCTGAACGACATCGAGGCGCGGGTGGACGCGGAAATCGAGACCGCCGCGCGCGAGGCGCTGGAATCGCACCGGTCCGCGCGACCCGACCCCGCCGGGGCGGGGGAGGGGGTCTTCGCTCCCTGAAAACCCCTGAGCGACCAGGGGTCGCTGGCTACAGGCGGACCTTCGCCGGGAAGTGGTTCAGCCCGAGGCGCGTGGCCGTGCGGTCCGTCTGGTCCACGATCGCGGCGGCGTTGATGCCGATGGCGATCACGATGGCCTCGCTGATCTCTTCCTTGGTCGCCCCGAGCTTGAGGGCCTTCTTCACGTGCCCGTCGAGGCAGCCCTCGCACTGGGCAATCAGGGAGCAGGCGAGGGCGATCAGTTCCTGAACCTTCGGATCGAGGTGCTTGTTCTCGGAGAAGTAGGTTTCCTTGTAGAACTGGCCGTAGATGGCCTTCATCCGGGGCTCGAGCATCGAATAGGACGCCGGGGCCGAGCCGTTCGCCTTCTGCCCGGCGTTTTCGCTCCCGCCCGGCTTCGGTTCGTAGTCAATGCCGGGAATCGGGGCCTCGGGGGCCGCTACGTTGTCCGCCATGCCGAATGTTGCCTCGTGCCCGCCGCTCGCGGCCGGGACTTCGTTTCGGAGGACGGCGGGTGGGATGGCCACCGGTCTGGCGCCGCCCGCTCAGCGCGTCGAAAGAGGAGTAACCGGGGAAGGTTACCATCAGGAACGGATGCCAGTCTTTCGATGTTCCGTCGCGCTGGCGGCTCCGCTGGAGACCGTCTTCGCATTCTTTTCGAGCGCCAGGAATCTGGAGGTGCTCACCCCGCCCTGGCTCCGTTTCCAGGTCCTGACCGAAGGCGAGATCCCGATGTCGCGGGGCGCGCAGATCGATTATCGGCTGCGCCTCCACGGGATCCCGCTTCGCTGGCGCAGCGAGATCACCGCCTGGGAGCCGCCGCACCGCTTCGTGGACGAACAGGTGGCCGGCCCCTACCGGAGCTGGGTTCACGAGCACCGGTTCGAGGTGGAGGAGCGTCCGGGCAGGGGAGCGGTGGTGATCGCTTCCGACGAGGTCCACTACCGGGCGCCGGGCGGCGCCCTCGTCGAGCGGCTGCTGGTCACGCCCGACGTGCGGCGGATCTTCAGGTACCGGACGGCCAGACTCAAAGAGCGGTTCGGGTCGCCGGACGACTGACGGAATGACGGCGGAAACGGCTTGGAACGCCGGTCTCCAGACCGGCACGCGCGGCGCTCCGCGCCGCGCACGGCGCCTCGCCGTCCCGCTGGGTGGCTTTTTCCCGTCTGCGAATCCGGACAGATTGGATCCTCCCCGTGCGTGAGGCCTTCTCCGGCCCATAGCGAAACGACGTGCGCGGGCCTCCGGCCCGCGGTGCCGGTCTGGAGACCGGCGTTCCAAATCGCTGGCGTCCGGCCCGCTTATCGGAAGTTGCGGCAGCAACTTCGGATAAGCACGGCCCCCTGATCGGACGGCGCGCGAGCACTCCGGAGGTGCCCACGGCGGTTTCGATCCTTATCGAGGGTCGCTCGCGCGACTTCCGATAAGGATGATTATGTTAAGAACTAGCGATCAGCCCGTTACCGTTGCTCGCGAAACGCGGCGACGTCGCGGTGGAACACGAACAGCGCGTCCAGGTCCTCGGTCGGCGACTCGAAGTTGTAGGTGCGCCCGCCCCGCACCTTGAGACGCAGGTTGTTCTGCAGGTAATCGATCTCGAACCGTTCCGTCTGGCCAAACGACAGCCGGAAGGCGTCCTTGTGATCGGTCCGGTAGTCGAACCCCTCCGGCGTGGCGACCAGCGTCCCCTCGCACGACCCGAAGCGGTGTTTGTGGACCACGGCGACCCGGACGTCCAGCGAGGCCGCCGGGTCGCCGAACTCCACCCGGACCGGGACCCGCCGCCGGCCCACCTCGACCTTCCGGGACACCACGTCGCGCCCCTCCACCGACACGGTCAGGCTGTATTCACCCGGGCTCAGGTCGCTGATGGTCACCGGCGTGTTCCCCTTGAAGTTCCGGTTCAGGAAAACGTTCGCGCCCGCCACGTCGCTCTCCACCGTGATGGACCCCAGCATTTCGACGAGCTCCGCGGCCAGCGACCGCGTGCGGCCGCCCCGGATCGTGATGCTCACCTCCAGCGGGTGGAAGCCCTCCTTCTCCACCCGAACCGGATACTCCCCGGCGTCCAGATCCTCCCAGGCGCCCGGCACGGTGCCCAGCACCCGGCCGTCCAGCACCACGCGCGCCCCCTCGGTCCCCTCCACCTGCAGACCGCCGGTTGTCGGCGGCGGCGGGGGCGGCGGCGGGGCGGGCCTCGCCGGCTCCGGCTCCGGGGCGGGCGGGGCCTCTTCCACCGGCGCCGGTTCTTCGGCGGGCGGGGGCGCTTCCTCGCCGCCCCCACAGCCGGCGAGACTTCCGGCTCCCAGCAGGAAGAGCAGCGCGGCTCCCGGAATGCGCATCGGATCAGCCCGGCGAATCACCCGGGACGCCTCCCACTTCGCGATAGCCCCGGTCGTAGTAAAGCAAGGGAGCGGCCTCGGCCCGCTCCACCCTGCCCTCCGTCACTCTTCCGATGAACAGCGTGTGGTCGCCCTCGGCATGGGACCCGGCGGTCACGCAGCGGAGCCAGCCGATGCAGCCGGGAATCCGGGGCGGATCCTCCGTTCCGCCCGCCTCCACGGCTTCGGCGAACCGGCCTCCGAACTGGGTGTTCGCGTCGAGCCCGGGTTTGGCGAAGTGCCCGGAAACATCGGCCTGGTCGGACGCCAGCAGGTGCACCCGGAAAGCGCCCGCGGCGATGGCGGGGTGCGCCCGGGCCGAATTCATGATCGAGACGAGCACCAGCGGCGGGTCGAGGCTCACCGAAGTGAAGGAACTGACGGTGATTCCCCTCGGCCCGTCCGGACCACGGGCGGTCACGACGGTCACCAGTTGCGGCGCCCGGCGCATCAGCGCCCGGATCGCCGACGCCGGGTCGCTCATCCAGCCGCGCCCGCGCCGTCCAGTTCTTCGAAGTCGGCCGTATACGTGATGTCCACGCCGTCCTTCAGGGTGTTGGCCAGGGGGCAGCCGCGCTCATGGAAGCGAAGCGCGCGTTCCGCTTCTTCGCGTTTGCCGGCCGGCAACGCCACCCGGTACCGGATGCGGATGGCCCGCAGCGCCATGACCCCGTTCTCGTCCACAATGTCGCCCTCGATATCGGCCGAAAGCCGATCCGGCTGGCTCGGAATGCCGCGTACTTCGAGCGCCCGCCCGAACGTACCCACCATTCAACCGCCGGTGGCGGCCACCACGTAGTCGAGGGTCGCCGGCAGCTCCTCCGCCGGGGTGACCCCGTAGAACGCGGCGATCCCGCTGTGGACGCCGAAACGGACGGGCGCCTCGAAGTCCTCGAGGAAGGCCTGCCGGACCGGACCGGCCTCCTTGACGACCCGGGCGTGGCAGGTATGGACCACGCGACTCATCGCGATTCCCCGAAGATCTCGGAATGCAGCGCCTTCACCGGGGCCCCGGCCCTCGCGGTCGGCAGCGACAGCTCCAGGGTGGTGCTGGTGGGCGCGCTGCAGGCGTTGTCCGTGCAGAGCTGGTAGCGGACCAGCACCTCGGCGTCCGCGGACCGGCCCCGCTCGCGAACGGAGGTGACCGGGATCCGGATGGCGATCGTCCCCTCGTAGAGGTCGTATTCCCCGAGTCCCGAAAGATCCCGCCGGATCGGCGGCGGATAGGCGGGCTCACCGCTCTCGAAGGCTCCTCCCTCGACGAGTTCCACCACGGTGGCGGTCGGGAAGGCCTCTTCGGGGCCGTAGAGGTGGTACCCCGCGTCCAGTTCCGCGACCACCGCCACTTCGAGGCGGTCGCCGGGACGGACCGGGGACTGCGAGGCCACCAGCTCGAACCTCGCCGCGTTCTCCCAGTCGGGAATCATCGGCGCCTGACCGGCGGCAAGACCGCCGGACACGGCCAACAGCAGGGCGGACAGCGTGAGACGGCGTTTCATGGGCCGGAACTCCTTTTGGTGATGGGCGGTCATCAGGACCCCCCGAGACGGGAGATCTCGGCGAGGATCTCGTTGGGCGCCGTGCGGTCACGGTAGTTCACCCAGACGTTGACGAAACGGACGACACCGTCCGGATCCACGATGATGGTCGCGGGATGGGGTATGCCTTCCCGGTCCGTCCCGTCGTGATCCGGGTTGGGGATGCCGTACTCGCGGATGACCGGGCCTCCGTCCACCAGGATCGGGAAGGACCAGTCGTTCTTCGAGAGCCACGTCAGGGTCTCCCCGGTCCCGTACTTCGAAATGCCGAGCACGGTCGTGTCCGCCGCCTCGAACTCAGCCAGGGATCCTTGCAACTCGCCGAGTTGCGCAATGCAGAATGGTCACCAACCCCCGCTCCGGAAGAACTCCAGGACGACCGGGCCGCGCTTCAGCAGTTCCGAAAGACGGTACGAGGCGCCGTGGGCGTCCTCGAGTTCGAAATCGGGGGCCGGGTCACCGACCTTCACGGTCGGCGTGTCGGTGTCCTGCGCGGACCCGGCGGTGGCGGCGAGACCGGTGGCCAGACCGGCTGCCAAGAGTGCGGAAGCTGAGAATCGGGACATGCGCGGCATTCTATTGTGGCGTCCCGGAAATCGTCCGGCATTCGACCGGCGATACCGGAAGAACTGACCGATACCCGGTCTAACTCTTTGATTCGCTGTCGCTTGCGTCCGATGTCGGCGCGCCGACATCGTCGCTCGCCTCTTCGAGCTGCCGCAGCAGGGTTCGGAGCGCCTCCACCACGTCCGCCTCTTCGACCTCGCTGCGGCGGAAGGTCAACTGCAGACGGAAAGGACCGTCTTTCGGGGCGTAGCGGAAGACGAAGGGCCGCGCGCGCTCTCCCCTGCCCTTCGGGCGTTTGGGCGCCGGCTCCCCGATCCCCTGGGCGAGCCGCTGGACAGCGGCCAGCATGGCTTCCGCATTCGGTTCGCGGGCCACCCGCAGCAACTGGCGGCGGGAGACGATCCCGGAGGCCTGGGCGAGTTCCCGGATCTCCTCCGGTATGTTCAGGAGGGCGAGGGTCTCGGTGATGGACGTGCGTCCCTTGCCGACCCGGCGGGCGAGCGAGTCGTGGGTGTGTCCATGCTCCCGGATGAGCCCCTCGTAGGCGGCAGCCTCTTCGAAGGCGGAGAGGTCGTCCCGCAACAGGTTCTCCACGAGGGCCAACTCGAGCGCGTCCCCCGCCTCGGCCTCCCGTTCGACGCACGGCACTTCGCGCAGCCCGGCGAGTACCGCGGCGCGATAGCGCCGCTCGCCCGCGATGATCTGGAAGTCCTTGGGACCCAGGCGGCGGACCAGAATCGGCTGGAGGATGCCCTGGTCGCGGATCGAGGTGGCGAGCGGCTCCAGCGCCCCGATGCGCTGGCGCGGCTGATCGGGATTGGGATGGATCTGCGCCGTCGGGATCATCCGGTGCCGGACCTGCGGCTCTTCGGGAGCGAGCCCCGCCACGTAGTGGCTCTCACGCGGCTTCAGAGCGACTTTTTCAGGGAGACCAGTTCGCTTGGACACGGGCAAGCACCTCCCGAGACAGGCGTCCGTAGTCCTCGGCTCCCCGGGAGTCGGGGGCGAACGCGAAGATGGACTCCTTGTAGGCGGGACTCTCTTCGAGCCGGACGTTCCGGCCGATCAGCGTCCGAAAGACGGCCTTTCCGAAGTGTCCCCGGATCTTGCGGATCGCGTCGCGGGCGATCCGGGTGCGCTGATCCGCCATCGTGACCACCACTCCGAGGAGCGACAGATCGGGATTGGGGCGGCGGCGGACCTGCTCGAGGGTGTCCAGCAGGTCGTCGGCGCCCTCCAGAGCGTAGTAGGTGGGCGGCAGCGGCAGCAGCAGGTAGTCACTCGCCACCAACGCGTTCACCGTGATGAGCCCGAGAGTGGGAGGGGTATCAATCACCACGTACTCGAATTCCCCCCGGACGTACTGGAGGCGGTCCCGGAGCCGGTAGTGGGCATCAATGTCGCCGAGGAGCTGCCGCTCCAGCTTCGCGAGCGAGATACGCGCCTCGGCGACCGACAGGCCTTCCACCGAGGTAGGGCTGATGATCTTCGCGAAGCGGACCTCGCCGGTGAGCGCCTCCAGCATCGAGGGACGGGACGGGTCCGGCTCGATGACGCTCACCGAGGCGTTCGCCTGGGGATCCACATCCACCAGCAGCGTCCGGTGTCCGGCGCCGGCGAACGCCGCCGCCAGGTTGACCGCGGTGGTGGTCTTGGCTACCCCGCCCTTCTGGTTCGCAACGGTGATGGTGGCGTGCATCAGTGCGCGTCACCGAGGTCGTCCTCGTCGAGCGCCTCCAGCCAGTCACCGAGCGCCTCGCTGTCCTCCGGTGGTTCGACGTCCTCCGCCATGAGCTCCTCGGCGCGGCGGGCGCCGCGCTCGATGACGCGGGAATGGACGAAGATGGGCGCCCGCGTCCGCAGCGCGAGGGCAATGGCGTCGCTCGGCCTCGCGTCCACCGCGAGCCGCTGGCGCTTGCGCTGGAGATGGACATGCGCGTAGAAGGTGTTGTCCTGCACGTCATGGATCACCACCTTGGTGACCCGGGCATCCAGCTCCCGGAGCAGTTCCCGGATCAGGTCGTGCGTGAAGGGCCGGGGCGGCTCGTAGTTCTCGATCTGGAGGCCGATCGCGCGGACCTCCATGGGTCCCACCCAGATGGGGACTTCCCGATCGCCGGACTCCTCCTTGAGCATCACGACCGCGGCGCTGGTCCGCGGCACCATCAGGATCGCCTTGATGCTTACCTCGATCTCCACGGTCAGCTCCTCGTTGCCGCGCTCATCCGGCGGACATGGCCTCGCAGGCGCCGTTTCCCGGGGCCGCCGGGACGACGGGGAGGGGGATCGGGGCGCCCCCGTCACCCGGGTCGTTGCTGAGGCCCGCCGGCGCCCCGGCGAGCCGGCGCGGCGTCAGCGAACTCACGGGCTCACCCAGCAGGCTGTTCGGGCCGAACCCGGTGATCCGCACCTCGCCGAAGCTCCCGGTGGCCTCCGGCGGGCCGTCGAAGTTGACGATGCGGTTGTCGGGCCCCCGTCCGGCGAGGCCATCACCCCGGCGGCTGGGGCCCTCGACGAGCACTTCCACCTCGCGGCCGACCAGGCCGCGGTGCAGGGCGAGCTGGATCTCCCGCTGCCGGGCCTGGAGTTCGACGAGCCGGTCCGTCTTCTCCGGGTCCGGCACGTCGTCGGGCAACCGCTTCGAGGCGAGCGTGTGCGGGCGCTCGGAGTACTTGAACGAATAGACCGAGGAGAACCGCACCTCGTCGAGGAGCGTCAGGGTGTCTTCGAACTCGCGCCGCGTCTCGCCGCAGAAGCCGACGATCAGGTCCGTGGAGAGGGCGAGTTCGGGAGCCTTCTCCCGCGCTCGCCCCACCAGGTCCAGGAACTCCGCACGGCTGTAGCCGCGCCGCATGCGTTCCAGCACGGCCGTCGAACCCGATTGCGCGGGGAGGTGCATGTGCGGCATCAGCGGACCCCCGGCGGCGAAGCGGTCCATCAGCGCGTCGCTGAAGTCCTTGGGATGCGGGCTCGTGAAGCGGATCCGGCGAATGCCCGGCACCGCGCCCACCGCGTCGGTCAGTTCGGCGAAGCCCCTTCCGTCTTCCGGGTCCCGGTAGGAGTTCACGTTCTGGCCGAGAAGCTGGACCTCCCGGAACCCCGACGCCGCGAGCGACTCCGCTTCCCGCACGATGGAAGACACGCTCCGGCAGCGCTCGCGCCCGCGGGTGAAGGGCACCACGCAGAACGAGCAGAAGTTGTCGCAACCCTCCATGATCGTGATGTACGCCTTGACCCCGGGAATCCGGGCGATCTGCTCCGGGGGGATGTCGAGGTTGTCCGGATGGCGCCCGGTCTCGACGATCCGGGTCTCTCCGTCGAGGAGCCGGCGCACGATGTCCGGCAGGAGCACCAGGCTCTGGGTGCCGAGGACGAAGTCCACCGCCGGCGCCCGGCCGAAAATCGCCTCCCCCTCCTGCTGCGCCACGCATCCCGCCACCCCGATCAGTCGCGGGCGCTCGCCGCCCCGGCCGAGGAGCTGCTCCACCCGGGCGAAGACCTTTTCCTGCGCCTTCTCCCGAACCGAACAGGTATTCAGGACCACGACCTCGGCGGGCTCCGTGTCCGCCGGCCGGCAACCGAGCGACCCCAGCGCCGCCGCCATCTTCTCCGAGTCGTGGACGTTCATCTGGCAACCCCAGGTCTCGATCCGAAACCGGAGGGGATGCCCGGCGGCCGGGGCCGCGGCGGGATGCCCGGCGGCCGGACCGGTCCGGAGCGGCGGCGGGATGGGCGCGCGGGCGGTCATTCAGCGCCCCGCCGGCCCCGGCGCGAGGCCTCCGGTCTCGTTGCCCGGGGCCTCGGCGTCCGCGCCGGCGAGCAGTTGGGAGGCGTGTCGGCGAGCGGTGTCGGTGACCTCGGGGCCGGCGAGCATACGGGCGATTTCCTCGGTCCGGGCGTCGCCACCGAGGGTGGAGACCCGAACCGCATCGCCGGATTCTAGTTTCTCGACAACGAGGTGGACCCGCCCAAGGGCGGCGACCTGGGGCAGATGGGTGACGGAAACGACCTGGTGCGAGGTGGCGAGCCGCCGCAGGCGCCGCCCGACGGCATCGGCGATGCGGCCGGACGTCCCCGTGTCCGCCTCGTCGAAGACCAGGGTCGCCGCACCCCCCTTCCCCGCCCCGGCGGCCTTCAGCGCGAGAAAGAACCGCGACGACTCCCCTCCCGAGGCGACCTCTCCGATGGGCGCCGGCGCCATCCCGGGACTGGCGCTGAACAGGAACTCCACCCGGTCGAGGCCGTGTTCCGTGAAGTGCCCGGTGCCTTCCGCCTCCCCGGACCCGGATTCTCCCGCGAGCGGTTCGATCCCGATGGAGAAACGGGCGCGGGGAATCCCGAGGCCGGCAAGTTCACCCCGCACCCCGCCGGCGAGCGCCTTCGCGGCGGCGGCGCGCGCCGCGCGGAGCGCCGCCGCCCGCTCCCGGTAGAGCGCAGCCGCAGCGTGGGCCGCGGCTGCCGCGCGGCGGCGTTCGGCGGCCTGGTCCGTGAATTCGGCGAGGACGCCCCTTATCTCGGCAGCCCGCTCCAACAAGGCGTCCGCGCCGCCCGCTCCTCCGGCGTAACGGCGCTCGAGACCTCGCAGCACGGCGAGGCGATCTTCGATTTCCGCGAGCCGCTCCGGCGCCGCCCGGACGCGGTCGCGCCGGTCCCGCACCGCGGCGGCGAGGTCCTCCACCTCGACCAGCAGGTCCGGGCGTCCGTCGAGCAGACCGGCGGTCCGGGGGTCCATCGCGCCAGCGTCCTCGAGGGCGCGGAGCGCAACCGCCAACTGCGCGCCCGCCGCGGAGTCCGACCCGTAGAGCGCCTGGTACGCACTCTCGAGGCGGCCGGCGAGCTGTTCCGCGTGGCCGAGCGTTCGCCGCTCTTCCAGCAGGCCCCCGATCTCGCCCGGTTGCGGCGCTGCCCGTTCGATCGCTTCGAGGGCCCTCTCCATCTCGGCGCGCTGCGCCGCCGCCGCGGTCAGCCGCTCCTGGAGGGCGTCGCGCTCCGCTTCCCGAGCACGGAGGTCGCGGAAGGCGACCGCCAGTTCACGCCGCCGGGGAGCGTGGCCACCCGCCTCGTCCACCGCCTCCCGGGCGGCGCCGGGCTGCAGGAGCGCCAGGTACTCGCCCTGGCTGTAGACCTCGGCGAGGATCGCGCCCAGCGCGCGCAGCACCGCCACCGGCGCCGCCGTCCCGTTCACGGTGACCCGGTTGACGATCGAGCGCCGTCCCGGCCCGAGCCGCAGCTCCCGCCGGATCACGAGATCGCCGTCCTCGGCGGAGACTCCCGCCTCCTCGGCGAGCGCCCCGAATCGCTCCCCGTCCGCGGTTCCCGCTCCGGGAGCGGTGAACCCTGCCTCGACGACCGCGCGGTCCGCCAGCGGACCCACGAGCGCCGAACGTCCGCGCCCCCCGAGAATCAGCCCGAGCGCCTCCAGCAGAACGCTCTTGCCCGCCCCGGTCTCGCCGGTGACCACGTTCAGGCCCGCTTCGAACTCGAGCGAGACGTCCTTGAGGAGGGCGACGTTTCGCGCCCGGAGCCAGTGGAGCATCGCGGCCGGCAGTGGGAACGGGAAGTCCGGACTCTGCGTCAGTACCGGAGGGGTGCGCCCCCTGGACCCGCGGAACCCTCCCCGCGGCGGATCGGCGCCCGAAACGGCCGGAACCCCAATGGATAGTGGTTGAGCATGGGTTAGGCTACTATATGTTGGGTATTCGGGTCTCCCGCCGCTTCTACGTGTTCGCCCGGTTCACGGCTTCCCTTCGCGCTCTCCTCGGGGCCGGGGTCTCGCTGCTGTTCCCCCTCGCCGCAGCGGCGGGACAGACGCCGCCCGAACCCCAGGCCGCCGAGATTGTGGACGAGGCGGTAACCACCGTCGAACTCGATCCCTCCGCGGGATTCCTCGATGAGGGCGGTTTCCTCGCGCTCGTGGTGGAGGCCGGGCCGGTCGCCTGGTTCGTGCTCGCCACCCTGCTCTTCTTCAGTCTCGTCTCCTGGGCCATCATCCTGCACAAGTCGCGGCGGCTCGGCCGGGTGGAGCGGAGTTCGGCCGCCTTCCTGAACCATTTCCGGTCCGCCAAGCGGTTCGCGGACGTCGTCGCCTGGGCCCGGAAACATCCCGACAGCCCGCTGGCGAGGCTGTTCCAGGCCGGCTACCAGGAAGTCCGCTACCAGTCCCGGCAGGACGCCGAGGACAAAGAACCGGTCCGCCTGCGGGTCTCCAACATGGAAGCGGTGGCGCGGTCGCTGCTCCGCGCCTCGTCCACCGAGACGGCGGTGCTGGAGCACCGGATGATGTTTCTGGCGACGACCGGCGGCGCCACCCCGTTCATCGGACTCTTCGGGACCGTCTGGGGCATCATGAACTCCTTTCGGGACATCGCGCTCACCCAGTCGGCGAACATCAGCGTGGTCGCCCCCGGCGTGTCGGAAGCCCTGATCGCGACCGCCGCGGGACTGGCGGCGGCGATCCCGGCCGTCATCGCCTACAACGCCTTCCTGGCCCAGATTCGCCGGATCACCACCACGATGGACGACTTCTCCATGGAGTACGTGGCCATGCTGGAACGGCACCTGGCCCGCTGACGGCATGGGGATGGGAACCGCCGGCGGCGCCGCGGGAACTTCGGGACCGGGTTCCGGCTCCGCCCTGGCCCGGCTCGGCGCCCGCCGCAGAGCGGGCGCGGGGAGCGCGCTCTCCGAGATCAACGTCACCCCTTTCGTGGACGTGGTGCTGGTATTGCTGATCATCTTCATGGTGACCGCGCCGCTCCTCGTCCGCTCCCTCGAGGTGAACCTGCCCACCGCCCGGATGCGGTCCGCGGAGGCCACCGAGCGCGTCATCGTCACGGTGGACGCCGAGGGCCGGACCTTCGTCGGCGAGCGGGCGGTGAACCCGCTGCTGCTGGAAGAGCGGCTCCGCGAAATCGTTGATCTGGAGGGGGCTCGCGAAGGCTATCTGCAGGGGGATGTCTCGCTAGAATACGGACAGGTCATCGAGGTAATAGACACGATGAAACGTGCGGGTTTCGACCGTGTGGGTCTCGTGTACGCCTACCCCGGCGAACAACGGCAAAGGTAGCTGTTCGTGCCGGATCCTCCCCGGACTCCGCCAACCCGGCAAGGGCCGGCGGCATCCTCGCGGCCGGGCCGGGGGGACGAACCGTTCCGGCGCCACCTGATCTGGTCCGCGACCGCCCACGTCGTGCTGCTGGGGGGCGCCGCCGTGGGTCTGGAGCTGGATTCGGGCCGCGATCTGGCGCCTCCCTCCGCCGCCTTCATCGAACTCGGGATGTCGGGCCCGAGTCCGACCCCGAGCCTCGGGAGCGCCGCGGCGCCGCCCCCTGCCCCGGAGCCCATCCCGGAACCGGAACCGGAGCCGCCCGCTCCCGAGCCTCCGCCGCCCGAGCCCGAACCCGTCCCCGAACCTCCGGCGTCCCGTCCGGAGGTGGTGCGCCCGACCGTCGAGAACCGTGACCGCATGCCGGTTCCGGACGCCCGCGCCCGCCGCCGGGCGGCGCGCCCCCAGCGCCCGGAATCCGGGCTCCGGGGGCGCGATGCCGCGTGGGCCGATTCGGCCCGGCTCGAGACCCGCCGCCCCGTAGATACCAAGTCCCGGCCCACCCGGAGAGCCGCCAGCGCCGGGGTGGCCAACCGGCAGGCTTCCGGCAACACCGGCATCGGCCTCGGAGGGACCCCGGGCGGCACGCGCTTCGACCAGGACTTCGAGTACGCCTTCTACCAGCGCCAGATGATCGCCCGGATCCAGGCGAACTGGCAGCAGATCCCCGTTCGCGGCCGGGCCACCGTGGTCATCCGGTTCACGATCTTCCGCGATGGGGCCATCAGTGACGCCGAGGTGGAGACCTCGAGCGGCCAGTCGCTCCTCGACCGGGCGGCGCTCCGGGCGGTCGTGCTGGCCGAACCCCTGCCGCGGCTTCCCGACAGCTATCCGCGCGACCGTGTCGGCGTGCACCTCCTCTTCACCTACGAGCAGGAAGCGGCCGGGAGTCCGGACGGACCGGCGCCCCGGATTCCATGAAATCTCCCCGCCTGCCTCGCCTCGTTCTGCCGGTGCTGGGCGCCGCGCTGGCCACCGGAGTCGCCTCGGGTTTCGTCCCGGTGACCGGGATCGCCGGGTTCGCGGGTAGCGGTCCGGCAGCCGAGCCCGGAAGCGGCGCTCCGGAGGTGGAAGTCACGAGTCTCGGGGCGTTCCCGGCCGAGGCCGCGACCCAGGACACCGGCGACTGGTACCTCGACATCACCCGTCCGGGCGCTCCGGTGCGGATGGCCATCCCGGACTTCCGGTGGGCGGCGCCCGAAGCCTCCGAGGGCGGGATCCGGGCCGAGGGATCGGACGCCGCCCCGGCGGAACCGCTTTCCGACGCGGGATCCACGGTGGCCGGGGAAGCGGCCGAATCGGCGTCGGTGGCCAGCGAAGTCCTGTGGAACGACATCGAGTACGCCGGGGTGTACCGGATGCTTCCGAAGCGCTTCTACCGGATCGCCGAAGCCGGATCGCCGGAAGGCGTTCTCGACTACTACCAGTGGGAATCCATCGGCGCCGACATCCTGATCCGTGGAGACCTCCGGATTGATGGCGAGTTTCTCGTTGCCGAAGTGCGGATGCACGCCGTCCGGGCGCAGGAGAACGTCTTCGGCCGCCGCTACACGGCCGCCCGCGGCGCCGCCCGCACCCTCGCCCACCGGATCGCGGACGACATCCTGCAGCACGCCGGGAACTACCAGGGCGTCGCCCGCACCCGGATCGCCTTCTCCACCAGCCGCTCGGGCCCGCGCAGCAAGGAGATCTACCTGATGGACTACGACGGTCACGGGCAACGCCCGGTGACCGCCAACGGCTCCCTGAACATCACCCCGAGCTGGTCGCCGGACGGGCGGGCGCTCAGTTACATCTCCTACCGCGAAGGCGCTCCGGCCCTCTATCTCGCCTTCCTCTATCAGGGCCGCGGCGAGAAGCTGGTGGGAGAGTTCCAGTCCTTCACCCCGGCGTGGTCGCCGGACGGGAGGTGGATCGCGTTCACTTCGAATCGCGACGGCCAGTCGGAGATCTATCTGGCTGCGGTGGACGGCGCCGAGCTGCGGCGGCTCACCGACAACCGCGCCATTGATGTCGCCCCCACCTGGTCCCCGAACGGACGCACGATCGCCTTCACCTCGGATCGGACCGGAGCCCCGCAGATCTACACCATGGACCGGGACGGACTGAACCTGCGGCGGGTTTCCTTCGAGGGCTCGTACAACGATTCCCCCGCCTGGTCCCCGTCACGCCAGCACAGCGAGATCGCCTACGCCTCCCGGATCGAGCGCCGCCCCTTCGACATCGTCGTCCATGACTTCGAGACCCGGCAGACCCGCCAGCTCACCACCGGCCGCGGCAGCAACGAGAGTCCCTCGTGGGCTCCCAACGGCCTGCACCTCGCGTTCGCCTCCAACCGGGCCGGCAGCGACCAGGTGTTCACCATGCACCGGGACGGCTCCAATCTGAAGCAGCTCACGCGCGAGGGGAGCAACACCACCCCGCGCTGGGGCAACCCTCCCGGAAACCCGCAATGAAGTCGCCCCCATGAGACCAGATTCGAGACTCCTTCCGACCCGCCGGGCGCTCCCGGCCGCCCTCCTGCTCGCGCTGCTGGCGGGGTTCGCCTGTTCTTCCGTCAACCGCACCCCGGCAACCGGGAGCGACCCGGCGCCCGGCCCGATGCCTCCTCCCGAGGCTTCGGAGGACGCTGTCGAACGCGAATCCGATCCGGGGCCCTCGGATTCCGGCGGATTGACCGAGGACGAGATCCTGGCCATCCCGCCCGAGGTCGGAAGCGAGACCGACCTGCTGGACATCGGGGCCAAGAGCCTCGAGGAGCTGAACGCCGAGGGATACCTCGAGGACGTGCATTTCGACTACGACAGCGCCGACCTCACCCCGGCGATGCGGGCCACCCTCGAAGAGAACGCCGCGTGGCTGTCCCGCTATCCCTCGGTCAGCATCCTCGTCGAAGGGCACTGCGACGAACGCGGCACGGTGGAGTACAACCTGGCGCTCGGGGAGGAACGCGCCCGGGCCGTCCGCGACTACCTGCGGGATCTCGGCGTCGGTTCCGGCCGGATGCGGATCATCAGCTACGGCAAGGAATTCCCTCTCGACCCGGGCCGGAACGAAGCCGCCTGGCGGCGAAACCGCCGCGCCCATCTGGAGATCGTCGCCAAGTGAAGTCTTTCCGACCCGCGTCCCCCACCACAGCGCTCGTCGCCGCGGTCCTCCTCGGTTTCCTCTCCGCGACGCCGCTCCTCGGTGCGACCCCGGCCGGCGCCCAACGCGACCAGAACCGCATCGTGTCCGAGATCCGGCAGATCCAGGCGCAGCTCGCCACGCTGGTCGAAGCCCAGACCGCCCTCTCCCAGGCCGTGGAAGCTCTCCTCGCCGACCGCGAGGAACAGCTCACCGCCGATCGCCAGAGCCGCGCCGAAACGATGGATACGCTCGAACGCATGGAACGGAGCGTCGCGACGTTGAGCGAGGCCTTCCGGGATACGAATGGCCGCCTCTCGGCCCTGATGGTGGAAGTGGAGTCGGTACGGGAGGCGCAGCGCCGCGCCGCGCTCCTGGGGGCCGGTTCCGCGGAGGCCGGCGACCCCGCGCCGCCGGACGGTGAGGAGGCCGAAACGCCGGAAGCCGCGGCCGGGGACGAACCATCGCCGCAGGAAGGCTCCGGTGAGGAGGGCGCCGCGGAAGGGGCCACGGTCCTGGATGAACCGAGCGTCTCCGAAATCTATCTGCAGGCCGACGCGGATTATCTCCAGGGGCGCTATGACCTCGCCCTGGCCGGCTTCGAGCGGGTCGCCGAGTCGGGAGGCGAGCTCGCGGACAACGCCCGCTACTTCATGGGAGAATGCCGGCTGGCTCAGGACCGGCTGGAGGACGCTCTCGAACAGTTCGACATCGTGATTCGGGATTTCCCGGACAGCAGCAAGATTGGCGAGGCCTGGTACAAGAAGGGCCTCATCTTCGGGCGAATGGGCCATGAGTCCGATGCGCGCGAAATCTTTGAAGACATCTTGGATGTTTTTGCCGGAACCACGGCGGCGCGTCTGGCGCAAAGGGAGCTGGACGCCATGCCGCCGCGAGACCCCGGCGTGTGAGAACCGGCCGCTCGAGGCGGCCGGAAGGAGTGGATGCAATGCGAGATGTGAACAAGATCGTGCTGCGCGGGGTGGTTTCCGACGCCCCGCGGACGCGCGTCTTCGACGACGGACGGAAGCTGGTCAACCTGAACGTGAAGACGGTGACCATCGAAAACGACGAGACCGGCGCGATGCGGGAGCGGCCCGCCTGGCACCGGGTCGTGGTTCGCGGCGAGCGGAACGCGGCAGTCGCCGAGGGACTCGCGCCCGACAGCCCGGTGTACGTCGAGGGGCAGTTGCGGACCCGCAAGTACCGGAACCAGGAAGGTGAGGACATGTATTCCACGGAGGTCCGGGCCGACATCGTGCGCGCGTCCGAGGGCGCCGAGCCGGGGGTCAACCGCTCCATCGTGCTGGGCAACCTCGGCCAGACCCCGGAACTGAGGAAGTTCGACAACTTCATGGTGATGAATCTGCGGATCGCCACCAGCGAGAGCTGGACCCGGCGGGACGGGGAGACCAACGAGGAGACCGAGTGGCACCAGGTCGCGGTGTTCGGAGAACCCGCGCAGCGGCTGGAGGGCCAGCTCGAGAAGGGCCAGCGGGTCCTCGTCGAGGGGATGCTGCAGACCCGCAAGTACAACGATCGCAGCGGACGGGAACGGCGGGTCACCGAGACCCGGGCCCACTCGGTCCTGGGCAGCGGCAGCTCGGGACGCGGCGGCTATGAGTCCGCGGGCCGGGCTTCCGGCCAGAGGTCCGGAAAGGACTCCGGGTCGCGCGCGGAGCGGAAGCAGCCGGACGCCTGGGGATCCAGCGGAGTGAATACGAGCGACGACGTGGACGACGTGCCCTTCTAGCAGCCTGTGGATAAAGTGAGGTGAGCACCGAGAACGCCGAGGCGCCCGGCTGACAAGGCGCGTGAGGGAGGAATACCGGGTGTATTCCGACCGAAACGCAACGCAGAGCGCCTCGTAGAGGCGCGGTTCAGGCGGGATGCATCGGCGTTCGAATGCCGCGTGACTTTGTCCACAGGCTGCTAGGGGAAGCCTCGGAGCGCCGGCCTCCGGCCGTGATGGCGCCACCGGCCTGCCCACGCGCCATGCGGGCAGCGACGGTATGTCGTTCCGCTGCGCTCCGCGCAGCGGGTGCCGGCTGAAGCCGGCGTTCCCAGCCGTTTCCTTGCTTTAGCATACCAGACAAATGTCTGTTATGCTGTGCGCGTGCCCAAGACCCCTCCGGGACAGACCCGGAACCGAGTTTTCCGCTTCGTGCGCGACTGTCTCCTGCGGGGAGACTCCCCTTCCCTGCGCGAAGTGCAGCGGCACTTCGGTTTCCGGGCCGTCGAGACCGTCCGGGCCCATCTCGCCGCTCTCGTCGCAGAGGGGCGCCTGGTCAAGGAGCCGGGCCGGGCCCGCGGCTATCGCCTGCCCAAACAGCCGTCCTTTCCGGCGCCGGACTGGTCCACGGGCCGCCTTCAGCCGGTCCCCCTCCTGGGTGAGGTCGCCGCCGGCGGTTTCGAAGAGGCCATCCAGAACCCGGAGGGGAACCTCCCGGTGGAAATCCCCGATTCCCGGGATCTCGCGGACTACTTCGCCCTCCGGGTTCGAGGGGAAAGCATGTCCGGCGCCGGCATCCTGCCCGGAGACACCGTCATCGTCGAACGGCGGGGAACGCCCGTTTCCGGTCAGATCGTGGTGGCGCTCCTTGAAGAGGAAGCCACGGTGAAGCGGCTCCACCTGGGACCGGGCGGGATGGAGCTGCGGCCGGAAAACCCCGGCTTCGACACGCTCCGTCCACCTCCCGGATCCTGCCGGATCCTCGGGAGAGTTGTGGAATTGCGACGCCGGATTCGCTGAATCCCCCCATGAGGTCTGCCTGACGAGTCCGATACCGGTCGAGAGAAAACCGTGATGCCACAAACCCTTGCCTCCCTTCGGTCCCCGGTTCCGTCCGCGGCCCGCTCCGCCGTTCCGTCCGGACAACCCGGACTCCGCCGAACCCACCCCGCCCGGACCCAGGAACCGCATCCTGGCCGGGAACTCGCGAAGTGGGGGCTTGCCCGGCTTGCCGGCAGCCTCGTGGAAATCTCCGGGACGGCGGATTCCGGCGTCCTGTCTTCGGCGCTGGCGCTGGTCGCCGAGGCCCAGCATCATCAGCTCCGGCTTGGAACGCCGACCTCCGGTCGGCACGCGGCCGAAGGCCGCGAAACGCGCGCCGCAACCGACCTGGATGGCGCGGGCCCCGCCCCAGACCCCGCCCTGATCGCCTGGATCGCGACGACCCGCAGCCTCTTCTTTCCCCCGGACGCGGTGGAATCGGGGATCGCGCTGGACCGGCTGGTCCTGCTGCGGCTGGAAACACCGGGAGCGCAGATTCGCGCCGCCACCCGGGTTGTCCACTCGGGAGCTTTCGGACTGGTGGTCGTGGACCTTGCCGATTCGCTCCCGCCGGAGCGTTCCGGTCCTCAATCGGTTCGCCAATCGGTTCGGGAATCGGGGCCGGACTCCGCCGCGGCATCCGGGAGGACTCCAAGGTCCCGTCCGGGCACTCCTCCCGGGCTCCCGCACCTGTCGCGGCTTGCCGGACTCGCGCACAAGTACCGAACCGCGGTCGTCCTGCTGACCGACAAACCACCGGCCGCCCCATCGCTCGACCCTCGGGTGGGCAAGCGCTTCGACGCGAGCCGCCGGGGAAACGACATCGTCATCACCGTGCTCAAGGACAAGGGGAACGGGGTTCCCTCCTCTCCGGGACTGCCGCCGCTCCGGGGCCGGGACCGCCTTCTCCCCGGAGTCCGGTTCGAAAGGAAATGCCGTGAACCGGCTGGCATGTGTTGACGTTCCGGCGCTGCCGCTCCAGATCCTGCTGCGGCGGCATCCCGAATGGCGGCAGGAACCGGTGGCGGTGGTCACCGAGGACACGGTGCGGGCACGCATTTCCTGGGCGAACCGCCGGGCGATCACTCTCGGGGCGCGCCCGGGGATGCGGCAGGCCGCCGCGACCGCCTGCTGCCCCGCGCTCCGGATCGGTCATGTCCGCGCTTCGGAAGTAGCGCGGGAAGTCCACCGGCTGGCCGAACGGCTCCACCGCTGGAGTCCCCAGGTCGAATCGGCTTCCTCCCTCGCTCCCCAACTGTCCGGGTGCGGCGCTGCCGGAACCTTCTGGCTGCGGGCATCCGGCCTGACCGGGTTGTTCGGTCCGCTTTCGGACTGGATCGAGGCGCTCTCGAACGATCTCCGGGGCGACGGGTTCCGCGTCTCGATCGCGGTGGGCTTTACCCGGTTCCACTCCTTTGCGGCGGCGCGGGCCACGTTCGGACTCCAGATCTTCGAAAGTCCCGCCGAGGAAAGAACCGCTGCCCTCCGGGCCCCGCTCGTCCGCTTCGGACTGCCGGAGAAGACCCTCGCCGGTCTGGAGAAGCTCGGCATCTCATCGCTTCGGGAGCTGCTGCGCCTGGCCGGGGAGGGACGGTCCGGACGAGGACTGGCGAACCGCTTCGGGAAGGAGGTCCTGGAACTCCACCGCCTTGGCACCGGAGAGAGCTCCGCGCCGGTTTCCCAGACCTTCCGCCGGGAGACGCCGGTAGAACAGCGGGTCTCCTTCGAACCTCCCGAGACCGACATCGAGCGGCTCATCTTCCACGCGAAGCGCCTGCTCGACCGGATCCTCGCCGATCTCGGGAAACAGGGCCTCGCGGTCGTCGAACTCGCCTACGAGGTGGAGTGCGAAGACGCTCCGCCCATTTCCGGGTCCGTCCGTCCCGCCCTTCCCACCGAGGACGGCGTGAAGCTCCTCTCCCTGCTCCGCCTGCGGCTCGGGGCCAGCTCGCTGGAGAACCGGGCCGGCGCCGGGCCGCGAGTGCTTCCGAGACCCTCCCCAGGCCCGGAAGAGGAACCGAGAAGGATCCTCGGCCTCGTTCTCCGGGCTCGCGGCGGTATCTACGCCGCGGAACAGCCCGGCCTGTACCAGCGCCCCGGGGAAGCCCTTTCCACCGGCCCGAAGAGGGCTTCGGAAGCGCTGGCCCAGGTTCAGGCCGAATTCGGCGAAGACTCCCTGGTCCGGCTGGAAATCCGGGATGCGCACCTTCCGCGGGGACGCTACCGGTGCCGGCCGGTCTCTCCGGAAGAGGCCACCGTCCGGAATGTTCCGGGCAAGAGCCCGCCGCGGGATTTTTTCGAAACCCGGACCCCTCGCCTGATTCGCCGCATCTACGACCAGCCGCTCATCCTTCCCCATCGGGGTCCCGGCGAACCCGATGGTTGGCTGCTCCGGGGCGTGGACCACGGTCCCGTTCAGAGTTTCACCGGTCCCTTCCGCGTCTCCGGAGGCTGGTGGCGTCTGCTTTCGGGAAGGCCGGTCTCTCGGGACTACTTTTTCGTCCGCCTGAAACGCGGCGATGTCTGCTGGGTTTTCTTTGACCGGGAACGGCGCTCGTGGTTCCTTGAAGGCCGTGTCGAGTAACTGATGTCCAGCAGCCGGTGAACAAAGTGGCGTGGCGTTCAAGCGGCGATGCATCCCGGCTGAACCGCGCCGCTCCGCGGCGCTCGTCGTTGCGCATCGGTCGAAAGACCTCTGGTATTCCTACCTCGCGCGCCTTGTCAGCCGGGCGCCTCACCGCTTTCGGCGCTCACGCCACTTTGCCCACCGGCTACTAGCCATCAGGCTTCTTGTACTTTCCCCTCTATTGCAAGAGCAACGCTTCCTTCCTCGAAGGAGCAAGCCATCCCGAGGAACTGGTCGAGGAGGCCCACTCCCTCGGTCTTCCCGGGATGGCGCTCACCGACCGGAACGGCCTCTACGGAGCCGTCAAGGCCCATGTCGCGGCGCGGGAGCGGGGCATCCGGCTGGTGCTCGGCGCCGAAACGTCGGTGGCCGCGGCGCCTGCCGGGGAAGGCCGGCAGGGCGGACCCGAGAGCGTCCTCCTGCTGGTCCGGAACCGCACCGGCTACCGGAACCTGTGCCGGCTGCTGACCCGGGGGCTGCTCAGGGACCCTGACCCCGCCGCCGGCCGGGACTCGAAGAGGAACGGCTCCGGGACGGGCGGACGCCCATCCCGCAAGGGAACGGCCGGAGTTTCCTGGGAAGAAATCGTCTCCCATGCCGAAGGGCTCCACGCGCTCTGGGGAGGCGGCGCCTCCGCCCTCAAACAGGACGTCCCTCCCGACCGGCCGGCGCGCCTGCTCCGGGAAGCCTTCGGGGAGAACCTCCACGTCCTCATCACCCGGCACCACCGGGACGACGACGTGCCCGCAGAGGCCCTGCTTCGGGGGCGGGCGAACCGGTACCGGATCCCGACCGCCGCCGCCACCGAGGTCCTCTACCACCGTCCGGGACGCCGGGAATTGCAGGACGTGCTCACCGCCATCCGTTGCGGGGTGTCGCTTCGGGAAGCCGGGCGGCGCCTTCGCGGAAACGCCGAGCACTACCTGCGGTCCCCCGCCCTCTTCCAGGAACTTTTCGCCGACGACCCGGCCGCGGTCGCCCGGACCCTGGAAATCTCCGAGGCCTGCCGTTTCTCGCTCGACGAACTCCGCTATCGCTATCCCGCCGAAGAGCTTCCCGGAGGGATGGATTCCGATGCCCGGCTCCGGGAACTGGCTTTTGAAGGCGCCGCCGAGCGGTATCCCGGCGGCATTCCGCCCGCCGTCGGGCAGCAACTGGAAAAGGAACTCGAGCTGATCCACGAACTCGACTACGGCGGCTATTTCCTCACCATGGTCGAGATCGTCCGCTTCTGCCGCGAGCGGGAAATCCTCTGTCAGGGACGGGGTTCCGCGGCGAACTCGGCGGTCTGCTTCTGCCTCGGGATCACCGCGGTGGATCCGGTCCGGATGGGACTCCTGTTCGAGCGGTTCCTGTCCCGCGAGCGCGCCGAACCGCCCGACATTGACCTGGACATCATGCATTCGCGCCGGGAGGAGGTCATCCAGTTCGTGTACCGGAGGTACGGCGAGGGACGCGCCGCCATGGTGGCGAATACCGTCTGCTACCGGACGCGGTCCGCGATCCGGGACGTGGGCAAGGCGCTCGGGTTTTCGGAGCGCTCCGTGGACCGGCTGGCCCGCGCGTTTTCCCACTACGAGCCGCTCACGAGCGACCGCCTCGCCGCCGCGGGCTGGACTTCGGAGGGGCCGGCGGCGCGGCACTTCCTCCGTCTGGCGAACGAGATCCAGGGGTTTCCCCGGCACCTCTCGATCCATCCCGGCGGGTTCCTCCTCGGAGAGGAACCGGTCTCCCACATCGTGCCGGTGGAAAACGCCGCGATGGAAGGAAGAACGGTCATCCAGTGGAACAAGGACGACATCGAGGAACTGGGTCTTTTCAAGGTGGACCTGCTGGGGCTCGGCGCCCTCACCCAACTGGACCTTTGTTTCCGGCTGCTGAGGGAGTCCCGAAACGTCAACCTGTCCATGTCCACCATTCCCGCCGACGACCCCGAGACCTTCGCCATGATCCGGAAGGCGGCGACAGTCGGGGTCTTCCAGATCGAAAGCCGGGCGCAGATGGCCATGCTGCCGCGGCTCCAGCCCGAGAACTACTACGACCTCGTGATCGAAGTGAGCATCGTTCGGCCCGGCCCTATCGCCGGTGGCATGGTGCACCCCTACCTCCGCCGCCGCCGGGGTGAAGAAGCGGTGGAATACCCGCACCCCTCGCTCCGCCCCGTCCTGGAAAAGACTCTCGGAGTGCCGCTGTTCCAGGAGCAGGTCATGCGGCTCGCGGTGGTCGCCGCCGACTACACCGCCGGCGAAGCCGACCAGCTCCGCCGCGACATGGCCGCCTGGCGGCGCACGGGACGGATGGAACGGCATCGGAGCCGCCTGCTTTCCCGCATGTGCGCCAAGGGAATCGCTCCCGAGTTCGCCAGACGGGTGTTCGAGCAGATCCAGGGATTCGGGGAGTACGGCTTTCCCGAAAGCCACGCCGCCAGCTTCGCGCTCATCAGCTATGCCGGCGCGTTCCTGCTCCGCCACTACCCGGCGGAGTTCGCCTGCGCGCTGTTGAACGCGCAGCCGATGGGCTTTTACTCCCCGGCGACGATCATCGAGGACGCCAAGCGGCGGGGCGTGCGTTTTCTGCCGGTGGATGTGACGGAGAGCGCCTGGGACTGCTCCCTCGTTCCAACATCAGCCCGTGGTGAAAGCACCCCGCACGGACCCCGGGACGTTCCGCGCACCGAATCTGGCGCTTTGTGCACGTGCGGGGCGCTTCCCCCACGGGTTGGTGGAGTGAATCGCTGCGCGATTCACTCCACCGTTTTTCGTGGGGAGGGGAAACCCCTCCCCACACCCCACCCCCGCGGCGCTGCGCGCCGCGAATCGGTCCCTCCAGGGTTTCAGCACCCACCCTCCAACGAAGCCGCGAAACCCGATGTCCGCATCGGGCTTCGTTACGTGAAGGGACTCGGGGCCGCCGACGGAGAGAAGATCGTGGCGGCCCGCCGGGAAGCGCCCTTCGCTTCCGTCGCCGCCCTCGCGCGCCGTACCGGCCTCGACAGGAAAGCGATGGTGGCGCTTGCCGAGGCGGACGCGCTCCGGAACCTGGGCCCGAAAACCCGCCGCGCGGCCGTCTGGCAGGGGCTTGGCGTGACCCCGGAAGATCCGCCGTTCCTCGAAGAAACCATCCCCGGCTTCGCTCCGCTCGACAGCCTGGAAACGATCGCCTGGGACCACCGGACGACCGGAAGCAGCACCCGGGGACACCCGCTGCTGCCCCTCCGGAGCCGGCTGGCTGCCGCGGGACTCCCTACCGCCCGCGAGGTATCGAGGCTTCGCAACGGAACGCGCGCGCGGTACGCGGGGATCGTGATCTGCCGGCAACGGCCGGGAACCGCCTCCGGAGTGGTGTTCATGACGCTCGAGGACGAAACCGGGTTCGTGAACCTCGTGCTCTGGCCGGACGTCTTCGAAGCACACCGTCCGTTGGCCCAGACGCTGTCGTTCCTCGGGGCCGCCGGGAGGGTTCAGGCGGAACAGGGCGCCGTCCACCTCGTGGTGGACGGGCTCTTCCGGCCGGAGGTCTCCGAGACGGCGGCTCCGCCGGAAATCCCCAGCCGGGACTTCCACTAATCCGTCGAGCGGTCCCCGGATGGGCCACGATCGGGGGCCAAGGTGGATCCCATCGCTCATGGAAAGTGGGGGCCCATCCGGGAACCGCCCGGCGCTTCGCGCCGCAAATCGAAACTCCCTCGCGTGCTGGCGCACGCTTCGGCGAGTTCCGATTTGTCGTTACTTTCTTGTGAAAGGGGGTAACCCCCTTTCACACTTTCCCCCGAAATCGCCGGAAGCGAACCGAGGGTTCGCTTCCATCTGTTTCCTTTACCGCGTGTTTTTCACAGCACCACCTACCGGGTGCAGACGGTCGAAACGGCTGGGAACGTTCTTCGGCTACCCCGAATCCGTTGTGGAACTCCTCTCCCGGACGGCCCGCAGGACGCGGGCGCGGACCCGCCGCGACGTCGTCAGCCGAACGCTCTGCTGGGCGATCTCCTCGGCCCGGCGCGTGTCCTGAACCGCAATCAGGCGCTTCGTCTCGGGTATGGCGTTCGGACTCATCGAGAACGTCCGCACCCCGAAGCCCAGCAGCAGCGGAATCATGAGCGGTTCCGCCGCGACCTCGCCGCAGACCGCCAGCGGCAGGCCGGTACGGCGGCAGACGCGGGCCACGAACCGGAGGGTGCGGAGGAGCGCGGGATGGAGCGGATCGCTGAAGTGCGCGACGCGTTCGTTCGCCCGGTCCACGCCGAAGAGGTACTGCATCAGATCGTTGGTTCCGATGCTGAGGAACTCCGCCTCCTGCCCCAGCAGGTCGGCGGTCGCCGCCGCCGAGGGCACCTCCAGCATCGCGCCGACCGGAACCTCCCGAAACGGCGCGTCCCGGTAGCGGAGCGTCCGGATCGCCGCCCGGACATGCGTGCGCGCCGCCCGGAACTCCTCGAGCCCGCCCACCATCGGGAACATCAACTGGACCTTGCCGTGCACCGCGGCACGGAGCACCGCCCGAATCTGGGTCTCGAAGATGCCGGACGCCATCACCAGCAGCCGGGCGCCGCGCAGCCCGAGCGCGGGGTTCAGCTCCGGCGCGCGGCCGATGTCCGTCGCGGTGAGATCGAACGCCCGGATCACCAGCGGATGCGGTTCGAGCGCCTGGGCCAGGTCCCGGTAGATCCGGAACTGTTCCTCCTCGGAGGGGATCTCCTGGACGGCGATCCGTTCGGTACGGAAGAGGCCGACCCCCTCGGCGCCGTGGCGGCGGACGAGATCAATCTCGCCCGGTTCGTCCATGTTCGCCATCAGGACGACCCGCTCGCCGTTCGCGGTACGGGCCTGCGACGCCGTGGCGGCCAGCAGGCGGCGGCGGCGTTCCCGTTCCCGCTCACGCTTCCGGCGGTACCCGGCCACGGTCTCCCGCGCCGGATTCACTACCACGATTCCCTCGGAGCCGTCCACGACGACCGGCAGGTCGGTATGGATGTGGTCGAGCAGAGCGGGAATCCCGGTCACGCAGGGCACGTCGTGGGTCCGGGCCAGGATCGCGGTGTGGTACGTCGGCCCGCCCGCCTCCATGATGACGCCCTGGACCTTGCCCCAGTCGAGCTCGGCGGTGTCCGAGGGACGCAGATCGTCCGCGGCGACCACGTGCCGGCGTTCCCAGCGTTCGAGGGACGGACGGGCGGCGCCGCCCAGGTTCTGGAGCAGCCGCCCGCCGACATCCGCGATGTCACCCTTCCGCTGCCGCAGGTACTCGTCGGCGAGCCCGTCGAAGATCGCCTCGAGTTCCCGCAGCACGGTCCGCACCGCCCACTCGGCGTTCACGCGCTCGGACCGGATCACTTCCTGCACCCGCTCGACCAGGAGCGGGTCGCCGAGCATCAGGCGCTGCGCCTCGAACAGGTAGGCGCGGTCCTGTCCCAGCGCGCGCCGGGTGGACTCGCGGATCTCGCGGAGTTGTTCCGCTGCCCGCTCGCGGGCCTCGGTGAAGCGGCGGATTTCCTGCCCGATCTCCCGCCGCCTGACTTCCACCCGGAACACCGGGACGGCGCGCCGCTCGAAGACGATCGTGGGCGCCACGCAGATTCCCGGCGCCGCCGGTTCACCGCGCAGAACGGTCTCCCCGGGGCGGGGCCGGCCGGCATCGCTCCGGGAGACCGCGACCATCATCGCCGCTCACCCGCCCCGGCGCCGTCGGTCCCCGACTCGGGCGGATCTCCGATCCCGTCGCGGACCAGCCTGGTCAGGGCCTCGAGCGCCGGTTCCGCCTCGCGCCCCGAGGTGTGGATCCGCAGCCGGCTGCCCTTGGCCGCGGCCAGGAACAGAAGCCCCAGGATGCTCTTGCCGTCAATGGTGGTCTCGCCGCGGGTCACCGTCACCACGGCTTCGTAACGCGCCGCGGTCTTCACGAAGCGCGCCGCCGCGCGGGCGTGCATCCCCAACTGGTTCGTGACCAGGACGATCCGTTCCGGCACGCTCCCTTCTTTTCCGGGTCAGTCCCGGTCCGGGCCGGCCTGATCCTCGGGAACCGTGTCCGGCGCCTTGCCGGACTCCTCGCTCGCCGTTGCGGCCCGGAGCCCGCCCCCGAGCAGTTCGGAGGCGAGATAGATGTTCTCCTTGCCCTGGAAGAGCGCCGCCCGCGCCGCTTCGGCCGGGCCGACCTGTTCTTCCTCGCGGATCGAGACCAGGCGGATGAGCATGGGAAGGTTCACCCCCGTCACGACTTCCACCTGGCCCTCGTTGAGGAGGCTGAGCGCCAGGTTGGACGGCGTCCCCCCGAACATGTCCGTCAGGATGACCGCCCCCTCCGTTCCGGAGACGCGTTCCACCGCCGTCACGATGGCTCGCTGGGCATCGTCGGGAGCGTCGTGCCAGCCGATGGAAACACTGGTGGCGTTGGGAATGTCCTCGCCGGTGATCATTTCCGCGGCCGCTACGAGCTCTCTCGCCAGTTGCCCGTGGGTGACCACCACGATGCCGATCATCGCCGGGCAGTATCCGGGAGCCGCCGCTGCCGGTCAACCTCTGGCGGATCCCCAGCCGGAAGTCCGTCCGGGGGCGCGGTTGCGGTAGCGGGCGCGCCGTTCGTTGGAGGACGGGATTCGGAGGGACTTGCGGTACTTGGCCACCGTGCGGCGCGCGATGATGATCCCCTCGCGGTCGAGAAGCTGCACGATCTGGTCGTCAGCCAGCGGATGCTCGGGATCTTCGCGTTCGACGATCCGCTGCACGCGAGCCCGGACCGCCTCCGATGACACCTGGCGCCCGTCGCGCAGCGCCAGGGCGCTGTGGAAGAAACGCCGGAAGGGGATGACGCCGCGGGGAGTCTCCAGGAACTTGTTGCTCACCACTCGCGAGACCGTGGATTCCGCGCGCCCGATGTCCTGCGCGACGTCGTTCAGGACGAGCGGCCGGATGTGGGCGATTCCCCGGTTCAGGAACGCGGTCTGCTTGCGCACGATGTCCTCCGCGACCAGCCGAACGGTCTCCTGGCGCTGCTGCACCGACCGCTGGAATCCCTTCGCGCGGACCCAGGCCTCGCGCGCAAACGCCTGCTCCTGCGGGGTGTGCCGGTCGGGACTCTTCAACACCATCCGGTAGGCCGGACTGGTGCGGAGCTTCGGAATCCCGTCGCTCATCTCGACCCGCCACTCTCCGTTGAACAGGTAGACCCGGGCGTCCGGCACCACCACCTGCTCCGGACCCGGCGCGAACTGGCTGCCGGGGCGGAAATCCAGTTCCCCGATCCGGCGAACCCAACGCATCACGACGGTGACCTCCGCGCCCATGACGCGGGCGAGTTCCCGAAAACGCTCCCGGATGACGAGATCCAGGTGCTCCCCCACGATCCTGCCGAGCGGCCCGGCGGACTGGCCGGCCGCCTCGAGCTGCGCCAGCAGGCACTCCGCCAGATCGAGGGCGGCGACGCCGGTCGGATCGAAACGCAGGATGCGCCGGCGCATCGCCTCGACCTGATCGTCCGGCACTCCGACGGCGGCGGCGATCTCGGCAACCGAGGCGTCGAGATACCCGCGCTCGTCGAGGTTCCCGATGATCTCGAGGCCGATCCTCCGCTCGAGTTCCGTCTCGACGGACGGACCGAGCTGCTCGATCAGGTGCTGGGCGAGCGTGCGGCCGGCCGCCAGCGTCCGCTCGAGGGCGGGCGGTTCCTCGCCGAGAGCCAGCCCTCCGGTGTTGTCCTGGTTCTCCTGGAAGAAGTCCTCGGCCTCGATCTCCGCCATCGGGTCGGGGTCGTCGTCGGGCGCGCTCTCCTCCGCCTCGCTCTCCCCCTCCGCTTCCAGGTCCTCGGATTCGGAATCCTCTTCCTCCTCTTCGGCCACCTCCTCGAGCGCGGGGTTCTGGAGCAGCTCCTGCTGCACCCGAACCCGGAGCTCGGTGAGGGGCAGCACGAGCATCTCGATGGTCTGCCGCACCTGCGGCGTCAACGTGAGCCGCTGCTGCTGGCGTGCCCCGACCCGCAACTCCGTGCGGGTTCCCGGCCTCGTGCTCACTGCCAGTCGAAATCCTCGCCGAGGTAGGCCCGGCGCACCTCGGGGCTCTCCACCAGTTCCGCGGGCGTGCCCTCGAACAGGATGCGGCCTTCTTCAATGATGTATGCCCGGTCGGTGACCCGGAGGGTCTCGCGCACGCTGTGATCGGTGACGAGCACGCCGAGTCCCCGGTCGCGCAGGCTGCCGACGATCCGCTGCAGCTCGGAAACCGCGATCGGATCAATGGCGGCGAAGGGTTCGTCCAGCAACAGGAAGCGGGGATCTGGCGCGAGCGCGCGGGCGATCTCCGCCCGCCGGCGCTCTCCCCCGGAAAGGGAGTGCCCCAGGTTGCGCCGGCGCTCGGTGAGGCCGAACTCGGCGAGCAGCGCCCCGGCCCGCTCGCGCCGCTCGCGCCGTCCCATCCGGGGCACCGCCTCGAGGATGGCCAGCACGTTCTCCTCGACGGTGAGGCCCCGGAAGATGGATGGTTCCTGCGGGAGATATCCGATGCCCGAGCGCGCCCGGCGGTGCATGGCCAGTCCGGTGAGGTTCCGTTCGTCCAGCGAGACGGTTCCGGAGTCCGGCTGGATCAACCCGACGATCATGCGGAACGTGGTGGTCTTGCCGGCGCCGTTGGGTCCCAGGAGTCCCACCACCTCGCCGCTCTCCACCCGTACCGTCACCTCATCCACGACCCGGCGCATGCCGTAGCTCTTGACCAGGTCGTGACAGGCCAGGACGTGCGCCGCGCCCGCTTCCCGGTCCGTCGCCGGCGCTCCGCCTCCGCCCGCCGCAACGCGAGGCGCGCCGCTACCGGCGTTCCGCGCGGCGGGCAGTCCCGCTACCGGTACGCTCAAGATCCGTTCACCGGCGGGACGGCTCCTCGCGGGTGATGAGGGCTCGGGTGAGCGCGCGCCGCCGCCGGGTCGGGTGAATCTCGGTCCGATCGTCGCCCAGGCCGAGTTCCAGGAGGCCGCCCTCCGAGGTCCTGCCCTCGACCCTCACCACGGCCGGCGAACCCCACGCCAGCAGGAGGTCGGCGCCGGGCTCGTAGCGGATGCGGGAGCCGCGCACCAGGTCGCCGTCCCGCTCGAAGCGGGCTCCCTGAACCCCGCGCAGCGCTCCGAGCGATCCCTCCTCCGTCAGGTCCGCCTCGATCCGCCCGGCGACGAGCCGGCTGACCTCACCCGAAGCGTCCACCCGTTCCAACCCGGGGTTCCCTCGGTAGGAAAGTTGCGAGCTGTTCGCTTCGTAGCGGAACCGCTCGGCCCGGGCCCGGAACACGAACGGCGACGGAGAAGCCTCGCCCTCCGGGGGAGGAGCGGCATCCGCCCCCGCCGTCGGGACGGCGGCCGGGGCGGTCTCCGCCGCCGGGAGAACGGCATCGAGATCCTGCCGATCCGGCTCCCGGGCGGCCGGGGGCGGGATTTCGAGTTCGAGCGACGTGACGACCTGACCCGTGCCCTCCAGCGTTCGGGCTTCCGCGTCCACGTTGACCCGCTCCGACAGCAGCCGGTTCCTGCCGAACAGCAGCCGCACCCCTCCCGTGAAGACGCCCACCCCACTGCCCGTCTCCATCACCGCGGAATCTCCGGTCAGCACCACTCCTTCGAACCGGCCCGGCAACCAGTCCAGGCGGGCCGGGAGGAACCGGGCGGTCACCGCATCCTTCGCCTCGACGCGACTGGGCTCCGCGATCACGAGCCGCAGATCGCCGCTCTCGAGTTCCAGGAGCGACGAATCCACCAGCCGTGGATTGCCTTCGAGCACGAGCGTGTCCACGCCGTCCCAGCGGGCGCTCTCCGCGGTGGCGGACGCCCGGCCGTGGCGCGCCCCGACCCGCCCGTGGAACGCGGCTTCGGCGATGTCCCCCCGCGGATCGAAAACCACCTCCAGCTCCGACGACTCGACGGAGACCAGATACCTCGCTCCCGGACCGCCGGGAAGACGCGACCTCACCTCACCCGTCAGGCTCAGCCGCTCGGGAGTCCCGCCGGGATCGAGCTCGAACGTTCCCTCGTCGCCGCGCAGCTCGATTCCGGCGCCCTGCTGCAGCGAGGGGTTCTCCTGCACCCGCACGCGGCGCGGAATCCGTCCATCCTCGAGGCTGATTTCGAGTGCGTCTCCGCGCAGCGTCCATGGCTCCGCGGCCGCCTCCGCCACCGGGAGGTCATCCGCCGGGTCCGACGGATCCAGAAAGGTGAGTTCGGTTCCGAACCCGGCTTCGATGGAACGCATCCGGCCGCGCTCCCGGTCGCGGCGGGCGATGACCGCGTCCTGCGAGAAGAGGACGAGCGCCTCCGAGGTGATCTCGACATCGCCGAAGAGCGACGTGTCGGCCGTCTCGCCGTCGAAGCGCACCCGCTCCGCGACGACGGCGAAACCGTCCTCGGCGGCCGGGGCCGCCACCACACCCTGCAGGGACACGTTGCCGGCAGCGACCTCGAACTGCATCGAGGCGGCGATCCCGACGAAGTCGTCGCTCCGGAACTGCACCGGGTCGCGTGACCAGAGGCGGTCCGGCGCGGTCCGGAAGTGGAGGTGCGGTCCCGAGAGCTCGAGACCCTCGACGCTGAGGAGGGCATTGCCGATGAACTCGACCGCCTCGGTCCGGGGATCGAGCAGGAGTTCGTCGGCGGCCACCACTGCATCTCCGTCGGCAAGGACGTCGATCAGGCGGACCTCGACCTCGAGAAAGCGCTGCTGGCCATCGCTCCGGCCAAGCGCCTGCTCCGCCCGCCCTTCGAGCACCAGCCGGCCCTGTTCATCGAAGCGCGTGAACTCGACCTCGGTCGAGACCACCTCCTCCGGTTCGACGGGCACCTCGTCGGCCGATCCGAACCATTCCCCGGCCCGCCGCTCGAATCCTTCCTGGAGCCGCAGGACCAGGAACACCGTGAACCCCGCGAAGAGGAGCACGCTGATCGCCGGGCCGATCCATCTCGAGAAGACGGGCGCGCCCGGGCGGCGCGCGCGGGAACGGGCGCGAGGGAACAACTGGATCAGGCCGGGTTCGCCGGCCGGCGGCCCGCGGCGCGGCCTCCCCCCGCTTCTCGGTCCACCGGAGCGGACGGACCCCGATCTACCAGGGAGGGGGCCTCCTCCAGACCGGAGTTCCCCATACTCCGGAACTTCCGGTAGCGCGTCTCACGGCGGTCCACCGGAGAACGTTCCGAAACATCGCGGAGCGCGGCGCGCAGGCGCTCCCCGAGGAGTTCCGCTGCGGCCTCGTGGTCCGCGTGGGCCCCTCCCGGCGGTTCCGGGACGATCTCGTCGATCAGGCCGTTCCTGAGATGCTCCGGTGCGGTGACGCGCATGCGCGCTGCCGCCTCCTCGGTCGCCGCGTAGGCGCGTTCCGGGTCCTTCCACAGGATCGCGGCGCACCCCTCGGGAGAGATCACCGAGTAGATCGCGTTCTCCATCATCAGGATCCGGTCGCCCACGGCGATCCCGAGCGCCCCGCCACTCCCTCCCTCCCCGATGATGGCAACCACCACCGGGACGTCGAGCCGGGCCATCTCGCGCAGATTGAGCGCGATGGCCTCGGCCTGGCCCCGCTCCTCGGCTTCGATACCGGGAAACGCCCCCGGCGTGTCCACCAGCGCGACCACCGGTCTGCCGAACTTTTCGGCCATTTTCATGAGGCGGAGGGCCTTTCGGTAGCCCTCCGGGCGCGGCATGCCGTAGTTGCGGTGGATGCGCTCGGCCGTGTCCCGGCCCTTTTGCTGTCCGATCACCATGACCGGCGCTCCCGCGAGCCACGCCGGCCCCCCGATGACGGCCGGATCGTCCGCGTAGCGGCGGTCCCCGTGGATCTCCGTGAAGCCGGTGAAGATCCGGTTCACGTGGTCGAGCGCGTAGGGACGCTCGGGGTGGCGCGCCACCCGCACCCGCTGCCAGGGTGTCAGGCCGGCATAGATTCGCCGACGACGGCGTAGCAGTTCCCGTTCCAGCCCGGCGATCTCCGCCCGGTGGCTGTCGGGATATCCGGTCAGTGCTTCGATCCGCTGAACGATCGCCTGGATGTCAGCCTCGAAGTCGAGGAACTCGCGCTGCACGATGGGAAGTGTAGCGAGCGCGCGTCAGGCAAATCTCGTACCAACAGGCGCGCGGAAAGGGACGCAGGAAACGGAAACCCGTGCGGTCAGTGGGCGAAGGAAGGGGGCGCCTGGCCGTCGAGGAGCACGGTGTCGGGCCCCAGCAGCTCCCAGGCGGCGCGGGCGAAGGCCCGGCTTGGCCGGACCGGCGTCGCGGTCTCGATCAGGACCTCGATTCCGCGAACCCGGACCCGCAGGCGCAGCGGTCTCCGCCCGGGGTGCTCCCGGAGCAGGTCCCGCAGTGCGCCCGCCAACCGTTCCGGCTCCGCCACCAGCAGTTCCACCTCGCGGGCCAGCAGGTAGGGCGCCTCGTCCGCAAGCAGAATCTCGGAAGCGGCCAGTTCGCCCCGCTGGCTACGGCGGCGGCCGCCTCCGGCGGCCTCCGGGCCGTCCCCCCGCAGGTTTCCCTGGACCACCACGACGGGCTCGCCGTCGAGAGTCGGGCAGGACTCCCACAGGTCGGGGAAAACCACCACCCCGATCACCCCGGTTTCATCTTCGAGGCTGAACTGGCCCATCGGCCGGCCGGCCCTCGTCGTCCGCTTCCGCAACTCGCGCACGAGTCCGACGATCCCGGCCGCCGCCTTCGGCTTCGCATCGAGCGCCGCCTTCACCGGACCGGTGATGATCGTCTCGAGCGCCGTCCGGTATTCCGTTGCGGGATGTCCTTCCCAGTAGAAGCCGAGCGCCTCGCGCTCGCGCCGCAACCGCTCCGCATCGCTCCAGGCGGGCGCCTCGGGAAAGACGTCCACGGGAGGTTCGGACCCGCCCCCGAAGAGCGACTGGACTCCGGCCTCCTGCCGGCCGCGCGCCCGGTTCGCCGCGTCCAGGGCGTCCGGGATCGCGGGAAGGATCCGGGAGCGCGGCACGCCGAGAAAATCGAGCGCTCCGGCGCAGGCGAGCGACTCCACGACGGCGCGGTTGAGCGACTTCGGTTCCACCGCCTCGAGGAAATGGCGAAGCGAGTCGAACCGGCCGCATTCACGCCGGGCCCGTTCGATTTCCCGCGCGGCGCGATCACCCACCTGCTTAATCGCCCCGAGGCCGTAGCGGACGCCGCCGCCTTCCACCAGCGCCTCGGCCCCGCTGTGCTGAATGTCCGCGGGCAGCACCTCGACTCCCCGCGCCAGGGCGCCCTGCCGGATCCGCGCGATCCGCTCGTCCTTGTCGCCCGCCCGGTGTTGCGCGGTCAGCAGCGACGCGATGAAGTGCAGGGGAAAATGGGTCTTGAGCCAACCCGCCACGTAGGCGACGAGCGCGTAGCCGACGGCGTGGGAGCGGTTGAATCCGTACCCGGCGAACTTGGCGATCTGCTGGAAGGTCTCCTGCGCGACCCGGCGGGAAAGCCCCCCGGCGACCGCTCCCTCGACAAACCCCCCCTCTTCCCGGGCCATCGCCTCGGGGTCCTTCTTCCCCATCGCCTTCCGCAGGCCGTCCGCCCGGTTCAACGAGAAACCGGCGAGCTTCTGCGCCACCAGCATCACCTGCTCCTGATACACGATCAGGCCCCGCGTCTCCGGGACGAGGTTGCGCACGCGCGGATCCAGTTTGTCGGAGAGCCGGCCGTTGGCCTTCGCGGCCACGAAGTCGTCCGCCATCCCGCTCTCCAGCGGGCCGGGCCGGTAGAGCGCGTTCATGGCCGCGAGGTCATCCAGGTTTTCGGGTTTGTACCGGGACAGCAGATCGCGCATCCCGGGACTCTCGAACTGAAAGATCCCGTCGGTGTCCGCCCGGGCGAACAGCCGGAAGGTCTCGGGATCCGGCGGCACCTTTTCGAAGCGCCCGGCGCGGATGAGGGCGAGCGCCTCCCCTTCCCCGGCGGTGCGGGCCGTGTTCGGATCCTCCTGCACCCGGCGGGCGCAATCCTCGATCTGGGTGAGGTTCCGGAGCCCGAGGAAATCCATCTTGAAGAGTCCGGCGCGCTCGCAGTCCTTCATGTCCCACTGCGTGCGGCGGCGCACGATCACCCCCTGCCCGGACGCCGCGCCCCCGCCGGAATCGAGGCGTTTCGTTTCCACGTCGCGGTAGAGCGGCAGAATCTCCTCGAGCGGCCCCGGGGCGATGACCACCCCGGCGGCGTGGGTCCCGACGCTGCGCGGCAGCCCCTCGAGCCTTTCCGCGAGTCCGAAGAGACGGTCGAAGTCCGGGTTCCGGCGCGCTTCCCGAAGCTCCGAGACGCTCTCCAGCGCCTGCGCGAGGCTCATGCGCTCCGGGATCAGCTTCGCCAGCCGGTCCACCTGGGGCGGCGGCAACTCCAGCATCCGGCCCACGTCGCGGACCACCAGCTTGGCCTGCATGGTCCCGAGCGTCATGATCTGCGCCACCCGGTCGCTGCCGTAGGTCTCCGTGACGTAGTCGAGCACTTCCTCCCGCCGGACCTCGCAGAAATCCACGTCAATGTCGGGCGGGCTGATCCGTTCGGAATTGAGGAACCGCTCGAAGAGCAGGCCGTGCGGGAGCGGGTCAATGTCGGTGATGCCGAGGGCGTAGGCGACGAGGCTGCCGGCCGCGGAACCCCGCCCCGGGCCCACCGGGATCCCGCGGTCCTGGGCGAAGCGCACGAAGTCCTGCACGATGAGGAAATAGGCGGAGTAGCCGGTCTGCCGGATCACGTCCAGCTCCACGCCGAGCCGGTCCTCGTAGTCGCCGCGCGGCGGCCGCGCGCCATGCACTTCCGGCGAGTCGAGGCGCCGGGCGAGGCCGCTGCGGGCGCTTTCCTCGAAGTGCGCGTCCAGCGTCGTCCCCGCGGGCACCTCGAAATCGGGCAGCAGACTCCGTTCGTCCACCAGTTCGAAGTCCTCGATCCGCCCGGCGATCTCGAGCGTGTTGCGGTACGCCTCCGGGCAGTCCTCGAACACCGCTTCCATCTGCCTGGAGGTCTTGAAGAAGAACTGGTCGGAATGGAACTTCAGCCGCCGGGGGTCCTTGACCGGCCGGTTCGTGCTGATGCACAGGCGCAGGTCGTGGGCATCCGCATCCCGGGCCGAGGCATAGTGCGAGTCGTTCGTGCCCACGAGCGGAATCCCGGTCTTCCGGGCGACCTCGACCACCCCGCTGCGAATCCTCAGCTCCAGGTCGGAGAGCCGGGCGCCTTCCGGAGTGGCCCCGCCCGGCGGGGTGTGATCCATGATCTCGAGGTAGTAGTTGTCCTTGCCGAAGACCTCCTGGTAGCGGCCGGCCCACTCGACCGGATCGCCGCCGGTGACCACTTCGCGGGGCACGATCCCCTTGGGACACGCCGACAGCGCGATCAGGCCCTCGTGGTGCTCCGCCAGGAGCTCGAAGTCCATCCGCGGTTTGAAGTAGAACCCCTCGGAGTAGGCGATCGAGCTGAGCCGCATGAGGTTCCGGAAGCCGGTCCGGTTCTTCGCGAGCAGCACCAGGTGCTGGTTTTCCGAATCGGGGTTCTGCTCGCGCCGGCTTCCCGGCGCGACGTAGGCCTCGCACCCGAGGATGGGCTTCACGCCGACCTCGCGGGCTGCCTCGTGGAATTTGAGGGCGCCGATGAGGTTTCCGTGGTCCGTGATCGCCACCGCCGGCATCCCCTCGCGCGCCGCCCGTCCGACGACATCGGAGAGCCGGCTCATCCCGTCCAGCAGCGAGTACTCGGTGTGGGTGTGGAGGTGGACGAAGGGACGGTTCCCCACGGCCCCGGAAGCGGCGCCGCTCAAGGGAGCCTCACTCCCACTCGATCGTGCCGGGGGGTTTGGAGGTGATGTCGAGGACCACCCGGTTCACGCCCCGCACTTCGCCGGTGATGCGGTTCGAGACCCGCACCAGCAGCTCGTGGGGCAGCGCCGCCCAGTCCGCGGTCATCCCGTCGCGGCTCTCCACCGCCCGGATGACCGCGACCCGTTCGTACGTCCGGGCGTCTCCCATGACGCCGACGGTGCGCAGCGGCAGGAGCACCACGAACGCCTGCCAGATGCTGTCGTAGCAGCCGGCGGACCGGATCTCCTCCTCGAGGATCGCGTCCGCCTCGCGCAGGACCTCGAGCCCGGATTCCTCGACGGCGCCCAGCATCCGAACCGCCAGGCCGGGGCCCGGGAAGGGATGCCGGTTCACGAGCCCCTCGGGCGCTCCCAACTGCCGTCCCAGCACCCGGACCTCGTCCTTGAAGAGTTCGCGGAGCGGTTCGATGAGTTCGAGCCGCATGCGCTTCGGCAGGCCGCCCACGTTGTGGTGGCTCTTGATCACCGCCGAAGGCCCCTTCACCGAGACGCTCTCGATGACATCGGGATAGAGCGTCCCCTGCGCGAGGAAACGCACGTCCGGGATGTCCCGCGACGCCTCTTCGAAGACCCGGATGAACTCGCGCCCGATGATCTTCCGTTTCCGTTCGGGACTGCGCACCCCCTTCAGTCGGGCAAGGAAGCGGTCGGCGGCGTCCACGACCTGGAGCGGGATCCCCAGACCTTCCTCGAACGAGGACCGGACCCGCGCGGCCTCGTCCTTCCGAAGCACGCCGTTGTCCACGAAGATGCAGTGCAGGCGGTCTCCGATCGCCCGGTGGACCAGCATGGCGGTGACCGTCGAATCCACCCCGCCGGAGGCGCCGCAGACCACCTGCCCCTCGCCCACCTGCGCCCGGATGGCGGCGATCGTCCGTTCCGCGTGCGAGCGGGGCGTCCAGCCGCCGCGGGCTCCGCACACCTCGAACGCGAAGTTCCTCAGGATGTCGGCGCCGTGCTCGGTGTGCACGACCTCCGGATGGAACTGCACCCCGTAGAGCCGGCGGCCCGGGTTCTCGAAGGCGGCGATGCGCGCCTGCCCGGTCCCCGCGGTGCGGCGGAACCCCTCCGGCAGGGCGTGGACGAGATCTCCGTGGCTCGCCCAGGCCCGAAACCGTTCCGGCACCCCCCGAAAGAGCCGTCCGTTCCCGTCGTGCTCGAGGTTCGCCGGGCCGTACGAGCGGCGCGGCGCCGGACGCACGTCGCCACCGCTCCCGCGCGCCAGGAGCTGCATCCCGTAACAGACGCCCAGCACCGGGACCGGCGGCGCGAGGACTCCGTCCGGAGCCGCCGGAGCGCCATCCCCATAGACGCTCTCGGGCCCCCCGGAGAGGACCACGCCGATGGGATTGCGCCTCCAGATCTCCCGGTTCGGCGTCGTGCACGGCAGGATCTCGCAGTACACCCCCAGTTCCCGGAGCCGCCGGGCGATCAGTTGCGTGTACTGCGAGCCGAAATCAAGGACGAGGAGCGACTCCGCGGGATCCATCAGCGACGGCGGCCCCTCTTCGGGCGGGCGGTTGTCAACCCCTCTCCGGGTCGCAGAAGGGGTCGCGCCATCCACCCGCATTGTAAGCGCGACGACCCGCTCGTGGAGATGGTTTCCGGCGCCCGGTCCGGTGCGGCGCGACGGTGCGGCAGCGACCGCCGCCAAGCCGCTTCTTCGTCTCCAAAACAGGGTCAGCCGCCCTCGCCGGACGGTTCCGGTCGAGGGTCCTCGCCGCCGATCCGGGGGCCGAAGACGGCCAGCCGTCCATCGCGGAGGCCCAGGAAGAGACGCCGGTCACGCCATCCATCCTCGCGGGCGCCGTCGCCCAACCGGTGCACCACCCCGACAACCTCGGCATCGAGGTCGCGAGCCCGGCCGATCCGCGCGCCGGTCTCCGCATTCAGCTCCACGAGCAGTCCGTCCCGCGTGACGACCACGATGGCGCCGGCGATTCGCAGCGGGGGCGCCGCCGGCCGGCCGGGAAGCCCCGCGCGCCAGCGCTCGCCCCCCCGCTTCGCGTCGAAGCAATAGAGGCTGTTCGCCTTGGTGGCCGCGTAGAGCCGCCCGCGGCTCAGGAGCGGCGGATGGTGGAACCCTTCCGCGAGCCGCCATCGCCAACGCTCGCGACCGGATTCCAGATCCACGGCGGTGAGGTCGCCGCCCTCGTCTCCGAAGAACGCCAGGCGTTCCTCCGGAAACGGCAGGACCGGGCCGGTCACCGGACCGGCCCCCGCCACCTGCCAGCGGACCCTCGCGGAAGTCGTTCCCGGCGACGCTTCCACCGCGGCCACGCCGCCGCTGCCGAGCGAAACCAGGAGGAGCGGCGGGACCTCCCCGGCGCCATCCGCGGGAGCCGGCGCCACTACGACGCTCGTCGCTTCGCCCTCCGGAAGCTTCGTTTCCATCACCAGGCCCCCCGCCGGGATCCGGTATCCCCGGAGCGTTCCCGAAGAGACCCAGTAGAGCACCCCGGACGCCAGCGCGGCGGGCGCCGGACGACGCACCGACCCGGCAGGGGTTGCCCGATCCGGCGCGAAACCGGTCGAGAACCCTCCCGTCCGCGCCCCGTCGGCGCGCTGCCGCACGACCACGTCGCCGTTCTCGCCGAGCAGTACCACGGCGCCCGCATCCTCGGCGACGAACGCCGCGCCGACTCCCGTCAGGCCCCAGCGGGTCCGTTCCCCGTCGGGCGCGTAGGCGACGACGTCGCCGCCGGCCGTCTGGAGCAGGAATCCGTCGGCTCCCAGGACCATCCCGATGATCGCCCCTCCGGGAACGGGGGCGGGGGTCGCCACCAGCCGTCCGGGGAGGATTCCCACCGGTGCGGTCACGACCTCCGGCGCCCGGCGCGCCGGCTCCGCTCCCTCGTCCTCGGGCTCCTCGCCTTCCGCCTCGCCGGCTGCGCCCTCCACCGGTTCGTCGGCGGTTTCCCCGGCGGGAGTCTCCTCCGCCGGCGCTTCCCCGGCCGGAACAACCTCCTCGACCGGCGCCGGCGGCGCTTCCGCCTCCTCCGCTTCGCCAGGCGGTTCCTCGGGGGGCTGTTCCGGCGGTTGCCCGGGAGGTTGCCGGGGACCCGCAGCGGCCGAGCGCACCCCCGGAGGACCTTCCCGAGACAGCGCGATGCCCGCGTTCAGCAGCGACAAGGTCGCGAGCCACGCCGCGGCGCGGCAGAGGCGCCGGGCGGACCCGGTTTTCCCGCTTGAGGGCCGCACGAACCTTTACCCTAGCAGGCTGTGGCAAGACCCTCGCGGCGTTCGAGTGGCGATCCGCAGACTGCCGACCGCCGGCCATCCTAGCAGCCTGTGGACAAAGTAACGCGGCATTCGAACGCCGATGCATCCCGCCTGAACCGCGCCTCTACGAGGCGCTCTGCGTTGCGTTTCGGTCGGAATACATTCGGTATTCCTCCCTCACGCGCCTTGTCAGCCGGGCGCCCCGGCGTTCTCGGTGCTCACGTCACTTCATCCACAGGCTGCTAGGCATGAAGACCGATCGTCTGCCGCCGCTCCTGTTGGTCGCTGGCGCCTTCGCGGCGTTCGGGGCCGCCCTTGCCGACGCCGCCAACCGGTTCGCCGCCTTCCCGGGCGCCGTCCACACCACGCTGACGGCAGCCACCGCGCTGCTGTTCCTCTTCGCCCTGGTCCGGCGTGACCTCCTGCCTCCCGGCAGCCGGCGAATTGCCCTGAGCCTGGCTGCCGCCGCCCTGGTGGCGCTTTCGTGCCGCCTTCCGCTCAGCCGGACGATCACCGCGGGCCCGGAGTCCGCTTCCCGGGCGGCGGACCGGGTGGACGCCTTTCTCGCCGACCTCACCCGGGAGGTGGGGGATGCCGCTTACCTGGTCGCGCGGACGGCGCCGGTGGCCGCCGCGCTGGAAGGCTCGGATGCGGGCGGCACGGAGGCCCGCGCCTTCCGCGCGCTCTCCGAGTGGGCGCTCCCTGGAACCGGGATCGGCGACGGTGGCGCGACCCTCTACGACCGGCAGTTGCGTCCGGTGGCGTGGTCGGGAGGCAACCCGGACTTCGAAGCCGCCCTCTCCGGGGTGTTCCCCGACGGAGTCCGCGAAGAGCGCTGCCCCGATCCGGCGTTTCCGCTCTTCGTGTACAGCGAGGGGGGTCGGCGCGGCTACCTGGCCGCCGCCGAATGCACCCGGAACCTGCTCGGGGTGGTCACCGTGGAGGTGCCCGTCCGGGAGGCGTCCCCCCCCTCCTCGGGCGCCGCCCCGCTCTCGGCGCTCGAGTTCGCCGCCGGACGAGGGATCGAGACGCAGTTCGTGGATGGCGCCGCCGACCTCGCGGCGCTGGCGCAGCTCTTCGAGCGCCGCGGCGACCGTTTCGTGGACGGCGCCGGGGATGCGCAGCGCTACTACTTCGCCCTCCGGGCCTACGACGGTCAGTTGCTCGGCGCCGCCAGCACTGCCGTGGCCCCGGCGGCCGCGCGCCGCGCGGAACGCGAAGCCGAGGCCGCGCTCTACGCGACCCTGGCGCTCCTGCTCGGCATCCTGGCCGCTCTTCCCGCTCTCCGGCGCTCCGGAGACCTCGGTACGCTGGGGGCGATCTGGACGCTGACCTTCGGTTTCGCCGCGCTGCTCGGAACCCTCCCGTCGGGACCCGGCGCCGCGCTTCCGGCTTTCCTCTCGGACGCGCCCCTGCTGCCGGTGCTGGGCGACTCGCCGCTCATGGCGGTCGTCACCGCGGCAGCCGTGCTGGCTTCGGCGCGTATCGTCGCCATCCGGCTCCGCCCCGGCTCCGGCAGCAGGACACCGGGAGGGATCCATGCCCTGCTGCGCGGCCTCGGCGCCGGCGGAGCGGCGGTCCTGGCCGCCGCCCTCGTCCGCAGCGCCGGGTTCTCGGGCGGCGCGCCGCTCACCCCGACCTGGACGCTCCATACCCGGTGGCCGGAAGTCCTCGGCTGGGCCGCCCTGCTTCTCGCCCTCGCCGGACTCCTGCTCCTCCTCCAGAGTCTCCTCCGGCTGGAAGTTCCGGTACTGGTGACCGCCGCCGCGGTCGTTGCCGTTTCGGTCGCATTCCTGCCGGGCGGTTCCTTCCTGTTTGCCGGGCTTCCCTTGCTGGCCGGCGCCTCGGTGGTTTTCTGGCGCCGCGGACGGCTGTCCCTCAGGCACCTCCGGCAACCGCTCGTCGCCCATGAGCCCGGCTTCTCCTTCCTCGTGGCCTTCCTGCTCTTCGCCGTCCCGGGGGTCCTTCTCTACCCGGCGATGGCGTGGCACGAGGACAACGTCCGGCAGCGCTACGCGGCGGACGCAGCCCCGCTCCAGGCCCTGAGACACCGCTTCGCGGTCTGCCACGCGCTGGAGGAAGCGACGCGCACGCTCGACGGCGAAGCCGCTTCCCTCGCGCAACTTCGTCCGGACAGCGCCTACCGGCTGTGGCTCTCGACCGGGCTGCCCCGGTTGACGGTGGCGAGCGCGCTGGAGGTTCGGGGACCCGGTGGTGAGCGCTCCCGCTTCGGGGTGGGCCTGCCCCGGCGGCCCGATCCTCCGTCCTCCGCTCCCTCCCCCCCTCGCTGGAGTCCCATCCCCGAATGCGAGGCGGCCTCCGGCATCGAGGCCGTCCTGGAGACCGAGCGCCAGTTCCCTTCGGGGGCCAGCGTGACCCTCCGGGTCGCCGACCGGGCGTCGGAGATTCCCTTCCTGCCCCGGGCCGCGGGGATCGCGGATCACTTCCTGTTGCGCGGCGACGCGGCCCCCGCCGTGTTTCGCGGCAGAGACCTCCGGCTCAGCCGCCGCTCTTCCCTGCCCCCGGAACGCGGCGAACGGCGGGTCGAGCTCGGTGTCCTGGTACATGGCGAGCCCTTCGTCGTCTCCTGGCGGCGGACCGGACTCGCCGACCACGCCGGCGCGCTGCTCGGCTGGGGCTTCCTGGCCGCCCTGATCGCACTGCTGGTCGCGGTCGCCGCGCGCGCCCGCCTCGTCTTCCCGCATCGGGAGGGCCGGTTCCGGAGGCGGAGTTTCCAGATGCAGTTGACGGAGGCGCTCGCCGCGGCCGTCCTCATCGCGATGCTGGGCGTCGCGGTCTTCGCGCAGCAGCGCCTCGGCGTCCTCCTCGAGTCCGCCAGCGACCGGGAAGCCGTCTCCCGGTCGTTTTCGGTGCGGCGCGTGGCGCAGGAACTCGCCGCCCTCGATCCGCTCATTCCGCGGGAGGAACTCGCCCTGCGCCTCGCCCAGGCGGCCGACCAGCTCGATACCGATGCCGCGCTCTACAACGGCGGGGAACTGGTTGCGGTCAGCCGTCCCGAACTGGCGCAGACGGGACTCCTCCCGCCACGACCTCCGCCCGCGGCGATCCTGCCCACCGCCTCACCCGATCCGTTCCTGAGCATCCAGGACGCCGGCCCGCTCCGGTATCGGATCGTCTGGATCCACCTCGACACCCCCGCCCGCCTGCACGGCCCCCTGCTTCTCGCCGTCCCGCTGCCGGCGGACGAGGCCGCCCGCCTCGAGAGCGTCCGGGCCATCCAGCGGACCCTCATTCTCGGGAGCGGGTCGCTGGCGCTGATCTTCGCGATCGTGCTGCCCGCGCTGGTCGCGCGGCGCCTGGCCGCCCCGGTGCGGGGGCTGGCGCGCGCGACCGGCCGGATTGCCGATGGCGATCTCCAGGCCCGGGTGCCCGTGCACGGCACGCTGACCGAACTGCGCCTGCTCGCGGCCAGCGTGGAACGGCTGGTGCGGCGGATTCCCGATGTCCGCCGGCAGATGCGCGAGGAGGCGGCGGCCGATCTGGCAAGACGCGTCGCCCACGACGTCAAGAACGCCCTCGCCCCGATCGGACTGGCGGCGGACTACATCCGGCGGGTGTTCAGGGAACCCCGCGGCCGGGACCCGCAGGCGGCGGTGGATGAAGGCGTCTCCGAAATCCTCGATCAGGTGGAGCGTCTCCGGCGCATCTCTTCGGAGTTTTCCGCTCTCGGAGCCCCGCTTCGGCTCCGGGAAACCGACGTGACGAAGCTGGTCGAGGACACCGTCGGCCCGTATCGGCGCCCCCACGCGCGGCCGCGGGTCCGTTTCCAGGGCTCACCGACCCCGGCGGCGCGGGTTGATCCCGAGATCGTGGCGCGGATCGTCGAGAACCTCCTGCAGAACGCGCTCGAGGCCACCCTCGACTTTCCCGAGATCCCGCCGGAGGAGGCGGAGGTCTCGGTGCGGGTGCGCCCGGTTCGCCGGGACCGATGGATCCGCATCGAGGTGGAGGACAACGGCCCCGGCGTCCCGAAGGGACTCCGCGAACGGATCTTCGACGCCGCCTTCTCCACCAGGACCCGGGGATCGGGGCTCGGGCTCGCGAACGCCCGCCGCTTCACCGAGGCCCACGGGGGGCAAGTCAGCGCCCGCGCCCGCGCCGAGCGCCGGTCCGGCCTGCTCCTGGTCGTGGAGCTTCCGGTGGACGGCCCGCGCGAGAAGGAGGCGGGATGAGCGTCAACCGCGGGACACGGGGCGCACCCCGGATCGTCCGGTTGCTTGCCGCGACGATCGTCGCGTGCGCGATGTGCGCTCCCGCCCCACCGCCTCCGGACGATCTCGAAGCGATTCTCGGGCGGTTCCGGCTTGCGTTCGAAGAGTCCGACGCCGGCCATCTCGAGGGTCTCTATCCGTCGGGTTGGGCGCTCGTGGCGCTCGCCGGGGAAACCCGCCGCAGCGCTTCCGGGGATGAACTGCGACGCGGGCTGGAACGGTTCTTCCGGAACCGCACGCCGATCGGCTACCAGGAGCGGCCGCCCTCCATCCGCCGCTCCGCGGACGGCGGCTACGTCCTGTTCGTTCCCGAGTGGACCAGCATGGCCACCGGCACCGACCGCTACGTGGTGGAGTCCTTTCGGATCGGTCTGGAACGGGTCGCGGCCGAGCCGGCGGCCGGTTCGCCCCCCCGGTGGCAGATTCGCGAGTTCACCGCCTGGACCCGGTGAGCGGCGCCCGCTCCCGCGGGGGCCGGAGTCCTTGCGGCCAGTTAACAGCCTGTGGTGAAACCCACGTGAGCGCCGAGACGGGCGAGGCGCCCGGCTGACAAGGCGCGTGAGGGAGGAATACCGGGTGTATTCCGACCGAAACGCAACGCAGAGCGCCTCGCAGAGGCGCGGTTCAGCCGGGATGCATCGCCCGTCGAACGCCGCGAGGGTTTTGCCACAGGCTGTTAAGGAGGGTCCGCCGGGCGGTCCCCGCTTCCCCGAGGGCCGGCGCGCCCCAACGCCACCCGGTCCGGCTTCGGTGAACCGCTCGACGACGAGCGGACCAGCCGGCCGCCCAGTCCGCGAACCCCGCGGATCAGCGGCGAGGCCGCGTATCCGAAGGCGAGAACCAGGAACATCGCCACCGGTTCCGCGATCGTGGCCACGATGAACACCGCCAGCACGACCAGCATCCGGTGGGACTGGGGCTTTCGTCCGGTCTGGTTCTTGAAGCTCGGGTAGCGCACCGGACTGTTCATCAGCAGGGCGAGCCCGAGGGTTCCAAAGAGGCAGGCCGCCGCGGCCAGCGAGTTCCCGGGCGGCGCCGGATGCCAGTAGGTCACCGCCCCGACCACCGCCGCCGCGGCCGGCGACGACATCCCCGTGTAGTAGCGGGGATCGGTGCTCAACCGCCCTACGTTGAACCGGGCGAGACGGACGGCGGCGCAGATCGTGAACAGTGCGGCCACCAGCCATCCGGTCTGCGGCCAGCGATAGAGAACCCACGCGTACGCCAGCACCGCCGGCGCCACTCCGAAGGAAACCACGTCCGCGAGGGAATCCAGTTCACGGCCGAACTCGCTGGCGGCGCCGGCGAACCGGGCCACCCGGCCGTCCACCACGTCCGCGAGGATGGCGAACCCGATGATGAGTCCGGCGCTGCCGAACTCCCCGCGGAAGCTCTGCACGATGGAGAAAAAGCCCAGGAAAATGTTGCCGACGGTGAACACGGCCGGAAGCAGGAACACTCCCCGGCGCGTCCGGAGTCGCTGGCGTTTCATTCCCACTTCCCGATGACGCTCAGCCCGCCGCGCACCCGGTCTCCGGAACGAACCGAAAGGGTGACCCCCGGCGGCAGGAGCAGATCGGTCCTCGAGCCGAAACGGATCAGTCCGAAGCGCTCGCCCAGCGCGAGCCGGTCTCCGGCCCGGACCCGGCACACGATGCGCCGGGCGACGACTCCGGCGATCTGGCGTATCCGGATCGTGCCCCGCTCGGTGGTCATCTCCAACTCGTTCCGCTCGTTCCGCTCGGCGGCGTCTCTCCGGAAGGCCGCCCGGAACGCGCCCTGACGATAGCGCACGGCCCGCACCTCCCCCGCGGCCGGCGCCCGGTTGATGTGGACGTCGAAGATCGAGAGGAAAATGCTCACGCGCTGGGTCCCCGGCTCGCCTTCGTCCGCGGGTCCGGCTTCGGTGACGCGGCCGTCCGCGGGAGCGGTGAGTACCGCCGCATCACGGGGCGGACGCCGCTCCGGATCCCGGAAGAAAAACGCGCAGAACCCGGCGCCGGCGAACAGCGCCCCGCCGGCCCAGGCGAAGGCCTCGCCGCCGGCGCCGGCCGCGGCGAGCGCGAGGATGGCCGCGAGGAGCGGGACCGCCACGAACACCCTGCCCTCCGGGGCGATCGGCAGTCTCATGCGCCCGTGCGGCCGGGTGCCGCGTCAGGTCGGTCGTTCCAGTCCGTCGTTCCAGACCGTCACGACGAGGCCGCGAGCGCGGCGATCCGGTCCTTGAGGGCCAGTTTGCGCTTCTTCATGACCGCGGCTTCGTGCTGCTGGAGGGGAGAGAGGTGGCCGTACCTGGTGAGTTCCTCGAGCTGTTCGTCGAGTTCCCGGTGTTTCCGGACCAATTCCTCAAGATCGGGCGCCGCCGCGGCCGGGGCTGCCGGCTCCGGCCCGGCCGATGCGCGGGGTTCCGTCTCGATCTCATCTTGGTGTTTCATGAAGGCCTCCACCAGGCCGTCCGGACCGCGGGTCCGGAACCGCCTCGGACAAACATCACCGAGCCGCCCGTGGAGAAAGCGACGCGGGCGCCGGGAACGCCGGTTGTCCCGGCGCGGGCGCCCCGCGAGGGAGAAACCCCTGCCGGGAGGACCGGCCGGGATGCATTCCCGAAACGCAACGATGAGGGCCGCGTGACTTTTTCCACAGGTTGCAAGCAGCTATAGCGTAACGGAACGGCCGTGGATGTCCGGTTCCCGGAGGTAGAGCGGCTCCAGGGTGGTTTCCCCGCGGCGCGCCGCCTGAAGCCCCAGACGGAGCGCGGCCGGCGCGAGCGCCCGCCGGTCCTCCACGATCTCGATGTCCGGGCGCCCTCGGCCGATCGCGCCGCGGTAGCGCCGCACCGCCGGTCCGCAGATCCGGGCGGCCCCGTGCTCCGCGGCCCGGCGCGCGGCGTCTTCCGGGAGCAGGCGGCAGGGCCCCCGGACGAGGGCGTCGGGACCGGCCCCCTCGTAGAGGGCGGCGAAGAGTTCCCCCCGTAGCGCGTCCACAACCACCAGGCGGCGGAGCGCGGAACGGCTCGCGGCCGCATCCGCCAGGGCGGCCGCATCCAGGCTCGAGACCCCGGCGGCCCGGACTCCGGCGGCCAGCGCGAACCCCTGCGCGGTGGCGAGGCCGATCCGCAGTCCGGTGAACGAACCCGGTCCCCGGGTCGCCACCACCAGGGCGAGGTCCGAGGTTTCGAGCCCCGCCCGCGCCAGGAGGCCGCGGATCGCGGGCAGGAGGTTCCGCGCGTGGAGGTTCGAGGGTTCGAAGGCCTCGACGACGTCACCGGTCACGGCGCCGTCCGGGCCGGCGGACCCCAGCGCGACGCTGCCGAGCGTGCCCGTCGTATCGAGGGCCAGCACCGGCCCGGAGATCGGTGCGGCCGCCACGGACCCGGAATCCCGTTCTCGCAATGCGCGGGAAATCCTATTCGGAGCGCCCGCTGGGGGCCGGCGCTCCGCTCCCCCCTTCCCGGAGGGGGCGACTCCAAGGCACAATCGCCGCGTGACCACGGCCCCGCGGCTCTTCCCCGAGGTTCAGCCGCCGCCGGCCGGGACCGCGGCCGCTGCACGGCGCGGAAAGCCGAAAGGGCGCGGCGTCTCGCCCGCGATGCAGCAGTACCACGACCTCAAGCGGGAAGCCGAAGACGCCATGCTGTTCTTCCGCATGGGGGACTTCTACGAGGTGTTCTTCGAGGACGCGAGGCAGGCGGGCGAACTCCTCGGGATCGCGGTCACCTCCCGGCAGAACGACGCGGAAGGGAAGGCGATCCCCATGGCGGGGGTTCCGTACCACGCCGCCGAGGGGTACATCGCCCGCCTCGTCCGCGCCGGGGTCCGGGTTGCGGTCTGCGAACAGGTGGAGCCGCCCGGCCTCTCCAAGGGACCCGTCCGGCGGGAGATCGTCCGGGTCGCTACCCCTTCGACGTATCTCGACCCGGCCTACCTGGCGGGACCGGAAGCCGCCTACCTGATGGTGGTGGCCGAGTCCGGAACGCGGAGCAAGCCCCGGCTGGGGGCGGCGTGGGTGGATCTCTCCACCGGGGAGTTCACCGCCGCCGAGTTCTCCGGAGGGGGCCGGCAGCGCGAGTGCGCCGAAGCGATGGCGGGCTTCCGGCCCCGCGAACTGCTGGTCGCCGAGAGCGCCCCGCCCCGGGACCTCCTTCCGGTGCTGGGAGACCTTCCCCTGCTCACGGCGCGGCCCGACCTGTGGTTCGAGTTCGAGCACGCCCGCGACGCGCTGCGCCGTCACTTCGGGACGCTCTCGCTCGAATCGTTCGGTGTCGAGGGAACCCCGGCCGCCGTTTGCGCGGCGGGGGCCGCGATCAGCTATCTGACCGAGACCCAGCGCGGCCAGCTTCACCACATCGGCAGCCTCAAGCGCCTCGACACCTCGGGGCGCATGCAGATCGACCACCTGACCCAGCGGAACCTGGAACTCTTCCGGCCGCTGTCGGCCGAGTCGGGGGCTCCGCCCGGCGCCACCCTCGTCGAGACCCTCGACCGCACGGCGACCGCGATGGGCGCCCGCCTGCTGCGGCGGCGCCTTGCCCACCCGCTGCTCGATCCGGAGCGGATTCGCGAACGCCATCTCGCGGTGGAGGCGTTCACCCGCGACCGGAAGCTGCGGCAGGAGGTCGCCGGAGCACTCGCCGGCGCTCCCGACCTCGAGCGGCTCGCTTCCCGCGTGGCGCTCCGGATCGCCGGCCCTCGGGAATACCTCCGGGTCGCCGACGGGCTCCGGACCGCTTCTGCGTTGCGGACCGCGCTCGAGGCCGCCGAGGCGCCCACCCTGCGGGAAATCGGCGCCCGGATCCGGGAACTGCCCGAACTGCTCGAGCGGATCCGGGAGACGGTCTCGCCGGAGGCCCCGGTGCTGGCGCGCGACGGCGGCGTGATCCGGGAGGGGTTTTCTCCGGAACTCGACGAACTGCGGCAACTCCGGTTCCACGGCCGTGAGTGCATCCGGAACATGGAGACCAGCGAGAAGGCGCGCACCGGGATCACCACGCTCAGGATCAGGCACAACCAGGTCTTCGGCTACACGATCGAGGTCCCCAAGACGCAGGCCGGCCGGGTTCCGCCGGACTACGTGCGCCGGCAGACCCTGGTGGGCGCGGAACGCTACGTCACCGAGGAGCTGAAGGAGTTCGAGGCGCGGGTGGCGCAGGCCGACGAGAAGATCGCCGAACTCGAGGCATCGCTCTTCCGGGCCCTCGAGGACGACGTCGGGGACGCCGTCCGCGAAATCCTCGACATGGCGGGCGCGCTCGCGGAAGCGGACGTCGCCGCGGGTCTTGCGCAGGCCGCCATCACCCACCGGTACGTGAAACCCGAAATCCACGAGGGGTTCGAGATCGAGGTGCGCGGCGGGAGACACCCGGTGGTCGAAGCCCTGTCCGCCGACGAGTTCGTCCCCAACGACCTGAGCCTCGGTGAGGACCGGTTCCTGATGATCCTGACCGGGCCCAACATGGGCGGGAAGTCCACCTTCCTGCGCCAGACGGCGCTCCACGCGGTGATGGCGCAGATGGGCTCGTTCGTTCCCGCGGAGTCCGCCCGCCTTCCCGTGGTGGACCGGGTGTTCGCGCGCGTCGGGGCGTCCGACGACCTTTCGCGCGGCCGGTCCACCTTCCTCATGGAAATGGAGGAAACGGCCCACATCCTCCACCACGCCACGAACCGCAGCCTCGTGCTGCTCGACGAGGTGGGCCGCGGCACCGCGACCTACGACGGCCTCTCGCTGGCCTGGGCCATCGTCGAGCACATCGCCCGCGACGCCGGACTGCGGATGAAGACGCTCTTCGCCACCCACTACCACGAGCTGACCGCGCTCGCCAGCGCCGAGGACGGCGTCGTCAACTTCCACGTCGAAGCGCGCGAACACCAGAGCGAGATCGTCTTCCTGCACCGGGTGGCGCCCGGGGGAACGAACCGCAGCTACGGCATCCAGGTGGCGCGCCTCGCCGGGGTCCCGCGCTCCGTGGTGCGGCGCGCGCACGAGGTGCTCGAGGGCCTCAGCGGGGGGCTCGACGGACGCGGGGCGCGGCTGCCCGCGCCCGAACCGGGCGGGCCCTACTCGCTGCTCGAACCGGCCGAGAACCAGGTGGCCGAAGCGGTGCGATCCTGCGATCCGGACCGGCTCAGTCCCCGGGAGGCGCTCGATCTCCTCTACCGCCTCCGGCGGCAACTGGATCCCGCGGCAAGCGGTCCCGACGACGAGCCGGGCGTGGAACCCGACGAGCCCTGAGCGCGACCCGGCCCCCCGGCCCCCGCATCTCGACCATACTTCGTCGCGCAACCGTGTTCACCAGCCGGCGCCGTTCGCTGACGCTTCTCGCCACCGCTGCGGGAATCGCCCTCCTCGCCGGGTGCGGAGCGGAGCGGCCGCGGCCTCTGGCGCTCGCGACCGGGACCACGGCGGGCGTCTACTACCCGCTCGGGGGCGCGATGGCGAGCCGCTGGACGCGCGACCTTCCCGGGCTGGTGGTCAAGGCGGAGGTCAGCGCCGGTTCGGTGACGAACCTGATCCAGGTCGCCAAGGGAGAAAGCGACATCGGTTTCGGCCAGGCGGACGCGGTCGCCGACGCGTTCGGGGGAACGGGACGCTTCCCGGAGCCGCTCCCGCTGGCGGTCCTCGGCCGAATCTATCCGAACATCGTCCACCTGCTGAGCGTCGAAGGCCGGGACGTGCGTTCGGTGCCCGACCTGCGGGGGAAACGGGTATCGCTCGGCCCCCCGGGATCCGGGAACGAAGTGACCGCCCGCAACGTGCTCGGCGCGGTGGGGATCGCCGAAGACGAGTTCCGGGTCCGCCAGATGAACTACAACCAGAGCATCAACGGTCTCAAGGACGGAACCGTGGACGCGGTGTTCCTGGCCGCGGGTCTGGGAGTGTCCTCGGTGGTCGAACTGGGGCTCACCCGCGACCTGGTGCTGGTGCCGTTCACCTCGGAGGAGATCGCCGCCGTCGAGAAGGCGGGCGCCGCGTACCAGGGAATCGAGGTCCCGCCCGGGGTCTACCGCGGGGTGGACGTTCCGACGCTGACGCCCTCGCTCTGGAACATCCTCTTCGTGCATCGCGACCTGCCCGCCGATCTCGCGAAACGGCTGACCGCCTCACTCCTCGCGGGCCGCGATGAGTTCCGTTCGGTGACCCGGAACGCGGACTTCATCCGGGTCGAGAGCCTCGGGGACGTCGGGAGTCTCCCGCTCCATCCGGGAGCGAGAGCCTTCTACGAGGAAGCGCGGGCACCGGGTGGCCAAGCGCCGGGGAGTCTCCCCTGACGAGTCCTCCCGGCCCCGCCGGGACCGTTGCGCTTCCGGAAGAGCCACGGCCCGCCCTGTCGCTGCCGGTCCTGTTGACCGGAGCCGCCCTCTCGCTCTTTCAGCTCTGGCAGGCCGTCTTCGGCGCCCTCGGAGCCACCTGGATGCGGCCCATCCACCTGACCTGGATCCTCGCCCTCGGTTTTCTGGCCAGCGCCGCCGGTGGTCCGCGGCGGGCGCGCGCCGCCGATCTCCTGCTGGCCGCGCTCTCCGTGGCCGCCGGGGTCATGGTCATCCGTTTCGACCGGCAGGGGATTGACCACATCCTCTACGGGCTGAACGCCGCCGATCTCGCCGCCGGCGCCGTTCTGATCGCGCTGCTGCTCGAAGCCACCCGCCGGCGGGTGGGCGCGGTGATGACCTCGGTGGTCGCCGTGTTCCTCGCCTACAACGCCTTCGGCGCCTCGCTCCCCGGCATCCTGGCGCACCGCGGCTTCGAACTCGAACGGATCGTCCGTTTCGAGGTCTTCACCGGGGCGGGGCTCTTCGGCCTTCCGATCGGCGTGGCGAGCAGCACGGTGTTCGTCTTCGTGCTGTTCGGAGCCCTGCTCGAATGCACCGGCGGCGGCCGGTTCTTCATCAACCTGGCCTTCGCCGCCGCCGGGCGGGCGCGGGGCGGACCCGCGAAAGCGGCGGTGCTGGCATCGGCGGCGCTCGGTTCGGTTTCCGGTTCCGCCATCGCCAATACCGTGACGACCGGAGCGCTCACCATTCCGATGATGAAGCGCCTCGGCTTCTCGCGCGAGGAAGCCGGCGGCATCGAAGCCGCCGCCTCCACGGGCGGCCAACTGATGCCGCCCATCATGGGAGCGGGCGCGTTCCTGATGGCGGAACTCACGAATACGCCCTATCCGCGGATCGTCCTCGTGTCGCTCCTCCCGGCGGTCCTGTTCTTTGCCGGAACCCTCTTCTTCGTCCACGGACTCGCGGTCCGGCGCGGGATCGAGGCCATGCCCTCGCGCCCCCGAGTCCTCGCCACGCTCGCCGAGGGGGCCCACTTCCTGGCCGCCGTCGCGGTCGTCGTGGCGCTCCTCCTCATGAACTACTCGCCCCCGCTGGTGGGCGCCGCCGGGTGCCTCGCCGTCGTGGTGACCGGCGCGCTGCGGCGCCGCACGCGGGTGGGGCTCCGGCAACTGCTCGAGGGGTTGGCGCAGGGCGCCGTGACCGCGGTCCCGGTGTCCCTCGCCTGCGCGGCGGCGGGGATCGTCGTCGGGGTGATCGGACAGACGGGAGTGGGCCTGCAGTTCGCCGAACTCCTGCTCAGCGCTTCCGAGGGAGCCCTCCTCCCTGCCCTGGGGTTGTCCGCGCTGGTGGCGCTGGTGCTCGGAATGGGTCTGCCGGTGACCGCCGCCTACATCGTCGTCGCGGTGGTCGCCGCGCCCGCCCTCACCGGGCTCGGAGTACCGCTGCTGACGGCCCACCTCATTCTCTTCTGGCTCTCCCAGACTTCCAACGTGACCCCTCCCATCGCGCTCGCCGCCTTCGCCGGCGCCGGCGTGGCGGGTGGCCGTCCGATGCCGACCGCCTTCCAGGCGGTGCGGCTGGCCGCCGGACTCTTCATGGTGCCGCTGCTCATGGCCTACACGCCGCTGCTTCCCGGTGGAGGAGAACCCCTGGGCTTCGCACAGGGTCTGGCTTTTGCCGGCGGCCTCCTCGCCATGGCGGCGGCCGCGCTGGCGCTCTACGGACACGGCGTGCGCGCCGTCTCCTGGCCCCTGCGCCTGCTGCTGGCCGCGGCGGCGCTGCTCCTGCTCTTTCCGGACCCCATACTGCGCCTGATCGGCGCCGGGTTGGCGGCGCTCGGTTTCCTGCCCCAGTTCCGGGGCCGCCGGCCGTGAGGAAAAGCCGGGAAACCTGCTAGAGCAAGCGCACCCGCCAGAGGTATTGGAGCGAGGTGATCACCGTGAGGGTCACCATCGCCGCCAGCAGCAGCGGGGTGACGACGCTGTCGAGCCCGAGCAGGTTCGCGGCCAGGAACCAGAAGATGCCCACCACGTTGATCACGGTCGCGGCCTTGCCGAGCCGGCTGGGGATGAAGTTGCGGCGCTCGACCGCCAGGTTGTAGGCCCCGGCCACGAACAGGATCGTGGCGTCCCGGGACAGCACCATGATCGCGACCCAGGCCGGGATCCGCACCGAGACCGCCTCGATGGGCGCGGCCAGGGTCACCACCGCCGACACGATCAGCACCTTGTCGGCGAGCGGGTCGAGGAGCGCGCCGAGGTGGCTGTTCTCTCCGAGGCGGCGGGCGAGCACCCCGTCCATCACGTCGGTGAGGCCGGCCAGCACGAGCGCTCCCAGGGCGAGTCCGAAGCGTCCGTAGAGGATGCAGATGACCACCACCGGGGCCAGCAGCAGCCGGAGCACGGTGAGCTGATTGGCGATCGTCATCGGAGGAGGAGGCGCTCAGGGGCGGAGCCGGATCAGGGGAATATCCCCAGTTCCTCGTAGGAGCGGCGGATCTTCTCGAGCGCGACCACGTAGGCCGCGGTCCGCAGGGTGCCGCACTCCGGGAACCGGTCCCGCGCGGCGCGGATCTCGTCGTAGGCGCGCGTCATCTTCTCTTCGAGCCCGCTCACCACGAGTTCCTTCTCGTCGGACTGGATGACCAGGTTCTGCCGCATCTCCATGCTCAGCCGCTTGCCGGCGAGCGTCTCCGCCGCGTTCAGCAACGCGTTCGTGTTCGCGATCTCGAGCCGCTTCTCGAGCAGCCCGAAGCGCATGTGGGAGAGGTTCCGCGCCCACTCGAAGTAGGAGACCACCACCCCGCCGGCGTTCAGGTACACATCGGGGATCACCGGGATGCCGCGTTCCCGGAGGATGCGGTCGCCTTCCGGAGTCGTGGGTCCGTTCGCCGCTTCGGCGACCAACTTTGCCTTCACCAGCGGAGCGGTCTCCCCGTGGATCACGTTCTCCACCGCCGCCGGGATCAGGACGTCGCATTCCACGCCCAGGATCGCTTCGGGGGGCAACTCTTCCTCGGCGCCGGGGAATCCCTTGATCGTGCCGTGTTCCCGCCGCCACTCCAGGAGATCCGCCACGGCAATACCCGGCCCGGAGCGCGCCACGACGGTGACGTCCCACTCGCCGATGGCGATCACCTTCGCCCCGCGCCGGACGAGGATGTCGGCCGTGTGGAATCCGACGTTCCCGAACCCCTGGATGGCGACGCGCTTGCCCGGCAGGCCGCGGGTGAGCCTGGCGGCGGGAAAGTCCTCCACGAACTCGAGTCCGCGGGCGAGGCCGAGCACGACCCCGCGTCCGGTGGCGTCCTCCCGTCCCCGAATGCCGCCCTGGGTGATCGGCTTGCCGGTCACGCTGGCGAAGTTGTCGATCCCGCCCGGATGCATCGCGTCGTAGGTGTCCGCGATCCAGGCCATCTCGCGCGCTCCCGTCCCGAGGTCGGGCGCCGGCACGTTGACTCCGGGGCCGATGAAGTTCTTGCGGATCAGCTCCGCGGTGTAGCGGCGGGTGATGCGTTCCACCTGTTCCGCGCTGTAGCGGCGCGGATCGAAAGCGATGCCGCCCTTCGAACCGCCGAAGGGCACGTTCACGATCGCGCACTTGTAGGTCATGAGCGCCGAAAGCGCGCTGATCTCCTGCTGATTCACCAGCGGGCTGTAGCGGATCCCCCCCTTCAGGGGGTGGCGGTGATGGCTGTGCTCCGCGCGCCAACCGGAGAAGACCTCGACCCGATTGCCGAACTTGACCGGAAATCGCGTGTAGTAGATCGAGTCCGTGAGGCAGATCTGCTGGAGGAGACCCTCCGGAAGCCGGAGCGCCCGCGCCGCTTCGTGGACGAGACCGTGAACGCTCCGCTCGAGGTTCAGGTCGGAGGCGCCGTTTGCCCTCATGGTCCGGGATCGTAGAGCAGTTTCATCGCCGTTCCGGCCTCTTCCGGGGCAAGATCCAGGAATTCCGCGAGCGCCGCTTCGCATGTCCGCGGTTCCAGGAGGCACGGCCGCCCGTGGGTCGCGCCCTCGACGACGTTCATCCGGCTCCGGGGATGACCGTTTGCCCGAAAGACCGCGGCCTGCGCCTCGAGCGGCGCTCTCCGGTCCTCATCCCCCGCAATCACCAGGATCGGGACCCCTGCCTCCCCCAGCCGCGCGGAGAACCGCTCCACATCCATCTTCCGTGGTTCGAAACGGGCGGCGAACTCGAGCCCGAGCAGGGTCAGGTCCCCGGCCGGAAAAGGAGGCAGCCCGACCAGGAGCGCGGCGTAGCGATCCACCACTTCGGGGACGTTGCGGAAGGTGCTGTCGAGGACAACCCCCGCGATGTCGTCCGTCATCGCCGCCCCCGCCCGCGCCGCCGCCGCTCCTCCCATGGATACCCCGAGGAGATAGAGGCGATCTTCGGGGAACTCGCGACGGAGGAACCGCGCCGCCGCGATCACGTCCAGCCCCTCGAAGTACCCGAGGCTCGTTCGCCTCCCCGCGCTGTCGCCGTGGCGTCTGAGGTCGAGGGTCAGGGCATGGCAGCCGCGCGCCGACAGGTAGGCGGCGCGGTCGAGCATCTCGCGGCGCGACCGGAAGAGGCCGTGGGCGAGCACCACCGAACACCCGCCCGCGCGCCGCGCCCTCAGGAGCCAGGAAGCAAGCCGCACTCCGTCTTCGCTCCGGAGCAGGACGGTCCGGTAGGACACCCCGTAGTCCCCGGGCGTCGCCCGATCGAGGAGGTCCTGGGGGCGCGTCCCCGAGTAACTGGCGAGCAGCACCCCCACCGCCGTGGGGAGCGACAGGGCGACCAGCAGCGTGAGAGCCGCCAGCCCGCACAGGATCCGCCGCACCCTCCGGCGGCGATTCCCCGCCGAGGTCATCCGTTCGCGGACGCCGTTCCCGGCGCCGATCCGGGTTCCGGAACTCGCGCGATCAGGACCACCGCGAGTGCGCCGAGACCCGCCATCAGCCAGCAGACCGGTTCGAACCCGTACGGATACAGCAGCCCTCCGGCCGCGACCGCCGCCGCGATGCCGAGCTGTGAGAAGACGTTCGAAAACCCCAGAAAACTCGCGCGGCGCGTCGGGGGCACCAGCTCGCTGCGGAGCGCGGTGAACGCGGCGATACGGGCCACCGCGAGGCACCCGAAGAGAAGTATGGCCACCACCAGTGGGGTACTCGTGAGCCACGGCAGGACCGGGGTCATGGCCGCCACGGCGACGGAGGCCAGTACGGTGAAACGACGCTTCCCGACGCGGTCGGCAAGCGGTCCGGCAAGGAGCTGCGCGGCCATGATCGCGGCGCCAAGTCCCCCGTAGAGCACACCCACCGCTTCGAGGGAAAACCCGCGCACCTCCTGGAGCCACCCCGAGGCGTAGGCGGAAATCCCCACCAGGCTCCCGGACATGCAGAACGCGGCGAGCGCCGCCGTCCGGTGGACCGGGCTCTTCACGAACTCCAGGTGGCCGGCCAGCCTGCGTCCGAGCGGTTCGGGAACCGTCTCCCGCGACCGCGCTTCCGGGAGCGCGAGGAGCATCGCGAGCGTCAGGGCCGCGAGGATCGCGATCGCCCCATAGACGACCTGGTGTCCGAAACGGCCGGCGGCGAAGGCCGCACCGACCTGTCCCAGAATCGCGGCCCCCATCGCTCCCCCCATGAGAAAGGACATGACCCTGCCGCGCCGCCGGTAGGGCACCAGGTCGGCGATCCAGGCGACGGCGATCGCCGCGATCGTGCCGCCGGCGAATCCGGCGGCGAGCCGCGCCAGCAGGAACCCGGCGTAGTGGGGCGTCAGGGAGATCACGCCGGCGGACGCCAGCATCAGCACGGCCCCGAGGAGCAGGTAGGGGCGGCGCCCGCGGGTGTCCGAGAGCGGGCCCATGACCAGGGCCGCCAGGGCGGCCGCAAAGGAGTAGGCGGAAATGGCGAGGCCGATCTCGGCAACTCCCACCCGGAGGCCTCCCGCGAGGGCCGCGATCAGCGGCGTGATCACCTGCTGGTCGAGCAACCCGAGCGCGATCACCGTGCCCAGCACCGCGCCCGGCCAGGTGAACGAGGAAGTCTCCGGGCGGGTCTTCAAGGGGCGAAGCCTACTTTCCGCACGCCGGCCGCATGCCGAAACTCCCCGGCGCTCCTCGCCCCTGCATCCCCCGTTTCAGGCTCGAACTTCCGGGCTCGGCGACCCGCTTCTGACGTTTGCGCGTCCAAGCCTCTATATTTTCGCGCCTCCCGAGACCTCACATGTCCGTTCTCGAACGATTCGCCTCCCCCATCAAGAGCCGCGACGCCGCTGTACGCCTCAAGGCGGTGCAGAAACACCCTCCCGAAGACACCGGGACCCTCGCGGGTCTCGCCCGCTCCGATCCCGATGCCCGTGTGCGCAAGGAGGCGGTGCGGCGCCTCGAAGCGCCTCGGGTGCTGCTCGAACTGACGGACAGCGCCGGCGACGAAGCCGCCCGCCGGCTGGCCCGTTCCCGAGGCGAGGCGCTCCTGGTCAAGATCGCCGCCGACGACCGGGACGAGGACGAGTCGCGGCGAGCGCTCGGGCTCCTCGTCCCGCTGCGCGCGGTCGCCGAGGTGGCATGCCGGGCCCATTTCGAGGCGATTCGCACCGAGGCGCTCACGCGCCTGACCGCCGTTCCCGCGGCAGCGGTCGGTCGCGATGCGGCCCTCGCGACGGTGGCCGGACGGGCCGCGGAACCCGCGCTTCGAAGCCACGCCCTCGAGGCCATCTCCAGTCCGCCCGGCCTCCTGCAGGTGGCGGTGTCGGCGGAAGACCGCGAGAGCGCCCAGGCCGCGGTCCGCCGGCTCGAGGATCCGGAACTGCTGCTCACCGCGGCAACCGGGAGCAACTCGAAGAGCGTGCGCCGGCTGGCCCGGCGCCGGGCCGAGGAACGGCTGCCTCCGGACCATCCGGAGCGGGTGCAGTTGCGGGAGAAGACGCTCGGTGGCCTGCTCGATCGCCTTGCCGCCGCGGATCCGGCCACCCCGGCGCAGAGCGCGAGCCTGCTCGCGGAGGCCGACGCCGTGATCGCCTCCGGCCCGGTGGCGGACGAACTCACCGCGCGGCTCGGTGAACTGCGGGGGAGTCTCGCGGGCGGAGGATCTCGCGGCGAGAGTGCGGTTCGCCTCGCCTTTCCCGAGGAAGATGCCCGGTCGGACGACGGGGAGCGCGCGCCGGCCGAGCCGGCCGCGCCCCTGCCGGATCCGCCGCCGGCGGCCGGAGAGATCCTCACCCGGCTGGAGGATGCCGAAGCCGTCCTGAGCCTGGCCGACGTGGAAGCAGCCGAGCGGGAGTGCCGGAAGCTGCTCGAGGGGACGGCGGGCGCCGAGGTGGGCGGCGCCCGGCTGCGCGCCGCTGCGGAGGGCGCGAAGGAACGGGCGCTCGAGCGGAAGAAGGCTCGCATCCGGGAGTTCCAGGTCGCCGAACTGGCGGATCACGCGGTGGCCCTCGCCAAGTCCCTCGGCGAACGATCCTCCGGCCCCGAGATTGCCCAGGCCCGCCGGGAACTCTCGCGGTTGGCGCGCCGCTTCGATCGCCTGGAGCCATCCGAGACGCCCGACGCCGCGCGGTTCCAGACCGCCGCCCAACAGGCAGAGCAGGCGCTCAGCGCCGCCGAGTCGGCACGCGAGGAGCAGGTCCGCAAGTCCGAGGAACGGATCACCGGACTCGAGGAACGGCTCGCCTCGCTCGAATCGTCGGACCCGTTTCCGCTCGAAGCGGGGGAGTCCGCCCTTCGTGAACTCGGGGCGCTGAGAAACGACGCCTCGGTCTGGCGCCGCGTGGGGCCGGAACGGCAGACCCGTTTCCAGCGCCTCCAGGCCGCGCTCATGCCGAGGCTGCGGGAGGCCCGGGAACTTCGCGAGTGGCGTCACTGGTCCAACCTCGAAGAGCAGGCGGAACTCATCCGCCGGGCGCGGGCGCTCGCCGAGGTCGAGGACCTTGAGCGGGTGGACCGCGAACTCGCCGTTCTCGAACGCGCCTGGCACCAGGCCCGGCACACGGGGCGCGACCGGGGTCAGGAACTCTGGGAAGAGTGGGGCAAGGTACGGGAAGCGATCCTCGAACGGATCGGCCCCCTCAGGGAAGCCGCCGAGCGCGAGCTCAACGAGAAGCTGGGGGGACTTCGCGCGCTCGTCGAGAAGGCGGAGGAGATCGCCGAGGGCGCCGACCCCCGGCGGGCCGCCGAGATGCGCTCGCTGATGCCCGCGTGGCGCGAGCGCGCCAAGGGCATGGGCAAACGCTCGGAGCGGCTCTGGAAGCGGTTCCGCGCCGCGAACGACCGGTATTTCACCGAACTCAAGGCGCTGAGGAAACAGCGCTACGAGGAGTTCGCCGCCAACATCCCGATCCGCGAGGACCTGATCGCCCGCGCGAAGGCGCTCTTCGACGAGGCCGATGCCGAGACCGTGCGGAACGCGGTTCGCGACCTGATGCGCGCGTGGAAGGAGTCGCCACCCGTCCCCCGCAAGGAGGGCGACCGCCTCTGGGAGGACTTCCGGGGCGCCTGCGACGCGGCCCGCGACCGCTTTCGGGAAGCGGCGCGGGACGCGAAGTCCGACGCCGGCCCTCCCGAAACCAGTCCGCGAAGCGAGGCCGACGCCGGCCTCCGCACCCGCATCGCGGAACTCGCCGCCCAACCAGCCGAAGCGCGGCCTGACGCCGCCGTCTCGCTCTGGGACGAGTACCGGCGCGCCTGCCACTCGACGGACCGCCTCGCCCGCGAAACCGAGAGCGCCCTCTTCGGTTGCCTCCGGGAGGCCCTCGAACAGGATCCCGACGCCTTCGCGGGGACGCGCCTCGATCAGGAACGACTCGCCTCGCGGCTTGCGGAACTGCTCGAAGAAATGGAATCGCTGGCGCAACCCCGCGCTCCCGTTTCGTCGGAAGGCGGGGTGGCCCACTTCGCGGAGCACCTGCAGCGCACCCTGCTGGCGGGACGAGCCGCCGATCGCGGCGCCGCCCTTCGGGAAGACGCGCAGGCCGCGACCCGGATCCTCGAGCGCGCGCGCGCCGCCGGGCCGGCACTGTCCGGGCCGGCGACCGAGACCCTGAAGCGGATTGACGGGCTCGCCCGGAAGGTCATTGCCCGGGCGCCGTCGCTCGAGGAGGGGCGGGACCGAGCCCGCTCCCGGTCCCGCGGCCGGCGCCCGCCCCGGCGCTAGCGCGGTTTACCGGCGCGCGCGCAGGTAGCGGGGCGCGCGGCGCTGACCGCGGGGAAGGCGCGTACGGCTTGGAACGCCGGTCTCCAGACCGGCACGCGCGGTGCTCCGCACCGCGCACGTCCCGACCCCACCCGGAAAGGATGACTCCCGCCTCGGCCCGAAGTTCAACAACCCAGGTGTCGCAACGGCCTGGAGCGCCGACCAGTTCTCCCGGGAGGCCTCCAGACCGGCGGTCCCAGCCGGCGCGCCGTGAGGCTCAGCAGGGGCGCCCTATCCGATCCTGAGCCGCAGGGCGTTGCCGACCACGGTGAGCGAGGAGAGCGCCATGGCGGCGGCGGCCGCTTCCGGCGGCAGCAGCAGGCCGGTCGTCGGATAGAGGACCCCCGCGGCGAGCGGCAGGGCCGCCACGTTGTAGATGAAGGCCCAGAACAGGTTCTGCCGGATGATGCGGAGCGAACGGCGCGCGAGGCGCACCGCGACGCTCACCAGGCGGAGGTCCGGGCGCATCAGGGTCACCCCGGCGGCCTCCCGCGCGATCTCGGCGCCCTGGGCGAGCGCGATTCCCACGTCGGCGCGGGCGAGCGCCGGAGCGTCGTTGATCCCGTCGCCGACCATCGCTACCTGGCCGTAGCGTTCCCGCAGACGGTCCACGGCGGAGAGCTTCTCGTCCGGGAGGAGGCCGCCCTCGACGTTCTGGACGCCGATCTCCGAACCGGTCGCCGCGACGGCCGCAGCCTCGTCGCCCGAGACCAGGGAAACCGCCAGCCCGTCGTCGTCCAGTCTCCGGACCAGGTCCGCCGCTTCCGGGCGCGGCCGGTCGCGGAACCCGATGCTCCCGGCGAACTCGGTCCGGCCGTCCGATTCCGAAACCACCCGCAGCCAGCCGGAGGCGCCGCTCCCGGCGGGATCCTCGGGTACCGCCAGCCCCCGCTCTCGGAGCAGACGCTCGCTGCCCACCCATGCGCTGGTCCCTCCGCTGAACGTGGCCGTGACGCCGCGTCCCGGGAGCGCCTCGAAGCGTTCCGGTATCCGGAGGTCCATCGCTTTTCCGCGGGCATGCGCGACGAGCGCCACGCCGAGCGGATGTTCGGACCCCTGTTCCGCCGAGGCCGCGAACCGGAGCAGCTCCTCGCGCGTCCAGGCCGGCCCGGGTTCCGCCGCCACGACCACGGGTGTCCCGGTGGTCACGGTTCCGGTCTTGTCCAGCGCGACCGCGCGCACCGCCGCCAGCGCCTCCAGCGCCCCGCCGGAGCGGAACAGGATTCCCTGCCGGGCGCTGCGCCCGGTGGCCACCAGCACCGCGATCGGCGCCGCGAGCCCGATGGCGCAGGGACAGGCCACCACCAGCACCGCCACCCCGCGGGCCAGCGCGAAATCGAGCGCGCCTTCCGCCAGCAGCCAGGCGGCGATGGTCAGGACGGCCGCCGCCATGACGGCGGGGACGAAGACCCCCGCCACCCGGTCCGCGGTTCGCTGGATGGGAATCTTCTCCGTCTGCGCCTTCCGGACGGCCGCGGCGATCCGGGACACCGTGCTGTCGGCGGCGGGACGGGTCACTTCGATCTCGGCGGCTCCGGTGAGGTTCAGCGCCCCTGCGACGACCCGGTCCGAGACGGTCCGTTCGACGGGGACGCTCTCCCCGGTCAGGAGCGACTCGTCCATCGCCGCCCCGCCCCGCACGATCCTTCCGTCGAGCGGCGCCCGCTCTCCTGGGCTCACGCGAATGTGCTCGCCCCGGCGCACTTCCGCCACCGGCACGAGGCGCTCGACGCCGTCCCGCACCACGCGCGCCCGGTCGGGAGCCAAGGCCAGCAGCTCGGTGAGCGCGTCGGTTGCCCGGCCCCGGGCGCGGTCCTCGAGCCAGCGGCCGAGCCGGACGATGGCGACGATGAGCGCGGCGGTATCGAAGAACAGCATCTCCGTCCCGCCAGCCGCCAGCGCCACCACGGAGGAGGCGTAGGCGGCCCCGGCGCCCAGCCCGATCAGGCTGTCCATGCCGAACGTCCCGTTGCGGAGCGAGCTCCCGAGCGCCTTGACGAAGGCCCACCCGAAGAACAGGCAAACGGGGGTCGCCAGCGCGAACTGGGCGTAGCGCCCGGCCGTGGACGCCCCGAAGCCGCTCATCGCAACCCCCATCGCCGCGCCGGCGAGCGCCAGGGCTCCGGCAACGGGAAGGAATCCGTCCCGCCAGCGGGAGCCGGCGGCGGACTCCCCGGGCTCCGCGGCGGCGGCCGGCGAGGCCGTCTCGACGCAATACGGACCGGCGGATTCGACCGCCCCCGCGATGTCCGCCGCGAGGCCGGAGTTCACCGGTCCCGTGTCCGCGAGGCTCACCGAAAGGTCGCCGGTGAGCAGGCTCACCTCCGCCCGCTCGACCCCCGGAAGGTCCCCGACCGCCTTTTCGATGCTCGCCACGCAGCCGGCGCAGTGCATCCCGACAACCCGGGCCTCGAACCGGCCGTTTCCGGCGGTCTCCCGTTCCGGCATGCGCGGTTCTGCGGCAGGGTTCATCGCGTCGCCCGGAGTATAGGAACAGGGGGTCGGCGAGGGGAGCTCCGGTCGCTGCTCGAAGTCGTCCGCGCCGTGAGGGTGTACAGGGGTCACGCCGTGCGCGGCGCGGAGCGCCGCGCACGCCGCAATCCCACCCGGAACGGGTGGCTCCTGTCACGGCGTGGAGCTCCAGAGCGGAGATGGCGCCCACGGCTTGGAACGCCGGTCTCCAGACCGGCACAGCGGGCCGAAGGCCCGCGGCCGACGTGACGCTGTCCGCCTTCACGGGACGCCGTACGGCGACCTCCAGTTCGTTCAGGTGAACGAGCAGGATAGAAGCACCCTGCGTGTGGAAGTCGCGCCCTGCGCGATGCGGAGCACCGCGCGTGCCGGTCTGGAGACCGGCGTTCCAGGCCGTGGGCGTCATCCTGGGGGGGAAGCGCCCTGAACCGTGTCTAGTGGGAGTGGGCGGCCTCGTAGTGCTCGGCGAGGAGGTCCCGGCCGAAGTCGCCGGTCAGGTCGCGCCACACCGAGTGGATGTGGTTCGCGCCGTTCTGGGTGTTGTCGTACTCGATGAGGAAGGTCGGGCCGTGGATCCGGTAGTAGTGCGGCTCGCCGGGCGCGGCGCTCCCGGCCCACGCGAAGTGGATGTCGCGCAGGCCGGCCGCGGTGATCCGCTCGAACTCCGCCTTCGCGAGATCGAGCCGCATCCGGCCCAGGTAGACCTGGATCAGCTCGACGACCTTCTCGCCCTGCTCGTCCGTCATGCCTCCGATCGCGAGCCCCAGCGGGTCTCCGGGATCGGCGATCCGATCCGTGCCGGTCAGGATGTCGGGCGGCGCCTCGGCATCAAAGATGACCTGCTCGCGCGCCTCGCCCGCGAAGAGTCCGAGCAGTTCCCTCGCAACCGTCTGTTCCGCGGCGAGCACCTCGAGACCGGTGTGCCGGCCTTCGTCCACGACCGCCGGATTGCTGCCCATGAACGCCGGCGCCGCGACCACCTCGCCTCCCCTGAGGGTGACGTTGAGCGACAGGTGATGCCCCTCGACGCGCCAGCCCCAGGGACCCGACTCCGACGGCTCGTCGAAGACCGTGAAGTGGTAGCGGTCGGAATCGCGGATGTCGCGCCCTTCGCGCTCGTAGAGGATCTGTTCGAGGTACATGATGCCGAGCGCCTTGCTGATCCCGTCGTGGCTCAGCGCGGTGCCGAGCAGGCGGTCGGCGAGCCGGCGCTGGGGTGGGCTGAAATCCCCGTACGGCACGCCCTCCCGGTCCCGCGGAATGAAGTGCCAGTTGAGCCGCTCCTCGTCATCGAACGCGAACGTCGCCTGGGCTCGCTGATCGGCGTCGAGCGACATCAGGAAGTGCCGCGCCCGATCCATCATCTCTTCGGCGACATCGGGCGTCGCCGCCGTCCAGCCGATCGCGGCCGCGAGCGCCACACCGGCGAACAGCAGGACTCCGGCCCCGGTCCTTGTCCTCTTCGTCCTCATTCCTGACCCCTCCGGGGCCGATTCTACTTTCGGGGATCCGCCGGTGTTCCACGGCTACAATCGCGAGCCGTTTTGCCAGTCCGTCCGATCCTGCGCTACGGGGCTTCCACCCTCACGACTCCCTCCGAACCCATCGAGGACTTCGACCGGAACTGGCGGGAACTGGTGGACGACATGGTGGCGACCATGTACGCCGCCCCCGGAGTCGGCCTTGCCGCGCCCCAGATCGGGGTGGGAGTCCGCCTGATGGTGATTGACATCACGGTCGGCGAGCAGGACGGAGAGCTGATCGTGATGGCCAATCCGGAGATCCTCGAATCGGAGGGGAGCCAGTCCGAAGAGGAGGGATGCCTCTCCGTGCCGGGGTATTCGGGGGTGACCCGGCGGCCGCGGTGGGTCCGCGTCCGCGGGCAACGTCTCGACGGTTCGTCCTACGAAATGGAGGGGGAAGGACTGCTGGCCCGGGCGTTCGCCCACGAGGTGGACCACCTCAACGGCCGCCTCTTCCTGGACCGGCTCGGACTCCTCAAGCGGGACCTCATCGTTCGCAAGCTGCGCCGCCGCATGCGCCGCGGCGACTGGTAGCGCCCGGCGATCCGGCGCGGCGCTGGCGGAGGAACGGTGGTGGAGCGCCTCCGCGTGGTCTTCCTGGGGACCTCGGCCTTCGCGGTTCCGGTGCTCGGCGCGCTGCACGCCCGTCACCAGGTACTGGCGGTGCTCACCCAGCCGGACCGGCCCGCGGGCCGAGGCCGCCGCCCCCGCCTCAGCCGGATCAAGCGCCGGGCGCAGGAGTTCGGGATCCCGGTCCGGCAACCGGAACGGATCCGGCGCCGGAGCGCCTGGGAACCGGTGGCGGACCTCGAGCCCGATGTTCTTGTCGTCGCCGACTACGGCCAGATCCTCTCCGCCCGCCTGCTGGCGGCGCCGCGGCTGGGGGCCGTCAACGTCCACGCCTCGCTGCTTCCCGAACTCCGCGGCGCCGCCCCGGCGATCTGGGCGGTGGCCCGCGGCTATCGCCGCACCGGGGTAACGACCATGCTCATGGACACCGGACTCGACACCGGGCCGATCCTGCTCCAGCGGGAAACGGACATCGGCGATGACGAATCCGCGGGTGAACTCCTGGCCCGGCTGGCTCCCCTGGGCGCCGAACTCCTGATCGAAACCCTGTCCGGGCTGGCGGCCCGACGGATCACTCCGCGCCCCCAGGACGACGATGCAGCCACGTTCGCCCCCCGGGTCGGCAAGGCCGACGCCGCCCTCGACTGGGAACTGGAGGCTCCGGCGTTGGCGAGCCGGGTGCGCGCCTTCTCTCCCGCTCCGGTGGCCTTCACGGCGCTCGGCGACGGGACGTCCGGGGCCGCCGCCCCGCTCCGGATTCACCGCGCCGCCGCCCACGACGGTCCACCGGAAACGGGCCGGCCGCCGGGGTCGTTCCGGATCGCCGGCAGCCGGCGCGCGCCCCGCCTCGTCGTGGCCTGCGGGGGCGGCACCGCGCTCTGGCCCCTCGAGGTCCAGGCCGCGGGACGCCGCCGGCTCCCCATCGCCCCCTTCCTGCAGGGGAACGCCGTCCCTCCCGCCGGCCGTTTCGCGAGCGCCGCCGAGGCGGTCCGGCTGACGGAATCCGGATAGCGATGCACCCGCGGCTCCGACGCCTCGCGTTCTTCCTGGTCGGAACCCTGGGAATTCTGGCCGCCGCCTACGGGGTGCTGGTTCTGGTGGCGAGCACGCGCCCTCCGAGACCGGTGCATGACTTCTTCACCGCGCCGGTCCGGAACGTCGCTCACCGGGGAGGTGGCATGCTGGCGCCCGAGGCCACGCTGGCGGCGTTCGGGGCCGCTGTCCGGGCGGGGGCGGACGTCCTCGAAATGGACGTCCGACTGACCGCCGACGGCGCGCTGGTCGTGATCCACGACAGCACGGTGGACCGCACCACCGACGGGAGCGGCGCGGTCGGGGAACTGCGCCTCGAGGAACTGCGCTCCCTGAACGCCGGCCACCGTTTCCGGGCGCCCGACGGAAGTTTTCCCTATCGCGCGGAACGCCTGTCCATCCCGACCTTCGAGGAAGTCCAGACCGCCCATCCGGATGTTCCCTTCGTCGTCGAGATGAAGACCCTGGACACCGCGGAGCCGCTCTGCCGGGCGATCCGGGAAGCGGGGAGAGAGGACCGGACCCTGGTGGCCGCTTTCGGGGGCGAGTCCCTGGAGCGCTTCCGCGGCGCCTGTCCCGCCGTTGCCACCGGAGGCTCCTTCGGAGAGGTCGTGGTCTTCCTCGCCATGTCCCTCGGGCAGCTGGCCGGCCTCTACGCCCCCCCGTTCGATGCGCTTCTCGTGAGCGAAACCAGCGGCCCCGTCCGGGTGGTGACCCCCCGGCTGCTGCGCTCCGCGCGCCGGGCCGGCCTTCCGGTGTTCGTCTGGACCGTGAACCGGGCCGAAGACATGCAGCGCCTGCTCGCGCTGGGAGTGGACGGCATCCTCACCGACGATCCGCAGGCGCTCTCGGCAGTCATCGCCGCCTGCCACTGAAATGCCCGGAGCACCCCGAAAGAAGACGGGCCGGCGCGCACGAGGGGGACCCGCCCCGGCCTCCCGCCTGGCCTCCCCCGCCCGGCGGGCCGCCTTCGCGGTTCTCCTGCGGCTGGAACCCACCCGGGAGCGGCCCCATCCACCCCGTCCCGACGCGCTGATCGCCCGCCTGGAGGACGCTGGGGGGCAGCCGCCGAACGATCGCGACCGGGCGCTCGCCAGAGAACTCGTGTTCGGGGTGCTGCGCTGGAGGCGCTCCCTCGACTACGCCCTCGACAGCTACTCGCACCGGCCGGTCGGCAAACTCGACCTCCCGGTGCGGATCGCGCTCCGGCTCGGCCTCTACCAGCTTCGCTACCTGGACCGGGTGCCGGCCAGCGCCGCGGTCCACGAGTCCGTCTCCCTCGCCGCCGCTTCCGCCCGGCCCGGGGCGGCCGGTCTGGTCAACGCCGTGCTCCGCGCCTACCTCAGGGCCGACCACCCGTGGCCCCGCCCCGGCGGCGACCGGGACCTCTATCTGCGCGCCGGGCTGTCCTATCCGGACTGGATGGTGGACCGCTGTCTGGGGCAACTCGGACCCGAAGGCGCCAAACGGAGGCTCACGGCCGGCAACCGCTCCCCGGCGGCCTTCCTGCGCGTGGGCCGGCGGCTGGCCCTCGAGGAAGTCAGGAAACGGCTCGCGCAGGAGGGCGTGGAGACCGAGCGTTTCCCGATCGCTCCCCGCTGTCTCCGGGTCGTCAGCGGAAACCCCCAGGATGCGTCGCTGTACCGGGAGGGCGCGATTCACCTGCAGGACGCGGGGTCGCAGCTCATGGCCTGGCTGCTTCCCGTGGACGGGGCGCGCCGGTGTCTCGATGCCTGCGCCGCTCCCGGCGGGAAAGCCGCCATCCTCGCCGAGCGGATCGAACCGCGGCCACTGATCGCCGCCGACCTCCGGCCGCGCCGGGTGAACCTGCTGGACGCGACGGTCCGCCGCCTCGCGGCCGGGAACGTGCTGCGGCTCGCCGCCGACGCCGCCCGTCCTCCCTTCGCGGCGGCAACGTTCGACCGGATCCTCCTGGACGTCCCCTGTAGCGGCCTCGGAACCCTGGCGCGGAATCCCGACATCAAGTGGACCGCTTCTCCCGCGCGCATTCGGGAGCTCGCGGAGACCGCCGGCCGCATCGCCCGGGCGGCCGCGGACCTTCTCGCCGCCGGCGGCATGCTGCTCTACTCGGCCTGCTCGCTCGAGCCGGAGGAGACGACCGAGGCGGTCCGCGGCCTGCTCTCCGGAAGACCCGGCCTCCGGCAGCTCTCCCTCGCGGACCGCCTGCCCGAAGCCCTGGCCCCCCTCGTGGACGACACCGGCGCACTCCGGATCGCCCCCGAAGCGCACGGAACCGATGGGTATTTCGCGGCGCTCGTGCAGCGCACGGACGGCTGAGGGAGTCCGAACCGGGCGGCCGCCCGAGCCAGCGCGCGGTCCGTTCGCGGAACCCCCGGCGACACTACACTTCCGGCAGGTACCGACACCTTGGGCAGTCTCCGGATCCGCTGGGCGCGCGGCGGGAAACCCTCCACCTCACGCCTGTCGCGCGGTCTCTACTACCTCCTGATCGGGTCGCTGCTCGGCGCCACCTTCGCCTTCGCCGCCGCGGCGACCTTCCTGGTTGCCTCCTCCGCCGCGGACCCCACCGTCCCGGATCTCACCGGCCTCGAAGTGGCGGCCGCCGAAGCCGTGCTCGGCAGCGTGGGGCTGCGGCTCGCGGAGGGCCAGGCCCGTTTCGATGACCACGTTCCGGAAGGCCGCATCGTCTTCCAGGAACCCCCTCCGGGATCGTTCTTCAAACGCGGGCGTTCCGTCCAGGTGTTCCGGAGCCTCGGGCCCACCCGACGAGTCGTTCCGCGGCTCGAGGGCAGTACCCTCACCGAAGCCCGGCGGCAGCTCGAAGCCGCCGAACTCGCCGTGGGCCGCGTGGCCGAGGTGGAGAGCGACACCTATCTCGCCGGCCGGGTCATCGCCCAGTCCCCGGTCGCCTACAGCGAGACGGTTCCCGACACGTCGGTCTCGGTGCTCCTCTCCGCCGGATCGGAGCCCGAGTCCTTCGTCATGCCGGATTTCATCGGCCGCCGCTACGGGGAGATCGCCGATGACCTGAGCCGGAGCGCCGTCCGCGTGCGCGATGTCCGGAGCGTCCCCTACCGGGGGGTTCCGGCGGGCATCGTCGTGGACCAGGTGCCCGCGGCGGGCGCCAAGGTAAGCCGTACCGACCGGATCGTGCTCACCCTGAGCCGGTAAATTCACGCATCGGATGCGGCTCACTCCCTCGCTGCTCTCCGCCGACTTCACGCGGCTGGCGGAAGAGATCCGGACGGTGGAAGAGGCCGGGGCGCACGGGTTGCACCTCGACGTCATGGATGGGCACTACGTCCCCAACCTGACCTTCGGGCCGATGGTGGTGGCGGCGGTCCGCCGCTGCACGGACCTGCCGCTCGACGCCCACCTGATGATCGAGAACGCCCCGGAACACATCGCGGCCTACGCGGAAGCGGGCGCGGATGCGATCGCGGTGCATCCGGAGGCCGTGCCCCATCTCCACAAGACGGTTTCCGACCTCCGCTCCCTCGACGTCCGGCCCGGACTGGCCCTGAACCCGCTCTCCCCGCTGGCATCGCTCGAGGAGGCGCTGGCGGCCGTGGACTACGTGATCGTCATGTCCGTCAACCCGGGGTGGGGTGGGCAGCGCTTCATCGAAGGCAGCATGGACCGCGTCCGCCAGGTCCGGAGCCTCGCGGAACGACGCAACCCATCCCTCGAAATCGTGGTGGACGGCGGAATCAACGCCTCCCGGGTGGCAGCGGCCCGCGACGCGGGAGCCGACGTGCTGGTGGCGGGATCGGCGGTGTTCGGGGCGGCCGATCCCGCCGCGGCGGTTCGGGAGATGCTCGCGGCGTGACTTCGTCCACAGGTTGCTAGCATTTCGTCGGCTGCGGCCCTTCCACTGTGTTGCATGGTTCCTGACCCCGCCGGTTCCGTCCGCCGGACCTCCCTGACCCCCGCCCTGGCGGGAGCCGTCGTCCTGGCGGCTCTCGCGTGCAGTTCCGGGCCGCTGGCGGAGGTTCCGACCGGAGCGCAGGCCGACCGGCGGCTGCTGGCGCTCGGGCAGCAGAGCCTCGAGGACCGCGATTGGGAGACAGCCCGCACCTGGTTTCGCCAGTTGCTCGACAGCTACCCGCGCAGCCAGTTCGCCGGGGATGCCCGTCTCGGGATCGCAGACACCTACAACAACCAGCGCGGCGCCCAGAACGCGCTGTTGGCGGCCACCGAGTACCGGGACTACCTCACCTTTTTCCCGAACCATCCGCGAGCGGACTACGCGCAGTTCCAGATCGCGTTCGGGCACTTCAAGCGGCGCCGCAGCGCCGACCGGGATCAGGAAGACACCGAACTGGCGGCGACCGAGTTCGAGAAGCTGCTCGAGCTCTACCCCAACTCCCGCTATGCGGAAGAGGCGCGGGGCCACCTCGTGGACTGCCGGAACGACCTCGCCACCTCCGTGCTGCTGAAGGCGGAGTTCTACCAGGACCACCGGAATTGGTGCCGGGGCGCCATTCCCCGGCTCGAGGAGATCCTGACGAACTACCCCGAATTCGACCGCCTCGCCGAGGTCCGCCACCGGCTGGGCCGGGCGCTCACCGAGTGCGGCCGCGAACAGGAGGCGCTGGTCCACTACCAGAAGATCGTGGAAGAGCACTCCGGGAGCCCCTTCACGGAAGCGGCCCGCGAACGGATTCGGGAGATTCTCGCCCGCACTTAACAGCCTGTGGCAAAACCCTCGCGGCGTTCGAGCGGCGATGCATCCCGCCTGAACCGCGCCTCTCCGAGCCGCTCTGCGTTGCGTTTCGGTCGGAATACACCCGGTATTCCTCCCTCACGCGCCTTGTCAGTCGGGCGCCTCGCCACTCTCGGCGCTCACGTGGGTTTCACCACCGGCTGTTAGTCGTCAGCGTTTCGCCTCGCCGCGCTCGGTGATGCCCGCCGGAGGCCGGCGCTCCGAGTTGGAGCGGGACGGGTTCCTCAACTCCGTCAGGCAGTCTCCCCGATGGACCAGGATCCTGAGTGCCGGCCGCCGACCGGGGCCGGCAGCGCCGGCGGCAATCACGACATCACCCGCCACCAGGCCCTCCAGCAGCGTTTCCCCGCCACGTTCGATGTCCGCCATCGCCACCGCCACCCCGACGATGCGCCATCCCTGAATCTCGGACCGGTCGAGTCTGCCCTGCACCAGAACTGCGAGCGCCCGCGAACCTCGCGCCGCCCCGGCTGCCGGTTCGAACCCCAGGACATCCACCTGGCGGTGGCGTTTCTCTCCCACCAGGAACCCCCGGGACCCATCCAGACCGGCCACGGCGTCCGCGCCCAGGAACACTTCGGGCAGTGCGTGCACGAGGCGACGCGGGGCCGGACTCACCCCGCCGGCGCTCGGGTCAGCCAGAGAGCGCGACGCTTCGCGCTCCGGCGAAGTAGGAGAAGCCGGACCACGCGGTAAGGAGAGCCGCGATCCAGAGACCCGGCGCCCCGAAGGGAGCCAGCACCTCATAGAAGGCGCCGGCGAGCACCAGGAGGGCGGCGTACACCTGAGCGTGCATCTTGATCTTCCCGAGCAGATTGACCGGCACGCTGCTCCCCCGCTGGAGCGCCACCATCCGGAGCGCCGTCACCGCGAACTCCCGTCCCACGATCACGATCGCGACCCAGGCGGGACAGAGCCCCCGAGCCACCAGGCAGATGAAGATCGTGGAAATGAAGAACTTGTCCGCGATCGGGTCCAGCAGGGTTCCGAGCGCCGTGATCTGGTTCCGGCGGCGGGCGATATGCCCGTCGAGCAGATCGGTGAGCGCCCCGCCGGCCACGAGACCCGCGCTCACGAGCTGCCAGCCGGGGAACGAGGCGAGCAGAGCCGCCGCCACCAGCGGCGTCAGCAGAATCCGCAGTAGCGTGAGGCGGTTCGCAACGCTCATCTCCGGTACACGTTCGAAGGAATTCTCCGCGCCCGCAGCGCGGAACGGGATGCTATCAGCAGCGGGCCGCCGGAGCCCCGGGGCAGTATCCTGTCCGACTGTTCGATGAAGGCGGTCATTCTCATCGGGGGAAAAGCGCTGCGGCTGCGCCCCCTCACGTTCCGCCGTCCCAAGGCGATCGTCCCTCTCCTTGGCCGTCCCTTCCTCGCAACCCAGTTCGAACTGCTCCGGCGCGCGGGAATCAGCGACGTCATTCTCTGCCTGGCCTCGCTCCCCCGGCGGATCGAGGCCACCTTCGGGGACGGGAACGCGTTCGGCGTTTCTCTCCGATACTCGGTGGAGCCGAAGCCCCTCGGTACGGGTGGCGCCATCGGACACGTGAGGTCCCTGCTCTCCGAACCCTTCGTGTGCCTGAACGGCGACTCGCTGACCGATCTCGACCTTCGCGCGCTCGTCCGGAGCCACGAATCCGCCGGCGCCCTGCTCACGCTCGCGCTGACGCCGGTGGCCGACGGTTCGCCCTACGGAATGGTCCGGACCGAAGCGTCCCGGGCCGGGGAGACCCGCCGTGTCCTCGACTTCACCGAGAAGCCGGATTCGCCGGGATCGGGCGAGATCAGCATCGGCGCCTACGTCATGGATCCGGGCATCTTCGAGTTCGTCCCCGGCCGGGGCGCGTGCTCGCTCGAACACGAGGTCTTCCCCGCCGTGCTGGCGGCCGGCCGTCCGGTCGCGGCGCACCGGCACGAGGGCTACTTCACGGATATCGGCGTTCCTTCGCGCTACCGGCAGGCCCACCGGGACGCCCTCGACGGCAAGATACGGATTCCGGGAGTGGGGCGGCCCAATCCAGGGGGAGTCATCGTGGACGAAACCGCCTCCGTCCACCCGCGCGCCCGCCTCGTGGGCCCATCGCTCGTGGGCCCCGGGGCACAGGTTCGCGAAGGGGCCGAAATCGGTCCCTACGCGGTGCTCGGGCGCCAGGTTCGGGTCGAGAAGGGCGCCCGGGTGAAGGACTCGATCCTGTGGGCGCACACCCGCATCAGCGAGGAAGCGGCGGTGTCGGGCACGATTGTCGGAGTCAGCAGCTTCGTGGGCCCGGGAGCCCGGCTCTCGGGAGCGGTCCTCGGCGACAAGAGCACGGTCGCCGCCCACAGCACGGTTCCATGGCTCGACGACTGAACGCCGGCGAAGCCGGGCTGTTCAAGGCCTACGACATCCGCGGGACGGCGCCCGCGCCCCTGTCTCCGGCCCTGGCGTGGCGCGTCGGCCGCGCGTTCGCCACCTGGCTCGGGGGCGGGCGGATCGGCATCGCCCGCGACGCCCGGCTAACCAGCCCGGCGCTCGCCGGGGCGTTCGCCGCCGGTCTCGAAGGGCCGAACGTCGAAATCTTCGACTACGGGATGCTGCCGACCGACGCAATGTGGTTCGCCGTCCGGCATGACCGCCTGGACGGCGGCGCGGTGATCACGGCCTCCCACAACCCCCCCGGGGACAACGGCATCAAGCTCGTCGAACGCGATGCGGCGCCCGTGTTCCAGGAGAACGGGTTGCCGGAAGTGCGCCGGCTGGTGGACGAGGTTCCCGACCCGCCGGAGAACTTGCCGCCGACCCCGGATACCCGGCCGCCGCGCGAGATCGCCGCCCACTACCGGGCGTTCCTCGCGAGCGTCGTGGACTTCCGCTCCCTGCCGGCGCTCCGCGTGGTGCTCGACGCCGGCCACGGCATGGGGGGACTCATGGCGGCCGAGGTGTTCTCCACGGTTCCCGGCGAGTTTCTCGCGGTGGAGTTCCGGCCCGACGGCGCCTTCCCGAGCCGCGGCGCCAACCCCCTCGATCCCCGGAACCGGGAGCCCCTCGTGCGCCGGGTCCTCGAAGAGGAAGCCGACTTCGGCGTCCTCTGGGACGGGGATGCGGACCGGTGCGTGTTCGTGGACGACCGGGGACTGCACATCCCCGGAGACTTCACGACGGCCCTCCTGGCGCCGGCCGAGATCGCCAAGGAACCGGGCACTCCGATCGTTTTCGACCTGCGGTCCTCGCGGGCGGTGCCGGACGAAGTGACGCGGGCCGGGGGCCTGCCGCGCGCCGGCCGGGTGGGACACGCCTACCTGAAGCGGCGGATGCGGCAGGAGGACGCGCGATTCGGCGGCGAACTCAGCGGTCACTTCTTCTTTCGGGCCGCCGGCTACGCGGACAACGCCCTGCTGCCCATCCTGCTGATGATCGAGAGGATCCGCGACTCGGGAAGGCCGCTCTCCGAACTGGCGGGGGATCTGCGCCGGCGCTACTTCACGGTGGACGAGGAGAGCCGGGTCGTCCCTGACCCGGCCGCCGCCTTCCGCCTGGTGCGCGCGAGCTTTCCGGGCGGGGAGGTGAACACGCTGGACGGACTCGCGGTTGATTTCCCGGATTGGCGCTTCACCCTCCGGCCGTCGAACACCGAGCCCGTGATGCGGCTGACCCTCGAGGCGTACCGCGAGGGACTGGCCGAAACCCGCCGCGACGAAATCCTGGCGCTGCTGGAGAGCCTGCGCTGAAACGCCCGCGCGGGCGGGCGGAAGCGGCTACTTCAGGAGGGACGCGACGCCGACGACGAATCCGACGATGACCGCCGTCTGCGCCAGCATCGCCCCGGATTGCGCCCATGCGGCCGGTCGCTGCCGAGTAGAATCCCCGGCCCCGGGCGGGCGTATCTCAGTTGGCAGAGTACGAGCTTCCCAAGCTCGGTGTCGCGGGTTCGAGCCCCGTCGCCCGCTCCGTTCTGTTTCCTTGTTCCGTTCCGTCCCATGGCCATATTCCGTCGCACCAATGAAGACGAGGCATTCATGACCGAAGCGCCTCCCGCTCCCGAACGGGGCGCCCGCTCGACCTGGATCGGGCAGGACACCCTCGTCGAAGGCAAGATCACGACCCGGGAGGACATCTGCATCCAGGGTCGCCTCAAGGGCTCGGTGGAAAGCACCGCCGCGGTGCTGATTCCGGAGGGCGGCCAGGTCGAAGCCAACCTCCTGGCCCGGAACGTGACCATTCATGGCCGGGTCACCGGCGACGTGGAAGCGGTCGAGAAGGCGGAAATCGGGGCGTCGGGAGTCCTTACCGGAGGAATCCTCGCCGCCACGGTGGTCGTCCATGCGGGAGCCACCTTCGAGGGGACCGTGCGGCGCCGCAGCAAGCCGGAACCGAAGCCGGAGAAGAAAGCACCGAAGGACGAGAAAGCTGCATGAGGATCGGTACGGTCCGGGAGATCAAGGACAGCGAGAACCGGGTCGGACTGGTCCCCGGGGGCGTCGACACCCTGGTCGCCGCCGGGCACGAGGTCATGGTCGAGTCGGGAGCGGGAAACGGCAGCCTGATCTCCGACGAGGAGTTCGCCGCCGCGGGAGCGCGGATCGTCGCGACCCGCGACGAGGTCTTCGAGACCTGCGATCTCCTGATCAAGGTCAAGGAGGTCCAACCCGAGGAAGTGGAACTGCTTCGCGAAAGGCAGGTCCTCTACACCTATCTCCATCTGGCGCCGCTCCCCGACCTGACCGAGGGGCTGCTGTCCCGCGGAGTCACCGCGATCGCCTACGAAACCATCACGGCGCCCGACGGGAGCCTGCCGCTCCTCACGCCGATGAGCGAGGTGGCGGGCCGCATGGCGATCCAGGAGGGCGCGCACCATCTGCACCGTTCCTGCGGCGGCTCGGGAATCCTCCTCGGCGGCGTTCCCGGGGTGCCCCGGGGCCGCGCGGTCATCGTCGGCGGGGGCGTCGTGGGACTGAACGCCGCGAAACTCGCGGTCGGGATCGGCGCCGAGGTCACCATCCTGGAAAAGAGTGCGGCCCGCATGCGCTACCTCGACGACATCTTCGGGAGCCGGGTCACGACCCTCAAGTCGAGCGCGGTCACCCTGGCGGCCTCGCTCGCCGAGGCGGACCTGGTGGTCGGCGCGGTTCTCGTTCCCGGCGCCGCCGCGCCCCGCATCATCACTCGCGAGATGGTCGCCGCGATGCGCGAAGGCGCGGTCATCGTGGACGTGGCGGTGGATCAGGGGGGATGCTGCGAGACCACCCGGCCCACGACCCACTCGAAGCCCACCTACGTGGTGGACGGCGTGGTCCACTACTGCGTCGCCAACATGCCGGGCGCCATGCCGCGAACGTCAACGTACGCGCTCACCAACGTAACGCTCGAGTATGCGCTCGCCATCGCCAACCACGGCTTCGAGGAGGCCGTGCGGCGGGACAATTGCCTGCGTCCCGGCGTGAACACCTACGCGGGGCGGCTCACCTGCCAGCCGGTCGCCGAATCGCAGGGCCGCGACTACCAGCCCCTCGAAGAACTGATCGCGTGAGCCGCCGGAACGGGACGGGACGGCGAAGAGGAAGGTGAACGTCACCGCTGCCGCATCCGGCGGAGGGCTGCGCCTGTTCGCGGACTGGACGGTCCCCGCCGAGGGGCCGGTGAACATGCGGCGGGACCGGACACTCCTCACGGAAGCCGCCGCGGGCGCGCCTCCGGCCCTGCGCCTCTATCGCTGGTCCCGTCCGACGCTGACGCTCGGACACGGACAGACCGCCGGGGACGCCACCGATCCGGAGGCGCTCGCCAGTTCCGGCATCCCGTGGGTCCGCCGTCCCACCGGAGGCAGGGCGCTCCTCCACCTCCCGGACGAACTCACCTATGCCTTCGCGGCGCCCCGCGGCTGGGCTCCGGGGGTCCGGGCGGCGTACTTCCGGGTCATGGGCTCCATCTGGAAGGCCCTCTCCCGTTTCGTTCGCCTCGATCCTCCGCCGGCCGGCGCCCTGCCCCGCGACGCCGCCCCGCCCCGGCTGCCCTGTCAAGCCGTGGCTACCGGCCACGAGATCACCGCCCGCGGCCACAAGCTGGTGGCGGGGGCCCAACGCTGGCGCCGGGGCGCTTTTCTCCAGCACGGTTCGATCCCCTGGACGGTGGACCGCGCCCTCACGAACTCGCTCGCCGGGCTCCCCGCCGACTCCCCCGTGGACGCCGTCGGCCTCCTGGAACTCGCGCCGCTCGGTCCGGCGAACGCGCCGCCCTCCGTTGCCGACGTGGCCGCCGCGCTGGACACCGCGTTCCGCCGGGACCCGACTTGCCGCGTGCTAATTTGATTTCCGCGTTTCCGACCGATCTTCAGGAGTGATTGATGAACGATTCTTCACAGGGAGAACCACCCGAGCCGCTCGCGGAAGCCCCCGGGGCGAACGGCGCCGCGGACGGGGATTCCACGGACCTGCCGGAGGCGGCGGAGCTTGCCGGCGCCGAGGATCAGGAGCGCCGGATCGCCGCCCTCCATCAGGAACTCACGGACGCCAAGGACCTCGCCCGGCGGGCGCAGGCGGACCTCGCGAACGTGCGCCGCAGAGCCCGGAACGAGCGGGCCGAGTTCCGCTCGCGCGCCACCGAGGAGGTCTGCTCGGCCCTGCTGCCCGTATTGGACGACCTCCAGCGCGCCGCTCTCGAGGTGGAACGGACGACCGAGCGCTGGGACGGCAACGGCGACGACGATCCGGCGGGGAACGTGGTCCGGGGGCTCTCCGAGGGACTTCGCCTGGTGCTCCGCCGTTTCCGGGAGACGCTGAAGCGCCAGGGACTCCTCGAGATCGAGGCGGACGGCGCTCCGTTCGATCCCCGCCTGCACGAGGCGGTGCAGGAGATCCCGGCCGGGCCGGGGCAACGCGAGGGCGACGTAACCGAGGTGTTGCGCCGCGGATACCTCCTCGACGGCCGCGTGATCCGTCCGGCCACCGTGATCGTGGCGGGCGCGCCTCCCGAGCCGGCGGAACCTTCCGGGGGAACCGAAGCGGACGGGGACGCCCCGGGTGACGAAGGATCATCGACCAAGGGTCCCGCGGCGCCGGGATCCGACTCCGAACCGCTGTCCGCCTGATCCATTCGATGCCCGGCACTGCACAGCGCGACTACTACGACGTCCTCGGCGTCGGCCGGGACGCGAGTTCGGACGAGATCAAGAAGGCCTACCGCAAGCTCGCGGTCCGGCATCACCCCGACCGCAACCCGGGCGACAAGTCCGCGGAGGAGCAGTTCAAGGAGGCCTCCGAGGCCTACGGCGTCCTTGGCGACCCGGAGAAGCGGTCCCGTTACGACCGTTTCGGCCACGCCGGAGTCGGCGGCGCCGGACAGCCGGTGAACAGCGAGATCTTTGCGGACTTCCAGGATCTCTTCCGCGGCAGCGGTTTCGACCTGTTCGGCGACCTGTTCGGGGGCGGAGACCGGCACGGCCCCGCCCGCGGACGCGACATCCAGTACGAGCTGAGCATCGAGTTCGACGAGCCGAAGGAGGAGAACCGCAAGCGGATCCTCGTCTCCCGCGCGGAACCCTGCGACTCCTGCCGGGGAAGCGGCATCGAGGCCGGCAAGCAGCCGATCCTCTGCGGCAGGTGCGGTGGGCGCGGCCAGGAGACCTTCTCACGGGGCTTCATGGTCATGAGCCGCACCTGTTCCGGCTGCGGCGGAACCGGGAAGATCGTTCGCGATCCCTGCCGGGAGTGCGCCGGCAACGGGAGAACGCCGCGGGAACGGGAGATCACCGTTCGACTCCCCGCCGGGATCGCGGATGGGGACCAGTTGCGCGTCCGGGGCGAGGGGGAACCCGGCGCGCGCGGCGGACCACCCGGTGATCTCTACGTACGGGTCCACGTCCGGCCCCGGCGGGGGCTGCGACGCGAAGACAGCGATGTCCTCAGCGAAGCCACCATCAGCTTTCCCCAGGCGGTGCTGGGCACCGAGATCCCGATCTCCACCATCTGGGGGGAGGAAACGCTGCGGGTCCCCGCCGGCACCCAGCCGCACACGACCCTCCGCCTACGGAACAGGGGATTCCCTGCCCTGCGGAGCCGGGGGCGTGGCAGTCACCTGGTGCGCATCCTCGTCGAGGTGCCGCGGAAACTGAGCGATCGGTCGCGGGCCGCGGTCGAGGCGCTCGCCGAGGAGTTCGACCGGCCGTCCGAAGCCTCGCCGGCGCCGGCCGGTCGGCATCCCGGCCCCGGCGAACCGGATATACACCCGAGCGCCGAAGCGAACGGCGACGGCGCGGACAGACCCCGGTCGTCCTTCTTCGACCGCATCTTTTCCTGACGGGACCCCCGAACGATCCCGCCCGAATTCACGCCGGCGAGCGGAGCGCGCCCGGCTCGTCGGACCCCGCACCGCGAGTGGCAGCCGCGCGCTGACCATGGGCGCCGCTCGCCGCTTCTTCGCCCCGCGGGCGGCCGATCGCCGCGAGCTGCGGCTTGACGCGGCGGAAACGCACCGGCTGCTCCGGGTGCTGCGCCTCGTCCCGGGTGCGGAGATCGAGGTCTTCGATGGCGCCGGCAACGCATTCGCGGCCCGCTTCGCGGGCGTGGACGGCGAGGCGCGCTGCCTGGTGGAGCGGGGCGCGGCCCTCCCCGCGCGGGAACCCGGGATTCGCCTCGCGGTGGGCGTGGCGGTCCCCAAGGGGGACGGCCTGACCGCCATCGTCCGCCAGCTCGCCGAGGTCGGCGCCGACACGATCGTTCCGCTGACCAGCGAGCACTCGGAGGGGCGCGCGACCCCCGCCCGACTCACCCGCTGGCGCGCCGCGGCCCTGTCCGGGACGCGCCAGTCGGGGCGGGCCACCCTGCCCACGGTCGCCGCGCCGGCCCCGTTCGAAGCCTGGCTCCGCGAGGCGCTGCCGCCCGATCGCTGGATCGCTTCGCCCCGCACGGCGCGGGCCGCCCCCGGCGCCGCTCCCGCCCCGGAAGCGGCCGGCGGACGCGTCCTCGCCATCGGGCCCGAAGGCGGTTTCTCCGTCCGGGAACTCGAGGACGCCCACCGCCACGGATTCCGCCGTCTCGACCTCGGCGAACGGACGCTGCGCACCGGAACGGCCGCGGTGGTGGCGGCCGCCCTCCTGCTCCGGCCGGCGGGGTAGCATCGAAACCGATGTTTCTGCTCGGACAGCGGATCGGAAACTACGAGATCCAGAAGAGCATCGGCCGCGGGACGTTCGGGGCCGTCTATCTGGTCCGGGACGTGTTCCTGGAAAAGCTCCGGGCCATCAAGGTGCCCCACGACCAATCACCCGCCGGACGGGAAGCGATCCTGCGGGAATCGCGCCTGCTGGCCGCGCTCGAACACCCGAACATCGTGCGTCTGATCGCCTGCAACGAACACGAGGACACCCTGTTCCTGGTCATGGAGTGGGTGGAGGGGACTTCCCTCGCGCGGCGGCTCGACGACGAAGCCCCGCTCTCGGCAACCCTCTCCACGCGGATCGCCCGCCAGGTGCTGGCCGGAATCGCCCACGCCCACGACCGCAAGCTGCTCCACGGCGACATCAGCGCCGACAACATCCTGCTCTCCGGGGAGGTCGCCAAGATCACGGACTTCGGGATGGCCCGGACGGTCCACATCGCGGAACACGGCGCCCGCCGGATCGGTAATCCCTACTACCTGGCGCCCGAACAGTTCCACGCCGAGGCGGTCTTTGCCTCCGACGTGTACGGGGTCGGGGTGGTGCTCTACCAGATGCTCACCGGCAGCCTTCCCTATCAGGATCCCGATCCCGAGCGGCAGCGGGCACTCGTCGAGGCGGGCGGCAACGAACATCCCCGGCGGCACGTCCCCTCGGTCTCGGCGGATCTCGACGCGGTGGTCGCGAAGGCGCTCGCCCCGCGGGTCTCGAACCGCTACGCGGGCGCCGAGAGCATGCTCAGCGACCTCCGCGAGCTGGCCTCGTTCGGCCCCCCGCCTGAAGAGCGAAAGGCGGTCATGGATCGGATCCGGGAAGCGGAGCGGCCTCCGCGCACCTGTTGGAACTGTGGCCGCCGGCGCCACCCCGAGGCCACGCGGTGCGCGCACTGCGGCGCGTAGCGCGCTGAGAACTCCGCGTTACTCTCCCGCCCATGTCCCGGACCGTCAACCCGTCCTCCTCCCGCCCGGCCACGGCGTGGGGCGCCGCCATCGGTCTGCTGGCGCGGCGGGACCTCAGCGAGGGAGAGGTCCGGATGAAGCTGCGGGCGCGCGACTTCGGCGAACCCGAGGTCGAGGAGGCCATCGCCCGGCTGCGGGAACGCCGCTACCTCGATGACCGCTCGCTGGCCGAGGCGGTGGCCCGGACCCAGGCGCGGACGAAACACCAGGGCCCGCTCAAGGTCCGGGCCCACTTGCGGCGGCGCCGGATTCCCGAAGCCCTCGCGCTCGAGGCGGTCCGGCTGGAGTTCCCCGACGGCGCGGAGGGGGAACGCGCCGTGATCGCCCTCCGGCGGCTGCAACCGGCCTCGGCCGCCGTGGGCGGGCGCCGGCGGGACAGCGCGTCACCACCCGCGGAGCGACAAAAGGCGGCCGGCCGCCTCTTCCGGCGGCTGGTCGCGCGGGGGTACTCCCGGGAGGCGGCGCGCCACGCGGTGCTCGCGGACGAACGGACCCTTGAACCAGAGCGCGCCCCGGAACTCGAAGCATGACGTCCCTGCCGGCCACCGGGGCCGAACTGCGGCGGGCCTTCCTCGATTTCTTCGCCGCGCGCGACCACCTGGTGGTCAAGAGCTCGCCGCTCGTCCCGCGGGACGACCCGACCCTGCTGTTCGCGAACGCCGGGATGAACCAGTTCAAGAACTACTTCCTGGGGCGCGAGACGCCGCCGAAACCCCGCGCCGTGAGCGTCCAGAAATGCGTCCGCGCCGGGGGCAAGCACAACGACCTCGAGAACGTGGGCCTGACCGCGCGGCATCACACCTTCTTCGAGATGCTCGGGAACTTCTCCTTCGGCGACTACTTCAAGGAGGAGGCCGTCGCCCTCGCCTGGGAGTTCCTGACCCGGGATCTGGGACTCGCCCCGGGGCGGCTCTCGGCGTCCGTCTTCGCCGGTGACGAGAGCACTCCCGGGGACGACGAGGCGCGCGAAATCTGGAGGTCGTACCTGCCCGAGGACCGGATCGCCTCACTCCCGGCCGCCGAGAACTTCTGGTCCATGGGCGATACCGGGCCGTGCGGCCCCTGCTCCGAGATCCACTACGACCAGGGTCCCGACTACCGGGGGGACGACCGGTACCTCGAGATCTGGAACCTCGTGTTCATGCAGTTCGACCGCAACGAGGCGGGCGTCCTGCACCCGCTGCCCGCGCCTTCGGTGGATACCGGGATGGGACTGGAGCGCCTCGCCGCGGTGCTTTCCGGGGTGGGCTCGAACTACGAGACCGACCTCTTCGCCCCGCTCATCCGCGCCGTCCACGATCGCGCCGCCGGCGAGGCGGATCCCGGGACCGTACATACGGCGGCGCGGGTGATCGCGGACCACGCCCGCGCCACCGCGTTCCTGATCGCGGACGGCGTTCTCCCGGCGAACGAGGGCCGGGGATACGTGCTCCGCAAGATCATCCGCCGCGCCCTGCGTTTCGGGCGCAAGGCGAGGATGCCGGAGCCGGTCCTGCCCGGGATCACCGGGCTCGCCATCTCCGGAATGGAGGACGCGTGGCCGGAATTGGGCCTATCGCGGGACCTGATCCTGCGCGTCGCGGCGTTCGAGGAGGAACGTTTCTCGGGGACGCTCTCGACGGCGATGAGCCAGCTCGATCGCGTGCTCACGCGGGATTCGGTGCGGGAGGCCGCCGAGGTGCCGGGCGATGATGCCTTCCGCCTCTACGACACCTTCGGACTCCCGCTCGATCTCGTGGACGAAGTCGCGCGGGAACACGGCATGTCGGTGGACCACGCCGCGTTCGAGACCCGGATGCAGGAGCAGCGGGAACGCGCGCGCCAGTCGTGGAAGGGCAGACCGGCCGCTGCTTCCACCGCCTACCGCGGCCTTGCGGGCGCCGAGCCGACCCGTTTCCTCGGCTACGAGGGCACGGAAGCGGACGGGTGCCGCGTGCTCGCGACGCTCGCCACGGGGGAAGGAGAGGCCCCGGTCGCCGTCCCGGCGCTGCCGGAAGGCGCGGCCGGAGAACTGATTCTCGACCGGACGCCGTTCTACCCCGAGGGAGGCGGACAGGTCGGGGACCGGGGGCTGCTCCGCGCGGCCGGCGGGGTGGCCGAGGTGCTGGACGCCCGGAACCGCGACGGCCTGGTGGTGCACTCGGTCCGCATGCGGGAGGGTTCCATCGGCGCCGGGGAACCGGTCGAGGCCTTCGTGGACGGGATTCGCCGCCGGGGCGCGGCGGAGCACCACACCATGACCCATCTCCTGCACGCGGCGCTCCGGGACACCCTCGGGCCGCACGTGAAACAGGCCGGCTCGCTGGTTGCCCCGGACCGGCTGCGGTTCGACTTCACCCACTTCGCGGCCCTCACTCCGACCGAGATCGAGACCATCGAGGGCCGCGTGAACGAGCAGATCCGGGCCGACCGGGAAGTGCTGGCGAGCGTGATGTCCCTCGACGCCGCCCTTTCCCGCGGCGCCCTCGCGTTCTTCGGCGACAAGTACGGCGCCGAGGTCCGCGTGATCGAGGTACCGGAGTTCAGCATCGAGCTCTGCGGCGGCACGCATCTCGGGGCGACCGGCCAGGCCGGACTGTTCGTGATCGTCTCCGAGGAGTCGGTGTCCGCCGGAGTCCGCCGCGTCGAGGCGCTCACCGGCCGCCCGGCGGTCGAACACGTGGTCCGCGGACGCCGCCTCCTCGGGGACATCGGACGGGCGGCGAATACCCGCGCCGAGGACGTGGCGGAGAAGGTGGAGAAGATGCGGTCCGACCTCAGGCGCATGGAACGCGAGGTGGAACGGCTCCAGGATCGCCTCGCGCTCGGCGGCGGCAGAGCGCCGGCCTCGGAAGCCGGTGCGCCCGCCGAGACCGAAACCATCGCGGGCATCCTGGTCTGGATGCCGCCCCCTTTCGACGGGGTTTCGAAGAACGAGCACCGCCGGCTCATGGACGCGTTCCGCGACGGGCAGGACGGCCGTGCCTGGGTCGCGGTTTCGGCCGCCGTCCGGGACGGGCGCGCCGCGGTCATCCTGGGGGTCTCGCCCGAAGTCGCCGAGCGACTGCCGGCCGACCGGCTCCTCCGGGAAGCGGCGGCGGCCATCGGGGGCCGCGCCGGCGGCCGCGCCGACCGCGCCGAGGGAGGGGGTCCCGATCCGGGCGGTCTTCCCGCCCTGAACGACCACGTCCGGGCCGCCATCCGCAGCACGTTCGGAAACTGACCGCCGGGCGCGGCGGACCGCCGCCGCCGGCCGTCAGAAGATCCGCGTTCGCGCCACCGTGTCGTCCGCCGGGGCTTCCTCGATCCCGAGCCGGTTCCGCAGGAACCACACCGCCCCGTACACCAGCGGGGTGTCGACGACGGCGACGAACCACTTGAAGACCACCCCGTTGGCGATCAGGATCGGCAGCCGCTCCGGGGTGATCTCGCTTGCCCCGAGCAAGGAGAGGATGGTGGTCACGAGGATCGTGTCCACGAGTTGCGAGGTGAACGTGGAGGCGTTGTTCCGAAGCCACAGGTGGCGTCCCGCGGTCCGGCGCTTCCAATAGTGGAAGAGCCGGATGTCGAGGTACTGCGCCCCCAGGTAGGCGCACATCGAAGCCGTGACCGCCACCCCCTGAATCCCGAAGACCAGGTCGAACATGGCGTCGTCCACGGCGCTCCAGCCCGCGGCCGGCACCCAGTTGGAGAGCATCACCAGGCCCACCACGAAGACGCTGGCGAAGAAGCCGGCGGTCACCAGTTGGCTCACCCGCCGGCGGCCGTAGAACTCCGACAGGACATCGGTGCAGATGAAGGTGACCGGATACGCCAGGATCCCCACCGAGAGCTCCATCCGCGGCTCCAGGCCGATCAGGCCGAGAACGGGAATCTCCCAGACGAAGAACTTCCGGAAGATGAGGTTGCAGGCGATGAGCGCCGCGATGAAGACCGCCGCCAGGGTCAGGAAGACCTGCTCGCGGACGCGAGGACTTTCCACGATGGGTTAGGGCGCTTTCCCGGAGTCCGGCGAGACCCGTAACAGGCCGCCGTAGGTGTCCGTCCGCCGGTCCCGGAAGAACTGGAGCAGTTCCCTGAGTTCCCGATTCCTGCCGAAGTCGAGATCGGCGAACACGATGTCCGGATCGGCGCCGGCGCGGGCGACCACCTCGCCGAAGGGATCGCACACGAAGCTTCCGCCGTAGTAGGTCATGGGCCCCTCCACCCCCACCCGGTTCGGAGCCCCGACGAAGACGCCGTTCGCGATGGCGTGGCCGCGCATCACGGTCCTCCAGGCGTCCTCCGACGAATAGCCGGGACGATCCGGCTCGCTGCCGATCGCCGTCGGGAAGAGCAGCAGATCGGCGCCGCCGAGGGCGAGCAGGCGGGCGGTCTCGGGAAACCATGAGTCCCAGCAGACGCCGACCCCGATGCGGCCGAAGGCGGTCTCCCAGACGGGATACCCGGAGTCACCGGGCGTGAAGTAGTACTTCTCGTGGTAGCCGGGGCCATCGGGAATGTGGTTCTTGCGGTAGCGGCCGAGCAGCCTGCCGTCCGCGTCGTAGAGCACCGCGGCGTTGAAGAGCACGCCGGGGGCCGCTTCCTCGAAGACCGGTACGACCAGCACGATGCCGAGTTCGGCGGCGAGCCGGCCGAGTTCCCGCACCCGGTCGGACGGCTGCCGCTCCGCCAGCCGCCAGCATTCCACCGCGACCCGGCGCGGAAAGTAGGGGAGGTCGTAGAGCTCGGGCAGGCACACGATCTGCGCGCCGCCGGCCGCCGCGGCGCGCACGGACTCCAGAGCGTCCCGGTGGGCGGCGGCGCGCTCGGGCTCGACCGCCCGCTGGATCAGGGCGAGCCGGGGGCGGCCGGTTGGCTGCGAGTCCGCGGGCATCGGCTAATTCTGCCGTGCGCGGGCCCTTTGGCAAGGCGACGGAACGGGCCGGGGAACGATCACGCTAACCGGCCATCAGGCCGAGAAGCACGAATCCGGCGAGTGCGGCCCCAGCGCCCACCAGGGCGTACGGCAACTGCGTCCTGACGTGTTCCATGATGGAACACCCGGCGCTGCGCGCGGCGAGGACGGTGGCGTCACCGTAGAAGCAGGCGTGGGAGCCGAAGGCGCCGGCCGAAACGAGCGCTCCGAGCGTCAGCGGCAGCGGAGCTCCCAGCTCGGCAGCGAGCCCGATGACGACCGGCAGGCTGACCGTGTAGGCCCCCCAGAACGATCCGGTGGCGAACGCCACTCCCGAGAGGGTGACGAACACGAGCGCCGGCAGCATCCACGCGCTCGCAATCGGTTGCACGCTGCCGATCACGAACTCGGTCAGCCCGAGCGCGGCGTTCACGTCCCGCAGGATGAAGGAGACGAGCACGATCCCCAGGGGATAGACCATCTTCTCCATCCCCAGGAACGCTCCGTCGGCGACGGGTCCCAAACCGCCGGCCGGCCGCACGAGCGCCGTCAGCGCCAGAGCAACTCCCAAAGCCGCCACCACGCCGAAGAGTGCATCCCCGCCGAGCGCCAGGGTGGCCGCCGGCAGAACCAGGATCGGGACGAGGAAGGCGGGGGTCCGCAGGCCGGGACGCGCCGGGGCCTGGGTCGTGGCCGGTTCCAGGCTTTCGTCGAGGGCCGCGGTCACCGGAGCCATTCCCGAACGGAGTTGGCGCTCGGCGTCCGCCATCGGCCCGAGATCGCGGACCGCCCCCAGGATCACCGCGAACACCAGCAGAATCGCAAACCACGGATAGAGGAGATACGGGATCAGGGAGACGTAGAGACCGATGCCCCCACCTGCTTCGGCGAGTCCGTTCGCCTCGAAGAGCCCGGCGATGAAGACCGTCCAGGTCGAGGCCGGAATCAGCACGCAGATCGGCGCCGCCGTGCTGTCCACCACGTAGGCGAGGCGAGCCCGCGAGATCCCGATCCGGTCCGCCGCGCCCCGGAACGCCGCCCCGACCGCCAGCGCGTTCAGGTAGTCGTCAACGAAAGTCACGACGCCGAGTCCGAAGGCGCCCAGCAGGACCCCCCGGCGGGTCCGAAGCCGCCGGGAGAGCGCCTCGCCGAACGCTTTCGACCCTCCGGCGCGGGCCAGGATGCCGATCAGGGCGCCAAAGAGCATCACCACCAGGACCACCCAGACGCTCGCCGTTTCGGCCATCACGGACTGCGCGTTCTCGAGGAACGCCCCCAGAAAGCCCCCCCGCGAGAGCATGAGGTGGCCGAGCAGCGATCCGAAGATCAGGGCTTCGAGGGGCCGGCGGGTCCAGACCGCGAGCCCCAGAACCGCGAGGCTGGGAACCAGGCTGAGCGCGCCCCAACCCTCCGCGCCAGTCACGCGCCGAGGACTCTCGGGGGGTGTTCCCTGCCGCTGCTCACGCCGCGTGTTCGCATCCTTACGGATGCCGGCCGGAGGCGGGCGCTCCGACGCGTTCCGGTTCCTGTTGAAGGATGCAGTGGATTCCACCCCCTCCCAAGTTCACCGCCATCGCATCTAGGGGCAGCACTTCGCGGCCCGGAAATGCCTCGCGCAGGATGGCGAGCGCGCGTTCGTCCTTTTCCCGCAGGCTCTCCGGCATGCCGGGCTTCCAGTACTTCTGGGCCAGCACGAGGCCGTTCGTCACCTGGAAGTTCAGATAGCTCGCCGCCGCGACCACCTTGATCTCGTCGTCCGGCGCGATCGAGGTCCCGTCCTCGTATTCGAGGGGCTGGATGTAGTCGAACACCCCGTCGCCGGCCCGCATCGTGTCGAAGAGCGAATCCGGCGCGGGCACGCGCACGATGCGGAACGGGTTTCCGTCCTGGTCCGTCGCGGCGCTCAGCCTCCGGAAGCTCTCCTCGAGCCGTGCGTGGCTGATGGCGGCGATGGGGTCGGTCCGGCGTTCCTCCTCCGTGATCTCCGCGAGCAGGATGGTCTCCGGGTCCGCGAAGCGGGCGAACTCGTCCACGTGGCCGCCGGTGGTGATGACCGTGTAGACGTCCCCAGGGAGCCGCCCGCGGAACGTGAGTTCATCCTCGGCCATGCCCTCGGCGAGCCAGATGACCTTGGAAACTCCCAGAGTGCGCCGGAACTCCTCCTCCATGGCTTCGAGCGTCCATCCCGGGTTCCGCTGGAGCTCCACCGCCTCCACGGCGAGCATCACCCCCCTGCCGTTGAACTCGCGGGATCCGCCCTCGCTGATGAGCGTGGACTTCTCCACCTCCAGACCGAGGAGATCGGCGACGCGCCGGTCCACCGCCTCTTCGAGGCGCGAACCCGGGCTGTCCGGGGACTCGTAACCCCACATGTTGAATCCGAAATCGGCCACCCGGAGACCGCCCCGATCGCCGCGCAGGAAGATCGGCCCCATGTCCCGCATCCAGACGTCGCCGTGGGGCACGGCGTGGATGGTTACGTGCCCGTCCGGCACTTGCTCCGTCCGAAAGCGCTCGCGGATGGCAGCCGCTTCGCCGTCGTCCTGGGCCAGCAGTTCGATGGCCACCCTGCCCTCGGTGGCGCGAATGATCTCGATGAGGAGCGGCTCGGTCGGCAGCCCGCGCTTGTTCTCGTAGGTCGGCCACGCCATCCAGAGAGCGCGGTGCCGTTCGAACTCGGCCGGGAACACGAAGGACTCGGCTGCGGAGTCCGCTTCCGGGGCCACTCGGGGCTCTCCCCCGCACGCGCAGATCGCGGTCAGGAGCACGGCCGTCCCGGGATTCAGGGCGGTCGAGATACCGCCGGGACGCCGCACCGCCCCGACTATACTCGCGGCCGCACTGGATCATTAGGGCACCGGGTGGCAGACGGCATCAAGAGCGACGAGTTCTTTCGCATCGCCGCCCTGGCGTCGGTCGCGCCTCCCGAGGGAGAAACGCGAACCCGGAACCTGCTGGCCGCCCGCAAGGTGCTCGGGACCTACACGTCGCGGGTCGTGGAGACCGCCAGAAGCGAACCCGAAGCGCAGCCCGGAGGGTCCTCCGGCGACGGGGTCGCCTGTCCGCTCCGTCCCGACGAACCGCAGGACGGTTTTCCGGACGGCAAGGCGTTCGAACTCGCTCCCGAGCGCGGCGAGCGTTTCGTCCAGGTTCCGCGGGTGCTCGGAGGCGGGTCGTGACCGCCGCCGGGGGCGAACCGTCCGACATCCCGCTCCCGCCCGGGGATCTCGACGTCGTGGGGGCGACCGCGGCCGCGCTCGACAACGCCGAAGAGGTCGACTGCGGCATCCACGCGTTCCTGCATCTCGACCGGGACGGGGCCACCGCGACCGCCCGGCGGCTCGAACGGCAACGGCCGGCCGCCCGGGGACCCCTCTTCGGGCTCCCGGTCGCGGTGAAGGACAACATCGCGGTCCGCGGGCTGCCGTCAACCTCCGGGTCCGCCGTCCTCCGCAACTACCGGGCGCCTTACGACGCCACCGTGGTGGAACGCCTCCGGGGCGCCGGCGCGGTGATTGTCGGCACCACGAACCTCGACGAGTTCGGCATGGGCTCCTCCACCACGAGCGGGTATCGCGGCCCGACCCGGAACCCGGTGGACCTGGAGCGCATCGTTGGCGGGTCGTCGGGAGGTCCGGCGGCGGCCGTCGCCTCCGGCGCGGTCCCGGTAGCTCTCGGAACCGATACCGGGGGCTCCGTCCGGCTGCCGGCGGCGCACACCGGCATCTTCGGACTCCGCCCCACCTATGGGCGTGTCTCCCGGTTCGGGATCACGGCGTACGCATCCTCCTTCGATCAGGTCGGCTGCCTCGCAGCCGAGGTCACCGATCTCGGACGGGTCCTTTCGACCATCTCCGGCGCCGACCCCCGCGATGCGACGAGCGTCGCTCGGGAGGTCCCGGATTTCACCACGGCCGCCGCCCGTCCCGCTTTCCCCCGTACCGTCGCCGCCTGCAGCGACGAGGACCTCGCCATCCTGGACCCCCAGTCCCGGAGGGCGTTCCACCGGGTGCTCCGCCGGCTCGAAGCGGGCGGAGCGACGATCCACCGCTTCCAACTGCCGGAAGCGGTCACGACCATCTCCGCCTACTACGTCCTGGCCTGCGCGGAGGCCAGTTCGAACCTCGCCCGCTTCGACGGCATGCGCTACGGCAGCCGTGTGGAGGGTGACGGAACCCTCGCCGCGACGATCCGCGCGAGCCGGACCTCCGGATTCGGGGACGAGGTCCGCCTGCGGGTCCTGCTGGGGACCACGGTTCTCTCGCAGGGCTACCGGGACGCCATCTACGCGGCGGCCACCGCGGCGCGGACAGCGATCCGGGAGCGGTTGCTCGGCCACTTCGAGCGAGGGGAGTTCCTGCTGGTCCCCATCGCGCGGACGGCGCCCCGGCGGCTGTCCGATCCGGTCGAGGCGGGCGCAGACTACGACGGCGACCGGTTCACGATCCTCGCTTCCCTGGCCGGGCTTCCCGCACTCGCGATCCCCGCCGGCGAGCGGGACGGCCTGCCCTTCGGCGTCGAGCTGATGGCGCCTCCCTGGGAGGAGGCCGCGCTCCTCTCGGCAGCCGCCGCCCTGACCGGCTAGCTATTCCGGAGGCCGCCGCCCCCCGGCCCACGAGTCCCACCCGCGGCGCGGCAGCGGCTCGGCGACTCCGTCAGCGCGCTCGAGCCGGACCCCCTCGCCCGCCGCGGTAACCCACCCTATCCGGGTGACCCCGATTCCCGCGCTGCCCGCCGCCGCAAACACCTCCTGCGGCGGCCCCGCGATCAGCAGTTCGTAGTCCTCGCCCCCGAAGAGCGCCGCCTCGAGACCCCGGGCGCCCTCTCCGGCAAGCGGCACCCGGGTCTCCTCGACGCGCGCCCCGACGCCGCTGGCGGCGGTCAGACGATGGAGATCGAGGGCCAACCCGTCCGAGATGTCCATCCCCATGTGCGCCGCCCCCGCGAGGGCCGCGCCCGCCGCGAGGCGTGGGGCCGGATCCAGTTGCCGGGCCACCAGCGCTGCTTCTTCCGGGGCAAAGGGGGCGGTCTCCCCCTCCGTCCGCCGCCGCAACAGGGCCAGACCGAGTGCCGCTCCGCCCAGGTTTCCGGTCACGAAGAGGCCGTCCCCCAGCTTCGCGCCCCGGCGCTGGAGGAGCGGGGCGCCCGGAGCCGCGGCGCCGGCGACCGTGACGTGGAGCCCGATCCGCTCCCCGGCGGTGATGTTGCCCCCCACGAGCGGCGCTCCCAACTCCGTTGCCCGCTCGGCAGCCGCCTCGGCGATCCGGGCGGCGACCGCCTCCCGGGACGGCGGCGTCACGAGTGAGAGGAGCGTGCCGGCCGGCCGGCCGCCCATCGCCGCGATGTCGCTCACCGCGGCGGCGACGGCCCGGCGTCCGATGGCGCGCGGCGGATGAAGACCGCGGTCGAAGTGGACACCCTCCTCGGCCGCGTCCGTCGTCAGCAGGAGCGTGCCGCCGCCGGGCCAGGCAAACGCCGCCGCGTCGTCTCCCGGCCCCAGGATCAGGCGCGGGACCTCCGCTCCGCCTCCCGCCGGAGGCGCCGGAAGGACATCCAGGATGCGCCGGAGCAAGCGGTCCTCGCCGGTGGACGGCTCCGCAAACGGGTCCGCGCCCTCTGACCGATCTCCGCAGCTTCTCGCCTCTCCGACTGCGGTGAAGCGTCTTGCCTTGTCCACGGCCCGCGAACCGGCACGCGCCACCGAACGGCGTCAGTCCGGCGAAGAGGTCATCGCTTCCATCCGCCGGACGAGCTCGGCGAGCCGGCCCCGCACGGCGGCCACCGCCTCCTCGATCTCCGCCGGTCCGGCCTCGTCGGCCGCCCGCTGCCGCAGCAGTTCGTCCCCCATGTTCAGCGCCGCGAGGATCGCGACCTCTTCTTTTTCGAGTTGCGGCGCCGCCTCAAGGATCTTCCCGATGCGTTCATTCACGAGCCGGGCGACCGCCGTGAGATCGGCTCCCCCCTCGTCGGAGCGCAACCGGTACGAGCGTCCGGCGACTTCGACTTCAACGGTCTCGCTCATCGCCGCTCCGCGCCGGAATCATCTCCCCCGGTAACGGCGCGGAGCGCCTTCCGGATGACTTCCCGTTCGTCGCGAAGGATCGCGGCGGCCCGCTCGGCCCGCTCCGCCCGGCTCCTGGCCTCCTGCTCCCCTTCCCTGAGGGCGTCCCGCTCCCGCTGGGCCTCGCGCAGGCTGGCGTCCGTCGCCGCGGCGATCCGGCCGCTGACCGTCTCGAACGTCGTCTCGGCCCGCTCGATGTCGGCGAGCAGGCCCCGGACGACGGCGGCGGGATCGGACACGAAAGCTCGGGACGTCCCTATTCGGGACCGGCCCCGGCCGAGAGCGCCTCCCGCGCCCGGTCCACCAGACAGTCGAACGCCCCCGGATCGTGCACCGCGAGCTCCGCCAGTTGTTTCCGGTTCACCCCCACCCCCGCGAGCGACAGCCCGTGCGCGAACTGGGCGTAGGGGAGACCCCGCTCCCGGGAGGCGGCGCTGATGCGGGTGATCCACAGGCGGCGAAAATCACGCTTCCGGGTGCGGCGATCGCGGTAGGCGTACGAAAGGGCGCGATCGAGCGCCTGCATTGCGTGCCGATAGAGCTTGCCGCGCATCCCGCGGTAGCCTCGGGTCTGTTTGAGAACCCGCCGGCGCCGATCCCGCCGGTGGGTCCCGCGTTTCACTCGGGACATCGTGTCTTCTCCAACTCTCCGGTTGCGGGGACGGAACGATTTCCGTCCGTCAACCGATGATCCGGGCGATCATCTTCGCTTCGCCCTCGAACACCCAGGCCCCGCTGCGCAGGCGGCGGCGGCGCTTCGCGGACTTCTTGGTGAGAATGTGGCTGTGGTAGGCGCAGCGGCGGCGGACCCGGCCGCTGGCGGTCTTGCGGAACCGCTTGGTGGCCCCGCGGTGGGTCTTCATCTTGAGTTTCATGATGGGCTTCCTGAAAGCGTGGTGTGGTTCAGCCGGTTGCGTCGCGCTGGGCGCGGCGGATTCGGGGCGCGTGCGCGTTGTCTTCCGACCCCGCCTTTCCGGCGCGTTCGGTCCGGAGCGCTTCGAGCAGGCGGCGGCTGGGAGCGAGGATCATGCTCATCTGGTTGCCGACGATGCTCGACCGGGACTCCACGGCCGCGATCTCGGCGAGCTGCTCGGTGACCTCGTCGAGGATGCGGTCGCCGAGTTCCCGGCGGCTCCGCTCGCGCGCCCGCTTGAACCAGATCGTGGCCTTGACCTTGTGACCTTCATGGAGGAAACGCTCGATCTGCTTCATCTTCGTGGCGCGGTCGTGCTCTCCGATGATGATGCGGAACTTGACCTCCTTGACCTGGTTCTGTTTCTGGTGTCGCTTGGAATCCTGCGATTTCTTGCTCTGCTGATACACGAACCGGCCGTAGTTCATGATCTTGCAGACCGGGGGGATCCGGTTCGGCACGATCTCGACGAGATCGAGTCCCCGGTCGGCGGCCAGCCGCCGGGCATCCATCAGGGCGTAGTCGCCTAGTTTTTCGCCATCCTCGCCGATGACCAGGACGATGGGAGCTCGTATTCGGTCGTTTACCCTGAGAGAACTATCGATGGATCACCTCCGCACCGCAGGCGGGTCGGCGGATTATCGCCACTTCGGGCCCGATACGCCAGCGGTGGCCGCCGGAGAACCGCCCGCGCCGCTCCTCACGGCGCCAGGGACCGCGCCGTGACGAGCGCTTCGAGCCGCTCGGCGAAATCGGCCGGAGTCAGGATTTCCTGGTCCCGTTTCCCCCGCTGGCGGACCGCGAGCGTGCCGTCCTCGACTTCGCGGTCGCCGAGGACGGCCATGAACGGAATCCTTCGGACTTCGGCCTCGCGGATCTTGTAGCCCATCTTTTCGCGGCGGTCATCGAGTTCCACCCGGAAACCCTGCCGCCGGAGATACCCGGCCGCCTCGGCGGCGACGGCCTGGTGCCGGTCGGCGATGGGGATCAGCACCGCCTGGACGGGCGCAATCCACACGGGAAGGGCTCCCCCGGTGTGCTCCAGCAGCACCGCGAAGAACCGTTCCACGGAACCCAGAATGGCCCGGTGGATCACCACCGGCCGCTCCCGCCCGCCATCCTCCGTCGCGTAGTGCAGATCGAACGCGGGCGCCTGGGAGAAGTCGAGCTGGATGGTCGCGCACTGATGACTGCGGCGGAGCGCGTCCCGGACGTGGAAATCAATCTTCGGGCCGTAGAACGCGCCGTCTCCCGGGTTCACCGACCAGTTGTCTCCGGACTCGGCGAGGGCTTCCGCGAGCGCCGCCTCCGCCCGTTCCCAGGTCTCGGGGCTTCCCACCGACTTGTCGGGGCGGGTCGAGAGTTCGATCTGGATGTCCTCGAATCCGAACTCGCCGTAGACCTCCTTCACCAGGTCCACGAGATCGCGGACCTCTGCCTTGACCTGATCGAGCCGGCAGTAGACGTGCGCGTCGTCCTGGGTGAAGGCCCGCACCCGGGTCAGGCCGGAGAGCACTCCCGAGGGCTCGAACCGGTGGCAATGGCCGAATTCCGAGAGCCGGAGGGGCAGGTCACGGTAGGAGCGGATGTCCGACCGGTAGACCAGCGCCGCCCCCGGGCAGTTCATGGGCTTGACGCCGAAACGATTCTCGTCGGACTCGATGAAGAACATGTTGTCCCGGTAGTGGTCGAGATGGCCGCTCCGGGCCCAGACGGACTCGTTCAGGATCAGTGGGGTCCGGATTTCCTGGTAGGACCGGCGGTCCAGCTTCTCCCGCATGGAATCGAGCAGCCGGTTCACCACCCCCATCCCGGCGGGAAGCCAGAACACCTGACCCGGGGCCTCGGGGAGAATCAGGAAGAGCCGCTGATCGCGCCCGATCCGCCGGTGGTCGCGCCGCTTCGCCTCCTCGAGACGGGAGAGGTGGGCCGCCATCTCCTTCCGGTCGGTGAAGCTCGTGGCGTAGATCCGCTGCATGGGGATGCCGCGCGCGTCTCCCTTCCAGTAGGCGTTCGAACTCGACAGCACCTTGAGCGCCCGGATCACCCCGGTGTGCGGCACGTGGGGGCCCTCGCAGAAGTCGAAGAAACTCCCCACCCGGTAACAGGAGACGCGCTCGCCCCCTTTCTCGCGGACCAGTTCCACCTTCAGGAGTTCGCCCTGCTCCTCGAAGATCCGCAGGGCGTCGTCCTTGTCGAGGATTTCGCGCTCGAAGGGCACCCGCTCCTTCACGAGTTCGCGCATCCGCGCCTCGATGCGGTCGAGATCCTCGCGGGAGAAGGGTTCCTCGACCTGGAAGTCATAGAAGAAGCCGTCCTCGATGGGGGGGCCGATCCCGTAGCGGGCGTCGGGGAACAGGTCCTTCACCGCGGCGGCCAGCAGGTGCGCCGAACTGTGGCGGAACACGTGGAGCCCGTCGGAGTCCTTCGGGGTCAGGAACCGCACGTCCGCATCGCCGTCGGGACAGTGGGTGAGGTCCACCTCCCGGCCGTCCACGGTGGCGGCGATCGCCGCGGCCGGGGCCACCCCGGCAAGCGGCGCTCCCGCCGGAAGCTGCACCTCGCCCCCGTCGGGGAGGCGGAGTCGGATGGAAGAAGGCACGCTGTCTTTTTGTCCCGGTCTCTTTTGCTCCTGCTGGCGACGCGGCGCAACGACCCGGCGGACACCGCCCGGCACCGCCGTGAGGGGCGGAAACCGGCCTGTCGAGGCCACCGCGTTCCGGGAAAGCAGGAATGGTAGGCGCGGGCGGATTTGAACCGCCGACTTCTACCGCGTCAAGGTAGCGCTCTCCCCCTGAGCTACGCGCCTGTCCGAGATCGCGCGAGTTTAGCAGCCGGTGGCGGAACTGGCGTGAGCACCGAGACGCACGCTGGGCCTCGCTGACAAGGCTCGTGAGGGAGGAATACCTAGCAGCCCGTGGAGAAAGTGGCGTGAGCACCGAGAACGGCGAGGCGCCCGGCTGACAAGGCGTGTGAGGGAGGAATACCGGGTGTATTCCGACCGAAACGCAACGATGAGCGAGCCGAAGGCGAACGGTTCAGGGAGGATTCAGCGGGCGTCAAATGCCACGCGAGTTTCGCTACCGGCTGCTAACGGCGGGTGGCGACCGGTCGGCGGTGCGTCGCGCCCAAACGTGCCGCTTTGCTTCGACTTTTCCACATTGTGCCCTGAAACGGGAAAAAACGGGGCCGATCTGCGTCTAGAGACTTGGAGAGGTTTCAACATTGCTTCAAGACGAACACCCCGTGGCGCCGGCATCGGCGCAGCCCGGACCCCGCGCCGTCCCGAATCCGATTCCCGGCCTGCTGGACCTTCTCCGGCGCCAGGGCCGCATCCCCGCCGCGATGGCCAGCCACGCCGCGGCGCTCGAGCGGCTGCCGCCGTCGCGACACGAGACGGCCCTGGTGGCCGAAGGCCTCCTTTCGGAAGAGGACCTCGCCCAGGCGGTGGCGCAGGACGCGGGACTCGCCTTCCGGGCGATCAACCCCCTGGAACTCAACCCGGAGGTCGTCACCGGCGCCCTCCCGGCGCCGTTCGCCCGCCGACACACCATCTGCGCCCTCGCGAGGGACGCGGACACCCTGACGGTGGCGGTCGCCAACCCCTTCGACCGCGGGGCCATCGCGGACCTCGAACGGTACCTGGGGGTGCGGGTGAAGGTCGTGGTCGCGACCCGCTCCGACATCGAAGGGATCAACGGCAGCCTCTACAACCTGCGGACGTCGCTGCGCGCCGCGGAAACCGAGTTGACCCACGACCACGGCGAGCACGCGGACCCACCCGCGGCGGACCAGGAGTTTCTTTCGGGGTCCGAAGCCGCCGGCGATCTGGAGCCCACCACCCGCCCGGTGGTCGCCGCTCTCGACAGCATCCTCCACCAGGCTTTCGAGCACCGCGCCTCGGACATCCACCTCGAACCCAAGCGCGACCACGCCGTCGTGCGCTTCCGGGTGGACGGCGTCCTGCGGACCATGCACAGCTTTCCCCGCATCGTGTACCAGGCCGTCGTCAGCCGCCTCAAGATGCTCAGCGGGCTCGACATCGCCGAGAAACGCCGTCCCCAGGACGGCCGCATCAAGCGCATCGAATCGGAGAAGGAGATCGAGCTGCGGGTCTCGACCCTGCCGACCGTGTTTGGCGAAAAGGCGGTGCTGCGGGTGTTCGATCCGGCGGCCCTGGTCTCGTCGCTCGAACAGCTCCGGCTGGCCGAAGACGAGGAACGGCGGCTCCGCCGCATGCTGAGCCGCCGGGAAGGGCTGCTCCTGGTCACGGGTCCCACCGGCAGCGGCAAGACCACGACGCTCTACTCGGTGCTCCGGCACGTCGCGACGCCCGAAGTGAACGTCGTGACGATTGAGGATCCGGTGGAACTTGTCTTCCCGCCGCTCAGCCAGGTGCAGGTGAATCCCCGCATCCGTTTCTCGTTCGCGGCCGCCATTCGCAGCGTGCTCCGCCAGGATCCGGACATCCTCATGGTGGGAGAGATCCGGGATGCCGAAACCGCGGAGATGGCGGTGCAGGCGGCCCTGACCGGACACCTCGTCCTCTCGACCCTCCACACGAACGACGCCCCCGGAGCGATCACCCGTCTCGCCGATCTCGGCGTGCCGCGCTTTCTGATCGGCACGACGCTGGTGGGTGTCGTCGCCCAGCGGCTGGTCCGCACCATCTGCCGCGGCTGCGTCCGCGAGGCCGCGGTCTCCGCAACGGAGGCGGAGACCCTGTCCGCCTTCGAGATTGCCGGCCGGCCGGTCCGCGCGGGCGTGGGCTGCGCGCGCTGCCGCGACACCGGCTACCAGGGGCGCCGGGCCGTTTTCGAGATCCTGCCCGTGGATTCCCGGGCCGCCGCTGAAATCCTGGGCGGCGGCACCGCGGAGGATCTCGCGCGCTCCGCGCGCCGCCGGGGAGTCCGGAGCCTCCGCCAGGCCGCCGTACGGCTGCTCCTCGAAGGGGAAACCAGTGTCACCGAGGTGATTCGGGTGACCGGCGCCGGCCCGGACCCGGGGCTCTTCGGAAACCTGCCCGGGCCGCCCGCCGTCCCCGGCCGGGCGACCGCCGGCTCAGTAGCCGAGCGCCCGGCTGACCACCAGGAGCAGCGCCGGGATTCCGTAGAACACCACGATCACGTAGGCGACGGCCAGACTCCGGTTCCTCACGGCGATGTCCGCGAGCCGGCGCGCCGCCGCCAGCGGGATCTGCCGGATGCGGGAAACCGGATAGACCAGCGAGATCCCGACCAGATTGAAGAGGAGGTGGACGACCGCCAACTGGAACCCCCAGTGGGCGTTGGGGCCGGAAACCGCGAGCGCGGCGAGGAAGGCGGTGACCGTCGTCCCCACGTTGGCGCCCAGGGTGACCGGGAACGCGTCGTCGAGGAGCAGGAGCCCGGCCCCGGCCAGCGGGACCAGCATCGAAGTGGTGATCGAGCTGGATTGGACGAGAACGGTGACCACGGCCCCGGTTCCCATTGCGAGGAGCGCGTGGCGCCCGAGCACCTGGTGAAGGGCCGCCTCGCCCCGGCCCGCCGAAATGCTCTTCAGGGTGCGGACGAGCAAGCCGAGGGCGACCACGAGCAGCACGACCGAGATGACGGCCAGCACTGCGGCGCCGGCCTCGTCGGAGCCGGTCACGAGGCCGGCGAACCACTGGATCGGTATCGGAACCAGCTCGATGATGCCCTTGAGGGGACTCTCGTAGTCGATCCCGGTCCCGAGCAGGCCGCCGAACTGGCCGGCAATCACGCCGGAGAGGCGCGCCAGGAACCCGGTGGCGATTTCGAGCGGCAGCAGGATGGCCACCGCGATCAGGTTGAACATGTCGTGGCAGGTCGCCACTTCGAAGGCCCGCCGGAGTTCCTTCCCGTCCCGCAGGTGTCCGAGAGCGGCGATCGAGTTGGTCACGGTGGTCCCGATGTTTGCGCCCATCACCATGGGAATCGCGTGCTCGAAGGGCAGCGGCGACTCGGGGGCGGCGACCAGCCCCACGATCAGCGAACTGGTGACCGAGGAACTCTGGACCAGCGTGGTGGCCAGAATCCCGATGATGAGTCCCACGAAGGGGTTCGCCGACGCCTGGAAGAAGCCGTCGAGGAGCCCGGAACCGAGACCCTTGAATCCCTCCCCCAGGCCGTCGATCGCCCCCAGGAAAAGGACGAAGAGCAGGATCAGTCCCGCGAAGCGCGGCAACTGGGCAAACCGGCTCCCACCGGCTTCGCTTCCAGGCTCGATCATGCCGCCCCTCGGCGCATGCCCGGTACGGGACGGGACAGCGAATCCAACGGGCCAACGGAAGGCGCCGCACCGGCGTTTCGCTTCGTCATGGACGACTGAGCGCGGAGCAGGGTGCGGCGGCCACTGCCCGCGGAGGGTAGCGGCCCCGGTCCGTCCGGAATGTTACAAATCGGTAGGAAATTCGTCCCCCGGAAGTCTTATTCGGGGACTTCCACGATCACGAAATTGCGGCGCCACTCTCCGGGAGTAACCTGGCGGGCAATCTGGATCGCGAAGGGTTCCCCGGCTTCGATCCCGGAAAGCGCGTCGCGGAGGTCGCCCGCCGTCCGCACCGGCCGGCCGCCGATCCGGGTGATCACATGACCGGGTTCAATGCCTGCCTGGTGGGCAATCCCGCCGGGGACCACCTGCCGGACGAACACTCCCTCGAAGTCCGCCTGGTGTTGTTGGGCCAGTGCTCCCCCAAGCGTTTCGCCCACGATCCCGAGCCGTCCGGGAGATTCCACCGGTCTCGCGGGCTCCGGGGGGACGGCTTCGGCGAGCGGCGCAGCTTGCCGGAAATCACGCTGGCCCAGCACTACGTCCACCGACATCTCCACTCCGTCTCGCAGGACATCCACGGTCGAAGGTTCGTCCGGACGGGCGTCGGCAACCGCGAACTGCAGATCCATGCTGTCCTCGATCGGCCGGCCGTTGAACCGGACGATGATGTCCCCGCGCTCCAGGCCGGCCGCCGCGGCGGGCGAGTCGGGGCCCGAAAAATCGTCGATCTGAGCGCCGCGGGCGCCCTCTTCGAGGCCGAAGGCCCGCGCCCTCCGGTCATCGAGCCGCACCACCGCAACCCCGAGCCAGCCGCGGGTCACCTGTCCCTCGGAGGCGAGATCGTCGTACACCCGGCGCACCAGATTGGACGGAATCGCGAAGCCGAGTCCGATGTTCCCCGGGGTTCCGGCCACCTGGATCATCGTGTTGACCCCCACCAGGCTGCCGTCGAGACCGACGAGCGGCCCCCCGGAGTTTCCCCGGTTGATGGCGGCGTCGGTCTGGATGAAGTCCTGGTAGTCGCCCTGGAGCACCCTGCCCTTGGCGCTCACGATCCCGGCCGTGACCGAATGGCTGTTCCCGAGCGGATTCCCGATGGCGAGGACCCAGTCCCCGACGCGGACCTCGTCCGAATCTCCCAGGGCCAGGTGGGGGAATACCTCCCCCTCGGTTTCGAGACGGATCACGGCCAGATCCGTCGGCGGATCCTGCCCGACGATCATCGCCTCGAGGGTTCGGCCGTCGGAAAACTCCACCTCGATGCGGGTCGCCCCGTCCACAACGTGGTTGTTGGTGACCACGAGCCCGCTCGGGTCCACGATGGCGCCGGATCCCCGGCCGAACTGCGCCCCCGGAGGCGACGGCGCCGGGGGGAATCCAAAGAACTGTTCGAGTCTCGGATCGTCCGTCCCGCCGCTGCTCTCGCGCTCGACGAGCAGACTCACGACTCCCGGAGTCGCGACGCGCGCCACCTCGGCGAACGCGTCGGAGAGGGTCCAGGCCGCCTCGGTCCGGGCGCGGTCCGGAGTGTCCGCCGGCGCCGGGATGTCCGCGAGCCGCTCATGGCCGGGCCGGCGGGCGCGTTCCTGGTCCGAAACCTCCTGGCCCTGCGCGTCCGTCACGGCGGCCGCGAAGCCCCGGAACTCGGCGCTCTCGGTCAGACATCCGGAGGCCGCAACCAACCCCGCGAGGGCAAGAGCGGCGGGCAGGAATCGAAACATGAACGGTGGCCTCCTTGATCAGGTCCCGCTGGCGGAAAACGAATATAACGCGGGCAGGCCGATCGGGTTCCGCCGCGGACCGGCAGGCGGACCCCCGCGCCGACCGCGAGCGAGCCCCGCCGGCTATGGCACAGGCATTGCGAAAATTGTGATCCAACGCAACCAACCATCGGCAAAGGAGCTCGCCATGACCCGCACGCGGCACATCCTGATGACCCTGCTGGCAGCGGTTTCGTTCGCCGCCGCCACGGCGGCGGCGGAGTCCGGGCAACCCCCGCGCCGGGGGCCCTATCCGGACGCCTCGCAGCGCAGCGCGCGCGACACGCGCTTCGCCTTCTCGACCTACGGCGGATTCCGGGTGCTGAACGTGACGAGCGAGCTCTTTGCCGCCAACGAGTTCGACTTCGGGATCACCGACGACGACTTCACGACCGGCGGCTTCGGCTTCGAGTTCGACTTCGCCGTCCTGCCCCGGGTGGACATCTCGATCGGTTTCGACAACGGAGATTCCGAGACGTTCGGGTCATACCTCGACCTCGTGTACGAAGACGGGGGAGAGATCGAGCACTCGGCGCGGCTGGCCATGACCGAATTGAGCCTCGGCGTGCGGCTGCGGCTGCTCGGCGATGCGGCGCGGGTCCGTCCCTACCTGATCGGCGGCGTTACCGGCGCCTATTACCGGTACACGGAAGTCGGCGACTTCGTGGACTTCGACACCGCCGACATCTACTACGACGTGTTCGAGGAGAAGTCGTTCCTGCCCGGTTTCTTCGCCGGCGCCGGCGCCGATGTCGCCGTCGTGCGTCTGCCGACTGGCGGCCGCATCGAACTCTTCGGCGAGTTCCGCTACGCCCGAACCCAGGGCCAGCACACGGATGGGTTCGATGGTTTCGGCGACCTCAAGCTGGACCGTTCGGGCGGTCTCTTCGGCCTGCGGGTCCGCTGGTAGCGGTCCGCCGTCTCGAAGCGCATGGGAGTTTCGTTTCCCTCCGGGGGACGATGCCGACCGGAACACCGGCGCTCCCCGCTGGCAGCGCCATCACGGCGCCTGACCGACCCGCGGGACTGCATCTGCGCGGCAAACCGCACATCGCTGGCGCCAACATTAACAGCCTGTGGATAAAGTGACGTGAGCACCGAGAACGCCGAGGCACCCGGCTGACAAGGCGCGTGAGGGAGGAATACCGAGTGTATTCCGACCGAAACGCAACGCCGAGCGCCTCGGAGAGGCGCGGTTCAGCCGGGATGCATCGGCGTTCGAATGCCGCGTGACTTTGTCCACAGGCTGTTAAGGGCGCCGCGGAAAGGACCCTCACCATGACCCGCTTCCGTCGCATCCTGACCTGCCTGCTGGCGACCGCGTGTCTCGCGACCGCGGGCGCGGCCGAAGAAGAGGCGCAGCCCCCGCGCGGCGCCCGGAGTCAGGACCGTTCGCAGCTCACCGCCGCACGGCCTCGCTATGGTTTTTCGGCCTTCGGCGGGTTTCGCGCGCTCCAGATCAACAGTCGGCTCTTCGAGGCCAACGAGGCGGAGTTCGGCCTCACCGAGGACGACTTTCGATCCGGGCGTGTCGGATTTGAACTGGACTACGCGTTGCTGCCGATGCTGGAGATCCTCGTCGGGTTCGATACCGGCCAGGCGGAGACCCAGGGAAGCTACCTGGACCTGGTTTACGAGGACGGGTCCGAGATCGAGCACTCGGCCTCGCTCCGCCTGACGGACTACACGCTCGGCGTGCGCATCCGGCCCTTCGGGCAAGGGCGAGCGAGTCCCTACGTCGTGGTCGGCGTGGCCCGGACGTCCTACGCGTACTCGGAACAGGGCGAGTTCGTGGACTTCGAGAACTTCGACATCTACTACGACGAACTCGACGAACGCTTTTCCCTCACGGGATTCTTCGCCGGCGCGGGGCTCGACTTCGCGGTGGTCCAGCTGCCCTTCGGGCGGCGACTGGATGTCTTCGGCGAGTTCCGCTACTCCCGTGGCGAGAGCCGGCACCAAGCCGATTTCTCGGACTTCGGGGACCTCGGCGTGGCGCGCGTGGGCGCGCTCCTCGGTCTTCGCGTCCGCTTCTGACTGCTAACCGCTGGGAGCCGACGACACGGCGGTTGCTTCCGGGCGCTCCGCTGCCCTCGCTTCGGCGAGAATCTCCAGCAGCGCCGGGTGCAGCCGCCCGTTCGACACGGCGATGTTCGGGCCGCCGTTCGTGAACGGTCCACCGTCGAAGTCCGAGACGAGCCCGCCGGCCTCCCGCACGATCACTTCCCCGGCGGCGGTGTCCCAGGCTCTGAGTGTCTCCTCCCAGAAGGCGTCGAGGCGGCCCGCGGCCACGCAGCACAGATCGAGTGCGGCCGAGCCGGCGCGGCGCACCGCCCGCACCCGCCGCATGATGCGGACGAACAGGTCGAGCGCCCGCTCCATCGCCTCCGAGGAATAGGGAAACCCGGTGGCGAGCAGGGCGTGCTGCATCTCCGCCGTCGGCGAGACCCGAATCGGAACGCCGTTCAGGAACGCGCCGCGGCCCGCCTCCGCGGTGAACAGCTCTTCCCGGACGGGATCGAGGACCGCCCCGGCTACCACCTCCCCGTCCTCTTCATAGGCGATGGACACCGCAAACACCGGAAACCCGTGGGCGAAGTTGGTGGTTCCGTCGAGCGGATCAACGATGAAGCGGCACCCGGTCTTCGAACCGCCGACCACGCCGCGCTCCTCCGCCAGGATGGGCACCGAGGGCAGCAGGCGCTGCAGGCATTCGACGATCTCGGTCTCCGCGGCGTGGTCCACCGCGGTCACGAGATCAATCCGTCCCTTGAGGGCGACCCCGAAAGCGCGCTCCGCACGGGCGTGGTGGGCCCTCCGAATGACCGCGGCCCCGGCTTCCGCCGCTTCGACGCAGGCCCGGCCGGCGGCGGTTCTCACGGTGACCTGGCTACTTGCCGCTGCACCAGCACCACGCGCGTTCCCCCGCGGTCGGTCCGGGTCCAGGTCACTCCGTCCATGAACTGGCGCATGAAGAAAATGCCGCGACCACTGTCCTTCAGCAGGTTGTCGTCCAGCAGCGGGTCGGGCACCTCCGCGGTGTCGAAACCCTCTCCCTCGTCCTCCACGGCGATTTCGACCGCGGGACCGCCGCCGCCGCTGTCCCGGGTTTCGATCTCGATCCGCAGGCGCTTGTCGGGATCCATGCGGTTCCCGTGCCGCATCCCGTTGGTGACCGCTTCCCGGACCGCCGCCCCCATCCAGTGCGTGGCATCCGCCTCGTAGCCGCACTGGGCGCAGTGACGTTCGAAGACTCCGAGCACGACTTCGACCCACTCGATGCGGGTCTCGATGTCGAGCCGAACGGTCACCGGCCGGCCTTCCCGGCTCACGCGGACTCCAGGCTCGGTTCCGGAACCGCCGGGGCCGGCAGGAACTCCGGTGCGGCGCCGGGCCGGGTCTCCGCCTCGCCATCGCGTTCGACCAGTCCCGGAACGAGCTCGAACTGTGGTTCCGGGAGCGCCGGAGCGTCTTCGATCGCGACCGGCCCCGCCACGACCGTCCGGATCTCCGGCAGGACCGCCGACCGGCGAATCGCCGACGCCACGGACGGCGCGGCGCGGATCACGAGCCCGGCGGTGAACTCTCCCGACTTCTTCTGGGCGCGAACCAGTACGTCCTGGCAGACGGCGCCCAGCGACCGCACCCGGCCGGATCCCCGGCACGCCGGACAGGAAGCCAGCAGCGCGGACTCGAGCGAGGGCCGCTCCCGCTTCCGGGTAACGATGACGAGCCCCGCCCTCGATTCCGGCGGCGCGACGCGGGTGAAGGCCGGATCCCGGCGCAGTTCGGCCTGCAGGGTTCGGAAAACGCGATCCCGGTTCCGGCCCTCCTTCATATCAATGAAATCAATCACGATGATCCCGCCGAGTCCGCGCAATCGGAGTTGGCGCGCGGTCTCCACCGCCGCCTCGATATTGGTGACGGTGTTGGTCTCGTCGCGCTCCCCGGTGTCTCCGGTGAAACTGCCGGTGTTCACGTCCACCGCCACGAGCGCTTCGGTCTGATCAATGATGATGGATCCACCCGAGGGCAGTCGCACCCGCCGCCGGGTCGCCTGCTCGAAGGCCACCTCGACGCCGTATTCCTCGAAGATGGGATAGTTCCGCGAGTAGAGCCGAACCTTGTGCTCCATTCCGGGGAGGAACTGGCGGATGAAGTTCACCATCCGCCCGTAGAGGGTTTCGCTGTCCACCCGGATCACGCTGAATCCCGACGAGAGCACGTCCCGGATATAGCGGAACACCATCGGCACCTCGGCCCGGAGACAGGCCGGCGGACCCGCCAGACTCTCTTTCCGGATCTCGGCCCAATCGGCCTCGAGGCGCGTGATGTCGGCCGAAAGCGTCTCCTCGTCTCGCTGCTCCGCGGTGGAACGCGCGACCCACTCTCCTTTCAGCGTGCTCCGGCGCTCGACCAGCGCCGCGATGCGGAGCTGTTCCCGGGGTCCCGCCGTGGCCCGCGAGGTGATGACGCCCGTGGGCGCCAGCGGCCGAAAATCGAAGAACCGCCCCTGGAGATTGAGATCGCAACTGACCTTGTAACCCTTCGGCCCCAGGGGCTCGCGGACGACCTGGACCAGCACGGGCTGGCCGGCGCGCAGCAGGTTCTCAAGCCGGAGTCCGGACTCTCCCGACCCGCTCCCGTTCCGGGTTCCGCCCTTGTCGGCTGCCGGGACCCGGCCTTCTTCCCGCCAGGCATCGAGGGCGCCCCGGGGGACCTGGTCAATCTGCAGGAAAGCGTTGCGGTGCAGTCCGATGTCCAGAAAGGCCGCCTGGGTGCTGGGCACGACGCGCTGCACCCGCCCCCGGTAGATCCCGTGCAACACGCTCTGCTCGGAGCGGTGTTCCACGCCGAGTTCCACCACCACGCCCTCCTCGAGGAGAGCCATCCGGGTCTCTCCCGGAAGGCTGGTGACGATCAGCTCTCGAACCACGGAACTACAGGAATGGGCGGCGGGAAGTTCGCCGAAACCGTAGCACGGAAGGAGGCGGGTCCCCGCTCGGAGCGCCAGCCTCCGGCCGGCATTGCGGCCCGTAGGGGCCGCGAAACGCCGGCAGCTTAACAGTCTGTGGTGAAACCCACGTGAGCGCCGAGACGGGCGAGGCGCCCGGCTGACAAGGCGCGTGAGGGAGGAATACCGGGTGTATTCCGACCGAAACGCAACGATGAGCGCCTCGTAGAGGCGCGGTTCAGCCGGGATGCATCGCCCGTCGAACGCCGCGTGGGTTTTGCCACAGGCTGTTAAGTGAGGAAGTTGCGGCGGCGCACCGACGCGGCGAAACCGATGGCCGCCGCCGAGATCAGCAGCGAGTTGCCTCCGTAGCTCATGAAAGGCAGGGGGAACCCCTTGATGGGGACGATCCCCGCCACCATCGCGATGTTGTAGAGCGCCTGGAGATAGAGCATGAGAAAGAAGCCGCCCACCATGAAGGCGCCGGTGGGATCCTTGTTCTCGACCGCCGCCACCGCGATCTGCAGGAGACGCAGGCCGAGGATCAGGTAGAGCGCGAGAACGGTGACCACGCCCAGGAAACCGAACTCCTCGGCCAGCACCGCGAACACGAAGTCGGTGTGCGGAGCCGGAAGAAACTGGAGGCTGGTCTGCGGCCCCTGAAGCCAACCGGTACCGAAGAGACCTCCCGAGCCGACCGCGATGGAAGCCTGCAGGGTCTGGTACCCCGCCCCCAACGGATCGCTCTCGGGGTTGAGGAAGGAGAGGATCCGCACCCGCTGGTAGTCGCGGAGGCCGAACGCCCAGATCAGCGGCAGGGCCAGGACGACGGCGCCGCTGGCGGCCAGCATCCATTTGCGGGCGATGGATACCCCGCCGAAGAACAGCATCCCGGCCGCGATGCCGACCAGGATCGCGGCGCTCCCGAGATCGGGCTGCGCCGCCACCGCCAGCGCGAGGGCGGAGCCCGCCGCGCCCCAGGCGACGGTGGCGCGGCGGCTCAGCGGCTCGTGCAGGGAGCGGGCGATCAGGTGGGCCACCAGGAGCACCACGGCGATCTTCGCCAACTCGCCGGGCTGGATCGTCAGGGTCCCCAGCTCGAGCCACCGGCGGGTTCCCGCCCGGAGGGCGCCGGACGTGGTCGCGATCGCGCTGAGGCTGAGCGCCACCAGGAACAGCGCCGGGGACAGGCGGGCCAGCCGGAGGTGATCCATGCGGTACGCGACCACTCCGACCCCGAGCGCCAGCCCGAGCCGGATGACGTGCGCATTGAGGCTGGCTCCCGAATCAACACCCCGCAGGGCGCTCTCCAGGAGCAGCACCGCGATCAGGGCCAGGAGCCCGACGGAGACCAGCAGCACCCGGTCCACCCCCTCGCGGGCTCTCAGTTCCATGGTGCGCGCCTCTCCGGACCGGAATGCCTCACCGGTCCGCCCCTCCCCCGCCGGTCACCCGGGTCTCCGGCGAACCCTCGAAGAAGGTCCGCAGAATCTCGCCTCCGATCGGCGCCGCCGCGGCGCCTCCGGCCCCCCCGTGTTCCACCACCACGGCGACCGCGATCTCCGGTTCGTCGAACGGCGCGAACCCCACGAACCAGGCGTGGGTGCGCAACTCGTAGGGGCGGTCCTCGTTGTCGGCGGCCACCACGTCCGCGCTCGCAACCTGGGCGGTTCCCGTCTTTCCCGCGACCTCCCGGAGCGGCATCCGGGCCCGCCACGCCGTCCCCGAAACCACCGCGTCCCGCATGCCGTCGCGGATCAGTTCGAAGTGTTCGGGCATGACGCCTCCCACCACGCCCACGGGTTCGGTTCCCACCAGCCTCGGCGTCGGGAGGTTCCCCCCCGAAGCGACCGCCGCCGCCAACCGGGCCATCTGGATCGGGGTCACCGAGACGGCTCCCTGGCCGACCGACACCGAGGCCGTCTCGCTCGCGTACCAACGCTCTCCCGTGACCCGGCGCTTCCATTCCCGAGTCGGAACGAGGCCGCTCGATTCGTTCCGGAGATCCACGCCGGTCGGCGCGCCGAGGCCGAAGGCCCGCGCGTAGGAAGCGATGACGTCCACGTCGAGGGCTTCCGACAGCCGGTAGAAGAACACGTTGCACGACTTCGAGATCGCTTCCCGAAGCGTCAGGGGACCGTGACCCTGCGCGCGGTGACACCGGAAGGTCCGGCCGGCCACCCGGGCGCGGCCGTTGCAGGTGTAACGGGTCTCGGAATCCACCACGCCCTCGGCCAGCCCCGCGGCGGCGGTCACCAGCTTGAACGACGAACCGGGCGGGTAGCGGCCCTGCACCGCCCGGTTGAGCAGGGGGGTCGCCGAGTCGGCAAGCATCTCCCGGAACTTTCCGGCGTCGCCGCGGAACTCCTCCGGATTCTCCGCCGGAAAGCTGCCCAGGCCGAGCACCTCGCCGGTCCGCACGTCGAGAGCCACGAAGGCCCCGCGCTCATCGCCGAACGCGCGGTGGGCCGCTTCCTGGAGGGCGCTGACGACGCTGAGCTGGAGCGTATCGCCACGTACCGGTTCCGTCCGGCGCAGCCCGCCGGACGCCAGGACGCGCTGGCGGCTGTCCACGACGCGGTCCAGGTACCCGTCGGAACCGACCAGGGTCCGGTTGTAGACCCGTTCAATCCCGTCCTGCCCGACCAGGTCTCCCGAGGCCGCCGTGACGAACTCCTCGAGCAGCAACTGCGCCGCCGTGACCTCACCGACGTACCCGAGGAGGTGCGCGGTCGCCTGACCGAGCGGATAGTCCCGCGCCGGGACGAACTCCACCCGGACGCCCGGGAGTTCCCGCCGGCGGGCCTCGAAGAACGCCGCCTCGGCGAACGGAATCCCGGAACGCACCACCGCCGGGCCGCGCGCCGCCCGCGCCTCGAGGCCAGCGCGGTCCTCTTCCTCCACCGTGAGGAGCCCCAGGTCCTCGAGCCGGCGAAGTCCGGCCTCGTCGGCAAGCAGCGTGAACGACGGCTCGCTCCGGGCGAGGACCTGCCCGCCCCGGTCCACCACGAGTCCCCGGGGGGCGCGGTGACGTTCGGTCTGGAGATAGTTGTCGCGGGCCAGGCTGCTGAACTCCTCGCCCCGGACGATCTGGAGCTGCCAGAAGCGGACGGCCAACAGGATGACGAACGCCCAGAGCGGGTAGCGCGCCAGCGTCAGCCGGCGGCGGATGCGGGAGAGGTACTCGGCGTGGATCACGATGCGCCCTCCACGAGCCTCACGGCGCCTAGCAGCCTGTGGACAAAGTGACGTGAGCACCGAGAACGCCGAGGCGCCCGGCTGACAAGGCGCGTGAGGGAGGAATACCGAGTGTATTCCGACCGAAACGCAACGCAGAGCGCCTCGTAGAGGCGCGGTTCAGGCGGGATGCATCGGCGTTCGAATGCCGCGTGACTTTGTCCACAGGCTGCTAGTACCCGCCCGGCCGGGGTCGGAGGAACCGCACCACCAGCAGCCCGTAGATCACGGTGATCGGGATGCCGAATGCAGCCGCGCCCAGTTCCCGGGCGGGAATCGCGGTGAAACCGGCAACTTCGCCGAGCGCCCAGAGAATCGCCAGATCGGCGGCGGCCGCGAACAGGAGCAGCAGCGGGATCCCCGCCCGGGTGTCCAGCGGGGGGCGCCCCCGTCCGCGCGCCGCCAGGAAGACGACCAGGGGTTTCGAGAAACCGTTCATCCCCAGCAGGCCGCCGGAGAAGGAATCCTGCACGAGCCCCGTCACCAGACCGAATCCGATGGCCGGACCCGGCCCCCCGAGCAGCCCCGCCGCCGCGGCGGTGGCGAGCAGAAAATCCGGCGTTACCCCTTCGCCCACGGTGAGCGGCAGGATCGCGGTCTGGAGGAGGAAGGCGGCAACCACCGCGAGGGCGGCCCGCGCATAGCTCATGGCGCCGCATCAGGCTCCGGCGCCGGTCCGAAGTCGTCCCGGCGCGGCAGCACGAAGACCCGTTCCAGGGTGTCGAAGTCCACCGCCGGCTCGACGGCGATTTCGAGGAGCAGGCCGGCGCCCTCGTGGATGGCGGACACGCGCCCGACCAGGAGCCCCTTCGGATACAGCCGATCGAGCCCGCTCGAAATCACCTCTTCTCCGATGGCGATCCGCTGCCCCACCGGCACGAAATGAAGCCGGTAGCCGCTCGCGCCGCCCTCCGCGGCGGCCCGGACCACTCCGCGGGTTCGACTGGAGGAGGTGATGACGGCGACGGCCGCGGTGGAGGCCGACAGCAGCTCGACCTGGCTGACTCCCGGCCCGACCGCCACGATCCGCCCCAGGAGCCCGCTGGCCGCCATCACCGGGGCATCCCGCTCGATGCCGTGCCGGGCGCCCCGGTTCACGGTGACGGTGCGATCCAGCGGGGATGCGCTGACGCCCACGATCTCGCCGGAAACCGGCTCGCCGAGGTCCATCGCCGCCGCATCGAGGCTCGTGAACCCGCGTGCCCGCTCGAGCATCCCCCGCTGGACGGTCAGTTCCCACTCCAGCCGGGCCACCCGGTCGCGCAACTCGTCGCGCGCGAGCCGCATCTCGTGCGCTTCCCCCACGGTCTCCGCCCACGACCAGACCGCGCGGGCGGAGCCCGCCACCAGACTCTGGCCCCCGCCGAACACCGCGGCCAGCCCGTCCCGAATCGGGAAGTTGATCCCGCTCCGCACCTGGAAGGTCAGTCCCAGGAAGTTCGCGGCCAAGACGATCCCCAGGAGGATTCCGTGGCCGCGTTTCCCGGGCACTGGTTGATTGCTGCCTCTCCTCAGGCCGATCCTCGTGATCGCGTGTTTCGCACCCGTGTGGTGTCCCGCAAATCCGGTGAGTTACCGAGAGCGGCGAGGCGCCCGCCTGACAAGGCGCGAATCCGGAGGAATACCGGGTGTATTCCGATGGATTCGGAACGCCGGGCGAAGCGTTCAGGCGGGATGCATCGCCGCTCGAATACCGCAGGACTTGTGGGACACCGCACTAGGTTACCCCGCCGTTCACGCGTCGAGCCGTGAAACCTGCTGGAGGAGGTCGAGGCGTTCCAGCATGACGCCGGCGCCGTTCACCACGCAGTCGAGCGGGTGCTCGGCCACCTTGACCCCCAGGTTCGTCTCGTCGGACAGCAGCTCCGGCAACCCCTCGAGGAGCGCGCCCCCTCCCGTCAGCAGAATGCCGTTCTCCACCAGGTCGGCGGAGAGCTCGGGTTCCACTTTCTCGAGCACGCTCGCCACCGCGGTGAGAAGCTGATGCAGCGGACCGCTCAGACCCTCCCGGATGTCCTGATCGGTCACGGTCAGGGTGGCCGGGGACAGCCGCGAGAGGTCCCGTCCGCGGATTTCCATGCTCCGCGCCTCCGGTCCCGGACGGGCGCTGCCGAGCGCCATCTTGATCCGCTCGCCCGTCCGCTCGCCGACGAGCAGTCCGTGGGCGCGCCGCAGGTGTTCGATGATCCCCTGGGTGAACATGTCGCCCGCGGCGCGCACCGAGGTGCCGGCCGCGATGCCCGAGAGCGAGATGACCGCGATGTCGGTGGTGCCCCCGCCGATGTCCACCACGCAGCAGCCGACCGGCGTCGTGACGTCGAGTCCCGCGCCGATGGCGGCCGCGACCGGCTGCTGGACCAGGAACACCTCGCTGGCCCGCGCCCGGAGCACGCTGTCGCGCACCGCGCGCCGCTCCACCGGGGTGATCCGGAGCGGCACGCCGACCACCATCCGGGGCGCCGCCCAGCGCCGCCGGCCCAGCGCCTTCTGGACGAAGTGGCTGATCATCCGCTCCGCCGCCTCGAAGTCCGCGATCACCCCGTCCTGCATCGGCCGGATCGCCTTGATGTGGTCGGGGGTCTTGCCGACCATGTCGTACGCCTCCGCCCCGACCGCTTCCACCCGTCTCGTGAACGTGTTCATGGCGACCACGGACGGCTCGCGGAGGATGATCCCCGACTCCTGGGTATAGATGAGGGTGTTGGCGGTCCCCAGATCCACCGCGAGATCAACGGAGAAGAGACTGAGTAGGTATTTGAGCATCAGGCGGAGCCGGGTAGCGGCACGGTGTCGAGCATTTCAGGAAGGCCGGGACGGGGAAAGCGGCGGGAGCCGCGCGATCCTAGAGATTACCAGCGAAGCCGCGGTCGTGACATTCTGAGACCCGCGTTTCCCCGTCCGGGTTTGCCGGCCGGCCGTCCGCGGCGGTACCATGGCGGGTTGCCATGATCCTCGAGTACTTCCGCAACCGCCGATCGGTCGGCTGGTTCCTCGGCGCCGGCCTGCTCGGGCTGGTCATCCTGGCGTTCGTCGCCCTCTATTTCCCGGATTTCATGGGAGATCCGGCCACCGCCGCGATGCGCCGCGGTGTCGCCTGGGTGGACGGCGAGGCGATCTCGGCATCCACCTTCCTGGACCGCTACCGGAACGTGGCGCGCGTGTACCAGGAACAGAGCGGCGGCGACTTCTCGCCCGCCCTCGCGCGCCAGCTCGGTATCCCGGAGCAGGTCGTGGGCGAACTGGTGCGCAGCCGGGTGCTCGTCCGGGAGGCGGAACGGCTCGGCATCGAGGTCACGAACGCCGAAGTCGGCAGCAGCATCGCCACCTCCCCCACCTTCCAGGAGAACGGCGTCTTCATCGGCCGGGACGCCTATCTCGGCATGCTGCGCGCCGCCCGGCTGAACCCGCGCGATTTCGAGGATTCCATCCGGTCCGACCTGATGACGGAGAAGCTCCGGGCGCTGATCACCGAGTCGCCGCACGTCTCCGATCTGGAACTCCGGGAGGAATACCGGCGCCGCAACGAGAACGCCTCGCTCGACGTCTGGTTCCTGACCGTGGACAGCCGGCGCGGCGACGTGGAGGTCACGGAGGCGGAGGCGCGCGAGCGCTACGAGGCCGAGCCGGCGGCGTTCGAGGTTCCGCAGCAGCGGCGCATCCGCTACCTGACGCTCTCCGAGCAGATCCTCGCGGAGGAGGTTTCGGTCCGGCAGCGCGAGATCCAGCGCTACTACAACCGCAACCTGTTCCAGTACCAGACGGGGGAGCAGGCGGAAGCCAGTCACATCCTGCTGCAGGCCGAGACGGAGGCCGATGAGGACGCCACCCGCACCCTCGCGGCCCGTCTCGCCGACCGGGCGCGAACCGGCGAGGACTTCGCGGAGCTCGCCCGCACCTATTCCGCCGATGAAGCGACCCGCGAAGCGGGGGGCGCCCTCGGAGTCTTCGGGCCGGAGGAAATGGTGCCCGAGTTCTCGGAAGCGGTCTTCGGCATGATGCCGGGCGAGATCAGCGATCCCGTCCGCACCGACTACGGCTGGCACGTGGTGCGGCTCGACAGCCGCCAACCCGCACAGACCCGGGAGCTGAGCGAGGTGGAGGGAGAGATCGAGACCCGCCTGCGGCAGGAAAAGGCCGGCGACCTCCTCACCGAGCGGGCCCTCGAACTCGAGGGGCTCGTCGCCGGCGCCAATTCGCTGGACGATCTGACACGCGACCATCCGCTGCTGATTCCCCAGGAATCGGATTTCTTCGCCGCCGGGGACCCGGTGGCCGGGGCCGGTTCGGCGCAACTCTCCACGCTCGCCTTCGACCTCGAGATCGGCGCGGTGGGCGGCCCGGTCCGGCTGCCGACCGGCTACGGCTTCGTGGAAGTCCTCGAGGAACGGCCGCCCCACGTCCCCGAGTTCGAGGACATCCGCGAGCGGGTGACCGCCAAACTGGAAGAAGAGCGGGCCCGGTCGCTGGTCGAGGAGGCCGGCCGGGCGCTTCGGGAGCTCGTCGCCGGCGGCCGGACCGCCGAGACCGATCCGACGCCGGTGGAGCGCTGGTTCCGCGGCAGTCCGCTCGGGATCGCCGGGATGCTCCCCAACCACGAGGAGACCGTCTTCGACGCCGAGGTCGGCGACGTCGTCGGCCCCCTCGCGGCGGACCGCGGCTACGCCGTCGTCCGGATCAACGCGAAGGAGGGTTTTGCCGAGACGACGTTCGAAGAGCAGAAGGAACCCTTCCGCGCCCAGATGGCCGAAGAGAAGAAACAGCGGGTGTGGGCCGCCTTCGTCGGGGCCGCGGGCGAGCGCTACGAGGTCCGCATTGATCGCCAGGCGCTCAACGACCTGATCGGATGAGTTCCGCCACCGGCTGCTGATGCAACTCGACCTGAAGGAACGCGCCGGCGTCTCGCTCCTGCAACTGAGCGGCCGCCTGGTGGACGGCCACGGTGACCAGGAGCTGCGGGAGGCCGTGGACGTGCTCCTCGATTCGGGCCGCACCCGGATCGTTGTGGACCTCAGCGGCGTCAGCGCGATCGACAGCGCGGGCCTCGGCGAACTCGTCGCCTCCGCGCGGCGCGTCGCCCGCGCCGGCGGCGCCCTCAAGGCGCTCCATCCGCGGGAGCGCGTCGTCCACGTCATGAACATCGCGCGGGTGCTGCCGCTGTTCGAGGTGTTCGAGACCGAGGATCAGGCGGTCGCCAGCTTCACCACCGACGCCTGACAACGCCCTCCCGGTCATCAAGATGGCGCCGTCGGCCGGGAACGCCGACCCTCGTGATGGCGCCGGCGCTCCGCCGGGGTGTGTACGTGGACCCCACGACTCCGTGATCTCGAGGCGTTCTTGATTCCGGTCGAGGAGGCGCTCCGCCGGATCCTCGAGCGGACTCCGCGCCTGCCGGCCGAGACGGTCGGGCTCGGGCGGGCCCGCGGCCGGGTGCTCCGCGAGGACGTGTTCGCGGACCGGGACCTGCCCCCCTTCCACCGCTCGGCGGTGGACGGCTATGCCGTCCGCGCCGCCTGCCTCTCGGAGGGCGGCCGGCTGCGGGTGGTCGCCCAGATCCCCGCGGGGACGATGCCGGAGGTCCGGCTGGGCCCGGGGGAGGCGGCGGCGGTCATGACGGGCGCCCCGCTGCCGGAGGGGGCCGACGCCGCCATCATGGTCGAGGACACCGTTCGCGACGGAGACTTCGTCGAGTGGCCGGCCCCGGGAAGGACCCCGCCCCCGGTCGAGCCGGGGAGCCGCGTCACCGCCCGCGGCGCCGAGGTCCGGAGGGGCGCGAAGCTCCTGGAGGCCGGCGTCCGGGTCTCGCCGGCGGGCGTCGGGCTCCTCGCCACCGTCGGCAAGGTCCGGGTGGAGGTCGCCCGGCGGCCGCGGATCGCCGTGTTCTCCACCGGCGACGAACTCCGGCACCCGAGAACGGTCCGACTGCGGCCCGCGCAGATCCGGGACGCCAACAGTCACCTGATCGCCGCCCGCTGCCGCGCCCTGGGGCTCCCGGTCCGGCGCCTGGGGTTCGCCGCCGATGACCCCCGCCAGCTCGCCGCCGCCACCGCATCCGGACTCGCTTCCGACGTGCTCTTCATCACCGGCGGCGTGTCCATGGGCCGCTATGACTACGTCGAGCCGGTGCTGGAGCGCGCCGGGGTCCGGCTGCTGGTGACCGCGGTCGCCATCCGTCCCGGCAAACCCTTCGTCTTCGGGATCACCGGGGACGCCCGTCCGGTGCTCGTCTTCGGTCTGCCGGGCAATCCGGTTTCGGCGCTCACCACCTTCGAGGTCCTCGCCCGTCCGGCGCTCGACGCGATGCAGGGCCTCGCCGATCCGCGGCGGCCGCGCCCCTCGGTGCGCCTCCTGGCCCCGGTCACGGCGCGCGGACCGCGGCGCGCCTTCCTGCCCGCGCGGGTGGGGGTCTCGGACGACGGGACCCTGGCGGCGCAGCCGATCCGCTCCCAGGGGTCGGGCGACATCGCCGCGGTGGCGCTCGCCAACGCCCTCGTGATCGTGCCCGAGGACACGGAGGCGGTCCCCGCCGGCGCGAGCGTCCAAGCGCAACCGCTCCCCGGGTTCCCCGACGCCGGGGCCGGATGGCATGATCCCCGCCGATGAGTTCCGGTGAGCGCCCGGCGTCCCCGGCGACCCTCAGCCATGTGGATTCCGGGGGAAGCCCCCGCATGGTGGACGTGGGGGCCAAGCCCGTCACCTCGCGCGAAGCCGCCGCCGAGGCCTTCGTGAAGGTCTCGGAGGCGGCGCTCGCGCTGGCGCGCCGCGGAAACGCACCCAAGGGCAGCGTGCTGGACACCGCGCGCCTCGCCGGGATTCAGGCGGCGAAGACCTGCTCCACCCTGATCCCGCTGTGTCATCCCCTGCCCCTCGACCACGCCGAAGTCTCGGCGGCGTTCGAGGAGACGGGGGTCCGCATCGTGTCCCGGATACGCTGCCGGGCCTCCACCGGGGCGGAGATGGAGGCGCTGGCCGCCGCTTCGGTGGCCGCCCTCACGGTTTACGACATGCTGAAGGCCGCGGACCGGGCGATGGTGATCGGCCCCGTCCGCCTCCTCGAAAAGCGCGGCGGGGCGAGCGGCGACTGGAGGGCGGACGGTGTCTGAGGCGCGGAACCCGGTGCTTGCCGCGATCGAGGCGCAGGGTTCGGCGGTCGTGGCGCTCAGCGGCGGTGTGGACAGTGCGACGCTGGCGGTGCTGTCCCATCGGGCGCTCGGCGAGCGCAGCCTGGCGGTCACCGGGGTGAGCGCCAGCCTCTCCCGCCATCAGCGGACGCTCGTGGAGTCGGTACTCCGCGCGCATCCCCTGCCCCACGAATGGCTCGCGACGGACGAGCTGGCGTCCGCGGACTACCGCCGGAACGGGACGGATCGCTGCTTTCACTGCAAGAACGAGCTCTACCGCCTGCTGCGGGAGGTCGCCGACGCGCGCGGCTTCGCCGCGGTCCTCGACGGGACGAACGCCGACGACGTCGGGGACGTCCGGCCGGGGCGGCGCGCGGCGGCGCTCTACGGGGTTCGCTCACCGTTCCTCGAAGCCGGAATCGGCAAGGCGGCCATCCGGACGCTGGCCCGCGAACTGGGCCTGCCGGTGGCCGAGGAACCGGCTTCCGCCTGTCTCGCCTCCCGCGTTCCCGGAACGATTCCGATCGATGCCGGGGTCCTGAACCGGGTGGAGGCCGGAGAGGAAGCGCTCCGGGAGTTCGGTTTTTCCGCCTTCCGGGTCCGCCACCACGGGGACCTCGCCCGCATCGAACTGCCGCCGGCCCAGATCAACCGCGCCCTGCGGCCGGAGGTCGGAGGCCGCCTCGCGGAACGCCTGCTCGGCCTCGGGTACCGCCGGGTGGCGGTGGACCTCCGCGGCTACCGGCCCGCGGGGCTCGCCGCCCCCTTCGACCCGGACCGCGACCTGGCCTTCCTCTCCCCCGGCGCCCACGCGTAGCGCGCTTGCTCGAGATCCGCATCCTCGCCGACCCCGACGAGGACGACGGTTCGGGCCGGACCGTCGAGGTCCGCCTGATCGCCCGGCCGCGGCCGGACGAGGATCCGCTCGAGGACTCCCGGCTCTTCGCCGCCGGGGACCGGGAACGCATCGTGGCCTTCGTCGCGGAGATGCTCGAACGCCATGCGGAGGCGCTTCCCGCGCCCCGGCGCGAGTGCTGCCGGCGGTGCGACCGGGCGCTCGACCCGAAGGCGGAGGGTGAAGGGCGGCGGCCCTTCGTCTGCCGGGGATGCCAGCGGGCGGCGGCGCGGAGTCCCCGGCCGGCCGGACCGCGGAGCGCCGGTGAGGGAGTCGAAGTGCGTTTTCTCGGGACCGGCGACGCCTTCGGCTCGGGCGGAAGGCGCCAGGCCGCGATCTTCGTGCGGGCGCTCGGCTCCGGGCTCGGGCTCCTCCTGGACGCCGGGCCGGGTTGCCACGCCGCCCTCCGCGCGGAAGGGCTCACGAGCGACGATCTCGGAGCCGTGGCGCTGAGCCACTTCCACGGAGACCACTACGGGGGGGTCCCGTTCCTCGAACTCGACGCGATGCGGAACGGGCGGCGCGAACCGCTCCGGATCATCGCCCCCCCGGGCGCGCGGGAACGCCTGGCGACCCTCCGGGAGTGCCTCTACCGCGATCTGCCCCTCCGTTTCGAGGAAGAGATCACCGAGGCGCTCCCCGGCGAGACCGTCGGCCTGCCGGCAACCCTCGGCGGCGGCTCCGCCCGGGCCCTGGCGGCGCGCCACCAGCCCGAAGCCTGGGCGTTCTCGTGGAAACTCGAGTTAGGTGGCCGCACCGTCGTCTATTCGGGCGACACCGCCTTCAACGATGAACTGATCGCCGAGTCGGCCGCGGCCGACCTCCTGATCCACGAGTGCACGTCCCTCGAGGCGCTCCCCGGTCACACCTCCCATCGCGAACTGGAGGACGCGGCGTCCCGGATCACCGCCCGCCGGGTGCTGCTCGTGCATACCGGCGAGAACATTCTCGGCGCGACCGGCCTGGCCTTCGAGCGGGCCCACGACGGGTTGCGGGTCGTGGTCTAGCGGAGCATCGCCCGAGCTGCTGTGGAAATGCAGTCCTGCGGGACTGGCCAAGAGCCGTGATGGCGCCACCGACTTGGAACGCCGGCTTCAGCCGGCACAGCCCGCCGCAGGCGGGCGGCGGGACGGACCCATTCGCCGGGATGGTCCGGCTGCGCGCGCCCATGCACCCGGGTTAGCGGCGAACCGCCCGCGACCCTGCGGGCCGCTGTGCCGGCTGAAGCCGGCGTTCCAAGCCGGCGCGTGACTGCGCCGCCGAACTCAGTCGTCTTCCTTGGAGGAGGAGTCGCCACCCTCGGAGCCAGCGTCCGGGTTGGTGACGCTCTTCATGGAGTTCCGGAAGTTCCTGATCCCCGCTCCGAGACCCTTCCCGAGCTGGGGTAGACGCGAACCGCCGAAGATGAGAATGACGATCCCCAGGATGATCAGGAGTTCCGTCGCGCCGAAAGGGCCGACCAAGAGGACCGGAACCCACAGGAAGGAAGTCATGGCGCGATTCTATCCGGTTCCTCCCCGCCGCCGGGAAACGGCGCCGCATCGGCGTTTGCGCGCTCAACCACCAGCGCCGCCACCGCGATGTCCTCGGCCGCAATCCCCTGGGATTCGAACAGGACGGACCCGGATCGCGCACCCCCCTTCCCGTCCGCCACCACCTCGCCGATCGTCTCCAGGTCGTCCCACCGCAACTCCCCGGCGGCGACGAGAGGCGCCAGGTCGCCGCACTCGATCCGCGCCTGCTCCCGGTCGTCCACCACGACCCGGCCGGCGCGGCGCACCGCGGCCCCGTCGAGTTCGCGCCGCCCGAGCGCGTTTCCTCCCGCCGCCGCCACGAACGCGTCCGGGGCAAGCCATTCCCCCCGGACGACCGGCTCGGCGGCGCTGGTGACCGCGACCACGATGGGCTTGCCGCGGACCGCCGCCTCTCCGCTGGCCACCGGGACCACCTCCACGCCGAGCCGGCCGGACATCTTCCGCGCGAACCGGGCTCGCCGTTCCGGATTTCGGCAAAACGCCTCCACCCGGGTGAGCGGCCGGACCAGCGCGAGGGCTTCCAACTGCGTTTCGGCCTGGTACCCGCACCCCACGATCCCCGCGCTGGACGCGCCGGGAGCGGCCAGATAGTCCGCCGCGACCCCGGTGGCGGCGCCGGTCCGGATCTGTCCCAGGGCGTCGGCTTCCATGACGGCGGCGAGCGATCCGGTCGCCTGGTCGAAGAGGAGGAGCACGAAGCGCATGCCGTCCCGGCCCGTCAGGTAGGCCTTCAGGCCCAGATACCCGAGCGCGGCGCTCGAGGCGCTCATCGTGTGCAGCATCCGTCCCGGGACCCGGACCCGCTGCCGGGGCCGGTTCTGGGCTCCCCCCTCGCCGAGTTCCCGGAACACCGCCTCGACCGCGTCCAGGGCGTCCCGCATGGGAAGGGCCTCGCGCACGAGCGCTTCCGGAAAGTAGAGAGTCACCGGGGAAAGGGTACGCGGGGCGGGTCCGGCCCCTTTCCTACAATGAACGTCATGGACGTACTGACCGCGCAGCAGATGCGCGACGCGGACCGCCACACCATCAAGGAAGCCGGGGTTCCGGCGCGCGTCCTGATGGAGAACGCGGGACGGGCGGTTGCCGACGTGGTCGCCGCCGAGGCGGGCGCGAGCGGCCGGCGGACCCTCATCCTCTGCGGACGGGGCGGCAACGGAGGCGACGGCCTGGTGGCGCTGCGGGCGCTGGCGGCGCGCGGACTGCGGGGCACCGCGGTGCTGCTGGCCGACCCGGAACGGCTCACCGGCGAGACGAAGGCGAACTACGACACGGCGATGCAGCTCGCGCTCCACGTCGTTCCCTGCCCCGACGAAGCCACCTGGGAATGGGCGCTCCGGCAGACCGGTCCCGACGGCCTTGCCGCCCCCCGTCCCGGGGTCATCGTGGACGCCATCCTGGGGACGGGGAGTTCCGGCCCGCTCCGGGGGCTTGCCGCCCGGGTGATCGCCGATCTGGATCACGTCGGGAAGTTCCGGGATGCGGTCCGGATCGCGGTGGACATCCCGACCGGCCTCTCCGCCGATACGGGGTCGGCGCCCGACCTCTGCTTTCGCGCCGATCTCACGGTGGCGCTCGCGGCGCCGAAGATCTGCCACTTCGTCTATCCGGCGAGCGCCGCCTGCGGGGACATCCGGGTGGCCGAGATCGGGATCCCGCGGGTCTGGCTGAACGCCGGCACCGGGGGGGTCCGGACCAACGACGAACGCCGGGTGGCCCCGTTCTTCCCCGCTCGGGCGCCCGGCGTTCACAAGGGGCAGCTCGGCCGTCTGCTGCTCGTGGCGGGCTCCCGGCGCATGCCCGGAGCGGCGGCGCTGGCGGCGCAGGGCGCCCTCTCGGCGGGTGTCGGGCTGCTGACCGTGGCGGGGCCGGCCGACGGGCTGACGGGGTTGCCGCCCGAAGCGATGCGGCTCCCCCTGCCCGCTTCCGGCGACGGGGAGATCTCGCTCGACGGCGTGCCGGAAATCGCACGGTTCGCCGGCGATGCGATCGCGCTCGGGCCCGGACTCGGCAACCGGGAGGAGACAAAGGAGGCGGTGCGCCGGATCGTCCTCACGACTTCGCTGCCGCTCGTGCTCGACGCCGACGGGCTGAACGCGTGGGCCGGCCAGGCCGCGCGCCTCGCCCCACGGGCGGGACTCGCGCTGACGCCCCATCCGGGCGAAGCCGCGCGGTTGCTCGGCGTGACGAGCGCGGAGGTCCAGGAGGACCGCTTGCAATCGGCCCGGCGCCTCGCCCGGGAGACCGAAGCGGCGGTCGCCCTCAAGGGACCGGGGACCCTCGTCGCCGACCCGCGCGGCGCCGTCTTCGTGAACCGTTCCGGCGGACCCGAACTCGCCGCGGGCGGCTCCGGGGACGTCCTCACCGGAGTGGTGGGAGCGCTGCTCGCCCGCCGCCTGGCCCCGCTCGAAGCGCTCTCCGCGGGCGTCTTCCTGCACGGACTCGCCGGGGAAGAAGCCCGCGCGAGCAGCGGCGAAGACGCCGTCACCGCGTCCGGCGTGGCCGCCCACCTCGGCAAGGCGGTGCGCCGGTTGCGCCGGGAGGCGTCCCGGTGAGGGCTGCGCCGGGGGCGGCCGACTCCGTCGCCAGCCGCAGTCCGGAGGACACCCTCGAAGCGGGCGCCCGCCTCGCGGCCCGCGAACCCGGTTGCCGCGCCTTCTATCTCGAGGGGGACCTGGGCGCCGGGAAGACCGTGTTCGCCAAGGGACTCGCACGCCACTACGGCGTGGACCCCCGCCAGGTCACCAGCCCGACCTTCGCCCTGGTGTCCCGCTACGGCGAGGGCACCCGCCCGGTGTACCACCTGGACCTCTACCGCATCGAGCGACCCGAGGAACTCCGGGAACTCGGCATCGAGGAGATGGAGGAGGAAGACGCGGTGGTGATCGTCGAGTGGCCGGAACGGCTCGGACCCTACCGGCGCGCCGACGCCACGCGGGTGCGTCTGCTCCGGGAAGCGAACGGGGCCCGCCGCATCGAGATCCGGGGCGGGGCGGAGGGTCGATGAACGGCTGGCCCAACCGCCTCGCCGCGGGAGCGCTGGCCGCCCTTACCGCGGCCGCGTGCGGCGATTCAGGACCGCAGGTCCCCACCGAGCGGTCCAACCTCGTGCTGATCACCGTCTCCTCGCTGCGTGCCGACCACCTCGGGATCTACGGCTATCCGCGCAACATCAGTCCGAACCTGGACCTCTTCGGTGCGTCGGGTGCGGTGTTCCTCGAAGCGCTGACGCCCTGGCCCGAGACCGGGCGGGCCGCGGCGGCGCTTCTCACCGGGGTGGACCCGAGTCGGAGCACCCGGGGAGAGCCCGCGCGGCTGATCGAGGGGGCCACGCTCGCGGCACGGTTACGCGAGCACGGCTACCGGACCCTCGCCGCGGTCAGCCATCCCGCCCTCGCCGCCGAACTCGGCTTCGGGAGCGGTTTCGACGAGTTCCGGGAGTACTGGGGCGATGCGGCCACCGGCACCGATGCGGTACGGGACTTCGGACTTGGGACGCTGGGGACCACCACCGAGGACGCCCCCCTGTTCCTTTGGCTCCACTTCGCCGCGCCCGCCCGCCCGCATCAGCCGCCGGAAGAGGACCTGAACGCGGTCCGCAGCGACGAGATGACCCCCGCCGGCCCGCGGTTTCGCGGCGGGCTCCAACCGACCGCGGCGGTCGCCCCCGGCGCCGGCTACGGGGAACTGGTGGACAGCTATGACGCCTCCATCCGCTCGGTGGACCGCGCGGCCGGCGCCTTGCTCGCGAGCGTGGCGTCCGGTCCGCTGCGAGGCAGGACGCTCTTCGTGGTCGCCGGGTTGCACGGCGAGTCGCTCGGGGAACACGGCCCGCCCTTCGAGTCCCCGCGCACCCTGTTCCGGGAGACGCTCGAAGTGCCGCTGCTGGTCGGCTGGCCCGGCGGGGACGGAACGCGGGTCCCCGCCGAGACGCGTTTCGGATCGGCGGTGGGCCTCGGCGACATCGGCCCCACCGCCCTCGAACTGATCGGGGTGCCGCCCGCGGACACCCTGCCGATGGGGACGATCAGCAAGTCCCTCGTCCCGGCGCTGCTCGGTGACGACCCACGCCCCCACCGACGGCTCTACGCGCAGTCTGAACGCGGGCTGTTCGGCGTCTATGACGGCCGGCTGCGGATGCTGCGCATCCCGGTTCCCGGCCACGAGGCCCCCCTGTTCGCGCTGTTCAACCTCGTCCGGGATCCCAACGAGGCCGAGAACGTCTACGAGCAGGCGCGGTTTTCGATGGAGCCCTTGAAGGCGCAACTGGAGACCCGGCGGATCCAGACGGTGGCGTGGCGGCAGGAGAACGAGGGGGGCGGCGCGCCCGATCCGGACGTTTCGGCGGAGCTCGGCGCCGCGCTCGAAGCGCGCGGCTACCGCTGAGGGTCCGGACGCTCCGGGCTACGCGCCGCGCCCGTCGCTGGTCGGCGGTATGCGGTTTCGCGGCCCTGCGGACCGCGGCGCCGGCTGAAGCCGGCGTTCCAAGCCGTACGCGCCATGGGGCCAAACGGCCCTACGCGCTCTGCGGGCCTCCGGCCCGCGTGCCGGTCTGAAGACCGGCGGTCCCTCGGGCAGTTAGACCCCGGCGGCTTGCAGCTCTGCCAGGACGCGCTCGGGGCGGAGGGGGAGGCGGCGCATCCGGACGCCCGTGGCGTCGTGGACGGCGTTGGCGATGGCCGCGGGGACCGGCTTGTGGGAGGGTTCTCCGGCGCCGTAGGGGCGGAGGTCGGGGCGGTCGGGGTTCGGGTCGCCGTTCACCACTACGACGTCAATGCGCTCGGGGGCGTCCCGGTGGGTGAGGGTCGGGTGCGTCCGCCAGTCGACGCTCGTGACCTTCTCGGTGTCGAACCGGACCTCCTCGTAGAGGGTCCGGCTGATGCCGTGCAGCAGGTTCCCCTGGATGGTGTTCTCGAGGCCGTCCGGGTTGATCACGAGGCCGCAGTCGTGGGCGCAGACCATGCGCGGGACCCGCACCTGCCCGGTCTCGCGGTCCACCTCGACCTCGGCGATGACGGCGACGGTGGTGCGGGCGCGGTAGGCGTAGGCGATGCCCCGTCCGGTGAGCAGGCGTCCGCTGCCCACCCTCGCGGGTGACGGCCGGGCATCCCAGCCGTAGGCCTTGGCGGCCGCCTCGACCACCGCGATCGAGCGCGCCCGCCGGAAGATCTCGTCGTCGTCCGTGGCGCGCCGGAGGAGGCGTAGCCGGAACTCGACGGGATCGGCGTCGGCGGCCGCCGCGAGTTCGTCCACGAACGACTCCGCGGCGAAGGTGATCTGCGGGCCGTTCGGGTCGCGGAGGTTGCCGGTGCGGAGCGGCGTCTCGAAGACCAGCGGGAGGCGGACCGCCCGCGTCTCCTCGCGCCGGTTCGGGACGTGGTACATGGCGTCCGGTCCGCCGGCGCCCCCGGGCGCCGGACGCTCGGGCCGGAGGCCCATCAGTTGCGCGATGAGCACGGTCCGGGCCTGGTTGTAGCCGACGTGCGCGTAGTTGGCGATCCGGCCCTGGTAGTCCAGCGCGACCAGGTTGCCGTCCGCATCGAGTCCCCCCCGGAGATCCATGGCGAAGGCGGGCCCCTTGGTGTCCCACGCCGTCTCCTCGTGCCGCATCCACTGGACCCGAACGGGGCGCCCCAGTTCCTTCGCCAGGTAGGCAGCCTCGAAGCCGGCGTCGTCCGCCGCGGTGCGCCCGTAGAGCTGTGGGCCCTCCATCCAGATCACCCGCACCCGCTCCGGCGGCATCCCCAGGAACTCGGCGATCCCGGTCCGGTGGCTGTACGGCTTCATGTCGTTCGTGTAGATCGTCATCTGGCCGTCCGACGGATCGGCCAGCGCGTGGGCGGGTCCGATCGCGGTGTGCCCCTGGAAGGGGACGTCGTAGGCGGCCTCTACCACGGTCGCCGCGCTCGCCAGCGCCCCGTCGGGATCACCCTCGACCTCCGCCGCCCAGCGGCCGCCCGGGTTGGGCTCCGGCTCCGCGCTCCGCAGGTAGTCGAAGAGGTCGTCCGCTGCCGGGAACGGCGCCGTGGCGGGCTTCTCCCAGGTGACCGCCAGACCTTCCGCGGCCTCGATCGCCTGCTCCTCGCGCTCGCACACCACCGCCACGTAGTTCCCCTCGCGGACCACCCGGAGGAAGCCGGGCATCCCGCTCACCGAGGACTCGTCAACGCCGGTGAGCGTGGCCCCGGCGAAGGGTGGGCGCACGTTCCGGGCATGGACCATCCCCGGGAGGTTGACGTCGACGGCCCACTCGAACGATCCGTCCACCTTGGCGGGGATGTCGTAGCGCGGGATGGACTGGCCGACGAGTTTCAGATCCTGCACCGGCTTGATGCTCGCGACGCCGGCGGTCTCGTTGATGTTCGCGCCGGTCAGCGCGACGTCGAAGCGCCGTCCGCCGATCAGCTCGCCGTAGGTGACCGTCCGCGAGGGATCGCCCTCCAGCGAGATCACCCCCTCACTCACGCGCAACTCTTCCACCGGTGCGCCGAAACGCTCGGACGCCATCTCCAGCAGCACCCGGCGGGCCTCCGCCGCGATCCGGCGTCCGACCATGGCGTCGCGCTCGATCGCGTCCGAGCCGCCCGAGCCGCCCTGGTCCACGGTCCGGTCGGTGCGTCCCATGACCACCGTGGCCCGGTCGAAGGCGAGGTCGAGCTCGTCGCACATCATCTGCCGGGTGGCGGTGCCGGTCCCCTGGCCGCCGTCGGTCTTGCCGACGTAGAAGGTCGCGCTGCCGTCCGCGTGCACGACCAGCCACGAGTCGAGTTGGAGGAAGTCGGGATCGGGATAGGGTCCGTCGGCCGCCGGCTGAGCCGCGAAGCTCTCGCCGGCCGCGCCCAGGGCGCTCAGGCCGAAGACGAAGAGTCCCGAGGACTTGAGGAAGTCGCGCCGGGAAGTGGTCCCGTCCCAGCGATGGAGCGCGCGCTCCATCGAGTTCACGTCGCGCCGGGCGCTCATCGGTCGGCCTCCCCTTCGGCCATCACCGCCGCGGCGCGTTTCACCGCGGACTGGATCCGGAAGTAGGTCATGCAGCGGCAGAGGATCGGGTTCATGCCCCCGCGGATCTCGTCGTCGGACGGGTTCGGGTTGTTGTCCAGCAGCGCCGCGGCGGTGAGGATCTGGCCGTTCTGGCAAAAGCCGCACTGCGGGACCTGCTCGTCAATCCAGGCCTGCTGGACCGGGTGCAACTGCCCGTCCTCGGGCAGTCCCTCCAGGGTCGTGATCTCGCCCCGGGTACGGGAAACCGGCAGGATGCACGAACGGATCGGCCGCCCGTCCATCAGCACCGTGCACGTCCCGCACTGGGCCAGGCCGCAGCCGAAGCGCGGCCCCCGCAGCCCCAGGTCGTTCCGGAGGACGTAGAGCAGCGGCGTCGCCGGATCGACGTTGAGCGTATGGGTCTTGCCGTTGACCGTGAGCGTGGTCTCTCTCATCAATGCGTCTCCCCTCCGCGCGGAGGATTGTGGGTCAACATCCTATTCCTCCTGCACGCCATCCCGCAGGTCAAGGTCGGGCCGTGCACGGCGCGGAGCGCCGTGCGTGCCGGTCTGGAGACCGGCGTTCCAAGCTGCACGCCATCCCGCAGGTCAAGGTCGGGCCGTGCACAGCGCGGAGCGCCGTGCGTGCCGGTCTGGAGACCGGCGTTCCAAGCTGCACGCCATCCCGCAGGTCAAGGTCGGGCCGTGCACGGCGCGGAGCGCCGTGCGTGCCGGTCTGGAGACCGGCGTTCCAAGCCGGCGGCGCCATGGCGGCTGGTCCGGGCACCCCGCTACCGGAGGGCCTCGACGCGCTCGAAGGTCATCGAGTTGCCGCTCGGGAAGTGGAGCGTCAGCACGGCCCCCTCCACCGTGACCTCGCAGGGCTCGCGGTGGTTCCGGTCCGCCTCCGCCGCCGAACGGAACGCCATCGCCAGCGGCGCCTCGGGCAGCGGCCCGGACGCGCCGCCCGCCGAAAGATGGAACTGGTGGGTGAGCAACAGGGACCTGCCGTCGCGCGACCACTCCCCGCCCTCGGCCGATCCCCGGACCGCGGCGCCGTCCTCGCCGGTCACGAAGAAGTTCACCGACCATTCGCCGCGGCTGCCGTCATCGCTCCGGGCGAGGAACACGATCCGGCCGTCCACCGGCAGCGTCTCCCCGGCGGCGAGGCGGTACTCGCGCGGCCGCCAGGACCCCACGATGGGGTCGGGCGCGGGCCGGGACTCCCCGGCGGCGGGCCGGGCGGGCGGCGGAGGCTCCGGCGATCCGCAGGCGGAGAACAGCAGCCCGCCCGCAGCGATCAGGAGCAGCGGGACGGACCGGAACCGCAGAAAAAGACGGGAAACGCGCATGACGCGCGGAGGCTATCCGCTTCCCCGCCCCGCGTCCCCCCAGGGAGTAACCTTCCGGTGCCATGAGCGCCACCGGGACCGGGACCGCGCGTTTCGCCCTCACGGCGAGCCTGACGGCCGCGCTGGCGTTCCTGCCGGGGTGTTCCCTGGTGGCCAACATGGCGGTGAACTCCATCGCCGGGCTGCTTGCGGAGGGGGAGGCCGTCTTCCGTTCCGACGACGACCTCGACCTCGTGAAGGCCCCGCTCGCGAACAACCTCTGGCTCATGGAGACGATGCTCGAGACGAGCCCCGAGCACCGGGACATGCTGCTGAGCGCGACCAAGGGGTTCCTGCTGTTCACCTACGGTTTCGTGGAGCCGGACCTCTTCGAACTCGACTTCACCCAGTTCGAGGAGAAGCAGGCGGTCCGGCGACGCGCCGCCCGGCTCTACCGCCGCGCCACGAACTACGGCATGCGCGGTCTGGAGGTGAACCACCGGGGGATCGAGGCGCGCCTCCGGAGCGATCCGGAAGCCGCCGCCGCCGAACTGGAGGTCGAGGACGCGGCCCTGGCCCTGTGGACCGGCACCGCCCTCGGCGCCTGGATCGCGATGGACACCGACAACCCCGAAGCCACCGCGGACCTCGCCCTGATGGGCGCCCTGCTCCACCGCTCCCGCGAACTCGACGACACCGTGGACGACGGGGTCGTGTACGACTACCTCAGCCTCTACGAGGTCTCGCGCATCGGGGGCTCGGTCGAAGAGGCCCGCGAGTACTACGAACACGCCCTCCAGATCGGCCCGGAGCGGCGGCCGGTGCTCTGGTCCAGTTGGGCCGAGAGCGGCTCCGTCGCCAGCGGCGACCGGGAGGAGTTCGAGACCCTGCTGCGGCAGGCGCTCGATTTCGACATCGACAGCGAGCCCGGCTCGCGCCTCGTGAACCAGGTGGCCCAGGTGCGGGCCGCCTGGCTGCTCGGGAACGTCGAGGACTATTTCCTCGAGGACATGCAGAATCAGTAGGGATTTCGCCATGCAGAACGTCAGGAAACTTCTTCCGGCCGGGCGCTGCCGCGCGCTGGCGGCGCTCGGTCTCGCGCTTCTCCTGCCGGCGGCCGCCGCCGAGGCGCGGGTCAACCTGCGGCTCGCGACCGTCGCGCCGCGGGGATCGGCGTACCACCTGATCCTCGACAAGATGGCCGCCGAGATCGGCCGCGAGACCGGCGGCGAGGTGCGCATCCGAATCATCGCCGGCGGCGCCGCGGGCGACGAGACCGCGATGATCAGCAAGATGCGGATCGGCCAGGTGCAGATGGCCGCGGTCTCCAACGTGGGACTCGCCGAGCTGGACCCGAGCGCCTGGACGCTCTCCATCCCGATGGTGTTCCGCGACTATCCCGAATGGGACCACGTCCGGGAGGCCATGAACCCGGCGATCGCGGAAACGCTGCGCGGGCACGGGTTCCAGGTGATCGCCTGGGCCGACGTGGGCTGGCTCCACTTCTTCGCGAGCGACCCCGTCCGTACCCTCGAAGACCTGCAGGGGCTGAAGCTGGCGGGCGCCTCGAACGACCAGACGGTCCTCGATCTCCTGCGCTGGTCGGGGCTCGACCCGGTCCAGATCAGTTCGGTCGAGCTGGTGAGCGGCTTCCAGACCGGACTCATCGAGGCGGTCCCGCTGCCGATCGTCCTCGCGGAGGGGTCCCAGATCTACCGCTCGGCCAAGTTCATGAACGACCTGCCCTGGGCGCCGCTCCAGGGCGCCATCATCGTGCACGAGCAGGGCTGGGAACGGCTCGACCCGTCCCAGCAGGAAGTGGTGCTCCGCAAGAGCAACGAGGCGGCGGTCTCGTTCCGCGAGACCAACCGCGAGCAGGAACGGAAGTCGCTCGCGGCGATGAAGTCGCGGGGTCTGGAGGTGATCGAGGCCTCCTCCGAGTTCGAGAACGCCTGGATGGAGACCGCCGAGAAGCTCTTCCCGCTGGTCCGGGAGCAGCTCGTCTCCCCGCCGGTGTTCGACCGCATGATCCGGCTGCGCGACGAGTACCGGGCCGCCCATGAGTAGCCCGTCCGCGGGCTGACCCACGGAATCCGCCCCGGGGAACCATGAGTCCGGACGCCGCAGGGGCTCTCCCGGAGGGGGCCGCCGCGACCCCGGAACCGGCCGCCGTTCCGCCCCGGAGCCGACTCGCGGTCTTCGAGGACGCGGTCTCCGTCGGCGCGCTCGTCCTCATGGCGGCGCTCCCGATCGTCGAGGCGCTCATCCGGCCGGTCTATCCGACGGGCATCCCGGGCTCCTCGATGTGGGTGCAGCACCTGACGCTCTGGGTCGCCTTCCTGGGGGCGGCGGTGGCGTCCCGCCGGGGTGAACTGCTCTCGCTGAGCGCCGGCCCGAGCATGGTCTCCGAGGTCTGGAGGCCGCGCCTCCTGTCCCTTTCGGGGGCGGTCGGGGTGGTGGTGTCGGTCGCGCTCTCCTACGCCAGTGTGATCCTGACCCGGGCCGAGTGGGAGGGCGGCCGGGAACTCGCGCTCGGCGTCCCGGTGTGGGTCGCCGTGGCGGTCATGCCGGCCGGCTTCGGGCTGATCGCCTGGCGGCTCTGGCGCCGCGTCCCGACCCGCTGGGGCCGCTGGACGGCGATCCTCGGCCTCGCGATTCCCCTGCTGCTCCACGAGGGACTCACCGGGTGGGACCTCACCGGAAACGGGATCGAATGGCCGCTCCTCGCCCTCATCCTGATCGCCGCGGCGTTCGGGGCGCCGATCTTCGTGGCGCTCGGCGGCGCCGCCGCGGTGCTGCTGTGGAGCAACTGGGACCCGGTCTCGGCGATCCCCGCCGAGGCCTACAGCATGGTCACGAAGCCCATGCTGCCGACCATCCCGCTCTTCACCCTCGCGGGCTACATCCTCGCGGAGGGCGGCGCTCCCAAGCGCCTCGTGGTGCTCTTCCGCGGCGTCTTCGGCTGGATGCCGGGCGGGGTGGCGGTGGTAGCGATCGTGATGTCCGCGTTCTTCACCTGTTTCACCGGGGGCAGCGGCGTCACCATCCTGGCGATGGGGGGCCTGATGTTCCCCCTGCTGCTGGCCGATGGGCACCGGCCCAAGTTCGCAACCGGGCTCCTGACCGCGGCGGGTTCGCTCGGCCTCCTGATTCCCCCCTCGGTCGCGGTCATCCTCTACGCGATCGTCGCCGAGGTGGACATCCCGCGGCTCTTCGTGGCCGGACTCGTTCCTTCGGCCCTCCAGGTCGTGCTGGTCGCCGGGTTCACCATCCTGGTGACCCGGCGCTTCGCGGGGAAAGCGTCGTCCTTCCGGGTCCGCGAGGCGGCCGAGGCGCTCTGGACCGCGAAGTGGGAGGCCTCCATCCCCTTCGTGGTCATCGGCGTGATGGTCGGGGGTTTCGCGACGCTCGTGGAAGCCGCCGCCATCACCGTCCTCTACGCCCTGTTCATCGAGTTCGTGATCCACCGCGAGGGGAAGACGTTCGCGGACCTCGTCCGCACCGGGGCCAACGCGGTGACCCTGATCGGCGGCGTGCTGATCATCCTGGGCGCCGCGCTCGGGCTCACGAACTACCTGATCTTCGCCGACATCCCGGGGATGGCGATCGACTGGGTGCAGTCGTTCGTGGCCTCCCCGCTCTTTTTCCTGCTGCTGCTGAACATCTTCCTGCTGATCGTCGGCTGCCTCATGGACATCTACTCGGCCATCGTGGTCGTGGTGCCGCTGGTCGCGCCGCTCGGACTCGCCTTCGGGATTGATCCCCTCCACCTCGGGGTCATCTTCCTCACGAACCTCGAGCTCGGCTACCTGACGCCGCCGGTGGGCATGAACCTCTTCCTCGCCTCCTACCGGTTCAAGCGGCCGCTCGGCGAGGTCTATCGCGCGTCGGTGCCCTTCCTGCTGATCCGGGCCGGCGCGGTGCTGCTGGTGACCTATGTCCCGTATCTGACCCTGGCGCTGCCGGGACTCTTCTTCGACTAGGGGACAACCGCGGAGGCCGAGTGGACTTCCAGATCGCCGACCGGCAGCGGAAACGCCGTAGCCGGCGGCTGCTCCTCGCCAGCGGGGGCGCCGCCGCGCTGCTGGCGGTGTTGCTGCTGCTCGGCAGCATCGCTCCCGGCGCGCCCGAAGTGGATCGCTCGGTCGTCTGGACGGGCGTCGTCGAACGGGGCGAACTGGTCCGGCAGGTCCGGGGACCGGGCAGCCTCCAGGTACCGCCCGAACAAATCCGCTGGCTGGCCGCCGAGACCCGCGGGCGGGTCGAGGAACGCCGCGTGCTTCCCGGCACCCCGGTCGAGGTGGACACCGTGCTGCTGGTCCTTTCGAATCCCGAACTCGAACAGCAGACCCGCGAGGCCGAACTCCAGCTTCGCGCCCAGGAGGCGGAACTGCGGCGGCTGCTCGACCAGACCCGTTCCGACCTGCTGGAGCAGCGGAACGCGGCTGGCCAGCTCGCCGCCTCCTCGGCCCGGGCGCGCCGCCGCGCCGACGCGGACCGGAAGCTCTTCGAGGCGGGGCTGGTCGGGGAACTGATCCACCGCCGGAGCCAGGTGAGCGCCGAGGAACTGGAGACCCGCCACGCCCTCGAGGAGGAGCGCCTCTCCATCCTGGCCGACTCCAGCGAGGCGCAGGTCGCCTCCAAGGAAGCGACGGTCGCGCGCTACCGGGCGGTGCTGGAACTCCGCCGGCGGCAGCTCGCCGCCCTCACGGTGCGGGCCGGACGCGCCGGAACGCTGCTGGAGGTGCCGGTCGAGGTCGGCCAGGAGGTGAATCCCGGGCAGAACCTCGCGCGGGTCGCGGATCCCCGGGAACTCAAGGCGGTGCTGCGGATCGCCGAGACGCAGGCGCGCGACATCGAACCCGGCCAGCCGGCGCTCGTGGACACCCGGAACGGGGTCGTGGGCGGCGTCGTCTCCCGGGTGGACCCGGCGGTCCGCGACGGGACCGTGGCCGTGGACATCGCGATCACCGGCGAGCTCCCCCGCGGCGCGCGCCCCGACCTCTCGGTGGACGGCACGATCGAGCTGGACCGCATCCCGGACACCCTCCACATCGGCCGGCCGGCGTACGGCCAGCCGGGGAGCACCGTCGGCCTCTTCCGCATCGCTCCCGACGGGGAGACCGCCGAACGGGTGCCGGTGGAACTCGGCCGGGGCTCCGTGAACCGCATCGAGGTGCTGGCCGGGCTCGCCGAAGGCGACGAGATCATCCTCTCGGACACCTCCGCCTGGGACTCCTGGGACACCGTGCGCCTACGGTAAGGGGCGCCGCCGGCCTGGAGCGCCGGCTTCAGCCGGCACGCGCTGCGCGACAGCGCAACGCACGGCACGACGCTGACCTGCCCGATGACGCTCGGCTCGCAGTCCATCATCGCGAACAGCGGCAAGACGTCCGCGGGCCTTCGGCCCGCGGTGCCGGCTGAAGCCGGCGCTCCAAGCCGTTCTCATGACCGGCGGGACTGCATTCTCACGGCAGCCGAGCCCGCCGCCGGTCAGGGCCGGGTGAGCGAGAGCGCGATGCGTTCGGCGACCCAGGCCGTCAGGGTCTCGGCGTCCTGCCCCGGATCCGGCCGGCCCAGCGGGAACCGCTCCGCGAACACGTGGGGCGGATCGGAATCCCGGACCAGGAGAACGTCCAGACGGACTTCACCGCCACCCTCTCCGGCGCCCGCCGGAGGGGCCCACGAGGACCCGGGGTCCAGATCCCCACCCGGCCCCGACTCCAGGCTTCCCGCGAGCACGTAGTCCGCGCCCAGCCGGCCGGCGATACCGACCAGCCCCTCCTCGCGCTCCCGCGGGCCGAACGCGGGACGCAGCCGCCGCGGCGAGAGTTCGAAGATGCCGTCCGGGGTCCGCTCGAGACGCGCCCGCACCGCCTCGGTGAGCGCTTGCGCCAGAGGCGTGAACTCGCCCCGGCCGGTGCGGTTGTCGAAGTCCGGGATCAGCAGGACCGGCCGGTCCACCGGGTCCGGCCGCCGGACGGCGGTCGGTTTCCCGGCGACCGCGAGCAGGCCGAGCCCGGTCGCCAGCGCGAGGATTCCCGCCACCACGAAGGACCCTCTCGGAACTTTGCCGCTCACCTTGCCCCCGGACGCTAGCGCGGCGATCATACGGCCCGAATTCCATGAACGCCGTCGCCCTCGTCAAGCAGGTCCCCGACCGCAACTCCGCCTTTCGCCCGGCGGGCGACTGGATTGACGAGTCCAGCCTAGGGTACGGCGTCAACGACTACGACCGTTACGCCGTCGAGGCGGCCCTGGCGCTCAAGGAGGCGGGACACGCGGCGGAGACGGTGGCGGTCACCGCCGGCCCGGCCGACGCGGGCCAGGTGCTGCGCAGTTGCCTGGCGATGGGCGTGGACCGCGGGGTCCACCTGGTCACCGACCGGGCGCACCTCGCCGACCCCTTCTTCGTGGCGCGGGCGCTCGCCGATGCCGTATCCGGGCTCGACGCCGGCGTGGTGTTCGCCGGCCTCCTCGCCGAGGACAGCGGCCACGGACAGGTGGGAGGGCTGGTGGCGGGCCTGCTCGGCTACGCGTTCGCCTCCGCCGCCACCGGACTGCACTTCCGCAACGGGCGCCTCGAAGTGCACCGCGAACTCGAAGGCGGCCGGATCGCCGTCGTGGAACTGCGCCTGCCGGCGGTGGTGGCCGTCCAGACGGGGGTCAACACCCCGCGCTACGCGAGCCTGCGCGGCATCATGGCCTCGCGGCGGAAGCCGGTGGAGCGCGTCGAGCTCGCCGCCCCCACCGACGGCGCCGGGCTCCGCCGGCTGACGCTCAGCAGGCCCGAGCGGGGCGCGAGCGCCGAGATCCTCCAGGGTTCTCCGCAGGAGGCGGCGGAGGCGCTCGTTCCCCGGATGCGGGCCGGCGCCGGAATCTCCTTTCCCGGAGACCCGGCATGAGCCGCCGGGTCCTGATCCTCGCGGAGCGGAGCGAGAACGGCGTCACCGACGCCAGCTACGAACTGATCGAAGCCGCCTCCCGGCTCGCCGCCGGGCCGGACGGGGTGAGCGCCGTCCTTCCGGTCGGTGACGCCAGCGAGGCCGAAGGGCTGCGCGAAGTCCTGCCGGCGGCGGAACTCCTGCTCGTGGAAGGGCCGGCGCACGCGGCCCCGACCGCGGACGGGACCGCCGCCGCCGTCCTGCACGCCCGGGAGGCGAGCGGCGCCGAGTGTGTTCTCCTGCCCCACGACCCGGTCGGCTGGGACGTCGCGCCGCTGGTCGCGGCGCGGCTTCGGACCGCCGCCGCCACCGCGGTGTCGGCGCTCTCCTGGCGCGAGGACGGACTCGTCGCCCGGCGCTCCGCCTTCCTCGGGAAGTTCGTCCAGGAAGTGGTGGCGCCCGGGCTTCCCGCGGTGGTCACGGTGGAACGCGGGGCCCTTCCGGCTCGGGAACCCGGTCCGGCGGTCTCGGTGCGCATCCTTCCCTCGCCCGTGGGTCCGAACGACCTGCGTTCGCGCCTCGTCGAGGTCCGGGACTCGGGCGCCGGCGGGGTGGACCTGACGGCGGCGGACGTGGTGGTGGCGGCCGGCCGCGGCCTCGGCGGTCCCGAGAACCTCGACATGGTGCGCGAACTGGCGGCGGCGCTCGGCGGCGTGGTCGGCGCTTCCCGCGCCGTGACCGACGCCGGCTGGCTCCCCCACGAACTCCAGATCGGCTCGAGCGGCGCCACCGTGTCGCCGAAGCTCTACGTGGCCTGCGCCATCTCCGGCGCCATCCAGCATCTCGTGGGCATGCGCGGCTCCCGGTTCGTGGTGGCCATCAACAAGGACCCGGACGCCCCCATCTTTGGGGCCGCGGACGTCGGCATCGTCGGCGACGCCCTGGAGGTCATCCCGGCGGTGACCGAGGCGGTCCGGAACAGCGGTTAGACCATCGCGTCCGGCCGGACCCACTCGTCGAACTGCTCGGCGGTGAGGAGGCCGAGCGCGAGCGCCGCTTCCTTGAGCGAGGTGCCGTCGGCATAGGCCTTCTTGGCGATCTTCGCCGCGTTGTCGTAGCCGATGTGCGGGTTCAGCGCGGTGACGAGCATCAGCGAGCGCTCCAGGTTCTCGCGGAGGCGGCCCTCGTTCGGCTCGATGCCGATCACGCAGCGTTCCCGGAAGCTGTCGCAGCTGTCCGCGATGAGCCGGGCGCTCCCCACGAAGTTGTGGGCGATCAGCGGCTTCATCACGTTCAGCTCGAAGTTCCCTCCCGCCCCGCCGACCCCGATGGCCACGTCGTTGCCGAGGACCTGGGCGGTCGCCATCAGGAGCGCCTCGGACTGGGTCGGGTTCACCTTGCCCGGCATGATGGAGCTGCCCGGTTCGTTCGCCGGGATCCGGATCTCCCCGATTCCGGAGCGCGGGCCGGAGGCCAGCCAGCGGATGTCGTTCGCGATCTTGTGGAGCGACACCGCCACGGTCTTGAGCGCCCCGTGGCCGGCGACCAGCGCATCCTTCGAAGCGAGCGCCTCGAACTTGTTGGGCGCGGTCACGAACCGGCAGCCGGTCAGGCGGCTCAGCCAGGTCGCCGCCCGCGCCCCCATCTCGGGGTGCGCGTTCAGGCCCGTCCCCACCGCGGTGCCCCCGAGCGCCAGCTCGCGGAGGTGGGGGAGCGACGCCTCGATGCGGGCGGCGCCGTGGTCCAGTTGTGCGGCGTAGCCCGAGAACTCCTGGCCGAGGGTGAGCGGGGTGGCGTCCTGAAGATGGGTGCGGCCGATCTTCACCACCGACTGGAAGGCCTCCGCCCGTTCGGCGAGCGCCGCGGCGAGCGCCCGCACCGCCGGGAGGACCCGCTCCTCGAGGGCCAGCACCGCCGCCACGTGCATCGCGGTGGGGAACACGTCGTTCGAGGACTGGCCCCGGTTCACGTCGTCGTTGGGGTGGATCAGCCGCCCCTCGCCGCGCGGCCCGCCGAGGATCTCGCTGGCGCGGTTCGCGAGCACCTCGTTCATGTTCATGTTGGACTGGGTGCCGCTCCCGGTCTGCCAGACGAGGAGCGGGAACTCGTCGGGATGCTTCCCGGCCAGCACCTCGTCGGCGGCGGCGGCGATGGCGTCCGCCTTCTCCTCGGCGAGCCGGCCGAGGTCCCGGTTCACGAGCGCCGCCGCCTTCTTGACGAGGGCCAGCGCGGCCACGATTTCCCGGGGCATCCGCTCCCCAGAGATCCGGAAGTTCTGGCGGGAGCGCTCCGTCTGCGCCCCGTAGAGCCGTTCCGCCGGAACGGCTACCGCTCCCAGGGTGTCCTTCTCGATTCTGGTGTTCGACTCAGTCAACGGATTCTCCTCGGGTGGGACGGTCGTGATGCACGGGAATCGTACTGCGGGGGATGCCAACGGAAGCGGGAACCCGCGTCGGCCAGACCGGGATTCGTGTGCTAGCAATCCATGCTAGCATTCACGTTTTCCCTCCGGGAGGTGCAGCCATGGGTTCTGCCATCACCGTTCGCGGCCTGAACGAGGCCGAGAAGATCTGGCTCAAGGCGGAGGCGAAAGACGCCGGGATTTCCATGGAGGAGTTCGTGCGCCGGATGATCCGCAGGCAGCGCGAGGAAAGTACCCGCAAGGAAAGCGTGACCGACATCTGGCTGCGATGCTTCGGGCCGGAGCACGGGTTCGAACTGCCTCCCCGCGGCCAGTACGGCTACCGGCCGCTGGAGTTTCCCGAGGACGAGTTTCCGCTGGAAGACGAGAAGTGACGTCGCGGCTCTCCTGGCTACTAGACACCAACGTCGCCTCCGAGCTGATGCGGCCGCGGACGGATCGCCGCGTCGCCAGATTCCTTTCCCGGATCGCCAACGAACAGGTAGGCCTCGCCGCGATTTCCGTCTGGGAAGTTCTCAATGGCATCCGAAAGCTCCCCGCCGGACGCCGACGGAGCGAGCTGGATACCCGTTTCCGAAACGTCCTGGATTCCTATCGAGACCGGGTGCTGCCCTGGACCGTAGATGACGCCCGGGTCTGCGCCCGGATCATGGAGGAGAAACGGAGGCGCGGAGAATCGCTCGACGCTCAGCTTCCCGACGCCTTCCTGGCCGCCGTTGCGGTCCGCCGCGGCCTTACCATCGTCACCCGCAACACCCGGGACTTCCGGAACACCGGCGCCCGGACGGTGAATCCCTGGAAAGACCCGTAACCCGACGTCCGGTCGCTCACCCACACCAGCCGAGGTGGCGGCAGCCACGGCAAACCCGGCCGGGCGGCGCCCTCCACCGGGAGAAACGTTCATGCGCGTGTCCTCCTGCGCACCCCGCCAGTCATGAAAATGGCAGAACGGCTTGGAACGCCGACCTCCGGTCGGCACAGCGGGCCGGAGGCCCGCGGCGGTGTGACGCGGGGGCGCCTCCCGGCAACGGCAGAAACGCTCACCAGTTTTTCCGCCGGGCGCCCGCTGCCGTGCCCTTCACGCGAGTCCGTCGTACGTGCCTTGCGGCGCTGCGCGCCGCGTGCCGACCAGAGGTCGGCGTTCCAAGCCGTGTGCGTCACCCCTCAGCGGCAGCTTCCCAACTGGCGCCTGAAGAACTCCTCCACCCGGCGGTAGAGCGCGATCCGGTTCTCGGGGTCGCGGAAGCCGTGCCCCTCAGGGTAGGTGTGGGCCTCGTACTCGACTCCGTGTTCCTCGAACGCGGCCACCGCGAGTTCGAAGTTCAGGAACGGCGCCCGGACATCGCGGTCCCCGTGCTGGATCAGCACCGGCGCGGTGATGTTGCCGATGCGGGCGATGGTCTCGGTCTTGTCGTAGATCTCGGGGCGTTCCTCGGGGAGCCCCCCGTGGCCGTCGATCGTGAAGATCTGGCCGAGCCGGTCCTGGTGCTCGAAGGTCTGCCGCTCGGAGTAGATGCCGGCCATCGGGGCGGCGGCGTCGAACTTGTCCGGGGTGCGGGTGATCGCCGCCATGCTCTGCATTCCCCCGTAGCTGTAGCCGTAGATTCCGACCCGACCGCCCACGTACGGCTGCTCCCGCAACCAGTCGGCGGCCGCTCCGGGATCAAGGGCCTGTTCGTTCAGCCAGTCCTCGTCCCCGAGGTCCTGGAACTCCCGCCCGAATCCCGAGCCGCCCCGGTAGTTCACGGCGAGCACCACGAAGCCCCGTGAGGCCAGGTACTGGTCGGCCAGGTTGGGACCTGCCAGGTAGGAGTTCGTCCCGCCGCCGTGGACCTGCACCAGTGCCGGACAGACGCCACCGGCCTCGACCTCCGGCGGGAGATAGAGGAACCCCTGGATGTAGTGGCCGTCGAAGCTGCGGTAGGAGATCTCGCGCGGCGACTGGACCCCGTCCCAGACCGGCGCCAGCCGGGTCAGCCGCTCCGCCGGCCCGCCGGACGCGGGAACCGTGTAGAGCTCCGAACCCTCGGTGGCGGAAGAGCGCACGAAGGCGAAGCGCTCCGCACCGGCGCTCGCGGTGACGCTTCCGAACACCCCGCCCAGGTTCGTCACCCGGGTCGCCGCGCCGCCCGCGGCGGGAACCGACCACAGGTGGTGTTCGCCGCGCTCCTGGTGGGTGAAGAACAGGCGCGCGCCGTCTCCGGACCAGAAGGGCCGGAACCGGTAGGCGGTGGCGAACGACGACATCGGGAGCGGCTCTTCCGGGCCGCCCGCCGGGTCGAGGAGATAGAGATCGGCGATGTCGAGATACCAGTACTCCTCGTTCTTCACGCCGAGGACCGCGACCCGGCCGCCGTCGGGAGACCACGCCGGGACCGCGGAGATGGCGCGGATCGAGGTGGTGAGCCGGCGTTCGTCGCCGGTCGCGACGTCGGCGAGCCAGACATCGTCGGCGCGGTAGTCCGCCTTGTTCCCGACGTAGGCGACCGTCCCGCCGTCCGGCGACCAGGAGACGCCGAAGCGGACCTCGTCGGCGGTCATCGCGTCCGAGGTGAGCTGGCGCGGGTCGCCGCCCCCCGCCGGCACGAGCCACACGTCCTGGCTGCCGCTCGCGCTCGCCATCACCGCGACGGTCTCGCTGCCGGGCGACCAGGCCGGAGCGCGGACGCCTTCAAGTCCGTCGGTGAGCTGGACGGCGTCCGGATCGCCGACCGGGGCACGGAAGAGATTCCCGTCGCGGAGGAACGCGATGTGGCGGCTGTCCGCCGACCAGGCCGGCGAGCCGCCGGTGAGCCAGAACCGCGCGACCGGAGGATCCTCGGTGAGGTCCAGCAGGTGGATGCCCCGTCCGTCGGCGCTCTCGGCGACCGCCGCCACCCAGCGGCCGTCGGGCGAGATGGCGGCGGTGAACCCTCCGCCCCGGGCGTCCCGGTAGATGTTCTCGAGCGTGAGGGGAACCCGGGCATTGCCCGGACCTTCACCGCCCGGGGCGCCGCAGGCGGCAAGGGCGAGGGCCGTGACGCAGACGGTCAACTGGAGAAGGGCTTCCGACACGGCGAACCCCCTCGGACAGGACGGCAAATGGGTGGGTATTGGGGTGTTGTACGGCACGATGACGTATCGTGCCATCGCTCCCGCGGGGGAGAACGAACATGTCGTCGAAGCGTCAAGCGATCACCTTGGAAATCAGCGCCGAGACCTTGGCGCAGCTCCAAGAGATCGCCGCGAAAGATGGCCAGGAGCTTCCGGTGCTCGTGGAGGAGGCGCTCGCGGACCTGGTCGAGAAGCGACAGCCGGGCCGCGCCCGGCCGCATGTCATGGCCGCTTACCGGACGAGCCGCGAGGAGTACGACGAGCTGTACCGGAAGCTGGCCCAGTGAGCGAGCACTTCGTACTGGCAGGGCGCAGCGCCACCAGCGCTGGTTTCGCGCTCCCGCGCGATGCCGGCCAGAGGCCGGCGCTCCGAGTGTGCGTCACGGGGCCGGTACCATTGGGCTTCCCAACACCGGAGCGACCGTTCGCCATGAGAAGTGCCCCCTTAACCCGCGCGCTCGGCGGGATGCTGACCGCCTTCGGCTTCGCCCTCGCCAGCCCCGTGACAGGTCAGACGAGCGCCGAACAGAGCTACTTCGTCTACGTAGCGGCCGAGTCCGACGACACCGTGGACCTCGTCCGCTTCGGGCCGGACGGCGGCGAGCTGCTCCGGCGGATTCCCGTGGGGATCCTCCCGAACGAGATCGAGGGACCGCACGGCGTGCGGGTCTCCCCGGACGGCCGCCACTGGTACGTCTCCATCGCCCACGGCATGCCCTACGGCACCGTCCACAAGTTCGAGACCGGCACCGACCTCGAAGTCGCGGACACCACCGCCGGCCTCTTCCCCGCGACCATGGACATCAGCCCGGCGACCGGCTTCCTGTTCGTCGTGAACTTCAACCTGCACGGCGACCACGTCCCCTCGAACGTCTCGGTGATCGACACCGTCTCGATGACCGAGATCGCCCAGATCGAACAGGGCGTGATGCCGCACGGATCGCGGCTGAGCACCGACGGAATGCTGGCCTACTCGGTCGCCATGATGAGCGCCGAGCTGTTCGAGATCGACACCATGACGTTCCAGGCCAGCCGGCGAATGCGCCTCACCGGCGACAACGAGACCACGATGGCAGTGAGCGAGAGCGATCCCCACGCGGGACACGCCATGGGCGGGGGTCCGGCCGCGAGCCCCACCTGGGTCCAGCCGGCTCCCGAGGGCAAACACGCCTACGTCGCGCTCCAGGGGTTGAACCAGGTCCTCGAAGTGGACCTCGAAGCCTGGAAGCCGCGGCGCCGGTTCCACACCCAGCGGGGGCCGTACAACGTCGACGTCTCGGCGGACGGCCGGCACCTCGTGGTCACCGAGAAGACGAATGACTCGGTCGGCTTCTGGGACCTCGAGAGCGGAACCGAGCGGGCCTCGGTCGCCGCCTCGGCGCGCATCACCCACGGGGTGGTGATCACCCCGGACAGCCGCTTCGCCATCGTCACCGTCGAGGAGATCGGCGGCGAACCCGGGCGGGTCGAGTTCTACAACCTCGAATCCCTGGAGCGCGAAGCGGTCGTCGAGGTCGGCAAGCAGGCGTCGGGCATCGCCTTTTGGAAGACGGAATAGCCGCGGCGCCCGGCGGGCCGACGAAGCTCGCCGCCTTCCTGGTCACTCTCGCGCTCGGCGCCGCGTGCGTCCCTCCCGAGCCCGAACCGGCAGCCTCCTCCGCCGCCCCCACCCCCGACTGGCCGGACCGGCACGCCGAGTACGACGCCGCGATCGGCGACGTCCCCCAGTACCACGCGATCCAGGAGCGCCTCCAGACCGGCTGGAACACCTGGGACAGCCGCAGCGTGCTGCGTTACGTCCTGCTGCCCGACGGGATCGCGGTGAACCTCGGCCTCAAGCGGCACCGCTACCTCGAACAGAGCCACCTGACGGAGGCACTCATCGGGAAGCGGGAGGAAGGCGCGGAAGTGGTCCGTCCCGGCATCCGCGCCGCGGACGGGTCCTACCAGCGGCTCGAGATCGCCTGGCGCGGCCTCACCGCCACCGTGGAAGCGGGACACGGCGAGGACGGCGACCTCGTGGTCCTCGTGACCCCGGAACCGGAGCCCGGCGCCGACTTCGAGCTGGTGGTGAGCGCGGGAATGGTCTGGAACCGGCCCGGGGCGGTGGAACCCGCCAGCGGCGGCCTCCGCGCCCGGCTGCCGGACGGCGAGCGACTCGTCCGGGTCGCGGGGACGCCCGCGACCGACCCCTACGCCGGTGGTCTCGCGCCCCACCGGATCGTCCGGCTCACCGAACCGGTCGGCGTCTACACCGCAGTCCCCGACGCCCCGCCGAAACAGGCCGACGATCTCCGGAACATCCTCAACGCCCGCCGCGCCGAACTCGAAGCCCGTGCCGCCGCATACGGAGACCTCGCGGAAGCCTGGCTCGCGGTCACCTCCGGCTTCGCCTGGAACACCGTCTACGAGCCGCGCCACGAACGGGTCGTCCCCACCGTGGGCCGGCTCTGGAACCGCGAGTACGGCGGCGTCGCGCTCTTCGGCTGGGACAACTTCTTCCTCGGCTACCTCGCGACGCTCGAGAGCCGCGACCTCGCGCTCGCGGGCATCATCGAACACCTGCGCGGCCGCACCCCCGAGGGGTTCCTGCCGAACGACAACCGGGGGAACGGGAGCAAGTCCTGGGACCGGTCCCAGCCGCCGGTGGGCGGGATCATGGTCCGCGAGGTGTACCGCCGCTTCCCCGAGCGCTGGTTCCTCGAGGCGGCCTTCGAGCCGCTGCTCGCCTGGAACCGCTGGTGGCCGGAGGCCCGCGGCAACGGCGCTCTCCTCTCCTACGGCTCCCACGAGGCGAAGAACCCCTTCGCCGAGCCCGTGGTGCGGACGAAGACGGCGGCCGGCTACGAGTCCGGCATGGACGACTCCCCGATGTACGAGGACGTGCCCTTCAACCGGGAGAACGACGTGCTGGAACTCCAGGACGTGGGACTGACCAGCCTCTACATCGCCGACTGCCGGGCGCTCGCCGAACTGGCGCGCCTTCTCGGACGCGGGGCGGAAGCCGGGGAGCTCGAGGAGCGCGCCGCCGCCTTCACGGACGCGCTCGACGATCTCTGGGTCGAGGAGCGGGGTTACTACCTGAACTACCGCACCGACCTGGACCGGTTCTCGGAACGCCGCTCGCCCACCCTCTTCTACCCGCTCCTCGCCGGCGTGGCCTCCGAGGCGCGCGCCGGCCGCCTCATCCGCGAGCACCTGCTCAACCCGGACGAGTTCTGGGGCGAGTTCGTGCTGCCCTCCACCACCCGCGACGACCCCTCGTTCCCCCGCCAGCGCTACTGGAAGGGCGCCATCTGGCCGCCGCTCAACTTCCTCACCTACCTCGGGCTCCGGCGGGCGGGCGACCGCGCTACCGCGGCCGAGCTTTCGGCGCGTTCTCTCGATATGTTTCTCCGGGAGTGGCGGCGCAAGGGCTACGTGAGCGAGAACCTCTCCTCGATTACCGGCACCGGGGACGACGAGCGGCTCTCGAGCGACCCCTTCCACTCCTGGGGCGCCCTCTTCGGGATCATGGCGTTCATCGAGTCGGGCGATCTGGCGCCGCCGGAGGATCCGCTCGCGCCATGATCCGCGGCCGCCGGGCGTTCCCGCCCGCCGCCCTCGCACTCGCCCTTGCCGCGAGCGCCGGCCCGCAGCCCCCGGAGACTCCGCCCCCCTGGCAGGACCCCGCGGTCTTCCAGATCGGCCGGGAACCGCCCCGGGCATCCTTCACGCCCTACCCGAACCCCGAAGCCGCCGTCACCGGACGCCCGGCCGACTCGCCGCGCCGGATCTCGCTGAACGGCGACTGGAAGTTCCACTTCGTCCCCCGCCCCGCCGACCGGCCCGCGGACTTCTTCGAGCCCGGTTTCGACGACTCCGCCTGGGACGAGATCCCGGTGCCCTCGAACTGGGAACTGCTCGGCTACGGCTATCCCGTCTACCGGGACGAGTTCTATTCCTTTCCCGCGGACCCGCCCTTCGTGCCCGAGGACGACAACCCCGTGGGTTCCTACCGGCGGAGCTTCGAGGTCCCGCCCGAATGGGGCGGCATGGAGGTCTTCCTGCGCTTCGACGGGGTCTATTCGGCCTTCTACGTCTGGGTGAACGGCGCCTTCATCGGCTACAGCGAGGGGAGCCGGACCCCCGCCGAGTTCCGCATCACGGAGGAAATCACGGCCGGCCCCAACACCCTCGCGGTGCAGGTCATCCGCTGGAGCGACGGCAGCTACCTCGAGGGCCAGGACTTCTGGCGGATCAGCGGGATGGACCGCGAAGTCTCGCTCCTCGCCCGGCCCCCCACCTTCGTGCGCGACTTCTCGGCGAGCGCCGACCTCGTGACCGGCTACCGCGACGGCATTCTGGACTTCAGCGTGAGCGTCGCGAACCGGGGGCTCGGAGCGGCGGGAGCCCACGAAGTGCGCTACGAACTCTTCGACCGGGACGGCAACTCCCTCTGGGGCGGCCCCGAGGTGCTGCGGCTCGACGTGCCCCCCGGCGGCGAGGCCTCCATGGGGGCCACCGCGACCATCCCCGACGTCCGCGCCTGGTCGGCCGAGACCCCGAACCTCTACCGGCTGGTCCTGACGCTCGCCGCCGGCGGCGGGGGGGTGACCGAAGCCACCGCGATCCAGGTGGGCTTCCGGCGGGTCGAGACGGCGGACGGCGAACTGCTCCTGAATGGCCGTCCCATCGTCCTCCGGGGCGTGAACCGGCACGAGCACGACCCCGAGCGGGGCCACGTGGTGGACGAGGCGGGGATGCTCGAGGACATCCGGCTCATGAAGCGCCTCAACATCAACGCAGTGCGGACGGCGCACTACCCGAACCTGCCCCGCTTCTACGAGTTGACCGACGAGTACGGCCTCTACGTGGTGGACGAGCCGAACATCGAGTCGCACGGGATGGGCTTCCTGCCCGAGGCGACCCTCGCCGCGCGTCCCGAGTGGCGGGACGCGCACCTCGACCGGACCGAGCGGATGGTCATCCGGGACCGGAACCACCCGTCGGTGATCATCTGGTCGCTCGGCAACGAGGCCGGCGACGGCGAGAACTTCGACGCCACCTCGGAGTGGATCCGGGAGAACGACCCCTGGCGGCCGATCCTCTACGAGCCGGCCGGCGAGCGGGACGTCGTGGACATCGTGGCTCCCATGTACGTCCGTCCCTATTGGCTCGAGCACTACGCCGCCTCCCGGTCGGAAAAACCCTTCCTGCTCGTCGAGTACGCGCACGCCATGGGGAACAGCGTAGGGAACCTGGCCGACTACTGGGAGGTGATCGCCAGCGACCCGAAGCTGGTGGGCGGGTTCATCTGGGACTGGGTGGACCAGGCGCTCCTCCGCGACGACGACTCCGGCCGGCCCTTCTGGGCCTACGGGGGCGACATCGGGCCGCCGGGGATCCCCACCGACGGCAACTTCCTGGTGAACGGACTGGTGTCGGCCGACCGGAAACCCCACCCGCACGCTTTCGAGGTCAAGAAGGTGTACCAGCCCCTCCGGATCCGGGCGCTCCACGCCCGCTCGGGGCTGATCGAGGTCGAGAACCGGCGCGCCTTCACCGATCTCTCCGACCTCGCGGGAAGCTGGCAACTGACCGCGGACGGGGTGGTGCTCGCCGAGGGGGCGGTGCCTCCGATCTCCACCCCGCCGGGAGGGACCGAGATCGTCTCCTTCGACATCCCGGAGACGGAGATCGAGCCGCTCATGGAGCGCCTGCTGACCGTCCGGTTCCACACCCGGGAGGACGCGCCGCTGGTCCCGGCGGGCCACGAGGTGGCGTGGGAGCAGTTCTTCGTGGACGTGGTGCATCCCGACGACATCGAGGAGGAGGAAGAGGAGGAAACCGCGGAGGAGGAAGGCGAAGAAGAGGAAGAAGAACCCGCCGAGGGCGAAGCGGAAGTCCCGGAGGAGGAGCAGGAAGAAGAAGAGCCGGCGCCGGAACCGCCGCCGATGGAGCCCCTGACCGTCCGGGAGTCGGACGACGCGGTTACGGTCAACGGCCGGGGCTTCACGCTGGAGTTCAGCCGGGAGCTCGGCACGCTCCGTTCGTTCCGGGCGGGACGGCGGGACCTCCTGAACGCCGGCCCGGTCCCCAACTTCTGGCGGGCGCCGACCGACAACGACTACGGGAACGGCTTCCCCGCGCGGTCGGGAGTCTGGAAGACGGCGGGGAGCCCGCCGGCGCGCGTTCTGGAGGACGTCCTGGTACGGGTGGACGACGACCGGCTACGAGCGGTTGTGGAGAGCCGCTTCTCGCTCCGTTCCGTGAACGCCTTCTACACGCTGCGGCACGAGGTCTTCGGCAACGGGACGGTGGCCGTCTCGGCGCGCCTCTCCGGCGTGAACGAGGACCTTCCCGAGATGCCGCGTTTCGGGACCCTGCTCACGCTGCCGGAGTCGCTGTCCGAAGTGGAGTGGTACGGGCGCGGCCCCCACGAGAACTACTGGGACCGCCGCACCGGCGCCGCGGTGGGCCGCTACCGGTCGCCGGTGTCCGCACTCGCGCACCCCTACGTCCGCCCGCAGGAGACGGGCACCCGCACCGACGTGCGCTGGGCGACGTTCACGGACGGTTCCGGTGCGGGACTACTGGTCATCGGCCTCCCCCACTTGTCGTTCTCCGCCCTGCCTTACCGGATCGCCGACCTCGACGGCGGCGAGACCAAGAGCCGCACTCACTGGGCGGAACTGACTCCCCGCGACGAGATCACGCTGGCCGTGGACTTCCGCCAGACCGGGGTGGGCGGCGACGACTCCTGGGGCGCGGTCCCGCACCGCGAGTACACGCTCTGGCCGCAGAACCTCGACTTCCGCTTCCTGATGCGCGCGATCGGCCCCGAGGACGACCCGAGCGTCTTCACCCGGCTGGTGCTTCCCGACGAGGCGGCGGAGGACGCCGTTTACGGCCGTTCCCTCGATCTCCACGATTTCGGCGAACGCAACCTGGCGGCGCATCTGGCCCGGGGCGTGACGGCGGAGGTGGAGCCGCCGCAGTCATCGCCCTATTCGGCGGCCGGCGACGCCGGACTCACGGACGGCATCCGGGGCTCGGTGGACCGCCGCGGCGGCCACTGGCAGGGCTACCGGGCGGACGAGGTCACCGCTCAGCTCGACCTCGGGCCGGCGCAGCCCGTGTGGTCCGCGAAGTTCTCCTTCCTCCAGCACCCGGGCTCGGGGGTGTATTTCCCCCGGCGTGTCGAGGTCGCCACCAGCCTCGACGGGCAGTCCTGGTCCGAACCAGCGATCCAGGAGGTCCAGAACCCGGACGAGGCGGGGCAGGAAACCCCCGACGGCGGCCGGCAGCGGGTCACGGTGGCGCTCGAGGGCGCCGAAGCGCGCTTCGTGCGCGTCCGCATCACCGGCCTCGGCGAGGTCCCCGCCCCCTGGCCCACCGGCCCCGACGGCGCCCGCTACCGAGGCCAGACCGCCTGGATCTACCTCGACGAGATCATCGTCCGCTAAGGACACGGACCAGCTCTGCGGCGCGCCGGCTTGGAACGCCGGTCTCCAGACCGGCACGCGCGGCGCTCCGCGCCGCGCACCTCGCAACCCCACCCATCCTCACGGCTCGCACGCCCCGGAACGCCGGCCTCCGGCATCGCCGCCCGAAAGGACCGCGAAATTCCCTTGCCGCCGGCTGCGAGAGTCGCAGCCGCATTCTCCTGACGGACGCTGCTGCAAGAATCCGCCGTCATGTCCCGCCACTCCGTCAGCCGCCACCTCCGCGTCGAGATCGCTGCCTACGACGAGGCCATCCGGCGGTTTATCCCCGGCTACGAGGCGATGCTCGCAGCCTCCGCCACGGAGATCGCGCGGGTGGATCCGGAGCACGTCCTCGACCTCGGCGGCGGCACCGGCGCCCTCTCGGAGGCCATCCTCCGGGCGGCGCCGCGCGCCGTGGTCGAGTTGGTGGACGTGGACCCCGAAATGCTGGCGGTGGCGCGGGAACGCCTTGCCGGATTCGGCGCCCGGACGCGGTTCCGGGAGGCGTCCTTCGACGATCCGCTCCCCGATGCCGACGCGGTCGCCGCCTCGCTCGCCCTCCACCACGTCCCCACCATGGACGAAAAGCGGCGGCTCTTCGCCCGGATCCACGACTGTCTCCGTCCGGGCGGCGTCTTCGTGAACGCCGACGCCACGATGCCAGCGGAACCCGACGCCCGGGAGCCCGTGTGGCGCGCCTGGGCCGCCCACCTGGTGTCGTGCGGGATTCCCGAGGAGCGCGCCTACCGGCACTTCGCCGAATGGCAGGAAGAGGACACCTACTTCCCGCAAGAGGTGGAAGCCGCGGCCATGCGCGCCGCCGGATTCGAAGTGGAACAGGTGTGGACCGAAGGCCCGATGGTGGTCGCGGTGGGGAAACGTCCGGCCCCCCGCTAACCCCCGAGCAGCGACCGCGCCAGCACGCCCATCCCGAACCCGAAGTAGTTCCCCACCGCGTAGCCGGCGAGCGCCACCGCGATGCCGGGGAGCATCTGGATGGCGTAGCCGCGCGCGGAGGCAATCGCCACCGCCGAGGCGGCGCCGCCGATGTTCGCCTGGGACGCCACCGAGAGGGTCCCGGCGTCAATCCGGAGCAGCCGTCCCACCCCGAAGATCACGAGTCCGTGGACGGCGACGATGAGGGCCGCGAACCAGAAGAGCACCGCTCCCGCCGCGAACATCTCGGACACCAGCGACCGCGCCCCGTTGGCGGCGAGGAACAGGTAGAGCAGCGAGTTCCCGAGCACCGGCGCCCCCCGGAGCTTCCGCACCGGACCGAGGTGGCCGAGGACCAGGGTGATGGTCGTCAGCCAGAGGACCGACGGGATCACCGGCCACGCCGCCGCGATCAGGCGCGACGCGACCATGGTCCCGAGCGTGATCGCCGCCAGCCCGAAGAAGTCCAGCATCCGGAGGCTGTCGCCGCTCTCGTTGAGCCGCTGTTCGAGCGTCAGCGGCCCCTCCCGCGGACGGGGCGGGTCGAGATCCCTCCCTCCCCGCAGCAGCGCCGGGATCGCGATACAGGCGGCGAGCCAGATGCTGGTCACGATCACGTCGGCGGCGAGCGCCCCCGACATGAGGTTCGGGTCGGTCTCGAAGGCCGCGGCCAGCGCGTAGAAGTTGGCGCTGCCCCCGATGTAGGTCCCGGTGAACTGGCCGGTGAGCTTCCACGCCTCGGGACCCAGCGCGTCGGCGAGCAGGACCGTGGCGAGGAAGGTCCCCAGCATGGTGCCGAGCGCCCCGAGCCCGAACGCGGTGAGCATCGCCTTCCCGGCCCTCAGCACCGACCGCAGGTCCACGTTGAGGAGCACCAGCACGATCGCGGCGTTGATCCAGATGTTCGAGATCTGCTCGTAGCTCTCCGCCTCGCCCACCAGGAGTCCGGTATTCGACAGGACCATCCCGAAGAGGAGGCACAAGAGCCCCGCGCTCAGCGACCGGAAGAAGCGGTAGTTCCGCTCCAGCCAGACGGCGAGGAACACCGACGCGGCGAGCGCCAGGAAGATCCCGAAGGGGTCCTGGATCAAGAAGAGCTAGCCCCCGAGCAGCGCCCGCGCCACCGTCCCCATCCCGAACCCGAGGTAGTTCCCGAACGCGTAGCCGCCGAGCGCCACCACGATTCCCGGGAGCAGCTTGTCGCCGTAGCCGCGCGCCGTGGCGATGGCCACCGCCGAGGCGGCGCCGCCGACGTTGGCCTGCGACGCCACCACCAGCGTGCCCGCATCGAACCGGAGCAGCCGGCCGATGCCGAAGATCACGAGCCCGTGGACCCCGACGGTGATCAGCGCGTAGAGGAAGAGCGACGGCCCGTAGGCGAGCATCTCCGAGACCAGCGACTGGGCGCCGTTCCCGGCCAGGAACAGGTAGAGCAGCGAGTTGCCGAGCACCGGCGCCCCCCGCAGCTTCCGGATGGGCGCGGTGTGGCCGAGGACGAGGGCGATGGTGGTCAGCCAGAGCACCGCCGGGATCACCGGAACCGCCGCCGCCAGCAGCCGCGCCGCCACCATCGCCCCCAGCGTGATCGCGGCGAGGCCGAAGAAGTCCATCATCCGGAGGCTCTCGCCGCTCTCCTTGAGCCGCTGCTCGAGCGTCACCGGAGCGTCGCCCTCCCGGACCGGGTCGAGCCCCTTGCCGCCGCGAAGGAGCGCGGGGACCACGAGGCAGGTGGCGAGCCAGCAGGCGGTCACGATGACGTCGGCGGCCACCGCTCCCGACATGATGTTGGGGTCGGTCCCGAAGGCGCTGGCGAGCGCGTAGAAGTTCGCCCCGCCGCCGATGTAGGTCCCGGTGAACTGCCCGGTGAGCTTCCAGGTCTCGGGGCCGATGGCGCTGGCGAGCAGGAACGTGGCGGTCGCCGTCCCCAGCATGGTGCCGGCGGCCCCGATGCCGAACGCCCCCAGCATGGGCTTCCCGGCGGCCAGCAGGCTGCGGAGGTCCACGTTCAGGAGGACCAGCACGATCGCGGCGTTCACCCAGATGTTGCCGAGCTGGTAGTACGCCTCGGCGTCCCCGGGAAGGAGCCCCGAGTTCGACAGGATCATCCCGAAGACGAGGCACATCAGGCCCGCGCTCATGGCGCGGAAGAAGCGGTAGCGCCCCTCGAGCCAGACCGCCAGGAAAACCGCCCCGGCGAGGGCCAGGAAGACGCCGAAGGGGTCCTGGATCACGGGCGCTCTCCGTCGGTCAGCGGATGGCGTCCGCCCACGCGCGCACCGGGTTCACGAGGGTGCCGATCCCCTCGGCCCAGCAGGCGGCGGTGTCGCCGGGCTTCATGAAGATGGGCGGGGTGCGGGCGTAGCCCACGCCGTCCGGGGTCCCGGTGGCGATCACGTCCCCCGGCCGCAGGATCAGGTTGTGGGAGGCGAACTGGATGAGTTCGGGGATCCGGTGCTCCATCAGCCCGGTGTTGGCGTCCTGCATGATCTCGCCCGACAGGGTGAAACGGATGTCGAGGTCGTGGGCGTCGGTCACGAACTCGGCCGGAGTGATGAACGGTCCGAGCGGCGCGAACGTCTCCGTGGACTTCCAGACCAGCCAGTCGGACCCGTAGCGGTCGTCCCCCCGGCCCTCCCGGTCGCCCACGTCGTTCATCATCGTGTAGCCGAAGATGTGGGCGCCGGCGTCTTCCGCCTCCACGTCGCTCGCCGGCCGGCCGATCACCACCGCGAGCTCGCACTCCCAGTCCACCATCTCCCGCTCCGGCTTCATCAGGATCGGCTCGCCGTGGCCGATGGCGATGCTCCCCGGCTTCATGAAGAGGTAGGGGTTCTGGCGGCGGTCGCCCGGCTCGCGCTCCCAGAAGTGGTCCATCGAGACCTGCTGGTCGTCGAGCGCCGAGGCGTCCGACATCGCCGCCGGCGCGCCGGTGGTCATCTCGACGCCATGCGCCGGGTAGTTGAGCGCGGTGGCCAGGATGAGGCCGGGGCGGACCGGCGGGAAGACGTGGAGCCCCTCGAGGTCGTGGATCCAGAGCGGGCGTTCGTCCGCGGGGCGCTCCAGCAGCGGGACCACCTGGTCCACGATGGCGTGCACGCGGTCACGCATGCCGAGATGCCACCGCCCGGCCAGTTCCGTCATGTCCTCCGGCATGGGAAGGCGCACCCACATCCGGTTGTGCCGTTCGAGCGAGGCGTTCGCCCCGGAGAGGTCCACCGCCCAGGCGTCGCGGAGGACGATGCCGAGGAACGCCTCGCCGCGATGCTCGAAGGTCCCGAGCCGGAAGGGCTCGGTGGACGCCCGCCCCGGCGCGGCGAACAGCAGCACGCCGGCGAGCGGGAGGAGGGTCTTCCTCGTCACGGCCGCGAAGTATCCCACCGCCGCGCGTCGCAGGCACGGAGCGCCGGTGTTCACACTCCGCTCCCCGTCGGGGAGCGATGCCGGTCTGAGACGGGCGCTTCTGCTTTGCTGTGTAAACGCAGTCCCACGGGTCGGCGAGGCGGCGTGATGGCGCCGCCGGCTTGGAACGCCGGCTTCAGCCGGCACAGCCCGCCGAAGGCGGGCGGCGAGACGAACCTCATGCGCCGGGATGGCTCGGCTGCGCGCGCCAACGCACCCGGGGTAGCGACGAACCGCCCGCGGCCCTGCGGGCCGCAGTGCCGGCTGAAGCCGGCGCTCCAAGCCGGCGGTGCCCACACGGCTCTTTGGAGAACGCGCGGGACTGCATTTTCACCGCAACTGGACGGCGCTCCTGGAGTCTCGCCGCGCTCTCAGGGCCGGAGATCCAGAACCGGGTCCTTCTCGCCCGTCATCTCCCAGCGCGCCAGGGTGACCGGAATCACCCCCGCCGCGTAGAACCGGTCGAAGAAGTCCTTGACGCTGAAGTCGTCGCCCTCCAGCACTGCCACCTCGGCGAGCAGTTGCTCGATCTGGATCTTGCCGATCACGTAGCTCGTCCCGTAACCGGGCTGGCGCAGGTAGAGGCTCTGCTCGCCGCGCACCAGGGCGCCCTCGGTGAGCCAGCCGCGCGGCGTCCACTTCATCGCGTAGGCGACCGCCTCTTCCATGTCGAAGCCGCCGCCGTGGAGGTGCAGCCCGCTGATGGCGCGCGCCGCCCGCTGGGCGAGCATGATCCAGGTCAGCTCCCGCGACCGCGGGGAACCCTCCAGGAGGCCGAGGTGCATGAACATCTCCTCGACCCCGGTGGCGAGGCCCTCCGAGCGGAACGCGTAGATGTTGGACAGCGACGGGACCGCGCGGACGGGGCTCAGGTGGGGCGCGTCCCGCATCGCCGCCAGTTCGATCCAGTGGTGCATGTGGGGGCGAAAGGCGTCGGGGTCCCGGTAGTTCACCTCGCTGAAGAAGTTCCGCAGGTCGTCCGGGTCCTCGAGCGGCTGGAAGGTCCCGTTCACCGCCCGGAGCGCGGGATCCATGTAGTCCTCGACGGTCTGGACCTCCTCGCGCGTCAGGAACTCCAGGTAGCGGTCCACCGACTCGTTGAGCCGCCGGTCGAACTCCTCGGCGGAGGCGATCCGCTCCAGCTCGGGCAGCGCCCGGTTCCGGTTCTCCTCGAGGCGCATCGAGGAGTGCGAGCGGGCCAGCTCCCGCTCCATGATGGTCACGATCTGCTTCCACGACCAGGGCAGCAGGTGCACGTGCCGCATCGCCCAGGTGTAGTTCTCGGCGCCCACTCCCGAGGGGCCGGTCTTCGAGTCCGCCTCCGCCTCGAGGAACTCGCGGAAGTCCACGGTGGCGGCGTGCGCGGCCTCCACGGCCGCATCCAGTTCGGCGCTCGTTCCCGCCACCCGCTCGCCGAAGGCGGTGAGATCGGCGGCCTGGTTCCGGAAGTAGCGGAACCCGCCGAGCCAGAGGTCGCGGGCGTTCGATGCCGCGAGGTTCTCCTTCGCCTGCGCCAGCACCCCGGGGACCGTCCCGATCCGCGTCGCCAGTTCGGCCGCGTCCGCGTCGGAGAGGGGGTAGTCGTAGGTCCACAGGTCAATGAACCCGTGGAGCACCGGCCCTTCGTGGGCCGGCACGTCGCTCTGGGCCGCGAAGACCTGCACGTAGAAGCCCGGGTCGCGGGCCCACGGCCGCCGCACCCGGTGGTCGAAGTCGAGCCCGTTTATCTCGGCGCGGAGCAGGTGCCAGTCAATCTGCTCGGAAACCGGCCAGCTCCCGGGCGCGAGTGCATCCAGCCGGGCGCGCCACGTCGGCAGTTCGGCGTGCTGGCGCGCCATCGCCCCGGCGCTGTAGTCCGGAATCCCGTCCCGGAACTCCGGCCGCTCGAACTCCCGCCACTCCTCGAAGAGCGCGACGAGGTCGGCGTGGGCGCCCGGCCCGGCCGCCGGCGGCGGGGGCGGTTCGGACCCGCAGCCGGCCAGCACCCCGGCGAGGAGCAGCGGCAGGAGCCGCGGCGGAACAGGCATGGACGCGGAACGGACGGTCATGGCGTGCCTCCCAGACCGCCGATCGTACGCGCCCCGGCGGCGGCGTGCAGGAAAAGCCTGCTCCGGCTAGGAGCCTGTGGACAAAGTCACGCGCCATTCCCGAGCCAAGAGGGATAGGAGCCGGGTGAACCCGTCCCCTATCCCTCTCGCTCCGGGGTCTGCGCGGGGCTCACGCCCCGCTAACGACGCGAACGCCGATGCATCCCGCCTGAACCGCGCCTCTAGGAGGCGCTTTGCGTTGCGTTTCGGTCGGAATCCACCCGGTATTCCTCCCTCACGCGCCTTGTCAGCCGGGCGCCTCGGCGTTCTCGGTGCTCACGTCACTGTATCCACAGGCTGCTAGAGCAGCGAGCGCAGCGCGCGCAGGAAACGCTCGACGTCGTCCCGGGTGTGGTAGTGCCCGAGCGACGCCCGCAGCACGCCGTTCTCCGGATCGCGGCCGAGGTTCTCCAGGGTGGTCGAGCACCCGAGGTCCCCGGAAGCCACCTGAACCCCCTCCGCCTCGAGCGCGGCGCCGAGCGCCGCGGCGCTTTCCCCCTCGCAGGTGAAGCTGAACGTCGGAATCCGGTAGGCGGCCCGGCGGGGGTCGTCCTCCCCGAGGACGGAAACACCCTCGATCCGCGCGAGTCCCCGGAGCATCCAGCGGGAGAGGATCCGTTCCTCCTGGCGGATGCCCTGCATCCCCTTCCGCATCGGTTCCCGGCGTCCGAAGCGCTCGGAGGGAGGCGCCACCGGGGCGCCCGGCGCCTCGCCCAGCCGTTCGGCATAGGACACCGCCCGGGCGAGCCCCGCGAGGACGTGCGGCGAAACGGCCCCGTTCGCGGAGGCCGCGGGACCGAGCCGGCGGGCCCAGAGCGTCGCGCCGCGGGCGCCGAAGAGCTCCGCGGCGTCGGCGACGACGGCGTCGCAGCGCAGGTTCCGGATGTCGAGCGAACCGTGCGACAGGAAGTGGCTCGCCTCGGTGACGAGCGTCGCGCCCGTCCCCTCGAGAAGCTGCGCGACCGGAATGATCTCGTTCAGCGAGCCCGTCACCGGACACGCCTTGGTCAGCAGCACGAGGCGGGTCCGCTGGTGGAGCAGCGCCTCGAGGTCGCGGAGCAGGACCCGGCCCAGCGGGCGCGGACGCCAGTCGGACACCTCGACCCCGTCCGGGACGGCGGCCTTCCAGGCGGCCCGCCGGTCGTCGGGCTCCGAAGCGCTGAGGACGATGCGGTCCCCCTCGCGAAGTCCGAGCGAAAGGACCAGGCGGCGCACCAGGTCCGCGTAGGTCTCGCCGACCGCGATCTGATCGTCCGCCCAGTCCGCGTTCGAGTTCCAGAACCAGGCCAGGTCGGCCCGCAGGTCGGCTTCCGCCGACGCATCGGCCCCCACCGGGCGCGGCCGCAGGCTGCGGGGGGACCCCACGCTGTCGAAGTCGAGCAGGCGGGCCGGCGGCGGAGCGAAGGATTCGGCGACGAGCGAGAGTGGGAGATCCATGAGTGGCGGGGGCCTCCGGGCCGGAACGAACGCCCACCCCCGACTAGGATAAAGCGCGAGGGCCGATCCATGGAGAATCCGATGCCGCAGATGCTGGCGTTTCCGGGCGGAGATCCGCTTTTTTCGGTGCGGACCGGCAGCCGCGGCATCGTGGTCGTCACCGGGACCGACCGCATCGCGTTCCTCACGCGCATCATGTCGGGCGGTCTGCCGGCGGCTCCCGGCGCCGCGCGGACGGCCCTCCTCGGGCCGAAGGGCAACCTGATCGCCGCCGCGGTCGCGACGGTCACCAGCGGGGCGGTCCTGCTCGAATGCGAACGGCCCCGCGGGGAAGCGCTCGCGGCCGCGCTCGACCGCTACCGGATCGCGGACGACGTGGAGATCGCGCTCGCGGAACGCGGCGACTTCGAGATCGTCGGCACGGACGCCGCGCCGCGGCCGGGCGGACCGGACCCGGGTCCCCCGGGACGGGTCGTGGAAACGGGCGCCGGGTTCGTGCGCCGGGACTTCCGGCCCTGGCCGGCGAAGACGGTCGTCCACGTCGGACTCCGGACCGGCGGCCGGATTTCGTTCCGGGACCTGATCGAGGGCGGCGGCGAGTCCGTGGAAGCATCACCCGAAGAACAGGAGTACCTCCGCATCCTCGCGAGCGAGCCGCGGTGGGGCGCCGAACTCGACGAGCGGTCCCTGCCCCTCCAGAGCGGGCTGTCCGCACACGTCCGCCTCGGCAAGGGGTGCTACATCGGCCAGGAGTACGTGGCGCGGCAGGCGCACCGGGGCCGGATCCCCCGTCTCCTGCGCCGGCTGGAGTTCGACGAGGAATTCGTGCCCGAGGCCGAATCGGTCGTCCTGTTCGGCGACGGTCCCGCCGGCCGAGTCACCAGCGCCGCCGGCCGCCCGGACCGCTGGAGCGGCCCCGCCGGCCTCGCCCTCGCGGTCGTCTCCGCCGACGTCCCGGCGGGCGCCTCGGTCCGGATCCTGCGCGGCCCGAGCGCCCGCCTCGTCGAGACCTGACCGGCCGGACCGCGAAACGCCCCGGAGCGCCGGCCTCCGGCCGGCGGGACCCGTGCTTCCTCCGGTCGCGTTTGACCCGTCCGCACCGCTGCACCACAATGGTGCAGCATGGTGCAAAAAGGTCCCGCTGACAGTCCCGCCCCAGGCCGCGCGGTCCGCCGCGTCTCGGTCTCCTTCGACCCCGCCGACTACGACGAACTGACGCGGATCGCCGCCGAGAAGCGGGTCTCGCTGGCCTGGGTGGTCCGCGACGCGGTAGCCGCCTACATCTTCCGGCGCGGCCCGCTCTTCCGGCAGCCGCCCGGCGCCCGCCCGGCCCCGGGGGACCCGGAATGAGCGCCGCGGCGGCCTCCCCGCTCCCACCGGCGGGGCATGTCACGTTCTGTCGCAGCGCGCCCCGAGAATGCCGCCCATGACCACGACCGTTCTCCTCTCCCTCCTCGTGGCCGCCCTCGTCGGCGCCATCTCCTACTTCAGCGGGCTCCGGCGCGGCGAACGGCTCGGCCGCCGGCAGACCCGCTCGGACGTCGAGGCCATCGCCCGGACGGCGGCGGACCAGAGCAACCGGCAGGCCCGCGAGGCGTACGAACGCGCCACCGGCCAGGCGGTGGATCGCCTCGAGGCCGCCACCCGCTCGGACCGCGAACTCGGCCGGGCCCAGTTCGCCGAGACCGCCGCCCCGCTGCGGGAATCCCTCACCCAGGTACGGCGGCTCGCGAGCGAACTGGAAGAAAAGCGCGCCCGGGACCACGGCGCCCTCGAACAGGTCGCCCGGAACCTGTCCGAGCAGGTCCAGAGCGTGCTCGGCAGCAGCCGTTCCCTCCGCGAAGCGCTGAAGGGCGACCGGCAGGCGCGCGGCCGCTGGGGCGAGATCCAGCTCCAGACGCTGGTCGAGTCGGTGGGGCTGACCGCCCACTCCGACTTCACGACCCAGACCGGGACGAACGGCGTCCGGCCCGACCTCGTGCTCCGGCTCCCCGGCGGCGCCGTCCTCCCGGTGGACGCCAAGGCGCCCATGGACGACTACCTGACCGCCGCCGAGGTGGAATCGCCCGAACTCCAGGACGCCGCGCTGGCGAAGCACGCGAAGCAGGTCAAGCTGCACGCCGACGCGCTGGCCAAGCGCAGCTACCCGGCGAAACTGGGCGACGGCCCGCCCTTCACCGTCCTGTTCCTCCCGATCGAGTCGCTGCTCGCGGCGGCCATCCGCCACGAGCCCGACCTCCTCCAGTACGCGGCGGACCGGAGGGTGGTGCTCGCCACCCCCCACACGCTCATGGGGCTGCTCTGGAGCGTCGCCGCCATGTGGCGGAACGAGACCAGCACCCGGAATGCGGAGGAGATGCGGAACGCCGGGCTCGAACTGGAGAGGCGGCTGGACACCTTCCTCGGCCATTTCGCGGACGTCGGCAGCCAGCTTCACAAGGCCACCGCCGCCTACAACCGCGCCGTCGGCTCGTCGGAATCTCGCCTCACCCCGCAGCTCCGGAAACTCCGCGAACTGGGCGACCGCCCGGAGGAGACCCCCGCCGACCGGCTCCCCGCCCCCGTCGAGATCGCCCCCCGTCTCCTCCGCCCCGAGGACACGGACATCCCGCCGGACCGGACCCTCCTCTCCTGATGTACGCCCGCCCGCGGCTGGCGCTCCCCGTGCCCCGCTCCCCGGAGACCGCCCGGCAACTCGCCGAGGAGTGCCGCCGCCTCATCACCACCCGCGTCCGGCTGCGCCACGAGGCCGCCGCCCTCGTCGGCGGCATCGGCGCGGCGTAGATCGTCGGCGCGGACACGGACGAGGCCCGTACGCTCGAACCGCTCACGGACCGGCCGTCCCACAAGCGGCGTCCCCGGTCAGGGACCGCCGACCTCCAGGTCGGCACCGGAACGCCCTACAGCTACGAAGGCGACCCGACCCATCCGAACGCACCGCCGCACGGGGCAAAAGGGGTGTCCGTTTTTGGCGCAACGCGCCGTCAACATGCCCGCATGACCCTGATCGCGCTCCTCCTGGCCCTGCTGGCGGCGACTACCACCTCTGTCGGCTTCTATCTCGCGAGCCTCGCGGCTGCGGGTGAGCCACCTCCTCTGTCACGGCGGTCTCGCGGCTGACGAGCCCTGCCCCATGGAGACTCACCGTCCAGCGCGGGAAACACCACACGGTCGAGGAGGAACGTCGGCTCCAGACACGCCGTCATCGCGTGACTCGCGGCGACACCGGTCCGATCACACTCCCGACTCGCATGTTCCGGCAACACCCAGCGAACAGGTTGATTTCGCCGCACTCGATGTCGAAACGGCAAACCCAGACCCGACCAGCATTTGCCAAATCGGTATCGCCACGGTGCGAGCAGGCCGGGTCACGCAGGTGTGGACCCAGTTCGTCCGTCCCGCGGGACGATTCAGCCGCCGTCACATCCGGATCCACGGGATCACGAGCGAGGCGGTGGCGAACGCTCCCCCCTTCGCCCAACTCCACTCCGAACTCGAAAGACGCTTGCCGGAGTTCGTGGTCACGCACACCGGTTTCGATGTGGCGGCACTCCTCCAAGCCTGTCGCCGGAACCGCCTGCCGACGTTTCAGCGAGCTTGGCTCGACAGCTCCCGCATTCCGAATCTCGTGTGGCCGGGTCGGTTTCCGCGCGGCTCGCGCGGCCTGGCGCCGATCGCGGATCGGCTCGGCATTCGCTTCCGGCATCACGACGCCGGGGAGGATGCCCGGGCCGCTGCCGAGATCGTGCTGCACTGTCTCAACGGCAGTCGCACCGCGATCCGCGATTGGGCCGGAGCTGGCGGGAGTCAAGCTGTCAATGGGATTAGAAAAGTGGACAGAAATGGGATCTGAAAACTTGACACCTTTTGGGTTGGAGACGGAGTTTTGGGGGGAGTTCAGGGGGAGGGGTTCAGCGGGGTTGCCGCGGAGCGAGTCAGCATCGGGAGCGGAGTGAGCGGAGATCCGCGGCGGACGCCCGGCCAGAACTCCCCTCATCGGACCCGTTCCACAACCCCCAGCCCACCAGAAAAGTGGGACATTTTCGAAGCCCAAAAGTGGGACATTTTCGGCGCCCATTGACACCCGAGGACGGAGCATCGGGTCCATCCCCGCGTGTGCGGGGAAGCGATCCGAGCCAGACCACGACGCTCCCGATCCGGGGTCCATCCCCGCGTGTGCGGGGGAAGCCTGGAAGGCCGCACCCTGCGGCTGGAGGCGCTCGGTCCATCCCCGCTTGTGCGGGGGAAGCCAGGGCGGCGGACAGATCCGCCTGCCCGGAGGGGGTCCATCCCCGCGTGTGCGGGGGAAGCTCCGTATATCCACTGGTCCGGATCGGTAATCCGGGTCCATCCCCGCGTGTGCGGGGGAAGCGCGAACTCGTCCGCCAGGGCGCACCGTTCCAGCGGTCCATCCCCGCGTGTGCGGGGGAAGCGACGTCGACGGCTCCCGCTACGGTCCTGTCTGCGGTCCATCCCCGCGTGTGCGGGGGAAGCCCGCCGAGATCCTTCCGCGCTTCGGCCATGTACGGTCCATCCCCGCGTGTGCGGGGGAAGCCGTTCCAGCGCCTGCGATGAGCAGACGAGGATGGGTCCATCCCCGCGTGTGCGGGGGAAGCCTCGGCGGTGACCCGGATCACGACCCGGGCAGCGGTCCATCCCCGCGTGTGCGGGGGAAGCCACCGCGTAGCCGATCCGATCCATGAGAACTTGGGTCCATCCCCGCGTGTGCGGGGGAAGCCGCGCCCGAGCTGGCGGCACGCTACCCCGGTGGGGTCCATCCCCGCGTGTGCGGGGGAAGCGGTGGCCGCATCGTTGCGGGTCTCCCGGAGGTGGGTCCATCCCCGCGTGTGCGGGGGAAGCGCGGCGGCTAACTATTCCATCGTCGCCCCGAAGGGTCCATCCCCGCGTGTGCGGGGGAAGCTCGTACGGAACCGACAACACGCCCACAGCTTCGGGTCCATCCCCGCGTGTGCGGGGGAAGCGGATTCGGGAGCGACATCTGGCCGGCAGTGAGGGGTCCATCCCCGCGTGTGCGGGGGAAGCCGGCCAGGGCGTAGGTCGTGAACATGGGGCTCAGGTCCATCCCCGCGTGTGCGGGGGAAGCCGGCCAGGGCGTAGGTCGTGAACATGGGGCTCAGGTCCATCCCCGCGTGTGCGGGGGAAGCGCTATCGCTCACGTCCTGGAGCATGAAGGCGGAGGTCCATCCCCGCGTGTGCGGGGGAAGCTGAGCTGCCCGATCACTGGGCGCACCCCCTGAGGATCCATCCCCGCGTGTGCGGGGGAAGCGCCTCCGCGGCGCCGGCGACCAGGTTCCGGTAGGGTCCATCCCCGCGTGTGCGGGGGAAGCTGCGCAAGGCCGCCGGCGCCGGCGCCACCCTCAGGTCCATCCCCGCGTGTGCGGGGGAAGCATCGAGTATTCGGTGGGCGGCCCGGGCGCCCGGGGTCCATCCCCGCGTGTGCGGGGGAAGCCTCCCTTCGGTCAACGCCAACGAGGACGAAACCGGTCCATCCCCGCGTGTGCGGGGGAAGCAGGATTGCCAACAGGAGCCAATGCCGCGACGGGGGTCCATCCCCGCGTGTGCGGGGGAAGCGTCCACAGTTCGTCCGCCCAGGAGCTGGCGGGGGGTCCATCCCCGCGTGTGCGGGGGAAGCCGAAAACGGGCGTCATGGTCGACGACACGCTGCGGTCCATCCCCGCGTGTGCGGGGGAAGCGCGTGGGTGCTATGGGGGGATGAGATCAAGGCGGGTCCATCCCCGCGTGTGCGGGGGAAGCGATCGCGGGCTCCGGTTCCTGGACGAGGCCACGGGTCCATCCCCGCGTGTGCGGGGGAAGCAAATCCTGATGGCGACCGCAATGGCCGGGTGCCGGTCCATCCCCGCGTGTGCGGGGGAAGCCCGCCGGTAGAGCTCGTTGACCTTGGAGCCCAGGGTCCATCCCCGCGTGTGCGGGGGAAGCCTCCAGGAGCGGCGGCGGCTGCGGCGCGAGACCGGTCCATCCCCGCGTGTGCGGGGGAAGCGCGGCGGACCGGCCGCTCGACCTGTATCGGATGGGTCCATCCCCGCGTGTGCGGGGGAAGCGAGCTACCCCGTATGCTCGCGGAATCAGGCTGAGGTCCATCCCCGCGTGTGCGGGGGAAGCGCTCGCCGGGTTAGGTGGGTAGCCGGTGGCTAGGGTCCATCCCCGCGTGTGCGGGGGAAGCAGAACCTGCTTAATTCTGGGGTTGATCTTGGGCGGTCCATCCCCGCGTGTGCGGGGGAAGCCCGGCAACGGATGGCGCGGATGAGATCGACGTGGGTCCATCCCCGCGTGTGCGGGGGAAGCGATGATGCGCTCGCGGATTACGGGGAGGTCGAGGGTCCATCCCCGCGTGTGCGGGGGAAGCGCCTATGCGCCGACCGATCCGCCCAATACATGGGGTCCATCCCCGCGTGTGCGGGGGAAGCCTCCCAGCCCGCCCAGGGCATCAACCTCCGCGAGGTCCATCCCCGCGTGTGCGGGGGAAGCTGTATCGGAGCCGGCGCCAGGTGGTCGGCGGGCGGTCCATCCCCGCGTGTGCGGGGGAAGCTCGGCATCGGGGGGGTACTGATCGCCCGTCGACGGTCCATCCCCGCGTGTGCGGGGGAAGCGCGCTCGACACGGGGCTGATGCTGGCGGCGCTGGGTCCATCCCCGCGTGTGCGGGGGAAGCCCAGGCTGGTATTACTTCGGGCCGTGTTGCTGCGGTCCATCCCCGCGTGTGCGGGGGAAGCAGGAAGGCCGGTCGAGCGGTGGAGCTCGTGGACGGTCCATCCCCGCGTGTGCGGGGGAAGCGGCCGGCCCGTCCTGGCGAACGTCCAGGTCGCGGGTCCATCCCCGCGTGTGCGGGGGAAGCGAGGAGGCCTGCAACAGCGCCGTGTGAAACGACGGTCCATCCCCGCGTGTGCGGGGGAAGCTCTACATCGCGCCGGGCGCGCGCCTCGCGGTGGGGTCCATCCCCGCGTGTGCGGGGGAAGCTTCATCGTGGACATCTACGTCCGGAACGGGAACGGTCCATCCCCGCGTGTGCGGGGGAAGCGCCGGGGGCGCGCTCTGGCGCGAGCTCGCCCAGGGTCCATCCCCGCGTGTGCGGGGGAAGCCTTCGAGTCCAGCAGGTCGAGCACCCGGTTCAGGGTCCATCCCCGCGTGTGCGGGGGAAGCGTCGTCAATCGGGAGGATCGTCCCCGCCCAGGCGGTCCATCCCCGCGTGTGCGGGGGAAGCACGATCGGTCCAAAAATCCGGGAGCGCCCATAAGGTCCATCCCCGCGTGTGCGGGGGAAGCTGGAACATCGCATGGCGGGACAGCTCCTGGTGGGGTCCATCCCCGCGTGTGCGGGGGAAGCTTCATCCTCACCCAGCAGGCCTGGGAGGCGATCGGTCCATCCCCGCGTGTGCGGGGGAAGCACCGGATCCCGCTCTCGACGCCTCTCGATGACGGGTCCATCCCCGCGTGTGCGGGGGAAGCAGCGCGGGTATTCGGCCAGAGCTGGTCTCACGCGGTCCATCCCCGCGTGTGCGGGGGAAGCCGCGGTCGTTTCTGTTTGGCACTGCGGAGCATGGGTCCATCCCCGCGTGTGCGGGGGAAGCCGTACGGCCGGCTTCATCATCGCTACTGACTCGGGTCCATCCCCGCGTGTGCGGGGGAAGCCTAAAGGGAATTGTCAGGGGGGCCGGGGTTACGGGTCCATCCCCGCGTGTGCGGGGGAAGCTCGATGTTCAGCTCCGCCAGGAGGCCGGCCTGCGGTCCATCCCCGCGTGTGCGGGGGAAGCAGTCCGGCGGCCACCTGGGCGGCGACGGCGCTCGGTCCATCCCCGCGTGTGCGGGGGAAGCGGCGGGGCTCGTGCGGCGGAGCCCGTCGGCGCGGGTCCATCCCCGCGTGTGCGGGGGAAGCTCGATCGTGATCGGATAGATGCGGGTCTCGAGGGGTCCATCCCCGCGTGTGCGGGGGAAGCCAGCTCGTCCGGGAGTCGGGCTCGGCGGAGGAGGGTCCATCCCCGCGTGTGCGGGGGAAGCGGTCGAACCTGGACGAACGAGCCGCCGACCTGCGGTCCATCCCCGCGTGTGCGGGGGAAGCCTTTCGGACGGTGGTCGGCGTGGACCTGGTTGAGGTCCATCCCCGCGTGTGCGGGGGAAGCCCTAATTGTCTCTGAAAATTCACAAACCGAACCCTACAGGCCCGGAACGCGGGCCGGGGTTCGGTGAACCGGTGGGCGGCTAACGGTTCTGCCTTCTTGGACCGTACCGAGTTGACTCTCGCCCAGATTCCGGGGTCTGCTCGCTTTCCTCCCGCCGAACCACGTACATGCCTTCGTATTCGATCAGTTCCTTGGCGGGCTCCCCGAGGGTCAGCACCTGCTGGCGCTCATCCGCCGCCGGACTGGCCCAGGTCATCACCACGGAGCCCTGCGTGTAGTGAATCCACCAGTCCCGCAGAACCTTCCAGACCCGTTCGCGCACCGCCGCCGACATGTCGGGCTGCGTATAGACCCCCGGAGCTATCTCCAACATGCAGGACGCCAAGAACCCGCGGAAACGCGCCGGCACGTCACGGGTCACGATCACGCACATCGCCATCGAAGAGCTCCTTGATCCTGTCGATCATGTGAGGGATGAGTTTCCGTCGGCGCATTTCCTTGCCCGCCCGCTTGCGCACGACCCGCTCCAGTTCGATCTTCGGATTCCGCTCGTATTCCTTCACCGCTGCAAAGGCCACCGGCAGAGTCACTTCGCCGCGATACAGGTCGGCGACGTCGAGAACGAACGCGATCCCGGAGTCCTCGTGGATGAAGCCCAACTGTGGCAGCGCCCCGAGGCTCGCCACCGCAATCGTCGCTGCCGCCTCCACGGCGGTGGCGGCGTGGTTGATCGCCTGGTTCGGCAGGTCCGCCCAGTCCGGGACATCGCGTTTGTAGCGGCGGCCTTCCCACCGGATGCCGTGCTGCATCGCCACGGTTTTGTAGAGAGCCCGCATCCGTGCGCCCTCGATGCCTCGCAGGGCGTTCAGATCCCGGTGCGGCAGCACTTCTCCCAGGCGCCAGGCGTACATGCGTCGGGCGGTCCGGATCCGGTTGTCCTCGTCGGACCAGAGGCGTACCTGCTTCCGCGCGATCGCGGACTCGTCGGGGCCGAAGGGCGGAGCGGTGTACGCGCGAACGCCGTCATCTCCCACCGCGATGATTCCGGTGCCGTGGCGGGCGCACAGTCGCAAGGCATCGTGACTCACGGTGCTGCCCGGCCCGAGGAGCAGCACCGAAACCATCTGGAACGGAATTGCGTAGTCGCCCGCCTCCAGGATCGGGCCTTTCGCCGCGCGGAACCTCAACGTCCCGGCCTCCACCCAGAGGTTGCCTCGCGACAGCCACATCAGGCCGTGCCGGTCCGCATGGGGAATCCGGGCCGTATCCAGCCCGAGCCGGCCTTCGAGCACCACCGCGCGCGGAATCCCGGCGCCCCGTCAGGCGGGGCGGAGGAGCAACATCCCGAATCCGAAACCGCTGTGCCGGCCGACACCGGTCAGGAGCGACTCCGCCACTCTGCCGCCGGCTGCGACTTCGATCTGGCCCGAAAACCAGACCTCGGGCCGCGTCAGCCAGCGCGCGGAGCGCCCGTTACCGTCATGTGGCCGCCGGAGCAGACGGGTCGAGCGAAAGGATTGCACCCGCAGTGACCCGGACACGAGAGAAAACGCCCGAGGGCGATCCGGTGATCCCGCGAACCGCTCGCCGAGCCAGGCCGCGTACACCTCGTCACGCCGCGGGACCGGATCTCCGCGCTCCGCGGCCCGGGCCGTCGCCAACTGGTAGGCGTCCACTTCCCGGCCGCGCTGCGAGTACAGCACCTGCCTGTGGGCCGGACCGGACGTGTTCGTGGTGAACGGACGCTTTGCCAGCCGTCGCCGTACCGGGCACGCGCGCAACTCGAATCCGAGTCGCATCCCGTCCGGCCAGGTCGCCGGGAGGGGTTTCACCCGCAGCGCGTCGCAATCGAAGATCTCCCGGAAATCCTCACGGGCCAGTCCTGCCAGGCCCGCGAGTTGCTCCTGATCCACCTTGGCGTAGCCGAGTACCGGAACGACGTCCCTGTCGCGCCCCCCGAGGCACCAACCATGACGCTCGCCTCCCTCCGGGAGAAGAGTGAACGGTCTCGGCGCCTGCTCTCCGAACAGGCCGGTGAGTGCGGCATGCAGCGCATACCCGAGATCGGGTTCCCGAGGACGCCCGCGGCCGTCGCCGGGAGGCACGCTGAGAAAGCGCCTCTCCAGCGCCCACTTCGTGAACGACCGAAGACGCAACGAAGTTTGAACGAGATACACCTGGGTCATGCCGGTCCTCCTGAGGGTTCGGCCTCGTCCAGCGGCAGCGCGCCGCGTCCCACCACCCGCTCGCCGCCGTGAAGCTGGTTGCGCCAGTCTCGCCGGTCCACGACGCGATGCGTTTCCGACCGGCTCCCCACCGCGACATCCTGCTCCGTGATGGGCCACTCGGCGGTGACCTCGGTGATCGCCGGCGCTCCGAACGCGGCGGTCCAACGATCAGGGAAGTTCCGGCGCGCTCGGGAAATCGCGTCGGTCAGATTCGGGACGCCGGAGCAGAGGCCGAAAACCAGGCGATCGGCCGGAAGGCAGTTCTTGCGCCCCAGAAAGAGCGGGCGGCAGGGATTGTCGAGCGCCGCCGCGATCTCTTCCACACCCGGCCCGGGCTCGGGAGGATCGAGCGCAACCGCCGCGAGCACCCGCGCATCGGCGCGGTAACGGCGGAAGCGGATGTGCGTCCCAAGTCTGGCGTCGGGACCGCCGGCCCGGTGTTCGCGCCGACCGTGCGTCGTCCAGGAGGGTTTCGCCAAATGCGGCTGTCCGAGGTCCACCGTCTGGTAGTCCTCCCGTTCCTCTCCCTCGCGGACCAGTGCGGCGGCCAGCGCAATGCGGTCCTGGAGGACCTGCAAGCGCCGATGGTCGGCGTGTGTATATCCAAGGGCATTCGCGAAGAGCCCGGCCATCTGGCTGACCGTGGGGAACCGCCCGGTCGGCCCGACCTGGTCCACCTGCGGGCCGCCGAAGCTCATCAGCGGCGCCTGCAGGCTGAGCAGCAGGACGTCCACGCCGCTACTCCGCGACCCGGGCCGCCGCCCAGTCCGCCAGCGCGGCCAGATTCACCCGTTCGCCGGAATGGGCGGGACCGGGTTCGATCATGGTCGCGAAACGCCGCTCTTCGTGGGCGCCGTACATCGCGTCGTAGCGCTCCAGGTAGCCATCCAGCGCCCGGGCGGCGTCCGCCTTGACATCCGCCTTTCCCTGCGGGACCGGCTTCATGAACGCGTTCGCCAGGGTTCGCGGCTGCCGGGAACCGATCTCCGCGACCATGAGCTCGGCGCACGCGTACGGTGCGGTGGCTCCCCGCTTGGCCCCCGGGGAAACGGTCGCGATCAGGTGGAGCAGGCGGCGCAGCACGTTCGCGGCGAGTTCGGCATCGCCGGAGAGGTTGGAAGTCAGATGCGGGAGATCCACCACCACGTACGAGTAGAAGAGTCCGCTCGTCAGCTCGCTGGTGTTGATGTGCCCCGATCCGAGTTCTCCTTCCTCCGTCACGAGGTCGTCGAGCGCGGAGAAATAGTCCGGTTCCGCGTTCTCCCGGTGCACCGTGAAGCTGTGGGAAACGTGGACGGCCGCATCGGATCGGGCCATCACGTCGGAGGTGACCATCCGTCCGAAGAGGGCGGCGTCAATGCCCATCCCGACCTCCTGCCGGAGGGCGGCGAGGTTGCCCCGGGTCTCCTTGTCCTTGAAATAGCTCGCCACGGCCTTCGCGGTCTCGTCGGCGCTGTCGCGATGCAGGTCCTGCGCGAGTCGCGTCAGGAACCCGATCTCCGGTTCTCCCAGGACGATCACCTGTTCGGTCCGGAGCTCGTCGAGCGGATTGGCGGGCTCGTCGCCTGCCTTCCGCGCCTTGCGGGTTTCCCGGGCCTTGATGCTCTCGCCGAGTACGGCGGATCGGACCGGCGTCAGGACGGTCACGATGGCGTCGTCCTTCATCCCCTCCTTCCGCAGCCGCTCTGCGATCACCTGGCTGAAGAGTCGGCGGGAACGCTGCGACTTGCCGCTGCCGAGATCACGGAGCGACCATTCCCCGGTCGCCTCCCGCCAGTGGCGCTTTAGGCACTGCGAGGAGACCCGGATTCGCTCCGCGCCCCCGAAGGGCAGGCGCTTCGCCTTGCCGATGTCATCGCGGTTCAGCAGCGTTGCCGCATAACCGGTAAGGGTGTGGATCTGCAGGAATCGAGGTGTCATGGATGTTTCCTCCTTGAGTGGAACGGGATCAGGTCCGCGTCGTCTCGGCGCGGAAGAAGTCGTGGGCAAGCGTGCGGGCGGCGTAGTCCGGCCTGACGTCGAGACCGACGTAGGGGCGGCCCAGAAGCAGTTCGGCCACCGGTGTCAGGTTCGCCTTCGCTCCCTTCGCCCCGAGCCATCCGGCCGCGACCCGAAACTCGCGGGCGAGGTCCGCGTGGTCTGCGCGCAGCAGGCGGACGAAGCGGCTCTCGGAATACCCGGCTCGGGACAATTCGGCTCCGAACGACCGGCCGAAGGCCAGTGCGTCGGGCGCCATTTCGGCCATGCCCCGGATGATGGCGGCCCAGGCGTCGTCCACGCGCACGTCCGGGCGTCCCCCGGGTTCCCGCCAGACATCGGGCACGATCTGGAGGTAGAGCTTCCAGAAGGCAGGCGGCCGGTTGGAGCGGGTCATCCGGCGCAGTTCCGCCAGCGACCCGGCTCCGATGCGGCCGGCATGGAGTTGGTGCGACAGGCGGCCGAGCAACTGGCCCAGACGGACCGGCTCGCTGCCGTTTGCTTGTTGTTCAGCCATGGTTCTTCTCACTTTGCGGGATCGGCTTTCGGGAAGGCGTCCGGTAGCTGTTTGCGCAGGCCCCGGAACAACACCACTTCGGAGACGTACTGCGCCTTTTCGCGACGGGCGCTTGGTGGGGAGAGCCGGTTCCAGGCATCGCGGGCAAGTTCGACCGCGGTGTTCTTCAGGAATCGCTGCCACTTCAGCTCGGATGGCGTGTAACCCGCTTCGGGGGCCGCGAACAGGTGCTTGAAGAACTCTTCATCGGTCCTTCGGTCGAAGCCGGTGACGACGGAGGCGGCATCGGGTTTCTTGAAGTTCGGGTTTTCCGGGCCCTGGAGGTACACCGTCACCGCCTGGCGCAGCACCTTCCGCACGCTTCCAGCGTGGGCCACCATGCGTTCGGAGAGCTGTTCGAGCGACGTTTCGTCATCCTGGTCCACGTCACGCTCGAACTGGAGCGCCACCGCGGCCGGCAGGGGAATGACGCGCTCGTGGAAACCCTCGGTTTTCCCCTGCCCACGGACGAGGGCCGCGAAGTGCACTTCCGCGTTTTTGCCGGATTCGCCCGGAAGGGCCTTGAACGCCAAGGGTTTCCGAGTTTCGCCGGAACGGAACAGGATGCGTTGCATCAGGCGATAGTCGAAGCCGCCCGCGCCCACGGTCAGGGCGGTGGGCGGCGATTTGCGCAGATCCAGCGGGACCCACGGGTCTCCGAGATTCCCGAGGAATGCCTTCGCGTCGGTCCGGGGCTTCATCGCGGGTCGAACCCGGGCCTCGACGGCGCCCTCGTCGGTCGGAACGAGCCGCACGCGGCGGCACACTTCGATGAAGTACGGATCCAGTTCGGAAAGCGTCAGCATCCGGTCCTCGTCCCAGTCCCGGAGCCAGGTGAGCGCCAAACCGCCTTCAGCCCGGTACACCGCTTCGTCCACGCTGTGGAACACGTCGTCGCGCCGCGCGACCAACATCCGGATCGCGCGTTCCACCCGAGCTCCCCAACGGTCGTTCGGGCGCCGGTCCACCAGCACCCGGCTCGCGAAACCTCCGTTCATGCGGGCCACGCCGGGCTGGCCTCGGCCCGAATAGCCCTGTTGGGTCTGCAGGTTGACGAGGGCGTAGAGCCAGAGGTGCGGGTCTCCACCGACCGCCTGCGCCTGTTTCCGGTCGTGGTTCTTGGCGGTCACCAGAAGGTCGAGGCCATCCGGGGTTGTTGCGAACCGCCTGTATTCGCCGAACCGGAACGTCGGGGGCTGGAGGAAAGCCGGCTGCGCCGGCTCGTCCCCGACCAGGTTCCACGCCGAAGCACCGGCGTCGCCGGCGAGTTCCGCGAGGACCCGGCTCCACGCTTCCGCGTCGTGGAGAGGGATGCCGGAGCCCCGGTGGAGTGCCGCGAGGGCTCCGAGCTGCGCCAGGAATTCGAACCACGCCGGCGACTGGTGGGCTGCAAGTCCCGGAAAGGCGTCCACCTCATCCGCCGCCAACCGGACGTAGAGCTCCGGCAACGAGACCCGGTCCGCGGCGCGGCCGGTGCGCACGGGGATGATCCCGTCCCTCAACAGGTTCCTCATGTTCAACTCCCCTCTCGCACGCGATCCGAGGCCAGTGCCGCGGCGGCGAGATCCGGGATTGTGGACGTTCTTGTCGGTGAGTGCAAATTCTGCATTATTAGAGTGTATAAACTCTGTGACGGTACATGGAATTTCCGTGTCCTCGGATGGTTCCTTCCATAGCCCCGATCCTTCGGGGATGGACCCTCTGCTTTCTTGGAGCGGAGAATTCCCCCGCATTCGCGGGGTCTTCGGCCTGACTCACGCATTGCCCTTTCTCAGCCCCAGGCGGTCATAGACGAACGACGACCCGCCGAACCGGAACCGGATCGTCCCGGCGGAGGCGATCACGTTTTCGGGCCGGGCGTCGTCCCCCACGTCCGGCTCGATCATCCACTCCGGCAGGTTCAGTGTCCGCACGGGTGATCCGAAAGGGCCTTCGCAGGCATCGGGAAGCATCACCCGGCGGTCCCGAAGCCCGAGTCGCGTCGGAGCCGCCAACTCCGTGATCTTCTGATTGTCCACCAGTGGTTCGTCCCAGCGGATCATCACCGGGAGCGCCGCCCCGCCTTCCACTGCCCTGCCCATCCGCACGGCGTCCAGATATGCGGGCCACGCGCCGCCCAGCGACTCGGTCAAGGCCCGGAGTGCTTCGTCGTGAGTCACGTGCTCGACGAGATCTCGATTGTCGCGGGGGACGCGGACCTCGCCGCGCTCGGCGAGCCATCGGCGGGTCGCGAGCACGGCTACCAGGTTGTCGTACACCCATCCGAGGCCGAGCGGCAGCTTCGTCCGTCGAAGCCGTCCGTCTGGCCTCAGGAGACTCTCGAGACTCTGCTCCGAGGGTGCAAGGACGCTGACCAGTGGTTCGGCGTACCCGGCGGGGCGCGGATTCTCGGGGTGGCGATGAAGGCGTCCGATGCGCTGCAGGAGCACATCGCCTGGCGCGATGTCGGTCACCAGCCAATCGGCGCAGATGTCGAGAGACTGTTCGGCGGTCTGGGTCGCTACCGCCACGACCCCCCGTCGCTCCCTTCCCTTTCCGAGCGCCCGTTCGAGAGACTCATCGAGAAGCGTCCGATCTTCGGGTGCGAAGCGCCCGTGATGGGGCGCAGCTACATTGCGGCAACGGAACAGGGCCGTCCCCATTGCTTCCAGCCGAAGAACCGCCTGCTGGGCGTCCCTGACGCGGTTGCGGATGAAGAGGACCACCGCACCGGACGCGGCGGCGTCCCGGAGCCTGGCGAAGAGGGAGTCTTCGTCCGATGCAGGATCGGAGAGCTCGACCGCAATCCGCCTGGACCGGCCGTCAGCCGCGAGCGGACGGAGGCGCTCGCCACTCCGCTGCATGGACGGATACGCGGACTTCTGGACTTCTTCCAGCGCTGGGGTGGGAACCCGGGCAAGGGCCGGCTGCAACAGCCGTTCCCGAGCCGAGGCACCCAGGGTGGCCGACATCAACAGGGCATGGCTGCCGCTGGCCGTGTGCTGGTCGAGGAGGTTCCGCAGAAGGGTCGTCATGTAGGCGTCCGAGGCGTGCACCTCGTCCACAACCAGCAGTAGCCGCAACATCGGTCCCGAGCGAAGCTGCGCGTGTCGGATCCGGAGCCCTCCCAGCAGCGCCTGGTCTATCGTCCCCACGACGATCGCGCCGGACAGATAGCGCTTCGCGTTCTCCGCTGCCCATCCCCGCTCGCGCGTGCGCTCGTCGTCCCAAAGGACGCGCCAGCCATCCGGGAGCGCCCGCCCTTTCTGATCGTCCACTCGCAGATAACCCGGAACCGCGAGCGTCACCGGGGGTGCGGTCTCGCCGAACCAGCGCCGCACCGTCTCCGAGATGCGACGATGAATCTGGACGGCGGCCGCGCGCGTCGGGAGGGCAAAGTACAGCCCGTCCACCTCGGCAAGCCGAAACAGGCGCAGGAAATGGATCAGCGCGGCTTCCGTCTTCCCGGACCCCGTCTCCGCTTCGAGGACGACTACTTGGCCCGTGCGCGGTTCGGGAGCATCAAGGACGGCTTGCTGTGCCGGGCGGGGGTCCGCCAACTCCGGGAACAGCGCCCCGAAATCGAGGCGCAGCCGGTCGGCCTGCTCGCGCGTCGAGGACAGGTCGAACCACCGCGCGCGGGCAGACTTCGCCGCCGTTCCGCGCGACCAGTCGATCCTGGCTCTTCCTTCCGGAGCGTCATCCACCGGAAAACGAAAACGCTGTTCGTCCGAACCAAGCCAGTCGGCGAGGACGATGAGTCCGGCCAGCGCGTGGAGGAAGCGCGGAGACGCGGGCAACGGCGTTTCGGCTCCGCTGAATGCCTCGGGAAACATGGCTTCAAGCGTCTGGACCACCTCCGCGACGGCGGCGAGGGGGGCGTAGCCGGTAAGCGCATCCGCGTCCCAGTCGGCCGGTCTCGGGGGCGCGGGATCTGCCGGAAGGCTGCCGTGGTGCGCCAGCACGACATCCCAGAGAGCCTTCTGGTCGTCCGCCGCGGCGAACCACGTACGCCAGCGCTCTCGCCCTAGCGAGGCGGCGACCCGTTGGCTCGTTTCCGAGGGAAAGCTGCCGGAGCCGAACAGGACCCAGACCGGCGCCGTGTGGGAGGCCCGCGACCCGTCGCGCAGCCGCCGCTGGAAGGGATGGACGGCCTTGCCGACATCATGGAGCCCAGCGAAAAAACTGAATCGGGCGATGTCCACCTCGGTCAGCGGCCGGCCCGCGAGCCGTCCGAGTCGCGCTCCCAGCGTTGGGGAACGCAGCAGGGCCTCCGCCATTGCCGCCACGTCCACCGAGTGGTCCGTGAGGCTGAGACGCCGAACTCCGCCGTCGGCTTCCTCGCGGACCTTGGCCCAGGCGACAGCCCGATTCGGGTCCACCTGGGACAAGGGTACGGAGGCGTCTGACATTCAGTGGACTCGAACGGAATGGCCGGCGGGCTGCGCCCGCTGAACCTGCCGTCGCGAGTGACGACGGGGCAATTGCGGCATCAGTGGGTCAGTATCACCCCTCCATACGCCAATACCTGTCACCTCTCGATGCCCGCTTTGCTTGCCCGGTTGAGCGCGAGCCCCATTGAGATTGGCCAAACCGAGAGTCGTGACACGCGGCCCGCTTCCGCGCGATGCCGACTTGAGCGCCGGCATCGTGTTCGGAGTGGCTGTCTGCCGTTGCGGCCCGCCGGGCCGCGATGCCGGTCTGAAGACCGGCGGTCCCTTCCGGTTCGCCTCGCTGGGCGTTTGCGACCCACCGCCCTGCCCTGATCTGACACCATTGGCGGATTCCGAGGAGGCGTTCCATGAGACGCATCGGCATCGCACTCGCGCTGGTTCTGCTGGCGCCGTCGGCGGCGCTCGCCACCTGGTCGGTGATCGCGGTGGACCGGAACTCCGGCCAGGTGATCGTCGCGTCCGCTACCTGCGTTCGCCAGTCGCGGTTTCCGCCGCGGCCGGCGCGGGACCTGATGGACATCCAGGCGGTGATCGTGCCCGGCGTGGGGGTCGCCGCCTGCCAGGCCGGCGTGGACAACACCCGCGCGAACCAGATGCTCGTCTATGAGGAAATCCGGAAGGGGACCGATCCGGAGCGGATCATCGAACTCCTTCGCGAGCAGGAGAACCTCAAGGACGAGCCCCAGATGGAACGGCGGCAGTTCGGCATCCTCGATCTCCAAGGCCGGAGCGCCGGCTTCAACGGGAGCCGCAACAGCGCCGCGTCGCTCTACGTGGCGGGCCAGGTCGGAGACGACATCTTCGTCCAGGTGCAGGGGAACATCCTCTTCGACGACGACGTGGCGGAGGACGCGGTGCTCGCGTTCATGCGGGCGAAGGGCACCCTGGCCGACCGGGTGATGGCCGCCATGGAAGGCGCGGACCGGGCCGGCGGCGACAAGCGATGCACCTGCGAGGAGGAACCGAAGCCCGCCGCGCCCTGCGACGGCAAGGCCTCGCACGTCGCCTACATCGCCATTGCGAACCGGGACGACGCGCTCGGCGCTTCGCACAATGACGGCGACTACTACGCCTACATCAGCGCCACCGACGAGGACATCCAGCCCCACGAGAACGCCAACCCCGTCATCACCCTCCGGCTCCGCTACGACGCCTGGAAGGATGCCGGCAGCAAGCGCACCGGGATGCCTCCGTCCCTGATTCCCGAATGAGATCCCCCGAATGAGACCGCTACCGCTCGCGGCGCTCGCCGCCTTCGTCGTCCTCGCCGCCGCGCCCGCGCCGGGTTCGGGCGAGACGCCTCCGGCCGAAACCGAGGCTTCCCCGAACTGGCCCCGCTTCCGGGGGCCGCTCGCAAACCCCGTGGGCGACCACCCGGACCTGCCCATCACCTGGTCCCGGACCGAGAACGTCGAGTGGGTGGCCGCGGTCCCCGGGGTGGGCTGGTCATCCCCGGTGGTCTGGGGGAACCGCATCTTCCTGACCGCCGCCACCAGCCCCCAGGAAATGAAGGGACCGTCGCTCGGGACCGATTTCAGCAACAACTACATCGCCGAACTGCGCGCCCAGGGCCTGCCCCCCGAGGAGGTCAACCGGCGCCTCTTCGCCCGCGATCGCGAACTGCCCGAAGAGGTCGTGATCGGCCTCCACGTCTTCGCCCTCGACCTCGAGACGGGGGCCCTGCTCTGGGAGCGGGAGGTGTACCGCGGGCAGCCGCTCGGGGGCCGGCACCGGAAGAACAGCTACGCCTCCGAGACGCCGGTGACCGACGGGACGAACGTCTATGCCTATTTCACCCATCACGGGCTGTTCGCCTTCGACATGGAGGGGAACCCGGCGTGGGACGCCCCTCTCGCGGCGCATCCGACCGTCCGCGACTTCGGCACCGGCGCCTCCCCGGCGCTCTCCGGAGACCGCCTCTACGTCCTGAACGACAACGAGGAGTCGGGTTTCCTCGCCGCTTTCGACAAGCGCAGCGGAGAGGAACTCTGGCGCACCCCGCGCGAGATCACCGAGCGGCGCAGGACGGGCTGGTCCACTCCCTTCGTCTGGGAGAACGAGGTGCGCAGTGAGATCGTGACCGTCGGACCAGGGATCGTGATCAGCTACGACCTCGACGGCAACCCGCTCTGGCGGATGGGGCGGACGGCGGGAAGCCCAATCCAGAGCCCCTTCGCGTGGGAGGGGCGCCTCTTCATCTCCGCCGGCGCCTCCGGCGGCCAGTACCGGCCGCTCGCCGCGATCCGTCCCGGAGGCTCGGGAGACATCACCCCGCCCGAAGGCGCCGACTCGAACGAGCACGTCGTCTGGTACGACCGCCTCGCCGGCGGGACCTACCTGCCGACCCCCGTGATCTATGACGGCGCCCTCTACGTGCTGTATTCGCGCGGCATCTTCGCCCGCTACGACGTGGATACGGGCGAACGGGTCTATCGCTCCCGGATTGCGGAGGGCGCCGCCGCCTTCACCGCCTCGCCGTGGGCCTACGGAGGATACGTGTTCGCCCTCGGGGAGGAGGGCGACACCTTCGTGATCGAGGCCGACGACGAATACCGCCTGGCCGGCGTCAACGACCTGGGCGACTGGAGCCTGGCCTCCCCGGCCATCGTGGGAGACCGCCTCCTGATCCGCACGCAGAACCACCTCTACTCCATTCGCCGGCAGGCGGAAGCCGCGGAGCAGCCCTGACGGCCGGGGCCAGCCCGTTTCGGCGCGGTCTCGGCGCCGCGTTCGTCTGGCTCGCGGTCCTGCCGGGATGCCGCGGCCCGGGGGTGTCCGAACCCGCTCCCGACCCGCGCGTCCGCTTCGTCCTGCCGCTCGGCGGGGTCGCCGGCCGGGACTGGGTGATCAACAACTACGTGGACCGGGACCCCGGGGCCGGCGTCCGCGACTACCGGGGCGGCCGGAGGACCTACAACCGCCATCAGGGCACCGATTGGGACGTGCCCAACTTCCGCTGGATGGATCGGGGATTCCCCGTCCTGGCGGCCGCCGGCGGCCGGGTGACCGCAACGCACGACGGTGAGTTCGACCGGAACGTCGCCTGTGGATTCCTCGGCATCCTGAAGGCGCCGAATCTCGTCGAACTCACCCACGCCGACGGGACGCGTTCCCGCTATCTCCACCTCCGCCGGGGATCGGTCAAGGTTGCCGTCGGGCAGACCGTCGCGGCGGGAGAGCCGCTGGGGGAGGTCGGCAGTTCCGGCTGTTCCACGGCGCCGCACCTCCACTTCGAGGTGCGCGGTCCCGGCGGCGCGGTCCTCGATCCCTTCCGGCCCAACCTGTGGACCGATCCCCCGCCCTACGAGAACGCGCTCACCCTGATGGACCTGGTCGTCCGGGACGGGCCGATCGGGGGTGAGGACGCGCTCAAGGACCCACCGCCGAATGCGGACCGAATCGCTCCGCACCAGACGCTCGGCATCGGCCTCTCGCTCGCCGGAGGATCTCCCGGGGACCGGATCGAAGTGCTGCTCGAGGGCGCCGTCCAACCGGAGATCGTGGCCTCGCTGCCCGGCGGGCCGCCCCACCGCTACCGGTTCTGGAACCTGCCTCCGGACCGGCATCGCGGGGTCCGCCGCATCGTGGTCCGGGCGCGCGGCAAGGTCCTCGCGAGCCACGCACTGCGCTGATCGCCGTTCTTTCTCGTCCGGGTCGCGCCGCACCGGCGCCTTCTACGCCCGCGGCTGTTGACCGCGCGCGTCAGGCGGGCCGCAACTGCCGGCCGATCCGCGTCCAGAGCCAGGGGACGCGGCGGACCGAGAGGTCGAGCAGGTAGGCGATCAGGCCCAGCAGCGCGAGCAGCGGCCACAGGGCGCGCGAGCGCACCACCCGGTCGCCGGCGGTCGCGAGCACCTGCGCCGGGGTCGGCGCCACGACGCCGCCCGTCTCCGCGGCCAGCGCCGCGAGGGCCTCGCCGTCCGCCGGCAGGAAGCGGTACTCGTCGGGATAGCTCAGGTGGATGGCCCGCTCGAGGTCGGCGCCCTCGGCGAGATCGTCGGGAAGCGACTCGCCGACGATGCGGAAGCGCGCCGTGTCGCCGGGACGCAGGTCAAGCGGCACCTCGGCCTCGAACCTTCCCGGGCCGGTCTGCCGGATCGTGGTGCGGCCCACGAGCCCGGCGTACGAGATCTCGAGTTCGGGCGCCACGTCCTCGGGATAGCTGCCGTCCTCGCGGATCAGCGACAGGCGCACGTCGGCGGCGTTCCCGCGCCGGGACACCTCGAAGTCGAGATCGGCGCCCTCTCCCCGGCGCATCGCGTCGCGCACCACCTGCGTCCAGAACTTGCCGTAGCCGTCCCATTCCACCCAGTCGGCGGCCCAGCGGTTCTTGCAGTCGGAGGTGAACATGGACGCCCGGCCGAGCCCGTACTGCCAGCGGGCGAGGAGCGGCTCCTCGTCGGGGCCTTCGAGGAGCACCTCCGCGGTGTCCTTCGCCATCGTCGCCACGAAGCCCTTGAGTTCCGGGGCGGCGTCGAAGTCCAGCCCCTCGAGCACGCGCGCCATCTGCCGCACCACCGGGCGGAACGGCTCCTCGACCAGGGTGGCGTCGAGGGCGATCTGGGTCTCCTCGACGAAGATCTGCTGCACCCGTCCCGCGTCCCGGATGAAGTAGCTGCGTCCGTCGCCCCATTCGGCGATGTCCGAGAGCAGTTCCCGGTCGGCCTCTTCGCCCACCGCCACGGTCGAGATGGTGATCTCGTCCTCCATCATCCGGATGACGAGCTCCTCGTAGTCGTCGGGATAGGTCTTCCCGTCCGAGAGCAGGATCACGTGCTTGACCTTGGAAGGGCTCTCGATGAGCTGTTCGTAGGCGCGGTCGAGGGCGGGATAGATGTTCGTCTGGGCGCTCGCCTGGATCCGGCTGATCCCCTCCTTGATCCACTCCCGGTCGGTGACCAGTTGCAGGGGGATCGTGGTGTAGGGGTTCCAGTCGAAGGTCACGACGCCGAAGCGGTGGGTGTCCTCGAGCAGATCCAGCGCGGCCTTGGTGGCCTCCTTGGCCAGCGCGATCTTCCTCCCGTACATGCTGTAGGACTTGTCCAGCACGATCACGAGGGACAGGTCCTTCCACTTCTCCTCGATCTGGAAGTCCACCGGCAGCGCCTCTTCGAGCACCGACTCCGAGTACCCGTCCTCCCCGTAGCTGGACTCGCCCGCGGCGAACACCAGCCCCCCGCCCTCGTCGCGGACGTAGGCCGCCACCTGCTCCATCACCGGATCGGGAAGCCGGTCGGGGGCCACGTCGCTCAACACCACGGCGTCCCAGGTGTTGAGGTCGAGCCGGGGAAGCGCCGACGCCGGGGCGGTGTTCACCGTGACGCCCTCGGACTCCAGCGCCGTCCTGAGGTACCGGGCGCTCTCGGGCTGCCCCTCGACGTAGAGCACGCTCGCCTCTTCTTCCACCGGCACCTCGACGGCCCGCCGGTCGTTGACCGGAAGGCGGTCGCCGGCCACCCGGATCTCCGCTTCGAGGACCGTCATGCCCGGATCCTCGATGCGCACCGGCACCGGCACGGTCGAAGCGCCGGGCGGGAGTTCGACCTCGATGGCGGCCAGCACCTCGCCGTCGGCGAGGACCCGGATCTCGGCCGGGCCGCCGGCCGCCGAGAACACCTCGGCCTCGACCCCGGTCATCTCTCCCGCCCGCACGGCGGGCGGCAGCCGGATCGCGTTCACGAAACCGCCGCCGTCGCTCCGCACCCCCGACGGAGCCGGGAAGACCCGCACGCCCGCCTCCTTGAGGAACGCCAGCGCCGCGGCGGTATCGCCCTCCGTCTCCCTGCCGTCGCTGAACAGCACCACCCGCTTCAGCCGGTCGGGCGGGAGGCGCGCCGCGGCGTGGCGAAGCGCCGCCTCGATGTTCGTCCGGCCCTGGTCCAGCGCGTCCGGAGGCGGAAGCCCCGCCGCCGCCCCGCTGTCGAAGACCTGGACCTCCAGCAGCGCGTCCGCGTCCGGCACGGACACCGCGCGGTCGGCGAAGGCCACGAAGTGCGCGTCGTCGCTGCCGAGCGCCCGGCTTGCCTCCCGGGCCCAGGCGACCGCGTCCTGCATCGCCCCCGAGGCCACGCTGCGGGAGACGTCCACCACGAACGCCACGGCCACCTCCCGCGATCCGGCGCGGACCACCGGCCGGCAGAGCGCGAGCAGCAGGAAGGCGGCGGCGAGCAGCCGCAGCACCAGCGAGGCGCGCAGCCGCAGCTTCGGCCAGCGGAGGTCCGAGCGGAGCGCCACCAGCACCACCACGCCGAGGAGCGGCAGCAGGAGGAGCGGCCAGAGGGCTTCGAGGGTCATGGATACCGGGGTGGAGTGCGGAATCCTATGCGCGCGGGCCCGATCGCGGTCTGCCGGACCGTTCGGGGAGGCGCCCGGAGGCCGCGCGTAGCATGGATCGAGGCGTTTCCGCTAATTTCGACAGCCCGCCGCTCCGGAGCGTCCGCCTCCGGTTCAAGGAGTTCCACCATGCCCCGTCCGTCCATCCGCTTTCGCCGCGCCGCCGCGGCCGCCGCTCTGCTCAGCCTCGCGCTCGGCGCGGCCTCGGGCCAGGAGGCGCGGCCCGGCGCCACCATCGTCATCGAGCCCGCGGCCCTCACCCTCGAGATCGGCGCAACGGCGCAACTCACGGCGACGGTGACGGACAACGCCGGCAACCCGGTCGCCGACGCCCGGGTGGTCTTCTTCTCCGGCAACCGGCGGGCGTTGACGGTGACGCCGGGCGGACACGTCTCGGCGAACCAGCCCGGGGAGCACGAAGTCACGGCGCTGCTGCCGGACCAGGCGTTCGACGGCAACTGGGACTACTACAGCAGCCGGGACCCCGGCCTGCGGGCTTCGATCCGGGTGAGCGTGAGCACCCCCTCGCTGGCCGACATCTTCTTCGAGGACGCGCCGCCCCGGGTGTGGGCGGGCACCGAGGTGCGATTCCCGCTCGCGGGACGCGACGCGGCGGGAGCGGTCCGCCGCGGACTCGAGGCGGGCTACGCCACCAGCGACAGCAGCATCGCCGTGGTGGACCAGGTCGGGATGGCGTCCTTCCTCACCGCCGGGTCGGTGCAGGTGGCCGCCATGCACGGCGAGATGACGATCTACCACGAGGTCGAGGTCCTGCCCAATCCGACCGCCCGGGTGGCGCTCGAAGCGCCGGACCGGACCGAGGTCCGCACCGGGGACGTGCTGCAGTTCCGGGCCGCCGCGCTCGACGCCTCCGGGGACGAGATCACGGGTCCGGCGATCCGGTTCGCGGTGGAGTCCCGTCCGGACGCGTTCCGGCCGGAGTCGCTCGGGGCCGGCGCGGCGGCGCAGGTCACGCCCGACGGGCGGTTCGTCGCGGAGCAGCCGGGGGTGTACACCGTGGTGGCGATGAGCGGCGACCGGCTGGCCCGCCGGACCGTCCGGGTGGTCCCCCGCAACGTGGAGCGCGAGGTCGAGTTCCTCGGCCACGCCCGGGTCTCCGACCGGGTGACCGGGGACCTCTGGGTCTGGGAGGGCGTGGACGGGCGCGATTACGCGGTGCACGGCACCTGGAACGCCGAGGGGCACGCCTACTTCTACGACGTCACCGACCCCCGGAACATGGAACTCATCGACACGGTCCAGGTGGACGCCCGCACCGTGAACGACGTGAAGGTCTCCGAGGACGGGACCCTCTGCGTGATCAGCCGCGAGGGCGCCTCGAACCGGCGGAACGGGATCGTGATGATTGACTGCACCGATCCGCACGACGCCGAGATCCTGAGTTCCTTCGACCAGGGGCTCACCGGCGGGGTGCACAACGTCTTCCTCGACAACAACCACGTCTATGCGGTGAACAACGGCCGGCGCTGGGACGTGGTGAACGTGGAGGACCCCCGGAACCCGTTCCGGGTGTCCCGCTTCGAGACGGACACCCCCGGACGGTCGGTGCACGACGTCTGGATCCGGGACGGCATCGCCTACCAGGCGGGCCGCAGCGACGGCCTCATCATGGTGGACGTGGGCGGCGGCGGCCTGGGCGGCAGCCCGAACACCCCGGTCGAGATGGGACGCTTCCCGCAGATCACGGGCTGGAACCACGCCGTGTGGCCCTTCCGCAGCCCCTCGACGGGCAAGCTCTACGTGATCGGCGGTGACGAGGCCTTCTACCTGAACCCGCGCCGGCCCGACGGGGGCGGCATCCTCTGGGAGGAGGGCATCCCCTCGCGGGCCAAGGGCTGGCTCCACTTCGTGGACTTCACCGACCCGGAGAACCCCGAGGAGGTGGCCCGCTTCGAGCTCGCCGACTCCGGGCCGCACAACCTCTGGGTGGATTGGGAGGAGGAGATCATGTACGTCGGCTATTACGACGCCGGCCTGCGGGTCGTGGACGTCTCGGGCGACCTGCTCGGCGACCTCTACCGGCAGGGCCGCCAGATCGCCCGCTTCTTCCCGGAGGACAACGACGGGTTCCTCGCGAACGCCGCCTTCACCTGGGGCCCCCAGCCCCACAAGGGCACGATCTTCCTGGCCGATTTCAACAGCGGCCTCTGGGCGGTCCGGCTCAAGGATCCCGAGCCGGACACCGGCGGCAACTGACAGCCCCGTGGTGAGAACGCCCCGCACCCCTACGAACCTGCAGATCCGGCAGGCGGGACTTCCGGTGGCTGGTGCGGGGTGTTCTCACCACGGGGCGGTGGCGCCAATCGCTACGCGATACACGCCACCATCTTTCGTGGGGAGGGGAAACCCCTCCCCACACCCCACCCCCGCGGCGCTACGCGCCGCGATTCGGCGTTCACGAAGTCTCGCGACGGAGGGCTGAGCCCCGGATGCCCCTCGACGAAACCGCGCGCGGCCTCGGCGGCTTCCTCTTCCGCCGGTTCCAGACGCTCCGGTTCTTCCTCGCTTCGTTCCGCTTCGTCTTCTTCTTCCTCACCGTGGGGCGCGCGGTGCGGCGCCGCTACGCCGCGGCCGAGCGGTCCGGAGGCACGATCTGGCTGGACCACGGCCCGTTCCGCCGAGAACCGGAAGAGGACGCGAGCTGACCGCCTGGCGATGAAGATCCGCGACGTCCCGCGCGCCGAGTACGCCTTCGGCTACCGGGTTCCGCCGCGCTCGGGCAACGAGATCAACGGCTTCGGGGAACGCGAGCCGCGCCGGGCCACCCAGGTGTTCCACAACGCCGACTCGAGCCGACCCATCGAATGGCAGGGACTCGACGACTTCTTCATGTGCGTGAACCCCTGGCAGGTGGTGCGGCACCGGCTCCTCAACAAGTTCGAGCTGCGGAAGGAGCGGGGCCCGGTGGCGCGCCGGGTCGTGGACGAAGGCCCCGAGGCGAATGCCGCGTTCGTGAAGAGCGCCGCCCGCGCCGCGGGGGCGAGCCTCGTCGGGATCGCCGAGATCCGGGAAACGGACGTCTTCGAGGGGCGCGAGGCGCCGTACCACACCGCCATCTGCATCGGGCTCCCGATGGTCCGGGAGGAAATGGCGCATGCGGCGCGCCCCCGCGGGGCGGCCGAGGTGATGCGGACCTACCGCCGGATCGGCCTCATCGCCATGCGGCTCGGCAGGACGATCCGCCGCCGGGGCTTCCCCGCCAAGGCCTATGGCGACCCGAACGCCACCGACATCCTCCACATCCCGCTCGCGGTCCGGGCGGGACTCGGCCAACTCGGCAAGCACGGCTCGATGATCAGCCGCGAGCACGGCTCCAACTTCCGGCTCGCCGCGGTCCTCACCGACATGCCGCTCGCGCTGGACGCCCCGCGGGACATCGGGGTGGACGACGTCTGCACGCGCTGCCGCCGCTGCGTGATGGACTGCCCCCCCGACGCGATCCACGAGGAAAAACAGTGGATCCGGGGGGAGCAGCGCTGGTACGTGGACTTCGACAAGTGCGTTCCCTACTTCACCAAGACCTACGGCTGCGCCATCTGCATCGAGGTCTGCCCCTGGTCGGAGCCCGGGCAAGGGCAGAAGCTCAGTGACCTGATGCTGGCGAAACGGGAACGGCGGCGGCCGTAGCGGCGGGCGCCGTTTCCGGTGTCCAGTCCAGCATGAAGTCCGCATGGGCGCGGAGTTCGCGGTTGGCTCCCCGGACGCCGAGGGTGCAGAGTCCCACCCGCAATCCTTGCCGGCGTGCGAAACGCATCGCGGGAACCATGTCGGCATCGCCGCTCACCACAACGACGGTATCCACCAGCCGCTTGAGCGCCAGCGCGGCAATATCGAGGCCGATCCGCATGTCTACGCCCTTTTGCACCAGGTCGGGGACGAAGTCGCCGGCCGCAATCGGCCTCTCGGGCTCGGCCTGGAGCTGGCGCTGCACCGCCCGGCGGATGCGCCAGCCCCGGAACACCACTTCACCGCGGCGCACGGCGAAATCCCGTGATCCTTCCAACTCCTGGAGCAGCCGACGGTGGTCTCGAGCCGTCCTGGTGCTTTCAAAGTGGATTCGCTCCCCCAACATCGGCCTCCGCAGCGAGCCGCGGTAAGGATCGGCGTGGTAGAAGAAAACCCGATAGAGGTTCAGCAGACCGGCCTCGGAAACCAGTTCCGCAGCCAGCCGCCGAATGGTTGTCGCAGACGGGAACCGATGGCGGGGCCCCTCCAACTTCTTGATGACGTACCCGCCGTCCATGAGCAGCGCCGCCCTCCGCACGAGTGCCTCCTCCTCCACCCGGGCCGGGCGGAATGCGCCAGCCGATCGCAGCCAGGCGGACGCCGACGCCGGACCGCCAGCCATTCCGGTCTCTCGGCCAGCGAGCCCAAGCCGGGGAACGCGGTCCGGAGGATCTCCCTCCGCGTCCCGTTTCTGTTCGCAAGGTTGACGCCTGGCCGCGTGAGGGCAACAAGGCCCTTCTTTGGATGGGTGACGCTAACCAGGCGTCGTGTTCGTCTTTCGCGATCGGAGTATAGGAGTGGCGGCTGCGCCGCGCAATCCGAACCCGGCGCGGGACCGCACCCCACGCCCCCGCCAACGAGCCACCACGGCCGGCTCCGATCGCGTGCACCACCCGGCAAGTCGCTGGACTCCGAATCCGCCGCCGCGTCATGGCCGGCATCCCGCCGGGCCATCGTCATGCGAGGAGGGCCAATGCGCGTATCCTCTCGCCGCGGGTAACGTCGGCTACCGGATCCTGATCGGCGTGACCATCGTGGCGCTGCCGCCCGGACGCGCGCCATCCCCCAACCACCCACTCACGAGGACAGGAAATGATGCGAAACCGGTTTTCAGATCACCCCGCCGCCGACCGGCGACTCCTGCGGCTGGCGCTGCTGGCCGCCGCCGCGACCGCGGCGCTCTGCGCGTGCGGCGCCCCTCCCGCCGAACCCAACCTCCGCATCGCGGTGGCGCGCTTCGCGCACGAGACCTGCACCTTCTGTCCCGGCGGCGACACCGAAATTGACGACTGGCTTCAGGTCAGCGAGCCCGTTTCCGGCGAGGCGCTGCTCGGGTCGGGCGGCTACGTCGGCGGCTTCGTCAAGCGCGCCCGCGAGTTCGGCGACGTGGAGCTCGTACCGCTGAGTTCGCCGGTGGGAGTGTTCGGGGGCTCCTCACGAAGCTGGAATACCAGGGAGACCTTCGACCACTTCCTGGACGCGATGCTCGCCGAGCTCGAGGAACAACTGCCGGTGGACGGGGTCTATCTCGCGCTCCACGGGGCGATGGCGGTGCGGGACGTCCCGCGTCCCGAAGCCGAGATCGCCCGCCGGTTCCGTGAGATCGTCGGTCCCGACGTGCCCATCGCCGGCACCTTCGACCTGCACGGGAACGAGGACGGGGAGTTCCTCGAGCATGCCGACTTCGCCTTCGTGACCAAGCGCTTCCCCCACTACGACTCCTACATCCAGGGTGAACGCGCCGCCCGCGCGCTGCGGATCACCGCGCGGGGCGAGTACGAGCCCACCACCGCGACCCGCAAACCGGGGGTCATCACCGCCACCGTGCTGCAGTGGACCGGCCAGTCCCCCGCGATGGACATCATGGAGCGGGCGCGGCGCTGGGAGGCGCGCGAGCACGACGCCTGGGTGAGCGTCTTCTACGGCTATCCCTGGTCGGACGTGCCCGACGTGGGCGCGACCGTCCACGTCATGACGAACGGCGACCAGGAACTCGCGGACCGGATCGCCGACGACATGGACGACTTCATCTGGCGGGTCCGCGAGGACTTCGCCCTCGGCACCTATCCCCGACCCGCGGAGGCCGCGCGGATCGTGGCGGCGGCCATCGCCGCCGGGGAGACGCCGGTGGCGGTGGGCGACCACAGCGACCGTCCCGGCGACGCGACGCACATCCTGAACGCCTTCCTGGCGGCGGGCATCGGCAATACGCTCTACGGCACGATCTCTTCACCGGCCACCCTCGAGACCCTCGCAGCCACCGACGCCCAGCCGGGCGACCCCTTCGACCAGGAAATCGGCGGCTTCACCCCCTCCGGCGGCTCGCCCCGGCGGATCACCGGGACCCTCGAGTACTTCGACGAGGGCTTCGGCTACGACCGGATCGCGGTCGTCTCCTTCGGCGACGGCAACGTCGTCTTCCTCGTTCCCGCCTACGAACAGGTGCTCTACCCGGAGGCGTTCCGCATCGGGCCGATCAACCCCGAGGACTACGAGGTGTTCGTGGTCAAGTCCCGCGTCCACTTCCGGCGCGGCTTCGACGAGACCGGCTACGCGCGCACCATCCAGATCGTGGAGGCGCCCGAACCGTTCGTGGGGACCACCTTCCTCGACGCGCTGCCCTACGAGAACGTGGACCTGAGCGAGTTCTACCCCTACGGGACCCCACCGCACCGGCGCTGAGCCGCCCGCCGAGCCCCGGCGGCGACTACTCCGGTTCGCTCAGCCGGTTGTATCGCCGGAGGATGTCGCGGAGCCGGTCGTGCGGCAGCCCGTAGATCCGGCGGCCGTTGACCCCGACCATGTCCCGGCCCGCCACCACGGCGTTGACGATGGCCTCCTCGGTCGCCTGCACCACCCCCTCGAAGAGGGGATTGATGTTGTTGTTGGCGAGGTTCTCGAGCGGGGCGACCCCGCTCTCGTTGTGGGCGGCCTCCTCGTTCGCGGTGGAGAAGGCGATGAAGATGTCGCCCGAGCCGTTCGAGGCGATGCTGCCGACCCGGCCGAGCGCCAGCGTGGTGCGGCGGATGAAGCGGTTGAGCTGGTGGGGGAGGAGCGGCGCATCGGTGGCCGCGACGATGATGATCGAGCCGTCCCGCCCGTAGCCGTCGTCTTCATCCTCGCCCGGCGAGGCGTCGAAGGGACCCCGTTCGGGCGTCAGGTCCGGGATTTCCCGCCCTACCGGGACCCCGGCGACCGTCATCAGGTTCCGGCTCCCGAAGTTGGACTGCACCAGCACGCCGATCACGTACTCGTTGCCCCCGGCCTCCACGATCCGGGAGGAGGTGCCGATCCCGGCCTTGAAGCCGAAGGTCCGCATCCCGGTGCCACCTCCCACCGATCCTTCGGCGACCGGTCCGCCCCGGGCCGAATCCAGCGCCGCGAAGACGTGCTCCTGCCGCACGTGAAAGCCGTTGATGTCGTTGAGGAACCCGTCCCAGGTCTCGGCGACCACCGGCAGGCTCCAGTCGGGCGCGTCGAGGTTCGCCTGCGCCCAGGCGATGGTGGCCTCGTGCACGGCGCCCACGCTGTGGGTGTTCGTGATCATCACCGCCCCTTCGAGGATCCCCCGGTCGCGGAGCCAGGTGGTCCCGGTCATCTCGCCGTTGCCGTTCAGGGTGAACCAGGCGGCGAAGACGCGCCCCCGGCTGGCGCGCCCGCGTGGCAGCACCGCGGTGACTCCGGTGCGTACCGGTCCCTCGCCGACCACCAGTTCCCCTTCCCCGCGGATGATCGTGTGGTGACCCACCTCGATCCCGGCGATGTCGGTGATCGCGTTGAGCGGTCCGGGAGTGCCGTCGAAGGGCACGCCAAGATCGCGGGCGCGCGAGCCATCCTGGGCGGTAGCGGCGGCGGCCCAACTTGAAAGCACGATGGCGGCCGGGACGAGCACGGCGGAAACCGGGCGCGAAGCGTTGCTCATGGCGACTCCTCCTGTGGAGGGGCTACTTTGTCAAACAACGACCGTGGCGCGCCGGGCGCCCGCGGCGGCCGGAAGAGGTCCAGGCGGAACAGGGGATGCTTCCGGTCGAGGCCGTAACGCCGCGCCGCCACCCGGAAACGGTTGGCAAGCAACTCCGCGTAGGGTCCCTGCCCCCGCATCCGGTCTCCGAACTTCGCCTCGTAGAGCTGGCCGCCGCGCGTATCCCGGATCAGGCTCTCGACGTGCGCGGCGCGGGTCGGAACGTGGGTCTCCAGCCACTCGGAGAAGAGTTCCTTCAGCTCGTGCGGCAGCCGGATCAGGATGAACCCGGCGGACCCGGCGCCCGCCTCCGCCGCCGCCTCCAGGATCGCCTCCAGTTCCGAGTCGTTGAGCGCCGGGATCATGGGCGAGGCCAGCACGCCCACCGGCACCCCGGCCTCCCGGAGCGTCCGGATGGTGGCGAGCCGCCGCTCGGGCGCCGCCGCCCGGGGCTCCATGGTGCGGGCCAGGTCCCGCCGCAGCGTCGTCACCGAGACCATGACCTGGGCGAGGCCCTCCTCGGCCATCGGGACGATGAGGTCGAGGTCCCGGAGGATCAGGGCCGACTTGGTGACGATGCCGGTGGGGTGGCGCGCCTCGCCCAGCACCTCGAGGATCTGCCGGGTGATGCGGAGCTCCCGTTCGACCGGCTGGTAGGGATCGGTGTTCGAGCCGAGCGCCAGCGGGCCGACCCGGTAGCCGGGCTTCCGGAGTTCGCGGCGCAGCAGGTTCGCCGCCTCCGGCTTGGCCACGATCTTCGTCTCGAAGTCGAGGCCCGGCGAGAAGCCCAGGTAGGCGTGGCTCGGCCGGGCGAAGCAGTAGATGCAGCCGTGCTCGCAGCCCCGGTAGGGATTGATCGAGCGGTCGAAGGGGATGTCCGGGGAGTCGTTCCGGGCGATGATCGTCTTCGTCCGGTCGTTGATGACCTCGGTGGGAACGCGCTCGGGCGGTGGATCGCGCGCATCCCAGCCGTCGTCGAACGCCTCCTCGCGCAGCGCCTCGAACCGGCCCGCGGGGTTGGAAACCGCTCCCCGTCCGCGGAGAGGCGTCCCCCCGCCTCCGGGGTCCACCGCCGCGCTATTCCGGCTGCAGGGCGTCGAGGGCGCCCGCGAGGGCCGATTCGATCTCCGCGGCATCGCCCGAGGTCCGGACCAACTGCCCGCCGCTGATCGCGGTCAGGTAGGTCAGCGCCCAGAAGGGATCCACGTTCCTGAGACCCCGCATGTCGCGGCCTTCGTCCTGCAAATGCCGGCCTTCGAACGTGATCTGGTTCGCCAGATCCTCGGCGCTGATGCTGCCGTAGGTCCCGCCGACCCGGCCGGACCGGGTCAGGTTGGGAGGGGCGGTGATCGCCAGCACGGTAGGCGGCACGCCGGCGGCGGCGAAGAGCGGCCACGAGTCGCGAGCCCAACTGGCGCCGTCCACGCCGTCCGTGAAGACCACCAGGACCGGGCGTCCCGGCCGGTCGGCGAGGAGGCCGAACGCCAGGGTGAGCGCGTTGTTGAACGCCGCCGGACCGCCGCTCCGCAACTCCGCGGCCGCGGCCGCCGCATCGGCGCAGGTTCCGTCCCAGCCGGCGTGGAGTTCCACCGAGCGGGTGAACCCGAGGAGCGCGCAACGGTCCTCTTCGTCGAGCGCGGAGAAGAGCGCCTCCACCCCGGCGACCGCGGACCGCAGCCGCGCTCCCGAGACACTGGAACTCAGGTCGAACACGACGACCACGGAAAGCGGTTCCTGCCCGGTCCAGACCGGACGGGGCAAGTCGTCGCGCCGGCGCCGGAGCAGGTCCAGCCCCGCGCCGCCGACGCCGGGGGCCGATGGCGCCTCGGGGTGAGCCTGTATTCGCACGGCCGGGGCTGGCTCCGACACACTCTCCCCGCGGGCGGATTCGGAAATCCCGCCGGCGGAAAGGAAGCCCGGGACCAGAATCGCGAACAGCAGCGCCGTGAACTCTCTCATGGTTCGTCCCCTTCCTCCGCGGGCTCGCGCACCTCGTTCTTCAGCGCCTCGAAGATCCCGGGATACTCGAGAGCCGGGCCGAGCCAGTAGCGCCATTCCGGTTCCCATCCCGTTTGCGCCCGGGCAAGCAGGGCACCGGCCGCCTCGGCAGCACCCTCCGCGTCACCCTGGCTGAGGCGCGCCGCCACGAGGCCGGCCACGGCCGCCGGTGAGCGCCGCGAGCGCCGGACGGCCTCGGCGAAGGCGACCTCGGCGGCGGTGAACTCTCCGGCCCCGAGCGCGAGCTCGCCGCGAATGAGCAGCGAAGCCAGCCGGGCGCCCGACCGGAGACGAGCGTCGCCGAGTTGGTCGAGGACGAAGGCGGCGTCCTCCGGCCGCCCAAGATCGAGCAGCACTCCGGCGAAGCGGACCCGCAGGTCGGGATCGTCCGGAGTCTCCTCGAGGAGTTCCTGGAGCATGACTCCGGCGCGCGTCAGGTAGGTCGGTTCCTCGCGCTGTTTCCCGAACATCCAGAGCGCCGCCGCGAACGACCGCCGGACCTCGTGGTCGTCGGGCAGGTCCTCCAGCGCCCGCTCGAAAGCCGCCACCCCGGGGCCGACCGAAAGCTGCACCTGGTAGGAATAACAAAGCGCCAGCCACCACCGCCGGGTCCAGTCGGTGCGGTCCGCGGGGTCCGGAATCGCCTTGAGCAGATTCCGCGCCATCTCCATATGGGTCTCGGGGTGCCCGTGCGCGGTCGCCTCGGTGTGCAGAAGCGCGGCCGTCTTGAGTTCCCGCGCTCCGGGCGCGGACGCGATGAAGTCGCCGACCACCCGTTCCACGGAATCCGGATCGAACCCGGCGAGCACCCGGCCGGAACTGATGAAAAGCCCGCCCCGGACCTCGTTCAACAGTTCCTGGTAGCCGGCTCCGTCAATGCGGCCCTGAGCCGACGTGGCGCCGGGGAAGCTGAGAACCGCGGCGAGGGCGGTGGTGAAGGCCGTTACCGAGACACGCATCGAAAATCCCCGAAAGAGTGAATCTAGCAGGATGCGTGCCAGTCGGGGCGTACGGAGACCGGTCAGGGCGTCCCGAGCACTTCGGCGAACACCCGCAGGAAGTTGCCGCCCAGCAGCTTCGCCAGGTCCTCCTCGTTCCAGCCGCGCGCGTGGAGTTCGGCGGTGAGGCGCACCCACCGATCCAACGCCGCGGTCTCGGCATCTGCATAGTGACGCGAGTCCGGGTCCCAGCCGTCGAGCGCGGCGTCCGTCGCGACGCCGACGTGGTCCACTCCGACGAGTCCCACGATGTACTCGAGGTGGGCGATCAGATCGGCCATACCCGCCTTCCCGTCACCGTCCCGGTCCATCATCCAGCCGATCGGCGTGACCCCGATCACGCCGCCGGTGGCCGCGATGGCCCGCAGTTCGTCGTCGTCCTTGGTGCGGGGCTGGGGGGTCAGCGCCGCCGCGTTCGTGTGGGTGGCGAGGACCGGCTTCGTGGACAGGGACGCCGCGTCCAGCGTGGACTGCCGGCTGAGATGCGAAACGTCCACGATCATGCCCAGCCGGTTCATCTCGGCGATGGCCCTGCGGCCCAGTTCCGTAACCCCTTGGTCATCCCCCTCGTAGGAACCGTAGGCGAGCCGCTCGTCGGGATCGTCTCCCTCCTTGTCCCCGTACCGAAGCTGCAGGACCCGCAGACCCTCGTCGTACCAGCGCTCCAGAGGGGCGAGGCCCCCGCCGAGCTGCCATTGCGGCGGGACCCGCGACTGCACGTAGAACAGGTAGCCGTATTCGCCGTTCTCCCGCGCGGTTTCGATGTCGTCATAGCTGAGAACCACCCGTGCGTTCGCAATCGTCCCGTCGGTGGTCCGGTCCCGGAAATCCACCATGCCGTCGAGTCCGAAGCCACTCATGCTGAACACCCCCAGGTCAATCCCGGTGACCGCCTTGAGCGTCCCGAAATCTCCCGGGCCGGTACCGGGAAAGACGCTGCGCTCGCACCCGGCGGAGCAGTCCGGGTCCACCCTGGCGAGGCTGCTGGCGGTGCCGTCCACCACGAATTGCCGGGCCACAAAGTCCCGCGCCCACTCCAGGTCTGCCGCCGCGGCCCCGAGTGTTCCGGACCCCTGCTCCCGCGGAGGCGTTACCGTTCCGCCGCCGCATCCCGGTATCCACGCGGATGCCGCCAGCAGAACGAAACCGAGGATCGCGACTCGCGAGTGGACCATCATGCGCCTTCCCTTCTCCCTGGAATGCCCGCCGCGAGTTGCCGCGCATCCTTCCGTGACGGCTCCGGGGTCGGCATCCTAGTCCGGTCAGGAGAATCTCTTGTCAGAACCCCACCCCTCCGTCTCGCCGCGTGACCCGGTCGTCACCGGGATGGGCCTCCTGTCCCAGGTCGGCACCGGAACCGCCGCGCACCGCGAGACTTTGAAGGCGGGGGCTCAGGTTCCCTGTTCGGTGTACCCGCCCGGGGTCGAGTACCAGACGGGGTGTCAACTGGTCGGCGCCTACCGGGACGCCCTCGATCCGGCGGACCTGGGACTCAGCCGTTCCGAGGCGCGCTTCATGGGCCGCATGTCGCTGCTCGCCGTCCGCGCCGCCCGGCTCGCCCTCGAACAGTCCGGGCTCCCGACCCGGGAACTGGCGGTGGTGGTCGGCACCGGCACCGGAGAAATCGAGACGCACCGCGAGGTGGTCCGGCGCGTCCAGCGCGGCGGCCGTGTCAAGGTGCTCCCCACCACGATCCCGCGCATCATGGCCTCCACGGTGTCCGCGAACCTGGCGACGGTACTGAAGACGCGGGGTCCGTCGCTGTCGGCGACGGCGGCCTGCGCCGGGGGCGCCTACAACCTCGCCATCGCCTCTTCGTGGATCCGGGAGGGCATCGTGGACCATGCGCTGGCGGGCGGCGTCGAAGCCGAGGACGTGCACTTCCATCTCGGGTTCGACTCCATGCGCGCCTATACCCGGCTGGACAACCACCGCCCCGAGATGGCGTCGCGACCCTACGCCGCCGACCGCGCCGGCTTCATCTTCGGGGAGGGCGCCGGCATCCTGGCGCTGGAGTCGCGCGAGTCCGCCGAACGGCGCGGCGCGGAGATCCTCGGTTCCGTCGCTGGCTTTGGCATGTCCTCCGACGGGACCGGCGAGATGGTGGCCCCGGACAGCGAAGGGGCGGAACTGGCGATGGGCCGGGCGCTCCGCCACGCGCGGCTGCTCCGCGAGCGGGTCGGATACATCAACACCCACGGCACCTCCACCCCGCTCGGCGACATCTCGGAGGTGCGGGCCATCCGCCGGGTCTTCGAGGACGCCCCGGTCCCCTACGGCTCGACGAAGGGCTACACGGGCCACACCGTATCCGCCGCCGGCGCCCTGGAGGCCGCCTTCACCCTGCTCATGCTCCGCGAAGGCTGGCTCGCGCCGTCGGTGAACGCCGAACCTCTCGATCCCGAGCTGGAGGACTACCCGCCCGTAGTGCGGCCGACCGCGACCGATGCGGAATGGGCCCTCTCCAACTCCTTCGGCTTCGGCGGCACGAACGTCTCCCTGGTCCTCCGCCGGGAACGCTGAGGGGGGTAGGGAGCGCCGGTCTTCAGACCGGCACCGCTGCGCGCAGCGCAGCGAAATCCCGAATCCCCAAGGAGCCAGAACGCACTTACCGCAACCCCCTGACCCACCCCAACAAGAGAACCCCATGCACGTAGAACTCGAATGGAACGGAGCCACCGGCTACCGCGTCACCACCCCCTCCGGGGCCTCGGTCACGCTCGACAGCGAAGCGCGGGACGGCCCGTCGCCCATGGAGTCCCTGCTCGCCGCCGTGGCCGGCTGCATGGCGATTGACATCGTCCACATCCTGAAGCGCATGCGCCGCGCGCCGGAACGCCTCTCGGCCCGCGTCTCCGGCGAGCGCGCCGACGATCACCCGAGGCGCTTCGTCAGCATCCGGCTGGAGTTCACCGCCTCCGGCGGCGACGTGGTCCAGGACCGCCTCGAACAGTCCGTCGAGCTCTCGTTCGCCAAGTACTGCAGCGTCCTCCACAGCCTCGCGAAGGACACCGAGACGAACTGGTCGGCGCGGCTGGCGGCGGACAGCGCGGTCCCCGCGTGAGTCGCGGCAGGCATCTCGCCCACCAGCGGACCGGCCGACGTTTCCCGGCGGTGGCTCCTTCAGCTCAGGGCCGTGCCGTATACCCCTCGCGGGCGCGGACCCGGACCCGCCGCTGCTTCACGCGGACCTCGATGGGCACGAAACCCCGGCGCTCCGGGTCGGGACTGAACGCGAGCACATAGCGCACCCGGAGATCGCGCAGGACCTCCCGGAAGGCTTCCTCGAGATCCTCGTCCGAACGGATGGTCACCGAACGGCCGCCGGTAGTCCGGACCAGATCTTCGAGGAGTTCGATCCCGCTCCGGTCCGGCCGCAGGTTCCGCGAGGCCCGGGGCACGGGCGCGATGATCGAATAGAGGAGGACTTCGGAGGCCTGGACGGAGCGTCGGATGTGCTGCTCGCGCGCCCAGCTCAGGTTGTCCATCCCGTCGGTGAACAGCAGCAGCACCGGCCGGCCGCTCCCCCAGTGGAGCGCCGCCAGGGACATCACGATGCCGTCCCAGAGCGCCGTCGCTCCGCCGCCGCTGCTCTGAAGCAGGCCCGCGCCCACGTCGGGGCCGCAGGGCCCGAACTCGCGGACCCAGCGCGCGCGGTTCGAGAACGCCACCACGCCGCAGTCGTCGAGTTCGGTGAGCGCCCCGGCGAACTGCCGCGCGCCCGCCGCCAGCCGCCGCCGCCGCTCCCCGGCGGTGCTCGCGCTCACGTCCATCGCGAAGAGCACCGCAAGCGGCAGCGACTCCGGATCGAGCAGCCGGAAGTCCCGGGGCTGACCCGCGACCCGCAGCTCGAAGTCCTCCTTCCGGAGCCCGCGCACCGGGCCGTCGCGGGTCACCGAGACGTCCACCAGGACGGCGCGGGTCTCCACCCGGAACTGGGCTGTCGCAGCGGGCGGGGCGATGAGAGCCGCCGAGGCCGCGGCGAGAAGCGTCAGTGGCCCGAAACGGCGGGTCCGGAACGGCGCCGACGGCGCTCCGGCGTCCCGGCGCCGCGGGGTCACGTCCGGACCAGGTTGCGCAGCCAATCGAGCGCGGGCTCCTGCGGTTTCGCCCAGGTGATGAGGAAATCCGTCCAGGCGCGGTCTCCGCGCTCCAGCCCCATCTGCTCGGTCGCGAGTTCCGCCGCCTCGTCCCAGCGCCCCCGCGCCTCGAGCGCCGCGACCAGCGCGGCGACCACGGCGTGGGAGGTGGGGGCCAGCTCCACCGCCTGCCGCAGGTCGCGGACCGCGTGATCGAGCCGGTTCTCGGCGATCCGGGTCTCGCCCAGCAGCATGAGCCGCGGCAACTGGAGCCGGAGCGCGGGCTTGTCCCTCACCTCCCGCAGGCGGTCGGCGGCGCGGCTGGTCCGCCCCTCGCCGAGCGCGACGAGCGCGAGCCGGAGGTTCAGGTCGTCCTCATCCCCGAGAGCGCGTGCGACGGTCCGGAACGAGTTCACGGACACCTCCCGGCTCACCAGCTTCCGCCGCGCCGCCTCCCGGAACAGGTCCCTCGTATCGCTCCAGAGGCCGTCCTCCCGAACGTAGCGAGCCCGCACCGACCAGACCACGGCGAGTTGCCAGGCGATGGCGGCGTCGCGCCCGGGCTCCGCCTCCACGAGGATCCGGCTGGCGGACAACAGGTCCATCCGCGCCAGCCGGAGCCGGGCCGCCATGAGCACCACTTCACGCCAGAACAGATTGCGGAAGTTGCCGGCGCCCTCCCTTCCCCAGCTCGCGACCGCCTCCTGACGGGCCTGGTCCGGGAGGTCCCCGGGCCAGCGCCGCGGAAGCTCGTCCACGGGTTCTCGGATGGACCAGATCGCCCGGTTCCAGCCGAAATGAGCCACCGTCTCCGCGTGCAGGAGCGCCGCCGCCATCCGTGCCCGGAGTCCCTCGGGATCACGCACCGGAGGCAGCCGGTCGAGGAATCCCCGCTGCGCGTCGCGCATCTCCACCGGGACGCGGAGGCCGGCCCGCCGGGCCATTTCGATGAACCGGCCGTCGCGGTAGGCGGCCACCATTTCCGCGTATCCGTCGGGCGTGAGCCGCTCGTCCTGGGACCGGCGTCGGCGGTTCGGCTTCAGAAACGCCCGGCGGGTCATCGGGCGCGCCGCTCTCGTCATGCGTTTCCGGGGTTCCGCTGAACTTCGGCGGAAACATACCAGCGCGCCGCCCGGAGACGCCGAAACGGCGGTACCGGGCGGGCGGGGACACCAGCCGATCCGGAAAGCGCACAATTGCCCGGATGCCCCACCCCACCCGCCGCGAATTCCTGGCCCGTACGGCTCCCGCCGCCGCGGCCTTCGCTTCCGTCCCCCGCCTCGCCCGCGCGTCCCGAACCCTTCAGGACGGCGTTGACGGTGAACGCGTCGCCAGCCGGTTGGAAGCCATCGCCGGGTTCGGCGCGATGCCGGAGGGCGCCTTCCGAACCGCGGGGAGCGACGCCGATCTCGCGGCCCGCGAGGCCTTCGCCGGTTGGCTCGAGGAGGCCGGATTCGAGGTGCGCACCGATCTCGCCGGCAACCTGATCGGACGCCTCGCCGGAACCGATGCCTCGCTGCCTCCCCTGCTCACCGGGTCGCACCTCGATTCGGTTCCGGCGGGCGGGAACTTCGACGGGGTGGCCGGCTCGATCGCCTCCCTCGAGGCAGCGACCGCCATCGCCGCCTCGGGCACGCCGCTCCGGCACCCCCTCGAAGTGGTCGACTTCTTCAACGAGGAGAACGGGAAGACCGGAAGCCGGGCGCTCGCCGGGGAAGTCACCCCGGACGAGATGGACCTGCCGGTGTACGGCGGGTTGACCCTGGGCCAGGCGCTCGCCCGGGTGGGCGGCTCGCCGGAACGCATCACCGAGGCGGCCCTCGAACCCGGTCACTATGCGGGCTTCCTCGAACTGCACGTCGAACAGAGCCCCACCCTCGCCACCGAGGGGATCGCCATCGGTATCGTCGAGGGCATCGTCGGCATCCGACGCTTCCAGGTTCGGGTATCCGGGTTCGCAAACCACGCGGGCACCACCGCGATGGGGATCCGCCGGGACGCGCTCGTGACCGCGGGCCGCTTCCTGGTGGCGGTCCACGAGGAGACCCAGGCGTGGCCGGGGCGGCAGGTAGCCACGGTCGGCCGCATCGAGGCGCACCCCGGCGCGGCGAACGTCATTCCGGGCGCGGTCGACCTGACTCTCGAAATCCGGGACCTCAGGATGGAGACGATCGAGGCCCTCTACCAGCGTTTCCAGGAGCTGGGACGCGAGATCGCGCGCCGGAACCAGACGGACATCACCTTCGAGGAGTACTACCTGAGCCGCGCCGCCCCCTGCGACCCGCTGTTCATGGACACCATGGAGGCCGCCGCCACAAGCCTCGGGTTATCGAACGTGCGCATGCCGTCCGGAGCGGGACACGACGCCCAGTCCATCGCCGTGCTGGCGCCCGTCGGCATGATCTTCGTCCCGAGCCAGGACGGGATCAGCCATTCACCCCGGGAGTTCACGAGCGTCTCCGACATCACGAACGGGGCCCGGGTGCTCCTCGAGTCCCTTCGGCGCCTGGACGGAGCGATCGACTGACGACGCCCGTCCTGAGCAGCTAGCTAGCGCTCGTCCACCGGGACGACGCTCTCCCCGTCGGCGTAGCCCACGATGCCGGCCGCGACCACGCGCCGGAACCCGTCCTGCGCCCCACCCTCGCGGTCGAGTTCCAGGTAGAGCCCCTCCGGGAGCGCGGCGAGCTGCGGGAACGAATGGCCGGGGCCGCTGCGCAGCGCGGCGCCCGGCTGCACCACCACCGCCACCGGCGGAACCGTGAGCCGGAGCTGGAGGAGGACCCCGGAGGCCGTCGTGGCGATGAGGGAGAGTCCGAGAACGGCCAGCAGCAACCCCCGCCGGCCGCGCCGGATCATCAGGAAGGTCCAGCAGGCGCCGGCCAGCAGCACGAACGCGCTGAGCGACCCGGCAAAGCGCGACGGCGGCGTCCGGCGCAGCCAGACCTGGAACCCCTGCATGGACCGGAGCAACTCGAGCAGGAACGTGTCCGGGTCGCCGGCCGCCGCGGCCTCGGTGAGCCGCCGGTCGAGGACGGCGCGCGCGAGGGCGACGTTGGCCCGGGCGTCTCCGTCGCCGGGCCGGATCGCGAGCGAGCGCTCCCAGTGCAGCATCGCGTGGCCGAGCCGGCCGGTCCGGTACTCGGCGTTTCCGAGGTTGTAGTGAAGCGCGGCCCGGTCGAGACCTCCGGGGGCCGCGAGCAGCCGGCGATAGCCGGCCGCCGCGGCCTCGTAGGCCCCCGCGTCATAGCTCCGGGCGGCGGCCGCCGCCTCGGCCTCGGGACTCTCCTGCGAGACCGCGGCTCCAGGCAGTCCGATCCCCGCGGCCAGTCCCAGCGAGGCCAGGAGCAGGCGACGGCTCATCCCGCACCTCGCTTCCCGCCGAGCTGCGCCTCGAGCTCGCGGACGAGTTCGGCGGCTTCCTTCGCGTCGGAACCCGCCCGGTCTCCCCCTGCGGACGCGGCGAAGCGCGCCGCTTCGGAGCGGGAGAGGAGCGCCCGGAAGCGGCGGGCGGCGTCCGCCGCCGCGCCGGCGTCCTGAAGACGCCGCGCCGCGCTCTCGGGGGTGAAGCCGTGCCGGGACCCGCCCAGCCGCGCCGCCGCGTATTCGGTGAGCGCCTCCCCGACCCGGGCGGCGGCCTCCGGCCCGTCTCCCGTCACCCGCGAGAGCGCCCGCCGGGCATCCCGGGCGGCCCGGAGACGGCGGAACTCGGCCGGATGCGCTTCCCGCCAGGCCCGCCGCCGCCGGACCGCGAGGAGTCCCAGGTTCCACAGCACCGGCAGCGCGAGGCCCAGACCGAAGAGCGCCCCGGGACGCCAGGGACCGCCCGGCGGACCCGTCTCGCGACCCACGGGCTTCAGATACCGGATGTCCTCCCCGAACCGCTCCACCCCGACCGGGCCCTCGGCTCCCGGCGCCGCCGCGGCCGCTCCTTCCACGCGAATCCGGAGGGGATCCGAAGCCAGCTCCTCGTAAGCGCCGGTCCGCGGGTTGAAGACATCGAGGGTCACGGCGGCGATGTTCCGGACCCCGCCGGCCTCGGGCACCATCGGGAACTCCCAGATCTGCCGGCCGCCGAAGGCGAGTCCCGATCCCTCCTCCCGGAGGCCGGTCTCGGAAGACGCATCCGGGTCGAAGAAGCGGAAGGCCCGCCGCGTCTCGGGCCCCTCGGGAAGGACCGGCGTTCCGGCCGCCCGCAGGTTGCCGTTCCCTTCGAGCTCGACGCGGAGCACGAGCGCCTCGCCGGCCGCCGCAGTCCGGTCGCCGAGCGGCGAGCCGTCCCGCCGGACCTCCGCGCGAAGACCGTAGTCCCCGACCGCGCCGGTGAACCCGGCGGGCCGCCCGGCGTCGGGCAAGGGTTCGGCGCGGATCGTGACCGCGGGCGCCTCCCGGACCACCACCACCTGCTCCGGGCCGAAAAAGGACCGGCGCGCGCCCTCGATCCCGACCTCGAAGCGCGGTCCCGGGAGCTCGCGTTCCCCGGCGCCGGTCGGGAAGACCGCGCGCATGAGCAGCGGATAGGTCTCGTACGCCACCCCGTTCAGGGTGCGGCGTTCGCGGCGGGGCCCCGGCAGACTCCGGCGCTCCCGGATCTCGCTCCCGCTCAGGCCGCGCTCCTGCCAGGGAACGTCGGGGAGCTCCACCTCCTCGGTCCAGAACCCCTCCGGCTGGGCCAACTCCACCGGCGCCGCCGCAAACACCGGGAGCCGCGACCAGAGCCGGTAGAGGACGAGAACCTGCTCGCCCACCCGCACCCCGGAGTCCGGCGCCTCGGCCCGGACGAAGACGTCCTCTTCGCGAACCTGCGGAACCGTCGCTTCGCGGCGGCGCCGCGGGTCGAAGGGATCCCCGAGGCCGAAGGGAGAGGGAAAGGGCGACGAGAAGGGAGACGCGAACGGATCGGGGGCGCCGGGGCGGAGGCTGCCCTGCTCCACGCGCACCCGGATCGGGGACGTGGGCCGGTACCCCGGAACCGGAATCTCCGGAATCGTCAGTTCTCCGACCGAAAGCGGCCGGAGCCGGTAGATCCATTCCGTGGCGCGCGTCATCTGGAAGTTGACGATCTCGGTCCTGGACATCCGCTGGCTGCCCAGCACCTCGAACCCGGCAAGTCTGGACAGCGCGGGGGCTCCGCCGCGCTCCTCGGGCACCGAGACCGTCAGGGTGAGCGTGTCCTCGATCCCGATGTGGTCCGCGTCCACGCTCGCCTCGGCGGCCTCCTGGGCGTGGACGGACGGCGCGAGCAGGACCGCCAGGACCGCGGTCACGAAGCCCCGTCTCATCAGTGCCGGCCCCTCCGGAGGGCCCGGGCCCGGCGCTTCTCGAGCCGGTCCTCCTGAAACGCCCGTTCCACGTCGGCGAGCGCGGCAAGGATGCGCTCCGCCTGCTCGGGGCTGATCTCGGGCACCTCGCCGGGGGCGGAGTCCGGCGTTTCGGCGTCCGGACCGGCATCCTGGGGTGCGCTGCCGCTCGCGTCGTCGGCGGGTGGCTGGTCGTGGGACTGTGGGGAACCTTCGGGAGGGGGCTGTTGCTCATCGCCGGACTCCGGGTCCCGATCCTCGGAGGACTGGGAGTCCTGGCGGTCCTGCCCCTGTTCCTCGGGACTCTGCGCTCCCTGTCCCTCCTGGTCCTGCGGCTCCTGATCCTGCCCCTGTTGTTGCTGATCCTGTTGCTGCTGATCCGGTGACTCACCCTGCCGTTCTTCTTCATCGGCCGCGCGCAGCGCCCGCTCCAGGTTCTGCCGGGCTTCCAGGTCTTCCGGGTCGAGGGCGATGGCTTCCCCGTAGGCGGCCGCCGCCTCCCGGAACGCGCCGCCGCGGAACAGGGTGTTGGCCAGGTTGTAGAAGGCGTCGCGCCGGACCGCTCCGTCCGGGCCGCCGGCGCCCCCCGCGAGCGCCGCCTGATAGCCACGGAGCGCTTCGGCGAGCGGGCCCTCCTCCCCGGCCGGGGCGCCTTCCGCCTCGCCGAGCCGGTAGTGGACCCCGGCGATGTTCAGGTCGTTCTCGGGCGCGTCCGGGAATTCCCCCTCCGCGCGCGAAAAGGCCCGCAGCGCCTCTTCCAGGCGGTTCGCTTCGAAGTGCTCCGCTCCCTCGCGGGTGTTCCGTTCCCCCCCGCCGAACAACTGCGCCGCCAGCAACAGGGCGAAAGCGGCGCGGATCACGAAAGCCCTCCCCGGCTTGCCGGCGACCGGCGGCGGCGCGACGGGCTTGCGAACCCGGCCGCCGCGATCAAACCGACGGCAAGTGCGGCGGGGATCCAGAACCGCTCCCGATAGCGCCGGGAGATCTGGGCGCCGAGCTCTCCTCCTTCGATCCCGGCGATCCGGGCCGTCAATCCTTCGATCTCCCGATCGTCCGCGGACACCTCGAAGAAGACGCCGCCGGTCAGCGCCGCCAGTTCGGCGAGCGCCGCGCGGTCCAACCGGCTCACGATGGGAGAACCGGCGGCGTCGCGCATCAGCGTCGGCCCGGAATCCGAGTCCGCCGGGATGGTGGCCCCGCCGGGCGTCCCCACCCCGACCGGAAGGACGACGATGTCCCGTTCGTTCGCCGTCCGGGCCACTTCCGCGATCTCGGTGACCCGCAGGTCGTCCTGCTGGCCGTCGGTGAGCAGCACGACCACGCGGTGCCGGCTCTCCTGGCGCTCGAAGGCGCGGGCCGCCTCCTCGATCATGGCGGCCAGGTTCGTTCCGGGACTCTCCACGGCGCCGGTGGCGATCCCGGCGAGCAGGGTCCGAACGGCGCCGAGATCATGGGTGAGCGGACACTGGGTGAAGGCCGTCCCGGAAAACGCCACGATCCCCACCCGGTTCCCGACCATCCGGTCGAGCAGCTCGCCGGCGATGTAGCGCGCCCGCTCCATCCGGGAAGGCGCCACGTCGCGGGCGTCCATGCTGAAGGAGGTGTCCATTGCGAGGACGACGTCCACCCCGACCAGGGTCACCTCCTGTTCCTGCCGTCCCCACTGCGGGCGCGCGGCCGCGGTCGCGAGCAGGAGGACGGCGCCCAGCAACAGGAAGTCCCGGAACCGGCGGCGGGTTCGGCTGTCGCCTTCGATCAGCGCCGCCGTGCGGACTCCAAAGCGGCCCAGGACCCTCCGTCCGCGCCGCGCCGCCAGGAGGACGAGGCCCGCCGCCAGCGGAAAGAGCAGCAGCAGAAGCAGCGCCGACGGCTCGCCGAAGCGCATTTCAGCGATCTCCCTGTCGGGCACGGGGCGCGGACAACGGTCGTGTTCCGGACGTCATGGCGCCGTCCTGAGCACCGTGGCGCCGAGCGCCAGGCCGGAAAACAGGAGGACCGCCGCCCAGCCGGCGAGCCGGGGCCCATCGTCCGACCAGCTCGTCCAGGTCGGCGCCTGGAGTTCGGTCCGCTCCAGCGCGTCGATCTCCTGGTACACCGCCCGGAGCCCTTCGCTGTCGCGGGCCCGGAAGTAGCGGCCCCCGGTCGCGTCCGCGACCTCGGTGAGCATCGCTTCGTCAATGCCGGGCGCCGTCCGGACATCGAGGGAGCCGTCCGGCCGCCGCATGACCATCCGCCCGCCCTGCTGGCTCCCGGCGCCCACCGTGTAGACCCGGATCCCCCGGGTGCGGGCCAGCCCGGCGGCGGTCAACGGGTGGATCTCCCCGGCGTTCGAGACCCCGTCGGTGAGCAGGACGATGACGCGGCTCTCGGCCTCGGAACCCGCGAGCCGGTTGACCGAGGCCGCGATGGCATTGCCGATGGCGGTCCCGTCGGGGATGTCGCCGATGTCCACTTCCCGGAGCCGGTCCGTGAGGACGCCGTGATCGAGCGTCAAGGGGCTGAGCGTCACCGCGTTCCGGGCGAACGCCACCGCTCCCAGGCGGTCGTCCGTCCGCCGGTCAATGAAGTCCTCGAGCACCTCCTTGGCGGCAACCAGGCGATTCGCCGGAGCGAAGTCCTCCGCCCGCATGCTCGAGGAGATGTCGAGGGCAAGCACGATGTCCACCCCGAGGCTGGCGCCGGTCTCCTCGGTGATCCCGGTCTGGGGACGGGCGAGCGCCACCGCGGCGAGCGCCAGCGCGGCGAGCACGAGCGCTCCGGGGAGGAAGGCGAGCCGGGAGCGGAGCGAGCGGGGTAACGCCCGGAGCCCGGCGGCCTCCGGGAACCGCAGCGACGGTGGGGCGAGCCGCCGCGCGCGGATCGCGAACAGCGGAACCAGGAGCAGCAGCAGGAGCGCCGCCGGCCACAGCAGGCGCATCAGCGGACCTCCACCTCGGGCGGCGTCCTCCCGGACACCCGGGCGGGCGGTCCGGCGCCGCCGGGAGGCAGCGCGCGTTCCTTCCCCGCCCCGTCCCCGGAATCCGGCTCCGGGGTGAGCGGCGGGCGGGTCCGGTCCAGGAACATCCCCGCCTCCCGGAACCGCGACTGCGCGGCGTCCGGACGGAAGGCCCGTTCGCTGAACTTGGCGAGGTCCGCCTCACCCAGGATGGACGCGAGCAGCGTCAGCGCCTCGCCGTGTCGGGACGCGGCGCGCAGCCGCAGGTCCCGGAGGACCTCCCCGGTGGTCCGTTCACTCCACGGCGTCTCGAACCGCCGCCCCGCGTAGCGCTTCATGATCCCGGCGAGGCGCTCGTAATAACCCACCACGTCGCCCTTTTCGAGGAGTCCGGCCCGGGCCAGCCGGGCGAGCGCGGCCTCCGCCTCCGCCGCCGGCGGAGGAAGCGGGACGGCCGGCGCCTCGCGGGGGCGACGGCGCCGCCAGAGCCACCAGGCGGCGGCGAGGAGGACCAGGACTCCCAGGGCGAGCAGGCCGATCGCTCCCCAGCGCGGGGGCACGTTCAGTTCGAAAGGTCCCCGGATGTCATGGATGTCTCCCCCGGCCGCTTCGGCGTCGGGCGGCAGCGACGAGACCACCCGCACCGGCGCCGGCGGCGTCTGGATGAGCGACAGTTCGCCGCCGGCGGCCCGGACGCCGACCGGCACGGGGGGGATTTCGTGGTCGCCCGGAAGCACGAAGGCGCCGAGCCGGAGGCGAAACCGGCTCTCCCCGGCGGGGGCGCCGTCCGGCGCGACCGGGACCGCCCCCAGGATCCGGAAGTCGCCGAGGCTCTCCTCGACCACCGGGGCGGCCTCCGCGCCCTCGGAGTGTTCCACGACGATCTCCAGTTCGAAGACGTCCCCGACCTCCACCGGCTCGGAGACCACTTCGGCGATGGCGCCGGCAACCGGTTCCGGTCCGGGCTGGGCGAATGCGCCGGTGGCGGATGCCGCCGCCAGGCAGGAGAACGCGGTCAGGAGGGCGGTGGCTCTCATCGCCGCCGCTTCTCCCGCATCCGGAAGAACTTGCGCAGGGGAGCGTCGTAGGGCTCTCCCGCCGCCACCTCCACCACGTCCACGCCCGTCTCGCGAAGCGCCCGCGAGGCCGCCGCGCGGGCCTTGAGGGCGCGGTCGCGGAAGGCGTCCCGCACCCGCCGGTCCGAGGTGTCCAGCCGCACCGGAACTCCGGACTCGGCGTCTTCGAGTTCGATGAGGCCGACGTCCGGGACCGCGTGCTCCCGGACGTCCGTGACCCGGACGGCGATCAGGTCGTGCCGGCGCGCCGCCACCCGGAGGGGACGCACCCAGCGCTCGGGCGGATCTCCGACGAAGTCGCTGACCAGGAAGACGGTCGCGCGCCGGCGCACCGCCCGATTCAGCACGCTGAGCGCCTCCGCGATGTCGGTCCCGGCGCCCTCGGGCTCGAAGTAGAGGAGGTCCCGCAGCACCCGGAGGCCGTGCCGGCGGCCCTTCCGCGCCGGAAGGCGAATTTCGGGGCGGTCGGTGAAGAGCAGCGCGCCGACCCGGTCCCCGGACCGGATGGCCGAGAAGGCAAGGGCGGCGGACGCCTCGGCGGCGGTGGCCCGCTTGAAATCACGACGGCTGCCGAACGCGAAGGAGCGCGAGACGTCGAGAAGGAACAGCACGGTCTGTTCGCGCTCCTCGACGAACTTCTTGACGTGGAGATCTCCGGTCCGGGAGGTGACGTTCCAGTCCACCGAGCGGATGTCGTCGCCCGGGGCGTACTCGCGGACCTCCGAGAACTCCATCCCCTGCCCCTTGAAGGTGCTCAGGTAGGCGCCCGCCAGCGCCTCGGTCACCAGCTTGCGGGTGCGGATCTCGATGTGCCGCACCCGGGCGAGGAGTTCCGCGGTCGAGACCTCGGTAGCAGGCCCCGGTTCCCCCGACGGAGTGCGCGGCGAAAACAGCGACGCGAAAAAGCCCGTCCGGTCCTTGCCGCGCCCCGCCGCGGCGGGCGCGTCTTTCGAGGCCACCACGCTATCGAGCGGACCGGTTGTCAGGGAACCTCCACCGCATCCAGCACCCGCCGGACGATCTCGTCGCCGTCCACCTCTTCCGCTTCCGCCTCGTAGGAGAGGATGAGCCGGTGGCGCATCACGTCGGGCGCGAGGTGCTTGACGTCCTCGGGGGCGGTGAAGTCCCGGTCCTCGAGGAACGCGCGCGCCCGGGCCGCCCGGTAGAGGTCGAGACTCGCCCGCGGCGAGGCCCCGTGCTCCACGAGCCCGGCGATGTCCACCCCGAAGGCGGCGGGGTCACGGGTCGCCCGCACCAGCGAGAGGATGTAGTCGCGAATCCGGTCGTCCACGTAGACGGCCTCGACGGCGTCCCGGGCGGTGGCGATCTCCTCGGGGCCGAGGACCGGCTCGACCCGCGGCACCGCGAAGTTGGCCATCCGCTTCAGGATGACGCGTTCGTCGTCGAGCTCCGGAAACCCCATCCGCAGCTTCATCATGAAGCGGTCCACCTGGGCCTCGGGGAGCGGGTAGGTGCCCTCCTGCTCGATCGGGTTCTGGGTCGCCAGCACCACGAACGGCTCCTCCAGCTTCCAGGTCTCGTCGCCGATGGTGACCTGGCGCTCCTGCATCGCTTCGAGCAGCGCGCTCTGCACCTTGGCGGGCGCCCGGTTGATCTCGTCGGCCAGCAGGAAGTTCGTGAACACCGGCCCCTTCCGCGGCACGAAGGTCTGGTCCCGCTGGTCGTAGATGAGGGTCCCGATCAGGTCGGCCGGCAGCAGGTCGGGAGTGAACTGGACCCGGGAGAAGTCGGCCCGCACGCTCTCGGCGACGCTCTTCGCGAGCAGCGTCTTCGCGATTCCGGGCACGCCCTCGATGAGCAGATGACCGCGGGTGAGGAGCCCGATCAGCACCCGCTCCACGACCCCTTGCTGCCCGACCACCACCCGGCCGAGCTCCGCGGTCAGCCGGTCGGCAAAGGCGGAACGGACCTCACGCCCCTTCGCGGTGAACTGACTGACTTCGGTGGCGCTTGGCATCGCTCAAGAAAACTCCCGTGACTCCCCGCCCGTTCCCGGAATGTTACGCCGGGACCCCCCAGCCGGCTTGGAACCCCAGTCTCCAGACCGGCACCGCGGCGCTCCGCGCCGCGCACGACCCAACCCCACCCACCAAAACGGCGCCCGTCCCGGTGCACGGTTCCCCAGCGCAGGCGGCGCGACGGCCTGGAACGCCGGTACCGCCACAACACGCAGCGGAAGTGCACATTCGCTTCGACTTTTCCACATTTCCTCGCGAAGTGGGAAAAAACGGGCCGGAATTGCGCCTAGGGAAGTAGCGGAGGACGCCGTGTCCTCCGGCGTTCCCGAAGGAGTTCCCGATGCCCCAGCCCACCCCGCCGACGCCCGAGCCCGCAGCCGCGCCGGAATCGGCCCCGCTACCGAAGACTCCGCCCGCCGGCACCCCGAAGCCCGCCGAGGAAAGCGCCATTTTCCACGCACTGCTCGACGCGGGCGTCGAGGCAAGGCTCGCCTATACTGCGGAAAAGAAGATGCACACGATGACATCGGAGACCGTCGCCGCGCACACCCAGCCGATCCAGGCGGAAGTCCGCGATCTCGCCGCCATCGTCCGTGACCTCACCGTGAAGGTACGCGACCTCACAGTAGAGGTACGCGACCTCACAGTAGAGGTACGCAATCTTGCCAAGGCCGGAGCCGAACGCGACCATCGGTTGGACATGATCGTCGCGCGCATCGACGGGCTGAAACTGCTGGGGCAGATCATGGTCGGGGCCTATGCCCTCCTGATCACGGTGCTTATCGCGGTTTTCAGCCTCCTGTTCACGAACGCGAACTGACCCGCCACGCTCCGAGAGCGCGGCGGCGGGCTCCCACCTCCAGCCGGCCCCACGACACACACGGCTTGGAACGCCGGCCTCCAGACCGGCACCGCGGCGCTCCGCGCCGCGCACGTCGCAACCCCACCCGGCTCGACGGCGCCTCGGCATGGAATCCCACCACCCCAATGCGTTCGCGCCCACTCCCTCCGCTCGGCTAAAATTGACCTTTCCGAGCGCAGATCGCGCCTCCCGGATGGAGGGTCCCATGTTCAAGAAAACCATGCTCGCTCTCGCCGCCCTCGCACTCATCGCGGCGCCGACCTTCGCCGAGGAAGAGTCCGACCTCGGCACCGTGCACTTCCCGAACTCCGGCTCGGAGGCCGCCCAGGCCGCCTTCCAGCGGGGTGTCGCGGCGCTCCACAGCTTCTGGTACGAGGAAGCGGGAGAGGCCTTCAAGAACGCCCAGGAGATTGATCCCGACTTCGCCCTCGCCTACTGGGGCGAGGCGGTCAGCCACAACCACCCGCTGTGGTCGGAGCAGGACATCAGCGCCGCGCGGGATGTCCTGAAGCGCTTCGGGGACACCCGCGCCGAACGCCGGGCCAAGACCCCGACGGACCGCGAACGCCTCTACATGGACACGGTGGAAGTCCTCTACGGCCCCGGTGACAAGTACGAGCGCGACGAGCTCTACCACCAGGCGATGCGGCGCCTCGCCGAGGCCCATCCCGAGGACAACGAGGCCCAGGCGTTCTACGCCCTTTCCTACCTCGGCCTCGTCCGCCGCGGCGAGCCCGGCTTCCACCGCCAGATGAAGGCGGGCGCCATCGTCACCGACCTCTTCCAGCGCGAGCCGAACCACCCCGGCGCCGCGCACTACGTGATCCATTCCTTCGACGATCCCGAGCACGCGCCCCTCGCCCTCGAGGCGGCGAACCGCTACGCCGAAATCGCGCCCGAGGCGCACCACGCGCAGCACATGCCCTCCCACATCTTCGTGCAGCACGGGATGTGGAACCGGGTCTCGGCTTCGAACGACGTGGCCTACAACGCCTCCGCCAAGTGGGTGGAGCGGAAGAACCTCTCGATCACCAAGCGGGACTACCACAGCCTCGAGTGGAAGGCCTACGCGGACCTCCAGCGCGGCGTCTACGGCGCCGTCCTCGACGCCATCGCCATTGTGGACGATGCCGTCGCCGAGACCGACGACAACCGGCTCCGGCGGATCTCCGCCTCCATGGTGGCCCGCCACGCGATCGAGACCGGCCGCTACGACGCGATCTCGTTGCCGAAGGGCGACGTGGACACGAGCCGCTACAACTCCACCGCGAACCTGCTCCTCGCCGCGGGCATGAAGGCGTTCGCCGAGAGGGACGAGGCCGGGGCCGCCGAAGCCGCCAAGCAGCTCCAGGCGCTCGCCGACAAGCGCGCCGCGGACGGGGAGGCGTACCAGGCCGACTCCGTGCGCATCATGCAGCACGAGATCGAGGCGCTGGCGGCCCAACTCGCCGGGGACACCGAGGGCGCTCTGAAGCACGCGAAGGCGGCGACCAAGATCGAAGAGACCCAGGACCCGCCGTCCGGCCCGACCTACCCGATGAAGCCGTCGCACGAGCTGCGGGGCGAACTGCTCCTCGCCGCCGGCAAGGCGGAGAAGGCCCGCGCCCAGTTCGAGACCAGCCTCACCCGGACCCCGAACCGGACGGCTTCGCTGCTCGGACTCGCCCGCGCGACGACCGCGCTCGGCGACGAGGACGCGGCGAACCGCGCCTACGCGACGCTCCAGACCTTCCTGACCGAAGCCGACGGCGACGTTCCCTTCCTCGAGGAGGTCCGCAGCCACGCCACGGCGACCACGGACATGCAGCAGTAGGTCCAGCGAACGTCAGCAACGGGGGCGGCGCACCCGCGCCGCCCCCGTTTGCTGTACGGCGGTCGGGATGTCGCCGCGTCTACTCCCGGAGATCACGCCGCGTGACCGCGGCGGCGTCACGTAACCGGGAGAGTCCGTAGTCGAACGTATAGAGAGGGACGGCCTCCACCCGCTGCGCCGCCGCGAGGATCATCCGGTCGGCAAACTCCGGGCCACCCCGTCCGTATTCGGCGGCTGCATGGGCGACATCTGCGGCACTTTCAAACAGCAGACCTCGGGTTTCGAGCAGTTCGCCAAGGATCTCCGCGATTCGTTTGCGCGGCACGCCGTAGCCGCGGCCAAGCACCCACACCAGTTCGAGCACTACCTCGCGCGCAATGAAACCTGGTTCCTCCGGAGTCAAACGATCGAGGAGAGCACTCGCCTCCGCCTGTTGAGCAGGATCGTCGCCGGTTAGAAATCGGACGAGGATGTTCGTGTCAAGGGCGATCAAGACTCGCAAGCACCCTCGGCGATGGCCCGATCCATGTCCTCAAGCGACAACGGCGGCCCCTTGTGCTTCACGATGCCACGCAGTCTTGCAATCGGCCTGAGCGGGCAGATCCGCACCACGGAACCCTCGATCGTGTAGCGGACCCGATCGCCGGCCTTCAGTTCCAAGGCGTCGCGGACCGCCTTCGGCACGGTGGTCTGTCCCCGGGAAGTGATCGTGGACTCAAGCATGCAAGCTTCTATTGGCCTTGACTATAGTGTTTTGCATTGACACATGCAATATGTAAGGCCAACACTGACGACAATGCACTCCGAGTGCCGCGCTCGCGTTCGCCTGGCGGTGGACCACGGGCGCTCGTTTCGCGCTCCCGCGCGATGCCGGTCGGAGGCCGGCGTTCCAGGCCGTCTGCGCCACCGGGCTGGGTGGCGACCCCCATCCCCGTTCCTCACCGTCGCGTCACGTAGCCGGGTCGGGCCCGGACGTCCACTCCCCTCCGTTTCACGCGGACCTCCAACCGGCGTATTCCGAACGACTCAGATCATCGGGCTGAACTGCCTCGCGCCGCGCACCCAACCCGAGCAGGGCGCGCCGGGTGAGCCCGCGCGAGCCGGACGGCCTCCGACCCGCAGGGGTGCTCATCGCGGCGAGAAACCTCGCCCCTACGGATCGTCGTCGGGTCCGGCGGGCGGCCTGCGAACCAGATCCAGAATCGCTCCCGGATGGGAGACCCGGATGGCGGCGCCGTCGGCCAGCCGCACCGGCTCCCGGAAGGCGAACTTCTCGGCCCAGTCGGCATCGAAGCGGCGGATGCGCAGCAGCGGCGTCACCGCCCCGTCGTCTCCCACGGCCTCCACCGCGAATCCGTCCGGGCCAGGGTCGAGTCCTTCGGGCGGCAGGACGGAGAGGAGGGTCGCCGGGCCCACCGGGGTGGTTCCCGGCTCGACCGCCAGCATCTCGACGACGCGTGTCCGGTCCGCAAGGGGCGGGAAGACCACCACCTGGGGCGCATCCTCGAACTCCAGGCCCTCGGTGTCGAAGCCCTTGCGGTAGGACAGATGGAGGAAGAGACCCGTGTGCTCCGGCAGGCGGTCGAAGACACCCTCCGGCCGCAGGCGCGGTCCCTGCCCCACCACCCAGGTGAAGAGCGGCGCTCCGCTCGCGCAGTCGTCGCCGGCGTACAGCACGGCCCGGCGCAGGATAGAGACCGCCTCGCCGGGAATCAGCGCGAAACCGGCTGCCGCCGTCCCCACTCCCTCACCCCGGACCAGCGGTTGGCACACGGCTGCCACGGACTCCATCGCGCCGATGACGACCGGCTCGGCCAACGTGAGCCGGCTCGGTGGCAAATCCGCCCCCGCGCCCGGAATCTCCGGCTCATCCTCCGGAGCCGGTCCCTCGGGGGCCAGCCCGATCGCCCAGTCCACGAGCATGTCCGTCTCCCGATCGTCGAGCGTCCGGGCATGCGCGAAATCGCCGGTGCCGTCGTCGGGCAACCAGGGGGGCATCCGGCGCTGGAGTACCTGGCGGGCGATGGAGTTGGCCCACGGCAGCGCGTCGAGGTAGCGCATCAGGTTGACCGGTGCGGGGCCGGTCCCCGAGTGGCAGGAAGCGCAGTGTTGCTCCAGGAGAGGACGGATGTCGCGCCAGTAGCCGTAGCGGGAGAGTTCCGGTTCATGGGCGCTCGCAGCGCCGAACCAACCGGGGACCGCGACCAGGATCGCCGCCGTCCCGGCGGCGAGGCCGGTCAGCACCGCGGCGATTCTTCCGGGTCGCTTCATTCGATTGCCCCTACTCCGGCGCCCGCTCCGGGAGCCCCCGCATCCCCTCCGCGAAGATCTCGTAGGCCTCCCCGACGCGGACCCGGTCGCCCTGATCGCCGTGAAGGTCGAGCAGCCAGGCGCCCCGCACGATCCGCTTGAGCGCCACCCAGGGACGATCCGAAGCCTCTTCGCCGTAGGCCAGCGCCAGGTCCTTGGCTTCCAGCGCCGGGATGAAGAGATCGGCCCAGCGGCCCTGGGCGATCAGCGCCTGGACCCGCCGGTCGCGGGCGCGGATGGCGTCGAGGATCGCCTGGGGAGTGTCGGGGACCCGCAGTTCGGGCAGCGCGGTGGGGGCGGTCTCCGCGGCAAGGGCGGCCTTTTCCGCATCCGAAAGGAAGATGAAGTCGAAGCGGTCTTCCTCGTCGCGGTCGGGGAACTGCACGAAGGCGGTGAAGGCCGCCCGTTCTCCGGCCGCGGCCTCGACCGGCGTATCGAGGGCGCCGGGGGCCGACGCGAGCGCCACCGGCTCGCCGAGCGGCGCCCCGCGCTCGTCCGCCGGAACCGCCCGCGCGCCGAAGGGTTCCGGCTCGATGGGCCGGGTGAAGGAATCGTAGAAATAGAGGCGGAAGGCCCCGTCTTCGAGCACGCCTTCGAGGTGGTGCACTCCGTCCGGCGCCATGAACAGGATTCCGCCGTGCCGCGGGTTGTGGTCGCCGTGCGCGGACACCCGGGTCGTCATCGCGCGGGGGCGGTCGCCCTCGCAGACCCCGGGTTCCACGAACATCCGATCGGGGTCGGAGGGGCAGAACCAGACCACTTCCCGTGTCGCCGGGACCAGCGGATCCCCGGTGTCGGGACAGATGCCGGGTCCCTCCTCCACCACGCCGTCCTCCTGGGCCAGGCAGACGTAACGGGTCACCAGGGTCCGGCGGACGAGCGCCATCCCGCAGAGCGGGCAGTTCCCTTCTCCGTGCGACTGGTGGTCCCGGTGCATGGGACAGAGCCAGACGGTGTAGGCGTCGTCGAGGGGTGCGGTCGTCCTGGGCAGCGGGAATCCAGGACACGGCGACGAGCGGAAGCAGAAGGGCAAGCGCGACCAGCCGGCTCTTCCGGGCGCTCATGGCCGGGAAATTAGCAGGCGGCGGGCGGCGGTGCCCTGAGGTGGATCAGGGGTGTGCTGTGTGCGACGCGGAGCGCCGCACGTGCCGGTCTGGAGACCGGCGTTCCAAGCCGGAGGCGCCATCTTCGCCGGATGACGTTCCGAGCCGTACGCGCTGTGAGGGTAGGTGCGGTCGGGACGTGTGCGGCGCGGAGGGCCGCGCGTGCCGGTCTGGAGACCGGCGGTCCGGGCCGGGGGCGTCATGCGGTCCCGGGTGGGGGCGTCCCCTACTCGCGGCGGGTCAGGTTGACGACGATGCCGTTCGAGGCGCGGACGAGGTTGGCGGGGGTGATGAGGATTTCTTCGCCCCAGACGCCGGCGCCGACGCCGAGGACCGGCTCCTCCATGAGGTCTTCGTCAATGAACGTCCGGGTGCCTTCCCGCTGCCAGGAGAACGGTGGGATCGAGCCGATCCGGTAGCCGGTGAACTCGATCACGGCTTCCGGACTCGCGAGCCGGATGTTCCGGTTGCCCATCGCCTTCTTCAGCTTTCCGGAGATGACGTTCCGGTCGCCGCCCACCGCGATCAGCGCCCGCTCGCCCGTTCCCGACTGGAAGATCAGCGTCTTCACCATCTGGCTCTCGCGGTAGCCGAGCGCGTGGGCCACCGAAGCGGCGCCCTTGGGCGTTGCCGCCGGGAAGGTCCGCCGCTCCCAGGGGACTCCGAGCGCGTCGAGGTGCCGGTGCGCCGGCAGCGCGACGCCGCTCACCCGGTCCTCCGCGCCATCTGGCGGCCCACCTGCCTCCCGAGCCAGCGCACCGCGAACCGCGGCAGCAGGCGCGGCACCCACGGGACGAGCCGGGGAAAGAAGCCGGGGTTGATCACCACCTTCCCGCGGAGAGCCCCCCGGTAGCCCGCCCGGGCCACCGGCCCCGGATCGGCGAGCGCGAGCCGGCGGATCCCCGAGAAGCCCTCGATGCCCGCCGTTCCCAGGAAGGGGGTGTTCACCGGGCCGGGACAGAGCACGCTCACCGTCACCCCCGTGCCCGCGAGCTCGCCGGCGAGCCCCTCGGTGAGGTGGAGGACGAAGGCCTTGGTGGAGGCGTAGGTCGTGAAGCCGAGGCCCGGGACGTAACCGGCGCCCGAGCCGACGTTCAGGATCCTTCCCCGGCCCCGCTCCAGCATCCCGGGGAGATAGAGGTGGCAGAGGTCGCTGAGCGCCGCCAGGTTCAGTCCAATCATCGAGCGCTGCACCGCGAGCGGGACGTCCGCAAAGCGCCGGCTCATCCCGAACCCGGCGTTGTTGACGAGGAAGTCAACCTCCATGCCGCGCTCGCCGGTGGCGGCGTGGAGACGCTCGGGGGCTCCCGGCTCGGTGAGGTCCAGCGACAGCGCCACCGCACGCACTCCGTACCCGGCGCGGACTTCCTCCGCCGCCTGCTCGAGGCGTCCCGCGTTTCGGGCCACGAGCACCACGTCGCGCCCGTCGGCGGCGGCGAGCGACGCGAGTTCGCGCCCGATCCCGGTCGAGGCGCCGGTGATCAGCGCCCACCCGTCCGTTGCCATGTCGTAGTCTTTCCCCGAGCCCGGTATTTTCCCGGAAAACCGTCCGTTTCATGGCCCCCGACCATCGTCACCGTCCCACCGCGGCCATTCCGCGCGAGGTATCGCAACTGGCGTTCAACGGCCGGGTCCTCCAGGAAGCGCGGGACGAGACCGTTCCGCTTGTCGAGCGGCTTCGTTTCCTCGGCATCTTCTCGAGCAACCAGGACGAGTACTACCGGGTCCGGGTGGCGGCGCTGCAGCGCATCCAGAAGATCAGTCCCAGCCGCCGGCGGTTCTTCGACCGGGACCCGTCGGTCCTCCTCTCCGACATCCAGCGCCAGATCCTGCGCGACCAGGCGCTCTTTCTCCAGACCTACGACGCCCTCCTGCGCGAACTCGAAGAGCACGGCATCCGCATCATCACCGAAGCCGACCTGAGCCCCGAGCAGGGGGAAACCGTCCAGGACTACTTCGTCCGCGAGGTGCGTCCACACCTGACCCCGATCATGCTGGAACGCAGCGGACAGACGCTCAATCTCGACGAGCGGGAGATCTACCTGGGCGTCCGGGTGCTGCGCTCCGGCCGGCGCCGGCCGATGTACGCCATCGTGGACATCCCCACCCGCTCGGCGGGGCGTTTCGTCCGCCTGCCGTCGGCGCCGGGGCGGACCGACGTCATCCTGCTCGAGGACGTGATCCGCTACCGGCTCCCGGAGATCTTTTCCATCTTCCAGGTGGAAACCGCCGAGGGCTACGTCGTCAAGATCACCCGGGATTCGGGGCTCGACCTCAACGGCAGCCCGCAGGACAGCTATCTGCGCAAGGTGGAAAAGAGCGTGCGGCGGCGGCTGACCGCTTCGCTCGTGCGCTTCGTCTTCGACCAGACCATGCCCGGCGACCTGCTGGAGGCCCTCTGCCGGAGTCTCCAGATCCACGACCGGAGCGTGCTGGTACCGGGCGGGCGGCATCACAACTTCAAGGACTTCATCCGCTTTCCGCTGGTCAGGAGCGGTCTTCGCTACGAGCCCTGGCCGACCCTGGGCCTTCCCGCCATCGATCGCGAGCGTTCCATCATGCGGGCGATGCGGCGCCGGGACATCCTGATCCAGACGCCCTACCAGCGCTTCTCGTACCTGATCGATCTGCTCCGGGAAGCGGCCATTGATCCCAAGGTCACCCGGATCTCGGTGACCATGTACCGGGTCGCGAACAACTCCGGGGTGGTGAACGCCCTGGTCAACGCGGCGCGCAACGGCAAGAAGGTCACCGCGGTGGTGGAGCTCACCGCCCGCTTCGACGAGACCACCAACATCGAGTTCACCGATGTCCTCACTCGCGAGGGAGTCCGCGTGGTCTTCGGCCCGGAGGACCTCAAGATCCACGCCAAGATGGGTCTCATCGAGCGCCGGGAGCGGGGCCGGCGCGCCCTCTACGGCTTCATCGGCACCGGGAACCTGAACGAGGACACCGCGAACCTCTACGCCGACCACTTCCTCCTGACCACCCACGAAGGGATCTGCCGGGATCTGGCCCGCCTCTTCCGAGTCATTCGCCGGCCGTACGAGACCCGCGAGATGGACCATCTCGTCGTCTCGCCCTGGACTCTCCGGACCACGGTGGATCACCTCATCCACGCGGAGATCGCGCGCGCCCGGCGCGGCGAGCCGGCCTCCATCGAGGTGAAGCTGAACCACCTGACGCATCCGGAGGTCATCGCCCTGCTGGAGGAAGCGGCCGAGGCCGGGGTCCGGATCCGCCTGATCGTCCGGGGCACCTTCTCGGTTCCCACCGAGAACCTGCCGGCAAGGGCCGACTTCAAGGCGATCTCCATCCTCGACCGCTACCTCGAGCACTCCCGGATCCTCGTCTTCGGAAACGGCGGGGACCCGCTCTACTACTGCACGTCCGCCGACTGGATGCCGCGCAACTTCGGCCAGCGCATCGAGGTCGCCTTCCCGATCTACGACGAGCGGATCAAGAACCAGTTGCGGCGCTACCTCGATCTGCAGTGGGCCGACAACTGCAAGGCCCGAAACCACGACTCGGCAGGCAGGAACCAGCGGGTTCCCCCGGGAACGCCGCGGCGGGCCGCCCAGGAGTCCATCTACCGGTGGCTCGCCGAACAGGCCGAAGCGGAACGCGCGCAGATCGCAAGGATCCAGGAAACCCGGGCGCCGTCCGCCCCCCCGGTGGAGCAGGGGAACGCTCCGGAACCGGCTCAGCCCGAACTGCTGCTGACCAGCAGCGCCGCGAGTTCCTCCCCCGCGTCGAGCCGCGCGTAGGCCCTCCCCGCGTCCGCGAGCGGGACCCGGAGAGTCACCAGGGTCTCGAGGGGAACGCTGCCGAGCAGTTCCCACGCGGTCCGGCGGCGGCGCTCGATGGTCCAGGACGGCTCCAGCGGGGGCAGGTGGCTCACCTGGCTCGAAACGATCCGGACCCGCCCCCGGTGGAACCAGCCGCCCAGGTCGAGCGGCGTCGCTCCCCCGGCCAGCCAGGAACCCGCGACCACGCGCCCGTCGCGCGCCGCGGCCCGGATCGCCGAGTCGAGCGCCGACCGGTTGCCCGAGACCTCGAAGACCAGTTCGGCGCCGCCGGGGAAAGCCCGGTGAACGCTCTCCCGGGCCTCTTCGGGCGTGACCGCCTCGTACGCCCCGAACTCCAGCGACCGGCGGCGGCGCTCGGGCTTCGGTTCCACGGCGATCAGCCCGCCGAGCGGATACCGGGAGAGCAGCGCGGTGAGGGCCAGCCCGAGCACTCCCTGACCCACGACAACCACCCGCTCCCCGATCCGGGGCGCCCCGTCGAGGAGCAGGTTCACCGCCGTTTCGAGATAGGGGAAGAGCGCCGCGCGCTCGTCCGGGACGCCCGCCGGGACGGGGAGCAAGTCACCCACCGGCGCGCAGAACACGCTCTGGTGGGGCACGAAGGCGAACACCCGGGAACCAGGCGACGGCGCGCCGGCCGGCGCGGCGGGTCCCAGCGCTTCCAGCCGGCCCACCGAGGCATAGCCGTAGGGAAAAGGGAACCGGAACGAGCCGCCCGCGTGCGCGCCCAGGGTTTCGTCCCGTGGAAGCGCAGGGTCCAGTTCTCCGCGCCAGGCGGCGAGTTCGGTGCCCGTGCTGATCGCCGAGACGCCCGTTCGCACCCGCGCCTCGCCGGCTCCGGGCTCGGGCGCCGGCCCGCGGCGCACGGCGACGCGGCGCGGCCCCTCGAACCATACGGAGAGCCGCTCCGCGACCGAGGCCGGTCCGGTCACGGAGTCAGACCGCGCGCCCCGTGGAAGCGACGCGCCGCGAGGCGCCGAACCGGGGGCGCCCGGCGAACACGAGATCGTCGTCGAGACGCGCCCAGCCGAGTCCCGCGAGGTCCACGGGCGCCGGCACGCGGGCGAGGGCCGGCTCGCCGCCGACCAGCCGGGGGGCGACGGTAATCACGACCCAATCCGCGAGCCGTTCGGCGAACATCGAGGTGAGCACCCGGCCGCCGCCCTCGACGAGCAGCCTCCGCACGCCGCGCCGGTGCAGGGCGCGCATGACGGATCGGAGCGGCACCCGCCCGTTCGGTGAACGGAACCTCCGCACCGTCACCCCGGCGGCGCGAAGCCGGGCGGCCCGCTCACGCGACGCCTCGAAGCTCGTCGCGACGAGCGGCGGAGGAGCGGCCCCGACAGCTCCACGGCCCCGGAGGAGCCGGGCGGTGGGCGGTAGCCGAAGCCGGCCGTCGAGGATGATCGGAAGGGGGCTGTCGCCGGCTACGAGCCTTACGTTGAGCCGCGGATCGTCGGCCAGCACCGTTCCGATTCCCACCAGGATGGCGTCGTGGCCGGCGCGCAGCCGGTGCGTGAGTTCCAGCGAACGCGAGCCGCTGAGCCGGAGCGGCTCCCCCGGCCTCGCGGCGATGGAACCGTCGAGACTCTGGGCGTAGCTGATGGTGACGCGGGGCCGGCGCCGCGCCCCCTCCGCCCCGGCCGCGGTCAGTTGGGCGACCAGGCCCTCGAGTCCCGCCGCGGGCGGTCCCGCGGCGACGGAACCGGCAATCACGAGGGGCCAGGCGCCGCCCCGCCCGGGCCGCCCGCCAGACCGCTCCGAAATCCCACGTCGTCCAGCAGAACGCTTCCGGCGATCTCCGGGTCGAGCCGGAAGCGGACGCCGATCACCGGCGGCGGCGCGGCGGGAGGCGGAGGGACGGGCGCCACGCCAGGCAGGACGGGAGGGGGCGGAGGTGGCGGCGGCAGGAGGTTCCTGCCCCGGACGGCGACGGTCTGCGGGATCTCCTCGACGATGCGGCGGTACCGCTCGCGATTCATCCGGCGCGACTTCAGGAACTGGACCTCGAAGGGAGGCTCCGGGGAGATCGCGTCCACGATCGCGAACGCCGGCCCCTCCACCTCGTCGGGGAACAGCAGTTGCACCGTCATCGGGAGGGGCGGGGCCACCGCCGGCGATTCGGCGCCGTCTCCCGGCGGCTCCGGGCGCCAGACCACGGAGAGCACGAAATCGTCCTCGCCGGTCATGGCGACCGGTTCGGCGAAGCGAATCTCGTAGACCGGATCCTCGGCCTGTTCGCCTCCCGACGTCTCAAGCCGGACGGCGGAGGTGGCCTGCTTGGAACCGTCGCGGAACAGGACTTCCTCCTCGCTCCAGCCGGCGAGACCGCGCGCCTCGATGGTGGCGCCGGCGGCGGTCGCCGTGGCGAGATGAAGGTCCTCCTCGAAGCCCGCGACGATGCGGGTGCGGGAGTCCGCGTACTGGCTCTGGTAGCGGGTCTCGGGGAGGAACGGCGCCCCGGTGCGGTGGTCGCGGAGCAGCGGCACGAATTCCGCCTCGCCCAGCAGGGTGGCCCGCAGGAACGCCAGGACGTACACCTGAGCCATCCGTTGCTGTTCGGACGCGGCGAGAAGCGGGGCGCGATTGAGCCAGAACATGCCCCACAGACCCGAGTCCATGCCCCAGGTCGTGTTGAACTGGCCGTGGTTGCCGCGATGCGCGACGACCCCCGCCTTCAGACGGAAGCCGAGAGCCCCCGCGGGGCGCTCGGCGGCGCCGTCGAGGCGGGTCCGGTGGAACTGGCGGAGGCCGTGGAAACTGGGCTCGTCGGTGTCGTAGGAGCCCTGGATAGCCAGGAAGTTGACGTCGCGCAGCTCGATGCGCCGCGAATAGCGGCGGTCAATCTGGGCGATCGCCACGACGGATTCGATTCCGAAGCCGTAGTCGAACCGATAGTCCGCGTCATCCGGGAACGAGGGCAGGTCGTTGAAGGCCGCGGCGATCGCCGCCGCCTCTCCGCCGCGCGAGTGCCCGAGCAGGGCTACCCGGTCGAGGTCGAGGCGGTTGTAGATCGGTGAGCGCGGGTCCCGGTTCCAGGTCCGCAACAGCCGGAGGTGCTCCAGCAGCAGGATCGCGCGCGCCGGCATCTCGCGCCCGCCGAAATCACCCGACCAGGTCCCGTTGAGGAAGTTGGCGTCCACGGACGCGGCCGCGATCCCGTGGCTTGCCAGCAGGTCCGCGAGGTAGTCGTAGCCGGCGTCGGAGAAGTCTTCCATCCGGTGGTTGCCGTGGACGATCAGCGCTACCGGACGCCGGTCGCCCCGCTCCGTATCGGGCAGGTGCAGCCGGCCGTTCCGGGGAGCGTCCTCCAGGCCGAATCCCCACCACCACTCCCGGTGCGTCGCGCGGAAACCGCGCCACTCCGGGAGCACGCGGCTGAGGTCCACGGAGGGCGAGCGGATGGTCACCACGTCCCCGTACTCCGGCCGGTGCGGGTCCCGTCCGCTGCCGTAGGTCAGGAGGCGCACCGGATGGGGGCCGCGCGCCGCCGGGTCTTCCGCGAGCGCGGGCGGCGGATTGGGCTGGGCCTGCGCCGGCCGGACGTAGGGGTCCTGTCCAGGAGCGAAGAACCAGGTCACCCCGTAGGCGATGCACCCGGCCCCCGCCAGGGTGAGCAGCACCCCGCCCCGGCGGTAGGCCGGGTCGTGCGGGCGAAACATCATGGCGAGACCGGAACCGACGAGGAACGGTCCGAGGAAGACCACCACCAGCAGTCCCGGAAGGAGCGCCTCCGGCCAGCGGAAGATGGTGCTCCGCAGCAGCCAGAGGCTCGCTCCCGCCGCCGCCAGCAGCAGGAAGGCGTCCGTGGAGAGCCACTCGACGAGGCGCTCGGCAACCCGGCTCAACCCGACGAAGACCACGAGCGAAGCCACGCCCGCGAGGACTCCCGTGACCGACGCCAGCAGCCACCCCGGAATGGCCCCGAACGAAACCGCGGCCAGCGCGTGCAGGATCACCACGCCCAGGGCGCTCGTGGCCGCGCCGGCCACGAAATAGCGCCGGATCACCGGGGCGTAGTCGGAGCGTCGCACTTTTCAGACTCGCTCTCTGGAATCGGTCAATCGCCTCCGCCGCGAAGGTAATCGTCGGTTCCGTCCAACCAGTCCTGCCGCGGCGGCGTGAAGATGTCCACGTCAAGGGTGTCTTCCAGCGCGATCGCCTTGTGCGGCACCCAGGAGGGAAGGACCAGCACCTCTCCGGCCTTCACGTCGATCGGCTCCGAATCCTCGTCTTCGATCCAGAAGCGGAGCACTCCGTTGATCACGTAGGTGATCTGTTCGTTTTCGTGCGAGTGCATCGGAACCACGGCGCCCTTGTCGAGATAGACGTGGGTGAGCATGGCCCGATCCGCGGTGATGATCCGGCGGCTGAGCTGGTCGCTCAGGCGCTCCTTCTCCATGGCTTCCCACTGGATGTGACGTACTTGATCTCTCGCTGACACGGGACCTCCCCTTGCCGCCCCCGGGGGCGGGTTCCGATGATACCCGCCGATCCCCGACGGATCAGCCCCAGTAGCCCGCCTGGAGCCCGAGAACGATCCCGGTGGCTCCCACCACCAGGGGGAACGCGGCCAGTCCGAGCAATGCCCGGATTCCGAGGCCGAGGGCGCCCGGAGCGAACACGAGGACGCCCTGCACCAGGAACGTCCCGTAGAGGGCGCCGTAGGCCACGTTCGGCTGGGCGCAGAAGGGGCAGTCCGGCGGGCCGGCCGTCTGGATGTTGCAAAACGCCGCCCCGCCGTTCCAGATGGAGACGCAGCCGCAGTCGTAGATCAGGTGGCAGACGTTCAGGAAGAACGTCGCCGCCACCGCGACCAGCGGCGCCAGCACCGCCGCCCGTATCGCCAGCTTCCGGAGATTCATCAGTCTGACCAATCGCTGGCGCCTCGGGGAGCGCCACACTCCCCCGGAGTCTAAAGCCCCGGGCGCGGCGCCGCCGGCTGGGAGCGCCGGTCTTCAGACCGGCACGCGCTGCGCAATAGCGCAGCGCACGGCGCGACGCTGACTGGCGCGGCGGCGCGCGGCTCCCGGTTCATCACCGCAGACAGCGACACGACATCCGCGGGCCTTCGGCCCGCTGTGCCGCTCTGAAGAGCGGCGCTCCCTGCCGTTTTCGTTCCCGGCGGTGCGTGAGGGAGGAATGCCGGGTGTGTCCCGACCGAAATGCAACATCGAGCGCCGCGGGGTTTGCCACCGGCCGTCTTCCCCCGCCCCATAGAATCCCTCCCGGACATGGACCGGAGCAGGCGACGGGTCGCTGGCCTGCTGCTCCTGCCGGCTCTCCTCGTGGTTGCGGTGGTGGCCGCGGCGCCCATCGGTCTGCTGTTCCGCGTGGCGCTCTATCCCCCCGGCCCGGTCGCGCCGCTCAGCGGGGGCCCGGAACTCGATTCCTTCGCCGGACTGCTGAGCGCTCCCTATCCGTCGGTCGCCCTGCGGACGCTCCGCCTCTCACTCCTCACGACGGTCCTGGTCACGCTCCTCGGCTTTCCGGTCGCCCTGTTCCTCTCCCGCTCGCGGGGGCTGTCCCGCCGGATCCAGACGCTGCTGATCGTCTCCCCGTTGCTGATGTCGGTCGTGGTGCGCGCCTACGGCTGGATGCTGATCCTGGGCCGCCAGGGATTCGTCGGGGAAACGCTCGCGGCGCTCTCGCTGCCCCGCGCCGGTCTCCTGCACACCGAGGCGGCCGTGCTCCTCGCCCTGACCGAGTCCTTCCTCCCGTTCATGATCCTCGCGCTGGCGGCCAGCCTCGACCGGATTGATCCCGACCTCCTGGCCGCCGCCCGCGGCCTGGGAGCGTCGCCGGCGCGCACCTTCTTCGCGGTGGTGGCGCCCCTCACCCTGCCCGGCTTCGTGGCCGGAGCGAGTTTCGTCCTGGTGGGAAGCCTCTCGGCCTACGCCATCCCCGCCCTGCTCGGCGGATCGGCGGCCCGAACCTTCGTGATGGAGATCTACGAGCTGGTGACCATCAGCTTCGACTGGCCCACCGCGGCCGCCGCCTCCATCGCGTTGCTCCTCTTCGCTTCGGCGCTGCTCGGCGGGGCGGCGCTCCTGAGCCGCCGCCGATCGGCGCGCACTTTCGGGACTTAGGGGCCGGTAGTGCCGCGCATCGCGCTGGGAGCGGCCGCGGCGGTCGCCTACGCCGTACTCCTCCTCGCGCCCCTCGCCGTGATCGTCTATTCCGTGAGTCCGGGGGCGGCGCTCGAGATCCCACCGTCGGGCATGAGTCTTCGCTGGTACGCGGGCCTCGCCGACCAGCCGCGGCTCATTTCCGGCCTCTTCACGAGCCTGCTGCTGGGAGCGGTCGCGACGGGAGCGGCTCTCGTCACCGGCATCCCGGCGGCGCTCGCGCTCACCCGCGGCTCGCTCCCGGGACGCGAGGCCTTCCTCGCCGTTCTCCTTTCCCCGCTGAGCCTCCCCGGTCTCGTCCTCGGTCTCGGCGTGCTGACGAGCGCCGCGGTGCTCGCGAACGCCACCGGCATCCGGACCGCGGGGACGCTGCTGCCGCTGGTCGCCGCCCACCTCCTCATCACGATCCCCTGGGTCGTCCGCAGCGTGGCGGCGTCCCTCGAGTCCACCGATCCGGCGCTCGAAGACCAGGCGCGCAGCCTGGGCGCCGGCCCCTTCGCGACCCTCTTCCTCGTGACCCTGCCCAGCGCCCGCGCGGGTATCGTTGCCGGCGCGGTGTCCGCCTTCGTGATCTCCTTCGGCAACTTCGCGCTGTCGCTGCTCCTGGCCAGCGGCCGAACCGTCACCCTGCCGGTGGCCATCTACGAGACCGTGGACCGCTACCAGGACCCCACCGTCGCCGCGGTGAGCACCCTCACCATCGCCGCCGCGGTGGCCGCCGCGGTGCTGACGGATCGGATCTCCGGGCCGCTCAGGACCCGGGATTCGGCCTCCGGAAGCGGCCGGCCAGCGGATCCGGCCGCTCTCGAACCAAACCGATGACCTCCGGGCGGCGCCCCCCGAGGCCGCGTTCAGCGTGCTTCCTGCTGCTGGCGGCGAGCCTGTCCGCCGGATGCGCCGGCCGCGCGGGCGAGGACCTGGTGATCGCGGTCCCACCGGGCCGCATCGCCGACCTCGAGGACCACTTCGCCGGACCGTTCGAGGCGGCCACGGGCGCCAACCTCATCCCGGTGGGACTCCGATCCGCCGACCAGGCCGCCCGCGTGCGCGTCGAGAGAGGAAATCCGTCCCTCGATGTCCTGTGGATCGACGCGGGAGAGGCGGCGCTGCTCGCGCGCGAAGGGCTCGTCGAAACTCCCTTCGACCCGGAGACCTCGCGGGAGGGGGAACTGCGGGTGCCCAATGCCGCGTGGGCCGACCCGGATGCCTGGTTCAGCCGGCGAGCTCTTCCGGCCACGTTCGCCTCCGCCATCGGGTTTCTCTACAACGCGGAGCATCTCCCCTCTCCGCCTGCCTCCTGGACCGCGCTGGAAGATCCCGCGCTCGAGGGGCGGCTCGCGCTGTTCGGGTTCGGGAGCACGCTCGGCCCGCTCACGGTGGCCGCCCTGGCGCGCATCGCTACCGGGAACGAGACCGACGCGGACGCGGGATTCCAAAGACTCGGCCGGCTCGGCAACAACGTCCTGGTGTACGGCACCAGCGGACCCGCCAACAACCAGTTGGTCGCCCAGGGCGAAGCGTGGCTCACGCTGGGACTGCCCTCGCAGGCGCGACACCTCGCCGCCGGAGGCGCTCCCGTGGGGTGGACTGCGCCTGCCGAAGGCGCCATCGCCCTGCCGCAGGGGATCCAGATCGTGTCCGGGACCCGGCGCCCCGAACTCGCGCGGGCGTTCGCGGACTACATGTTCTCCCTCGAGGCGCAGCAACTCGCGGCCCGGGAACTCCAACTGGTCCCGTCGCGGAGCGATACCCCGATCCCCCCCGGCCTGCCGCCTTCCGACACGCTCATGCGGCTCGACATGGTGACCCTGGGCGACCTGCGTCCATCGTGGGCAACCCGTTTCCGTCGCGAGATCATTCCCTGATGAAGCCCGAAGACCCACCCGTTTCCCGGGAGAGCGTGGATGCGCTCGTCCGCTGTCTCATGCCGCATCCCGCGGCGCTGGGATCCCGGGCCGCCGGGTTTCGCGGCTGGCTGGAGGGGCTCGCCGAGGGGTGGGTCCGGGCCGGGATCACCGGGCCGCAGCGGCCCGTGCCGGAGGGATGGGCAGGGCCGCCGGACCCGGCGGACGTGGACCCCGACGCCGTCAACCTTGTCCGGGCAACCCATCTGGACGACGTTCGCGACGCGGCGGAGTGGGCGGCGAGCACGCGATTTCTGAGCACGGAGCGGCGCGTGGCCCAGATGCTGCTCACCGACACCCTGGCCATCGGCGCGGCGGAGCCGTTGCCCGCCTTCCTGACGGGCGGCGAGGCGGAGAGCATCCTCGACTCCTTCCGGGGCGGGTCCGTCCCTCCCGTAACGCTCTGGCGGCCCGCGGCGGGTCGCAGCTCGGCGGGCCTCTGGTCCGCGATCGTGTGGAATCGCCTCGTCGGAGATTCGCACGAACTGCATGCCGGACCGGAATGCATCGCGGCCGCGGTGGCGGCGGCCGAGGCGCGCGACCGCACCCTGGGCGAACTCCTCGACGCGATCATCGTCGGCTGCGGCATCGGAAGCTGGCACCGGGACGCGGTCGGGACGGCGATGGAGGAGGCCGGCATCCACTCCCCCGGCGCGCTCGCCCCCGTGGCCACCGCGGCCGCGGTCGGTCGTCTCGAGGGGGTCGGCGCGCGGAAACTGGCGCAGAGCATCCGGCGCGCCAGTGCGCTGACCCCGCTGCATCCCTACCGGGCGTTCAGCGACGGTGCGAGCGCGAAGCTGCTCTTTGGCGCCTTCGGTCAACTTCTCGGAGCGGCCAGCGCGCTGAAAATCAAGAATCCCATCGGGCTTCTCCCCACGCCGTCACTTTCCCGCCGGTCGCGCCGTCCAGGGCTTACCTCGTTCGATGCCCGCACCGCGACGAGGGCGATCCACACGATTGCGCTCAAGAAGTTTCCCGGTTCCCGGGCGGTGCAGTCCGCGCTGGCCGCCATCGAAAAGCTGCCCCGGGTGGACCCGGAGACCGTCGAGGCGATCACGGTCGAGACCTACCCCTTCTCGGCGACGGTATCCGGCTGGGCCCGCCCGGACACCGGGCCGATCGCCATGCAGAGCCATATTCCCACGGCGGTCGCGCTGTGGCTCGAAGCCCGCTACCGGCGGGTTCCCTTCGGCGCCGACCGGTATCCACGGTTTCGAGCCCCGGCCACGATCACGCTCGCCGAGCGGGTCACCGTCAAGGCGCACGAGTTCGGCGAAGCGGGCGCACCTTCGAGCCGCCGCATCCGGTGGGCGAAGGTGACGATTCGGTCCCGGGCCGGTCCGACCCTGACGGCCTCTTCCGGCCCTCCCTTCGCACCCCCGCCACCGGGGGCCATCCGCGACCGCTTCGCGAACCTGACCCGCGGCGCGGCCGTGCGCGACCCGCATCAGTTCCCCTATTCGGCGCCCGTTCGCAGCTTCCTGGGCAAGGAACCGCCGGCCACGCCCCCGAAGCCGGCGACGACGGTCCTTCCCGCCGTGAAGCCCACGGATTCCGGCGATGCGGCCGGCGGGTCGGGCTCGGGAGCCAAGTGGCTCTTCGGACGATCATGAATCCACGCGAGGCCGGGCTCGCCCTCGAAGGGCTCGGCAAACGATTCGGCGAGACCGAATCGGTGTCGGACGTAACGCTGCGGGTGGGACGCGGAGAGCTGATGGCCCTGCTCGGCTCCAGCGGCGCCGGCAAGTCCACCATCCTCCGTTGCATCGCCGGGCACCTCGAACCGGACGCGGGGGAGGTCTGGATCGGAGGCGAGCTGATGGATCAGGCGCCGCCCGAAAACCGGAACGTGGGAATGGTCTTCCAGAGCTATGCCCTCTTCCCGCACCTGAGCCTCCGGAGGAACGTCGCGTTCGGCCCCGAACGGCGCGGAGCGTCCCGCGGCGAGGCGGCGGACCTCGCCGACGAGATGCTGGAACGGGTGGGCCTCCTCGAACTCGCGGACCGCTATCCCCGTGAGATTTCGGGAGGGGAAGCGCAGCGGGTGGCCGTCGCCCGGGCGCTCGCCATCCGCCCGGAGGTGCTGCTCCTCGACGAACCGCTCTCGAGCCTCGATCAGACGCTGCGGCGCGAACTGCGGTCGCTCCTGCGCAGCCTGCAACGGTCCTTCGAGGCGACGACGGTGTGGGTCACCCACGACCAGGAAGAAGCGCTGACCGTCGCCGACCGGGTGGCCGTCCTGAACCAGGGCCGGCTCCAGCAGGTCGGGACTCCCCTGGAGCTCCACACCCGGCCGGCCAACACCTTCGTGGCCAGTTTCGTCGGCAAGATGAACCTGCTGCGCGCCGTCCCCGAGAAGGACAAGGCGGACACGTTCCGGCTACCCGGCGGTCCGGTGTTGCGCGCGGAGCGGGACGGCGGCCCACCGGCCGCTCCCGCGAGTTCCGGCGGCGACGGCGGGATGCTGCTCGCGATGCGGCCCGAGGTGGTCCAGATCGGACATCCGCCGGCGGCGCCCGGCTTCAACCGGATCGGCGCCACCGTCCGGCGCATCTCCTTCCTCGGGGACCGCCTGGAGATCGAACTCGAACTCGAGGGGGGAACCCGGCTGCTCGCGCGCGGCAACACCCTGTTCGAGAGCCTCGCCCGCGAAGGCGACGCCGTCCGCCTCTACTGGCCCGTCGCCGACACCCGCATCCTGGCCCCGTGAACCACGCCGGCCGCCGTGACGGCCCACCGGCTTGGAACGCCGGTCTCCAGACCGGCACGCGCGGCGCTCCGCGCCGCGCACGTCGTCACCCCACCCCGCCTGGGAACACCGCCTTCCGGGCCTGCTCCGTCCCCCGCTACACCCAGCCGAAACTGCGCTCCACCGCCTTGCTCCAGGCGGCGAGCCGCTCGTCCCGCTCGGCGCCGGACATCCCGGGCTCGAAGCGGGCGTCCTCTTCGAGAGCCTTCGCCAGTTCGGTCTCGGACTCCCAGAACCCCGTGGTGAGGCCGGCCGCGACCGCCGCTCCGAGCGCCGTGGTCTCGACGCACCGCGGACGCACCACCGGTATTCCGAGAATGTCGGCCTGGAAGGCGAGCAGGAGTCCGCTCACGGTCATGCCGCCGTCCACCCGCAGTTCGCGGGGCGCATGCCCGGCGTCGGCGCGCATCGCTTCGATCACCTCGCGGACCTGGAACGCCGAGGCCTCGATCGCGGCGCGCGCCAAGTGGCGGCGGTCGGTGTGGCGCGTCAGTCCACAGATCACCCCGCGGGCGTCGGAACGCCACCAGGGAGCGAACAGCCCGGAAAACGCCGGAACGATGACCGCGCCGCCGGAGTCCTCCACCTCGAGCGCCAGCCGCTCCACCTCGGCCGCCGACTGTCCGAATCCCAACTGGTCGCGGAGCCACTGGACGAGCGATCCGGCGACCGCCACCGAACCCTCCAGCGCGTAGTCCACTCCCGCCGCATCGCTGTAGGCGACCGTGGTCAGGAGCCCCGCTTTCGACGCCACCGCTTCGGGTCCGGTGTGCATCAACAGGAAGGCCCCGGTCCCATAGGTGCACTTCGCCTCCCCGGGGCGGCGGCGCAACTGGCCGAGCAGCGCCGCCTGCTGGTCCCCGATCACGCCGGTGATCGGCACCGCGGCGCCGAAGGGGCCGTCTTTGAGCGTCCGGCCCCAGGCTTCCGGGTGGGACGAGGGCGCGATCTCGGGAAGCATGGAAGCGGGCACTTCCAGCGCCTCGATCAGCTCGCCGCTCCAGCGGAGCTTTCCGAGATCCATCATCAGGGTGCGGCTGGCGTTGGTCGCGTCGGTGCGATGAACCGCACCGCCGGTGAGCTTCCAGGCGAGCCAGGACTCCACGGTGCCGAACAGCGCGCGGCCCGCGAGCGCGCGGTCCCGAAGGCCCTCGTCGTGATCGAGCAGCCAGCGCAGTTTCGGCCCCGAGAAATAGGTGGCAGCGGGGAGCCCGGTCAGCTCCCGGAGGCGCTCGGCGCCGACCGCGGCGTCGAGCTCGGCAGCGAGCCCGGCGGTCCGGGTGTCCTGCCACACGATCGCCGGGGCGAGCGGCTCGCCCGTGGCCGGGTCCCAGACCACCGTGGTCTCGCGCTGATTCGTGATTCCGACCGCGGCGATGTCCTTCCCGTCGAGCCCCCCGTTTCGGAGCGCGCCGGCGACCACCTCGCCGGTCCGCTCCCAGATCTCCACCGCGTCGTGTTCCACCCAGCCGGGACGCGGCGTGAGCTGGCGGTGCTCCCGTTGCGCCGATCCGACGATGGCGCCATCGCGGGCGAAGAGGAGGCAGCGGCTGCTCGTGGTCCCCTGGTCGATCGCCGCGACCACCCGGGGGCGCGATCCCCCGCCTGCCGCGGGCGTCACGGAGCGTTCAATCGGAGCGCCTTGCCGGGCCTCGCCCCCGTCACCTCGCCGTCCTGGAGAACGAAGACCCCGGAGACCAGCACGTGCTGCACTCCGGTCGAGTAGTGGTGCGGATCCCCGAACTCGCCGTGTTCCTCTACGGTCGCCGGGTCCAGAACGGCGATGTCGGCGATGGCTCCTTCCTCGATGACGCCCCGGCCGCCGAGACCGAGCCTCTCCGCCGGGAAGGACGCCATCTTCCGGATGGCCTCCTCGAAGGACAGCAGGCCCGCCTCCCGGACGTAGAGGCTCAGCACCCGGGAGAAGGTGCCGTAGTTGCGCGGGTGCGGCACCCCTTCGCCGGGCGCCACCACGCCCCCGTCCGAAGAGATCATCGTGCGGGGATGCGCCATGATCCGGCGGACGTCGTCCTCATGCATGGCGTGGAAGACGCCGCCGAAACCGCCGTTCTCCTGGAGCTCCAGCGCCAGCGTCGCGCCGTTGTCGGGGTTCGATTCCAGTCCCCGCTCCCGCAGGATGTCCCCCATGGTCTTTCCTTCGAGCGAGGGGTCCCACGCGCACCGGGAGATCTGCACGTTGTCGGGACTCCCGCCGCCCCGGTCCACCTCGATGTTGCGCTTGACCTCCTGGCGGATCCGCTCGCGCGTCTCCGGGTCCTGAAGGCGCTCCAACAGCGCGTCGTTCCCGCCGGCGAGGCTCCATCCGGGGAACAGGATGGTGAGCCCGGTGGATGACGCGGTGTAGGGGTACTGGTCAATCGTCACGTCCACCCCGCGCGCGACGGCCTCGTCCACGAGGCGGAGGCTCTCGACGCTCTGGCCCCACATCGGGGCGCCCACCACCTTGTGGTGCGTGAGCTGGGTCGGCAGGCCCCCCTCCTCGCCGATCCGGATGGTTTCCCGGACGGAGTCCATCAGCGTCAACCCCTCTTCGCGCATGTGGCTGACGTGGATGCCGCCGTAGCGTCCGGCGACCTTCGCGAGCTCGATGACCTCCTCGGTCTCGGCGAAGGTGCCCGGCGCGTACTTCAGTCCGGTCGAGAGCCCGTAGGCGCCCTCCTGCATCGCCTGCTCCACCAGCGCCCGCATCGCGTCGAGCTCCGCCTCGGTGGGCACCCGGTCTTCCATGCCGATCACTTCCCGGCGGACGGTGCCGTGGCCGACCATCAGCCCCATGTTGATCGCGGAGCCCTCGGCCTCGAACTCCGCGAGCCACTCGCCGATGGGCAGCGGCGAGCCGCCGTCCGGGCCGCCCATGGCGGTCGTCACCCCCTGCCGGAGGTAGTTCTCGGCGAGCGGATGGCGGAGCACGCCGCGCACCGCGTGGCTGTGGAGGTCCACGAAGCCGGGCACCACGGCGAGCCCCGAGACGTCGGTTCGCGTCTCGGCGCGGGCGCCCGACAGGGCACCCACCGTCGCCACCCGGCCGTCCCGGATGCCCACGTCGGCGACCCGGGCGGCCCCGCCCCGGCCGTCGTGCACGTCCCCGCCGGCGAGCACCACATCGTAGGGCTCGCCACAGCCGACGGCCAACGCCGCCGCGGGCAGGAGCGCGAGTCGCAGAAAACGTCGGGCCATGTGTCTTCCTCCGCGGGCCGCTCCGCTCGGGCACCGGGTCCGCCGGAACGGGCGGCCGCCGAGTCTATCGGTATGCTGCCCGCGCGGTCCGCCCGGACGGACAAAGGAGAACTCGCATGCGCTGGAACCGGAACCTGGTCATTCCCGCTCTGCTCGCGGCCCTCTTACTGCCGGTGATCGCGGCCGGACAGTCCGCTCCCACGGTCCTCCCGCTGCGGGAACGCGCGGCGCTCGTGGACCGCTGGCTGGAGATCCGTTTCGAGACCGTCCTGCCGGAGATCATGCGGCGCGAGGGCGTGGACCTGTGGATCGTCGCGGCGCGGGAGTACAACGAGGACCCGGTCATCCGCACCATGCTGCCCTACACCTGGCTGGCGGCGCGGCGGCGGACCGTGCTGGTGTTCCACGACCGCGGCGCGGAGGAGGGCGTGGAGCGTTTCGCGGTGGCGCGCTACGACATCGGGGGCATCCCCGGCGCCTGGGACCCGGAAACCGAACCCGACCAGTGGGCGCGGGTAGCCGAACTCGTCCGGGAGCGGAACCCCCGGGTGATCGGCGTGAACCGCTCGACGGACTTCGGACTCGCCGACGGAATCACGTCCACGGAGTACGAGGCGCTCCGGGCGGCGCTCGGACTCGACCTCGCGGGACGGCTCCACGACGCCGAGCGGCTCGCCATCGCCTGGCTCGAAACCCGGACCCCGGAGGAGATGGCCGTCTATCCGGCGGTCGTCAGGCTGGCGCGCTCGATCATCTCCGAGGGACTGTCGGAAAAGGCCATCCAGCCGGGGGTCACCACGACGCAGGACCTATCCTGGTGGTACCGCGAGCGGATCCGGGAACTGAAGCTCCAGACCTGGTTCCAACCGGGGGTTTCGGTGCAGCGCCGGGAGGGCGCGATGTTCGGCGGCAATTCCGGGGAGCAGGGCGACTTCTCCTCCCGCCCCCCGCCGAACACCATCCTGCCGGGCGACCTGATCCACGTGGACTTCGGGATCACCTATCTCCGGCTCAACACGGACACCCAGATGCACGCCTACGTGCTGCGGCACGGCGAAACGGCGGCCCCGGCCGGGCTCGGCGAAGCGTTCTCCACCGGAAACCGGCTCCAGGACATCCTGACGGACGAGTTCGTGGCCGGACGGACCGGCAACGAAATCCTGGCGGCGGCCCTGGCCCAGGCGGAGAGCGAGGGGATCAAGGCCTCGATCTACACGCATCCGATCGGCTTCCACGGCCACGCGGCGGGTCCCACCATCGGCCTCTGGGACCGGCAAGAGGGCGTTCCCGGCAAGGGCGACTACGAGCTCTTTCCGATGACCGCTCATTCCATCGAACTGAACGCCCGGGTCGCGGTGCCCGAGTGGGACGGCCAGGAAGTCCGGATCGCCCTCGAGGAGGACGCCATCTTCGACGGCGAGACGACGACCTACATTGATCCCCGGATGGAGCGCCTGCTGCTGGTCCCGCGCCCGCGCTGAGCGCGCCGCCGGCCGGGGGCGCGTGACATCCTCTCGGACCCATGACCGCCGTCCTCCTCGGCACGCTGTTCGTCGCGCTGTCCATCGGCGTTCTGCGTCTCCACCCGTTCCTGGCGCTGACGCTGGGCGCGATCCTGGCGGGTTCGCTGGGTTCTCGGGAGGTCTCGGCCCCCGAGCGTGTCTTCGAGGCCCTCGAAACGACGGCCACCGCCTTCGGCGACTTGGTTGGAGCCATCGGGATCGCCATCGCGCTCGCGGCGGTGATCGGCGACTGCCTGCTGCGGAGCGGCGCGGCGGACCGGATCGCGGGGTCGCTGCTCGGCCTCTTCGGGGAGCGCCGCGCGGTCTGGGCGCTCGCCGCCGCAGCCTACGTGCTCTCCATCCCGGTCTTCTTCGACACGGTGTTCTTCCTGCTGATTCCCCTGGCCCGCGCGCTGGCCCGCCGGGCGCCGGGCCGCTACCCCATGTTCGTGATGGCGATCTGCGCCGGCGCCATCGCGACCCATTCCCTCGTGCCGCCGACTCCTGGCCCGCTCGGCATGGCGGACACGCTGCGGCTCGACCTGGGGACCGCCATCGGGTTCGGGCTGCTGCTCGGGCTGCTGCCGGTGACCGCGGCCCTCCTCACCGCACCCAGGTTCGCACGAGGCCTGAACGTCGAACCCGACAGCCGTGAAACCCCCGTTCCGGATCGGGGAGCCACCGGCGGGAGCCGCCCGGGGCTCGTCGCCTCGGTGTTCCCGATCGCGCTCCCGGTCGTCCTCATGAGCGGGGCCTCCGCGGTCGCCGCCGGCGCCGAAGGGACCGTTCCGGGGGCGGCTTGGGCGGCCGTCCTGGGCCACCGGAACGCGGCGCTCTTCCTGGCGGCGTTCGCCGCGGCCTTCGTGCTCTGGAAGACGCAGCGGTCTCCGGTGAGACAGCTTCTCGGCTCCTTCGGCGGCGCCATCGGCGAAGCCGGTCCCATCATCCTGATCACGGCGGCCGGCGGCGCGTTCGGGCGCGCCCTCGCGGGAGCGGGCATCACGGAGGACCTGGCGCGGGTCTCCGCCGCCGCCGACGGCGTCCTTCTCCTGCTCCTCGCGGCCGGGATCGCCTCCCTCCTCAAGCTGGCGCAGGGATCGGGAACGGTCGCCATCCTCACCGGATCGGCGATCGTGGCGTCGCTGGTTCCGGATTCCACCGCGCTTTCCTTCCACCCCGCCTACCTCTTCGCGGCGGTGGGGTTCGGCTCGATGGCGGCCTCCTGGATGAACGACAGCGGCTTCTGGGTGGTCGGCCGGATGTCCGGGTTCAGCGAAGGGGAAACCTTCCGCACCTGGACGGCGGTCGCCGCCGCGGTCGGAGTCTTCGGGGTGCTGCAGGTCCTGCTCCTCGCCACCCTGTTCCCGCTCGTCTGACCGGGCACGTATGCTCGCCCGGCTCGGCGACCCACCCCCTCCGAGCGCAAGACGGACCCACTCATGAGCGAAACACGAAGCCCCAGTCCCCGGACCCCGGCCCGCAGCCGGCGGCAGTTCATCAGGACCGTCACGGCCGGACCGGCGCTGGCCGCCGGTCTGCCGTCCCTGCTCGCGGGCGAACGCCGCACCATGGTTCGCCGGGAGACCCGCGCGCTCGCCGGTGGGGCTCCCGGCGGCCGCGTCGCCCCTTCCGACCGGATCGGCTTGGCCGTCATCGGTGCGGGCGGGATGGGGATGGCCGGCGTGGACACCGCGCTCCGCATCCCCGGGGTCGAACTCGTGGCGGCCTGCGACATCTTCGACGGCCGCCTCGACGCCGCCCGCGATCGGCACGGGGCCATCTTCACCACCCGCGACTACCGGGAAGTGCTCGCCCGCGACGATGTGGACGCGGTCATCGTCGGGACACCCGACCACTGGCATCAGCCGATCTCGGTGGACGCGCTCGGGGCGGGCAAGGCCGCGTACTGCGAAAAGCCGATGGTCCACGACATTGCCGAGGGGCACGGCCTGATCCAGGCGCAGCAGGAATCCGGGAGGGTGTTCCAGGTGGGCAGCCAGGGGATGAGTTCGCTCGGCAACGAGAAGGCGAAGGAGCTCTACGAGGCCGGGGCCATCGGCGAACTCAACTACGCCGAGGGCTTCTGGGCGCGCAACGATCCCCTCGGCGCCTGGCAGTATCCGATTCCCGCCGGCGCGTCCGGAGCGACCGTTGACTGGAAGCGTTTCCTGGGTCCGGCGCCCGAGGTCCCCTACGACCCGCTGCGCGTCTTCCGCTGGCGGAACTACCGCGACTACGGCACCGGGGTCGCCGGCGACCTCTTCGTCCACCTCTTTTCGAGCCTGCACTTCATCGTGAGCTCGCGCGGGCCGACGCGCATCCAGGCGACGGGCGGGCTGCGCTACTGGGAGGACGGCCGCGAGGTGCCGGACGTGCTCCTCGGCATGTTCGACTATCCCGCGACCGACACGCACCCCGGCTTCAACCTGTCGCTGCGCGTCAACTTCGTGGACGGAACGTCCGGCAGCACGTTCCTGCGCCTGGTCGGGAGCGAGGGTTCGATGGACGTCACCTGGACCGAGGTGGTGCTGCGCAAGAACGTGGCGGTGGATCCGATGGACGCCTTCTCCCGGGAGAAGATGGCCGACGCGGCGGCGGACCCGGAGGGCCTGCCCGCCCGGGTCCGGATGCAGCCCCCGGTGGAGATCCACCACGCGGTCGAACGCGGCTACCGCGGCGCGCTGGTGGACCACTACGTGGGCTTCTTCGAGGCGGTCCGCGGCGGGCCGCCGGTGGTTCAGGACGCGGCCTTCGGCCTCCGGGCCGCCGCTCCCGCCCTGGCCTGCAACCTCGCCTACTTCCAGGACCGCGCGGTCCGCTGGGACCCCGACGCGATGAGGCTCGCCTGATGAACGTGAGAAACGAAATGCAGACCCTCGGGAAAGCGCTCCTGGCGGTGGCTCTCACCGCAGCCTGTGGCGGTGAGTCTCCGGACGGCGGAGTCGCCGCATCCGGGACGGCCACTCCCGCCGAGGAGCGATCCACTCCGCCCAACACCCTTACCGAGGCCGAGCGCGCCGCGGGCTGGCGCCTCCTCTTCGACGGAGAGACGGCGAACGGATGGCGGGGCTACAACCGGGAGGAATTCCCCGACACTGGCTGGGGCGTGATGGACGGCATGCTGGTCGTGGGCGCCACCGCCACGGACCCGGACGTCCCGGTCGGCGGGGACATCGTCACCACCGAGTCCTTCAGCGACTTCGACCTCAAGTTCGAGTTCCGGCTCTCCGAGGTGGCCAACAGCGGCGTCTTGTACCGGGTGATCGAGGAAGAGGGCGCTGAGATCTGGTGGGGCGCGCCCGAGTACCAGGTGCTCGACGACGACGCCTACATCGAGATGGGCACGATGGACATGCACAAACACCTCACCGGCGACAACTACGACCTGCACGCCGCGGGCGAGAAGACCCTGCACGGACCCGGCGAATGGAACGAGGGCCGCATCCGCGTGCTGAACGACCACGTGGAGCACTGGCTGAACGGGACGAAGACGGTGGAGTACAAGTTCGGCTCGCCGGAATGGGAGGAGCTCGTCGCGGCCAGCAAGTTCGCTCCGTATCCGCGCTACGGCCGCGCGGCGTCAGGGCCCATCGGCCTCCAGGACCACGGCCGGAACGTCTGGTACCGGAGCATCAGGATCCTGCCCCTCGCACCCGTGTCCCTGTTCAACGGCGAGGACCTCGACGGCTGGCAGGTGCACGGCACCGAGCGCTGGTACGTCGAAAACGGGGAACTCGTTTGCGAAAGCGGCCCTGACGCGGAATACGGCTACCTGAAGACCGACCGGACGTTTCGCGACTTCGATCTCGCCGTCGAGTTCCTGCAGGAGGCCGACGGCAACAGCGGGGTGTTCTTCCGCGCCGGCGTGGAAGGGACCATCGTGAGCGGCTGGCAGGCGGAGGTGGCGCCTCCCGGCCTTTTCACCGGCGGCATCTACGAGTCGTACGGCCGCGGCTGGCTGGTGCAGCCCGATCCGGCGCTCGACGAGGCCCTGAACATGGGCGCGTGGAACACCCTGCGCGTCCGAGCGGTGGGCGACCGGGTAACCACCTGGCTGAACGGGACCCGGATGGTGGACTTCGCGCGCAGATCGGGGCGGCCGAGGGCTCGATCGCACTCCAGATCCACGACGGCGGCGGGATCAAGGTGCGCTGGCGGAACCTCCGGGTGGTGGACCTGGGGGAGTAGAACGGCCCGGTGCTAGACCGGTCCCGCCTCCCAGGGCCCCCACATCGCGTACGTCGTACTCGACCGGGAACCGCCAACGGACGACGACCCCTGCACGTTGAAGAACATCACCTTTCCGTCAGGGCTGAAACACGTTCCCGCGTACTCACCGACCGGGTTGGGTGCATGCACGAGGTCGAAGATCTGCCCCTCGCGATTCAGACCCCGGATGTAGTGATCGTCGGTCCCGTCTTCACAGAGCACGACCCCGCCCCGCGGGCTGACTACGACGTTGTCCGGGGCATCCAGCATCCGGCTGGACAAGGACTCGAAGACCACCGTCAGTTCGCCGGCGCCAGCGGACGTGGGACGGTAGTGGAAGACCTGGCCGCATCGGGCGGCGCCGCCGCTGGTGGACACGATGTAGATGCCACCGTCTCCGTACCAGGCGCCTTCGAGCCGGTCGAAGCTCGCGGCGCCCTGTGCCCGACCCTGCCTGAAGACCGCCAGTGGATTCGCTTCGGCATCCGCAGGATCGGGATCGGCGATGTCAACCCAGTGGACCGGGAACACGGCGCCAACCGTCTGTCCGAGCGCCAGCGCGGTTCCGGGTCGGCCCGTGATCGCCAGCATCTGCAGACGGCCTCCTGCGGACAGCACTCCCACCTGATCGGGGATGAAGCGGTAAAAGCCCGCGCCCGCGTCCTCGTCCGGCTCGTAGTCCTGATCTTCGGTCTCGTAAACGATCCCGGTGGCCGGGTCCACCGCCGCGGCCTCGTGCTCGAAGCGCCCCATCGCGCGTAGCGGCACTGGATCCACCGGACCCGTGGCGCTCGCCGGAACCTCGAAGACGTACCCGTGCGGCCGCAGGTAGCCGGCCTCCAGACCTCGTACGGTCTCCTCGCAGGACAGCCAGCTTCCCCAGGGCGTTGGCCCGCCCGCACAGTTCACGCAAGTGCCCGCCAGGGACACGAATTCATCCACCAGCTCGACGGTCAGGTCACCTGCCGACTCCGCGATCCGGACCTCCAGCGACGTGGTTCCTCCGGTCGCCAGTGCATCGTAGTAGGGCTCGCCGATGGGTCGCGCCTGCGGACTGCTCGCGCTGTCAACCATTTCGTGGTTGCGGATCAGGCGGACGTTGCCGTTCGGCAACGGGAAGGCCGCCATGCCGTCAAAGGCATTGGGCACTTCGAGACCGGATCGTACCGACGAAGCCACGCCGCCCGAACTCAGGGGTACGCAGCGGAAGCCCTCGGGAGTCTCGAACTGGGGACTGTCCGAGCTGGTTACCAGTCGCCCGTAGTCGGGCGCGTGCGGCGGCTCTACCGGTACGGCGGGTGCGGGCGATTGGGCGGCTAGCGCCGGCGGGGCCAGTCCCTGTGCATCGCTGCGACGGACCAGCCCGATCAGGGACGGCGCAGATACGGCGAGCCGCTGGAGGAAACGACGGCGGTCGATCGAACTCATCGCGAACTCCCGGGGGTCAGGTCATGGATGGGGTGGCAGTGGGAGCGGAGCAGACTGACCTCGACACCGCCCGTGCGCCCGAGGGAACGCGCCGGCACGCATCGCCCGCGGCTGTGGGCACGGCCCGAACCCTCGACAAGCGTCGTCATGGCTATCAGGGTACGTCACTCACCGCCGTGCCGGTATGCGCGGGAATGGGCGTCGGTGGAGTGAGGGGGATGGGGTTGCGCCGTGCGCGGTGCGGAGCATCGCGCGTGCCGGTCTGGAGACCGGCGTTCCAAGCCGTGGGTGCTGCGAGGCGAGGGCGTTGCGACGTGCTTGGTGCGGAGCATCGCGCGTGCCGGTCTGAAGACCGGCGTTCCAAGCGGTACGCGTCGCTAGCGCAGGAATTCCTGGAGGCGTTCGCGGGCGAGCGTGAAGCGTTCGAGGATGCGGGGGACCGGGAGATCGCCGTAGCGTTCGCGCACCTCGGCTTCGGAGTGGTCGAGGGCGCGGAGCAGATCGCGGGCCGCCGCGTCCGCCGCCGCCGGGTCGAGGCTTCCCACCTGACCGATCCAGACGGGTGACGTCTGGGCGAAGACCGAACCGTTCATCCCGGGCCAGCTCTCCTCGCCGCCGTGGACTCGGGCCGCGACCCATCCCCCGGCGGGAAGCGTCAGGGCGCCGCTCAATTCGCGGACTCCCGGGCCGGCGAGTCCTGAAAGGGTCTCCACCGTCGCCCCGTTCACGAGCAGGTCCACCTGCGCCACGGGACCGGTGTGGGCGAGCGTCAGCTTCCAGGCGGCTTCCCCGCCCTGCCCGAGCGCCTCGCCGGGCCGGGCGCCCTCCACGCGGAAATCCAGGAGCGGACCCGTCGTGACGAAGCTCTTCCCCGCCTTCAGAGCCTCCAGATACGGCCCGATCCGGAACGGCCCCGGCACGTGGACGTAGATCCGGGTGGTTCCCACCGCCATGGTCCGGTGGTAGTCGAGCATCACGTCGGTACCGGCGGAGGCGGCGAGCGGCACTCCCAGGTTCAGGAACCGGTGCCAGAGGTCCGCCGTGCCGAACTCGTTGGTCCAGAGGCAGGCCACCTCGAGGGTGTCGAGGTCGCCGAGGAGGGCGTCGGGGATCACCATGATCGGAATCGCGCCCAGCCCCGCCTCGCTCCCGAACGGATCCGGGCGCGACACCGGGTGCATGTAGGCGCTCACCCCGCCCTGGCTCCGCGAATGGACCAGCGCGTCCCGATTGGGACGGTCGTCCGCCTCGTACACCGGATAGCCCGGCCCCCAGAACCAGGGCCAGAACGCGCTCTCGATGCCGATCAGGCCGAGGTGGCCCAGGAAGTGGGAACGGACCTCCTGGCCGAACAGGATGGCCGGGACGTCGTCCACCCGGCGGTCCATGAAGAACTCGGTGTCGTTCCGCCGGTGATGCAGGTTGGCCATCAGCGGGGTGCTGAGATCCAGATCCTCCCCCGCCTGCAACAGCTCCAGGTCGTCCGGCGAAAGCCGTGTCACCCCTCCGTAGTTGAGGTGGAAGTGGTGATCGGCGGAGCGGTAGCCGGCCGCCCGCGCGTCCCAGAGCGGTTCGAAGACCAGATCGGCCTCGGCCGTCTCTCCGGGAGACACGGGGACCGATGCCGTGGCGGGGAGACTGCTGAATCCGTGGGTGGCGGTGATGCGCACCTCTCCCGCCGGGGATGCCGGCACCTCGACCTCGACGACCCCGGACGAGTAGAAGTAGATCCGGCCGTGGGTCCCGTCGAACCGGGGGAACACGCCCGGCACCACCGCCGGATGCCCGACCGGATCCAATACCGCGAGCCGCGCCGGCACGGGTGCGTCGTCCCCAGCTTTTCGCGTGGTGATCCGCACCCGGGCCAGCGGCGCCCCGAAGTCCCAGCCGCGGATCGGAACGTCCGTCACCGGGCCGCCGCGCGTGCTGATCTTCCGCAGCCGGAACTCCTCGTTCTCGTCCGCCTCCGTATAGATCACCGACTCGCCGTCTGCCGTGAACGCCGGCGTCAGCGGCAGCCCCCGCGCGGCCACCAGCTCCATCGGATCCACCTTCTCGGGGTCCAGCAGCATCAGCCGGTAGCCGTCGCCCCCGTCCCCCGCCGGCCAGTTCAGCGCCAGGACGGCCTTTCCCGGCGCGGCGCCGGGCCGGGCCTGCGAGGCGATGGACTCGGCCCGCAGTGAGGTTTCCGCCCCGGAAGCGTCCCGGACGATGACCGCATCGGGAGAGGAACGCCCCTTCGACAGGTAGGCGAGGCCCCCGTCCGGCAGCGGCTGCGGGCGCACCTCCAGGCCCCGCCGCTCGGTGACCCGCGCCGGCTCTCCCGTCTCCAGCGAAAGCCGCCAGATATCCAGATCGCCCTCGGTGGAGGCGCTGAAGTAGAGCGTTTCCCCGTCGGACGACCACGCGGGGTCGAGGACGATGGAGTCATCCTCGAAGAGCAGCGTCTCCTCCCCGGTCCCGACATCGAACGACCAGATGGTGAGCCGCTCGCTGTCGTCGCGCAGGAACGCCAGCCGTCCGCCGTCCGGGTGCCACGCGGGCCGGCTGTCCACCGCCGGGCCGCTGGTCACCCGTCGCGCGACCCCCGTCGCCGGGTCCAGCAGCCAGAGCCAGCCGCGCGCGGCGATCGCGATGCTCTTGCCGTCCGGCGAGGGCGCCGGGTCGGTGGGTCCCGCCACCAGCATCGGCAGTTCGAATCCCTCCACGTAGACGTGGTGGGAATACCCGTCGAGTTTCGGGTAACGGTTCGTCCACTGGGCGGAAAGAGTCCCGGGAACGAGGGCCAGGAGGGCTGAAAGGGCAATCAGTCGCATCGGATCACCTCGGCGGTCCGGACTATGCCGCCTGCAGGGGCCGCTTCTGCTCTTCCACCGGGACATCGGTGACGAACATGTGGCCCGGTGCGTGAGTAATCAGGAGGTCCGGCTGCGCGTTGCGGCAGGCGACCTGCGAGGTCACCCCGCAGGCCCAGAAGACCGGTACTTCCCCCGGCAGCAGTCCTCCGTCCTCGCCCCAGTCGGGCCGGGAGAGATCGTGGATCCCGAGCGCCGCCGGATCGCCGATGTGCACCGGCGCCCCGTGGGCGAGGGGTTGCTCCCCGCTGATCCGCACCGCGTCCTCCACCCGGGACTCCGGAATCGGCCGCAGGGTGACCACGAGGCGGCCGTGGAACGACCCCGCCGGTTCGCACTCCCGCCCGCTGAGGTACATCGGGACGACGCGGCCCTCGTCCTGGTGCCGGAGCCGGATTCCGGCCTCCACGAGTCCCGCCTCGAAACCGAAGCTGCATCCGAGCAGGAACGCGGTGAGATCTGCATTCCACGCCTCCCGGACATCGGTGACCTCGACGGGCGGGACGCCGCGCCTGGTCACCCGGTACCGCGGCACGTCGGTCCGGAGGTCCGCACCCGGAGCCAGGGAGGTCAGCGCCGGGCTCTCGCTCATCAGCAAAAGCGGACAGGGCTTTGGATTCCACTCGCAGAAGGTCTGGAAGTCGCCGGCGAGCGAACGTGGCAACACGACCAGGTTGGCCTGGGCGAAACCGGGACACGCTCCGGAGGTCGTCCCGGAAAACCGTCCGTCCCGGCAGGCGGCGCGGAGCGCCGCCGGGTGCGACAACATTTCGGCCGGGTCCCTGAACGCCCGTTCGTCACGAACCGTGGGGCGGCTGTCCTGCATCTCGCCAAACCTCCCTGCCAACTCTACCGGGACACCCCGCGATGCCGGCCGGAGGCTGGCGCTCCGGCGGACCGGCGGGACTGCCTTTTCACCGCAAAGCCGCGAAAAGCGGAACGCGGTACAGCGCCCATCGGCTGTTATACTGCCCGCTTCGGGCGACTCCGCGACCTCCGCACGTTCCGGCGGCATTCGGACCGGGACCTGCCGGGAAGCGACGCGCCCGAAATTTTTTTACTCTGGAACACCTCAGCGCACCGCAATCGCATCCGCACCCATCCTCATCGTTTTGTCCCGTTCGGCAGGCACAACGTTCGCGCGCGCCAGTGAAATCAGGCGCCGCTGGTTCGTGGTGGATGCGGACGATCAGCCTCTCGGCCGCCTCGCGAGCCGGGTCGCCCGGGTGCTGACCGGCAAGCACAAGCCGTCCTGGACCCCTTTTCTCGACTGCGGTGACCATGTGATCGTGCTGAACGCCGCCCGGGTCCGCCTCACCGGCCGCAAGGAAGAGCAGAAGGTGTACTACCGGACCAGCGGACGGCCCGGCGGTCTGAAATCGAGGACCGCCGCCCAGGTCCGCGGCGCCCATCCCGAGCGCCTCGTCGAGAGCGCGGTACGGGGGATGTTGCCCAAGGGCAGTCTGGGGCGTTCGCAGTTCACGAAGCTGAAGGTCTATTCGGGCGGCGAGCACCCGCACGAGGCCCAGCAGCCGGAAGCCCTCCCCGCCCACCTCGGCCCGTCATCCTGATGCCCGAACCCCTCGCCTACGGGACCGGCAAGCGGAAGAGTTCCATCGCCCGGGTGTACCTCCGGAGCGGCTCCGGCGAGATCCTGGTGAACCAGCGGCCCCTCGCCGACTACTTCCCGCGAGAGGCATACCAGAACTGGGTTACCCAGCCGCTGCTCGCCACCGACCGCGGCACCGCGGTGGACGTGGACGCCCGCGTCAAGGGCGGCGGATTGTCCGGACAGGCGGCGGCAGTGCGGCTCGGCATCGCCCGGGCTCTGAGCGCGGGCGACGGACGGCTGCGGCCGGAGCTCAAGCGCCGGGGTTTCCTCACCCGGGACGCGCGGCGCAAGGAGCGCAAGAAATACGGACAGCCGGGCGCCCGGAAGCGCTTCCAGTACTCCAAGCGCTGACGATGGCCCCCCCGCTGCTTCCGAGCCTCCGCTGGCGGGCCTCCGCCTGCCGCTAGTCCGATGTCCACGACCGTAACGATGCGGGACCTGCTGGAAGCAGGGCTCCACTTCGGACACGAGACGAAGTGGTGGAACCCGCGGATGCGGCCGTACATCTATGGATCGCGGAGCGGGATCCACATCGTGGACCTCAACCAGACGCTGCCGCTCTTCCGGGATGCGCTCCACTTCATCTCGAAGCTCGGGGCCGAGGGCAAGACGATCCTCTTCGTCGGCACCAAACGCCAGGCGCAGGAGGTCATCGCCTCGGAAGCCGCCCGGGTGGAGGCGTTCTACGTGAACCACCGGTGGCTCGGGGGACTGCTCACCAACTTCCAGACCATCCGCAAGAGCATCGCCAAGTTCCAGGAGCTTCGGGAGATCACCGAGAACGCCGATCAGGGCGGCTTCTCGAACAAGGCGTGGTCGCGTCTCGACAAGCGCCGGCGGCGGATGGAAAAGACACTGAGCGGCATCGAAAAGATGGATCGGCTGCCCGACGCCGTCTGTATCGTGGATCCCAAGAACGAGATGATCGCGGTTCAGGAAGCGAAAAAACTCGGAATCCCGATCGTGGCCATCGTGGACACCGACTGCGACCCCGACCTCATCGACTACGTGATCCCGGGGAACGACGACGCGCTCCGGGCGATCCGCCTGTTCGCCGAGCGCGTTGCCAGCGCGTTCGAGGATGGCCGGCAGCTTCGCGGGTTGACGGCCTTCGGGGCCGATGGGGACGGGGCGGCGCCGGACGGGGCGGCCGATGCCACTCCTGCCTCCGAAGCCGCCACCCCGGGTCCGGCGAGAGCGGGGTCGGACGGCTCCGATTCGGCCAGCGCGGCCGCAAGCGGTCCTGACGCGGGCAACTCGGCGGCCTCCGGCGAGGCGTCTGCGGCGAGCGACTCCGCGGCTTTCGACCCGGGCACCGGCGAAGCCGCGGGCGCCGCCGCCAGTTCGGAAGCCCCCGGCGCGGAAGCGGACCCTCCGGCGCCGACCACCACCGGCTGACCGGGCGCCGTCGAGCAACCCTCAGGAAGAGTCGCCGTTCCGGCGGCTGCAACAGGAGATTCCCCAATGGCCGCCATCAGCGCCCAGGACGTCAAGAAACTCCGGGACCAGACCGGAGCGGGCTTCGCCGACTGCAAGAAAGCACTCGTGGATGCGGACGGAGATTTCGACAAGGCCATCCGCCTGCTGCGCGAGAAGGGCGCCGCGGCGGCCGAGCGCCGTCGGGGACGCGCCACCAGCGAGGGACTCATTCACTCGTACATCCACGACCACCGGATCGGCGTGATGGTGGAGCTCTCCTGCGAGACCGATTTCGTCGCCCGGAACCAGACGTTCCGCGACCTCGCGAACGACGTGGCGATCCACATCGCCTGCGCCTACCCCGCCCCGGCGCGCTGGGTCCGGCGCGAGGACGTTCCCGAAGACGTGATCCAGGACGAGACCGGCCTCATCCGGTCGCAGTTGGCGCAGGATCCGAAGAATGCCAACAAGCCGCCCGCGGTGGTGGACCGCATCGTGTCCGGGAAGCTCGACCGGTTCCTCTCCGAGCGGGTGCTCCTCGAGCAGCCGTACGCCCTCGACGACTCCAAGAAGCTGCGGGTCCAGGACCGGGTCCTCGAAGCCGCGCAGGCGATCAAGGAGAACATCCAGGTGCGGCGCTTCGTCCGCTTCGAGCGCGGCGAACAGCTCTAGCAGCCTGTGGTGAAACGCACGTGAGCGCCGAGGCCCCCACCGGGATGCATCGCCCGCCGAACGCCGCGTGGGTCTTGCCACCGGCTGCTAGCGGCGTGTCGCAGGAGTCGACGCCGCCACGGCTCGGAACTGCACAGCCCGGATTGCGCCGCCAGCTTGGAACGCCGGTCCCTGACCGGCACGCGCTGCGCGACAGCGCGACGCCGGCCGGCGGGATGGTTCTTTCTTCGGCGTCCACCTGACCCGGCGGGACGTTCCCGCATACCGGCCCATGAGGGCGAGAAGCGACGCGCAGGGCACGATGCTGACCGCTGGCCCTCTTTTCGCGCCCGGTCGCGGCGAAAGCCGCGTACCATGACCGTATGAGCGGGAGCCGGCCGAACCCACCGCGCCGGGTTCTGCTCAAGCTGTCGGGCCAGGCGCTCAAGGGCGAGGAACACGCCGGCATCTCTCCGGGCGAGGTGGAGCGGATGGCCCGGCTCATCGCCGCGGTCCACGGGGACGGCGTCGAGACCGCCTGCGTGATCGGCGGCGGGAACATCTTCCGGGGCCTCGGCGCCGAGACCCGGGGGATGGACCGGGTCACCGCGGATTCGATGGGGATGCTCGCCACCCTGATCAACGCCCTCGCCGTCCAGGAGGCGCTCGAGAAGCTCGGTTGCCACACCCGGGTGATGTCCGCCATCACCGTCCGGCAGGTCGCCGAACCCTTCATTCGCCGCCGGGCCCTCCGGCACCTCGAAAAGGGACGGATCGCCCTCTTCGCGGCGGGCACCGGAAACCCCTACTTCTCGACGGATACCGCCGCCGCGCTCCGGGCGAACGAGATCCGCGCGGACGTGCTCATCAAGGCCACCCGGGTTCCGGGAGTCTTCACCGGCGACCCGGAGAAGGATCCCGAGGCCCGCCCGATCCGCCGACTCACCCACCTGGAAGCGATCCGGCAGGAGCTTCGCTTCATGGACACCACCGCGATCTCGCTCTGCATGGAGAACGACCTCCCGATCGTGGTGTGCCACCAGGACGACATTCAACAGGCAGCCCGGGGCGACGACGTCGGCACCCGGGTCGAAACGCCGGCCCACGAGGAGTAGGGCCGCGGGGGAGCGGAAGCGATGAATCACCAGATTCTGGACGACCTGAACCGCCGGATGGACAAAACCGTCGAGGTGTTCGAGCACGAACTGGCTTCCGTGCGCACCGGCCGGGCGTCGGTGGCCCTGCTGGACTCGGTCCGGGTGGACTACTACGGACAGCTGATGCCGCTGAACCAGGTCGCCACCCTGAAGACCCCCGACGCCAGCACCATCACCGTCCAGCCCTGGGAGCGGAACCTGCTGCCGGCGATCGACCGGGCGATCCGGGCCGCCGATCTCGACCTGAACCCGCCTCGGACGGGACGATGCTCCGGATTCCGATCCCGCCGCTCAGCCAGGAACGGCGGAAGCAACTCGCGAAGAGCATCAACCGGATGGCCGAGGAGCACAAGAACGCGCTCCGGCAGGTGCGGCGCGACGCCAACCAGCGCGCCAAGAAGCTGGTCAAGAGCAAGGAGCTTTCGGAGGACCTCGAGCACGACCTCGAGGCGGAAGTGCAGAAGGCGACCGACGCGCACGTGAAGCGGGTCGTCGAGATCGCGTCCCGCAAGGAAGCCAGCATCCTCTCGGTCTAGCAGCCTGTCCGAAGTGGCCACGCGGTATTCCTACCTCACCCACCTCGAGTGCTCGAAGACCGGGCACCGCCACGACGCCTTCGCGTCCCAGAACCTCTCGAACGAGAAACACCCCCTGCTGGCCCGGTACGACCTCGAAGCGGCGGCCCCGACATTCACTCCCGCAGCCATCAGGGACCGGCCCTTCGACCTCTGGCGCTACCACGAGGTCCTGCCGATCCAGGCAGAACGACACTGTCTGAAACTGGGCGAAGGCGGGACTCCGCTCCTCCCGGCCCCCAGCCTCGGGGCCGAACTCGGGATCCGGGAACTCTTCATCAAGCACGAAGGAACGAATCCCACCGGCAGCTTCAAGGACCGGGGCCTCTGCATGGCCGTTTCAGCCGCCTACCAGTTCGGCGCGCGAGGGATCGCGCTCCCCTCCGCGGGGAACGCCGGGGGCGCGGCCGCGGCCTACGCCGCCCGCGCCGGGATCCAGTGCGTCGTCGCGGTGCCCCGCGACTGTCCCGAGGTGAACCGGATCGAGGCTTCGGTGTACGGCGCCGAGATCCACCCCATTGACGGCCTGATCTCCGACGCGGGCCGGCTGATCGCCGACCTGGCTCCGGGACGGGGACTGTTCGACGTGGCCACCCTGAAGGAGCCCTATCGCATCGAGGGCAAGAAGACGATGGGCTACGAGGTGTTCGAACAACTCGGACGCCTGCCCGACGTGATCCTCTACCCGACCGGCGGCGGCACCGGCCTCATCGGAATGTGGAAGGCGTTCGACGAGATGGAGCGGCTCGGCTGGATCGGTTCGGAGCGGCCCCGCATGATCGCGGTGCAGGCCGAGGGCTGCGCCCCCATCCCGAAGGCGTTCGAGGACGGAACGGAGGCGTCCACGATGTGGGAGAACGCCCACACCGTCGCGTCCGGACTTCGGGTCCCCAAGGCGCTCGGCGACTTCCTCATCCTGGCGGCCGTCCGGACGAGCGGTGGCTCCGCGCTCGCGGTCAGCGACGAGGAGCTCATGCGGGACGCCCGCCGGATCGGCGCCGCCGAGGGCATCTTCGCCGCCCCCGAAGGCGGCGCCTGTCTCAGCGCGCTGCGCCGGCTCCGCAAAGCGGGCGACGTTTCGGAAGACGACACCGTGGTCCTCTTCAACACCGGCACCGGCACCAAGTATGTGGAGGCCTTCCTCGGCCCCGACGCGACCCCACAACACGCGGAGTTGTAGGAGTTCGTCCTTCCTTGCGCCCGCCCCGCCGGGATGCATCGCCCGCCGAACGCCGCGTGCAGCCGCTTCGGCGATTGCGAAGGAAGGATGGCGCTATGGCGGGTCCAGGATCCCGGAAGCGGCCCCGCCGTGCAATCCGGAGGCAGACGAAGCCAGCTTCGCGCCCAACCTGGGGTCGATCGCCTGGAGGTCGCGCGCGGTCCGCGCCGCTACCCGGTGAATCCGTCCGGTCAGCGCCTCGAAGTCGTCCTCACCGGCGGCCTGCGCTACCACGGCCTTGACCTGGTCGGTGGTCGCCCCCGCCACGAACACCCCTTCCCCAACCACCTGGAGGATGCCGCCGAGGTTTTCCCACAGGGTGGTGGCTTCCACCAGCCGCTCCGCGGCCGCCTCGGGAACCAGGCCGCTCCCACCCGCTGCCTGGAAGACGCCGGCTCGGTCCGACGCCAGCAAATCCGGGAACTCGGCGGAATGTTGCAGTTGCAGGAACCGGGCGGCCCGCCTCACATCCTCCCAGCCACCGGACATCTCCCGATACAACAGCAGACCCGGTTCGGACGCGGCGGGTGGGAGTTTGATGAGGAGCGCCTTACGAACGGCGCGGCGACTCAGGAGATCGCGCCGCGCCGCCTCGAACCGCTCCGCCAGCCCCGACTTCCCCTCCGCGAAGACACAGCGCGCCTCCAGGAGTCGCCGCAGGTCCGCCACCGGAATACCCGATCCGCGCTCCCCGACAAAATCTTCCAGCGAGCGCAGCGGTTGCGGCGCCCACGCGCGCGCCAACGGGGCGAGCCACAGGTTGTCGCGCGACAACGACCTGAGCGCCGTTCGAAACCGCCGGCACAGCAACTCGTAGTACTCCGGGGACCCGCCCTCGAAAACGAACTGCACCTCGAGCCGGCCGCCGAGCAGCACTTCCCCACTCGCCAGCTCCCCGAACACGACGGCGCAGATCCCGCTTCCCGGTCCCGGCGAACGCCGGTCGCGGAAGTCCTGCCATACCCCGGACAGGACGCCCGCCAAGGCGGCTTCGGCAACCCGTCCGGCGACCGTCGCCGCCTCACTCGGAGTCAGGTTGCCGCGCATCGTGTGCACCGCGAGTTGGAACACTTTTCCGTTCGCCCACTCCCGGGCCACGTCCACCGCCTCGCCGGCGTCCTGCGTCGGGGCTTCGGCGAGTTGCTCCGCCATCTCCCGCACGCCGAGTTCGCGGGTCCAGTAGAGGCGGGCCAGGCCGCGGCGGGCGATCCTTTCGTATTCCGGGTCCGGTCCGAAGCCCGGCGGCAGGTCCAGATCCGTGAACTCCCGCGTCCGGAGGCTGTCCAGTAATTCGGGAGCCCGGTTCATCCACTCGGCGAGTCCCGGCGCGGAGCCCAATACCTCCGCAATGGCGTCGAGCGCTCCGGGGCGGGCGGCGAACGCCGCACTGTCGTAGGCGCTCCAGTCCTGAATCTCGGGATAGAACCGCGCTCGCGCCTCATCGAGGAGGGGATCCATCGTGCGGAACCAGCGCTCGGGAAACAGAGCCAGTCCGTTCATGACTCCGTACGTCGCCGGAAGCTGCGGCGAGAGGTCGTCACCGCAGTGCTGCAGCAGCGGGTAGCGCCGGTTGGAGGCGGCGTGGTGGTCCGGATGCCGCTGGCCGTTGTAGAAGAGCCAGTTGGAGAGCCGGTAAGCGGCGCTCCAGGTGTGGTGTCGCTGGACGCGCTCGAACCTGCCGCCGGGGAGCCGGACGCGGCGCAGTCCGTAGTGCTGAACGTAGTCCGAAACCCGGATCTGAAAGACCACGGAGCCGCCCAGGACCGCGACGACAACGATGCCCCAAACGCCGCCCAGCCACCAGGCGAGGACGTACCACGCCGCGGTCTCGATCGCATACCGCCAGAAGGCATTCGAGTAGTGCCATACCGGAAGGCGGCGGCGAGCCAGTCGCTGGCGCTCGAAGCGCCAGCAACTCATGACACTCCGGGGCAGGTTCTTCGCAAGGAACCGCCAGAAGCTGACCCCGCGCGCCACGGACTCGGGGTCGCCCGGCGTGCACACCAGCGAGTGATGGATATAGACGTGTTCGGTGGCGTAGAGCGGATAGGAGACGGATGCCAGCAGGAACTCCCCGACGCGGCGCTCCCAGACCGCGCGCCGATGGATGAATTCATGTCCGACAGTGAAGACGGAGGTGGCGTTGCCCGCGAAACCGGCCACCACGAGGACCGCCTCCCAGGTGGCGAGGTGACCGCGCGCGAAGATCTGCCACAGCGCGAAGGCAAGCGTCGCCGGCCAGAGCGCGGCCCAGGTCCAGGCGGACAGCTTGTACCAGAACAACCCTGCATCCGGGTCCCGGTCCGGATCCATGTTGCGCTCCTCCCTTCCCGACGCGCCGTCAAAACCGTTCACGAAGAGAAAGACGAAGGGGCCCAGGATCCACCAGCCGCCGTAGAGCGCTGCGCTCACCAGGAGCGGGAAGACGGCGAGGGGCAGGAAGTGGGGAGCCGCGTTCCGGAAGGACGGGGATAGTTCCTTCAGGGACCCTTCACGACCAGATACGTTCCTTATTTGTGAATCAGAAACTTGCGGACCGTCCATAGCTGCCGATGAACAATCCATTTTTGCACACGATACGTAATTGGAGCGACATTTTCCCCACCGGGACCGCCAGGGTGCCCGATGGTTGGCGTTCTCAAAGAAACCGACGGAAAGGCGCCAGAGGAAGCCGGGGTGCTATCCGGGTACGCAACCGCACGCGGTCTCGACCGCCTCTCGGCGGTCCATGCCAGCCGGACGCCGGCGCTCCGAGGCATCCTCGCCGCCACCGGAGGTCGGCGTTCCAGGTCGCTACGGTGGTGGGGCCGGGTAGGAGCGTGGTTCCACTGCGCTCCGCGCAGCGGGCGCCGGCCGGAGGCCGGCGCTCCAAGCCGGCGGCGCTCCCCTACTGCTGGGCGTCGGTGGTGGCCTCCTCCGGCAGGTCGCCGAGGCGCACCGCCCAGAGCCCCGAGTTCCGGTCCGAGAAGTAGATGACGCCCTTGTGGGGCTGGGCGCCCCACACCTGCGGCGCATTGGGAAGGAAGCCCTCGGGATCGAGCGGCAGGAAACGGGCGATCTCCCTGCCCTGCCGGTAGAGATTCCCGAGCAGCTCGCCCGAGACGTCCACCACGCGCAGCCCCCCGTTGTAGAACGCCACGTACATCACGTCGTCCTCGATCCAGATGTTGTGACTGCCGGCCTCGGGGACCTCGTAGCGGCCGACCAGCCGGGGCGGCGCCTCGAAGTTCTCGTCCCACTCGAGGATGTGGATCCAGCCGCGCCAGCGGGTGGGCTCGTCGTCGTAGCCCGGCGTTCCGGTGCCGATCTCGGCGAGCGGGCTGTAGCGGCCGGTGCGGGCCGCCTCGTCCCCGGCGAAGATGTAGAACTTGCCGGTCGAGACGCTCCGGTAGGGATAGACGGCGTGGTTCCAGCCGGTCGGGAACGGGAACTGACCCACGAGCTTCGGGTCCTGGGGCGTCCCGCCCTTGCCCGCGCCGCCCACATCAATCACCGCCACCCCGTCGCTCCAGTTCGCCGAATAGGCGATGCCGTCCACCACCCACACGTCGTGGATCGAGCGCGCCGGGTTGTCGAGCGCGAAGCTGCCCACCCGGTGGGGCACCGAGGGATCTTCGATGTTGACGATGTCGAAGCGCCGGCCGCCCGACAGCGCGTAGACGTGTCCGGCGTGAATGAAGGTGTTGTGGACCCCGCCGGTGAGCTGGTCGTCGTACTCGGCGAGCTTTCGGACTCCGGTCGAGGGGTCGGAGACGTCGAGGATCACCAGCCCGTTCCGCCGGTTGGACGCCCCTTCGCGGGAGATGACCGCGGTCGCGCCGTCCTCCGAGATCTTGACGTCGTTCACGGTGCGGGCGTCCACCCGCACCACGTCCACGATGTCGAGGTTCTCGGGATCGGTCACGTCCCAGATGTAGGCGTGGCCGGCAGCGCTGTGAGTGCCGGTCATCGCGTAGTCGCGGCCGTTCGGGGCCTCCCAGACCCAGAGATCCGAGGTCGCCCGGTCCTTCACCCGGCCGTGGCCGACCAGCTCGATGGGCCGGCGGACGCCGCGCTCGGCGACCCGGATCACGGTCGAGGCGGACACCTGCCCGGTGCGGGCCACCACCGTATAGACGCCCGGCAGATCGGCGACAAAGCGGCCGTCCTGGGTGATGAGCCCCGAGGAGGGACCGCCCATGCCCATCGCGTCGGTCATCGCCGAAACGCTGAAGCCGACGGGGACGTCTTCGAGCGTCTCGCCAGACGCGTCGGTCATGGTCACGTTCAGGTGGGTCACGTCTCCGGTCCGGGCCGTGCTCCGGTCCGGGATCAACTTCAGGTTCGCAACCGGGTTCGGAGCCACCTGGAGCGCCATTTCGGCGGTGGCGGCCGCGGCCGTCGCGGTGACGGTCACCGGTCCCGCCGCACCCAGCGCGAGCATCCCCCGGGTTCGGGTCCGCTCGATCGTGGGCGGGCGCGCGATCGGCATGGCGACCCCGTCGTCGGAGGACGCCCAGGTGACGTCCAGCCCTTCCACGAGCGTCCCCGTGTCATCCACGGGCTCCGCGCGCACCGCCACCTCGGTGCCGGCATACAGGGGCCCTTCGGCGGTGACGTTCAGCGTGGCAACGGGACGCGGCAGGATGGTCAGCGGGATCCGCTGCTCCAGGTACCCCTCGGCGTCCGAATTCCGCGCCGACGGATCCGGGCCGGAGCCCACGACCCGCACCATGACGGAGTACTCGCCGGGCCGCCGGGTTGATACCTCCCCCTCCCGCGACACCTTGAAGATGTTGAACCCCCAGGTGCGCATCTCGAGGTTCCAGAACTGGCCGTAGAGCGGCAGGTAGAGGAACTCCGCCTCCATCTCGTTGCCGTCCTCGTCCAGCACGGTCGCCTTGATCTGCGCGGTTTCTCCGGCGGTGAGGGTGATCTCCTCGGGCGAGACGGTGAGCGAAGCGGGCGCCCCCTCCTCGCTCCCGGCCTGGGCGAACGCGATCGCCGGAACGATCAGGAAGGCGGCGAAGAGCGCCGCCGCGCGGCGTGAAAAGGCTCGATCAGTCATCACCATGCCACTCCGTAGTCGTCGCCATGGTGGCTCGAGCCGCCCCAGAAGGTGCCGTGCTCGCGGTCGAACCAGATGGCGTTGATGGGCCCCGAGGTCCGCGGCGCGAACCGGAGCGAATAGCCCATCCCGATCAGCTCCTCGCGGATCCAATCGGGGACCCTGTCGTTCAGCAGCATCGAACCCGGCTCCGACTCGTGGGCGCCGAAGGAACTGCGGAGCTGGTAGCTGTTGAAATTGGCGGCCTCGGCGGCCTCCTGCACGTTCATGCCGAACTCGACCACGTTCAGGAAGAACTGCAACAGGTTCTGGTCCTGGCCGTCGCCGCCCTGGACCGCGAACGACAGGAACGGTTCCCCGTCCCGGAGCGCGAGGCTCGGCGTCAGGGTGGCCCGCGGCCGCTTCCCGGGCTCCAGCACGTTGTACGGGTTCATCGCCGCATCGAGCACGAAGCTCTGCATCCGCTGGCTGAGCCCGATTCCGGTCTCACCGGCGAGCACCGCCGGCAGCCAGCCGCCGCTCGGCGTCACCGAAACCACCCAGCCCTCGGCGTCCGCGGCCTGGATCGAGGTGGTGCCGGCGAGGAACCCCTCGAGGAACTCCTCGCGTTCTTCCTCGGTGGTGGGTGTCCCCGAGGTTCCCGAGAACTGGTCCAGGTACTCGGCAAACGGGTTCTCCCCGCCCTGGAACGGATACGGGTCTCCGGGACCAATCGTCGGGTCGTTCCGGTCTTCCAGGATGCGTTCGGCGCGGTGCCGGGCGTAGTCCTTCGAGAGCAGGCCCCGGATCGGCTCCTCGGGCGGGAAATAGGGATCGCCGTAGTAGAAGTCCCGGTCGGCGAACGACAGGCTGATCGCCTGGTAGAGGGTGTGGATGTAGCGGGAGCTGTTGTAGCCCATCCCCTTCAGGTCGAAGGGCTCCAGGATGTTCAGCGCCTGGAGCAGCACCGGCCCCTGCACCCAGTGGGTCAGCTTGTAGACCTCGATGCCCTTGTAGTTGGTGGAAACGGGCTCTTCGATGTGGACCTTCCAGTTCGCGAGGTCCTCGGTGGTGATGAGGCCGCCCTGCTCCTGGGTGCCGCGGGCGAGCTCCTCGGCGATGTCGCCCTTGTAGAAGCGGTCGTAGGCGGCGTAGATCGCCTCCTTCCGGCTCTTGCCGGCGGCGAGCGCCTCGGCCTCGGCGTCCACCAGTTTGCTGAGGGTGTCGGCGAGTTCGGGCTGCCGGAAGACCTCGCCCGGGCGCGGGCCGCCGGCGCTGAACGCGCGCGTCGAGGAGTCCTCGCGGTCCCAGTAGTTCCCCGTCTCGTCCTGCGGTCCCGAGGACGCCGAGCGTTCGTCGCGGTGCGGGAGCAGGGTCCGGCGCGAATACGGCCACTCGGCGATCCGGTCGGCGCCCCGCTGGATCCCGCGGGCCGCGGAGGCCTCGATGGGATAGCCGTCGGCCATCTGGATGGACGGCGCGAGCACCTGCGCGAGGGACATCGTGCCGTACTCGGCGAGCATCGTCAGGAGGCCGCCCGGAGTCCCGGGAGTCACCGCGGCGAGCGGGCCGACGCTGGGCGGGTAGTCCATCCCCTGCTCCCTGAAGTAGGCCGGCGTGGCGCCGGTGGGCGCGACGCCGAGGGCGTTGATCCCGATCACCTTCTTCTGCTCGGGATGCCAGATCAGCGCCTGGGTCTCGCCGCCCCAGCTCAGGGCGTCGAACATGGTCGCGGTGGCGCCCAGCATGGCGCAGGCGGCGTCCACGGCGTTGCCACCCTGGTTGAAGATCATGGCGCCGGCGGTCGCGCCCAGCGGCTTGCCGGTGATCGCCATCCAGTGCTTCCCGTGCAGGACGGGTTTCTGCGGCCGGGCGGCGGCGCTGGCGGCGACGGCCAGGGCCGCCAGCAGGCAGAGAGAGACGGAAAAGGGAATTCGTTTCATGGAGGGGATTGTGCGGCTCCCGGCGCGGGGAGGCAACGGTGAGGGATGGTCGAACGCACTTGGGCGATACGACGACCAGACGACGGGCACTGGAGCACCCGCCGGAAAGACACCGTCATGTTCGATCCGCCTACACACCCCGCCGGGCGTGACAGTGCGGGCCCGGGACGCTGAGGCCCCGGGTGGCGGGGACCGTTTGGAACGCCGGCTTCAGCCGGCACCCGCTGCGCGGAGCGCAGCGGACTGCACGACGCTGGCGCGCCCGACGGCGTCCGGCTCTCCGTCCATCACCGCGCACCGCGGCGCGACCTCCGCGAGCCTTCGGCTCGCTGTGCCGGCTGAAGCCGGCGTTCCAAGCCGGTGCGCGACATGCGGGCATGGGTAGCGTTGCGACGTGCGCGGCGCGGAGCGCCGCGCGTGCCGGTCTGAAGACCGGCGGTCCCTTTGCCCGGCACCCTTCGGCTAGTTCGGCTGGTTGTCGGTGGTCAGCTCGTCCGTGACCGCGAAGCGCTCGAACCAGTTGCGGAGCAGAAGCTGCACCCGCATGAAGTTCGTCGGGGGGCGGCTGCGGCTGTGCCAACTGTCGGTCAGGCGCACCATGGCCGTCGGGATCTTCCGCATCTTGAGCGCCTTGTAGTACTGCTCGGTCTGCTCCATCGGGGTGCGGAGGTCCTTCTCCCCGGTCATCAGCATCGTCGGCGTGGTGACGTTGCCGACGTACATCAGCGTCGAGCGGCGGAGGTGCTCCTCCGGGTCATCCCAGGGCAGCTTCTCGAAGTTGCGGTACCAGCTCGCGCCGTCCGTCGTGCCCACGAAGCTGAACCAGTTCGTCACCGGCGCCTTCGAGACCGCGGCGGTGAAGCGGTCGGTGTTCCCCACGATCCAGGAGGTGAGGACGCCGCCCCCGCTGCCCCCGTAGACGAACAGGTTCCGTTCATCAATGTAGCCGCGCGCGATGACCTCGTCCACGCCCGCCATCAGGTCGTCGAGATCCTTCCCGGGGTAGGCGTTCTTGATCTCGTTGCCGAAGGAACTGCCGTAGCCGCTGCTGCCGCGCGGGTTCGTGTAGAGGAGCACGTAGCCGTTCGCCGCGTGGTCCTGGTTCTTGAAGTCGAACCCGCTGTTGTACATAGCGTGGGGTCCGCCGTGGATCCGGAGGATCAGCGGGTACTTGCGCGACGGATCGAAGTCGGGCGGCTTCACGATCCAGCCCTGGATGTCGAGGCCGTCCGGCGACTCGTACCAGATCTCCTCGACCTCCCCGAGGGTGACCTCGGCGAGTATGGACGCGTTCGTCACGTGCAGGGTCGCCACCGTGTCCGGCGAATCCACGTCGAAGGCGACCAGGTTCCCGGGGGTGTGGTACGCGCTGACCACGCCCACCGCGGTACCGTCGCCGCTCACCGTGGACACCGAGAGCATGTGGTTTCCGGAACTCACCGGACGGACCTCTCCGTCGAGCGGCGCCAGGTAGAGGTTGTTCGTCCCCCGGAGCTGCGCGTTGAAATAGACGCCGCTCCCGTCGGCCGTCCACCCCACGATCCCCGGACGGCGGCCCATCTCGGTGGCGATCACGCGCGGGTTCCCCCCGTCGGCGTCCATGACGTAGAGGCCCTCCTCGCGGTAGGTGTCCGTCGTGTGGTCCATCCCGGTGTAGGCGATCATGCTGCCGTCCGGCGAGGGCGCCGGACCCGAGTCCGGACCGGTGCGGCTCGTCAGGGTGGTGATCCGGCCCGTGGCCACCTCGACCCGGTAGATCTCCGATTCGCGCCAGGCGTGTTCGGCGTCCGGGGTCCGGAGGGACGTGAAGACAATCCCCGACCCGTCACCGACGAAACGCGGCCCGTCGTGGTGGTAGTCGCCGCTCGTGAGCTGCCGCGGGGTGCCCCCGTCGGCGCTCACCACGAAGATGTGCCGGAAGCCCCGCGGGTGGTACCCCAGTCCGTCGCGCCGGTAGTTCAACCGGGTGACGATCCGCGGCGGCCCCGTCCACTCGGCGCCTTCGGGCGCCTTCGGCATATCAATCGCCCACGCCGGATCGGGTCCCGGGTCCACCACCGCCCGGAACGCGATGGAGCCGCTATCGGGGGCCCAGACGATCTGGGACGGAGGACTCTCGAGCCGGGTCACCTGGCTCTCGGCGCCCTCGGCGTCCATCCAGCGCACGAAGATCTGGCCGTCCCGCAGGAAGGCGACCCGGGTGCCGTCCGGCGACCAGCGCGGACTCCCGCCGTCGGTGAGGAAGCGGTTCTTCGAACCGTCGGCGCCGATGAGCCAGAGTTCGGTCTTCAGACGGTCCTTCATGGCGTCCACGAAGCTGCGTTCGTAAACGACGTTCTCACCGTCGGGAGCGATCCGGGGGCTCTGCACCGTCTCCCACGAGAGGTAGTCGGCGAGCGCGAGCGGGCGCATCCCCTCCTGCGCGAGCGCCGCCGCGGAAACGACGAGCGACAGGGTCGCGGCGACGGCCCCGACCAAACCTTTCAAATTGCGAACCCGCATCGGGACACCTCCGCTGCTGTGGCGCCGACCGGTCGGCGCGCCAACCGGCGAGTTTACGGGAGACGGCCGGCTGATGTCGGGGCGTCATGTTCCCGGTAGTTAGCGCACCGCCGGCCGGGAGCGCCGGTCTTCAGACCGGCATCGCCCGCGCAGCGGGCGAAACTCCCGGTGTTCCATTGCCGCATGACGCGGGGCCAGTCCGGGTGGCGCTGCGCCATTCGGCGTATCGTTCCGCCATACGGCGAATCGGCGACGGGCGTCTCGCTCCCCGTTGGGGAGCGATGCCGGTCTGAAGACCGGCGCTCCCGGAGTTCGTCCCCGGGGATCGCCGGAGAGGTGACCATGATGAACCGCAGACCCGCAACCGGCCCTGTTGCACGAGTACTCGTCGCGCTGCTGCCCGCGCTGTTCTTCGCCCTCGCCGCGGGGATCGGCTGCTCGCCGCCGGCGGTCGAAACCGCGCCGGAGGCCGTCTATCCGGGCGCGTCGTGGGAACGGGTCGCGGACCCCGCCGCGGCCGGATTCTCGGCCGCCGCGCTGGACGCGATCCACCCGTACGTGGACGGGATCAACACCACCGCGGTGATGGCCGTCGTCGGGGGGCGCGTCGTTTTCGAACACGGGCCCGTGGACGAGATCAGCTATCTCGCCTCGGTCCGGAAGAGCATCCTCGCCATGCTCTACGGCCGCTACGTGGCGGACGGGACGATCGATCTCGAACGCACCCTCGATGATCTGGGCATGGACGATGTCCAGGGTCTCCTGCCGATCGAGAAGCAGGCGCGGGTGCTCGATCTCGTGACCGCGCGCTCCGGGGTCTATCACCCGGCCTCGAACTCCGGGGACAACCTCGCGGACGCCCCGCCCCGCGGCTCGCAGGAGCCCGGCGCCTACTACCTGTACAGCAACTGGGACTTCAACGCGGCGGGCGCGGTCTTCGAACAACTCACCGAGCGCAACATCTACGACGCGCTCGGAACCGACCTCGCACTCCCGCTCGGATTCGAGGACTGGCACCGGTGGATCCACCGCAAGTCGGGAGACGCGACCCGGTCGCGCAACCTCGCCTACCACATGAACCTCTCCACCCGCGACATGGCCCGGATCGGCTACCTGATGCTGCGGGGCGGCGTCTGGAGGGAGGAGCGCGTGCTGCCGGAGGGATGGGCCGGGCGGATCTCGGGCCTGGTCACGCCATCGGAGGAGATGAACCCGGAGAGCCGGCGGGGAGGCGAGTTCGGCTACGGGACCATGTGGTGGGTGTGGGACGGACCGGCGGTGCCGGAGGCGTTCCGCGGCGCCTACACCGGACGCGGCGCCTGGGGCCAGTACATCACCGTCATCCCGTCGCTCGACATGGTCGTCGCGCACAAGACCGTGCCTCAGGTCGCCACGCCGTGGGACGACTACCGGGGGATCCTCGACCGCCTCGTCGCCGCTCACTGCGGCGCCGACTGCTGACCGCAGGCCGCAGCGTGACGGCCGGCGGCACCCGGTCGGACTGCGGTCCGATCCTCGGAACGCTTGAAGCCGAGGCCATCGAGATCCTCCGCGAGGGGGTGGCGACCGCCGAGCGGCCGGTGATGCTGTATTCCATCGGCAAGGACTCGTCGGCCCTGCTTCATCTCGCGCACAAGGCGTTCTGGCCGGCGCCGGTTCCCTTCCCCCTCCTCCACATCGACACGACCTGGAAGTTCCGGGAGATGATCGCCTTCCGGGACCGGATGGCCTCGGAATTGGGGCTCGACCTGAGCGTCCACATCAACGAGGAAGGACTCCACGCCGGGATCAACCCCTTCGATCACGGATCCGCCCACTACACGGACGTGATGAAGACCCAGGCGCTCCGGCAGGCGCTCGACGCCGGCCGCTACGACGTCATCTTCGGCGGCGTTCGCCGGGACGAGGAGCGTTCCCGCGCCAAGGAGCGCGTCTTCTCGCTACGGAACTCCGCCCACCAGTGGGAACCGAGGACGCAGCGTCCGGAGATCTGGAACCTTTACAACACGCGGCTGCGGCCGGGAGAGTCGCTGCGCGTCTCGCCGCTCTCCAACTGGACGGAGGCCGACGTCTGGCGCTACGTCGCCGCCGAGCACATCCCCGTCGTCCCGCTCTACTACGCGAGACAGCGTCCCGTCGTGGAACGCGAGGGAGGCTTGATCCTCGTGGACGACGAGCGTCTGCGCCTCCGTCCGGGGGAAGCGCCGCAGATGCGCCGCGTCCGGTTCCGCACGTTGGGCTGCTATCCGTTGACCGCGGGGATCGAGAGCGAGGCCGACACCGTGGAGGCGATCCTCGCTGAGACGCTGGCGGCAAACCGCTCGGAACGCCACGGCCGGCTGATCGACCACGACGGCGAGGCGTCCATGGAACGCAAGAAACGCGAGGGATATTTCTGATGCTCCCTCCCCTCCGGCTCGTCCTGTGCGGGAGTGTGGACGACGGCAAGAGCACCCTTATCGGCCGGCTGCTCCACGAATGCGGGGCGGTTTTCGAGGACCAGTTCCGGGCCGCCGAGGAAGCGTCACGCCGCTACGGGACCCAGGGCGACGCCACCGACCTCGCGCTCCTCATGGACGGGTTGATGGCCGAAAGGGAACAGGGCATCACCATCGACGTCGCCTACCGCCGCTTCGAGACGCCCAGCCGGGCGTTCTTCGTGGCGGACGCGCCCGGCCACGAGCAGTACACCCGCAACATGGCGACCGGCGCCTCCGTGGCTGACGTCGCCGTCGTCCTCGTGGACGCGGAGAAGGGCGTGCTTCCCCAGACCGCCCGGCACAGCCGGATCGCGGGAATGTTCGGCATCCGTCACGTGGTCCTCGCGGTGAACAAGATGGACCGCGTCGGCTGGGACCCGGCCCGTTTCGAGGCCGTCACCGACGCCTACCGGGCAGTGGCGCAAAGCACCGGAATCACCGCCACGCAGGCGATTCCGCTGTCGGCGCTCACCGGCGAAAACGTGACGAAGGCGGGAAGGAAGACTGCCTGGTATTCCGGGCCGACGCTCCTCGATCACCTGGAAACGGTGGAAGTCGCGCCTCCCGGCGCGAACGAGTCCTTCCGGATGCCGGTCCAGTACGTGAACCGGCCGAGTTCCGACTTTCGCGGCTACTGCGGCAGGATCGCGTCGGGCGCGGTCTCGACCGGCGACCGGGTGCGGATCTTCCCCGCGGGCACGGAAACCGAAATCGAGCGGATCGTCGTCTGGAAAGGGGAACGCAAACGGGCCGGGCGCGGCGATTCGGTCACCCTGGTGCTGAAGGACGAGCGCGACGTGAGCCGCGGCGACGTGATCGCGGCGGCGGATGATCCCGTCGAGGTGGCGGACCAGTTCCAGACGCATCTCCTCTGGATGGGCGACGAACCGCTGGTCGTCGGCCGTCCCTACCTGCTGAAGCTCCACACCCGGGAAACCGGTGTCACGGTCACCCGGATCAAGCACCGGCTGGACGTGGTGGACGGACGGACCCGTCCGGCGCCCACTTTCGGGCTGAACGACATCGGTTGCGTCAACCTGGCGACCGACCAATCCCTGCCCTTCGCCCGTCATGACGAGAACCGCATCCTCGGCGGTTTCATCCTGCTGGAACGGCGGACCGGAGCCACGGTGGGCGCCGGGATGATCCGCTTCCCGCTGATGCGGGCCGCCAACCTCCGCTGGCAGGAGTTCGAGGTCACCCCGGAACTCCGCGCCCGCGCCAAGGCGCAGCGCCCGCGCTGCCTGTGGCTGACCGGACTGTCCGGGTCGGGGAAGTCCACGATCGCCAACCTGCTCGAAAAGCGGCTCGCCGCCGAGGGCCGCCACACGTTTGTCCTGGACGGGGACAACGTCCGCCACGGCCTGAACCGGGACCTCGGGTTCACCGAGGCCGACCGCGCCGAGAACATCCGCCGCGTAGCCGAGGTCGCCCGCCTCATGGTGGACGCCGGACTGATCGTGATCGTGGCCTTCATCAGTCCCTATCGCGCGGAGCGCGAGTTCGCGCGCGGCCGCTTCGAACCCGGCGATTTCCACGAGATCTTCGTGGACGCTCCGCTCGACACCTGCGAGGCCCGGGACCCGAAGGGCCTCTACGCCCGGGCGCGGCGCGGCGAGGTGAAGAACTTCACCGGGATCGGCAGCCCCTACGAGCCGCCCGAGGCGCCGGACCTCCGTCTCGACGCCGGGGCCGAGTCGGCGGAACGCTGCGTCCAGCGCGTGCTGGACTCTCTCGAATAGTCCCGGCGCTCCGCCGGAACGGCCTGCCGGAACCGGCAGCGGCCACCGAGGCCGCGGTCGGGTCGCCGGATGAGGAGCGAGAAGATGACCGCGCCGGTGGGGAAGGCGGCGCGGACGATCCGGCGGGCCTCCGTCGGGCGGAGCGATCGCCTGGTTCGTCAGGAACCGGGTCGCGGCGAACCTCCTCCTGTTCGCGATCTCGCTGGCCGGGTTGCTCACGATCCGCGGCGTCCCACAGGAACTGGTCCCGGAAATCAGCCCTTCGCGGGAAGAGCGGCGTGCATCTCCAGCGCCTCGGCGAACTCCCGATACGGTGCGAAGGCGGCGTCAACCGCGTTCGGCGTGAGGCCGTAGTCCTCCAGGCGGTAGCGGTGCCGGACCTCGCGGCGCCGCCGTTCCGCCTGCCCTGACAGCCACGCGTTCATTGCGGCGACCACCGTCTGCGGTAGCGGCCAGTCGAACCGGCGATAGAGGTCACCGACGACCGCGATGGGGTCGCGGATCAGATCGGCATAGGCCACGTCGGCCCAGCGGTGCTCGAGTTCCGGATGGGCCGAACGGAATCGCGCCGCCCCGTTCAACATTCCGCTCATGAAGGCCAGCTGTTCGGCTCCGAGGTCGTCTCGGGGAAGCGGTTTCATCGCAACGGAGCGCGCCCGTTCCACCAGGCTGTTCCAGGACCCCATCACCTGAGTGGGCCCTCGATGGGTCTGGATGAAGAAGGCGTCGGGATAGGTCTCGAGCAGGGTTTCCAGTTCCATCAGGTGGAAGGGCATCTTGAACAACCACTGCCCCACACGCCCGGGGCCAACCTGACGACGTTGCCAGGCGTAGTACTGCACCGTGCGCCGATGAAAGGCATAGGCGTCGCCGGAACCGTTCGCGGCGAGCCAGCGAGCGTAGTCCGGGACCCTGAATTGCGCGGTAAAGCTCCAGGAAACAAAAGCCTTCTTGAAAATCGGGAAATCCTCTTCCGGCGCATCAATGTCGAAGGGATGAACACCCTCCATCACCTTGAAGATGTCGAAGGAGTGGGACGCTTCCGCGATTCGGGCGCGCCGGGGGTCGTCCGGCGTACCCGCCACGGCGGCATACTCGTCCGCCGGCAGGACGGGCTCAACGAGTTCGTAGAGCCGGAGCGCCCAGAACCGCGGATCGCGCGCGATCAGGCGGTGCAGAAAGGTAGTGCCGCTTCGGTTCATTCCAACGATGAACACCGGCCTGGCGATCCGCTCCCCCACGATCTCCGGGTGGCGTTGCCGTTCCCGCGCGAGCTCGGCGTGCCGGCGGAGAAAACGGCTCAACTCAAACACGACATCGCCGAGCCTGTCCTCGCGGAGCTTCGCCTCGGGCGCCCTCAGCGACCGGACCAGCCGCTTCAGGGCCTCGCGTGTCCAGCCGGGACAGGCCGACTCGAAGGGGACGTCCAACTCCGCGGCAAAACGTTTGGCCTGGCCCACGAGGCTGTCGAAGTCGAGGCGGCTTTGCGGGACGGCGTGCGGCCACTCCTGACGATGACGCCCAACCCAGGCGTGGGAACGCTTGAGCTTGCCCAACGTCCCCATCCACTCGATCGGGAAGGGGCAGTCTTCGCGAATGGCGCGGTCGCAAACCGGCAGCCGTTGCTGCGGCTTGTTCCTGCTGAACCAGTACTTGGCGAAGTGATCGAGCACGGCCCAGTGACCGTGAAGCGGTGAGTCTTCGCCACGCGCCTGGCAGGCCCGCTTGAACGACTCGTAGGGCACGGTGGGCCAGTAGAACCCGAAATCGGCGGGTTCGAGGTCGTACGGATCCAGGTGTGGGTTGCAGCAGTGGTAGATCGTGAACCGGCGGTCCGGGTTCAGGGAGATGGCGACCGCGACCCGGCTCAGCGTGTCCACCGCCTCGTTGCTGGATCGAAACGTGAATCCCTCGGGCAGGACTTCGCACTGGATCGCGGCCGCGAACAACCGAACGGCAGGATCGCCTGGCGGGCTGTATCCCGTGCTGGACAGGTTGGTCTGCGGAAGCCGGAGGATCCCGAGCGGCATGCCGGCGCGCTGCGCAAACAGGAGCGCCTGTTCCGAGGTCAATTTGCTCCACGGATAGCCGAGCAGGCCCAGCGGAAACGTCTTCTTCATCTTCGCGAGGTCCGGCTGCATCTGGTGACCGATCGCGTCGTCCCGGAACTCGTTCGCGAAAAAACCGAAGTACTGCGGGAACACGCCCATGGTGGACGCGTAGAACAGATGCTTGAAGCGCTGGCGCAGGCATAGTTCGAGCACGTTCCGCACCCCGAACGTGTTGATCTTGCGGATCGCGAGATAGGAAGACTGGAGATGGATGTCGGCCGCCAGGTGATAGACCGCATCCATCCGCCGGCCGAGAACGTCGAACTGCCCGTCGGAAAGGCCGAACCGGGGCCGGCCGATGTCGCCCGCGACCACCTCGATGCGAGGTTCGAAGGAGTCGTCCCAGATTTCCGCCTGCTCGAGGGCGGCGCGAACGCGCTCGCGTCCGTGGGCGGCGGTGTCGCAGCGGACGACGCAGTGGACCCGCAACCCGGTCCGCTGCCGCAGGAGCTCGGCCAGGAAGAAACGGCCGATGAAACCGGTGGCCCCGGTCAGCAGGACGTCCCGAAACTCGTTCGGAGAAACTGCCGGAGCTGGCGACTCCGCACTGACGGTCGCATGAACGAACCGGCGCAGCGTCTCGACGTCGGCCTGGCAGTGCGCCGGCAGGTTTCCGGCGAGCGGTGCGATGGCGTCGTCCACGGCCACCGGAACAGCCATGACGGTCTCAGCAGCCTCTCGTGGAAGTGTCGTGAGCACCGAAGTCCTCACGGTCCGCCGGTGCGCGCGATGGCGCACCGGCTTGGAACGCCGGTCTCCCGGCCGGCACAGCTGCCCGCAGGGCCGCGGATGTCGAGTCGTCAGGCACAGTTGCGGGATTCGGTCGGGGGAACGTCCAGTCCGTTGAGAAGCAAACGGAGAAGAGCGCCACCGCGCGGGTCAGAGTTGCGCCGTGCGCGGTGCGGAGCACCGCGCGTGCCGGTCTGGAGACCGGCGTTCCAAGCCGTACGCGCCATTCAGGCGCTTCCCGGATGGAGGAACCGCTCCGCCTGGGCGTTCACCGAGGACCGGAAGGCTTCGAGGGCGAAATCAACGCCGTCTTCGTCGTAGCGAAGATCGCCGGGGATCTCCCGGTAGCGCTTCTCGGCCTGCGCGAACACGGCCTGTCGGCGGCCGCGGACGTCGTTCGAGCGCCCGGCGCGGGGCGCAACCACCTCCCGGAACCGGTCCGCCTCGGCCTCCAGAAACAGCTTGAAGTCATGGATCAGGATCTGCTGGCGGGTGATCCGTTCGAAGTGGTAGCCGAGCCCGGCCAGCCGCACCGCCAGGGGCAGCAGGCGCGGGAAATCGCGGGAGACCCTGGCGATGAACCTCGAAAACGCGGGAATCTGTTCCGGCGATAGTTGCCGGCGCACGCGCATGGCCGCGACGACGATGGCGTTCTCTCCCATCGGCTTCCTCAGGTGCGGGACCGGTTCGAGGTGCTCGAACAGGGTCAGACACCGCTCGAAGTAGTTCTCGAGGGTGGCGTCGTAGAGGGTGGCCGTGACCCGCCGATACCCGTCGAGCAGCAGCTCGGGGTCCAGCTCGGGCTGGAAGTTGAGCGTCATCGCATTGGTGCCGATCGCCGTTTCCAGCAGCCGGTTCTCCGAATCCAGCCGCTGGTACATGTCCGTGCCGCGGAGCGCGGTCAACAGGTAGATCGGCGCGACCGGGATTCCCGCCTGCTGGATGAACTCGATCTGCGCGTCGAACACCGTGTCGTCGTCGCTGTCAAGTCCCAGAATGAATCCGCCCTGGACCTGGATGCCCTTCCGCTGGATCGTGCGCACCGCGTTGAACAGGAAGTTCTCGTCGCTCCTCGAGGTGTTCTGCTGTTTCTTGGTCTTGATCAGCGCCTTGGGGTTGGGCGTCTCGATGCCGAGGAACACGGTGTCGAAACCGGACGCGACCATGGCGTCCATCAACTCGTCCAGGTGGGCCAGGTTGACGCTCGCTTCCGTCGAAAGGGAAAACGGGTATCCGTGGGCCTTCTGCCACTCGGCGAGGACCGGCAGCAGCTCCATCGCCTCCCGCTTGTTGCCGATGAAGTTGTCGTCCACCAGGAACAGGGGCCCCCGCCAGCCCAACCGGTAGAGCGCCTCGAACTCGGTCACCATCTGCGCTGGCGACTTGGTCCGCGGCACCCGGCCGTAGAGCTTGGTGATGTCGCAGAACTCGCAGTTGAACGGACAGCCCCGGGAGAACTGGAGACCCATCGAGTAGTAGTTGTCCGGGTTGATCAGGTCGAAGCGGGGCACGGGCGTCCGGGTGACGTCGGGCTTCCTCGGCTCCCGGTAGATCGCCCGGGCGATCCCGTTCTCGAGGTCGCGCAGGAATCCGGGGAAGGTCTCCTCCGCTTCGTCCAGCACGAAGTGGTCCACGCCCGGGATCTCGTCGTGGAACGTGGTGGGGTGCGGGCCCCCGGCGATCACGGGGACGCCGGCGCGGTTGCAGCGTTCGATGACCGCCTGCAGGGAAACCCGCTGGACGATCATGGTGGAGGTGAAGACCAGGTCGGCCCACTCCAGATCGGAGTCCGTGAGCGGCGCCACGTTCATGTCAATGACCCGCAACTCGTACTCCGGCGGAAACATGGCGGCGATGGTGAGCAGGCCCAAGGGCGGGAAGGCCGACTTGATGCCCACCATCTCCAGGGCGTAGTTCGCGCCCCAGTAGGTCGGCGGTTGTGCGGGATAGACCAGCAGTGCCTTGGTCATGTTCAGGCCCGCTGAATCGCGGAAACGGTCGGGCTGGCATCCTGGCCGTGCGGGAAATGGCTCTCCGGCGGGTTCGCGAAAACCGACGGGGCGCGGGCGGCGCGCGGCCGGACCGCGGGGGACACCTTCTCGACCGGGGCGTCGCCCATGTCCCCGGAGTCCTCCGCGACCTCATCCGGGCCATGGACGATGCCCTGCGCCAGCGAGAGGGCGGATGCGGTCGTCATCAGTTCCAGCGCGCTCACCCGGTAGTTGAACTCCGTCTGGATGAAGGTGCCGAGTTCGGCGACGGAGATGGACGTGAGGCCGAAACTCGAAAGCGGCTCCTCGGCGCCGCACTCGTCGTGACCGCAGAGTTCGGCGACCTTGGCGGCGATCGCCTGAACCACGGTCTCCACTGTCAGTTCCCCTGCGGCGCCGGCCTCGAAGGCGTCCCGGTTGCGCAGCAGCCGTCCGATGCGCAGGTAGTCCGGCAGATCCACGGTCCAGGAAGGACGTTCGAACAGGGCGGTGATCAGGTGGTCCGCGTGGGGCATCGCGCGGAGCGCATAGTCCAGGTTGGCGATGGCGAAGTCGCTGCTGACCGGGGGCAGGCCCGCGGCCCGCATCATGCGCAGGACCGGGAGGCTGCGGGCGGCCATGCCGGCATCCGCGACGGCGGCCAGGTTACAGGACAGACCCGGCAACCCTTGCCGGCGGCGGCTGGCGGCGAGGCCGTCGAGGTAGGCGTTGGCGGCGCTGTAGTTGATCTGTCCGGGGTTGCCCAGCACCGCGGCGGTGGACGAGAACAGCACGAACGCGTCAAGGGGGTGATCGAGGGTGGCCTCGTGCAGATGGAGGGCGCCCCGGGCCTTGGGCGCGAAGACACGCGCCACCGATTCCGCGGACAGGTCGTCGAGCAGGCGGTCGTCGAGGACGCCGGCCAGGTGGAAAACGCCCTTCAGCGGCCGCTTCAGTTGCGCTACGCAGCGCCGGACATCCGCCTCCGCCGCGACATCGCCGGTGACGATGTCGAACTCGACCGGGGCGTCCAGGTAGGCCAGGGCGCTCGACCGGCGGATCCAGTCAGCGTTCCGGCGGCGCTCCGGATCCCGGTCCATCAGGGTGAGATGGCGCGCCCCCGAGGCCACCAGATACGGCAGGAGCCGCAGTCCGAAGCCGCCGAGCCCGCCGGTCACCAGGTAGGTCGCCTCGGGATCGAACAGGGGCCGCACGTCGGCGATCGGGAATCCGGGGTCCCCGGAAACCTCGGGCGCCCTCAGAACCAGTTTTCCCTGGTGCTGCCCGGCGGTCATCCGGCGCAGCGCCGTGGCGTAGTCCGCGTAGGGGAACACCGTGACGGGCAACGGCGGCAGGTCCCCGCGACCCACCAGGTCGAGGCAGGTCCGGGAAAGCTCGCGCGCCAACTTGGGATCGTCGAGCATCAGGCGGTCAACATCAATCGCCGCAAAGCGCAGGTTCTTCCGGAAGATACGCAGGCCGAGCTCGTTGTCCGCGTAGATGTCCACCTTGCCGATCTCGCAGTGCCAGCCGCCCGGCCGCAGGGCCTGGAGGCAGAGCTCGATGTGGTGCCCGGCGAGGGAATTCAGGACCACGTCCACGCCCCGCCCCCCGGTTGCCGCCATCAGGCCGTCGTACCACTCGAAGCTGTGGGAATCGAAAGCGGCGCGCACCCCAAGCTCCAGCAATCGTTCGCGCTTGCTCTCGCTGCCGGCGGTGGCATAGATCTCCGCGCCCGCATGCCGGGCCAGAGCGATGGCGGCCTGCCCGACCCCGCCCATCGCCGAGTGGATCAGCACCCGCTGCCCCTTCCCGAGACGGGCCAGGTGAATGAGCGAGTAGTACGCGGTCACATAGACCGAGAGCGTCGAGGCGGCTTCCTCCATGGTGAGACGGCCCGGCTTGGGAAAGACGAGGTGCTGGTGCACCGTCACGCGGTTGGCGATGGAGCCGCTCCCGATGAAGGCCACCGCATCGCCGACCCCGTATTGCCGCACGTCGGCTCCGACCCGACGCACGATCCCGCCGGCCTCCATGCCGATCCCCTCCCCGAGCGCCGAGCGTTCGTACGCCAGCGCCGGCAGCAGGCCCAGCGTCACCATGACGTCGCGGAAGTTGAGCGCCGCCGCGGCCACCTCGATCTCCACGTCCTCGGGCCCCGGCGCCGGGAGTTCGCGGGTCTTCATCTGGAGGCCGGCGATCTGTCCCGGATTGTCGAGGACCAGCCCGTAGGTACAGGCCTCGCCGGGTGGCACGGACGCATACCGCTCGCGGATGCTGACCAGCCGCGGCGCCCACAGCCGCCCGTCGCGCACGGCCAGTTCCCGTTCGCGCAGGTCGCAGCGGGCGAGCCAGGCGAGCGTCTCCAGGTCGCCGGAATCGCCCAGGTCAACGAGGCGGAAATCAATCCCGGCCTCTTCCCCGACCTCGAACGCCATGCTGCGGACCGCGCCCCAGAGCACGCCGCCCCGCGCATCCTCCACCTCGTGGGCGGCCCTCCGCGTCACCACGGTGAGGCGGCACCGGGAGCCCCCGTGCTCGATCCGCCGGGACGTCAGGGCCTGGACGAAGGCGATGAAGCGGGCGGCCAGGTTCTCGCCCGTGGGGTCCACGGGGTCCGTGCCGCAAAAGAAGTCGATCGCCTGCAGGTCCACCGCCTCCGGCCACTCGTGCATCGCATGCAGCCGGGCGCCGGTCCAGTCCGCCTCCGGGATCCGGTACACCGATTCCGGCCGATCCAGCAGGGACACCCAGTCGGGAGCCCAGCCTCCCGATTCACCGAGTACCCATCGCGGGCCCGGAAGTTCCCCGGCGTCGGACGCGTCCGCGTACTCGGGCGGCGCCTGCAGCAGGGTGGAACGCCGTCCCGCCCGCAACATCGTCCATCCGGCGCCGGGCTCGACCGCGCTGTCCTCCCCATGGCGGACCAGGGCGAGTCCGCCGGCCACCGCCAATCGGCGGGCCAGCTCCCATCGCTCCGGCGTCAGGGCCCCGTCGTCGCCGTGCAGGAGGACGATCTCGGCAGCCGCGCGGCGCAGCAGACCGGTCTCCGGTTCCCGGCGCGCCGCCGGATCAATGTTCGCGAAACGGAGCGCGGCGTCGTGCTGGTGGAACGCGTCGTGGCAGGCGCGCGCCGCGTCTTCGCTGTCCGTGACCAGCCAGTATTCGCTCCGGCTGTGGACGCCGGCCAGAACGTCGATGCAGCCAGTGAGCGCGGTGCGGTCCGGCTCCCGGTCGCCGGCCAGCTCGACGACGTGAGCGGCGAGGCCCTCGCCCGCGGGCGGCCGCTCGAGCGCCGCGATCAACGCGGCGGGCTCGATCTCGCCGGGGGGCAGGCGGCCGGCCAGCTCCGGACCGGCGGGAAGCGACTTCGGCTGCCAGACGATCCGGTGCTTGCTGTTCGGCAGGTCGTTCCAGCGGGGATTGGAGGTGAAATAGGTGTAATCGGCGATGTGGGCGACCAGGTCGCCCGTTTCGGCGTCGTAGAAGCTGATGCTTCCCCCGGACCGCTCGCCGCGGCGCACCGAGTACTGCCCCCGCTCGTTCGCGTCCATCCAGTCGTCGCGGGGTGGAGTGACATGGCAGGTGATGCGGGGACCGCTCGGCGGCCGCAGGAAGGTCACGCCTTCCGCGCGCTGCGGGATGGCGAAGAGGTCGGCGGCGGTCAGCAGGTGGTAGAGGAATATCTGCAGACCGCCGTCGAACAGCGGAGGACAGGAGACGTAGCCCTCCTCGCGGCCCGTCGTCCACAGGCCGCCGTCCATCTCCACGTCGAACAGATAGGCCCGCGAGACCTTGTCCACCAGAACGCGCTGGATGGTCCGGAAGTACGGGCCGTACTGGAAGGTCTCGCTGAGGACGGCTTCCAGGCGCTCGTAGAAGTTCTTGTCGTCGGCGAGGAACGAGGGCTTGAAGTGCGTCCGGTCAATTTCGCCGAGGCGTTCGGGCGCGCCCGTGCGGTGGTCTTCGGCCACCAGACGTACCTTGCCGCGGCAATGCAGTTCGCTCCGCGAATCCACGTCGTACGACCGGGAAGAGATCGTGAAGGTGAACGCGTCCGGTAGCGAAGCGATCGGATGCAGGGCCGTCTGCAGCCGCACCGGCGTCTTGGGGACGGGACAGGGCTGCAGGAATTCCAGTACCTCGAAGTGAACGGAAGCGCCGCCGAGAGCCTCCAGGACCAGCTCGATGTAGCCGGCCGCCGGCATGATCGCCGCGTGGTGGACCCGGTGGTCCGTCAGCCAGGGGAAATCCTGGTCCGACAGCCGGGCCTCGAAGCGCGGATGTTCCGCGGGAACCCGGTGTCCCACCAGCGGACCGCGCGAGTACTCGCCCTGCCGGACAAACATCTCGTTGTCGCACATGATGTCCATCGCCGCCTCCTCTTCCCTCGGGTGCCCGGGCAGCAGGTGGCTGATGGGTTCGGGCCGCGGAAACTGCGACTCGAAGTCGAGCGCGACGCCGATACGGAACAGGGACCCCAGGGTCCGCCGAAAGCCGAGGCGGACGTCGGTGTCGCGCATCAGGGTGGGAAGGCAGGCCGGCTCCCGGGGGGAGCCCTCGAGGCATTGCGCGATGGTCGGCTGCAGGGCGCAGTGCGGGGCGATTTCCAGCACCGCAGCGGGGCGGAACTCGCGCTGGACGGTCTCCATCGCCGCCGCGAACCGCACCGGCTGGCGGATGTTCGACCACCAGTAGGCGCTGTCCAGCTTCGTCGTGACCGCGCCGGTGACCGAGGAGACGAACGGCGCGTCGGGATCCGACCCGCACGCATCCAGGAACGACAGGGCTCGGAGCGCGCGCTCCCGGATCGGGTCCATGGCGGTGGAGTGGAACGCGATGTTTCCGGGCAGCAGCGCATGCTGCAGCCGGCGGCGGTCGAGCTCCGCCATGACCGGCCGCAGGGCGGCCTCCTTTCCGCAGACGACGGTGTTGGCGGGCGAGTTCTCGCAGGCGATCTCGACCTGCGCCGGCCGCTCGTCCCCGCCGTCCCCGAACCGGACGTCCAGCGAGTGGAGCAGTTCCTCCACCCCCGGCCGGTCGAGGCCGATGGCCAGCATGCGCCCCGATCCGGCCGTCGGCTGCTGCTCGGTGGCGCGGTGGTACACCAGCCGGGTCGCTTCCGCGAGGGACAGGACCCCGGATGCGGTTGCGGCGGCGACCTCGCCGGAGCTGTGCCCCACCACGCAGTCCGGATAGACGCCCCAGGTCTTGAGCAACTCGACCAGCGCGCACTGGATCATGAAGATGACCGGCTGGGCCAGGCTGACTTCGTCGAGCGCCGCCTGCGGGGCGGAGAAGGCGGCGTCGCGCAGCGAGATGTCCGAGTGCTCCCGCCAGTGCGCCTCGATGCCGTCCACGGCGCGCCGGAAGACGGGCTCGGTGTCGTAGAGCTCGCGGCCGCATCCCGCCCACTGCGTGCCCTGACCGGAGAACACCATCGCCAGGCGCCGCTCGCCTTCCTCCACGTTGGCCACCGGCGCCGGGTCCCGGACGAACGCATCCAGCGCCGCAATCAGGTCCTCCCGAGTGTCCGCCGCGAAGGCCGTGCGGGTGGCGAAGTGGGTGCGCCGCCGGCCGAGATTGCCCGCCAGCGTGTAGAGGTCCACGTCCCGCTCGCCCAGCGTGTCCCGCAGGCGCTCCGCGCTCTGGACCAGGGCCGCAGGGGAACGAGCCGAAAGCGGAATCATGAATCCGGCCTCCGGCGCCAGCGCCACCGAGCGGACGGACGGCCGGGGCGGGCGGTATTCCCGCACCACGCAGTGGCCGTTGGCGCCGCCGAAGCCGAACGAGTTGATCCCGATCACCACCGGGCGCTCGGGGAACGGTTCGCTGGCGGTCTGCACCTGCATGGGACAGCTCTCGAAGTCAATCTCCGGATTCGGAACCAGGAAGTTCCTCGAAGTCGGCGCGAAGACGCGGCGCTCCAGCATCAGCAGGACCTTGAGCAGGGCGCAGTGGAACGCGGCGGCCTCCATGTGGCCGACGTTGCTCTTGACGCTCGAAATCCGCAGGGGAACGTCGCGGGGGACACCCCCGAAGGCCGTCGCGATGGCGTTTCCCTCGATCCGGTCGCCCACGACGGTGCCGGTCGCGTGGGCCTCGATGTAGTCGAAGTCCTCGGGGCCGCGGCCCGCCCGGGCGGCGGCCTGCTCCATGAGCTGCACCTGCGCGTGCCGCGTGGGCGCGGTGATGTACCGGCCCTGGGCGAGGCCGACGCTGTCGTCGGCGGCGCCCGCCGCGTTCACCGCGGTGGCCTCGATCACGGCGCAGATGCGGTCCCCGTCGCGCTCGGCCGCCGGCAGCGGCTTGATCGCATAGGCGAACGCGCCCTCGGACCGCAGGTAGCCGTTCGCTTCCGCGTCGAAGGAGTGGCACTTGCCGTCTGGACTGATGACGCCGAGCGCGTTGAAACACACGCTGAGCCGGTTGGTGCCGAGGTAGTTGACGGAACCGACGACGGCCTGGTCGCAGTCGCCGCAGCGGAGCGCGTTCATCGCCGCGTGGAGGGCGGTCAGGCTCGCCGAACAGGCCGTGCAGTAGGTGGTGGACGGCCCCGTGAGGTTGAAGTGATAGGAAACGCGATTGGCCAGCATGGCCAGGCTGAGCCCGGTTACGTCGAACGGGGTGGCGCCGCGCAGGGGCCGCCAGTTCGCCACCGGCGGGGTCTGGGCGCCGATGAAGACACCGGTCGCACTGTTGCGCAGCGAATGGAGGTCCCAGCCCGCGCGCTCGAAGGTCTCCCAGGCGCAGGTCAGCAGCATCCTCATCTGCGGGTCCATCACCAGCGTTTCGTTCTGGGACAGACCGAAGAGACTGCGGTCGAAGAGTTTCTCCCCGTCGTCGCGGATGAGCCCCTCCCAGGGGCTCGCGAACCGGCCGGGGCCGGAGAACTCACCGATGGGCCGATAGCCCCGACCGTAGCGGTCCGTGATCGGCTCCTGCACGATCTCGCGCTCGCAGAGCAGGCGCCAGAAATCCTCGTCGGTGCGGAGTCCGCCGGGCAGGCGGTGGCTGTACCCCACGATGGCTACGGGGAACGCCGCCACTGGTCCCTCCGTTGTCCCGGCACCCGCACGAAGATCACCCATGGGAGGCATTCTAGTGTTCCCGGCGATACGCGAGGGTGCGTTGGGTTGCGTTGCGCCGGGCGCAGTCAGGTCACCGGCTGCCGCTGCCCGAACCGGGCGGTCTGGTACTCCGCGCGGATCAGGACCTCGCGGAGCGCATCCACTGCGTCCCAAATGTCCACGTACCGCACGTAGAGAGGGGCGAAGCCGAACCGGAGGAGGTCCGGGTCCCGGAAGTCCCCGACGACGCCGCGCGCGATCAGGGCCTGCATCACCCGGTACCCCGCGGCGTGCCGCAGCGAGACCTGGCTTCCCCGCTCTCCGGCATTCCGGGGGCTCGCGGGCTCGACGCCGAGTTCCGCGAGCCGCTCGTCGGCGAGACGGAGAAAGAGGTCGCCCAGTGCCTCGCTCTTCGCCTGAAGCTCCGCCATGTCCACCCGGTCGAAGGTCCGAAGACCCTCTTCGAGCGCGATCATCGAGAGGATTCCCGGGGTCCCGCTCAGAAACCGCCGTACCCCCGCCGCCGGCCGGTAGCGCGTTTCGAATTCGAAGGGGCTGCAGTGCCCCATCCACCCCGACAGCGGCGTGTCGAGGGACTGCTGGACACGGCGCGCCACGTACAGAAAGCCCGGCGCCCCGGGACCGCCGTTCAGATACTTGTAGCCGCAGCCGACCGCGAACTCGACCCCGTCGTCGTTCAGGTGCAGCGGGAAGGCCCCGGCGCTGTGGCTCAGGTCCCAGACGATGGGAACCCCCGCGTCCCGCGCCGCCGCGGTGAGCCACCGGAGGTCGTGTTTCCGGCCGGTCCGGAAGTCCACCTGGGTCAGCGTCGCGACGGCCACCTCGGGTCCGAGCGCGGCCTCGAAATCGTCCGAGGGCACGACCCGAAGCTCCGCGCCGCTCTCCCGGAGCAGACCCACGAGCCCCTCGGCCATGTAGAGGTCGGTGGGGAAGTTGGTCTCTTCGGCCAGCACTACCCGCCGCGAGCCCGGACGCCGCAGCAGGGAGGCCAGCAGCTTGAAGAGGTTGAGGGACACCGAGTCGGCGGCGATCACCTCGTCCTCGCCGGCGCCGAGCAGCGGCGCGATCCGCGCCCCCACCCGCTCGGGCAGCCGGAACCAGCCGTGACGGTTCCACGACGCGACGAGATCACGGCCCCACTCGTCGGCGAGCAGCGACTCGATCCGCGGGCGCATTCCCGCGGACGGGGGTCCGAGCGAGTTCCCGTCGAGGTAGATCACCCCCTCGGGGAGCTCGAACCGGTCCCGGAAGGAGGCCAGCGGGTCGGTCCGGTCCCGTTCGAGGACGTCCTCGCGGGTGAGCAACCCCGCGGCGGGAGCGGTCACCGCGATCCTCCTTCGGACGGGTGGGCGGCCACCCGCGGGTCGCGGTCCATGACGGGATTATTCCGCCCCGCCGTTCCGCATTACATTGCCCCCGTCCCCGTCCCTCCCGGGTCGGACCACCGTGGCCTCTCCCCTGTCCTGCTTCGACCCCGCCGTCGCCGGCTGGTTCCGGGACCGGTTCGAAGCGCCTACCGAACCCCAGGCGAAGGGATGGCCCGTGATCGCCCGCGGCGAGGACGTCCTGATCACCGCGCCGACGGGTTCGGGGAAGACGCTCGCCGCCTTCCTCTTCGCGCTCGGCCGGCTCACCCGGGAAGCGCGCGCGGGACGTTTGACCGACGAAACCCGCGTCATCTACGTCTCGCCGCTGAAGGCGCTGAGCGCCGACATCCGCCGGAACCTCCAGATTCCGCTCGCCGGAATCGCGGCCCGGGCCGAAGCGGATGGCGCGGCGCTCCCGGCGATCCGCGCCGAGCTCCGGACGGGAGACACCCCCGCCGGGGAGCGGGCCCGGATGACCCGGAAACCGCCCCACATCCTGGTCACCACCCCGGAATCGCTCTACCTGCTGCTCACCGCGGCCCGCGGCCGGGAAATGCTCGCCACCGCGGACACCGTGATCGTGGACGAGATCCACGCGCTCGCCCGCGACAAGCGGGGCAGCCACCTGGCGCTCTCGCTCGAACGCCTCGACCGGCTCGCCGGCCGGCCGCCCCAGCGCATCGGGCTCTCGGCGACGGTGCGCCCGCTGCCCGAGGTCGCCCGTTTCCTCAGCCCGCGGACAGCGGACGGACCGGTGGTGGTTCCCGTCGGGCACCGGCGGGAGATGGACATCGCGGTGGAGGTCCCGGATTCCGAGCTCGGGGCCGTCGCCACCCACGAGATCATGGAGGACATCCGGGACCGGATCGCCGCGCTCATCGAAGCGCACGACACCACCCTGGTCTTCGTCAACACCCGGCGGATGGCGGAGCGGCTGACGCACGTGCTGGGCGAGCGCCTTCCGGAGGACGCGGTGCTGGCCCACCACGGGAGCCTCGCCCGCGAAGTGCGGCTGGAGGCGGAGCGGCGGCTCCAGGAGGGAGACGTCCGGGCCATCGTCGCCACCGCCTCGCTCGAACTGGGGATTGACATCGGCTCGGTGGACCTCGTGTGCCAGTTCGGCTCGCCGCGTTCCATCGCGGTCGCGCTCCAACGGGTGGGCCGCTCGGGCCACTGGCTCGGCGCCGTCCCCAAGGGGCGGTTCTTCCCCACGACCCGCGACGAGCTCGTCGAGTGCGCGGCGCTTCTCGCCGCCGTGGAGGCCGGCGACCTCGACCGGATCCGCATTCCCGAGGCGCCGCTGGACATCCTCGCGCAACAGCTCGTCGCCGAGGCGGGCGCCACCCCCGACGAACGACACGACCTCGACGCGCTCTTCGCTTTCGTGCGCGGCGCCTACCCCTACCGGCATCTCGACCGCGCCGCCTTCGACGCGGTGGTCGGCATGCTCGCCGAGGGCGTCACCACGACGCGGGGACGGCGCGGCGCCTATCTCCATCGCGACGCGGTCTCCGGCACCGTCCGCGCCCGCCGGAACGCGCGCCTGTCGGCGATCCAGAACGGCGGCGCGATTCCCGAAACGGCGCAGTACCAGGTGGTCGCCGAACCCGACGACCGGGTAGTGGGCCAGCTCGACGAGGACTTCGCCATCGAGAGCACCGCGGGCGACGTGTTCCTGCTCGGCACCACCTCCTGGCGGATCCGGCGGATCGCCCAGGGACAGGTCCGGGTCGAAGACGCGGAGGGGGCGGCCCCCACCATCCCCTTCTGGCGGGGCGAGGCCCCGGGACGCACCCCGGAACTGAGCGCGCGGGTGGCGGAGCTTCGCGAACGGGTGGATCGGGGCGCGGCGGAGGCGCGGAGCGGGTTGCAGCGGGACTGCCGGCTCGACGCCGCCGGGACGGACCAGGTCCTGCGCTATCTGGCGGCCGGGCGCGCCGCGCTCGGCGCCATGCCGAGCCAGCGGACGGTGGTCGCCGAGCGCTTCTTCGACGACTCGGGCGGCATGCAGCTCGTCCTCCACGCTCCCTTCGGCAGCCGGATCAACCGCGCCTGGGGACTCGCGCTGCGGAAGCGCTTCTGCCGCTCGTTCAACCTGGAACTCCAGGCGGCGGCGACCGACGACGGCATCGTCATCTCGCTCACCGACCTGCACTCCTTCCCGCTCGCATCGGTCTTCTCGTTCCTGAAACCCGAGAACCTCGAGCACGTGCTCACCCAGGCGGTCCTCGGGGTGCCGCTCTTCGGGGCGCGCTGGCGCTGGGCGGTCTCGCGCGCGCTGGCCGTACCCCGCCGCCGGCACGGTCAGCGGGTGCCGCCGCCCATCCAGCGAATGCTCACCGACGACCTGCTCGCCGCGGTGTTCCCGGACCAGGCCGCCTGCGCCGAGAACCTCGCCGGCGAAGTCCGGATCCCGGAACACCCGCTGGTGGACGAGGCGATCCGCGACTGCCTCCACGAGGCGCTGGACATGGACGGACTCCGCGCCCTCCTCGAAGACATCCGGGACGGGAAGGTGCGCACCGTGGCGGTGGACACCCCGGAGGCGTCCCCCTTCGCGGCCGAGATCCTGAACGCGAACCCGTTCGCCTTTCTCGACCCGGCGCCGCTGGAGGAGCGGCGCTCGCGGGCGGTGCGGATGCGCCGGTCGCTTCCGCCGGAGCTGGACGCCGAGGCGGTGCTCGACCCCGAAGCGATCGCGCAGGCCGCCGCGGAAGCGGCGCCGCTCGTCCGCGACGCCGATGAGCTCCACGACGCGCTCCTCACCCTGGGAGTGGTCCGGGAAACAGCGGATTGGAGAGGGTTCTTCGAGGAACTCGCGGCGGGAAACCGCGCCGGGGCGGTCGTCGCGGGAAAAACCCGGTTCTGGGTCGCCGCGGAGCGGCTGCCGCTCGTCCGCGCGGTCTGGCCGGATGCCGTGTTGCCCCCCGAAATCCCGGTCCCAAGCGCCGGCGACGTTCCGGACTCCCGGGCGGAAGCGGTGGCCGCAGCTCTGCGTGGGGTGATGGACTGCTCCGGCCCCGTTACCGCGGCCGCGCTCGCCACCCGCCTCGCCCTCCCCGAAGCCCGGATCGGGGCGGCGCTCTTGCTCCTCGAGGCGGAAGGGCTGGTGCTCCAGGGGCGATTTCACCCCTCTCAAGCCGATGGCGACCCGCCCGAGTGGTGCCACCGCCGGGTGCTGGCCCGCATCCACCGGCTCACCCTTGCCCGGCTCCGCCGCGAGTCGGCGCCGGTGAGCGCCGCCGCCTTCCTCGATTTCCTCGCCGGATGGCAGCACCTGACGGCGGAGAGCCGTCTCCACGGGCCGCGCGGGGTCCGGGAGGTGATCGCCCAGCTCCAGGGACTCGAAGCGCCCGCCGCCGCCTGGGAGTCGCAGATCCTGCCGCCGAGGATCGCCGGCTACCGGCGCGACTGGCTGGACGAGAACTGTCTCTCCGGCGAGGTGGTCTGGGGCCGGACCTCGGTTCCGGAGCCGTCGCCGGGCGAGAGCCCCGCGCGGCCGACCCGGGCCGCGCCGATCGGCCTGCTCCTCCGGAGCGATCTCGGCCGCTGGCTGCGCCCGCGGGGCGCGGACCCGGAAAACCTCTCCTCCGCAGCGGGCAAGGTCCTCGGGCTACTGGAACGCGGCGGCGCCCAGTTCTTCGCCGAACTCCAGGCGCGATCCGGGTTGCTGCCCGCGGCTCTCGAGGACGCGCTCTGGGAACTGACGGCCCGCGGCCGGGTCACCGCGGACGGTTTCGACAACCTGCGCGCGCTGATGGACCCGCGGCGGCGGAGCGCCTACGGGCGCTACCGGCGGCGCAAGGCCCGCTATTCGGCGGGCCGCTGGGCGCTCCTCGCCGTGCCCGGCGGGGACCCGGAAGAACCGGCCGACCATGAAGGCGTTGCGCGCCAGCTCCTCCGGCGCTGGGGCGTGGTGTTCCGCGAACTGCTGAAGCGGGAGCGGACCCCGTCGCGCTGGCGGGACCTGCAACTCGTCCTGCGGCGGCTGGAAATGCGCGGCGAAGTGGTGGGCGGCCAGTTCGTCTCCACCTTCCCCGGGGAACAGTTCGCGCTGCCCGAAGCGGTCGCCCCGCTCCGCCGGGCGGCCCGGAACGGCGACGGCCCGGCAGTGCCGGTGAAGATCGGCGCCGCCGATCCGTTGAACCTGTCCGGAATCCTGGTGCCGGGCTCCCGCATCCCCGTCACCTCGTCCGAGAACCTGATCCTGAGTGATGGCGGGTTGACCTCCGCGGGGCAAGGTCCCGTCCGGCCCGCCCTCGAAACGCCGCCGGCCAGCGGGGAGGCGGGGACGACTCCGGCGTGAGCGCCGCAGCACCCGGGCCGCAGAGCCGTTCCCGGACGGACGCCGGCGCGGCGGAACCGCCTCCCGCGGACGCCGCGCGGCGCGCCTTCCGCGAACGTTTCGGTCGCGCTCCCGAAGGCGTCGCCTTCGCTCCCGGGCGCGTGAACCTCATCGGGGAGCACGTGGACTACTGCGGCCTTCCCGTCCTTCCGGCCGCCCTGTCCCACGGCGTCGCGCTGGCCTTCGCGGCGCGTCGGGACAAGCGGGTCCGGTGCCGGACGACCGCACCGGGATTCGACGAAGCCGGTTTCACCATCGGCGAGTCGCCGGCGCCGGCGGGATTCGAACGTTATCTGGCCGCCGCCGCGGCCGCACTCGATGCGGGCCGCTGGTCGCCGGCGTCCCGCATCGGGTTCGACGGGGCGATCGCCACCGACCTTCCCGTCGCCGCCGGTCTTTCGTCTTCATCGGCGGTGGTGATCGCGGGAGCCCTGGCGCTCCTCTCGGTCCGCGGTCGCCTTGTGCCCGGCGCGGGGCTGTCACGTGAGAAAGCGATGCGTCTGGCTCTCGATCTCGCCGAGGCGGAACACGGCGTCGCCATCCAGGGCGGCGCGATGGACCAGTCCATCTGCCTCGGCGCCGTCCCCGGACACGCGCTCCACATCGCCTTCGAGCCGGCGCGGTGGACACCGGTCCCGGTGGACTCCGACCGCTTCCGCTTCCTGGTCGCGTACAGCGGCGAGCGCGCCGACAAGGGAGGCCCCGCCGGGGTGATCTTCGACGAACGCGTCCGGCAGACGCGGGAGGCGCTTCGCCTCGCGCGGAAGTTCCTGCCCCACGCCGACAGCTATCCGGCGCTCGGCGCCAACCACCCGGCTGGCGAACTTCTCGCGGCGGCAGACCGGCTGCCGGCGCCGCTGGCCGGACGGTTCCGCCACGTGGTCACGGAAGCGGGGCGCACCGCCGCCGCCGCGGAGCACCTCGAAGACGGCGACGCCACCGCATTCGGCGAATCGCTGGACGCCTCCCACGAGAGCCTGCGACGCGACTATGAGGTGAGCACCCCGGACCTCGACGAACTCGTCGAGGCGGCGCGGGAGGCAGGCGCGCTCGGCGCCCGGCTCACCGGCGCCGGACTCGGGGGCTCGGTCGTGATCCTCGCGCCGCCGGGCCGGACAGCGGCCATCGGGGCGCAACTGACCGAGCGGTACTACCTCCCTCGGGGAATCGCTACCCCGCAGGGCACCCATCTCCTCGACGCCACCCCTTCCGGCCCCGCGGCGCTCTACTGACGCGCCCCGCTCCGCAAGCGCCCCGCCAGCAACCGTGATCGCGCCGCCGGCTTGGAGCGCCGGCTTCAGCCGGCACCCGCTGCGCGAAGCGCAGCGGACTGCACGACGCTGTCCCGCGCGATGGCCCCCAGCTCGCGGTCCATTACTGCGAATAGCGGCACGACATCCGCGGGCCTTCGGCCCGCGGTGCCGGCTGAAGCCGGCGTTCCAGGCCGTTTCCGCCGTTCTTGCTAGCGGCGGCCTGAGAGCAGGGTCGTCAGGTCGTTCGCGAGGCTGTAGAGGACGGGCACCACGAAGAGCGTGACCAGGGTGGCGAAGGCGACTCCGAAGGCCAGCGAGACCGCCATCGGGATCAGCAGCGCGGCCTGGTAGCTGCGCTCCGCCAGGAGCGGGGTTACCCCGGCGCAGGTGGTCACCGAGGTGAGGATCACGGCCCGGAAGCGGGCCGGCCCGGACTGAAGCGCCGCCTCCCGGGCCGGAAGCCCCCGCGCCTGGCGCCGGTTCATGAAGTCGAGCATCACCAGCGCATCGTTCACCACGATCCCGATGAGCGGCACCAACCCGAAGAGGCTCATCGAATCGAGATTGATGCCCATGATGAGATGCCCGTACACGGCCCCGGCGAGTCCGAACGGGATCGCGGCCAGGATGAGGAGGGGCTGGGTCCACGAACCCAGCGGGATCGCGAGCAGGACGAAGATGAGCAGCACGGCGAGCAGCCCGCTGCGCGCCAGGGCCGCCTGGCTTTCCTCCGTCTCACCCGCCAGCCCCGCGACCGCGAAGTCGTGTCCCGGGAAGCGCTCGCGGAGCCCGGGCAGCACTTGATCACGGACAGTAGCGATGACGGCATCCGGAGTCGTTACCCGCCCGTCCACGCTGGCCAGGACGGCGACCGCCCGCAATGAGTCCACCCGGCGAATGACCGCCTGTCCCGCGGCGGCGGAGACCTCGGCAATCTCACCCAAGGGGGTCACCCGCCCATCGGAGCCGCGCACGAGCATCCCGGCGACCCCCAGCGCCCCGCCCGAGTCGGCGCGCGGACCGCGCAGCACCACGCGAATCTCGTCGCGGCCGCGCTGCAGGCGCGCGACCTCCTCGCCGTGGAACACCTGGCGGAGCTGGCGGCCCACGGCGGCCGCGCTGAACCCGGCGCCCGACTCCCCGGGGCGGACCCGAGCCACCAGACCTGGAGCGGCGCCCTCGAAGTCGTCGTACACGGACGTGACTCCCGGAAGCTCTCGGAGCCCGGTCTGGAGGGCCTCGGAGGCCGCCAGCAAGCCTTCGAAGTCGGGACCTCGAATCCGGAACGACACATCCGCCGCCTGACCGAACGCATCGCTGATCACGGACACCCGGGCGTCCACCGGTTCCGACCGAATCCGGTCCCGGACCCGGTCCGCGACGGCGCGCGTAGGGATTCCCGCGCGGTCCTCCTGAGGACTGAGCCGCCAGACGATCTGACCGACGGTCGCGCCCACCTCCGCGGGTTGTCCGCCGAAGGACTCCCCCACCCCGATCGGAATTCGCTGTCCCACCAGAACGACCCGGTGACGCTCGACGTCTACTCCCGATTCAGCGCGAATCGCCTCGCGCACTTCATCCACCACGGCATCGAGGGAAGCGACCACCGCGCGGGTGGTGTCCGAAGTCGCGTCGTGCGGCAGGGTGATCTGGACGTGCGCGATGTTGTTGTCCATCGGCGAATTCGTGACCACCTGCACAAAACCCCCGGCGGTGAGCCCGAACGCGAGACTGAGAGCGAAGACTCCGAGCGCCAGAGTCGCCAGCCGATTGTCGAGCGCCCACCGGAGCGCGGGCCGGTAAACCGTCTCCACCGTCCAGTCGAAACCTGACTGGATCCTGCCTCGGATTCGCGCCAGGCGGCGGCTCGGACGCACGGACAGGCCGCCGCGCGCCAGGTGATGCGGCAGGATCCAGGCGGCCTCGATCAGCGAGAACGCCAGGATCGGAATCACCATCCGCGGCACATCGCCGATGAGTTCGCCGTACACACCCGGGATCCCGAGGAGTGGGGCGAAGGCGGCCATCGTGGTCAGCACGCCGAAGGCCGCCGGAAAGAGCACCCTCCGGGTGCCCCGAATCGCGGATTCCTCCCGGCTCTCCCCCCCACGATCCATCCGTCGCTGGACGTTCTCGCCCACCACGATCGCATCGTCCACGACGATGCCAAGGGCCACGATGAACCCGAACATGCTCATCAGGTTGACGGTGATCCCGAGCCCCGGCATCAGCAGGAAGGCGCCGAAGAACGTGAACGGCAGTCCCGCAGCGGTCCAGACCGCGAGCCGGGTGGAAAGCGTGAAGAAGAGCACCAGGAAGATAAGTCCCAGACCCGCCAGTCCATTCCGGACCATGAGGTCAACGCGACCCTCAAAATCCTCGGAGGCGAAGTACCAGGGCGTGGCCCGGACCCCGTCAGGGAGCCGTATCGCCCGGATGGCCTCCCGGGCGCTCGCCGTCGTGTCCGCCAACCGCCCCCCGTCTCGCAGCAGAACGCCGAGGAACAGCGCGGGCTCGCCGTTCATCCAGGCATCCCGATCCGACGCCGCGAAACCGTCGGTGACCATGGCAATGTCCGCCAGACGCACCACGTCGCCCTCCGGCGCCGTGATGACCGGGATGCGCCCAAAATCGTCGGCCGTCGTCGCGGCCCCCTCGGTGCGCAGTCTGAGTTCGCGGGCACCGCTACGCACGGCGCCCGCGGGAATGTCCGCGGAGCCCAGCCGGACGGCGTGCGCTACGCCGTCGAAGGTCAACCCGAACCGGGTCAGGTTCTGGGTGGGGATCTCGATGGTCAGTTCCTGATCCCACCCCGTGAGCCGCTCCACGGCGGCCACCCCGGGTACTGCTGCCACGGCGTCGTGGACGAGCCGGGCCGCCCGGTGCAAATCCCGCTCGCTCACCGCTCCATGCACGGCGATGCGGAAGATTTCGCGGTGTCGGACGATCTCGGAGACCACGGGATCTTCCGCCGCGCCTGGAAGCGAGGCGAGGGATCCCACCCGTTCGCGCACGATGTCTCCGATCCGGCGAATGTCGGCTCCTGCCTCGAGGACCAGCGAAAGCACTCCCGCATCGTCCGTCGCGAGCCCGGTCATCTCCCGCACGCCCTCGATACCCCGCAGCGCTTCCTCGAGGGGGAGCAGCACCCGGGACTCGACCACCTCGGCCTCCGCCCCGGGGAACGCCACGCGCACCACGACCGCGGGCGAGGAGGTCCTCGGAAGTTGTTCGCGCGGAATCCCGCCGAGGGCCAGGTAGCCGCCCAGCGCAACGCCGAAGAAGACGAGGTTCGCGGCGACCCGGTTCCGGACGAACCAGGCAATCAGCCCGGTGGACCGAACCTCGTCGGCGGCAGACGCGGGAGACAAGCGGAGGTCGGACCTAAGGATTCGCGCCCGGGGGCTCATCTCCGACCGGCCGGGTCGCACCGCTCTCCGCAACCCTCACCCGCATCCCCTCCGCGACCAGCGAAGGCGGCGCCGTAACGAGCCGGTCCCCGTCCCGGAGCCCCGACCGGACGAGGAGCGCTCCTTCCCCGGCCGGCCAGAACGCATCCACCTCCCGGACGTGGACCCGGTCGTCCCCGTCCACGAGGAGCACTGTCCCGTCGGCGCGGAAGGCGCTCCGCGGGACCACCGCGATGTCCGGGAATTCCCTTCCCTCGATTTCCGCCCGCACGAACATGCCGGACACCAGCGGCGGCCGGCCGTCGGCGGTTTTCCGGTACGGATCGGGCACCTCGATCACCGCCGGAAAGAACCGGGTCGCCGGGTCCATTTCCCCCTCCATCCGTGTGAGCCGTCCCTCCCAGGTCCAACGGACGGCTGCGGTTGGGGGCCCCAGGGTCGCGGTCACGCGGGCCGCCGGTCCCCGCTCGGCCCTCCCCCCGAACGGCAGATCCACGAGCGCCAGCGCCGCGTCGGGCAGCGAGACGCGCACCTCCGCGACGTCCACGGAAAGCAGTTCCAGGAGCGGAGTTCCCGGCGTGACCCATTCGCCGGTCTCGGCGCTCCGGGAGGCGATCAGGCCCGCGTGCGGCGCCCGGATCTCGGTGTTGGACCGGTCCTCCTCCGCACGCTGCACGGCGGCGCGCGCGGCCGCCGCGGCCTCAACCGCCGCCGCCAGTTGCGGTGCCCGCAGCGCCAGCCGATCGGGCTCGGCCTCGGCCTGCTCCCATTCGGCGCGGGCCAGTTCGGCGGCGGCTTCTTCCGTGAGCACCCGGAGTTCGGCTTCGGCCAGGCGGCTCCGCGCCGCGGCCAACGCCTCTTCGTAGGCGCCGGGCCGCAGGCGGAAGAGGGGTGCGTCTTCCGCCACCCGGTCTCCCGCCTCCAGCCCGTCCGCCACCCAGATCACCTCCCCGGCGGTCCGCGCGGCGACGGTGGTTCGCCGGGTGGGCCTGGCCGTCCCGTCGGCGGAGATCACGACCCGCTCCGTCCCCAGGCGCACCGTCTCCACCCGAACCTCCGGAAGCGACACCACGGCCTCCTCGGCCTCGGGTTCCGGGCCCAGGGCCACCAGGAGCGCGACAACGGCGAACCCCGCCAACAGGATGGGAACGAACAGGAAACGCCGCATCACCGGCGGGATCCCTCCCGTCGCGCCGGCGAGTCGGCGGCTGCCAAGTATCCCCACATCGTGGGACGGAGTGTACGGCGAAGCGGTGCCGCCTTCACGCCGGCGCGCGGGCGGAACGGGTCGCTCGGACCGGCGCGGCCTAGAATCCCCGCGCCCCGTGCCCATCTGTTCCCCGCCCTGTCCCGGAAGGTAGCTGGCAGTGCGTTTGTGGGCGTTGGCGGACGTGCATGTCGCCCATGCCGCGAACCGGGAAGCGTTGGCGGACTTCCCGTCACGTCCCGACGACTGGCTGATCCTGGCGGGGGACATCACCGACGGCGCCCGGCGGCTCGACTGGGTCTTCCGGCAGTTGACCCCGAAGTTCCGCCAGGTGGTGTGGACCCCCGGGAACCACGAACTCTGGACGATCCCGGACCAGGAGCCGCCGCTGCGGGGCGCCGCGCTCTACCGGCGCCTGGTCGCCATCGCCCGGGAGCACGGCGTCCTGACCCCGGAGGATCCCTACCCGGTGGTGGATCACGACCAGGGCCGGATCCTCCTTGCGCCGCTGTTCCTGCTCTACGACTACAGCTTCCGGCCCGCCCACGTCGGGCGCCACGAGGTGGTCCGCTGGGCCCGCGAGACGGGCCACGTCTGCACCGACGAGTTCGTGCTGCACCCGGACCCGTTCCCGGACCGGGAATCCTGGTGCGCGGCGCGCTGCGAAGACGCCGCCGCCCGGCTCGCGTCGTGCCCGCCGGACATCCCCAAGGTCCTCATCAACCACTTCCCGCTCGAGGAGGAACACGCGGTGCTGCCGCTGGCGCCGCGCTTCACGCCGTGGTGCGGCACCCGGCGGACGCGCGGCTGGCACCGGCGCTTCAACGCCGCCGCGGTGGTGTACGGGCACCTGCACATCCGCAAGACCGAGTTCCTCGACGGGGTGCCCTTCCAGGAGGTTTCCCTGGGGTATCCGCGCCAGTGGGACCGGTCGCGCGGAATCGGCGCCTACCTGCGCGAGGTGGCGCTGGCGCCCCGGCGATGACCACCGGCGGGGACCCGTGGTGGGGCCCTTGGCGCGACGCCGGGGACACGCGCATCCTGCGGGTCGACATCCGGCCCAACGCCGACGCCGAAGCGCGGGCGCTCGCGCTCCTCGACGACGAGGAGCGCCGGCGCGCCGACCGCTTCCTGGTGCGACGGGCGCTGCGGCAGTTCGCGCTCTGCCGGGCCGCGCTGCGGATCAACCTCTGCGAGCGACTCGGCTGCTCCAACGAGGAGCTCTCGTTCGGGTATCTCGAACACGGCAAGCCCTTCGCGCGGGTGAACGGCGCCCGCTCCCCGGTGAGCTTCAACATCAGCCACAGCGGCAGCCACGGCCTGATCGCGTTCTCGACGCACGATGGGCTGGGGGTGGATCTGGAGGAACGCGCGCCCGAGCGGGACTTCGACGGCATCGGCAGCAACGTGTACGGTCCGGCGGAGCGGCGCGCCCTGAGCGCCGCCGCCGGGCCGGGCAAGGCGGACCTCTTCTACCGCCTCTGGAGCCTGAAGGAAGCCCTCATCAAGGCGCTCGGCACCGGGTTCACCCTGAATCCGTCGCGGTTCGAGATTCCGCCGGCGATGCTCGGCGGCGAGCCCGCCGCGGTCTTCCGCTTTCCGCACCTGCCCGCCGAGCGCTACTGGCTGGAGGACCTCGGCGAACCGCGGTTCGCCGCCGCGCTCGCCTTCCGGCTGGAGGCGGACGAATCCGCCGCCGGCGGCGCGGTCAGCGTGAACTGAGCCCGTTCTTCCGCAGGAAGTCCACGGTCAGCGCCGCGCACCGCTGCGGCTGTTCGAGCTGCGCCAGGTGCGTCGTCCCGGGCAGCACCTCGTAGTCCACCGCGGCGGCGTGGCTCAGGTCGCAGGGAGGCAGGAAGTAATGCCGGAGCGCCGGGTCGGCCCCGATCACCTTGATCGGCAGCCCGAGGGAATCGAGGTCCACCATCCGGGCGAAGCCGGCCAGCGAGGCCATGATCTTCGCTTCGTACTCGCGGGGACAGCGGAGCTCGAACCCGCCGTGCGGGGCGCGGCGCAGCGTGGTCCGGGCCATCCGGCGCACCGCCCCCGGGACGGTGCGATCGAAGGCGGGCTGGGCCTCCATCAGTTCGGCGAATTCGGCCTCGCTGCGGAACCGGAACGCGCGGATGCGGGTCCGCTGCGCCGCCTGCCGGCAGGCCGCTTCGAAGGCGCGCTGGCGGGCGCCGGGCGGGAACAGCGGTGGGTCGAAGAGGATCAGGGCGGCGTAGGAAGCGCTGACCGATGGCGAGAGGAGGCAGGCGAGGCTCGACGCGGAGTGGTACACCCCCGCGCGGGGACGCACCCCGAACTCCCGGTCCACCGCACGGCCCACCGCTTCCAGGTCCCGGACGAAGTTGGGGACGGTGTGCCGCGCCAGCGTTCCCGGCGGGTTCGCCCCGTGATTCCGGAGATCGAAGAGGACGAGATCGAAGTCGTCGAGCAGCAGCGACCAGAACGGGGAGTAGAGGTCCACCGCGAGCCCGTTGCCGTGGCTGATCATCAGGCGCGGGCCGTGCGGATTGCCGTAGCGGCGCACCGGGACCACGACCTCGTCGTCCAGCCGGGCCTTGATGACGGCGGCCGGAGGCGGCGGAGCCCCGGCGTGGCGGGAATCCGTCGCGGACTTCACGTTCCGGCGAGGGTGGTCCCGGGAGCGGCAGGCGCGTCCGCTCCCGGTTCGCCGCGAAGGGTCAGTTTCCGTCCGCCTCCGGCAGCGCGAGCGCCACGTAGGACTCCGGCACCCGGCCCCGCTGGCCCGTCTGGACCAGGATGTACTGCCGTCCCTCGTGCCGGTAGGTCATCATGCCGTACATCCCGATCGCCGGAAGCGGGATGCTGCCGACCTTCTCGCCGGTCAGCTTGTCGTGGGCGTTCAGGACCGGCGGACCGGCCATCCCCTCGGTGGTGAGGAGGAGGTCGCCGCTCACCATCAGGATCGCCCGTCCCTGGCCGCCGACGTTCGACAGGTCCACGCCCTCGAGGGCCGGATGGTTCTTGATCCGGTCGTTAGGCTCGCCGATGGGAACCCACCACAGGTGCTCCCCGGTGTTCATGTCGATCGCGGTCACCCGGCTGTAGGGCGGCTTGTAGATGGGCAGCCCGTCCGGGCCGGGGATTCCGATCGCCCGGTAGTTGACCCAGTCGGCGACGGTCTCGCCGATGGTGACGCACTTGCCGCGCGGCGAGGTGCAGTCGTGCTCGGGCTGGTCGGCGTCCACCCCCGGCTGCACGATGCGGCCCGAGCAGTTCGGACCCGAAGACTGGTAGAGGATCCCGGTCCCGGGGTCGAGGGCCGCCGGGTGGGTGATGTTGACCGCGGAGTGGACGCCGCAGGCGATCCACCCCTTGTTCTCGTCGTATCCCCTGGGGATCGGAGGCATGTAGGGGCCGCCCACCGTGTATTCGGAGACGATCTCGATGGCCTTCTGCCTGAGTTCCGGGGTGTAATCAATCAGGTTGTCCTCGCTGAGGTCGAGCATCTCGACCGGCGCGGGCCTCGTCGGGACCGGCTGGGTGGGCGACAGCTTCTCGCCGGGGACGATGGACTGCGGGACCTCGACCTCCTCGATGGGCCACACCGGCTCGCCGGTCTCCCGGTTGAACGCGAAGGTGTAGCCCTGCTTGGTGGTCTGGATGGCCATCGGCACCTTCTCGCCGTCCACCTCCACGTCCACCAGGATCGGGACGTTCGGGAGGTCGTGGTTCCAGATCGGGTGGTGGGTGGTCTGGAAGTGCCAGACCCGCTCGCCGGTCTGGGCGTTGAGCGCGATCACGCTGGTCCCGAACAGGTTGTCTCCCGGCCGGAACCCGCCGTAGAAGTCAATCGTCGGCGCGTTGGTGGGGATGTACACGATGTCCCGCTCGAGGTCGGCCGACAGCGGCGCCCACGAGGAGACGTCGCCGGTCCACTTCCAGGCGTCGTTCTCCCAGGTGCTGGCGGCGAAGTCGTCCTCGGAGCGCGGGGTCACGTTGAACTTCCACTTGAAGTCGCCGGTGCGCGCGTCGAACGCCAGGATGTCGCCGGGAACGTTCTCGATGCGGGTCTGGTGGTATCCCTGCGCGGCGGAGTTCCCCACCACGATGGTCCCGTTCACCACGATCGGGGGCGAGGAGTTCGTGATGTACCCCACGGTGGGAGCCAGCCCCTCGTAGGGGTCGTAGTTGTAGCCGAAGTGGGCGAGGAGGTCCACGACGCCGGTCTTCGGGAAACCGGGGATGTCCACCGGCGCGCCGAAGCCCTCGATGTGCTCCCCGGTCTCGCCGTCGAACGCGTGCAGGAAGAACGCCGGGGAGACCACGTAGATGACCAGCCGTCCGTCAATCTCGGCGTAGGCGACGCCCTTGCCGTAGCTCGAGCGCATGGATTCCTCGAAACGCCGCGTGTCCGGCTCCGCGTAGGTCCAAAGCGTCTCCCCCGTGGCGGGGTCCATGGACACCACCGACCGGCGGTAACCCACTACCGTGTAGAGCCTGCCGTTGATGTAGCTCGGGGTGGACTTCGAGAGGTAGCTCGGTTTCGGCCCGTAGTTGTCGCCCCGCCACATCCAGGCGACCTCCAGGTCGCCGAAGTTGTCCGCGTTGACGTCGTTGAGCGGCGAGGAGCGGGTGCCCCAGGCGTCCCCGCTCTGGTAGCGCCATTCGCCTTCCGGCATGTCGCGGTTCTGGGCCGCGAGCGGCACGGTGAACAGCAACGCGGCCGCCAGAATTCCGGCGATCCGGAACGGGCGTTTCGCGCGCGCGCAACGAGGGCTCATTCGGGTCATCGGGAACCTCCCATGATCTTGAGAACCGGGAATCGTAAGCGTTTTGGCCAACGTTGTCGGCAGGTCGAGGGTTCCGTCGGTCAGCGCAGCACGTCCAGCAGGTTGGAGTGGTCGTCGGTCCACAGGAACCGGTCGCCGGGATCGGCGGCTTCTCCCGTCCACGGCTCCGCCCTCCCAAGCAGGCTCGGGTCGGTGATGAGGTCGGTGTTCAGGCTGAGCACCACCCAGGTCGCCGTGTAGTGGAAGCGGTCGGGGTCCGGATCGCTCACCGTGAGCAGCGACAGCAGGTCGAGGCGGAGGCCCTGGGCGCGGATCACCGGGGCGAGGTCCACGTGGCGATTCGAGATGTGGACCGCGATCGTGCCGCCCGGGGCCAGCCGCTTCCGGTAGAGATCGAACGCCTCGGCGGTGAGCAGGTGGACCGGGATCGCGTCGCCGGCGAAGGCGTCGAGCACGATCACGTCGAAGCTCTCCTCCCCGGCGCTTTCCTCCCGGAGCAGGCTCAGCCGGCCGTCACCGAGCACGACCTCCACCTCCGCCGGCGCGTCGGCGAGGAAGGTGAAGTAGTCGCGCGCCGCCTGCGCCACCTGGGGGTCGAGCTCGTAGAACCGGAACAGGTCCCCCCGCCGCCCGTGGACGACGATGGACCCGGTCCCGAGCCCGACGACGGCGACCCGGAGGGGCCGTACCAGCCGCCGGTTGGGGTGGCGGTTCAGCACCGCCTCGATGCCCGTCCCCTCGTAGTAGTAGAGGGTGGGCTCGCGGCGGCGTCCGGGAGCGAACCACTGCGAGCCATGCGCGATCCCGCCGTGCCACATGTCGCGACGCCAGTCCGGGGTGCCCGGGTAGGCCTCCATGACGCGCACGACGCCGAAGAAGTTCCGGGTCGCGATCAGCGGGCGCCGGTGTTCGAGCGCACTGATGGCGATGGCGACCCCGAGGGTGGCCGCGGGGACGGCCTTCCGGGCGAGCGACCGGAAGGCGTCCCGGGGCGGCGTGGCGACGCGAAAGGCGACCATCACGGCGAGCACCAGCGCGAGCGGGTACTCCCAGACGTTCGGAAAGAGCAGCGGACTGCCGATGGACGCGAGGAGCCCCCCGAGCGCGCCTCCCGCCGTCATGGACAGGTAGAAGCCGGTGAGACGGGACGGGGCGGGCTTCCGCCGGGCGATCTCCCCATGGATCACCCAGCAGCCGGTGAACAGGAACCCGAGCGCGGCCACCGCGTGGGCGAGCAGGGCGCGGTCGAGGCCGTAGGTGATGTCCTGGAACCAGACGTAGAAGCACGCCGCCACCGAAACGAGCAGCAGCGGCGCGAGGAGCCGCCTCGGATACGGATCGCCGCCCCGGAACGCGAGGATGAACGTGAGCAGGTAGAGGGCGAGGGGCGCGATCCACAGGAACGGAACCGCCGCCACGTCGCGGGTGAGATGGGTCGTGACCGCCACCAGCGCCAGCGAGCCGACCGCGGCCAGCAGGAACGCCGAACCGTGGAAGTCACCGAGTCCGGCGCGGACGGGCGGCGCGGCGCGGTCCGCACCCCCGGCGGAGACCCGCACGGAAAGGGCGCCCGCCAGGAAAGTGAGCACGGCGAACGCCACGAACCCGGCCGCCCATAGCCGTCCCTGGCCGCCCAGCCCGAGGAGGGGCTCGAGCAGCAGCGGATAGAGCGCGAGGCCGATCAGCGAACCGGCGTTCGAGAGGGCATAGAGCCGATAGACGCCGGTCGCTCCCGGGTCGCCGGCCGCCGAAGGTCGCGCGCGGGCCACCCAGGCCGACACCAACGGCGTGGTGGCCGCCAGCGCGAAGAAGGCGGGTCCCAGCGTGACCAGGAGCGTGAGGAGGATCCACCCGGCGGGCGCTTCCCCGCCCCGCGGCGCCCAGCCGGAGGCGGGGAGCGGCGGCAGGCTGGCCAGCGCGGCGAGGGCGAGGAGAGCGCCGTGGACCGCCAACTGGACCCGCGGGGCAAGACGCGTCACCAGCAGGTGCGCGTAGAGGTATCCCCCGAGCAGCACCGCCTGGAAGAAGAAGAGCGCGACCGCCCACACCATCGGAGCCCCGCCGTACCAAGGGAGCAGGCTGCGCGCGGCGAGCGGCTGCACCACGAACAGGAGCATCGCCGCGAGGAAGACCGCGGCGCCGGAGAGCCAGAGTCGGCGGGGCATGGGGAGGGGTTAACGGCCGGTGGTGAAACCCACGTGAGCGCCGAGACGGGTGAGGCGCCCGGCTGACAAGGCGCGTGAGGGCGGAATACCGAGTGTATTCCGACCGAAACGCAACGATGAGCGCCTCGCAGAGGCGCGGTTCCGGCGGGATGCATCGCCCGTCGAACGCCGCGTGGGTTTTGCCACCGGCCGTTAAGATATGGCCTCGTTATGAAGAAGCGCCGAACACCACCTTCCCGAGCCGGGAAACCCGCGGCTCCAGCGACCACCGCCAAGCCCGCCGCCACCCGGAAGGGGTGGGGCGCCGCACCGGTCCTCGCGATCGGCCTGTTGGTGGCGGGCGCCGCCGTCTTCTTCGTCGCCGCCTTCGAGGACTCGACGGTGGAGAGCGGCCTGCAGCCGGCTTCGGACCTGTCCGCCGCCGCGTACGACCTGGGAAACCAGGCGGCCAAGCCGTTCCCCTACTACGACTCGGTGGAGGAGGCGCGTCCCTTCCCGGTGACGCTTCCGCCGAACACCTACGAGAACGAGACGCTGCAGACGACCTACGCCATCGCCAAGGAAATCCCCGAGGTGCTCGTCCAGTTGCCGTGTCTGTGCGGCTGTCACGGCGCGTCCGAAGATCACGGGAGCCTGCTCGACTGCTACGTGGACAACCACGCCGCCACTTGAAGCACCTGTCTCCAGGAGGTCCTCCTGGCCAAGGAAATGCACGACGACGGCGCGAGTCCCGAAGAGATCCGCGAGGCGATCTACGAGCACGAGTTCACGGACATCCCGCTGAGGTAGCGGGACCGCGGGGAGCCCGAAGGCTCGCTGGTCCCACCCGAGGGTTGCGGTTTCGCCTCCCTGCGGTCGGCGATGCCGGCCGGAGGCCGGCGCTCCGCTAACGCTCCCGCCAGTAGAGCGGGTTGGGGCGGTAGCGTGGAAACGCCCAGGGGAGGACCTCCGTCTCCGCGTCCGCGGACGCCCCGGCTCCGGGCGACGGGGAGCTCTCCCGGGGGCCGTGCTCTTCCTCGAGGTAGTCGAGGATCTGCTCCTGCACTTCCGGATCGAGCGGCGGCATGCCCATCCCGATCATCATGTCGAGCACCCCTTCCCACTCTTCACGGGGGAGGTTCAGCGCCCTGATGTAGCTGTCGTCGTGGCAGTAGAGGCAGTTCTCGTCAATGAGAGCCCGGCCGTCGCTCTCCTGCCCGGAGGCAAGCGCCGGGACGCGGCGTTCCTCCGAGCCCGCGGATGCGGCCGCCGGGAGCAGCGCGACAACAAGGAAGAGGTGCAGAGGTTTCATCTCACAGCACCGTGACCGCGATCCGGTGCATCGCGTTGTTCAGGTAGCCGCGCGGGTTCCAGCCGGGCACGACCATGGGCTGCTGGCGTCCCTGGTGGTCCGTCGCGCGCGCCCAGAGTTCGTAGTGGCCGGGAATGTCGAAGGCGATGGTTCCCTCGAACCGCTGCCACGCGAACGGGTTCTCGGGTTCCTCGAGCTGACACGGGAGCCAGGTGGTCCCGAAGTCGGCGCTCAGGTGCACCGCGCTCACCGGCCCGTCACCGGCCCACGCCCAACCCCGGATCGCGAGCGGCCCGCCGCCGGCGTGGCGGACGCCCGTCTCGGGACGGGTGATGATGGACTTCACCGGCATGGGACCGATGATCTCCATGTCCTCCTCGGGCACGTCGGTTCCGGGCGCGACCGGGTACCGCGGCACCCGGTAGGAGTAGCCCATCATCTTGGCGCCGTCGTGGACCCGGTCCCGGACCCAGAGGCGGCGCAGCCACTTCCCGCTCGCCGAGGCGGGAAAGCCCGGGGCGACCACCCGGAGCGGGAAGCCGTGGTGCGGAGGCAGGGGTTCGCCGTTCATTTCCCAGGCGAGCAGGGTGGACTCGTCCATGGCCTTGGAGAGCGGGACGCCCCGGGAGATCGGGACTTCTTCGGGATTCCCGCTCAGGTGGGGATCCTCGCCGTAGTAGGCGACGTAGACGGCGGTGTCGAGCACACCGGCCGCATCCAGCACGTCGCCAAGGCGGACGCCCGTGTAGCGCGCGCAGCCGACCGCGCCGAGCCACCACTGGTTGCCCGACGCCCCCGGCTGGAAGGCCGCCCTGCCGTTTCCCGCGCATTCGAGCACGAGAGCCCGGCTCACGTTCTCGAAGCGCGACTTGAGATCGTCAAGCGAGAGATTCAGGACATTGCCCACCTCGCCGTCGATGCGGAGGGACCAGCCGTCGAGGCTTCCGGAGAGCGCCCGCTCCGGCACGCCGCCGTTGTTTCGAACGAAGTGCTTGTCGTTGGGCGTGTGGCGGGGATCGAGGTCGGCGACCAGGGTCTCGGCGTTCACCGGCCGCTCGCTCAGGATCCGCAGGCCGCTCTTCCCGAAGACGGCGCCCCCGCCCTGCCCGGCGGCGCGCTCGAGAGCCAGCGCGCTCGCGCCGGCGGCAACGGGAACGGCGCCGAGAAACCGCCGTCGCGACAGCGGGGGAACAGGTTCCATGAGGGAAATGCTACCCGAACGCTCCGCTCGGCCCGGCTCTCCGGCGATGGCTGCCGTGGCCTTGAATGGCAACGATCAACCGGATTTGCTACATTGCGCTTCAAGTATCGCATGAAGGTTCGTGACCATGGACCCGGCGCCGGCCCGTCCCCATGAACGCCCGACTGTCCGCCCTCGCCCCGGAAGGTCGCCCGCCGGCGGGACGGGTGTACCTGGAGACCGCCCGCTTCGAGTTCGGACGGCTGCGGCGCCTGGCCGAAGCGGCCATCGCGCAGGCGCCCGATCAGGCGGCGCTCCACCACCGTTTGTCGGAAGGCGCCAACTCGATCGCGATCCTGATGCGGCACCTGGCCGGGAACATCCGGTCGCGCTGGACGGAGCTCCTCACCACGGACGGGGAGAAGCCGGACCGGAACCGCGAAGCGGAGTTCGACCCCTGCGACCACCTCTCGCGGGAGGAGTTGCTGGCCGAGTGGCGGGAAGCGTTCGCGCTGCTCGAAGCGAACCTCGCCGCACTCGTCCCCGCCGACCTCGGACGCGCGGTCCGGATCCGGGGAGAGGAGTTCCTGGTCCAGGAGGCCATCGAACGGCAGGTCGTCCATCTTGCCTACCACACCGGCCAGATCGTCCTGCTGGCCAAGGCCTTCGCCCCCGCGTGGCGGTCGCTGTCCATCCCGAGGGGTGCGAGTCCCGACTCCCGGAGGTACAAGCAATGAGGCTTTCGGATTCGATCCTGCCGTCACGGCCCCGCCGCTCGCCCGCGCGATCCCTGGCGGTCCTCGCGCTGCTCGCGGGCGGCTGCGCCGGCGCCACCCGGCCGGCGGCGACTCCTCCCGACCTCACCACGGTCGGCGAGGCGTCCTGGTACGGCATCGAGGAACGGGGCCGCCCGACGGCGAACGGGGAACCCATGGACCCCGGTGCGCTGACCGCCGCCCACCGCACCCTGCCGTTCGGCACGATCGTGGAGGTCACGAACCTGGCGACCGGCGCCGCGGTCCGGGTACGCATCAACGACCGGGGCCCTTTCGTCGGCGCGCGGGTGATTGACCTGTCCCACGAGGCCGCGCGGCGACTCGGCATCGTCCGGCAGGGAGTGGCGCGGGTCCGGCTCACGGTGGAGCGCGTCCCGACTCGAACTCCGTTCACCGTCCAGGTCGCTGCCTTCGGCCGGCGCGGCGCGGCCGAGGAACTCTCCCGCGAACTCCGCGCCGGCGGCTACTCCGGGGTCGAGATCACGCGTGGCGACGGGGTGCACCGGGTCCGGGTCGGGCGTTTCCAGCGGCGCGCGGACGCCGAACGGACCGCCCGGGCGCTGAAGGGCCGCGGCTACCAGGCCCTCGTGATGGAGGCGCGGTTCTGATCCGACGCCGGCGCTCTGCGGACGCCGTCAGTCCGCCGGAGCGATGAGAACCTCGATTTCCTCCTCGGCGAGGGTGTCGTCGCGCGTTTCGATCCGGGCGCGCACCAACCAGCGGAAGCGACCCTCGAAGGAGCGATAGGAGAACCGGGCGTCCTCGGGAACCGGGATTTGCGACGCTGTCTCCCAGCGGCCCTCGCCCGGAACGGACTCGCTCCGGCAGAGTTCGTGATCCTGCGAGAACACCTTTCGGCTCGTCCCGTCGGCGTCACGCCGCTCGGCGGTCAACGTGATCCGGGCCTCCTTGATCTCGACCGGCCGCCTTGTCACGATGCGGACGGCGCAGTGGATCACTCCTCCCGGCACCGCGGCCTCGCTGAGACCAAGATCACAGACCGAGAAGGGGTGCCGGCTGAGGAACCAGGCGGTCGCGCCCGCCGAGCGAATGAGGAACAGGGCCACCACGACGCCACCGATCAGCCACGGCAGCGTCCACCCGTAGAAATTCCCGAGGTGGACGAAGAACAGCGCACCCAGGACGGTGCCGGAGAGCGAGAGCAGCGAACGCCGCTTGTCGCGAGCGATGAGCGAAGTCCAGACGAGCATGGGGAACGGCCCGCCGCCGGGAAGACCGGATGGGCGCCGGCGCGCGGGAGGGACGGACCGGACCCGGATTCTAGGCGGGGCCGGCCCCGGGTCCTGGTCGTCGGACACCTGACCGAAGATGTGACGCCCGAAGGCCCGCGCCTCGGAGGCGCCGCCGCCTACGCGGGCCTGCTGGTCTCCCGGTTCGGTGCGCCGGTCACCATCCTCACCGCGGTGGACGGCGCGTTTCCGTATCTCGAGGCGCTGGCCGGGATCCCGGTGCGCCAGGTGCGCTCGCGGAATCGCACCCGGTTCCGAAACCGCTACCGGACGGACGGGTCGCGGGAGCAGACCGTCCTGAGTCGCGCCGCGACGATTCCGGAGTCGGAAATCCACCGGACCGTGGCCGAGCTTCCTCGCGGATCCGCGGTGCTCTACGCCCCGGTCGCCGATGAACTCGGAGGCAGTGGCGCGCTGCCCCGGCCGCGGGGCCGGGGCGGTCTCGCGGGCGCGGCGCCCCAGGGCCTGATCCGGCGCTGGGACGCCGCGGGGCGGGTTTCGATCCATTGGTCGGCCGCGGCGCTCGAAAGACTCGCCGGCCTCGACTTCCTGTCGCTGTCCGAGGCCGAATTCCCGGAAGGTGCGGAGTTCCCCGTTCCCCTCGTCGCGGTGACCCGCGGCCGCCACGGCGCGGTGCTCCGCCGTTCGGGTTTCCCGGCTACCGGGATTCCCGCCGTGCCGGGCGCCGAAGTGGACCCCACCGGCGCGGGGGACGTATTTGCCGCCGCCCTCTTCATGGGGCTATGGAACGGTGCACCGGCCGAAGACGCCGCCCGGCTCGCCGCCGCGGCGGCGGCGATCAGCGTCGAATCCCCGGGAACGGAGGGAATCCCGACGCTCGAGGAGGCGAACGCCCGGGTGATCGCCTAACGCGTGAGCAACGGGATCGCGTCCGGGCTCACCCGGGCGCCGGTGACGCGCCAGGCCCAGATGCCCCGGCGCTCGAACAGGATGTCGGCCCAGAGCGGATCCTCTTCGGGCGGGTCCCGCTCGACGCCCAGCCGGACGACGAAATCGTTCCATCCCTCGTACTCGGCGCTCACCGACACCCCGCCCGCCCCTTCGACCGCCTCGCCCGACTCTCCGCCGAGGTCCAGGAAGGCGGACCAACCCTTGGCGACCGTCGGGCCGTCCCGGAGAGCCCGGTCCACGCCCTCCGGCGTCGCGAAACGGTCAATCATCGCCTCGCCGACCGCGACCGCGAGTTCGGCGCCGAGGTCGGACTCGGCGTCGGAGGCACTGGATCCCCCGTCTCCCGACGCGGCGTCCTGCCGATCCCGGGCCCGCCGGGACGCACCCACCGTGCGGCGCAGTTCGCTCTTCAGGTTTTCGCGAACCGCTTCGAAATCCACGAAGTCGTGGAGGGTGTCCGCGTCCCCGGCGCCCACCGCCTCGCGGATCTGCCACGCCGCGAAGTAGGGGCCGAGATAGATGCTGGCGCCCAGCGCCAGGAACGCCGCCCAGGCGAAGACGAAAACCAGATAAAGACGCCCGCGACTCACTTGGACAATACTAACGGCCGGGAATCACCGGGGTTCCTTCGTACCCCGAGTCCCTCGGAAACTGTGGGAAAACTCGTCGCTCCGCCGGTCGAAACGGCCGAGTCCACGATCCGTTTTCCGGTGGACGGGTCGTCCTTCGAGGCCCTCACCGAGGCGCATCTGCGCCACGCCATCACGCCGCGCGAACTGGCGGCCTTCCAGCGCGACGGCTATCTCGTCGTTCCCGGAGCGCTCGACCCGGACGCCCTGACCCGTCTCCTCGAAGCGGTGGACCGCCTCGACGAACGCGAGCGGCGGCGCCTGGACCTTGCTCCCGGCGACATGATGTCCCGCTTCTCGGTCATCCGCTTCGACCCGGCGTTCCTCGAGCTGGTGGCGTGGGCCCGGACCTTCCCCAAGGTCTGGGACATCCTGGGCTGGAACATCCAGCTCTACATCTCGCATCTGGTGGTGTACCCGCCGGAGACCTGGGGCGGCCAGCAGTGCCGGGCGCCCGTCTGGCACCAGGACAGCGGCCGCCCGGTCCTCGAGCTGGAGCGGCCGGCCCCCCGGCTGTCGGTGAAGGTCGGCTACTGGCTCACCGACACCCGCGGCCCGGACCGCGGCGCCATGGAAGTGATCCCCGGGAGCCACCGGCTCGACGCCCCCCCTCCCGAGTGCGACGACCCGGACTGGGACGGCAGGCTGCTCCTCGAAGCCTCCCCCGGCGACGCGGTGATCTTCGACCGCCGGCTCTGGCACCGGCACGGCAAGAACACCTCCGGCGTGGTGCGCAAGGCGCTCTTCTTCGGCTACAGCTACCGCTGGCTGCGCCCGCTCGACTACACGGCCATGCCGGCGGCGCTGCTCGAGCGCTGCGATCCGGTGCTCCGGCAACTCCTCGGGGATGGCTCGACGGAGGTCGGCTGGTATCAGCCGCAACCGGAAGACGTCCCGCTTCGCTCCTGGCTCGCCGCGCGGATCGGGGACGAGGGTCTGTGGAACCCCCCGTCCTCGCAGCCTCAGCAGCAACTGGGCCGCAAGACATGAGCCGCCTGCGCGTCCTGACCGCCATCGCGCTCGGTTCGGCGCTCGGGCTCGCTGCGGCCGGCCCGACCGCCGAAGACCAGGCCGGGCCCGCTTCGGCCGCGGCGTCCGTGAGCGAACTGCGCGAACGGGCCCGGGACATCCTCGCCGGGGTCCAGGAGCGCGAGGTTCCGCTGTCCACCGCCCGCCGCCAGATCGAGCAGCTCCTCCGCGACCTGAAGGCGGTGGGCGAGGCGGAAGGCTGGACACCGGTGAACCGCCGGCTGGAAATGACCATCGCCCGGCCGGAGGACCTTCGTCCGACGCTGACCGAGGAGTGCCCGCTCTTCTTCGAGGAGGAGCTCACCCAGCTCTGTCCCCTCGACCAGTCGCGTTCGGAAATCTGGGGCAACCAGGTACTGGTCTGCGAATTCGCCTGCGCCCCGGAGTCAGACCCGGCTCGGTGACTTCGCGGCCCGACCGGTCCCGCCGCCCCCTGCGGCCGCTCTACGGCCCGGACGACGCGCCGGACGCGGGGACGAAGGCCGGCAGGCCGGGCGAAGCGCCCTTCACCCGCGGCATCCGGGCCGCCGGCTATCGGGAACGGCTCTGGACCATGCGGCAGTACGCGGGCTACGCCACCGCCGCCGAGTCCAACCGCCGCTACCGGCGCTTGCTGGAGAGCGGACAGACGGGTCTTTCGGTCGCCTTCGACCTTCCGACCCAGATCGGCTACGACTCCGACCACGCGCTGGCCGCCGGCGAAGTGGGCCGGGTCGGGGTCGCCATTGATTCCCTCGAGGACATGGAAACGCTGTTCCGCGGGATCACCCTCGACAGCGTTTCGACCTCCATGACGATCAACGCCACGGCGCCGATCCTGGTGGCGCTCTACGTGGCGGCGGCGCGGGGTCAGGGGGCCGCGCCGGAGAAGATCGCGGGAACGGTCCAGAACGACATCCTCAAGGAGTACGCGGCGCGCGGGACGTGGATCTACCCGCCCGAGCCGTCCATGCGGCTCGCCACCGACCTCATCGAGTGGTGCCGGCGCGAGCTGCCGCGGTTCCAGCCGGTAAGCGTCAGCGGCTACCACATGCGCGAGGCGGGCTGCACCGCGGCCCAGGAGGTGGGGTTCACCCTCGCGAACGGCCTCGCCTACGTCGAGTGGACGGTCGCGCGGGGGCTGCCGGTGGACGAGGTGGCGACCCGGGTGTCGTTCTTCTTCAACGCCCATCGGGATTTCCTCGAGGAGGTGGCCAAGTTCCGCGCCGCCCGCCGCCTGTGGGCGAAGCTGCTGCGGGACCGGTTCGGCTCCGAGAGCCCGAGGGCGCAGATGCTCCGGTTCCACACCCAGACCGCGGGATCCACCCTCACCGCCCTCGAACCGCAGGTGAACGTGGTGCGCACCACGCTGGAGGCGCTCGCGGCGGTGCTCGGCGGGACCCAGTCGCTCCACACCAACGCGCTCGACGAGGCGCTCGGGCTCCCGACCGAGGAGACGGCCGAACTGGCGCTGCGCACACAGCAGGTGATCGCCTTCGAGAGCGGGGTGGCGGCTACCGTGGATCCGCTCGGCGGCTCTTGGGCCATCGAGGCGCTCACCGACCGGATCGAAACCGAAGCCGTGGAGTGGATCGAGCGGGTGGACCGGCTCGGCGGCGCCGTGGAGGCCATCCGGGCGGGCTTCGTGCAGGCCCGCATCCAGGAGGCGGCCTACGCCTACCAGCAGGACGTGGAGGCCGGCGACGAGGTCGTCGTCGGGGTGAACCGGTTCCGGCGGGAGGGAGACCGAAGCCGCGTCGAACCGTTCGAACTGGACGCGGAAACGGAGGCCGCCCAGGTGGAGCGCGTCCGCGCGCTGCGCGCCCGGCGCGATGGAGCGCGGGCCGCCGCCGCGCTGGCCGAGGTGGGCCGGGTGGCGTCGGGCGGCGGCAACCTGATGCCGGCGATCCTGGGCGCCGTCTCCGCGCTGGCCACCGTGGGCGAGATCAGCGACGCGCTGCGGGCGGTCTTCGGCGAGCACCGGGGCGGCTGACCCGGTGCCCGGGCCGGGGATGGACCCGCTCCGCGCGGTGATGGCGGCCGAACGGTATCCGGAGTTCCGCAAGCGGCTCCGCGAGAGCGCCTGCACGCGCTGCGCACTGGCGGAGCACCGGACACACATCGTGGTGGACCGCGGGAATCCGGACGCCGCGATCCTCGCGATCGGGGAAGCACCGGGGGCGGAGGAGGACAAGGCGGGGGTAGCGTTCTGCGGACGCGCCGGCAAGATGCTGGACGCGCTCTTCGCCGCCGCCGGACTCTCGACCGACGAGCACCTGCTGATCGTGAACGTGGTCAAGTGCCGGCCGCCGGACAACCGCGCTCCCCGTGCGGAGGAAGCGGCGGCCTGCCGGCCGTTCCTCGAACGCCAACTCGCCCTCTCCCCCGCCCGCGTGATCGCCCTGATGGGGGCGACCGCGCTCCGGCGCTTCGCTCCGGAACGGGCGAAGGGCCCGCTCGGCGCCCGGGTGGGCCGCTTCTTCCGCCTCCCGGCGTGGCCCGAGCACGAGTTCGTGACCCTTTACCACCCGGCCGCGATCCTCTACAACCGCACGCTGGAACCCGCCGCGCGGGAGCACATCCGCGCGCTGGCGGCGCGCGTCGGCAGACAGCCGTGATGGCGCCGCCGGTTTGGAACGCCGGTCTGTCGCTCAAGGCGGATAGCGGCACGTCGTCTGCGGGGCTCCGGCCCGCGATGCCGACCGGAGGTCGGCGTTCCAGGCCGGCGACGCCATCTCCGTGGATCAACGGCGCGCCGAGGCGGGAACCGACCTTTCCGAATGGGGTTGCGACGTGCGCGGTGCGGAGCACCGCGCGTGCCGGTCGGAGACCGGCGTTCCAAGCCGGCGGCGCAACGAGCGGGAGTGACGCGGCGCGTCCCGGGACAGGGTCGCCTCAGAACAGCTTCGGGGCGCCGCGGAGTTCGCGGATGACGTCCCAGTTCCAGCTCAGGCGGGTCTCGGGGGGGAGCTTCCCGGTGCGTTCGTGGTGGGCGCGGAGGAAGTGCTCGGTGGCCGCGTTGACGTAGCCGCCGCCCTTCACTGCGCCGTAGTCGGGCGCGTAGGGGGCCATGAGGGTTTCGAGGAGCGCGTCGCGGCGATCCTTCGCGATCACGCTGGCGGCGGCGACGGCGACGTGGTGCGACTCGCCGTCGTCCACCGCCTCCAGGTGGGGATAGCGCTGGCGGAGAGCCGCGAACAGGCGATGGCCATCGGCCACCACCCGGCGGACCGGGCCGGCTTCGCGCAGGATCTCGTCGGCGGCGCGGCGTTCGAGCACGTTGAGGTCGCCGGCTTCGGCGTAGCGGTCCACCTCGGCGGCGTCCAGCACCCGGGTCACGATCTCCTCCGCGAGCCGCTCGATGTGCGCGGTGAGCGCCCGGCGGTGGGTACGCGCGGCCTCCCCCGCGCCGAACTGCTTGGAGTCGCGCACGCCCAGCCGGGTGAGGGCGCCTGCCTTCAGGGGGTCCAGCACCACCCCGGCGACCACCATCGGCCCGAGCGCGGCGCCGCGTCCCGCCTCGTCGAGGCCGAGCACCCGGCGACCGGAATAGAGTTCCGTTCGAGCCATGGGGAGTGCGCGCGGCGAGGGCCGCTACAACGTGGTCGTCATCGGGGCGGGGACCGCGGGCCTCGTGACGGCGGCGGGCACCGCGGGGCTCGGGGGTCGGGTCGCGTTGGTGGAGGCCGCCAAAATGGGGGGCGATTGTCTCAATACCGGGTGCGTGCCCTCCAAGGCGCTCGTTTCCACCTCGAAACTGATCCAGAGCATCCGCGACGCCGAAGCCCACGGACTCGATGCGACGGAGCCGCGTTTCCGGTTCCAGCGGGTCTTCGAGCACATGCGCGAGCGGCGCGCCCGGATCGCCCCCAACGATTCCGTGGAGCGGTTCACGGGGCTCGGGGTGGACGTCTTCAAGGCCCGCGCCCGGTTCGTCAGCCCGCACGCGGTGGAACTCGACGACGGAACGCGGCTCGAGGGCGCCCACTTCGTGATCGCCACCGGAACCCGGCCGCTCGTCCCTCCCATTCCGGGCATCGCCGAGGCGCCCTACTTCACGAACGAGACGTTCTTCGACGAGCAGGAGACGCCTCCCGAGTCGCTGATCGTGCTCGGAGGCGGCCCCATCGGGTGCGAGCTCGGCCAGGTCATGAGCCGGCTCGGGGTTCGGGTGACGATCCTCACCGACGTGAGCCGGCTCCTTCCCCGGGACGATGCCGAGGCCTCGGCGGTGGTCCACGAAGCTTTCGCGGCCGAGGGGATCGAGGTCGTCACCGACTGCCGCGTCGAAGCCTTCCGCCCGGAGCCGAACGGCGGGATCACCGCCCGGATCGGCGGTGACGGCGGGGCGCACGCGGTGACCGCCTCGCGACTCCTGGTGGCCACCGGAAGGTCCCCGAACGTCGAGGATCTCGGCCTCGAAGCGGCCGGCGTGGAGTACGACGCGCGCGGCGGCGTGCCGGTGGACGGCGCGCTCCGCACGAACGTCGGCCACATCTACGCGTGCGGCGACGTGGCCGGACCCTACCGGTTCACCCACACCGCCGACTACCAGGCGCGGCTGGTGGTGCGGAACATCCTGCTGCCGCCCCCCCTGCCCCGCGCGAAGGCGGACTACCGGTACGTGCCCTGGGTCACCTACGTGGACCCCGAGGTCGCCCACTTCGGGCTCCGGGAGGAGGACGCGGAGGCGCAGAACATCCCGGTGGATGTCCACCGGCACGCGAACGACGACCTTGACCGCGCGATCACCGAGGCCAGTACCCGGGGCTTCGTGAAGGTCCTCACCCGGAAAGGGAAGGACACGATCCTCGGGGCCACCGTGGTGGCGCCGCGGGCGGGAGAGATCCTCCACGAGATCATGGTCGCCGCGAAGCACGGGGTCGGACTGGCGTCGCTCTCCTCGACGATCCACGGCTACCCCACCTGGGCGCAGGCGGCGCAGCGGGTGGCGGACGCCTACCAGCGCACCCGGCTCACCCCGCGGGCGAAGGCGATCTTCGAGTGGCTCTACCGGAGGCGGCGGTGAACAAGACCCTGAAGCTGGGCGCCGTTCTCGTCCTGATCGTCGCCCTCGTGGTGATCTTCCCCATCGGGGACTGGATCGAGGCGGGCGCCGAGTGGGCGCGGGGTCAGGGAACCGCGGGACTCCTGGTCTTCGCGGCGCTCTACGCCGTCGCCACCGTGTTCGCGGTCCCGGGGTCGGCGCTCACCCTGATCGCGGGCGGCGCCTTCGGATTCGGCGCCGGGACCGCCGCGGTCTGGCTCGGAGCGACCGCCGGGCTGGCGCTCGCCTTCCTCGCCGCCCGGCGGCTCGCCCGCGAACGGGTGACCGGCTGGCTCGCCGGGAAACCCTCCTTCGCCGCGGTGGACCGCGCGGTGGCCGCCGAGGGCTGGAAGATCGTCTTCCTCACCCGGCTGACGCCCGTCTTCCCGTTCACGGTGCTGAACTACGCCTACGGCCTCACCGGGGTCTCCTTCCTCGGCTACCTGGCGGCCTCGGCCACCGGGATCCTCCCGGGAACGCTCCTCTACATCTATCTCGGGAGCAGCGTCGCCCGCGCCGTCTCCGGCGAATCGGATCCGCTCGAAGCCGGGCTGCGGATCGTCGGGCTCGCCGCGTTCGTGCTGGTCACGATCCTCATCACCCGGATCGCCAGGAAGGCGCTCCGCGAGGCCGGCGTGGAGTCCGGAGGTTCGTCCTGACCCTCCGCCACCGGTTCCTGGTCGCCGCCGCGGCCCTGCTGCTGGTCAACTCCGGATACCTACTGGCCGCGCGGGGCGCGAACCTCTTCCACTCCGCGCAGATCCTCCTGCACCCGGTCCTCGGCATCGCGGCGCTGAAGCTGCTGCTCTGGGGATGGAAGAAGGTCGGCCCGGCGCTCGGAACCGACCCGCTGCGGCGCTGGTTCTGGGCCTCGGGAACCCTGCTGGCGCTCAGCGGGCTGGGGCTCGCCGTCGTCGGCTCGACGGCGGCCAGCCGGCCGCTCCTCTACGTCCACCTCGCCGCCGCCGCCGGGTTCGCGGGGCTCCTGGCCCGGCGGCGGATGCTGCTCGCGCCGCTGCTGCTGGCCGCCGCCATCCCGGCGGGGGCGCTCCTCCGACCGTTGCTTCCGGTGTCCGTACCGCTCCTGAACGCGGGGCTGCCGCCCGCCACCATGTCCGACGAGGCGATGGGCGGGGCGGACGGCCCCTTCTTCCCGTCGGCGGCCGAGACGCTCCACGGTGGGCTCATCCCCGAGGAGTTCTTCCTGGGCAGCGACGCGTGCGGCCGCTGCCACGCCGACATCACCCACCAGTGGAGCGAGTCGGCGCACCGTTTCGCCTCCTTCAACAACCCCTGGTACCGCCGCTCCATCGAATACATGCAGGACGTCGTCGGCGTCACCCCCTCGAAGTGGTGCGCTGGCTGCCACGACCACGCGGTCCTCTTCAGCGGGCTCATGGACCGGCCGCTCGCCGAGATCGTGGACCGTCCTTCAGCGAGCGCCGGACTCGGCTGCGTTTCCTGCCACGCCATCACCCGGGTGAAGGACACGATGGGGAATGCCGGGTTCGTCATCGAGTACCCGGAGATGCACGACCTCGCCACCTCGGAGGATCCGCTGCTCCGGACGCTGCACGACCTCGTCATCCACCTCGACCCCGAACCCCACCGCCAGGCGTTCCTGAAGCCGCTCCACACCGGCGACAGCTCGGCGTTCTGTTCCACCTGCCACAAGGTGCACCTCGACCAGCCGGTCAACGATTACCGCTGGCTGCGGGGTTTCAACAGCTACGACAACTGGCAGGCGAGCGGCGTGTCCGGGGAGGGCGCCCGCTCGTTCTACTACCCGGAGTCGCCGAAGACCTGCGCCGACTGCCACATGCCGCCGGTGGCCGGGGAGGATCCGGCCGCCGTGGGCGGCCTGATCCGCTCCCACCGCTTCGCCACCGCGAACACCGCGCTGCCGACCCACTTCGGGCTCGACGAACAGCTCCAGGCGGTCCGCGATTTCCTCCGCGCCGGACAGGTGACCGTGGACATCTTCGGCCTCGTCCGTGACGATGCCGGCGAAGGCCCGGACGAGGGGCCGGCGGCCGGCGGTCCGGATCCGCTGGCGCTGGCCTCCACCTTCGCGGTCGGCGAAGAGGCGGCCGCACCCACGGCCCGCTACGCCGGGACGGGTCCGCTCGGCGAACTGACCGCGCCGCTGGACGAGGCGCTGCCGGCGCTGGTCCCGGGCGAGACGGTGCGGGTGGACGTCGTGGTGCGCACCCGCAACGTGGGCCACTTCTTCCCGAGCGGCACCATTGACGCGCAGGAGGTCTGGCTCGAGTTCCAGGCCGAGGACGCCGCCGGCCGGCCGTTCTTCTGGAGCGGGTTCACTGGCGAGGCCGGCGAGGCGGCGGACGCCCCGGTGGACCCCTCGGCGCACTTCTTCCGCTCGCTGCTCCTCGACGAACGCGGCAACCCGATCAACAAGCGGAACGCCTGGGCCGCGCGCAGCCTCCTCTACGTCTCCCCGATCCCGCCCGGGGCCGCCCACACGGTGCGCTACCGGCTGCGGGTACCTGAGGCGGTGGAGGGGCCGGTGACGCTCACCGCCCGGCTGAACTACCGCAAGTTCGACTGGTGGCACACCCAGTGGACCTTCCGGGGAGAACTCGGGGAAGGCGCGGTCACCGCGGGCTACGACGACCGGGCGGTGCGCTTTGACGACGGTGTCCCCGTCCCCGACGTGCCCATCGTGGAGATGGCCGCCGCGTCGGTCCGGCTTCCCGTCGCGGCGGAGACGGCCCCGGCCCCCGCGCCCGCGGCCGGCGATCTCGCCCGCGCGCTCCGCTTCAACGACTACGGCATCGGGATGCTGCTCGCGGGCGACCTCCGCGCCGCCGAAGCGGCCTTCGCCACCGTCGGCCGGCTGGCGCCGGAGTACGCCGACGCCCCGGTGAACCTCGCCCGGGTGCGGATCCGGGAGGGGGATCCGGAAGGCGCACGCGCGGCTGCGGATTCCGCGCTGGCGCTCGCCCCGGGGCTGCCCCGCGCCCTCTTCTTCCGGGCTATGGCGCTCAAGGCGCTCGGCCGCTACGACGAGGCGCTCCGCGATCTCCGGGCGGTCCAGGAGACGTATCCCCGCGACCGGGTGGTGAACAACCAGGTCGGACGGCTGCTCTTCCTGAAGCGCGAGTACGCCGAGGCGGTGGCGGTGCTGGAAGAGACGCTCGCCATCGACCCGGAGGACCTCGAAGCCCACTACAACCTGATGCTCGCCTCCCAGGGGCTCCGCGATCCCGAGCGCGCCGCCCGCCACCGCGAGCTCTACCTCCGCTTCAAGGCCGACGAGGCCGCCCAGTTCGTCACCGGCGACTACCGGCGCAGCCACCCCGACGACAACAACGAACGGCTCCCCATCCACGAGCACCGCAACGGGCTCGAGGGCCAGTCCACCGTGCCGGACAGGTGAAGCCGGCAGGTGTCCATCGCGTTTTCCCGCCCTCGGTTCACGGATAACTGAGCGGTACAGTCTTCGGATGAATCGGGCCGGGAAGCGCGGCAGATCGACATCTCTAGCTGGCGACAGCACCCAGCGGGGCGGTGGCGCCCGTCCGCAGCGCTCTTCAGGACCGAACAAGGAGAGAGAAGACGAGCCGCGGGGCCGCCGGGTCCCGGAAGCCCCGTCGGATCCATACGTGGAGGCCGTCGGAAAAGCGATGGACGAGTGGAACTCGAAGGAAGACGAGACCGCCTGGCGTGACCTCTGATTCCATGGGGGCCGTGAGCACACTGCTGCGGTTCCGGACAGCGGCCGGCGCCACCTTCGCCGCGGCCCTGCTGGCAGCGTCTGCCCCCGCCCAGGAGCCCAGCTTCGTGGACGTGACCGAAGCCGCGGGGATCGGTTTCGTCCACGAGAACGGGGCCTTCGGCGAGAAGTACCTGCCCGAGACGATGGGCTCGGGGGTGGCTTTTTTCGACGCCGACGGCGACGGCGACCAGGACCTGCTCTTCGTCAACAGCCGGCGGTGGCCGGGACACCGAACCGAGCCGGAGCCCACCGCCGCCCTATACCTGAACCGGGGCGACGGGACCTTCGAGGACCGGACCGCCGGTTCGGGGCTGGACGTTCCCCTTTACGGAATGGGCGTCGCCATCGCCGACTACGACGCCGACGGGGACCAGGACCTCTACCTCACCGTCCTCGGACCGAACCGCCTGCTCGAGAACGCCGGCGGCGGGGTGTTCCGGGAGGCGCCGCACGCCGCCTCGGTCGCGGACCCCGGCTTTTCGAGCGTCGCCACCTGGCTCGACGCCGACGGCGACGGGGACCTCGATCTCTTCTTGCTGAACTACGTGGAGTGGTCCATCGAGGAGGACATCTTCTGCGCCCTCGACGGGGTGAACAAGAGCTACTGCACCCCGGAGTCGTATGGCGGAGCAAGCGCCGTCCTCTACCGGAACGACGGCGCGGAGGGGTTCACCGACGTCACCGAGGAGGCGGGACTCTTCAACCCCCGCGGGAAGGGACTCGGCGTCGCGGTCCTCGACTTCGACGGCGACGGGCTCTCCGATCTGGCGGTGGCGAACGACACCCAGCCCAACTACCTCTACCGGAACCTCGGCGGCGGGCGGTTCGAGGACGCCGGCGTGCTTTCCGGAATCGCCTTCGCGGAGAACGGCGCCGCCCGCGGCGCCATGGGGATTGACGCCTCGGACTACGACGGCGACGGCCTGCCCGACCTCGTGATCGGGAACTTCTCGAACGAGATGGTCTCGCTCTACCACAACGAAGGCGTGGGCTTCTTCATTGACCAGGCGCCCGTCTCCGAGATCGGCCGCAACAGTCTGCTGACCTTGGCCTTCGGGGCCTTCTTCTTCGACTACGACCTCGACGGCCGCCAGGACATCTTCGTCGCGAACGGGCACGTCGAGAACGACATCGCCGCCGTCCAGCAGCGGGTCAGCTACCGCCAGGCCCCCCATCTCTTCCGCAACCGGGGCGACGGCGGCTTCGCGGAGGTGACCGCCGCCTCCCCGGATCTCGCCCGACCCATGGTGGCCCGGGGAGCGGCCTTCGGCGACCTGGACGGCGACGGCGACCCGGACCTCGCGGTCAGCGAGAACGGCGGCCCGGCGCGCCTCTTCCGGAACGACGGCGGCGAGCGGAACGGCTGGGTGGGTTTCCGGCTCCGGGGAGGAAATTCGAACCGGGACGGAATCGGTGCGAAGATCACCGTCGCCATCGAAGAGGACGGGATGACCCGCAACGAGACCCGCGTCGTGAAGAGCGCCACCGGCTACGCGTCCCAGAACCAGCTCGAGGTGATCTTCGGCCTCGGCCCCGGCGGACGGGCGGTCTCCGCCGAAGTGCGCTGGCCTTCGGGAACCCGGAGCGAGGTCGAGGCCCCGGCGGCGCACCGGATTCACGTCGTGGAGGAGCCGCCGTCGTGAGGTTCACGCTCGCCTTGGCCGGCGCCGCCAGCCTCGCTGTGCTCGGGTTGTTCGCCACCAACGCCTGGTCGCCTCCCATCGCCTCGGCCTCGATCCAGCCGGCGCAGCCGGTTCCGCCAGCCCCCGGGAACGCCGGTCTTCAGACCGGCACCGCAGAAGCGGTCGCCGCTCAGGCGGCGCAGCCGGTCCCGCCGCCCCTCCCCGAGCAGCCCGCGATGATGGTGGGGTCCGGCGAATGCGTCCTGTGTCACGAGAGCGCCCACGACGCCTGGACTTCATCCCGCCACTCGAAGATGGTGCAGCCCGCGGTCCCGGGCCAGGTCAGCGGCGACTTCTCCCAGGAACGGCTCACCCTACGCGGAGAGGAGTACCGGATCCGGCAGGTCGGCTCGAAGTACTTCATCACCGAGTCCTTCTTCACCGGTGAGCCGGTCGAGCACCAGGTGGACTACACCCTCGGCAACCGCCGCATTCAGCACTACCTCACGACCCTCGACGACGGCCGGGTGATCGTCCTGCCGCCGACCTGGGACGTGCTCCGCCGGGAGTGGTTCCACAACCTGGAGATCGCGGCCCCCGACCAGGCGGAGGGGATCATCCCGGTGCAGCTCTGGAACAAGAACTGTTTCGGCTGCCACGTCAGCGACCAGATGAAGGGCTTCCGTCCCGGCGAAGACCGCTACGACACCACCTGGCTCGACTTCGGGACCACCTGCGAGCGCTGCCACGGCCCGGGCAGCCGGCACGTGGACAAGTACCAGAACCTCGACACCTACGGCGACGATCCCGACCTCCATATCGTCCTCCAGACCCGTCTGGACCACCGGACGAACTCGATGGTCTGCGCCCAGTGCCACTCGTTCCGCGACCAGATGGCGTTCGGGTTCGCCGCCGGCGACAACTACTTCGACTTCTTCTTCCCGATCCTCGAATACACCCAGGAACCCTCCGAGGACCCCACCTGGTATCCCGACGGGAAGACCCGGCGCTTCTCCACCAACACCCTCGGCATCTGGCAGAGCGAGTGCTTCGTCGAGGGCGGCGCCACCTGCACCGGGTGCCACCTCGACCCCCACCGGCCGGACATCGAGCGGAACGAACAGTTGCTTCCCACGAACAACGCGCTCTGCACCGGCTGCCACGAAGCCATCGGGAACGACCTCACCGCCCACACCTTCCACCCGGCCGCGAGCGAGGGAAGCTCGTGCGTCGAGTGCCACATGCCCCGCAGCGTCACCAGCATCCGGGCGAAGATGCGCGACCACAGCATCTCGATCCCCTCGCCGCGCAATACCGCGCGCTACGGGGTCCCGAACGCCTGCAACGAGTGCCACGCTTCCGAGAGCCCCGCATGGGCGTCGGCCCGCATGGACGAGTGGTGGGGAGAAACGCCGCGCCGGAAGAAGATCGAGCGCCGCGCCGACGCCTACACCGGCGCGCGGGAACGGAGCCGGGAGGCGCTGGACCTGCTGCTCGCCATCTCCGCCGACGCAGGCGAGGGCCCCATCAACCGGGCGAACGCGGCGGGACACCTCGGCCGCTACCTGGCGGACGCGGAGACCCGCGAGCCCGCGAGCCGGGCGCTGCTCGCCGCCGCCGGCGACGCCCACCCGCTGGTGCGGGCGGTGGCCGCGCTGAAGCTCGGCGAGACGGCCGAACGGGAAGCGCCGGAGATCCGCGAAGCACTCGTCGCGCGCATCCAGGACGAACGGCGCTCGGTGCGGATGAACGCGGCGATCTCCCTCCTGAACCTGGGCGTCCGCGACCTGCCGGACGCGGCGGGGGATGACTTCGAGCTGGCGAAGCGCCTCCACGCGATCCGGGGGAACTTCTTCGCCGACGACGCGCCGCAGCAGCTCAACCTCGGGCGGCTCCACGTCCTCGACGGAGACCCCGCCGCCGCCGGTCGGGCGTTCGAGCAGAGCTACCACCTCGACCCCGAGCAGCCCGGCATCCGCTTCTTCATGGGCGTGACCCGGCTCTCCCAGCAGCGCATCCCGGAGGCCCGCGAACTGCTGCGCGCGGTCCCCGCCGGGGACCCGTTCGCCCAGGAAGCGCAGAACCTCCTCCGCCAGCTCGAACCCTGAGCACGGGCGGGCGGAAGGACCCCGCGGCGGCGCTGTCACCCCCAAGGCGTCCGCTGGTCCAGATGCGCCAAGACGGCCTTCACCACTTGGTGAGCGTCCGTATAGAACCGCTGTGCCTTGTCCTCGATCGGGGCGTTGTCCACGAACATCTCTCCCAGGGGGCACAGAACGTGGACCGGATGCCACCGGTTCTTCCCTTCGCAGACTCTCCAGGGCTCGGGCAAGTCGGCGTGTCGCAAGTGTTCCACCAGCGCCTCGCAAGCCCCCTCAGCGCTCGCCGACCCGTGGAGGCTCTCGTCGAGGCAGAGCAACACGCAGGCGTCTCCCCGTTCCGGATCACGCAGTTCGATGCCGTGATCCTCGCCGTCAAGCAGCACGCCGACGAAGACGCCGGGATTCCAGCCCTCGGTGGTCCACGTCCCCCGAACGTGGAAACCGAGACGGCCGTAATCGCAATCGAGTCTTCTTTCGGCACGCGCCCACCACTCCTTCCGGCGGAGACCCTCCAGAATGTCCTTCAGCGCGACAGCTTCATCGAGGATTTCTTGCGCCATCTTCAAGTTGGAGGCTGTCCTCGTGACATCAACAGCCCCGTTCTTGTCGAAAGCCATCCACTCCGGGTCGTACCACGCGACCGTCATGGACTCTCCGGTCCTGAGGCGCCCGGGACGTCGAAGTGTCCGGCTCCGGCGGAGAAGATAACGATTCCAGAAGTGCAGGCGGTCGTTTCTCGCATCGGCCCCGGAGACGTGCCAGTTCCCGATTCTGAAACAGAGACGTGTCCGCTTCGGCCGGCGCGGAACCGTTTCAAGTTGGAGGTACGCCTCCTCGCCGTCTGTCAGGCGAGATGAACCCCAAGTGAATGCTAGGAATCCACCGTCCTTCTGAGCGACATAACTCCACTCCGGTCGGCGCAAGTGGTCAGTCTTTTCGCATTCCACGAAGAACCCTTCCCAGGCAGCCCAACTCCACTCCGCTTTGCCGCCGCGCTCCCAATCACGAAACGACAGGAAATCCGCCTCCCAGTGACGGAGGTGCGCTCTGAAATCGCACAGGAGCGGATGATTGCCCCGATACGTCTCCAGCACCTCAAGGAAATCAGCGCGCCGAAAAACCCCGTACCCTGAGTCCTCGATTCGCCGGTCCGCGGCGCGAGACTGGTTACCCGTCTTCAGATAGATCGGGCACAGGTCCTTTCCCGCCATGTCACCAACCTTGGTGTGCCCCTCCTGCACGTCTGCGAGATAACCCTTCAACTTCGCGTCGCTACGCTCACCGGTGTGGGTCTTGTCTTCGATGAGCAGGACATGCTGGCGTTTCCGGTCCTCGACCAGCGCGAGGACATCAATGTTGTGATCCTGCTGGTGGAGGCAGGCGCTTCGGATTGGCCCGGCGAGCTGCCGTCCGTGTTTGCCAAGTAGCGCTTTCACGAACTCGCACCCGCAATCGCGCAGTCGCCGTTCTTCCTCATCGCACGCATCCACGGCGGACCACGCGATGAGCCAACAGATCATCGCGTCCTGCGAGAGTTCCTTGGTGGCGTAAGAGAACAGATTGGGGCGCCCGCTCGCCATCTCAGAGTCCCATGCTATCCCGCTCCGGTCGAGCCCGCCACCGCCCCTGGGTCGCCGTGCCATACTCGTGGGCAAGGCAGGCTCACTAGCGATGATGTCTCGAAGCACCAGCAACGCCGCCAAAGTGCGAGAGTTCATGCGGTTCTTGGGCACCGAAGCGAAAGGCACCGGGCGCGTCTACCTCACCGGCGGCGCTTCGGCGGTGCTTGTCGGGTGGCGAAGCACGACGGTGGATGTGGACATCAAGCTCGATCCGGAACCGCCCGGAGCGTTCGAAGCCATTGCGCACGCGAAGGAAGCGTTGGACATGAACGTCGAGTTAGCCGCCCCCGACGACTTTATTCCCGCTCTGCCCGAATGGCGGAGACGCAGCGTCTTCATCGTCCGGCACGGTCCGGTCGCTTTCCTGCACTACGACTTTCATGCTCAAGCGCTCGCCAAGATCGAGCGGGGTCACACTCAGGACTTGCAGGACGTTGAGGCGATGCGGCGACTGAAGCTGATCGAAGCCGGCCGACTGTCGCAACTGTTCGACGCTCTGGAGCCCGGTTTCTCGCGCTATCCGGCCATTGACCCCGCTTCCTTCCGAGATCGGGTGGCCAAGGCGCTCAAGGCCCTGGAGGCCGCGAGTCCATGATCCGCGCCGAGGGGAGCACACCGGCGGCGGTGGTCCCGCCGAACCTGCCGGGGGCGGATCTGGTAGCCGCCGGCATCGCCGCGCTGCGGCGCCGCGATTTCACCGTCGACGCGCTCCTCGTCGCCGTCGGCGCGCCGCGTTTGCGCCTCGCCGGGCTGGATATCCCGGATGCAGCCGGCGAAACCGAGGCGCCGGAGTTGGCTCTCTACGCCGCCCTGCGTTCCCGTGGTGGGGCCGACGCGTACTCGCAGTACAACGCCCTGATCCGCCGGCTGGTCAGTTTCGAACGCGCGCTAGAGGCTGCCCAGCGCCGGGAAACCGCAAGTCACCGATCCCGTGCGTAGCGGGACGCGTGCGATCTGGAAGTAAGGACGCTGCCGGCGATCCGCCGTGACTCAACCGCTCGCCGCCGGGTGCGCACGAGCACCGCTCCGCGCCCGCGCAGCCACTGGTCGAGTGCGAGCGGTGCTCCAAGACAGCGCTACCAGATTCCACGATCGCGCACGACTTCGGCCTTGAAAGCGTCCACAGCATGCACAAACAAGCCGAACCTCTCGGGGAATCCGGCATGTGCGAGAGGGCCTAACACTACGACCTCCCTGTGGCCAGTCGGGGTCCGAACCTGCTCCCACCCTAATTGAGGGCTCCACGCCCGGAACGCCTTGAGGCCGATGCCGGCGCGGCCTCCTCCGATCCTGCCCGAATGACCAACGTAGAGCGTGTCTGTCCGGTCTTGGAGGAATACTCCCGCAGTCCGACCGTTGACACCGAAATGTGGAGGATTGAGTTCGACCGTGATGTTCGGCGACACGCTTGGATGTGGCTTGGAGACGCCGAAGCAGTTCCAGAAGCGGCCTCCTTCCCTCGGAGGTGACTCGCGGAAACCACTCCATATTCCCGTCCGTGCATTCCAGTGGACGTCAAGGCGAACGCCTCCTCCTTGCCAGCCGATTTCACAATCGGGAATGGACACAGCATCCACCACGAGAGATTCGCGGAAAGCTTGCCAGGCGCGGCGACTGGCGTCGGCTTCCGTGACGACGCGGAGCACGGCGAGATCTGCCGTGGAGCGGTCGCCGTTACCCGATGGCCGCCTGGAGGTGCATGTTGCCGAAGTGGATGGTCAGCACCGGCTTCCCGGCGAAGTCGCCGGAGCCCGCCGTGATGTCAATCAGCATGTGGTCGGCGGTGCCCATCTGGTCCGAGTAGCGCGAGTCCAGCTTCGTGACCTTCCCCATGTCGGGCATCTCGCCGCGCGGGATCCGGCCCTCGTGGAGCGCCATGGTCCAGGAACCGTCGTCGCCCTTGACGACCCCGATGGTGTACTCCCCGGCGGCGATGGTCGTGTCGCCCGCCATGACGTCGGCGGACAGGTTCAGGCGCGGGCCGCGCGGGCTCACGAAGGTCCCGGCCTCGACGGCGGCCACCCGCTCCATGTTGGCGTCGGTGGAGTTGTAGGACACCGAGACCTCCGTCTCGCCGATCGTGGTCGAGACGGTCTTGTTGAAGTGGGGGTGCGCGAAGGCCAGCGCCGCGACCGCAAGGGCGGCGAGGGTGAAGGAAGCGATACGGGTCATGGGTCGTTCTCCGTTCTTGACGAGGGGGACGCCGCGCGGCGTCCCCGGTGAATCCTGCGGGAATGGTACGCCGGTTCAGGCCGCGCGGGGAAAGTCCCGGCGCCACGCCCGCGCGACCTCGATGACCCGGTCCACGTCCGCCTCGTCGTTGTAGAGGAAACACGACAGCCGGAGCGCCGCGCGCCGCACCGAATGCACGACGCCGGCGGCCGTCAGGCGGTCGGAGAGGGCGGCGAGCGCGGGGTCCCCGGCGGTGCGCACGCCCTGCCGGCCGAGCCTCCCGACGCTCACGATGTGCCCGAGATCGTTGCCCGGCGCCCCGCCGCTCAGCGGCAGCCCCAAGGCGTCCAGCCCCTCGGCGAGGCGCCGCGCGAGCCCCCGGCTGTGCGCCTCGATCGCCGCCGCCCCGAACCTCTCCAGCATGGCGAGCGCGCGCTCCGCCGCGACCGAGCCGAGGTAGTTGTAGTTGCCGAGATCGAAGCGGCGGGCGCCCGGCGCGTACACCAGGTCGGCGCCGGGGAGCGAGGTCTCGGAGGCGCGGGGGTCGGGCGCGACGACGCCCTCCCGGCCGAGCGCGGCCGGGGCGAGCGCCTCGGCGAGCCCCCGCCGGCAGTAGAGGAACCCCGCGCCGTAGAACGCGCAGAGCGCCTTCTGGGTGGCCACCGCCAGCACGTCGGCCCCCATCGCCTCCACGTCGGTCGGGAGCACCCCCACGGACTGCGCACCGTCCACGACCAGCACGGCGCCGTGCGCGTCCCGCGCCTCCCGGAGCGGCGTCAGGTCCGCGATCAGTCCCGGGGAATAGGTCACCGTGGCGGCGGCGATGACGCGGGTGCGCGGACCCACCGCTTCCGCCATGCGCACGGCGGGCAGCCGGCCGCCGGTCGAGGGCACCGCGCGCAGACCCACCCCCCGGCGCAGGGCGAGGTTCCTCCAGGGCAGCACGTTCGCCGGATGCTCCAGGTCCGGGCAATAGACCACCTCGTCGCCGGGCCGCCAATCCAGCGACCCCAGGAAGAGGTTCATCCCGTCGGTCACGTTCCGGGTCCAGGCCACCTCGTCGGGCTCCGCGCCGATCCAGCGGGCGAAACGGCCGCGGCCCCGTTCCACGGTCTGGAAGAGCGTCTCCTTGGCGGGCCCTCCCTCCATGGCGCCGTCGAGATACACGTCGCACGCCTCCCGGACGGGCTGGGCAAGCAGGCTGCGCACCGAGACGTTCAGATAGGGACGCCGCGCCGCTCCCGGAAAGAGCGCGCGGGCCGCCCGGATGGATTCGGTTTCAGGCTGGGTCAACAGATTCCTCCCGATCAGTGACGACCATCGTCCCCACGAGGTCACCCATGATGTTGGCCGTCGTGGTGGGCATGTCCACGAGCCGATAGATGCCGGCCACCAGCACCCCGATCTCGACCGGCAGGCCGAAGGCGCGGAGCAGCAGGAACTGGTTCACGAGTCCACCGTTCGGAACTCCGGGAGCGGCGGCCGAAAACAGGGCGCCCATGGCGATCACCAGCAGCAGTTCCCCCGCTCCGAACGACACCCCGGTCGCCTGGGCGGTGAACAGGACGATCCCGGCCAGCAGGACGGCGCTGCCGTCCTTGTTGAACTGGGCGCCGAGCGGCAGGGTGAGGGCATAGGTCGAGCGGGGCAACCCCATCTTCTCGGCGGCGTTCAGCGAGGCGCCGAGGCTCGCGAGACTGCTGCAGGTGGAGACCGTGGTCGTCCACACGGTCGCCGTTCGCCGGACGAACGACAGCGGGGAAGTCGCCGCCAGGAAGTGCAGGGCGGCGAAATACAGGCCGAAGATCGCGGCGTCCGCGACCCAGACGGCCGCAATATACACACCCAGCGGGCCGAAGACCGAGCTTCCGTATTCACCGACGCTGGCGGCGGCGAGCGCCGCCACGCCGACCGGCCCGAACCAGAGGACGCCCGCGACCAACTGCCGGAGGAGCGCGGTCCCGGAGGCAAAGAACCGGACCACGTCGGCCCGGCGTTCCCCGTCGAGACCCCAGGCGGCGAACCCGACCATCAGCCCGAGCACGACCACCGCCGTGACCCGGCCGTCCACGAAGATCCCGAGCGCGTTGTCCGGCACCAGGGTGAACAGGAAGTCCTGGAAGCCGGGGGTGGCGGTCGGGCCCTCGCCGCCGGCCCCGGCGGCGGACGCGAGCCCGGCGCCCGGCTGCATGAGGCCGATCACGACGAGGGAAATCACCTGCGCCGCCACCGTCGTGACCAGGAAGAACGTCCCGATGCGGACCATCAGCCGGCTCACCCCGCCGGACGCGCCCGAGGAGGCAAGCGCCGAGATCAGGTTGAAGAAGACGAGCGGCACCGCGACCAGGGTCAGCAGCCGGATGAAGATGTCTCCGAGGAAGGCCGCGCGGGCCGCGTCCTCCCCGAAGACGAGGCCCAGGACGACGCCCACGCCCATCCCGAGCAGCATGAGGTTGCCGAGCGAGGGGAGACGGCGGAAACGCCCCGGCATGGACCGCACGGTATCAGCGACGATGGCCGTTCCGGCAGGAAAAATGGCGCTCTCCCGTATCATCGGCTCCACTCGAAACCCACCCCAAGGAGTCACGCCATGCGTCTTCCCGCCGTCCGCGTTTTCCGGCTGCTGATCGCCGGCGCGCTTCTCGCCTCCCTGGCCGCGGCCCAGGACGAAACCCGCCAGGTGGACGGCCTGAGCGCCCCGGTCGAGGTCCTCACCGACCGCTGGGGACTCGACCACATCTACGCCGGGAACGAGGACGACCTCTTCTTCGTCCAGGGCTACCGCGCCGCCGAGAGCCGCCTGTTCCAGTTCGAGATGTGGCGGCGGCAGGCCACCGGGACCGTGGCGGCCATCCTCGGCCCGTCCGAGCTCCAGCGCGACATCGGCACCCGCCTCCACATGTTCCGCAAGGACATGGGCGAGGAGATGCGGTGGTACCACCCGCGCGGGGACCAGATCATCCCGGCCTTCGTGCGCGGCATCAACGCCGCCGTGGAACGCGGCCGGCAGGACCCGGACTCCCTGCCCCTCGAGTTCCGCCTGCTCGGCATCCTTCCCGAGCCCTGGACCGAGGAGGTGGTGATCTCCCGCCACCAGGGGCTCCTCTCCAACGTGAACCAGGAACTCAACTACGGGATGGCGGTCGCCGCCGTGGGCGCCGAAACGCTCATGGAGATCGACTGGTTCCGGCCGGGCGTGCCCCAGCTCGAACTCGATCCGGCGATCGACGGATCGCTGCTCAAGCCCGAGATCCTCGACATCTACCGCGCGTTCCGCGGTCCGGTGGTGTTCCAGCCCGAACAGATCGCCGCCGAATACCGGAACCGGGACGCCGAACGGCTGGCGCTCCTCCGGGAAATCCCCTCCGAACTGACGATGGTGGATCTCGGGGAACACATCGGCTCGAACAACTGGGTGGCGCACGGCGAGCGGACCTGGACCGGGCTGCCGCTCATCGTGAACGACCCGCACCGCACCATCGTGGCGCCCTCGCTCCGCTACTTCGTGCACCTGAAGGCGCCGGGCTGGGACGTCATCGGCGGCGGCGAGCCGGTCCTCCCCGGCCTCTCCATCGGCCACAACGAGAAGGGCGGCTGGGGCCTGACCGTCTTCGGGCAGGACAACGAGGACCTGATGGTCTATGACACGAATCCCGCCAACCCGAACCAGTACCGCTACCTCGGCGAGTGGGAGTCCATGACCGTCCGCACCGAGACCATCGAGGTCAAGGGGGCGGCGGACCACGAGGCGACGCTCAAGTACACGCGCCACGGCCCGGTGGTCTACGAGGACACCGAAAACAACAAGGCCTACGCGCTCCGCGCCGCCTGGCTCGAGATCGGGAACTCTCCCTACCTCGCCAGCCTGCGGATGGACCAGGCCCAGACCTGGGAGGAGTTCGTGGAGGCCTGCAACTACAGCGGCATCCCCGCCGAGAACATGATCTGGGGCGACGTGGACGGGAACATCGGCTACCAGGCGGTCGGCGTCTCCCCGATCCGGAACGCGAACTGGAGCGGACTCGTCCCCGTCCCCGGCGACGGCCGCTACGAGTGGCAGGGATACCTGCCGATCAAGGCGCTGCCCGCCGTCAAGAACCCCGAAAAGGGCTTCTGGGGCACCGCGAACAACCTGATGGCGCCCGCCGTGGCATCCCATTACCCCCACCCCGAGGCGCTCCACTTCACCTGGGGCGACGAGATGCGCGGTCTCCGGGTGGACGAACTGATGCGCAACGGCCGGCGCCACACCGTCCAGGACATGATGGACTACCAGCACGACGAACTCAGCGTGGTCGCCCGGAACCTGGTGCCGCTGCTGATGCAGGCGGAGCCGCCCCAGAGCGCGGCGAAGGCCGCCCTCGCCGACTGGGACTTCGTCATGGACAAGGACTCGGTCGCGGCCACCATCTATCTCCACTTCGAGCGGCGGGTCTCCGAGGCGATGCGCGAGCTCTTCATTCCCGAGGCCGCCCGCGGACTGGTCCGGGGGGTGAACAAGAAGCGCATGCTCGACCACCTGATGGCGCCCCTCGGCCAGTTCGGGGACGACCCGATCACGGCGCGGGACGCGTTGCTGGTGCAGGCGTTCGCCGACGGAGTTCAGGACGTCACCGACCGTCTCGGCGCGGACATGGCGAACTGGCGCTACGGACAGGAGGCCATGAAACACGTCCACATCACCCACTACATGGCGCAGGCGGTGAACGAGGAGACCCGCCAGCTCCTCGAGGTCGGTCCCTACCCGCGGGGCGGCTACGAGTCCACGGTGAACAACACGGGGGGCGGCGACAACCAGCGCTCCGGGGGCAGCTTCCGCGTCATCCTGGACCCGTCGAACTGGGACAACTCGATCGCGACCAGCACCCCCGGCCAGTCCGGCGACCCGATGAGCCCGCACTACCGCGACCTCTTCGAACTCTGGGTCCGCAACCAGTACTTCCCGCTCGCCTACACCCGCGCCAAGGTGGAGTCGGTAACGGAACACCGCCTGCTGCTGAATCCGTAGTCGGGGACGGCGGCGGCGGAGGTTCCGGCTAGCCTTCGCACCGCATGACCGCCAGCCGGGCTCCCCTTCCCGGGCCGCCGCGCGCGCCCCGCCGTCCAGCCTCCTACGAGAAGTTCGGGCGGCGCTGGACCGATCCCTGGGCCTGGATCCGGGACCGCGAGGACCCGGAAGTGCTCCGCCACCTGGAGGCCGAGAACGCCTGGACCGAGCGGTCTCTCGCCCCCTGGTCCGGCATCCGCGATGCGGTGCTCGGAGAGATGAAGTCCCGCATCGTCCCGGACACCGCCTCGCCGCCGGTCCGGCACGGCCCCTTCCTCTATTTTTCGCGCTATCGCCGCGGCGAGGAGTACCCGGTGTTCTGCCGCCGGCGGGCCGCGACGGGCCGCCGTCGCGCCGGGCGGGAAGAAATCCTGCTGGACGGGAACCAACTGGCCCGCGAGGCGCACGGCGACGCCGCCGACGGTTATTTCTCGATGGGCGCCCTCGAGATCTCGCCCGCCCACGAGATCCTCGCCTTCGCGACCGACACGGTGGGGCGGCGCCTCTACGAACTCCGCTTTCTCGACACGCGCTCCGGAAACGTCCTGAAGGACCGGATCCCGGGCGCCGCGCCGAACATCGTCTGGGCCGCCGCCGGGGACGCGGTGTTCTATACCCGCCCCGATCCCGAGACCCTGCGCTGGTCGAAAGTGATGCTGCACCGCCTGGGACAACCCGTCGAGCAGGACGCCCTGGTGTACGAGGAGACCGACGAGACCTTCTGGGTGGCCGCCCACGAGAGCCGTTCGCGCGAGTTCGTGCTGCTCCACTGCGAGCAGACGGACCGCGCCGAGGCGTGGGCGATTCCGAGCGACGACCCCACGGCCGGGCCGCGCCGGATCGTTCCCCGCGGCGGTCCCCACGAGTTCGAGCTCGATCACTTCCGGGGCCGCTTCCTGATCCGCACGAATCGCGGCGCTCCCGACTTCCGGCTCGTAACCGCCCCCGAAGATGAGCCCGCCGACGAGACCTCCTGGGAGGATCTCGTCCCGGCGCGCGAAGGCGTCCAGCTCGAAGGCTTCGAACTCTTCGAGACCCACCTGGCCCTCTTCGAGCGGCGCGCCGGGCGCCAGGAACTTTGCCTGATGGAGTGGACCGGCGGCGAGACCCGGCGCGTGCCGCTGCCCGGGCCGATCCGGGCGCTCGACGAGGAGGACAACCCGGAACCCGGAGCAGAGGAAGTGCGCGTGGTGGTGAGCACCCCGAAGACGCCGCCCACCACCCTCGCGGTCTCGCTCGCGACCAGTCGCCGCCGCACGCTGAAGCGGGAGCGGGTGCCCGGATTCCGTTCGGCGGACTACCGGGTGCGCCGCCTCGCGGCGCGGGCGGAGGACGGGACCCGGATCCCGATCTCGCTCGTGCACCACCGCGACCATCCGCCCGGGCCGGAGTCGCCGCTCCTGCTCTACGGCTACGGCGCCTACGGGATCTCGATGGACCCCGCGTTCTCCCGGGCGCGTCCCAGCCTGCTCGACCGGGGCTTCAGCTTCGCGGTCGCCCACATCCGCGGGGGCCAGGAACTCGGCCGGGCCTGGTACGAGGCGGGCCGGCAGGAGCGGAAGACCAACACCTTCCACGACTTCATCGCCTGCGCCCGCCATCTTCGAGACCGCCGGACGTGCGATCCGCACCGGATGTTCGCCATGGGCGGGAGCGCCGGGGGGCTCCTGATGGGCGCGGTCCTCAACGAGGAGCCGGAACTCTTCGCCGGCATGGTGGCGATCGTTCCCTTCGTGGACGTGCTGAACACCATGCTCGACCCGGACATTCCCCTCACCACCGCCGAGTACGACGAGTGGGGCGACCCCAACCGGAAGGAGTTCTTCGAACTGCTCGCCGGCTACGCCCCTTACGAGAACATCCCGAGAGCTCCCCTGCCCAACGTCCTCGTCACCAGCGGACTCCACGACTCGCAGGTCCAGTTCTGGGAGCCCACCAAGTGGGTCCAGCGCCTCCGCAAACGGAACACCGATCCGGACGCGCGGATCCTGCTGCGCACCAACCTCGACGCCGGCCACGGCGGCCGCTCGGGGCGCTACCGGGGCCTCGAGGAGACCGCCGAGATCTACGCCTTCCTCATCGGGCTGAGCGGGGCGGGGGGCTCCCGTTGAGCCAGCGCCCCTCCACCGACGGGAAGGGCGCGTCCACCCCGGCCTCCTTGTCCCGCGCGGCGGCGACGGCGCGCTCCATCGCCGCGACCTCCGCGTCGGTGAGTTCGTCGAAGAGGCGGCGCTTCCCTGCCGCCAGTCGCCCCTGGTTCTGCATCACCAGGCGGACGAACAGTGAGAGACGCTGATCCGGCATGTCCACGATCTCGCGCACCGCCTCGGTGGCGCGAGTGAATACCGCCACGAAGCCAAGTTCATCGCGCAGATCCTGGCGGATCGTGTCGGCGATGCGGTCGTACAGGTATTCCGCGAAAGGAGTCGCGTCGAAGAAGCGGTAGAGGTCGGCGGTGTCGCTCTCCACCCGGATTTCCCGATCCGGCGTCCAGCTCCACTGGATGCGTGCTAGACGGGGCCGGGAGAAGCCCTCAAACACCGCGTCGTAACCCCGTCGGTCGCGCAGGATCGCGGCGGAAACCGGGAAGATGGCGCCGTCCGGGCTGTAACCCCGGCTCGCCAGCGTGTGGTGGAGAAGCCAGCGGTGGATGCGGCCGTTTCCGTCCTCGAACGGGTGGACGAAGACGAACGAGAACGCCGAGGCGGCCGCCGCCACCACCGGGTCCACTTCGCCGTCGGTCAGCCGACCGGCGAGCTCCGTCCATCCGTCCATGAGGTCCGGCACGTCCTCGGGACGCGGGCCGATGAAGTGCACCTCATCGCGATAGCCGCTCACGGTCGAGCCGACGAAGATCTGCACGCCGCGCCAGTCGGCCGCAGCGTAGCGAGGGTCCACGATGCCCGCCTGCAGATCGAGGAGCGCCGTCTTGTCGGTCGGGTCGCGGTCGCGCGCCGTCCGCAGGGCGGCGACGAATCGCTCGGTGCGGGTCGCGTTCGGCGTCTCCCCCTCGATGGCGAAGGACGAGCGCGTTTCCTTCGTGTAGAGATAGTTGACGGCGCGGACGAGGACCGACGGGTCGTAGCGCCCGACGAGCGTTCGGGCCTCTTCGTCCAACCCCTGTTCCATCGCTTCGACCAGTCGACGGGTCCGCCGGACGGTCGGACAGAGACCGGGGCCTCCGAGGAGATTGTCGTGGACTCGGTGCCGGCGCGACCGGCGCGACGCGGCTACGAAGTGCTTCCCGGGATCGAGAGCGTCCACATAGTTGCCGAGCCGTGCGTTCTCAACGTCGAGCGTCCGTCCCAGCAGGGTTTCATAGAGGAACCAGGCGCGGCGACTGAAGGCGCCTGACGGTTCCGCCCGCACCCAATCCTCGAGGGTTTCCGGCCCGATCTCGCGAAATGCGGCCGTCAGGACCCCGAGGTCGAGAGGCTCGTGACGGAGCGCGAAGCGGAGGTGCGAAACAACCGATCCGTCGGTGGCGTAGGGCCGGGGATAGGACTCGAACGTCCTCCCGCCGTCGGTCTCGGTGCGGCGAGCGCCCGCGACGAGGAAGCTTTCCGTGGCCGCTGGCGGCACGCGGAGGCCAAGCTCCACGTGTAGCCAGGCGTGGCCGAGGAGATGTTCGCCAGATGTCGCGGAGCGGGGCATGGAAGGCTCGATCCGGGGAGTAACCGAGTCGGTTGCATTCACCGGAGGATCTCCGGTTTCGTGGAAAAACGATTTCCCGGATGAAATCCCGATTAGATTAGCCTCTTTTTGTCCAATAGCAATTAGTTCTTGACGAAAAAACCCGGTTTCATCCAAAAACGATTTCTTGAATGGAATTTCGATTCCATTTGCCTCTCGTCATCCAATAGCAATTCGTTTCCGCTGCAAGAACCTGTTTCCGACTCCGTCGCCCTTGCCCAGACGGCGGCAGTTCTCTCCAGCAAAGGGAACTTCGGAACCGGCTTCCGGGGCGGGATTCCCGCCCGGCAGCCGCCTCAGACCCTCATCTTCTTCCAGCCGCCCCGGCGGAAGACGAGCGTGCTGACCACCGCCGACAGCGAGTAGGCGACGGCCACCGCCCAGAACACCCCGTCCACGCCGAGGGCGGTGCGGGAGAGCATCCAGGCGAGCGGGATCTCGAAGAGCCAGAAGCAGACGAGGTCAATCCAGGTGGGGGTGCGGGTGTCCCCCGCCCCGTTGAACGCCTGCCGGGTGACCATCCCCAGGGCGTAGAAGACGTAGCCGTAGCTGACCACCCGGAGGGCGGTGGCGGCGATCCCGAGCACCTCCGCATCGTCGGTGAAGATTCCGGCGATCTCCGGGGCGAAGAACACGAACGCGCCGGTGACGAGGCCCATGAAGCCCATGTTCCAGACGCTGGTGATCCACACCGCCCGCTCGGCCCGCTCGGGCTTTCCGGCCCCGAGGTTCTGGCCCACGAGCGTCGAGGCGGCGTTCGAGAGCCCCCAGCACGGGAGGATGACGAAGAGCGCCACCCGGATGGCGATCACCCAGCCGGCGACCGCGAGGGTGCCGAAGCTCGCGATGATGCGGATCAGCAGGATCCAGGGCAGCATGTCGGCGAGCATCTGCGCGATCCCGCCCACCGACACCCGGCAGAGGTTCTTCAGCACCCCCCACTGGGTCCGGATGTCCGCGCGCCGGATGCGGAGCCGCGCCCCGTGGGTGAGGATCCAGAACTGGTAGAGGACGCCGGTCCCCCGGCCGATGGTGGTGGCGACCGCCGCGCCCGGCAGGCCCAACTCGGGGAACGGCCCCAGCCCGAAGATCAGGCAGGGGTCCAGCACGATGTTGATCCCGTTCGAGAGCCACAGCACCCGCATCGCCGCCTGGGCGTCGCCCGCGCCGCGCAGGATCGCGTTGTTCAGGAACAGCAGGATGATCGTGGCCATCCCGGCGTACATGATCCGGGCGTGGGTGGTGCCGACCGCCACCGTCTCGGCGTCGGCCCCCATGAGGCCCAGCACCCGGGGCGCGAAGATCACCCCGAGCACTCCGAGCGCGACCGACACCACGAGCCCGAGTCCGATCGCCTGCACGCCGGTCCGCGCCGCCGCGCGGCGGTCGCCCTCCCCGACGCGGCGCGACACCACCGCGGTCACCGCGAACGAGAAGCCGATGGCGATGGCGTACACCAGGTCGAGCGCGGTCTCCGTGATCCCCGCGGAGGCGAGCGCCGACGGCCCGAGCCGGGCGATGAAGAAGGCGTCCACCACCGCGAAGATGGACTCGCCGACCATCTCCAGCGCCATCGGCACCGCCAGCACGAACACCGCCGGGGTGAGTGGTCCCGAGGTCAGGTCGCGGTCCGAACCCCGCAGCGATTCCACGACGAGCGCGAGCACGCGCCGCGTCCTCGATCCCAGGGGCATGGAGACGTCCGGAGGCGGGGTGGTCAGCTACCGCCGTCCGTACAGCCGGTCGGACCGCGGGAGGGGCGCATGGGGATTTCGCGGATCAGCCGGGCGGAATGAGCGCGACGATCCGTACCGGGGCTCCGGTGCCGGCCTCGATCTTCATGGGCAGCGCGATCAGCAGGAACCCGGTCGCCGGCACGTCGGAGAGGTCCCCGACGTTCTCCAGGTTGGGAATCCCGGCCTCGCCTCCGACCTGGTGCACGATGAAGTCGGTGGAAGGGCCGTAGTCCACGCTCGCAGTGTCAATGCCCACAAGCCCCACGTCCCGCTCGACCAGGAGCCGCATCGCATCCTCCGCCAGTCCCGGGAAGTGCAGGTTGTCGGCGCTCCCCGGCTCGTCGTCACCGAGATAGGACAGCGCATCCGGCCAACGCGCAGCCCAACCGGTCCGGAAGAGGACGGCCGCGCCCGGCGGGATGACCCCGTGTTCCGCCTCCCAGTTCCGGACGTCTGCCGCACTCGCCCGGTAGTCCGCGTCCGCCTCCGCCTGCGCGCTCACGTCCACCACCACGCCGGGAGCGATCAGCCGGCGGAGCGGAATCTCGCCGACGAGAGCGGCCCCCTCGTAGAAGTGGTACGGCGCGTCGAGATGCGTTCCGCCGTGCTCGGCGGTGGCGAACTCCTTCATGGCGTAGAAGAACCCCGCCGGGGTCATTCCCTCCGCCAGCGTGTCGAGTTGAAACCCCTTCTGGTCGGTGGGCCAGTAGAGCGTGTTCTCGCCGTATTCGTGACTCAGGTCCACCATCGTCCAGCCGGCGACGGCCTCGGGACCGGGCGGGGACGGCGGGTCGGAGGGAGCCTCGCACGACACGGCGACCGAGGCCGCCACCACAACGGCAACAAAGAGGAATCGGGCTACCATCAACAAGACCTGCCTGCGCGGGCAATGCTAACGGTGAACCGGATCTCCCGAGTTCTCGCGGCCTTCCTCATGGTCGTCGCCGCGGTGGCGCTCCTTGTCCCCGGCGAACCCTCCGGCGCCCTTGCTGCCGCCGCAGTGAGCGCCGCGGTCGTGGCGGCATGGAGCGTCGGCGCCGCCGGCCGCCCGAAACCCGGTACGGCGAAGCGGCGACACCTTCTCCATCGGGCGCTCACGGTCGGATTCGGGCTGTCGCTCACCGCCGGGACGCTGCTGGCCGCGGGCCTCGCGGACGGCCCGGGCATTTTCGGCCTGCCCCGGTCGCTGTGGGGACTTCTGCTCGGGGTCTGGCTGATTCCCCTGGTGATAACGAGCCTCGGCTTCGCGGTCTCGTTCACCCCGCCGACCGCGGCGGAGCTGGAACGGCTCCGCGCCCAGTCGCAGGAAGGCCCTTGATCCCAGGGCTCCTGCTCCTCCTGACCCTGGCGATCGGGATCGCCGCGGTCCGGAAGACCCGGGATTCGTCGGACTTCTTCGTCGCGGGGCGCCGACTCGGCGCTTTCCGCGCCGGGCTCGCGGTCGCCGCCTCCGCCTTCAGCGGTTTCGTGTTCCTCGGCGGGCCGGGGCTGACCGCCGAGGTCGGCTTCGGTTCGCTGTTCATCGTGGTCCCCGCCGGTTTCACCGCGGCGCTCCTCTGCCGCACCGTGGGCCGGCGGCTGGTGCTGATCGCCGAGGCGAGCGGCGCCCAGACCCTGCCGGAATCCATCGCCTTCCGCTTCGGCGGCCGGGCGCCGGCCGCTCTGGCGGCGGTCGCCATCCTGGCCGGGAGCGTCATCTATCTGGGCGTCCAGCTCGCGGCGCTCGCCCGGGCCGCCCGCTTCGCCTTCCCCGACGTGAGCCTGATGACCTGTCTCGCACTCGGGCTGGCGGTGGTGCTCGCCTATTCGCTCGCCGGCGGGATGGTGGCCTCGGTGAACACCGACGTGCTCCAGGGGATCGTGATGGTGGCCGCCGCGGTGGCGGCCTTCGTCTGGGTCATGACCCAGGTCGGGGGGCCGGTCGGCATCGCCGGGAGCGCCGCCGCCGGGGGACTCGGCGCCCCCGGATTCCTCGAACCGCTGGGGGTGCTGGACCCTGCGACCGGGCTCGGTTTCCTGCTGCTCTTCTCGATCGGCACCCTCGGGCAACCCCATATGCTCCACAAGTTCCTGATGCTGAAGAGCCCGGAGGCGCTCCGCTATCTGCCGGCGGTGATCGGCGGCGCCCAGGGGCTCAGCATCCTGGTCTGGATCGGCCTCGGGACCGGCGCCCTGCTGCTGCTCGACAGCGCTTCGACACACCCCGACGAAGCGGCGCTCGCGGTCCTCGGCCTGCCCGGAACTCCCGAACTCCTGGCCGGGCTCGTCGCCGCCGCCGTGCTCGCCGCCATCATGTCCACGAGCGACGCCTTCCTGAACCTGGGGGCGGCCGCCCTCTGCCGGGACCTGCCGCGGGCGCTCGACCGGAAGGCGTTCCCGAGCCTGGCCGCCGCCCGGCTCGCGGCCCTGGCCGTCGGGCTGGCGGCGCTGGGGATCGCCGCCTGGCACCTCGCGGAAGGGGACCTCATCGCGCGGCTCGGGACGCTCGGGTTCGGCGCGTTCGCGGCGGCGCTCGCACCCACGCTCCTGCTCGGGCTGGGCTGGGAGCGGATCACCGCGCGGGCCGCGACCCTCTCCATGGCCGCGGGCCTCGGGTCGCTGATCGCGATGGAGAGCCTGCTGCCGGGGCTTCCGGTCCCGTCCGCGCTGCTCGCCATGGCGGCGGGCTTTCTCGTGCTGCTCGCCGCCGGTCTCTTCTCCCGGCCGGAGCCGGTACCGGAGCCCGTGCGGCTCGCGATGACGCTGTGAGCGACGGATCGGGCGGGCATCTGCGCATCGCGCTGATCACCGGCGGCTCCACTCCGGAGCGCGACGTGGCGCTGGCCGGCGCCGGCGAGGTGCTGCGTGCCCTCCGGGTGGCGGGGCACGAAGTCACCGCGGTGGATACCGTGCACGGCGCCCTGGGGCCCGAGCAGGAAGGCCAGTTCCTCGCGCTCCGGGTGGGCCGCAAACCGCCGGCGGATCAGGAACTGGCCCTGGCGCGCGACCGCGAGGACGTGCCGGGACTCCTGCGCCTGAAGGCGGTCAGCGGGGCCGATCTCGCCTTCCTGGTGCTCCACGGGCTCGACGGCGAGGGCGGTCTGCTCCAGGCCGTCCTCGAACTCGGCGGACTGCCCTACACCGGCAGCGGCGTGCTGGCGAGCGCCCTCGCCATGGAGAAGGCTTCGGCCAAGCGCGTCCTGCAGGGCGCCGGGATTCCCACCCCCCGCTTCGCGATGATGGAGTCCGAGACCCCGGAGGACCGGCGGGACGAGATCGAGGCGCTCGGCGCCCCGGTGGTCGTCAAGCCGTCGCGGGTGGGTTCCTCGGTGGGGCTGCGGACCGCGGACGGCTTCGACGACGTGCGCTCCGCCGTCGCCGAGGCCCGGACGCATGACCGTTGCGTGCTCGTGGAGGAAATGCTTCCCGGACGCGAGTTCACCGTCGGGGTGGTCGGCGCGTCCGGCGGCGCCGGTCTCGAACCGCTCGGCGTGGGCGAGATCGTGACGGGGTCGGGGCTCTTCGACTACCACGCCAAGTACACCCCGGGGATCGCCGAAGAGATCTTCCCCGCGGACATCCCCGAGTCGCTGGCGCGGGAACTGCGCGACCTCACCGTGGAGACCCACCGGGCGCTCGGTCTGAGGGATTTTTCCCGGGTGGACTTCCGCCTCGACGCGAACGGCGATCCCTTCGTGCTGGAGGCCAATACCCTTCCCGGCATGACGACGCGCAGCCTGCTGCCGCAGTCGGCGGCGGTGATGGGGATCAGCTTTCCGGCGCTCTGCGACCGGATCGCCCGACTCGCCGCCACGAGGAGGAGCTGAAGTGACAACTCTCGGTGCCGGCGGCCGCGCCGCCCTGCTGGGCGGCGTTTTGCTGCTTGGTTCGACAGCCTGCTCGCACGCGGTGGTGGTGCGGCCGGCGCCCTCCTACGAGGCGTTCGCGTTCGACGCTCCGCTGCCGGCGGCCGCCGCGGTCTTCGTGGACGCCGACCAGCTCTTTCGCGACGTCCCCCTGATGCCCGATCCGTCCGGCGACGAACACTGCGGCGGTTCCCGCTATCCGGTGGACGCCCGCGAACCCTTCAAGATTTCGGTCATCGGCACCATGGAGCGGCTGGTGCGCCAGGTGGAGCCCACCGCCGCGCCGCTCGACCGGGCGGCGATGGAAGCGCGCGGTCTCGACTCCGTCATCGTGGTGCGGGTGGACACCTTCAACGTCGGCCTCAGCAGCGGCGGCATGCTCGACTTCGAGGCCGGCGCCGAACTGATCGTCTCCGTCTCCGCGTTCACCCACGAGGGGCTGCAGGTCCGCGACACGGTGTTCGGCAACGGCGTGCAGACGCTGCGGGGCTTCACCTGCGACACCGGCGCGGCGGCGCTCGGAGCGGCGATCGAGGTCGCGATCGAGAACTCCATGACCGAGCTCGGCGAACTGATCGCCAACTCCCCCGAGCTGCGGCGCTCGCTGGGCGCCGGGGTCTGATCGCCGGCCGGGCGCGGAAAGCGCGATGCCCCCGGGAACGTTCGGGGGCGAGAATAGGGCCATGGAACCAGCGCGCGGCACCCTGCACCGGACCGTCGCCATCGGCGTACTTCTCGTCGCCGCCGGCTGCCGGGGGGCGCCCGAAGGGGGGCCGGCGGACTTGGTCGTGCGGGGCGGCGTGATCCACACCTCGGACGCCCGGAACCCGACCGCGGGGGCCCTGGCGGTGCGGGACGGGCGGTTCGTCTTCGTGGGAGACGCGCGCCAGACGGAGCGCTGGGTCGGCGAAACGACGGAAGTGATCGAACTCGACGGCCAGGCGGTCCTTCCGGGGTTGATGGACGGACACGTCCACCTGGAGTCGGGACTCTCCCTGGTCCGGGGAGTGGACCTCACGGGGATTGCCGACCGCGGGGAATGGAGCCGCCGGATCGCCACGCGCGCGGCCGAACTCGGCCCCGGCGCCTGGATCGTGGGCGGCCGGTGGGACCACACCCTGTCCGGAGGCGCGTTCCCGTCGGTGGAGGATCTCGATCCGATAACCCCCGAGAACCCCGTGGCCCTCTCCGACATTGACGGCCATACCACCTGGGTCAACAGCCTGGCGCTCGAGATCGCCGGGGTGGACGCCGCGACTCCCGATCCGCCCGGCGGCCGGATCGTTCGCTATGCCTCGGGCGACCCCACCGGCGTCCTCCTCGAAACGGCAGGCGCGCTGGTGCGGGACCACGTCCCGCCGCTCAGCGCGGAAGACGAACGGGACGCCATGCGCCAGACCTTTGCGGCGGCGGCCCGGCTCGGCCTGACCGGGGTCCACAACATGGCCGGGCTCCGGCAGATCCCCCGCTACGTTGCGTTCGCCGCTGCCGGCGAACTCCCCCTCCGGGTCTGGTACGGCGCCACCGGCGCGGCCGACCGCGTGGAGGAACTGGCGGCGGCGAAGGACGAGGCGCGTGAAACCCTGGCCCCGGTCACCGCGGAGCGCGGACCGACCTTCGAGGTGGGATACGCGAAGCTGATGGCGGACGGGGTGCTCTCCGCCCGCACCGCCGCGCTCCTCGCCCCCTACGCCGACGCGCCGGAGGAGTCTGGTTTCCTGGTGACGGAGGTCGAGGACCTCACCGACGCCGTGGCGCGGCTCCACGCTTCGGGTTTCCCGGTGGCGATCCACGCGATCGGGGACCGCGCGGTGCGCGGCTCCCTCGACGCCTTCAAGACCGCCGCGGAGCGCGGGCCGTCTCCGGAACTCCCGGACCGCATCGAGCACATCGAGGTGCTGGACCCGGACGACGCCCCGCGATTCACGGAACTCGGGGTACTCGCGTCCTTCAATCCACACCACTGCATCACGGGGATCGACATCTACAACACCGACCGTCTGGGAGAAGCCCGGGCCGCCTGGTCCTTCGCCTGGGGCGCGGCCCGCGACGCCGGCGCCACCCTCGTCTTCGGGAGCGACTGGGCGACCGCGCCGCTCGATCCCCTCCGCCAGCTCTACGCGGCGACGGTTCGCGAGAAACCCTCCGGCGGACCTCCGGGAGGCTGGCATCCGGAGCAGCGGGTGACCTGGGAAGAGGCGCTCGCCGCCTATACCCTGGCGCCGGCGGCGGCGGCCGGCTGGGACGACGAGATCGGCTCGATCGAGGTCGGCAAGTGGGCTGATTTCGTGATCCTGAGCGGCCCGGTCCCGCATCCACCCGACCGCTCGATCCTCGACCTGGAAGTCCACGCGACCTGGGTCGCGGGCGCCCGCACCCATCCGGCGGCAACGAGCCGGTGACGGGCCGGTAGGCTCTTGTCCGTGAACGGCGTCCCGCCACCGATCGTCTCCGCCGGCTGGCTCCGCGAGCGGCTCGACGCCGGGGACCCCGCCCTGGTCGTGGTGGACGTGCGGGCCAACCTCATGGACCCGGCCTGGGGGCGGGCCCGCTATCTCGAGGGGCATGTCCCCGGCGCGGTCTTCGCCGACACCGACCGCGATCTCTCCGGCGGGAAGACCGGGACCAACGGACGCCACCCCCTGCCCGACGCCGCGCGGATGGCGGAGGTCTTCGGGCGGCTCGGCATCGGCCCCGAGAGCGTGGTGGTCGCCTACGACGACGTCTCGGGGATGTTCGCGGCGCGGCTCTGGTGGATGCTGCGCTACCTGGGCCACGCCCGGGTGGCCGTCCTCGACGGAGGGCTCCCCGCCTGGACCCAAGCGGGGGGCGCCGTCCGCCACGGGGAGGAGACGCGGCCCGCCCGGCGCTTCCTCGCCAACCCCATGGGCGGCATGGCGGTCGGCGTGGCCGAGGTGGAGGCGGGCCTCGCGCAGCGCGCCCACCTGCTGCTGGACGCCCGCGAACCGGTCCGCTGGCGCGGCGAAAAGGAGCCCATTGATCCGGTGGCGGGGCGCATCCCGGGGGCGAGGAACCACCTCTGGAAGCGGAATGTGGCCCCGGACGGGCGCTTCCACGCGCCGGAGGAACTGCGCCGCCGGTTCGAGCCGCTGGCGGCCGCCCGGGAGGGCCGCCGGATCGTCTGCTACTGCGGCTCCGGTCTCACCGCCGCCCACAACGCGCTGGCGCTCGAACTCGCCGCGGTCCGCGACGTGGCCGTCTATACGGGCTCCTGGTCCGAGTGGTCCAGCGACCCGGCCCGGCCGGTGGAGCGGGGACCGGGATAGACCGTCGCACTCCGGCGCCCGCGCGCCGGAACCGGGTCCCATCCCCCGGATCGCGCCCCGTGGCCAGGGGTCACGAACGCGTTGCGCTTCGCGCGGGTCGGACCGTCGCCGATCGGCGTCGCCATCGCGGCACGCCGGGCGGCGGAGGGGCTCATTCGCCCCGGCCGCAGAGTACGACGCTGGAGCCGGACATGTTGGTGTGGACCGCGTAGGACGCGTCTCCCAGCGCGAAGACCAGCTCGTAACCCGGAGTCACGACCGCCGCGTACGCCATGCCCTCCCGCGCGCAGCCCAGGCTGGCGTCGCCCCAATCCACTCTCTCGGCGCTGACGAGCGTGAACGCATCCTCCTCCGCGCCCGCCGTCGCCTCCGCCAGCAGTCGCCGCGCGGCGGCCTCGACCCCGGCGGGCGCGGTCCCGTCCTCTTCCTTGGCGCCGTCCTCGACCTCCAGGTGGGCGCTCCAGGTCTCGAACGGCTCCGGTGAGGCAGGCAGTCTCAGGTCCGCCGTCTGTCCGGGAAAGAGGCCCTCCAGCGTCGTGGGGTCGAGTCCGATGCCGTTCGAGAGACGGACTTCCGTGCGGACGCGGCGCAACGTTCGCCGGGTGGTGTTTTCCACCGTCCCGACAAAGGCGTTCGCCGCCGCGTCGTAGGACAGGACCCAGCGGACGCCGGCGCGCGCGACGTCGCAGGTGTCCGTCAGACCGTACTGCGGCGCGGCTTCCTCGCCGCCGCCCGCGGTCGGCGCGGGTCGTCCGTGCTGCTGGCCGGACGCCTCGTTCGTCGCCGAGCCGCCCGGCGACGCCGCGAGCAGGACCCCCAGCGCGACGGGAAGAGCGGCCGGCGAGATCCTCATGGCAGTTCCGTTCCCCGGGTCTCGGGGCAACCCGGACGACGCAGGGACGGCTCCGTGAGGATAGCCGGTCGGATCGGTGCTGGCCTGGACCGTGATCGTGACCGTGTCCGCCCAGGAGACGACCCGTGGCGTTGTTCCACTCTGATGGACATCCGATCTGGTCAGCAGAGCAGGCCCACCAGGTCACGCCCGTCCGTCACCCCCGCTCGCGGGCGCGGACGAGGCGGAACATGAGCCGGTTCCAGGGGGTCTCGATGCCGTGTTTCGCGCCGCGGGCGACGATCGCGCCGTTCATCGCCTCGACCTCCGTGGGCGCCCCGCGCTCGAGGTCCTGCAACATGCTCGTCTTGTTTCCCGCGGTCCGGGCCACGATCCGCCGGATCAGGTCCCAGACTTCGCTCTCCGAGGTGGTGACGCCTTCGGCGCTCGCCACGGCGACCGCCTCCCGGACCAGCATCCGGAGGAGGCGTTCGGTGCCGGGGTCCCGGAGCAACTGGCCGGTGCGGAGACCCAGCAGCGCGGTCACGGGATTGACCGCGGCGTTCAGGATCGTCTTGTCCCACAGCGGCTTCCGGATGTCCGGAACCCGCTCCACCGGAAAACCGGCGTCCGACAGGCGCCGGGCGAGCCGGCCCACCTGTGGATCGGAGACGGCCTCGAACCCGCTCAGGATGACCTCGCCGAGCCCGGCGTGGAACACCCGCCCGGACTCCCGCAGCGTCGCCCCGTTGTTGGAGACGGCGGCGATCACCGGGTACCCCCCGGCCGCCAGCGCCTCCTCGTTCCCCAGCCCGTTCTGCAGCGAGACCCGCACCGGCCGGCGGCCCAGCGGTTCGAGCGAGGGGGCCGCCCTCCGGGTGGCATGCGCCTTCACGGTGACCAGCACGTAGTCGGGCCGGAAATCCGCAAGCTCCCGGGCCAGGGGCGCGGCGGGCGGGCGGATCGCCGCTTCGGTCTCTCCCTCCACCCGGATTCCGTCGCGCGCGATCTGCGCCAGCCGCGCGCCGCGCGCCACCACCGCCACCGGGTGGCGCACCGCCAGGCGGGCGGCGAAGACGCTGCCGACCGCGCCCGCGCCGAAGATGAGGAAGCGGGAAGGTTCGGGCGGCTGTTTCGGCACCGGTTCGTGAGAGAGTAGCCGCCCGCCGGAGCCCCACCGTCCTCCGGCGTCAGGAGCGCCCCATGCGAAGCGACGAGATCAAGAGCGGCCCGAGCCGCGCCCCCGCCCGCGCCATGTGGAAGGCGGTCGGCCTCACCGACGAGGCGCTTTCCCGGCCGCTGATCGGCATCGCCAACACCTGGACCGAGATCACCCCCTGCAACGCCCACCTCCGGGAACTGGCGGAGCAGGTCAAGATCGGGGTCCGCGAAGCCGGAGGCACCCCGCTCGAGTTCAACACCATCGTGGTCACGGACGGGATCGCGATGGGGTCGTCCGGGATGCGCGCATCGCTCGTCTCCCGCGAGGTGGTGGCGGACTCCATCGAGCTCGTGGCGCGCGGCCACCTGCTCGACGGCGTGGTGGCGATCTCCGGCTGCGACAAGACCATCCCGGGAACGGTCATGGCGCTCGCCCGGCTGGACCTGCCCTCGCTCATGCTCTACGGCGGCTCCATCGCGCCGGGGCGCTTTCGCGGACAGGACGTGACGATCCAGGACGTCTTCGAGGCGGTGGGCGCCCACGCCGCCGGCCGGATGAGCGACGAAGAGCTACACGAACTCGAGGGCGTCGCCTGCCCCGGCGCCGGGGCCTGCGGCGGCCAGTTCACCGCCAACACCATGTCGGTGGCCACCGCGTTCCTCGGGATCTCCCCCATGGTGGGCAACGAGATTCCCGCCACCGACCCGCGGAAGCCGCAGGTGGCGCGGCGGGTGGGGAAGCGCGTCATGGAACTGCTGCGCGAAGGGCGGACGGCGCGGCACTTCCTCTCGCGGGAAGCCCTCCGGAACGCCTACGTGTCGGTGTCGGCCACCGCCGGCTCCACGAACGCGGTGCTCCACCTGCTCGCCATCGCCCACGAAGCGGGAAGCGAACTGACCCTCGCGGACCTCGACGAGATCGGGGCCGGCACGCCCGTCCTCACCGACCTGAAACCCGGGGGCCGGTTCACCGCGCCCGACATGGAGGCCGCCGGGGGCATGCGCCTCCTCGCCAGCCGGCTCCGCGAGCTCGGGCTGGTCGCGGACACCCCCACCGTCTCGGGCGCCTCGCTCCACGATCTGGCCGACGCGGCCACGGAGCGCACGGGACAGGAGGTCATCCGCCCGGCGGCCCGGCCGGTCAAGGCGCGCGGAGGTCTCGCCATCCTCACCGGCAGCCTCGCTCCGGAAGGCTGCGTCCTGAAGCTGGCCGGACACAGCAAGACGCGGCACGAGGGGCCGGCGCGGGTCTTCGATTCGGAGGAGACGGCGTTCGCCGCCGTCCAGGAGGGCCGCATCCGGCCGGGAGACGTCATCGTGATCCGCTACGAGGGTCCGCAGGGAGGACCCGGCATGCGGGAGATGCTCGGCGTCACCGCCGCGGTCATCGGGCGCGGCCTGGGCGACAGCGTGGCGCTCATCACCGACGGCCGCTTCAGCGGCGCCACCTACGGCTTCATGATCGGTCACATCGCCCCCGAGGCCGCCGCCGGCGGCCCCATCGGGCTGGTCCGCGACGGCGACGCCATCACCATCGACCTGGAATCACGCAGACTCGACGTGGACATGACCGATGCGGAATCGCGCGTGGCGACCCCACCGGAGTCCGAGTTCCGGGTCGGCGCGCTCGCCAAGTACGCCCGCACCGTCTCCTCCGCAAGCCGCGGCGCGGTAACCACGGCATAAGGAAACCCCAGCCTCCAGGGGGCAACGACGTTCCGCCCCCTGCCGCACCGCCCTGGAACGCCGGTCTCCAGACCGGCACGCGCAGCGCTCCGCGCTGCGCACGGCGCAACGCCACCCGGCAAATGCGTCTCCCACCTCGGCGTCGAGCTCAGCAGAGCCGGCGACGCGCCGGCCAGGAACACCGGCGCCATGGGCGCTGGCTGACGTCTCGCCGGCAACACATTTCCACGGCAAACGCCCGCATGGACCGGATCGAGGCCCGCATGGACCGGATCGAAGAGCGGCTCGACGACCTCGACCGCCGCGTCGCCCGGATCGAGGGGTTCCTGGGGCTCGCGGAGCGCGACGACGCCCAGCCCGCGTCCGGCCGTCCGGCGAACTCCGGCGGAGCCGGCTCGCCCCCGGATTCCTGAACGCTGGCCGGCAGAGCGCCGCGCCACCGTGGCCCGGATCGGGGCGCCTCCCACCGGCCCTTCCTGGGCCCCCGCGCCCCGCCCGTAGAATCGGCGGGCTGCGTTGCAGCCGGAGGTAGAGCGCGTGCGATTCCGTTTGTTGCCCTTGTTGTTTGCCGCGGGCCTCGTCCCGCCGCCGTCCGGATGGGCCTTCCAGGACGCCGACGAAGCCGAAGCGAAGGACGAGGGGCTGCCGCTGGCCGCCACCGACACCCTGTCCTTCACCGTCACCGAAGGCACCTGGATGTCCCTCGACGTCTCGCCGGACGGGCAGACGATCGTCTTCGAGCTGCTCGGCGACCTCTACACGCTGCCGATCGCCGGCGGGACGGCCACCCGGATCATGGGAGACATCTCGTTCGAGAGCCAGCCGGTCTTCTCCCCGGACGGGAGCGAGATCGCCTTCCTGAGCGACCGTACCGGGGTCGAGAACCTCTGGATCGCGAACGCCGACGGCAGCGGGCCCCGAGCGGTGACCAAGGACGGCCCGACCCGCGACCGTCCGCAGCTCATGGTCTCGCCGAGCTGGACCGCCGACGGGAACTACCTCCTCGTCTCGAAGTCCCGCCCACCGGAGCGCACCGCCGCCGTCTTCCTGATCCACCGGGACGGCGGGACCGGCGTCCGCCTCGGCGACAAGCCGCCCGAGCCGACCCCCGGCGTGCCCGGCTCGCAGCCGCCGAACCGGCTGGGCGCGGTCGCCTCGGCGGACGGCCGCTACGTCTATGTCTCCGAGCGGCGCGGCACCTTCAACTACAACGCGCAGTTCCCGATCTGGCAGGTGGTCCGCTTCGACCGGGAGACCGGCGAGGAGACCACCATCACGAGCGCCCCCGGCAGCGCGATGCGCCCGCTGCTCCACCCGGACGGCCGCCACCTGGTGTACGCCACCCGCCACCGCACCCGGACGGCGCTCCGGGTCCGCGACCTCACCACCGGCGCAGAGCGCTGGCTGGCGAACGGGGTCACCCGCGACGACCAGGAGTCCCGCGCCAGCCGGGACACCATGCCCGGCTACGCCTTCACCCCGGACGGCGCGGCGCTGATCGCCACGGTGGACGGCGGCTTCCGCCGGATTGATTTCGAGACCGGCGCCATGACCCCGATCCCCTTCGAGGCGCAGGTGGAGGCCGCTGTCGCGCCCCGCCTCTACTTCCCCCGCCGCGTGGACGACGGGCCGACGGTCACCGCCCGGATCATCCGCTGGCCCCGGATCGCCCCGGACGGAAGCGCCGTCGTCTTCTCGGCGTTCAGCCGCCTCTACCGGATGGACCTCCCGGGCGGAACCCCGGCCCGCCTGACCGATTCCGACGAGGACGAGTTCATGCCCGCCTGGTCGCCGGACGGGAACTCCATCGCCTACGTGACCTGGTCGAGCACCGGCGGGCACCTCAAGACGGTCCCGGCCGCCGGCGGCTCGGGCACGGCGCTGACCACGGACCCGGCGTTCTACGCCGAGCCGGCCTGGAACCCCGCCGGCGACGCCATCGTGATCCGGCGCGCCCCGGTCAAGGAGCACCTCTACTCCTTCCTCCGGGAAAGCTGGGGAAAGACCGATCTCTACGCCGACGAGGACGAGATCGGCGGGATGCGGCCGGCCGAACTCAGCGAGCTGCTGCTGGTCCCGGCCACGGGCGGCGACCTGACCGTCATCGGCCCCGCGGAGGGGGGACGCTTCCCCCACTTCACGAACGACCCGGAGCGGGTGTACCTCACCGGGTCGAGCGCGGGGCTCTACTCGCTGCAACTCGACGGCAGCGACCGGAAGACGCACCTCAAGGTCACCGGCCGCGGCGCGGGAGCGAACCCGCCGCCCGCCGGCCAGATCATGCTCTCCCCGAACGGCGACCGCGCCTTCTTCGAACTCCAGAACCGCCACTACCTTGTCGAGGTCCCGGCCTTCGGGAAAAACACCCTCGAGATCAAGGTGGGCGGCGGGGACACCCCGACCCCGGTGCGGGAAGTCGCGCCCGAGGGCGGCGACCACCTCGCGTGGTCCGCCGCGGGCGACGCGGTGGTCTGGTCGCTCGGGAACCGCATCTACCGGCAGGACGCCGCTGCCATCGGCGGTGACGACGATCTCGCGCCGGACACCTTCGACGCGGTGGTGACCGAGCCGCGCGCCCGTCCGAGCGGAACCATCCTCCTCAAGGACGCCGCGCGGGTCCTCACCATGAACGGCGAGGAGATCATCGAGGGCGGCGACGTGCTCGTCGAGGACAACCGGATCGCCGCCGTGGGCGCGGACCTCGACGCCCCCGAGGGCGCCCGCGTCTTCGACGTCTCCGGGAAGACCGTGATGCCGGGCTACGTGGACGCCCACGCCCACATGTGGGCGCCGCGCGGCGTCCACCAGCGCCAGGTATTCCAGCACCTCGCGAACCTGGCCTACGGGGTCACCACCACCCGCGACCCCCAGACCTCCACCGCCGACGTGTTCGCCTACCGCGACCTCCAGGAGATCGGCCGCATCCTCGCCCCCCGGATCTACGCCACCGGCCCCGGCATCTTCTCGCGCTCCGGGGTGTACGACGCGGACGCCGCCGACGACTTCCTGAAGCGCTACGCCGAGGCGTACGACGCCGTCACCATCAAACAGTACGTCGTCGGCGACCGCATCGTCCGCCAGTGGGTCGCGATGGCTTCCCTGAAGCACCGGCTCATCCCCACCACCGAGGGCGCCCTCGATCTCAAGCTCAACCTGACCCAGATGGCCGACGGCTACTCCGGCCACGAGCACAGCCTGCCCATCGTCCCGATCTACGACGACGTGGCGCAGTACGTGGCGCGCACCGACACCTACTACACGCCGACGATCCTCGTCGCCTACGGCGGACCGTGGAGCGAGAACTACTACTTCCAGAACACCGACGTGGTCGGCGACGAGAAGCTGGCCCGCTTCATCCCGGCCGCCATCCTCGACAACATGGTCCGCCGCCGCGGCCAGTGGTTCCTCCCCGAGGAATACGTGCACGAAGGGATCGCCGACGGCTGCACCAAGGTCATGCGGGCGGGCGGACGCTGCGCCCTCGGCAGCCACGGCCAGCTCCAGGGCCTCGGCGCCCACTGGGAGATCTGGGCAATGCAGTCCGGCGGACTCACCGAGCACGAGACCCTGATCGCTTCCACCTTCTTCGGCGCGGAGGCCATCGGGTTCCCCGAGGACCTGGGCACGCTCGAAGCCGGCAAGCTGGCCGACATCCAGATCCTCGACGCCGACCCGCTCGCGGACATCCGCAACACGAACTCGGTCCGCTTCGTGATGCGGAACGGCGAGCTCTTCGACGCCAACACCATGGCCCAGCTCTGGCCCGTGGAACGCTCGGCCCCCGACCGCTTCTGGGTGGCCGACAACCCACCGGGCGGGCGGCGCTGATTTATCCGGGCACTGCTACCATCCAGACATGGCCGTAAAGACTGCCCTTCCGGAACTGCCGGTCACCGAAGGGACGGACGTCGGCGACGCGCGGTCCCCGGAGAGCCGGCGCGCCGCGGCGCAGCGGGCCGCTTACGAACGCCTGCTCAACCTTCCGGAGGAGACGGAAGAACTGAGCGAGGAAGGATTTCAGGCACTTCAGGAAGGGATTGAGGACTTCAGGACCGGACACACCTTTACTCGGGAAGAAATCAAGCGGGAGTTCGGAGCCTGATCTGGGCGGTCGAGTTTTCGGGCCGGGCGCAACGAGATCTGCGGCGGCTCGACGGGGCCGCTCGGAAGAGAGCACTGACCGCGATTGATGCGCTTGCCCAGACCGGCTTTGGCGACGTTCTGCGGCTGAAGGGCCAGGAGCGCCGCTGGCGCCTTCGGGTAGGCGATTGGCGCGTCCTGTTTCAGTTCGACCGCGACGCCGAGACGATTCGTATCGAGTCGGTCCTACACCGGAGTCGGGCGTACCGGTGAATCAGCACCGGCTTACCCGGCGACGGCGTCATCCCCCGCCAGCCGAATCCGCGAAAGGAATCTCCCGGTCGCCGTCCTCGCGGCTCGGGAGCTCGATCTCACAACCGCGCGGGGCGTTCTCGACCAGCCACGGCCCGAAGTCGCGTTCGGGCTCCACGCGGGCGAGCCACTGATCGAGCGGCACGACGACGTGTGGCCGCTGCACCCCGATCTGCTGCGGCCCCACCTCGCTGGCTCGCCGCAGCACCTCGGAGAGCCGTGACTTCGCTGCGGCGACGGTCCACACCTCTACCGGAGCGGCGAAGTCACACGAATTGCGGGCATTGACCCGTTCGGGCCCGCGGGTAGGCATCCGTACCAGTCTAGGCGCTGATCGTGTATTGAACTGCCCATTGAACGAGGAGTCCGGCGGGTCACATGTCGTCGTAGGTGGTGACGAAGACCTCGGCCGCGTCCGACGACGAAGCGCCGCGGTCATCGGTCACCACCAGGTCGAACACGAAGGTCGTGTCCTCCTCGAGATCCGGCACGGTGAAACTGGGGGTCGCGGTTTCGGGATTCTGGAGGACCACGGTGACCGCGTTCCCGACTCTCGGTGTCCACCGGTAACTCACGATCGTCCCGTCGGGGTCCCGGCTCCCGGCGCCGTTCAGGACAACGGTGTCGCCTTCGCGGGCGCGCTGCGTGGGTCCGGCATCCGCAATGGGACGCCGGTTCGTTGCTTCCGGTGCGCGGTTCGGAGCGGCGGGTGAAGGCGCCAACCGCGGGACACCGGCATCCTCGCCGCATCCCGGAAGGCAGAGGAGGACGGACGCGATTGCGACGCGGGAGCCGATTCGCAGCACGAGTCCCGTCCGTCTCATGGTCAGGGGCACAGGATGGAACAGACCCGAGGCTCGCCGCAAGCGTTCCGCGAGGGGCGCCATACGCCGTGGCGTTGCGCCATGCGGCAAATCGGCGATGGGACGTTCGCTCCCCGTCGGGGAGCGATGCCGGTCTGAAGACCGGCGCTCCCGGAGGACCGACCGGCGCTCCAGGGGTACCCTTGCCGCCGACGGAGGATTTGGAACAAGACCGATGAGCCAACCCGAACTCCACACCATCTGCTTCCGAGGATCTGCGATCGCGCTGGCGGCGGCCCTCGCGGCCTGTGGCGGCTACGACTACCCGGAGACCCGGAAGGACGACGTCTCCGAGGAACTCCACGGGGTCACGGTGGAAGATCCCTACCGCTGGCTGGAGGACGACCAGGCCCCCGAGGTCCTCGAATGGGTGGACGCCCAGAACGAGGTCACCTTCGACCACCTGCGGTCGCTGCCGGGGCGCGAGGCGATCCGCACCCGCCTGCTCGAACTCCAGGACCACGCGCGGCAGAGCGCCCCGTTCCGCTTCGGCGAGCAGTGGTTCGTGCGGGCGAACGACGGGCTCCAGGACCAGGACGTCCTCTACCGGATCGAGTCGCCGGGCGAGGACCCGACCGGCTGGGAGGTGCTCCTCGACCCGAACGAGCTCTCGGAGGACGGCACCACGAGCGTCGGCATGACGGCGTTCACCGAGGACGGGGCGCTGCTCGCCTACGGACTCGGTGAGGCCGGCTCCGACTGGCGGGAGTTCCACGTGATGGAGGTCGCGAGCGGCGAAAAGCTCGACGACCACCTCCGCTGGATCAAATTCTCCGGGGCTTCCTGGACCCACGACAACGGCGGTTTCTTCTACAGCCGCTACCCCGAGCCGGACCCCGACGCCGCCCAGGGCGGCATCAACGTGAACCAGACCGTCTGGTACCACGCGCTCGGCACCGCCCAGGACAATGACACCCTGATCTATTCCAACCCCGAGTTCCCGAATCGGCTGGTCGGCGCACAGGTTTCCGACGACGGCCGCTACGCGGTCTTCAACATCCAGGAAGGCACCGACCAGCGGAACGGCATCCAGGTCCTGGATCTGGGGCGGCCGGCATCACCGAGCTTCGACGGCGAGATCGTGCCCGTCCTCGACGTGCTCGACGCCTCCTACGGCTTCCTCGGCAACGACGGCGAGCGCTTCTACTTCCTGACCGACCACGACGCGCCGCGCTACCGGGTGGTGGCGATCAACATCCGGCGGCCCGATCCCGACAACTGGCTGGAGATCGTCCCGGAGACCGGGGACACCCTGCTCACCGCGCGCATCGTCGGGGACCGCTTCGTCCTCGGCTACCTCGACGACGCGAAGAGCCGCCTCGCCGTCCACGCCATGGACGGCGCCTTCGAACGGGACGTGCCGCTACCCGGCATCGGCTCGGTCGGACAGTTGAGCGGGACCCGCAAGGACGACGTCCTCCACTTCACCTTCTCCTCCTTCCTCTTCCCGCCCTCGGTCTATCGCTACGACCTCGCCTCGGGCGAAACCGAGCCGCACTGGGCCCCCGAGGTCCCCTTCGACTTCGACGACTACGAGACCAACCAGGTGTTCTTCGCCTCGGAGGACGGCACCCAGATCCCCATGTTCCTCACCCACCGGAAGGACATGTCGCGGGACGGCGACAACCCGACCCTGCTCTACGGCTACGGCGGGTTCAACATCAGCCTGCGGCCGAGCTTCAACCCCTCGAACCTCGTCTTCCTCGAACGCGGCGGGGTGTACGCGCAGGCGAACCTGCGCGGCGGCGGCGAGTACGGCGAGAGCTGGCACCGCGCCGGGATGCTGGAGAACAAGCAGAACGTCTTCGACGACTTCATCGCCGCCGCCGAGTTCCTGATCCACGACTCGGTCACCCAGCCGTCCCGCCTCGCCATCGCCGGCGGCTCGAACGGCGGCCTCCTCGTCGGGGCGGTCCTGAACCAGCGCCCCGAACTCTTCGGCGCGGCGCTCCCCGCGGTCGGGGTCATGGACATGCTCCGCTTCCACAAGTTCACCATCGGCTGGGCCTGGACCTCCGACTACGGCAGCCCCGACGACCCCGAGATGTTCGAGGTGCTGCGCGCCTACTCGCCGTACCACAACGTCGCGCCGAGCGAGGACTTCCCGCCCACGCTCGTCACCACCGCCGACCACGACGACCGGGTCGCCCCCGGCCACTCCTTCAAGTACGCCGCCCGCATCCAGGAGGTCCACGGCGACGGCCCCAACCCCGTCTTCATCCGCATCCAGAAGAGCGCCGGCCACGGCGGCGGCATGCCCGTCTCCATGCGCGTCGAACTCGAAGCCGACCGCTGGGCCTTCCTCCTCCACCACCTCGGGGTCGGCTGAGCACCGATGGGCCAAACCACGCAGCCGGCTTGGAACGCCGGCTTCAGCCGGCACCGCGGCCCGCAGGGCCGCGAGGTGCGTGGAGCTGTTCCGCCGCACGACGCACCGGCTTGGAACGCCGGTCTCCAGACCGGCACCGCGGCGCTCCGCGCCGCGCACGGCACGACGCTGCCCCGCGCGATGGCGTCGGCCCCAGGTCCATCACCGCGAACAGCGAAACGTCGCCCGCCCGCCTGCGGCGGGCTGTGCCGGCTGAAGCCGGCGCTCCAAGCCGTTTCCGCCATCTTCATGACGGACCGGAGGCGCCGGAGAATTCGCACATGAGGATTAATCCCGGTGGGGGCCTTCCGACCGGCACCGCGGCCGCAGGCCGCGCACGCAGCGCTACTCGCTCCGACGGTCCGGCCGGAGCCGGGGTGCGGCGCGATCCGTGGGCTAGGATTTTCCAGCCAGAACAGCCAGGAGGCCACCCGCGACGATGAACTCGGTTTTTGTCTATTGGGACAACTCGAACATCTTCATCGAGGCGCGGCGCCACGCCGAAGAACGGGAAGCCGGACCCGACGCGCGCTACCGGGTTCGCGTTCACTTCGAAAACCTGCTCCGCCTGGCGCACGCGGATCGGAAGGTCGCCCGGGCCGTCGCCGCCGGCTCGGTCCCACCCGAGCTGCGGCAGTTGTGGAATCGAATGGAGGGTCTGGGGGTGGAGGTCCAGCTCTTCGACCGGGGCGACCCGACCCGAGGGGAACAGGAGGTTCCCGACCGCTTTCTGCAGTTGAGAATGCTGGAGGATGCGCTGGACCACAACGGCGATCCGGGAACCGTCGTCCTGCTCACCGGCGACGGCGCCGGGTACCGGGAGGGATACGGCTTTCACAGCACGCTCGAACGAATGCATCGCCGCGGCTGGCGGGTCGAAATCCTCTCCTGGGCGCACGCGTGCAACCCCCGGATGCGGGCATGGGCCGAGCAGAACGGAGTCTTTGTGCCGCTTGATGACTTCTACTGGGCGATCACCTACCTGACCCCGTCGCGGGAGGGCTACGAGTTCGCCTTGCCGAGAAAGCAGCACGATCTTGACCTTGCCCAGCGGAAGCGTGCGTAGCGCTCAGCTTCGCGGCGGCGGGATGCCGCTCTCCATGCGGGTCGAACTCGAAGCCGACCGCTGGGCCTTCGTCCTCCACCACCTCGGGGTGGATTGAAGAACCCCGTGACCAAACAGGTGCCGCCAGCCGGGAGCGCCGGTCTTCAGACCGGCACCGCCCGCGCAGCGGGCGAAACTCCCGGTGTTGCGTTGCCGCATGACGTTGCGCCAATCCGTGTGGCGTTGCGCCACACGGGATGGCGGTACGCCATCCGGCCCGCTGGCCACGGGAGTTTGGCGGCCTTCGGCCGCGATGCCGGTCTGAAGACCGGCGCTCCCGCTCTCTCCCAGCCGTTCCACCCCCACAAGACACCATGATCCTCCGTCTCCAGCACATCGGCACCGCCCACGCGGGCCACGCCTCCGCCGCCGAGCGGCTCCGCCAGGTCGGGCTCGAACCCGCCGAGCTGCGCACCGACCAGGGGCGCGGCTTCCAGCTCGACTCCCGGAAGCTCCTCGGCAACGAGTGCTGGCTGCACGTGGTCCACAACTGGAACCCGGAGGCGCGGGTCTGCCAGTACCTCCGCACCGTCGGCGAGGGGCTCGAACACATCGCCATCGAGACCGACGACATCGAGGGCGCGGTGGCCCGCGTGAAGGAGTCCGCCCCCATCTTCGAGGACCGCATCTTCCCCGCGGCGGACGGGTTCGAGGCGTTCGTCTATCCGGAGGACGCCTGCGGCTTCACCGTGGAGCTGATCCAGCCGCACGCGTCGAGCTGGAACTGGCCCGACCCGCCGCCCGCGCGGGTCAGTCCCCTGCTCTCCGTGACCCGGCTCGCCGAGGTGGTCGCGGGGAGCGGCGACCCCGAAGCCGCGGGCAGGCGGTTCCGGGAGCTCTTCGACGTGGAGTTCGAGCCCGCGAACGGCGGCGGGGTGATCGTCCCCTTCCCGAACGGCTGCCGGCTCCGCTTCGCGCCCGGCCCCCCCGGCCTCCGGGCGCTGGTGCTGGAGACCCCGGACCTCGCAGCCGACCGGCGCGCCCTCGAAGCCGCCGGGACCCCGACCGAACCCGCGACGGACGCGGACGAGCTGCGGGTCCCCGCCTCGGTGACCGGCTTCGAAATCCTGCTCCGCGCCTCGAACGGCCGCTAATCAGAATCGTAGTCAAACCGACTAAGATTTATATGGCAAGCTGCGGCTAACAAACGACTTGACAGAAACAGCGCCCGCGCGTATCGTTCCCGCTGTCCGGCGCTGCTGATCGGCGCCGCCGGCCAGCCATCGAGCGGGCCGGCGGAAATCGGCCCGAGCCCTCGAAGCCCGGCCGACCGGACGCATCGCAACCCAGTCATGGATGCCGCGTGGCGTCCATCCAGAAAGAGGAGACCCATTCCGATGAAGTTCAAGCCTCTGAGGGAGAACGTTCTGCTCCGCCGGCTCGAGGCGGCCGAGGAGAAGATCGGCTCCATCATCGTCCCCGATACCGCCAAGGAAAAACCGATGACCGCCGAAGTGATCGAGGTGGGCGCCGGCAAGGTCCTGAAGGACGGCGGCCGTCAGGCTCCCGAGGTCAAGCCCGGGCAGCACGTGCTGATCGGAAAGTACTCCGGGTCCGAGGTCAAGCTCGACAACGAGGACTACATCATCGTCCGCGAGGACGAGATCCTGGGCATCGTCGAGTAGACGGCCCCACCTGAAGAAGGAGAAACAACAGCAATGGCCAAGAACATCGTCTATGACGAGGAAGCCCGGCAGGCCGTGATGCGCGGCGTCAACAAGCTCGCCGCCGCGGTCCGGGTCACCCTCGGCCCCAAGGGACGCAACGTCGTCCTCGAGAAGAAGTTCGGATCCCCGGTCGTGACCAAGGACGGCGTCACCGTCGCCAAGGAAGTGGACCTCGAGGATCCGGTGGAGAACCTCGGCGCCAAGATGGTGCGCGAGGTCGCCTCCAAGACCTCCGACGTCGCCGGCGACGGCACCACCACCGCCACCGTGCTCGCCCAGTCCATCTACCGGGAGGGCCTCCGGAACGTCACCGCCGGCTCCAACCCGATGGAACTGAAGCGCGGCATTGACAAGGCCGTGGCCACCGTGGTCCAGAAGATCCAGGGCACGTCCAAGGTGGTGACCGGCGGCATGATCGCCCAGGTCGGCACCATCTCCGCGAACGGCGACCAGGAGATCGGCGGGATCATCGCCAGCGCGATGGAGAAGGTCGGCAAGGACGGCGTCATCCAGGTCGAGGAGAGCCGCACGCTCGACACCGAGCTCGACATCGTCGAGGGGATGCAGTTCGACCGCGGCTACCTCTCCCCCTACTTCGTGACCGACTCCGACCGGATGGAGGTCGTCCTCGAGGACTGCCTCGTGCTCGTCCACGAGAAGAAGATCTCCAGCATGAAGGACATGCTCCCCGTGCTCGAGAAGGTCGCCCAGGCGAGCAAGCCCGTCGTGGTGGTCGCCGAGGACGTGGAGGGCGAGGCGCTCGCCACCCTGGTGGTCAACAAGCTGCGCGGCACCCTGAAGGCCGCCGCGGTGAAGGCCCCGGGCTTCGGTGACCGGCGGAAGGCCATGATGGAAGACATCGCCATCCTGACCGGCGGGAAGGCCATCTTCGAGGATCTCGGCATCAAGCTCGAGAACATCGAGATGGGCGACCTCGGCCGCGCCAAGAAGGTCATCATCTCCAAGGAAGACACCACGATCGTCGAAGGCGCCGGGACCTCGGACGCCATCGAGGGCCGCATCCAGCAGATCCGCGCCCAGATCGAGGACACCACCTCCGACTACGACCGCGAGAAGCTCCAGGAGCGGCTCGCCAAGCTGGTCGGCGGCGTGGCCCTCATCAAGGTCGGCGCGGCCACCGAGACCGAGATGAAGGAGAAGAAGGCCCGCGTCGAGGACGCCATGCACGCGACCAAGGCGGCCGCCGAGGAGGGCATCGTCCCCGGCGGCGGCATCGCCCTGATCCGCGCCAGCGCCGCGCTCGACGAGCTGGCGACCAGCAAGGACCTCACCCACGACGAGCAGGTCGGCGTGCGGATCATCTCCCGCGCCATCGAGGAGCCGCTGCGCTGGATCGCCCAGAACGCCGGCCACGAAGGCTCCATCGTCGTGAACAAGGTCAAGGAGACCTCCGGCGCCCACGGCTTCAACGCCGCGACCGACGAGTACACCAACCTCATTGACGCCGGGGTCATTGACCCGACCAAGGTGGTCCGCTACGGCCTGCAGAACGCCGCGTCCATCGCGGGCCTGCTGCTCACCACCGAGGCGCTCGTCTCCGAGATCCCCGAGAAGGAGGACAAGGCCGCCGCCGGAGGAGGCCCCCCCGGCATGGGCGGCATGGACTACTAGTCCGCGCTCTCTCCGCACCAACCTTGGGCGTCGGCGCCGCATGGCGCCGGCGCCCATTCCTGTATTCACGGAGGCCGACGCGAACGGCCCGAAGGAGGACACGACATGGGCGATCAGCCGAAACGGAATCCGGTCCAGTTGGGACACGACGAACGGCGCGGGAAGCCCGCGTCAGGGACGTCCCGTGGAACACTCACGGAATCGGGAGCCGCACGGGACGTCTGCAGTGTCCCGATAGACACACGGCGGCCCGTCCGGGACGAGATTCCGCCGCCGCCGCCGAAACCCGAGCCCGAGAAGGCCGAAGACTGAGACTCGATCCATGCGTCAAAATAGACGCATGTCCCCGTCGCTGAACCACCACTGGCACGATCTCCTGTTCGCCGTCCGCAAGTCGGTCCGGTACCACGAGCGACGGCAGCGGTTCTTCCTGGCGTGCAACCGGTGCGTCTCCTTCGTCACGGCGGCCTCCGGCACCTCCGCCGTGGTGACCCTCCTGAACGACGCGGACAAGGCAGTCGTCATGGCCATCGCGCTGCTCATCACGCTGGCCGGACTCCTGGATCTGGTGTTCGGCACCGCACGCAGGATTTCGGAGCATGGGAACCTCGCGCGGGAGTACGTGGCGCTGGAACGGCGAATGACGCTCGCGGAGACGTCGTCAGAGACCCTGCGGGAGTTGACGGCGGCGCGACTGGAGATCGAGGAACGCGAACCGCCGATTCTCCGCGTGCTGAACGTCCTCTCCCACAACGACGTGATGCGGTCCATGGGCTATCCACGGTCGCAGTGGGCCCGGGTGACGCCGTGGCAGCGCCGCTTCGCACCGTTCTTCGATTTCCGAGCGGACGGGCTCAGCGGCGAGCTGACGACGTCCAGCGAAACCGTCTGATCGCCGATTTCCCGGCGTCGGCTCCGCTGGTGCCGGGACCGCCGGTGTTCACACCGGCATCGCCCGCCGCAAGGCGGGCGAAAACTTGTACGTTGCGTGCCGGCAAGGGAGCGCCGACCTTCAGGTCGGCACCGCGGCCCGAAGGGCCGCGCAAGGCGCCCAACCGCCACGCGGAAACACCTCCTGACGCGGTGCTGTGACTCGATAGAATCCAAGTGATGTCTCCGGCGCTCCAGATCGTGATTCCGACGGTCTCCATCGTCCTTGCCATCGTCGCTTCGCACATGTCCCTGCGGCGGGAGATCGTAGGAATCCATCGCGACATGGGCGCTCTCCGGGAGCGGATGGCGCGCCTTGAAGGGATCATGGAAGCAATCCTGAAGACGTCGGCCAGCGCCCGGAGCGAGGCGGCAAGCGCCCTCCCCGAGCGCTGACGGACCGCGGCGTCCCGTCCGAGACGAGATTCCACCGCCGCCGAAACCCACGCCTCAGAAGGGCGCGGCTGAGACCCGAATCCATGCGGAGGCGCATATGTCCCCGGTCCGGACTGAAGTCCCGCCTCGTCCCATCCGCATCGGCGTTCGGCAGAGATCGCAATTCGTCCCGACCGGAAGCAGCCGGGTCCCTCAGGAACAGCGGTACCCCGCTCGCGCTCCGCACGGTGTCCCGGACAAGTAACAGAATGGCCCGGCCGAGGACGTCCAGCTCGGCGGCGTACATCAGGACTTGGGCGAGACTGGTGGCCTGTGCTGCCGACCGCGAGCTGCGGCGCGCCGTAACCCGCGATGCCTCGCGCCGTCGCGCTGCGGAGGGCACGGTTGTCCAGGGACACGCGCAGCAGCCGGATCAAGGGCTGTATGACACCCGCCGCCGGAGTGGCGGCCACGAAGACCGCGGCCGCGTGCGCGCCGTGCTGCAGAGTCCGGTCGCGGACCGGTTCCTAGCGAACCCGCAGGGGCGCCTCCCCGTGGGGCTGCTCACTCCCGCCGTGCAGCGCTGGCTGGGAGCGGACGCCAACTTGGTGTACCTCCGTGCCCGCGATGCGCGCAAGCTGGTACGGAAGCACCGCCTCGACAAGCGGGACCTGCTGCTCGTGATGACGGTGCTGGCGGAGCCCCGCGAGGCGATGCGCCGAATGCCCGCCCGACCGCTCTCGGCGGCGGAGTTGGCTCGCCGGATCAGCCTTGTGAGGGAGGTGGACGGAGCCCTCTATCACGCCGTCGTGCAGCGGAGTCCCGATGGCAAGCGCGTAACGCTGAAGACCTTCTACGCGGTCAGCCGGCAGTACGTCGAGAAGCTGCGGACGGAGGCTGTCACCGTGTTTCGGTACCCCGAATGAGCGGGTGGGGCTGCGCCTGGTAGCCCCGCGGGAACACGGGCGAAGGTCGAGAACCCTCCGCCTCCGGCAAGCCGGATCGCCTTTCCATCTGGGGAGCCAGGCACCCTGGGGAACGACCGAGCGATAGCGACGTGTTCCTTGACGGCCAGCATAGCAGGATCTACGCATCGGCTGGACCGCCGGTCTTCAGACCGGCATCGCGACGAAGGCCGCGAAGTCCCACACGTAGATCCACCGCAAGTCTCTACGACAGTGGAAATCACGCGACCCGATCCGCCGGGCCGACCTGCGGTGCGTGGTCGCGGTCCGTGCTTCGCCGGGGTCTCCCGGTGTAGTGGGAGCGACTCGCGCGATTATTGCCCTGGTAACGGAAGCGTCAGCGACGCGCTGTACGATCCGCCCCGGCCATCTTCGAAGTCAAACTCGTACAGGCGGACCCGTCCGAGAGCGGGTTGTTGCTGCCCGAGGAAGAACGTGAGCGCGTTCGGCCCTGCCACGAACACATGCGTTGTACTCGGTCGCCCGCGCTGCACCTTCGCCCTCCGAATAGCCGCCTTGGCGGCTTGCACCAGATCGAATGCATGCCGGCCACACGCGACAACCTGTGCACTTGCCCCACCCGTCGGACAAAGGTTCAGGATTTTTCCCACACAATGAAGATGCGCATCGACATACTGTCGAACGTCATCCGAGATATCATGTGTGATGCTGAGAGCGACGGCGAGATCGACTTGATCTCGATCCAAATTCTGAACGGACTCGCGCAAAGTCGGCCATTCTGGATCCGGCGGCATGTCATCCGCAGCCCACACGCGTCGTCCCAACGTTCGCTGTTCCAACTCTACGTTACGGCCTGACTTGATATTCAGCACCGAACCGGCCGCGAATGCCAGAGTCGTATGTGCGTCGAGAGCAAGACGTAAGCGTCGTCCATCCCGTGCCGCACCGCGTAGAAATGCCTCGAGCTCGGGATAGAGCCTCGTCCGCCACTCGGCATCATTGCGAATGTACCGCTGGTCGAAGACCGGTACGAGATCGAGAACATCAGAGCAACGCTCTTCAAGTCGGTCGAGGGCATGTTCGAAGGACTTCACGCCATAGACACGAGGCCGGTTCTCGGAGGGCCTCAGCAGACCCTCCCGCGCACATGCATCCCGGAAGGACTCGCGGTCAAACTCAGTGCGACCCTGCGCCATCCACCGGAAAACCAGATCGTCGTAAATCACCGTACTCTGTTTCGGCGGCACCCTAGCCAGGCCCACCACGGCAAATACCTCGTCAAGACGTTCGCGGAGGTCTTCCAGTGTCTCCGAGACCTCACCGAAGGCGAGCGTCCGCGCCAGTACCCTGAGTGCACCCTCGTCGATCCCGAGATGCTCGCGCCACGCCTTTCGGATCGCACCGTCCTTGCTGTTGTCGGTCTTCGACCGGTAGAGACGGTCCAGACGCATGCCCCCCGACCGGGTGCTTACCATCGGGCGGAGCGGATCCCCGCGATCGATTTGCCAGTTCGTAACCAACTTGAAGCGAGCACCCGTTCCGGCCGGCGCGTGCTCCAACTGGGCCTCGTACGCGCGCTGAAGCAGCGAGAGTGCGCTGGCATTGATGAATTTGGGCTCGATCAGATCGGCGTACCCATACGTACCTGGCCTGACGTGCCACTTGCATTGCAGATGTTCGCGACGCAAAGGAGCCCCGTCATGAGCGTTTGGTTCCTGGCCCTCCTCGTACTCGATCCAGATGTCGTCGAAACTCTTCGGACCACTTTCGAAACCGACACGAGCCACACGATTTTGAGGGTCTAGGAGACGTGCGGCACGAAGCCAGAACTGCCTTGCCTGGAACGTGTCTCCGTCCCGCCGAACTGCGACGGCCTGCGTCATTTGTGCGTCCTCATACGGCTCCACTCGTGCCCCGGAAAGGGGGCGTCGGTCGCATTGCGCGCGCGATTTGGACAGCTCGCTCACCATCAATGGGACCCGAGGGATACGCGTCGAGAACGAGCGTCGGTAGCAACCGCTGCAGAAGATCGGAGAAAGTGAAACCGTGCTCACACCGGCCCTGGATCGGCCCGGTCGCTTCGACTAGCGCGTCGATATGCTCGCCGGCCATTCCGATCGGCCCGAGGCCGGTCTTCAGAATGACCATGCGTTGCTCTTCGGTCGGCCGGGAGAACGCGAGGATGTCCGCCGCCCGACGGCGCACGGCTGGGTCCAGGGCATCGAGACGGTTTGTGCACATGATTACTGCTGCAGGCAATCTGGCATTGGCGATCCGGTCAATGCCGCGGATAAACGCGTTGACGCCCGCGCGGTCTTCGTGATGCATCTGCGACGCCTCTCTCGACTGTGCGAGCGCATCCGCCTCATCGACGAGTAGGATGACCGCGCCACGTGCACATCCCGACGTGCACTTCCGTTTGGAAGCTTCCGCTACCGTGATTTCAAAAGCCGCTGAGAGCAGCTGCGTCATTTCGCCGACCCGCCCCTGTCCCCGAGCCGACAAGCTCAGCGGCAGCAGCGTGATTTCAATCCTCTCCTGGCGCGCCACGGCGTCGCCGATAGTTTCGGCAAGTTCGGTCTTGCCCGAGCCCACATCTCCGGCGAGCACGACGAGAGGCGGCCGCCGGAGCACCGACTCGATCAGGTTTTCTGCTCCAGGTTGGTGCTCCCGCGCCCAGGCCTGAAGACCACCCGGGTTGACGAGAAGCCCCAGGATTTTGGTCAGACGGCTCTTGTGTTCATCAAGGCCGACAAGCCGTGTAAGGCGCTCCTGTAGATCGATGTCCGGATAGGTAATCCGGCGCTCGAAGAGTTCGTCAACGGTCGGCGGTCTTGTCATCAGAAGCTTCGCACGCTGGCCCGATCGAGCGCACGCGAACCCGAGGAATATGTTCGATCAGGCAACATATAACCGCTGACCCCTGGTTCAGGTGCCGCTGTGCGACGGAACGGCAAATTCTTCTCAAATGCGTCCCGTGCACTCGGCGTCAGGTCGTACCAAGCCGCGCTGTAGGTGAGGAAACTGGAAAAGCTAGCACCAGAAATATCGGCACGTCGAAGAATCCTCCCCGGGTCGTCATCCGTGGATTCACCGTACAGATCGCGCGCGGTGTACTTTAGTGTGGGCTCAATCCAGCATCCGCCGCGCTTGAAGCCGTACCACACGGTTTCGAGATAACCCGCCTTCATCAAGGCGATCACCTCCTTCTCAAAGGCGTTGATCAAGACGTCCCCGGGCCAGCCGTAATACCGCTGGAATCGTTTCAGGTCCGTGGCGACTTTGGCGGCAATGTGGCGCGCATGCGTTATGGTGAAGACGGAGCTTTCAGTGACCGAGAAACTGTAGGACATGGGATGACCTCAGACGTGGAAGGAAGAGCCGAAGACCCTCTGCCAGTAGCCGACGGTCAGCTGTTTGGTTGGGGCCCGGAGGGCTGCATCGATGGCGTCGCCAGCGTCGTCAGCCGCGTCGCCGATCGCCTCTGCGTTTTCCGACGTGTAGAGCCGGGCAACATTGTTCTCGGCGTTTACGGGATCAACGATCTGGATCACATCGGTGGACTTCTCCACCGAGGACGGCTTGTAGTAATCCGAAAACACAATCTGCTCGCACAGATTCGTACGGGCAAGGTATGTGAAGAAGTGCTGCAGCGCTTCTGGATAGTCACTGAAGTCCAGGCCGTCGTCGCAGAGCTTGGCTAGAATCAGCTCCACCATGAACGACTTGAACCGGAAACCTTCCTGTTCGAGCTTCAAGCGACGAGCCCAGAACTTCGCGAGACGCACGACTTGGGCGAAGTCCTTCTCTTGCGCCTCCTTGCGCTTCTTGACGAACTCAAGGTGAAGCGGGATGCTGGTCTTGAGCAAAGAACCGTCGTCCTGGCTGACGAGGTTGCCGTACCACTGCGGATCCCCATCGTAGAGGATCGGCACGACATCGACATCCAGGCCGCTTCCCCTGAACGAAACCGTAATCGAATAGGTCTGCGGCTGAACTTGGTCCGGCGAAAAATTCGGAAAGGCACGGCGCAGCCGTTCGGCGATGTATTCCAGAAGCGTCTCGACCTCCGTCGGTGCTTCGGCCCCGCTGACGTAGCAGGCGACGTCAATGTCGTTCAACGACCGGAGCGCCGTTCCCTTCGCCAAGCTGCCGGACAGCCGCATCTTTCGCAAAGTGAAGTCGGGATGCCCATCGAGATAGCTCTCAAGCTTCTCACGCAACCTGCGCGCCTGCGCTCGGTACTCGTCGGCCTTGGCCTTCGGGAGGTTCACGCGGTCAGCGGCGAACCGCGCGATTTCGCGGTGCGACACATGATTTCGACTCATTTTCGTCCTCCAGATACACGGATGGTCAGGGTCGAGACTTGACCTGAATCGCGAAATCCGCGATCCTCGGCACCCGTAGTGGGATTATACCAGTCTAATCAATATACCAGTCAAGAATCAATAGGGGTTGTCTCATGTCCGATCCAACCGGGCCTCCCGGCCGCAACCTCCGCCCCCGCCTGGAGTTCATCGAATGGCGGCTCTTCTGGGAGGGGCGCCTCAATCGCAGCGATCTCGAAGAGCAGTTCGGGATCTCGACCCCACAGGCCTCGGTCGACCTCCGACACTACAGGGAGGTCGCCGGCGCCAACATCCGGTACGACGCCACGCAGAAGCGGTTCGTCGCCCACAGCGAGATGAAGCCACGCTTCCTTCGCGTCTCCGCCAATCGCCTGCTGCATCAGCTTCGCGCTCGGGCGAGCGGTGTGCTCCGACGCGAGGATCTCTGGTTCAGCGAGATACCGCCCGCTGACGTTGCGCCCGAAATGGGCCGGAATGTCCCAGACGAAGTGCTGCGCGGGGTCATCCAGGCCATTCGAACCCGCCGGGCTCTCTCGGTTCACTACCAGTCACTGACCGGCTCACGCTGGCGAGACATCGCGCCGCACGCAATCGCGTTTGACGGTCATCGGTGGCACGCCCGGGCATGGTGCTGCGATCGGCAGGAGTTCCGGGATTTCGTCCTGACGCGCATCGAGCGGTTGGGGCCGTTCAAACCCGTTTCCTTCGATCCGAAACACGATCTTCAGTGGACGCGAAAGACCACGTTGCGGCTGTCTCCGCACCCGGGCTTGACCGAAGAGCAGAGCTTGGCGATCCAGCGGGACTACGGCATGCACGAAGGTGTACGAGAGTTCGAAGTGCGGCTGTCGCTCGCGTACTACTTCATCAAACGCATGAATCTCGACATCGAAGATCTAGAGCCTGCCCGTGCCCAGATCAGGCTGGACAATCTTGACGAGGTTGAGACCGCGATACGAGATGCAAAATCCGCTTCGAAGGACCTCGCGGAAGTGCATTCCGCGTCGGCACCGCCTAATCCAACCTGAGTGCTCACGCCGGACGCCACGGACCCGTTGACCCAACGCGGAATGTCTGCGGTCCGTCCTCTCCGCGGAGCGTCCCACGCCTGACGCTCATTGAAGGCCGATTGTCGCCGGGGGCCATTCCCGGACTCTTCAGCGGGGGGAGGCCCGGACGGTTCGGCGGCGGCGGGGGCGTTTTTTCTTGGTGGTGGCGACGGTCAGGGGGGCGCGGAGGCGTTCGTAGAGGGTGAAGAGGTGCTCGACGCGGTCGCGTTCGGAGGGGAACGGGCGGGGGCGGTAGAGGCGGTCCACGGCGCGGTCGAGCGCCTGGTGGGCTCGGCGGAGATCCACCGGCATCAGGTCCGGGTCGTAGAGGTCGGCGAGCGTCGCGCCGGGATGGGCCGCGCGGGCGTCGAGGACGGCTTGGGCGAGCGGTTCGAGCGGAGCTCGGTCTGCCTCCTTCGGGGGCAACGGGAAGGTGTTGTAGACGACTCCTACTGAATACATGTAGTCGCTCTTCATTCGGCCGGTGACCGCGCGCATCCATGCCATATGCATCGCCGAGGTCAGCAGAGCGAAGTCAGCGAGGGACGCATCGAGAAGGAGGCGCAGCTTTTCACTCGGGATCGTGGGAGGCTCCAACCAACCGATCGGCACGTACTCGCGCCGCTCTGAACTCACCTGGGGCACCACAAGGAAGGGTGCGTTCGGAACCACGGTGACACCGTACATGCTCGGGTAGTCCGCGAGTTTCCTCGTCGTAGTGCGCTTGCTCTTCGAGCGGAACTCGCGGACCAATCTCAGGCGCTCGCGCACGAGTGGTAGCGCGCGGAGTTCCTGCGGCTCCAGGTCGCCAGTGTGAAGGATCCAACGAGTCCGACTCCGAATGAACTCACGTGCTCCGGGGAACAGACGAAGGAGGGACGCGGCAGCCGGCTCTTGAGATAGGAAGTCCGCCCTCTCGTCAGCCGAGAACGTGAGGTGACCGTCTTCGAGCGGCTGGGTACCTGTCACCAACTGCGCCATACCGTTGATCGGCCGGCTCTCCTCCCGCACCACCAAGTGCGGATCGGCCAACCCGCCCGCATCGAACAAATACGGCGACAACACCGCGTGCGCGCTCTCGTGCGGATCGCCCTTCACGTCGTCGTACGAGAACAGCCGCCGCGCCGCCGGAACCCCCTCCCGGTCGTCCAGCCCGATGATGACCACGTGCACGTGCGCCATCCCCCGCGCGTCCGAGCCCCACGCGAACGTCCGGTGCGCGAAGGCGATCTCCAGCCCCGAGCGCCCGAACAGGATCGGCCAGAGCTGCGCCACCTGCTCGCCCTGGGTGATCGAGTTCGTCGCCACGAAGCCGATCCGCGCCCGCTCGCCCGGCGGGCCGCTCCGGCCGACGTACTCCCCTGCCCTGATGAACCACGCGGTCACGTAGTCGAGCGTCCCGCCGGTGCCGCCGAGCGCCGCGATCCGCCGGACCTGCGCCCGCTGCTCCGCCGACTGGAACTTCGCGCCCCCGAACGGCGGGTTCCCGAACACGAAGGAACAGTCCTCCGCCGGCAGCAGCGCCTCCCAGTCCATCTCCAGCGCGTCGCCGCAGTGGATGTGCGGCGACCGCTCCAGCGGAATCCGCGCGTAGGACTGGCCGAACTCGAGGCTGAGCTCGTTGTTCATCAGGTGGTCCATCATCCAGAGCGCCACCTCGGCAATGCGCGCCGGGAACTCGCCGATCTCGATCCCGTAGAACCGGTCCACGTCGAGCCGGGACAGCGAACTCACGTCGAACTGGAGGACCTGCCGCTCCTCGCTCCCCAGCAGTTCGCGGAGCACTGCGAGTTCCAGCCGCCGCAGCTCGCGGTAGGCGATCACGAGGAAGTTTCCGCACCCGCACGCCGGATCGAAGAACGTGAGCTGGCCGAGCTTCTCCTGGAACTCGCGCAGCCGCGGGAGCCGCCCGCGGCGGAGCGCCTTGATCCGGGCGAACTCCCCCCAGAGATCGTCGAGGAAGAGCGGCTCGATGACCTTCAGGATGTTCCGCTCGGTGGTGTAGTGCGCGCCCTGCTGGCGGCGCTGCTCCGGGTCCATCACCGACTGGAACAGCGACCCGAAGATCGCCGGGGAGATGCTCGACCAGTTGAACCGGCAGGCGGCGAGCAGGTGCTCGCGCATCGCCGCCGTGAACGCGGGGAACGAGATCGGGTCGGCGAAGAGGTCCCCGTTCACGTAGGGGAACCGGGCCAGGTCCTCGTCGAGGGTGGCGATGCGCTCCCCTTCGGGCGTGTTCAGCACGTGGAAGAGCTGCATCAGCAGCGGCCCGAGGTCGGTGCCGTCCGGGCGGGTCCGCGTCTCCACGAAGTCGAGCAGGATGTCGCGCGGCTCGAAGACCCCGGTGTCGTCGGCGAACAGGCAGAACACGATCCGCACCAGGAAGCGTTCGAGGTCGTGGTCCGGATACCCGGCGTCCCGTAGCGAGTCGTGGAGCCGGCCGACCAGCTCGGCGGCCTCGATGTTCGCCGGGTCCTGGTCCCGGAACGTCCGGCTCTCGACCCCGAGGATGAAACCGAACTTCTCCGCGTGGTCCGGCAACTGGTCGAGCCGGAAGGCGGCCACCTCCCGCTGGAGGAGGTCGTGGAGCTCGAAGTGCCGGAAGTCGCTCACCAGGATGTAGCGCGGCCGGTCGCGCTCGGAGAGCGCGTCGAAGTAGCTTCCGGCCTGCTCGTAGGCCGCCCCCAGGTCGCGGCCCGCGCTCTTCTGCTCGACGATCAGGACGCCGGGCCAGAAGAGGTCAATGAACCCGCTGGTGTCGTCGAGCTTCGCCACGCGCTCCTCGTAGCGGGCGACGGACTCCCGGCGCACCCCGAAGATGCGGAAGAAGTCGTTGTAGAAGCTCTGCGTCTCGCCCTTCTCGTAGCCGGCGTCCGCCCACTTCCGGGCGAAGGCCGCCGCGCGGGCGCGGATCTCGTTCCAGGAGAGGCGCATGGCGGCGGCGTATTGTGGCAGGGGGGTCGGGCAGGGTCGTCTTCGCGGCGACGGCGCCCTCCGGTGGTGAGGTGAATCCGTGCGGATCGCGCTGAGTCTCGGCCTGAACCACGTCCCGCTCCCGGTCCGGTGGCGGCGCGGCCGCCGGGTGCCGGTTGCTCCCGTCCGAACCCCGAGCCCACTGCCCCGGTTTCCTTGACAGGAAGCGTTCGTCAGGAGCGGAAAGCGAGCTAAATCATTGTGAAATGGTGGTTTATCTATTTGACTGAAAAGCGATATTAGAACGACCCTTGGCGGCGATGCCTCTGGACGAGGAGGAGCTGAACGATGAGGCGGTGCGGGCGGTCGCGGAAGGAATCGCGGGTCGCGCCGCCGCCCGAACGCACACGGCGGACGAGTTGAAGAGAGAGCTCGGCATCTGATCGAAGGCGCTGACTCGCGCGCTTCGCGCTCTGAAGCGGCCTGATCGGACCACCCGCATTCGGGGGGTCAAGGCAATAGACCGTTGTGTGGAGCCGGACAGGACGCTCCCATGAGTATGTCAAGCTGTCTAAATATCACAATTAATGTGAATAACTGGCAATGTTGTATAGTTTTCACAACGCCCGAAGTAGCGACGGAACGCAAGTGCCACTGCCAGCCCACACCCAGTCTCCGTGATTCGCCGACAATGAGAACCAGCACCACCTCGGATCCCGTCGTTCCGGCGTCGCGCCTTCGCCTCAGCGCCGTACTCAACGAAGCCGGTGACGTCGTACGGATAGCCGACGTCGTGAACGCCCTCGAGGTGTCGCGCGCCGAGGCTGCGAAGCTGCTCTCGCGCTGGGTGAAACAGGCATGGCTGCGGCGCGCAGCCCGCGGCGTCTACCTCCCCGCCTCACTCACCACGCTCGACAGCATCCGTGTGCTGGACGATCCGTGGATCCTGGTGCCGCCTCTCTTTGACCCGGCCTACATCGGTGGCCGCACGGCCGCCGAGCACTGGGATCTCACCGAGCAGATCTTCCGCGACATCGTGGTCATGACGGCTCAAACGGTGCGGCACAAGAGCCAGCGCCGCCACGGCGCCGAGTTCAGCCTCACGCACGTCCGCCCGGAGAAGATCTTCGGCACCAGCAGCGTCTGGCGTGGCAGAACCCGGGTCGCGGTGGCGGACGTGCACCGGACCATCCTGGACATGCTCGCCGATCCGGAACTCGGCGGCGGAATCCAGCACGTGGCGGACTGTCTTTCGGTCTACCTCAAGTCGGACGGCCGCGACGACGACCTCCTGATCCGTTACGCCGTCCGGCTCGGCAACGGCGCGGTCTTCAAGCGGCTGGGCTTTCTCGCCGAACGCGATCCGTCGGGCCCGGAACTGTTGAAATCCTGCCGCCAGCACCTGACCTCGGGGAACACCAAGCTGGATCCGGCGCGGGAGTGCCCGCGGCTCATCACTCGCTGGAGACTGTGGGCGCCGGAGAGCTGGGCTGCGCGGAGTGGAACGTGATCGGCCGCCGCCAAATCCTGGATATCGCCACCGCGACCTCGCTCCTGCCGCAGGTCGTCGAGAAGGACTACGTGCTGGGCTGGTTGCTGGCGGGCATCTACAACCAGGCCGAGCTTGCGGACGACTGGATCTTCAAGGGCGGGACGTGCTTGAAGAAGTGCTTCTTCGAGACCTACCGCTTCTCCGAGGACCTCGACTTCACGCTCCGGAATCCGGCACACCTGGACCGGGACTTCCTCGTGGCCTCTCTGGAGCGGGTCGCAGCGTGGGTCTATGAGCGGACCGGGCTCGATCTGCCCGCGGATCGCCAGGACTTCGACCTCTACCGCAATCCTCGCGGCAACTGGTCCTGTCGGGTCAAGGTCCCCTATCGCGGCCCCATCGCTCCGCGCGGGAGGAGCATTCCGAACATCAAGCTCGACCTGACGGCCGACGAACGGCTGGTGCTGGCGCCCGTTCGCCTGACGATCCACCATCCATACAGCGATGAGCCGGAAGGCGGTATCAAGGTTGCCGCGTACGCCTACCCCGAAGCCTTCGCCGAAAAAGTGAGGGCGCTTGGCGAACGGGCACGCGCGCGTGATCTCTACGATGTCGTGAACCTCTTCCGGAACGTCGAGGCCCGCCCCGATGCCGGCGTCCTGCGCGACGTGCTGAGCGAAAAGTGCAGCTTCAAGGGAATATCGGTACCGCTATCAGTGGCCGATCTGGAACCTCACCGCGCCGAGTTGGCTGGCGCCTGGGATTCCATGCTCCGCCACCAACTCCCCGCGTTGCCCCCCGTGCAGCAGTTCTGGGACGCGCTCCCCGAATTCTTCGTGTGGCTGAAGACCGGGGTTGCTCCTCCAGTCCCGGACGCCTACCCGTTCGCCGCTGGCGAAACTGCACTGCGCGGCCGCACGCTGCCCAGGCGCCTGCGGCAGTCCACCCGGACACATCTGGAGATCATCCGCTTCGCGGCCGCCAACCTCCTGTGCGTGGATCTGCTCTACCGCGACGAAGTCCGGCGCGTCGAGGCCTATTCACTCCGGCAGACCAAGGACGACAACCTCGTGCTGCACGCGTTCGACATCGGGAAACAAGGACATCGCTCCTACCGGCTGGATCGTATTCAGCGCGCCGCCGTTACCGACGAAACCTTCAGTCCGCGCTACGCGGTGGAACTGAACCCGTCCGGCCCGCTGCCGGTCCGGCGGGAACACGAACGAAGACTCGCGTGGAGGAAGCGCTAGGATCGGAGCGATGCCCTCGGCGCTCCCGATCCTGATCGCGACGATCTCCGTCGTCCTCGCCATCGTCGCCTCCCACATGTCCCTCCGACGTGAGATCGCGGAACTCCAGCGCAGCATCGGCGGGCTGCGGGAACGGCTGGCGCGCCTCGACGGCTTGGTGGATGCCCTGCTGGAAAGTGCCGCGCGGCGGGGCGCAGAGCGTCAACCCGGGTCGGTGACAGCCACCCTGATTACGTCAGACGCGGCAGGACGGGCTGTGCGCCAGTCCCGGCGCGCCGCAGTTCGATGCGGCCCATGAAGGCACCGGCGAGAGGAACGTTCCGCGATCCGGCGGGCCGACTCCCGGATGCCCAAACCGCCGTTGCGGCGAGGGCGCTGGAACCGCCGGCGGAGGAAGGCCGTCTCCGGCGCAGACCCGTGGCGGTGCCGGCTCTGGAAGAGGAGGCGTTGAGCGATGAGGCGGTGCGAGCCGTCGAAGAAGGGATCGCGGATCGCGCGGCCGGCCGAACGCACACCTCGGAAGAGGTGAAGAGCCAGCTCGGAATCTGACCGCACGCGCGTCCCGATCAATCCTGCGCTTCGCGATGGGAGGCGGCTGGATCGGTCCGGCCGCATTCGCGTGGCCGAGGCGATGGACCGTTGCTTGGAACTGGTCTGACGACCGTTCTTCCCTGCGACCGGGCAGGACATCGTATTCGGCTGGACGCAATACAGCCCCAGGTAGATGATGATTGGTGCGATAATGGGAACTTTCTGACGCAGCCTTACGACTCTGAGGTAACCGCCATGACCACCGTGCGCAAGACCATCACCCTGACCAGCCAGCAGGACCAGTGGGTCAAGGCCCAGATTGTGGCCGGCCGATTCACGAACGACAGTGAATACATCCGTGACCTGATCCGACGCGACCGGGAGCGGAACACGTCGTTCGCGGCTCTACGGGCCGCGATCCAGGAGGGGCTGGAAAGCGGCGTGAGCGAGCGGACGATTCCAGAGATCGCCAGGGAAGCCGAGGCGCGGCTACGGCGCGATGGACATCTATAGGCTCTCGCGTCGCGCCGCCACGGATCTGGAAGCCATATTCGAATTCACCGCTGCGCACTTCGGCATCGAGCAAGCGCACGGCTATCTGGGCGGCCTTCACGAATGTTGCGAACGCCTGGCGGAGAACCCCCGGCTGGGCCGCACTGCCGAATCGTTGGCTCCGGGAATGCGGCGGTTCGAGTTCCGCTCGCATGTCGTCTTCTATTCGGCGTCGCTCGATGGCGTACTGATCGTCCGGGTGCTACACGAGCGGATGGACGCCCCGCGACACATCTGACGGCAGGGACGCGACGAACGTCACGGACATGCGGATCAGGAAACTGGTGTCCAGGCGGATCATCGCGGTTGGTCGGAGCGACGCCGGAAGGATGCGCTCCGAATCTCGGCCGCCTGCCGTTCCCAACCGTCCAGATCCACGCCTCGGGCCGCGACGGATTCCTGCAGTGCCCGGAGGGCCTGCAACCGCGCGTCTGCCCGTGACGGCTGGCGTTCGGCTTCGCCGCGGATCGCTCTCCGAAGCGCCTCGGACCTGGAAACGTTCCAGCGGCGCGCCAACCCTTCCAGGGTGCGGACCGTGCCCACATCAAGGGAGTAGGTGGACTTGATCGTCATGGTGGCCATACTCCAAATTATGCGGCCGTGACCACGTCGTGGGTTTCGCCCGCCTCCGGCGGGCGGTGCCGGTCTGAAGACCGGCGCTCCCAGGCATCCGGGGCGCCCGGTCAGAAGTAGTGCTTGAGGATGAGGGCGACTTCGCGGTAGCCGAGGCCGCCGAGGGCGATGTCCACCCCGAACGGGGTCACCCCGTCGGCCTGGACCGGCGCGTGGCTGCGGACCAGCTCGTACTCCGTGGTGGTGGTCAGCTCCCCGAAGCGCGCCCAGCGGACCTTGAGCCCGAGCACCGCCTCTCCCAGTTCCATGTCGAGCCCGGCGATGACGTGGAACCCCGGGACCCAGCCGCTCATCGCGGCGTTCAGTTGGTTGACGGTTCCGGCCGCCGCGCGCTTCGCGGCCTCGGGCCAGTCGGGGACGAACGGGATGGCCAGGTACTCCCGCTGCGGCTTGTGGACGAAGCTCGCCGCGTAGTGCGCCTCGACCCGCGCCAGCCCCGCCCCGGCCCCGGCGTAGGGCGTCCAGCGCGTCCGGTTCTCGAAGTCGTAGTAGAGGTTCAGGAAGCCCTCGTCGGCCCGGAAATCGGAGAGCGTCTCCGCGGGGACCGTCGCCCATTCGGCGCTCTTGGCGGCCAGCGCGTCTTCGCCGTCGCTCACCTTGATGGCCCGGGTATCCCGCCCGTGCCCCCCGCGCAGCCGGAAGTCCAGCTCGAAGCGGACCGCGCCGAAGGTCACGCCGAACGTCGAGCCGTAGCCGAACCCGGCGCCGATGTCGAAGGAGTTCGTGAGCGCGGTGGTCGCCTCGCGGGTGTCGCAGGCGGGGTCGCGCGGCGGCCTCATGCCGTCGGGGTAGAGGAGCGCGTCGCACCGCGTGGGGTGGCTCAGGAACGTCTGGGAGGAGGTCGTCGTCCGGGCGCGGGGGCCGCCCTCCTCGAACCCGACGTAGAGGCGCTGCGCCGCCGCGTCGTGGCCAGCCGTGAGGAGCACCGCGACCGCCAGGGCGGCGATCGCCACCGTGCGACCCGACGGGGGCCGGAGCGGATGGCGGTTGGTTGGGTGCATGTTCCGGCCGGTGGTCGTCGGCCCTCTCCACTCCTACGGGCGAGGTCCGGAAAAGTTACGGGGAAGCCGGCCGCACCGGGGAGGGATGCGGCTGACCGTCGCGACGGCAGCGTCGACAGCGCCGGGAGCGCCGGTCTTCAGACCGGCACGCGCTGCGCGACAGCGCAGCGCACGGCACGACGCCGACCAGCCCGACGGCGCCCGGGGTGTCACACGACAACCGCCGGCCTTCGGCCCGCTGTGCCGGCCACCGTTAGACTGGGGTTGCGCCATGGGACGTGTCCGCCGGAGCCTCGTCGCCGCTCTCGGTGGGGTGCTTCTCCTCGCCGGTTGCGTCTCGTCGGGGACGGAGCCGCCGCGCGGCGCTTCCGAGCGGATCGCCGCGGCGCTCGGGGCGGTCCCGGGAACCGATTTCACCGGGCTCGGGCGGAGCGTCTGGGTCGGAACGGCGGACGGGGAGGCGCTCTACGAGGAGGCCGCCGGGGTTCCCCGCCCGGCGGCGAGTTCGATCAAGACGGCCTACCTGGTGGAGTTCTTCTCGGACCGCGCCGATGCGCTCGACGAGCCCGTTCCGGGGGCGGTGGACGTGGTCGGGGATCCGGACCACCCCGCCATCGTCCACTTCGACGCCGACACCCAGGCCGAGATCCGGGAACACCTGGAAACGGCGGACGCGCGGACGGTGGGACGGCACATGATCCGGGGGACCGGCGTCTCGAACCCGGTGTACAACGCGGCGGCGAACCTGGTGACCGCGTTGCTCGGCGGACCGCCGGAACTGACCGCGCGCATCCAGTCCCGCCACCCGGACTTCGCCGGGATCACGTCGCGCCGCTACATGCTGGCGGCGCGGGACGTGACCGGGGACAACGAGGCCACCGCGGCCTCGCTCGCCGCGGTGCTGGCCGCCGTGGCGCGGGGCGACGTTCCGGGCGTCGCGCCCGAGACCCACGCGGCGATGCGGGACATCCTGTTCCTGGAGGACGCGGACGAGGGCCGCCACTTCTACAAGGGCGGCTCGCTGAACTCGAACCCCGTCACCCGCGTCCTGTCCGGCTACTTCGAGCGTTCCGGGGAACCCGCGGGCGGGCCGCTCGTTTACGCCTTCATGGCCGAGATTCCCGGACCGGAGAGCGTGGCGCCGGGCGACCTGGAGCCGGGGGACGCGGGACGGCGCCTGCAGGAGCACATCGAGGCGCTGCGGGAGGCCGCGCTGCCGGTGGCGCGGGAGTGGCTCGCCGGCCGGGAGGCATCCGAGTGATCCGATTCGCAGCTACTTTCGCCCTGCTGGCGGCGACCGCGCCGGCCGCCGAGGACTGGCCGCAGTGGCGCGGCCCGAACCGGGACGGGATCTCGACGGAGACCGGGCTGCGCCAGAGCTGGCCCGAGGGCGGCCCGCCGCTCGCCTTCCGGGCGGACGGGCTCGGCGCGGGCTACTCCACGGTCTCGGTCGCGGACGGACGCGTCCACACGCTGGGCATGATCTCGGGCCGCGAGTGGGTCATCACCCTCGACGCGCGGACCGGGGCGCAGCTCTGGGCGACGCCCCACGGCGAGGGCTACCGGGACGGGCGCGGGGACGGCCCGCGCGGCGTCCCGACCGTGGCCGGGGGCCGGGTGTTCGCGCTGGGCGCGCGGGGACAGCTCACCGCGCTCGACGCCGCCAGCGGCCAGGCGCTGTGGAGCGTGAACCTCCTCCAGCAGTTCGGGGCGCGGAACATCAGTTGGGGGATCAGCGAGTCGCCGCTGGTGCTCGACGGCCGGGTGCTGGTGTCTCCCGGCGGCCGGCAGGTCGGCTTCGCGGCGCTGGACGCCGCGACCGGGGAACTCCTCTGGGGCACGGCGGGCGACGAGGCCGGGTACTCCTCGCCGCTGCCGGTGGACCTGGAGGGAGCGCCGCACGTGGTCTTTTTCAGCGGCGAGCGCGCGGCGGGCGTCCGGCCCGAGGACGGCGCGCTGCTGTGGAGCTACCGGCGGGCCTCGAACCGGACCGCGAACATCGCCACCCCGATCCTCGTCTCGAACCGCGACGGCGCGGCGGAGCTCTTCCTCTCCTCCGACTACGGCACCGGGGGCGGGCTGATCGAGCTGCGCAGCGACGGCGCGGGCGGCGTCACCGCCGAAGAGAAGTACTTCACCCGGAACATGCGCGCCCACCACATGACGCCGGTGCTGCACGAGGGCGTGCTCTACGGGTTCTCGGGGTCCATCTTCTGCGCGCTCGACATCGAGACCGGGGCGCTCTTCTGGCGCGACCGGTCCATCCGCAAGGGGTCGCTGACCTTCGCCGACGACCGGCTCTACGTGTTCAGCGAGCGCGGCGACATGGCCCTCGTGGAGCCGTCGCGGGCCGACTACGCGGAGCGGGGCCGGTTCGCCTTTCCCGAGGCGGACCGCTCCGGCGAGAACACCTGGAGCCACCCGGTGGTCGCGAACGGCCTCCTCTACCTCCGCGACCAGGACGTCCTGCTCGCCTACGACGTCGCCGGCAGACCGTGAAGTCCGCGCCGAATCACACAAGCTCGGCCCCGGACACCGGTTGAATCACATAAGCTCGCGTCTGAATCACACAAGCTCGACCCCGGAGATTCGCTGAATCACATAAGTTCGAGCCCGAATCACATAAGCTCGACCCCGGAGACCGGCTGAATCACATAAGTTCGAGCCCGAATCACATAAGCTCGACCCCGGAGACCGGCTGAATCACATAAGTTCGAGCCTGAATCACACAAGCTCGGAACCGGAGACCCGCTGAATCACATAAGTTCGAGCCTGAATCACACAAGCTCGGAACCCGAGACCTGCTGAATCACATAAGTTCGAGCCCGAATCACACAAGCTCGGACCCCGAGACTCGCTGAATCACATAAGTTCGAGCCCGAATCACACAAGCTCGGACCCCGAGACCGGCTGAATCACATAAGTTCGGGCTCGAATCACACAAGCTCGGCCGCCGGGACCGCCCGAATCACACAAGCTCGGACGAGCCACCGCCCCTACCCCGTCCGGGCCGCCACCCACTGCTCCATCCGCTCGTAGAGCGTGGGGAGCACGACGAGCGTGAGCAGCGTGGAGGTGACGATGCCCCCGATCACGACCGTGGCCAGCGGCCGCTGCACCTCGGCGCCCGCGCCCTGCGAGAGGGCCATCGGCAGGAACCCGATGGACGCCACGGTGGCGGTCATCAGCACCGGCTTCAGCCGCGAGCCGGCACCGGTGACGATCGCCTCGCGGAGCCCGAGCCCCTCGTCCTCGCGGAGCGCCCGGATGGCGGCGAGCATCACGATCCCGTTCAGGGTGGCGATCCCGAAGAGCGCGATGAGGCCCACCGAGGCGGACAGGTTGAGCGTGAGGCCCCGGATCCAGAGCGCGGCGATCCCGCCGACCGCGGCGAAGGGGACGTTCAGAAGGATCAGCAGCGCCCAGCGCACCCGGCGGAAGGTGACGTAGAGCAGCCCGAAGATGATGGCGATGGAGAGCGGCACCACCAGGGCGAGCCGGGCGGTGGCCCGCTGCTGGTTCTCGAACTGGCCGCCCCAGGTCAGGTAGTAGCCGGAGGGCAGCGTCACCCGCTCCGCGATCCGATCCTCCGCCTCGGCGACGAAGCTGCCCACGTCCCGGCCGCGGACGTTCGTCTGGACCACCAGCCGGCGCTCCCCGTTCTCGTGGTGGATCGCCTCCGGGGTGGGCGCGGCGCGGATCTCCGCGATCCGGCCCAGCGGGATGTGCTCGCCCCCGGGAGCCGTGAGGGGCACGGCCGCGAGCGCGGCGGCGTCGGCGCGCCGTTCGGGAGGGAAACGCACGACCACCGGAAACCGCCGGGCGCCATCCATGAGCTGGGTGACCACGCTGCCGGCGACCGCGGTCTCGACGAACTCCTGCACGTCGCCCACGTGGAGCCCGTAGCGGGCCAGCGCCTCCCGGTCGAGACGGACTTCGAGCTGCGCGGCTCCGGAGAGCACCTCCACCTGGGCGTCGGCGGCGCCCGGGACCGCCTCGACGACCCGGAGCACCTCGGCTCCCAGACGTTCCAGCACCGCGGCGTCGGGGCCGAAGATCTTCACGGCCACGTCCGCCTTGATCCCGGAGACGACCTCGTCGAGCCGCATGGCCATCGGCTGGGTGAAGTTCACCGACAGCCCGGGGATCTCCGCCAGCGACGCCGCCAGCGCGTCAATGAGTTCCTCCTTGGACCGCCGGCTCGCCCAGTCGTCCTCGGGGTGGAGGAGCACGTACACGTCGCCCTGGTAGATGCCCATCGCCTCGGTGGCGAGGTCGGGCCGGCCCATCTTGGTGACGATGTCCGAGATCTCGTCGAACTCGGCGAGCAGCTTCCGCTCGACGCGCGTCGAGATCTCGACCGACTCCTCGAGCGACACCGAGGGCAGCTTCCGGGTCTCGATCAGGATGGATCCCTCGTCCAGACGCGGCATGAACTCGGTGCCCAGGAACGGAATCGAGCCGATCGCGGTCACGATGATGACCGTCGCAATACCGGCCGTCGCCGCCTTGCGCGTCATCGCGACCCGGAGCACCCGGAGGTACCGCTCGCGGAGCCGCTCGAACCAGCGCGCCTCCCGGTGGACGCCGCCGAACTTGAGGAGGAACGACGAGACGACCGGGACGCCGGTGAGCGAGAGGAGGAGCGACCCGAAGAGCGCCGAACAGACCGTGATGGCCATCGGCCGGAACATCTTCCCCTCGAGGCCTTCGAGGGTCAGGATCGGCAGATAGACGGCGATGATGATGAGGACCCCGAAGAGCACCGGGCGGGCGACCTCCATCGCCGCGGCGCGGATCTGCGCGACGCGCCCGCCGCCCTCCCCGGAGGCGGCCCGCCGCCGGACGAAGCTCTCCATCATCACCACCGCGCCGTCCACGATGAGCCCGAAGTCAATCGCGCCGAGCGACATCAGGTTGGCCGAGATGCCGAAGAGCCGCATGCCGGTGAACCCCACCAGCATCGAGAGCGGGATGACCGCGGCGACGATGAGCGCCGCCCGGACGTCGCGCAGGAAGAGGAAGAGCACGAGGATGACCAGCAGGCAGCCCTCGATGAGGTTCCGGCGCACGGTGGCCGAGGTGCGGTCAATGACCTCGCTCTGGTCGTAGAAGGGCTCGATGTCCATGCCCGGCGGCAGGCCGGGCAGGATCTCGGACATCCGCTCCTTGACCAGATCGGAGACCTCGAGCGCGTTCTCGCCCTTCAGCATGACCACCATGCCGCTCGCGACCTCGCCCCGGCCGCCCGCGGTGACCGCGCCGCTCCGCTGCATCGCCCCGAGCCCGATCTCGGCGATGTCGGCGAGGAGCACCGGGACGCCGGCGTCGGCGCGCACCACCACCCGCTCGAGGTCCTCCACACCGGTGAGCAGCCCGATCCCGCGCACGGTGTAACGCTCGTCGCGGGCCTCGATGAACCCGCCGCTGAACGCGCGGTTGCTGTCGGCGATGGCGTGGAAGATGTCCCGCAGGGTGAGGTGGTATTCCTCGAGCGCCTCGGGCCGGACGACCACCTCGAACTGCTGGGTGAGGCCGCCCCAGGAGTTCACCTCGCTCACGCCGGGGACCGAGCGCAGCCGGGTGCGGACCTCCCAGTCGTGGACCGTCTTGTTCGCCATCGGGTCGTCGCCGGTGACGACGTACTGGTAGATCTCGCCGAACGCGGTGGCGGGAGGCCCGAGGGTGGGTTCGAGCCCGGCGGGCATCTGGCCGCGGACCTCGGTCAGCCGCTCGGTCACGAGCTGCCGGGCGAGGTACATCGGCACCGCGTCGTCGAAGACCACGGTCACCAGCGACAGCCCGAACTTGGAGACCGACCGGACCTCCTCGGCGTCGGGCACTCCCATGAGGGCGGTCTCGATCGGGTAGGAAACCTGCTGCTCGACCTCGGGCGCCCCGAGGCTCGGAGCCTCGGTGATGACGACGACCTGGTTGTTCGTCAGGTCGGGGAACGCCTCGACCGGCAGGTTCCAGAGCGCCGCGGTCCCCACGACCGCGAGCGCGGCCACGAACGCGAGCACCAGTCCCCGCTGTCCGGCGGCGGCGCCGGCGAAGCGCTCGACGAGGCCCACGGGTCTTCGTTACTCCTCTTCCGGCAGGCCGATCAGCGCCGACTTGAGCAGGAAGGCGCCCTCGGTGGCGACCATCTCGCCCGCCCTCAGCCCCTCGCGGATCTCGATGCCGTCGTCGAAGCCGGCTCCGGTGACCACCCGGCGGCGCCGGAACTCCCCGGGGCCGGTCTCGACGAACACCACGGACTCGCCGGCCAGTTCCTGCACCGCGGCGGCGGGAACCACCAGCAGCTCCCTCGGCGTTCCGGAGGCGACGGTGAGCGTCGCGAACATCTCGGGCTTGAGACGGCCGTCCGCGTTGTCCGTCTCCGCGCGGACCGTGACCCTCCGGGTCTCCGGGTTGATCACGTCCCCGATCGTGGTGAGGGTGGCGGTGAAGACCTCGTCCGGCCAGGCGGTCACCCGGAACTCCACGGACTCGGGCGCCGAGAGACGGTGGAGGTCGTCCTCGTCAACCTCGGCGCTGATCCAGACCCGCGACAGGTCCGAGACCACGAGGAGCGGCTCGCCGAGCGTCACCGCGGCGCCGGGGGACGCCAGTCGCTCGATGACCGCGCCGGCGAACGGCGCCTGCACCGGCACGTGCTCGTTCTCGCGCGGTTCCGCGTCCGGACTGGGGGTCAGGCCGTAGTGCAGCAGATCCTGCTCGGTGCGCCGGACATCGGCGCGGGCGGACACCAACTCCTCCTCCGCCGCGCCCAGTTCGGCGCGGACTCGCTCCAGCTCCTGCTCCGCGAGCGCCTTGTCGGCCACCAGGCGCTCGGCGCGTCCCGCCGCCGTCTGCGCGTAGCTCAGTCCGGCCTCGGCGTGCCGCCGGCGCGCCGTCGCCGTGAAGTAGTCGGCCCAGACGTCGTGGAACCGGTCGCTGAGAATCCGCGCCAGCACCGCGCCGGCCTCCACCCGGTCTCCCGGCTGCACCAGCACCTCGGCGATGACGCCGTCCACGACCGCGCCCAGGCGGGCGGTACGCCGCTCGTCGAGGCTCACGACCCCGACGGCGTGGAACGCGTCGGACCGGGTCACCTCCCGCACCGCGGCGGTCGCGATGCCGGCGGCCTCACGGCCCGCGCCGGTCATGGTGACGATGCCGGTCGCGGGATCGGCGGTGGCGGCGGTTTCGGGCGCCTCCTCGGGCGCGCCGCCGCAGGCGAGCCCGAAGAGGAGAAGCGGGAACAGGGCGGCGCGGGTCACGGCAGGGGCGCCTCCCCGAGCGCCAGCCGGGCCGCGATGGCGGCGGCGACGGCTTCGACCTGAAGGTCGTTTTCGAGCAGGCGGGCGTCGGCGAGGGCGCGCTCGGCGTCCACGACCAGCAGGATGTCGGCCGCGCCCAGGTCGAAGGCCGACCGCATCGCGGTGCGCGCGACGGTCGCCGGCTCGACCAGTTGCGCTTCGGCGCCGGCGGCCGCCTCGGCCAGCCGCCGCGCGTTCCGGAGCGCGGCGGTGGCGTCCGCCTCGGCCCGCCGGGTCACGAGGTCGCGTTCGAGTTCGGCGGCGCGGACCTCACCGCGGGCGAGCGTCGCGGCCACCTGGTTCCGATCGAAGACGGGCAGACCCACCCCCACGGCGAAGACGCCCGTGTTCGTGTCGAGCGTGCGTTTCAGGCCCGTGTTCACCGTCAGGTCGGGGACCCGGAGGGAGTTCTGGAGGCGGAGCGCACGGTCCGCGGTCTCGACCCGCGCGGCGGCGGCGCGCACGTCCGGGCGCTCGGCCGCGGCGCGGGCGGCGAGCTTTGTCGGATCTCCGGTCGGGAGCGGGAGGGGGCCGGGCCGGACGAGGGCCGCCGGGGCCGCTCCCTCCGGAAGCGCGGCGAGCGCGCGGAGTTCGAGGAAGGCGCGTTCGGCAGCCGCTCCGGTGCGGGTGACCGCGATGGAGACGGAGGCCGTCTCCGCGGCGAGGCGGGCGCGGTCGGCGTCCGGCGCGAAACCCTCGGCCACCCGGCGCTCAAGCACGCGGACAAGTTCGGCGAGCGCGTCGCGTTGTCCGGCCAGGATCGCCGCCCGATCCCGCAGGCGGACGGTCTCCAGGAAGCGCCCGGCCAGCTCTCCCTCGATTCCCCGGGTGGCGGCGAACGCGTCCACCCGGGCCATCTCGGCGCCCGCCAGCGCCACGCCGCGCCGCGCGCCCCGCTTGCCGCCGAGTTCGAGCCGCTGGGTGACGGTGGCGAAGCTGTCGAGGCGAAGGCCGCCCGGAACGTCCGCGCCCCAGTTCTCGCTGCGGAGTTCGATCGCGGGGTTGGTCCAGCGCCCGGCCACCCCCGCGGCAGCGACGGCCGCCCGCTCACGGGACCGCGCCGCGGCGATCGCCGGCGACCCGGCCCGGCCGGCCGCCAGCACCTCGGCGAGCGTGATGGGCTCCGGCGCCGGGACGTCCTGGGCGGCGACCGGAGCCGCGATCAGGAGCCCGCCGGCCAGGACAGCGATGCTGCGCATGTCAGCCTCCTCGTACGGAACGGGAGCCTACCGGTATCCGAACGCAACGGACCGCCCGCCTTCCCGACGCCGGCCGGGAGCGCCGGCCAGTTCTCCCGGTGGGGGCCCTCAGACCGGCACGCGCTGCGCGACCGCGCAGCGCACCGCACCACGCTGCCCCGCACGATGCCGTTCGGCTCCTGGTCCATCACCGCAAACACCGACACGACGTCCGCGGGCCTTCGGCCCCCTGGGCCACGGGAGCGCCGGTCTTCAGACCGGCACGCGCTGCGCGACCGCGCAGCGCACCGCACCACGCTGCCCCGCACGATGCCGTTCGGCTCCCGGTCCATCACCGCAAACAGCGACACGACGTCCGCGGGCCTTCGGCCCCCTGTGCCACGGGAGCGCCGGTCTTCAGACCGGCACGCGCTGCGCGACCGCGCAGCGCACCGCACAACGCCGCCCCGCACGATGCCGTTCGATTCCTGGTCCATCACCGCAAACAGCGACACGACGTCCGCGGGCCTTCGGCCCCCTGTGCCGCGGGAGCGCCGGTCTTCAGACCGGCACGCGCTGCGCGACCGCGCAGCGCACCGCACCACGCTGCCCCGCACGATGCCGTTCGGCTCCCGGTCCATCACCGCAAACAGCGACACGACGTCCGCGGGCCTTCGGCCCCCTGTGCCGGTCTGAAGACCGGCGCTCCCAGCGGCGCTAGACCGGCACTCGCTGCGCGACCGCGCAGCGCACCGCACAACCCCGCCCCGCACGATGCCGTTCGGCTCCTGGTCCATCACCGCGAACAGCGGTACGACGTCCACGGGCCTTCGGCCCCCTGGGCCGCGGGAGCGCCGGTCTTCAGACCGGCACGCGCTGCGCGACCGCGCAGCGCACCGCACAACGCCACCCCGCACGACGCCGTTCGGCTCCTGGTCCATCACCGCGAACAGCGGTACGACGTCCACGGGCCTTCGGCCCCCTGCGCCGCGGGAGCGCCGGTCTTCAGACCGGCACGCGCTGCGCGACCGCGCAGCGCACCGCACAACGCCGCCCCGCACGATGCCGTTCGATTCCTGGTCCATCACCGCAAACAGCGACACGACGTCCGCTTTGCGGCCCTACGGGCCGCGTGCCGGCTGAAGCCGGCGTTCCAAGCCGGTGCGCCACCCTGCCGGCGTGAGGACCGGCGATCCTCTTCCTTAATCCGGGGGGAGTTCGTCCTGGAGGGCGGTGTTGGCGAAGCGGGAGATCCAGCGGATGAGGTAGAAGGTGGCGAGGAGGCCGAGGATGGTGAGGGCGGCGGACCAGGAGAAGTTTTCGGTGGCGAGGGCGGCGCCGGCCTTTCCGGCGGCCCCTAGGTGGGCGAAGAAGGAGGCGCCGACCGGGACGGCGAGGAGCGAGCCGAGGGCGTAGTTGCGGAAGCGGACCGGGGTCGCCGCCCAGCCGAAGTTCTGGAAGGCGAAGGGGAAGAGGGGGGAGAGGCGGGTCAGGGCGACGGTGCGCACGTCGGCGTCGCCGAGGGCGGCGAGCACCCGGGAGGCCGAGCGGAACTGGCCGAGCCAGCCGGTGAGCCAGCGCCGGAGAAACAGCCGGCCCACGGCGAACGCCGCGAGCGAGCCGAGGAAGGTGCCGAGGGTGGCGTAGAGCATCCCCGGACCCAGCCCGAACAGGAACCCGGCGGCGAGGCAGAAGACGGTGTTCGGCACCGCCACCGCGACCGCGAGGGCGTGCACGGTCACCAGCGCCGCCGGATTCGTCGGAATCCACTCCGGGGGCACGAACGGCTCGTCCCCCGCCCCGCCGAAGAGGAGCGGCATCAGGAGGACGTTCAGGACGAAGAGGGTCCAGAGCGCCGGCTGCCAGAAGCGGCGGACCAGTCCCCGGACCCTGCTTCCGCCGGGGTCGGTGCTCAAAAGCGCTGCGAGGCGTCGCGGGGCCAGCGCTCCACCACGACCTTGGTCTGCGTGTAGAACTCGATGGCGTGGGCTCCCTGGGCGTGGAGGTCGCCGAAGAAGCTGCCCCGCCAGCCGCTGAACGGGAAGAACGCCATCGGGGCGGCCACGCCGACGTTGATCCCGACGTTCCCGGTGAGCACCTCGTGGCGGAAGCGGCGGGCGGCGCGGCCGTCGTTCGTGAAGAGACAGGCCATGTTGCCGAACTCGCCGCGGTTGACGAAGGCGATGGCGTCCTCGACGGTCTCCACCCGGAGGATGCCGAGCACCGGCCCGAAGATCTCGGTGCGGGCGATCTCCCCCTCAGCGGGGAGCTCGTCGAGCACCGTGGGCCGGACGAAGAACCCGTCCTCGTGCCCCGCGATCCGGGCGCCGCGGCCGTCCACCACCGCGCGGGCGCTCTCGTCTTCGACCGCAACCCCGATCAGCCGCTCGATCCGCTCCCGGCTCGCGTCCCGGATCACCGGGCCCATGTCCACCGCCTCGTCGAGCCCGGAACCCACCACGCGGCTCGCGGCGGCGGCGCTCACCAGGTCGCGGAACGGCGCGTGGGCGCCGCCGACGGTGATCGCCAGCGAGGCCGCGAGACACCGCTGCCCCGCGCATCCGAAGGCGCTCTCGGCCACGGTGGACACCGCGGCCTCGACGTCGGCGTCCTCGAGCACCACCACCGGGTTCTTCGCCCCTCCCTGGCACTGCACCCGCTTCCCGTTCCCCGCCGCCCGGGCATAGACGGCGCGGGCCACCGGCGAGGAACCCACGAAGCTCACCGCCGCGACGTCCGGGTGGTCGAGGAGCGCCTCCACGGCCTCCTGCCCGCCGTGGGTCACCTGGACCACCCCCGGCGGGAATCCCGCCTCCTCGATCAGCGCCGCCACCCGCTGCATGGTCAGCGGCGTCTTCTCCGACGGCTTCATCACCACCGTGTTGCCGCAGGCGAGGGCGTAGGGCAGGAACCAGAACGGGATCATCGCCGGGAAGTTGAAGGGCGCGATCACCGCCACCACGCCGACCGGCTGGCGGATCATCAGTTCGTCAATGCCGCGCGCGATGTCCTCCAGCACCCGGCCCTGCATCAGGGAGGGGATCCCGCAGGCGACTTCCACGTTCTCGACGGCCCGCCGCAGCTCGCCGCGCGACTCGGCGAGGGTCTTCCCGCTTTCGGTGGTCACGCACCGCGAGAGTTCCTCGAAGTCGCGCTCCAGCAGCGCCTTCAACCGGAAGAGCGGCTGCACCCGGTCGGTCGGCGGGGTCTCCCGCCAGTCGCGGAGCGCCTCGCGCGCGCTGGCCACCGCCCGGCCCACGTCCTCGGGGCCGGAGAGCGGGATCCGGGACAGGATTTCCCCCGTCGCGGGGTTGAAGATCGGGAGGGTTTCCGAGGCCGGCGGGGCAAGGTAGCTCCCGCCGATGAAGTTGGGAAGGATCGCGGTTTCGGCCATGTTCGTGGGCGCGTAGGATACGCGCGGCCCATGCGACGAAATCCTGTCCGTTTCTCCGGCCTGCTGCTGCTTGCGCCGCTCGCGGGGGCCACCCCGGTCCCGCCGAACGACGGCGCCGTCCAGGCGCTCGGCGACGGGATGGAAGGGCCGGTCGTGGACGGCCTAGTCAACGACGAACAGTGGGCGGGCGTCGAGCCCTTCACCGGGTTCACCCAGCAGGAGCCGGACAACGGCGCCCCCGCCTCCGAGCGGACCGAGGTGCGCCTGCTCCTCTCGGAGACCACGCTCTACGTGGGCGTCATCGCCTTCGACAGCGAGCCGGAGCAGGTGCTGGTCTCGGAGAGCCGCCGGGACGGCGACCTGAACGAATCGGACTCGGTCCAGATCATCCTCGACACCTTCAACGACAGCCAGAACGCCTTCCTCTTCGGCACCAACCCGGAAGGCATCGAGTACGACGGCCAGATCGCCGGCGAGGGCGCAACCGGGGGCTACAACCCGCGCCCCGGCCAGCGCGGTTCCCAGCGCGGCGGCATCGCCGGGTTCAACGCCAACTGGGACGGCGACTGGGTGGTGCGCTCCCAGCGGACCGGCCGCGGCTGGGAGACCGAGTTCGCGATTCCGCTTCGCACACTGCGCTACGCCCCCGGGGCGGACCGGACCTGGGGCATCAATGTCATGCGGAACATCCGCCGCAAGAACGAGCAGGCGTTCCTGGCGCCCATCCCCCGCGGCTACAACATCTACCGGGTCTCGCTGGCGCGGAAGATCACCGGCCTGAACCTGCCCTCGCGCCGAGACGTCAAGGTCACGCCGTTCGCGCTGGGAGAAGCGAACCGGAACCCGCTCGCGGTCCGTGCGGAGAACCGCGAAACGGAAGGTCTCGACATCGGGCTCGACGTGAAGTGGGGGGTCACCCCGAACCTCACGGTGGATCTCACCGCGAACACCGATTTCGCCCAAGTGGAGGCCGACGACCAGCAGATCAACCTGACCCGCTTCCCGCTCTTCTTCCCCGAGAAGCGGCCCTTCTTCCTCGAGAACGCCTCCACCTTCCAGTTCGGAGCGCCCCAGGAGGTGGACCTGTTCTTCAGCCGCCGCATCGGGCTCTATGCCGGGCAGCCGGTCGGAATCATGGGCGGCGCCCGGCTCTCCGGGAAGGTGGGGTCCACGAACATCGGTCTGATGAACATGCAGACCGACGACGCCTTCGACGCGGAGACCGGCGCGCTGGCGCTCGCGGCCAACAACTACACGGTCGCGCGGGTCCAGCGCGAGGTCGGGCGGTCCAACTTCGGCGGCATCCTGGTGAACCGCCAGTCCACCGGGGAGTGGAGCGAGGAAGGCGACACCAACCGGGCGTTCGGGGCCGACGCGGCGATCCAGCTCGGAGAGCACGCGCGTTTCTTCACCTTCCTGGCCAAGACCGCCTCGGACGGTGCGGATCCGGAGACGGGCGCCTCCGACACGATGGCGGGCCGGGCCTTCCTGAACTACGCCGACCCGCTCCACCAGGGGCACGCCGGCTTCACCCAGGTGGGCGAGGACTTCAACCCCGAAGTCGGGTTCGTGCCCCGCCGCGGCTACCGCAAGGTCCAGTGGCGCTACTACCTCGACTGGCAGCCGACGCATCTGCCGGGCATGTCCTGGGTGCGCCGCTTCTCACCGCACGTGACCTGGAACGCGTACTACGGCTTCGACGGCGAGGTCCAGTCCGGGCGCGGACACTGGCACCCCATCGAGTTCCAGCCAAACGGCGGCGGCCGCTTCGGGCTGTTCATTGACCGGCACCGGGACCGGCCGCTCCACGACTTCACGGTGTACGACGGGGTGGACGGACACCGGGTGGTCATCCCGCCCGGCCTCTACCACTGGAACCAGGTGAGCGTGAACTACATCGGGAACGCCAGCGCCCGCCTGTATCCGACCTTCTATGTTCGCAACGGCGGTTTCTACGACGGCGACTATCTCGGCATCAGCTCCAGCCTGAACGGGCGCATCGGGGCCACCTTCCAGGCGAGCGTCGGCTGGAACCGCGACGTGGTGGACCTCCCCGGCGGCAAGTTCACCACCAACCTCATCCCGGTCCGGGTGAACTACTCGTTCACCCCGCTCCGCCGGCTGGAAGCGCTGATCCAGTACAACAGCCAGACGGCCTCGGTCTCCTCGAACGTCCGGCTGGTGATGCTGGACCGGAGCGGGACCGGGCTCTTCATCGTCTACAACGACCTGCGGAACACCGCGACCCTCGACCGCTTCGACGAGGAGACCGGCTTCCTGGTGCCCAACGTGATGGGCCGGTCGCTCATCATCAAGTACACGCGCCTCTTCGACTTCTAGCCGGGGCGCGCCCGAAGCGGGCGGGTACCGGCTGTTAGCGCGTCAGCTCGCGAGGACGGGGATCTTGTCGAGGATCTCGTCGTGCTCGGGGAACCGGCCGGTGTCGTACTTGGAATAGACGAGTTCGCCGTCCACCGTCACGTCGAAGATGCCCTTGCCGCCTTCGATGAGCTCGGGCTCGATGCCCCGAGCCTCCCGGATTGCCGCCGCCAGACTGGAGGCGTTGGGGAGGTAGTTTCAAACGACGCAGTAGGTGATCGTGATCTTCATCACAGACTCCGCTGGGAAGGGGCGCCGGAACGCGGCTGGAGGGAAAGCGATGATGGCGGGGCCGACGGGACTCGAACCCGCGACCTCCGGCGTGACAGGCCGGCGTTCTGGACCAACTGAACTACGACCCCATCTCTCGCCAGGACGGTGAATCCTAGCAGCCCGCGGGTTGCTCCGGGCAGGCCAAGAAGACCGCCCCCGGACCCCGCCCGGTTCGCGGTGGCCGCCTCCTGCCCCGGCGTGGTACCCTTTCCGGTTGCCCGCCATGCGCCTCACCAAGAGCCAGATCCAGTTCCTCGGCTACCGGATCACCGACGACCTGCAGGTCGCGGGCTACATTGATCCGGAGGACCCGAACGCCCTCATGGACTCCATCGTGGACCTGATCACCGAGGATCTGCGCCAGGAGGACGACCTGAACGAAGAGGTCCGGAAGCTCCTCGACGGCTACGGCGAGGAGATCCGCACCGGCGGCGTCGAGTACCGGGAAATGTTCAAGCTGGTCAAGAAACGGCTCGCCCGCGAGCAGGGGATCATCCTGTAGTTCCGCCATGCGCCTGACCAACGGGAAGATCAACCACCTCGCGAACCAGATCATGGATCTGCTGCGCGCCGACGAGACGGTCGAGTTCTACGCGGAGGACACCGAGATCCGCCGCATGATCATGCGGATCATCAACTCCGAGCTCGAGGACGACGAGCGCATTGACCAAATCGTGCGCCGGAAGATTGATTCCCAGAGCCGCACGGTCCAGCAGGGCACCGAGACCTGGGACATCCTCTACCGCCGCTACTACGACGAGGAGATGGTCAAGAGCCGCCGGGTCATCCCCGGCCAGGAACGCACGACGGAGTAGGGGGAGCGCCGGTCTTCAGACCGGCACCGCGGCCCGCAGGGCCGCAAACTTCCGTGGTTGTTCGGGCTTGATGCCGTCACGCCATTCCCTGTGGCGGTGCGCGACGCGGCAAGGTAACGGGAGTCTCGCCCGCTGCGCGGGCGATGCCGGTCTGAAGACCGGCGCTCCCACAGTTGAGGGGCCGGCTGGCGCCGGCCCCGGTGGGTGTCGGGTCAGTGGACGCTGACGGCGATCTGGCGCGGCTGCGCCTTCTCGAGCTTCGGCAGGACGACCCGCAGGACGCCGTCCCGGGACTCCGCCCGGATGGCGGAGGCGTCCACGCTCTCCGGGAGATCGAAGGAGCGGTGGAACTTGCCGAGGACCCGCTCGCGGCGGATCCAGTTGCCCGGTGCGCCGGCGGTCTCGCCGTTCTCCGGCGCGGCCTCGCGGATCTCCTGGCGCTGGCCCTCCAGGACCAGCCGGCCGTCGTGGCAGCGGACCGAGATGTCCTCGCGCGGGATGCCCGGCAGTTCGGCCTCGACGGTGACCTCGGTGTCGGACTCGCGGACGTCCACCGGGGGACTCCAGAGCGACGCGCCGGGCGTCCGGTCGGCCGCGCCGTCGCCGAAGCGGGCCGGGAAGTCGAAGAACGGGTCGGCGAAGAGACGCCGGAAGGAAGGGTTGAAGAGGGTCAGATGGGTCATGTTGTTTTCTCCTTGAGTGTCGGGCGGGAAGCTGTTGGGGGCCGTTCCCGGCGCCCGTCAGGCGACCGGCGCCGCCTGACGCAAGGAATATAACAGCATTGATCGTATATATCAAGTAAGTAGACTATGATTATCTAATGTCTAATAACTCATATATGGAAGAAACTCCGAATCCGTTGACCCTTTGACCGGCCCTCCCTATGATCCCGGCCATCGCGGGGGACCACACCGAAAGGGGAACATCGTGCGCATCGGCATCAACGGCTTCGGCAGGATCGGCCGCAACATCTTCCGCGCGGTCCAGGACGACCGCGACATCGAGATCGTCGCCGTCAACGACCTGACCGACCCGGCCACCCTGGCCCACCTGCTGAAGCACGACTCCGTCTCCGGCGCGCTGCCGGGAACGGTGGCCGCCGAGGGGAGCGAGATCGTGGTCACCTCGCCGGAAGGACAGGAGACGCGGGTCACGGTGCTGAGCGAGCGCGACCCGGCGAAGCTGCCCTGGGGACGGCTGGGCGCGGAGATCGTGGTCGAGTCCACCGGGATCTTCACGGCCCGCGAGCACGCTTCGAAGCATCTCGCCGCGGGCGCCCGGAAGGTCATCGTCTCCGCTCCCGCGAAGGGCGAGGACCTGACCGTCGTCATGGGCGTGAACGAGGACCGCTACGACGCCGCGTCGCACCACATCCTGTCGAACGCCTCCTGCACGACGAACTGCCTGGCCCCGGTGGTGAAGGTCCTCCACGAGACGTTCGGGCTGAAGAAGGGCGTCATGACCACCGTCCACTCCTACACGAACGACCAGCGCCTGCTCGACCTGCCCCACTCGGACCTGCGCCGCGCGCGCGCCGCCGGGGTGAACATGATCCCCACCTCGACCGGCGCGGCGAAGGCGGTCACCAAGGTCCTGCCCGAACTGGAGGGGCGGCTGGACGGGATCGCGGTCCGGGTGCCCACCCCGAACGTCTCCCTCACCGATCTGACCGCGTTCCTCGAGCGTCCCGCGAGCGCCGAAGAGGTGAACGACGCGCTCCGCGAGGCCGCCGGCGGCCCCCTGAACGGCGTTCTTCAGGTGTCGGACGAACCGCTCGTCTCCATTGATTTCCAGGGGAACCCGCACTCGTCCGTCGTGGACGCCCCGTTCACCAAGGTGGTGGACGGGGACGCCGTCAAGATCCTCGCCTGGTACGACAACGAGTGGGGCTTCTCCTGCCGCGTCCGCGACCTGATCCACCACATCGCCTCGAACTGACGGCCGGGAGCGCCGGTCTTCAGACCGGCACAGCGGGCCGAAGGCCCGCGGATGTCGTGCCGCTGTTTCCGACGATGGACCGAGAGCCGAACCATCGTGCGGGACAGCGTCGTGCAGTCCGCTGCGCTCCGCGCAGCGGGTGCCGGCTGAAGCCGGCGTTCCCAGCCGGCGGCGCCATCACGGCGCCTGGACGACCCGCGGGACTGCATTTGCACAGCGAACCGGAACTCCATGCGCGCTATCGGCTCCACTCCAGGTTGACCCGGGCCACCCGCCCCAGCGGACGAAAGCCCCCGCTCTGGTAGGCCGCATCGTCGAAGGCGTCCTGGACGAGCGCGCGCACGGTCACTCCGCGGGCCGCCTCGAAGGCGAGCGCCACGTCGAGGCGGCGCATCCCCGCGAACCGGAACACCCGCGACGCGAAGGTGTCGGGGTCGAAGAGCGGGGCGTGGATGTGCGAGGAAAGCAGGAGATCGGCGCTCCAGCGGAGCCGCTCGCCCACCGAGCCCGAGAGCAGCGCCCCGCCCTGGTGGTGCGGCACGAGCCAGTCCGACGCCAGCTCGTCCGGAGCGTTCGCCGGCGGGTCGGCGTCCGTGAAGGTGTAGTGAAACTGCGCCCGGGTGCGGCCGGGGAGCGTCACCCGGTAGCTCAGCTCCGCGCCCCGGGCGACTCCCCCCTCGGTGTTCTCGTAGCCCGCGAACCGTCCGAACGGGTCGGACGCGAAGTCGAGAGACCCGAACGCGATGATGCGGCCGCGCTCCGACCGGAACCACGCTCCCCGCAACTCGTGGCGGCCGTCCTCCGACGCGGCGGAAAACCCGGCGTCCATCGTGGTGGTGTATTCCGGGTTCAGCCGCGGGTCGCCGAACACCGAGTAGCCGAAGCTGGAGTACCAGGTCCCGAACCGCTCGTAGAGCGACGGGGCCCGGAACCCGCGTCCCGCCGACGCCCGGAGCCGGAGACCAGGAGCGACCGCGAACGAGCCCGCCGCCTCCCCGGTGACGGCGCCCGCCTCCGGCGGCGGCGCGGCGTCCCGCCAGGGGCTTCCCTCCACGGGGATCAGTTCCGGCGACGCCGTGGAGAACCGCTGGGCCCGCACGGCGCCGCGCAGCGCCGCCCGTCCGTCGGCGGTTCCCCCCTCCGCCTGCACGAAGGCGGCGGCGCTGGTCTGGCGGAGCCGGGTTTCGAAGCCGGGGTCGGTGGTCGCCGCCCGCTCGGCCTCGAACTCCCCGCCGGTGACCACGCGGACCGGTCCCCGAAACAGCTCGACCCGGGCGGCGCCGCTCCGCACCTCGCCCTCGTGCACCAGCGTGGAGGGCGACGGCGGATCGAACGGGTTGACCCCGGCCGGTCCGTCCTCGTTCGCGCGGCGGGTGCGCAGGTCGTGGAGCCGGAGGTTCCAGGCGAGGTCCGGACCGGCCGATCCCCGCAGCGCGACCAGCGTCGAAAGGAACCGCGTCTCCTGGCTGTTGTCGGGATCGTTCACGGAGGGCATGAAGTTGCCGGCCCCGAGGTCGAGACCCTCGAGCGGGGTCCCCGCCTCGTAGCCGCGGACGGCCGCTTCCGGAACCGGCGCCGCCTCCGTGATCCCCGGTCCCGCGGACCCGAGGGGGAACGGACTCTCGTTCAGACCCACGGTGGCCAGCGAGAACAGCGAGCGCGCGGTCACCCACAGCGAGTCGGTCAGGCGGAATCCGGCGCGCGCGATCCCGGTGTGGTTCGTGAACGGGTCGTCCCCGTCCGCGCCCTCGCTCACCGCGAGCCGGCTGAATCCGGCGGAGACCCCGCCGCGCGGGCCGCCGGCGCCCACTTCGCCGCTCGCCGCCGCGTGGCCGTACTCCCCGAGGCCCGCGGAGAACCGCAGCCGGTCGGGAGCGGACTCCGACCGGGTGACGACGTGGAGCACCCCTCCCATCCCGTTCGAGCCGTAGATGGTCGAGCCGCCGCCGCGGCGGATCTCCACCCGGTCCACCCCGAGCACCGAGAGCGACGGCAGCAGCGCGGTCGCATCCGACTGGGGTCCCGAGGCATCCCGGAGCGGCGCGCCGTCCACCACCACCGCGGTCGCCTGGGCCGGCAGTCCCCGGAAGCGGAGGGCGACCTGCTGTCCCTGGCTCCCGGTCTGGTAAACGAGCGTTCCGGGCATGCCCCGAAGTCCTTCGAGCAGGAACCACTCGTCCCGGTCCCGCAGGGCGTCGGCGGAGAGCGTGTCCACGAAGGTGCCGGACTCCCCCTCGCGGCGCGCCCCGAGCGCGGCGGACACCACCACCGACTCGCGGACCGCGGTGAACCGGAGCGCCAGCTCGACGGCGCCCGCGGCGGCGTCGGACAGCGTGACTTCCATCGGCGCCGCCGAGAGGTCGCTGGAGCGGGCGGAGACCAGGTACCGGCCGTCCGGGACTCCCTCGATCCGGGCGCTCCCGTCGTCGCCGGTGATCGCGGAGACCCGGCTCTCCCCGGCAACGGAGTCGGCGACGACGAGAGCGCCCACCGCCGGCTCGCCGTCCGGACCCAGGACGACGACCCGGAGGTCCGCCGCGGCGAGGACCGCCGGCGCCAGCAGCGCCGCCAGGGCGAACGGCAGGGCCGGCCGGAAACCGGCCGCGCCGGCCGAGGCGGATTGGAAGTGCGTACGTCTCATGAACCGCTCCCTTCCCAGCGAAGAGGTGTGTTGGGGTTCGGGCTCCGGGCAGGTCTCCTGACTTACGGACCGGATGTCCAGGGGACATCCACCCTTCCCACCTTCCCCCCGGCAGGCGCCGGGAGTGGTTGCCGCCCCGCCGAAGCGGGGAGGCCCGGAAAGGGCATTCCGATCACAGTGGCGTGGGCCGTCCGGGATTCGCACCCGGTTCCCTCTTCGTCCGGCAGGACGGCGAACCGCCCGACCGGAAACCTGAGCCGCGTGTGGGGCGGCGGACCTTACCACTCGCCGGCGGCGGCGGGTATCGTTCGCCCCGCCGTGCGCCCCACCCGTAAGTTGACCCTCGCGGACCTCAACCTGCGCGGCCGGCGGTTGCTCCTCCGGGCCGATCTGAACGTGCCGCTGGCGGGCGGCGCGGTCAGCGACGACAGCCGGATCCGGGCGGCGCTCCCCGCCATCCGGGAGGCCCGCCGTGCGGGAGCGGGCGTCGTGGTGACCTCCCATCTGGGACGGCCCCGGGGGAACCCGGATCCGGGGCTCAGCCTGCGGCCGGTCGCGGCGCGGCTTCAGGAGCTGCTCGAGGAATCCGTGCGGTTTCAGCCGGAACCGGTCGGGGCGGAGACCGGCGCCCCGCCCCGGCTCGCGCCGGGTGATGTCCTTTTGCTGGAGAACCTGCGGTTCCACCCGGGCGAGACCGCCAACGATCCCGCCTTCGCGGAAGCGCTCGCGGCCTGTGGCGATGAGTACGTCAACGACGCCTTCGGGGCCGCCCATCGGGCGCACGCCTCGGTGGACGCCTGCGCCCGCCGGTTTCCCCGGGCCGCGGCCGGCCCGCTCATGCAGACCGAGTTAGCCGCGCTCGGGTCGGCGCTGGACGACCCGCCGCGCCCGTTCGTCGCGATCCTCGGCGGCGCCAAGGTGTCCGACAAGCTGCCGGTCATCCGCTCGCTGCTCGGCCGCGCCGACCGCGTCCTGATCGGGGGGGCGATGGCCTACACCTTCACCGCCGCGCAGGGGCTCCCGACCGGCCGGTCGCTCGTCGAGCGCGACCGGGTCGCCGAGGCCGGGAAGCTCCTCGGAGCCCACGGCGACCGCCTGGTGCTCCCCACGGACCACTGCACGGCTCTGGCCCCCGACACCGGTCCCGTGCGCACCCTTCCCATCGGGGAGGTCGCGGCCGACTGGATGGGGCTCGACATCGGCCCGGCATCGCGAGCCGCCTTCGCCGCCCACCTCCGGGGCGCGGCGACGATCGTCTGGAACGGGCCCATGGGCCTTTTCGAAGATCCGCGCTTCGCGGAAGGGACGACGGCGTTGGCGCGCGCGGTGGCCGACGCGACCGGCCGGGGCGCCACCAGCATCGTGGGCGGGGGAGACTCGCTCGCCGCGGTGCGGCGCTCGGGACTGTCCGGTCGGATCAGCCACCTCTCGACCGGCGGCGGGGCATCCCTCGCCTTTCTCGCCGAAGAACCGCTCCCGGGGGTGGAGGCCCTCGCCGATGCCTGACCAGAAATCCATCCGCCGTACCGTCGTCATCGGGAACTGGAAGATGCACAAGACGGCCGCCGAGGGCGTCGCGCTCGCCGCCGGGATCGTCGCCGGTCTGCGTCCAGGTCGGGCACAGGTCGCCGTCGCTCCCCCGTTCACCGCCCTCGCGCCGGTCGCCGACGCGATCCGGGGCAGCGCCGTGGGACTCGCCGCCCAGGACGTCTTCCACGAGCGGGAGGGGGCCTTCACCGGCGCCGTCTCCGCCCCGATGCTCGCCGCCGCCGGCTGCTCGCGGGTGCTCGTCGGGCACTCGGAACGCCGCCACGTCTTCGGCGACCGGGACGACGACGTTCGCCGGAAGGCGCTCGCCGTTTTCGCGGCCGGGATGCGCGCCGTCGTCTGCGTCGGGGAGACCCTCGCACAGCGCGACGCCGGGCAGGCCGAGGACGTCGTCCGCGCGCAACTCGCGGCGGTGGTCGCGGGCCTCTCGGAGAGCCAGCGCGCCCGCCTCGCCGTCGCCTACGAACCCGTCTGGGCCATCGGCACCGGGCGGACGGCCACCCCCGAAACCGCCGAGGCCATGCACCGGGTCCTCCGCGCCGGCCTGGGCGCGCTCGCCGGACCCGAGGCGGCCGAACGGACCCCGATCCTTTACGGGGGGTCGGTGAAGGGCGATAATGCCGCCGCCATCCTTTCCGGGGCCAACGTGGATGGCGTGTTGGTCGGCGGAGCCAGCCTCCGCGCCGACTCGTTCCTGGCCATCTGCCACGCCGCCGGCTGAGCGGCGCATCGGGCGCCTGGGCCGCCGCTTGGAACAGGCCCGGCCCCGAAACCGGAATCCAGAGAAATGACCATCCTGCTCACCATCGTCCACATCCTCGTCTGTTTCTTCCTCATCCTTGTCGTGCTCACCCAGCAGGGCAAGGGCCAGGATCTCGCCAGCGCCTTCGGCGGCGCCGGCAGCCAGGCGGCGTTCGGCGCCCGGGGAACGGCGACCCTGCTGACCAAGGTGACCGCGGTGGTCGCGGCCACCTTCATGGTCACCTCCCTGCTCCTCGGCTACGTGCAGGACGATCCGGAATCCCAGACCGTGGTGCCCGGAGGGGGCGTGGCGATTCCGGCTCCGGCGGCCGAGACACCGGCGCCAGCCGATGATCCGGCCGGGGAACCCGGAGATCCGGAAGCCTCCGAGTCCGGGGAACAAAGCGAGGAGCCCGAGCCCGGATCCTGATCGGGACCCGCGGCTCGACCGAACCTATAATTCCGGGTCCGGCGGCCGGAGATTCCCGCCGGTCCTCACCGCTGCCGAAGTGGTGGAATGGTAGACACGTGCGCTTGAGGGGCGTATGGGAGTGATCCCGTGGGGGTTCGAGTCCCCCCTTCGGCACCAGGTCGGGATTGGCGGAAACGGCTTGGAACGCCGGTCTCCAGACCGGCACGCGCGGTGCTCCGGACCGCGCACGTCGTAACTTCACCCGCCCCCCACGGCGCGTACGGCTGGCAACGCCGGCCGAGTCTCGCGGTAGCGCACCTCCGAGAGCGGGAGCACGAGTCGCAGCCCCGTGAAATGGCGCCGTTGGACTGCGCGAAGGACAGACGATGTCGCGGAATGGTCGTGACCATTCCACGATGCATCGTGGATTGGTCGGAACTGGCGTGGGCTTGCTCAGGTCGCCCGCACGGCACACAACACGTGGTGCGGCGTACCGCCGGCGTCCTCAACCCGGTCGAGGGTGAGATCGCCGAACCCGAGAGCTGCAAGCCACTTCCGGACCACTGGATTTCCGGCGTCCACCGGGGCGTCCTCACCGGCCTCCCGGTGGAAACGGGTGTGCTGGTGATCGTCCGGGAAGTCCTCGTCCACGAGCACCAGCCTGCCCCCCGGCGCGAGCGCCCGGCGCACCTCGGCCAGACCCCGGGGCCGGTCTTCCCAGTGGTGGAAGGCGTTGATCGAGACGACCAGGGTCGCCCAGCCGTCCGGAACCGGCAGCCGTTCCGCGGCGCCGCGGCGCACCTGCACCGCCCGTCCCCGTCCGAGATTGCGGAGCGCCGTGGCCAGCCGGAAGGGGAACGCCGGATCAACTCCCACGACCCGCACTCCCGGTGCGGCGGCGGCAGCCAGCGCCACGGATTCGCCCGGCCCGCAACCGATGTCCACGACCCGCTCCCCGGCGCGGACCCCCGCCCGTTCGATCACCATCCGGTTCCGGGGCTCGGTGTAGTGCCGGATCACGTAGCCGATCGCGGCGGTCGTCCGGAAGCGCTTCCACCAGGGCCGCTTCGACCCGCCGGCGTGACCCCGGTGGTGGTGGCGGTGCGGCACGACCGCAAACGGTACCAACAGGTGCGAGTGTGGTGTCCCGGAAATTCGCACGTCCCCCACCGCGAAACACGCCCACGAGCGGTGCTCCTGCGCATCTCGCCGGTCATGAAAATGTCGGAGGCAGCCGGGAACGCCGGTCTTCAGACCGGCACGCGCTGCGCGACAGCGCAGCGCACGGCACAACGCTTCCGCGCGAGGTGGCGCTCGGCTCTCGGATCATCACCGTGAACACCGGCACGACATCCGCGGGCCTCCGGCCCGCGGTGCCGGTCTGAAGACCGGCGTTCCCAGCCGGCGTCGCCACTTCCGCTGGTTGACGTCGCGCCGGAACCGCATTTTCACAGCACTTGGGCCGGCCTCTGGCTGGCATCGCGGCCGCAGGCGGCGAAACGCGCGCCGAAGCCGGTCCCCGTGGCGTGACCCCAACCGGGAACGGCAGGGCGCTGCCGGAGAAGGACTGAACATGGCCCCCACGTTCACGGGAAGGAACGCAATCAGCTCGGATTTCGCGCTCCCGCGCGATGCCAGCCGGAGGCTGGCGCTCCGACGCGAAAGGCTCCGGTATCGTTGCGGCCATGTCCGAGACCGCTCCCTCCACCACCGGCATCGTCTATCGCGAGTCGTTCCTCCGCCACAACATCCGGCGGGGGCATCCGGAATCGCCGCTTCGCCTCGTGAAGATCCGCGAGGCGCTCGACGCGGCGGGTCTCTTCCGGACCCTCGTCCCCGTCGAGAAGTGGCCGGATCCCCTGCCCTACCTGCTCGGACACCACACCCGCGACCACGTGGACCGGGTCCGGCGCATCCCCACCACCGGGGAGATCGCCGAGCTGGCGGTGGCCGGGGCGCTCGCCGCGGTGCGGGAGGTCTCCGAGGGAAGGCTCAGGAACGCGTTCTGCGCGATCCGGCCCCCCGGACACCACGCCAACAACGCCGGCGCCGAGGAGGGCTTCTGCTTCTACTCGAACGCCGCGGTCGCCGCCCGCTACGCGCAGCGGGCTCACGGGCACGAGAAGGTGCTGATCGTGGACTGGGACTACCACCACGGGAACGGCACCCAGAACGCCTTCTACGAGGACCCCTCGGTCCTCTTCTTCTCGACCCACAACTGGTACGACTACCCGGGTACCGGCGATCCGTCGCTCGGCGGAGCCCGCGACGGCGCCGGAACGAACTTCAACGTCCATCTCGGACCGGGCGCCACGGACCGGGACATGCTGAGCGCCTGGGACCGCACGCTCCTGCCCGCGGTGGAGCAGTTCAAGCCCGACTTCGTGATCATCTCGGCCGGGTTCGACAGCCGGAAGGAAGACCTGCTCGGCTCCTTCGAGTGCACCGACGACGTCTTCTCGCGCATGACCCGGACCCTGATGGACGTGGCCGACCACTACTGCGAGGGACGCCTGGTCTCCATGCTCGAAGGCGGCTACAACGTGGACGGCCAGGCCCGCGCCGCCACCGCGCACGTGAGCACCCTCACCGACTGATCCCGGTCGGTCCCGCGTCGCGGACCGGCCCCCCGCAGGAGATCTACCCATGCGCCAGAGTCCGCTCATCCGATTGGCCTTCGCCGCCGCACTCCTGGCCGCTCCTCAGGCGCCCGCCCAGGAGGCCCCGGCAATCACCGAAGACCTGCTTTCGGGCCTGGAGCTGCGGGGCATCGGGCCGGCCGCGCGTTCCGGCCGGGTCGCCGACGTGACCATTGACCCGAACGACCGGGCGACCTGGTACGTCGCGGTCGCCTCCGGGAACGCCTTCAAGACCACGAACCGGGGGACCACCTGGGAGCCCATCTTCGAGAACTACCCGGTGTATTCGACCTCGACGATCGTGATGGATCCCACGAACTCCAATGTCCTGTGGCTCGGCACCGGCGAGAACAACGGGCAGCGGTCGGTCGGCTACGGGAACGGGGTCTGGCGGAGCCGCGACGCCGGCGCTTCCTTCGAGCACCTGGGGCTCGACGAGTCCGAGCACATCGGGAACATCGTCATCAACCCGCGCGACCCGCAGACGGTCTACGTCGCGGCGCAGGGACCGCTCTGGCGCGCGGGCGGGGACCGGGGCCTCTACAAGACGACCGACGGCGGCGCCACCTGGGAGCGGGTCCTCCACGTCTCCGAGGACACCGGGATCAGCCAGGTGGCCATGGATCCCCGGGACCCCGACGTCCTCTACGCGTCGTCGTGGCAGCGGCGGCGGCACACCGGCCTCCTCGTCGCGGGCGGCCCCGAGGGGGGCATCCACAAGTCGGAGGACGGCGGGGCCACCTGGCGGAAGCTCTCGAAGGGCCTCCCCTCCCCCGACCGGCACGACATCGGCCGCATCGGGCTCGCGATCTCACCCCACAACCCCGACGTCGTCTACGCGCTGATCGCGGCCTCCGACGACGCGAGCGGCTTCTACCGCTCCACGGACCGCGGCGAGAGCTGGGAGAAGCGGAGCGACTACATCTGCGTGGACCCGCAGTACTACATGGAGATATTCCCGGACCCCCACCGTCCCGGCCGCATCTACTCGATGGACGTGTGGACCCACGTGACCGACGACGACGGGGCGACGTGGCGCCAGGTCAACAGCCGGTGGAAGCACGTGGACAACCACGACCTCGAGTTCGATCCGGACGACCCGGACTACCTGATGATGAGCTCCGACGGCGGCATCTACGAGAGCTGGGACCTCGGCGAGCGCTGGAAGTTCCACGCGAACCAGTCCCTCACCCAGTTCTACCGGGTCGGCATTGACAACGACTTCCCGTTCTACAACGTCTATGGGGGAACACAGGACAACGCCACCCTCGGCGGCCCCTCGCGGACGACCAGCATCCACGGGATCCTGAACAGCGACTGGCTCGACGTCATCGGCGGCGACGGCTTCCAGGCGCGGGTGGACCCCGACGATCCCAACATCATCTACGCGCAGTACCAGTACGCCGGGATCGCCCGCTTCGATCGCCGGACCGGGGAGCGGATGGAAATCCAGCCGCAACCCGAGCCCGACGACCCGCCGCTCAAGTGGAACTGGGACGCGCCGCTCATCATCTCGCCGCACAACGGCCAGCGCCTCTACTTCGGCGCGAACCGGCTCTACCGGAGCGACGACCGGGCGAACACCTGGGTCCCGATCAGCGACGACCTGACCCGCGGGATCAACCGCGCCGAGCGGACGGTGATGGGCCGGACGTGGAGCACCGACGCGGTCTGGCGGAACGTCTTCACCTCCACCTACGGGAACATGGTGGCGCTCGACGAGTCGCCGCTGGTGGAGGGGCTGCTCTACACCGGGATGGACGACGGGCGGGTCCAGATCACCGGCGACGGGGGCCTCGAATGGCGGGCGGTGGACGCCGTCCCGGGCGTGCCTCCCCGCACCTACGTGGCGGACCTCCACGCCTCCCGCCACCGGGAGAACACGGTGTTCGCGGTCTTCAACAACCACAAGGAGGGCGACTTCCGGCCCTACGTGATGCGGAGCGACGACCGCGGCGTGAGCTGGGAGGACATCACCGGCGACCTGCCGGAAGACCAGCTCGCCTGGAGCGTGGTCGAGGACCCGGGGCAGGAAGGACTCCTCTTCCTCGGTACCGAATTCGGGCTGTTCACGACCCTCGACGGCGGCGACCGCTGGGTGCGGCTCACGGGCGGGCTGCCGACCATCGCGATCCGGGACCTGGAGATCCAGACGCGCGAGAACGACCTGGTGCTGGCCTCCTTCGGGCGCGGCTTCTTCATCCTCGACGACTACACGCCGCTCCGGCACCTGTCGGCGGAGGCGCTCGCCGCCGACGGCGCGGTGTTCCCGGTGAAGGACCCCTGGATGTACGTGGAGGCGAACCCGCTCGGCGGCGGCGAGAAGTCACAGCGGGGCGACGCGTTCTACACCGCGCCGAACCCGCCGTTCGGGGCGGTGGTGACCTACCACCTGAAGGAGAGCGCGCTGAGCGTCCGCGAGCGGCGGCGGGAACGCGAGCGCGCGCAGGCGGCGGCCGGCGAGGCGCTCCCCTACCCCGGCTGGGACGAACTGCGGGCCGAGGACCGCGCCGAGGACCCCGCGGTCTTCGTGGTGATCCGTGACTCGGAAGGGAACGTCGTCCGGCGCGTCACCGCACCGAAGACGGCCGGGATCCACCGGGTGGCCTGGGACCTCCGGTATCCGGACCCCGAGCGGGGACCGGTGGGGTACTGGTCGCAGCGCGCCGGGCCGCTCGCGATGCCGGGGACCTACACCGCCGAGCTCGTCCGGCGCGACGAGAACGGCGCCACCCGCCTCGGCGAGCCGCAGTCCTTCACCCCCAAGGTGCTGGCCGCAGCGGGCGTGCCGCCGGTGGACGTCGAGGCGCGCCACGCCTTCCAGCGCGAGGTCGCGGATCTCCAGCGGCGGGTGTTTGGGGCGGTATCCGCGTTGAACGCCTCGATCGAGCGCGTGGAGGCGCTGGCCGAAGCCATGGATGAGTCCGGCGCCGAGGGCGACCTCCGCTCCCAGGCGTCGGCCATCCGCGCCGGGCTCCTGGACGTCCGGATCCGTTTCCTCGGCGACGACACCGTCCGCTCCCGCCGGGAGGCGGTCCTCCCCGGAATCCGCGACCGCATCCAGCGGGTGGTCGGCGCCTTCTGGTCCACGGCGGACCCCACCACCACCCACCGTCGTCAGGTGGAGATCGTCCGCGAGCAGTTCGGCCCGGCCAACGCCGAGCTCGTCAACCTGGTGGAAGTACAGCTCGCGGGCCTCGAAGCCCAGGCCGACGCGGCGGGAGTACCCTGGACCCCCGGCCGACGCATCCCGCGGTAACCACACCATCCGCCGACGGGCGTAGTAGCGCACCGGCTTGGAACGCCGGTCTACAGACCGGCACGCGCGGCGCTGCGTGCCTTGGAGCGCGGCAACGAAGTTGAGCGCGCCCCTTCCCCGGGCTCGACCAGATGGTGCTCGACCGCCTCATCGATGTCGCGCCGCGCCCGTTCCCGAAGGACGACCGGCTTGCCGGTCACCGCCGGCCGGCTTCGCGGACCCGAGCGCGGAGCCCGTCGAAATAGTCCGCATCGGCCACGCCCGCCCGCGGCGACGCCGCGCCTTCGAGAAGCAGGCCGCGCAGGTGCTGGCGGTCGTGATCCCGCCGGATCAACTCGCGGACGTACTCGCTCGGCGTGCTGTAGCCGCGGGCGCCGACCTGGTCGTCCACGAAGGACTTGAGCGCCTCGGGAAGCGATATGTTCATGGTGCTCATGGCGCGACCCTAGCCGTACCGGAGGAACCATCATGAACCGATCTCTTCGAATCGCACCGTTCCTGGTCGCGATCCTGCTGGCCCCAACTCTCGCCCTGCCCCAGGACGCCGAGACCCCGGCCATCAACGAGGACCTCCTCTCCGGGCTGAAGCTGCGCGGCATCGGACCCGCGTCGCGTTCCGGCCGGATCGCCGACGTGACCATGGATCCGAACGACAAGTCCACCTGGTACATGGCGGTCGCCTCCGGGAACGCGTTCAAGACCACGAACCGCGGGACCACCTGGGAGCCGATTTTCGAGAACTACCCGGTGTATTCCACCTCCACGGTGGTCGTGGACCCGACGAACTCGAACGTCGTCTGGCTGGGGACCGGCGAGAACAACGGCCAGCGATCCGTTCCCTACGGCAACGGTGTCTACCGGAGCCGGGACGCCGGCGGGTCGTTCGAGCACATGGGGCTCGACGAGTCGGAGCACATCGGCAAGATCGTGCTCGATCCGCGCGACAGCGACACCGTGTACGTCGCCGCGCAGGGGCCGCTCTGGCGCTCCGGCGGCGACCGGGGCCTCTACAAGACCACCGACGGCGGGGCCACTTGGGCGCGCGTGCTCTACATCTCCGAGGACACCGGGGTGAGCGACGTCGTCGTGGACCCCCGGCATCCCGACACCGTCTACGCCACCTCGTGGCAGCGGCGACGGCACACCGGCGTCCAGATCGCGGGCGGCCCCGAGGGGGGGATCCACAAGTCCGACGACGGGGGCGCCACCTGGCGGCAACTGAGCAGGGGGCTTCCGTCGGCGAGCCGCCACGACATCGGCCGCATCGGACTCGCGATCTCGCCGCATAACCCGGACGTGGTCTATGCCCAGATCGCCGCGACCGACGGCCAGCGCGGCTTCTACGCCTCCACCGACCGCGGCGAGAGCTGGGAAAAGCGCAGCGACTACTTCCCGACGGACCCGCAGTACTACATGGAGTTCTTCGTTGATCCGCACCGGCCGGGCCGGCTCTACTCCATGGACACCTACACGCACGTGTCCGAGGACGACGGCAGGACCTGGCGGCGGATCCGGATGGAGTGGATTCACGTGGACCACCACGACCTCGAGTTCGACCCCGACGACCCGGACTACCTGATGATGAGCACCGACGGGGGTCTCTACGAGAGCTGGGACCTCGGCCGGAACTGGAAGTACCACGCCAACCAGGCGATCACCCAGTTCTACCGGGTCGGGATTGACAACGCCTTCCCGTTCTACCGGGTGTACGGCGGCACGCAGGACAACGCCACCATGGCCGGCCCGGTGCGCACCGACAACGTCCACGGCATCCGGAACAGCGACTGGGTGGACGTCCTGGGCGGCGACGGCTTCCAGGCGCGGGTGGACCCCGAGGACCCGAACATCGTCTATGCCCAGTACCAGTACGCCGGGATCGTCCGCTTCGATCACCGCACCGGGGAACGGGTCGAGATCCAGCCCCAGCCGGAACCCGGCGACGAGCCGCTGAAGTGGAACTGGGACTCGCCCCTCATCATCTCCCCGCACGACAACAAGCGGATCTACTTCGGCGCGAACCGGCTCTACCGGAGCGACGACGGGGCGAACACCTGGACCCCGGTGAGCGAGGACCTGACCCGGGGCATGGATCGCAACGAGCGCCTCGTCATGGGCCGCACCTGGAGCGTGGACGCGGTGTGGCGCAACCGCGCGACTTCGACCTACGGCAACATGGTGGCGCTCGACGAGTCCCGTTTCGCCGAGGGCCTGCTCTACACCGGCATGGACGACGGGCGTATCCAGATCAGCGACGACGGCGGCGTGGAATGGCGATCGGTGGACGTGGTGCCCGGCGTGCCCGAGTTCAGCTACGTCGCGGACCTCCACACCTCCCGCCACCGCGAGAACACCGTGTTCGCGGTGTTCAACAACCACAAGCAGGGCGATTTCAGGCCCTACGTGGTGCGGAGCGACGACCGGGGGGTGACCTGGCAGGACATCACCGGCGACCTTCCCGAGGACCAGCTCGCCTGGACCATCGTGGAGGACCACGAGCGGCAGGGGCTGCTCTTCCTCGGCACCGAGTTCGGGCTCTTCGTGAGCCTCGACGACGGGGAACACTGGGTCCGGCTCAAGGGCGGCCTCCCGACCATCGCCATCCGGGACCTCGAGATCCAGGAACGGGAGAACGACCTGGTGCTGGCGTCCTTCGGGCGGAGCTTCTTCGTGCTCGACGACTACACGCCGCTCCGGCACCTGACGCCGGAGACGCTGGCCGCCGAGGGCGCGGTGTTCCCGGTCAAGGGCCCCTGGATGTACATCGAAGCGAACCCCCTCGGTGGGCGGGGCAAGTCACAGCGCGGCGCCGCGTTCTACACCGCGCCGAACCCGCCTTTCGGAGCGGTGGTGACCTATCACCTGAAGGAGAGCGCGCAGAGCCTCCGCGAGCAGCGGCGGGAGCGCGAGCGGGCCCAGGCGGCCGCCGGCGAACCGATCCCCTACCCTGACTGGGAGGATCTACGGGCCGAGGACCGCGCCGAGGATCCGGCCGTCTTCGTGGTGATCCGCGACGCGGATGGCACGGTGATCCGCCGGATCCAAGCGCCGAAGACCAAGGGGATCCACCGGGTGGCGTGGGACCTGAGGTATCCCGACGCCGCCGGCGGCGACCGCGGCGGGCCGCTCGCGATGCCGGAGACCTACACCGCGGAACTCGTGCGGCGTGATGGGAACGGGACGGTCCGGCTCGGCGAGCCACAGTCGTTCACGCCGAAGGTGCTGGCCCGGGCCGGCGTCCCCGAGGAGGACACGGCGGCGCGCCACGCCTTCCAGCAGGAGGTGGCGACGCTCCAGCGGCAGGTGTTCGGCGCGGTCGCCGCGCTGGAAGCTTCCGTCGAGCGGGTGGAGACGCTCGCCGAAGCGATCGACGCATCCGGGGCCAGCGAGGAGCTGCGCTCCCAGACGTCGGCGATCCGGGAAGGCCTCCTGGAGCTGCGGGTCCGCTTCCTGGGCGACGACACCGTCCGTTCGCGCTACGAAGCCGTCCTCCCCGGCATCCGCGGTCGCATCCAGCGCGTCGTCGGCGCCTTCTGGGCCATGGCCGACCCCACGAACACGCACCGGCGCCAGGTCGAGATCGTGCGGGAGGAGTTCGGCCCGGCGAACGCGGAGCTCGTCAACCTCGTCGAGACCCAACTCGCAGGCCTCGAGGCCCAGGCCGACGCGGCCGGCGTCCCCTGGACCCCAGGCCGCCGCATCCCGCGATAGCCACGCCGACGGCAAGGAGGCCAGGGACCGCCGACCTTCAGGTCGGCACGCGCGGCGCTCTGCGCCGCGCACGTCGCGACCCCACCCACCCTCACGACGCGTACGACTCGGAGCGCCGGCCTCCGGCCGGCATCGCGCGGGAGCGCGAAACGGGCACCCCGTGTGCCAGAATCGGAGCCGTGCGATTCTTCAACACGGCAGGGCCGGTCTTGCCGGGGCGCCACTACTGCCTGCCTCCGCTCGCCCGGCTCGACGCCGGCGCGCTGCTGAACCTGATCCGACAGGAGAAGTACTTCGTCCTCCACGCGCCGCGGCAGACCGGCAAGACCTCGGCGCTCATCGGCCTGCGCGACGAACTGAACTCCGGCGCGGAGTTCCGCGCCGTGTACGTCAACGTTGAGGGCGCGCAGGCCGCACGGGAGAACGTCTTCGAGGGGACCCGCGCCATCCTGAGTTCTCTGGCCAGCGCGGCGGAGATCGCCCTCAACGACCGCTTCCCGAGAGACCACTGGTTCGCCATCCTGGAAGAATCCGGGCCATTCGACGGCCTCCGCAAGATGCTGGCCGAGTGGTGCGCCGCGGAGCGGAAGCCGTTGGTGGTCCTGCTGGACGAGATTGATGCCCTCGTCGGCGACACCCTCATTTCCGTCCTGCGGCAACTCCGCGCCGGCTACGCCGACCGCCCCGCCAACTTTCCGCAGAGCGTGGTCCTCTGCGGAGTGCGGGACGTGCGCGACTACCGCATCCACTCGTCGGCGGACAAGACGGTCATCACCGGGGGGAGCGCCTTCAACATCAAGGCCGAGTCACTGCGACTCGGCGACTTCTCCGAAGGTGACGTCGTGACGCTGCTCTCGCAGCACACGGAAGAGACCGGCCAACCGTGGACCGCGGAGGCGCGGCGCGAGGTGTTCCGGCTGACCCGGGGACAGCCGTGGCTCGTGAACGCCCTGGCCTACGAGGCGGCGGAGGCGAACCGGGATCGCGCGCGGGCGCTCGGCGTTCCGGCGATCCACGCCGCGCGGGAGCTGCTGATCGACAAACGCGTGACGCATCTCGACCAGCTCACCGACAAGCTGCAGGAGGGCCGGGTGCGGCGCGTGGTCGCCCCCCTGTTGAGCGGCGACCCGGAGGCGGGGCGGATACCCGCGGACGACCTGCAATACGTGCGGGACCTCGGCCTGATCGCCCCGGACAATCCGGTCCGGATCGCGAATCCGATCTACCAGGAGGTGATTCCCCGCGATCTGACGTGGACGACGCAGGCGTTCCTGACGGTGGACCCGCCGACCTTCGTCGAAGACGGCGATCTCCGCGTGGACCGGCTGCTGGCGGCCTTCCAGCAGTTCTTCCGGGAGCATGCGGAACACTGGGTGGAGCGTTTCGACTACAAGGAGGCGGGGCCGCAACTCCTGTTGCAGGCGTTCTTGCAGCGGGTGGTGAACGCGGGGGGCCGGATCGAGCGGGAGTACGGACTTGGGCGACGCCGCACGGACTTGCTGGTGGCGTGGCCGGTGGCCGGTGAGACCGGCGGTGAGGTGCGGAAGACCGTGATCGAATGCAAGCTGCTCCGGGACAGCTTCGAGGCGACGCGGGAGCGCGGCCTCACCCAGACGCGCGACTACATGGACCGGTGCGGGGCGACGGCCGGGCACCTCGTGATCTTCGACCGCCGGGAGGGGAGGTCGTGGGAGGAGAAGATCCGTCGGGAAGAAACGGAGGACGGCCCCCCGGTCACGATCTGGGGGATGTGACGCGCCGCCGGGCGCAACGGCCCACTGGGTCGGAACGCCGCCCCCCATCCAGACCGGCACACGCGCCCATCCGCGCCGCGGACGCCGCAACCCCACCCGCCCTCACGACGCGTACCGCTCGGAGCGCCGGCCTCCGGCCGGCATCGCGCGGGAGCGCGAAACCAGCAACGATGATGCCGCACCCGACCTACGGGGTGTTTGTCGCCGAGAGCGCCGCCCGCGTCATCCGCCCGGTGCCCGTGCCCGCTTGACCGCCTCCGGTTCCTTTTCGATGACGCGAAGGAGGTTTGCGGCGGGTCCGCTGATGCCATGCGTCCCCCGTTCCCACTCTTGATATCCGGACAGACTCATGCCCGAGAGGATGACGGAAGATACCTTGACAAGAAATAACTCAACTCATATTATTCCAGATAACTAAAGGATGTTCGATCGAATGATCGTTGCCTTCTTCCATGACAAGCAAGGAGCGTGATCTGCCATGAGGCTTCGCGACCTCATCCTCGGCAAGAGTAGGAAGCGGTACGCCCTCGATTTCGCGGTCTACCAAAGGCACGACCTGCCAGAAGAGCCCGGCATCTATTGTGTGTATTCCGCCTCTTTCCGTCGCTCTGACAAGGTCTACGAGCTGCTGTACATAGGAAAGGCAGACCGCCTCTGGTCCCGCGTAGACAAGAACCGTCAGGACTGGAAGGAATGGGAGAGATTTGTGAACGCGAAGCAAGGCCAGACATTGCGTCTCACGGCGGCCCACGTTCCGCGCAATCACCTTCGGCGCGTAGAGAGCGCCATGATCTATCAGCACAAACCACGCTTCAACAAGAAGAGTCTTCACTCATTTCGCCATCCCAGGACCACGGTGAGCACCGGAGGCAAGAACTACCTCTTGGAGCGGGAGTTCACGGTCGGCGAGCCCTGACGAAGGCGAATCTGCGAGGCAGCATCCTCTCTGTTCGACGCACTCCCTCGTCTGCGGACCGTGAATGCGTTACCCGTTTTGGCGGGAAGCTACGCCAGCCACACGTGGTGCGGACTCCCGCCTCCAGTAGCGCTGGCCAGAAACCGTTGGACTCGCCGGTCTGGACCTGACCATTTCGGAAAGTAGCGCGCCGGCCAGCCTGGTCGTTGTGTCCAGACGTCATACGGCCTCAAAACCCCACAGTGCCGCTCCGTTCCGGCTTGGCGTCGCACTCGTCCTGGAGCATGCGGACAAGCGCGTCGGCGTCGGCCAAGCGGCCCCGGAACCGGGCTTGGCGACGGACCACCGCGAAGTCGCCCGGGGTGAGGATCCGCATTCTCGCAAGCTCGGGGGGAGGATCAAGCTTGAAGAAGAACCGGAACGCCCGATCGGCCTGCTCGGCGGTCAGATAGCCCAGCTTCGGTTTGAAGGTGAACCGGCGAAGGCTCGCAGGGTCGAGCACCTCCCCGAGATTGGTGGTGCAGGCGAACGGCAGCGGGTAGTTCTCCATCCAGGTGAGCATCTCGTTCACCTGGCTCCCTTCCCACCCCGCGCGGGCGCCACGCCGATCCCGGAGGACGCTATCGGCCTCATCAATCACCAGGAACGCCCTCTCATCCGCCGCTCGCTGGAAAGCTGCAGCGATCCGCTTCTCCGTTCCTCCGACGTAGCTGTCGAGCAGGTCGGAGGCGCGCAGGTGCAGCACCTCCAGGTCCAGACGGTCCGCGACGTAGCGGACCCAGGCGCTCTTGCCGGCCCCCGGAGGCCCCGTCAGGCACACGGAGAAATCAAGGAGCCCCGTGGAGACGATGTCGTCGGCGAGTTCCTTGAGGCTCACGTCGGCCTGGCTCAACTCCGGGTCGAAGTCGTGGCGCTTTTCCCGGCGAGGCGCCGGCCCGTGGACCAGCCGGGTGAGACCGGTCGCCGCCCGCCGAACGCCGCCGAGATCGCGGCCCAGGAACGTCGCCGCCTTCGCCGCGCCGTTGATGATCCCGGGCGAGATGTCCGGAAACTCGCGGGTGAGGTTACGGACATCCTGCTTCGTGAATCGGATGCCGTGCTGGCCGAGTTGACGCGACCAGATTCGGCCGCGCACCCGGGTGGGAGGCCTTCTCATCTCGACGACGAAGGTCATGCGCCGAAGGACGGACTCAGGGATAGCCTCCGCTCGATTCACTGTCCAGATCGTGGGCGCCAGATTTTCTTCGAGCAGCCGATGGAGAAACACCCGTGAACCGCTCCCGGAACCCCTGCTCCGTGGGGCGGAGGCGCCGAGGAGACCCAGCAGGGATGCGTCGGCGCCGTCTGCGGCCAGAACGTCGTCGGCGTCGTCCACGAACGGCAGGCCCGTGCCGTCACCGCTGAGCAGCGATTGGGTAAGCCGGAGATCACCGAGGCGCTCGCCGCGGGTCGGTTCATCGCCGCGCTCGTCCGCTTCGCCGACCGGGAACAGCCCCACTCCGAGCTGCGCAGCAATCACTTTCGCGAGAGAGGTCTTGCCGACACCCGGTTCGCCGGGAAGCAGGATGTTGACGCCCGGGGTTGACGTTGCCAGCGCGCCCTTGACGAGGGCGGCCAAATCCTCACCCGCCTGCCCGAGATGCTCGAAGTCGGACCATTCGAGGTCTGTGGGCAAGCAACTCCCCAGCAGGAGCCGCCGCACGTCCGATTCCTTGTCCGGGACCGTGGCGAGACGCTCCAGGCGGCGATTGAGGGATACCTCGCCGTCCCCATCCACGGTGAGGCAGCCCGAACGGAGCAGCGGCGACGATCTGGTCAGACGGCTCTGAACGCGGCTGCGGCCGAGGCCGAGCAGCCGGGCGAGAACGGACCCGTGGATGCTGAAAGGATGGTGACGCCGGTCGGCGAGATGGAGCTCGTCCACCAGGGACTCCAGAAAGGGAGCGGTCTGGTACCGCAACACCACCTCAAGGACTTCCACGTCTTCGCGGGTCATTCCGGTGACCTTCGCCAATGCCTGCAGCCGCCGGGCGGTGCGATCCGGTTTGGCGCGTTCGGTCCGGTCGCGTAACTCTTGGAGAGCGTCTCCGAGACGCTTCCAGTCTCCGGACGAAGGCTTCCAGCGGGACCGGAGCCAGGGTTCACGGTGCTTCGCTCGAAGACCCGCTGCCTGGGCTAGAGTTTCGAAGGGACGCCATTTGCCGGCTTTGCCCGCGACCTCCCGATCGGCGTTCTCGCTCAGCCAGCCGGCGAGTTGCGAAGCCTCTTCGCTTCGTGGGGCTATCCGGGTTACCACGTTCGACAACCACCGGATGGCAAGGCGGATTTCGTAAGGTGTTGACATCTGCACGCTCCTCGTTCTGTCTCAAGTCTCTCCCGGTGATACGTCAAAACCTGTCACTTTTAGCGGCCAGAGCGCCGAACGGCCGCCCGGAATCCGTCCGATTCGGTGAGGGAGCCTGCTGATGGACGAGACGGACCGCCGGGCGCTTCAGGAGGCGAAGGCGCTCCTCGAGAACCCGGGCCTCGCGGCGCGCCTCGTCAACGTCGTCGGCCGGCCCATCGAAGAGGGGCTCAAATACCTGCCGGAGCGGGTGCGGGACCAGATCTCGGGCCTGACCCGCAAGGCCCTGCTGGGCTCCCTCAAGGTGGCGCTCTCCACCGTGAACGGAGCGTCCGGCTGGCAGTCCTCGCGTCTTGCCAACAAGCTCGGCGCGGCCGCTGCGGGCGGAGTGGGTGGCTTCTTCGGCATGCCGGGGCTTGCCGTCGAACTGCCCGTCTCCACGACGATCATGATGCGGGCGATCGCGACGATCGCCCGGGAGAACGGCGAGGACACGGAGACACCCGAAACCCGCATGGCGTGCCTCGAGGTCTTCGCCCTCGGGGGCCGAAGCGAGTCCGACGACGGGACGGAGACCGGCTACTACGCCGTGCGGGCCGCGATGGCCAAGGTCGTGGGGGATGCGGTCGCGTTTCTGGCGAAGGGAAGCGGGACGCTTGCCGGGAGGGAGGCGCCGGTGGTCCTCCGGCTGATCACGCGGGTGGCGGAGCGCTTCTCGATCCAGGTCACGGAGAAGGCGGCGGCGCAGGCGCTACCCGTCGTCAGCGCGGCTACGGCCGCGGCGGTGAACGTGCTGTTCATCAACCACTTCCAGGACATGGCCAGCGGTCATTTCACCGTGCGGAGGCTGGAGCGGAAGTACGGGGCGGAAGCCGTGAAGGAGGTCTACGCCGTGCTGCCGTCGAGGCCGTGAGGTCGGCTCGGGCGGAAGTCAGCGGTTCCGAAGGTCAACCGCGACCGCGATCCCACTCGTCGCGACTCGGTGCGGCCGCCCTGGGAACAGCCCCGAGGGTCCCGGAGAGCGCCGCATCTACGTCAGATGGAGGCCGCTCATCGTCACCACCCCCCACTCGTTGAATGACCCCTGTCCGGCGGGTTCCCTCCACCCGCTGATGGCTGTCCGCTTGGTATGGACGTTGGTTGGTCGCGGACATCCGCTTCCGGGCCTTGGGCATGGAGCGCCACGTTACCTCGTGCATCGATCTCTCAGAAGACCCGTCCGGCGTGCCGGATCCGCGGTACCCCCGAAAGCGGCAATCCGCACACGCCGCAATAGACAATCCGCGAACCGCGTAATAGGCAATCCGCGAACCATGTAATAGACAATCTGCGGGTTGTCTAATAGACAATCTGCCGCTATCCTGATCGTCAAGTGGCGGCAAATCCTGTAATCCTCCCCCGGACCCTTACGGCAGCCATCCGCGTAGCCTTGGCCGATACCCCGGTGGTGTGCTTGGTCGGCCCGCGGCAGAGCGGGAAGACCACTCTCGCTCAGATTCTGGATGCGCGCCGGCGTTTCATCAGTCTGGACGATCTGGACTACCGGCGCACGGCTCAAGACGATCCCCACGGCTTCCTGGCCGAACTGCCGGACTTTGTGGCGATCGACGAAATCCAGAAGGCGCCCGACCTCCTGTCGGCCATCAAGATCTCCGTGGATCGGGATCGACGTCCCGGACGCTTCCTCCTTACTGGTTCGGCCAATCTGTTGCAGATCCCGACCGTCACCGAATCGCTGGCCGGTCGAATGGAGATCCAGCTCCTCCATCCGCTGACGGAAGCGGAGAAGGAACGACGCCCGGGAGGCTTTCTCCGTGCGTTCCTGAACGGCGATTTGAGGAGCACGCGGCCCGCCGATCCCGGCGACACCGGCTTCGAACTTTCGGAGCGCCTGGTACTCGGTGGATACCCCGGGATCCTCGGTCGCTCTCCGGAGCGCGCGCGGCAGTGGCACCGCAACTACCTCCGCCACATCATCGAGCGCGACGTACGGGACGTCGCCCGGGTTCGCGAACCGATCGAAGTCATGCGCCTCCTGGAGGCCCTCGCGATTCGCCCGGCCGCCACCCTGAACGTCAGTCGCCTGGCGAACGGGCTCGATTTCCGCCGGGAGACGGTGCTGCACTATCTCTCGGTGCTGGAGCGGCTGTTCCTGATTCGTCGCCTACCCGCCTGGCATTCGAGCGAAAGCAAACGCTTGGTCAAGTCACCAAAGGTCCATCTCCTGGACAGCGGACTCACCGCCACCCTCGCCGGCCGCACAACCGGGGACTGGCTGGACAACCGCGCGGCCATGGGTGGCCTGCTGGAAACTTTCGTGGTCCAGCAACTGATCGCCCAGGCGGCCTGGACGGACCCCGACCTGAGGTTCTGGCACTACCGGGACCGGGATCAGGCCGAAGTGGACCTGGTCATCACCCTCAGACGGAAGGTCTGGGGCATCGAAATCAAGGCCGGGAGCGCCGTCGAGCCCCGTGATGCGCGCGGACTCTCCCGGCTGGCTGCGGTCTGCGGCGATCAGTTCGAGGCCGGCGTCGTGCTCTATACCGGCGATGGGGTCTGGCGGCTTGGGGATCCACGGCTCCATTCGGTGGGGGTGCGAGAGCTCTGGGAGCGGTAGCGGCACGCGCCTTGGCCGCGGCGCTGCGGTGCCGTGAGGGCCGGTTGGGGTTGCGACGTGCGCGGCGCGGAGCGCCGCGCGTGCCAGTCTGGAGACCGGCGTTCCAAGCCGGGGGAGCCATAGCGCGGATGGGCCCGACGCGCTCTGCGGGCCTGCCGCCCGCGTGCCGGTCTGAAGACCGGCGGTCCCGGCCTCCCCGCTACTCCCCCGTGGCGCGGCGGGCGGCGATGGCCTCGAGTGCCTCGGCGATGTGCGTGGCGCTGAGGTGGCGGCCGCCGGTGACGACTCCCGCGATCTGTCGGGTCGCCTCGATGTTCTCGAGGGGGTTCGCGTCGAGGAGGACCAGGTCGGCCCGGTTTCCGGGGGCGATGACGCCGAAGTCGGCGGCGATGCGGCCGCCGCGGGCGACGTGTTCCGCGACCAGCCGGGTTCCGGATTCCAGGACTTCGTAGGGAGTCATGCCGGCCTCGACGTAGGAGACCGCCTCGCCGTGGATCGAGAAACCGGGGACGCTGAAGATCTGGGGCGAGTCGGTGCCGAGGAGGATGTTGGCGCCCGCGTCGTTCAGGGCCCCCAGGATCTGCCGCCGGAGGGCGGCGATCCGCGCGGTGTTCTCCACCCCGTAGCGCTCGAGCTCGGAGTCCACGGCCTCGGTCCAGCGGGCGACGGTCTCCTCGGGCATGTAGCGGATCTCGGGGCGCTCGGCCTTCAGCTCGGACGACGGCCGGGTCGGGAGGATCCCGGACTCCCAGAGGACCATGGTGGGCACGACGCCCGTCCCGCTCGCCTCGATCGCCTCGATGACCCCGGGCAGCCGTTCGAGGTCCACGAGTTCCGAGAGCCCGGCGATGCCCCGGAGCGCCTCCATTTCCTCCCGCGCTTCCTCCGGAATCAGCGCCTCCACGAAGTTGTCGAGGTGGTCCACCGTGTCATGGCCGCCCTCGAGGGCGGCGAACAGCCCCACCTCGTCCGCCACGTGTCCGGCGAACGGAATCCCGAGACTCCGGGCTTCCGCGGCGAGCGCGGTGTAGGTCTCCGGCGAAAGCCCCTCGTGGACCTTCAGGAGATCGAACCCGGCTTCGTGGTATTCGCGGACCAGCCGCACCGCCTCCTCCGGGGTTTCGACGCGCCCGCTCATCGAGGGGCTCCCCACGATGAGCCGGGGGCCGATCAGCTCGCCCGCCGCGATCCGGTCCCGCAGCGCGAGCTGGCTCGGGTGCCCCTGCATTCCCCGCACCGTGGTGACGCCGTTCGCGACGTAGAGCATCAGCACGTCCTCGGTGAGCGCGGGCGGGCTGTTCGCGCCGGGCAGATGGCCGTGCATCTCGGCGAGTCCGGGAATCAGGAAGCGGCCTTCCCCGGCGACCACGGTGGTATCCGCGCCGAGGGTGACCTCGGCCGCGGGCCGCACCGCCGCGATGCGGCCGTCCTTCACGACCACGGCGTGGTCGGGCAGCGTGCGCTCGCTATCCATCGGGACGACGGTCACCGAGACGATCGCGAGATCCGCGCCCGGCACCGTCGGCTCGGGAGTGCAGGCGAACCCCGAAAACGCCAGCACTGCGGCCGGAACGCTCCGGAAGCTGGAGGCGCATCTCTTTCGCTTCATGGGCATCCCTCCACGGAAACAGGGACTGGATTATGTGGGCCACAGGGATGCGAGACTAGGCGAGCGTGGGACACGTCATGCCGCTCCGAATCGAGCTGTGGGGGCCGCCGCTCGCCCCGCTCACCGGCGGGAACCTCTACGACCGGATCCTGGTGGAGACCCTGCGGAACCGGGGCCACGAGGTGACGGTGCGGGAGTTCACGGGAGAAGGATCGGAGACGCCCACGGCGAGCGCCCGGGCCGACGTGATCGTGCAGGACGCACTGCTGCACCGGGAGTTCCGGCGGCGAAACGCGAACCGGGAGGGCCGCCGGCCGCGCATCGTCGCGCTGGTCCATCACCCGCAATGCTCCGAACCCGAACGCGGCGAGGCGGACGTGGCGCGGCTCCGCGCCGAGGAACGCGCCTACCTCCGGACCGTGGACGGAATCCTTTCCCCGAGCCGGGCCAGCGTGGAAGCGGCCCGGCGGCTCGCCGGGCGGAGGCTGCCGGCCGCCGTCGTCCCGCCCGGCCGGGACCGGCTCGCGGGCGCCGCGCTGCCCCCCCTTCCCGGCCCCGACGAGATCCGGGCGCGCGCCCACGGCCCGCTGCGGGCCGCCCACGTGGGCAACGTGATTCCCCGGAAGCGGCTCCTGGAGCTGCTCGAGGCGCTGGCCGCGGTCCCCGGATGGACCCTGACGGTGGCGGGGCGCGAAGACCCCGACCCGGCCTGTGCCGCCGCGGTGCGGCGGCGCGCCGCCGCTCCGGACCTGGCGGACCGGGTCCGCTTCCGGGGAGCGCTCGGGCCGGCGGCGCTCGCCGGATTGCTGCGGGACAGCGCCCTGCTCGCCGTTCCCTCCACGCACGAGGGGTTCGGGATCGTCTATCTGGAGGGGTTCGCCTTCGGGCTGCCCGCGCTCGCCGCCGCCTCCGGAGGGGCGGCGGAGATCGTGAGCGACGGCGAGACCGGCTGGTTGATCCGCGAGGCGGAGTCAGGGAGCGCTGCGCGGCGGATCGCCGCGTGCCTGGAGACGCTCGCCGCCGATCGCGGCCGTCTGGCGGCGATGGGGCTCCGCGCCGCCGAACGTCACCGGAACCATCCCACCTGGGCGGAGAGCGCCGCCGCCGCCGAGCGCTTCCTCACGCTCCGCTGACGGCAGGCAAAACGGGCGCGAACGCCCGCCCGGTCAGTGATGCGTCTCGGCGGACGCCGCGTCCGCGTCTCGACCGGGTGCGTCGGCGGCGAGCGGCAGCGGCGGGGTCATGCCCTCGATCGCCCCGATGTCGGCGGCGGCGCGGGCCGCGACTTCGGGGATCCCGGCGGTCAGCGCCTCGAAGTCGTCCGCCATCCCGGCGGCGGCGATCGCGGCCCTGACCTCGGCCGGCGCCGCCTCGGCCGTGGAGCCGTCCTCCACCACCAGTTGCAGGATGCCGCGGAGGTTCCGCCACGCCTTGGCGGCCGCGGCCAGCCGTTCGCCGGCGCCGTCGGGAACCAGCCCGTGGTCGGCGGCGGCCTCGAGCACCGAGCCCGCGTCGAGGGCGAAGAGGTCCGTCTCCGGCCCGGCGTGCTTCAGTTGGAGGTAGCGGGCCGCGCGCTCGACGTCCCGGAAGCCGCCCTGCATGTCGTCGAGGGACATCAGCCCGGGCTCGGCCGCGCCGAAGGCCCCCCCGGCCAGGTGGGACATCATCGTCCGGCGCGCGGGGCTCTCGGCCAGGACTTCACGCCGCAACGCTTCGAACCGCGCCGCGAGGTCGGAACGCCCCGACGCAAAGACACAGCGCGCGCGGGTCAGCGCGAGGAGTTCCTCCCCGGGGCCCACGTTGCGGTGGTAGTCCCGAAAATCCGAGAACGCGCGGACGCGGTGCAGCGGAGCCACGCGGGGGATCGGCGCCAACAACAGGTTGTCGCGGGAAAGGGCCCGCAGCGCGTTCCGCGACCGGTGGTAGAGCGCGTCGAAGTACTCCGGCGGCCCGCCCTCGTAGAGGAACAGGATGTCGAGTTCCGCTCCCAGGAAGCGGTCACCGCTGGCCAGGTCGCCGAAGACCACCGCGCAGGCCGAGCTCCCGGGGTCCGGGGAACTCCGTTCGGCGAAGTCCTCGCCGACCGCCGAGAGCACGGCGGAGACCGAGGCTTCGGCCAACCGGGAGGCCACCGCGCCCGCTTCCGCCGGCGCCAGGTTGCCGCGCATCGTGTGGACGCCGATCTGGAAGGCCTTCCCGTTCGACCACTCGCGGGCCACCCCGACCGCCTCGCCGGCATCCTGGGTGTGGGTGGCCGCCAGTTGCTCCCTCATCTCGTCCGTGCCGAGTTCGTGCGTCCAGTAGAGCCGGACCAGCCCGCGGCGCGCGATCTTCTCGAACTCGGCGTCCGCGCCGAAACCGTCCGGCAGGTCCAGGTCGGTGAACTCCCTGGTCCGCAGCGAGTCGAGCAGTTCCGGCGTCCGGTTCATCCAGCCGGCGAGGCGGGGGGCGGTGGCGATGATCTCGGCGATGGCGTCGAACGCTTCCGGGCGGGCCGCGAACGCCGCGCTGTCGTAGGCGCGCCAGTCCCTGATCTCGGGATAGAACTGCGCCCGCTGCCGGTCGAGCAGGGGGTCCATGAGCTTGAACCAGCGGCTCGGGAAGAGGGCCAGCCCGTTCATCTCCGAGTACCGGCCCGGGAGCTGCGGCGACTGGTCCTTGCCGTAGTGCTGGAGCAGCGGGTAGCGCCGGTTGGACGCCGCGTGGTGGTCGGCGTGCCGCTGCATGTTGTAGTAGAGCCAGTTGGTGAACTTGTAGTCCGCGCTCCACGCGTGCCGGGGCAGGACCCGCTCGAACCGTCCGCTGGGCAGACGGACCCGCCGGAGCCCGTAGTGCTGGACGTAGTTGCTGATCTTCATCGAGAAGACCACGCTGGAGCACAACACCGCGTAGACGAGGACCGCCCAGACGCCCCCGAGCGCGTAGATCAGCGCGTACCAGGCGGCCGCGAACAGCACGTACCGCCAGAAGGGATTGGAGTAGTGCCAGACCGGCAGGCGGCTGCGCGCCAGGCGCTTCTTCTCGAAGCGCCAGGCCCCGGTCAGGTTGCTCGCGATCTCCCGGGGCAGGTACCGCCAGAAGCTCATGCCCTTCGGCGCCGATCCGGGGTCCGCCGGGGTGCAGACCATAGGGTGATGGATGTAGACGTGCTCCGTCGCGTAGTGCGGGTAGGACGCGGACGCCAGCACGAACTCCCCGAGCCGCCGCTCCCAGGACGCGCGCCGGTGGGCCAGTTCGTGGCCGACCACGAAGACCGTCTGCCCGACCAGGACCAGCACGACGGCCATCAGCGCGATCTCCCACGCCGCGAGGTGTCCGGCCACCAGCATCTGCCAGAGCCCGAACACGAAGACCGCCGGCCACAGCACGGCCCACGACCAGGCGGAGAGCTTGTAGACGAACAGGCGGCGCTCCGGCGTCTGGTCCGGGTCCATGTTCCGCTCCTGCATGCCGAACATCTGGTCGAACTTGTCGGCCAGCGCGAGGAAGACGAAGGGACCCGCGAACCACCAGCCGCCGTTCAGCGCCGCCAGCACCACCAGCGGAAAGATCAGCAGTGGCGCGAAATAGGGGAGCGCGTTCCCGAGCGACGGCTCCACGAGAACCGTCCGGGACGCCGCGGCGCCGGTCGAACCTCCGGACTCCATCGTCACCTCCGTAACAGAGCCTTCGTCATCAGAACTGAGCTTTCACCGATGCTAACACCGTCCTGCCGGCGCGTCATGGCCTCGCATTCCGTCTCTCCGGACGAACCAGCCAGCCGAAGAAGAACGCCGCGAGCCCCCACGACCCGACGGGCAGTCCGGCCAACTTGAGAACGCCGAGAGCGACGGCCGCCGCAGCGGCCGTGCGGCTCACCGGACCGCGAAGCCGTTCGAGCAGGTCCGTCAGGCGCCGCGATCCGGCGCCTTGCGGGTCCAGGCGGCCGGTGGCGATCAGGTAGTCGCGGCCAAAACCCAGCAGGAACGGCGCCCCGAGCGCCGCCGTCGCGGGCGGGGCCCACTCCGGCTCGATGAAGGGCGCGAGGCACACGGCGACGAGACCCATCTGGAACCCGGCGAGACGGCGCCGGAACGGGCTGGCAGGAAGCTCGCGCAGCCGGCGGCCGAGACGCTCCTCCGCGAACAGGGCGGCGCCGAAGAGGTAGCGCGCGCAACCGGCGAGCAGATACCAGCCGGGCAGCGTGCCGCTCGCAAGGACCGCGATGCCGCTGGCAGCGACCAGGCCCAGCGCGTCGGCTTCGGCGTCGAGCCGGGCGCCGAACGAACTCGTCGTGCGAGTGCGCCGGGCGATGGCGCCGTCGGCGTAGTCACCCAGCGCGGCCGCGGCATAGACCAGGCAGGGCATCCAGCCAGCGAGCGCCAGCCCGGCTTCGGGAGAGAACGTCGCGGCGAGCCCACCCCCGGCGAGCGCCGCGAGGGCCGCCAGCCGGACGAGGGTCAGCCGGTTCGCGAGGCCCAGCGGCCGGGGCGCCGGCTCCCGGGCGGCGAACGCGACCGCCCCGGTGAAGATCAGGAAACCGAGCAGTCCCCCGCGGAGGGGAAGCCCGGCCAACAGAATGCCGACGATGCACGTGGCGCCGCCGGCGGCGATGGCGAACCGCCGGAGTTCGTTGCCGTTTCCGCCGTTGCCGCGGGAGGGTTGGGGGCGGTCGGTCAGCTCAGGAACCGAAGGGATGGGGAACCGTCCACTCGCGGCGGCGGGCCTCGAAGTCAGGGGTCACGGCGTCGCCGGTCCGCCGGAGACTCACCAGCCAGCGCCACGCCGATAGCAGGAAAACGAACGACGATTCGCTTGCGATACGCCCATCGGCGCCGGAATCAGGGAATTTGCGGAGTCTGATGAACACGGAATGAACGGTTCGTATTGATCCGGCAATCAACATCCGCTCTTTTCACACGCGGAGACTCGTTACGGGATGCCGATAGCGCATGTGACACACTACCAGCAGGAGGTACGACCGACGTGTCGTTGATTGACGCTATGACGAAGGTTTTCTTGACTCTCGGCTTCGTGATGGCGCCTTGGCTCGCCGTCGCACAGGACGGCGGTGTTTCGGGCGCCGTGACGGACTTCGCCGGTGGGGCGCTGCCCGGAGTGACCGTGGAAGTGTCTGGCGGGGCGCTGGACAGCCCGCAGGTGACGGTGACCAACCGCCGCGGGGAATATGCGTTCCCCGATCTGCCCCCCGGCAGCTACCTCGTCACCTTCACCCTCCCCGGCTTCGAGCAGTTCGAACGCCCGGTGGAGGTCGCCGCGGGGGCCACCGCCACCGCCGACGCGGAGCTGCAGCTCGGCGGACTCTTCGAGGAGGTGACCGTCTCGGTGACCGGGACGGCCATCGAGGAGCCGGCGATCAACATGCCGCACGCGGTCCAGGTGGTCAGCCGCGAGACGCTGGAGCAGCAGGGCAGCACGCAGCTCGTGGACCTCTTCCGCAACCTGACGGTCAGCCACAGCGTGGTCGGCGAACGGAGCAGTTGGTACAACTCGAACCAGCCGCAGACGCTCACCGAGAACGTGGCGAACGTGAACCTGCGCGGCCTCGGCGCCTCGCGGACGCTGGTGCTCATCAACGGCCGGCGCCACGTGCCGGTCCCGGCGAGGCTCATCGGGGGCCGCTTCGTGGACGTGAACACGATCCCCTCGATCGCGGTGGGCCGGCTGGAGGTCCTGAAGGAGGGCGCGTCGGCGACCTACGGCTCGGACGCGGTGGGCGGCGTCGCCAACTTCGTGACCCGGAAGGACTTCCGGGGCTTCCAGATCAACGTCTCGCACGACTACTTCGAGGGCGCGGGCGACACCACCGTCGCCGGGATCTGGGGCTTCGGCCTCGGGGAGTCCAGCGCGGTCTTCTCGATGGAGCGGGTGGGCCGGCAGGAGCTCCAGATGGCGGACCGCCCGTGGACGCTCGACCGCCTCAGCGGCTACGACCCCGGGAGCCGCGCCGGCTGGTCGAGCCTGGGCAACCCCGGAACCTTCGCGGTCGGCGCGCCGGCGCCCTGGACCGCCGACGTCTTCGATCCCCGCTGCACCGACTTCGGCGGCCTCGACGAGGGCTGGACCTGCCGGTTCCGTTACGCGCCGTTCGACAACCTCGTGGACGAGCAGCAGCACACCCGCGCCTTCTTCGAGATGAACGGCCCCGTGACCGAGGGGATGGACTACCACCTCGAGGCGCTCTGGTCGGACGCGGTGATCCCGAACTGGTACACCACGCCGTCCTACCCGCCGTTCCCGCTGACCAGCACCTCGATCATGGAGGTGGGGGCGGACCATCCGGGCCGGCAGGCCTTCTGCGACGTCTATGCCGGAAACGCGAAAGCGGACCCGAACGGGGCCTGCCTCGACGGCGCCCCCTGGTACTTCAACGGCCGCCCGTTCGGGAACTCGGGCCCCGGGCGCCGGCTCCGCCGCGAGTCCCGCACCCAGCGGGTCGCGGGTTCGCTCGACGGCGACTTCATGGTGGGCGCCCGGGAACTCCACTGGGACGCCGGGGTCAGCTACTCGCGGGCCGAGGGCAACCTGAACCTCCCCGCGGTGTACACCGACCGGCTGTTCCGCGCCTTCCGCGGCTTCGGCGGACCGAACTGCGGCGTCGGGGTGACGGTGGACCACACATCGCCCGCCGGGATGGTCCTCGGGCCGCTCGGCGGCGCGGTGGCCGGCCAGGGACCGTGCATGTACTACAACCCGTTCAGCAACGGCGTGCAGTTCGCCGACCAGCCGGGCGCAACCCTGGAGAACACCGCCAACCCCGACTACGTCGCCTCCCTCGCCAACTCCGAGGACCTGCGGCTCTGGCTCAACGAGGAAGTGGACCTCTTCAGCACTACGGACATGTTCGTCGCCGACGCCACCGTGAGCGGCAACCTGGTGGAGAACGTGGCCGACTTCGCCGTCGGCTACCAGTACCGGTCCATGAACGCGGACGGCAACCCGAACGACCCCGGCGACGTGACCGTGAACCCCTGTCCGGTGGCGGGCGACATGACCTGCGCGGCGGGGCAGCGGTTCGGGCCCTACCTGTTCACGAACGTCCACCGCCCCTACGACGCGAGCCAGCAGGTGCAGCGCCTGTTCGGGGAGCTGGCGGTGAAGGTCGGGCCGCGGATTGACACGCAGCTCGCCGCCAACTACGAGTTCTACAACGTCGCCGGCCGCCGGGTGAACAGCTTCGATCCCAAGTTCGGCTGGCGCCTGCAGGCGGCCGAGAACCTCGACTACTCGCTGTCCTTCCGCGGCTCGGTGCAGACCACCTTCCGGACGCCCTCGCTGGACGACCTGAACACCAGCCCGCTGACGACCCTCGAGTGGATCAACGAGACGGGGGCCTACCAGGCGGTGGACCGCTACGGCGACCCGGACCTGCTCCCGGAGCGGGCGTTCACCTACAACGCGGGCGCCGTGCTGTTCCTGACCGGGGGCGTGGAGGCGACGGTGGACTACTGGAGCTACGACTTCGAGAACGTGATCGGCTCCATGCCCTACGACGCGGTCTCGAGCCTCTACGCCAGCGACAACGAAGCCACCCGCGCGGCGATGGCGCCGTTCATCATCTGCCCGGGCGGCCGGGCCTCGGAGTTGGCGCCCGGCGACCGCTGCGACGCGCAGAACCTCCAGCGCATTCAGATTGACCTGGTGAACTGGCCGGGGCTCACCACCTCGGGGATTGACACCCACCTGGCGGCGCGGACCGACGCGGGGCCGGGGCAGCTCTCGCTCAGTTGGGACTCCACCTACACGATGCGCTACGACACGAAGGAGCTGCGGCTGGAGGGAACGGACCTGATCCTGAAGGAGGAGCAGGAGGCCGCCGGCTACCTGAACTTCGCGCACCCGATCGCGGTGCCGCTGCCCCGCTGGAAGAGCCGCTGGTCCGCCGCCTACGCCTGGAACTCGTTCCGGCTGGCGAGCTACCTGAACTACATCTCCGGCTACGAGGACCGCGGGGACAACACCATCGTGCCCCAGATTGACCCGTTCCGCACCCTGGACGTGAGCTTCCTCTGGCGCCTTCCCGCCGGGGTGGACCTGACCGTCTATGCGCTGAACCTGACCGGGGAGCTCCCTCCGTGGGTCAACATCGAGCAGTCCTACGACGGCTTCACCCACGACCCGAAGGAGCGCCGGATCAAGGCGGCGCTCACCTGGCGGTTCGGGAGCTGAGCCGCAACCGTCACCCCACCCGGAACTGCTGCCGGGTGGGGTGACTAGCTTCCGGGGCCGGTGGAGCGGGCCGGGGACGGGAGCAGGTCCGCCACTGCGGCCGGAAGCCGGACGCCCGGCGCGCCTTCGAGCGCCTGCAGGGTGGGGCTGGCGCTCAGGGCGTCGTTCCCGATGGGGTCGGCCCGGAGCTTCAGGTGGGCGAACAGCCGGCGGGTGGGCACGAGATGGCCGCCCCGGAGGGCGGCGGGCATCAGCTTGAGGCCGACCGTGCCCCGCACGTTGCCGCCGATGGTGAGGATGCGTTCGCGCTCCGGCTCCAGCGCAACGACGACGTCGCAATGCATCCGGGCGCCGACGCCGAGATGCCGGCGGCGCTGCGCGATGGACGTGTAGCTGCTCCGCCGGCTGCTGCAGAGCAGATCGCCCGGCGTGACGGCGGCGTCACCGATGTCGTGGGCGAGGAACGCGGCCGGCGGAGACTCTGCGTCGCGGGCGCGGATCGCCTGGTCCACATAGACGTGGTGCGCGATGGCGCGCCGGAACCGGTCCGGGCTGCCGAGTCCGCCCTCGCACATCACCCACGAGATGAAGGCGGCGGACCAGGGATCGCGCCAGTGGGAGGTGAGGCCGCCGGGCCCGTTCCACCGCCCGTTCTGGCGTTCGATCATCCACGACCCGCGCGGGGTCGCCGCCCAGTACCCGGCGATGGTCGGCGCGATGCGGACGCCCTCCGCCGCGTTGGCGGGCCTCCACCACCATCGCCTCGTTCCCCGGGCGCTCCGGGTGCGCGTTGAGGGTCCGGTCTGATCAATCACGTAGAACCCGAAGAAGCCCCACTCCTGGACCGCGACGTCCACGATGCGCCGCCGGGTCTCCCCGACCGACAGGTTCCGGCAGGCGCTGGACCGGACGCTCATGCGTCCCGGCGCCCCATCCACGAGCGCCGAGGGCGGGGTGGCGTCGAACTGCTCGGCCGGCAGCCGCTCGAACGGCGTCGTCTGCGGCCAGGCGCTGCCCGGCGCGGCCAGGATCGCCGCAGCGACCGCCCATGCCGGAGGAATCGCCTTCCTCCAGGTTCCCTTCATTCCAGATCTCGCCGCGGGTTCGGGGTGGAAATTATCAGGGCGCCGCGTCGGCGGCCCTCCGGTCGGGGAAGAACTCCGCCAGATCGTGGGGAAAATCGCTCATCCGCCACGAAGTGCCGGCCTCGGGAACCAGCGTGCGGGTGAAGCCGCGTTCTTCCCACGGTTCCAGGAGCGCCGGGTCCCGGGCGAAAAGGTGGATGGGGGTCGCCCAGGTGTCGCTGTCGTGGAGCGAGAGCTTCGGCGGCTGGTGATCGCCGATGACCGCGACCAGCGCCGGGCGGGGCGCGAACTCGCGCAGAAACCCGCCCACCACGCGGAACTGGTACTCCAGGCTGGTCACGTAGCGCTCGGACAGCTCGGCGAGGTCCCGGTAGTCGTCGTGGGCGACGGAGCGGAGCGGCCCTTCGTAGGCGGTCCCCGCGTCGAAGCGGCTCCAGGGAGTGACGTAGGGCGGTACGGGCCAGTAGGGGATGTGGCTCATGATCAGGGAGACCTTGGCGAACAGCGGCCGGTCGGCAGTGCGGATCTCCCGCTCGTGGAGCGCGTGGAGGGTGTACTGGTCCGGGACCTCCCACCAGCCCATCGCCGGACCCCGGTAGCCGATCCCCTCCCGGTCGTAGATGCGGTCGAAGCCGTACCAGGCGCCCTCGGGCCAATCGCCCTGGATTCCCGGTTCGAAGGCGACGGTCCGGTATCCCGCCTGTCCCAGGAGGCGCACGAGACTGGCCCGCTCGGACCCGATCAGCGCCCGGTAGAGCGCTTCGCGCTCCACCCAAACGCCCGAAAGCAGCGAGGCGTGGGCGCGCCAGGAGCCGCCTCCGAAGGTGGGGCTCTGGATCTGCGCCGAGCGGTAGTCGAAGCCTCCGGCTTTCGCGTCTTCGGCCCAGCGCGCGGCCGCCGTTTCGAGCGCGGCGCGGCGTCCCGGGTCCTGGAACGCCGCCACCCCGTAGGACTCGAGGAAGATCACGTAGAAGTCGGCGCCTCCCAGGTCGGGAGCGCCGGGGAGCGGTGGAGCGGTGATGGAGGCGCGCGGCTCGGCGGCGGGGGCGGCGGCGAGGCTCCACGCAGCCAGCAGGGCGGAACCTCCGGGCGGCCAGAGCCACGGGACGGCGAGCAGGACGGACGCGGCGGCGGCGAATCCCGCGCGGCGGCGCCGGTCGAGGCGGGCTGCCGCTTCCGCGAGGATGCCCAGCGCGCGGACGATGAGCAGGAGCAGGCCGCCCAGGAAGAGGCCGCCGAGCGGAACCAGGACCGCCGGGGTCAGGACCGGACTCACGGTCGCGAGCATTTCCGCCACGTTCCCGAGGTGCGGCAGGTCGCCCGCCGGGTCGAGGGGGCGCCCCAGCAGTCCGAGGGCGACGAGGTCCGCGATCCGGGCGGAGGCCGCGGCCAGCAGGGTCAGGGCGATGAGAACCCGGAGCCAGCGGGGAGACCACCGGCCGCCGAGCAGGGCTCCGGCGCCCACCAGCAGGAGCAGGTCCGGAGAAACCGCGGCCGTCGGGCGCACCCACGGGACGGCCGACGAGAACGAAACCGTCAGGAGCAGATTCAGTCCGACGAGCGCCAGGGCAACTCGCAACCAGCCGCCTCGCGCGGGACCGGGAGTCGCGCCTTTCACCGGACGATCGGGACGGGCCGCTCCAGTCCGAAGTACCCGTCGAGGGCTTCGAGGCCGAGCAGCAGGTGGGCGCCGACGTAGAGGAAGGCGTCGCCCGGAATGCGGTCGGCGGCGGCGTTCGAGACCAGGAACGGGGCGAAGGCCCGGATCGCGGTTTCGTCCCGGCGGCGGACGCTCATCTCGGTCAGCGTCCCCCAGATCTCGATTCCGGGACGTTTCTGCCGCGCCTCCTCCCCGGTGCGCCCGTAGTAAGCGAGCTTGAGACCCGGCATCCGGTCGCGGCAGAAGGCGAGAATCCGGGATGCCACCTCCGGCGCGCCTTCGAGCACCGTCGCCGCGATCGCCGCCGCGTTCGAGGTCTGGACGATGTCGTTCGGCGAATAGAGCAGCGTCCGGCGGTCGTCGAACAGCGTGGCCATCTCCGGCTGGAACACGTCGTAGATGAGTCCCGCCGGCGAGCGCGCGGCGCGGACGACCTCGTAGCTGCGCGCCGCCAGTTTTGCGAAATCCTGCCGGCCCGTGTCCCGGGCCACCCGCGCGAGGTAGTCGGGGGCGTAGTCCACGAGGAACGAGTTCGTGGCGAAGTCCCGGCTGCCGAAGTTGAAGTAGTTGCGAATGAGGAGCAGGCCGGCGGCGTCGCTCGCGTGCCGCGCGTAGCCGGCCAGGATCGTGAGCGCGAGTTCCCGGTCCTCGGTGGCGCCGAACGCGAGCGCGCCCGCCCAGAGCCCCTCGGAGACCCGCAGCGCCTCCGTGGTTCCGGAAGCGTCCGGGGCATCCTCCTCGTCCACCGGCGCCGGCGACCGCCGCCAGAGAACGAAGCCGCGGGTGTGGGGATCGTCGGGCTCGTCCACGATCAGCCGCCGGACGGCGAAACCGCGAAGCGCCGCGTACATCTCCCGGTCGCCGAGCCGCGCCGCCACCCGCAGGAGTTCGCCCACGTCCACCGCGTAGGCGAAGCCGTCGGCCCGCGCCAGGTCACCGGCCAGCACCCGGCCCCGCACGTCGCGGTGAAGGGCGACGAGCGCCTCCCGCGTCGCCTCGGCCCCCGGCCAGACCGAGCTGCGGCAGGAACCGGCAGTGATGGCCGCCGCCAACCAGACCGCCATCCAGACCCCGGTGCGCCGCATCCGCCCGAGAATAAGGGAACGTCGCTCTCTCCCCGGGGACCGCCGGTCAGTCGCTGTGGAAACAGGGTCCCGGCGAAACGTCAACCAGCGCAGGTTGTGCCGCCGGCTGGGAGCGCCGGTCTTCAGACCGGCACGCGCTGCGCCATAGCGCAGCGCACGGCGCGACGCTCACCTGCGCGGCGGCGTTCCGCTCCTGGGTTCGACACCGCGAACTGCGACACGACATCCGCGCGGGCCTTTGGCCCGCGGTGCCGGTCTGAAGACCGGCGCTCCCCCTGCTTGCGTTCGCACCGTCAGGACTCGTCGGGGAGTGCGGTTCCGCCTCGCCGCGCTCGGCGATGCCGGTCGGAGGCCGGCGCTCCGAGTCCGAGCCGTTCCTGCTGTCCAAGAGCAAATGAGGGTAGTTCTGGCCGGGACCGCCGGCGCCCCCGACCAGAGCGTCCGCGGCTGGCCGGAAGAAGGGCGCCGTCCGGGCGCGCGAACCCACCCCCTACAATGGGCGGTTCCCCGCCGGCCGCCCGGGAAGGAGGCAGTGCGATGCGTACTTCCGCCGTTGTTCTGAGTCTTGCCGTTGTCCTGGCCGCCGCCCCGGCGGCCGCACAGCCGGAGTCGCTTGCCGCGCTCTACGCGCTGGGCGGCGCCGTTTCCGACACGAACGGGGACGGCGTCGCCGACCGCTTGAACGCCCGGGTCGTGCTGCCCGGTTCCCCCTCGGCGGCCGAGGTCGCGATCGCCGCGGACCTCGCCGCCCGGCTCGGGTTCGAGACCCTGGCGCTCAATCTCCCGTTTCCCACCGACGCGGAGATGGAGATCGCCGTGGGCGACGAAGCGCTCTCCCGGCTCGGCGTGTCCGGGATGGGCGACCTGGCCGCCGGACGCGGCGCCGTGGAGCTGCACACCGCGGGCGATTCCGTGATCGTCGCGGTCCGCGGCGGTGACGACGCCGGCCTCGCGGCCGCCGCCGCGTGGCTCGCCTCCCGGGCGCCCCACGTTTTCCGGACGGACGGCGAGTCCCTCGGGGACGTCGAGGCGGCGGTCATGAGCGCTGCCGGAGACGCGGCCGCCGCCGCTCACACGGTGCGGGTGGAGTTGGAAGCGGGCGCGAGTTCGCTGGCCTCCGCGGACGTGCGCGTCGCCGCCGCCGACGCGGACGCCGCGAACGCCGTCACCTCGGCCGTGGAGTCCGCCGGGGACGACCTGCGCTTCGACAGCCTCGCCACCTTGCGGGTGGTGGCGGCGCACGACGGCGGGGAGTCGGAGGCGTCGGTCAGCCATGACCCGCCCGCCGTGGAGCCCGGACCCGTCCCCGGCCGGCCCGGTTCCGGCGCCAAGAACGACCTCCGGCTCGCGGTCCTCTACGAGCCCGACGGGCTGCTGGGCGATTCGAACGGCGACCGCATCCCGGACCAGCTGGACGCGCGCCTGGCGGTGACCGCCGAAGATCCGGGCGGCACGGTCGCCCTCGCCGCGCGGCTGGGCCTCGAGTCGTCCGGGATGGACTTCCCGGTGGCGGCCGCCGCGGGCGCGATTGACGAGCCGGGCGCCGCGCCGACCCTGGTGGTCATCGGCACGGCCGGCGAGAACCCGCTGCTCGCGGATCTCGCGGTCCCCGACCTCGAACCCGGCGAGGGCTTCGTCGGGGTGATCCCGGAAGCGTTCGGCAAGAAGTCCGCGCTCGCGATCACCGGCGGCGACCAGGCCGGGCTGTCCCGCGCCCTCTACCAGACGGCGGTGGGCCTGCCCCACCTCGACGCCGCGAACCGCAAGAAGGACCACCCCACGGTGGACGCCGTCGAGTTCAACACCTGGAAGTTCCTCACCCAGCGCAGCCCCGGCGGCCAGGCGGCGGCGGCGCTCTACAAGCTGGAACGGATCGCCGCGGACATCTCCCATCTCGGGATCGAGAGCTCGAAGATCCTGGTCTCGGTAAAGGACCCGGCGCCGGGCCTCGACGACTTCGTCGCGGCGGCGGCGGAGCGGCTGGGACTCGGTGACGCGACCGTCGAACTCGACGACCGGAACGTGGAAAACGCGGCGGTCATCCACGAAGAGGAGTTCGCGGTGCCCTCCGAGGTCGAGGAGTTCCGGGGAATCGTGGCGGACCGGTTGCTCCCGGCGGTCGGCCGCGGGGACCGGGTCCGGGTCACGGTCGTCCTGAGCGAACCGGCCGCCGTGCGCCACTCGCTGCGCGACGAGCTGGTGGCCGACCTCCGCGGCCGGGGCGCTTCGGTCTCGGACGGCGACGTGGTGGTCCTCTCGGCCTACCGGCAGGGCTACAGCTGGATCGAGGAGGTGGTCCTGCCGCGGCTGCTGGCGCTCCGCGAGGGCGGGACGCCGACGGCGCGCGTCCGGCTGCTCTTCCGCGAGCACCGGCCGCCCCCGGACTGGCCGCAGCAGGCGATGCACACCCCGCTGCGCTGGCAGCACGCCATGTTCCCCGCCGACGAGATCATGGCCGAGGCGCTGGCGCTCGATCTCGGGGACGTGGGGTTCGAGTTGCGCACGGAAGCGGACGCCCCCGCCTACCGGATCGTCGCCGAGGACGCGAACGGCGAGGTCCTGCTGAACGAGACGTTCGAGCCCCGGCTCGTCTCCCGGCCGTTCTTCGACCGGTATCCGGACTACGAACGGATCCAGGTCACCACCGGCGGGATCACCGCCGAAGTGGACGGGGAAACCGTGGTGGACGAGCGGATCCGGATGGACGCCGAGGCGTTCTGGGACCACTACCAGTCGGACACCCTGGCCCGGCTCTACGAATACATCATGGAGCTCCACGAGGGGAAGCCGCGGGGGCCCGCGGATGCGCCGTACTTCGGCCAGTTGAAGGTGGTGCTCTCGCTCTCGGAACCGGAGCGCCTCCTGGGGGTGGAACAGGAGATCGAGTCCACGCACGACGCCCTCCACGAGGACATCTACTTCGTGACCCACTCCTTCCTGCGCCACCTGGGACGGAACTCGCTGGGCACCGAGTTGACCTACGGCGGCCGCGTGATCCCCGAGATGCGGGGGAAGACCGACGGGACGCCGGGGACGGCGCACATCCTCTTCACCGGGTTCCGGACCAGCCGGCCGGCGATAGTGGTGGACTACACCGCGGCCGACGGGCGGACCGGGACCGTGCGCCGGAACATCCCCAAGGTGGAGGTGGGCCGGCCGAAGGCCATGACGGCGCGGGTGAGCGCCGGGAACGCCGGGCTGGACAGCCTCCGGCTCCGGGTGAAGGTGGACACCGACGCGGATGAGCGGGACTACTACGTGGAACGCCACGGCGAGGACGACGCCGACGAGCGGATCATCTCCGCCGCGCAGGTCGCCCGGGTGCTGGAACTCCTCGGAGAGCTGCGGGCGGCCGGGCTCTACTCAAGTGAGCTGGCCTTCGCGGGGCTCGGCGACCTGGAAGTCGCCGCCGCCTGGGACTGGGGATACGGGCCGGACACGGAGCGGGCGACGACCCTGGCGGCGAACGGGGCGCCGCCGCCCTTCCCCGACATCATGACCTTCCGGGACGCGACCGGAAGCGACGACCAGCTCGTGCAGTGGGACTCCCCGATCTCGCCTCCCGAGGCCTACGGAATCCTCGCGAGGATGTCCGAGTTCCCCGAAGCGACCGTCTACCAGATCGGCGAGAGCTACCTCGGGCAGTCCACCTGGGCGATGGACCTGATGCCGCCCATGGACGCGACGCACTGGTCGCAGCGGAAGGCGAGCCTGCTGAAGCCGACCATCGTCTACAGCGCCCGGCAGCACGCGAACGAGGTCTCCTCGACCTCGCACGTCCTGCGGCTCGCCGAGATGCTGCTCACCGATCCCGAGCGCAAGAGCAACCTCGACAAGGTCAACATCGTCTTCCACCCGATCCAGAACCCCGACGGCGCCCAGCTCGCCTGGGACATGCACCAGTACAACCGGGAGCACATCCTGCACGCCGGCTACTGGGGGTCGCTGGGAATCGACTCCACGTCGGACAGCGACGAGCCGATGCCGATCTATCCGGAGGCGGAGGTTCGGCCGCGTCTCTGGCGGATGTGGCTCCCGGACATCTTCCTGAACCCGCACGGCTATCCGGCGCACCAGCTCGTCCAGCTCTTCAGCGAGTTCAGCGGCCTGGTCCGGGCCGGCCGGCGCACCGAGCGGAACTGGGGATTCAACAAGGGCTGGTTCATGCCCGGCTTCGACGTGGTGGACGACCCCGAGTTGCCGCGCCACAAGGACGCGGCGCTCAAGATCCGCGGCTACATCACGAACGCCATCCAGGACACGAGCCTGGTGAGGACGATGAACGAGCGGACCTACGACCGTTACCGCCGCTACGGGATGCAGTTCGAGCCCGAGGTGTTCCACATGGATCTCCACAACGGGGTGAACATCCAGATGCCCATCAAGGGCCGCCGCGCGAGCGCCCCGGGGCGTGGAGGCCGCGGCTACGACCCGAAGATCACCATCTGGGCGGGCGGCACCGAGGCGCCCGACGAGCCGGCTTACGGCGCCTGGATGGAGGTCGTCGCGTCAGCCGGGCTGGCCTGGGACACGGCGGTCCTCCAGTACCTGCTGGACGGCGACCACCAGGTCAACCGCAACACGAGCGAGTTCTTCGGCGGGGTATCCATCCGGCTGGATCGGCCAAGGCCGCCGGAAGAGAACGAGGAGGAGTAGGAGCGCGGAGCGGCGGTACGGCTTGGAACGCCGGTCTCCAGACCGGCGCCGCGGGCCTCCGGCCCGCAGCGGCGTGCCGTCGAACAAGCGGGATCACGAAGACCGGCTCGCAACACCCTCGCCTCTACAATTTCGGCCGTGCCGGAACCGCGTTCCCTCGCCGGGGTCATCCTGAAGGTGTGGGTCACCGCGCGGTCCTCTCAGGAGCGGCTCGTGCGGCTGAAGGACGGGAGGATCAGGGCCTACGTCTCCCCTCCCCCCGAGCGCGGCAGGGCGAACGCCCGGATGGTCACGCTCCTCGCCGACCGGCTCGGGATCCCGCGCGATGCGGTTCAGATCGTCGCCGGAACATCTCATCCCAAGAAGCTGGTTCGGGTCGGGGGCTGTACCGAGGCCGAGGTCGCAGAGCGAATCCGGCCGCTTCCGTCGGGGCAACCCCTGAAGCCGGGGGGCCGCCGCTGGCGCTCTCGCCACGGGTTAATCAGGAGACAGCGGAGGCGCGTGGCGCGATCGGGTTGATGGGGCTGCGGCCTGGAGACGGAGCGTGCCAGGCCGTATGCGTGTCGTGAGGGTGGGTGGGGTTACGACGTGCGCGGTGCGGAGCACCGCGCGTGCCGGTCTGGAGACCGGCGGTCCCGGCGTCTACGGGAGGTGTTCTCTCGTGAGGTTGCGGGGGCCGGTTTCGGTGACCAGAACGTTGTCCTCGATGCGGACGCCGCCGTAGGGGGTGAGGGTGTCCACGGCGTCCCAGTTGATGGCTTCGCGCCTCGCCCGTTTCCCGTGGCGCCAGCGGTCGAGCAGCATGCCGATGAAATAGACGCCGGGTTCGACCGTCAGCACGTGGCCGGGCTCCAGGGTGCGGGTGCTGCGGAGCATCGGGTGCGCCTTGGGGGGCGGGGCGCGGCGGCCGTCGGGATCGGCGAGATGGCCTCCCACGTCGTGCACCTGGATCCCCAGGAAGTGGCCGAGCCCGTGCGGGAAGAAGACCCGGCTGAGACCGCTCCCGACGGCCTCTTCGGGAGACAGGTGGATGACCTTCTCGTCCTTCAGGACGCCCGAGAGCGCGAGGTGCGCCTCGTGGTGGAGTTCCGCCCAGGGACGGCCCGCCCGCACGTCTTCACAGAGCGCCTGCTGGGCGCTTTCCGTCGCCGCGATCAGGGAACGGAACCGGTCGTCCGCCGAGGGGGCGGCGTGGGTCCTGGTGATATCGGAGGCGTAGCCGCGGACGCGCGCCCCGGCATCAATGAGGAGACTCCGGCCGTCCCGGACATCCGGCCGCTTGCCCTCGTAGTGGAGGACGGCGCCCTTCTCGTTGAGCCCGACGATGGTCGGATACGGCAGGTCCGCTTCCGATCCACCGACCGCGGCGAGAAAGGCGCGGTGCACCTCCAGCTCGCTGCCCCCGTCCCGGAAGGCGGCCTCCGCGGCGAGGTGTCCCTCCGCCCCCACGCGGCTCGCCTCGCTGATGCACTCCACCTCGTAGCCGGTCTTGATGGCGCGGCGCCAGTCGAGCCGGGTCAGGAGCGCGGGCGGATTGTGCGCGAGCCCGAGGGTTTCGGAGATGCCGCCACTCTCCGCAATGCCGGCGGACCGCCCCTTCGGGAGCCGCCTGGTGATCTCGGCGATCTGCCGCTTGCGGCTACCGCACTCGGCGATCTTGAACCCTTCGGTCCAGAAGGCGTCCCCGATCCGCTGCGGCTCGTACCAGAAGTCGTCGGGGGACAGGGTCGCCAGGAACGGCTTCTTCCCCGGACGGATCAGGAGGAGGTGGCCGGGTCCCTCCAGGGGACAGAAATGGAGGAAGTGCGCGTTCGCGCGGTAGGGAGCGGGCTGGTCGTCCCGGAAATAGAAGTACTGCGCGCCCGACGCCAGCACCAGCGCCGCGTAGCCGGTCTTCCGGAGGTCCTCGGCGATTCCCTCGAGGCGGATTTCGAGATGTTCGCGAAACAGGCTGGCGAGGTCGTCGGTCATGGTGCGCGGAGGATACGCCGCCGCTGCCCATGGGTCATGCCATGATTCGCGCCATGGCCGACCGCGGGCGCGCAACCGGGCTCTTGCTCTGGCCGTTCCTGCTGGTGCTGGCCGCGTGCGGCGATTCCCAGGGCAGTCCGGCCGCGGCGGCATCCCCCGCGGAGCCCGCGCCGGTCCCCGCCCCATCCCCGGAGCCTCCTCCCCCGCCGGAGTCCGACCCGCCCGAGGTCTTCGGATACCGGGTGGTCCGGGAGTTCCCGCACGACCCGCGCGCGTTCACCCAGGGGCTCTTCTTTCACGACGGCTTCCTCTACGAGAGCACCGGGCTCCGGGGTGAATCCACCCTCCGGCGGGTCGAACTCGAGAGCGGCGAGGTCCTGGAGCAGCGCGCACTGCTGCCCCGGTTCTTCGGCGAAGGGGCGGCCCTCGCCGGGGACTACATCTTCCAACTGACCTGGGAGGCCGAAATCGGGTTCGTCTACACCCGGGAGCCCTTCCGGCTGGTGCGCGAGTTCCGCTACTCCGGCGAGGGCTGGGGGCTCACCTTCGACGGTGAGCACCTGGTGATGAGTGACGGCACCGACGAGCTGCGTTTCCTGGACCCGAACACCCTGCGCCGGGTGCGGACGCTCAGCGTGACCGCCGACGGGGAGGCGCTCCCGCAGTTGAACGAACTGGAGTGGATCGAGGGGGAGATCTGGGCCAACATCTGGACCCAGGACCGCATCGCCCGGATCCGGCCCGACACCGGGGAGGTCACCGCGTTCGTGGACCTGACCGGCATCCTGCCGCGTGCCTTCGCGCTCCAGTACCCGGAAATGGACGTCCTGAACGGCATCGCCTGGGACCCGGAGAACGGCCGGATCTTCGTGACCGGGAAGAAGTGGCCGAAGCTCTTCGAGATCGAGCTGGTCGAGCCGTGAGCAGCCGCACGGGCTTCCGGAGGCGCCACCGGATTGGCTTCCGGGTCGGGCTGGTGGTGCTCCTCCTCAGCATCTGGCCGCTCTACCCCTGGATCGCCGGCATCCGACCGCTGGTTCTCGGGATGCCGTTCTCCATGTTCTGGCTGGTGCTGATGATCGCCACGGTGTTCTTCACCTTCCTGACGGTCTTCGCCAAGGACCGCGAGGACGACGAAGCCCTCGACCGCGAGTACCAGAAATAGGGTGTAGCCGTGGACGCCTGGGTCATCGTCTTCCTGACGACCATCGCCTACCTGCTGGTCACGCTGGCGATCGGGGTGGTCTCGGGCCGGAACGTCTCGAACACGCCGGAGGGCTACGTCGCGGGCGACCGCAGCCTGGGCTTCCTCGTCCTGTACTTCATCATGGGGGCGTCCATCTACAGCGCCTTCGCGTTCCTCGGGGCGCCGGGCTGGGCGTATTCCCGCGGCGCGGCGGCGTTCTACATCGTCTCCTACGGGACGGTGGGACTCCTGCCGTGGTACTTCCTCGGGCCGCGGATCGCGATGCTCGGCCGCCGGTTCGGGTTCGTGACGCAGGCCGAGTTCTTCGCCCACCGGTTCGAGAGTCCGAAGGCGATCCCCGCGATCATGGCGGTGATGAGCGCGGCGGCGCTCATCCCCTACCTCGTTATCCAGATGAAGGGGGCCGGCTACGTCTTCTCGGTGGTCACCGAGGGGCGGATGCCCGAATGGGCGGGCGCCGCGCTCGCCTACGGGGTCGTGCTCATCTACGTCGCCCGCAGCGGGGTCATGGGGGTGGGCTGGACGAACACCTTCCAGGGCATCCTGATGCTGAGCCTCGCGTGGGGGCTCGGGCTCTACCTGCCGTGGAAGCTCCACGGCGGCATCGGGCCGATGTTCGAGGAGTTGGCCGCAAGCGCGCCCGAACTGCTGGTCGCGCCGGGGCTCGACGCCGCGGGGTCGCCGTGGGGGTTCGGGGCCTATTCGAGCGCGGTGCTCATCTCCGTGCTCGGCTTCTCGGTGTGGCCGCACTACTTCATGAAGATCTACGCGGCGCGGAGCGTCCGGACACTGAAGCGGATGGTGGTCTTCTATCCGACGTTCCAGATCTTCCTGATCCCGGTCCTGTTCATCGGCTTCGCGGGCGTGATGACCTATCCCGGAGTCGCGCCCGCCGACACCATCCTGCCCACCATCCTGATGGACCTCGATCTCTCGGCCCTCACCGTGGGCCTCTTCTGCGCCGGGGCGCTCGCGGCCTCCATGAGTTCGGGCGACGCGATCCTCCACGCCGGGGCGTCGGTGCTGGTCAAGGACCTGGAAGTGCCGCTCCGCGGCGTCCGCCGGACGCCCGCCGCGGAGACCCGGCTCATCCGCTGGACCGCGCTGGGGATGGGCTCGCTCGCCTACTACCTCGCGGTGGGCTCGGAGGCGTCGCTCGTCAGCCTCCTGCTCATGTCCTACGGGGCGATCGCCCAGTTCTTCCCGCTGCTGATCGCCGCCATGTTCTGGCGGCGGGCGAGCCGCGAGGGAGCGATCTACGGCCTGCTCGCCGGCTGCGCGGTGACGCTCGCGCTGAACGTGTGGCCCGCGTTCCAGTTCCTCGGGGTCCACCCGGGCATCTACGGCGCGGTGGCGAACGTCTTGGTCATGGTGCTCGTGTCGCTCCGCACCGATCCCCCGGCGCCGGACCGGATCGAGCCCTACCTGATGCGCGCGGCGGAGGGAACGCCGGAGCGAACGACCGGTTCGGGGTGAGAACCAAACTCGTCGTGGTCGAGGTATTGGTACAATAATCAGTACAAGTTCGAGGAAACGAGCCGATGACCACGATCACCTATTCGGACGCCCGCGCCAACCTGGCGCAGACAATGAACCGCGTGTGCGAAGACCGTACACCGGTCGTCATCACCCGCCGAAACGCGCAGTCCGTCGTGTTGATGTCCCTGGAGGACTACGATCAACTCGACGAAACGGCCTACCTCCTGCGTAGCCCCGCGAATGCCCGGCGCATCCGGGAGGCCCTTGCCGAACTGGCGGCCGGCGGCGGAACCGTCCGCCAACTCGTGGAGTGAATCTCGTTTTCACGCAACGGGCTTGGGACGACTACCTGTACTGGCAGGGCTGCGACCGGAATCGGCTCCGGCGGGTGAACCGACTGATCAAGGAGATCATCAGGTCTCCATACGAAGGCATCGGACGTCCCGAACCTCTGCGACACGAACTGGCCGGCCTTTGGTCTCGACGCATTGACCGGGAACACCGGTTGTTGTACCTGGTCCGGGACGGCGCAGTTCACATCGTGCAGGCGCGCTACCACTACGACTGAGTCCATGCCTGTCAGGTCGCCGGGAAACGCTCCGGCCCGGTCGGACGGCCTCGGCTCTCGCCGCGAGGTAGCGGAACGACGTTCCCTTCCGGTGCGTTAGCCTCCGTGGAGGGTGATTGACGATGGAAGCAGGCGGCACGATGGACCGGGAGGCGCCGCGGACGCCTCCCGCACACGAGCCGGGAAGCCAGCTCGTCCGGCTGGGCGGCATGTTCTTCTCGCCCGGCCGGACCTTCGGTGAACTCGCCCGGTCGCCGGCGCTTGCCGCCGCGCTGATCGCCCTCGCGCTGACCGGGGCGATCCGGGCGACCGTGGCGAGCCGCGCCGGCGACCTCGACGCCGTGGCGCAGCACACGTTCGAGCAGCAGGCCGAGCGGATGCCCGGGACCTTCTCGCGCGGCATGTCCGACGCGGACCGCGAGCGTGTCTTCGAGTCCACCCGGGGCGCCCTCCGGCTCTCGCGCAGCTTCGCGCCGGTGCTCGGCGGGATCGGCGGCGTCCTCGCTCCGGTCGCCGCCGCCGGATTCTTCCTGCTGCTCTTCGGCATCCTCGGCTCGCCGGGCAGCTTCCGGTTGATCCTCGCCACGGTCGCCCACGCGGGCTGGCCTCCGGCGGCGGTCTCCACGCTCCTGACCTGCCTCGTGGTCTGGCTCTCGCACCCGATGGCGCCGGAGCGCGCCGCCGAGCCACTGCGAGCGCACCTCGGCGCGGCGCTCCCCGGCCTCGAGGGCGCGGCGGCGGCGCTCGCCTCGCGGGTGGATCTCTTCCTGGCCTGGGAAATCGCGCTCGTCACCGTCGGTTTCACCGTCACGCTGGGGGTCACCCGGCGGCGCTCGGTCACGGTCGCCCTCGGGCTCTGGGCGCTCGTCACCGCCGTGGCCGTGGGCGCCGCGCTGCTCGCCAATACCGTCAGCTTCCGGATCGGAACCGGCCCCGCTTGATCCCGCCGCCAAGGGCGTCCCCGTGACGAAGAAGCTGCTTCTCGCCGCCGCAGTCCTCGGCGGCGCCGCCCTGCTCGTGCTCCTCAGCGTGGAGCCCGCCGACGAGCGGGCTCGCGTCGAGACCCGGACCGTGACCCCGCGCGACTTCGTGGCCACCGTGGACGCCTCCGGGGTGGTGCGCCCCGGCGAGAGCGTGGATATCTCGGCGGAGGTGGTGGGCCGGCTGCTTGAAGTCACGGTCCGCCCCGGCGACCCGGTGGAGCCCGGCCAGATCGTGGCGCGCATTGACGACGCGACCCAGCGGCCCATCGTCGAAGAGCAGCGGGCGGTCGTCCGGGAGGCCGAAACCGCGCTCGCCGGGGCCGGGATCGAGGAAGAGGACGCCGCGCGCGAACACGACCGCGCCCGCGAACTCCACGCCGAAGGGGTGGTGAGCGCCCGCCGGGTCGAGGAGACCGCGGTCGCGCTCGACCGGGCCGCCAACGGTCGGGAACGGGCCCACCAGAACATCGAGCGGGCGCGCTCGGCGCTCCGCCGCGCCGAAGAGGACCTGCGCAAGACCGTCGTCCGCTCCCCGATGCGGGGCACGGTGCTCTCGGTCGAACTCGAGCCCGGAGAACTCGTGGTCGCCAGCAGCCAGAACCTGCCGGGCTCGAAGATCATGACGCTCGGCACCGACGACGAACTCCTCGTCGAGGCGGACGTGCCCGAGGTGGACGTCGTCGCGGTCCGGGAAGGACAGTCCACCGAGATCACCCTCACCGCGCTCGGCGAGACCGTGCTCGCCGGAGAGGTGGTCGAGATCCAGCGGGTCGGCCAGCGTGACGAGACGGCGCGGTTCGGGGGCGCAGCCCCGGGCGCCGAGTTCCTGGCGCGCATCCGGCTCCTCGACCCGCCGCCCGCGGTCCGGCCGTCCATGAGCGCGCAAGTGCGGATCGAGACCGACCGGCGGGCAGACGCGCTCGCCGTCCCCATCGGGGCGCTCCTCCGGCGATTTCCCGAGGGCGCCGGCGAGGTGCGGTCCCTGACCATCGGGATGGGCGCGGGCGGCACCGACATCAGCGCGCGGACCGGACGGCGCGCGGGTGGAGGCGGAGACGGGGAAGAGCCCGCGGGGGGCTGGCAGGTCGCGTTCGTGGTACGGGACGGCGGGGTTGAGGAACGGCGGGTGGAGACGGGACTCTCCGACCTGCTGGAGGTCGAGATCACCGGCGGACTCACCGCCGGGGAGACGGTCGTGGTCGGGCCTTCCCTCGTCCTCCGCACCCTGGAGGACGGGGACGAGGTCCTGGCGCGGGAGGTGGACGGCGCGCCGGACCGCGGCGCGGGGCGGTGATCCGCGAAAACCTCCGGATGGGGGTCTCCTCCATCCGCCGCAACCCCCTCCGGTCCGGCCTCAGCACCCTCGGGGTCGCCATCGGGATCGCGTCGGTGGTCGCGGTCGCTTCGGTGGCGGACGGCCTCACCCAGTCGGTGGCCAACCAGTTCGGCGACCTCGGGGCGGGATACATCACGGTGATGTGGAGCCCGCCACGGGACGACGTGATCCGCCGCCGTTCGTTCCTGACCGTGGCCGACGGGGAGGCGGCGTTTCGCGAGGCGTCGGCGGTGGCGGCCTTCGATCCGGTGCTGAGCCTGCGCCCCACGGTGGCGTTCGGCGACGAGGAGATCGAACTCGCCGCGAACGGGGTGGGGCCGCTCCACCTCGAAGTCGGCGGCAAGACGCTCGCCCGCGGCCGCTTCCTGAACCCGGAGGACATGCGGCGGCGGACGAGGGCCGCCGTCGTCGGATCGGCGGTCATGGAGGAACTGGGCGGATCGTCCGATCCGGTGGGCGAGCGCCTGCTGCTCGACGGGGTGCTCTTCACCGTCGTCGGGGAACTCGAGGAACAGGAGCGGGGCCTCTTCTCCCAGGGCGATCCCAACGAGACGGTCCTCATCCCCGTCACCACCGCGGAAGACCGCTTCGGTCAGGGGCGCGCCACCCCCGTCCAACTCAACTACCGCGCCCGCTCGCTGGAAGAAGTGGAGCTCGCCGAAGAACAGCTCCGCGAGGGGCTGCGGCGCGCCCGCGGTCTGCCGGACCGCGCCGAGGACGACTTCCAGATCCTTTCGCTCGACGCGTTGCTGAGTTCGGTGCGCGGCGTGCTGGTCGCGGTCGTCACGGTGGGCGTCGCCCTCGCGGCCATCAGCCTGCTCGCGGGCGGGATCGGGGTGATGAACGTGATGCTGGTGGTGGTCCGCGAGCGGAGCCGCGAGATCGGTATCCGCAAGGCCATCGGCGCCGGGCACTCGCAGCTCGTGGCCCAGTTCCTCATCGAGGCGGTGCTTCTCTCTCTGGCGGGCGGGGTGCTGGGCGCGGCCCTCGGCGCGGGGCTCCGCCTGCTCGCCCCGGCGTTCGCGCCGTCCCTCCCGTTGGGGGCGCCGCCGCTCACCGCGTTCGCGGTGGCCTTCGCCTTCTCGGTCACGGTGGGCGTGGTCTTCGGCATCTACCCCGCGGTCGTCGCCGCCCGGCGCGAGCCTTGGGGCGCGCTGCGGTCGGAGTAGCGCGAAGGTGCCCGACGGCGAAATCGCGATCGGTGACGCGACCCGCATGGAGTACTCGCAGGCGCGCCCGACGAAATCCACCACGAAACGTGGCGGCGTACATCGCCCAGGCGCGCCACCGCCACGACCGTGGGAACTCGTCAGGGACCCTGGATGGAATTGGGTGGCCCGGTCGGTGGTGGCGAGCCTGACAGAATCCGATAACGCCATGCAGGGAAGCACGTCACGTCGCGGATTCGGACAGGCCGCGTGCGTTTCCTTGGCGCTCGTTCTCGGACTTTGCTGGCCACCGGCGGCTCGCGGACAGGGCGTCACCACCTCCGATCTCGAAACCGCGGGCGGGAACACCTCGGAGTGGGTGATGTACGGCCGGGACTACCACGCCCACCGCTACGTGGAACTGGACCAGATCACCCCGGACAACGTGGGGAACCTGCATCCGGTCTGGGTGTTCGCCACCGGCGGCGCGAACCGGGGTCTCGAGGCAACGCCGCTGCTGCACGAGGGCGTGATCTACCTGTCCGCCGACGAATCCCGCGTCTTCGCGATCGACGCCCGCACCGGCGGGAAGCTGTGGGGCTACGACCCCGAGATCGGCGTGGAGGTGGAGCGCGTCTTCTGCTGCGGCTCGATCAACCGCGGGGTGGCCCTCTTCGGCGACCTCGTCTTCGTCGGCACCATGGACGCCCGGCTGGTCGCCTTGCACAAGGACACCGGCGCGGTGGCCTGGGAGGTCGAGGTCGCCGACTGGGAACACGGCTACAGCATCACCGGCGCACCGCTGGTAGTGAACGGGATGGTCCTCACCGGGATGGCGGGCGGCGAGTACGGGGTGCGCGGCTTCGTGAAGGCGTACGACGCCGCCACCGGGGAACCCCGCTGGACGACCTACACGATCCCGGGCCCGGGCGAGCCGGGGAACGAGACGTGGCCGGGCGACACCTGGAAGAACGGCGGCGGACCCACCTGGACCACCGGCGTCTTCGATCCCGAGCTGAACCTCGTCTATTGGAACACCGGAAACGCGGCCCCCTGGAACTGCCAGGTGCGGAAGGGCGACAACCAGTGGACCGCGGCCACCATCGCGATGGACGCCGGCGACGGGAGCATTCGCTGGGGTTTCCAGTACACCCCCTGGGACTGCTGGGACTACGACGCCGTCAGCACGCCGGTGCTCGCCGACGTCACCCTGCCGGGTCACGGTCCGGTGAAGGCGCTCTTCCACCACGACAAGAACGGCTTCTTCTACGCGCTCGACCGGACGAACGGCCGCTTCCTCTACGGCGACCCCATCGTCCCGGGCATCAACTGGGCCTTCGGACTCGACCCCGAGACCGGCCGCCCGGACGTGAACCCGGACATGGTGGCGGAGTCCGGAGGGCCCGAGGTGGGGCCGATCATCCCGAGCCTCGAGGGCGCCATCGACTGGCAGCCGCTGGCCTACAACCCGGAGCGCCAGGCGCTCTACTTCATGTCGAACCAGTGGGCGATGGGATACCGGTTCTGGGCGGAGGACGAGTTCGAGCCCCCGACGCTCGGGCAGTGGTACCTGGGCGCGGACTACCAGCAGTACCTGACGAGCGAGAACCCGGGGAACTTCGTCGGGTTCGACGTGGTGAACCGCGAGGTGCTCTGGCGGGTCGTGAGCCCCGCTCCCTTCTGGGCGGGGGCGGTGGCCACCTCCACCGGACTCGTCTTCACCGGCGACATGCGCGGCTACTTCATGGCCATTGACGGCGCGAGCGGCGAGGTGCTCTGGCAGTTCCAGACCGGCTCCGGGATCATCGGGAGCCCCATCACCTACGAGCTCGACGGCGTCCAGTACGTCGCGGTCCCCTCCGGGGGGATCGGCGGCGACATGACCTTCTACTACACCGAGCCGAAGGCCGGGAACCTCTGGGTGTTCGCGCTGGACGGCGCCCGACCGGTGCGCGAGCAGGCGGGCACAAACCTGGTCACCCTGCCGGGCGGGCTGCCCCGGGTGGGCGAGCCGGGGGCCACGCTCGGCGGCCGGGTGCTCCCGGGGTATGGCTTCCCGGCGACGGAAGGCCGGGAACCGCTGCGGCCCTCACCCCCACCGGCTCCGCCGGAAACGCCGGCCGGCGCAGAAGCCAACCCGCTCCTGGCGGACGACGCGGCGGTCGCCGCCGGCGAACGGATCTACCGCTCGGCGTGCATCGGATGCCACTTGGCCGGCCCCGGAGCTGGGGAGAACGTCTTCCGGAGCCGGCTGACCCACCGCCGGTTCTACGAGGTCGTGGCGGACGGGATCGAGGAGAACAACATGCCGGCCTTCGGGGAACTGCTCACGGCCGACGAGATCTGGCAGGTCCACGCCTACCTGATGTCGCGCGACCGCCCCTGAGAGACGGTCGTCCCCGGAGGCATAACCGCGGGCGGCGACGGTTTGCACGCCGTCGCTGGCGCGCGCCCGCCGTGGCGTAAGGTAGGTGTGTGTCACGCACCACCGTGGACATCGATGACAAGGCCTGCGCCACCGTCATGCGCCGCTATCGGCTGACTTCGAAACGGGAAGCCGTCAACCTGGCGCTCCGCCTGCTCGCCGCCGAACCCCTGCCCCTTGATGAGGCCCGGCGTCTTCGTGGATCGGGCTGGGTCGGCGATCTGGAGGACGTGCGCCGTCGCCGCTTCCGGTTGCCGGCGCCCCGGTGATGGACGCCAATGGCTTCGAGACGTTCGGAACGCCACACTTGGTGGCGATGGTGCTGACCCTGGCGCTACCGGCGCTGCTCGCGGCGATCGCCCGGCGGCTCGGCGGCGCGGCGCCGAAGGTCATCGCCTGGCTCCTCGCCGGGATGCTGCTCGCGAACGAGCTCACCTACTGGACGATCCGGATCAGCCAGATCGGGCTGGACGGCTGGATCCACAACCACATGCCCCTTCACCTTTGCGGCGTCGCGACGTGGCTGACGGCATGGACGCTGTGTTGCCGTAACGGGAAGGCCTACGAGATCGTCTATTTCTGGGGTCTGGTCGGCGCGGCCAACGCGGTTCTCACTCCGGGCGGGCTGGCGGTGGACTTCCCTCAGTACCGCTTCTTCCAGTACTTCGTCGCCCATTCGGGCATCGTGACGGGGGTGCTCTTCGCCACCTGGGGCCTCGGCATGAGGCCGACACTCCGTGGAATGTTCCGGGCGTTCGGTTATCTGGCCGCCTTCGCCGCGTTCGTGGCCGTAGCCAATCTGTTGCTCGGCTCCAACTTCATGTGGCTCTCGGGGCCGCCACCCGGCACCGTGTCACCCTTCTTCGCGGCGCCGTGGCCCTGGTACCTGCCGATCCTGGCGGTGGTCGGCCTCGCGATGTTCTTCGTGGTCCTGTCGCCGTTCCTGGTCACGGACTGGTGGCGGAGACGGACGGGCGCGGCGTAGGAAGAGCAGTGCCGCACGCCCCGAACCATTGAGCGTTACGCGCTTCGCGGCGCTACGCGCCGCGGTGCCGGCTGAAGCCGGCGTTCCAAGCCGGTAGCGCGGCCTGGCAGCCTGTGGACAAAGTGACGTGAGCACCGAGAACGCCGAGGCGCCCGGCTGACAAGGCGCGTGAGGGAGGAATACCGGGTGTATTCCGACCGAAACGCAACGCAGAGCGCCTCATAGAGGCGTGGTTCAGCCGGGATGCATCGGCGTTTGAATGCCTCGTGACTTTGTCCACAGGCTGCTAGGGCCGGTCGGCCTCCCGCGCCGCGCGGAACTCGCTGGTCTCGCTCCACTCGGGCCAGATGTCCGAGTCGGCGAGACGGCGGCCCATCTGGTAGAGGAACTCGAGGTCGTCCACCATCCCCGAGAGGTCGTACCAGTCCTGCACCTCGTCCCCGGGCTTGTGGTACGCCTCGGAGACGTAGGTGGCCCGCGCCTCCATGCCGAACCCGGGAGGCCTGCCGATGAAGTCCACCCCGCCGTCCGGGTAGAACGCCGGAATCCCGACCTTCGCGAACTCGAAGTGGTCGGAGCGGTAGTAGAAGCCCTTCTCCGGTTCGGGGTCCGGGGTCAGAACGCGTCCGCTCTCGGCGGCGACCGCCGCCGCAATGTCATCCAGTTCCGACTGCCCGAGGCCGACCACGGTGATGTCGTTGGTGCGGCCCCAGACGTTCATGCCGTCCATATTGATGGCCGCGACCGTCTCCGCCGACGGATAGAGCGGGTTCCGGGCGTAGTGACGGGAACCGAGCAGCCCGGTCTCCTCCGCCGTCACCGCGAGGAACAGGATGCTGCGGCGCGGCGCTCCCTCGGCCATGAAGGCCCGCGCCAGCGCCAGCAGGCCGGTGGTGCCGGTGGCGTTGTCGAAGGCGCCGTTGTAGATGTTGTCGCCCTCCATCCCGAGCACGGTGCCGAGGTGGTCCCAGTGCGCGGTGTAGATGACCGTCTCGCCCGGCGCTTCCGACCCGGGAATCCGGGCCACCACGTTGTTGGAAGCGATCTCGCGGTGCGAGGTCTCGAGCGCGAAGCTTGCGGTGACGTCGAGGGGGATCGGCGTGAAGTCCGGGTGGGCGGCCGCCCGGCGGGCCACTTCGAAATCCAGCCCGGCGGCGCGGAAGAGCGAGACCGCCCGCTCCCGGGATATCCAACCCTCGATCTCCAGCCGGTCCAGGTTGCCGCCGGGCGTCCGCAGGTCGAACTGCTCGCCCGTCCAGGACCCGCTCACCACTTCCCACGGGTATCCCGCCGGACCGGTCTCGTGGACGATCAGCGCTCCGAGCGCTCCCATCGCGGCGGCCTTCTCGAACTTGTAGGTCCAGCGGCCGTAGTAGGTCATCGCGTCGCCGCCGAAGTGGTGCTCTCCCGGCGGGTCGTTCACCAGCACGACCAGGATCTTGCCGGCGAGGTCGGTGTCTCCGAAGTCGTCCCACCGGTATTCCGGCGCCTGGACGCCGTAGCCGACGAAGAGCAGTTGCCCGGAGGCGCTGACCTCGGGCGCCATCCGCTTCGTCCAGGCGACGAAGTCCACCGCGGGCTCCCAGTCGCCGCCCGGGTCCGAAGAAGCCTGCATGGTGATCGCGGTGGACCCCACGAGGGGCACCGCCTGGACCCAGGTCCCGTCCGGGTTGCCGGGTTCGAGTCCGAGTTCCTCGAACCCGGCGGTCAGGAAGGCGACGGTCTTTTCCTCGCCGGGAGAGGCCGGCGCCCGTCCGCCGAACTCGTCCGAGGACAGCGTGGAGATGTACGCGAGGAGGCGGTCCTCGTCGAACCGCGCGCCGCCGCAGCCGGCGAACACAAGGGCCGCCGCGAGAGCGGCGGCGGAGGCCACCGGGGTCAGCGAGCGAAGCATCGAATTCCTCCTTGGGAGGGAACAAAGTCTGCCAGAATCCCGTCTCTTTTCGAGACCCGCCCACCCTGGCGGATGCCACTCGGTCCGGAGGTTGCTCCGGAAACAGGAGCCCCTTCGATGCCGACTTCCTTTTCCTCCGCCTGGGCGCTCGTCCGCACCCCGGTCCTGATCACCCTCGCGGTCACCGCGCTCCGCCTGCTCGGGGCCCTCGGCGGCCTGCCCGACGTCCTCGTGAACCGCGAGGCTGGGGGCGCCGGCGCCATCATCGGGATCGTCTGGCTGTCGCCCATCTTCGCGGTCTGGTTCGGCAGGCGGCTCGCCCAGGCCGGGGATACGGCGTTGCTATCCGCCATCCGGACGAATTTCGTCTATGCGCTCGGCGCCCGGATTCCCGTGATCCTCATCATGCTGTTCGCCACCCTCGGCGACTGGGGCACCCACTACGACGCCTATCCGCCGGAAATGGACGGCATGAGCCCGCTGGCGCAGTGGTTTTCCGGCGGCGTGGTAGCGCAGCTCGTCTTCTGGGTCGGCATCTGGACGATGACCCTCGGCGGCCTCATCACCTGGCTGACGGCGAAGTTCAGCGCCCGCACCGCCTGAGCCGGAAACGCACCCACGGGGTCAGTAGGCCACCGACAAGCGGAACCGCGCGCCCGCCCGGGCGGCCGCCGACAGGACCGCTTCCAGTTCGGTGAGTTCGGTGACCAGCGTGTCCTCGCCCGGAAAGGCGTCCGGGTCCTGGGAGACCGTCCCGAGCAGGCTCTGGACCAGGCGAAGTCCGTCGCGCGGGTCAAACCATCCCGCCGGAGTCGCCGCGTCCACGTCCGAGTCGAAGTTGAGGTCGTCGGCAAGGATCTCGGACTCTTCCGGACTCAGGCTCACGAACTCGTCGAGCGGCCGCAGGCCGGCCTCCTCCGCTGCCTCCGAGAGTTCCCAGCGCGCCTGATTGAGGGCGTACCCCTCGAACTCCTCGGGAGCGACCCCGGCGACCTCACGGTCGAGGGCCACCGCGATGCCTACGCCCAAGGGGTGTCAGTCGGTGTTCGCGAAGGCGGGGTGGTATGCCAGTTCCCCGGCTTCGACGCGGATGGGCAGCCGGTTCTGCGGCGGGGGCGTGGGACAGGTGGTGAAGGCGTTGAAGCCGCAGGGCGGATTCACGGCGCGGTTGAAGTCCACCACGGCGCGTCCGTCCTCGGGGGGCGGCGCGGTCAGGAAACGCGCCGAACGATAGGTCTCCGCGCCGCTCGTGCCATCCGATATGACGAAGAACAGGTTGCCGTTCGCACGGGTGAAGGCCAGCATCCGGACCTCCTGCCCTTCCCAGTCGAAGACGAACTCGCCGTCGGAGACGTACTCCTCGATGTCCCCGCGGATGTTGATGGCCTCCACGCGCCGCCGCTCGGCGAAGCGCTCGAAGGCGCCGGCCACGCGGAACCGGGAATCCAGCGGGAACCACTTCCGGCCGGTGAAGTTCGCGCGCAGCGGGTTGTCGAGGTCGCGCAGTCGGAGGGCCCGGCGCTCGCCGCTGTAGTGAAGCCAGAACCAGAGGCGGTCATCGAGGTGGAGCGCGCCGTCCTCGCCCAGCACGAGTTCGCCTTCGGTGAACGGCTCGCCTCCCACGGTGGCGGTCACTCCCTCGGCCACGCGGGCGATCGCCTTGCCCTCCGCCGTCCAGGAGACCGTCACCGCCACCTCGGGGAACCGGTCGGGCAGGCGCAGGTCGGCGTCCTCGCCGCTGCCGACGACGTGATCGCGGACAGTGAGGAAGTGCAGGTCGGCCACCGTCAACCAGCTCCGGTCCGCCGTGAGTTCTTCCTCGACCCGCTGGCGGTACGCCTCCTCCCCTTCCAGCCAGGCGGCTTCGTCGAACGGCGGGGGACCGCTCGTACAGGCGGTTCCGGTGAGCAGCAGGATGGCGAGCAGGGGACCGGAACCGGGGAAAGTACGCATGGGGAGATTGTAAGTTCGCGGAGCGAATCCAGGGCAAATCGGACTGCCGCGCACCGCCAACGAGCCAAGAACGCTGTCGGCAGCGAATTCCGTTCGCTGCCCGCAGTTTCGGGGGAATGCGTGAAAGGGGGTTACCCCGGGGGTTACCCCCTTTCACAAGAAAGTAACGACAAATCGGAACTCGCCGAAGCGCGCCCGAGCGCGCGAGGGAGTTTCGATTCCCGAGCCAGGAGGGGTTGGAAGCCGGGTTCCCCGGCCCCAACCCCTCCCGCTCCGGGGCCTGCGTGCGGCTCGCGCCGCACTTGCGGCGCTGCGGCGCGAAGCGCCGGGCGGTTCGGGAGCGGGGGACCGGCGCTACGAGCCTGGACGACGGGAACCCGGACCGTCGCGTGCCCCCGCTCCCGAACCGCTCGACGTCGATGAGGCCGCGAGCGTCAGGCCGGCCTTGATGAAGCCGTCGAGGTCGCCGTTCATCACCCGGTCCACGTCCCCCACCTGGAAGTTCGTGCGGTGGTCCTTCACCATGCGGTAGGGCTGGAACACATAGGACCGGATCTGGTTCCCCCAGGTGTTGTCCCCCAGGCTCTCCTTCTCCGCTTCCTCCCGAGCCTTCCGTTCGCGCACCGCCCGGTCGTAGAGGCGCGCCCGCAGGACCTTCATGGCGCTGTCCCGGTTGCGGTGCTGGGAACGCTCGTTCTGGCAGGAGACCACGATCCCCGTCGGCAGGTGGGTGATGCGGACCGCGGAATCGGTGACGTTCACGTGCTGGCCGCCCTTCCCGCTGGCCCGGAAGGTGTCAATGCGGAGGTCGTTCTCGTCCACCTCGATCTCGATCCGGTCGTCGAGGTCGGGAAAGGCGGCTACCGAGGCGAAGGACGTGTGGCGGCGGTGCTGGGTGTCGAAGGGGGACATCCGGACCAGCCGGTGGACTCCCGACTCGACGCGGAGGCGGCCGTAGGCGTGATCGCCCTTGACCTCGAAGGTGGCGCCCTTGATGCCCGCTTCCTCCGCCGGTTGGCGGTCCAGGAGCTCGATCTCGAACCCGCGGCCCCTGGCCCAGCGGATATACATGCCCAGGAGCATCTCGGCCCAGTCCTGGGCGTCGGTCCCGCCGGCTCCGGGATTGATGGTCACGATCGCGTCCTCGGCGTCGTGTTCGCCGGCGAAGAGCCGCCCGAGTTCGAATTCGTCGAGCTGGCTCTCCAGACGGTCGAGGTGCTCGCGAAAGTCGTCGGCGACGTCTTCACCTTCCCGGATCCACTCGGCCAGCGTCTCGACCTCGTCCACCGACCGTTCGAAGGCGGTGCTCCGCTCCAGTTCGGCAAGCACGCTCGCGCGGCGCCGGGACAGCGCCTCGCCGTCGCCCGAAGCCGACCACACCGCCGGATCGCTCAGGCGCTCGTCGAGCTGGGTGATCTCCTCGCTCAGGCGATCCGGGTCAAAGAAACCCCCGGGCGACGACCGCGCGACCGCACAGATCCTGGTAACGGTCGAGCAGTTCCTGACTCATGAGTGGTTTTCCGCCGGTGGGAAGGCGCGAATTCTAGTGCGCGGTCCCGGAAACGCATGGCCTTGGCGAGCTACGAGGGACGGAAGTCGGGCAACGCCAAGAACTGTTGACTCCGAGCCGGGATCGGGGGCGCGGTTGCCGCGTGGGGTTGCGACGTGCGCGGTGCGGAGCACCGTGCGTGCCGGTCTGGAGACCGGCGTTCCAAGCCGGGCGCGCCAACTCCACTCTTGACTCCGAGCCGGGATCGGGGGCGCGGTTGCCGCGTGGGGTTGCGACGTGCGCGGCGCGGAGCGCCGCGCGTGCCGGTCTGGAGACCGGCGTTCCGGAGGAATCTGCGTTGCAGATTCCTACCGGCTCGTGACCAGGGTCGCGAATTGCTCGCTTTCGAGCCGCGCCGCCAGCGCCCGGGCCGCCTCCCGGCTCTCGAACTGGCCGACGCGCACCCGGAACATCCCGGCCGGAGTGCCCTCCAGGTAGCCCTCGATTCCCCGCGCCGCGAGTTGCTCCAACATCCGCTCGGCAGCCGCCCGGTCGCGGAAGGCGGCAACCTGAATGGTGAACTTCCCGGTGGCGGCCGGCTTCGGCGGGTCGGCCGCCGTGACCGGCGCCGTACTCGGGGCGGCGCGAGATTCGGGGGCGGCGAGGGTCCGGTTCGCGAGCTGTTCGGGACTCGTGGAGGCCGGGCGGGCCGGCCGCCGCGCCGCCGGAGTCGCTCGCGCCGGGGCCGGAGCCGCGGGCCGGGCCGCCGGGGCGGACGGGACCCGCCCGGTCCGCTGCGGAGCCGGCGTGCGGGACGCGGTCCTCGCGGCAGGCTGCGGCTCGGAGCGGATCGGCAGGCGGAGAGCGTCTTCCGCGGGCGCCTCGGCAACGGAGGGAGGGGCCGCTTTCGCCGGCGCGGGCGCCGGGACCGGGCTCGTGCGGCGGGCCATCATCGCTTCCGCTGCATCGGGAACCATGCCGCGTCCGATGACGATTCCCCCGACGAAGACGCCCACCACGATCACGATGAGCAGGCCGAACAACATGACGAGTTGCCGCGTCGTGAACTGGACGTCGTAGTGGTCGCTGTCGTGGTGGCCGTGCATGGGAACCTCCTGACGGAATGGCGCGTCAGGACACTCCGTACGCAGCGTCTCCCCGCACCTTTGTTATGACACTAACAGAAGTTACGGAGAATTTCTAAAGCGTTACTTGAAGGTATTGGGTCGGTGGCCGCCGCGCGTTCGAGTCGGGGCGGTCAGTCCTTCGAGGAGTCCTTGCCCGAATGCAGCTCGAGGAAGGGCTTCACCAGGTCGAGCGGGAGGGGGAAGATGATGGTCGAGTTCTTCTCGGTGGCGATCTCGGTCAGCGTCTGCAGGTAACGAAGCTGGGCGCCCAGCGGATGCGTGCCCACGACTTCGGCGGCTCGGGCAAGCTGGGCGGAGGCCTGGAACTCGCCCTCGGCGTGGATGACCTTGGCGCGCTTCTCGCGTTCCGCCTCGGCCTGGCGCGCGAGCGCCCGGGTCATTTCGCCCGGCAGGTCCACGTGCTTGACCTCGACGGAGGCCACCTTGATCCCCCAGGGATCGGTGCTCTTGTCGAGGATGCCCTGCAACTGGACGTTCAACTGGTCGCGCTGCGAGAGCAGGTCATCGAGGTCCACCTGACCGAGGACGCTGCGGAGCGTGGTCTGCGCAAGCTGCGAGGTCGCGTACAGGAAGTCCTCGACCTCGATGACCGCCTTGGTCGGGTCCACCACCCGGAAGAACACCACCGCGTTCACCTTCACCGACACGTTGTCGCGGGTGATGATGTCCTGGGGCGGAACGTCGAAAGCGATGAGCCGCAGGCTGATCCGCACCATCCGATCAATGGGCGCGAAGACCAGCACGAGGCCCGGACCCCGGGGCCTCGGCAACAGCTTGCCGAACCGGAAGATCACGCCGCGCTCGTATTCGTTCAGGATCTTGATCCAGTTGAGAACGAAGATCACCGCGAACGCGATGGCTACCAGGGCTCCCAGGGGAAGTCCGAAAGTCATGAATCAGCTCCTTGCTTTACAAGAGGTTGTTTGGAGGCCGGGCCGACGCGGAGGATCAACCCCTCCACCGCCAGCACCGTGACCCGCTCGCCCGCGTTCACCGGGGCCGCGGCGACGGCGTCCCAGAACTCGCCGTGGACGAACACCTTGCCCTCGCCGTCTGACGGGATGTCACTGCGCACGGTGGCCACCAGGCCGATCATCCCTTCCCGCCCGGTCACCGCGGGACGCCGCTGGGCGCGGACCACCAATTGACCGAGGAAGAACACGAGGACCACGAACACCAGGACGGACGGAACGACGAGTCCCCAAGTCAACGTCAGCGCGGGCGTGGGCAGGGATTGCTCCTCGAAGAAGAAAAGAAGGCCGATCACCAGTGCTGCCGCTCCCGAGAGCCCCATTATGCCGAACGACGGGGTGAGCGCCTCGGCGGTCAGGAGGCCGATTCCAGCGAGCAGGAGCAGCACTCCGAGAAGGCTGACCGGCAGGAAGTTGAGGCCGAAGGCGGCGAGCAGGAGGGCGATGCCTCCGAGAATGCCCGGGATGAGGAGGCCGGGGTTCGAGAACTCGAGGTAGAGCCCGAGCAGGCCGATCATCCCGAGCAGCACCGCCAGGTTCGGGTTGGCGATCACCGAAAGGGCCCGGTCCCGGAAACTCATCTCGGTCTCGACGATGAGCGCGTCGGCGGTATCGAGCGTGACCTCCGTCCCGTCAATCCGGGTCACGGTCCGGCCGTGGACGGCCGCCAGGAACTCCCCGGTGTCGTCGGCCATGAGGTCAACGAGGCCGGCGTCGAGCGCTTCCGAGGCCGTCCAGCTCCGCGCCTCGGTGACACCCTGCTCGGCGAGGGCGACGTCGCGCCCCCGGCGCTCGGCGATGGACCTCAGGTAGGCCGCGGCATCGGATTCGACCTTCCGGCTCAGGGTCTCGGGCATCTCGCCGCCCGTCCCGGCGATGGGGGTCGCCGCACCCATGTTGGTGCCCGGCGCCATCCCCGAGACGTCCGCCGCCAGGGTGATCAGGTAGCCGGCGGAGGCGGCCCGCGAACCGGAGGGACCCACGAAGACGGCGACCGGCACCGCGCTGTTCAGGATCGCCTCGATGATCTCCCGCATCGCGGTGTCGAGACCTCCCGGAGTATCGAGGCGGATCAGGACGAGACCGGCGCCCGCCTCCTCCGCCGCCGAGATCGTCGTCAGCACCCGGCGGGCGGACACCGAGTGGATGATGTCCACCACGTCCACCTGATGGACGTCCGGAGCGGCCGCCGCGGCGGCGGGCGGTCCCGCGACCGCGAGGGCGAGCCCGATGGCCGTGATGGCGGAGCGGGGCCTGCCTGTGGTTCTCACGAGGAATCCCGGTCGTGAATCGTGCGGAGTTCGCGGATCTCGAACTCGCGCTCGCCGAGCGGCGTGTGCACGCTCACCTCGTCTCCCACCCGGGCTCCCATGAGCGCCCTCCCGATCGGGGAGCCGGTGGATACCTTGCCCGCCGCGGCGTCCACGTCCTCGCTGACCACGAGTTCGTAGCGGAACTCCTCGTCGGTGTCGAGGTCCACGACCGCGACCTGGCTGCCGAGCGATACCCGGTCCGCCGGAATGTTGTCCATGCTCACCATGGACAGATCCGCGAGGCGGCCCTTGAGCTGGGCCAGGCGGGCGCCCACGTAGCTCTGCCGGTCCTTCGCGGCCTCGTACTCCGCGTTCTCGGAAAGGTCGCCGTGCTCGCGGGCCTCCTTGATCTGTTGGGGAAGCCGCAGGTGCAGCTCTTCCTCGAGTTCGCGCACTTCCGCCTCGAGGCGGGCGCGGAAGGACAGTGTCACGGGTGCCTGGGAGCCTTTCTGGAACGAGAACCGAGCGAATCAGAATAGCACCGCCGGCGCCTGGTCCGCGCGGCCGAGGAGGCTCGGCGCCGTACCGCGGCAACGGCCGAAAGCGCCACCCTTGCGGGAGGCACGGCCAGCGGGCATGATCCGCACTCCGAACCAGATGGCGCAACCGAGGGAGGTTCTCCATGAAACACATCAAGAGCCGCCGACTGTCCGGCGTCCTGGCCCTCGGGCTCGTTGCCGGGCTGGCCGCGGCCGCGGGGATTCCTGAGGCCGTGGCGCAGGACGTCTCGCTCCGGGTGGGAGACAAGGCGCCCATGTTCCCGAATCCGCTGCCCTCCACCGCGGGCGAATCGCCGGGCGCGGCGAAGCTCGACATGAGCGCCGCGTTGGGCAGGAAGAACATCGTGCTGGCCTTCTACGTGGCCGACTGGACGGGTGGTTGAACGCTCCAGTTCTCGTCCTACAAGGACGACATCCAGAAGTTTCTGGATGCGGACACCCAGGTCTTCGGAATCAGCGTGGACACCCCCTTCTCCCAGTGGAACTGGCTCCAGAACATGGGCGAGGAATCCGGAATGATGGTGGCGCCGGCCGCCGAGGGTGAACTGCCGGGACTGGTGCTGCTCTCGGACCGCCAGGCGGAGGTCGTCGGCGCCTACGGCGTGACCCCGCTCGAGATCAACGGCGCGACCTACGCTTCGCGCGCGACCTTCGTGATCGATCGCGAGGGCGTCCTCCAGTACGTCAACTACGACTACCAGATCCGTGAGGACTACGAACCGCTGATGGAAGTCCTGGCCGGACTCGAGTAAACCCGCGAGTACGGCTTCCCGGCCCGTGTCGTCCGCGCCGTCGGCCCTCGTGGCCGCCATGCGCCACGGGCCGGCGAACGCCCTCGACCCGGCGCTGGTCGCCGAACTGGGGGCGAGCCTCGATGAAGCCGAAGCGGGCGGCCGGCCGCTGGTCCTGACCGGAACGGGCCGTTTCTTTTCGGCGGGTCTCGATCTCGCGGGACTGCCGGAGGACCGCGACGCGATGGGCGCGTTCGTCGAAGCCTTCGACGAGCTCGTCCGCCGGCTCTTCCTCTTCCCCTGCCCCACCGTCGCCGCGGTGAACGGCCACGCGGTGGCGGGCGGCGCGATCCTCGCGGCCGCCTGCGACGTCCGGATGGGGGCCACCGGCGCCTATCGGATTGGCGTCTCCGAAGTGCAGCTCGGGGTCATCTTTCCGGCGGCGGCCTTCGAGGTCCTGCGGGCGGCCATTCCGCCGGAGCGGACCGCGGAGGTGCTCCTGCGCGGCCGGCTCACGGGACCCGAGGACGCCCTCGCGAACGGCTTCCTTCACGAACTGGCCGAACCCGGAAACCTGGCGGAGCGGGCGGCGGAGCGGGCCGAAGAGCTGGGGGCCCTTCCTCGCGAGGCGTACACCCACACGAAGCGGGAACTCCGCGCCGGGTTCGCGGAGCGGGCCCTGAGCCAGGCCGCCGAGAAGCGGGAAGGGTTCCTGGACACCTGGTTTTCGGAGCAGTCGCGGGCGCTTCGCGCCGCGATTCTGGGCGGCGGGAAGAAACGCGGATAGCCTGACCGCCAGCCATGGAAGTGGAGGACGGGACGATTTGGCCGGGCTCGTCGCGGGCCACCCGGAACGTCAGCCCCGGGGGTGATGCCCGGCGCCCGCGGGCAGCGTCGTGAGCGCCCGCAACGCGCCGCCGGACGCCGGCGTTCGCTACGAAGCCGACGAGAGGCCGCCGACCGCACTCACGCTCGGTTCCGGGCTGCAGCTCGTGGTGCTCGGGCTCGCCAGCATCGTCCTGATCCCGACCATCGTGATCCGGGTCGCCGGCGGCACGGACGCCTACCTCTCGTGGGCGGTGTTCAGCGCGGTGGCCGTCAGCGGCATCTCCACGGCGCTGCAGGCGGTCCGGCTGGGCCGCATCGGAGCGGGATACGTACTCGCGATGGGCCCCGCCGGGGCCTACATCGGGGTCTGCGTCACCGCGCTCGTCGAAGGGGGTCCGCTGCTGCTCGCGACACTGGTCATCGCCTCGTCGCTCGTCCCGGTGGTGATCTCGCTGCGGCTCGCCCTGTTCCGGCGGCTGCTCACGCCGACCATCGTCGGCACGGTCAACATGCTGGTGCCGGCGACGGTGCTGCCGGTGGTGTTCACCCGCCTGGCCGAGGCGCCGGGCGACGCGGCGCCGCTGGACGCGCCGCTCACCGCACTGGCGACGATCCTGATCATCAGCGCCATCTCGTTGAAGGGAGGGGCGACCCTGCGCCTGTGGGCGCCGCTCGTCGGGATCGTCGCCGGCACCCTGGTCGCCGCATCGCTGGGCCTCTACGATCCGGGCCGCGTCGGCCGGGCGCCCTGGGTCGGCGTGCCGGAGGGAGGTTGGCCGGGTATCGGGCTCGACTTCGGGCCGGCGTTCGTGGAGCTCCTTCCGGCCTTCGGGTTCGTGGCCCTCATCGGCGCCATCCAGACGATCACCGGGGCGGTCGCCATCCAGCGCGTGTCCTGGCGGCGGGAGCGGGCCGTGGACTACCGGGCGGTGGAGGGCGCGGTGGCGGCGGACGGCATCGGCAAGCTGCTGTCCGGCTTCACCGCGATCATGCCGACCCAGACCATCGGGATCAGCGTCCCGACGGTGGAGCTGACCGGGGTGGCGTCCCGCCGGGTGGGGATCGCCGCCGGGGGCGCGCTGATCGCGCTGGCGTTCCTCCCCAAGGTCCTCGCCCTGATCCTGGCGATCCCCAGCGCGGTCGTGGTGGCCTACCTGACCGTGGTGCTGGCGATGAGCTTCGTCCGCGGCATGACGGAGGTGCTGCAGGGCGGGATGGATCACCGCAAGGCGCTGATCGCCGGGGTCGCCTTCTGGGTCGGGGTCGGCTGCCAGAACGACCTGATCTTCCCCCAGGTTCTCGCGGAGTTCGCGGGCGGCCTGTTGCGGAACGGAATCACGGCCGGCAGCGTGGTGGCCATCTTCATGACGCTGTTCCTCGAGGCGACGGCGCCCCGGCGCAGCCGGATCGAGGTGGGCCTCGATCTGTCCGCGATGCCGAAGATCCGGGAGTTCCTCGGCGCGTTCACCGCCCGTAACGGCTGGGGCGCGGCGATGGTGGACCGTCTGGACGCGGTCAGCGAGGAGACGTTGCTGACGCTGACCGGGGAGGAACGGGACCCCGAAAGACCCGAGCGGCGGCGCCTGCTGCTCAGGGCGCGCAAGGAGAGCGGGGGTGCGGTCCTCGAGTTCATCGCCGCGGCCGGTGAGGAGAACGTCGAGGACCGGATCGGCCTGTTGACCGACCGGCCCGACCCGGTACGCGCGGAGCAGGAAGTCTCGCTGCGACTGTTGCGCCACCTCGCGACCTCGGTTCGCCACGAGCAGTTCCACGACTCGGAAATCGTCACCGTCCGGGTGGACGTCCCGGAGGCCAGCGATGGGGGCCGGTGAGGCGCCGACCGGCCGGCGAGGGTTCGGCTGGCGCCTGCTGGCGGGGCCGGCGGCGTTCGCGCTCGTCCACGCCGCACCCCTGACCGGCCTCGCTCCCGAGGCGCACTTCGCTCTCGGTTGCAGCGCGTGGACGGTGGCGTGGTGGGTCACCCGGCCCGTGCCCTGGGCGGTCGCCAGCTTCCTGCCGCTCGTCCTGCTCCCGCTTGGCGCGATGCCCTTCTCCGAGGTCGCCGCCCGTTACGGCCAGCCCATCTTCCCCTATCTGATGGGCATCATGCTGTTCGGGCACGCGTTCCGGAAACACGGCCTGGCGCGGCGAATCGCCCTGGCCGCGCTCGCCCTGCCGGGAGTGGCGCGATCCGGCGCCGGCCTGATCTTCGCGATCCTGGTGGTGTCCGCGGTGATGTCCGCGGCGGTCAGCGACCTGGCGGTCATCGTGACGATGACGCCCATCGTCCTGTCCCTGATCCGCTCCCTGGCGCCCGGCGCGGACCGGATGGCCGCGGCGGCGACCCTGGCGGTCCTCTACGGCGCCGCCGCCGGCGGGCTGGCGACGCCGGCCGGCATCGTCTTCAACGCGCTCGCCCTCTCGCTGCTCGAACAGTTGACCGGCTACAGCGTCAGCTTCGCGCAGTGGACGCTGAGCGGCGTATTCCTGACGGCGGCCCACTTCCCGGTCTGCTACTGGATCCTGAAGTTCATGCTGCGGCCCGAAATCCATGCCATCGCCGGCGCGCGCGAACGCTTCCGCCGCGAACGCGAGCAACTCGGTCCCATGAGCCGGGGCGAAAGGAACGTCCTGGCGGTGCTGATCCTGATGCTGGTCCTGTGGACCCTGCCCACGGTCGTCACCGTCGGGTTTCTCGACATCTGGTTCGTGCCGCCCGTGGCGATGGTGCTGCTCTTCGTGCTGCCGGCCGACGCGAAGCGCGGCGCGATGACTCTGGAAGCCGACGACTTTCAGCGCGGCGTCGGATGGAACCTGCTGTTCCTGGTGCTCGGCGGGACGGCGCTCGCCGGGGTGCTCGCGAGCCTGGGCATGCTGGACTGGCTGGTCGGCATCCTCACGGGCCACGTTACGGCGGCGGCCCTGCCCTGGGTGGCGGGGCTGGCCACCCCGCTGCTGACGCAACTGGCCAGCGGTACGGCGACCACCATGATGGTTTCGACCATGCTCTTCCCGATGGCGGAGGCTCTCGGCTACAACCCGGCGATCCTCGCGCGGATCATCGCGGGCACCGCCCAGGGGGTGGCCCTGCCCTGGTCCAGCCCGGCGGTGGCCGCCACCTTCTCCTTCGGCGCGGTCGGATTCGGGACGTTGTTCCGGGTCGGTCTCGTGGCCACCGTCCTGACCTCGATCGTGGTGATCGCCCTGAGCATGGTCCTGGTGCCGGCGCTTCAGGCGTTCGCCGCGGGGTGACGAGCGGGATGGGGGGCCACGTGCGGACGCGACGCAGGGCGGCGGCGCCGGGAACGACCGCGTCACCACCCGAGCGGGCGGCGGCGACGCCGGCCGCTTCGCTGGATCATGAAGCGGAGTTCGAGCGGGCCTGGACCGATCGGGGCAACACCCGCATCGAGTTGCCTCCGGTGGACGTCAACCGGGTGCTCGCCGAGCGCTACCGAACGACCGAACCGCTCACCTTCACCCGGACCATGATGTGGGACATGGAGGTGAAGAAGGCGTTCCGGCCCGACCTCTACATTCCGTCCGTCGTGACGGCGGGCAGCGCCCGCCACTGGGGCCGGCGGACGGCGGACGGCGGCGCCGAGTCGTTCGCGCGATGTTCCGAGCAGCGCCGGTGGCTGGAGCCGTCACGGCGGGGGCTGGTCCTCGAGCAGGTCTTCCTGAACCCCGCGCGGCAGAGCGCCACCTTCATCGGAGCCTCGGAACTCCTCGACGAGGACGGGAACCGGCTGCGGGCCGGCGGCGGACAGCCGCTCTTCCACGTCGAGCACGCGGCCGGCGGCGACGAATCGCGGCCGCTCAACCGGTGGCGTATCGTCTATCTCACGGAACGGCCCGCGCAGGAACTGACCGACCGGTTCACGCTCGCCGAGGAGGTCTGGCTGCGCGAGTTCTTCGAGGTCTATATCCGGCGGGACCTGAGGATCGAGCTGACCCGGAGGAGAGACGCCTGATGCACGGGGTTTCCTGCCGATGAAGATCCGGGACATCCGCCAAGTGGCGCTGCTGTCGCCCGCGATTGCGGCGCAGGCCGGGTTCTACCTCCGGACCTGGGGACTGCAATCGGCCGGGGAAGACCGTCACGCGCGGTATTTCCGCGGATCGTCGTCCGAGCACCACATTCTCAGCCTGCACCCGGCCGGCCGGCGCGGGCTGCACCATCTCGCCTTCCGCGTGGACGGCCGCGGGGCCATCGCTGCGGCGGCAGCCGAACTCGAACAGCGCGGCGTCCCCATCGTGGCGCCGCCCCACGACCTCGAGGCGCCGGGCGGCGGTTACGGCCTCCGCCTGCTCGACCCAGAGAACCGCTGCATCGAGCTGTCGGCGGGCGTCGCCGAACACCCGAACGGCTGGTCCGCCGGCCGCGTCGAGCCGCGCCGACTCTGCCACGTGGTCCTGAACACCGCCCGGTTCGATCGGATCGTCGCGTTCTACACCGAGGTCCTGGGGTTCCGGGTCTCGGACTGGATCGAGGACCGGATGGCGTTCCTGCGCTGCGGTCGGAAACACCACGTCCTCGCCTTCCATCGCGCGCCGTACGCCTCGGTCAACCACGTGGCGTACGTGATGGCGAACGTGGACGGCGTGATGACCGGTCTCGCCAACCTGCGCGCCCGCGGGCACGAGCCCGACTGGGGGCCCGGGCGTCACGGGCCGGGCAACAACATCTTCTGCTACTTCAGGGATCCCGCCGGCTACGTGTGCGAGTACACGAGCGACATGGAGCACATCGCCGACGAGGCAACCCACGAACCCACGGTGTGGAAACGGACGCCCGAGATTGCGGACCGCTGGGGCACGGCCGGACCCGCCGGCGCCGCAATCCGGAAGGTAATGGCCGGCGACCCGGATCCGGGCTGGGCCGCGATTCGCAGAACCCCGACGATGTAGTGCGTGGCGCGGTCCCGCTGCGCTCTCGCGCGGCGGGCGCCGGCAGGGCCGGCGCTCCGAGCCGGGGCCGCCTAGTTCGTGGAGTGGGACGCGATGGCGGCCTTGATGGCCTTGACCGTCACCTCGGAGCGGTGCCGGAAGAGACGAAGGCCCCAGGCGACGGTCTCGTCCAGCGGATCGAGATCCACGCCGTTGATCCGGAAGAGGCCGGCCTGGCGCCGCTCCGACGGGCGGATGGAGTTCGGGTCCACCGCCGCCATCATCGCCGCCATCGCGAACTCGTCGTGGATGCCCTCCGGCTCCTCGTTGATGCCGTTGTCGGCGAGCCAGGTCCGGAGACCCATCACGTCGTAGAACTCGGGAATGAAGTGAACGCCGGGAGATCCGTTCCACTTGGCGTGCATCTCCTCGGCCACCGCCTGCATTCCGGCCTGGTTGCCGCCGCTGTCACCGAGGAAGATGATGTGGTCGAAGCCGCTGGCCCGGAGGCTCGAGGCCACGTCCCGGAGCACCGCCCGGAACGTCTCCTCGCTGAGCCCCACCGTCCCCGGATAGCGCATATGGCCCGTGGGCGGATCGAAGTCGCCCTCGGGCACCAGCTTGAGAATCGGGGCCACCAGCGCGTTCCCGAGATCTCGGGCGATCGCCTCGGTCACACCCCGGAGCAGCACGTTGTGCTTGCCGGTGACCAGGTAGGGACCGTTCTGCTCGACGCCGCCGCTCGCCACGATCGCGGTGTTCCTGCCGTCCGCGATCAGGTCGCGCACTTCCATCCAGGTGAGGTCCTCAATGAAGACGCTGTCCCGGATCGGGATCGGACGCGGTTTGTCGGGGTCCGGGCTCTGGGCGAGTCCCAGAACCGGCATCCCGACGGAAAGGATGAGTGCGGTGAGAAGGGTGCGCATGACCTGAAATCTCCTTCGATGGTGCATCGGGCGGCTAGACGCTCAGCCCGGGATTGATGACCTTATCGCGATAGTCCTCGCCCGGCATGGGAATCACCCGGCAGGCCTCGTGCAGCAGCGACACCCCGCGCGCCGTGATCTGGTCGGCGAGGGTCGCCTGCTCGGCCGCCTGCAACGGGAACGTCGTGGTGCAGATCAGGACGCACTCGCCAAGGAGGCACCGGTTCAGGATGTAGAGGAGCCGCTCCTGCACCCGCTTGTCCCAGCCGGTGTCCGCCCCGAGCTGGTCGAGGACCACGATCTCGGCGCGCGTGACGTCCGCCAACCGGCGTTCGTCAATCAGCAGGGGGTCGTTCCACACCCGCTGCACGTCCCGCAGCAGCCGCGGCACGTATTCGAAGCGCGCGCGGACCGGGAATCCCCGCTCGAGGAGGATGTGGCGGAGCAGGGATACGGCGAGGTGGGTCTTGCCCACTCCGGCCGGCCCGGTGAGCAGCAGTCCCGACTTGACGTCCGGATACGCGTCGGCCCACTTGTAAACGGTCTGCCGGGCACGCTCGAGGGCGGGAGACACCTTGAAGAAGTAGTCGAACCGCGCCCGCTCGGAAAAACGGGGCGGGACCCCGATGTCCTCGAGACGGACCGGAGCCTGCGCCGCGTCCCGGCACCCGCAGGCCGCCACCGCGGGCGACCCGTCCGGCCGGGCGGTCGCCTTCCACCCCGTGTCACCGCAGTCGGGACAGGTCTGCACTGCCGGCAAGAACCGTTTCCTACGAACTTCGGGGACGGGACGGCGCCGCGTCGCCCGCCGGTCCCGCGTCCGCACCCGGACCGGCGGGGACGATGTCCTTCCGCGGCAGCCGGACCAGCGCGTTCCTGGCGCGCTCGCTCAACGCGTTGTCCTCCCGCGACAGCTCCCGGTGCACGAAATCGGTGAACTGGGTGATCTCCTCCTGCATCCGCTGCATCTTCGCGCGCATGTTCAGGATGATGTCCACGCCGGCGAGATTCACCCCGAGTTCCCGGAGGTTGAGGATGGTCTGCAACTGTTCGAGGTCCTCGTCGGTATAGACGCGGGTATTCCCTTCGGTGCGCGACGGCCGGAGCAGGCCCTCGCGCTCATAGAGCCGCAACGTCTGCGGGTGGATGCCGAACAGCTCGGCCACCGCGCTGATCATGTAGACGCCCTTCCGGCGCTCGGCGCTCATTGTCGGGACCGGCTGCTAGCAGCCTGTGGATACAGTGACGTGAGCACCGAGAACGTCGAGGCGCCCGGCTGACAAGGCGCGTGAGAGAGGAATACCGAGTGTATTCCGACCGAAACGCAACGCAGAGCGCCTCGTAGAGGCGCGGTTCGGGCGGGATGCATCGGCGTTCGCGTCGTTAGCGGGGCGTGAGCCCCGCGCAGACCCCGGAGCGAGAGGGACAGGGGACGGGTTCACCCGGCTCCTATCCCTCTTGGCTCGGGAATGCCGCGTGACTTTGTCCACAGGCTGCTGGGTGGAGAAAGTCTGCCACCGCCCCTTCGCGGCGCGCAGCGCCGCGGGGGAGAGGTGTGGGGAGGGGTTTCCCCTCCCCACGAAAAACGATGGCGCGCAGCGCGCAGCGCCGCGCGCCATCAACCCGTGGGGAAAGCACCCCGCACCCGCGAACAGTGACAGAGTCGGTGCGCCGATCCCTTCGGAAACGGTGCGGGGTGCTTTTTCCACGGGCTGCTATTGGCGAAGCTTCTCACGGAGGGCGTCGCGAGGCGACTCCGGGTAACGCTCCTCCAGCTCGCGGACCAGGTCCCGCGACCGGTCGTCCCGGATCTCCGGGATGTGGATCCGTACCTCGAGGAAGAGGTCGCCGCGGCCGTCCCCGCGGATCGAGGGGACGCCGCGCCCGGCGAGCCGCAGCCGGGTGCCCGGCTGGACTCCGGGCGGCAGCCGCACCGCGACGTTCCCGGCAAGCGTGGGAACCTCGACGCGTCCCCCGAGCGTGGCTTCCGCGAGCGTCAGCGGCAGGGGACAGACGAGGTTGTCGCCCCGGCGCTCGAGGACCGGATGGGGAGCGACCTCGACGTGCAGCCGGAGGTTTCCGACCGGCTCGCCCGGGAGCCGCTCGTGCCCCTGACCGTCCACGACCACCGTCGCTCCGTCGGAGACCCCGGCGGGCACCCGCGCGACCACCCGGACCGACCGGACCCGGTTGCCGCGCCCCCCGCAGGAGGAACAGGCGGTGTGGAACAGCGTCCCCTGCCCGCCGCAGCGCCGGCACGGACGGGCGAACACCATGTGCCCGTAGCGCCGGAGCCGGCGGCCGGCGCCGCCGCAGGCGGTGCACTCGATTCCCTGGGGCGCCGTTTCCCCGACCGGGCGTTCTCCCCGTCCCCCGCAGGGGCCGCAGATCTCCCGGCGGTTCACGCGCAGCCGGACCTGTTTGCCCTCCAGCGACTCGACGAAGGAGATCCGTTCGCGGGCGTGGATGTCGGGATCGGCCTCGGCGGATCCGGACTCGGAACCCTCGGATCCGCCGAAGATCTCGTGGAGCGCCCACTCCTCCTTCGCGGGCGCCTCGCCGAAGTCGAACCCGGCGAACCCGTAGTGCACCCGCTGGACCCGCGCGGGGGCCGGCTCCGCCCCGCCGTGCCGGTCGTACTCGGCGCGGCGGTCGGGATCACCCAGGATCTCGAAGGCCCGCTGGATCTGCCGGAACCGCTCCTCGACGACGCGGTCGTTGGGGTTCAGGTCGGGGTGGAGGCGCCGGGCGAGCCGCCGGTACGCCTGCCGGATGCGCGGGACGTCCGCGTCGCGCCCGACCCCCAGGACCGCGTAGTAATCGGCGGGCGGGGGCATTTCGCGCCGGGAGGCAGGCGTTGGCGATCGCGTCAGTTGTCGCCCACGACCTCCGCGTCAATGATGTCGTCCGCCGCGCCGTTGCCCTTGCGCTTGCCTCCGCCCGGCGGCGGAGGGGGCGGCGGGGCGGCCGGATCCTGGGCCCCGGCGGCGCCGTCGGTCTCGGAGGTCTTCTTGTACATGACCTCCGCCAGCCGGTGGCTCGCCTTCTCCACTTCGGAACGCCCCGCCCGGATCCGTTCCATGTCGCCGTCGGCGAGCGCGGCGCGCACCGTCGCCAGCGCCTTTTCGATCTCCTCGGCGTCCGAACTCTCGATCTTGTCGCGGTTCTCGTTCAGGGTCTTCTCGACCTGGTGCGCGAGGGAATCCGTCTCGTTGCGGAACTCGACCTCTTCCTTCCGCGTCTTGTCGGCCTCCTCGTTGGAGGCGGCCTCCGCCTTCATGGTCTCGATCTCGTCCTTCGAGAGCCCGCTCGAGGCGGTGATGGTGATCGCCTGTTCGCGGCCGGTGGCCCGGTCCTTCGCCGAGACGTTGACGATGCCGTTCGCATCAATGTCGAAGGCCACCTCGATCTGCGGCACCCCGCGGGGGGCCGGCGGGATGCCGACCAGGTTGAACTTCCCGAGGGTGCGGTTGTCGGCGGCCATGGAGCGCTCGCCCTGGAGGACGTGCACCTCGACCTGCGTCTGGTTGTCGCTCGCGGTGGAGAAGACGTCGCTCGCCCGGTGCGGAATCGTGGTGTTGCGCTTGATGAGCGAGGTGAAGACCCCGCCCAGCGTCTCGATCCCGAGGGACAGCGGCGTCACGTCCAGCAGCAGCAGGTCCTTGACGTCGCCGCCGAGCACGCCGGCCTGGATCGCGGCGCCGAGCGCGACCACTTCGTCCGGGTTCACGCCCTGGTGCGGTTCCGCCCCGAAGATCTCCTTGGCGAGTTCCTGGACCCGGGGGATCCGGGTCGAGCCGCCCACCAGCACGACCTCGTCAATGCCGCCTTCCGCGAGCCCGGCGTCCTCCAGCGCCTGGAGGCAGGGCTTGCGGGTGCGTTCGAGCAGGTCTCCGATCAGCGCGTCGAGCCGCGCCCGCGACAGGGTGAGCGCCAGGTGTTTCGGCCCGGAGGCGTCGGCGGTGATGAAGGGGAGGTTGATCTCGGTCTCGTGGGTGGTCGAGAGCTCGATCTTGGCCTTTTCGGCGGCGTCCTTGAGACGCTGCAGCGCCATCCGGTCTTTCGACAGGTCAATCCCGTCGGACTTCCGGAACTCGGCGACGATCCAGTCCATCACCCGCTTGTCGAGATCGTCGCCGCCGAGATAGGTGTCTCCGTTCGTGGAACGGACCTCGACCACCCCCTCGCCGACCTCGAGGATCGAGATGTCGAAGGTCCCGCCGCCGAAGTCGTAGACCGCGATCTTCTCGCTCTTCTGCTTGTCGAGCCCGTAGGCGAGCGCGGCGGCGGTCGGCTCGTTGACGATCCGCACCACCTCCAGTCCGGCGATCTCGCCGGCGTCCTTGGTGGCCTGACGCTGCGAGTCGTTGAAATAGGCGGGGACGGTGATGACCGCCCGCTCGACGCTCCCGCCGAGGTGGGCCTCGGCCGAGGCCTTCATCTTCTGGAGCACCATCGCCGAGATCTGTGGCGGCGTGTACTTGTTGTCGCCGAGCAGCGCCTCGATGCCGCCGTCGTCCTTCCGGAGGACCTGGTACGGGGCGGACTCCCGCTCGTCGGCGGCCTCGTCGTAGCGGCGGCCCATGAACCGCTTGATGGAGAACACCGTGTTCGCGGCGTTGGTGATCGCCTGCCGCTTCGCGACCTCGCCGACCAGGCGCTCGCCGGACTTCGAAACGCCGACGACCGACGCGGTCGTGCGGCCGCCCTCGGCGTTCGGGATGATGGTGGGCTGTCCGCCCTCCATCACGGCGACCACCGAGTTGGTCGTCCCCAGATCAATACCGATGATCTTGCTCATTCTGCTTCAGATCTCCTGTTGGGTTGGATTGGGTGGCCCGCCCGATCCCGACAAGGGCCACCATGCCAACGATGACGATTGCACCGATGGCGGCGATTTCCTTTGCGCTCAACACGGCGGTGACTGTCATGACATCTCTCCTCGACAGACAGGCCAAGCGGACCAGAATGGCTTTTCCCTTAGCCAGCCCAAAGTATAAGATATGAGTGATTTCTTGTCAAGATCACTGATCGCTTCTTGTTCGTGAGCACCGGTACCAAACCGTAATCGGGTTTTCCGGGTCACTCCGCCGGCATGAGAACAACGGGAACGGCTGGGAGCGCCGCTCTTCAGAGCGGCACAGCGGGCCGAAGGCCCGCGGATGTCGTGTCGCTGTGTGTGATGATGAATCGAGAGGAGAGCGCCACCACGCCGCTCGGCGTCGTGCCGTGCGCCGCGCTATCGCGCGGCGCGTGCCGGTCTGAAGACCGGCGCTCCCAGCCCGTGGCGCCAGGTGGCCAGCCCCCTACGGCAGCAGTTCGCGGATGGCGGGCTCGAGCGTCTCCCGCTCCTGGAAGTTCACGAAGTGGCGGACGATGGTCCCGTCGCGTCCCGCGAGGAACAGGGTCGGGAAGATGTTGACGTTCCCGAGCTCCGCCCGATCCTCTTCGGTGAGGTGGAGGTTCTCGAAGGTCACCCCGCCTTTCTCCTGGTGCGCGGCGCGGTCGTCGTCGGTATAGGGCAACTTCAGGACCCGGTCGGCGTTCAGGCCGACGATGGTGAGCCCCTGGTCGCCGAGGTCCTGGTGGAGCGCCTGCAGCACCGGCGCGATCTGGACGCAGGGCGGGCAGTTCGTGAACCACACGTAGACGAGGGTCGCGTCGTCCATCAGGTCGGCGAGCGCCGCGTCCCCGCCGAGAAGCCGCTCTCCGGCGACCTCCGGAAGCGTGCGGCCCTCCCAGCCGGTGAGGCTCCGGTCCACGGCGACCGCGAACCGCTCGTCGGCGCGGATCATCTCCTCGTTGATGGACACCAGGTTCCCGTCATCGTCGCGGACCAGGAACCTGGGGACCCGCGGGTCGGATTCCATGATCCGCAGCACGATGTCGGCCGCCTCCTCGCCGTAGAGCGAGAACTGCCCCGAGATCTCCGACAGGGTCGGCAGCCGTCCCTCGCGGCCCTCGAACTCGAGGATGAAGAGCGGGGTGCGGAAGAAGACGTCGTTGAGCCGCCCGAGCGCCCGCTGTTCGTCGGGGGCCTGGAACCGCTCCACGAGCGCCGACAGCAGCAGCCGCTCGCCGGGTTGCAGCGTGTCCCGGACGTGTTCGAGGATGCGCCGTTCGGCATCCTGCGCCTGGGCGGCGGCCGGGGCCGGAGCCCCGACGAGGAGAACGAGGGAAAGGAGGAGGAAGCGCATCGGCGCATTCTAGTTTTGTCCCCGAGAGCGCCGCTCGGGGGTGCCCGCCGAGCCACCGGATGGATAGACTCGGCGGCGTGTTGCGGGTAGCCAAATCCGGGGGCCGGGCGCTCGGTCGCGCCGCGCGCTGGATCGGCTCGCTGTGCCTGGGCGCGGGCTGCGCCAGCACGCCTCCACCCGAGATCCCGTTGGTTCCCCTGGACGAATGGGCGTACGTGGAGGACCGGGCGCCGGTTCCGGGCCCGGATCTGACCGAGGGAGCGGCGCGGGATCTGGGGGAGAGCTGGGCGCTCATCGTGGCGGGACGCCTCGGCGAAGCCGACCTGCGGCTCGCGCCGCTCCGGACCCTCGCCTCCGGCGATCCCGGGGTCCTCGCGGCGGCCGGCTTCCTCGCCCTCCGGAGCGGAGACCGGCCGGGGGCCGGGGAACTCTTCGAGCGGGCTCTCGCGGCGGCGCCCGACGACGTCCTGGCGTCGCTCGGGGACCTGCTCCTGGTTCTGGACATCGAGGACCAGGAACTGCTCTTCACCAAACTGAAGCGCCTGTCGGAGCTCGATCCGGACGCTTCCGTGGTGTCGGAGCGGTTGCCGGGACTCGCGCTCGAGGTGGCGGAGAACCGGCTCTCGCTCGCCCGGGAACGGGCGCGCGCCGGCGAATCGGGTCCGTCGGTCGCGGAGGCGTACCGGGCGGCGCTGGAAGCGATGCCCGACTCGGCGGACCTGTTCCTCGAAGCGGCCGAGGCGGCCCTCGCCGCCGGAGACCGGGCGAGCGCGCGCCATTGGTTCGAGACCGTCGCCGCGAACCCGGCGGCGAACCGGCGCCAGGCGCTGCTCTCCGGGTTGGCCGCCGCCGAGTTGCTGGCCGACGGGCGCCGCTTCACCGAGAGCCTGACGCGTCTCGACGGGATCCTGCGGGACCCCGCGCTGCACGGCTTCGCGGACCTCGTGGACCGGGCCGCCGGGCTGGAGCGCCGCCTCGAGGTCGCGAGACTCTCGGAGCGTTACGCCACGATCCGGGAAGCGGAGCGCGTCACCCGCGAACAGCTCGCCGCGCTGCTCGCGGCCGAGATCGGAGAACCGGACGACGACCGCAACACGGACCCGGTGATCGCCATTGATCTCGAACGGAGCTGGGCGGCGAGCCTGATCCAGACGGCGGTCGGCGCGGGCTATCTCCGCCTGTTCCCCGACCACACCTTCAAACCGCAGGCCCTCGTGACCCGCGCCGAACTCGCGGAATCACTGGCGGCGGTGTTCGGGAAGTTCGACCCGGCGGCTCTCCGGGCCGCCGCGGAAGACTCCGCGCGGCTCGACCTGAGCGACGTGCCCCCCGACCACCGTTACCGGGAAGCGGTCGCGGTCGCGGCGCAACTCGGTCTGCTGCGGGTCTCGGACGCGGGCGCGTTCCAGCCGCGAGCGTTCGCCTCCGGGGCGGAGGCGGTGCGCGCGATCAGCACGCTCCGGGACCTGCTCGGCAGGTCGTAGGGAACGCCGGTCTCCAGACCGGCACCGCGGCGCTCCGCGCCGCGCACGGCGCGAACCCACCCAGCTTCAAGGCGCGCACACGGACTCCACCAAGGCTCTGAGGCGGAGGGAAAAACGGCTAACCGCGGCCCGAGACGTAGCGCCGGCCAGCCTGCATGAGCCGGACGAAGGCCTCCTCGTCGTCGTCGTGGATCACGGCCGCGAGGCGGGAAACGGCGGCGGCAAGGCTATGGATGGCCGCCGGCCCGTGCGGGTTCCGCTGCTGGATCTCGTAGTAGAGGTGCGGGTTCTCCCGCGCCACCGCCGCCGCCACCCGCAACTGCCGGTCGAACGTCACGCTCGACAGGCGGGCGAGGCGGGGCGCCTGCTCTCCGCTCTCCTGAAGCGCGGTCAGAAAGGCCAGGTTGAGCGCGTGGGAGAGCCCCAGCACGTAGGCGATCAGGGGATCGTGCTCCGCCAGGGGCATTCGCAGGATCTCCGCCATCGTGCCGCCGAACACGGCCGCCGCTTCCTCGGCGGCCTCAGGGTGGCCCACGTCCATGACCAGCACGTGGCAGCCGTGGAGCACGTGGGCGTCGGGCCCGAACATGGGGTGCACCGAGGCGACCCGGCAGCCGCTCTCGGCCAGCGCCCGAAGTCCAGGCGCGAGCGGCGCCTTGACCGACCCGATATCGAAGATCAGGCCCCGCCGCCGCTCCGCGGCGATCCCCTCCAGCATGCCGGCGCTGATGTGGAGCGGCGCCGCCACCACGGTCAGCGCGAACTCGTCCGGGGTCTCCCGCCAGTCCGCGGCGGCGGCAACGCCCGGCGGCCCTCCGGCGGGGTCGGCCACCCGGACCTCGTAGCCCTGGGCGGTGAGGAACCGGCAGAACCAGCGGCCCATGTTCCCGCCGCCCCCGACGACCAGTGCGGGCCGGCCGGCCCCCCGCCCCTCCGCCCGCACCCGGACGTCTTCCTGCCGGGCGAGCGCGGAGTGCATGAGCAGACCCACGAGGTCGGCGGCAAGGTCTCCGGGGATGCCCCTCCTGGCGGCCTGGGCGCGGGCCCGCTCCACGACGCGCGCCTCCTGTTCGGGATCGTGGATCGCCTGCCCGGCGGACTGTTTCAGCCGGCCGATGGCGGTCGTGATCGCGTCCCGCCGCGCCCAGGCGTCGAGGATTTCCCCGTCCACCGCTTCGAGGGCGGCGCGCAGCGCGTCGAGGTCCATGTCCCGAAGTTTAGGAGCCTGGGCGTCCGGCGCGTCCCGGTACACTCGATACGGACCACGCGTGAGTATGGATTCGGGTGCGGCTCCCGCCGAGCAGCACGTTCGCTACGAAGCCGACGACCGGCCCCCGCTGCCGATCACCATCGGGCTCGGGCTCCAGTACGCGCTGATCTCGGTGGCCAGCGTGGTGCTGGCGCCGACCATCATGATCAGCATCGCCGGGGGCAGCGACGCCTATCTCTCCTGGGCCGTCTGCGCGGCGCTGCTGATCAGCGGCATCACCACCGCGATCCAGGCCCGGCGGGTGGGACGCATCGGGGCGGGGTACATCCTGGTCATGGGCACCTCTTCGGCGTTCCTGGCCATCTGCGTCTCCGCGCTCGAACGGGGCGGCCCCGGACTCCTCGGGACCCTGATCATCGTCGCGGCCCTGTTCCAGTTCGCGCTGGCGGCCAAGATGTCTCTCCTGCGGCGCATCTTCACGCCGACGGTCGCGGGGACCGTGCTGATGCTCATCCCGGTGGACGTGGCCCCGCTGATCATTCGCAAGCTCACCGACGTACCGGATGGCGCCTCGGCCGCCGCGGCCCCGGTTGTCGCCGCCGTAACCCTGCTGGTCACGGCCGGTATTGCGCTCCGTTCCTTCGGCGCCTGGCGGGTGTGGGCGCCGGCCGTCGGCATCGTCGCGGGATGCGTGGTGGGCGGCGTGGTTTTCGGCATCTACGACACCTCGGGGATCGCGGCCGCTGCGTGGGTGGGGCTTCCGGCGTTCGCGTATCCGGGGCTCGATCTCAGCTTCGGCCCCACGTTCTGGGCGCTGCTTCCCGCCTTCGTGCTCGTGACGCTCGTCGGGGCCATGGACACCCTCGGCGACGCAATCGCGATCCAGCGGGTCTCCTGGAGGAAACCGCGGGCGATCGATTTCCGGTCCATCCAGGGCGCCCTGAACGCCGACGGAGTCGGCAACCTGCTGGCGGGCGTCGCCGGCACGGTGCCGAACACCACCTACGGGAACAGCGTCGCGGTCGCCGAGCTGACCGGCATCGCCGCCCGTTCGGTGGGAATCGCCGTGGGCGTCCTCTTCGCGCTGTTCGCCGTGCTGCCGAAGTTCGTGGCCGCGATCATCGCGATTCCCGGACCGACGGTCGCCGCGTACTACCTGATCCTGGTCGCCCTGCTCTTCGTCCTGGGCGTCAGGATCATCCTCCAGGACGGCCTCGACTCCCGCCGGAGCCTCGTGGTCGGACTGGCTTTCTGGATCGGCGTCGCGTTCAAGTTCGGCTGGATCTTCCCCGAATACTTCCAGGGGTCGTGGAGCGACCTGCTCGGAAACGGCATGACCGTGGGCGGCTTCATGGTGGTGTTCCTGAACCTGGTCGCCGAGTTCGGACGAAAGCGCCGCCTGCGGCTCCGGACCGCCCTCAACGAGGACGCCTTCGCCGAGGTGGACGCGGTCCTCTCGCGACTCGCCGCCGACCGTCGCTGGGACGAACGCACCGTGCGCCAGCTCCGGGCCGTCGGCGAGGAGACCCTCCACGTGCTGCTCCGGGACGCCGGGGAGGCGCGGGGGGAACGACGGCTGCTCCTCATCGCCGAAGGAGACGCCGGCCGCGCGGAACTCGAGTTCATCGCGGCGATGGAGGACGCGAATCTCGAGGACCGGATGGCGATGCTGACCGAAGGGGCCGCCGGCACCCCGAGCGAAGAGGAGCTGCCGCTGCGGCTGCTCCGCCACTACGCCTCGTCGGTGCGGCACCAGCAGTACCACGACACCGACGTGGTGGCGGTCCGGGTGGACGCCCTCGCCTCCGCCCGGACCTGACGGCCCGCGGGCGGTGCGGCCAGCTTGACCCGCACGGCCGGAAACGGCCGGCCGCCCGACTAAGATGGCCCCGCCATCCGTGGTGGACCCTTGCTGCTTCCTTCCCGCTCCGACTTCCGCGCGCTCGCTCGGCAGTCGAACCTGATCCCCGTCCGGCGGGACATCCTCGCCGACTGCGATACCCCGGTCTCCACGTTCCTCCGGGTGGGGAATCGCGGTCCGGCGTTCCTGATGGAGTCGGTCGAGGGCGGCGAGAGCGTGGCGAGGTATTCGTTCCTGGGGTCGAAGCCGCGCCTCATCGTCGAGAGCCGCGGCGACGAGGTCCGGCGCCGTTACCTGCAGGACGGCCGCGTCGAGACCAGCGATAGCGCCGACCCCCTGTCGGCCCTGCGGGACATGCTCGCCGAGGTGCGCCCGGCGCACGTCGAGGGCCTGCCGCCCTTCCACGGCGGCTTCGTCGGCTATCTGTCCTACGACGCGGTACGGCGTTTCGAGCGCCTCCCGGACAGCGTGGACGATTCGCTCGGCATTCCCGACGCCATGTTCCTGCTGACCGACAGCGTGCTCGGCTTCGACCGCGCCCGCAACGTGATCCAGGTGGTGGCGAACGCCAGCGTTCCGGACCCGAGCCTCGCCGACCAGGCCTACGACGCCGCCGAGGCGCAGATCGAGGCGACGGTGCGGGAGATCCGCGCCCCGCTTCCCTATCGGCTGGGACTGCCCGGAGGCGACGCGGGGCCGTTCCCCGAACCGGCTTCCAACACGAGCCGGGACCGCTACCTCGAAATGGTGCGCCGGGCCAAGGACTACGTGGCCGCCGGGGACATCATCCAGGTCGTGCCCTCCCAGCGCTTCGAGACGCCGCTCACCGTCCACCCCTTCGACTTCTACCGGGCGCTCCGGGTGGTGAACCCCTCGCCCTACATGTACTACATCGACTTCGACGGGCTGGTGGTGGCCGGCGCGTCGCCCGAGATGATGACCCGGACCGAGGACGGGGTGATCGAGACCCGTCCGATCGCGGGCACCCGGCCTCGCGGCCGTACCCCCGAGGAAGACGCGGCGCTCGGGGCCGAACTGCTCGCCGACGAGAAGGAGCGCGCCGAGCACGTGATGCTCGTGGACCTGGCCCGCAACGACGTCGGGCGGGTGGCCGGCTACGGCCAAGTCGAAGTCGAGGACTTCATGAGCATCGAGCGGTACTCGCACGTGATGCACATCGTGTCCCGGGTGCGGGGACAGCTCGGCGCCGAGCTGGACGCCTTCGACGCGCTCCGCGCCACCTTCCCGGCCGGAACGCTCTCCGGCGCCCCCAAGATCCGCGCCATGGAGATCATTGACGAACTGGAAACGGAACGCCGCGGCATCTACGGCGGCGCGGTGGGCTACTTCTCGTACAGCGGCGCTTCCGACACCGCCATCGCGATCCGCACCCTGATCGCCAAGGACGGCGTCGGCTACTTCCAGGCCGGGGGCGGCGTGGTGGCGGACTCCGATCCCGCCGCCGAGTACGACGAGAGCTGCCGGAAGGCGGACGCCGTGCTCGCCGCCCTCCGCATGGCCCACGAAGGCCTGGACTGACGGCCTCCATGACCTTCGTCCTCGACTTCAAGCCCGAGCGGAAACCGCCCCGCACCGGACGCCGCGCAGGGAACACACCGAGGCTGCCACGTGGTCGGAGTGCGGGGCGCTTTCCCCCCGGGCCGATGGGGCGCTTCGCTCCGCGATGCGCCCCATCGTTTTCTCGCGGGGAGGGGAAACCCCTCCCCACACCCCACCCCCGCGGCGCTACGCGCCGCGAACGGGTGCAGGACGATCCGTCATGACTTTCGTCCTCGATAACTACGACTCCTTTACTTTCAACTTGGTACAACTGCTGGGCGAACTGGGGGCGCGGCCCGAGGTGTTTCGCAACGATGCGCTGACTCCGGGGGAGGTCCGGGAACGGAAGCCCGAGCGGGTGGTCATCTCCCCGGGTCCCTGTTCCCCCGAAAAAGCGGGCATCTCGGTGGACCTCGTACGGGAACTCGCCGGCGAAACCCCCATCCTGGGGGTGTGCCTCGGCCACCAATCCGTGGTTCAGGCGCTCGGCGGCCGGATCCGGCGCGCGCACCACCTGGTCCACGGCAAGACCTCCTCCGTGCGCCATAATGGCGAGGAACTGTTCGCGGGGCTGGAAAATCCCTTCGAGGCCACCCGCTATCACTCGCTGGTCGCCGACGAGCCGCTCCCGAGTGAGCTTGAGGTGACCGCTCGCTCCGACGACCAGGAGGTCATGGGACTGCGGCACCGGAGCGCGCCGCTCTGGGGCGTGCAGTTCCATCCCGAATCCATTCTCACCCCCGCGGGGCGTCAACTGCTCCAGAACTTTCTCCACCTGACATGACCAAACGCTCTCCCGACTTCGCGACCATGGTGCTCATCCTGCATCCATGGGCGACGCGGCAGGAAATCGACCACCTGACCCACCTGATCGAGGAAAAGGCCCTCGAGTGGGCGCTCCATCCCGGCGAGGTCCGGAACCAGATTCATGTGTTCGGCAACCTCTCGCAGGAAACGGAGGCCTCCTGGCGCACCCAGCCCGGCGTCCAGCAGGTCTACGGTCTCGCCAAGCCCTACAAGCTCGCGAACAAGACCCATCGCAAGTCGAACACCCGCATCCCCATCGGAAGTCAGCAGCTCGGCAGCGAGGACCTGGTGGTCATCGGGGGGCCCTGCGCCCTCGAGAGCGAGGAGCAGGGCACCACGGCGGCTCTGATGCTCCGGGACATCGGGCTGGAGATCATGCGCGCCTCGGCGTTCAAGCCGCGCACCTCGCCGTATTCCTTCCAGGGACTCGGAGTGGACGGCCTTCACATCCTGAACCGCATCCGGCAGCGCACCGGCATGCTGGTCGAGACCGAGGTGATGGACGTCCGGGACGTGGAGATCGCCGCCGAACTCGTGGACGTGGTGCGGATCGGCGCCCGCAACATGCAGAACTTCGACCTCCTCAAGGAGATGGCCCGCGTCCAGACGCCGGTGATCCTGAAGCGCGGCGCCTCGAACACCATCCGCGAGTTCCTGCTGGCCACCGAGTACATCCTCCAGGGGAACCCGAACGTCATCCTCTGCGAACGCGGGATCCGCTCGTTCGAGACGGCCTACCGCAACACCCTCGACGTGGGGGCGATCGCAGTACTGAAGCAGGAAACCCACCTCCCGGTCATTGCCGACCCGAGCCACGCCGCCGGGAACAAGACGCTGGTTCCGGCACTGTCACTGGCGGCGGTCGCGGCCGGCGCCGACGGACTCATCGTCGAGGTGCATCCCAATCCCGCGGTGGCGCTCAGCGACGGCGACCAGTCGCTCTATCCGCATCAGTTCATGAACCTCATGGATGACCTGCGGAAGGTGGGGATGGCCGTCGGGAGGCGTGTGCTGCGGCATCGAGCGGCGCCCGCCACCTGATGCTGCGGGTTCCGGTGGAGACGCCGGGACAGGACGTTTCCTACGAGATCGCCGTCGGGGATGGCGCGCTGGACGGCCTTCCGGCGTTTCTCGAAGAACACGACGCGGGGCGCCGCGTCGCGGTAATCGGCGACGCCGCGGCGCTCCGGCATCACGGAGACCGGCTGCGCGACGCGTTGCCCCGGGAAACCATCGTCCTCGAAGTGCCGTCCGGCGAGGCGTCGAAGACCCGGGCGGAGAAAGCGCGCCTCGAAGACGAGCTGCTGTCCCGCCGGCTGGGCCGCGACACCGTGCTCGTCGGGTTCGGCGGCGGCGTGGTCACCGACCTCGCGGGTTTCGTGGCCGCCACCTACCTCCGCGGGGTCCCGTTCGTGGCGATCCCCACCACCCTGCTCGCGGCGGTGGACGCCTCCGTGGGCGGCAAGACCGGGATCAACACGCCGCACGGCAAGAACCTCATCGGGGCGATCCGCCAGCCCACCGCCGTCTTCGCCGACACGCGCTTCCTCGAGACCCTGCCCGAGCCGGAGTTCCTGAACGGCGTCGCCGAGGCGCTCAAGATGGCCGCCACCAGCGATCCGGAACTCTTCTCGCGCCTGGAGAAGGACATCGGGGCCGTGAAGGCCCGCGAGTCCGGGCCGCTAACCCGGCTCATCGCCGCCGCGGTGCGGATCAAAGCCGCCGTCGTGTCCGCCGACGAACGGGAGAGCGGGCTGCGCGAGGTGCTCAACTTCGGCCACACCATCGGACACGGCCTCGAGAGCGCGACGGACTACCTCCTGGCGCACGGCGCCGCGGTGGCGGTCGGCATGATCGCGGAGAGCCGGATGGCGCGCCGCGCGGGACGCCTCGCGCCCGCGGCCGAAGATCGCCTGCACTCGCTGATCGCCTCCCTCGGGCTTCCGGTCCGGGCGCCGGACGGGGTGGAACGCGGGCGCGTCCTGGCGGCGCTGAGGAGCGACAAGAAGGCGCGCGGCGGCGAGCCGCGCTTCGTGCTGCTGGAGGACATCGGCCGGGTCCGCGACCGGGACGACCGGGGACGGCTCGCGTATTCGTTCCCCCTGCCCGCCGAGATCGTGGACGCGGGGCTCCGCGCGATCGGGCTTTGATCGAGATCGCCCCCGGGCCGGCGCCGCTCGACGCCGCGGTCCGGGTCCCCGGCAGCAAGTACGAGGCGAACCGGTTCCTGATCGCCGCCGCCCTCACCGAGGGGACGACCCGCCTCGCGGGCCTGCCGGAGGGGGAAGACATCCGGGCCGCCATCGCGGCGGTCGGCGCGCTGGGCGGCCGTGCGGCCCGTCGCGGGGACCGCGTCGAGGTGCGGGGGGTCCCCGGCCACGCGAGTCCGGCGTCCCCTTCCGATCCCGGAAGCCCCACGCAGGTCTCGGTCGGCGAATCGGGGACGCTGCTGCGCTTTCTCACCGCGGCGGCGGCCACCGTGCCGGGATCCATCACCATCACCGGGGCCGGACGGATCCGGGAGCGGCCGGTCGCGGGCCTGGTGGCGGCGCTCGGCGCGCTCGGCGCGGACATCGAGACCACCGGGGGTTTCGCGCCGCTCACGGTCCGCTCGGGCCGGCTGGACGGCGGCGCCGCCTCCGTCCCGGCTACCGAGAGCAGCCAGTTCGCGAGCGGCCTGCTCCTCGCCGCCCCCCGCGCCGCCGGGGCGGTCGCGGTCGAGCTGGAAGGCGATCCGGTGTCGGCCTCCTATCTCGACCTGACCGTGAGCGTGATGGCCCGCTGCGGCGTGAAGGTCGAGCGGCCCGGACCGGGCCGGTACCGGGTGACGGCCGGGGCGCGCTACCGGCCGGGCGACCACCGGATCTCGGGAGACTGGACCTCGGCCGGCTACTTCCTCGCGGCGGCCGCCCTGGCGCCGGGCCGCGTCTCGGTGGACGGCCTCGACCCGGAGTCGCCGCAGGGCGAACGCCGCTTCCCGGAGGTCCTCCGCCGCATGGGCTGCGAGGTCTCGGAAGCCGCGTCGGAGGAAGGGGTGCGGGTGACGGTCACCGGCCCTGCCCGCCTCCGCGGCGTCTCGGCGGACATGCGCTCGATGCCCGACGCCGCGCCGACGCTGGCGGCGGTCGCGGCGTTCGCGGAGGGGGCCACCCGGATTCAGGGAATCGGGCACCTGCGGCACAAGGAGAGCGACCGGATCGCCGCCCTCGCGGACGGGCTCAGGCGTCTCGGCGCGCGGGCGGCCGCGACGGACGACGGCCTCGTCATCGAACCGCCGGCGGGCGGGGCGTCCCTCCGGGCGGCGGCTCTCGATGCGCACGGCGACCACCGGATCGCGATGGCGGCGGCGCTTACCGGACTCCGCGTTCCGGGCGTCCGGGTCCGGACTCCCGAGGTGGTGGCCAAGTCGTTCCCGGGGTTCTGGGGCGCGCTGGCCCGACTCGGGGTCCGGGTGTCCGGCGGGGAGAACACCTAACAGCCTGTGAAAAAAGTCACCCGGCATTCGAGCGGCGATCCATCCCGGCTGAAACGCGCCGCTACGCGGCCCTCATCGTTGCGTTTCGGTCGGAATACACTCGGTATTCCTCCCTCGCGCGCCTCGTCAGCCGGGCGCCTCGCCGCTCTCGGTGCCCGCGTCACTTTCTCCACAGACTGTTGATGACCCCGTCCGGCCCGGCCGTCCGTTTCCCGAACGTCGTCCTGATCGGCGCCCGCGCGTCGGGGAAAAGCCGCGCCTCCCGGCGGCTCGCGAAGCGGACCGGCTGGACACGGGTCAGCACCGACGAACTGCTGGAGACCCGCGTCGGCCCGATCCCGGAGTTCGTCGCGCAATTCGGCTGGGAGCGATTCCGGGAAGAAGAGAGCGCGGTCCTCCGGGGGCTCACTGGCGAGCAGCTCATCGTGGACTGCGGCGGGGGAATTGTCGAGACGCCGCAAAACCTCTCGCGGCTGCGGGAACTCGGAACCGTGTACTGGGTCCGGGCCCCGGCGGCGGTACTTCGGGAGAGGCTCTCCCGTCCGAAACACGCGAAGCGCCGCCCGGCGCTGGTGGGGGGAGTCCCCCCCGCCGAGGAAGTGGCGCTCGTGCTGGAACGCCGTACCCCGCTCTACCGGGAAGCTGCGGAAGCGGACGCCTGGAGCACCGCCTCGGACCGGGAGGCGATCGCGGAAGCGGTCGAGACGCTGCTGGCCGCCCATTTCGGCCCTCCTCTCGCCCTGGTCGTGACCGGCGGCGCCGCATCCGAAGTGCGCGCGGGGCTCGCCACCGCGGACGCGGCGAGCGGGCCGCTGGATCTGATCGAGCTGCGGCTCGACGGTCTCGAAACCCCCGGGACGGCCGAGCTCGGCCGGATCTTTGCGGACCTTCCGGGGTCGCTCCTTGCGCGGATGATCGCAACCGTCCGGCGGGGGAGCGAGGGCGGCCGCTTCGCCGGAAGCGAGGACGAGCGCCTCCGCCTCCTGGGCGAGGCGGGACGGCTCGGCGCGGCCTACCTGGACCTCGAGTTCGAGGCGTTCCGGGAGAGCGGCGGCGCCGCCGCCCGCCGGCTGCGCCGGACCGCGCCGGATGCCCGGCTGGTCGCGTCGTTCCACGATCCGGACGGCGTACCGCCGGACCTCGAAGCGCTTCCGGGCCGGATGGCCTCGATGCAACCGGCCATCGCCAAGGTGGCGGTCTCCGCTGCCGGCTGGGGCGACGTGCAGCGGGTCCATTCGCTGATCCGGAGTCAGGGTTCCGAAGACGTCCCCTTCATCGGGATCGCCATGGGGGCGGCGGGGAGGGCGCTCAGGGTCATCGCGGGTTCGGCCGGCGCCGCGCTCGCCAGCTATGCGCCGCCGGAAGGGCTGCCCGCGGTCGCCCGCGGGCAGCTCACGGCGCAGGAAACCCGTTCGCGCCACCGCCGCTGGGGACGCCGGCTTGCCGCGCCCGTCCCGGTCTACGGCGTCGTGGGAAATCCGATCGGGCAGAGCCTCAGTCCCCCGATGCACGAGGCGGCCTTCCGGCGGCTGGGCATCGAGGCCGCCTACCTCGCGTTCGCCGTTCCCCCGGCGGAACTCGCGGACTTCCTGACGGCGGCGCGCCTCAGCGGGGTGGGCGGGCTGAACGTGACGATTCCCCACAAGCGCGCCGTCCTGCCGCTGCTCGATTCGCTCGACGACGACGCGCGCCGGATCGGCGCGGTGAATACCATCATCCCGATGCACGGCGGACTCGGGGGCGCCAACACCGACTGGACGGGCGCCGTCCGCTCGCTCGAGGAAGCGGTCGCGCTGCCCGGCCGGCGCGCCACCGTGCTCGGGGCGGGCGGCTCGGCGCGGGCCGTCCTCCACGGTCTGGCCCGGAGCGGCGCGGACGCGGTGGTGGTCTCGCGGGACGACCGGAAGGCGGCGGCGCTCGCCGGCGAAATGGGAGTGGGGCACGCCCCGCGCGCCGCGCTGGAACGGATCGAGGGGGACATCCTGATCAACACCACCCCGGTCGGGATGGCGCCCGACCACGACGGCTGCCCCGCCCCCGACGCCGCGATCGCCGCCCACGAGGTGATCTTCGACCTGGTGTTCCACCCCGAGCGGACCCCGCTCCTCCGGAAGGCGGCCGGGATGGGGAAACGGACCGTCCCCGGACTCCGCATGCTCATCCTGCAGGCGGCCGCCGCCTTCGAGCGCTGGACCGGCCGGCCGGCGCCGGTCGAGGCCATGGCGGACGCCGCCCGGAGGGCTCGCGATGCCCGGTAGCTCGCTCGGCCAGGCCTTCCGGGTGACGACCTGGGGCGAGTCGCACGGCCCCGCCATCGGGGTGGTGGTGGACGGCTGCCCGCCGCGCATCCCGCTCGCCGAAGGCGACGTGCAGGCGGAGCTCGACCGCCGGCGTCCCGGCCAGAGCGGGCTCACCACCCCGCGCCGGGAGGCGGACCGGGTGGCCATCGAGTCGGGAGTGATCGCCGGCCGGACGACCGGTCACCCCATCGCGATGGTGGTCCGCAACGAGGACGCCCGGCCCAGCGACTACGAGGCGCTCAAGACCGTCTATCGGCCGAGTCACGCCGATTACACGTTCGAGGCGAAGTACGGGATCCGCGACCCGAGCGGCGGCGGCCGCTCCTCGGCCCGCGTCACGGTGGGACACGTCGCCGCGGGCGCGGTCGCCCGGCGGTTCCTCGAGGAGCGCTTCGGGGTCGAGTGCACCGCGTACGTGAAGCGGACCAAGGACATCGAGGCCGACGTGGCTCCGGAGACCGTGACCCGCGCCGCGGTGGAGGAGACGCCGGTCCGCTGTCCGGACCCCGAGGCCGCTGCCCGCATGGTGGAGCTCATCGAGCGGACGCGGGACGCCCGCGACTCGCTCGGCGGGGTCGTCGAGTGTTCCGTGCGCGGCGTCCCTCCCGGGCTCGGGGAACCGGTCTTCGACAAGCTGGAGAGCGACCTCGCGAAGGCCATGCTGGCGATCAACGCCAGCAAGGGCTTCGAGATCGGCTCCGGGTTCGCCGGCACCCGCCTCTTCGGAAGCGAGCACAATGACCGCTTCGTGATGAAGGACGGAGCGACGACGACCGAGACGAACCGCGCGGGCGGCGTGCTCGGCGGCATCTCGACCGGGATGCCGATCGTCTTCCGGGTGGCGTTCAAGCCGACCTCGACCATCGGGAAGGCCCAGCGGACCGTGGACTCCGAGGGCAAGGAAGTCACCCTCGAAGCCAGGGGCCGCCACGACCCGTGCGTCCTCCCCCGCGCCGTCCCCATCGTGGAAGCCATGGCCTGCCTCGTCCTCGCCGACCACGCCCTGCGCCAGGCGGCGATCCGTCCGGAGCCCCAGACCTCCGGCTAACCGCAGCCCGGATCGCGCGCCGGCCTGGAACGCCGGTCTCCAGACCGGCACGCGCGGGAACGCGAAACAGGCATGATCGGTCCTCCTGCACACCCCGTCGGGCATGAAACAGCGAAGACGGCTGGGAGCGCCGCTCTTCAGAGCGGCACAGCGGGCCGAAGGCCCGCGGATGTCGTGTCGCTGCTTGCGGTGATGAACCGCGAGCAGAGCGCCACCGCGCCGGCCCGCGTCGTGCCGTGCGCTGCGCTGTCGTGCAGCGCGTGCCGGTCTGAAGACCGGCGCTCCCAGCAGGCGGCGCAGCCCACGCTGGTTGACCCTTCGCCCAGACTGCACTTTCACAGCAAACCCGGCGGACATGCGCGCCGCGCCGTGTGTGGACAGCAGCGCCTCAGCGTCAAGTTATACTTGAAGAAAATCCATCCACCGGGGGCGGCTAGCTCAGCTGGGAGAGCGCGGCGTTCGCAATGCCGAGGTCACGGGTTCGATCCCCGTGCCGTCCACCACCGGGAGGGAAGTCCAACATGCGACGAACCGTTTGGTTGCGGATCCTCCCCCTCGCTGTCGTCCTGTTCGGTCTGGCCGTGTTGGCGTCGGCCGGACCGGGAAACGCGCCGTCTTGGCGACCCGCGCCCGACCCGGAAGCGGCGGCCCTCATCGAACGCGTCGAGGCGTACCACCAGTCCCTGCCCCACTTCGAAGCGCGCTTCGAGCAGCGGTTCTCCCCGCGCATCTTCGGGCGCGACCGGGTGGAGACTGGGCGGTTGACGGTCAAGCGGCCGGCCCGGATGCGCTGGGACTACGAGGCGCCCGAGCCGAAGGTCTTCGTCAGCGACGGGCAGAGCACCTGGTTCCACGTACCCGCCGACCAGCAGGTCGTGGTGGGCGCCTTCGGCAGCGACGGCCAGGGGAACGACGGGGAAGCCGGAGGACTGAACCCCCTCGAATTCCTGACCGGGGACGCCACCATCCTCGATCACTTCGACGCGCTGCTCGGGAGCGAGCCGCCGGGCCCCGGCCTGCGCGCGGTGGCGCTCGTCCCGCGGCGGACGAACGGGGAAATCACCTCGCTGTCGCTCACGGTCCACGCCGAGAGCGGCCTGATCCAGGGGATCGAGTCGGAAGACCCGGAAGGGAACCGGACGACGTTCCGCTTCACCGACTTCCGGTTCGGAACCTCCCCCGACGACTCGCTGTTCACCTTCACGATCCCACCGGGGACGGACGTGGTGACCGCATCGGACCTCCGCCCATGACGTTCCCCGGAGGGAACCCGCGAGGCTTCCCCGTCGCGGCGCTCCTCCTCGCCGCCGGCCTCGCCGGCTGCGCCACGAGCCGTCACTTCACGGCGGGCGAGACGGCGGAACGGATGGGCCGCTACGACGACGCGGTGGTCCACTACGCCCGGGCGGTGGCCGAGGACCCCTCCGATGCGGCGGCCCGGCTCTCGCTGACCCGCGCCAAGCTGCGGGCGGCCGAGGGGCAGGCGAAGGAGGCGGAGCGCCTCGCGGCCCTGAAGGACTACGGCGCGGCGGAGGACGCCCTCCGGGCGGCCATCATCCTGGCGCCCGAGGAGACCTCCTACCAGGAGCGCCTCGCGGTCATCCAGGAGGCGGTCCGGGACCAGGCCGAGGAAGCGCGCGCGCTGACCCTCGCCGAGCTCAAGGAGGAGGCCCTGACGCGGCCCCTCGGCCTCGACGTGCCGGAGGACGCCCGCGCGCCAGCGAGCTTCGTCTTCCGGGACGCGAGCCTTCGCTACGTCCTGCTGACGCTGGGCGAGATCGCCGGGGTCAACGTCGCCTTCGACGAGGACTTCGCGGACCGGACGGTCTCCATCGAGGCGGAGGACTCCACCTTCGAGGACGCCATCCGCAGCCTCACCGAGACCACCGGACACTTCTTCCGGGTCGAGTCGCCCCACCTCATCACCATCGTCCCGGACACCCAGAACAAGCGGCTCCAGTACGAACAGCAGGTCGCGCAGACCTTCTACCTCTCCTCGGCGGACCTCACGCAGACCACGGACACGCTGCGCATCGTGCTGGGGCTCCGCCAGGTCGCCCAGCACGCGGGGACGAACTCGATCACGCTGGTGGACACCTGGGAACAGGTCCGCTCGGCGCAGCGCATCATCGAGGCGCTCGACCGGAGTCCCGGCGAGGTGATCGTGGACGTCGAGCTCATGGAGGTGAACCGGACCCACCTCGAGCAGTACGGCATCCCCCTGCTTTCGGCCGGAACCGACGGCATCTCGGTGGCGCTCACCCCGCGCCTCGACACCGTGCTCCAGAATCCCTACGACCGGGACAGCCTCCAGGTCGCGGGGCTCCCCGGCGCCATCCTGAACCTGGTCCGCTCGGACACCGACACCCACGTGCTCGCCAACCCGCAGCTCCGGGCGTCGGACGGCAAGCCCGCGCTCGCCGACTTCGGCGAGCGGGTCCCGGTCCCGGTGACCACCTTCGCCCCCATCGCCACCGGCGGCCTGGCGCAGCAGCCCACCACGACCTTCGAGTACGAAGTCGTGGGCGTCAGCATCGAGGTCACGCCCCGGATCCATCACGACGACAGCGTGACGCTCGACCTCAAGGTGCGGCTCGACAACGTGTCCGGCACCGGCTACTCGGGACTCCCGACCTTCGGCAACCGCAACGTGGAGACGACCCTGCGCCTCCGGAACGGCGAGACCAGCATGATCGCGGGCCTCATCCGCCAGGAAGAGCGGACCAGCCTCAGCGGGCTTCCCGGAATCGCCGACGTGCCGGTGATCGGCCGGCTGTTCGGCCAGAACTCCGACAACCTGACGGAGTCCGACATCATCCTGACGATCACCCCCCGGATCGCCCGCCGCGCGGACCTCGACCGGGAGACGCTGCTGCCGCACATCGTCAGAAGGTAGAACTGCTCGAACGGTTCGGAGCGCCGGCCTCCGGCCGGCATCGCCCCAGTTGCTGTGAAGGTGCAGTCCTGCGGGGGTGGCCAACAGCCGTGACGGCGCCGCCAGCCTGGAACGCCGGCTTTAGCCGGCACCGCTGCGCAAAGCGCGGCGAAATCGCGCACCACGAATCCGTGCTGACGGCACGTACGGCTTGGAACGCCGGCTTCAGCCGGCACAGCGGCCCGCACGGCCGCAGGCGGTTCGTCGCTACCCCGGGTGCATGGGCGCTCGCAGCCGAGCCATCCCGGCGCATGAGGTCCGTCTCGCCGCCCGCCCGCGGCGGGCGGTGCCGGCTGAAGCCGGCGTTCCAAACGGTCCCTGCCACCCCGGGCCTCAACGTCCCGGCCCGCACTGTCCTGCCCGGCGGGGTGTGCAGGAGGACCGAACATGACGGTTTCTCCCGGTGGGGGCGCGTAACGAGGCGAAAGGCGCAACGACGACCCGCGTCCAGCGCGACGGCAGTGGAGCACCGGCCCCCGGCCGGCATCGCCCGCCGAGAGGCGGGCGGAATCGCGAAACGCCCGCGTGTGCAAGCTGACGGGTACCCTCCCGCCGCCGACTTCCCCCGACCAGCAACCGAATGACGAGCGCCGACCTGCACTGGATCGCGAACTACATCTGGGGCATCGCCGACGACGTCCTCCGCGACCTCTACGTCCGGGGCAAGTACCGCGACGTGATCCTCCCGATAACGGTCCTCCGCCGGCTGGACGCCGTGCTGGAGGACACGAAGCAGGCCGTGCTCGACCGGAAAGCGTCGCTCGACGCCGTCGGGGTCGTCGAACAGGACCCGGCCCTCCGCCAGGCGGCCGGCCAGGCGTTCTACAACACGTCCCGGTTCACCCTGCGCGACCTGAAGGCGCGCGCCAGCCGCCAGCGGCTCCGCGCCGACTTCGTGGCGTACCTCGACGGGTTCTCGCCGAACGTCCAGGACATCCTCGACAACTTCGAGTTCCGCAACCAGATCCCCCGGCTCTCGGACGGCGACGCGCTGGGCGGGCTGATCGAGAAGCTGACCTCGCCGGACATCAACCTGGGTCCCGACCCGGTGCGGAACGGCGACGGCTCCCTCCGGCATCCCGGCCTCGACAACCACGGGATGGGGTCCATCTTCGAGGAGCTGGTGCGCCGCTTCAACGAGGAGAACAACGAGGAGGCGGGAGAGCACTGGACCCCGCGCGACGCCGTCAGGCTGATGGCGAAGCTCGTGTTCCTCCCCGTCGCCGACCGGATCGCTTCGGGCACCTACCTGCTCTACGACGGCGCCTGCGGCACCGGGGGGATGCTGACGGTCGGGGAAGAGACCCTGCACGAGCTCGCCGCCGCGCGCGGAAAGCAGGTCTCCACCCACCTCTTCGGCCAGGAGATCAACGCGGAGACCTACGCCATCTGCAAGGCGGACCTGCTGCTCAAGGGCGAGGGCGCCGCCGCCGACAACATCGTGGGCGGCCCCGCGCACTCCACCCTCGCGAACGACGCCTTCGGCGCCCGCGAGTTCGACTTCATGCTCTCGAACCCGCCCTACGGCAAGAGCTGGAAGACGGACCTCGAACGGATGGGCGGGAAGAAGGACATGCGGGACGCCCGTTTCGTCATCGAACACGCGGGCGATCCCGAGTTCTCGCTCGTCACCCGTTCGAGCGACGGCCAGCTCCTGTTCCTCGTCAACAAGCTCTCCAAGATGAAGGAGCACACCCCGCTCGGAAGCCGGATCGCCGAGGTCCACAACGGCAGCTCGCTCTTCACCGGCGACGCCGGCCAGGGCGAGAGCAACATCCGGCGCTGGATCATCGAGAACGACTGGCTGGAAGCCATCGTCGCCCTCCCGCTGAACCTCTTCTACAACACCGGAATCGCGACCTACGTGTGGGTCTGCACGAACCGCAAGCCGGAGCACCGCCGGGGCAAGGTGCAGTTGCTGGACGCCACCGGCTGGTTCCGGCCGCTCCGCAAGAACCTGGGCAAGAAGAACCGCGAGCTCGCGGAAGCGGACATCGCCCGCATCTGCGACGCCTTCCTCGCCTTCGAGGAGACCGCCGAGAGCCGGATCTTCGACAACGCCGCCTTCGGCTACTGGAAGGTGACGGTCGAGCGCCCGCTTCGCATCGAGGGCGCGGACCCGGGCCGCGCCTACAAGGCCGCCGAGATCAAGCGCCTGAAGGAGGACGGCGAGCGCGGCGAGAACGCGCCGGCGGTCATCCGCAAGGTCCTGGGGCGGGGGACGGAACCCGACCCGCTGCGGGGCCGCTTCGAAGCGACCGTGGGCGGCCGGCGGGCGGTGGTGGAGTACGAGCCGGACACCGACCTCCGCGACACGGAGCAGATCCCGCTGCTGGAGGAGGGCGGCATCGAAGCGTTCCTCCGGCGCGAGGTGCTGCCCTACGCCCCGGACGCCTGGTACCGGCCCGAGGCGGTGAAGGTCGGCTACGAGATCAGCTTCAACCGCACCTTCTACAAGCCGCAGCCGATGCGGACGCTCGCGGAGATCGGGGCCGACATCCTGGCGCTCGAACGGCAGACCGAGGGGCTCCTCGACGGCCTGATGGTGGCCGAACCGCGCGCCCCCTACGGGAAGCGCCGCATCTACGTGGACACGTCGGTGATCGGCGGCTGCGAGGAAGCAAAGTTCCAGAAGGCGTCACGCCGGCTGCTGGAGCGGTGCGCCCAGGGGGAAGTGACGCTCCTCCTCTCGCCGGTCCTGCTCGAGGAACTCAAGAAGGCGCCCGCCCGGGTGCGGGAGGCGCTTGATGCGGTGCCTCCAGCGAACACCGAGTTGCTTGAAGACGCCGAGACCGCGCGGGGCCTCGCCCGCCAATACATTGACCGCGGCGCGCTTACCGACCGGATGTACGCCGACGCCCTCCACATCGCCCTCGCCACCGTCTCGGGGGCGGATGTGCTGGTGAGCTGGAACTTCCAGCACATCGTCAACCGGCGGCGCATCCCGATCTTCGACGCGGTGAACCGCGAGATGGGGTACCGGCCGGTTACGATCCAGTCTCCGTGGGAGCTACCCGATGACGAATGACCCGGAAAGGAAGCCAAAGGACTTCGACTGCGTGGCGAGCGTGCGGAAGATCCGGGACGGAATCAGCGCCGAAATCGCCGGAATGTCCGGGGAGGAGTTGCGCCGCTGGTTCAACTCCCGCGAGTACTCGGATCCGATCCTGCGCCGGTTCGCCAGCCGCGCGAAGCGCTCGGCAAGCCGCACCGGCGAGAGCCCCAGGTGACCATGACTGCTCCCGCCACCGAGAACTTCGACTGCATTCGCTTCGTGCGTGAAGCCCGCGCCCGGATCCACGAGGAGACGAAGCACATGTCGGCGGAGGAATTCGTCCAGTGGCTGCGCGCCCGGCGGCCAACGCATCCCGAACTTGCCGCGATGAAGGACCGCAGCATTGAACCCCTCGAGGCCGCCCGAAGGGCCGCGGCGGCGCGGGCGGCGGAACGCCAGGGCGATTGACCGGCAGCCCACGCACCCGGAGCCCGTCGTCGAACCGACACACCCGGACGCGGCCCGGCAGGCCGTATTCGCGGTCCGCGCGATGCTGGAACAGGAGCGCGGCACGAAGCGGGGACACTGATCGTGATTGATTTCGACAGAGTCCGGCACGCGTACTTCAACCCGCCCGCGAACGACCCGCCCGACCACATCCTCACCCGCGAAGAACACATCGCCCTGCACGAACGACGAGCCGTCAGCGCCTGCCTTGCCGCCGGTGGCGACCCGCGTGTCGAGGGTCTTGGCGAACACGGCTCCCTCATCGGGGGTCCGGGCAAGCCGCTGCGCGTCTCCCACTTCCACTCGCGGCCGGAGTACGCCGGACCCTGGACGCCGTTGCCGCTGCCGTGGTTCTCGTGGCCCGCCGCCCGCAAACCCTTGGGTCCGGCACCCGACGACCACCCTCTGCTCGACCACCTCATTGCCGCGCACCTGGCGGGATACCCCGAACCCCCGACTGGCCCGGACCTCGCACGAATTCTCCGATCGGACAGTCCCTCCCGTCGTGAGCGTTTCACGCTGTACCACATTCTCGGCTGTATCTCCCCCTCGGATCTGGCGGGGCTTCTCTCTGAAGAGCGCCTGTCGCTCTACGAACTGGCCCGGGCAATTCACTTCTCCGGAATCCGGCGGCCGCAGGTCATCGCCTGGCTCCATATGTTTGCCGTACCGCCCGAATCACCGGGATGAAGGCTGGCGACCCGGATGGGGAACGGTGATCGCAGAGCCAACCCGGTTCTGCGAGCATGAAATGGGATGAAGCGATACGCGCTCTTCGGGCTCGGCGCCCAGCGCCGGGTGGTCCGGCTCGGCTGGCGCTGGCCCGGATTCTTCCTGAGTTTCCTCTGGCTCTGGTACCGGCGGTGCTGGCTGATGGGTTTCGGTGTGCTCGTGGTCGCGATCGCCGGGAACGTGGTGTTCCTCGGCATCGGGACCTTCGCGGCGTCCGTCTGGGCAGCGGCGGGGGGCACGGCGGCGGAGCGCCAGCGACTCCACCGGCGAGGCTGGGGGGACCTCGGCGAGGTCGAGGTCCCCAGCCCGGAGGCCGTCGCCGCGTCGAACTCGCCGCCCCCGTCCTCGATGTTCGGCTGACGCGTCCCGAACTTGCCACCGCCGCATAGCAAGGCCGGCTTGGAGCGCCGACCTCCGGTCGGCATTGCGCGGGAGCGCGAAACGCCCATGCGCGTGTCCTCCGGCGCACTTCGCCGGTCACGAAAACGGCGGCGCCGGCTTGGAACGCCGGCTTCAGCCGGCACAGCCCGCCATAGGCGGGCGGCGAGACGGACCTCATTCGCCAGGATGGTGCGGCTACGCGCGCCAACGCACCCGGGGTAACGACAAACCGCCCGCGGCCCTGTGGGCCGCTGTGCCGGCTGCAGCCGGCGTTCCAGGCCGGCGCCGCCATCACGGCTGTTGGCCAACCCGCTCGACTGCATTTTCACAGCAAACCCGCCCGGATGGCGGTGGCGTCGTCCCGTTAGGCCCAACGCGGCGGAACCGAGAGAGATCTACTGGACCGGACAGCGGACGCGAACCTTACCGACCGAATAGGTTATATTCTACGAACGTGCCGACCACCATCCACCTGCCGGCCCCCCTGCTGGCGGCCGTTGACGAGAGCGCCCGCGCTCAGGGCATCAGCCGCAGCCGCTACATCGCCCGGGCGGTTCAGCGGACGCTTGACGCCGAGCGTAGTTGGCGGCCCGAGGTGCTCCGCGCCTTCCAGCCGGGGCCGACCGACGACGAGGACCGGGAGGCCGTGGAGGAGATGCTCTCGATCATCGCCGCTGACCGGACCCGGAAAGCGCCCGTGGACCTGTGAAGTACATCCTCGACACGAATGCCGTTTCGGCCGCGATGTACAACGAGCCGCGCATCTGGAAGCAGTTCACCGCGAGGTCCGCAGGCGACATCCTGATTCCGCAACCCGTTCTCGCCGAAATCGCCTACAGACTGGCCCGGCTGCCCGAGTCCGCCCGGCGCACCCGCCTGACGCATCGTTTCCGCGTCCTCGCCGACTCGCAGCCCCGCGCGGAGTGGACTGACGACGTGAGCGGCATTTTCGGGCAGATCAAGGCGGACCTGGCGCGGCGGAGCGTCCTCCTGGAGGACTTCGACACCGCCATCGCCGCGCACGCGCTGGCGCTCGACGGCGTCCTCGTGACCGGAAACACCCGACAGTTCGAACGGATCCCCGGCCTGCGGCTCGAAGACTGGGTGCGCGCGTCCGAGCGCGAAACGGGCGACGATTGAGCGCCCTCAAGACGCCCGACCGGCTCGGCTAGACTGCGGGCGCCTGATGCGGGAACCGGGAGCGACCACGCGCCACGAGTTCGGGAGCGCCGGTGTTCACACCGGCATCGCGGCCAGAGGCCGAAAACCCCAGGTACCGACCGATGACCAATGAGCGCCCCCCCGAGAGGTTTGACGCCGTTCGCTTCATGCGCGAAGCCCGCGCCCGGATTGACGCCGAGGTCGCCGGACTTTCCGTAGAGGAGCGGCTCCGTCGGCAGGAGGCGCGGCGGCCGTCCGATCCCTTCCTGGCCGCCCTCTGGGACCGGTGCGAGGATCCGGAGGTCTGGCGGGAAAGGGCTCGCCGAAAGGCCCGCGAAGGCTGACGCCGCAGCGACGTTCCCGGAGAGGAGGTCGCGCGGGAGGCGGCAAGGGAACCCGTCCCCACCGGATGGCGCCGCCGCCTCGGAACGCCGACCTCCGGTCGGCATCGCGGCCGCAGGCCGCGAAACGCGCGCTCCAACCGGTTCCCATTCGCGCGGTCCCAACCCGGAACGGCGTCGCGCCGTCCGAAACGAGCCGAACGTGGCCGCGTTCAGGGGGAGGAGCGCCCTCAGCGCGGGTTTGCTGTGAAAGTGCAGTCTGGGCGAAGGGTCAACCAGCGTGGGCTGCGCCGCCTGCTGGGAGCGCCGGTCTTCAGACCGGCACGCGCTGCGCGACCGCGCAGCGCACGGCACGACGCGGGCCGGCGCGGTGGCGCTCTGCTCTCGGTTCATCACCGCAAGCAGCGACACGACATCCGCGGGCCTTCGGCCCGCTGTGCCGCTCTGAAGAGCGGCGCTCCCAGCCGTCTTCGCTGTTTTCATGCCCGACGGGGTGTGCAGGAGGACCGATCATGCCTGTTTCGCGCTCCCGCGCGATGCCAGCCGGAGGCTGGCGCTCCGACGCGGACCAACGGGACTGCATTTACACAGCAAAGCTGCGCTGACGGCGCTCCTCCCCGCCATCGGCTACCCTGCCCCGGCATTCGCCCGGAGGCGGCACCATGCCCGAGATCATCTTTGAGGTCCGCGAGGACGAGGTGGACGGCGGTTATTCGGCCACGGCCCTCGGGTACGGCATCCACACCCAGGGCGACTCCGTCGAGGAAATCCGCCGCAACGTCGAGGAGGCCGTTGCCTGCTATTTCGACGAGTTTGCGCAGCGGCCCGGATTGATTCGCCTTCGCTTCGTGCGCAACGAGGCGCCGATCGCGTGATCGCCGAACTGAGGCCGTACCCGGCCTACCGAAATTCCGGCGTGGATTGGTTGGGGGACATCCCCGTCAATTGGCGGCTCGCGAAGCTAAAGCACGTCGCGGACCTACGAGCTAGCAGCGTTGACAGGAATCAACGCGAAGGCGAAGTCAATATCAGGTTCCTCGGTACTGACTCCGTCTACCACGTGAGTGAGATTCGGGATGCGCTGAAACTCGAAACCGCATCGGTGAGTACGAAGGAAATCCACAACTACTCGCTTCAAGAGGGCGACATCGTTCTCACAAAGGACTCGGTAGTTCCGACGCGGATCGCCAATGTCTCGATTGTCGCAGAGCCCTTGGAAGACGTTGTGTGCGGATATCACCTAACGATGATTCGCCCGCATCTGTCGAGCGTGCATTCGCGCTATCTGTTCTGGTATCTCGGTTGCTCTGTGGTGAATGCGTATTTTCTGTCTAAGGCGCGTGGAACGACAATCATTGGATTGGGCTCTAACGCAATCGGAGGAGCGGCGTTCCTGGGTCCTTCCCTCACCGAACAACGTGCCATCGCTCGGTTCCTCGACCACGCCGACCAGCGGCTCCAGCGCGCCATCGCGGCGAAGGAGAAGCGGATCGCGCTGCTGGAGGAGCAGAAGCAGGCCCTCGTTCACGAGGCTGTCACCGGCCAGATCGACGTCCGGACCGGAAAGCCCTACCCGGCCTACAAGGACTGCGGCGTGGACTGGTTGCGGGAGATTCCGGAACATTGGTCGGCACCAGCAGCGAAGCGGGCTTTCCGTGAATCGGACGACCGTTCCACCACGGGCACCGAAGAACTGATGTCGGTATCTCACATGACCGGTGTCACGCCACGCAGCGAAAAGAACGTAACGATGTTCAAAGCAGAATCGCACGTTGGGCATAAGTTGTGTCAGGAGGGTGACATCGTGGTCAACACGATGTGGGCCTGGATGGCAGCTCTTGGGTTGGCTCGGCAGACCGGTATCGTGAGTCCCTCGTACGCTGTCTACCGTCCCCGACCATCATCCAGACTTGTCGGCGATTACGTGGAACTCCTGCTGCGAACCACTCCCTACAAGCGTGAATACAGGCGCCGGTCGACGGGCATTCGGCCATCGCGACTGCGCCTCTATCCGGACGAGTTCCTACGTCTCCCGCTCCTCTGTCCAACACGGGACGAGCAGCATGCGATCGTCAGGTTCGTCACGGCACGGAGCGCGATCATCGACCAATACGTGCAGAAATCGAACGATGCCATTTCCCACCTGAACGAATACCGCACCCGGCTCATCGCCGATGTCGTCACCGGGAAGCTGGACGTGCGTGAGGCGGCGTCGCGGTTGCCGATGGACGATCCTCCGGGAGTATCCGAGACTCGACCCGGGAGACGTCCTCGCCCGCCTGCGGCGGGCGGTGCCGGTCTGAAGACCGGCGCTCCCTTCCCTCGCGGCCCGGCCGGGGAGGAGCATGGTGGCTAAGGCGACCGACACGTCGGAGCGGGGGCTGGAGCGGCTGATCTGTACTGCGCTGACGGGGCAGCCGTGCGATCCGGTGGGGGCGGACGGGGTGGCCGAGCCGGCCGCCGGGTATGGTGGGGTGGGCTGGGCGTGCGGGAACCCGCGGGACTATGACCGGGAGTACTGCGTGGACCTGGCGCAGCTCGCCACCTTCCTGCGCGCCATGCAGCCGGAAGCGGCGGCGTCGCTCGACCTAGCGGAGGACACGCCGCGGAGGCGGGCGTTCCTGGCGCGGCTGCAGGGGGAGATCTCGAAGCGCGGGACCATCGAGGTGCTCCGGCACGGCGTCCGGCACCGGGCGCACTCGCTGGACCTCTTCTACTGCACGCCGTCGGCCGAGAACCCGAAGGCGCGGGAGCGCTTCGCCGCGAACCGGTTCACCGTCACCCGGCAGCTTCGCTACAGCGGGGACGAGACGCGGCGGGCGCTCGACCTCGGGCTGTTCGTCAACGGGCTGCCGGTCTTCACCTTCGAGCTGAAGAACAACCTCACGAAGCAGACGGTGGCCGACGCGGTCACGCAGTACGAACGGGACCGCAGCCCGCGCGAGAAGCTCTTCGAGTGCGGCCGATGCGTGGCGCACTTCGCGGTGGACGAGGGCGAGGTGCGCTTCTGCACCGAACTCAAGGGGAAAGGATCGCGCTTCCTCCCCTTCAACCGCGGCTGGAACGACGGCGCGGGCAACCCGCCCGATTCCGGCGGCATCCGGACCGGCTACCTGTGGCGCGAGGTGCTCCGGCGCGAGAGCCTCGCCAACATCCTCGAGAACTACGCGCAGCTCGTCGCCACGAAGGACGGGACGACGCGGAAGAAGCGGAAGAGCCAGATCTGGCCGCGCTACCACCAGCTCGACGTCGTCCGCCGGCTGCTCGCCGACGCCGCCGGGCACGGCGCGGGCCGGCGCTACCTGATCCAGCACTCGGCGGGGAGCGGGAAGAGCAACTCCATCGCCTGGCTCGCGCACCAGCTCATCGGGCTCGCGAAGGACGGCGCGCCGGTCTTCGACTCCATCGTGGTGGTCACCGACCGGCGGATCCTGGACACCCAGATCCGCGACACGATCCGGCAGTACGCGCAGATCAGGGCCACCGTCGGGCACGCCGAGGACTCCGGCGATCTGCGGCGGTTCCTCGAGTCCGGCAAGAAGATCGTCATCTCGACGGTCCAGAAGTTCCCCTTCATCCTCGACGCGATCGGCGACGAGCACCGGGGTCGGCGCTTCGCCATCATCATTGACGAGGCCCATTCGAGCCAGGGCGGCCGGACGGCGGCGGCGATGACCCGCTCGCTCTCCGAGGCCGGCCGGGAGGACGAGGAGGAGACGACCGAGGACCGGATCAACCGCCTCATGGAGTCGCGCAAGCTGCTCCCGAACGCCAGCTACTTCGCCTTCACCGCGACCCCGAAGAACAGGACGCTCGAACTCTTCGGCGTCCCGGACCCGCAGCCCGACGGCGCGGTGAAGCACCGCCCGTTCCACAGCTACACCATGAAGCAGGCGATCCAGGAGGGGTTCATCCTGGACGTGCTCGCGCACTACACGCCGGTGGCGAGCTACTACAAGCTGGCGAAGACGGTCGAGGACGACCCCGAGTTCGACGCGCGGAAGGCGCACCGGAAGCTCCGGCGCTTCGTCGAGGGCCACGACCACGCGATCCGCCTGAAGGCGGAGATCATGGTGGATCACTTCCACGACCAGGTGCTCCGCCAGGGCAAGATCGGCGGCGAGGCGCGGGCGATGGTGGTCACCAACGGGGTGGCGCGGGCGATCCAGTACTTTGAGGCCATCCGCGACGCCCTGACCGCGCGGAAGAGCCGCTACCGGGCCATCGTCGCGTTCTCCGGCGATTTCGAGTTCGGGGGCGCGACCGTCACCGAGGCTTCCCTGAACGGCTTCCCGTCGAGCCGGATCGCCGGGAAGATCCGGGAGGACCCCTACCGCTTCCTCGTCTGCGCGGACAAGTTCCAGACCGGGTACGACGAGCCGCTGCTCCACACCATGTACGTGGACAAGACGCTCTCCGGGATCAGGGCGGTGCAGACGCTGTCGCGGCTCAACCGCGAGCACGCGGGGAAGCACGATGTCTTCGTGCTGGACTTCCTGAACGACGCGGACACGATCCGGGACTCCTTCGCGGACTTCTACCGCACCACCATCCTCGCCGAGGAGACCGACCCCGACAAGCTCCACGACCTGAAGGCGGACCTCGACGGTTCCCACGTGTACTCCGCCGGGCAGGTCGAGGACCTCGTGAAGCTCTACCTGGACGGCACGGACCGGGACCGGCTCGATCCGATCCTCGACGCGTGCGTCGCGGTGTATCTCGCGGAGCTGGACGAGGACGGGCAGGTGGACTTCAAGGGCAAGGCGAAGGCGTTCGTGCGGACCTACGCCTTCCTGGCGTCCGTCCTCCCCTACGGGAACGCCGCCTGGGAGCGGCTCTCGATCTTCCTGAACTTCCTGATCCCGAAGCTCCCCTCGCCCCGGGAAGACGATCTCGCGCGCGGCATCCTCGACGCGATTGACATGGACAGCTACCGCGTCGAGAAGCGGACGATGGAGAGGATCGTCCTCCCCGACGAGGACGCCGAGATCGGCCCCGTCCCGGCGGACGGCGGCGGCCGTCGTCCCGAGCCGGAGATGGACCAGTTGTCGAACATCCTACGGGAGTTCAACGATCTCTTCGGCGGCATCCAGTGGGAGGACGCCGACCGGGTGCAGCGCCTGATCGTCGAGACCATCCCGGCGCGGGTCGCCGCCGACGCCGCGTTCCGGAACGCCCGTGAGAACTCCGACCGGGAGAACGCCCGGATCGAACACGACAAGGCGCTGCTGCGGGTCATGACCGCCCTGATGAAGGACGACACCGAGCTCTTCAAGCAGTTCATGGACAACCCCGGCTTCCGGCAGTGGATGAGCGAGCGCTCGTTCGCGCTCGCCTACGACCGCGCCGGCACACCGCCCCAGGCGGCGTAGTCCCCGGGCTGGTGGGCCGCGCCATCCGAACCTCCTACTGCATGGAGTCCTCGGCCAGCAGGCCCCCCGTAGTGCATGGAGCTCCCGCCCCGAGACCCCGCCAATGCATGGAGTTCCCACCAACCGAAGCTCCTATTGCATGGAGTTCCCGGTCAACAGACCCCCGTAGTGCTGGGAGCTCCCACCAACCGGCTCTCCTAATGCATGGAGTCCCCGGCCAGCAGACTCCCGTAGTGCTGGGAGCTCCCGCCCGGAGACCCCGCCAATGCAGGGAGCCCGCCGGGCATGAAAACGGTTGAGACGGCTGGGAGCGCCGGTCTTCAGACCGGCACGCGCTGCGCCACAGCGCAGCGCACGGCACAACGCTTCCGCACGTGATGGCGCCCGGCTCTCGGATCATCACCTTGAACACCGGCACGACATCCGCGGGCCTTCGGCCCGCGGTGCCGGTCTGAAGACCGGCGTTCCCAGCCGGCGTCGCCACTCGCGCTGGTTGACGTCGCGCCGGAACCGCATTTTCACAGCAACTGGCTGGCGCTCCCGGCCGTTTTCGTGCCCGGCGGGGGTTCCGAGCCAGCGGTCTTGCCTATCCCTGAATGAGGTCCACCGCCTGTTCGGGGAGGCCGCCGAAGTGGCCGTTGGAGAGGAAGAGGAAGACGGCCGGGCGGTCTCCGCCGCCGAGTTCGTTCACCCGGCGGAGCAGGGCGTCGTGGTCGTGGTGGACCTCCGCCGGGACGCCGGCCGACCCGAGGTCCGAGGCCAGGCGGCCGAGATCGAGGGCGGCGGTTCCCGGGAGGCGGCGGCCGCGGCTCTCGCCGGTGGGGGAGGCCAGCAGGACGTGGTCGGCTGCCCGGAACGCCTCGGCGAAGCGGTCCTGGAAGAGGGCGCTGCGGGCGGTGAAGGAGCGGGGTTCGAAGACCGCCGCGAGGCGCGCGTCGGGCCAGCGGTGGGACGCGGCCTCGAGCACCGCCTCGACGGCGGTGGGGTGATGGGCGAAGTCGCGCACCACCTGTACTCGTCCGTCGGGACTCGCGGCGAGCGCCTGCAGCCGGCGCTCCACCCCGGAGAAGCCGCGGACCGCTTCGCGGACCGCTTCCCACGCGACGCCCAGCCAGTCGGCGGCGGCGGCCGCCGCCAGGACGTTCCGGGCGGCGGCGCGGCCCCAGAACCGGCCCTCGAGCGGTGGCCGCGCCGCGCCGCGAAACGTGGCCTGGAGACGGCTCCCGGACGGGCCGCTCGACTCGATTGCGGCGACCCAGTCGGCCGGGACCTCCTTCCCGCCGGCGACCGAGAACGTCTGCACCGTGGTGTGGGCCGCCTCGGCAAGCGCGGCGGCGGCCGGCGAGTCGGCGCCGAGGAGGAGCAGCCCGCGGCGCGGGGGGAGCCGGGCGAGGAAGGCGAACTGCCGCCGCACCGCCGCGAAGTCGGCGTAGATGTCCGCGTGGTCGAACTCCACGTTGCCGATGATGGCCACCTCGGGGAGGTAGTGGAGGAACTTGGGTCCCTTGTCCCAGTAGGCGCTGTCGTACTCGTCGCCCTCGACGACGAAGGGCTCCCCGGCGGCGCCCAGGGCGAAGCTCCCCCCGAGATCGTTCGCCACCCCTCCCACCAGGAAACCGGCGTCCCGCCCCGAGGTCCGCAGGATCCAGGCGAGCAGCGAGGTGGTGGTCGTTTTGCCGTGGGTCCCCGCGACCACCACCGGGACGCGACGCCGGAGGACCAGCTCCCGGAGCGTCTCCGGGAAGGAGACGAGCGGCAGGCGCCGGTCGAGCGCCGCCTCGAGCTCGGGGTTCCCGCGGGAGATCGCGTTGCCGACGATGACCGCCCGGCATTCGCCGGGGAGATTCCCGGCGCCGAACGGCGTCCGGACCTCGATCCCCTCGCGTTCCAGCAGCGTGGACATCGGGGGATAGGCCCCCTGATCGGACCCGCTCACCCGGTAGCCGAGCCGGGTCAGGAGCCCCGCGAGCGAGGCCATCGCCGTTCCGGCGACCCCCAGCACGTGCAGGCGGTCGCCCGCCCGGAGCCCGTGGATCACGCCACCGCGCCTTCGAGCAGCGTCAGTCCGTCTTCGTCCATCCGGGCTCTCACTCCGAGCGGGACCGTCCGGCAGGGTTCGTCGTCGGTGTGGCCGGTGGCGAAGCCGAAGGCGACGGGGACCTCGAACCGCTCGCTGAGACGGGCGAGGAGCTCGGCCGTGGTGTACCCCTGGTCCGGATGCTGGGTGCAGCCGGGCATCCGGCCGAAGACGATGCCCCGCACCCCGTCGAGCAGTCCGGCGAGCGCGAGCTGGACCAGCATCCGCTCGATCTGGTACGGCTTGACGGCGATGTCCTCGAGGACGGCGATCGCGCCCCGGAACGAGGTCGCGAACGGCGTCCCGGCGAGCGCGGCCAGGATCGAGAGGCAGCCGCCCCGCAGGACCCCCTCGGCGCGCCCCGGGTGGAGGCTCTCCGCCTGCCGCCAGGGCAGCCCGAAGCCGGGTTCGCGCGCCCGCAACAGCCCGAGCGTTTCCTCGGCATCCCAGCGCGACGGCCCGCGGGCGATCTGCTGCGCGACCATCGGGCCGTGGAAGGAAACGCCCCCCGCCCCCGCAGCGAGCGCCAGCAGCGCGGTCAGATCGCTCCCCCCGAGAATCGCCTTGGGGCTCTGGCGGAGCCGGTCCGCCGGAATCCGGGGCAGGAGATCAAGGCAGCCATAGCCCCCACGGGCGCCGAAGAGCGCGCTCACCTCGCCGTCCTCGAGCAGCTCGAGGAAATCCTCGGTGCGCTCGGCCGCGGACCCGGCGGTGTACACGGTCCGCTTCAGGAGATTGCGGGACCGGCGCGGCACCAGTCCAACGCGGCGGAGTTCCGCCTCGCCGGCTTCGAGCCAGGGGAGCTGCACCGGGCTCGCCGGCGCCAGGATCCCCACGGTGGCGCCGGGAAGGACCGGCGGAGGGCGCACCGTCAAAGGAGGAACCAGGCGGCGGCCACGATGGCCAGCGCGGCCACCGCCACCGCGAGGAACCGGAGGCGCGTTCGCCCGGGTTCCCCGGGGAGTGGCCCGGCGACGTGCAGCCGCGGCGGTGCGGCCGGGGGCCACGGCAACGATTCCTCGCCGGCCGGCTCCTCCGCGTCAGCGTCCGCGGGGGGCGTCTCTCCGGCCTCGCCGCCGCCGGCAGGCTCCCCGGTTCCGGCAGCCTCCTGACCGGCGGGGGCCGGCGCGCCGGGGGCCGCCGCATCCGCGCCGGCGGTGGATTCGATGCGGCAACGCGCCCCGCCGAAGAGCAGTACGTCCCCCGGATGGATCCGGACCCGGGTGGGCACCGGCGCCCCGTTGACGCGGGTCTGGTTGGTGCTCTCCAGGTCCTCGAGGTGCAGCTCGAAGTCGCGGAGCACCAGCCGGGCGTGCTTGCGGCTCACGAAGATGTCGTCGAGCCGGATGGCGCACTCGGGAGAGCGGCCGACGCTCGTCTCGCGGTTCTGGATCTCGTAGCGCACCGGGGGTTCGAGACGTTCTCCGGGGGTCGTGCCCGACCGGACGTTCTCCACGACGAGCGCGTAGAGCGAGCGCGTCGGACCGGTGCGCTCGGTCACCGCGCGGTCCCGAGCCGCCGGGAGGCGAGGGGCGCGAGCAGCGGTCCGTCGTGCGTCACCAGGGTGGCGCCGGGCACCGCCGCCGCCGCCTCGAACGCCCGCGCGGCCCGCGCCCGTTCACCGAGGGCGTCGAGGGCGAGCGCCCGGTAGTAGAAGACGGTGCCCTCGCCGATCCCGGCCCCCGCCGCCCCCCGCGCCTCGGCCAGGTAGCGGACCAGGGCGCGCTCCGGATCTCCCAGCAGGATCCAGCAGATCCCCGCCTCGAGCTGGCGGGTGGCGTCGCTCCGGCCCCTCGCGAAGTCCGCCTCCAGTTCGACCAGGCGCCGGTTGCACTCTCCCGCCGACAGGGAGGGCAGCACGGGGGTCTCGGCGAGGACGAGGCGCAGTTGCCGTTCGTTGCCCTCGCGCCGCACCACGAGACCGATCGTCGTGTCCGGCGGTTCGCCCGCGACCAGCTCGGCGAGCCCGAGCTCGTCGGACAGGAGCCGGCCCTCCACCTCGCGAAGCTCGTCTCCCGGTTCCACCCCGGCGAGCACCGCCGGACCCGCCGGGTGGACGCTCGTGACCCGGAGACCCGCGGAGCCGTCCTCCGCGCCGGAGTTCGCGAGCGCCACCGCCGTCAGGCCGGTCCAGGAACGGCGGCGCGTCGGCGGGGTGAGGAGCCGCTCGGCCGCAGCGCCCGCGCTCGCCGGGGCGAAGCGGTCGAACGGCGCCACGTCCGGCGTCCGCGACCCGGCGGCGAGGAACTCGACCTGCGCCGGCCCCGCTCCCGGTTCCGGCAGCCGCACCCGCACCCGCGCCTGCACGCCGGGCGCGTCCCCGCCGTCCACGACGAAGTAGTCGTCCCGCGCCTCCAGCACCCGGCGGACCGCGCGGTCGGCGTCGGAAGTCTCCTCCGGGTCGCTCGGCGTCATCGCGAGCACGGGCAACACCTCGCAGGAAACGGCGGTCCGGGAACCCCGCGAGACCGTGACGGAACGGGCGCAGCGGCCGGCGGGGTGCCGGATCTCGACCTCGTGTTCCCCCGAGCACATCGCCGAGAACGAGAGCGGGGTCACCCCGCGCTCCTCGCCGTCGAGCACCACCGCCGCGCCGCTGGGCTCGCTCTCGATCCGCAGACCCCCGGTGGAGGGACGGAGCCGCACGAAGCGCGGCAGGTAGTCGCGGGGCTCGTCGGCGTGGAAGGTGAACCGGGACGGGGTCCGGCAGGGCGCCTCGAGGGTGATCTCGTTGGCGCCCGTCTCGAGGAGGCCGAGCTGGAGCGGGGCCGAGAACTCGTCGCGCGCGAAGCGCGGCGGCACCAGGGGCCGGAGGTCCTCCGGAAGACTGCCGCCGGTGACGCCCGCGACGCGGCCCCCGACCCGCACCGTGACCCCCGCCGGCGAAGTGATCACCGAAAGGACCGGACGGCTGCGCACCATCTCGTGCTCGATCGCGATCCTCTCGCCCGCCAGCACCTCGCGGCGCGGTTCGGTGTAGACAGTGAATCCGGGGCGCTCCAGCCGGATCGTCAGCAGCCCGGCGAACACCGGGCGCCCGGTCAGCGGCGTGGCGCCGACGGGCTGGTCCTCGACGAACACGGTGACCCCGGCGGGCTCGGTCCGGACGGTGAGGTAGGCGAGCAGCTCGCTGCGCTGCTCCTCGAAGAGGTCCAGCACCGCGGGCGAAAGGCCGGCGACGTCGAGCCGCCACGCCGGGTCCGCCAGGATCAGCAGGCGCAGGTCGTCGGAGGCCTGTTCGGGCGACGCCCGGGTCACGTGGGCCCGGGCGCGGTACTCGAGGGCGCGCAGGAAGAGTTCGTTCTCGATCTCGGGGAGACGCCCCTCCCGGTCGCGGGCCGCGTCGAGCCGGTCCAGGATCGCGGTGAGGGCCAGCACCGCCTCCACCGCCAGATCGGGATCTCCGGTCTGCGGCCGGAGGGTCCGCAGGTCGCCGGCGATGGCGGCCGGGTCCGCGGCGGCCATCTCCTGCGCCGGGATGCCGGCCGGGAGAAGCGCGAACAGGAGCGGGACCGGCGCGAAAACGGCCCCGGTCCGGAGGGAGCTCACGCCGCGTTACCGGAGCACCGCCACGGCGCGCGTGGACTCGTCGAGGACGTAGAGCACCCCGTCGAGACCCACGTCGAGCGATACCGGACGGCGCACCGCTCCTCCCGACCACGCTTCTCCCCTGAGGGTCACCAGCGGACGGAAGTCCCGGTCGAAGATGCCGAGGGTGGGGCCGTCGCGGTCCAGCACGAAGAGATTGCCCAGCGCGTCGAAGGCCACGTCCACGGGTTCGGGGAAGCCGGCATCGCGCGCCAGGTGGAAGATGCGCCGGCCCTCCGCATCGAAGGCGAGGACTCCCTGCCGGTCCTCGACCACGACCAGGTGTCCGGCGGGGTGCCGCTCGATGCGGTGCACCTCGTTCAGCCGGGGATGCGCCACCCGCCCGAGATAGAGGCCCGACCGCGCGAACCGGAACACCCCCTTCTCGCGGTCGTCCCAGACCCAGTAGCCCTCGGGGGCGACGGTGAGGGCGCGGATGCGGCGGAGGCGTTCGGGGCCGTTCTCGAGGCGGAGCGTCATCAGGTTGCCGCCGACGATCAGCGCGCCCTCGGCCGCCACCACCGGGACCGCGGTCGGGGCGCCCGCCGCGCCGTTGTCGTTGAACGCCAGGTCCCGGGGATCTTCGACCCCGATGGCTTCCTCGAACGCGCCCTCCGGCGTGAACGTCTGCAACTCGTCGGTGTCCCGGTCGAGGACGTGGAGGCTGCCGCCCGCGACCCGCACCCGAAGCGGCCGGTCGAGGCGCTGCGGCGGCTGGATCGCCCCGGCGAAGCGCCAGGCGGGACCGTCGGGCGCCCGGTAACGCGAAACGAGGGTGGCGAGCTTCCGGGCTTCTTCCGCGAGCCCCGCCGCCGAGAAGGCCCCGTTCGCCCCGCCGGCGGGCGCGGCGCCGCCGGCGGCCTCGTCCCGGACCACCCGCAGGAGGTCGGCGCGGAGGCCGGCGACCTCACCGAGGGCGGCGTCCGACTCGCCCAGCCGCGCGAGGGTGCGGGCGAGCAGCAACCGGGCGCGGAACCGCTCGGCGGCGGACGCCGGAGCGGCGCGCGTCTCGTGGAGCGCGGAGAGCAGCGCCCCCGCCACCGTCCGGTCATCCATGAAGTCGGACGCGATCGCCGCGATCCCGGTGAGCGCCGCGAACGACCAGGGAGAGTCGGCGGCGCCGCTCGCGGTCAGCACGCGCTCGTACTCGGCCAGGGCGTCCTCGGGGCGCGGCGGAAGGCTCCGGCTGGCGATCTCGCCGAGCAGCAGGTGCGCCCCCGGGATCGAGTCGCCCGCCGGATAGGCGCGGAACAGCCGGTCCACCATCGCCGCGGCGGCGGCCGGGTCCCCCTCCACGTCGAAGCGGTGCCGGGCGATGCGGAGCGCCGCGTCGTCGGCGAGCCGGCTCTCCGGCATGGTGTCCAGGATGGCTTCGAAGTCGCGCAGCGCCTGTCCGTGACGCCCGCCCGCGTAGAACTGCTCCGCACTCCGGAAACGCCGTTCGGCGGCACGTTCGAGCTGGGCATCGGCTCCTGTCTGGGCGAGGAGCGGCGGCGCAACCGCGAGCCCGATCAGAGCCGAGAGCCATGCCACGCGAGTGGTCATGAAGGGAACCCCGTCAGTTTACTTGCCCATCCCCGGATCGGCGCAGCGGGCGACGAAGGCGCGAGCCCGGCCGGCATCGCGGAACGAACGGATCGCCGCGAAACCGGAGACCCCTGCCCCGCGCAGGAGATCGAGGTTTTCGGGTCCCAGCCCCCCGACCACCCACACGGGAATCCGGAGCCGCCGGCAGGTCTCGCGGAAGACCTCCGGCGGCAGGGGGCGCTTGCCGCCGGTGGGCGCGACCGGTCCGAGGATCACGTAGTCGGCCCCGTCCTCTTCCGCGGCGGCGGCCGCGTCCACCCCGTGCACCGAGCGGCCGATGAGCAGCCGGCCCCGGGGGAACCGGGCGCGGACGGCCGCGACCGCCAGGCCGGCCTCGGGCAGGTGGACGCCGGCCACCGGGAACGCGGCGGCGAGCGCCAGCCGGTCGTTCACGACGACGCGCGACAGGACCTCCGGGGCCCGGGAAGCGAGGCCAACCAGAAACCGTTCGAACTCGCGGTCGGAGACCTCCCGGTCGCGCAACTGGAAGAAGTCCACCCCGAGCGCGTAGAGGTCGAGGAGATGGTCCACCGACAGCTCGCGGACGGCGCAGATCGCGCAGGCGACGGGGCGATCCGGCGATCCCAAGGGGAACGAATCGCCCGTGCCGGTCACGAAAACGGCTCGGAGCGCCGGCCTCCGGCCGACATCGCGGCCGCAGGCCGCGAAACGCGCGCCCCAACGGATTTCCTTTGGCGCGATCCCACCCCGGAACGGCGTCGCGCCGTCCGAAACGAGCCGAACGTGGCCGCGTTCACGGGAAGCAGCACCCTCAGCGCGGGTTTGCTGTGTAAAGGCAGTCCCGCGCGGGTCGGCCAGGTGCAGTGATGGCGCGGCCGGCCTGGAACGCCGGCTTCAGCCGGCACGCGCTGCGCGACAGCGCAGCGCACGGCCCGACGTTGATCTGCGGAGTGGTTCTTTTTCTGCGCCGACCTGAACAGACCGGACGTTTCGGTAATGGCATCCCGCAAGGCCGAACCGCGACACGTCGCCCGCGAGCCTGCGGCCCGCGGTGCCGGCTGAAGCCGGCGTTCCAAGCCGTTTCCGCCGTTTTCATGCCCGGCGGGGTGTGCCGGAGGACCGATCATGTAGGTTTCGCGCTCCCGCGCGATGCCGGCCGGAGGCCGGCGCTCCGCACGAACGTAGGTGGCGCCGCCGGCTGGGAGCGCCGGTCTTCAGACCGGCACTCGCTGCGCAACCGCGCAGCGCACGGCACGACGCTGACCGGCGCGGTGGCGCTCTGCTCCCGGTTCGTCACCGCAAACAGCGACACGACATCCGCGGGCCTGCGGCCCGCGGTGCCGCTCTGAAGAGCGGCGGTCCCAGCCGCCTCCGCCGTTTCATGCGCGGCGGCGTGCGCAGGAGGACCCGAGCATGAGGGGTTCGCGGCCGGAGGCCGGCGCTCCGAGTGCTCGTGGCACGGGGTGTTTGACTAGCGTCGTTTCTCGCGGAGCCGGGCGGCCTTCCCCTTCCGCTTGCGGAGGAAATAGAGCTTGGCGCGGCGTACGTGGTGCGAGCGGACGACCTCCACCTTCGCCACCAGGGGCGAATGCAGCGGAAAGATCCGCTCGACAGCGACGCCGAACGAGGTCTTGCGGACCGTGATCGTGCGGCGGTTCCCGCCGTGCTTCATCGCGATCAGGATCCCCTCGAAGATCTGGATGCGCTCCCGGTCCCCCTCGCGGATGGTCGCGTGGACCCGGACCGCGTCGCCGGGATGGAGGTCCGGGCGGTCCGCCTTCAGGTCGGCGGTCTCGAGTTCCCGAAGGATCTCGGCCCCCGGCTTGACGCGCGGCGGCTCCGGCTCGACATCCGCGTCCACCGGGACCGCGAGGGCGGTCTCCTCCGGGGCGTCCACGGCCTCTGGCTCACTCACGTTCATGACGTTTTCTCCTTCGGTTCTGGATTCGGTTTCGAGGCCGCCGCTCGCGCTCCCGCGAACGTCGAGAACAGGTCGGGCCTCCGGTTCCGGGTCACCTCGACCGACTCTTCCAGCCGGAACCGGCGAACCGCCTCGTGGTTCCCCGACAGGAGAACCGGCGGCACCTCCCTCCCCCGGAAGACCGGGGGACGGGTGTACTGGGCGTGCTCGAGGAGCCCGGCGGCGAACGACTCCCGGACCACGGATTCGGAGTCTCCGACGGCGCCGGGGAGCAGCCGGGTCACGGCGTCCACCACGACCATGGCCGGGATCTCTCCCCCGGAAAGGACGTAGTCGCCGACCGACAGCTCCTCGGCGCCGCTGAGCGCGGCGAAGCGCTCGTCCACGCCCTCGTAGCGCCCGGCGACCAGCAGCAGCCGCGGTTCGCGGGCGAGCTCGGTGACCACCGTCTGGTCGAGCTGCCGGCCGCGCGGCGACAGCAGGACCACCCGGGGCTTCGCCGCGTCGAGTCCGCGGATCGCCTCCACCGCCTCGACGAGCGGCTCGACGCGCATGACCATGCCGGGCCCGCCGCCGTAGGGAGCGTCGTCGGCCCGCTGGAAGCGGCCCTCGGTCCAGTCGGTGAGCGCGTGCGTCTCGATCCGCAGGAGGCCGGCCTGCCGCGCCCGCCGCACGATGCCGTGGTCGAAGACCTCCCCGAACATGCCGGGGAGGAGGCTCAGGATGTCAACGCGCATTGGCGGGAGCCGGGGCGTTGAGCCCGAGGAGGCCGTCCGGGATGTCGAGAACGACCCGGCCGGCGGCCTCGCCGGCAGGCGGTTCGACCCGGACGCAGAGGGCCTCGACGAAGGGGATGAGGTCCTCGGACCCGTCCGGGCCGCGGAGGACGAGGAGGCTGGGGCCCGCCGTGTCGAGGGTGTCCACGATCTCGCCGAGCGGCGCGCCCTCCTCGGTCTCGGCCCGGCAGCCGACGAGCTGGTCGGAGTAGTAGCGGCCCTCCGGCAACGGGGCGCGTTCCGCCGCGCCGATCCGGACTTCCATCCCCCGGAGCGTCTCGGCGGACGTGATGTCGGTGATGCCGTCGAACCGGATCACCGGGCGTCCCTTGTGGATGCGCACCGATTCGAGGCCGCGCCGGGTCCCCGGCCGCTCCGGAGGGCCGACTTCGGCGCTCCCGATCTCGAAGAACCGGCCGGGATCGTCGGTCAGCGGTTCGACGAAGACCTCGCCCCGGCGGCCGAACGGCCGGACCACCTGCCCGATGACGACCTCGGCGGCGGCCTCGGGGTCAGCGCCGGCGGGAACGTCCGCCGGAGCGTCGTCCCGGGGGCCAGACCGGCCTAGCCGGTCTTCGTGCCCCGACCCGGATGCCGTCGCGCCAGAAGCCATTGTTCTCCATGTCTCCTGGTCACGTCGGGAGGGGGTCCCTTAACCGGTTTGGGCGGAGCCGTTCTCGCCGGACTCCACTCCCTCGGGCGGGTTTTCCCCGGATGGGGGCGGCTCCGCGAGGGCGTTCTTCAGAAAACTCTTGACCGTGAGGCTCGGCTTCGCACCGTGCCCGAGCCAGTAACGCGCGCGGTCGGCCTTGATGTGCAGCCGGCCCTCGGCGTCGTTGGGCATGCGCGGGTGGTAGTAGCCGAGCGTCTCCACGATGCGGCCGACCCGTCCGTGCACCGAATCGGACACGACCACCCGGAAGTGGGCGTCGCGCTTCCGCCCGGTGCGGGCAAGCCTGATGTTCAACACGTGAGGAGTCTCTCTTCTCTGAAAGAGCCGTCACCGACGGCCACTCGGAAGGCCGGAAGGGTAGGCCGAACCCCGCTTCCAGTCAAGGTAACTCAGAGCCCCAGGTCGCGGAGAATGCCGGGGTTGTCGCGCCATTTCTGGCGCACCTTGACCTGCAGGTCGAGGAAGACCCGGCGGCCGAGGCGCTTTTCGATGCGGCCGCGCGCCTCGCTGCCGATCCGCCGCAGCATCCGGCCGCCGCGGCCGATCACGATCCCCTTCTGGGAGTCCCGATCGAGCAGCAGCGAGGCCGCGATCCGCACCAGCGGCTCCGAATCGTCGTACGCCTCGATCCGCACCGCGGCGGCGTGGGGCACCTCCTGGTGGAGGTGTTCGAGCAGCCGCTCGCGGACGATCTCCGAGGCGAAGAACGCCTCCGGCAGATCGGTGATCTGCCCGTCGGGATAGAGCGGCGGACTGAAGGGGAGGCGCTCCGCCAGCACGCCGACCAGCGAGCCGGGCGTCCGGTCCCCCTGCCCCCGGTCCCGCGGTTCGCCCGAACCGTGCACGTTCGCGCCGGTGCGGGCGGAGAAACGCACCACCGGCCCGAGGTCCCGCTCGCGGTAGAAGCCCTCGAGTTCTTCGAGCCTCGCCCGCGGCGCCGCGTCCGTCTTGTTGATCCCGATCACCCGCGGGCCGGGAAACCCTTCCAGCCGGCGCAGCAGGTCCCGGTCGCGCCCGGTGAGCGGCCGCGTCCCGTCCACGACGGCGAGCGCGGCGTCCGCGCCTCCGAGGCTCTCGGTCACCGCCCGCATCATCGCGCGGCCGAGGCCGGAGCGCGGGCGGTGGATCCCCGGGGTGTCGAGCAGGATCAGTTCGAGCCCCGGGCGGCGCGCCACCCCCAGGATGCGCCGCCGGGTGGTCTGGGGTTTCTTGTGAACAGCGGCGAGGCGCTCGCCGACCAGGCGGTTCAGCAGCGTGGACTTTCCGGCGCCCGGAAGCCCCACCAGCGCCACGAAGCCGGCGCGGTGTTCAGGGCTTTCCAGGGGACCCGATTCCGGCGGTGGAGAGGCCACTAACAGCCGCTCGTGGAACCCGGGTGAGCGTCGAGCCCGGTGGGACGCCCGGCTGACCCAGTTACTGTGAAAATGGGGTTTCGGCGAAACCTCAACAAGCGCACGTTGCGCCGCCGGTCGGGAGCGCCGGTCTTCAGACCGGCACGCGCTGCGCCAGAGCGCAGCGCACGGCACGACGCTGACCTGCGGGGTGGCGCTATGTTCTCCGTCATCACCGCGAACTGCCACACTACACCCGCGGGCCTTCGGCCCGCGGTGCCGGTCTGAAGACCGGCGCTCCCCGCCGTCTCCGCCGTTTTCATGACCGGCGGGGTGTGCGGAAGGACCCGATCATGCCCGTTTCGCGCGCCCGCGCGATGCCGGCCGGAGGCCGGCGCTCCGAGAGCTGCGCGGGTTCCATCACCGGCTTAGCCTGCCCCAACCCGCGACAGGCGGACCCGGTGGATGCGCCGTTCGTCGGCCTCGAGGATCTCGATGCGGAGGCCGTCCTGTTCCATCGCTTCGCCGGGCGCCGGGATCCTCCGGAAGGCCGCGAGCGCGAAGCCGGAGACCGTGTCGAAGGCGGCGCCGTTCAGCGAATCGGGGAGCGTCAGCCCGGTGAGCCGCGCCACCTCGTCGAGTTCCGCCCCGCCGCGCACCCGGAAGACGCCGTCCGCCTCGCGCGCCAGGTCCTCCTCGAACGGCTCGCCCTCCTCGTGGACCTCGCCCACGATCTCTTCCGAGATGTCGCGGAGCGTGACGATTCCGGAGACGCTCGCGTGTTCGTCCACCACCACCGCGAACGTCTGCTTGGTGAGCTTGAACTCCCGCAGCAGGTCGTCCACGCGCTTGGTCTCCGGGACCACGGGCACCTCCCGGAGCAGCGGGGCGAGTTCTTCCCCGTCGCCGGGCACCGCGACGAGGTCCACGGCGTCCACCACCCCGACCACCTCGTCGGCGGCGCCGAACACCGGGATCCGGTGGTGCCGGCTCTCGGCCACCAGCCGCTCGACCTCGCGCCGGGACGCCTCGCCGGAGACCGACACGACGCTCGGCCGCGGCGTCATCACCTCGCGGACCAGCATCTCGTCGAGTTCGAGCACCCCGCGCACCATTGCGGCCTCTTCCTCCTCGAGGATCCCCTCCTCCTCGCCCGTCTCGAGGAACGCCTCGACCTCCTCGTCGGAGGCCTCGTCGTCCGGCTCCGAAGGGAGCGGGAACGCGCGCCGGAGGAGGTTGCGCAGCGGTTCGCCGAGCGGCCGTACGAGCCGTTCCCAACGGCCGAACCAGGGAAGGAGCGGCCGCAGCACCTCTTCGGGATCGCGCAGGAGGATGGCGGCCGGAACCAGTTCCCGGAGGACGAACCACGCCGGGACGAACACGCCGAAGGTCCACAGCAGGCCGGTCGCCCCGAACCCCAGCCGGTCGAGCGCGAAGCCGAAGAGCGCCCCGGCGGCCAGGAGCCCGGAGCGGGCCGGAATGAGGACCACCAGCGGGTCCGCGAGGCGCTCGCGGAGGGTGCGCGCCTCCTCGACGCTCTCGCCGAGCGCCCGCACCGCGATCGGGCTCGAGGCGAAGAAGGCGATCTCAAAGAGCGCGAACAGGACGACGAGGAGCCCGGCGACCAGGAGAAGGAGGGTCCAGAGGAACACGATCAGTTCCGGAGCAGCCCGTGCCGCAACCGCAGGACGCGCTCGAGCCTCACCATCTCGCCGCGGTCCCGTTCGTGGTCGTAGCCGAGGAGGTGCAGGTAGCCGTGCACCGCCAGCACCCGGATTTCCTCACCGAGCTCGACGCCCGCCTCGCGCGCCTGCCGCGCGGCGGTCTCGGCGGAGACCACCAGGTCCCCCAGGTAGGCGGCCTCTTCCTCGGCAAGCAATCCCGCGGGCACGGGATCGGCGGGAAAGGCGAGCACGTCCGTCGCGCGGTCCCGGTCGCGGTAACGCCGGTTCAGTGCCCGGATGTTCCGGTCCGAAACGATCCGCAGGGTGGCCGCGCGGCGGTCCCCCGGCGCCACGTCCGCCGCGACCCGTTCGAGGAAGGCGGCCAGCGCCGGAGAGTCCACCGCGAAACGGCGCTGGCGGTTCTGGACGGTGAACCGGGAGCCGGACGGCTCCGGTTCTCGGGGAGGATCCCCCGACTCCGGACGGGGCATCACAACGGCGATCGTTCCGGCGTGGATCGGCCGCCGCCCGATTCCGGTCGGGAGGGCCCCACCGGGAGGACCGGAGCGGCCGCCGCCCGCGCCCGTCTTCCGAAGTCGAACCCCGGGTAGGGCAGCCGCTCGTGGTGGATGCCCTGTAGCGTGGAAAGGAAGCTCTCCCGGATCCGGGCCATGTCGCTCAGGGTCAGGTCGCATTCGGCCAGTTGGTCGTCGTCCACGATGGCGCCCATGATGCGGTCAATCACCTGTTCGAACTCGGCGGGGGTGGGGTTCTTCAGGCTGCGGGCGGCGGCCTCGATGCTGTCGGCCATCATGATGATGCCCGCCTCGCGGGTCTGCGGGCGCGGTCCGGCATAGCGGAAGAGGCTCTCGTCGGCCTCGGAACCGTTCCGGGCGGCGGCCGCCTTCGCTTTCTCGTAGAAGACCCGGATGATGCGGGTCCCGTGGTGCTGCGGGATCACGTCCACGATGTCCTTCGGGAGGTTCATCCGTTCGGCCGCCTCGATGCCCTCCGTCACGTGCCGCCGGATGATGTCCGCGCTCTTTTCCGGGGGGAGCAGGTCGTGGGGCGTCTCGCCCCGCATGTTCTCGACGAAGTAGCCGGCGCGGCTCAGCTTGCCGATGTCGTGGTAGAGCGCCGCGGTGGCGCAGAAGGTGGGGTTCGCCCCGATGGCGTCGGCGGCGGACTCGGAGAGCATCCCCACGGTGACGCTGTGCTGGTAGGTGCCCGGGGCGGTGAGCGCCAGTTGGCGGAGCACCGGGTTGTCGCGCTGCGAGAGCTCCATGAGCCGCATGTCGCTGGTGCGCTCGAAGACCCATTCCAGCACGGGAAGGAGCAGGATCACGAGCGGCCCCGCCAGCAGGCCGCCGGCGAACGCGCTGACCGCTTCGAGCGCCAGCCGGCTCACCCCCCCGAAGTCTCCGGTCACGAGTTCCATCGCCACCACCAGGGAGGCGCCCAGCAGGCCGACGAAGGTCCCGACCCGCAGCAGTTGCGAGCGGCGCTCGGCGATCCGGTAGATGAAGATGGCGCCGAACCCGGTCAGCAGGGCGAAGAGCGCCAGCTTCAGGTTCCCGGTCATCAGGGCGAGCGTCGCGGCGAAGAGTCCCTGGGTGACCACCGCCGACTGCTGCGTCTCGAGCATCACGACCAGCAGCGCGAACGCCGCGAAGGGAACCCCCCACAGGTAGACCGTGGGATCGGAGAAGGGCTCGCTCACGAACTGGGCGGCGGCGCCGCGCCCCACGAACCCGAGGACCCGGGTCAGGGTGAGGCCGAGAACGACGAGGAGGCCGCACATGGCGAAGGCCTGCCGCCCCCAGTTCTCGTCCCGGCGGGCCGGGACCAGCAGCACCCCGAGCAGCACCGCGATCGCCGCGGCGAACCCGAGAGCGCCGAGCCCGGCCCAGCCGGAGGCTCCCACCCGGGGAGTGCGCATCCGCTCCAACTGGCGGCGGGCGAGCTCCGTCACCACGTCGCCGGCGCGCACCAGCGTGCGGCCCCGCCGCACCTGGATGACGACCGGATCCACCGACAACTCCGCTTCGGTGCGGAGATGGGTGGTCTCCACGGTGTTCGCCTCCAGCGTGGGGCGCATGAAGCGCGCCGCCAGTCCGGCGAGCGTCCGCCGCCGCGTCCGGTTCAGCTCGGAGAGCGCGAGGATCTGCTGCTCGGCGGCCCGCTCGGCTTCGCCCACCGACAGCACGTTGGTGAAGTCCGCCAGCGGCACCGTTTCTCCCGTCCGCGGATCGCGGCGCAGTACCGAGCGGCCGAGCGCGGCGACGGCGCCCTTCTCCGCCAGGATGTCGCGCGCCAGCACGCTGGCCACGGTGTCCGCCAGGTTCTGCTCGATCTCCTCGGCGAACTCCGATTCCACCAGCAGCCCGAGCTGCGCCGCGGTCACCTCGATGCCGAGCATGCCGGCGAAGGTCTCGGCGAAATCGGGTTCCCCCACGATGTCGGACTCGACCGCCGCCCGGCCGAAATCGAACCCGCGGGCGATCCGGGCGCGGACCTCGTCCCGCGCCTGGGAATCGAAGTCGTAGACCTCCGGCACCTGCTCGACCGCCTCGCGCCGGCGCGCTTCGGTGGTGGCGGCGTCCTCGTAGGTGAAGTCCTCGGTCGCGCGGACCGTCCGGGGGGCGATCTCGCCGACTTCGTAGAGCGGGGTCCGGAGCCCGAGTCCGGGCCAGACGAGAAACGCGAGGGCCGCCGCGAGCAGAGCGGTCATCACGCGGGTGCGGGCGAACAGCCGGTCCCGCTGCCGGAGCAGGAACGCGCGCAGCGAGAAGTCCGCCAGGCGTCCGTTCATTTCCCGGTCACGGCTAGCGCGGCTCCGCGAAGACCGCCGCCGCTTCGAACTCCTCGCCGCGGCGGGACCGCTTCCGGGCCTGCTCGCTCTTCGCGTAGGCGCGGACGATCGCCTGGACGAGCCGGTGGCGCACCACGTCGCTGTCCTCGAGCCGGACGAGGCCCACTCCCTCGAGGTTCCCGATCACGCCGAGGGACTCGACGAGTCCGCTGACCCGGCCCGGCGGCAGGTCGTTCTGGGTGATGTCCCCGGTGACCACGGCGCGCGTCCCGTTCCCCATGCGGGTCAGGAACATCTTCATCTGTTCCGAGGTCGTGTTCTGCGCCTCGTCCAGGATGATGAAGGCGTCGTTGAGCGTCCGGCCCCGCATGAAGGCGATCGGCGCGATCTCGATCACCCCGCGCTCCCGGAGCCGCTGGGCTTTCTCGGCGTCCATCATGTCGTGGAGGGCGTCGTAGAGGGGACGCAGGTAGGGGTCCACCTTGTCTATGAGGTCTCCGGGGAGGAAGCCGAGCTTCTCGCCGGCCTCCACGGCGGGCCGGGTGAGCACGATGCGCCGGACCTGCTGGTTCCGGAGCGCCTCCACCGCCACCGCCATCGCGAGCCACGTCTTGCCGGTCCCGGCCGGGCCGACGCCGAGCACCAGTTCCTTGGCGCGGAGCGCCCGGACGTATTCCAGTTGGCGAAGGCTCCGCGGCCGCACCAGTTTCCCGGGCGCGGGCGTGACGACCGTCTCCACGAAGTACTCGCGGAGCGAAGCGCCCGGATCCTGGCCCAGGATGCGGATGGCCGCCCGCAGGTCGGAGATCCGGTAGCGCTGGCCGAGGTCGCGGCGCAGCGCGGCGAGTCCCTCGAGCGCGGTCCCGAGCAGGGCGATCCGGTCCTCCGGCCCGTCCGCGAGCAGGATGTCCCCCCGGCTCGCGAGCGTGAGACCGAGGTCGTGTTCGAGCGAGCGGAGGTTGCGGTCCCGGATGCCGAAGAAGGCGAGTCCCCCTTCGCCGGGGATGGGAATTCGGGTCATGGACGGCGTTCCGGCGGGAACGGGGGCGAGGGTTCCGCCATCCGCTTCGGCCTCTCGGAGCGAGGCATCCGGCGAGCCGGCGGAATTCTCGGAGAGCGATCCGGCTGCGAGCGGACCCCTCGGTCTACTCAGCACGGAACAGGGCGAAGGCCGGGGCGGGAAACGTGGTCCGCCACGCGCTTCATGGACGCACTCACGCTAACACCGGGGGTCGGCCGGATCAAGTGAGGGGCGCTCCGGACCGCGCCGAGTGGCGCCCACGGCTTGGAACGCCGGCTTCAGCCGGCACCGCGGGCCAAAGGCCCGCGGATGTCGTGCCGTTATGCGCGGTGATGGACCGCGAACCAAGCGTCATCGCGCGGAGCAGCGTCGTGCAGTCCGCTGCGCTCCGCGCAGCGGGTGCCGGCTGAAGCCGGCGCTCCAAGCCGGCGGCGTCTTCAGTCGTCTTGACCCCGGTCGCGCGCTTTCGCCAGCGCCACCCCCACCTCGTCAAGCTGCGACGCATCCACCCCCGCCGGCGAGCCGGTCATCAGGTCGGTGGCCGAGGTGGTCTTCGGAAACGCGATCACGTCCCGCAGGCTGGCGCTGCCCGAGGCCAGCATGGCGATCCGGTCGAAACCGAGCGCGATGCCCCCGTGCGGCGGGGTCCCGTACTCCAGCGCCTCCAGAAAGAACCCGAAGCGTTCCGCGGCCTCGGCCGGCGGGATCCGGAGCGCCTCGAAGACCCGCTGCTGCATGGCGCGGTCGTGGATCCGGATGCTGCCCCCGCCGAGCTCGTGGCCGTTCGCGATCACGTCGTAGGCGAGCGAGCGGACGCCGAGCGGATCGGTGGCGAGCCGGTCCACGTCCTCGGGATGCGGGCTCGTGAAGGGGTGGTGGACCGACGTGAGCCGCCCCTCGGCCTCCGAATGGTCGAAGAGCGGGAACTCGGTGACCCAGGCCATGGCGAACTGCTCGGGGGAGGTCCAGCCCTCGCTCGCCGCGAGTTGCCGGCGGAGCGCGCCGAGGGCCTCGCACGCGGTCTTCGCCTCGCCGGCGACCATCAGCAGCAGGTCCGCGGGCCCTCCGCCCGCCGCCTCCACGAGCGCCCGCAGGCGGTCGGCGCCGAGCGTCTTCAGCAGCGGCGAGCGGACCTCGCCGTCCCGGAAGGCCGCCCACAGGAGGCCGCCGGCGCCGGCCTCGACCGCCGCCGCCTGCAGCCCGTCGAGGCGCTTCCGGGAAAAGCCCGCGCACCCGGGCGCCGCGATCCCGCGGACCGAACCGGCGGCTTCGAGCACCCGGTCCAGCAACGGGTGCCCGGTTCCCCGCGCCAGCTCGGTGAGGTCGCGGATCTCCGCGCCGTAGCGGAGGTCGGGACGGTCCACCCCGTAGCGGTCCATCGCCTGCCGATAGGTGAGACGCGGGAAGGGCGGCCTGACCTCGATACCCACCGCTCCCAGCGCCCGCCGGAAGAGCCCCTCGGTGATCTCGATGACCTGGTCCGGGTCGGCGAAGGACATCTCCACGTCCACCTGGGTGAACTCCGGCTGCCGGTCCGCCCGCAGGTCCTCGTCGCGGAAGCAGCGGACGATCTGGTAGTAGCGGTCCATCCCGCCGATCATGAGCAACTGCTTGAAGAGCTGCGGCGACTGCGGGAGGGCGTAGAAGCGGCCGCGGTGGACCCGGGACGGCACCAGGTAGTCCCGCGCGCCCTCCGGGGTGGACCGGGTCAGGAACGGCGTTTCGACCTCGAGGAACCCGTGGTCATCCAGATGGCCGCGGATCTCGGCGGCCAGCCGGCCGCGGATCCGCAGGTTCCGTTGCAGCCGGGGGTTCCGGAGGTCCAGGTAGCGGTAGCGGAGGCGCAGGTCCTCCGCCACGCCCTCGGAGTCCGTCGGCGGGAAGGGAGGCGTCCGGGCTTCGCTGAGGACGTGGATGCGCTCCGCCTCGACCTCGATCCTGCCGGTGTGGATGTTGGGGTTGACGGTCTCGGCTTCCCGGGCGAGCACCACCCCCTCGACGGCGACGACCCACCAGGCCCCCAGGCGCTTCGCCGCCGCTGCCGGTCCCGACCCGGGGCGGACCACGATCTGGGTCACCCCCCGGTAGTCGCGGAGGTCGAGGAAAAGCAGCCCTCCCAGGTCGCGGATGCGCTCCACCCAGCCCATGAGCACGACGCCGCGGCCCGCGTGCTCGAGATCGAGCGCCGCGCAGTGGTGGGTGGGGCGGGTCGGAACGCTCACCGCGCGGACTCCGGCGCTTCCCTGCGCCGCTCGTCGAGGTACTGGTCCTTCAGTTCGACGTAGCGCGCCGCGGAGTCGGCGAGGTGGGCGATCTCCGCGTCGGTCAGCGGCCGGGCCACCCGCCCCGGCACGCCGCGCACCAGGACCCGCGGCGGGACCTGCAGACCGGGCGGCACCACCGCCCCCGCCGCCACCATGGCCTCCTCGCCCACCGAGACGCCGTCGAGCACGACCGATCCCATGCCGATGAGGCTGCGCCGTCCGAGACGGCACCCGTGGAGGATCGCCTGGTGGCCGACGGTCACCTCCTCCTCGACGGTGGTGGACTCGGCCCCGGCGTTCACGTGCACCACCACCCCGTCCTGCAGGTTGGAGCGGGCGCCGACCCGGATGAAGTTCAGGTCGCCGCGGAGCACGGCGGAGAACCAGACCGACGCGTCCTCGCCGAGCACCACGTCCCCGATCACCCGGGCGCCGGGGGCGACGAACGCGGTCTCGGGAACGACCGGAGCGTGGTCGCCGAACGGGTAGAGCATGGGGAATCGAGGGGAAGGAGCCGGCGCCTTCGAGGGCGACGCGGAGACGGCGCCGGGGGCCGACGGCAGGTCTGGTCGACCACCGGGAAAATCGCCGCCGGCGCTCCCCGCGCGACCGGACGGCGCCGGGTAACCCATCGCTCGGACATCCGGCTGCGGCGCCGGGAGCGTCGAGACGCCGAGAGCGGCGCGGAGGGTACCACGCGCCCGGTCGCCGGCCTCCGGCGTCGCTACAATGCGGTACGGCCCTTACGCGCCGCCGTCCCCAGCGTGGCAGCCCCAGACTCTCCAGACACCTCGATCCTCCGCCGGGCGCTGGACAACCTGCGGACGGTCCTGGCTCCCGCCGGGCCGGAGATCAGCCCGATCTCCGGGCGCCCGGTGGACCACCTCGACGCAGCGGCCGGGCGTCGCGGGTTCGCCTCGGCGATGACCGCGCACGGCGGCATCCTGGCGCTGATCGTGTTCGGAGTCTTCGCGGCGGAGGAGATCGAGGAGTCCGGGTTCGATCTTCCGGGCCTCGTCTTCGTCGTCGAGGAGGGGCCGGGCGGCGGCGGTGGCGGCGGCGGCGACGAGACCGAGGCGGAACCGCTCGAGGTCCAGACCGTGGCCACCCAGAATCTCCCCGAGCCAGAGGAATTGGTCCTGCAGGACCCCGAGGAAGTCGCGGAGGAGATCCTCGAGGACGCCATCAACGCCCCCTTCGCCCCCGATCCCGAAGCGCTCGCCGGACTGATCCGCGACGCCTCGGACCTGCTGACCTACCGGGGTCCCGGCCGCAACAGCGGCGCGGGAACCGGCAGCGGAGGCGGGCTCGGTGAGGGAGACGGCGACGGCATCGGAGAAGGGACCGGCGGCGGGTTCGGCGGGGGCGCCTACCGGATCGGCAGCGGCGTGGATCCGCCCCAGCTTCGCCGGCGTGTCACCCCCGAGTACACCGACGACGCCCTGGCCCGCAAGATCGAGGGCATCGTGATCCTCGAAGTCGTCATCCTGAAGAGCGGCCGCGTCGGGCCGGCCCGGGTAATCCGCAGCCTCGACGCCGGGCTGGACGCCAAGGCCATCGCCGCGGTCCGGGAGTGGACCTTCCAGCCCGGCCGCTACCGCGGCGAAGCCGTGGACGTCCTCGCCGAGATCGAAGTCGAGTTCCGACTCCTCTAACGCCGACCTCCCACCGACAGCGCGTACGGCTTGGAACGCCGGCTTCAGCCGGCACAGCCCGCCGCAGGCGGGCGGCGGCGCGTACGTCACTTGCCGGGATGGCGCACCGGCTGGGAACGCCGGCTTCAGCCGGCACCCGCTGCGCGAAGCGCAGCGCGCGGCAGAGCCCTGACCCGCCCGGTGACGTTCGGCTCTCCGTCCATCACCGCGCACCGCGGCACGACATCCGCGAGCCTTCGGCTCGCGGTGCCGGCTGAAGCCGGCGCTCCAGGCCGGCGGCGCCATCTCGACGGACCGCGGTTCGCCGACACTGCATTTTCACAGCCAGGCCGGGGCCGCCACCCGCACGGCCCGCCGCTGGTACCCTCCGCCCCGTGACCGACCGCCCCCGCCGCTACTGGCTCATGAAGAGCGAGCCCGACGCCTACAGCCTCGACGACCTCGAACGCGACGGCCGGACCCACTGGGACGGCGTCCGCAACTTCAAGGCGCGGAACTACATGAAGGAGATGGAGATCGGGGACGGCGTCCTCTTCTACCACTCGAACGCCAAGCCCCCCGGCATCGCCGGCGTTGCCCGGGTGTGCCGTCTCGCCTACCCCGATTTCACCCAGTTCGACCCGAAGTCCAAGTACCACGACCCGCGCGCCACCGAGGAAAAGCCCTGGTGGTACATGGTGGACATCGAGTTCGTGGCCCGCTTCCCCGAGGAGATCGGGCTCCCCATCCTCCGCACCCTGCCCGAACTCGCCGGCATGTCGCTGCTGAAGCGGGGACAGCGCCTCTCGGTCCAGCGGGTGACACCCGAGGAGTGGGCGTTCATCCTGGAATTCGGGGGCGTGCCGAACGCCTTCGCGTGACGGCGAACCCGGAGCCCGTCCCGGTACACTCGCCGCCCCACTGACGGAGGTCTCCATGCTCCACCGCCTTCCTGGTTTCGCTCTGCTCACCGCGCTCGCGGCGCCGGCCGCCGCCCAGGAACTCGGCGCCTGGGACGACCGCATCCAGGAGGCGGTGTCCCGCTTCGAAGAGGAAACCGTCGCGTTCCGGGAGCACGTCCACGAGTTCCCCGAACTCGGGAACCGCGAGTTCGAGACCGCGCGGATGGTGGCCGAACACCTCCGCGAACTCGGCTTCGATGACGTGCGCGAAAACGTCGCGCACACCGGCGTCGTCGGCGTCCTGAAGGGCGGGAAGCCCGGAGCGGTGGTGGCGGTGCGCGCCGACATGGACGCCCTCCCGGTGACCGAAGACACCGATCTACCGTTCGCGTCCAGGGTGCGCACCACCTACAACGACCAGGAGGTCGGGGTGATGCACGCCTGCGGCCACGACGTCCACACCGCGGTCCAGTACGGCGTGGCCTCGGTGCTTGCCGCAATGCGGGACGACATCCCGGGCACGGTCCTGTTCATCTTCCAGCCCGCCGAGGAGGGACCGCCGCCGGGCGAAGAGGGCGGCGCCAAACTCATGCTCGAAGAGGGCGCCTTCGACGATCCCCGGCCACAGGCCATCTTCGGCCTCCACACCCTGTCCGGGTTGCCCCTCGGCGTGATCGGATACACCCCGGGTCCGGCGCTCGCCGCGGTGGACCACTTCCGGGCCACCATCACCGGCGTCCAGACGCACGGGGCGCAGCCGCAGGCGGGCGTGGACCCCGTCGTCATGGCCTCCCAGGCCATCCTCTCGCTCCAGACCATCGCCTCCCGGAACGTGCATCCCCTCCAGCCGGTGGTGGTGACGGTCGGCATGGTCCACGGCGGCCAGCGGTTCAACATCATTCCGGAGTCGGTGGACATCGAGGGCACGGTACGAAGCTACGACCCCGAGGTCCGGGACCTCGTGGAGGCGCGCATGAACGAGGTGCTCGCCGGCATCACCGCCTCCGGGGGCGGCTCGTACGCGCTCACCTACGACCGGGGTTTTCCGGCGACGATCAACGACCGCGAACTCACCGCCGAGATGGTCGGCACGGTACGGGAGATCGTCGGCGCGGAGAACACCCGCGAACTCGACCCGACGATGGGCGGCGAGGACTTCTCCTACTTCGCGAACGAAGTGCCCGGCTTCTTCTACCGGCTGGGCATCCACCGCGAGGGGACCAGGACCGGGCCGCACCATTCCCCGTTCTTCCGCGCCGACAACGCCTCGGTGGCGATCGGCATGCGGGTGATGTCCAACCTGCTGGTGGACTACCTCCTCCGCAACGCGGGTTAGGCTCGGAGCGCCCGCCTCCGGCCGGCTTCGGCTGCGCAACGCGCCGCGAAGCGCGCTCCCCTACCCGGCCTCCCCCACCACCCGCACCCGCACCCGTCGCGCGTCCCCCGGCAGATAGGCGAGCGGCAGGTCCTCCCGCTCCACGATCTCGAGCCCGGACGGGTCCGCCCCTGCCGCCACCGCCCGCGCCTCGGCCTCCTCGGCGGCCAGCCGGAACGCCTCGTCCCGCCCCACGTCGTGGAAGACCTTGTCCACCTCGCCGCCGATCCGGGCGATGGCGGCGCCCACCGCGTTCGCGACCCCCGCGTGGGGCACGTTCACGGTTTCGGAGATCCCCTCCAGCCCGGACGGAACCAGGAACGCGCCGCCTCCGACGGCGAGCAGCGGACACGCGCGCGCGTCCGGCTTCATCCGGTCCACCGCCTCGGCGATCCGGTCCGACACCACGCCGGTGAAGCGGTCCACGCTCTCGCGGGAGAGCCCCGCGGCCCGCGAAGAATCCCCGATCGCGGCCCAGCCGGCGGCGACCCCGAAATCGGTCGCCGTCGGGACGCTCCCGCCGAAGACGAGCCCCTCGTCCGCGAGCCGGAACCCGACGCTCTGCGGCCCCACCGCGCCGCCGTCCCCGGACACCAGGCTCCCTCCCCCGAGCGCGATGGAGAGCAGGTCCGGCATCCGGAACAGCGTGCGCACCCCGCCCACCTCCACTTCGCGCGGCGCCTCCCGCGGGAACCCGGCGCGGAGATAACCCACGTCGGTCGTCGTCCCCCCGACGTCCACCACCACGCCTTCCGAAGCGCCGGAGAGGAACGCCGCCCCGGTCATGCTGTTCGTGGGACCGGAGGAGAGGCTCAGCACCGGGAACTCGGCCGCCGCGGCGGCGCTCGCGATGGTGCCGTCGTTCCGGGCGATGAAGAGCGGCGCCTCCGTCCCGCTGGCGGACGCGGCGTCGGCGAACGCCTGCGTCACCCGGGCGGCGAGCGGCCGCAGCGCCGCGTTCAGCAGTCCCGCGCTCTCGCGCCCGAGGAGCCCGATCCGTCCCAGCCGGCGGGACTCGGTGATCGAAGCCTCCGGATGGACGTCCTGAAGGATCGCCGCGGCGCGCGCCTCCGCGCTGCCGTCGAGCGGCGCGAACACGGCGCTGAGGGCGACCTGATCGAACCCCGCCTTCCGGATCTCCCTCCCCGCGGCGGCGACCGCCTTCTCGTCGAGCGGCACGATGGGACGCCCGTCGCACTCGTGGCCCCCCGCGACCATGAAGACCGGCCCGCGCACGATGCCGGCGAGCCGCTCGGGCCAGTCGCAGAACGGCGGGAGCGACGCGCTGGCCGGCAGCCCCACGCGGAGCGCCGCCACCCGGGCGAGTCCCTCCCCGGTGAGCACCGCGTTCGTGAAGTGCGTCGTCCCGATGACCACCCGGGAGACGCCGGCGGCCGCTTCGCGCCCGCCCAGCACCGCCTCAAGCGCCGCCGCCACCCCCGAGGTCACGTCCTCCGTGGTCCGCGCCTTGACCTCGGCGAGCACCTCCCCGCCGCGCATCCGCACCGCGTCGGTGTGGGTGCCGCCGACGTCCACGCCGACGCGCTGGGAGTCCCTCAACTCACCCCCTCCGGTACGGCTTCGCGGAGTTTCGCCGTCCGACCGCGGGCCGCCCCGCCGGATCGCCCGCGGAAGGTGAGAGAAACATCGTCGGCCAGCCCCGGCGAAGCCTATGCGTCCGGGACTTCGCCTGAGAACGGGTCCGACACGGGGGCAATCCGATTAGGATGCGTGGCGCGCACCGCAGCATGGACGAGAGGAGGCGCGCAGTGGACAAGCAGCCCGACGACCCCCGACCGTCTCGGAGTCGAACCGACGAGCCGGACGCTTCTCGACCGGCGATCGCCCGCGAGGGCCGCAACGGTCTGGAGATGGCACCCGAGTTCATGCTGGAACTCGCCCGCCAGGCCGCCGAGATCCTTGTCGAACGGAACCGGGAACTGCGCGCCGAGGACGCCTGGGAAGGCGACTTTCGCCAGTCCCTCGAGGCGTCGCTGCTGGAGGATCCTCCCGAGCGGGGGCACCCGGCGGGTGACGTCCTCGAGCGCGCCCAACGCGAAGTGCTCCGGTTCGCGACCCGCCTCGATCATCCCCGCTGTTTCGCCTTCGTCCCCTCGTCTCCGACCTGGCCCGGGGTGCTCGCGGACTTTCTCGCCGCCGGATACAACATCAACGCCGTCAACTGGCTGGTGGCGAGCGGCCCGAGCCAACTGGAACTGGTTGTCGTGGAGTGGTTCCGGCGCTGGCTCGGGTACCCGGAGGGCGCCGGCGGCATCTTCACCAGCGGTGCATCCTCCGCCGCGGTGAACGCCTTCGTCGCGGGGCGCGAGGCCGCCGGGAACCCCGACCGCCCGGTCATCTACCTGAGCGATCAGACCCACGGTTCGATCGCCCGCGCGGCGCGCGTCATCGGCGTCCGCCCCGAGCGCATCCGTACGCTCCCGAGCCGCGGACTCCAGGGTCTGGATGTGGAAGCGCTTCGGGCGGCGGTGCGGGAGGACCGCGCCGCCGGGCTGGACCCGCTGCTGGTCTCCGCGAACGCGGGATCGGGGAGCACCGGGGCCGTGGACCCGCTGGACGAGTTGGCCGACTACGGCGCCGCCGAAGGTCTCTGGCTCCACGTGGACGCCGCCTACGGCGGATTCGCGGTGCTGACCGAGGAGGGGCGGCGCCTGCTACGAGGCATCGAACGGGCGGACTCGGTCGAACTGGACCCCCACAAGTGGTTCTTCCAGGGCTACGAGGCGGGCTGCCTCCTCGTCAAGGACATCGGCGCCCTCGAAAACGCCTTCGCGGTCCGGCCCGACATCCTGCAGGACACCATCTGGGGCGCCAACCACCCGAACCTCGTGGACCGGAACCTGCAGACAAGCCGCAGTTTCCGCGCCCTGAAGGTCTGGATGTCGGTGCAGACGTTCGGCATGGCCGCCTTCCGCAAGGCCGTGCAGCAGGGGATGGATCTGGCCGCGCGGGCCCAGGACTTCGTCGAGGCGAGTCCCGACCTCGATATCGTCAGCCCCGCGCAGCTCGGCATCCTGTGTTTCCGGGCCAACCCTTCCGAAACGCTCGACGAGCCGGCGCTGGAGCGGGTGAACCGGAAGGTGCTCGCGCGCGTCTTCTGGGAAGAGCCCGCGCTCCTCGCTTCGACGCTCGTTCGGGGAGTCTTCACGCTGCGGCTGTGCATCCTGAATCACACGACGACCTGGGACGACGTCCGGGAGACGCTGGAGGCCATCGCGCGGTTCGGCCGGGAAGCGGCGGACGAGCTGGCGTCCGATCCCGAGGGCGACTGACTAGCGAGGACCCGGTTCCGCGCCGCCTCCCCCGGCCCAGCGCATCGCCAGGAGACCCCCGGCCCCGAACACCGCGAAGGCGGCGATCTGGGTGAACATGGTCCCGTCGAAGCTGAGGCCGACCACGGTGCCGAGCGGTACCGCGATGAAGACCGAGAGCGACGACACGACCGACGACCCCACGCCCGCGAGGTGGCCGAGCGGCTCCATGGCCAGCGCGTTGAGATTGGCGAAGAGGAGTCCGAAGGCGAAGAAGATGACAAGCAGGTAAACGCTGAACAACCAGAGCGGCGGGAGTCCCCCGAACACGAACGTGAGCATCCACATCGGGATCGAGACCAGCACCGTGGAAACGGCCGCCCCGATCGAGAGCCGGCGCATCCCGTGCTTCATCACCAGGCGGCCGTTCGCGAGCGAGGCGCCTCCCACCGCCAGCACCAGGCCTCCGAAATAGACCGGGAAGAGCGCCCCGGTCGTGTAGGCCTCCTGGAAGATCTGCTGGGCGGAACTCAGGTAGGCGATGAACGGCGCGAACACGGAGCCGCTGGCGAGCGTGAACCCGAGCGCCGAACGAATCCGGAGGACTTCGAGGACGTCCCTCGCGATGGCGCGGGGAGCGAGGGAGCGCCGGCGCGCGGCGGGAAGGGTCTCCGGCTGGCGCAGCGCGAACCACCCGAAGGCGACCGCGGCGATGGCGAGGAACATCGTGAAGATCGCGCGCCAGCCCGCCACCCAGAGGATCGCCTGACCGAGGGCCGGAGCGATCGTGGGGATGAAGATGAACACGGCCAGTACGAACGACATGAGACGGGCCATGCGGCGCCCCTCGTACTGGTCGCGCACGAGGGCCAGCGTCACGACGCGCGGCCCCGCCGCTCCCGCGCCCTGCAGGACGCGGCCCGCGATCATCACCTCGAACGTGGGGGCGAAGATGCTCATCAGGCACCCGGCCATGAACAGGAGGAGGCCGGCGTGGATCGCCGGCCGGCGGCCGACCCGGTCGGAGAGCGGGCCGAAGACGAGCTGGCCGATGCCGAGCCCGACGAACAGCGCGGTGATGACGAACTGGACGTCGTTCCGGCGCGCCACCCCGAGGTCCTCGCCGATCGCGGGCAGCGCCGGCAGCATGGTGTCGATCGCGAGCGCCACGAGCGACATCAGCAGGGCGGCGAGCGGGACGAACTCGCCGACCCGGAGGGCCGGCCCCACGGCGCCGCCGGATGCGGCGCCGGTGGGCGCCGGGGTCCCGGCCGGGCCGCTCACGGGAACAGCGGCCTGAAGTCGAGATCGAAGCCGAAGGCGCGCGGTCCGACGAGTTCGAGCGCGGCGGCGGTCTTGAGCGCCCCCGGAGCGTCCAGCGCGATCACCCGGACGCGCTGGCCGTAGGCGATCACCTCGGTGCCGAGCGCCTCCCCGGTCGCGGAGTCCACCACGGTCAGGATGTCGGGCGTCATGCCGGCGGGCTCGCCGTCCCGGAAGGCGACCGCGAACTCGTTCTGGAAGTGGAGCTTCATCGTGGACCCGCGATCCGTCCCCAGCCCCGCGATGGTGGCCACCCCCCGCAGGAAGCCGCGGGTGGTGCGCCGCTCCATGTCGGACACCTTCCCGGTGAACAGCAGCAGGCCCCCCTCCGAGGCCAGAACGGCGTCCACCGGATCGCCGCCCCGTTCCCGCGCCCCGCGGACGGCGGCGCCGATCCGGATGGCGCGGGTGACCGACCCCAGGATCGCATGGTCCTTGATCTCCCGGCCCGTCCGCGGAGCCTTCGCGGTGGCGGCGATGGAGCCCACCTCGGTCACCGCCACCCGGCCGAGCCGCTCCTGCCACTGCCAGCTCGCGGCGCGCTCCACGACCACCACGTTGTCCCGGATGTCGGCGAGGCAGAAGGGGTAGTTCCGGAGCCCGGCGATGGCGAAGGTGGTCATCTGCGCCTCCGGGAACGCCCGGCCCATGCAGTCGGCGTCCACCACCGGCAGGCCGGTGCGGGCCGCCACCTGGAAGCTCTGGAGCGCGTTCGACCCGCCGATCTCGAGCGACATGACCGCCGCGAACGGCCGGCCGAGACGCTCGGCGAGCACCTCGACGGGACGGGCGGCAACGTCCGGGTCGGGGAGCCGCTCCTCACCCACCAGCGGCGCCCCCATGGTCGAGACCACCGCCACCACGTCATCGTCGCCGAGCGACCCGGCGGGAACCACCACCGGCCGGAACCCCCGCGCGGCCTCCGCCCGCAGATTCAGCAGCGAGTGGTAGGGATTCCCGCCGCCCCCCGCCCCGAGGATCCACGCGCCCGCGGCGAGGTCCTCGATCTCGGCGGGCGTGAGCTCGCGGGCGCCGGGGATCATGCGGCGGGCGATGCTAGCGGATCGAATCGGTTCGGTTCGGACCGCTTTCGGACGTCGGCCTTCAGTGCCGTGGCACCGCCGGTTGGGAACGCCGGCTTCAGCCGGCACAGCGGCCCGCAGGGCCGCGGAACCGCGCAACGCTCCTCCTCCGGATGGCACCCCCGGCCTGGAACGCCGGTCTCTGACCGGCACGCGCGCCGCAGGCGGGCGGAGTCGCGTATGGCTGCTCACCCGCATGGCGTAAAGGCTCGGACCGCGGACCTTTGGTCGGCCGGATGGCGCGACGGCTTGGAACGCCGGTCTCCAGACCGGCACCGCCGCGCGCAGCGCGGCGATCCGCACTTACCGACTCCCGTTGGACCCGGGCACAATCGCGTTCCAACGTCCGGCACGGACGGCGGCGGCGGGGCCGAACACGGACCCTGAAAAACCCTCTCATTGGGCCTCCCCGAGCCCCCTCCCGGTGGTAGGCTCCGGCTCGATGGCCGCTGCGGACCGCGCCCGCCGCCTTCCGTTCGCGCGGAGCCGCTGAGGTGCCGACCCTCCAGTTCAAGGGCCGGGTGTTCGTGGAGAACCACGATCTGGCAGTCCCGTTCCACGAACTGCGGCCGGTCCGGTCGCGGGGGCTGAGCGAGACCGCGAGCCTCCACGACAACCTCGTCATCGAGGGCGACAACCTGGCGGCGCTGAAGGCGCTCCTGCCCACGCATCAGGGGAAGGTGAAGTGCATCTACATCGACCCTCCCTACAACACCGGGAACGAGGGTTGGGCGTACAACGACAACGTGAACTCGCCCATGATGCAGGACTGGCTGGGCAAGGTGGTGGATCGGGAAGACCTCACGCGTCACGACAAGTGGTGCTGCATGATGCTGCCGCGGCTGAAGCTGCTGCGCGAGTTGCTGCGCGAAGACGGCGCGATCTTCGTTTCATGTGACTTCAACGAATCGGGACACCTAAGGGTTCTCATGGACGAAGTGTTCGGCGAAGAGAATTTCCTTGCCGACCTTGCATGGGAAAAACGGTATACGCGAAGCAATAACGCCAAACTGTTCTATTCACTCAAGGACACGATTCTCGCCTACCGAAGAAGTGACACGCTTCATCTCCTACGAGAACCACGAACGGAAAAAAGCGACCGCGGATACAAGAACTCGGACAACGACCCAAGGGGCCCCTGGATTACTTCGTCATACGTCAACCCAGCTACGAGAGAAAAAAGGCCGAACCTGGTTTACAAGATCCGCAACCCGTTTACTCGTGACCTCATCGAGCATCCCACCCACGCATGGAAATACTCAAGAGAGACGCACGCAAGCCATGTCCAGGCCAACCGACTCTGGTGGGGTGAGAAGGGTGAAGCCAAATATCCGAGGTTGAAGATCTATCAGAACGAGGAGGGGCTCGTTCCAATCGATTTGTGGAATTATCGGGACACCGGCACAACGGACGATGCCGGAAAAACGATCAAGCAAATCTTCGGTTCACTGACGTTCGACACGCCGAAACCCGTCACGTTGGTCCAAAGAATGCTCCGGCTCGTCGCTCAGGACACGGACTCCATCGTCCTCGACTCGTTCGCGGGTTCGGGAACCACCGCACACGCCGTCCTGGCGCAGAACAGGGAGGACGGCGGCAACCGCCGCTTCATCCTCATCGAGTGCGAGGACTACGTGAACGACGTGACCGCCGAGCGCGTCCGCCGCGTCATCCGCGGCGTCCCGAAAGCGAAGGACGAGAACCTGAAGAACGGCCTCGGCGGCGCCTTCAGCTACTTCGAACTCGGCCCGCCCATGCGCCAGGAGTCCCTGCTCGACGGCTCGAAACTCCCCGACTACGAGACCCTCGCCGGATACCTCTTCTTCACCGCCACCGGGGCGGAACACGACCCGGCCGCGGTGCGGAAGGACGACTGGTTCGTCGGCCGCAGTGAGCGCTACGACGTGTTCCTCATCTACGAGCCCGACATCGCCGCGCTCAAGGAAATGGCGCTCACACTGGAGGTGGCGCGCACGCTGCCGGCATCGGACCGGCCGCGGCTCGTCTTCGCGCCCTGCAAGTACCTGGACCGGGAGTTCCTCCATCGCTACCGGATCGTCTTCCAGCAGCTCCCCTTCCAGATCTACCAGGCGGTGGACCGGCTGACGCCGTGATCCTCCCGTGATCCTCAAGGACTACCAGCGGCGCGCCCTCGACGCCGTCCGGAAGTACCTGGAGCGGCTCGCGGACTTCCGTGAAAGGGCCGCGCAGATAGACCCGGACCTGGGCTTGGACATCGACTGGGCGGGCCAGGCCTGGAAGAAGGTCGTTCCCGGGTCTCCATGGAAGGAACGCCGGAACGGCCTCGGCGAGCCGCTGCCCTCGTTCTGTCTCAAGATCCCGACCGGCGGCGGCAAGACCCTGCTGGCGACGAAGGTGGTGGACCTCGTCAACCTGCACTTCCGCAAGCGGCAGGCGGGGCTCGTCCTCTGGATCGTCCCGACGACCCAGATCTATTCGCAGACCCTCCGGGCGCTTCAGGACCGCGACCATCCCTACCGCCAGCAACTCGACCTCGCCTCCGCCGGCCGCACCCTGATCCTCGAAAAGGCGAGCCGGTTCGGCCCCCGCGACGTCGCCGAACGGCTGTGCGTGCTCCTGCTGATGCTGCCCTCGGCGAACCGCGAGACGAAGGAGCAACTCCGCATGTTCCGGGACCGGGGAGGCTTCGAGGCGTTCTTCCCCGCCGACGACGATGACGCCGGGCACGCGGACCTCCTGCGGGAGACGACGAACCTCGACACCTTCCCTCCGGGCGTGTTCGGCGCGACGCGGCACGCGAAGACCTCGCTCGGCAACGTGCTGCGCCTCCAGCGCCCGCTGATCGTCCTCGACGAGGGCCACAAGGCGTACAGCCGACGCGCGCGCGAAACGCTTGCGGGCTTCAATCCCTGCCTGATCGTCGAGCTCTCCGCCACCCCGCCGAAGGGCGCGAACGTGCTCGTGGACATCCGCGGGCGCGAGCTGCACGCGGAGGAGATGATCAAGCTCGACCTCCACATCACGAACAGCGCGAGCCTCGACTGGAAGGACACGCTGCTCAAGGCGATCCACCGCCGCGAGGCGCTCGAAGCCGAGGCCCGCAACCACGAAGCGGCCACCGGCACCCACATCCGGCCGATCTGCCTGATCCAGGTGGAGCGCACCGGGCGGGAACAGCGCGGCGCGGGGTTCATCCACGCGGAGGACGCGCGGGACTACCTGCTCACCCACTCCGGCATCCGCCCGGAACACGTCGCCGTCAAGACGAGCCAGCGCGACGAGTTGAAGGAGGTGGACGACGCGGGCGGGCTCCTGGCGCGGGACTGTCCGGTCCGGTTCATCATCACGAAGCAGGCGCTCCAGGAGGGCTGGGACTGCGCGTTCGCCTACGTGCTGGCGATCCTGACGAATCCGTCCTCGAAGAGCGCGCTGACGCAGCTCGTGGGCCGGATCCTGCGCCAGCCCTACGCCCGGAAGACCGGCGTCGCCGCGCTGGACGAAAGCTACGTCTTCGCCTTCCGCCGCCGAGGCGACGAACTTCTCCGCGAAGTCCGCAAGGGCTTCGGCGCGGAGGGGCTCCAGGACCTCGAAAGCCGGCTCCGGCTGGACTCCGAGGACGCGGAGCGGGCGGCGGGAACGGTCGCGGTCCGGCAGCGGGCGCGCTACCGCAAGGCCGCCGGCGACCTGGTGCTGCCGGCGTTCATGATCCGGGACGGCGACGGCTGGCGGCTCGTGCACTACGAGGCGGACGTGCTCTCGCGGGTCCCGTGGGACGAAGTGGACCTCGACCCGCTGTTGGGGATGACGCTCGGCGCCCCGTCCGGCGGCGACGTGGCGATCCACGCGAACCTCGAGGGGGAATCGGTCTCTCCCGCGGAAGCGGGCGGCGCGGACGGGGACGGCGCCATCAACACCTTCTTTGCGGCCCGCCATCTGCTCGACGCGGTGCCCAATCCGTGGCGCGGCCACGATTTCGCGCGCCGCGTCTTCGGGGAGTTGACGGCGAAGCACGGTCACGCGCGGGTCGCCGGGAACTACGTCCACATCCTGGAGGAACTCCGGAAGCGGGTGGCGGAGGAACGGGACCGGCTCGCGGAGCAGGTGTTCCGGGGACTCCTCGACTCCGGCGCGATGCGTTTCCTCGTGGTCACCGACGAACTCCGGGGGAGCCGCCTCCCCCTCACGATCCAGCGGGCGGCCGACGAACGCCAGGCCAACCGCAGCGACGGCGCTCCCTTCCAGCGGAGCCTCTTCGACCCGATGGGCGAGAGCGCCCTGAACGATCTGGAGATCAAGGTCGCCACCTACCTCGACCAGCAGGAACGGCTGTTCTTCTGGTACCGGAACCGGGCGCGCCACGACTACTTCGTGCAGGGATGGCGACCCCACCGGATCTTCGCGGACTTCGTCGTCACGCTCCGTGCCGACGAGCCGTATCCCGACGACGCCTACCACCAGGTCTTCGTGCTGGAGACGAAGGGCCTCCACCTCCGGGACGCCGCCGACACCGCCTACAAGCGGTCCGTCTTCGATCTCTGCTCCGAGCACGCCCGGAAGACGGACTGGGCGGCGTTCGTCCCCGCGATGCGGGGCCGCGTGGTGCGCTACGAGGTCGTGGACGAGGGCGAATGGGAGCAGCGCCTCAACACGCTGCTGGCGGATTGAACTGAACTGCCATGACCGCGCGACGGGCACTGGTCCTCCGGATTCTGGAGGGCCGCTCTGACGCCAACATCCGCTTTGCCGAGTTGCTTACTCTGCTGCGGAATCTGGGATTTACCGAGCGAGTCCGCGGAAGCCACTACATTTTCCGTAAGGAAGGGATCGCCGAACGAGTCACCCTGCAACGCGACAACGGAATGGCGAAGCCCTATCAGGTCCGCCAGGTCCGTCAACTGCTCCTGAAGTACGATTTGGGGTCACGCCCGTGAACTACCGATACGAAATCATCCTCTACTGGAGCAGCGCAGACGACGTGTTCGTGGCCGAGGTGCCCGAGTTGCCCGGCTGCATGGCTCACGGCGACTCGCAGGAGGCCGCCATCCGGAACGTCAAGGAAGCGATCGCGCTCTGGATTGATACCGCCACGGAATTCGGTGATCCGGTGCCGGAACCGAAGGGCGAGCGCCTGATGCTGGCGTGAGCCGGCTCACTCCGGAAACACCTCGTAGCGGCTCCGTGCGGACCGTTCACTTTCTGACCATCGGCCAGTCGCCGCGGCCGGACGTGGTGCCGGAGATCCTGGGGATGCTGGGCGGCGCGGCGGATGGGATTGCGGTCGTGGAGGCGGGTGCGCTCGACGGCCTCTCACGGGAGCAGGTGCAGGCGGGCGCGCCCGGCGACGGCGAAATGCCGCTGGTGTCCCGGCTGCGGAGCGGTGAGGAGGTCGTCGTCGGGGAGGAGTTCGTCGAGGAGCGGATGGCAGCGCTCGTGGCGGCGGTCCCGGCGGACGAGGTGACGGCCATCCTCTGCACGGGCCCGTTCCGCGGAATCGCGGCGCGGCGGGGACTCGTGAAGGCGGGGCCGGTCTTTGACGCCGCGTTGCGGGTGGCCACGCCTACCGGGGCCACCGTCGGGATGCTGATTCCGGAGCCCCGGCAGGAGGCGGACGCGCGGCGGCGGGTGCCCGAGGGGAGCCCGTGCGTCATCGGGGTGGCTTCCCCCTATTCCGACGGCGGAGTGGAAGAACGGCTGGCGGAGGAGTTCCGCGAGGTGGACGTCGTCGGGCTGAACTGCCTGGGTTACGACGGTCCCCTGGAGTCAGCCGTGGCGAGGGCTACCGGAAAGCCCGTGGTCCTCGCGCGGCGGGCGCTGGCGGAGGCCGTGGGGAGGTTGGTCGAGGCGGAGCGCGGCTGAACCCGTCGGCGCCACCAGGCGGGCGCATTCGGTCGATTGGAAACTCGTGGCGCGATTCTGCAAAGCACCGGTTCCGACGTTCGCTGTGCTGCTGCGCAGCCATGGCGATGTGCACGGCCCCACCAGGAGAATTGGCCAGATCGCGGCCGAAGAGGACAACGCGATCAGCGCGGGCTTGCTGTGAAAGTGCCGTTTCGCGGGGTTGGCCGACAGCCGTGATGGTGCCGCCGGCTTGGAACGCCGGCTTCAGCCGGCACCGCGGCCCGCAGGGCCGCAGGCGGTTCGTCGTTACCCCGGGTGCGTTGGCGAGCGCAGCCGAGCCGTCCCGGCGAATGAGGTTCGTCTCGCCGCCCGCCTTCGGCGGGCTGTGCCGGCTGAAGCCGGCGTTCCAAACCGTCCCTGCCACCCAGGGTTTCTCCCGGTGAGAGTTCCGCTGCCGCACGCCGCGGGAGTCGTCCTGTCTTTCGATTGGCCGGATGTTTTGTTTTCGATTGGCCGAATGTCGGATTTTCATTTGGCCGAACAACAGGTTTTCAGTCTGCCGATCTTGTCCCACGGTTGTCGAACCGCGCATCGAAGGAAGCGGTCGAGGGTTCGCGCTTCCTCTTGAGCGTTTCGCGGTTTCGACCGCCTGTCGGCGGGCGATGCCGGCCGGAGGCCGGCGCTCCGAGCCGTGGTTGCCTTCAGGGCGAGTTGCCCTTGCGACGTGCGCGGCGCGGAGCGCCGCGTGTGCCGGTCTGGAGACCGGCGTTCCAGGCCGGCGGCGCCACGTTCGGTGCGATTCGGTCCTCCGCGGCTACGACTGCGGGCGGCGCATCCCTTCCGCCACCGCGCGGTCGGCGAGATCCTGAACCTCGACGGCCGTCAGGTGCTGGTTGCGTTCCCAGATCGAACCCAGGGTCTCCCAGAAGATGGCCTGTTGGACAGCGCGTTCAACGAAGCGGGACAGATCGCCCTTCCTGCCTCCGGTACGCGCCAGATAGCGTCGAACGCTGCGGTCGGTCTCGGCCGCCACGACAAGATTCCAGCGCGACTTGCCGCTACGGCGCTCGTCGTTTGTCGGGATAGTTTCGAGCATATGCGTTCATGCGGTCGGAGGCCGCGGCGCTGCGGGCTGGCATACGGAATGCGGAACGCGCTCCAACGCCGGCAGGTCTTTCCCTGTCCCGGACGATCCGAAGGAGCAGTCTCACATGCACGCGTCCGCAGTTCTCGTCAGCAAAACCGTGGTGGCTGCCGCCGCCGTGGCCGCACTGGTCGCCGCGGGCGGCTGCGATGGCGACGCCGCAACCGAGCCGACCGGCACCCCCACCGCACCTGGCGCCGCCGTCAGCACCCCGAACACCGACACCGAAACTCCCGGGCTGAACCCGGAGCTGTTCGTCGGCGGGGCGCTGGTCTCCGCGGTCGATACGGAGTCGTGCGTGCTCTCCGGTGGAACCCAGGCCTCGTGCTATCGGATCGAGATCGCGGGGGCGCCGGCCAACCACCGCATCGGTCCGTTCTGCCCGGCGACGATCCATGCGACGGCCGAGGAGGGCGGCATCTGGTTCGACGGCAGCGGTCAGGTGTACGAGATGGACGGGAACTTCATCGTCAACCTCGCCGACCTGTACGGGGACGACAACTGGCTCCTCTACGACCCCGAGTCAGGCGAGGTGAACGTCACGGATACCCAGTTCGCCTGCGAGTCGGCGGCGCGCCCGAACGTGGACCCGCGATACCGGAACCATTGCGTCGAGTGCTCGATTGACTACTACGGCGGCGGCGTGTCGCAGACGCTGCTGATTCCAGCCGAACCGGTCCCGCTGGCGTCTCCTGTTCCCATCCGCCGCGACGTCGGCGTCGCGCTCAACGGCGTGGTCCTCGGGCCTCCCGCGCCGGTCAACGCCATCCTGGGGGCCTACACGATCGCGCCGTTCGACGATTGCGGCGGGCACGTGAACCCCGTCGAGGGCTACCACTACCACGCCGCCACCGGCTGCGCCGAGAGCGTTCCTCCGGACGATGGGCACGCCGCCATGATCGGTTACGCCATGGACGGGTACGCGATCCTGGGAAGGCTGAACGCGGACGGGACCGAACCGGCCGACCTCGACGGCTGCCGCGGACATCGCGACGAGGTCCGCGGGTATCACTACCACGCGGCGGCCACCGGGGAGAACATGTTCATCGGGTGCTTCCAGGGGGAACAGGGGACCGTCCGGTAGCTTGGCGAGAGGCGTCTCGCAGTTTCGACCGCCTCGCGGCGGCCGATGCCGGCCGGAGGCCGGCGCTCCGAGCCGTGGTTGCCTTCAGGGCGAGTTGCCCTTGCGCCGTGCGCGGCGCGGAGCGCCGCGCGTGCCGGTCTGGAGACCGGCGTTCCAAGCCGGTAGTGCCGTCGGCACGGGTACCATCGGAAGACGCACCACCAGCCCGCTGTTCGCGAGGGGAGGAAGTCATGCGCCGTAGCCCGCTCATCGTCCTGTTTGCCGCCGCCATCCTCGCCGGGGTCGCCGTTGCCGAGGAACCATCGCCCGTCGTGGAGGCGTTCAAGGCCCAGATCTCGCTGAAGTCGGCGAGCGGGCCGCGCATCTCGCCCGACGGGACGATGATCGCTTACACGGTCAGCTCGACCGACTGGGAGAACAACCGCTTCGACCGGGAGATCTGGCTGGCTCCCGCCGAAGGCGAGCCCTTCCAGCTCACCCACACCGAAGACGGGAGCAGCACCGGCCAACGGTGGTCGCCGGACGGGTTTCGCCTCGGGTTCATCGCGGACCGCGGCGACGGCCGGCAGATCCATCTCATCCGGCCGGCGGGCGGCGAGGCCGTGCGGCTCACCTCCCACGAGGGCGGGATCAACTCCTTCCGGTTCTCGCCGGACGGCTCCCGGATCGCGTTCGTGGCCACCGACCCGGCTCCTGACGAGTTCGAGGAGCGGGAGGAGACCTACGGCGACTACGCCGTCGAAGACACCGACTTCCGCATGGCCCACCTCTGGGTGACCGAAACGCGGGCCGGAGCGGAGTCCCGCCGGCTGACCGAGGGCGACTTCCACGTCGGGACGTTCGCGTGGTCGCCGGACGGCAGCGAGATCGCCTTCGACCACGCTCCCACGCCCCAGGTCAACTCATTCCGGGAGACCGACGTCTCGGTCGTCGAGGTCGCGAACGCCACGGTCCGGCCACTCGTCACCGATCCTGGACGCCAGCGGGGGCCGCTGTGGTCCCCGGACGGCGGGCGCGTGCTCTTCTCCACCTCCGCGGACGCGAGTCCATACTACGGGAACTCCGAACTCGCGGTCGTCCCCGCGGCGGGCGGCGCGTCGCGCATCCTGACCGCCGGTTTCGACGAGAACCCGTCCGCGCTGGCGTGGAACGACGAGGGTGTCTTCTTCATCGCCTCCCAGCGCACGGCGCGCCAACTGTTCGTGATGGATCCCGAATCGGGTGAGGTCGCGCTGGCTCTCGACACCCCCGAGATGATCGCGGCGGCGGACGTTTCCCGCGACGGCTCCACCTTCGCGCTCCAGGGCGAGGACCGCACCACGGTCGGGGAGATCTTCCGCTGGGCGCGGGGCGCGGGCGCGCCCGAGCGGGTCACCGACATGACCGCCCAGGTGGCCGCGTGGGGCGACCTGGGCAGCCGCGAAGTCATCACCTGGAACAGCGAGGACGGCGCGGAGATCGAGGGGGTGGTGATGAAGCCTCCCGGTTACGACCCGGCGCGCACGTACCCGCTCATGGTGATCATCCACGGTGGGCCGACCGGCACCTCCCGGCCGCAGCTTGTCGGTGGCTACGTCTATCCGGCTCTGGAATGGCTGAAGAAGGGCGCCGTCGTGATGATGCCCAACTACCGCGGCTCGGCGGGCTACGGCGAGGAGTTCCGCGCGCTCAACGTACGGAACCTCGGCGTCGGCGACGCGTGGGACGTGCTGTCCGGGGTCGAGGCGCTCGTGGAGCGGGGGGTCGCCGACCCGGACCGCGTGGCGGCGATGGGGTGGAGCCAGGGCGGCTACATCTCCGCCTTCCTCACCACGAACAGCGACCGCTTCCGGGCGATCTCGGTGGGCGCCGGCATCTCGAACTGGATGACCTACTACGTGAACACCGACATCCACGGGTTCACGCGCGAGTACCTGAAGGCCACGCCCTGGGACGATCCGGAGATCTACGCGAAGACCTCCCCCATGACAACCATCAACCAGGCGAGCACGCCGACGCTGATCCAGCACGGCGAGTTCGACGCCCGGGTGCCGACGCCGAACGCCTACGAGCTGTACCAGGGGCTGCAGGATGTCGGGGTCGAGACGCAGCTCATCATCTACAAGGGGTTCGGCCACGGGATCACGAAGCCGCGGGAGCGACTGGCGGCGATGGTGCACAACTGGGAGTGGTTCGCGCGGCATATCTGGGAGGAGGGGCCGAGCGCGGAGTGACGGTTCCGCCGCCTCTCACCGTGTAACGCGCCGCGTTTTTCCGTCCAGCAGAACAACGAGGCCCGCGGCGAAGCTCCTGTCACTAATCGGGTCTGCGGGCCCCGAGCTCCTGTCACTACGGGAGTCTCGACGACCGAGCTCCTGTCACTAATCGGGTCTGCGGGCCCCGAGCTCCTGTCACTACGGGAGTCTCGACGACCGAGCTCCTGTCACTAATCGGACCTGCGGACCCCGAGCTCCTGTCACTACGGGAGTCTCGACGGACCAGCTCCTGTCACTAATCGGGTCTGCGGACCCCGAGCTCCTGTCACTACGGGAGTCTCGACGGACCAGCTCCTGTCACTAATCGGGTCTGCGGACCCCGAGCTACTGTCACTACGGGAGTCTCCCCGGCCGAGCTCCTGTCACTAGCGCTATGGGTGACCCCGGAGCTCCTGTCATTCGGGACATCGGACGGAGCACGCTCTTCACGCTCACCCGGACCGGAGGTCCGTGCGCCTCACGGCGGACGATGCCGGCTGAAGCCGGCGTTCCAAGCCGGAGACGCCCTCCGTCGCCGCTGGCGTTACGCCGTGCGCGGCGCGGAGCGCCGCGCGTGCCGGTCTGGAGACCGGCGTTCCAAGCCGGCACGCCGTCGACCCGGCCAGAGGTCGGCTCCCAAACCGGGGGGCCACCTCCCGCATACTTCGGCGCGCATGGCTGAGCCGCGGCGGCACCCGAGCCTGTTCGAGCCGGGGACGCTGTTGTTCGGGGCGGGGCTGGCGCTGCTCGGGGCCATCATCGGGATGGAGCTGTTGACCCGCGTCGGGATCAGTCCGAACAGCTCCATCATCGCCGCCGTCATCGCCATCGCGGTGGGGCGCCTCCCGCTCGCCCTCACCCGGCGTTTCCGGAGCACCGCGCGGCAGAACCTGCTCCAGACGGTCATCTCGGCGGCGACCTTCGGGGGCGCGAACGCGGTCCTCCTTCCCGCCGGGATGGTGTGGCTCTTCGGCCGGCCCGACCTCGTCCCGGTGATGATCCTGGGCGCGGTGCTCGGGGCGCTGCTCGACATCGCGCTGCTCTATCGGCTCTTCGGGAGCCGGGTGTTCCCGGCGGAGGGGCTCTGGCCCTCCGGGATCGCCACCGCCGAATGCCTGCGCGCCGGCGACGAAGGGGGCCGGCGGGCGACCCTGCTGGTCGCCGGCGGGGTCGCGGGAGCCCTCGGGCGGCTGGCGGGCATCCCCACCGACATCGTGGGCGTCTGCTGGATCGGGAACCAGGTGGCCCTGCTGATGTTCGGGCTGGGGCTCCTCGCCCGCGGCTACGCCCCGCCGGTGCTCGGACTGGACCTCGCCGCCATCCATGCCCCGCACGGGATCATGCTCGGCGCGGGGGCGGTGGCGCTCTGGCAGATGGGCCGGGCGATCCGCGGCCGGCAGGGACCGCGGGCCGCCCCGCCCGCCGCCGGACCCCCGCCCGGACTCTCGACGTTCGCGAAGGGGTATTCCGGCTTTGCGGCGGCGGCGGCCCTCGTCGCGGTTCTCGGCGGGTTGCTGACGGGGATGGGGATTCCCGGCGTGGTCGCCTTCGCCCTCTTCGCGGCGGCCGCCGCGCTCATTTCGGAACTCCTCTGCGGGGTCGCGGCGATGCACTCCGGCTGGTTCCCGGCCTTCGCGACCTCGCTCATCTTCCTGCTCCTGGGAATGCTGCTCGGGTTCCCGCCGCTCGCGCTGGTCCTCCTGACCGGCTTCGCGTCGGCCACCGGGCCCGCCTTCGCCGACATGGGTTACGACCTGAAGGCGGGCTGGATCCTCCGGGGCCACGGCGAGGACCCGGACTACGAGCGCCAGGGGCGGCTCGCGCAGCGGAGCGCCGAGGTCTTCGGGCTGCTGGTGGCCGCGGGACTGGTGCTCCTCACCTACGCCTCCTACTTCGAGGCGGACCTCTTCCCGCCCTACGACCGGGTGGCGGTGGCGACCATCGCCGCGGGTCAGAATCCCGACTTGGCGCGTCAGCTCGCGGTCTGGGCGGTCCCGGGGGCCGTCCTCCAGTTCCTCGGCGGAGCCAGCCGGCAGATGGGGGTCCTCTTCGCCACCGGCCTCCTGGTCGTCAACCCGGCCGCCGGCTGGACCGCGCTCGCGGCGCTCCTCGTCCGGCGGATCGTGAGCTGGCGCACCGGCGACCGGTATGACTCGCCGCGGTACATCCTCGCGGGCGGCCTGATCGCGGGGAGCGCCCTGATGAGCTTCTTCTCGGGGGTCGCCGCGGGAGTGTTCCGCCGCCGGGTACCATGAGCCGGATGTTCCGAGGCGGGCGCGTCGGCGTCCTTCCGGCCGCGCTCCTGGTCCTCTCCGGTTGCGGAGGATCTCCCGAGGTCGAAGGCGAGGGCCCCCTGGTGGTCGCCGCCGACGTGGGGTTCGCGCCGCACGCGATGATGGCCGCGAACGGCGAGATCGAGGGCTTCAACGTGGACCTCGCCCGCGAGATCGCGGCGCGGCTGGGCCGGCCGGGGTTCGAGATCGTGGACTCGGAGTGGTCCTCCATTTTCTCGGGGCTCTACGCGAGGAAGTTCGAGTTCGTGATCGCCCCCACCACGATCACCGAGGGCCGCGCCGAACGCGTCCTGCTGACCGAGGGGTATCTGGATACCGACCCGGTCTTCCTCCGCCGCGCCGACGAACCCGAGCTGACCGATCTCGAGCAGCTCCGGGGGCAACAGGTCGCGGTGAACAACGGCTCGGCCTACGACCTCTGGGCCACCGACAACCACGAGGAACTCGGGTTCGAGGTACTCCGCTACGGGAAGAACGCCGACGCGGTGCAGGCCGTCCTCTCCGGCCGGGCGTTCGCCAACCTGGTCGGCGAGTCGGTCGCGATGTGGGCGGTCCGCCGGAACGCCGGGGTGCGCGCCGACTTCCGCATCCGGGCGGAGACCGCCTTCGCCGTCGCCTTCCGGAACGACGACGTGGAGACGCGCAACCGGGTCGAGACGATCCTGGAGTGCATGAAGGTGGACGGCGCCATCGCCCGCATCCACGAGCAGTGGCTCGGGGTGGCCCCGGCCCCCGGCTCCGCCGCCGTCACCGCGTATCCGGGGTTCGGGCCGCCCGGGCTTTCCGGATTCCAGGAGACGCCGGGACGCGAGCCCTGCGGGTGAGCGCGGTCCTGGAACTCCGCGGGGTCGGCAAGACCTTCGCCGGGGTCCCTGCCCTCCGGGACATCCACCTCGCGGTGGGGACTTCCGAACTGGTCGCGCTCATCGGACCCTCCGGCTCCGGGAAGAGCACGCTGCTCCGCTGCTGCAACCGCCTCACCGAGCCCGACGCCGGAGACGTCCTTTTCGAAGGCAATCCGGTCCCGGCGGGCGGCGCCGAACTCGCGTCCGTGCGGCGCCGGATGGGCATGGTCTTCCAGGCGTTCAACCTCTACCCGCACCTGAACGCGCTCGACAACGCCGCCCTCGCGCCCCGCCGCGCGGCGGGGCTGCGCCAGGGCGAGGCCGAGACCGCCGCCCGCGAGGCGCTCGAACGGGTGGGGCTCGGCGACCGGACCACCGCGATGCCCGACGAACTCTCGGGCGGCCAGCAACAGCGGGTGGCCATCGCCCGGGCGCTGGCGCTCAAACCCCGCATCCTGCTCCTCGACGAGCCGACCAGCGCCCTCGACCCGGAACTGGTCGGCAGCGTGCTCCGGGTCATCCGCTCCCTGAAGGAGGACGGAGTCGCGATGCTGATCGCGACCCACGAGATCGCCTTCGCCCGCGAAGCCGCCGACCGGATCGCCTTCCTCGCGGACGGCGAGATCCTCGAGTGCGGCCCGCCGGCGGAGATCCTCGACCGGCCCCGGAGCGACCGGCTGCGGAGCTTCCTCAGCCGCCTCTGACGGCGTTCGCCGCGTGCGCATCTTCTTCGACCCGGAGGTCCTCGCCGCCGCCTGGCCGGGCATCCGGTCGGGGATCGGCGTGACCCTCGGGCTCGCGCTGTCCTCGATCGCCGCCGGCGTTGCGCTGGGACTGGTGCTGGCCACCGTCCGGGCGCTCCTCCGGGGGGCGCCGCTCCGCCCGGTGGGCGGCCTGATCGCCGCCTACGCCGATGTCTTCCGCGCCCTGCCGCCGCTCGTGCTGCTGGTGGTCCTCTACTTCGCGGCTCCCTTCGCCGGCATCGAGCTGAGCGGCTTCATGGCGGCCTTCGTGGCGCTGGGGCTGGTGCTCGGCGCTTCCGCCGAGGAGATCTTCTGGGCCGGCATCACCTCGGTGAACCGGGGCCAGTGGGAAGCGGCGCTCTCCACCGGGCTGAGCCGCGGCGAGGCCTTCCGCCGGGTGGTGCTGCCGCAGGCGGTCCGCCTGACGATCCCTCCGCTGACCAACCGGGCCATCGCCACCGGCAAGAACACCGCCCTCGCCTCGGTGGTCGCGGTCCCCGAGGTGCTCAACCAGGCCGCGAGCATCCAGGCCCAGACCGCGAGCCCGGCGCCGCTGCTGCTCGCCGCCGGCGTGTACGTGGCGCTCTTCCTGCCCCTCGTCCGCATCGGCCGCTGGCTGGAGACCCGCTTCCACATCCGCTGACCCGTCGTGTCCGAGTTCTTCCAGACCTTCCTGAACCCCGGGGTGATGGCGGAGAGCTCCGGGTTGCTGCTGCGGGGACTGTGGGTCACGGTCCAGGCGTGCCTGATCGTGATCCCCGGCGGGCTGTTCTTCGGTGCGGGGTTGGCGCTAACGCAGACCCTGGCGCCGGGCTGGCGCGCCCGCGTGCTCTCGTGGGGGGTGGACGTGGTGCGGGCGTTTCCGCCGCTGGTGCTGCTTGTCCTTATCGTCCACGGCCTGCCGTTCCTCGGCATCGAACCGCCGCCGCTCCTCGGGGTCGGGATCGCGCTCACCATCAACACCTCGACCTACTACGGCGAGATTCTGCGCGCGGGCATCCTGAGCATCGAGCCGACCCAGTGGGAGGCGGCGCGCTCCACCGGGCTCGGGACCGCCGCGACCCTCCGCCACGTGATCCTGCCGCAGGGGGTAAGGAACGTCCTGCCCGACCTCGCGGGGAACACGCTGGAGGCCGTGAAGCTGACCTCGCTGGCGAGCGTGGTGGCGCTCCCGGACCTGCTGCGGATGGCGCGGGTGGCGCAGGGCGTCCACTTCAACCCGTCGCCGCTGATCCTCGCCGCGCTGCTCTACCTGGCGCTCCTCTGGCCGCTGGTGCGGCTGATCCGGCGGCTGGGCGGCCGGGCGGTGCTGCCGGCCTAGAGAGAGACCGGCTTCTCCGCGGAACCTTCACCTGAGCGCGACACGGCCAGAGATCCCAAGAACACCATCTGTCCAATGGGCCGCCACGCAACTCCGCCCTTCTCAGCGAAAACTGTCTCTAGTGCCCAGCACTGTTCTATAGTCGCCGCCTGATGCCCTCCCCCACGAAATTCCCGCTCGACCCCCTCCAAGCGTCCGACACGATCTTCGCCGATGCCGCTAGACGTCGCGCAGTTATGGGCGTTCTAGAGAGCTATCACAGCAACTATGACGTGCCTTCAGAAGCTCTACAGAATGCGGTCGATGCAGTTGAGGATGCAGGTCTGCTCGGATTGAAGGGGCCACACATGATCCACGTAGTTGTTGACCTCGACGATAACTGGATCAGTTTCCTCGACTCCGGTGTCGGGATGGACTCCGATCAAGTCGCCTGTGCTTTTGCACCACATGTGTCCTTCAAGACGGCCTCCACAGTCGGTGGCAAACCAGTCAAGAGGCAACACTTACATCGTGGCTATAAGGGAATAGGAATGACGTTTCTTGCGTACAGTACGGACGACATTCGCCTTCACAGCAAGAAAGGAGGAATCGTCACGAAAGCGAGAATGCGGTACGGGAACTCATGGGCCATCGGCAATCGAAATGAGCCGGCTCTTCTGGTCGAGGATAGCGACTCCTCTCCACTTGATTCCCTTAGTCAGGGCACATATGTGCGCGTACAATTTTCCCAGCGTACTAGGCCAAAGAGTCTACGTCACCTCGCCGCATCGATCGATGTATGGGATGTGATTCTTCGCACGCGCACTGCTGTCGGACAGATCTTGCTCACGTCCTCTGAAGATGTCGATGAAATCGAGGTTGATCTCACTCTCCGTATCGGCGGTCAAGAAGATACCCACAGAATTTCTCCCTCGTTTCTGTATCCGCATGAAGTCGTCAGGCTTCCTCCCTTCCGTTTTCTTGACCTAGACGACTACTATGCGAGGCATCCCGAGCAATCGGCTCCGCCTTCCCAATTCCAGAGACAAGATGGCGTCTTCTTGCACTGGGATAAAGATCGCATCGTGCGCGAACTAACCGAAGATCAGAGGACGACTTATAAGACACAGCTGGAACAGTACAAGCCCACCTCATATGGCTTTATTCCCTATCAGGCTAGCGTATGGGGTGAGTTGAACAGAGTCGCGACACAGCACAAGAATCGGACTCATCTAGACTCAGGCCTACTGATCGCCGTGAATCGTCAGAGGTTAGCCGATGTCTTCGACATCGACCCATCCCGCTTCGTCACGTTCTCCAAGAATGTCTTGGCGATAGTTCACTACCACGGTGCGAAACCAGATCATGGACGTAAGACGATCGACACGGAGTCGACGCAGCTTGCCCAGAGGATTGGGGACAGGATGGTGCAGTACCTTGCTAGGCAACGCAGCTTCCTGCGTCCGCCGGGTGAGGAAGATGTTCCAAAGTTGAGGCAAGTGGAACGGGATCATGAAGACTGGAAGCACAATGTGCGGAACCATAGCGAGAGTAATCCACTCGATATTCCGCCGATACGGTACCGGAGCACGCCACTAACGGAACAGGACGTTGTCGGCCTGTTTCATCAAATGTGTGCAATTGGCGTGTTTCCAGGGGCGAGAGTCTATGCCACGAGTCAGAGCAAGACATATGACTGCTTGATGGACTTCGACTGTGCCACGGACCTGCCAGGACTGTCCTATGACCCGGAGAAGAGTCCTCTGGGTCTCTCGCCTTTTGTACTGGGCGACACGTCAACTTTTGGGACCCACTATCTTACGGTGGAGTTCAAGAACAATCTGGATGGGTTGATTGCGGACTTGGATGGTGAGAGCCCTAAGCAGTTCGACAAGGTGGACATATGTGTGTGTTGGTCCTCAGTTGATTCGACATTCGAGCGCTATGAGTTGGAGGTTCTCAGGGAGGAGAATGTCGATGGAAGAAAGTACCCAGGTACGACACATCTTCTGCATCGAGACGGTGTCCAGAAACCGATGGCCGTCATCATGTTGAAATCCGTCATTCAATTGATGGAATCTGGTCGGATGATTCTGCCAGCCGAATAGTCAAGGGTTATACCGTCCGGAGACTTCCAGGCAAGGCTAGTCGACCGTGAGCACAGAGGAGATCGAACAGAGATTCGGGCTCGGACGCAGGGGAGGCGTCCGGCGCGTGGAGTTCGCCAGCGGCCTGGCGCCATTCGGGTGACGGGACGCCGGCGCGTCAGTCCGGCAGGACCGGCGCGGTCCGTTCGGTAATCAGCCCGTAGTGCTCGGTCCGCCGGTGGCGGGCGAAATCGAAGACGTGGCGCTTCAGGTCGGCCCCCACGTCGAGATCGCAGTCGGCGACGATCAGTTCGTCCCCCTCGCCCGCTGATTCGGCCACGATCTCCCCGTTCGGCGAGACGATCGCCGAGCCGGCGATGAGGCGGCTGCCGTCCTCGACGCCGCACTTCGCAGCCGCCACCACCCAGGTGGCGTTCTGGTAGGCGCCCGCCTGGAGCGAGAGCCGGTGGTGGAACATCCGCAGATGCGCCGGCTCCCGGTGGTGGATGTTCACCTCCGGGGTGTTGTAGCCGAGCAGGATCATCTCGACGCCCTGGAGCCCGAGCACCCGGTAGGTCTCCGGCCAGCGGCGGTCGTTGCAGATGCACATCCCGAACACCCCGCCGAAGGCGCGCCAGACCGGGAATCCGAGGTCACCCACCTCGAAGTAGCGCTTTTCGAGATGCTGGAACGGCGCTTCGGGAAGGTGGTCGGCGTGTCCGGGGAGGTGGACCTTCCGGTACTTCCCGATGATCTCGCCCGCGTCCACCAGGACCGCGGTGTTGAAGTGGCGGTCGCGGTCCCCTTCCCGGACCCGTTCCGCGTATCCGAGGTGAAAGCCGACCCCGAGCCGCCGGGAGGCGTCGAAAAGAGGCCGGGTTTCCGGCCCGGGCATCGCGGTCTCGAAGTACGCGTCCGCGGACGACGTGTCCTCGAGGAAGTAGCGGGGGAAGAAGGTGGTGAGGGTGAGCTCGGGGAATACCACCAGCCGGCAGCCGGCGCTTGCCGCCCGCTCCATGAGGTCGAGCAGGCGCCCGACGACTTCGGTTCTCGTCTCGTCCGGCTGGATGCCGCCGACCTGGGCGGCGGCGACCCGGAGGTTGCGCATCCGCGAATTGTAGGAGCGGCCCGGGCGTGCTCAGTGCTCGGTCGGTGAGATCAGCCGGACGGAGGGAAAGTAGCTGCGCAACCGGGACACGTCGCGCGTCAGCACGGTGAGATCCGCCGTCTGGGCATGCGCTCCGATGAAGAAATCGGCAAGCGGGGAGGAACGGGCGCCCCCCCTTCGGCGGTACCGAACGAACGCGTGGCCCGCAAGGAAAGCTGCCTCGTACGGGAGGGACCAGCGAGCCAGGTCCAGCTCTTCGAGGCAGGCATCGAGGGCAGCCGAATCCCCGTACCCCGAAGAAATCTCCGCATAGATGATCGGGTTGATTCCCACCGCTCCCAGGAGGATCGCATCCCGAACGGCCTCCTTGGACCAGGATCCCCAGAGGGGGTCGTCGGTCAGGATGTCGAGCAGTACGTTCGAATCGGCGAGAAACAATCAGTCCTCGCCGCGCGTGAGGCGCATGATCTCGTCCGTCGAAAGGCCCTGGTCCGCGGTTCCGGTGACCCTCCGAATCCTCTCCTCGATGAGTTCCTGCTTGGTCATCGTCGAGCGGATCACGGCGACCCCGTCACCCTCCTCGAAGCGGACCGGGAATCCGTCCCCGGAAAAAGCCCCAGCTTGCGCCTCAGGTGCTGTGGAATGGTGACCTGTCCTTTCGTGGTGATCTTCATGCTCCATAGTATGACTCGGACAATTCTTACCGGCAAGATTCTTACCTCGGCCGTCAGACACGTCTCGTCCCGCAGCGGCCCCGGTCATCGTTGCGCACGGGCCGGCGCGCCAGTCCCGTCGTCCCGCGCGGCTGGCGTTCCATAATCGCGCGATGCGTCCCCTGTTCACCGCGCTCGTCCTGCTGGGAGGGTTCCTGACCGCCTGCCGCGACCCCGAACCGCCGCCGCCCCCGCCCAACATCCTGGTGCTGATCGCCGACGATCTCGGCTACACCGACATCGGCGCCTTCGGCGGCGAGATCCGCACCCCGAACCTGGACACCCTGGCCGCCTCCGGGCTCCGGTTCACGAGCTTCTACACCGCCGCCACCTGCTCGCCGACCCGGGCGATGCTGCTTTCCGGGGTGGACCACCACCGGGCCGGGCTCGGCGGCATGGCGAGCCTGATGGGCGACGACCTCGAGGGCCGGATCGGCTACGAGGGGTACCTCAACGAGCACGTCTTCCACCTTCCCGCCGTCCTGCGGGACGCCGGCTACCACACCTCGATCGCCGGCAAGTGGCACCTCGGGCAGGCCGCGGAGCAGAGCCCTCCCCACCGGGGTTTCGACCGCTCCTTCGTGCTCCTTCCGGGGGCGGCGAGCCACTTCGAGGACGCCGCGCCCGTGGACACTCTCGACGAGATCCGCTACCGGCGCGACGGCGACGTCGTTCCGCTCCCCGAGGGCTTCTACTCGAGCCGGGCCTACACGGATGAACTCATCGCCTACATCCGGGAAGCGAACGGGGCCGGAAAGCCGTTCTTCGCCCTCGGCACCTACACCGCGCCGCACTGGCCGCTCCAGGTGCCGGACGAGTTCCTCGACCTCTACGCGGGCGACTACGACGACGGCTGGGAGGCGCTGGCCGAGCGGCGCATCGCGGGCGCGAAGCGCGTGGGGGTGATTCCGGAAGACGCCGAGGTTCCTCCGCTGCCCAACTTCGCCCGGCGCTGGAACGACCTGAGCGAAGAGGAGCGCCGGGGCGAAGCCCGCAAGATGGAGCTTTACGCCGCGATGGTGGAACGCCTCGACCACCACATCGGCAGGCTCGTCGCGGGGCTGCGCGAACTCGGCGCGTTCGACAACACCCTGATCCTCTTCTTCTCGGACAACGGGGCCGCGGGCGAGGACGTCAGCCGGCTCGCCGACAACGAGACCTTCCTTCCCCAGCGGTTCGACCTCTCCTACGAGAACATGGGGCGCCTCGACTCGTTCGTCTTCTACGGCCCGGAATGGGCGGACGCCGCGAGCGGCCCTTACCGCTACTTCAAGCAGTTCGTCCACGAGGGAGGGATCCGGGTCCCGGGTTTCGCGGTCATTCCGCCGGCGCTAGCCGCCCACCTCCCGGGGGCCGTCACCGGCGCGTTCGTCCACGTCACGGACCTGTTCCCGACCTTCCTCGAACTCGCCGGGGCGGAGATGCCGGCGGCGGAGGACAGGATCCCGCCCGTCGGAACGTCCATCGCCGGTCTCCTGCGCGGGGACACGGTGACCGTCCACGAAGAACCGACCGCCGGATGGGAGATCTTCGGACGCCGCGCCATGCGCCGGGGCCCCTGGAAGATCGCCTGGCTGGCGCCGCCCCTCGGGAAGGGCGACTGGGCCCTCTACAACCTCGACGAGGACCCGGGCGAGTTGACCGACCTCGCCGCGGAGCGGCCCGATGTGCTCGCGGACCTTCTCGCGGCGTGGGACGCCTACGTGGAGGAGAACGGGGTGATCGTGGTGGAAGAGGACCGGGCGTTCGGCCCGCCCGTGCCGCTGCGCTGAGCGACGCGGAAGTCGCCTACTTCAGGAAGTCCACCGCTCCGAACTTCCGGGCCAGGGCGACCGACCAGGAAGGACGATAGAGCGGTTCGGCGGAGTTCGGCCGGTCCCGGACGATGAACCGGCCGCTGCCCGGCTGGGCGCGCGGCTGGCCGTCCCGGACCACCACTTCGCCGCGCCGCAGCACCGTCTCCGGGAATCCCTTGATCTGGCGACCCTCGTAGGGCGAATAACCGACCTGGTCGTGGAGGTCCGCCCAGCGGATGTCCACCACCTGGTCCGGGTTCCAGATCGCGAGGTCGGCGTCGCTTCCGGGAGCGATCGTGCCCTTCCGGGGATAGCAGCCGAAGAGCCGCGCCGGCGTCTCGCAGCAGACCGCGACGAAGCGCTGGAGGCTGATCCGCGCCTTCCCGACCCCTTCGGAGAAGAGCAGCGGCATCCGCAGCTCGACGCCCGGGACCCCGTTGCAGATCTTGGGGAACGGCGGCTCGGGCCCCCACGCCAGCTTCCCCTTGTCGTCGAAGCTGTAGGGGGCGTGGTCCGAACTCACCACGTCGAAGGTGCCGTCAACGATCCCGTCCCAGAGCGCCTCCTGGCACTCCTCGTCGCGGGGCGCGGGGCTGCAGCAGAACTTCGCCCCTTCCATCCCGGGCTTGTCGAGGTCCTCGGCGGTCAGCAGCAGGTACTGCGGGCAGGTCTCGGCGAACACCTTGAGCCCGCGCCGGCGCGCGGCCCCGATCTCCTCCGCGGCCTCCTTCGAGGAGACGTGGACGATGTAGAGCGGCGCGTCCACGAGTTCGGCGAGATCAATCGCGCGGCCGGTCGCCTCGCTCTCGGCGAGCTTGGGATGGCCGGCGGCGTGGAACTTGGGGGCCTTGTGTCCCTCCCCCACGAGACGCCCCGAGAGCCAGCCGATCATGTCGTGGTTCTCGGCGTGGACCATGGTGAGGGCGCCCATGCGCCGCGCCGCCGCCAGCACGTCGAGGAACTGGCGGTCGTCGAGACGCACCAGGTCGTAGGTCATGTAGATCTTGAAGGAGACGACCCCCTGGGCGACAAGCTCCGGGATCTCCTCTTCGAGGGCCCGCGGCGTCGGATCGGCGACGATGAGGTGGAACCCGTAGTCGGAGACCGCCTTCGGCCCCGCCGCCGCGTGGTAGGCGGCCACCACCTCCCGCGGCGACGCGCCCTTCCCCTGGACGGCGAACGAGAGGACGGTCGTCGTCCCCCCGCAGACCGCCGAAACGGTCCCCGAGTGGTAGTCGTCGGCGCACATCAGCCCCATCGAGGACTTCTGCTCGATGTGGGTATGCGCGTCCACCCCCCCCGGAATGACCAGCCGGCCCTTCGCGGAGAGTTCCTCCTCGCCGCGTCCCAGCCCCGGCTCGACGGCCCGGACCACCCCGCCCGAGATCCCGACATCCGCCGACCGCACGCCATCGGCGGTCACCACCGTCCCGCCCCGAACCACGGTGTCGAAATCAGCCATCGGAAGCGCGCGATTCTAAGGGACGGGACAGTGGCCTCGGAGCGCCGGCCTCCGGCCGGCATCGCGGCCCGAGAGGGCCGCGAAACCGCACCGCCTCGCTCCGCCTGGCCGCAGGAACGGCTTGGAACGCCGGCTTCAGCCGGCACGCGCTGCGCGGAGCGCAGCGCACGGCACGATGCCGAGCCGCGCGATGGCGCTCGGCTCGCGACGCATCACCGCGAACAGTGGCACGACATCCGCGGGCCTTCGGCCCGCTGTGCCGGCTGAAGCCGGCGTTCCAAGCCGTTTCCGCCGTTTTCGTGACAGGCGGCGCGTGCCGGAGGACCCGATCATGGGGCTCTATCCCGGTGGGAGCCGCGCGGCGGCGCGAAACCGGAGCTCTCCGGTAACCTGAGCGCATGGTCGGCAAAAACCGGTTCGCCCCACGTTGCGGGCATCCCCCATCACGCGGCGGACTGGTTCTGGCCTGCTGTCTCGCAGTGCCGCTCGTCAGCGGCCAGCGGTGTTTCGTGGACATGACTCCGGGACGCGGAGGAGAATTCGCGAATCCCGCCGACTCGGACAACAGCCTGGTGCGCGCCGCGTGGCAGACCGGGAACGACGGGATTCCGGAGTTGCGAGCCGCCGAACCCGCGCGGATCAACGGCTGCGATGCTGGCGGCGTGTCGCCGCTCGCGACCGCAGCGATGGCGGGTAACCCCGAAGCCGTCCGGGTGCTGCTCGACGGGAACGCCGACCCGAACCTCGTCTGCGGGGACCTGCGTCCTTTGCAGACCGTCTTCATCCCCCTGCTGTTCGTCGCCGCCGGGAAGGCACAGGCCGGCGGTGCGGACATCGAAATGGTCCCCCCGCCGCAGGCGCCGGGCGTCGAATATGGCTCCGACCCGGACCGGGAACACCGAGCCCGGATCGTCGAACGCCTCCTCGCCGGTGGCGCCGACCCGAATCTGTCAACGGACGACTTCGGCTACCCGCTGCGGCTGGCGCTCCTGAGCGGCGAAGCCCGTCTGGTCGAGGCGCTGATGAACCACGGCGCCGACCCGACTCTCCCCGAGCATCTATCCGCAACCGCCCGCATCAGCGGCAACGGACACCTCCTGCCGCTGCTTCGTCGCCGGGTCACGCGCGGCTCCAGGTGACCGGCGGCGATCCGCCGCACCCGAGGCTCGCCGATCCAACACTCGACCGGGCTCGGTCGCCCTCGGAGACCGGCGCCGAGAAGCACCGCGAACCCGCGCGCCGTCGTCATGGTCGGAAAGTTCGACGCGAAATGGCACAAATTGCCGGCAATTTGTGACAACCGACGTAACGGATGGCGACCAAGTGCTTCCGACCGTGCGGTTGCGCGATGGCGACATCCTCCTCCACTCAGCGCTGCTGACCTGGTTCGGGTCGTTCAGCCAGTCGGACTACGGGCGGCGGTTCTACCTCGGCGGACGCATCGGCGGGCTCGCCCCCGCTCGGTAGCCGCGAGCCTTGCCCCGGCTACACTGACTCGCGGTGACGGGATCGTTTGCCATGACCGACGAAGAACTGAACCGGCTGGCCGAGATGACGGCGGCGGGGGAAAGAGCCAGCGCGCGGTGGCCGCGGACTTCTTCTACAACTGCCTCAAGGCCAATCGGGTTCTCGGCGGAGTGCGGTTCGACATCGTCGCCAAGGGCTTCACGCGCAGCGGCGCCGGGCTGGAGGACTACTTCGACCTGCTGCTGATCAACGGACGGCAGGTATTCGTCGTGGAGGTCGAGTACAAGGCGCACGAGAACGACCTGCGGCGGCTGCTCGACGACAAGGCCGCCAACTTCCGGCGCCTGTTTCCCGAGTACGCGGACCGCGAGGCGCGCCTCGTCCTGGCGGCCTTCCACGTTCACGACGAACTCAAGCACGCAGCCCTGGAGCAGGGCGTGACCGTGCTGCAGCGCAAGGGCGACCTGATCGAGAGCACCGCGGCCTGACCCGTCGCTCCCCCGTGAGCGGCGCCGTCCCGGCCAACGGCCTTTGCGACCACACGCCAGCGGGTGCCCGGGGATCCGGCGGACCTGCGACGCCGGTTGGAGGAGTGACTCGGTCAGTCGCCGGGATCACCCGTGGCGATTCCCGAGAGTTCGACTGGTGGGCGATCCGGGAACCTGGCAACCAGAGTGAGGCTTCCGCCCATGGCCTCCACGGTCTTGCGCAAGGTGGAAAGCAACAGATCGCTCCGGTGCTCCAGCCTTGAGACGCCGTCCTGACTGATTCCGAGTTGCGTTGCCACCCGCGCCTGGGTGAGCTGCCGGGCCTTGCGCAACTCGCGCAGGGTCATCTCTTCCGCGATGAGTTCTGCCGCTCGTTCCTCGACCTTCCGCCGCTGTACGGGATCGAGCGTCGCGATCTTCTCTTCCACGTTGATTGTCATGATGGCTCCTCTCGTTTGAGCCGCCTCAGGTGATTGTCAAACCGCTCGTCCGCCTTGCGAATCAGTGCACGATAGAAGCGCCGTGAACTGGTTCCCGACTTGTCGCCGGCAACGAGCAAGACAGCCTTCCGCGCGGGGTCGAAGCAGAACGCCACCCGCCATTCGCCATGGGCCGCGCGGAACCGCATTTCCTTCATGTTCGCGTGCCGGGAGCCGTTCAGCGTGTCCACCCGGGGCCGTCCGAGCTGCGGTCCGAACCGCTGAAGGACGCGCGACAAGGCCAAAATCTCCGTTTGCACATCGACATGCAGGCTGTCGAATTCCGACGCGAAGTCGTCGGCGATCTCGACTGCCCAACTCAATCAGACAATTATGTCTTCTTTGACATATGGTGTCAAGAACATCCGAGGTCGCGACTGAAGGATCTCGGATCCCCGGCGCTCGGCGATCCAGTCGTTGTCCGGCGTCAACTCAGGACATGAGTTGCAGCAGTCTGGTCGTCGTGTTCCAGTTGCGGATGGTCATCTCCTGGTACACCGGCATCGAGACGAGCCGGCTGAGGTAGCTCCGGGAGGCCTGGCTGATCAGGCGCGAGAAATAGAGAACCCCGTCGCCCGCCCACGCCTCGTCCACGCCAGGCCGGACGAGCACCTCGTTCATGGCGGCGGTCGCGGTCAGCGGGGGCCTCAGGAAGAGGGTGTCGTAGCGGTGCCGCTCCGGTTGCGAGCCGAACCCTGCGGGCGCTCCGCCGACCACCGCTTCCATCTGCTCGCGGGAACGCAACGCGACTTTCGCCTGGTAGCCGAACGCCGAGGCCAGCATCTCCTCAATCCGCATCGTCAGGGCGCCGGGCGTCGAGTCCGGGGCGCGGAAGATCACATTCCCGCTCTGGATGTAGGTGACGACGTCGCGGAAGCCTGCCGCCTCGAAACAGCTCCGGAGGTCCGCCATCCGGATCACGTTCCTGCCGCCGACGTTGATGCCACGCAGCAGCGCGAGCCAGGTCGCCTCGGACGCGCTGGGCGCGGTCATGTCTCCCTCGGAGCGCGGTCCGGCGCGGGAGTTGCCCTAGTCCCGGACCACCCGCCCGAACATGAAGCCGCCGACCTCGCCGTGGTCCCAGGTGCCGCCGTAGCGGTCGCCGTCGAACACGATCGTCGCGCCGAACTCGTTGCCGAGGCCCGGAATCTCGACGTCCACCATCCGGATCATGGGCACGTCCCCCGCCCAGCGGATCGGCACCACCACCGGCAGCGTCACGTCGGTGTTTCCGTAGGTGATCCGGGCGTCGAAACGCCAGCGGTCGCCGTCCAGCTTGGTGACCCCGGCGATCTCGTAGCGGTCGCTATAGACCCCGTCGCGGGGTTCCGGCCAGGCCACCGTGAAGCTGCCGTCGAGCACGACGTCGCGCATGCTCTCGGAGAAGGCGCGCTCGCGCGCTTCGAGGCTCGCCTCCGGGGCGACCCGTCCGACTCCGATCCCCGAAGCCAGCCAGCCAGCGCCCCAGGCGAGGGCAAGCAGCGCCACGAGTGCCGTGATCTTCAGGATGGTGCGCATGTCGGGCCTCCCGGACGCAGGGGACGGTAGCACCGGGCGGGACCGTCGCTATCCTGTTTCCGCAATGGACTCTTCGGCCCCGCCTTCGGAACCCCTGGACCGGACCCCTACCCCGGAAGAGCAGCGGGCCGCCGCTGAACACCTCCGGCAGGCGGAAAGCGCAGCGGCGCGGTCGCGGCGGATTCCGGAAGGGGTGACCGGGTCCGAAGTCGAGAGCGCCGCGGTCGTGGGCTTCGGGACCATGGGGCGCGGGATCGCGATGTCCTTCGCCGCGGCAGGAATCCCGGTGGTGGTCCACGAGGAATCGGACGACGCCTGGGTCCAGGGCGAAGCGGCGGTCGCCGGGAGCCTTTCCCGCGCCGTGGGCCGGGGAAAGATCGCCGCCGCGGAGGCGGAAGCGCGGCTGCGGAGGATCCGCCGCGCCGAAGGGTTCGAAGACTTCGGCGGCGCGGACTTCCTCGTGGAGGCGGTCTTCGAGGAGATGGCCGTCAAGCAGGACGTCTTCGCCCGCCTCGATCGGGTGGCGCAACCGGGCGCGGTCCTCGCGACGAATACCTCCTCCCTCGATGTGGACGCCATCGCCGCCGCCACCGGCCGGCCGGAAGCCGTCGTCGGAACGCACTTCTTCAGCCCGGCCCACGTGATGCGCCTGCTGGAAGTGGTGGTGGGCGACGCCACCGCGCCGGAAACGCTCGCCACCGCGATGTCCCTCGGCGTCCGGCTCGGCAAGGCGCCGGTACCGGTCGGGGTCTGCGACGGCTTCGTGGGCAACCGGATGCTCTACGCCTACCGCCGGCAGGCGGACCGGCTGCTGCTGGAGGGCGCGCTCCCCGAGCAGATTGACGGGGCGCTCCAGGATTTCGGGTTCCGGATGGGTCCCTTCGCGGTGGCGGACCTGGCGGGGCTGGACATCGGCCGGGCGGTGCGGCAACGGCTCGCCAGGGAAGCAGAGTCTCGAGGCGCGCCGCCCCCACCGCCGAACGTGGCGGACCAGCTCTGCGAACGGGGACGGCTCGGCCAGAAGACGGGCGCCGGGTTCTACCGCTACGAGCGCGGGGACCGGACGCCACACCCCGACCCGGAGGTCGCCGAGATCGCCGTTGGTGAATCCACGGCGCAGGGAATCGAACGCCGCACGGTGGGAAACCTCGAGATTCTCGAGCGCTGTCTCTTCGCGCTGGTGAACGAGGGAGCGCGGATCCTCACCGAAGGGATCGCCGAGCGGGAGGGCGACGTGGACGTGGTCTGGGCGCTCGGCTACGGATTCCCCCGGGAGCGCGGCGGGCCGATGCATTGGGCGCGGCGGCAGGTCGGGCTGGACCGGGTGATCGGGTCGCTGGAACGCCTGGCGAACGACACGGACGATCCCGAACTCATTCCGTCCGAAGGTCTCCGGGCTCTCTGAACGGCGGGGCCGGACCGGCTCAGAGGTCGCGGACCAGAGCCGCCATCTCCCGGAGGCTGATCGCTTCGACGCCGCGCCGGATCGGGAATCGTTCCTCACCCCCGTAAACCACGAAGGCTCGTTCCGCATTCAGGTCACGGCGGGCGATCGTGAAGCCCGGGGACAGGCGCGGACTGGATGATCGTTTGATCTCGATGACCCAGGGACGCAGTTGCCCGGGCAGGTCGAGGACCAGATCGGCCTCGGCGCCGTTCGCGGTCCGGTAGAACGAGGGCAGCACGCCCCAGGGCGCGGCGCCCAGGATGGTCTCGATGACGAAGCCCTCCCAGCTCGGGCCGACCACCGGGTGGCCGAGCAGCGAGTTCAGGTCGCCTATCCGGAGCAGGGCGTGGACGAGGCCGCTGTCCCGCACATAGACCCGAGGGGATTTCACGAGCCGTTTCTTCACGTTCGCGTGGCGAGGAGGCAGACGGCGGACGAGGAGTATTCCGGCCAGCAGGTCCACATAGTTGACGACCGTGGGCGCGCTGATCCCCAACCCGGCGGCCAGTCGCGCGGCATTCAGCAACCCGCCCTGGCCATGGGCGAGCATCGTCCAGAGCCGTTCGAGGGTGAGGGGCGGGACACGCGGGTAGAACTCCGGCGCGTCACGCTCCAGATAGGTGCGGATCAGGTTCCGGCGATAGATCAGGCTGTCTTCGTCGCTCTTCGCGAGGAAGCTGAGCGGTAGGCCGCCGCGAACCCACAGCCGGGTCGCGGCCTCGAACGTGGGTTCCGTTTCGAGGACGTTGAGGGGGCCGAGGTCCACGTACTCGATCCGGCCCGCGAGGCTCTCCGACTGCCTGAGGAACGGGATCGAAGCCGATCCGAGGACCAGGAAACGACCCACGCCCTTACCCCGCCGTCGTCCTTCGTCCACCAGAACGCGGAGTTCGTCAAAGATCTCCGGCATCTTGTGGATCTCGTCGAGGACGACCAGGCGGTCCTCGTTGGCGCGAACGAACAGAGGAACGTCCGCGAGCTGATCCCGGTCCGCCGTGCTCTCAAGATCGAGGACGACCGCATCGGTTCGCTCCGCAATGGCGCGGGCCAGCGTGGTCTTCCCGGCCTGGCGGGGACCGAGGAGGGCGACGACCGCCTGTCGGCGGAGGCCGGCGCGGATCTCCTCTTCGGCCTTACGGGGGATCATTCATGCAAATCATAATCCAGATTTTGGATATGCATGATTCACTCGATTTCACAACAGTCACAATGGATTTTCTTCCATCCATGCAAATCAAAGGGTGACTCCCGCCATCCTGGGCGACATCCGCACCAGATCCATCCCTTTCAAAAGGACGGATTGCCGTTCGATTGTCCTCCGGAAAAGGACAGAAGTGATTGGCCGACGGAGCCGCCACAATGCTCCGCGCAGCCTTGCGCCGGAAGATCGCCGAATCCGTCGAGAGACCCCGGCAAGTCCGTCGCCGTCGGGAGGTCTGCTGGACGGGCGGATTCGTAGGCGCAACCGGAGGGACGGAGCTACGAGGAGGAATGTCCGGGGGACGCCCCCATCGGATCCTCTCCACCTTCCGGGCCGTAGAAGATCACCCACGCCTTGAACGAGTCGTCGAACTCGAGGAAGCGATGGGGTACACCGGCGGGGACGAAGAAGAAATCGCCCGGCTGGAAAGGAACCGTCTCGTCGCCCATCTCGAACCGGCCATCGCCTTCGAGGATCACGTAGCACTCGTCCTGATCGTGGGGCTGTTGGGGGTCCACGCCTTCCGGGGCGTAGAGGCCGACTTCGAGAGTGCCGCGGTTCAGCGCGACGAAGTAGCGGTCGTCGGGGAGTTGGGTGGCGCAGTTGGCGGGGGAGAACTTGCGGCAGGCGGTGCGGCTCATGAGATGAGGGTAGCGACGGCGGTAGCCGGATGAACCGGGATCGCGTTTCGCCCGCCTCCGACGGGCGATGCCGGCCGGAGGTCGGCGTTCCAAGCCGGGGATGCCATCAGACCCGGTGGCGTTGTGACGGGCGCGGTGCAGAGCACCGCGCGTGCCTGTCGGAGACCGGCGTTTCAAGTCGGGGGTGCCTTCCGGCCGAATGGCGTTACGACGGGCGCGGCGCGGAGCGCCGCGCGTGCCGATCTGGAGATCGGCGTTCCAAGCCGGGGGTGTCATCAGACCCGATGGCGTTGCGACGGGCGCGGTGCGGAGCGCCGCGCGTGCCGGTCGGGGACCGGCGTTTCAAGCCGGGGGTGCCTTCCGGCCGAATGGCGTTACGACGGGCGCGGCGCGGAGCATCGCGCGTGCCGATCTGGAGATCGGCGTTCCAAGCCGGGGGTGCCTTCAGGCCGAATGGCGTTGCGACGGGCGCGGCGCGGAGCGCCGCGCGTGCCGATCTGGAGATCGGCGTTCCAAGCCGGCGCGTCATCCTGGAGAACGGCGACCCCTGCGCTTACGGCGGTTCCGCAAGGAAGTCGGCGAGGGTCCACCAGTTGGCGGCGGTCTCCTGACCGCCGAGGGCGCTGCCGGGGCCGTAGGCGAGCACCAGGTCGTAGACTTCGCCCCGGTGCTCCCGTACCGCCGCCGCGAGGAAGATGGCGGGCGCTCCCTCGTTGAGCGTTGCGCAGCGCCCGAGTTGCCGGGCCACCTGGAAGAGGCTCGCTGCGCCGGGCAGGTTCCCCTCGAGGACCGCCTCCACGAGAGGGACGATGTCCTCGGTCGCGGCGCACCCCACCGCGCCGGTGAGACCCAGCGAGTCCACCGGGAAACGGTCGAGGGTGGTGTCAAAGACGACCGACTCGCCGCGCGAGAAGCGCGCGAAGACCCGGTGTTCCCCGTCCGCCGGGAGTCCCGGGACGCCCGCGTCGAGATCGGCGCCGCCGATCCGCAGCGTGGCGCCGGGCGAGAACATCAGCTCCCCCTCCGGCACGCTGATGCCGTCGCCGTCGTAGTCCCCGCGCCGGACCTGGTAGCGGAACTCCAGCCGTCCGGCTTCCGAGGACGCGAGGGCGGCCGGCTGGCTCGCGAGCCCGAGGTCGAAGATCAGGAAGACCTCGCCGGTCGCCTCCACCGCTTCTCCGCTCGTGAGCAGGACGGCGAAGACGAGGTCCTCGCCGTCGAGATAGGTCCCGTTCGCGGCCGGCTCCGAGACGATCTCCACGCGGTCCACCAGCGCGTTCGACGGGGCGCCGGGTCCCGGGCTGGTGGGACCTTCCCCGCCCTCTTCGCAGGCCGGGAGGGCGAATGGAGCGAGCGCCGCGACGACCCAGCCGGCGGTCGTCCGCCTCACCGCTGCCTCGCCCAGCGCGCCGCCTCCTCCACCTGCTTCGCGCCCTCCGGATCGGGCCGGGTCAGGAGGCTGACCACGATGGCGGCGGCGAACCCGGCGGCGAACCCCACGACCATCTCGTAGAGCTGGAAGTACGCGGGCTTCCCCCACAGGAACCAGCCCACTGAGGTCAGGAAGCCGGTCACCATCCCGGCGACCGCCCCGGGCAGGGTCATGCGCTTCCAGAAGATCCCCAGGATGGCGACCGGCGCGAAGGCGCAGCCGAGCCCCGACCACGAGAACAGGACGAAGAAGAAGATGACCCGCACCTCCGGGAGGGCGACGCCGATCCCGACCACCCCGAGCGCCAGCGTGACCGCCTTGCCGAAGCGGGCCAGCCGGGCTTCGTCGCCGGTCACCCGGGCCACGAACCCGGAGAGTCCCGGCGCCGCCGGGTCCCGGTGGCGCGTCCCGAGCAGCTTCTCGAAGAAGTCCCGCACCACCGCCGACGAGGCCAGCAGCAGCACCGAGTCCGCCGTGGACATGATCGCCGCCAGCACCGCGGTCAGGAAGAGGCCGGTGACCACCGGCGGCATGAGGTCCGAGGCCAGCAGCGGCAGGATCCCCTCCGGGTCGTCCATCACCGGGTAGAGCACCCGGCCGGCCATCCCGGTGAGCACCGCCCCGAGATCGAACAGCACGATCACGAACGCGGCCATGAACCCGCCGTCGGACAGCGTGCGCCGGTCCTTCGAGGCCATGAACCGGACGAGGAGCTGCGGCGCGCCGAGGAAGGCGAGGCCGATCCCCATGTGGCTGATGACGTCGGCGAACCCCTGGGCGCTCGCGCCCGAGGACCCGAGCGGGCGCAGCAGGCCGGGGTCCGCGCTCGCCAGCCGCTCCGCCAGCACGGAGAGCCCGCCGATCTCGTGGATCGCGACCAGCGGCAGCGCCACCAGCGCCGCCGCCATCAGCGTCGCCTGGATCAGGTCGCTCCAGGCGACCGCCTTGAGGCCGCCGAAGCTCGTGTAGAAGAGGATGACGACCGCCCCGAGCACGACGCCGGCCTCGTAGGGGACCCCGAGGAACGACTCGAAGGTCTTGCCCGATCCGGTGAGCTGGGCGGCCATGTAGGTCCCCGCCATCACGAGGATCACCACCGATCCGAGGATGCGGAGGATCTGCCGCCGGTCCCCGAACCGTTCCTCCATCCAGTCGGCCACCGTGATGGCGCGGTAACGGTCGGCAAGCGCCTTGAAGCGGGGTCCGATGAAGGTCCACGCCACCGCGGTGGCCAGCACCTCGCCGAAGACGATCCAGAGCGCGTTCACCCCCAGCAGGTAGCCCATCCCGGTAAGCCCGAGGAGCAGCCAGGCGCTCTCGCCGGTGCTCGCCGCGGAGAAGCCGACGACGGCTGCCGGGAGCTTCCGCCCCGCCAGGTAGTAGCCGGCGAGGTCGCGGGTGCTGCGGGAACTCCAGATGGCGAGCCCGAAGAGGATGGAGAGGTACGAAACAAGAACCGCCCACAGCGGCCAGTTTTCGGGCATGTCCGCTTAACAGCCTGTGGTGAAACCCACGTGAGCGCCGACGTCCGCGCGCCTTCGGCCCCCTGGGCCGCGGGAGCGCCGGTCTTCAGACCGGCACGCGCTGCGCGACCGCGCAGCGCACGGCGCCACGCCGCCCCGCACCATGGCGTTCGACTCCTGGTCCATCACCGCAAACAGCGACACGACGTCCGCGGGCCTTCGGCCCCCTGGGCCGTGGGAGCGCCGGTCTTCAGACCGGCACGCGCTGCGCGACCGCGCAGCGCACGGCGCCACGCCGCCCGGCACCATGGCCTTCGACTCCCGGTCCATCACCGCAAACAGCGACACGACGTCCGCGGGCCTTCGGCCCCCTGGGCCGTGGGAGCGCCGGTCTTCAGACCGGCACGCGCTGCGCGACCGCGCAGCGCACGGCGCCACGCCGCCCCGCACCATGGCGTTCGACTCCTGGTCCATCACCGCAAACAGCGGTACGACGTCCGCGGGCCTTCGGCCCGCTGTGCCGGTCTGAAGACCGGCGCTCCCACCGGCGCTCCCTGCGGCGCTCCCAGCCGTCTCCGCCATTTTCATGCCCGGCGGGGTGTGCAGGAGGACCGCACATGACGGTTTCTCCCGGTGGGGGTTCTCAGCCCCCGGCGGCCGCGGGCGGCGTTCCAGATGGCGAGCGCCATGCCGGGCACGATGGCCACCACGAGCAGGGCCCACGCGGCCGCGGGGAACCCGCTCAACGATCTTCTCCGTTCGGACGGATCGGCCGGTCGTCGCTGCGGAACATCTCCTCCTGGAGCCACGGATAGCCGCCGTAGGACCGCTCATCGGGCCAGATCTCGTCGAGGGTGTCCCCGTCGTAGATGCGGCCGTCCTTGACCACCAGGTGGATGTCGGCGGTGGCCCGGATGTCGTCCAGCGGGTTCCGGTCCAGCACCACGAGATCGGCGAGCTTGCCGTCCTCGACGGTCCCGAGCTCGTGCTCCAGCCCGAGGAACGCGGCGCCCTGCCGGCTCGCCAAGTCCAGCGCCCCCTCGGCGCCCATCGCCGGCTCGGCCATCCAGATCTCCCAGTGCGAACCGATGCCGTGGTGCTGGCCGTGGGCGCCGATGGCCCCCGAACCGCCCTCGTCCACGATGTCCTGGAGACCCTGGGCGAGCAGCGGGAAGCTGTAGTCGGTCTCGGGGCGCAGCGGACGCCGCCTCGTATGCGGGATCAGCATCCGCCACGGCAGCCAGCGCTGCTGCTTGGGGTCCTCCCAGTTCGCGGTCTCCTGCCAGAAGTACTCCTCGTTCCAGACGGAAGGGCCGCCGACCACGAAGGTGATCGAATAGACGGTCTTCGTGCGCCCGAAGAACTTGGCGGCGTCCGCGTAGAGCGGGATGTAGGTGAGCGGGTGCTCCCAGGCGGTCTGGCCGTCGAGGATCAGCCCCACGTTGTAGACCAGGCTGCCGCCCTCGCCGGTGAGCATCAGCTTCCGCTCGCGCGAGATGTCGGCGATCCACTGCCGCTGGTCGCGGCGGGGCTGCATGTAGGACTTGATCGCGGTGGCGCCCCACGACGTCAGCCGTTCGATGTTGTTCTCGGCGTCCTGGTAGCTGCGGATGTCGTTCTGCCGCGAGCCGTCGCCGTTGTACATGGGATCGCCGGTGCTGTACATGCGCGGTCCGACCATCTCGCCAGCCTCGACCAGTTCGGCGGCGGCGAAGACGTTCTGGGACCACTGCGAGTTGTCGAGGGTGGTGGTCATCCCGTAGGCGAGATAGACACCCGCCTCCCAGTTGCGGCGCGGGAACACCCCGGTGTGGTCCCGGTGGTGGTGGGCGTGCATGTCGATGAAACCCGGGACGATCGTCTTCCCGGAGACATTGATCTCGCGGTCCCCGTCGGCCGCCGCGCAGTCCCCGACGCAGGCGATCCGGCCGTCCACGATCCGGACGACGCCTTCCTCGAGGGTCCCCTGGTCGCCGAGGGTCACGATGCGGGCTCCGGTCAGGACCGCCGAGCCCTTCCCCCGCTGGCGGGGGAGGTCGAGGGTGATCTCGTGGCGGGTCGTCTCCTCGCTGTCGGGGTCGTAGGTGGTGATGCGCGGACCGCTGCCGAGGTAGAGCAGGCCGTCCGGCGTCCAGCGGGGGAACATCCCGCCGTCCTGGGTGACGGTGCGGATCGGCAGCGAAGCCCTCCGGCGCTCGATGTGGGGGGCCTCCTTGCCGGCCCCCGGCCAGGGGAGCGCGGTGACGTAGACGTTGTCGCCTTCGGAGAACGCCACCCAGCGCCCGTCCGGGGAGGGAGCCGCCTCGTCGGCGAAGGGGAAGGTCAGGTGGACCCGCCGGTCCGAGCCGTCGGGCTGTACCGAGACCAGCCGGGTCACGTCCTCGCGCTGGCCGCCGCGCTCCCAACTGTCCTGCTCGGGGAAGAAGAGGCGGCCGTCGGGCCCAAAGGAGGGCGCCACGATCTGCCGGCGCGGCATCAGCGGCCGGCCCGCGTTGAAGGGGCGGAGCGTCCTGGTGATGACGGTCGCCTCGCCGCCGGCGGCGGGAACGCTGACCAGGTCGTAGCGGAGGTTCTGCGACCAGGAGCGGCCGCGCGCCGGGGCGCCGGTGCCCTGCGCCACCACGATGGCGCTCCCGTCGGGCGTCCACACCGGGTGGATGTACTCCGAGGAGGTCTCGGTGAGGCGGGTGGGGACACCGCCACCGGCCGGCACCGTCAGGAGGTGCCCGTCCGTGTCGTCCCAGGAGGTGTAGGCGACGGTGACGCCGTCCGGCGAAAAGGCGGGCGACAGCTCGTAGGCGGGATCGTCGCCCTCGATCAGCCGCTCGGGAGCGCCGTCCGGCAGCGTCATCCGGTAGAGCCGCCCGGCGGCGTGGAAGACCGCCACCGAACCGTCCGGCGAAACCGCCGGCCAGCGAATCATCCGGGCCCGGAAGGTGTCCCCCGAGATGTCGAACTCCGCCCGAGCCTGCTCGGAGACCCGGCGGCGCACCTCGGCGACGAACGGGACTTCCTCGGTGGCGCCGCTGGCGGCGTCCACCCGGACGATCCGTCCCCCGCGCAGCACGTAGATGGCGGAGCTGTCCGGGCTCCAGGAATAGCCGGGGAGGACGCGCTCGGTCTTCATCCCCTCGGCGAGGTCGGTCTCGATGGGGTCGGCGAGCAGGCGCTCGGCGCCGGTGTGGAGGTCGCGCAGGAAGAGCGCGGTGCGGGGTCCGAACCGGTGGCCCTTGAACGAGATCGTGCCGCCGGGAATCCGGCGCGCGAAGGCAAGCCAGCGTCCGTCGGGGGAGGGCTCCGGCGCGATCGCGCCGCCGCTCGACCCCTGGTACTGCTGCTGCGACTGCCCCTCGGTCACGTCATAGACCTTGCCGGTCTCGAGGTCGAGTTCCCGGATCTGCATGGCGCCCCGGACCAGGTCGCGCTCGGAGGAGGGCGCGAAGTGGAAATAGAGGGTCCCGTGGCCCGACGGGGCCGGCCAGCTCGCCCGCCCGTACTCGGCGCCGTCCACCAGTTCCACCCCGCTCCCGCCATCGGGGTGGAAGAGGTAGAGGCCCGACCGGCGCGGCCGGCCGAGGGTGTTCCAGCGGGCCACGATCCCCTGCCCGTTCGGGAGCCAGGCGGGGGTGGCGACCCGCGACTCGGGGTCCTGGTGGACCGCCCGCGGGTTGCCGCCGTCGGCGTCCATGAGCCAGAGGTTCGACTGCCCGCCCCGGTCCGAAACAAAGGCGATGGTCCCGCCGTCGGGCGACCAGCGCGGGTGGTAGTTCACCGCCACCCCGCTGTTCTGGGTCAGGCATTCCGCCCGCCCGCCGGTGATCGGCACCCGGTAGACGTGGCCGAGCAGGTCGAAGACGATGGAAGCGCCATCCGGCGAGACGTCGAGGGACATGAAGGTGCCCTCGGTGGTCTCGAACACGAGGTCGTAGGCGTCGCCCCGGGCGAGGGTGGTGTCCCAGCCCGAATCGTCGGTGCGGCCGCCCTGCTGGGCGGCGGCGGTGGTGGCGAACAGCAGCAAGGCAGCGATCGGAACGAGGCGGCGTGGCAAACGCGCCGGGGCGGGCGGAATGAACGGATTCGTCAGCGGATTCGTCAGCGGATTCCTCATGGGGTCTCCTCCGGGGGCAGCGCTCTCGGGGACGAGCGGCCGGATCGCATAATAACGGCGCTCATGACCGGGCCCTGCGAGTCACTTCCGTCCGGAAACGGGATGGGTGACGCCTCCGCCGGCGGGGTAGAGACGATCGCGGCTCCGGGTTGGACGGACGCCGAGGCGGCGGCGGCCCGGCTCCGGCAGGTGTTCCCGCCGAGTCCGCTCCTTCGCGCCGGGCCGGAACTCGCGGACGACCTGCTCCTGAAGGCGGACACGCTGCTCCCGACGGGTTCCTTCAAGGTGCGGGGCATCTGGGACGCGGTCTCCCAACTGAGCGACAAGCGCGTGGCGTCCGGCCTCTCCACGGTCAGCGCCGGGAACACGGCGCTGGCGCTCGCCTGGGCGGCCCGGCGGCGCGGGGTCCCGGCGTTCTCGCTGCTGCCGGAGACCGCGCCGCCGGCGAAGATCGAGGGGTTCCGGGCGGCCGGCGGGACGCCGCGCCTCGTCCCGGTTCCCGAACTGTTCCGGTTCCTGAAGGAACACCTCTGGGAGGACGAGCCCTACCTGTTCGTCCATCCCTGGACCTGCCCCATGGTCCACCGGGGGCACGCCAGCCTCGCCGTCGAGTTGCTGGAAGCGGCGCCGGATGTCGCATCGGTTTTCATCCCGGTGGGCGGCGGCGGCCTGCTGACCGGGGTGGCCGGGGCGCTGAAGGACCGGCGTCCGGACATCCGCATCTTCGCGGTGGAGCCGGCCGGGTGTGCGGCGCTCCACCACAGCCTGGAGGCCGGACGCGCGGTGTCGGCCCCGTGCGAGACGGTCTGTGACGGGGCCGCCGTGCCGTACCTGACCGAGGAGCTCTACCCGGCGCTCGCGGGTCTCGTGGACCGGACGGTGCTGGTCCCGGACGAGGACACCCTCGCGACCTCGCGGGACCTGCTGCTGGGCCAGAAGATCGTCACCGAGCCGTCGGGGGCGCTGGCGGCCGCCGCCGCCCGGATGGTGCCGGGGGAAGAGCGCGGCCTCAGCGTGGCCCTACTTACCGGCGCCAGCGTGGGGGAACCGGGCATCCGCCGGCTGCTGGACGCCTGACTCCTCCGTTCGTGCTCGATCCCGGGTGAGGCACGGGTCCCGGAACGTATGCGTCAAGCCGATGAAGCCCAGCAGCAGCATGGAACCGGGGGCGAACACGGGCGTCACTCCCGTCACGGATTCCACGAAGAGATCCATGCCTGCGAGCTCCGGGTACAACTCCCGCTTGAACTCCAGGTTTCCCAGGAAGTGGTAGCCAATGCCGGCAATCGCGGTCACGATCAAGAGCATCATCATCACCCGCGTCATCCGGACGCTGGTGGCGGTCGGCGACAGGAAGTGCCAGATGATGACAGCGAGGCAGCCCGACAACACGATCAAGGGAACGCTCTGGGCCGGCTCTTCGAAATGTCCGAGCAGCGTCAACTCCACGCTCGTGCCGGTGATGCCAAGGGCGACGATCCCGAGCAGCATGATCCGGACCTTGCGAAGAACCGCCGACTCTCGGGAGGTGGGCGTCTCCTTGCCCGTCTTGATGGTCATGTCCGCCCTGCGATCTCTTTCCGAGGTGTCCTGGGGTGTCGCGTAGAAGTTGCCGACCGGTCAAGGCGTGGATTGGCGCCGCCGGGACTGCATCAGGGGCTCGCCACCGCGCCCGCAAGACGCACCCCGTCGGTCCTTCCATTCGTGGTTGGCGCCGTGCGACCCGAGGTAGACATCTGGTTCCTGGCCGCGCGGCATGCGCGGCGGCGCGGAAGAATACCGGTGTGAGGGCCGGATCGTTCTAGGATTCCCGCCGATGGACCACGCAGACACGCTCAGGCTTCCGGCGAATCGACCAACAAGATGGGTTTTTGGGGCACGCTGATCGGCGGGACGCTCGGATGGACCTTGGGTGGTCCGCTCGGCGCGATGCTGGGCGCCGCCATCGGGTCGAGCATGTCGGGCTCGGCCCGGATGCATTCGGTTCCGGGCCAGGGACCGGGTGCGCCCCCTCCCCCGCCGCCGGCCGGGAACAACCACGAGCAGCGCCGGGTGGCGTTCTTCGTAGCCACTTTCGGGGTCATGGGCCACATCGCCAAGGCCGACGGCCACGTCAGCGAGGAGGAAGCCCAGCTCGCGCGGGAGGTGATGGCGGGGCTCGGGCTCGACGCCCGGGACCGTAACCTCGCGGCGCGCATCTTCAACGAGGGCAAGTCACCGCGGTTCAATCTCGACGACGCGCTCTCGCAGCTCGTCCAGGTGGCCGGGCGGCGCCGGAACCTGCTCCGGGCGTTCATGGAGATCCAGTTCAAGGCGGCCTGGGCGGACGGCGCCATCCATCCGGAGGAACGCCGGATCCTCGACCACATCGGAGCGTTCCTCGGCTTCTCGCGCGCCGAGATGGCCCAGATGGAGCGGGTGGCCTCCGCGGGAATGCGGCCCCGGGGCCCCTCCCCGGAGGAGAAGCTCAAGGAGGCCTACGGGGTGCTCGGCGCGGAACGGTCCGCCAGCGACGACGAGATCCGCTCCAGCTACCGCCGGCTCATGCGGCAGCACCACCCCGACCGGCTGGCGGCGCAGGGGTTGCCCGAGGAGATGAAGGACGAGGCCACCCGTCGCACCCAGGAGATCCAGAAGGCCTACCAGACGATCCGGGAAGCGCGGCGCGCGGCGTAGCGCGGCGACAGCTGTCGCCCGCGACCACGCGGATGAGGGGGCCTGCCGCTGCACTGAGCGCAGCGGGTGCCGGCTGAAGCCGGCGTTCCCAGCCGTCGCGCGGTCTTAGCGAATCAGCGGAGCGATGACCAGCGCCACCACCGACATCAGCTTGATCAGGATGTTGATGGCGGGTCCGGCGGTGTCCTTGAAGGGGTCGCCGACGGTGTCGCCGACGACCGCGGCCTTGTGCGCCTCGCTGCCCTTGCCGCCGTGCTGGCCGCCCTCGATGTACTTCTTGGCGTTGTCCCAGGCGCCGCCGGCGTTGGCCATGAAGATGGCCAGCAGCACGCCGGACACGAGGGCGCCCGCGAGGAGGCCCGCCAGGAAGTTCTTGTCGAGGAAGCCGGCGATCACCGGAATGAGCACCGCCATCAGGCCCGGCGCCACCATCCGCTTGAGCGCGGCGGCGGTGGCGATGTCCACGCAGCGGGCGTTGTCGGCCTTCGCGCCGGGCGCGCCCTCGAGGAGCCCCGGGATCTCGCGGAACTGCCGCCGGACCTCCTTGATCATGTCGAAGGCGGCCTCTCCCACCGCCTGCAAGGCGATGGAGGAGAACAGGAAGGGCACCATGCCGCCGATCAGCAGGCCGGCGAGCACGACCGGGTTGCCGAGCGAGAGGCCGAGCGCGCCGACCCCGGCCTGCTGCTGGAAGGCCGACATGAGCGCCATGGCGGCGAGCGCCGCCGAACCGATGGCGAAGCCCTTGCCGATGGCGGCGGTGGTGTTCCCCACCGCGTCCAGCTTGTCGGTCCGCTGGCGCACCTCGGGAGGCAGCTCGCTCATCTCGGCGATCCCCCCCGCGTTGTCGGCGATCGGCCCGTAGGCGTCCACCGCCAACTGGATCCCGACGGTGGCCAGCATCCCGAGCCCGGCGAGCGCGATCCCGTAGAGGCCGGCCAGCTCGTATCCGAGGGCGATGGCCCCGGCGATCAGCAGCAGCGGCAGCGCGGTCGAGCGCATGCCGAGCGCGAGCCCGGCGATGATGTTGGTGGCGGAGCCGGTGTTCGAGGCGTCGGCCACCGCCTGCGCGGGCTTTCGCGCGTCCGAGGTGTAGTACTCGGTGATCAGGCCGATGGCCGCTCCCACCACCAGGCCCGCGACCAGGCAGCCGTAGAGGGCGCCCTGGGCCTCCGGGGTGAGCATCCCGATCACCGGCCAGGCGATGGCGAGCATGAGCACGCCGGCGCCAAGGGTCCCGAGGTTGAGCGCGGTCTGCGGATTCGCTCCCTCGCGGGTCCGGACCGCGAAGGTCCCCAGGATGCTGGCGCCGATGCCGAAGGCGGCGAGCACCATCGGCAGCATCACGTAGCGCATCGGATCGGCGTCGAGGTCGGCCGCGTAGGCCACCCCCAGCACCATTCCGCCGATGATGGCGCCCACGTAGGACTCGAAGAGGTCGGCGCCCATCCCGCAGACGTCCCCGACGTTGTCGCCGACGTTGTCCGCGATCACCGCTGGGTTGCGCGGGTCGTCCTCGGGGATCCCCGCTTCGACCTTGCCCACGAGATCGGCGCCCACGTCGGCCGACTTGGTGTAGATGCCGCCGCCCACCCGGGCGAAGAGTGCGATCGAGGACGCCCCGAGGCTGAACCCCGACAGCACCTGCAGCACCTGCCCCTGGAGGTCGGCGTCCGCTCCGAACACCACCCGCGTGTAGAAGAGGAACAGTCCCGACAGGCCCAGGATCCCGAGCCCGACCACGGACATCCCCATCACCGAGCCCCCGGCGAAGGCGACGCGCAGGGCCGGGGCGATCGAGGTTCGCGCGGCGTTCGCGGTGCGCACGTTCGCGGCGGTGGCGACCCGCATCCCGAACCAGCCGGCGACCGCCGAGCAGAGCGCCCCGATCAGGAACGAGAGCCCGACCAGTTCGGTGCCGCCCCCGAGGTTGGCGACGTAGAGGACCACCGCCACCAGCACGGCGAACACCGCGAGCACCGAGTACTCGCGGCGCAGGAACGCCATCGCCCCCTCGCGAATGGCGGCCGCGATCTCCACCATGCGTTCGTTCCCGGCGTCCTGCCGGCCGACGAACCGGGCCCGGTTGAGGGCGAAGAGCAGCGCCACCGCGCCGAAGGCGGGGGTCAGGTAGAGCAACATGTCCACGGGCAGGATCTCCAGTCGGGGAAAGGGCCGGTCGCGGCTTCTGGCCGGGTACGCGGGGGCCGGCGTCAGGCGGACACCGCGAGTAGGCGCTGCTCCGGAGCCTTGCGGCCGGAGCGGCCGGCTGGCGCAGCCGCCTGTCGGCGGAAGGACAGGCGGGAACTCCTCGCCGCGGGGCCGGAGAACCCGCTCCGAACCCGCTTTTGCGCGCTGCCGGAAGGCGGCAATTTTACCAAAGCGGCCCTGCCCGAGGCTGTTAGACTCGCACCCCGGCGCGCGGCCAGAATCTTCTCTTGCAACTCCTTCCAGGTGTCTGGATCAGGGTCGGAAACCTGCTGACCCCGCTGGCATTCGGGCTTCTTCTCGGGACCGCGGCCCCCGCCGAAGACCTCCGCTACCCGGTGGACGTTGCGGTCGGGCCCGGCGGAGAGATCTACGTCGCCGACATCGAGGCGGCGGCGCTGCTGCGCTGGAGCGGCAGCGGGTTCGAGGTGGTGGCGAGGGGCGAGGGGCTGCCCAGGACGCCGCTCTTCGGCATCCGGCACATCGCTCCCACCGGGGACGGAACCGTCCTGGCCAGCGATCCCGCGACGATGGCGCTCTATCGGATCACGGCGTCGGGAGAGATCACCGCCATCCCCGACGACGCCGGGTTCGTGACCCCCTGGGGGATCGCCGTCGCTCCCTCGGGGGACATCCTGGCGGTGGACCGGGTAACGCAGCGGCTGCGCCGGGTGCGGCCGGACTCCATCGAGGAGGTCGCCACGGTCCGCGCACCGCGGGCCATCCTGGCCGAGAGCGACGGGGCCCTCCACGTGCTCACCGACCGCAACGTGCTGCGGATGGACGGCGGCGACGGGGAGCCACTCGTGCAGTCACCGCCGTTCGAGTTCCCCCACGACTTCGCGCGGGCCCCCGACGGAGGATTCTTCGTGACCGACGGCTACGCCCGCTGCATCTGGAAGATCAGCCCGGAAGGGCGGGTCTCGGTGCACGCCCGCGGCGAGCCACTCGTCAGTCCCCAGGGCATTGCGGTCACTGCCGACGGCGATCTCCTGGTCGCTGACGCCCACGCACGGACTGTCTTTCGGGTGTCCGGGAGCGGCGAGATCGTGCCGCTGGGCAACTGACCTGAACAGGAAAGGAATAGAACGTGTCTAACGAGCGCGGAAGCTGGGGATCTCGCCCGGGCTTCATCCTGGCCGCCACCGGTTCCGCGGTGGGGCTGGGGAACATCTGGGGCTTTCCGACCCAGGTGGGGCAAGGCGGCGGCGCCGCCTTCGTCCTGATCTACCTGGTCGCCGTCATCTTCATCTGCGCCCCCATCCTCCTCGGCGAGGTCCTGGTGGGGCGCTACGCGCAGCTCGGTCCGGCGGGAGCCGTGCGGCGGATCGCCCCCACGGGTCCCTGGTGGGTGATCGGGCTGCTGGCGGTCGCCGCCGGAACGTTCATCCTGTCGTTCTATGCCGTCATCGCGGGCTGGACGGTGCAGTACCTCTGGCTCGCGGTCACGGACGGGCTCGCCTCCGACGCCGAGGGCTCCGGGGCGCTCTTCGGCCAACTGGCGGCGGACTCGGGCCGGAACGTCCTCTTCACGGGCCTGTTCATCGCGGCGACCGCCTGGTGTGTGAACCGCGGCATCCGCGGGGGCATCGAAGCGGCGTCGCGGCTGATGATGCCCCTGCTCTTCGTCCTGCTCGTGATCCTCGCGATCCGCTCGGTGACCCTCCCCGGGGCCGCCGAAGGGCTCGCCTACTACCTGCGCCCCGATCTCTCCCAGGCCCTGAATCCCGAGATCATCGGCGCGGCCGTCGGTCAGGCGTTCTTCTCGCTGAGCCTCGGCATGGGCGCGCTCATCACCTACGGCAGCTACCTCCACCGCTCCCACGCGGTGCGCTCGGCCTCGATGGCCATCGTCGGGATTGACACCGTGATCGCGCTGCTCGCCGGGTTCATCATCTTCCCCGCCGGGTTCTCGATCGCCGGCTTCGACCCGACCGCCGGCGGCCCCGGCCTCATCTTCGCCGTCCTGCCGCAGCTCTTCGCGACGCTCCCCGGCGGCCTGCTGTTCGGCGCCGCGTTCTTCCTGCTCCTGTCGGTGGCCGCCTTCACGTCCACGATCTCGCTGCTCGAGGTGCCGGTGGCGCACGCCATTGACCAGTGGCGCTGGCCGCGCCGCAAGGCGGTGCTGGCCGTCGGCGGCTTCACCTTCGCGTTCTCGATCCCCTCGGTGCTGTCGTTCGGCGGCGGGTTCTTCTCGGAGCTTCCCGCGGTCGGGGGCACCTTCTTCGACCTGATGGTCAATGTCTGGAACGAAGGGGCGCTACCGGTCGGCGGGATGCTGATCAGCCTCTTCATCGGCTGGAAGTGGGGCGCCCGCTTCGCCGGGGACGAACTGCGCCGGGACGGCGTGGGCTTCCCGAGTCCGGCGCTCTGGGGCTTCCTGATCCGCTTCGTCTCCCCGGCGGCCATCTTCCTGCTGATCGTCTTCCGCTTCGTCGGCTAGTCGCGTCCTCTTCTTGAAGGAAACACCATGAGCGAATTCATTGCCTGGGCGTCGAACGCCATCTACCAGTGGTACGCCCTGCCCCTCCTGCTCGTGACCTGCGGGCTCTACCTGACCATCCGCACCGGCTTCGTCCAGGTCCGCGGCTTCGTCGGCGGGGTCAAGCGGGTGGTGCGCGGCATGTCCCACGACCAGGAGGGCGAGGGCGAGATCACCCCCTTCCAGGCGCTGTCCACCGCGCTCGCCTCCACCGTGGGGAACGGGAACATCGGCGGCGTGGCGACCGCGATCCTCGTGGGAGGGCCGGGCGCCATCTTCTGGATGTGGGTCACCGCCGTCTTCGGGATGGCCACCAAGTACGCGGAGGCGGTGCTCGGCGTCACCTACCGGGTGAAGAAGGAGTCGGGCGCGTTCGCCAGCGGCCCGATGTACTACATCATGGCGGGCGTCAAGTCGCCCCGGATCGCGAAGGTGCTCGCGATGATGTTCTGCGTCTTCGGGGCCGCCACCGCGCTCCTCGGGACGGGCAACATGGCCCAGTCGAACACGATCGTCCGGACCTTCGTCGAAGCCGCCGCCGGCTTCGGGTTGGAAGTCTCTCCCTGGGTTCCGGGGCTCCTCATTACGGTGGCGGTGGGCGCCGTCCTGCTCGGCGGCATCCACCGGATCGCTTCGGTGGCGGAAAAGCTCGTTCCCACGATGCTCGTCCTCTACCTGGGAATGTCCCTCACGTATCTGCTGATGAACATCACGGCGCTGCCGGGCGTCTTCGCGACCATCTTCGAGTACGCCTTGCAGCCGCACGCGGCGGCCGGCGGATTCCTCGGCGTCACGGTCCGCCAGGCGATCGCGGCCGGCATCAGCCGCGGGGTGCTGTCCAACGAAGCCGGTCTGGGAAGCGCCCCGATCGCCCACGGGATCGCACAGGTGAAGCACCCGGCCGATCAGGGCCTCGTGGGCGTCTTCGAGGTGTTCATTGACACCATCGTGGTGTGCAGCATGACCGCGTTCGCGGTCCTCTCGTCCGGAATGTGGCAGGCGGCGGAGTATCAGGCAGCGAGCGGCGACCTCACCGCGGCGGCCTTCTCCACCTCGATCGGCGTCGCCCCGCTGGTGATCGCGATCTCGTCCTTCCTGTTCGGCTTCTCGACGATCATCGGCTGGTACTACTACGGCGAGACCTGCTGGGAGTACATGTTCGGGCGGAAGGGCATCTTCCCCTACCGGATCATCTACGTGGCCCTGCTCCTGATCGGCGGTCTGGTGACCGTGGAGACGGTCTGGAACGTGGGCACCCTGCTCAACGGGTTCATGGCCTTCCCCAACCTGATCGGGCTCCTGTTCCTGGGCGGGGTGGTCGCGAAGAAGACCAACGAGTACTACGCATCCGAGAAGGGCGGCGGATCGGACGGAGGGAGGTAGCCGTTCCGGCTCGGCGCTGAGCGCGGTGGGCGCTCGATCCGGCGGGATCCGTCACCGCTCCCCGCGAACGTGTTGGAATTCCATCCAGTGAACGACCGCCAGAACCCGCCCCCCGGCAGAACGACGACCGGGCACGGTTTCGGCACCGCTCCGGTCTTCCTGGCCTCGATCAGCACCATCCTCGGGGCGATCCTCTTCCTGCGGTTCGGCTACGCCGTCTCGGACGTCGGGCTGCTGGGCACCCTGCTGATCATCGCCATCGCCCATCTCGTCACCATCCCCACCGTGCTCGCGGTGTCCGAGATCGCCACGAACCGCCGGGTGGCCGGCGGGGGCGCCTACTACATCATCAGCCGTTCCTTCGGCACCCGGATCGGGGGGGTGATCGGGATCACCCTCTACCTGTCCCAGGCCATCTCGGTGGCCTTTTACACCGTCGCCTTCGCCGAGGCCTTCGGCCCCGTTTACGCGTGGATCGGAGGCGCCTGGAACGTCGCGGTGGACCCGCGGTTCGTGAGCCTCCCCGCCACGGCGGCCCTGCTCGTCCTCGTGCTGACCAAGGGCGCGGCGCTCGGAGTCCGGGTGCTGTGGGTGGTCTGCGTGATCCTGGGCGGCTCCATCGCCTCCGTGCTGTTCGGATCGGCTCCGGAGGCGATCCGGCCGGAAGCGTTCAGCCTGACCGCAACGAACTCCAGTCCCCACAGCTTCGCGGTGGTCTTCGCCATCATCTTTCCGGCATTCACCGGAATGATCGCCGGGCTCGGCCTTTCGGGCGACCTGAAGAACCCGCGCCGGAGCATCCCGCTGGGGACGATCGCCGCGACCTTCGCCGGGATGGCGATCTACATCCTGATCGCCATCAAGCTGGCGGTCAGCGTCAACCCGGAGGAACTCCACGCCGATCAGTTCATCATGGCGCGGATCGCGGTCTGGGGCCCGTCGGTCTATATCGGGCTGGCCGCCGCCACGCTCTCCTCGGCGCTCGGCTCGATCCTGGTCGCGCCCCGCACCCTCCAGGCCCTCGCCCAGGACGACGTCGTGCCCTTCCCGGCCGTGAACCGCCTCCTCGCCAGAGGATTCGGCGCCGCCGGAGAACCGCGTTGGGCCGCCGCGGTGTCCGGTGCGATCGCGATCTTCTTCGTGGTGATCGGCGACGTGGACTTCATCGCCCAGATCCTCACCATGTTCTTCCTGGTGACCTACGGCGCGCTCTGCACGGTTTCCTTCCTGGAGTACTTCGCCGGCAATCCGTCCTATCGCCCGACCTTCCGCACCCGCTGGTACGTGTCGCTCCTCGGGGCGCTCATGTGCACCGTCCTGATGCTGCGGATGGACGTCTTCTATGCGCTCGTCTCGTTCTTCCTGATGGGGCTCATCTACGTGGGGCTGAGCCGGTCACGGCGCGGCGAGCGGGACCTGGCGGCGATCTTCCAGGGGACCATGTTCCAGCTCACCCGCCGGCTGAAGATCACTCTCCAGCAGAATCTCGTGGAGCGTTCCCCCGGGGGCTGGCGGCCGTCCGTGGTCGCGGTCACCCGGCACGGGGAACGGCTCGGCCACTTCGATCTCCTGCGCTGGATCAGCCACCACCACGGCTTCGGCCATTTCGTCCACTACTTCGAGGGGGACTATTCGCGCGAGACCGCGCGGCGGGCGCGGACCGAGGTGCGCAGCCTGATCGGGCAGACGGAGATCAGCGGCGCCGGCGTCTATGTGGACTCGCTCATCAGCCCGTCGTTCCCGCTGGCGCTCACCCAGACGCTCCAGATGCCGGGGATCTCGGGGCTCCCCAACAACTGCCTGCTGCTGGAGTTCGCCAGCTCGCGCGAGGACGAAATCCCCGAAACCGCGGAGGGCGCCCGGACGGCGGTGGATGCCGGATTCAACGCCCTGGTCCTGCGTTCCACCCGGCACCGCTTCGGCTATCGCTCGTCCATCCACCTCTGGCTGACCGAAGACAACTTCGACAGCGCGCCCCTGATGCTGCTGCTCGCCTACATCATCGTGGGACATCCGGAATGGAAGCGGGCGGAAATCGAGGTCTTCGAATGCCGTGATCTCGGCTCCAGCGAGCACCAGACCCACGACCTGGCGAGGCTGGTGTCCGAGGAGCGCCTACCCATCTCGGAACAGAACCGGACGACGATCGGCTACCAGAGCGACGAGGACCTCGAACGCGAGGTCTCGCAGCGCTCCTCGCGGGCCGACCTGGTGATCGCCGGAATCCCGGCGGGGACGTTACGGGAAGCCGGCGCCGGGGCGGAACTCCGCCGCTACCGGGCGGCGAACGACGTGCTCTTCGTCAGCAGCGTCGAGCCGGTCTCGCTCGCGGGCGACGGCGCGGGCGGCCGGTAGGAAACGTGCTCCCGCGGGGATTTGCGGTCCGTCAGGGCCGGGGGGTCAGTTCGGCCCGACGGACAGGTTGATGACCATCACGAAGATGGCCACCACCAGCGTCAGCGTCAGCGCGCTCATGACCTCGAGGCGAAGGAGCCGGTTGTTGTGGCTGGCGACCTGTTCGGCGGCGGCGCGCGCCTTCGTCTCGCTCGCGCCAGCATCAACCAGCGCGTCATAGACCTCAGACATCATGATCGCCATGAGGTGAGTTTACCCCGTGGTTCCGGCGACGGAAACCGCTCCCTTCACTTCCAGACGGACAGCAGAACCGCCTGGCCGAGGAGCGCCGTGAGGTTGTAGGCGACGTTCAGCACGGCGAGGCCGGACTTGCGCTTCTCGAACGCCACCGACTGGTGCGTCACCGGGATCACGAAGGCGATGGTCGCCACCAGCGCGGCGTGGAGGCCGTGGAGCGGGCCGCTGAACCCGTCGAGCAGCACCGCGAGTCCGAAGGCCGAGGCGATGGCGAGCAGGAAGGAGCCGCCGTAGGTCTTCAGGGGATTGAAATCCTTGGCGATCGCTTCCTCGGTGGTCTCCATGAGCGCGAGCCAGCGCTTCCCGAAGAGGGGCCCGTACCAGAGGGCGCCCACGATCAGGGGGACGATGGCGGCAGCGAGGATGGCGAGGTAGTTGAGGTCAGGCATGTGAGGGGTTGCCTCCGCTTCTATTCGTGCTCGGAATCGGGGCCCGAGACGCTGATTCCGGCCTTCTCGAGCTCCCAGAGGACCGCGTCGGCGAATTCGTCGAGCGTCGGCACCCGCCGCCCGTTGATGAAGATCGTCGGGGTGCCGGTGACGCCCAGCCGTACGGCCTCCTCGATGTCGGACTGGAGCGCCGCTTCGGCCCGGGGCTCGGCCAGGCAGGCCCGGAAGGCCGCTTCGTCGAGTCCGGCGTCCACCGCGATGCGGACCACATCGTCGACGTCAGGCGCATTGGGGGGCGCGATGTAAACGGCGTCGTGGTACTCCCAGAAGCTGCCCAGGAGATGCGCGCAGACGCCGCCGCGCGCCATCTCGCAGGCGCCCGGATGCATCACGCGGGGGAGGTGGGCGGCGCAGGTCGAATCGAGCGGATAGCTCCGGTAGTGGAGCGCGATGTGGGGGCCGGTGGGGCCCTCCACGTACTGGTCGAAGGCCAGCGCGAAGCGGCGGCAGGACGGGCAGAGGAAGTCCGAGAAGGTGACGATCTTCACCGGCGCCTGGGGATCGCCCTTCACCGGCAGCCCCTCGAGCAAAACCTCCTGCTCGCGCTGTTGCCGGAACGTGGGGTTCCGCCACTGCGGCAGGAACCCGGCGCCCCGGAGCGGCAGATCGGCGGGCAGGCCGTCCGACGCCGCGGAACGAACACCCAGAATGGACAGATCCACCGAGTCCCCGGCGCGGTCGCCGAGGCCGCTGTTGATCACCAGCACCGCCGCCGCCACCAAGCCGGCGGCGAGCCAGAACGCCCGCACCGCGAGCCGTTCGACCGCGAAGTCAGGACCGTGCCTCATGGAAACCACCCTCCGCGCCGGCAACAGGAACACCAGTGCCGCGCCGTTCGCGCCGTACGTCCAGATGCAGAGCGAGCAGAAGCTGCCGATGGCGAACGCCTGCACGCCCAGCAGAAACAGGTCCACCACGAGCGCCAGGGCGACGAGACCGAACGCCAGCCGGCCCGGCCGGCTCGACAGCGGCGCTCCGCCGAGCAGGGCCAGCGCCAGGAGGAATCCGAGCGATACGAAGAACGCGAGTCCGATCGCGGCCAGGGGAACCCCGGCCAGCGTGGACCAAGCGCTGGCGGCGACCTCCTCGCAACCGGAGTTCGCGGGGTCGCAGGCGGCCGCCGCCAGCGCGCCGGCGTCGAGCCCGTGGTGGCGAAGCAGCAGTACCCCGGAAACGGCTGCGCCGAACCCGGCGGCCAGAAGAGCCAGCCCGAGACGAAAGGAATCGGTAACCGGACGCCGGGACATGGAGGCCGGGAGTCTACCCGTCCGGGAGGCGTTCCAAGCCGGAGGTGCTACCTGGGCGGTTCACGCTGCGACGTGCGCGGCGCGGAGCGCCGCGCGTGCCGGTCTGGAGACCGGCGTTCCAAGCCGGAAGCGTCACCCGGCTGGAGCGCCGCGCGTGCCGGTCTGGAGGCCCCCACCGGGAGAACTGGCTGGCGTTCCAGGCCGGCGACGCCGCCGGGGCGGCGTTCAGGGGAGGCCGGACCGGCGTCGGTAGTTCGTGGCGTAGGCGGGTGGCTCGATGCCCTCCCGGAGGTCCGGCGCCGGCTGCGGCGGCCCGAACGTCGTGTTCACGGGGACCAGGCCGGCCCAACAGGGAAGCGCGAGGTCCTCGTCGTCATCGGCGGGAGGGCCGGTCCGGAGTTTGGCGGTGGCCTCCTCGATCGGGACCTGTGCCACCAAGGTCGCCTTGAGTTCGAGATCGTTCGTCGGGCGGGCATCCCCGTGGCGTCCGGGTACCAGCCGGCTCAGCAACACGTCGAGCGCCTGCCGCTTTTGGTTTGCCTCCGCTACCGCCGTGGTGCGTCCGAGCACCACCACCGAGCGGTAGTTCATCGAGTGGTGGAAGTAGGACCGCGCGAGGACGAGCGCGTCCAGCAGGGTCACCGTGACGGCGGCCTCCGTTCCCGCGGCCAGGAGACGCATGAGCCGGCTCGCGGACGATCCGTGCAGCAGCAGGCGATCCCCGTCGCGCGCGTAGCCCATAGGGATGACGAAGGGTGAGCCCTCGTGTACGAACCCGACGTGGGCCACGATCCCCTCGTCGAGGATCTGGTTGATCACCGCCCGGTCGTACGAGCCCCGTTGCGGCAGCCGCCGGACCCGGCTGCGGGGCGTCCTCGCGATCTGGGAAGTCATGGTTTCCTTTCTTGCAGGAAGTCAGGCATCGCTGCGCAGCGACAGTCGGCTCCGCAACGTCTCCATGGTGACGACGCCGACGAACCGGCCGGCGTCGAGAACGGCCAGCGACCGCCGGCCTCCCGCCAGGAGATTCACCGCCCGGATGGCGGCGTCCCCGGGCGCCAAGGTGGCGGCCAGGATGTCGGTCCGCATGAGGTCCCCGGCGGTGAGCCGCTCGAGCTCGTCGGACGACCTCCGACGCAGGTCCTCGAGGCGGACCGCGCCCACGAGGTCCGCCTCGTCGAGGACCGGGATCTCGGAATGCGGCGTTTCGAGCGCCAGCAGTTCCATCGCGGAGGCGTTCCTCGGGACCGAGAGGATCCGGTAGTCGAGCAGATGGGCAGCGGTGACCCCTTCGAGCGCCTGCGCCAGCCAGACCTGGCGGGTCACCTCGCGGGCGGTCCGCCGCAGATTGAGTCCGATCAGGACGAACCAGGCGCCGAGCACGAGGCGGACCGCACCGGCCGCCGCGCCGCTGCCGCCGAAGAGCGCCAGGATGCCGAAGGCGACCATCAGGAGTCCGAACGCGCCGCCGGTCGCGGCAACGGCCCGGGTGGCGGCCAGCGGCCGATCCCAGACCGCCCAGAGCACGGCCCGCAGAATCCGGCCCCCGTCCAGCGGCACCGCGGGAATCAGGTTGAACGCGAGCAGCAGGCCGTTGATGAGGGCGAGGTTGTTGGTCACCGCCACGACCGGGTCCGGCGCCGCCGTGAGCAACGGACCGGCCGCAAGGAACAACACGAACAGGACCAGCGTCGCGAACGGACCCGCGAGCGCGATCCGCAGTTCGGTCGCCGCGCCGCGCGGATGGCCCTCCAGTTCGGTGGCCCCGCCGAACACCCGGAGGGTGATCCCGGAGACCTTGAGCCCCGAGCGGGCGGCGGCGGCCGCGTGCGCCAGCTCGTGGACCAGGACGGACGCGAGGAGCAGCACGCTGGTCACCACTCCGAGCGCGGCGGCCCCGGCCGCCGAGACGCCCGGGAGCCCCCGGAAGTAGAGGACCGCGAAGAGCGCCGATACGACGCTCACGGTCAGCACCCACGAGTAGTGGATCCGGATCGGGAAGGGCAGCCAGAGCTGGCGGATCCCCCGCCGCGGCCCGCCGGTCACCGCTGCCTCTCCCCGGCGCCGGTCGCCGTTCGCGCCGGGTCGCGCGACAGGGTCAGGACGCGCTCTCCCGGGCCGAGCGGTTCCTCGAGCCAGCCCCGGTTGAGGAACTCGACCTCGGCGAGCCCGGCGTCCAGTCTTCCCGCGGCAGCCAGGCGGCCGAGCGCCTCCCGGACCGAGCCGCTCTCGCCGGCCGCCACGGCGGTGATCCGCAGCGGCCCCGGCGCCGGGGTGTCCCACAGCCGGTCAGCACTCCCGAGCACCTCCAGGAACCAGGCCTCGCAGGCATCGAAGCGCCGCCGCCCGCAATCGAGGCTCACCTCGACGAGGGACTCCCGCGCCGGGACGAGCGCCAACAGGCCGGGAACCGCTCCCGGGCCTTCCCCCGAGTCCCCTTCCCGCGCCGGATGCAGACGGCCGCGCACTCCGGTGAAGCCGCGGACCCGGAACGCCTCCGGGAACGTCACCTCCGCGGCCTCGCGGGCCGCGGCCTCCCGGAGGCGCGCCCCCAGGTCGGCGAGTTCGGCCCGGTGCGCCGGCACCCCGTTCCCGCCCACGGGGGCGGACTCGGCCGCCGAGGGGATTTCGCGCACGGTCAGCCCGCCCGATTCTCCATTCCGGATCGCGCGGAAGACGCCGCGGTCCACGGGTTCGAACGCGCTCCCATCCGGCAGCAAGAGCCGGAAATCAGCCCGGGGCAACAGGAGTTCTTGCCCGTCGGCGACCCCGTACTCGGCGGGCTGCCCGAAGTGCAGGCCATCGAGCAGCGCGACCCAGCGGTCCCGGCTCGGGGCGCCGGCCGCGGGCGCGCCGGCGTCGGGTTCCGCCGGCAGCACCAGGGAGAGGGGTTGCTCGACCAGCTCCCCCGCGGTCTCCGGCCGGAACGCCCCGCTCGCAAACGTGGTCGTGGCGGACCGGAACAGGGCGGCGAGCGCCAGTTCGCCCGGCAGGGCGGCCAGCGCTCCCCGGGAAACGAAGACCGTCCGGTCGGCGAACAGGAAGGCTTCCGGCTCCGGATCGTCGAGGACCGCAAACCGCCAGCCTTCCCGTAGGGGCGCCGCTTCTCCCTCGCGTCCGGCGAGCACCGGAGTCCCGGCGAGGGCCTCGCGCCCGATGTCGGTGATCCGCGCGGTGAGATCCGGATCCTCAACCAGCGGCCGGTGATTCTCGAACGCGGTGCGGGCGCGCCCGGCGGCGTGAACGGCCGCCGCATCGGGCGCCATCGCGCGGGGTCCCGAGGTGGTCGCGCAACCCGCGGCAGCGAGAACCGCGACGAGGACCGTTGTTCGGGAAGCGGACGGGGAGCCAGCTACCCGTGGTTTCGCTCCGCTTCGCGGAGCGGCGCCGGCCTTAACAGCCTGTGGCGAAACCCCCGCGGCGTTCGAGCGGCGATGCATCCCCGCTGAACCGCGCCGCTGCGCGGCGCTCGGCGTTGCGTTTCGGTCGGAATACACCCGGTATTCCTCCCTCACGCGCCTTGTCAGCGGGGCGCCTCACCGCTCTCGGCGCTCACGGGGGTTTCGCCACAGGCTGTTGAGGCCGGCGCTCCCCCGGTCAGGCGTAGTAGTTGGTGTTGATGTCCCGGTACTCGGCCCACTCGTCGGGCAACTCTTCGTCCGGGAAGATGGCCGTGACCGGACAGGCCGGCTCGCAGGCGCCGCAGTCAATGCAGGTGTCGGGATCGATGTAGAGCTGGGTGGCTTCCTCGAACCCGTCCTCGTCACTCGTGGGGTGGATGCAATCGACCGGACAAACGTCCACGCACGCAGTATCTTTGGTCCCAATGCAGGGTTCGGCGATCCAGTAAGACATCGTGGGTAGCTGCCTCCTCAGACAGTCAAGCGGCTGGTTCCGGGATCAGCCAAGGTCAAGAAGCGTCTGCGAGTACTCGGTGACCCGATCCAGCGAACCCCAGAATAGTAGTCCAAGAACGTTGGGGACTACCAGAACGACGAGAAGCCCGAGGTCCAGCCGGCTGAACGCGAGCGCCGGCGTGGGCCCGGTCTCCTCGTCGATCACCATCACGCGCAGGACCTTGACGTAATAGAACGCGGCCACCGCGGCGTTCAGTACGCCGATGACGGCGAGCCAGCCGAGCCCGGCGTTGATGACCGCCGCGAACACGTACCACTTCGCCAGGAACCCCGCGAAGGGCGGGATCCCCATCAGGGAGAAGAGGAAGATCCCCATGGCGACGGTGAGCAGCGGGGACCGTTTCCAGAACCCGGCGTAGCTGGCGATCTCGAAGCTCCCCGTGACCCGGTGGGCCAGGATCACCACCGCGAAGGCTCCCAGGTTCATGAAGAGGTAGATCGCCAGGTAGGCGGCGATCGCCTGCACGCCCTCGACCGAGAGCACGCACGCCGCCATCAGCATGGTGCCGGCGTGGGCGATGGACGAGTAGGCGAGCAGCCGCTTCACGTTCGTCTGGAGGAGCGCCGCCACGTTCCCGAGGGTCATGGTGATGACCGCCAGCATCATCAGGAGCATCTGCCAGTCGGCGCCGCCCACCGGAGCGATGGCTCCTCCGCCGGCCGGTTCCGCCAGCCCCAGGTAGAAGAAGCGGATCAGGACCGCGAACCCGGCGGCCTTCGGGCCGACGGACAGGAACGCGGTGACCGGCGTGGGGGCTCCGGTGTACACGTCGGGGCACCAGAAGTGGAACGGCGCGGCGGCGATCTTGAAGCCGATCCCGGCGGCGATCAGGATCAGCACGAACAGCAGCCCCGGACCAAAGGCGCCGTCGGCGAGCGCGGCGCGCACCCCGTAGAGATCGAGGGTGCCGGTCATCCCGTAAAGGAGCGAGAGCCCGAAGAGCATGGCGCCCGTCGAGACCGCCCCGAAGAGGATGTACTTGAGCGACGCCTCGTTCGAGAGCCGGTCTGAACTCAGGTAGCCCACCATGAGGTAGGAGGCCACCGAGACCGTCTCGAGCGAGAGATAGATCATCACCAGGTTGACCGAGCCGGCCATCCACATGAGCGCCGCGGTGACGGTGAGCAGCAGCGCGAGCATCTCGCCCAGCCGGACTCCCTCCAGCTCCTTCGAGCGCATGCCCAGGAGCAGCACCACGATGGAGGTGAGGCAGAAGATCGGCCGGAACACCCCGAGCAGGCCGTCGTCCGCCAGCATCGAGGCGAAGAGCGACTGGGCCTCGACCGCCCCGAGCGCCTGCCAGGAGGTCACGAGAGCGCCGAACAGTCCCACCAGCGTGATCCCGTTCAGGAGATCGGTGCTGTTCCGGAGCGGACGCCGCTGGGTGAGCAGGTCCGCGACGATCACGACGGCGAGCGCCCCCATCAGGATCAGCTCGGGAAGGAACCGGGAGAGGCTTTGTACCGCGTCGGACATGGCCTATCCCTTGAGCTCCGCGGCGTCGTCGAGGTTCACGTGTTTCACGACGCGGTAGAGCGACATCACGATGGCGAGCGCCACCGCCGCCTCGCAGGCGGCGATCACGATGACGAGGAGCGCGAACACCTGGCCGCCGAGCGCGCCTTCCACGAACCGGGAGAAGGCGACGAGGTTGATGTTCGCCGAGTTGAAGATCAACTCGATGGACATCAGCACGTTCACCGCGTTCCGCCGGGTGAGCACCCCGAAGACGCCCAGCGAGAAGAGCGCCGCCGAGATGTAGAGGTAGTGCTCGAGGGGGATCATCTAGCGGTCCGTGGACGGGGTCAGGTGAGCGCCGAGGCCGGTGAGGCGCCCGGCTGGCAAGGCGCGATTTGGGAGGAATACCCGGCGTATTCCGACCGAATCGGAACGAAGAGCGAAGCGGTCCAGCCGGGATGCATCGCTGGCCGAACGCCGCCTGACCCCGTTCACGGGCCGCTCCTTCCCCTTCGCCGGACCAGCATGGCCGCGCCCATCAGCGCGATCAGCAGCAGGACCGAGGCGATCTCGAACGGCAGCAGGTAGTCGCCCACCAGCAGCCGTCCGATGGACTCGCTGGTCGGTCCGGGGTCACCCGCGTCCATGGCCCCCCAGTCCACCGACTGGATGATCCAGACGAGCAGCGCGAAGACCAGACCCGCGGACAGCGCTCCCGGAACGACCTGGATCGCCCCCGAGCGCAGGTTCAGGTTGTAGATCCGGTTGGTGAGCATCACGCCGAAGAGCAGCAGCGTCAGGATGCCTCCCACGTAGATCAGCACCTGGGCGCCGGCGAGGAAGTCGGCGCCGAGATAGACGTAGAAGACCGCCACCCCGAAGAACGCCGCCACCAGCGCGAACGCCGAGTGGACGAGGTTCTTGCCGACCACCACGTAGAGCGCCGACCCGAGTACCAGGGCGGCGACCCCGTAGAAGATCGCCGCCGACGCCATGGATTCCATCGTGCGTCCGTCAGGCTCCGGCGGCCTCGGCCGGCGGCGGCTCGGGGGGCGTCCGCGGCTCCTTGGCGTAGCGGTAGAGGAGGTCGCCCTTCGTCTTCCCGCCGAACTCGTAGTTGGGCGTCATCAGGATGCAGTCGGTCGGGCACGGGAAGACGCAGAGCTGGCAGTAGCAGCAGAGCGACATGTCGATGTCGAACTGGACCACCGTCTGCTTGATGGCGGTCCCGTCGGCCGCGAAGATCGGCGGTGCGTCCCGGGCCCGCTTCTCGTTCTCGATGTGGATGCAGTCCACCGGGCAGGCGCGCTCGCACTGCTTGCAGCCGATGCAGTCCTCGATCTTCACGTGGAGCTTCATCCGCGAGCGCTCCATCAGGGACTCCTTGGGGATGTCCAGCGGGGAGCGCCAGCGCTCCTCGGGGAGTTCGTCGGCGGTGTACTGCTGCGTCACCGAGCGGGTGAAGAGGTGGCGGAAGGTCACCCCCATCCCGATGAGGACGGTGCTGACCGATTCCCACAGATCAACGAAATAGCGTTTCATGTCCCCCTCACAAGAGTCCCTTGATGACGGTGGTCACCACCAGGAGGAAGAACGAGATCGGGATGACGTACTTCCAGCAGATTCCCATCAACTGGTCCACCCGCAGCCGGGGCAGCGTCCAGCGGAGCCACATCTGGACCACCACCAGGCCGAATCCCTTGACGAAGAGGAGGAGCGGGTTCGACCCGAAAGGGCCGACCCAGCCGCCCAGGAAGAGCAACGCCGCCAGCATCGAGACCAGCAGCATGTTCCCGTATTCGGCGAGGAAGAAGAACGCGAACCGCATCCCGCTGTACTCGGTGTGGAACCCGGCCACGAGCTCCGATTCGGCTTCGGGGATGTCGAACGGGGTGCGGTTCGTCTCGGCGAGCCCGCAGATGAAGAACAGCACGAAGGCGATCAGGTTGAGCGGGAAGAGCTGGAAGATCAGCCAGTCGCCGACCCCGAGGATCCCGCCCGCCTGGGCGGCCACGATGTCCGGAATGTGGAGGCTCCCGACCTGGGCGACCACCACCAGCACCAGGATCGCGGTCGGGATCTCGTAGCTGACCATCTGGGCCGCCGCCCGCATACCGCCGTAGAGCGCGTACTTGTTGTTCGAGCCCCAGCCCGCCATCAGCACCGCGAGGGCGCCGAGCGAGGTGATCGCGATGAAGTAGAGGACGCCGATGTTCAGGTTCGAAACCGCGAGCACCGTGCCGTCCTCGCGGACGCCCCAGGGAACGATCGCGAAGGCCGCGAACGCGCTCGCGATCGCGAGCATGGGCGCCGCGCCGAACAGCACCCGGTCGGCGTCGCGGGGGACGAGGTCCTCCTTGAAGAGGAGCTTCACGCCGTCGGCGAAGCTCTGGAGCAGCCCGTGCCACCCGACCCGCATCGGGCCGAGCCGGTCCTGGACGTGGGCCGCGACCTTGCGCTCGAGCCAGATCGAGTAGATCGGATTGAGCGCCAGGATGCCCACGAATCCCGCGGTGCCGAGCACCACGATGGTCAGGTGCTGGAGCGCGGGCGGTACGAAGTCCGCGACCAGTTCGGAGAGGATGGTCGCGACCACCGGGAGCGCCGCGATCGTCCCGAGCACCACCAGGCAGAGCACGATGGGGATCATCGTGAGCGGCCCCATGAGCCGCATCTCGATCTGCCGGAAGCGGGTGATCACCGGTCAATCTCCCCGAGGACGATGTCCAGGCTGCCGATGATGGCGATGATGTCGGCGATCATCTCGCCGCGGGTGATCTCGTGGAAGAGCCCCATCGCCACGAAGCAGGGGGAGCGTCCCTTCACCCGGTAGGGGATGGGCTTCTTGTTCTCGGCGACGATGTAGAAGGCGAGTTCGCCCCGCGGCGCCTCGCTCCGGCAGTAGGCCTCGCCGGCCAGCGGCCGGACGAACCGCGGCACGTTCTCGTGGACGTCGCCTTCGGCGGGCAGACGGTCAAGGGCCTGGCGGACGATCTTGACGCTCTCGTACATCTCGCGGACCCGCACGAAGTACCGGTCCCAGCAGGAACCGGCGGGGCCGTGAGGACTGGTTGCCACGACCACGTCGAAGTCGTAGTTCTCGTAGCCCAGGTAGGGATCGTCCCGCCGCAGGTCCCAGTCAATCCCGGACCCGCGGAGGTTCGGGCCGGAGAGCGCGTAGTCCTTCGCCATCTCCGGAGTGATGATCCCGATGTCGGCCGTCCGGCGGATGAAGATCTTGTTGTGGCTGAGGAGCTTGTCCACCTCGTCCAGCACCGGCACGAATTCGTCGAGGAAGCGGCGGGCCTTGTCGGTCCAGCCCTCGGGCAGGTCGTGGGAGACGCCGCCGACCCAGTTGTAGTTGTAGAGCAGGCGGGCGCCGCAGAGCCACTCGAAGAGATCGAGGATCCGCTCGCGCTGCTGGAAGCAGAGCAGGAACGGCGTGAAGGCGCCGATGTCCATCCCGTAGGTGCCCATCGCGAGCAGGTGGCTGGCGATCCGCTGCAGTTCGGCGGTGATCACCCGGATGCCCGCGACCCGCTCCCCCACCCCGATGCCGAGCAGTTTCTCGACGGTGAGCGCGTAGGCGAGGCTGTTCCCCATCGAGCCGACGTAGTCCATCCGGTCGGTGAAGGGGATGACGCCCTGGTAGTCAATGTTCTCGGCGTGCTTTTCGAAGTTCCGGTGCAGGTAGCCGATGTGCGGCCGGGCGTCCTTGACGATCTCCCCGTCGGTCTTGAGCTCCACCCGGAGCACTCCGTGGGTCGACGGGTGCTGGGGCCCCATGTTGAGGATCATCTCGTCCTCTTCGAGTTCCTCGGGGGAGAAGGCGTAGGCGTTGTCGGGCGGCAGTTCCTCGTCGTAGAGGGTGACGAGCGGGGCGCCGTCAACGGGCGAACGTTGCTCGGCCATCTAGGAGCCTCCCTCGACGGGTTCGCCGCCTGCGGCGGCGATGCCGGTCTGGAGACCGGCGTTCCAAGCCGGGCGTGCCAGCGGGGCCTCGTCGACGGGGGAACGTTGCTCGGCCATCCGGATCCCCGCTACCTCAGTCGAAGGGGCCCACGCCCGTCATCTGGCCGCCCTCGGCGCGCTCCGTCATCTGCCGTCCCGGCTTCACCGGGATCTTGTGCCAGGTCTCGGGCCACTCCCAGTCGCGGAGCAGCGGATGGCCGGGCCAGTCGGCCGGCAGCAGGATGCGCCGGAGGTCGCTGTGCCCCTCGAAACGGACGCCGAAGAGGTCGTACGTCTCGCGCTCGTGCCAGTTGGCCGCCTTCCAGACCGTCTCCAGGGTGGGGAGGCTGGCGCCTTCGCGCGGCACCCGGGTCTTCAGCACGATCCAGTGCTTCTTGCTCAGCGAGGTCAGGTGGTACACCACCTCGACGGCCGGCGGGTCGTCGCCGGGCCAGTCCACTCCCGAGACGCAGTGGAGGGTGTCGAAGTCGAGTTCCGGATCCGTCTTCAGGAACTCGGCCGCCGCCAGCAGCCGGTCCCCCGGGACCCGGACCCAGGGATCCTTCGCCTCCGCATCGGAGTCGAACGAGCCCTCCTCCAGACCGAGATGGGCGGCGAGGCGCTCGATGATGGAGGCGGCGCTCACCCGGCCATCTCCACCATCCGGCCCGCGGGCTGGCTCGCGGCCGCCGGCCGGGGGCGGCCCTCGCGCGGATCGTCGAGCAGCGACTTCTCGCGGATGCGATCCTGGAGCGCCATGATCCCGTAGAGCAGCGCTTCCGGCCGGGGCGGACAACCCGGCACGTAGACATCCACCGGGATGATCTGGTCCACGCCCTTCACGACGTGGTAGCCGTACTGCCAGTAGGGACCGCCGTTGTTGGCGCAGCTACCCATCGAGATCACGTACTTGGGTTCCGGCATCTGGTCGTAGAGCGTCTTGATGCGGATCGCCATCTTGTGGGTGACGGTGCCGGCGACGATCATGCAGTCCGACTGCCGGGGGGTCGCCCGGGGGATGAGGCCGAGCCGGTCCCAGTCGAAGCGGCTCGCCCCGGTCGCCATCATCTCGATGGCGCAGCAGGCGAGGCCGAAGGTCATCGGCCAGAGCGCCGACAGCCGCGCCCAGTTCACGATCGCGCTCACCGTGGTGAGCGCCACGTTGTCCTTGCCGAGACCCTTGCCGAGGGCGCCGATCAGATCCACGCGGACTCTCCGTTCAGCGGCCCTTGGAACAACGTGACGCACGCGCCTCAGGCGGCCGCTCCCGAGGCGGAGGACGCCTCGGCTCCCGAACGCGTTTTCAGGGCGCGCCGCTCTTCCTCGCGCACCCACTCGAGATCGCCCTTCACCCAGACGTCGGCGAGCCCGAGAACGAGCATCCCGATGAAGATGAGTCCGGCGACCAGCGCGCCGGCGCCCAGGTCGAGATAGGCAAGCGCCCAGGGCAGCAGCATGACCGCTTCCACGTCGAAGATGAGAAACACCAGCGCGAAGACGTAGAACCGGATGTTGAACTGCACGCCCCACGGCGAGCCGACCGGGTTCTCCCCGCACTCATAGGGTTGCGACTTCGAGTCGAGCGGCAGCGAGGGACGGACGAGCGACGAAACCAGGAGGGTGACCGCCACGAAGAGCACGCCGACCGCGATCGCGACCAGCGGTCCGAGGTATTCGCCCATGGAAAATCGAAAAACCGCCGCCTCGGCAGCCCGGACCGCGGAACGCAGAGAATTCTACCGGGGGGCCCGACGATAGGTAAAGACCAAACGTGCGGAACAAAGCGTCGGCGTGCGCCGGCCGCACCCCCTTCTCCACCGTGATCTCCGTCGTCATCCCGACCCTCGACTCCGCCAGCACCATCGGCGCCGCCATCCGCTCCGCCCCCGACGGGGCGGACGTGATCGTGGTGGACGGCGGCAGCCGCGACGGCACGGCGGACGAAGCCGCGCGCGCCGGGGCGCGGGTCGAGACCGCCGGGCGGGGACGCGCCCTCCAGATGAACGCCGGGGCGCGCGCCGCCCGGGGAGACGTTCTGGTGTTCCTGCACGCCGACTGCCGGCTCCCGCGCGCGGCGGCGGGACAGGTGACGGGCATCCTCGCCCGGCCCGGCGTGGTCGGCGGCTGGTTCCCGCAGCGCATCGAGGGCGGCGGGGCGCTGCTCCGTTTCGGCGCGCGCGGAGCGAACCGGCGGGCGCGCTGGCTCGGGCTTCCCTACGGCGACCAGGCCATCTTCACCACCCGCACCGCCTTCGGGGAGGTCGGCGGCTTCCCGGAAGAGCCCATCTTCGAGGACGCCGGGCTCGCCCGCCGCCTCCGCCGCCTCGGCCGCCTCGAGCCCGCCGGAGCGGCGGTGACCACCGGGACGGAACACTGGGAACGCCTCGGCCCGGTCTCGACGGCCCTCCTCGACTACCTCGCGCTCGGAGCCTGGCTCGCGGGGGCGCCCCCAAAGTGGATCGCGAAGGTCTATTTCCCTCTGCAACAGGGGGTGCGGGAACGGCGATAGGAATTCCCGCCATTGGCGCCCGTGAAGCCGGGGTCTCTATACTGGCCGCCGGCAATGAAGCTGTTCACGTCCACACGCCGCAAGCCGCTGGCCGCCACCGTGCTGGCCGTGGTGCTGGCGTTCGCGGTGGTCTGCCCGCTGATGGCGGCGCCCGGCATCCCCGCCGAGGCGAGCTGTCACGGCGGTTCCGAGCCGGTCCCGGACGCGGAACGCGTGAGCGCCTGCTGTTCGTCGGTCACCGTCCCCAAGCTCCTTGCCCCCGAGCCGGGTCCGGCGGCGGTCCTGCCCGCCTCCGGGGAGTCGCTCCAGCCGATTTTCCGATGGAACCGCCAGCCCGACGGGCCCCTTCCTCCCCGGGAGCCGCGGCCGCCCCTTTTCGTCCGGCACGCCGCCCTGCTGATCTGAGTCTCCGTCCGCCGCGCGTTCGGTCCCGCTGAGCCGAACGTCGCCGGACCGGGCTCGCGCCTCGCGCGCGCCCCGAAGGCGCCGTCCCCGGCCAGCACCCCTGACGACCGGCGGCCCGTGCCGGAACCCGGCACGGGGCGGTTTCCCGGGCCCGCCAACCCGGTGACCCGCCGGCGGCCAGCGCCGCGTGGTCTGGCCCCGGCCCGCCGCAGCCTGGCGACGGATTCTCCCTATCGTGTTGTCTCTACGATCCCTTTTTGCCTGCCCGGCGGCGGTCCTGATGGCCGTCGCGGCGGCTGCGGGAATCCCGCCGGAACCACCTCCCGACTTCTACGCTCCCGAAGCGGAGCTCAGAAGCTGCGTGGACAGCGCCATCGAACGGCATCCCGCGTTGCTCGCGTCCCGGGCGAAGCACCAGGCTACCCGGCAGCGCGTCCCGCAGGTCACGGCCCTCCCCGACCCGACCCTGAGCGTGAGCCAGGCGCTCCGGAGGATGGAGACCCGCGTCGGGTCCCAGACCGGCGGCATCACGGTGACCCAGTCCCTGCCCTGGTTCGGCGCTCGTGATCTCCGCGGCCGGTTGGCGCTCTCCGAAGCCGATGCCCAGTTCCTCCTCGTCCAGGCCGAGGAACGCGAACTCATCGCCCGGGTCAAGCGGACCTTCTACGACATCGCCTATCTGGACGCGGCGCGCCGGCTGCTGGAAGAAGAACGCTCGCTCGTGGGGCACTACGAAACGCTGGCGCGGGCGCGCTACGCCACCGGCGAGGGCCTCCAGCAGGCGGTCATCCGGCTGCAGGCGGAACTCACCCGGATCGCCGACCGGCAGCGTCAGCTCACCGGCCAGCGCCGGACGCTCGCCGCGAACCTCAACACGCTCTGCGCCCGCTCCCCCGAAACCGCGGTTCCAGAGGTCCCCGCCATCGAACCGCCCGCGGTGAGCCTGGACCGGGCGCAGTTGCTGGACCTGGGAGCGCGGAACCGGCAGGAACTGCGGGCGGCGACCGCGCTCATCGAGGCGAGCGAAGACGCGGTCGAGCTGGCCGGGATGAACTTCCGGCCCCGCTTCACCGCAAGCCTCGCGCTGATGAACGTCGCCGGCCGCGATCCGGCCGACGTCCTCGGACCGCTCCCTCCGGACGAGGGCAAGAACTCCCTGAGCGTGTCCCTGGGGGTCTCCCTGCCGGTCTGGAAGGAGAAGTACCGCGCCGGCGTCGAGGAAGCCGGGCACCGCCTCACGGCGAACCGAAGGCGCCTTGAAGAGGCCCGGGACGCCATGGAGAACGCGGTGGAGCTGGCCCTGATCCGGGTCGAGACCATCGAGGAACAGCTCGCCCTGCTCGAGACCGTGCTCATCCCGCAGAGCGAGGAAACGCTCCGCGCCACCGAGACCGCCTACGAAACGGGTCAGGTGGGAGTCCTCGACCTGCTCGACGGCGAACGCGTCCAGCTCGACGTCCTGCGGATGCGCGCCCGCTACGTGTCCGACTTCCTCATCGCGCTCGCGGATCTCGAACGGGGCATCGGCGCCCAGGTTCCCCTGCCCGCCGGGAGGTCCTCATGAACCGCACCCTCGTCATCGGCGCCGGCGCCTTCCTCGCCGGCATGGCGCTCGTCGTCCTCGCCGGGTTCGCCCTCGGCGGCTGGGAGTGGCCGCCCCGCTTCGGCGAGGCCGCGGACGGCCACGAAGGGCACGACATGGCCGTCCCGGCCGCGGAGGACGACCGGGAGGTCCTCTACTGGCGGGCGCCCATGGATCCGAACTTCATTTCGGACCGGCCCGGCAAGTCGCCCATGGGAATGGACCTGGTCCCCGTCTACGCGGACGAAGCGGGCGCCACGCCGGAAGGCGCGGTGCGCCTCGATCCCGGCTTCGTGCAGCGGATCGGGGTGCGCACCACCCCGGTCGAGCGGCGGGACATCGCCCAGACGATCCGCACCGTCGGCACCCTCGCCCACAACGACAAGCAGATCGCCTGGGTGGGCACGAAGTACGACGGCTGGATCGAAAACGTCGCGGTGAACTATCTCGGGGAGACGGTCGAGGAGGGCCAGGCGCTCTTCGACATCTACAGCCCGCAACTGGTCGCGGCCCAGACCGAATACCTCCAGGCCGTGCACTACGCGGAGCGGCTCGACGCCTCGCGGTTCCCCGACGTCGCCGGGCGGGCGCGCTCGCTCGTCGAGGCGGCCCGCGCCCGGCTCCGCTACTGGGACATCACCGACGAACAGATCGCGCTGCTGGAGCGGGAGGAGACCCCCCGACGCACGCTCTCGGTGGTCTCTCCGGTCACCGGCGTGGTCGTGGAGAAGGTGGACGAGGCGCTCGACGGCATGTACGTCGAGCCGGGGATGAACCTCTACAAGCTGGCCGACCTGACCACCATCTGGGTGGACGTCGAGATCTTCGAACACCAGGTGCAGGCCATGCGGATCGGCCAGCGGGCCGAGGTGGAGCTGCCCTACGTGCCGGGACGGCCCTACACCGGGTTCGTCCGCTTCCTGTATCCCCATTTCAACCAGGAGACGCGGACGATGACAGTGTCCATCGAACTCGCGAACCCCGATCTGGCGCTGCGGGCCGGCATGTACGCGAACGTCACCTTCGACGTGCCGGTAGCGCGGGACGCGCTGACGGTGCCCGAGGAGGCGGTGATCCGGAGCGGCGCCCGGGACCTGGTGGTCCTTGAACTCTCACCGGGCCTCTACCGGGTGGCGGACGTCACCCTCGGCGCCGGCGGCGACGGGGTCTGGGAGATCGCGGACGGAATCTCCGAAGCGGACCGGGTCGTGGTCTCGGCCCAGTTCCTGATCGATTCCGAGAGCAACCTCACCCAGGCGATCAAGGCGCCGGTCGCCGAACCGGAGACCGCCGAGCCCGAGGCGCCGGAACCGGCCATGACCCACCGACACCACTAGCAGCCCGTGGAAAAAGCACCCCGCATCCCGTCCCCGGAACCTCCCGCCATCCGGCGGGACCCGGGGGAATCCACGGATGCAGGGTGCTTTCCCCACGGGTCGGTGGCGCGAATCGCTGCGCGATTCTCTCCACCGATTCTCTCGTGGGGAGGGGACACCCCTCCCCACCCCCCACCCCTCCGGCGCCCGCCGACCCGAAGCACTGGCGCACGGCATCCTGGCAGGATCAAGCCGGCGCCGGAACCCGCTAACCAGCCCGGAACCATCACATGTTGACCCGCCTCATCGAGTGGTCCCTCCGGAACCGCCTGTTCGTCCTCGTGCTGGCGGCGTTCCTCGCCGTCGCCGGGTTCCAGGCGCTCCGCGCCATCCCCCTCGACGCGCTGCCCGATCTCTCCGACGTCCAGGTGATCGTGTTCACCGACTACCCGGGACAGGCCCCGCAGGTCGTCGAGGACCAGGTGACCTACCCGATCACCACCCAGATGCTCGCGGTCCCCTCGGCCACCGTGGTGCGGGGCTACTCCTTCTTCGGGTTCTCGTTCGTCTATGTGATCTTCGAGGACGGCACCGACCTCTACTGGGCCCGGAGCCGGGTCCTCGAGTACCTCAACTACGTCAGCGGCAGGCTTCCGGAGGGAGTCAGCCCCACCCTGGGTCCCGACGCGAGCGGCGTCGGCTGGGCCTACATGTACGCGCTCCGCTCCGACGACCACGACCTCGCCGAACTGCGGTCGGTCCAGGACTGGTTCCTCAAGTACGAGCTCACCGCCGTCCAGGGAGTCTCGGAGGTGGCGAGCGTCGGCGGGTTCGTCCGGCAGTACCAGATCACCGTGGACCCGAACCGGCTGCGCGCCTACGACATCTCGCTGGCCCGCATCCGGGACGCGGTGCGGCGCAGCAACACGGACGTGGGGGGGCGGGTCTTCGAGACCGCGGAGACCGAGTTCATGGTGCGCGGGGAGGGGTACATCCGGGGGCTCGACGACGTGCGCCGCATCGCGCTCGGGGTGGACGCCTCCGGCACCCCGGTCACCGTCGAGGACATCGCAACCGTGCAGTTCGGGCCGGAGATCCGCCGGGGTCTCGCCGAACTGAACGGTGAGGGCGAGGTGGTCGGCGGCATCGTCGTCGTCCGCTCCGGCGCGAACGTCCACGAGGTCGTCGGGCGGGTCAAGGCGCGGCTCGAGGAGCTCCAGGCCGGCCTGCCCGCCGGAGTGGAGGTGGTGCCGGTCTATGACCGGACGGAGCTGATCGAGGACTCCGTCGCCACCCTGCGGGAGAAGCTGGTCGAGGAGATGGCGATCGTGGCGCTCGTGTGCGTCGTCTTCCTGCTGCACCTGCGCTCCGCGCTGGTCGCGGTGATCACCCTCCCGCTCGCGGTGCTGATGGCCTTCATCGTCATGTACTTCCAGGGGGTCGGAGCCAACATCATGTCGCTCGGCGGCATCGCGATCGCCATCGGGGCGATGGTGGACGCGGCGATTGTGATCGTGGAGAACGCCCACCGGCACCTGGAGCGGGACCGGCAGGAAGAGGGGGGCAAGACGCCCCACTGGCGCATCATCGCGCGCGCCTCCACCGAGGTCGGGCCCACCCTCTTCTTCGCGCTCCTGGTGATCACGATCTCCTTCGCGCCCATCTTCGCGCTGGAGGCGCAGGAGGGCCGCCTCTTCCGGCCGCTCGCGTTCACCAAGACCTACGCGATGGCGGCGGCGGCGCTGCTCTCGGTGACCCTCGTTCCGGTGCTCGCCGGCTTCTGGATCCGCGGACGCATCCGGCCGGCGGGCCGCAACCCGGTCACCTGGCTGCTGATGGCGCTCTACCGGCCCGTCCTGCGGCTGGTCCTGCGGTGGCGCTGGGCGGTCCTCGCACTCACCCTGGCGGGGGCGGCCGCCACCGCCGTGCCCGTCTCGCGCCTCGGGTCGGAGTTCATGCCGCCGCTCTGGGAGGGCGACCTGCTCTACATGCCGACCACCCTGCCCGGGGTCTCGATCACCAAGGCCCGCGAGGTGCTGCAGCAGACCGACCGGATCCTGCGGGACTTCCCCGAGGTGGAGACGGTCTTCGGGAAGGTCGGCCGCGCCGACACCGCCACCGACCCGGCCCCGCTCAGCATGATCGAGACGACGATCCTCCTGAAACCGGAGAGCGAGTGGCGCCCCGGCATGACCCCCGACCGGCTTATCGCGGAGATGGACGACGCCATCCGCTTCCCCGGCCTGACGAACGCCTGGACGATGCCCATCAAGACCCGGATCGACATGCTGTCCACCGGCATCAAGACGCCGGTGGGGATCAAACTCGCTGGTCCGGATCTCGCGGTCCTCGAGGACCTCGGCGGTCAGGTCGAAGCCGTGGTGCGCGAGGTTCCGGGCACCCGTTCGGCGTACTCGGAACGGGCCATGGGTGGGAACTACCTGAACTTCACCATCCGGCGCGACGCCATCGCCCGCTACGGCCTGACGGTGGGCGACGTGCAGGAGGTCATCCAGTCGGCGATCGGGGGGATGAACATCACCACCACCGTGGAGGGACTCGAGCGCTATCCGGTGAACCTGCGCTACAGCCGCGACCTCCGCGACAACCCCTCCGAGTTCGGGGACATCCTGGTGCAGACGCCGACCCGGCAGCAGATTCCGCTGGCCTTCCTGGCGGACATGTCCTTCGTCAAGGGGCCGCCGGTGATCAAGAGCGAACAGTCCCGGCCGAACGCCTGGATCTACGTGGACATCGAGGACGTGGACGTGGGCAGCTACGTCGAAGACGCCCGGGCCGCGGTCGCCGAGGAGGTGGAGATCCCGACCGGCTACAGCCTGGGCTGGAGCGGCCAGTACGAGTTCCTGCTGCGCGCCCGGGAACGGATGGAGATCATGGTCCCGCTGACCCTGCTGCTCATCCTGCTCACCATCCAGATGAGCACCCGCTCGGTGTCCCGGACGCTCATCGTGCTGACCGCGGTGCCGCTCTCGCTGGTCGGCACGTTCTGGCTGCTCTACGCGCTCGACTACAACCTGAGCATCGCGGTCGGGGTGGGGATCATCGCCCTCGCCGGACTGAGCGCCGAGACCGGAGTGGTGATGCTGCTCTACCTGGACCGCTCCTGCGAAGCGGCGAAGGAGGCGGGGCGTCTCACGAACCGCGCCGAGCTGAGCGAGGCGGTCTTCGACGGCGCGCTCCGGCGCGTTCGACCCGTCGCGATGCTCACCGCCACCACCGCGCTCGGCCTGCTGCCCATCATGTGGAGCACCGGCGCCGGGTCCGACGTCATGAAACGGATCGCCGCCCCCATGGTGGGCGGGGTCGTCACCGCCGCGGCCGTGGTGCTGGTGGTGTTCCCGGCGATCTACTTCGTCTGGCGGGCGCGCGGGCTGCCGCGAACGGCGGCGTGACCCCCTCGACGTAACCGAAGCGCGGGCCCGGCCCGGGCTTCTCGATCTGACGGCCTGGTGGCCGGAGGGAGTCGAGTGCCGTTGACGACCCGGATGGCGCACCGGCTGGGAACGCCGGTCTCCAGACCGGCACGCGCGGCGCTCCGCGCCGCGCACGTCGCAACCCCACCCACCCTCAGGGCGTGTACGGCCGTGCTACCTGTCTTCCCCGGTCGCCGCAATCGACGACGCCGGTAGGGCGAGCAGCCCGATCCCGGCAAGGACGGCGAGGTCCGCGAACAGCAGCGGCGCGAACGGGGGAGCTCCGTGGACGAATGCCTCGAAGGGCCGCCCCCCGATGGCGCTGATGCCGGCGCCCAAGTGGAGCCAGAAGCCGAGGAGTCCGACGCCCACCTGGAGGAGCAGCGTCAGCACCGCCAGCCGGACCAGTCCCGGCGCCGGCGCGTGCCGCAGTCCGACGAGCGCCAGGCTCGACACCGCCAGTGCCGCCGCGGCCACCGGGATCCACTCGGTCCAATAGGAAAAGCCGTTTTGTTCGTGGTCGAGCAGCGAGAGCACGAAGTTGCCCGCGAACCCGCCGGCCGCGAACATCGTCACCCATTGGCCCCAGCCGAAATCGTCATCGGCGGGACGGAAAAGACCGGCGCGGTTGGCGAGCAGCAGGAACCCGATTCCGGCGTAGGCGAGCGGCGCCACGAACGGCGCCGCGTAAATCAGGCCGTCGAGGGCGAACCGGCGGAAGAAGGCGCTCTCCAGGTGCAGGATCGTTCCCCAGATCCCCACCCCCACCGAGAGGCCGCCGATCACTGCCCCGGCCCATCGCATCGCCGGAACATCGGGTCCGCGCCCGGAGGCGAGGAGCCCGAAGAGCACCAGGCCGCCGGCCAGCGAGAACCAGAGGGGCAGCCACTCCACCGGCTCGCGGAAGGAGTTCACCGAGTGGGCGAAGAAAATGTCCACCGCCAGGAAGAGCAGGTTCCCGGCGAGAAAGACCTCGAGCAGGAGGCGCCGGCGGCGGCGCAGGCCCGGAAGGGAGATATTCACGGGATCGCCGGGGGCGTTCTCGGTAGCCGCACGCGGACCGGGGTCACTCCGGCGAAAGCGCTTGGATCCGTTCCTCGATCTCGGTGATCCGGTTGATGAGGTCGTAGGTCCCGTGCCACTGCACGAAGTCGGCGCCGTCCATGAACGCGCCGTGCTTCACCGTGCGGCCCGCGTAGTGCCAGGCGTCGAAGAACAGGAAATCGAGCGGCTCGTCGAAGGGCGCCTCGGTCAGGAGCCCCGCTTCCTGCACCTCGGCCATGCGTTCCATCAGCTCGGCGACGCGGGCGTTGGTGGTCTCCACCAGCGCCTCGGCGTCGGCATAGAACTGCGTCACCTGGTTCTCGGCATGGCATTTGAGGCAGATGCCCTGCATCTCGGCCTGCGCCTGGTCGTAGTGGGGCCGTTTCTCGGAAACCGGGGCGAAGAGCCACCACGAGAGCCGCTCGGTGGTGTCGTGGGTCACCTTCGCGCCCTCCAGGCCGCTCATGTGGCACGTGGCGCAGGTCGGCACCGGCATGTCGAAGGCAGTGAGCAGTTTTGGTTCGGCGTCCAGGTTCATCAGGTGCCGCTGCGCCTCGAACAGGATGCCGTGCTTCGACTCGCTGTAGATCTCCTTTTGCGCGTGGTCCGGCCCCATATGGCACTGCCCGCAGGTGGCCGGCGCCCGGGCCAGCGAGATCGCGGTGGAGTGCCGGCTGTGGCAGGCCGTGCAGGTCCCGATGGAGCCGTCGGCGTTCGGCCGCCCGATGTCGTGGCACCCGAGACAGCCGGACACCGTGGTCGGCGAGCCCTCGAGCCGCGCGAGCGCGTTCGGCGGGCGCCGGACCGCTCCGGGGTGGATCTCCTCGGCGCGGGCGATCCGCTCGGTGGCGAACGTGGCGGGATACCCCTCGGTGCCCATGACGGCCGCGTAGGCCGGAAGCGCGTGGCGGCTGCGTTCGAACTGGCGCGCCTCGTCGGCGTGGCAGCCCCGGCAGGCGAGCGCGGTGGTCGCGGTGGTGATCTCGAACCCGTGGTGCTCGACCGCGGCCTGCCCCGGACGCACTTGGTGGCAGTCGAGGCAGGTCACCCCGGCGCCCGCGTGGGCGCTCATCTCGAACTGCGCCACCACCGCCCCAGTCTCGTTGCGATGACAGTTCGCGCACTCGCCGCTCGCCCGGATCTGCTCGGGGGTCCTGCCGGCCACCCGCGGACGCGCCTGGTGGAGCAGCACCGCACCGGCCACCAGCACCCCAGCGACACCGACGACCGCGATCAGATCCCGGAAGCGGATGCCAGCAAAGGCCATGAGATCGGCGGTGGTGCGTACCTCCGGCTAGGTTATCCGCTATGCGGGCGCCCGCCAGGGAAAGATCCGGGGATGGCGGCGGCCATTGAGGCGCTTCCCCACCCAGGTGGAGCGCACACCGTAGTGGTAGGTGACGAGGGTGACGGCGAACGCCGCGCCGAGGGCGAGAGCGAACTTGATGAGGCCGGGGGCGTCCCAGCCCGAAAGGAGCGGCGGCAGCGCGACGGTCAGCGGCAGGTGGACCAGGTACATCCAGTAGGAGGCGTCCGAGAGATAGCGCCAGCCGGGGCTCGGGGCGTCCAGCCAGCGGCGGAACAGGCCCAGGAACCCGAGGACGAAGAGCCACATCGAGACTGCGAGGAGGGCCATCCCCGCGTTGTGTGCGACCGGGGCTTCCGCCGGCGCGGTCCCGACGTGGGGCACGATCACCGCGAGGTAGAGGGTGTGGAAGAAGAGACCCCCGCCGAGGCGGGTGAGGCAGCGGTCGCGGAGGTGGCCGAAGCTCCCGCCCCGGCCGTGCTCCAGCCAGCCGAAGACGAAGAAGACCGTGTAGGCCGCCAGCAGCCGGATCGGGGGGAACAGCGAGCCGTCGGTCTCCAGCTCCCAGGCTTCCATGGGAATCAGCGTCAACGCGGTGATCCCCGCCAGCACCGGGAACATCCACCGCCGGCCGAGGGCCCGGCGCGCGATTCCCGCGAGCCGGGCCGCTCCCGCCGGCCGGAACCGGACGAGACCGGACCGGAACAGCGCGGCGCAGGCGGAAAGGATCAGCAGTTGGTACAGGAACCAGAGGTGCATCCAGTCGAATCCGATGTCCTCCGACCCGGGCGCCGGCGCCAGCGGAACGCCGGAACGGGACGCCGCGAAGACCCAGGCCACCGCGCCCAGCGGGAAGAGAAGGATCCAGCCGCCGACCAGCGGAACGCCGATCCGGTGCAGCCGATGGCGGAGGAACGCGCCCGTGCCGCGCCTTTCGACCAGGAACGCCGCGAAGAATCCGGCTACCGTGAAGAACGCCGGCATCCGGAACGTGTGGATGAGGCTGACCAGCCAGCCGAACCCATCGCTCGCCTGCCGGTCCTGGTAGGGCCACTCGCCGGACGACAGTTCGGGGACGTAGCTGAGGGCGGTGTGCAGCACCAGCCCGAGCAGCATCATCACCGCGCGCAGCGCGTCCAGGGAGTGGATCCGCGCCCGGGCGGGACGCGGCGGGTTGCCGGTTACCGCCGAGTCGCGCGGCACTCCGGCTCCCGGCTCGCCGTCAGCCCTGCTGGAACAGGTCGGGCGGTCCGGCCGTCTCCTGCGACTCGACCACCGCGATGGCCACCACGTTGACGATCTCCTCCACCTCGGCGCCGCGCTGGAGCACATGGACTGGACGCCGGAGGCCGGTGACGATCGGGCCGATCGCTTCCGCGCCGCCGAGCCGCTGGAGCAGCTTGTAGGCCACGTTGCCCGCTTCGAGGCTCGGGAAGATCAGCACGTTGGCGGCGCGGTCCAGCCGGGAGAAGGGATAGGTGTCCCGGAGGAGGTCGTCCACCACCGCGGTGTCCGCCTGCATCTCGCCGTCGGCCACGAGCTCGGGAGCCCGCTCGCGCAGGATCTCCACCGCCTCGCGCACCTTGTTGGACCGCTCGTGGGGAGCGCTCCCGAAGTTGGAGAACGACAGCATCGCCACGCGGGGCTCCACGTTGAAGCGGAGGGCCACGTCGGCGGTCTGGATGGCAATGTCGGCGAGGTCCTCGGCGGTCGGATCAATGTTCACGGTGGCGTCGGCGAAGAACTTGATCTCGTTGGGAAACACCATCAGATAGACCCCGGCGACCCGCCGGACGTCGTCCCGCATCCGCACGATCTGGAGCGCCGGGCGGATGGTCTCCGGGTAGTGCTGGGTGAGCCCCGCCACCATCGTGTCGGCGTGCCCGACGTTCACCATCATCGCGCCGTAAACGCTCGGGTTCTTCATCAGCTCCCGCGCCTTGGCGGGGCCGACTCCGCGCCGCTGCCGGATCGCGACCAGGCGCCGGGCGTATTCTTCGGACCGCTCGGAATCGGTGATGTCCACCACCCGGGCGCCGTTGATCTCGATCCCGAGGGTCTCGCAGGCGTTCCGGATGACCTCCGGGCGCCCGAGCAGGATGGGCTCCGCGATGTTCTCGTCGAGCAGACGCTGCGCGGCGCGCAGGATCTTCGGCTCTTCGCCCTCCGGGAAGACCACCGACCGGCTGGCGCGCTTGGCGCGGCCGATCACCTGCCGCATCACCTCGCGTTCGAGCCCGAGGCGGGCCTCCAGCCGGGCGCCGTACTGGTCCAGGTCAATCTGGATGCGGGCGACGCCGCTGTCCATCGCCGCCTTTGCGACTGCGGGCGCCTCCCAGAGGAGGACCCGGGAGTCGAACGGCGACGGAATGAGGTACTCCGGGCCGAAGGACATGCGCTCCTTGCCGTGGGCGCGCATCACCGAGTCGGGCACGTCCTCCCGGGTGAGGTCCGCGAGGGCGCGGACCGCCGCCAGCTTCATCTCCATGTTGATGGTGCGGGCGCGCACGTCGAGCGCGCCCCGGAAGATGAAGGGGAACCCGAGCACGTTGTTGACCTGGTTCGGATAGTCGGACCGCCCGGTCGCCATGAAGACGTCGCTGCGGGCCTCCTGGGCGTCCTCCCAGGTGATCTCCGGATCCGGGTTCGCCATCGCCATCACGAGCGGCTGGTCGTTCATGGAGACGACCATCTCCTTCGAGACCGCGCCCTTCACCGAGAGGCCCATGAACACGTCGGCGCCCCGCATGGCGTCGTCGAGCGTCCGCATCGAGGTGTCGAGGGCGTAGCGCTCCTTGAACTCGTTCATGCCCGCTTCGCGGCCCGCATGGATGACGCCGCGCGAGTCGCACATCACCACGTTCTCGTGACGCACGCCGAGGTTCTCGGCGATCTCGGCGCAGGCGATGCCCGCCGCCCCGGCCCCGTTGATGACCACCCGGACTTCGCCCGGGTCCTTGCCGGTGAGTTCGAGCCAGCTCAGGAAGGCGGCCCCCGAGATGATCGCGGTGCCGTGCTGGTCGTCGTGGAACACCGGGATGTCCATCTCCTCGCGGAGCTTCGATTCGATGTAGAAGCAGTCCGGGGCCTTGATGTCCTCGAGGTTGATCCCCCCGAAGGTGGGCTCGAGCGCCTTCACCACCCGGACCACCTCTTCGGGGTCGGTGACGTTCAACTCGATGTCGAAGACGTCAATGTCGGCGAACCGCTTGAAGAGGACGCCCTTCCCCTCCATCACCGGCTTGGCGGCGAGGGGGCCGATGTTGCCGAGGCCGAGGACGGCGGTCCCGTTGGAGACGACCGCGACCAGATTCCCCCGCGCCGTGTAGTCGAACACCCGCTCGGACGCCTGGTGGATCTCCCGGCAGGGCTCGGCGACGCCGGGGCTGTAGGCGAGGGAGAGGTCCCGCTGGGTCTGGGTGGGTTTCGTGGGCCGGACCTCGACCTTGCCGGGCCGTCCGCTCAGGTGGTAATCGAGGGCATCCTGTCTGCGAATCAAGGGGCTTTCCTCACTCGGTGAGATGCGCGGGCCCGACCGGGGGAGCGCCGGCGAGGCTGGGCCGCGAACTGCTCAGGGTCCCGCCCATTCGGGACCGGAAGGCGCGAAGTGTAGCGGGGCGGAAAGGGAGCGCCGGCCTCCAGGCCGGCACCCGCTGCGCGGAGCGCAGCGGAACCGCGTACCGCCAACCACGCGGACGGCGCACCGGTTTGGAACGCCGGCTTCAGCCGGCACGCGCCTCCCCCCGTGGCGACCACGACTCCATCACCAGTGCAACTTGCGGTAGGTTTGGAGTGTGACCAAAGCTGATCGCACCCCGGTAGAGCGCTCCCAGGCAGCCGATCCCGCCAAGAATCCGCGTGAAGCGTCGGAGACGGAGCGCGCCGAAACAGCCTCGGTCCCGCCCTGGACCCGACTAAGCCGCGAGGAGATCACGGCCAAACTGAACGAGGTGTACGCGGAGGAGCCCAGCGGGCTGGATCCGGTGTTCGCGGAGATGCAGGCCAGGAGCATCGGTCCAAGCGACTGGTAGCCGAGCGGGGAGAAACGACGCGCCGGAGAGCGCGGGCTTCCGAACCGGCCCCCGGCGGGCCGGACGCCGACCCCGTCAGCGGCTGCTCGCGGCGTCGTCGGTCGCTTCTTCCGGCGTGTGCGCCCGGAACCAGGTCAGGATGCGCTCCGAGACGTCCATCAGGAACTTCGGCTCCCGGGGCCCGTGCGGGGTCCGGGGATAGACCACGAACTCGGTGGGCACCCCCCGGCGGTCGAGCGCCCGGTAGAACTCCTGCCCCTGGGTGAAGGGGACCCGGAGGTCCTGCGCGCCGTGGATGACCTGCGTCGGGGTGGTCACCTCGGCGATGCGGTAGATCGCCGAGTGGGCCTCGTACACCTCGTAGTCCTCCCAGAAGTCGCCGCCCATGTGGCCGGCGAGGTAGTCCTGGATGTCGGTGGTGGTGACCATGCTGATCAGGTTCGGCAGCCCCGCGCCCATGCTGGCGGCCACGAAACGGTCGGTGCGGGTGACCGCGAACGAGGTCATGTAGCCGCCGTAGCTCCATCCCATGATGTAGAGCCGGTCGACCTGCGCCACCCCCTGCTCGATCACGAGGTCCACCCCCGCCATCAGGTCGTCCATGTCCCCGAAGCCCCAGTCCATGAAGTTGGCGTAGCGGAAGTCCTTGCCGTAGCCGGTGGACCCGCGCGGGTTGGGACGCAGGATCGCGAACCCCTCCTGGGCGAAGTACTGGAGCATGTAGATGGACGGGGCGCCGGTGAAGGTCTCGGAATAGACCCCCGCCGGTCCGCCGTGGACGTTCAGGATCAGGGGAACCCGGCGACCCTCCTCGTAGCCCACCGGGAGGGTCAGGAGACCTTCCACCGGGGTGCCGTCCGGTGAGGTCCAGGTGAGGACGCTGGTCTTCCCCATCGCGGGACGGGGCACGTCCTGGTGGAGGTCGGTGAGGCGGCGCGGCTCGAAGGCCGCCGCGGCGCCGCCTCCCTTGCCGAGGTCGGCGGCGAACACGTCCCACGGCGTCTCCGGCGTCTCGTGCGTGAACGCCATCACGTCGGCGGCGGTCGCGACGGCCGTGGAGCGGAACACGCCCTCACCCGGCGTCAGGTCCACCAGATCGCCTCCGTCAGCGGGAAGTCCGAAGAGCCGGCGCGAGGTGCGCTCGGCTTCCGCCACGTAAACGAGCGAGCCGTCCCGGGACCACCCGAGGATTCCCGGGCTCCGGTCCTTCGTCTCGGCGAGCTTCACCCGCTCGCCGCCCATCACCGGCATCACGTAGACGTCGCCGAGCCCGATCGGCTCCGGCTGGTCGCCGGTCGAGCGGAACGCGACCGTCTGGCCGTCCGGGGAGACCCGGGGCGAGCTCTCGATCCCGTCGCCGCCGTGCAGGAGGTTGACCTGCCCGTTTCCCAGGTTGACGACCGACAGGTCTCCGGAGCGGCGGTTCGTGTTGATGCGCGGATCGTCCTGGTGGCTGAAGACGATGCGGTCACTGCTCGACCAGTCCCAGCCCGAAACGTGGAAGTCGCCCCGGGTGAGGCGCCGGTCCTCGCCGTCGGGGTCATGGCGATCCGACACCAGGGTCACGTAGAGATGGCCGTACTTGAAGTCCTGGTCCACCAGTTCGACGTCGCGCTTCTCCTTCTTGCGGGTCTTCTCCTCCTCGGTCTCGGGATCGGTCATCAGGTAACCGATGCTGAAGCCGTCCGGCGAGAACCGGTAGGAACGCGCTCCGTTCTCCGCGTGGGTCGCCCGGTAGGCCTCGCCGCCCGCCAGCGGCAGCAGCCAGACCTGCTGGTTCTCCTCCCCCTTCCGGAGGAACGCGAGATAGCGCCCGTCCGGAGAGAAGGCAGGCGAGGTCGCCGAGTTCTCGCCGGTGGTCCAGGCGACCGCGTCACCGCCCGCCGCCGGGACCACGTGGATCTGGGTCCGGTACTCGGACTTGTCGCCCTCCATGAGCGGCACGGTGACCGCGAAGGCGACCAGCGTCCCGTCCGGCGAGATGGCGACCGAGCCGACCCGGTGGTACTTCATGGAGAGCGCCGGGGTCCAGCGGTCCTCTTCCGCGGCGATCGCGGCGGGCGGCGCGGCCAGGGCCAACAGGGCGAGAGCGACAACGGTGCGCAGGATCACGGCGAGCCTCCTCCGGCAACGCGCTCCACCCGGGCGGCTGCCGAACCGCCAAGTATCGCAAAGACCACCGGCAACCGCTCTCGATCGGGCCCCGTCACGGTTCGCAGGGCTCGCGCTCCAGGCTTTCCGTCACCAGGTCCCCGACGGCCCGCTGGAACCGGACGTGGGCTTCTACTCGCTCCGGCGTGCTCACCACCAGTCCTTCCAGCCAGGTCAGCGCTTCCCGCGGGTCGTCGGAAACGAGGCCCAGACAGTTGATCGCCCGCGCCAGGGTCCGCGCCGCCGAAGGCAGCCGGTCGGCGCTCGCTCCCGGCTCGGCGACGACCGCCACAAGCGCCCGCTGCAACGCTCTGGCGCCCTGTTCCAGCGTGTCCCGGTAAGCGCCGTCGCTCGCCGGGGACTCCGGGACCTCCCGAAGCAGATCCAGGCCCGCCCGGACGTCGTCCCACAATCCGTCCCCATCGGCGTCCGTTCCCAGGGCTGCGACCGCCGGGTCGTCCGGGGACACCTGCGGCACACTCCCGATCCCGCCGACGAACGTGGTGGGAGGCGCGGCCAAGGCCAGCAGCAGGAGAGCGATAACCACGGGAGGGATCACGGCGCGCCTTCTCCGGCAGCACGCTCGATCTGGGACGGCTGCCGAATTGTCGAGTATCGCACCGCGGCGGCGGACTTCGCCGTTACCGGAGCGATGCGGCTCACCCGAGGCGTCGGCGCAGCTTCGCGTAGATGTCCGCCCGTCGAGCGATCGCCAGCACGAGAATGACCAACGTCCCGTGCTCCGATGTGTAGCGGACCCGGTATCCGCCGGCGCGGATGCGCCATACCGCATCGAAACCCGCGAGCTTCCGGGCGTCCGGGGGATGCAGGTTCTCCGCCAGCGCATCCATCGCGGTAGCCAGCCTTCGTCTCGCCGAACGGTCCGAAATCCTGCGGAAGTCGCGGTCCGCCGCTCGTGAGAAGACGATCCGCCGCTTCAAAGACCCAGGTCAGCCTTGATGGTTTCGAAATCCACGCCACCGTTCGCCCGGTAGTCGGCAAGCGCGTCGAGGGCATCCAGAAGATCGAGGCGATCCTCCAGCGCTTCCAGTGCCTCAAGATCCGACGGCGACACCAGCGCCGCGACCGTCTTGCCGTGCTTTTGCAGCACGATTCGTTCTCCAGCGAAGCGGACTCGTCCGGTGATCTCGGCGAGTTGGTCGCGGGCTGCGGTGACGGAGAGAACGTCGGGTACGGTGGATTTCATCCCAAAACGTACAAAATGCCACGAATGTCAAATTCTTGAGCGATCCGCCGGAGGGACCGACGCGGCGGTTCCCTGTGTAATCTTCCCCCGATGAGTGCGTACGCGGTCCAGACCGGTCTGGATCGCCTCCCGGAGATGGGAGAGTTGCTGCGGGGGCTCCGGGTGGGGTTGATCGCGAACACCGCTTCGGTGGACTCGTCCTTCTGCCACGCGCGGGACGTGCTGGCGGGGATGCCCGGGGTGACGCTGGCGGCGCTCTTCGCCCCGGAGCACGGGTTCCACGCCACCGAACAGGACCTGATCGAGATCCCGGACGTGGAGGACAGCATCCCGGTGTACAGCCTCTACGGACCCACGCGCCGGCCGACGGGGGCGATGCTGGAGGGGCTCGACGCCCTCGTGTTCGACGTCCCGGACGTCGGCTCCCGCTACTACACCTACGTCTGGACCATGGCCCACGCGATGGAAGCGGCGGCCGAATGCGGCAAGCGGATCGTCGTCCTCGACCGCCCGAACCCCATCGGCAGCGCGGTGGAGGGGAACCTGATCCGCAGCGACCACCGCTCGTTCGTCGGTCTCTACTCCCTCCCCAACCGCTACGGGATGACGGTGGGCGAGATCGCCGGGCTCCTGAACCGTCGGCACCGGATCGGCAGCGATCTGGTGGTCGTCGGCTGCCGGGGCTGGAAGCGGGAAGCGTGGCTCGACCAGACGAACCTGCCCTTCATCCCGACCTCGCCGAACATGCCGACGCTCGACACCGCGACCGTGTATCCCGGCGCGTGCCTGCTCGAGGGGACGAACCTCTCCGAGGGACGGGGGACCACCCGGCCGTTCGAAATCTGCGGCGCGCCGTGGGTGGACGGACCCCGGCTGGCCGACGCCCTCGCGGGCGATGAGCTGCCCGGCGTCCACTTCCGCCCGGTGCGCTTCCGTCCCACCTTCCACAAGTTCTGGAACGCGGAGTGCGGCGGGGTCATGCAGCACGTCACGGACCGGGACGCCTACCTGCCGTGGCGGACCGGCATCGCCGTCCTGAACCACGTCCGGCGACTCTGGCCCTCGGACTTCGCCTGGCGCCAGCCGCCCTACGAGTACGAGCTGGTGCGCCTGCCGATTGACATCCTGTCCGGGAGTCCGGACATCCGCGAGGGGATCGAGGCGGGACGCACCACGGCGGAGATTGCGGACGCCGGGGACGCCGAGGGCGAGGGTTTCAAGCCCGTCCGGGACGCGTTTTTGTTGTACCGCTGAACGTCCGAACTCCAAGGGGGGTCAGGATTCCAAGCTGTGGATGCTGTAGGGGTTGATGGAGTTGCGACATGCTCGGCGCGGAGCGCCGCGCGTGCCGGTCTGGAGACCGGCGTTCCAAGCCGTGGGTGCTATGCGGGGGAGCAGCGGTACCGCGGCCACGCGGCGCTCCGTGCAGCGGGTGCCGGCTGAAGCCGGCGCTCCAGGCCGTCCCCGCCGCTAGTCCCTGATCCCGCGGCGGGTCGCCAGGTAGGTGGCGAAGCTGCCGAGCCAGTGACTGCCCACGTAGTTGTTGGGGTCCACGCCAGCGAAGCCGGCTTCGGCGTTCCGGCTGGCGAGGGCGGCCATCGCCGCCTGGCGCGGATCGCCCTCGGGGAGCGCGCTGGCGATGCCCTGCAGCATCCAGGCGCGGCTCAGGTGCAGGCCGTGGAGATGACCGAAGGCATCTTCCTCGTCGGCGGGAACGTGCACCGGTTCCAGCGTCGCTGAGAGAGGGCCGGGCAGGAAGCCGTCGAGCCAGGCGGCGAACTCGCCGGACGGCAGCACCCGCCGCATGAAGTCGGCCTCGGCAAGACAGGGCGAAAGGAAGTCCTGACCCGACGGTTCGTAGCCCACCGGGCAGTCTCGGTCTCCGCCGTACCAGACCCGCGCCCGGGCGGCCAGGAGGTCCTGCATTCCCTCGTCGCCCACGGATACCGCCCAGTCGTGGATCAGTCCCACCGAGAAGGCCGTCTGCTTGTGCTCGCCCACCCGGACCGGATGTTCCAGCTTCTCCAGGAACTCACCGAGCCGCTCCACGGCATTCTCGACCAGGGGCGCGAGCGTTTCGCGCCAGCGGGCCGCTCGGCCGCGGTCGTCGGCTGAGGAGACCGGAGCGGCGGCCCATTCGGCCAGCTCGGCATCGAGCTGGAGCAGCCAGGCCAGGCCGTAGGGACGCTCGAACCCGCGCCGGCCCTTCTTGGAGACGAAATCCAGCTCGCCGGCGACCCGCTCTTCGGTCAGGTTCTGATCGAGCGCCGCCCGGGCGCCGGAAGCGAAGTCCGCACCGGGGAACGCCCGGGTCAGGCGGGCGAGCAGCCAGTGTCCGTGCACCGCCGAATGCCAGTCGTAGCAGCCGTAGAAGACCGGCGTCAGGTCCACGGGCAGGCCGAGGTCGTCGGCGCTCTCGAGGCGCACCCGCAGCCCGTACGGATACTCCTTCGTCACGCAGTCGAGGGCGAGCGCCGCGAACGCGGCCGCGCCCGCCTCCTCGAGCGCCGGAGGCGTCAGGTCCACGGGAGCCGCTTCGCCGGAAGGCGCCGAATCCCCGCCGCCGCAGGCCGCTCCCAATCCGGCCAGGAGCACCATGGCGGCGAACCACTGTCTCGGATCGTCGTGGACCATCGCATCCCTCCTGCCTCCGCGGTCAGAGTTTCCGGGCCTGACTCACCAGCCGGTCGGCGCGGCGGATCGGTTCCGGGAGCCGAAATCCTATGGCGCAGGCGAGGACGAGTCCCACCGCAGACTCGAGGTCCATCCGGTGGCCGATGCTCACGAACACCGGCCGTACGCGATCGCGGGTACGGAGGACGGTGCCGACGCGCTCGCCGCGATGATCGAGCGGACCCTGCGAGCCGCGCGGCAGAGCGATTTCCCGGTGCTCGCCGACCAGGACGCTCTTCGCGCAGCCGATCGCCGGAATCCCGGTCAGGACGCCGAGGTGGCACGCCAGGCCGAACCGCCGCGGGTGCGCGAGCCCGTGGCCGTCAGCGAGCAGGGCATCCACCGGCGTCTCCAGTTCCGCGAGCGCCGCCAGCACCGCCGGGGCCTCGCGGAAGGAGAGGAGGCCCGGAACATAGGGGAAGGTCAGCGGGCGGCGGACGACCCGCTCCTCGACCACCCGGCGCTCGCGCACCGACCACGCCACCGCCGCCGCCACGCACTCCCGGCCCCCCTTCGGGAAGGCGGCGTCCAGCCCCGCCACGATCCGCGGGGCGAATCCGGGCGGCGCCTTCGCCTCCACGCCGTTGGCGAGTTCCCGCTGGATCGCGGCGGCCTCCCGCGGGGAAACGTCCCAGCGATGGGCCGGCGACGTGCTACCGGACGTCGTTCAGACTCCAGTCGTATTCGTAGTCGAGACCGCCGCTGAACCCCTGCAATCGCTCCCGGAGTTCCGGTTCCGCGTAGCGGAGCAGGTGCTCGACGACGCCGGCTTCGCTGCCCCCGAAGTCCTCCTGGAACCACGTATAGATGCTGGAGACGAGCGCCGAGGAATCGTCCCTGAGCGTGACCCCGCGCGGGTGATTCACGTAGCCGCGCGCGGCGGCTTCCATCAACTCCTCGAGATTCGCCGCGGTGAAGACCGTGGGGGCGAGGTTCGGGCAGCCGATGCTCGCGCAGTTCACCGCGTAGTGGATGCGGGGGTCCCGCCAGAGCGCCCGCAGGATGTCGTGCTCCATGTTGTCGAGCGTGAGTCGCTGGCCGGCAACCGTGGCCCGCTCGTCGCCCCACGGACCCGAGAGGGGAACGATGCCCTCGTGGATGCTCTTGATCGAGTCCACCGGATGCGCCTCGACCACGGTCTCGACAGTGAGCGCGTTGTAGAAGTTGATCCAGTAGGCCATCGCCTCGTCGCGCGCGTAGAGGCGCGGGTCCACGGTTTCGAGGTGCGCGAGGTAGCCCTGCAGGCGCGCCCGGTCATCCGGGTTCGCCTTGAGCCCGCCGTAGTCGAACAGGTGGACGCCCGAGGGATCGCCGGTGTGCAGGTAGCCGTCCAGGATCGCCTGCCACGCGGCGTGGTCCATCGTGTCGGGGTTCGCGTTGTCGTGGTCGGCCCAGGAAACCACCGGCCCCGGGCCGTCGGTCGCACAGTTGCCGGCTCCGAGCCAGGTCCCGGCCGCAACGACCGTCAAGACCGCCAGCATGGGGCGCCGAAGCCCGCTTCGGGTCAAGTCTTCGCTCTTCATGAGCGACCTGCCTCCTTTCTCCGGCCGACCCGGAGGGAGTGGATTTGCTGCTCGACGAATAGCCTAGCGATCTTTCGCAGGATGCCGGCGCTCGCCCCCGCGACTCCGCGGATCGTGCCTCCCACCTTGGACCGGCCGTACCGCCGCCTTCGCGTGTCCACCGGCACCTCGACGATCCTGAGACCGTGCTGGATCGCCTTGATCTGCATCTCGACGGTCCACCCGTAGGCCCGATCCTCCATCGCGATGCGGCGCAGCGCGCCGGACCGGACCGCCCGGTAAGGGCCGAGGTCGCTGACCCGCCGCCGCCACAGCAGGCGGATCAGCAGCGACGCCACCCGGTTCCCCACCGCCTGCGGCCAGGAGAGCGCCCCGGGCTCGGCGCGGCCCAGCACCCGGGATCCGATGGCGAGGTCCGCTCCCCCGGCGACCGCCGCGAGCAGGCGCTCGCCCTGCGCCGCGACGAACGACCCGTCCCCATCGGTGAAGAGCACCACGTCCACCGGTCCGAGCGACGCCAGGGCGGTTCGGCAGGCGATTCCGTAGCCGGGCCGATCCTGACGAACGACCCGCGCCCCGGCTTCCTCGGCGCGGAGGGCGGTTTCGTCGCCCGAGCCGTTGTCGCACACCACGAACTCGTCAATCACGGGCCGGCCCGCCGGGTCGGTGAGTTGAAGCAGGTCCCGCACCACGGGACCGATGTTGCGCTCCTCGTCCCGCGCGGGGACGACGGCGGCAACGCTCAGCCCGCGGTACACGAGGTCCCGTCCTGCCGTCCCACCGCCGGCGCGCGCCCGCGCGTCACGGCGGGGGTTCCCCGTCCGGGAAGAAGAACGCCTCGCTGTCCGACGGCTCGAAGACGCACCGATCGAGGCGAACTCGCCCCCGGTCGTCGAACGGCACGCCTTCCCGCGCGAGGAGCGCCCGCTGCCGGCCGGGCTCGCAGTTCCCGCTCAGTTCGGCCGACAGGGCGCCCTCGGCGTTCACCACCCGGTGCCAGGGAACGCCCGCCGGGGAGTTCCGGAGCGCCCAACCGGCCGCCCGCGCCGAGAGCGGATACCCGGCGGCGGTGACTGCCCGCGCCACCCGGCCGTAGGTGGTCACCCGGCCCGACGGGACCCGCCGGACGACGGCGTGCACCCGCTCGAATTTGCCCTCGGTCCCCGGAAGCGGGAGGGGGTACGGGGAGAAGCGGGACATCGGCTGGCGGACCCGACGCAGGGCGGCAAACCGTCCGGGCGGAAGCGAATGTGGTACAAGCGGGACCGTCCCTTCCGCCGGGCGCGGGCGCTCCCGATCCTACCCCGCGAAGGACGCACCCCCCGCTCTCCCCGGAGGCCCGACCATGACCTCACGAAGAACGACGCAGCGACCCTTCGGAGACGGCGTCAGCCGCCGCGATTTCCTTTCCGGCGTGCCGGTGGCCCTCACCGGGGCGGCGCTCGCCTGCACCGAGGTGCCGGAGTTCCGCGCCGAGATCGAGCGCGAGGGGACGGCCCCGTATCCGCCGCTCCGCACCGGGATGCGCGGTTCGCATCCCGGCTCGTTCGAGACCGCCCACGCCTTCGCCCACGAGGGACGGAGCTGGGAAGCGGAGGACAGCGGGGAGGCGTACGACCTGGTGGTGGTGGGCGCCGGGATCTCCGGGCTCGCGGCGGCCTACTACTTCCGGCGCGAAGCGGGGCCGGCGGCGCGCATCCTCGTCCTCGACAACCACGACGACTTCGGCGGCCACGCCAAGCGCAACGAGTTCCGCCTCGACGGCCGGACCTACCTGATGAACGGCGGCACCCTGAACGTGGAGGCGCCCTCCCAGTACGGCGCAATCGCCGGCGGGCTGCTCCGCGACCTCGGGATCGACGCCGCCGGCTACGTCGAAAGCCTCCGCGAGGTGGGCCGCACCTACCAGAACCTCGGAATGGGGAGCGGGATGTTCTTCGACCGCGAGACGTTCGGGGAGGACCGGCTGGTGCGCGGCCCGCGCGGGCGCGACCTCGGCGATTTCCTCGGCGAGTCGCCGATGCCGGCGGCGGCGCGGGAGGACCTGCTGCGCCTCCACGCCGAACCGCAGCCCGACTACCTGCAGCACCTCGGCCCGCAGGAGAAGAAGGACTACCTGGCCACCATCAGCTACGCCGACTTCCTCACGAAGCACGTCGCGTGCGACGCGAAGGCGCTCTGGTTCTTCGACCATCGCCACCGGAGCATCTTCTGCACCGGGATTGACGCGGTCCCGGCGCGCTACTGCTGGGAGGAGGGCTGGCCCGGCTTTTCCGGCATGGAGATTCCGGAGACGCCGCGCGACGCGCTCGCCGACGAGCCCGGCGGCCAGCACGGCCGGGAGAACCAGGCGCGGGCCGAAGAGGGACTGCCGGACCTCTACTTCCCGGATGGCAACGCCACGATCACCCGGCTGCTGGTCCGCTCGCTGCTCCCGCACGCGGTCCCCGGCAACAGCTTCGAGGACGTCATCCTCGCGCCGGTGGACTACCGGCGGCTCGACGTAGCCGACGCCACGACCCGCATCCGGCTCTCCTCGACCGTGATCGGCGTGGAACCGAACGGCGCCGCGCCGGCGCGGGTCACCTACGTCCGGGACGACGCCGCGAAGACGGTGACCGCCGGGCGGGTCGTCCTCGCCTGCTGGCACAACATCATCCCCTACCTCGTCCCCGCGCTCCCGGAAGCCCAGCGGGAAGCGCTCGCCTGGCCGGTGAAGTCCCCGCTCCAGTACACGAGCGTGCTGCTCCGCAACTGGCGGCCCTTCGTCGCCGCCGGGATCTCCCAGATCGCGGCGCCCGCCAGCTACTGCACCACGGTCGCGCTCGCCCCGCCGCTCGCGCTCGGCGAGTACCGCACCTCGACCTCCCCGGACGAACCGCTCGTGCTGCGGATGAACCGGTATCCCGGCGAAGCGGGCCTCTCCCGCCGGGAGCAGCACCGGATCGGACGGATGGAGCTGCTGCACGCCACCTTCGAGATGGTGGAGGCGCAGCTCCGCGACCAGCTCGTGCGGATGCTGGGCGGGTTCGGGTTCGATCCCGACCGCGACATCGCGGCGATCACCGCGAACCGCTGGCCCCACGGTTACACGTATTCGTACAACCCCCTCTTCGACCCCCCGGAGTGGTCCTTCGAGGCCGGCGACGACCGTCCGGTGGTCGCCGCGCGGCAGCCGTTCGGGCGCATCGCCATCGCCGGCGCCGACGCGGCGGCGAGCCCGCACTCGGACGCGGCCATCCGCGAGGCCCACCGGGCGGTCGCCGAAGTCCTCGCCGCGGACTGAGGGGAAGCCGGGAGGACAATGTGGAACAAGATCTGGTCATCTACGGCATTCCGTTGATCGTCTTGGCGGCGTCCGCCCCGATGGCCCTGGGCATGGTCCCTCCCAACCGGATTTACGGTTTCCGGACGTCGGAGACCCTTTCCTCTCCAGAGGTCTGGTACGCGGCCAATCGGGCGGCGGGTTGGTTCATGATCGCCGCCGCCGCCGTGTCGTTTGCCTTCAACCTGGCGCTGTCGTCGGCCTTTCCGGAATGGACGCCGGACCGTTTGGAGCCGTGGCTCGTGGCCGGCAACCTGGTTCCGCTCGGAGGAGGTCTCGTCGCGTCCTTCCTCTACGCCCGCCGGCTCTGAGGAGAAGCGGCGTGCCGCTGGAGACGCAGACAAGGACCGCGATCCTGGAGTTCTTCGCGGAAACCGGCATCGCTCCCACGCCCGCCACCGTGGCTGAACGGCTGGGAGTGGATGTCCCTTCCGTCCAACGGACCTGGGTGCGTCTCCGCGAGGGCCGGGCGATCGTGACCGGCGAGGACGGGGTCTCCATCCGGATGGCGAACCCGTTCTCCGGGGTGCCCACCGACCACACCTTCGAGTCGGCAGGAGTCCACTATTACGCGAACTGCGCGTGGGACGCCCTCGGCATCCCGGCCGCACTCGGACGGGGCGGGACGGTCCGGTCGCACTGCGCGAACTCGGAAGAACCGTTGCGGCTCAAAGTCACGGAGAACGGCCCGGAACCGAGCGACTGGCTCTTCCACTCGCTGGTGCCCGCGGTGCGCTGGTGGGACGACATCGTCTTCACCTGAGCGAACATGCTGTTCTTCCGGTCGGAAGACGATCTGGGGGCCTGGTGCCGGGATCGGGGGGTCAAACCGGGGCCGGCGGTGCCGGTGCCGCAGCTCTGGCGCCTCTCGCGGGGCTGGTACGGGAACCGGCTCGACCCGGAGGCGCCCCGCCGCACTCCCGGGGAGGCCCGCGCTATCTTCGCCGGGGTGGGACTGACGGGTTCCTTCTGGGATCCGGTCCCCCGTCAGGAGGCAACACCATGACCGAGAAGCGATCCGGACTGACCCGAAGGCAACTCCTGGCGGCCGGAGCGGGCGCGGCGGCCGCCGGCCCCGCCCTCGCGGGGGTCCAGACGGCCCCGGCGAACCTGCTGGCCGCGCCGAAGATCCCGAACGTCCGCATCGGCTTCGTGGGCGTCGGCGGCATGGGGACGGTCCACGTCCGTAACCTGCTGGCGGTGCACCAGGCGTCGCCGGGAGTCGAGATCCGGGCCGTCTGCGACATTCGGCCCGAGAACGCCGAGCGGGCGCGGGACTTCATCCGGGAGGCGGGGGGACCTGACCCGACGCTCTACACCAGGGGAGAACGGGACTACGAGCGGATGTGCGCCGAGGAAGAACTCGACCTCGTCTTCACCGCCACGCCCTGGCGCTTTCACGTCCCGGTATGCGTTGCGGCGATGGAGAACGGCAAGCACGCCGCCACCGAGGTGCCGGCGGCGACCACCATTGACGAGTGCTGGGAACTCGTCGAGACCGCGGAGCGGACCGGCCGGCACTGCGTGATGATGGAGAACTGCAACTACGGCCGCTGGGAAATGATGGTCTTCCACCTGGTCCGGCTGGGGGTCTTCGGCGAGGTCCTCCACGCCGAGGGCGGCTACCTCCACGACCTCCGCGAGGTGAAGTTCGCGAACCGTGGCGAGGGGCTCTGGCGACGGGCGCACTCACGGGTGCGGAATGCCAACCTCTACCCAACGCACGGGCTCGGCCCGGTGGCGAACTGCATGGACATCGGCCGCGGAGACCGCTTCGACTACCTGGTCTCGATGAGCGGGCCCTCGCGCGGCCTTCAGGACTACGCCCGGGAACACTTCCCCGAGGGCGCGCCCCAGCGGGCCGAGAAGTTCACGCTCGGCGACGTGAACCTGAGCCTGATCAAGACGGCGCTCGGCCGCACGATCACCGTGGTCCACGACACGAACCTCCCGCGTCCCTACAGCCGCATCAACCTGGTCCAGGGGACGCGGGGCATCTTCCAGGGCTATCCGAACCGGGTGTACGTGGAGGGCCGAAGCGAGTCGCACCGCTGGGACGACGCCGAGACCTGGTACGAGGAGTACGCGCATCCGCTGTGGCGCAATGTCGCGAGCCCCGGCGAGGAGCTCGGGCACGGGCGGATGGACTACCTCGAGGACTACCGGCTGATCCGCTGCCTCCAGGAGGGGCTGCCGACCGAGACGAACGTCTATGACGCGGCGGCGCTCTCCGCGGTCACCGACCTCAGCGAGCGCTCGGTGGCGGACCGCAGCCGGCCGATGGATTTCCCGGACTTCACGCGCGGCGGGTGGCAGACGTTCCCGAAGCTGCCGGTGGTAGCGGACTGAGCCCTATCCGCTGCCCGGCATCCGCAGTCGACGTCCGTCATCGTCAGCGGCCCGCGAGTCAACGAACGCATTCAGGGCGCGCAGTTCGCGCTCGGTTTCGGCGACCGACCGCCAGTCCACCACCGCCGTCCAGCGCTGGGCGTAGTCCAGCATGCGGATCAGCGGTTCGCAGATGCCGTTCTGGGAGAGCGCCCTGAGCGCGGCCAGGTAGTTGTCCCGATAGATCGTCGGAATGACAATCCGTTCCTCGCCTCCGGCGACGAGTTCGGTGTTCATCATGATGCGCGCTATCCGACCGTTCCCGTCGGCGAAGGGGTGGACCTCGGAAACGAGGAAGTGCAGGAAAACGGCCCGCTGAAACGGCGTTTCGAGGCTGCGGGCAAGATCGAAGCCCTTCTCCAGGGTGCCGTGAACGAGGTCCGGCGCCACGAAGACTGTCTGCCCGGCGCGGTTCGGAATCTGCTTGAACCGGCCGGGTTCCCGGTCCGGACGGCCCGCCATGACGGCCGCGTGCCGTGTCTTGAGCAGAGCCTCGAGTGCGCGCCGGTTGTTCGGCGTCCGACGCATTTCCTGTTCGTCGGAAACGATGCGCCACGTACCGAGCACATCGTGGGCATCTTCGGGGCGTCGGCGCGGCACCACACCGCGGAACACGATGTCCGCGGCCTCGCTCACTTCGAACTCGGTCCCCTCGATGAAGTTCGAGAAGTAGGCTTCAAAGAAGGCGAGAGTCCTGAGAGACTCCGATCCTCGTTGAACCGCAATGCGGGGAGAGGGCGGGAGATTCCGGAGAGCGATGAACAGCTCTTCGAAGAGAGTCAGGCGCTCCGGGTCGTAGGCGCGCCCCCGACTTCGCGCGACGGCGACCGGGGCGCTCAGCGGGGCCTCGCGGGTGCCCAGGAGCGCGCCCGCCAGAGCGTCGAAAGAGACAGCCTCGTGCTCGAGCCCGGCTTCGGCGGCGACCGCGCGGACCTCGTCCCGCATTCTGCGGAGCTCCGAGGCGCCTGAACGGCGGACCAGCGCGTCGAGCCGTTCCTCGAGCCCGACGCGACTCAGGGTCCGGCGGTCGAGACCGCCCCTCGCGCGCGTCGGGCGCATGTTTTCGAGGTAGGCGCGCGCGGTAGAGCAGAGAAAGAGACCGGAAAGAAACGGTCTGTCGGCGGCGAGCGGCGGCAACCCGCGGCGGGGGCGGAGCGTGATCCCGGGCAGGCGGACGTTCCGGCCCCGCTCCGTGATCAGGCAGATCGAGCCGTCCGGCGCGGGAGCGTTCTCGAGCGCTGTCCGATCGGCGATCAGCGCGCCGGGAAAGTAGCCGGCGACGATGGACCACAGGTTCCGCCGCACGATGGCCTCAGGAGCGTCTATCAGGTTGCGCGTGTAAAGCCGCGACGCGATCTTCCGCAGCTTGCCGGTGCGGACGGCGCGGGACACCCGGCGCGCAATCCCCCGGTGGGAGACGAACGCTTCCGGTAGTTCCTGAAACGAAACGGGACGGGACTTTTCCGACACTAAGAGATGCGCATGGGGCAGAAATGCGACTTTTGTAAGGATAAGACTACTACTCTGGGGACAATGGTCCCTTTAGTAGGAGATCCCGATTCCGACACGTGGGCGCGGCGCGTCCCTCCGGCGATTCCCCGCTCGTGTCGTCCGGCCGGTCCGGTTGCTCAGTTCGTGAGTCCTGGGCCCGGGCGGACCCGCGTCTCGGGCGGGGTCGGCTGGACGGACCCGTTCCGGACCACCCAGTAGCCGTCCCGGAAGACCTCCGCGATATTGGCGAGGGCGCCCAGGTCGGTGAGCGGATCCCCCTCCACGATCAGGATGTCGGCCAGCTTCCCGACTTCGAGCGTGCCGAGCTTGTCGTCCATGCCGAGGATCCGGGCGCTGTCGCGGGTGGCGGAGACGAGCGCCTCCGTGGGGGTGAAGCCGCTCTCCACGTACGCCTCCAGCTCCCAGATGTAGGCGTGGGGGAGGTCGCGGTAGTTCTCGAGGATCAGGTCGGTCCCCACCCCGATGAGGATTCCGGCGTCCTTGAGCTCGCGCAGCATGGCCCGGCTGATCCCGCCGTCAAGTTCGAAGCGCCGCGACGTCGAGCTGTGGTAGCTGCCCCGCTCGTTGAAGATGTAGTCGTAGGTGATGATGGTGGGCACCGACGCCGTGCCGCTGCGGGCCATCATCTGGATCACCTCGTCGGTGCGCGGCAGCGGGTGTTCGATGGTGTCGGCGCCCGCCTCGACCGCCCAGCCGGTGTAGAAGGTCTCCGAGTCCACGGTGACCTTGAGGCCGAGCGCATGGGCTTCGTCCACCGCCGCGGCGATCTCCTCCCGGCTGTAGTGGCTCGCGATCTTGATGAGGTCGGCCCCCATCTTGAACTGCTGGCGCACGGCGTCCCGGAACTCGTCGGGCCCGGACGCCTCGACGATCCCGCCGTAGAGCGGGTGATGGATCGAGTACCCCTCGGCGCCGTGCCCGCCCGTGCCGGTGATGAGTGAACCGGACGCGAAGACCCGCGGTCCCGGCAGGCGGTTCTGGTTCACCCAGTCCTTGACGATGAAGGGCACCGTCCCGGCGGACCCGGTGTCGCGGATGGAGGTGATCCCCGCCCCGATGAAGACGTGGAGCCGCTCCATCGCGCGGAGCGTCTGGTGCGCCGGGTCAATAGCCAGCACCTGCGGGACGCCGGGCTCGGTGTAGGTGAGGTGGGTGTGGAGATCAATCAGTCCCGGCAGGACGGTGTGGCCCGAGACGTCGAGCACCTGGGAGCCCTCCGGCCAATCCCTCTCGCCCTCGCCGAGGATGGCGGCGATCCGGTTCCGTTCGATGACGACGGTGCCGATGCGAGGCTCGGCGCCCGTCCCGTCGAAGAGGAAGCCGCCGTAGAGGACCCGCGTCCCGTCGGGTCCGCGCGGACCCGGCGGAGCGGGCACCCGGCGTGGGTCGTCGGAGGTCTGGACTTCGTTCAGGAACTGGCGGCGGTCCACCACCTGGCGCTGGGTCTCGGGCGGCTGGGCGAGGGCGAGCGGGGCGGTGAGGGCGAAGAGAAGCGCGGTGGCGATGAGCACACGGGTACGGGACATGGGGAACTCCTTACCGGCCGGGGTGCCGGCCAGGCTATTTTGTCCGGTAGGAGGCCGCTGTCACACCGGGACGAGCAAGGGGAGTTTCGCCGCGCTCCGCGCGGCGGTGCCGACCGGAGGTCGGCGTTCCAAGCCGGGGGCGCCATACGGGGGAGCAGCCGTACGCGATCTCGCCGCGCTGCGCGCGGCGGTGCCGGTGTGAACACCGGCGCTCCCTTATTTACAGGGCGGCCAGGACGACGTCGGTGATCTCGGTGGTGCCGGCGGCGCCGCCGAGGTCGCGCGGGAGGACGTCGCCGCGGAGGCAGTCGGTGACCGCGGACTCGATGGCCGCGGCTTCCTCCTTCAGCCCGAAGGAGAGTTCGAGCATCATGGCGGCGGAGGAGATGGCCGCCAGGGGGTTCGCGATCCCCTGGCCGGCGATGTCCGGGGCCGAGCCGTGGACCGGCTCGTAGAGACCGCCGCCCTCGCCCACGCTCGCCGACGGCAGGAGGCCGAGCGATCCGGCCAGCACGGACGCCTCGTCGCTCAGGATGTCGCCGAACATGTTGCCGGTGAGGATCACGTCGAACTGGCGCGGGTCGCGGACGATCTCCATCGCCGCCCGGTCCACGTACATGTGGTCGAGCCGGACGTCGGGATAGTCGGTGGCGAGGCCCGCGACCACCTCGCGCCAGAGCTGCGAGGACTCGAGGACGTTCGCCTTGTCCACCGACAGGAGGAGACCGCGGCGACGCGCGGCGGCCTCGAACGCAACGCGGGCGATCCGCTCGATCTCCCGAACCTCGTAACGGAGGGTGTTGACGCCAACCCGCTGGCCGTTCTCCTCCCGGATGCCGCGCGGCTCGCCGTAGTAGATGCCCCCGGTCAGTTCGCGCACGATGAGGAGGTCCGCGCCTTCGATGGCCGCGGGCCGGAAGGGCGAGCTGTCGAGCACCCGGATTACCTTGATCGGGCGCAGGTTCGCGTAGGCGCCGAGCATCCGGCGGAGCTGCAGCAGCGCGCGTTCGGGACGCTCGGCGGCGGGGAGCACGTCGTGGCGCGGATCCCCGACCGCCCCCAGCAGGATCGCCCGGGCGCCGGCGCAGGCGACCCGCGTCTCGTCGGGGAACCCGGTTCCCGTGCGGTCCCAGGCCACTCCCGCGAAGTCGTGGCGCTCGACCACAAGGCGGTGACCGAACCGGTCCGCCACCCGCTCCAGCACACGCTCCGCCGCGGCCACCGCGTCGGGGCCGATCCCGTCGCCGGGAAGGCAGACGATGGGCAGTTCCATGTTGGGCGGGGATGGTAAACGGCCCCGACGGCCATAGACTCACCGCGAGATGTCCGCCGCCCCGGAGTTGACCTTTTGGGCGAACCTCCGGCGCTATCTGCTGCGCGGTTTCCTGGTCTGGATTCCGCTCGCGGCGGTGTTCCTGGTGGGACGGTTGATCTATTCGATCATCCAGTCCTGGTTCTTCCCCTCCCTCCCCTGGGAGCCGCGGCTCACGGCGCTCGGCGTGGTGATCGGGGTGCTGTTCCTGACCGGCTGGGGCGTCACGAAGTTCGGCGTCTTCCGGGTGGTGCTCCGCGCCACGGTTGAACGCCCGCTCAGCCGGGTCCCGGTGGCGCGCTGGATCTATTCGGGCGTCCGCCAGTTGCTGGAGGCGCTCTTCACCTCCGGCGACGCCTTCGGGAAGGTCGTCCTGATCGAATATCCCCGGCGCGGGGCCTACAGCATCGCGTTCCAGATGGCGGGCGAACTCGGGGAGGTGCAGCACCGGGTGCGAAAGCGCATCGCCGAGCGGAACGGAACCGGCGACTCATCCGAGGCCGGCGGAACGGCGCCGGGCGGGCGGGAAGTGATGGCGGTCTTCGTGCCCACCACGCCGAACCCGACCTCGGGCTTCGTGATCACCCTGCCCAGGGAAGACGTCATCGAGCTCTCGATGAGCCGGCAGCAGGCCCTCCAGATGATCATCTCGCTCGGGGTCGTGGTCCCCGAGTGGCAGAAGGAGCAGTTGGAAGGGGACCCTCCTCCCCCGCCGGCCTGAACCGCTGCCCGGCTACCCGGCGGCCGGTCCTAGCGGCCTGCGGCAAACCCACGCGGCGTTCGACGGGCGATGCATCCCGCCGGTCATGAGAATGGCGGAAACGGCTTGGAACGCCGGCTTCAGCCGGCACCCGCTGCGCAGAGCGCAGCGGAACGACGTACACCTCCTGCCCGCATGGCGCGTGGGCAGGCGAGGCGCCACGAAAGAACTGGTGGCCAGGCGTTCCCGGCCTTCGCGCCATCCCGTCGGATGAGATCCTTCCTGCCGCCCGCCTTCGGCGGGCTGTGCCGGCTGAAGCCGGCGTTCCAAGCGAGCGGCGCCGTCACGGCTGTTGGCGGACCCGCGGGAGCCGCACTTTCACGGCAACTGGCCCGTCTCGGCCTTCACGGGGGTTTCGCCGCAGGCCGCTAGACGACGCCCTGGTCCATCATCGCGTCGGCGACCTTGAAGAACCCGGCGATGTTGGCGCCCACCACGTAGTTGCCGGCCGCGTCGAACCGTTCGGACGCCTTGACGCAGGCGTCGTGGATCTCGAACATGATGTCGGCGAGGCGGTGGTCCACCACCTCCCGCTTCCACTGGATCATGCCGACGTTCTGGGCCATCTCGAGCCCGGACACCGCGACGCCGCCGGCGTTCGCGGCCTTGCCGGGTCCGTAGAGGATCTTGGCGGCGACGAACTGCTCCACCGCGTCCGGGACCGACGGCATGTTGGCGCCCTCGGAGACCACGAAGCAGCCGTTCGCCAGCAGCGTGGAGGCGTCGTTGCCGCTGATCTCGTTCTCGGTGGCGCTCGGGAAGGCGCACTCGGCGGGGATAGCCCAGAGCGGGTTGTGGTCGGCGCCCGGATCGGCGTCGTGGTAGCTCACCCCCGGGAACTTCTCGGCGTATTCCCGGATCCTGCCGCGGCGGACGTTCTTCAGCTCCATGACGAACGCCAGCTTCTCGGCGTCGATGCCGGCGGGGTCGTGGATGAAGCCCGACGAATCGGACAGCGTGACCGCCTTCGCCTCGAGCTCGTGCAGCTTCTCCACGGTGAACTGCGCCACGTTGCCGCTGCCGGAAACGAGACAGGTCTTGCCCTGGAGTCCGTCGCTGCGGGTGTTGAGCATCTCCTGGGCGAAATAGACGGCCCCGTAGCCGGTGGCTTCCGGCCGGATCAGCGAACCGCCCCAGCCCGGCGACTTCCCGGTGAGCGTCCCGGTGAACTCGTTGGCGAGCCGCTTGTACTGGCCGAAGAGGAAGCCGATCTCCCGGCCGCCGACCCCGATGTCGCCCGCCGGGACATCCGTGTAGGGACCGATGTGGCGGTGCAGCTCGGTCATGAACGACTGGCAGAAGCGCATCACCTCGGCGTCGCTCTTGCCCTTGGGGTCGAAGTCCGAGCCGCCCTTGCCGCCGCCGAGCGGCAGCGTGGTCAGCGAGTTCTTGAACACCTGCTCGAAGGCGAGGAACTTGAGGATGGAAGCGTTGACCGAGGGATGGAAGCGGAGTCCGCCCTTGTAGGGCCCGATCGCGCTGTTCATCTCGATCCGGAAGCCCCGGTTCACCCGGACCTCGCCGGCGTCATCCACCCAGGGGACCCGGAACTGGACCAAGCGTTCGGGTTCGACCATGCGGTCGAGCACCCGCGCGGCGCGGTACTCGGGATGCCGCTCGATGACGACCGCCACCGACTCGATGACCTCGCGGACGGCCTGGTTGAACTCGGGCTCGTTCGCGTTCCGCGCCGCGACCTGGTTGAGGACGGATTCGATATAGCTCATGGACCCTCCGGCCAATTTGGGCGCGGATTGTAGGGGCGGGAGGGCCGTCCCGTAACCCGAAGTGCCGTTCCGGACCGGATCGGCCCACGCCGACGACCAGCGTGCGGGAATGAGAAACTAGCAAATCCATGCCGCTCCACGGCGCCCTCTCGCCGGCGTTCGCCGACCTGCTGGGGTTCCGGGTCCACGAAGTCCTCTTCGTGCTGAGCCACTACGACTCGTTCATCCTGGCGGAGGACGGCCAGCTCGACGAACGGGTCCTCTCCGGGTTCCTCGACCTGAACCTCCGCATCCGTCCGGGCGTGACGCAGGTGGAGTCGGGGACCGAGGCCCTGGAACGCCTCGCCCACACCCCGAACCGCTTCCAGTTGGTGATCGGCTCGCCGGACCTCGGCGACATGGACATCGGGACCTTCGCGCAGCGGCTCCGCGAGGCGGGACACCGGACGCCGGTCACCCTCTTCGGGTACGACACCCGCACGGTGCGCGAGTACCTGCGGCGCCACCGCGGCAGCGACCTCGCCAAGCCGTTCGTCTGGCAGGGAGACGTCGGGATCTTCCTCGCGATCGTGAAGCAGATCGAGGACCGCCGGAACGCACCCCAGGACACCGGCAACCTCGGGGTTCCCGCCATCCTGCTGATCGAGGACAGCATCCGCTACTACTCCTCGTTCCTGCCGGTGGTGTACCAGGCGGTCTTCGAGCAGACCCGGAAGCTCATCCCGGAGGGCCTGAGCCTCACCGAGAAGTTCGACCGGGTCCGCCGCCGCCCCAAGATCCTCCTGTGCGACGACTACGAGGAGGCGTGGGAGTCCTTCACCGCCTTCCCGGACCAGATCCTCGGAGTGATCTCGGACGTGGAGTTCCCCCGGAAGGGCCGGCGCGATCCCCAGGCGGGGGAACGCTTCGTCGCCGCGATGCGGCGGATGCGCCCCGACATTCCCGCGATCGTCCACTCCCGCCGCCCGGAGAACGAAGCCCGCGCCCGCAGCGTGGGGGCCGACTTCCTGCTGAAGGGCTCGCGGGACCTGCTGCGGCGGATCCGCGGCCTGATGCGCGAACGGTTCCATTTCGGCGACTTCATATTCCGCGGGCCCGACGGCGCGGAAGTCGCGCGCGCCGGCGACCTGGACTCGTTCGAACGGGTCATCGGTTCGGTGCCCCACGAAGTGCTCGTGCCGCACGCCCGGAACAACGAGATCTCGCACTGGCTGATGGCGCGGGGAGAACTGGAACTGGCCCGGCGCCTCCGCGAAGTGCGGATCAGCGACTACGGCCCGGGGGACCACATGGGCCGGGACGTGGCCCGCCGGCTCCAGCAGCGGCGGCGGGAGCGGAGCCGCTCGGTGGTGGCCGACTTCCCGCGGGAGGGATTCGACCCGGACGCCGGATTCCTCCGCATCGGCGGCGGGTCGGTGGGCGGCAAGGCGCGCGGCCTGGCGTTCACGAACTCGGTCCTCGCCCGCTCGGGCATCGAGGAGCGACACCCGGAAACGATCATCGCGGTGCCGCAGTCGGTCGTGCTCGCGACCGGGATCTTCGACCGCTTCATGGAGGACAACGACCTCCTCTCCTTCGCGCTCGAGGTATCGAGCGAAGCGGAGCTCCGGGAGCGGTTCGACCAGGCGCGGTTCCCCGAAGAGGCGTGGCGGGACCTCGGCCGGTTCCAGGAAAAGGTGCGGTATCCGCTGGCGGTCCGCTCGTCGAGCCTGCTCGAAGACTCGCCCTACCAGCCGTTCTCCGGGGTGTACGAGACCGTGCTGGTCGCGAACCAGCAAGACACCGCCCGGGAACGCCTCGTGGCCCTCGCCCGGGCCATCAAGCAGGTGTACGCCTCGCTGTTCCTGCCGAGGGTCCGCAGCTTCCTCGACAGCACCCCCTACCGCCAGGAGGAGGAGAAGATGGCGGTCATTCTCCAGCGGGTCGTCGGGCTGCCGCACGGCCGCCGCTTCTACCCGGACATCGCCGGGACCGCCCGGTCGCAGAACTTCTATCCCACCGCGCCGCTCCAGGCCGGCGACGGGATCGCGACGGTCGGGCTCGGACTCGGGGAGGCGATCACGAGCGGCGGTCCGGCGGTCCGGTTCTCGCCGCGCCATCCCCAGCACCGCCTCGGATACCAGAGCACGCAGGATGCGTGGCGCAATTCCCAGAGCGAGTTCCTCGCCGTGGATCTCGAACCCGAGCTCCCGGCCGGACTCCAGGGGTCGCCGCCGCTCCTCTCCGGGTCCCTGGCGGACGCGGAGAGCGACGGCGTGCTGGGGCTGCTCGCCTCGACCTGGTCCAAGGAGTCCGGTGCGCTCCACGATGGCGTCTCGCGGCCGGGGAGCCGGTTCCTGACCCTGGCCCCGCTGCTGAAGATGCCCGACCTGTTCCCGCTGGCGGCCATCCTCACGGAACTTCTGGACCTCGGCGAGGAGGCCTGCCGCGCTCCCGTGGAGCTGGAGTTCGCCGCCAACCTGTCCGTGCCGCGAGGAAGCCCGCGCGAGTTCGGTTTCGTGCAGTTGCGGCGCCTCCAGCCGGCGCGGGAACCGCCCCCGGCGGAGGAAATGGCCGCCGCCAGCGGCGACCGCGTGCTCTGCCGGAGTTCCCAGGTGCTGGGCCACGGACAGATCGAGGGGCTGCACGATCTGGTGGTGGTCCACCGGGACACCTACGACCGCCTGGAGAGCCGGGAGGTCGCACGGGACGTCGCCCGCTGCAACCGCAGCCTCCAGCGGGAAGGCCGTCCCTATGCGCTCGTCGGGGTGGGCCGCTGGGGGTCCCGGGACCGCTTCCTCGGGATTCCGGTCACCTGGGAGCAGGTCAGCGGCGCCCGCGTCATCGTGGAGACCGGATTCCGCGATCTGGTGGTCACGCCTTCCCAGGGGACCCACTTCTTCGAGAACCTCGTCTCGAACGGGATCGGCTACTTCACCGTGAATCCCGAGCGCGGCGACGGCCACCTCGATTGGGACTGGCTGGCCACCCAACCGGCTGTCTGGGAACACGGTCCCGTCCGCCACCTGCGTCTCGAGGCCCCGCTGAGCGTCCGGATGCAGGGGAGCCGGGGCGACGGCTGGATCCTGAAGCCGGAGCGCAGGGAGCCGCGCGGAAGGCCGGGTTCCGGCGAATCGAGTCCATAAATGGTCATAGCCATATTGCTATGGCTATAATTGGATCATGACTCACATCGCGGCCGGGAAATTCAAGGACACCTGTCTCAAACTGCTCGATGAGGTGGCGAAGACGCGCACTCCGGTGGTCATCACCAAACGCGGAAAGCCGGTAGCCCAACTCATGCCGTATATCCCCTCCAACCGGAAGCGGAGTCTCGCCGGGAGTGTGCTTCGGGAAACCGGCGATCCCTACGGTACGGGAGAGATCTGGGATGCCGATCGTCCTTGACACCCACGCGTGGATCTGGTGGGTGACAAACGACGACCGCCTCTCCGCACAAGCGCGGAAAGCGATCGAGACGAGCCGCGCGGAAGGAAACCTCTGGCTGTCGTCCATCTCGATCTGGGAGATCGCCAAGAAGGTCGAGAAAAGGCAACTGGTACTGGGCCAGCCCCTCGACGACTGGCTTGATCTCGCCCTGGAGCCGGCGGGAATCAAGACCGTCCCGCTGAGCCGCTCGGTGCTGGTGGAAAGTTGCCGCTTGCCGGAGGCACTGCCGGGCGACCCGGCGGATCAGATCATCGCGGCCACCGCCCGGACCCAGGGGGCGGTCCTGATCACCCGGGACGCGAAGCTCCGCAAATACGGTCACGTCCGAACGCTGTGGTAGGGCGACCCCATCAGGGAAAGATCAGGTAGATCGCGGCGATCGTCGCCAGCGCCAGCCCGCCCTTCCAGTACACCCCCGGCAGCGGGGTGAGGTCCACGCCCGTCACCGGGGCCGGGGGTGCGGGAACCTCGGTACGAGGCCAGCGCCAGGCGGCGAACGCGAGTCCCGCCACCAGGATCAGGAAGCTGATCCCCATGTGGTGCAGGAAGGCCGTCTCCGGCCAGGCCAGCCGCAGGACCGCATAGATCGGAATCCCCGCCAGCAGGCCGGCGCGGGCGGCGAACGCCGGAATCCGCTTCGACACCACCCCGGCGAAGAACACCGCCACGATGCCCGGAGTCACGAACCCCCAGACCGTCTGGATGTAGCGGAACACCCCGGGAAACCCGCCGATCAGGGGCGCCCAGAGGCAGGCGGCGACCACGAACACCGTCGAGGCCACCCGCGCGACGCGCACCGACGATTCCCCGTCCGCTGCGCTCGACGGCCGCCGTCCGAAGAGCCGGCCGTGGACATCCAGCGCGTACATGGTCGAAGCCGAGTTCAGCATCGAGTTGAAGGAACTCATGATTGCGCCGGCCAGCGCAGCGAGCAGCACCCCGCGGAGCGCGGGCGGCAGGAGCTCCCGGACCAGTACCGGATACGCCTGGTCCGGGTGGACGATCTGGTCCCCGTAAAGCTGCACCGCGAGGATCCCGGGGAAGCAGATCAGGAACGGCACCAGGATCTTGAGCCACGCCCCGAAGATGGTTCCCCGCTGCCCCTCGGCGAGGCTCCGGGCCGCCAGGGTGCGCTGGATGATGAACTGGTTCACCCCCCAGTAGAAGAACTGGGCGATCCAGAGCCCACCCACGAACACCGCGGTCCAGGGGACCTCCGGATGGTCGGCGGGCAGCACCGTATGGAGCCGGTCCCGGTTCTCCGCGAGGAACAGCGCCGCCCCGGCGAGCACGCCGTCCTCCCCGCCGAGCGCCGAGAACCCGAGCCAGAGCACCATCCCCCCGCCCGCCAGGATCGCGATCCCCTGGATGAAGTCGGACCAGACCACCGCCCGCAGCCCGCCGTAGATCGTGTACACGCTGGCCAGCAGGCCGATGCCCCACACCCCGAGCAGGGTGGCGGCCAGTTCGGCGGCGTCGGGCGAGAGGCCGAAGAATCCGCCGAGGAGTTCCGGAAGCAGAAAGATCGCGTTCAGCGCCACCGCCCCGGCGTAGAGCACGGTCGCCATCGCCACGAAGACGGTGGCGGCGGTCAGGAGCGCGGCGAGGATCGTCCGGGCGCCCCGGTCGTAGCGGCGCTCGAGGAACTCCGGCATCGTGAAGACGCCGCTCTTCAGGTAGCGGGGCAGCAGGAACCAGCCGATGACGATGAGCGCCGCCGCCGCGGTCCACTCGTAACTGGCGATGGCGAGGCCTATGTCGGTCGCCGCCGACCCGGACATCCCCACGAAGTGCTCGGTGGAGATGTTGGTCGCCACCAGCGACATCCCGATGGCCCAGCCGCCCAGATTCCGGCCCGCGAGGAAGTACCCCTCCGCCGTCCGCCGCCCCCGCGAAGCCCGCAGCGAGACGAAGATGACCGCCCCGAGGAACAGGACGAAGGTGACCAGGTCGGTGGTGGACAGCGGCACGGAACGGGGGATTGTGTGTCAGGCAGGCCGTTGGCGGGGAGCGCCGATCTTCAGGGGGCGGCACCGCTCCCCCCAGGGCCGCGCGGCGCATCCGCTCGTCCCACACATCGCGCAAACGGCTTGGAACGCCGGTCTCCAGACCGGCACCGCTCCCCGCAGCGGAGCGAACGCGCTACGCCACCTGACTCGGCGGGCTCCCCTACCCCCCCAGCGCCCCGCTGATCAGCCTTGACCCGCCCACGAACGTCCCGAAGATACTCCCGATCGTCGGCAGGATCAGCGCCAGCGCGATCCGGAGCGCCCGGTTCCGGAACCAGCGCCGCGGAACCAGCGCGTCCGCCTTCAGCTCCCGCAACTCGAACACCCGCGGAGGCCGCACCCACGCCTGCACGAACGCGGTGACGTAGCCCGTCCCCACCACCGGGGTCAGACTGGTGAACGGCGCGCACAGGAACGCCGCCAGGATGGTGAGCGGATGCGCCAGCGCGAGCACCGCGCCGACCGCCGCCGGAATCGAGTTCACCGCGATCCAGAAGAGCGCTCCGTCGGAGGCGGCCTCAGCCCCCCGCACCGCCCAGGTCCAGGCGAGCGCGCCCAGGATGATTGCCGGAATGGCGAACCCGATGATGCGGCCGGTCTTTCCCGGAGGCGGGATCTCGGCCAGCGGCGCGGTGGACACCGCTTCCTCCGCGAGGAGCGTCCGCTCGACGCCGTCGAGATGGCCCGCCCCGATCACCACCACCAGCCGCCCTCCCGGAACCGCCTTCACCGCTTCCCCGATCCAGGTGTCCCGCTCGTCAATGACGACCTCCTTCAGGGTCGGGAACGCCTCGCCCAACTCGTTCACCAGCCGCGAGACCACGTCCCCCGAAAGCAGTTCCTCAATGTCCTCTTTCGTGGGCTCGTCGGCGCTCCCCGACTCGAGCCCGCTGGCGAGCAGCTTCACCCGCTGCCGGAAGCCGGCCCGCCGCCACACCCTGAGGAGGGTGGTCCGGACCTGCCGGTCCACGAGATGGACTTCCGCGTCCACCTCCTCGGCGGTGCGCGCCGCCTCCTTCAGTTCGGCGCCCGGCTCCACCCCGAGCCGGAGACCCATCCGCGCCTGCCAGGCGCCGAGCGCCACCGAGGCGAGCAGCGGCAGCAGCTTCCGCTCCCGGACCACCTGCCGGAGATCGAGGCGCTCGATGGCCGCCGGATCCATGAGCGCCTCGTAGCGGGCGTCGTCCAGCTCGATGCACACCCCGTCGGGCCGCTCGCGCTCGATGGTTTCCCGCACGAGCCGGAGTGAGTCCGGGGAGATGTGGGCGGTGCCGACCAGCACCACCTCGCGTTCCTCCGGCCAGTCCGGCCGGCGGATACGCCGCACCAGCGGAGCGGCTTCGGCGGTCATCGGGGAGTGAGACGGATGCCGGCTATCACGGCCGGCGGGACGCCGCGATCAGGTTGCCGAGCAGGCGGAACGCGCCCGGGACCCCCTCTGGAAGCTGGCGGTGGAGGGCGTAGGCGAAGTAGGTGTAGCGCCCCTCCCCGACCTCGGTAGTGAGCGCCCCGCCCCGCTGGGGCTCCTGGCCGGTGTCCCGAGTCTCGAAAAGTGCGGTGTAGGCCGGATCCCACTCGCTCCAGAATTTGGAGCCGCGCTGTTCGACCCAGCCCTCGAAATCGGCGGGGCCGATCCGGTGCGGCCAGGTCATCAGGGAATGATCCGGCGCCAGAATGGTCAGCGGGCTGTCCTCTTCGGAAACCTCCTCGGACCGCCGGGGCAGGACGCCCGGATAGGGCGCGTGCCGGTCCGGGACCAGTTCGTCCGTGTTGTAGAGCACGACCAGGTGACCGCCGCCCCGCGCGTAGTCGAGCAGCCGGCGGTTGGCGCGGAGGAGGTCCGACCGCACCGCGTAGGCCCGGGTCCCGGTCACCACCGCGTCGTACCCGCCGAGGTCCGCGTTCAGGAGGGCCGTCTCGTCCAGCAGCGTCACCTCGGCCCCGAGCGCCTCGATTCCGGCGGGGACCTCGTCACCGGCGCCCACCACGTAGCCGACCTGGAGTCCCTCCGGCATCGCCAGTTCGACGCCGGCAACCCGGAGCGAGGCGGGGCGCACCAGGTAGCGCAGCGGCAGGTCCCGGTGCGCGATGCGCCGGTATGAGGTTGCAGCCGCCGGCTCACCCGAGCCTCCGACCACGTTCGCCGTGATCTCGTAGGCGCCCGCCGCCACCCCGTCCGCGTGGACCGTGAAGCGGACGCTCGACTCCTCGCCGGCCCGGTCGAAGGCGACGGTGCTCCCGGCGGGTTCCGCCCGGAAGCCATCCGGCAGCTCCAGGCCCACCCGGAATTCGCCGGCCTGGTTCCCGGTGACCGTCAGACCGGCTTCGAAGGCGGCGGTGTCCGCTCCGGAAGGAAAAGCCGCGAAACCCGGATCGAAGGCGACCGAGACCGGTGGCAGGATCTCCAGTTCGCGCCGCTCGTAGCCGTAGGGGAGATTCGGTTCGAAGCGCTCCACCGGGGCGGTCAGCGCGACGGTGACCGTCTCGCCTCCGGCGCCCGCGGGAATCTCCAGGTCGAGAGTGGCCGTCAGGGCCGGCGGCGGGGCGCCGAGCGTCCAGTCGCCGTTCGCCCGGTAGCGGCTCTCGCCGAGCCCGGATCGTTCGACGTGGGGCTGGAGCACCGGGGCGTCCGCGGCGAGGGTCACGACGAACCGGTAGGTCCCTTCCTCCGTGTCCACGGGCCTGACTTCGCCGGGAACGTCGAGCGAAACCCCGGCGACCCGCGCCGGCGCGAGCGCGGCGGCGCTCACCCGGACCTCGAACCGCTGGCCGGGCACGGCCGGGCCGAACGCCGGGGGCGGCGCGAAGGGCAATCCACCGCTCTCCGCGGCCGGTTCGCTGGCCAGGGCCTCGAAGGAGACCCCCGCGGCGGCCCGGATCGCCGCGACGAGCTGTTCTTCCTTCCGCTCCAGCTCGTGCCGGACGTCGAAGAACCCGGACGGCGACCGCTCGGAGAGCAGTTCCCGGGCTTCGGCGAGCGCCGAGCCGAGCCGCGACAGGCTCGCTTCGGGGGCGGCCCAGTCGAAATCGGCGGCAACCGCCCCGAAGTGCACATCCAGGCGCTCCAGCACCGCCAGGAGCCGGGCCGGCACGACGGGACCGAAGCGGGCGGAGAGCGAGGCCCGTTCCGGGCCGAGCATCGCCAGGAGGTCGTTCTCGGCGCCCGGATCGCCGTCGGCGCGCACCAACCGCGCCGGGCCGCGTCCGGTGACGGGCCGGACCACCCCGCGGGTCTGCGAGCGCTGGTAGGAGAGCCCGATCGCGTTCAGCTCGGCGAAGGAACGGGAGAGCCACGGCCGGGAGCCCGCGACAGCGATCTCGAAGGCCCCCTCCTCGTCGCGCGCCCGCTGGAAGAAAGCAAACGGCAGGTGCGGCCGCCGCCCCTCGCGGGCGGGAAACGCCTCCATGTCCGGGGCGCCGTCGAAGCCGCGCGCCGCGATCCGACCGGCGAACTGGTGCTGGCCGTGCCCGTCCCGCGGGTCCCCGGTGAACCGGGCGAGGACGACCATCGGCCGCTCCCGGCGGATGACCTCCACGACGTCGGCCGCCGCGGCCTCCTCGTCCCAGGAGCGGAGCGCCTCCTCCAGGTTCTTCGAGTAGCCGTAGTCGGCGAGCGCGGAGTAGTAGATCTGGTCGAGTCCGTACCAGTTCCCGGCGACTTCCAGCTCGGCGGCCCGGATGAGACCCAAGCCGTCAAAGAGTTCCGGCCCGATGGCGTTGGCGCCCGCCTCGCCCCGGGTGAGGCTGAGGAGCGCGGTCCGGACGCCGTGTCCGCGGCTCAGCAGCGCCAGCAGCGCTCCGTTCTCGTCATCCGGGTGCGCGGTGACGTGCAGCACCGATCCGGTCGTCTGGAGCTTCTGGATCCAGTGCCAGGCCTCGGCCGCCCGCCCCTGCCCCGGGCCGGTCGGCTGGGCGAACGCCGCACCAGCGAGGGCAATCAACAGGAAGGCAGCTCCCAGGCTGCGGGGCCAACGAAACCGCCACATGGCCCGGAAGTGTAGGGAATCCCCCGCAACGCAGCAGGGGAGTGATCAGCTCCGGGGCGCCAGGACTCGAGACCGGCTCCTTGATGCCGATGCGAACTCGAGCGGGGCTTTTCGGACGCCTCCGCGGACATCCGTCCGTCGCGGAGGTTCGTCGCCTACCCGGGCAGCGACCGATTCGGGATGAAGAACGATGTCGAGGCGATCGGGGTACCGGACCTGATGCGGGAGGTGGTCACCGGGAGCGGTGCGGGCGACGGCTCTCCGTGAGGGAACTGCCGAGGGGCCGCACACGGGTCGCCGCGCGGAGCGCGGCGGTGCCGGTCTGGAGACCGGCGTTCCAAGCCGGTACGCGATCCGGTGCTCAACGAGACGCGGTCCCGCCGCGCTGGGCGCGACGGTTGCCGTGAGGGCGGTTGCGGTCGCGCCATGCGGAGCGCGACCCAACCCAACCCGGAAACCGCCGCTCCGATCTCGGCGCGGAGCCAACACCGGAGGTGGCCCGTACGCCTTGGAACGCCGGTCTCCAGACCGGCACCGCGGCGCTCCGCGCCGCGCACGGCGCAACCCCACCCCCTCCCGGATGGCGCCGGCGACCTGGACCCGCCGATCCCGCGTTCGCCCCAGGCTCGGGCCGCCAGGCTCTGGAACAGACACCTGCCCGCCGCTCAGAGCGGATCGAACCGGCCGTCCACCGCCGTCCAGCCGCCGTCGGCAAAGAGCACCGAGCCGGTGACGTAGCTCGCCGCCGGGGACAGGAGGAACACCGTCGGCGCGGCCATCTCTTCCGCGGTCGCCCAGCGCCCGAGCAGGGTCTTGTCGGTGTACGCCTGTTTCCAGTCGGGCCGCTTCTCGATCTGGGCGGTCAGCGGGGTCTCGACGACGCCCGGGGCGAGGGCGTTCACCCGGACCCCCGAAGCGGCCCATTCCGCCGCCGCGGTGCGGGCGAGCTGCACGATGCCCGCCTTGGTGGCCGCGTAGACCCCCTGCCCCGCTTCCACCACCTGGGAGCGGATCGAGGAGAGCAGCACGATCCCGCCGCCGCCGGAGCGCGCGAGGCTGGCCGCCCCGTGGCGGAGGGCGTGGAAGGTCCCTTTCAGGTTCAGGGAGACGACCCGCTCGAACTCTTCCTCGTTCGTATCGGCGAGGCGCTTCCGGACGTTCACGCCCGGAGTGGAGACGAGTCCCCGGGGACGGAATCCCTCCGATTCGAGCCGTCGGAACAGATCCTCGACCGATTCCCCGGAGCGGATGTCCACCGAACGGGCGACGGCGGTTCCACCTCCCCCGGCGATGGCGGCGACGACCCGGTCGGCGGCGGCTTCGTCCCGGTCGGCGACCACCACCCGGGCGCCGGAGCGGGCGGCCAGCCGGGCGCTCGCTTCGCCGATCCCGGACCCGCCGCCGATCACCACGACATCCATCCCGGCGAGCGAGAAGGGGGAGGTGGAGGCGATCACGGCGCGCGGATTATGGCCCGGGGCGGTCGAGCGTGGGGACCGCTGGCGCGCCAGTTGGGGATGGAGGTTACGTCGGGCGCGGTGCGGAGCGCCGCGCGTGCCGGTCTGGAGACCGGCGTTCCCAGACGGCGCGTCATGTATCAGTCCATGTCCGGGAAGGAGCGGCGGCGGAAGAAGACCTGCCACGCCAGATTCCGCAAGGGCGGGTGGCGGAGGAGCAGGCAGGCCGCCTCCATCGCCACCGGACTCCGGATCCCCGACAGCAGCGCGCGCATCCAGCGGCGGGAGAGGAACCGGGCTCGGCGCTTCTTTCCCGAATAGGAGGCGAGGACGGCGGGGTCGCCGGTCTGGAAGCGGCGCCCGATGACCTCCGCCGCCTGCCGGGAGAGCCGCAGGCAGGCGTCGAAACCGCCGGCGGTCAGTGGCGAGACCGCGCCCGCGGCGTCCCCGACCAGCAGCCCCGCGTCCGTGCCGATGCGGCGCAGCACGCCGTTCACCGGGATCCGACCGCCGCGCTGTTCGAGCAGCCGTCCCTCGTCGAGCGCGAAGCGCCCGTCGAGACTGGCGGTGAACTCCCGGAGCGCGGCCTGGGGATCGAACCGGTCCGGATAGCCGCCCACCCCCACGTGGGTCTCCTCGCCGTCCTGGACCACCCAGGCGAGATACCCGGGCGCGATGCGGGGGTCCAGAAAGCAGTGCAGCGCCGCCCCCTCCGCGAGCGGCACCCCGCCGTGGACCGACTCCAGCCCCACCAGCCACTCGGAGTTGGAATCGAGTCCGAGGTCGCGGGCCACCTGGGAATTCGCACCGTCGGCGCCCACCAGAAGGCGGGTCTCCCAGCTCAGGGACCGTCCCCGGCGTTCCACCTCGGCGACGATCCCCCTCCCCACCCGACGGGCGCCCCGATAGCGGGCGCCGGAGACGAAGCGGACCCCCGACTCGAGACAGCGGCCGAGCAGCTCGCGGTAGAGCGCCGCCATCCGGCCCACCCGGAACTCGTCGTGGCGGCTCGACAGCGCCAGGGCGCGCCGCGCCGGCGAATAGAGCACCGCCCGGCGGACCGGCGGACCCAGGCAGGACGGCGGCAGCGGGAAGTCCTCGAACGACTTGCGGACGAAGATCCCGGTGGTGTGCACCCGTTCCCCGACATCCTCCTTCCGGTCGAGGAGCACCACGTCGAGCCCCGCCTCGGCGACCAGCCGGGCGCACTGCAAGCCGGCGAGCCCGGCCCCGACGACCACCACGTCGGCGGTATTCCGTTCCCGGCCCGGACTCCCGGAGACCAAGGGCCGCGGCTCCGGTCAGCGTCCGGCGGTCCGCAGGTGGAGGGACACCACCACGGCCGACGCCGCGATACCCACCAGCGGCGGCGGCAGGAGACCGTCCGGGGGCGCGAGCAGGAAGAACAGCACCCCGACGGCGGCGCCGCTCAGGATGGCGCGCGCCGGAGGCCGCCAGCGATGGAGGCCGACGACCACCGGCACGAAGAGCGAAACCCCGAGCACGGAATAGAAGACGGTCAGCGAAGCGATCACGCCCTGGGCGAGGATCGCGATGACCACGCCCGCCAGCCCGGAAGCCACCGCGGCGCCGCGCGCCACCCGCAGGACGGTGCGGTCATCCGCGTCCGGCCGCAGGAAACGATGGAAGACATCCCGTGACAGCGACGTGGAGAGCATGAACAGCACCGCGTCGGCGCTCGACACCTCGGCCGAGAACAGCGCCGCGACCGCGAAGCACCCAAGCCACAGGGGCAGCGATTCGATCAGCAGCGCGGGGAGGGCGGCGTCGGGGTGGGCGAGTCCCGGATGGAGCACCGCGGCCGCCGCCCCGAGTAGCGGCGGCGCCGCCGCGAAGGCGAGCAGCACGATGCCGGCGGCGGTGAGGCCGCGCCGGACGGCGCTCTCGTCGCGGGCCCCGAACAGCTTCTGCAGGATCCCGGGCGAGACGAGGAAGGCCGGGACCAGCAGCGCGGTGTAGCCGAACGCGAGCGAGGCGCTGCCGAAGACATCCAGCGCGCCCTCCCCGAGACTCCCCCGGATTCCCCCGCCTCCTCCGGCGGCGGCCAGCGCGTAGGGCACCGCGAGGCCGAGGCCGGCGAGCAGCACGCCGAGTTGCACGAAGTTGACCGAAGCCGCGCTCTGGAGACCGCCGACCGCGAAGTAGGCCGTCATCACCGCCGCCGCGGCGAGGATCGCGAGCGGCAGCGGAATCCCCGCCGCGCCCTCGATGAGCACTCCCGCGGCGAGCAACTGGGCGGCGAGGACGAAGAGGGTGGCCACCAGCAGCAGGCCGGTGAGGGCGACCCGCACCCCCGCGCCGTAGCGCAGCTCGAGGAAATCGCCCACCGTCCGCAGGCGGGCTTCGGACGCCACCCGCCACATCCGCGGTCCCAGCCAGCCGGCGAGCAGCAGGGTTCCGAGACCCGCCGCCCCGACCCACCAGAAGGCGGCCAGCCCGTGCTCGTAGCCGAGCGCCGCCGCGCCGATCGTGGAACCGGCCCCGATGTTCGCGGCCAGCACCGTAGCGAAGATCAGCCGCGCGGGCAGACGGCGGCCCGCCACGAAGAACCCCTCGGCGGAGCGCGCCTTGCGGGAGACGTACCAGCCGACGGCGATCAGCAGGCCCGAGTACGCCGCGAGGACGACGAGATGCGGGGACACGGCCGCCCGACTCAGCGGTCCCGGGGCTCCGGCGGCGCCGGAAGGTCCCCGACCGCAGGGTATCCGGGAAGCGACTCCGCCGAGCGGACCGCATCGAGGACCGCCCGCGCCACCGCCTCGGCGGCCAGCGCCCCGACCCGGCCGACCCGCGCCGCCGGTCCGCGCCCCGTGGAGAGCGCGAACAGCGCGTCCCCGTCCGAGGGGGTATGCACGGGATAGATGGTGCGCGCCAGGCCGTCGTGCGCCATCTCGGCCACCTTATTCGCCTCCGCCTTGGTGAGCGGGGCGTTCACCGCCACCACGCCGATGGTGGTGTTGGCTCCGAAGGAAGGCCCCGCGCCCGCCGCCGCGGGACCGGCGGGCGGGCCGGAGCGCGGTTCGAGCAGCAGCCGGCGCGCGTCCGCGAGGTTCCCCTCGTCGTCGCGAACCCCGGCCACCACGCTTCCGTCCGCGGGGTCCACCACGTCGCCCACCGCGTTCACCGCGATGAGCGCCGCCACCACCAGGCCGTCCGGAAAACGCAGCGCGGCCGAGCCGATCCCGCCCTTCATCGCCCGGGCCGGACCGCGGCTCTTGCCGACGGTGGCCCCCGCCCCGGCCCCCGCGTTACCGCGCCGCACCGGGTCCGGACCTGCGGCGGCCGCGGCCCGGTAGCCGCAGTCGGCGCCCGGACGGACGGCCCCCGGCCCCTGGACTCCGAGATCGAAGAGGATCGCCGCCGGGACGATCGGCACCCGGAAGGGGCCCACCGGATAGCCGATCCCGGCCTCCTCCAGAAAGCGCACCGCGCCGTCGGCGGCGGCGAGCCCGAAGGCGCTGCCCCCCGACAGCACCACCGCTTGCACGCGCTCCACGGTGTTCTCGGGATCGAGCAGATCGGTCTCGCGGGTCCCGGGAGCGGAACCCCGGACGTCCACCCCGGCAACCGCCCCCTCCCGCGCCAGGACGACCGTGCAGCCGGTGGGGAGGCCGTCCAGTTCATGGTGGCCCACCTCGATGCCGGAAACCGCCACGAGGCCGGGATCGGCGCCAGGAGGGACGGCTTGCCGCTGCCTGGCCTCCCCGGCGTGTCCACGAAGCGGGCCGGTCCCCAGAGCGAGGAGCAGCAGGGATGCCGAGGCTCGCCGGAGGAACAGAACGGCCTTGATTCTAAGCGGCGCGGCCGCGCGAGCCGGGGCGCACCTCCATGGACTCCGGCTTCGTTCTCGTGATGGGAACTCCCTGCCTCACCACCGGGAGCGGCCAACCCGCCCCCGGACCTTCGTTATTTGTCCACCCCAAGCAGAGCCCGTCGCAAAGTGTTCACGCCGCCTCCGGCTGCCGGCCGTCGGCGCGGTTCGGCGCCTCGTGGTCGCAGTCCTCGGTGCAGCAATGCTCCGTCAGATAGTCGAGCAGATCCCGGATCCCCCGCAGGTTCACGCTGTAGATCTGGGATCGGCCGCGGCGGCAGCATTTGAGGAGCCCGCCCTTCTTGAGTTCCTTCAGATGGAACGAGCAGGTCGGCGCCGGCAGTTGACAGTGCCTGGCGATGGCGCCGGCGGCGAGTCCGTCCGGCCCGCTCTGGACCAGCAGGCGGAAGATGTCGAGGCGGCTCTCCTGGGAGAGGGCGCCGAGCATCTCCAGCGCCTCGCCCGTGGAATAGGCTGCCGTCGTTTCCATATTTCCAATAGTATTGAAATGAATACCGGAAGTCAACCCCGGTTCGCCGGGGCCGGTCGGGACGCCTCCGGACGCACACCGCGCACCTGTCCGGGCGGAACCTGCGGCCCCTCGTCGTCGCACGCGTCTTCGGAGCAGCAGTGCTCCGTCAGATCACCGAGCAGGGCCCGGACCGCCCGGAAGTTCACCGGATAGATCTGAGACCTGTCGTGGCGGCAGCAGTTCAGCAGCCCACCCCCGTCGAGCTCCTTGAGGTGGAGCGAGCAGGTCGGCGCCGACAACTTGCAGTGCCGGGCGGTATTCCCCGCCGCGAGTCCGTCCGGGCGGCTGCGGACCAGGCGGCGGAAGATGTCAAAGCGGCTCTCCCGGGTCAGTGCGCACGGCGGTCCCGGCGCGCTGACGATGGGGTACATCGCTATCGTTTCCATATTTCCAATATTATCGAAATAATAGGAGTCCGTCAAGTCAGGACAACGGTCAGCCGTTCCCCGGGCGGTATCCTCGGGCTCGATGCCACTCCATCCGGTCGCCAACGGCCTCGAAGCGCGGATCCTTCGCCAGGCCGAAGCGGCCCGGGCGGAGATCGCCGCCTTCTGCGGCGACCTGATCCGGATCCCGACCGTGAATCCCCCGGGCGAGAACTACCGCGAATGCGCCGCCCTCCTCGGGGACCGGCTCGCCGCCGCCGGTTTCGAGGTGACTTTCGACGATCCCCCCGCGTCGGCCTGCCCGCCCGGTTCCGCCGCGTATCCCCGGCAGAACGTCATCGGCCGGCTCGAGAGTCCGCTGGGGGAGGGCGGCCCGCGGCTCCACCTGAACGGACACCTCGACGTGGTCCCCGCGGGCTCCGGCTGGACCACCGACCCGTTCTCGGGTGAAGTGCGCGACGGCGCCGTCTGGGGCCGCGGGGCAAGCGACATGAAGGGAGGCATCGCGGCGGCGTTCTTCGCCGCGATCGTCCTCCAGCGGGCGGGCGCCCGGCTCGGCGGCACCCTGGAGATCTCGGGGACCGCCGACGAGGAGACCGGGGGACAGGCGGGCGTCGCGTGGCTGGCCGAGTCCGGAGCGATCGCCCGCGACACCGACGCGGTGATCATTCCGGAGCCCTTCGGCTCGCGCCGGGTGTGCGTGGGACACCGCGGGGTGTACTGGTTCCGGGTCGTCGCCGAAGGCGAGGTCGCCCACGGCAGCATGCCGTTCCTGGGCCGGAACGCGATCACCGACCTCGCGCCGCTGCTCGAGGAGATCCGGAACGAATGGGTCCCGGAGCTGGCCGCCCGGCGCACCGCCCTTCCCGTGGTCCCCGAAGGGGCGCGCGTGGCCACGGTCAACGTGAACAGCATCCGGGGCGGACAGGCCGGGGCCGGAACCGAAAGCCCCCAGGTTCCCGACCGGGCCGAACTGGTGGTGGACCGCCGGTTCCTGCCCGAGGAAGGACTCGAAGCGGTGCGGGAAGAGGTGGCCCGCCGCGTGGCCACCTGCGCGGACCGGGAGGCCGGCCGCCGCTACCGGATCGAGGAGCTGCTCACGGTCGAACCGGTGCGGACACCGGCCGGGTCCCTCGCCACCGAGGCGGTGCGCTACGGGGTGCGGGGCGCGCTCGGCGTCGAGGTCGAGGAGGTGGCGAGCCCCGGGACCTACGACCACAAGCACGTCGCCCGGATCGCCGGGGTGCCCGACTGCGTCGCCTACGGGCCGGGGATTCTCGAACTGGCGCACCGGCCGGACGAGCACTGCCCGGTCGAGGAGCTGGTGCGCGCCACCGGGGCGCTGGCGCTGGCGGCGGCCGCGGCGCTCGGTACCCACTGATGGACGGCTCCGGCGCGCTGGTGATCGTGGGGATCGCCGCCTTCCTGCTGCCGCCGGTGGCCTCCTGGCTGCGGGCGCCCGCGGTGGTCGTCGAGATCCTCTTCGGGGTCCTCGTCGGCCCGGTCCTCGGGCTGGTGCAGGGCACCGAACTGCTGGACCAGATCGGGACGCTCGGGCTCCTGATGCTGATGTTCCTCGCCGGTTTCGAGGTTGATTTCCGGGCGCTGCGGCGGGGCGGCGCGGGACCCATCGGGCAGGCGCTCGTGGTCTTCGCCGGCACCCTGGCGCTCTCCTTCCTGGCCACGGTGTGGCTCGACCTGCCGGTCTTCTACGCCCCGCTGCTCGCGACCACCTCGGCGGCCCTCGTGCTGCCGAGCCTGAGGAGCGCCGGAATCACCACCGAGAGCCTCGGACAGGCGATCCTGGTCTCCGCGGTGATCGCCGACCTGGTGACCCTGCTGCTGGTCGCCGAGATCACCATCTGGGCGAGGGACGGCTGGGGGATCGAGCTGATCAACGGGCCGCTGCTGCTGGTCGCGGTGGTGGTCGTGCTCCGGGTCATGAAGCTGGTGCTCTGGTGGCATCCACTCCGCGTGTCCCGGCTGTTCCGCAAGGACGATCCCGACGAGATGGGGATTCGCGGCGCGCTCGCCCTGCTGCTCATCTTCGTGGGCCTGTCCACCGTCCTGGACGTGGAGCCGATCCTGGCGGCCTTCCTGGCGGGAGGGGTCTTCGCGCTGCTCTTCCAGCCGCCGGAAGGGCTCCGCCACCAGCTCTCCGGGATCTCCTGGGGCTTCCTGATCCCCATCTTCTTCATCAACGTCGGCCTCCGTTTCGAGGTGGGGGCGCTCCTGAACCCCGACGCGCTCGCGCGCGCCGGGGTCATCATCGGCGTGGCGTTCCTCGTCAAGTTCCTGCCGTCCCTGCTCTTCGTGTTCTGGGGTTTCTCGCTCAGGGCCGCCACCGCCACCGGATTCCTGCTCTCGGCCCGGCTGAGCCTCGTGATCGCCGTCGCCACCGTCGGCCTCGAACTCGGGCTCCTCGACCAGACCGACCGGGCGATCGCGGTGATGATCGCCGCGGTCACCTCGCTCATCTGCCCGGTCCTGTTCCGCTCGGTCATCACCCACGGCAGCGCCCGGCAGCCCGGAGACCTCGTCTCCGCCTCGCCCCCGCGAACCCGGTAGAGTTGTGGGCTCGGAGGCGCCCGCCATGACGAAGTCCTTCTCGAATGCCGTATCCCGGCGCGCATTCCTGCGCACCACGGCCGCCGTTCCGGCCGCCTTCCCGGCCCTCCGGGCCGCTGCCGCCGACGACGAGGCGCTGTTCCGGATGGTGCGGTGGGAGTTCCCCTTCGAAGAGGACAGGGTGCCGATGAACGCGGCGAACCTCTGTCCCTCCCCGCGGTCGGTGGCCGACCGGGTGAGCGAGTTGACCCGCGACATTGATCACGACTGCTCCTTCCAGAACCGGGGGAAGTTCTCGGACCTGCGGGAGTCGGCGCGGGAGAAGGTCGCGGCGCAGCTCGGGGTGACGGCCGACGAGCTGGCGCTGGTCCGCAACACCAGCGAGGCGAACAACATCGTGAACGCCGGCCTGGTGCTCGGAGAGGGCGACGAGGTCCTGCTCTGGGACCAGAACCATCCGACGAACAACGTGGCCTGGGACGTCCGCGCCGCCCGCTACGGTTTCACGGTCCGCCGGGTGTCCGTTCCGCAGGCGCCGGCGGGAGCGGAAGACCTGGCCGCCCCCTTCGTCGAGGCCCTCGGCGCGAACACCAGGGTGGTGGCGATCACCCACGTCTCGAACGTCTCCGGAATCCACCTTCCGGTGCGCCGGATCGCCGACGCCGCCCACGAGCGGGGCATCCATGTCCACGTGGACGGCGCGCAGAGCTTCGGCGGCCTCGCGGTGGACGTCCCGGCGATCGGCGCCGACACCTTCACCAGCAGCTCCCACAAGTGGTTCTGCGGCCCCAAGGAATGCGGAGTCCTCGTGGTGCGCAGCGAGAGCATCCCCGGGCTCTGGCCCTCGGAAGTCGCCCCCGGCTGGGGCGGCGACGCCGACCCCGACCCGAGCGGCGCCCGGAAGTTCGAGTCCATGGGCCAGCGCGACGACGCCTGCCTCGCCGCCATGGGCACCACCGCCGAGTTCCACGGCGAGATCGGCCCCGACCGGGTGGAAGAACGGATGATGGACCTCGCCCGCCGCCTCAAGCAGGGCCTCCAGGAGCACGGAATCCCGCTCGTCACACCCATGGAAGACGCCCTCTCCGCCGGCGTGGTCATCGTCGAGGTCCCCCCCGAATCCCGCCGCGAGGTCTTCTCCCGGATGTACGACGAGCACGGCATCGCCGGCTCCACCTCCGGCGGTTTCCGCCTCTCCCCCCACCTCTACAACACCGCCGAACACGTCGAGCGCGCCCTCGCCGGCCTCAAGGCCCTCCGTCCCCTCATCGTCGCGTAACAGCCGGGAGCGCCGGTCTTCAGACCGGCACAGCCCGCCGAAGGCGGGCGGATCGCGTATCGCCACTCCCCCGCGTGGCGCGCCAGCTTGGAGCGCCGGCTTCAGCCGGCACCGCCCGCCAACGGCGGGCGAAGTCACGTAGCTCCACTCCCCCCGCGTGGCGCGCCGGCCTGGAGCGCCGGCTTCAGCCGGCACCCGCTGCGCGGAGCGCAGCGGACTGGACGAAGCGCGCCGCGCAATGGCGTTCGGCTCTCGGTCCATCACCCCGAACGGCGGCAGGACATCCGCGGGCCTTCGGCCCGCGGTGCCGGCTGAAGCCGGCGCTCCCAGCCGTTTCATGACCTACCGCCTGCCGAGCGGCAGGCGAAGCTCGGAAACCGAGCCCTACGGCGACCCCATGACCTCCCGCGCCGTGATGTAGAGATGCAGATCGGGAATCCGGATCGGCTCCACCAGCTTGAGACGCCAGCGAATCGCCCCGCTCACGCCACCGGGAGGCAGCACGCCGTCGCTCCCGAGTACCTCGTCGTAGCGGAAAACCGCGCCGCTCCCGCGCACCCCGTTGTCCGCGTTCAGCACCTCCGGGGCCAACTCCGAAAACGTGTCCCCCATGCCACTCCCGAACTTGCGGATCTCCACCTCGATCGGCCCCGCAACGGGAGCGCCCGACGCGTTCCGTAACCGGATCCACATTTCGGCCACCCCCGTCTCGGCGTCGTAGCTGCCGGGATCGTTCACCAGTTCGATCCGCCCGGTGACGTCCACCGGCTCCCCGAGCACCGGCGGCGGCGCGGGTGGCCCGTACTCGATCCGCACCGCCGCGGTGTACACCTGATACGTCCCCGACCGCGCATCGGCCCAGACCGGATGGAAGTGTCCGTCTGCCGAGGTGGTGAGGCCCATGTAGTCGCCGCCGGTCACCCAGCGCGACGCCGCCGAGATCAGGGCGACCCGCAGCTCTCCCTCCGGTCCGCTGAAGGTGATCGGCGCGGGCACCAGATTCCCGGACCCCAGGGGCTCGGAGAGCGCTCCCGAAACCCGGTGCGGCGCGGTGAACGTCTCCCCGCCGTCGAAGGAGGCCGCGAAGTACTGGTGGAAAGCGAACCGCGACGGCGCCTGCCGGGTGTCGTACCAGCTCACCCCCAGCACGCCGTCCCGGTTGACGGCGACCGCGGGCTGGAACTGCTGGGTGTCCGGACCCGGTGCCGCGACGGGCCGCGGATCGCTCCACGAGGAGCCGCGGTCGTCGGTCCACGAGATCACGATGCGCGGCAGCCCCGCCGAGTAGCCGGACCACACCGCATAGGCGCGGTCCCGAAAGCGCTCGCTGCGGTCCGCCGCGAGCATGGTCCAGGAACCGCCCCGGAAGCGCTCGGTCCCCTCCCTCGCCTCGCGCACCTCGTCGCCCGTCATCTTCACCGGGCCCGGCTTCGGCTCGGAGAAGGTCACCCCGCCGTCGGACGAGACCACCGTCCAGATGCGCGATTCGGTCCAACCGGCGGTCTGCTCGGGGTTGGACGGGAAGTCCACGAACGGGACCATGATCGTCCCGTCGTGAAGCACCAGCAGCGGGTCCACGTTCAGCCCCCGCTCCCCGCCGTCGTCCAGGAACTTCACCGGGCCGATCCAGCTTCTGCCGTCGTCTTCCGAGCGGAAGACGCCGAGGTTGTACTCACGCCCGTAGAGGACGCTCATGTAGAGACGTCCCGCAAAGGGTCCCGCCGTCTGGTCGGCCGCCAGCATGGGGTGGTCGTACGAGGCTCCGAGGTCGTGGGGCGCCGACCAGGTCCGTCCCCCGTCCTCGGAGCGGTAGGCGTGCAGGAACGCCCGCGTCCGCCCGGTCTCGTCCGCCCGGGTGGCGAGGGTGGCGAAGATCGCGGTGCCCACCGCGGTGAAGGCGACCTGTGGGTCGCCCCCACCGGACTCCTTCTGCTCCGGGAAGGTGATGTCTTCCCACTGGGTCCCGCCGTCGAAGCTCACGTACGCCTTGGTCGCGGCCCCGCCGTCGGGACGGGTGAAGGTGATGGCCCCGGCCAGCAGGTTCCGCGGATCGCGCGGGTTGGCCGCCGCCATGATCTCCACGTGGGGCCGGTCACCGTCCCGGCTGACGAGGTAGTCGGGACCTATGACGATACGCGGCTCTTGGGCGGCGCCAGGCACGCCGACGAGGGCGAGGACGGCGGCGAGCAGGCACGGGAACCGACTCATGACGTGAGGTCATTCTTGACCATCGTGGATCTTCTCGCCGTCGAGGATTATCTGACCTCTACCAGCAAACAGAACTACTTGACCCTCGCTCGGATGAACGATGATCTGGCCATGCCCCCCGTTCACAACGACTTGGCCAGCCCCGGGCTGCAAATCTAGCTGCCCAAATCCCAGTTCCAACACGACCTTGGTCCTGCCAGGACCAATATGCCACGTGCCATTGTCATCTATATCCAGCGTCCTGTCGGACTCGTCCAATCGATACCTCACTGCGGTTCCTTTCGCTGTTTGGTCGAGCGTCGTCCGGGACCCTTGTCCCGAGTTCGACGGTCAACAACGCGTCCCGCTTCTTCTCGTGTCGACCGCCCACTGGTTGCGGAAAGCAATCGCACATTCTTGCATTGATCCCCCGTCGAACGAACCCAATTACCCGCCCATGGGACGGCGCGTCAGTGCGACAGCGGTGGATCAAGTGATTTCACTCGCGCCGCCACCCCCTGGAGCATCCGCCGGAAGATCAGCCGGTGGATCGGGTAGAGCCCGTACCAATAGAGAAGCCCACTCAGCCCCAAGGGGTCGAACACCGCCGTCCGGGTGATCCGGCTGCAGCCAGCGGTCGGCTCCACCTCGAACTGGAGCCCGGCCCGGCCCGGCACCTTCATCTCCGTCTGGAGCCGGAGGCGATGATCTTTCTCCCATGCCTCCACGTGCCAGAAGTCGAGCGGGTCTCCTGCCCGGAGTTTCACCGGAGGCCGGCGGCCCCGCCGCATCCCTACGCCGCCCGCCAGCAGGTCGAGGAAACCCCGCAGAACCCAGAGCCAGGTCGCGAAGTACCACCCCTGCCGGCGGCCGATCCGCTGGATGGGAGCAAACGTCCGGGCGGGTTCGGCTTCTACCTCGATCTTCTGGCGGTCCACAAGTCGGGAGCCGGACGACCCGAGCTCGGCATCGCCCTCTGGCCAGATTGGTCGGCTGCACGCTCACACTTTCTGCCACCATTTTCCGTGATCTAGTGCCACCTACTCGGGGGGCGCCGAATGTGCCGTCTGTCCGGCTCACGTTATCGCGAAGTGCTGACTGCGGCTTCAAGCTGCCTCTGCCAATACGCATAGTCTCGAATGTAGAGGCCAAACGGGTGCCCACGCAGTCTTCTCCCGAAATACCAGTCACGGAACGACCAGCCGCACTCGACAAGATCCGACACAACAAATATGAACTCAAGGGTGTTTGTCAGGAACGGAACGAATTGCTCGAGTACTTCGTCACTCGGGCGCCCAGACGGGCCGTGAACGTATACATTTCGCAGGTCAATTGCCCTGTTTGAGACCGTTACAAGATCTGTGAGATTGTCACCAATCAAACCATTCACTATTTCTGCTCTCCGCGCGACCTTGTTCTTCAGCGACAGATGCTTCAGTCTCCCTAAGGCGTTAAGTACCTGGGTCCTCTCCCAAGAGGGATCCAATGCGCGGAACTTAGCTCTCGTCTCTTGGACCACGATCGCAATCGCGCTTGGCAACTCTCGCCGCTCATCAACGCCCGCCGTGGGAACAAGATCGAAGGCGTTGGCTGCCCTGATCAAACGATCCGGGCCATAGCGTATCGGTGGTCTCCATCCCATCAAGACTCGCCAACGGGCATCGCTCCAACTCGCGTCTCGACTCATCCATTGCGTCAATACGCTCTCGAAGTCCCCCCGCTGCTGAACGGGTTTTATGAGATCATCGAATGGGATTCTGCCTCGCACATCACGAGTAATCTCATGTCGGATACGTGTATTGTCATGCAACTCGACGACATGGTCCTCGCCTCCGATTGGACCAGTCACATGCATCTCGCCCACATTCTGTACGCTACCGACCATCGCCTCCAGAAATTGGACCACTACGTTTACAGATTTCGTCATTTCCGAGACACGAACCGGATCCTTGAATGTGACCCCTATGTGAGGAGTGCTGTTGATCCTCACGCCTCCTGCGACAGAAGCTACCCATCCGATGCCGTGCCATCCGGATACTCCAAAGTTTGCGCATTCTGCATGAAATAGTTCTCTCTTCCCCGTGTAGTATGCAACGAGTGGCAAATCTCCTATTTCATACGAAATATCGCCCTTATTCTCCTTGACTATCTCTGTCAGAAGATCCTTACTCGTATGCACGATCCCGAACGCCTCATGGTCAGAGAACAGTGTTGGAGCATCTGTTACTTCAAAGGACACTGACGATATGGAGGCCGAGGCATCAGTAACGGAATCCGAACCGATGACCACATAGTTTGGGAATAGTCGAATCCTCTGGGAAAGCCCGTGCTTTGTGAAGTTCGTCTCATGACTTGTGAGTACGGTTCGAATCAGCGACACGGGTCGTCCGTCGTCGAGGATTCCAGCGATTGTGCTATTGAGCTCGGGATCTACCTCGAAATTCTGATGTGACCACAGATACAGGACGGTGTTTCTTCCGTCGATCGTTAGGGTCCCCGGAATCGCCCCTATCGGCTTGATTACGAAGGTCCCCGGTCTTGTAATGGCCTCGGTTGTCGGCTTCATGGTAGTTAGCTTAGTGGGTCCAAGAGCCCCCCAGTGTAAGTCACTACCAACCCCGTCTCGGATCACATGCCGTGTCATGCTTTTCCGCGCCCTTGCCCCGTGCGGATCGGCTTCTTGTGGATACTCCCATCACCTCGTTCCGCGTCCACATAAGGCTCGGGCCGCCGCCATCGCTACCTTCGCCTTGAATGCCGGCGAATGGTTCCGCCGGAGTCGTCTGGACATGTCGGCCTCCTTCGAGGGGTTCTACCGCCCCGAATTGTCGTTGTCCGGAACGGAAAACTACCCAACAATGTGGTCCACCTGTTTTTGTTTTCTGGGCCAAGAGCCCAGATGATGCAATCCTCTGGGAGTCGGAGCCTTCTCTACGGCAGAGATCCTGAGTGGAGTCCTTCCGGTCATCGTAGATGGGATCCGTCACTGGAGTGGAGTCACTATGAGGCTCGTGGTGGGAGTAACTCAGGGGAACGTCGAGCGCTAGTTGCCGCCGTGCGTTCCGATTGTCTCCAGCGCGGAGCGGCCCGTCGGGTCCTCTGCCACAATACGCCGCCGCCATGCGCCTCTCCTGGAACGAGATCCGCGCCCGCGCGGCGTCCTTCGCCCGGAAGTGGGCGGACGCCGGTTACGAGAAGGGCGAGACGCAGAGCTTCTACAACGACTTCTTCCGCATCTTCGGAGTGCGCCGGGAGTCCGTGGCCCGCTACGAGGAGCGGGTGGCGAAGCTGGACGACACGAGGGGGTTCATTGACCTCTTCTGGCCGGGCGTCCTGATCGTCGAGCAGAAGAGCGCGGGCCGCGACCTGGGGGCGGCCTACGAGCAGGCCGGGAGCTACTTCGACGCGCTCTCCGAGCGCGACCGGCCGCGCTACATCCTGGTGAGCGACTTCCGGCACTTCGAGCTCCACGACCTCCTCCAGCGGGAGGTGGCCGCCTTCCGGCTCGACGAGTTGCCGGACCACGCGGAGAAGTTCGGGTTCATCCTCGGGGTCGAGAGCCGGACGTTCCGGGACCAGGACCCGGCGAACATCGAGGCCGCCGAGCTGGTCGGCCGGCTCCACGACTCGCTGCGGGACGCCGGGTATCCGGACCACGACCTCGAACGCTTCCTGGTGCGGATCGTGTTCTGCCTGTTCGCCGACGACACCGGGGTCTTCGAGCCGCGCGACATCCTGCTCGACTTCGTGGAGACGCGGACCCGACCGGACGGGATGGACCTCGGCCCTCTCCTGGTGCGCCTCTTCGAGGTCCTCGACACGCCGGAGGAGGCCCGTTCCGCCACGCTCGACGAGGATCTCGCCCGGTTCCCTTACGTGAATGGCGATCTCTTCGCCGGGCGGATCTCGATTCCCGACTTCAACTCTGCGATGCGGGAGCACCTGCTCGCGGCCTGCCGGTTCAACTGGTCGAGCATCTCCCCGGCGATCTTCGGCTCGCTCTTCCAGTCGGTGATGGACCCGGAGCAGCGCCGCCAGCAGGGCGCGCACTACACCACCGAGCGGAACATCCTGAAGGTCATCGAGCCGCTCTTCCTCGACGATCTGTGGGGGGAGTTCGCCCGGATCAAGGCGCTCCGTCGCGGCCGGCTCCCGCGGCTGCGCGAGTTCCAGGAGAAGCTCGGCCGGCTCACGTTCTTCGATCCGGCGTGCGGCTGCGGCAACTTCCTGGTGATCGCCTACCGCGAGCTGCGGCGGCTGGAACTCGAAGTGCTCCGCGAACTGCTGGGGAGCGAGGAGCGGCAGGTCCTCCAGTTCGACGTGAGTTCGCTGTCCCGGCTCGACGTGGACCGGTTCTACGGGATCGAGATCGGGGAGTTCCCGGCCCGGATCGCCGAGGTGGCGCTGTGGATGATGGACCACCTGATGAACAACGAGCTCAGCCTCGAGTTCGGCCAGTCCTACGCCCGCATTCCGCTCAAGCGCTCCCCGCACATCCACTGCGGGGACGCGCTGGAGATGGACTGGGAGGATCTGCTGCCGGCGGAGGACTGTTCCTTCGTGTTCGGGAACCCGCCGTTCGGGGGCGCGAAGTTCCAGTCACCGGAACAGCGGGCGCAGGTCCGGCGGATCGCGGCGCTCGGCGGGACCGGGGGGACGCTCGACTACGTGACGGCGTGGTTCCTCCGGGCAGGGGAGTACGTCGGGAAGAGCGGCCCGCCGGGCGGGCGGGCGCGGATCGGCTTCGTGGCGACGAACTCGATCACGCAGGGCGAGCAGGTGGCGCAGTTGTGGCCGATCCTGTTCGGGCGCTCGGGGCTGGAGATCGCCTTCGCGCACCGGACGTTCGCGTGGGGCTCGGACGCGCGGGGGATGGCGCACGTGCATGTCGTCATCATCGGGCTGGACGACCGGGAGGGGGTTCCGGCGGCGCGGCGGCTGTTTTCGTACGACGACGTGAAGGGCGATCCGCACGAGAGCGCCCACGCGGTGCTGTCGCCGTACCTGTTCGATGCGGGTGGGCTGGCCGATCCGCACCTGGTGGTGCGGGAGGAGAGCCGGCCGATCAACGGTCTCCCAAAGCTGGTCATTGGGTCCAAACCGATTGACGGTGGGAACTACATCTTCAATGCGGAGGAGAGGGTTGACCTACTCGCAAGCGAGCCCGCTGCTGCACAGTTCCTCCGGCCCTACGTTGGAAGCCGGGAGTTCCTGCAGGGTGGGGATCGCTGGATTCTGGCGCTCCACGATGCACCGCCACAGACGCTGCGACAGCTCCCGGAAGTCCGCCGACGGATCGCTGCTGTCAAGGCTGTCCGGTTGGCAAGCCGGGCCGCGTCAACCCGGGATCTGGCTGAAACCCCAACGCTGTATCACGTCAACGTCATACCGTCAGCACCGTTCCTCGTAGTCCCGGAAACAAGCTCTGAGCGGCGCGAGTATGCGCCGATGGCTTGGATGGAGCCCCCGGTCGTTCCCAGCAATGCCCTGAAGATATTGCTCGGTGCCGAGAAGGCAACCTTCGCCCTGCTGACGTCCACCATGCACATGGCTTGGCTGCGTCACATCGGCGGACGACTGGAGAGCCGCTATCGGTACTCAATCGGTCTCGTCTACAACGCTTTCCCACTGCCCCCGAAGGACGCGGACCTGGCTCCCCTCGACTCGCTCGCCCAAGCCGTCCTTGATGCCCGCGCCGTACACCCCGGCGCGACCCTCGCGGACCTCTACGATCCAGAGTTGATGCCCGTCGAACTGCGCCGCGCCCACCGAGCGCTCGACCGCGCCGTGGACCGCCTCTACCGCCCCCGCCCGTTCCGCTCCGAGCGCGAGCGCGTCGAACATCTCTTCACCCTGTACGAACGTCTCCGCGCCCCGCTGACCGCCGCCGCTACCAAGAAGAAACGCAAACGCCGCCGGTCCCTTCGCGTCTCCGGAAGTTGAGCGTTCGGCGGGGCGGCATCTGCCTACTTCATCTTTCGCCCGGTCCAGATTAGGGTCGGTCTGTAGTATCCGCTTCGCTCCGTCCTGGAACTGAATTTTCTGATGAGTCGAACGTCACGAAAAATACGGCTTGACCTGTTCGCTTCAGGCAATGATCGGTGCCCCATCTGCCTGAATGGTTTCACAGAGTCGGCTGTTCAGAAGGGCCAAGGAGTAACGCTCGAACACGTTCCTCCCAAGGCATTCAACGCTGGTGGGTTCGCGATGTGCCTCACCTGTAGCAAGTGCAACAACAGCGCCAGCCGAATGGAAATGGCAACCGTAGAGTCTCAACGCGAACAAAAGGTACAACTGGAAATCCAAGGTATTCCGATTCACACCGCGCGCATATCGGTAGACGAACGAGGCAATATCAGCTCTCATCTGTCAAAACTACGTGTACCACAGGAGGTCTTTAGCAGGTCACTTCGCTCCGCAAGGACCATCACTTTGACGGGGAGAGTCGCCGCGCCACACTACACAAGTGTTTCGTGGTTGAAGGCGGCATATCTTTCTGTATTTTCCTTGCTGGGAAAACATGGATACCTGTACGCCAAGGGAGAGGCCATCAAACATGTCCGCAGGCAGATTGTGGAACCGAGTCAGGAGATAATCCGCCATTTTTCTCGTGACGCTCCACCTGAATTCGGGGACGTAAACGGAATTCTGATGAACTGTGAACAGAGGCCGTGTTGGGCAGTCAAGATGGGAAGCCGTCTCGTGCTACTTCCGAGAGGTCGGGACACGTCGTTCTACGAGTGGGTGGAGTCCCTTGCTGAGAGGGGGGGTGAAATGAGGCTCGGGGGCGGACCACTTTGGTATCCGGCTCGGTTTGGTCACCTCTGGGTAGTTTCGATCCACTTTCGCGACGGCTACGGCCTTGGGAAGTCAGCCGAGGGTGATCTCTTCGGAAAGACTGGGAAAGTGACCTGGGGAAACAGAGCGATGCGAGTTGTTGTCGCCGACGACACTGCGCGGCATGTGACGGCAATGGGTACGGAAGGCTTGACCTAGGATTGAGGACCGAGTAGGTGGCGTGAGTCAGTACGCCGCACGGCGTAACGGCCTTCCGTGTGATGTCGCGCCACGCCGCCCGACGTTGCGCCATACCGCGGATCAGCGACGGGAGTTTCGTCCCCCTGACGGGGGACGATGCCGGTCTGGAGACCGGCGGTCCCAGTCGGCCGGATCTCAGTAGTCAATGCCGGGCTGGGCCTTGATGCCGGTGGTGAAGGGGTGTTTCACCTCGCGCATCTCGGTGACCAGGTCGGCGTATTCCGTGACCTCGGGAGGCACGCCGCGGCCGGTCAGGATCACGCTGGTCCTGGGCGCGCGAGCTCCGAGCGCCTTGAGGACCGCATCCGTTTCCAGGTAGTCGAAGCTCATCACGACGTTGATCTCGTCGAGGACGACCAGGTCGAAATCTCCGGACGCCAGCATCTCCCGGGCGACGGCGAGGGCGCCGGCGGCCACTTCGATGTCCCGGGCGCGGTCCTGAGTGTCCCAGGTGAACCCTTCGCCCATAGTGCGCCAGACCACCTGGTCCGGAAAGCGCTCGAAGAACTGCCGCTCGCCGGTCTTCCAGTTACCCTTGATGAACTGCACCACCCCGACCTTCCGGCCCCAGCCGAGCGACCGCGCGATGACCCCGAAGGCGGAGCTGGACTTCCCCTTCCCGTCCCCGGTGTGGACCAGCACCAGCCCGCGGTCCGGGTCGCTCGCCGCCGCGCGCTTCTCCCGGACCTCCGCCTGGAGCGTCCGCATCCGTTCCCGGTGGGTGGTCGCTTCGTCCACGGGCTCCGTCATGGTTCGCGGGTCGCCGCGCCATGTTACGGGGTCGGGAGTGCGGGCATCCCCAGACCCCGGGGCACGGCAGGGACGGACCCGCGGTCCGACGCTACCCGGCGATGAGGTCCGAACCCAGGAAAGCCTTCTCGATTTCCTCGCGGTCTTCCCTTTCCTGGTTCGGGGTGACGGCGAACACCGGCCAGAGCTGGTTGTAGAGCGGTACCACGTACTCGGCCACGCCGGGACGCGGTTTGCGGTGGCGAACGACCAGCCCGAGCAGCTTGAGCGCCAGGATCCGCGAGTGCCGATCCGCGGCGCGCAGGGGGAAACTGACGATGGCCATGGCCGTCCTCTCCGCCGGGTCCACCGCGCCGACCAGGAGCCAGAGCCTTCCCCAGTCGCGAAGGCTCTCCAGGTCGAACTGGCCGCCATCGTCGAATCGGTCCAGCGCGATCCGCACCAGTTCCGCCACGATCAGGTCGTCAGGGTCCGAGAGGTCTTCGACCGGCGGATGGCGGCGGGATCGCCGCTCCTCCAGCAGGACGCGGAGAGCTCCGGGACCCACGCCTTCGCCGCGCGCCTGGTCGAGCAGCCACTGGTCGTTGTCCCGCCCGCTCTGCATTGCGTAGCGGGCCGCCAACTCGGCGGCGACCGACGCTTCCGGATGGGTCGGGAGATACGGCCGGCAGAACCTGCAGTGAGCCCAGACCGCTTCGGCGAGGGCGCGCACCACGGGCGGCCCGAGAGCTCGGCCGAACTCCCGCCGCTGCGGAATCGCGAGCAGCGCGACCAGGAACCAGTGCTGCGCAATCTGCTCCGCCGTCGCGAATCCATCGGGATCCTCCTCGGCGTCCCAGACGCTCAGGGGGAGGTCCCGGCATTCGTTGGCGACCCAGGCCCGGAGATCCAGATCCCTCTGTCCCAGGGCGAGCGCCGTTCCCAGGCCCTCAAGCCATTCCCGATCGCTCCAGCGGTCCCAGTCGGGGGCCAGGTAGTGGCCATCCGGCTGTTCCGCCAACTGTCGCCGGTGTTCGGCAAGGGTCGCCCGCGCGAGCTCCTCGGCCCGTCGCGGATCCGATTCGCGCATCGCCCGGGCAATCGCCGCCTGGTGGCGCACCCAGTGCCTCCCCCGACCGGGCAGGAGCCCCACCTGGAAGTGCGAGAGCAAAGGCGCGGATCCCGACTCGCGGAAGCGTCTCACCGCCAGTCGCGTGCACTCGTCCTCGACGCGGGCCAGGAGCCCCGGCTTCTCTCCGGCGCCCGGCGCCGACAGGGCCCGCGGAGCCTGGTTCAGCACCTCACCGATCCACCGCAGGCAATCCGGCGAGCCCAGGCTCGCCAGACGCTCCAGGAGTCGAAGAACCAGGTTTCCGGCGGCATCCGCGGGATGTTCCGGCGCCTGCCCGGGACTGTCCTTCCCCGCGGGCGCCCGCGAAGGGTCGCTTCGCGGCGCCCGGGTGTCGTCCAGTTTCCTCGCCGCGCCCAGGACATGCACGATGGCGAGCGCAACGGCCGTATCGGCGGCATGTTCGGTGATCCATCCGACGATCGCCCCCGGATCGCCGGGAGGCGTCCGGGTCACCGCGCGTCGCGCCGCCCTGGCCTGCATGGCCGGCGCCGCCAGCCGGGAGACAAGCGCGGGAACCTGTTCCGGGAAGAGCTCGACCGCCAGGTCAATCAGATTGGCTACCGTCGGGTGCAGTCCCTGGTTCACGAGTTCCAGACTCTCTTCCTCGAGCCGCGCAAACGCGGCCACGATCCCGTCCCGGGATACGGCTCCCGGGAAGCTGCCCGCCCCCTCGTTCTCCAACCCGGGCAAGCGATCCTCCGGCCGCACGTGCGCCTCGGTCCGGTTCAGCACGTTCACGGCCGCGTCCACGAGGGTTCGGATCTCTTCCCCGGCCCAGCGCTGCCTGATCATGGCGGCCGACAGTTCGACTCCGATCGATCCGATCGCCCAAACGGCATCTTCGGAGCGGCGCGGACCGACCCCCTGGATCACCAGATCGGCGGCCAACTCGGCGTGGTCCGGTTTCAGCCACCGGGTGTGGGCGCCCGATTCGAACCAGTCGCCGATCGTCACGATGGCGCGGTCCCGGTCGGCCGGCGGCACATGCTCGCGGATCATGGGTTCGATGTTGTCGAATACCGAGCCCCTGCCCCCCGGCCGGGCTCCGGCCCCGAAGATCCGCCAGACCGTCTCGCGGGCTTCCGCTGACAGGGAGGAAGCGCCGCCCGGTTTGACCGGCATCACGAAATCTCGCGGACGAGGACGTCCGAGGCGGGGGTGTCCGGATCCAGAGCCCACAGCTTCTCCGCTTCCGCGCGGTAGAGCCCGTAGGGAAGACTCACGAAGGTCACGCCGAAACGATTCCAGCCGTTGAACGAATTCGTGATCAGGACTTCGCGCGCGGGAGTGATCAGGTATCGGTCGTGAAAGCACCCCCGCTCATCGGAGCGATTCACGAAGGTCCGCACGGTCACGTCGGCGTCGGTCTGCCGCAGGTAGCGGGCCCACCACGTCGGAGCGTCGTTCGGTTGGCGCTCCGCGCACAGGATCCGCAGCGGCCCGCGCCGCATCGCCTGGCACATCTCCCCGAAGAGCCGGGTCACCTCGTCCGCCAGCGTGTGTCCGACGAGACACGGATCGGCCAGGTAGGTCGGCCCCGGGTGGTCGGAGTCGCGCGAAACGAGGTAGAGGAAATGCCGCGCCGCGTCCGCGAACCGGCCGGGGCCGAAGCGCACCAGGTTGGCGTCGCGGCGAGCCCCGGCCTCCCTCTGATGCGCAACGCGGTGCAGCCACTGCTGCCGGATCCCCCGGTCGAGCCGTACGGTCGGCCCGGGACGCCCCGAAACGGCAGCGTCCGAACCAGACGGCCGGACCCGCTGCGGAAGGCGCGCCACCGGATCCCGGACCTGCTGGAGCGGCGGGTCGCCCCGCCGCCCCGCAGGGGACGGCTCCATCCCGGGCAGGTTCTCCACCAGATCCACGTACTGCCCGTCGAAATCGCGGCAGACAGCGAAACCGGCGCGGTCCACCTCGGAAACGAGTTCGATCGTCGTCTGCCCCGGAATGACCGGCACCTCCCTTCGAAGCACCTCGTCCCCGCTGTGACTTGCCCATACGGTCGCGCGATAGGTCTGGGGGAGAAGCCCCCTGGCTTCGACATGAAGTCGAAGCGTCCGGTCGTGATGCGCGGTGAGGCGACACGTGATCGCGTCCTCGGCGCCGGCGACCAGCAGGTTGCCGACTCGTTCCGGACATCTGTCGAGCGGAAAGCCGAGACGCCGAAGCGCCACGCGCAATCGCCCGGCGAGGGGGTCCGACACCGACAACCACTGCTTGCGAGGTTCGTCTTCGAAACTCCAGTACTCGGTGATCGCGGCGCTGTGCGTCGAGAACGGGCTCCGTATCGAACTCTCCGACCGGCGCCGGTAGTCCCGGTAGGCCCAGTGGTTCCTCGGATTGTCTTCGAGGATGTAGTGAATCTCGAGTTCGTGCGCCTCAAGTACTCCCGACTGAAGGATGCCTTCGACGTGCTGCTGGCATTCCTCGTACGAAGCGTTGAAAGACAGCAGACTCAGATCACCATCGAGCTCCTCCAGGGTCCACGTTGCATCCGGTTTGCCGGACCACGGTCCCACGGCCTCGCGTTTTCGATGACGCATAAACGTGAACAGGTTCCGCGCCAGACCGCTTTCGGGATGCCAGGCGAGGACCGTGAGCCGCCCGACCCTTTCCCCCTGGTCGAGTAACGTCAGGGCGATCCGTTTGGGCGGCACGAACGAAAGTCCCCGGGTTGCCGCCCACTTCACGGCCTCGTGAAGAGGAACCCAGACGGTTCGTCCCTGTCGGCGAACCGTGAGATGACGCCGATGTATGTGTTGACGCACATAGTTTTCCTGTTTGCCTACGGCAAGAGCCAACTCGGAAACCGTGAGATTCATCGTCCATTCCTCATCTCAACGTAATACGTGTCAGTTTCATGTGTCACATATCGCAGGCGGTAACCGAACTCCGCATGCGAACCAAAGGGTGATTCCCTGTTTCGTACGACGTACTTGGCTTTGTTTCACGGCGGGGCGCCCGTCCGAACCAGTCCCAATACTCTGACTGTCCACGAAAACAGGCTGTAATGAATGTAAGGACAATCAGTCACGAACGATGGTCGGCAGCGTCCGTGGCGCTACGACAGCCATTCGATCGGGAGTTGTCGCGGTCCTGGTCAAAGACTGGCGTCGGAAGTCCGTTGGCCGTTACGTTTGTGGTTCACGGCATATCCCAAAAACTGTCACTGTGGACTGGCGTGGTGTTCCGGAAATGGTGCGAGCCACCGAGGGAGACCGCCGGGAGCGCCGTTCTTCGGAGCAGCATCGCCCGTCCGGCGGACGGGCGAAACTCCCGTGATCACCCTGCCGCATGGCGGAGCGCCGTCTCCGGTGACGCCCTGCCATACGGCGAACGAAGCATCGGAGTTTCGTCCCCCCGCGGGGGACGATGCCGGCCTGAAGACCGGCGCTCCTGCGGAATCACCCGTCCGGAGGACGGGCGAGACGCCGCGCGGGTCTTGCTACCGGCTGCTAGGGCCCCGACGACGCCCCGAGGTTCCAGACGATGGTGCCGACCAGACTCCTGCCCGGAGCCAGCACTGCACGCGCGTCGGCGCTGATGGGATACGCGGCGTTCAGGAGGTTGCGGCCGGAGAGGCGCAGTTCGGCGCCGCCGGTGATCGGGAAGCCCAGGGCGGCGTCGAGGCGGGCGTAGGCATCCAGGACCGACTCGGTGGGACCCGGGTCCCGGTCGGCGGCGAAGGCCAGCAGCACGACCTCGGCGAAGCTCCGGGCAGGAAGGCGGCGGCGCAGTCCCGCCCGGAAGTTGGCCGGAGGCACCCCGTCGAGCGCCGCCCCGTCCTCCGTCTTTCCCCGCGTCAGACCGCCGGCGAGATCCAGCAGGAAGGGGTCCCCCGAGGCGCCGACCTGGATCTCGAACTCGACGCCGGAGAGCCGGGCCTCGCCGCGATTCCGGAAGAAGTAGAGGTCTTCTCCGTTCTCGTAGCGCTCGACGAGATCCGTGATCCGGTAGCGATAGGCGTAGAGGCCGCCGTGAACGCCGTCGCCGTCGTAGCGAAGCGACAGGTCCGCCTGGAGCGAACGCTCCGGGGTCAGGTCGGGATTGCCGTAGGCGAACCCGCGGCCGGTGATCCCCGCGTAGTAGCGATCCGACAGGGTCGGGTCGCGGAAACCGCGCGAGAGCTGCCCGGTCAGCGCGAGCCCGTCCGCCAGGTCGGCCCGCAACGCGACAAAACCGCTCAGGGCTCCGTGGCTGGTGGTCGTACCGGCGCGGGCATCCTCTCCCGCCCTGGTGCTGACCCCGGAAAGCCGCGCGCCGGCGCTCCCGGCGAGCCGCGCGTGGAACGGCTGTTCCGCGTGGCCGTACACCGATGCCTCGCGGCGGAGGGCGCCGTCGAGGCCCGAGGCGAACTCCTCGCCTTCCCGGTGGGCCGACGTCCTGCCGTCCACCCCCGAACCGGAATAGAGGCCGAAACGGCTCAGGACCTCGGCGCCGAGTTCGAGACGGCCGTTGCCGAAGGGACGGACGCCGCGCGTGCGCAGCATGAAGTCATGCGCCGCCACCTCGGAATCCGCCGCGCTGCCGCCCTCCTCGCGCCGGGTCAGGAGACGGTGGGCCCCCAGGAACCCCGTGGCGTCGAGCCGCGCGAACCCCCAGCGCGGCGCGAGCTGGTAGTCGGCCACCACCCGGGCCGAGTCCTCGAACGGATAGGACGTGAACGACGGCGAACGCCGCGGGCGGCCCACGTCCCGCGCCGCATCCACCTGGAGTCCCACCCCGAGCAGGCCGCCCGCAACCTCCCGCGCGCCGCGCAGCAGGAAACCGAAATCCCGGGCGCCCGATCCCGCCACCCTGCCCTCGGGGCTCGAGTACTCGGAGAAGACGCGCCGCCGCACCTGGGCAAGGAGGCCGGCCCCGAGCGCCGACCCCGTGACCTCCGCCCCGAAGCTCGCCTCCGGCAGCCCGGCGCCCAGGGTGGCCCGGCCGCGCGCCGCCAAGGGGCTCCCGGGGACCGGGCGCCGGGTGCGGGCGTGGATGACGCCGCCGAAGGCGTCGGAGCCGTAGGCCACCGAGGACGGGCCGCGCACTACCTCGACCGTCTCGAGGAAGAACGGGTCGAGGAACGAGGCGCTCGCCCCGGCGCGGCGCTCCGTCGTGATCCGCGCGCCGTCGAGGAGCAGCACCGTCCGGCCCCTTGACATGCCGCGGATGGAGGGGACGCCGGCATGGAGGTCGCTGCTGCGGCCGCCGCCGGGGACCGCCTCCAGCACATCAATGAGCCGGGGGGCCTGGCGGGTGCGGATCGCCTCGCCGGAGATGACCGCCGGGGCGCTTCCGGGAGTGGCCTCGGTGTGCGGGACCGCTCCGCTCGTGATCGTCACGCTCTCCGAGATCTCGAGGGTTTCGACCTCGATCTCCACCGGCGATCCGTCGAGGGACTGGACGAAGACCGGGGAGGTGTAGCGATCTCCGGGAAGGACCACCAGCACGTGGAACGGCGGCGCGGGGTCCGGAAGCCACTCGAAACGGCCCTCGCCGTCGGTCACCACCGAGCCGGGATGCCCCAGGATCTGGACGATCGCGCCGGCCGCCGGCTCGCCGCTGTCGAGGAGCACCCGGCCGGAGAAGGCCCATGACGGCACGCCCCAGCCGAGGGTTGCGAGAACCGCGACCGCCACGCGCACCCGGGACATCTGCCGGGAGCCTAGCCCGCGTGCCACGGGTGTCAGAGCGGCGGGGAGGCTAGGTCCGTCGCCGGGCGGCGGCGAAGGCGGCGCCGAAGAGGCCCGAGATCACTCCCAGCACCAGGATCCCTCCCACCTGGACCCAGTCCGCGAAGGTCGCCGGGTCCAGGATCGGCCGGAGCCCCGCCGCCAGGGAGAAGCCGGCCCCGGGTTCGAGCCGCATCGCCTTGAGGGCCCCCAGCAGGACGGCGAAGACGAACACCGTCCCGCCGCCGAGGAGCGCCGACCCGGCGAAGCGGCGCGCCAGCCCGGTGGACAGCCGGGGCGCCTCCGGCTCGTCCCCGGTTCCGAGCAGGACCCGGGGGTCGCGGACCCCCAGCGGCGAGAAGCGCTGGAGGAGGATCAGTCCGGGAATCCCCATCGCCATGGTGGAGAGGAAGAAGGTCCGCCAACCGAGCGCGTCCACCGCGAACCCGCTGAACGGACCCGCGAGCAGGCGCGGCAGGGCGAAGAGCCCGGAGAAGAGCGCGTACTGGGTCGCGGAGAAGCGCTTCTCGGTGATCCGCAGCAGGAGGACCGAAAACGCTCCGGTCCCCAGTCCGCCGGTCAACAGTTCGAAGGCCGAAGCGCCGTACATCCAGGCGAGGCTCCCCTCGGCGCCGGCGACGAAGAAGTAGCCGAGGTTGGAGAAGATCTGGAGCGCCCCGAAGATCCACAGCGCCGGCCCCAGCCCGGCGAGCGTGGTGAACAGGCCGCCGGCGAACGTGCCGGCGATGGTCACCACCACTCCCACGGTGGCGAGCGCGATCCCCCGGTGTCCGGCGCCGTAGCCCATGTCGATCAGGAACGGCCGGGTGAGCGACTGGGCCAGGTTGTCGGCGAACTTGTAGAAGAAGACGAAGGCCAGGATCTCGAAGGCGCGCGGCCGGGAGAGGGCCTCGAGGAACGGCTTCCAGACCGCGTCGCGCAGGGTGCGGGGGGGCTGGATGCGCTCTTCCGGCTCCGGGGCGCGCCAGGTCACGAAGATCAAGGGGAGGAACAGCAGCCCGAGCAGCGCGTTCACCGCTCCCCAGCCGAGGAGCGCCGCGGCGCTGATCGCGCCGCCTCCCGCGACCACCATCGCCGCCCGGTAGAGCGCCACCCGGGCGCCCACCGCCACCCCGTGCTCCTCGGGGCGCAGCACCTCCACCGCGTAGGCGTCCACCACGATGTCCTGCGAAGCCGAGGCGACCGCCACCGCCAGCGCCAGCGCCGCCACCACCCAGATGGCGTCCGGGTGGTCCCCGGCGCCCCCGAGCAGCAGGCACAGCGCGAGCAGCGCGACCTGGGTGACCGCCATCCAGCCCCGGCGCCGGCCCCAGAAACCGGGGACGTAGCGGTCCATGAACGGCGACCAGAGGACCTTGAACGCCCAGGGGATCTGCGCCAGGTTGAAGAGCCCGACGATGCGGATGTCCACCCCGATGTCGCGCATCCAGTCGGGAATGGCGATCCAGACGAGGCCGAGCGGAATCCCCGAGGAAAACGAGAGCAGCGTGACCGAGAGCGTCCGCCACGAACGGAAGGCGGCGAGGATGGTCCGGTAGTGGGTCACGGCTCCGGGTTGCGGAGGCGGCTGAGGGCCACCCCCACCGAGAAGGTGGCGAGCGAGCCGACCATGACGTCCCAGGTCCAGGCGAGCGGGAACCCCGCCAGCCGGATCAGCGCCGGGGCGGCGAACCCGCCCCCCATCCCGACGAGGACCGCGGTGGACTGCGCCCGCGGGAAGAAGATCGCCAGCAGGAACGCGCCCACCGTCGGACCCGAGGCGTAGGAGAGGATGGAGAGTCCGGCCTCGAGAGCCGACGGGGCGCGCTGCGCGATGAGCGCCACCGCCGTCTGCACGATCCCCCACACCACGACGAACTGGCGCCCCACCCGCACCTGTCGCCGGTCGGCGTCAGCAGCCGCCGCAACCGTCCCCCGGCGGCGCTTCCAGGGCAGCCAGAAGTCCCGCACCGTGGTGGACGCGAGGCTCACCAGCGACGGCGAGAGCGCCGCCGCCACCACCGCTGCGAGGGTGACCCCGGCCGCCACGCCGGAGATGTTCTCGGCCACGAAGGTCGGCAGCACCTCGTCGGGGCGCGCGAACTCCCGGCCGCCGTAGTAGTGCCAGAGCCAGGCGCCGATGCCGAGGAAGAGCGCGAACTGGAAGAGCGCCCCGAACCCGGAGAGCACCAGCCCGGCCTGCGCGTGGCGGAGCGAACGCGCCGCGAGCAGCCGCTGCGCCAGGTACTGGTCCGCCCCGTGGGTCGCGAAGGTGAGGAAGAACCCACCGATCACCCCGGCCCAGACCGTGTAGGGGATGGTGAGGTCGAAGACCGGAAGCGCGACCGCGAACTTGCCCGCCTCCCGCGCCGCGGGAATCCACGCCAGCGGTTCGGGACCGCTCCCCTGCCAGAGCGCCGCCACCACGATCCCCGCCCCGACCAGGTACACCCCGAGCTGGATCACGTCGGTCCAGATCGTGGCCTTGACCCCGCCCTCCTCCGAGAACGCCACCATCGCGGCGGCGAGCGCCACGATGCACCACCACTCGGGCACTCCGGCCACGATCGCCACCATGAGCGCCGCCGCGTGCAGCCGGACCCCGTCGGCGAGGTTCCGGTACACCAGGAAGATCGCCGCCGCCGCGCTCCGCACCCGGGTCCCGAAGCGCTTCAGCAGCAGTTCGTAGGTCGTCACCACCTCCCCGCGGAAATACGCCGGCAGCAGCACCAGCGCGATCCCCACCCGGCCCAGCAGGAACCCGACGGCCAACTGGAGGAAGCCGAAGTTGCCCTCGTAGGCGAACCCCGGAATCGAGGTGAAGGTCAGGACGCTGGTTTCGGTGGCCACGATGCACGCCGCCACCGCCCAGAAGGGCGCCGAGCGGCCGGCCAGGAAGAACCCGGTCACCGAGCGGTCGCGCCGGCCCACCCAGATCCCGAAGGCGGTGATCCCCGCGAGATACCCGAGGACGACGAGAACGGTGGAAAGGGACACCGTCAGCCTCCCCGTACTCCGACCCCGGTTCGCGCCGCCGACTCGCCGTTCACGGGAGACGGGCGATCCGGCGAACGCATCCGCGTCTCGTCAGTCGTTTCGGGGAAGCGCCTGGATCAAGTGCCGGAGCGCGTCCATCGCTTGTGCGAGAGCGGGCGTTCCCGCCGAATCCCTTGCCGCTTCGACCTCCTTGACCAGTTGGTCAAAAACCAGTTGGGGATCGCTCTGGTCTGCGTGCCGCCGGAGAAACTCGACCCAGTTCCGCGCCGGAATCCCCGCAATCGGAGCCACCTGTTGCCGGTCGATCCAGTCCCGCATGATGCCGATTCGGGCAATTCGTCCGAAGTTGCCGCCCTTGTCCGACACCGGACGGTCGGCGGTGTGGTCGCGCCGGTCATGCGGCCGGGCGTCGGGCGGCATCTCGATGGTCGAGTCCGACTGGGCGCTGCGCTGGTGGCGCCACCACCAGTTCCGGTATTCGGCCGCGTGTCTGGCCGACCAGACACCCGGAATTCCCACCCGCGGGGCGCCCGCCAGCACGTTCTCCAGGTGCCACGGCACCACGGCCAGCAGGTCCCACTCGGCACACGCCCCCGGCGTCACCGTGTAGCGGAAACTCGGCACCCCCTCTTTCGCAAGCAGGTACCAGCCCTTCAGCTCGATCCCGAGCGCCACCGCGGAACTGCCATCACCCGCGCGCCGGCGGAGCAGGACATCAGGAAACGTCTGTGCCTGCCGCTCGAACGAATAGAGCGGCCATTCGTTTCCGGGATCCCACACCGAACGCATCCGATTCAGCGTCTCCACGACTTGGACCTCGATCGTGGACGCCAGCAGGGCGTTCAGGGAGAAGAGGTCGGTGACTCCCAAACCCTCGATGTTGGTCTTGGAGTCGAAGTAGGCGGGCAACGCCCTCAGGGCCTCCCTCACCCGGTCCGCCAACCGGGTCCGGGGATCGTCGGCATCCAGCAGCGGGGGGGCGGGGGCGGCGGGTACGTTCATGTTGGGTCCGTCCCGGCGGCGGACGGCGGAAACAGGCTCTGTTCGACGGTTGCGAGAGCGTGGCGCAGGCGGTCGGCGGCCAGCTCGGCGAACCGGTCCACGGCCTCCGCGGCGAATGGACGCCGGCCCAGTTCGATGGCGGCAACCGATGCGCTGCAGAGGCCGCCGAAGGGCTCCCACACCACGTCGCCCGGGTCCGTCGAAGCGTTCAGGATCCGGCGCATGAACTCCAGCGGCTTCTGGTTGAGATGGACAGCCGCGCCCGCGCCGGGACGATGTACGCGGGGCGCCGACCGGACGCCATTGCCCTTGTACCGCTCGCCGCCGTGCAACGGAGGTGCGGACCAGACGTTGGTAACGCCGTGGATGTGGTGCCAGCGATCCCGGAGGGATGCCCATTCGCGAGCGGTCACCGGTCTCTCGCCGTCCAGCGAGAAATACGGCGCACCTGCCGGCTGGCCGTGCTCATTGGCATACCCCACGAGCCGCTCCATCATCGCCGGAGGGGGCCAATACCAGAGCCAGTCCGAAGCCAGGTACTTACGGGTCGCGGCGTTCCGGACCCCACAGGCCTCGTTCGCCAGGGCGAACCGCAGGCCGGCGCGGCGCCATTCGTAGCGGAGCCACTCCCGAGGCGCCATGGGCCCCTCCACGGTACGGAACTCGGGGCGTCGCCGATAGAACACGCAGACTTCCGTAACCACCGGAAATCGCCGGATCGTGCCGCCGTTCACGTTGCCGGCGATGTGGGCGACGCCCTTGTCCCACACGACGGTCTGCACGTATTCGAAGCCGTGCCGTTCCAACAGCGGATGCACCCGCGCCCAGCCCAACTCGGTGTTCCAGAACCAGAGGGTCGTCGAGGGCGTTGCGTACCGCTCCCAGGCGGCGACATGGGGCGCGTACCAGGCTTCGAGCCCCTCCGCGGTCCGCGGATCGCCCGGAAATCCCCCAACGCCGTACGCGCCGTCGGAAACGATCGTCGAGGGCGCGGGCCACGTCGGGTAGGCGTCGAGCACATCGCCCCGGAACAGGAGCGATGTGGCGCTCCCGGCGCCCGCGCGCCCACGCCGTCCCGCCTCGGCGTCGGTGCGGGGCGCGCGCGTCACGATTCGAAGTTGCTCCGGAGGCTGGTGCGCTGAGGATGCCACAGATTCCGGCCTCGGGGTGGATGGGCGGCTTCCGGGGTGACTCCTTTTGTCCACCGGACGACTACCCGGCCCGGACGATCCGGCCGCGGGAGCTGACCCGGAAGCCGTCGGGAAGCACGCGTTCCACGCCCGGGCGATGACCGCGGATTTCCCACTCCAGGTCGGCGAAGAGTTCCGCGATCGCGATCCGCACCCGGACGGAGTCCTCTTCGTCCGAGACGAAGGCCTCGAGAAGCGCTTCCCGGGTTTCCTGGTCTCCATAGCCGCGGAGCGCGGCCACCGCGGCGATCCGCACCGTGTCGTCGCTGCTCGTGAGGCAGCGCGCGACCCCGGCGGCGATCCCCTCCGTTTCGAGCCCGGCGAGGAAGTCGAGGATCTGGACCGCCTTGGACCCCCGGATGGCCACCGGATCCCCGTCCTGGAGCACCTGGAAGAGGAACGTTGCCAGCTCTTCCGCCGGCAGGAGCTTCGAGAGGGCGTCCATCGCCCAGGTGATCTCGTCGTGACCCTTCAGGTAGCGCCGCACGGGTTCGGAGGCGCGGCCTTCCAATTCGACCAGGAGGTCGCGGACCCAGCGCTTCTCCTTGTCATCCTGTTCCAGGTTCCCGGAGGTGATGGTGAAACGCCGGGCGAGCTGGTAGATCGCTTCGGGGGTTCCGATGCGCACCAGCCGCTCGGCGGCGTCCATGCGCGGCTCGGGCTGCGCGTAGCGCTCGGTGAGCGTCTTGGCGGCGCGCCGGATGCGGGCCGCCTCCCGCCCCTCGCGGGAGAGCAGTTCGAGGATCACGGCGGGGGGTTCCCTTCCCCGATGCGGTGGAGCGGCACGTTCTGGATGCCGTAGCGCTCCCAGGCGCCGTAGTCGAAGTGCCACCACTCGTGCTCGTACACGTCGAACCCCTCGCGCTCCATGACCTGCCGCAGCAGTTCCCGGAGCCAGCGCTGTTCCGAGGTCCCCCCGACGTAACGCGGGAAGGCGCGTTCCGAGAACTCGTCGTAGCCGGAGACGAAGACCTGGACCTCGCCGGTCGCCCGGTCGTAGAGGCCGATGTCCACCGCCGCGCCGCGGTTGTGCCGCGACCCCGACGCGGGATCAGCCACGAAGATGCGCTGGTGTTCGGGGGTCGCGTCGAAGAACATCTTCGTGACCCGCCAGGGCCGATAGCCGTCGTGGACGATGACTCCGTAGCCGCGGTCCCCGAGCGCCGCGTGCGCTCGGGCCAGCGCCTCGGCGGCGGGTCGCTGCAGGAAGGCGTCCGCCACCTGGTAGAACGCCGTCCCCATGAAGTTGTTCTCGCCGGCGTAGCGGACGTCGAGGCGAATGGTGGGGTCGAGGTCAGTGAGCCGCACGAGATCCGAATCGAGGAAGTCCCCTTCCTCGACGGGCGGAGAGCCGGCATCCGCGAGACGGCGGAGTTCGTCGACCGGATGCAGCGGCTCGATGCGGAAGGTCCCTTCCGCCGGTCCGGGACGGCGCTCGAAGACGATTCCCGAGAGGTCGGCGCCGGTCACCCGGCCCTCCGCGTCGCGCAGAAACACCAGGGACTCGCCGGGGTACAGGCCCCGGTCCGGGAAGTGGAAGCGGTCCGCGTCACTCGCGTCGGCAGTCAGCGGGTAGCGCTCGAGCCATTCGATCAGCACGGTGAGCGCTCCGTCTCGCTCGAACACGAAGAGGATGTTGTGGTCCCAGCCGTACTCGCCGATCAGGGGGAGGAACTCCGCCGGCGGAGGGGGCGGGCGGGGTTCGGGGACCCGGCGGAACTCCCGGTCGCCGATGATCAGGGACCGGATCTCTCCCGCGTCTTCGCCCCGGATGGCGATCTCGGGGCCGAAGGAAAGCCGCGAGTCGGCGATGAGCACCCCCCGTGTCTCCGAGGCGCGAAGTTCCAGGGTGGCGCTCCCGATCTCCAGCTCGGCGCGTCCGCCGCGCGCCAGCACCCGTAGCCGGTCGCCGGATTCGGACGCGTACACGCCGTGAAGCCGGCTCGACAGTCCCTCGGGCAGCGGCGAGGACCGGGGCAGCGGCGCCTCGACCCCCTCGCGGAGGCCCAGCGCGGCCTCGAGGGCCAGCCGGACGATCCGGGAAACCACCGCGTTCGTGAAGTCCACGTTGCTGACCGCCACGGCGCCGAGACCCGCGTCCGGCAGGAACGCCAGTTCGGTGGAGTACCCGTAGATCGCGCCTCCGTGACCGACCACCGGATGTGAAACCGTCGCGCCGCCCGCGTTTCGGGTCTCCAGCCGGCCCCGGTGGAAGCCGAGCCCGAAGCCGGTGGGTTGCGGGTCGTCGGGATCCTCCGGGAACTGGACGCGCCACATCTCGGCGAGGGCATCCGAACCCAGCACGCCCGGGAGTTCGCCTCCCGCCATCACGGTCAGGAACCGGCCCAGGTCGCGCACCGAGGTGACCATCGAACCGGCGGGCGCCATCCCGAGCGGGAAGTCGGGAGCCGGGAACTCGCGGCCGTCGTAGGTCCACATCGAGGCGTTCGCGAGCCGCTCCGCCGGTGCGGAGGCCAGCGAGAACGAACTGGACTCCAGCCCGAGCGGGATGAGCACGTCTGCGGTCACCGCTTCGGCGAACGGCCTTCCGGCGACGTGTTCCAGCACCCGGCCGACCACCGCGATCCCGGCGTTCGAGTACTTCTGCCGGAGCCCGGGCGGGAAGACGAGCGGGACGCCGTTCAGACTCTCGACGGTCGCGGCGAGCGAGGGGTCGGTGTCGTCGAAATAGTGCCCCACCGGCGGCTCGCGGACGAGCCCGGCGCGGTGCGCCATCAGCCGGCGCAGTGTGACCCCGCCCACTTCCGGAACTCCCGCGGGTTGAAATCCCGGAAGAACGTCCGAAACCTCGGCATCGAGGTCGAATTCACCGGCTTCGTGCCGCGCCACCACCGCGATGTCGGTGAAGAGCTTCGAAACCGACCCGACCCGGAAGAGGGTGTCCGCGTCGGCCGGAACGCCGGGCCGCGCCTCGCCGAAGCCCCGCGCCCAGACGATCCGGCCGCCGTCGGTGATGGCGAGCGCCAGCGCCGGGATCCGCTTGTGCTCCATCTCGGCCTCGACGAAGGCGGAGAGCCGCCCCGCCAACTCCTCGTAGCCGGGCGCTGGGCCGATGGTGGCCGGCGGCGCGACCTCGGAACCCCCGCAGCCGGCCAGCAGGGCGAACGCGGCGCCGACGGCGCCGAGGGGTCGGAGCGATCCCCTCACCGGAGCTCTCCCGGCCCGTTCGGGGCCTCCCGCGCGGAACCCGCGCCCGTCCACGCCGGATCGTCGAGGGTGTCGGGAGCGGGTCCGCCGAGTTCCCGCCCCACAGGACGTCCCCCGAGCGCATTGTCGAAGAAGTCCGCGATCCGGTTCCAGAAGACCCCGGGGAGCGGATAGGCGTCGAACCCGTGTTCCCCGCCCGGGAGGATCCACCGGCGGGAGGGCAACCCCGCCTCCATCCGGGCCTCGTGGAGTTCCAGGCTGTGCTCGGGGGGAACCTGCCGATCCCGGTCGCCGTGCAGGAAGAGGACCGGTCCCGGTATGTCCGCGATGACCTCGATGGGCCGGACCTCACGGATGCGAAGGCCGGTCCTGGCCCTGACGAAGAGCGCGAGCGGCCCCCTGAGCGCCGGAATCCCGCCGCGCATTTCGAGCATGGAACCGGCCGCCCGCCAGAGGTCCGCATAGGGGGCGTCGAGCGCGAGCGCGGGAAGGTCGCCAAGCGCGGCGGCCGCGTAGATCGCGGACGCGGCGCCGTTCGAGGTTCCGAAGACGACCACCCTCGACGCGTCGGTGTCCGGCCGCGAGCGCAGGTAGCCCACCATCGAGCGCACGTCGTGGCGTTCGTTCCACGTGTAGGTGATGTACTCGCCGTCGCTCGAACCGCGGCCCGAGAGGTCCATCGTGAGGATCCCGTAGCCCCGCGCGTGCAGGAACTCCGCGCCGTGGTCGAGCGCCTGGTACCGGGAGGAATGGGCGCCGTGCACCCACACCACGGCCCGGCCGTCGCTGTCCTCGGGGGGCGGGATCCACCATCCTCGCAAGGTGTGTCCGCTTCCCGATGCCAGGGAGACCTCCTCGTAGGGAAGTCCCAGGTCTCCGGGATGCCGCACGTAGCGCGAGAGGCGGAGCGGCAGCGTGAGTTCCTCGCCGTTCCGCGTGACCGTCAGATCCACCGTTTCGCCCGCGATCCGGGTAGTGATGAGTCCCCCCATCGCCTCCCGCGCACCCGGGTAGGCCACCCCGTCCACCGCGGCAACCCGGTCCCCGTCCCGCAACCCGGCGTCCCGCGCCTGGGCGGTCACCCGGCGCATCACGAACCCCTCGGCACCCTCCGCGGGTCCGGAGAACCCGAGGAACGCCACCCCCGGCGGCGGCCCGTCGGCGGGCGGCATGACGCCGCCGAACCCGGGGCTGTCCGCGCTCCGCCGGAGCCCGGTGGTGTAGGCGAGCGCCATCCGGTCGAGCAGCCGGACCCCGAACGCCACCGGAACGAGCGCCAGGACCACCGTGGAGACGACGAGCAGCCGCCGGTGCAGGGCACGCATCGCCGGGATTCTAGGAGACAGGGCGCGACACGACGCCCTGGAACGCCGGTCTCCAGACCGCCACCCGCGCTGCTCCGCACCGCCCACGTCCCAACCCCACCCACAAAAGGCGACTCCCACCTCAACCTGACGCCCCACAGCACAGACAACACGACGCCTTGGAACGCCGGTCTCCAGACCGGCACCGCGGTGCTCCGCACCGCGCACGTCCCAACCCCACCCACCAAAGGCGACTCCCACCTCAACCTGACGCCCCACAGCACAGGCAACACAACGCCTTGGAACGCCGGTCTCCAGACCAGCACCGCGGTGCTCCGCACGGCCCACATCCCAACCCCACCCACCAAAGGCGACTCCCACCTCAACGTGGCGCCCCACAGCGCAGGCAAAACGACGCCTTGGAACGCCGACGACCGCGGGCCGCGCCGCGCGCTGTAACTTCCGCCGTGCCGGGACGTATAGGAACCGGAGGGATGCTCCACGATCAGGAAATCACGGATCTCGTCCGCATCTGCCAGGAGGCCGACGAACAGGGCGCGGACAGCGGTCACGCGGCCGAGCAGGCCGCCCAGGACGCCTGGGCGGCGCTCTATCGGCACTTCCATCCGCAGGTACTCGCCTTCTGCCGCCGGACGCTGCCCGGAGACTCCGGCGAGGACCTCGCCGCGGAAATCATGATGAAGACCCGCTTCCGGCTGGACTCCTTCGACGTGTCGCGCCCCTTCGGGCCCTGGCTGTTCCGGATCGCCGCGAACCGCTGCTGGGACGAGGCGCGGAAGAACCGCCGTTCCGAACCGCTCGACGACGAGGGCGCGGCCCAACTGCCCGCCGACGGCCCCAGCCCGCTCGACCGGCTGATCACCGAGGAGCGGCGGGAGCGGGTCCGCGAGGCGCTCTCCGGACTGCCGCTGCGGCAGCGCTTCGCTCTGACCCTGCGCTACGGCGCGGGCCTGAGTTACCAGGAGATCGCCGACACGCTGGGCGTCACGCGCACGAACGTGGGGGTGCTGCTCCTCCGCGGCCGGCGCCGGATGCGGGACCGGCTCGCCGGGGAGGGAATCGAATGATGGCCGACGTGCAGCACCTCTCCGAACTGGAACTGCTCGCCCTGTTGGACGACGAGTTGCCCCGGGGGGAAGCGTCTGCGGCCCGCTCCCACCTGACCCGCTGTTTCCCCTGCCACCGCCTCTACGAGGGACTTCGGCAGGAGAGCGACCTCCTGCGCGCGGCGGCGGCCCCCGAGGCCACCCGCGAACGCGAGGTTTCGCGGGAACTCGGCTGGGTGGTGGCCGCCGGGCTCGTTCTCTCGCTCGGCCTCGTCGCCGTGCGGCGTTTCTTCGCCGGGGTGGGCGAAGCGGCGGCGGAAGCACCGATGCCCGACGCCCTTCCCGTGCTCTCGGATCTCGGTTTCCGCCTTCTCTCCCTGCTGGACGTACAGCAACTCGGACTACAGATCGCCTACGGAGGCATCGTCATCATGACCCTCATCGGTATTGCCCTGGCGTCGAACGCCATCCGCCGGCCCCGCGCCGGCGTCATGCCGCTCCTGCTGGCGGCGCTCGTTCCCGGACTGGGTGCGGTCGCCGCCCCCGCCGATGCCCTTGAAGTCATCGTCGGCGACACGGAGCGTTGCCGCATCGCCGCCGACCGGGTGGTGAACGACGATCTGCTGCTCCTCTGTGACGAATCCATCGTCGAGGGAACGGTGCGCGGGGATCTCTACTTCGCGGGCCGCTCGCTGCTCGTCAGCGGCCGGGTGGATGGCGATGTCTTCGGGTTCGGAAACGAACTGAACGTGGACGGCAGCGTCGGGCTGAGCTTGCGCGGCGCGGCCCAGACGGTCCGCATCGCGGGCGACGTGGGGCGCGGGCTCGCGGCGGCCGGCGAACGCATCTTCGTGCTCCGGGGCGGTTCCGTGGGCGGCGGCGTGATGATGGCCGGCGATGACCTTTCGCTCGCCGGTCCGGTCGGCGGTTCTGTGCTCGCGGCCGGCAGCAGCCTGGAACTCGATGCGCGGGTCGGGGGCGACCTCAAGTTCCATGGCGAGATCCTGGAACTCGGGGCCGAGGCCGAGGTCGCCGGCGACGCCCAGTACACCGGCCCCTCGGAACCCGAGCGCGAGCCCGGCGCGCCGCAGGTGGAGTGGTCCGAGCCGGAACCGGAGGAATCCAGCGTCTGGGACGAAGTCATGAGTGTCGCAACACGCTGGGGGATGGGAATGACGCTCGGACTCGTCCTCGTGCTTCTCGCTTCGGGGCCGCTCGGAGCGTTGGCCGCGATCGGCGGCCGGCCCATCGCCCCGCTCCTGCTCGGGATGCTGCTGTTCGTGGGGCTCCCCTTCACGGCGATCCTCCTCGCCATCACCTTCATCGGCCTGCCACTCACCTTCGCCATCGGCATGCTCTACCTCTTCCTGCTCTACGCCTCCCGGGTGATCGCCGCGATGGTGATCGGCCAGGCGCTGCTCGGTCTCGCTTCCACCAATGTGCAGCGGCTCGGGCGGATCGCGCTGGGCCTCGGGATCCTGGTGCTGGCGGTGGAAGTGCCCTACATCGGGGGAGTGGTGGGTCTCCTGGTCATGTTCTTCGGCCTCGGCGCCTTCGGGCTCTGGATCTGGCGCTCGCGCCGCACGGCGGTGGCCGCATAGGGCGTCGGGCTGGTCCGCCTCGGGTATCTTTCGGCCGGTGCGTATACACCTTCACCTTGACGAAGCGCTCGTGGCCCGGGTGGACGCCATCGCCGGGCGCGGTCGGCGCAGCGAGTTCGTCAGGCAGGCTTTGCAGTCCGCCGTCGAACACCACCACCGGTGGAATCTCATCGGACGGGCGGCGGGGAGCATTCCGGACACGGGACACGAATGGGACGAGGACCCAGCAGCGTGGGTCCGAGCGGGACGCCGATCCGACCCGAGACGAGTCGGGTGAGTCGTTGGACGCGGAGGTGCGTGGGCGGCAACCGTCACCGTCAGCCGGCAACTCTCATGCTCGGAGACCCCGCCGAATTCCGGCAGCCGGCTTTGAAGGCGAGAATCACCGCACGTTTCGCCCGCCTCCGGCGGGCGGTGCCGGTGTGAACACCGGCGTTCCCGGGCCAGCGCCCCGTCAGCATGGGGAATCCCGTTTGGAGTCGACAGTCCGCAGGCGCGGGCCGGGAGGTCAGGAATGGGCTGGATCAGCGATCTGGTGAGCGGCGGGCGCCGCCGCCCCGACAGCTCCCCTCCCCCGCCGCCCTCGCCGCGGGACGTGCAGATCGCTACGGCGGTGCTTCTCCTCGAGGTCTCGGCCGCCGATCATGACGTGGACGAGCGGGAGAGCCGCGAGATCGTCCGGAGCATCGAGTCGGCGTTCGCGCTGAGCGCCGACGAAACGGCGGAGATCGTTGAAATCGCCGGCCAGCGGTCGTCCGAGGCGGTCTCGCTCTACGAGTTCACCCGCCTCGTGGACCGGAGTCTCTCCCGGGAGCACAAGGCGACCATCATCGAACTGCTGTTCCGGGTCGCGTTCGCGGACGGCTGGCTCGCGGGTGAGGAAGAACAAGTCATCCGCAAGGTGGCGACGCTGCTCCACGTGGAGCACCCGGCGTTCATCGCGGCGAAGCTCCGCGCGAAGGGGTAGCGCGGTCCCCGGATACCGCATCCGGCAGTCAGCCCGCGCCGCCGGTTTCGCTCGCGTCAACAGCTGCGCGATAAGCCCTGTCCCGGGCTCCAAACCGCACGATGAGCACGATCAGCGTTTCGTCCTGAATTTCGTAGATCACTCGATAGCGCCCGACGCGAACCCGGCGGAGGCCACGCAGCCCGCCCTTCAGGACGCGCCCCTGCCAGGGTCGGCGAGCCAGGTCGTCAATGGCCGCCGCCACCCTCTGCCCGTCGGCGGCCGGGATTCGCTGCAGCTCCTCCGCGGCGCTACGTTGAATCCGAATCGAATAGACCACGCCTCACCTCATCCCAGTCGAGCACCGGGTCTCCCGGATCGCGGAGTCGTTCCACCGCGACCGTGAGGTCGTCGAAGTCTTCAAGGTAGTACTCGATCGCCTGGCGGACGATCTCCGCCCGGCTGCGTTTCAGGTCAGCGGCGGCGCGGTCCAGCAGTTCCAGAGTCGGAGTGGGGAGGCGTGCCGTGATCTGCACCGACGGGACGACCCTTGGCACTGTCATTGACTTCACAGTAATGCACGCCATTGCACGCCTCAAATCGTTACCGGCCCCGATGGGTCGGGCGGAGCCGCGCTCCGGGCCGGGTGCGCCGTGCGGCTGGGTGGGGATTGCGACGTGCGCGGCGCGGAGCGCCGCGCGTGCCGGTCTGGAGACCGGCGTTCCAAGCCGGCGGCGCTGCGGGCGCGCGTCAGGCCTGGAACATGGTCTTGCCGCCGACTACGGTGCGGTGGATGGGGATGTGCTTGAGCTGGTCCGGGTCGTCGGTGGCGACGTCGTGGGGGTCCTGCTCGAGCATCACGAAGTCGGCGAGCTTGCCGATCCTGATGCTGCCCTTGATGTCCTCCTCGAAGGAGGCCCAGGCGCCGTTGATGGTGCCGATGCGGAGCGCCTCGTCCATCGTGACCTTCTGGTTGTCGCCCCAGATCCGGCCCTGGGTGTCCTTGCGGGTCACCATGGCCTGGAGCGCCATCATCGGCTCGTAGGGGCCCGGCACGTAGTCGGAGGCGCCCGCCACCTTGATGTCGTAGTCGAGGAAGGACTTGTGGGCGAACATCCACCGCATCTTCTCCTCGCCGTACTCCACCCACTTGTTCCCGTGGTAGTGGACGTAGGTCCAGAACGGGGTGGGAATCGAACCGGAGTCGTGGATCCGCTGGAGCAGCTCCGGGTTCACCAGCGAGCAGTGCTCGATGCGGTGCCGGGCGTCCCGCGGCGCTTCGGCGAGCACCTTCTCGTAGGCGTCGAGCACGTAGCCGATGGTCAGGTCGCCGTTCGCGTGGATCCCGATGTGGAAGTCGTGCGCGTGGGAGTCCTCGACCGCCTCCATGATCTCCTCGGGGGTCATGGTGAGGATGCCGTGGTCGTCGGTGCCCTCGTACGGCGTGCTCATGTACATGGTGCGGCCCGAGGCGGAGCCGTCGGCGCCGTACTTGATCGCCCCGATCCGGAGCCACTCGTTGCCGAAGCCGCGGTGGATCTTGGCTTCCTTCAGTCCGCGGTGCAGGTCGGAGTCCGCGGAGGCGAAGTAGTACATCCGGTAGCGGAGTTCGCCGGCGGCATAGGCGTCCTCGAGGGCGAGGAGGCCGTCGGAGTCGCCGCCGGTCTGGTGCACGCTGGTGATCCCGGCGGCGGTCATCAGCATGGACATGTGGGCGACGCCCTGCTGGAACTCGGCGCGGCCGTACACCCGGCGCTGCCCGATCCCGTCGAAGACCTCGTCGGCCTTCTCCTCGACGAGCCCGGTCAGTTCCCCGGCCGCGTCCTTCTCGAACCGGCCGCCCGGCGGATCGGCCACGTCCTTCGTGATGCCCGCCATCTCGAAGGCCTTCGAGTTGTACCAGTAGATGTGGCCGCCCCGGTGCGAGACGCGCACGGGAACGTCGGTCGTCGCCTCGTCCAGGTCGTGCCGGGTGATCCGGCGGTACTGGCCGTTCTCGTCGGTGACCTTGGTGTCGTCGTACTTGAACCCGTCCACCCAGTAGCCGGGTCGGGTGTCGGCGGCGGCGGCGCGGATCGCCATCTTGATGTCCTCGATGGTGCGGACGTCGAGGTTCACCTCGAAGAGGTCCCGCATCCCGCCGGGGTGGCAGTGGGCGTCAATGAACCCCGGCACGACCGTCATCCCGCCGGCGTCCACCACCTCGGTTCCCGGTCCGGCGAGGTTCAGCACGTCCTCGTTCGAACCCACCGCCACGAACTTGCCGTGGTTCACGGCGAGCGCCTGGGCCTGGTCCATGGTCTCGCGGCCCTCGCTGTATTCCGAGGTGTACACCCGGGCGTTGTGGACGATCATCTGCGGGCTCGCCGAGCCCCCGCCCGCACCGCAGGCGGTCGCGAGACCGGAAGCGGCGGCGGCGCCCGAGAGCTTCAGGAATTCGGCGCGGCTGAGGTTCTTGTCGAGCAGACGGGACATGGGCTGGGTTCTCCTGGAAGGGAAGTCCGGACCGGCGATTAACTCACATGCCCGGACGCGGCGTCAGGCGCGGCGGACCCTGGCCGCGGAGCGCCTCGTTCAGGGCGGCGATCCGGCCCCGGACCGCCTCCCAGGCGGCGATCCGCTCGTCGTACTCGGCGGCGAACGAATCAATCCGGGCGACGACCTCGGCGTTCGGGGCCTCGGTGTAGGCGTCGAGGTTCCGGGCCTCGGCCCCGATGCGGGCGAAGAGCGGCCTCGGCCAGGCGCGGAATCCCCGGCGCCCCTCGTTCCGCGAGAGGTTCTTCGCCGCCTCGGCGGCGGCCTCGTGGAACTCCCCGACCCGGGTCTTCAGGTCGCTGTCCGGTTCGGACGCGAACGCCTCGACCAGTTCCCCCGCCTCCTCGGCGGTGGCCTCCGCCGCCGCGTGGGCCTTCGTCATCCCGGCGATCATCCCGGTCAGGCGCACCAGCGCGTCGTGGTTGGCGCGGCGCTCGGCCTCCGGAATCCGGATGCGGGGGTCCTCCGACACCTGCACCGATCCCTCCGCCGAGGCCTCCCCGCTGGCGACCCGCACCGTGTACGCCCCGGGAAGCACGCGCGGACCGCGCGGCGGCCCGCCGAAGCCCTGGCCGCCGTCGGGAACCGGGGAGTCGTGGCGGAGGTCCCAGTTCACCCGGTTGAGCCCCGGTTCAAGCTCCGCCTTCAGGGTGCGGACCGCGTCGCCGCCCGCCGCGCCGACCGTGATCTCGGCCTCCCCCGCCGCCTTCGCGTAGATGTGGAGCAGCGCGCCCTCGGGCGGGTTCTCGGCGATGAAGAACTTGTGGCCGGTGTTCCCCTTGTGGGTATAGATGCGCCAGGCGACAGCGTCCCGCACCGGGAAGAGGTGGAGGTCCTTCTCGAAGACGGACGCGTCGAGGGTAGTCAGCGGCGCGATGTCGTCGGCGATCCAGATGCTCCGGCCGTGGGTGCCGAGGATCAGGTCGTTCTCGCGCGGATGGATCGCGAGGTCGTCCACCGGCACCGTCGGGATCTGGCCCCCGATCCGGTACCAGTTCTCCCCCCGGTCGAGGGTCACGTACACCCCGAACTCGCCGCCGGCCACCAGGAAGTCCTCGTTCGCGTGGTGCTCCCGGATCACGTTCAGCGCGGCCTCCGGCGGGAGCGTCGCCGCCAGGGAGTCGAAGCTGTCTCCGTAGTCGTCGCTCCGGAAGACGTAGGTGGCGTAGTCGTCGTTCCGGTGGCCGTCCAGCGTGACGTACACCCGCGACGCCGAATGCGCCGAGGCGATCAGCCGGGTCACGTAGGTCTGGTCCGGCACCCCCGGCAGGTTCCCGGTCAGGTCGTCCCAGGTTGCGCCGCCGTCCCGGCTCCGCTGCAGGTTGCCGTCGTCGGCCCCGACGTAGAGGACGCCCTCCTCCAGCGAGGAGACGGCGATGGTCACGATCTGGCCGAAACTCGAGATCCCGTCGTGGCGCGAGAGCGTGTCCTCGGTCACCGGGACGTCCATGATGGGCAGCTCGTCGCGGTCGAGGCGCTTCGTCAGGTCGTCGGTGCGGGTCCAGGCGTCGCCCCGGTTCTCCGAGATGAAGAGCCGGTTCCCGCCGTAATAGACGGTGTCCGGGTCGTGCGGCGAGATCACGATGGGGCTGTTCCAGTCGAAGCGGTAGCGCTCGCTCCCGTTCTCGGGCTGCGGGCGGATCAGCTTGGTCTCGGACGTCCGGCGGTTCAGCCGCCGCAGGTTGCCGTTCTGGGACTCCACGTACACGGTGTCCGGGTCGCCGGGGATCGCCTCGGTGTAGAAGCCGTCCCCGCCCCCGATCCGGAACCAGTCCTCGTTGCTGATCCCCTGCCGGAAGAAGGTGCGCGACGGCGCGCCCCAGCTCCCGTTGTCCTGGAGGCCGCCATAGACCATGTAGGGCGTGCCCATGTCGTGGCCGATCTCGTAGAACTGGCCCAGCGCGATGGTGTTCACGAAGTCCCAGCTCCGGCCCCGGTCCCACGAGATGTGGATGCCGCCGTCGTTCCCGAGCACCATGTGGTTCGAGTCGGCGGGATCAATCCACAGTGCGTGGTGGTCCACGTGGATGCGCTGCACCCAGTCGGTGGCGAACGTCCGCCCGCCGTCCTGGGAGTAGTACATCTGGGTCCCCAGCACCCAGATGCGCTGGTCGTTGTTGGGGTCAATGCGGATCTGGCTGTAGTACATGGGGCGCGGGTTCGTGTCGCTCATCCGCTCCCAGGTGAGTCCCTTGTCCTCGGACCGGAACACCCCGCCTTCGGCGTTCTCGACGATGGCATAGACCACCCGCGGATCCCGGCGATAGACGTTCAGGCCGATCCGTCCGGTGTCCCCCTCGGGCAGGCCGCCGCCGAGCTTCGTCCAGGTGTCCCCGCCGTCGGTGGTGCGGTGGATGCCGCTGCCCGGACCACCGCCCGCGAACCCGTAGGCCCGCCGCCGGCGCTGGTAGAGCGCGGCGTAGAGGGTGTCCGGACTCTCCGGGTCCATGGCGAGTTCCACCGCGCCGGTGTTCTCGTCGCCGTAGAGCACCCGCTCCCAGGTCTCCCCGCCGTCGCGGGTGCGGAAGACGCCGCGCTCCTCGTTCGGACCCCACAGATGGCCGAGCGCCGCGACGTACACCGTGCCGGGATCGGTCGGATGCACGAGGACGCGGCCGATGTGGTGCGTGTCCTCGAGCCCCTTGTGGGTCCAGGTGGTCCCGCCGTCGGTGGATACGTACACCCCGTTCCCCCACGAACTGCTCTGCCGGTTCGCGGGTTCCCCGGTGCCCACCCAGACCACGGACGGGTCGGACGCCGCCACCGCGATGGAGCCGATCGAGGACACCTCCTCGTCCTGGAACTGCGGAATCCAGGTGACCCCGTGGTTCTCGGTCTTCCAGACCCCCGCCGAGGCGGTGCCCACCCAGAACACCTTGGGGTCGGACTCGACGACCGCGATGTCGTCAATGCGCCCCCCCATGATGGCCGGGCCGATGTTCCGCCACTCGATCCGGTTCAGGATGGACTCGACCTGTTCGGCGGTCTGGGAAGCGGCCGGCGCGGCGGCGAACAGCGGCGCCGCCAAGCAGGCGATCAGGAGCCGCAGGCAGCCGGCCCGGAACGATGAGCGTGGATGAAACATGGGTCTCGCCTCCCTCGCCGCGCGGCCCGCAGGCGGCCGCCGACCGGCGAACGAGCGAGAGTACACCACGACTTCCGGGGGAGATCCGTCCGGGTTTCGACTGCTAGACTAAGTGGAGTGGACTAACCGAGGAGGCCCGCCGATGCGCACCGTGAACATGCACGAAGCCAAGACCCACCTCTCCCGCCTCGTGCGAGACGCCGCGAACGGGGAACCCTTCGTCATCGCCCGCGCCGGAAAGCCGCTGGTGCGGGTGACGGCGCTGGAGCCCACACCAAGGAAGAGTCGACTCGGGTTCCTGGACGGCCGGTTCGAGGTTCCCGACGATTTCGACACGATGATGGCCGACGAGATCCAGGCGATGTTCGAGGGCAAGTACAAGGGCGTCCTCGACGAGGAGTACGAGGAGGGAAAGGAGGAGTGAGACTCCTCCTCGATACCCACATCCTGCTCTGGGCCGCCGGGGTGCCCGATCGGCGGTCCGTGCAGGTCAGGGCCCTGATTGACGACCCGGCGAACCAGCCGTTCTTCAGCGCAGCGTCCATCTGGGAGATCGCCATCAAGTTTCCGCTGGGCCGCGGCGACCCGGTTCCGGATCCCCGGGAGCTGCGCCAGGGACTCGCGGCGCACGACTACACCGAACTCCCCGTGACCAGCGCCCACGCTGCCGCCGTCGCGCACCTCCCGCCGATCCACCGGGACCCCTTCGACCGCCTCCTGATCGCGCAGGCGCAGGTCGAGGGGATCACCCTGCTGACCGCTGATCGCACCGTGGCGCGTTACCCGGGCCCGATCCGCCGACTCGGAAGCCGCGCGGCCGACTGAGGCGCGGCCAGGCGCCGCCCGAGTTCACTCGTTCAGCGCGCCCGCGTTGATCCAGTCCCGGATCGCCGCGATCTCTTCCTCGGTGAGCGGATCCCCGCCGGGGGGCATCGGGTCCCGGACGATGCCGGGGCGGCCTTCGATCTTGTGGAGCAGGTAGCTGTTCTCGGCGTCTCCCGGCTCGACCAGGTCCAGCGCCGTCTGGGTGCTGGGCACGTTCACCAGCGCCTCGTGCGAGCTCCCCTCGCTGAGGTCGAGCCCGGCCTGCACGGCGTGGCCGCCGTGGTGGTCCACGCAGCGGGGATCGAATACCAGCGCCTGGATGCTCGACAGCGTGGGCGTCAGGGGCTCCGGCGCGGGGGCGGGAGGAGCCGGCGCGGGGGCCGGGGGCGTCGGGGCGGGCGCCGGGGTGGTCGGGGCTACGGGCGCCGGAGAATCCGACGAACCGCACCCGGCGAGGACGCCGGCGAGCAGGGGGAGCAGAACCCGGAGCCTTCGGTTGCCAGCCATGACGGCGAAATTAGCAGAGCGTCCCTACAAGTAGAGGTGCAACTGCGCCAGCAGTCGCGTGTCGAGCCGGTCGGAGAACACGAACCGGTCCCGGTACCAGGACAGGTTCACGTGCCAATGGGTGCGGGGGTAGAAATCGAGCCCGTACACCATCCTGCGGACCTCGGCCCGCGGCTCCCCGGAGACCCGGTACCACTGCGGCGAGACGCGGAGCCAGATGCCGCGCCACGCCTCCACCGACGTCTGGTTGGTGAGGATCACGGCGTGATCGCCTCGCGACTGTTCCTGGCGGCGGACATCCGCCTGGACCCAGGTCACCAGCCAGGCAACCGGGGCGTGCCCGAACGAGACGCCCGCCGCGGTGCTGCGCCCCTCCCGCTCCGAGGCGCCGCGATGGAGCACCGATCCCACCAGCACCGTACGGGAGCCCAGGTCGCGTTGCAGCCGCCCACTCACGGTGAGGGCAGCCCTCCCGTCGTCGTTCGCGAACGACTCGGCCCGGCCCGGCCCGGCCGCCGCCTGGAGCAGCCAGCGATCCGAGGACAGGTCCAGTTCCACCCCGTAGATCTGGTCGTCCTCGGCGAGCCCGAGACGCTCGCGGGAGAGTGCGGTGTGGTCCGCGAAGCGCACTCCGTAGGCCGGCAGGAACCGTCCGCCGCGCAGGCTCACCCGGTCCGAGATCCGCCCAGCGACCCAGTGCTCGTACGACACCACGCCGCCGCCGGGCCGCCGCCCCACGGTCCCGTAGGCGGTCCAGTCGCCGAGCCGCCAGGCCGCCTGCAGATCCAGGTTCATGAGGAGATTCCGGTGGGGGAGGTCGCGGCCGGCGACCTCGATCCGCAACTGCGAGGGCCGGGAGTCCAGTCCGAGCTGGAGCGGGCTGTCGCTGCCCACGGCGCCGAAGAGGAACTCCTCCTCGGCCCGCGCGCCCGCCTCCGCCCCCGGGTCCCGGCGGCCGAACGTCGAGATCTCCTCCCGCGAGAGCGAACGGCCGTAGGGCGTCAGGAGTCCTCCGCCCGAGGGGGAGAAGTGGCAGGCGGTGCACCGCGGGTACTGCTTCGAGAGGAACATGGGCTCGGCGGCGGCCGGCGCGGCGCTCCACCCGCTCACCGACAGCAGCGCGCCCAGGAGGACGCCGGGGCAGCGCCCGCGACCCCCTCCCGGCGCGGTCACGGCGACGCTCCCGGAGGAGAGGCGGCGATCTCGGCGTCGAAGGTGACCGCGATCCGGACTTCGTCACGCACCCCCACCCCGAGGTAGCGGGGCGGCGGGATGCCGAATTCCGCGAGGCTCAGCGGGAACTCGGCCTCGACCCGGACACCTCCCGCCCGCCGCACCAGCCGCGCCTCTCCCGCAACCCGCCGCTCCGTCCCGTGGAGCGACAGCAGTCCCGCAAACGTCGTCTCGTGGTCCCGACCTCCGGAAGGCATCGGTTCGGCCAGCTCCACCCCGGTCAGCACCGCCTCGCGGAACGCCTCGCCGCGGTCCACTTCCAGGTAGGTCTCGCGAAGGTGGGTGTTCCGGAGTCCGATGCCGGTGTCCAGGGAGTCCAGTCCCACCCGGACCCGGCCCGCCTCCTCGGGGGCTCCGGCGTTCTCCAGCCGGAGGACGCCGGAGATGGCGGAGGTGACCGCGTCGAAGCTTCCCCCCACGGTGAGCCGGCACCGGACCCGCACCTCGCCGGCCGTCAGCGTCCACGACTCCGCCCCCGCCGCCGCCGCCAGGGCGAGCGCCCCGAACGCGACCGCCGCCGTGACGGCGCGACGACGGAGGGCGATCATGCCGGTGTTAACAGCCTGTGGTGAAACCCACGTGAGCGCCGAGAGCGGCGAGGCGCCCGGCTGACAAGGCGCGTGAGGGAGGAATACCGGGTGTATTCCGACCGAAACGCAACGCAGAGCGCCTCGTAGAGGCGCGGTTCAGGCGGGATGCATCGCCGCTCGAACGCCGCGTGGGTTTTGCCACAGGCTGTTAATTGCCGGGTCGGCTCAGGAGTGCCCGGCGACCTCCACCGTCACGATGTCCACGTCGTAGTACTTCTGGTGGCGCACCGAACTCGCGTAGTGCCGCAGCAGGCGCAGCGAGATCTCCCGCTCGTCGTCGAGCTCGCGCCGGTCGCGCATCATCGCCAGGCGGTCCTCGATGTTGACGTCGCCGGCGGCGGCCACGAACTCCAGTTCGGCCGAGTGCCGGCCGGTACGGGCGGTCAACCGGAGCTGGCGGGCGTCCGCGGCGGTCGGATCCCCGGTCTCGAGCAGGGTGAGCAGGGCCTCTTCGGCAGCGGAAGCCAGCCGCATGATGGCGCCCCGGTCCCAGCCGCGCCGTTCGGCCTGACCGGTCAGGAACTCCTCAATCTTCGCTCCCGCGGCGAGGTCGAGGCTGGTGGCGAGCCGCCGCGGCCGCGCGCCGGTCAGGTTGAGGAAGACCATCAGCAGGATCGCCACCAGGCCACCGGCGGTCATGCCGTTGTCCAGCAGCGCGCCGGCGAAGCCTCCCTGGAAGTCCGGGAAGATCGCGCCGTGCTGGAAGCCGCTCCCGATCCAGAAGGAGAGCCCTACGACGACCGCCTTCTGGATGTCCATGCCGTCCTTGGCCACCATGTGCAGGCCGAGACTGAACAGGATCCCGATCAGGCCGATGATGAAGGCGCCCACCACCGGGGCGGGAACCGCCAGGAAGAGCGCCGCCACCTTCGGCGAGAGCGCCAGCCCGACGAAACAGACCCCGATCCAGACCCCGACCCGGCGCGAGGCCACGCCGGTGAGCTCGGTGATCGAGACGCTGTTGGAGTAGGTGGTGTTCGGCACCGTCCCGGCGATTCCGGAGAGCAGGTTGCCGACCCCGTCGGCATAGACCGCCCCCGCCACCACCCGGTAGTCCGGGGCCCGCGGCTTCCGCCACGAGGCCCGCTGGATGGCGATGGAATCGCCGATGGTCTCGATCGCGCCGATCAGGGTCACGAAGATGAAGGCCGGCAGCAGCGCCCAGAAGGAGGCGCCGAAGCTCAGATCGAACCCCGGCCAGCCGGACGGAATCCCGAACCAGCCGGCGGCGCCGACGGTCGCGAAGTCGAAGATGCCGAAGAGAACGCCGACGACCGAACCGCTGACCACGCCGATCAGCGGCGCCCATAGCCGGAACATCCCCTGGCCGCGGAGCGCGAGGACCGCGAACACCCCGAGCGCCACTCCCGCACACAGCGGGCCCGAGAGCGGCGAAGCGCCTGCGGGGACCTCGCCGAGCAGCGGGAAGGCGATCGGCATGATGGTCGCCGCGATGAGCATGATCACGATCCCCGCCACCGTCGGGGTGACGACGCGGCGGAGCCAGGCGAGCCGGTAGGCGAGCCCGAACTGGAAGAGGCTCGACGCGAGCACCAGCACGGCGAGGAGCGCCGGCCCGCCCTGCGCGAGCGCCGCCACCGAGATCGCGATGAACGCGCCGGAGGTCCCCATCAGCAGCACGTGGCCCGCGCCGAAGCGGCCGATCCGCTGCGACTGGAGCATGGTGGAGGCCCCGCTCACCGCGAGTGCCGCGAAGATCGCCCAGGAGAGGTACGGCTCGCCGAGTCCGGCGGAACGGATCACGAGGGCCGGGGTGAGGACGACGCCGGTGATCTGGAGGATCGCCATCTGGAGGCCCATCCCGAAGGCGAGCGCCTCGGGGGGCCTCTCGTTCGGCTGGTAGCGGACGGAACTCTCGGCGCCCGAGCCGGAGCCGGTGGGGCTTTCTGATGTCACCTGGGAACCTCCTTCGCGGCGGGGCCGCCGGACGGAGTATGTCCGTTTCGGCTCAGTCGCGGGAGGGAGCGGACGCCTGCCGGCGCGACTCCGTCACTTCCAGCCCGGTGCGCAGGTAGAGGTTGCGGATGGGATAGGGGATCTCGATGTCCGCCTCGTCGTACCGCCGGTGGAGCCGCTTGATGAAGGCGCTCGCCAGATCGAACCGGTCGAGCGGCTTCTTCGCCTGCAGGATCGCGTCGTAGGTGATCGCCGAGTCCCCGAACGCCGTCCAGCGGATGTCGCCCGCGAAACCGGAGACGCCCGCCTCGGTCCCGTCCTGGACTTCGCGGATCACCTCCCGCGCGATCCGCTCGGCCTCCTCCAGGTCGGTGTCGTAGTGGACGCCCACCGCGATGCTCAGCCGCACCCGCGGGTCGGGGGTGTAGAGGTTCGTCAGCACCGAGTCCGCGAGCTGCGAGTTCGGGATGATCACGTGGTTGTCGAGCAGGGTCCGCAGGGTGGTGGTGCGCCAGCCGATGTCGGTGACGTACCCCTCGACCCCCGCGTCGTTCACCCGCAGGAAGTCGCCCACCTTGAACTGCGCGGCGGCGACCAACTGGATTCCGGCGAAGATGTTGCCGAGCGTCGGCTGGAGCGCCAGCGCGAAGGCGAGCGCTCCGACCCCGAGGGTCGCGAGCAGCGGCGCCACCGAGATCCCGAACTGGTCCAGGACGATGACGACCCCGACCGTCAGGGCCACCCCGACCAGCGTGTTGCGGAGGATGGAGACGCCCTGTTCGCCGAGCCGCTGCTGGCGGATGCGGAGGCTGGCCAGCCCGAGGTCCGCCGCCACCCGCATCGCGGCGAACACCAGCACGACCTGCAGGCCGGTGGTCACCATGGGTTCCACCGCGTCCGCCGGGGGACGCACGACCATCAGGACCCGGGTGGCGAACACCGCCAGCAGCAGGGACGGCACCAGGTGGAACCCCTCCGCAGCGAGCCAGTCGTCCCAATCGGTGCGCGTCTTCGCCGCCTTCCTGCGGAAGAAGGCGCGCGCCGCGCGCTCGATCACGAGCCCGGCGCCGAAGGCGGTCACCAGGACCGCTGCGTAAACGCTCAGGGCGATGAACAGGGAGGACATCAGGTCCCCGGGACGCCCGCGGCGGCGGTCCACATGAGTTCGAAGAGCAGGTCCTTGTGCTCGCTCAGCCGGTGGTCCCCGTCCTCGATCTCCGTGAGTTCCGCCACGGGACAGAGCTCGGCGAAGTCACGCGACAGCTCCGGGGGCACCACGGCGTCTTCGGCCCCGTGGACCAGCAGCGAGGGCGTGCGCAGCGTCTCCGCCAGCCGCTCCATCGGGTAGCGGTCCTCGTCCGCGACGACGCCCCAGCCGATTTCGAGATCCCGGTCGCCCACCGGCACGGAGAGGAACCCGCGCTCGCCCCAGTCCCGCCGCGCGGCGGCGGACAGGCTGGCCGCAAAGCGCGCCGCCATCAGGAAGGCGGGAGCGATGGCGAAGACGCGCTGCACGTCACCGGGATGGAGGGCCGCGTACCAGAGGGCGGCGATCCCCCCCATCGAGGAGCCGACCAGGACGACCGGGGATGCCGGAGCCTCCTCCCTCAGGAACGAACCGGCGCGGCCGATGTCCTCGAGGTTGCGGGTCAGCGAGAGGCCCCGGCAGTCGCCCCCCGATGCGCCGTGCCCGGTGAAGTCGAGCGCCAGGAACCCGGGTCCACGTCCGGCGAGGTGGTCGCGGAACCGCCGGGCCTTGTCCCCCTGGCGGTCGGAACCCAACCCGTGCAGGAAGACCCACACCGGCGCCGCGGCGGCGGTTCCCGGCGACCAGCTCAGCGCCAGCCGGGCGCGCCCCGGATCGTCGGGTTCGAGGAACTGCTCCCGGGCGGTCATCCGACCGCACATTCTGACGGATACCGCCCCGTCAACTCATGAAAAACGGCGGAACGACTGGGAGCGCCGCTCTTCAGAGCGGCACAGCGGGCCGCAGGCCCGCGGCTGTCGTGTGGCTGTGTGCGGTGATGAACCGAGTGAGAGCACCACCGGGCCGCTCAGCGTCGTGCCGTGCCCCGCGCTGTCGCGCGGCGCGTGCCGGTCTGAAGACCGGCGCTCCCGGCGGGCTGCGACAATTGGGGCGCCCGTGCCGCTCTCCGACGACTTCCACGCGCGCGTTGCCGCGTGCCGGGCCTGTCCGCGCCTCGTGGAGCACCGCGAGGCGGTCGCCGCCGAGCCCCCGCGCCGCTACCGCGGACACGACTACTGGGCGCGTCCGGTGCCCTCGTTCGGCGACGAGGGTTTCCGGTTATTGATCGTGGGCCTCGCCCCCGCCGCTCACGGCGCGAACCGCACCGGACGGATGTTCACCGGGGACCGCTCGGGCGAGTGGCTCTACGAGGCGCTCCACCGGTTCGGGTTCTCGTCGGCGCCCCACTCGCCCGATCCGGACGACGGGTTGCGGCTGCTGGGCGCCCGGATCACCGCGGCGGTCCACTGCGCCCCCCCGGCGAATCGCCCGACCACCGAGGAACTCGCCGCCTGCCAGCCCTTCCTCGAGGAGGAGATCCTCGGGGCGACCCGGCTCCGCGTCGTACTGGCGCTGGGGGGCATCGCCTTCCGCACCTTCCTCCGGGTCTGGAAGGAGCTCGGCCGTGAGGTCCCGGCGCCGGCCCCCGCGTTCGGGCACGGCGCCCGGTTCTCCATCGCGCCGACCGTCGAGTTGCTGGCGAGCTACCACCCGAGCCAGCAGAACACGTTCACCGGCCGGCTCACCCGGCCCATGTTCCACGAGGTCTTCGCGACGGCGCGCGAACTCTGCGGGGAGTGACCATGGAGCGTCAGCCTCCCATACGGATCGCGGTTTCGGGCTGCCTCCTCGGCGAGGAAGTGCGCTACGACGGCGGGCACCGCCGGAGCCGCACCGTGACCGGCGCGCTCGGCGGCGCGTTCGAACTGGTCTCCGAGTGCCCCGAAGTCGGCATCGGGCTCGGTGTACCGCGGCCGAAGATCCGGCTTGAACGCAGGGGAACCGCCACCAGCCTCCTCGGCGCGCGGGACGAAGACCTGACCCGGCTCATGGACGACTACGCGCGGCGGGCCGCCGCCGCGTTCGACGAGGCCCGCGTCGCCGGGATCGTGCTCAAGTCGCGTTCACCGAGCTGCGGCATGGGGGACGTGAAGCTCCACGAGGGCGGTGCCGTGATCTCGGAGGACGGGACCGGAATCTTCGCGAGCCGCCTCGCGGCGGCGCTTCCCGAGGCGCCGCGGATCTCCGAAACGGACCTCGAGCACCCCGCGCGCCGCGACCACTGGCTGACCCGGGTCTTCGCGCTCGCCGAGATCCGGGAACTCGCTTCGCGCCCGCCGGACGCCCGACGGCTCTACGACTTCCACGCCCGCTGGAAAATGGTCCTGATGGCGCACTCGGAAACGACCGCCCGCCGGCTCGGCCGCTCGCTCGCCGCCACCCGGGACGCCCGGGGCGCGCTGCCGCGCTACCGGGACGGGTTCCTCGCCGGGCTCGCCGAACCGGCCTCCGTGGGGACGCACCACAACGTCCTCCTCCACCTCGCCGGACACCTCAGGAAACGGCTCGATCCGGCGGCGCGGGCGCGCCTCGGCGGCGAGATCGCCGCCTTCCGGGCGCGGGAGGCCCCCCTGGCGGCGCCGGTCCGTTCCCTCGCAACCTGGGCGGCCCGACGGGGGGTTCAGAGCCTTGTCGGTCAGGCCTACCTCGCCGAGCGCCCGCAACCCCTCGCCTACCGCGAAGCGATCTACCCCGAATAACCCCGGCGCTCCGCCCGGAGCGCCGCACCGGAGCGCCGGCCTCCGGCCGGCATCGCCCGCGCAGCGGGCGAAACTCCAGACCCTCTCCCCTTCCCCGACGACCTCAACCCGGAACGCCAACCGTCACCCGCCGGTAGAGGTCCTCGTAGCGGGGCATCACGATCTCGCGGGCGAAGTGTTCGATGGCCCGCGCCCGGCCCGCGTCGCCCATCGCCCGGCGCGCCGGCTCGTCGCGCAGCAGCCGCACCGCCTCCGCCGCCATCCCGCGTACCTCGCCGACCGGGAACAGCCGCCCGGTCTCGCCGTCGGCGACGACCTCCGGAAGCCCGCCGATGGTCGTCGCGATCACCGGGACGCGGCTCACCATCGCCTCGAGCGCCGTCAGGCCGAAGCTCTCCTGCTCGCTCGGCAGCAGCAGGAGGTCGGCGCCGGCGAGCGGTCCCTGGATGTCGTCCTGCTGCCCCAGGAAGATCACGTCGCCGGTGAGTTCGAGCTCGCGCACGAGCTGCTGGGCGAAGAGCCGCTCCGGCCCCTCCCCGACCAGCACCAGTTTCGCCGGGAGCTCCCGGCGGACCTCGGCGAAGATCCGCACCACGTCGCTGATGCGCTTCACCGGCCGGAAGTTCGAGATATGCATGAGGATCCGCTCGCCGTTCGGGGCCCAGGCGTCACGGGCGCCCCGCTCCGGTCCGGGGGGCGGCAGCGCGGTGTCCACGAAGTTCGGGATCACCTCCACCGGGACGTGCGGGGCGAAGTCGCGCTGGGTGCGGTCGGCGAGGTACGCCGAGACCGCCGTCACCGCGTCCGACCGCTCCAGCGCGAACCGGATCACCCGGTGGAAGGACTTGTCCGCGCCGACCAGGGTGATGTCGGTGCCGTGGAGGGTGGTCACCACGCGGGTGCGGCCGTTCCCGATGATCTCGCGGGCGAGGAAGGCGCTGACCGCGTTCGGGACCGCGTAGTGGGCGTGGATGACGTCGAAAGCGCCCTCGTCGCTCGCCACCTCGGCGAGCTTCGTCGCGAGTCCCAGGGTGTACGGCGGGTAGCGGAACAGCGGATACGACGCGATCTCCACCTCGTGAAGCCGGACTCCCGGATGGAAACGCCGCAGCCGGAAGGGCACCGCGTAGCTCACCACGTGGACGTCGTGGCCGCCGTCCGCCATCCCGATCGCCAGTTCGGAAGCGACCGCGCCGCTCCCGCCGTGGGTGGGGTAGCAGACGATGGCGAGCTTCATGGGTCCTGGGAACGTTGGGACGTCGGAGACCGGAATTCTGTTCCCCCGGGGGCGATCCGGGCGCCGAAATTGCCATCGCGCCCGCCTTTTGCGAAACTTCCGACCCCGACACCGCGATCAACGAAGGAAGATGCCATGGACCCGCTGCTCAAGATCAGTGACCGGCCCGCCACCTGCGTCCCCCCCGAGGAGACCATCTGCGACGCCGTCAAGTTGATGGTCCGCGACCGGGTCGGCGCCGCCGCCGTCGTGAATCCCGACGGGACGCTCCTCGGCATGTTCTCCGAACGCGACCTGATGACCCGGGTGGTGGCGCTGCACCGCGATCCCGAGACCACCACCGTGGGCGAGGCGATGACGCGCAATCCGGTGACGGTGACCCAGGAGACGCCGCTCGAGAAGGCGCTCGAGATCATGGTGACGAACCACTTCCGGCACCTGCCCATCATGGACGGCGACAAGGTGCTCGCCATGGCCAGCGTGCGGAACGTCCTCAAGCACAAGCTCGACGAGGGCAAGGAAGAGCTCGAGTCGGTGGTCAGCTTCTTCACCGCCGACGGCATCGGGGGATAGGAGCGCGGACGCCGGTCAGCTCACCGCGCTTCCGGCGGGCGTTTTTTGGACAGCAGCCAGCCGGCGACGAACAGGAGCGCCCCCGTCCCGGTGAAGACGAGCATCCGGCGCTCGGCGTCCGCGCCGAAGAAGAGCGCGGCGGCGGCGGTCACCACCAGCATCCCCACCATCATCAGCGTCCGGCCCGCGAAGTAGCGCAACCACGCAAGCGTCACCGCGGTGGGCAGCGGCTCCCGGGGGCGTTTCTTCGTCATCGTGGTCACGGTCCGTGGTGGAACCGGCGCGAGGGAGCCGGCCTGGTTCAGCGAAGTACGCCGGTGGCGTATTTGTGAAGGATGCTGGAGATGAGCGTCTGGTACGGAATTCCTTCCCGGGCCGCTAACCGTTTGATCTCGGCCAGGTCGTGGTTCGGCAGGCGAATGTTGATTCGCCTGTCCTTGCGAAGCGTCTCACGGGCTGCGGACTCCAGCCGGCCGGCTTCCCCGGACGGGCTCGAGGCTCTTCGAAGACGTCCTTCCTCGTAGGCTCGCAGGATCTCCCGCTCCTCGGGATCGAGTGCTCCCGAATCGAGATTCGGCGTGCGTTGGGTCATCGTGCGCCACCCTCTCTCAGATATTTCCTGGTCGCCTTCCGACTCGGGATGATCGTCTTGAGGAAGAAGTCGCCCGCTTCCGTCTCGACGTAGGGCACCAAGTAGGCGTACTCACCGATTTCGAGAACCGCAATCCGTTGATGCGACCGTTCCGGGTCCGGGTGGTCGAAGACATCCGTCAGCAAACCCGATTCGATCAAGGTTGCAACCTCCTCGAAGCTGACTCCGCGCTCGGCGATGAGGCGTCTGTTCTTCGCAGGATCCCAGAGACAACGGGCCATGCCACTAAGCGACGATTGTCGCCCATTATGTGCCGATTGTCAACGACTTGGTGCGGAGAAGGAAGCTGCCGCGGGCGGCGGCTCCTTGCGTGGTTTCCGCTTCGCCATCTCAACTCCGGCCGAAACGCCGCTCGATGAAGGGCAGGTCGAGGCGGAGGACGGTGGGACGCCCGTGCGGACAGGTGGAGGGGTTCGCCGTCGCCCAGAGCGAACGCAGCACCTCTTCCATCCTCTCGCCAGTGAGCGTCACCCCGGCGGTGACCGCGGCGTGACACGCCACCCGCGCCATGATCCGGGCGCGGGCGTCGTGGGCGGCGCTGGCCGCGCACTCGCTCTCCTCGGAAGCCAGCGAGCGCATGAGGACGTCCAGCCCGCGGCCTACCCCGAGCACTTCGGGTACTCCGCGCAGGATCCAGGAATCGCCCCCGAACGGCTCCAGGTCGAAACCGGCGGCGGCCAGCCGTTCCCGCTCGGCGACGAGCGCCGTGCGCTCGACCGGCGAGAGTTCGAGCGGGACCGGCTGCAGCAGCGGATGCGTCCGCGGGTCGCCGGACCGTTCCATGAGGCGGTTGTAGATCACCCGCTCGTCGGCGGCGTGCTGGTCCACGATGACGAGTTCGTTGCGTTGCTCCGCGAGGATGTAGGTGCGCCGGAACTGGCCGAGGACCACCGGCGGGACATCGCCGAAGTCCAGGTACCCGGCCCGCGGCGCGTCCTCGACCCGGTCCGCGCCGTAGAGCAGGTCGGCGGCCGCCTTCCCGTCCCAGCCGGGGTGCGGCGGGACGGAGGTGGCGGGTTCGGCGGCTCGGCCCCCCGAAGGGCCGGCCAGGGCGCGCCCCGGGGAGGGAATCACCCGGCGGCCGGGCGCCGCCGGCCCGAGGTCCACCCGCTTCGGCCCGCCCTCCAGCGCGGCGCGCACGCTGCGGAAGACGGCGCGCCAGGCCTCGTCGGGATCGCTGAACCGGACCTCGGCCTTCGCCGGATGCACGTTCACGTCCACCGCGTCCGGCGGCGCTTCGAGGAACACGTACGCCTTCGGCGTGCCGCTGAGGCTCGAGAGCCGCCGGTACGCCTCGGTGACCGCGTGGAACAGGCGCCGGTCCCTGACCGGCCGGCCGTTCACGAAGAGCAGGAGTCTCGAGGAAGCGCCGCGCGACGCCATCGGCGGCGACAGAAAGGCGCGCACCGCGAGGTCGCCCGCGCGCGCCTCGACGGGGATGGCGTCGCGGCCCCAGCGGGGCTCGAGCTGCTCCAGGCGTCCGGCGGCGGCGTCACCCGGCTCCAGCGCCAGAACCTGCCGGTCGCCGCTCTCCAGGTCGAAGCGGACCTGCGGCCAGCAGAACGCGAGGTTCGAGACCGCCTGGACGATGTGGGCCGCCTCCGTCTTCTCCCCGCGCAGGAACTTCCGCCGCGCGGGGGTGTTGAAGAAGAGGTCGCGCACCTCCACCACCGTCCCGGGCGGCATCCCGGCGGGCCGGTCGGCCACCGTCGCGCCGCCCTCCACGGCGATCTCCCAGCCGGCGTCGGCGTCCTTCTCCCGGGTGCGGAGGCGGAAGCGGGACACCGAGGCAATCGAGGGCAGCGCTTCGCCCCGGAACCCGAGCGAGCCGATGCCGGTGAGGTCGTCCACCGACTCGATCTTGCTGGTCGCATGGCGCTCCAGCGCCAGGCGGGCGTCCTCCGTGCTCATCCCGACCCCGTCGTCGCTCACCCGGATCTCGGTCTTCCCCGCGCCCCGGACCCGCACCGAGACGGCGGACGCCCCGGCGTCAATCGAGTTCTCCACGAGTTCACGAACCACCGCGGCCGGCCGTTCGACCACCTCCCCCGCCGCGATCTGGTTGGCCACCGCCGCCGGCAGCCGGTGGATCCGCCCCATCGCTAACTCGTGGAGAAAGCGTCCTGCACGGCGTCGGGGACGGCATGGGCGGCAAATCGGGGGCTAGTCCAGAACGCAGGACGCTCTCTCCACGAGATGATGGCGCGCATCGCTGCGCGATCCGCGCCATCGTTTTTCGCAGGGAGGGGAAACCCCTCCCCGCACCCCACCCCCGCGGCGCTTTGCGCCGCGTCCGGGCACAACTGGATCTTCACCACCTCCCACCGATTCGCATCAGCGCCCGGCACGGGAGGCCCGCACAGACCAAATGCGCGCGACATCACTCCTCACGACGCCGAGGCTTCTATCTGACTCAGATCGCCAACCTCGCCGAACAGCGCATCCAGCCGGGCCAGCAGCGCCAGCCGGTTGGCGCGGACCGCGGGGTCCTCCGCCATCACCAGCACGTCGTCGAAGAAGGCGTCCACCTTGGGAGCCAGACCGGCGATGGCTGAGAACGCCTCGGAGTAGCGGCCCCGACCCGCGAGTCGCGCAACCTCGTCCTCCACCTCCACGAGCGCTCCGAAGAGGTCCCGCTCCGCATCCTCCGTCAACAGGTCCGGCCTCAGCTCCACATCGCGCGCTTCCGGGGTCAGGATGCGCCGCGCCCGCTTGTGGGCGGTCGCGAGCGTGACGTACTCGCCGCCTGCCGCCGCCTCGTTGAGCGCGTTGATCCGCCGCCACGAGTCGGCGACCGGGTGCTCGACTCCGCGCCCGGCCAGAACGGCGCGCACCACACCCGGCCGGAAGCGCGGCAAGGTCAACGCGTGGGGGAGCCGGTCGGCCACGAACGCCCGCAGCCGTTCCGCAAGGTCGGTCTCAACGACCTGCGCGCCCTCCCGGTACGCCGGGTCGGCGAGCGCCTCCTGCAGCAGTTCCGCCGGGGTGGGCCAGCCGCCCGCGTGGTCCGGGTACGCGCCCGGCGCCTCCCGGAGGATCGAGAGCGTGGCGAGCGCCGCCCGCCGCAGTCCGAAGGGGTCGCCGGACCCGGAGGACGCTTCCCCGGCCGCGAAGAGCCCGGCGAGGGTCGCGGCGCGGTCCGCGAGCGCCACCGCCGCACCTTCCACCGTCTCGGGCAGGCCGCTGAAGAGGCCGAGCGGGCGGTACTGGTCGTACACCGCCATCCACACCTCGGCGTGCACCCCCTGCGCCTCCAGGATCCGTCCCCCCGCCTCGCCCTGGAGTGACGGGAACTCGCCGACGAGGGTGGTGGTCAGGTCGCACTTCGCGAGCGCAGCCGCCTCCCCGGCGACGTCCGCATCGGCCCCCACCCGCTCGGCCACCCACCGTGCGAGCCGCGCCACCCGGGCGCTGTGCTCACGGAGACTCCCGAGCCGCCGGTGGAACGCGACGCGCTCCAGGTTCGCCTGCCGGTCGCCGAGGGGGCGTGCCAGCGCCTCGTCCCAGAAGAACCGGGCGTCCCGCAGCCGCGCCCGCACGACGCGTTCGGCGCCCTTGCGGATCGTCCCTTTCGGGTCGTCCGGCACGTTCACCACGGCCAGGAAGCCATTCACACCCGCTACCGGCAGGTATTTCTGGTGGTGCACCAGAACCGCGCGCCGGACCTCCTCGGGCAGTACCCGGAACCCTTCGTCGTAACGGCCCGCGACCGCCCCCGGCCACTCGACGAGATGGTGGTGGAGGCCGGGCTTCTCGAACGAGGACTCGCCCAGTTCCTCCGCCGCTTTGCCGAGCGCCGTCAGCAGCAGCCGCTTCCGCTCCTCCGGATCGAGCACCACGTGCCGGTCCCGCAGCCCGTCGCGCAACGCGGCGAAGGAGTCCACCGCGAAGGGCTTCCCCGGTGTCCCCGCCGAGGACCGGAACCGGTGCCCCCGGCTCTCGTTCCCCGCCACCACCGGCTCGCCGCCAACCACCTCGATCCGGAACGGCACCACCGCGCCGTCGAGCAGCGCCACGATCCAGCGGATCGGCCGCCCGAAGGGGAACGGGGCTCCGCTGACGGTCGCGTCCCAGTGCATCGCCTTCGGGAACGCAAGTCCCCGCAACGCGCTCTCGATGACGCCGGGGAGGAGTTGCGCCGCCGCGCGACCGGGAATCTCCGTCTCGACCCCGACGTAGGGACCGCGGTCCGTCTCGAAGACGGCGAGCGCGTCCTCCGCGTCCGGACCCTCCAGCCCCTGCCGGCGGGCGAACCCGAGCGCGGCGCGGGTCCACTCGCCGTGCTCGGTGCGTCCCACCCGCGCCGGGGGCCCCAGCTTCCGCTCGACCCGGTCCGGCTGCCGCGCCCGCACCCCTTCCGCCGCCGCCACCAGCCGCCGCGGGGTCCCGAAGGCGCGCACCGCGGCGCTCCCGAGGCCGGCGGTCTCGATCCCCCCGGCGACCAGCGTCCCGAACTCGGCGATCAGGGGATCGAGCCACGCGGCCGGCAGTTCCTCGCAGCCGATCTCGACCAGGAATTCCCCCGAACTCATGCGTCGCCGTCCTGCTGGAGCCGCTTCGCCGCCGCCATCGCGATCCCGCGCACCGCCAGGATGCGTCCCGGACGGTCGCTCACCGAGACCGCGCCCCGCGCGTCCAGCAGGTTGAACAGATGGGACGCACGCAGGCACTGCTCGTAGCCGGGAATCACGAGTCCCGCCTCGATCAGCCGGCGTCCCTCCCGGACCGCCTCCTCGAACCCGCTCCGCAACTCCTCGATCGGCGCCTCCTCGAACGCGTAGCGCGAGGACTGCCGCTCGTCGGCGAGCCGCACCGTGCGGTAGTCCACCCCGGCGGTCCACGCGAGGTCGTACACGTCGTCCACGTCCTGCAGGTACATCGCGAGCCGCTCCAGCCCGTAGGTGATCTCCACCGAGATCGGAGCGAGTTCGATACCCCCCGCCTGCTGGAAGTAGGTGAACTGGCTGATCTCCAGCCCGTCGAGCACGACCTGCCAGCCGACGCCCCAGGCGCCGAGGGTGGGCGCGGCCCAGTTGTCCTCCTCGAAACGGAGGTCGTGCCGGGAGGCGTCCACCCCGCAGGCCGCCAGGCTCTCGAGGTAGCGATCCTGAATGTCCTGCGGGGACGGCTTCAGGATGAGCTGGAGCTGGTGGTGCTTGTAGAGCCGGTTCGGGTTCTCGCCGTAGCGCCCGTCGGCGGGCCGGCGCGAGGGCTGCACATACACCACCTTCCACGGCGCCGGACCCAGCACCCGGAAGAACGTCTCCGGGTGCATCGTCCCGGCACCCATCTCCATGTCGTACGGCTGCACCACGACGGCGCCCTGGTCGGCCCAGTAGCCGGTCAGCTTCGCGATCAGTTCCTGAAAGGTCACCGCGCGGGACCTCCGGCGGGGCCGACGCGGGGTTCGAGGAGCCCTTCCAGGGCGTGGCGGGCCGGCAGCGCCCGTTCCGCGAAACCGGCAGTGAGCCGGCCGTGGAACCGGAAGAGCTCCCGCGCGGTTGAGGCTTCCGGTACCGAGGCCGAGGGCGGCGCGACCCAGAAGGTCTCCAGCAGGCCGAGCGCCCCGGCGGAGAGGCGGTCGGTCGGTTCGCCGTGCCCGGGAGCGCAGCGGTTGCAGGCATAGACCGGACCGGCGGCGAAGAACACCGCCCCGTCCCGCTCGAAGCCCGCGCCGCAGGCGCAGCGCCCGGGACGCGGGTAGAGCCCGGACAAGCGAAGCAGCCACGCCTCGAAATAGGCCACCACGAGTTCCGCGGGCCGCTCGTCGAGGAGCGCGTCCCGGCAGGCGGCGATCAGCCGGTAGAGCCTGGGGTCGGCTTCCCGGTCGGGGGCGAAGGTGTCCACGAGCCGGGAAAGGTAGCCCAGTGCGGCGGCCCGGACCGGGTCCCGGGCGAGCGGCAGCGCCGACGTGACGAGTTCGCAGCGGTCGAGATGCACGAGTTCCCTGCCCTCCCGCTCGTACCAGCCCGCCTCCACCTCGTTCCCGATGTCGAGGGCGCCGCCGTAGCGCGACCGGGGCTTCCGGGCCCCGCGCGCCCACGCCCGGACCTTCCCCTCGTCCCCGCTGAACAGCACGCAGACCCGGTCCGCCTCGGCGACCGCGTAGGTGCGGAGGACGAACGCGCGGGACTGTTTGAGCGGCATGGGAACGAATGTGGAGGGGGCGCGCGGAGCCCCCGGGGAATCCTGCCCGATTTGCCGGATCGCGTCTCGCCGGGGACCCGCTCAGAGGTGCGTGAGCGCGGTCACCCCGATGCTCAGGAACAGCAGGAACCCGGAGACGTCGGTGGCGGTGGTGACGAACACCGAGGACGCGAGCGCGGGGTCCACCTTGAGCCAGCGGAGGGTCAGCGGCATCAGCGTGCCCACCACCGCGGCCACCACCATGGTGCCGACCATGGCGAGCGCGAGCGCCAGCCCGATCCGGGGATCGCCCTTCCAGACCCAGGAGACCCCGGCGATGAGGAGGCCGATCATCAGGCCGTTGGCGGTGCCCACCGCGAGCTCCTTGAGGAGCGCCTCGCGGCTGTTCTTCCAGCTCAGCTCGCCGAGCGCGATCCCGCGCACCATCACGGTCAGCGTCTGGTTGCCGGCGTTGCCGCCGAGCAACGGCACCATGGGCATGAACACCGCGAGGATCGCGAAGCGGGCGATGTCTTCCTCGAAGAGGCTGACCACCCAGGCGGCGAGGAACGCGGTCGCGAGGTTGACGGCGAGCCAGGGGATGCGCATCCGGATGGAACGGGACGCCTTGGTGAAGACGCTCTCGGACACCCCGAGCCCGGCCATCCGGTACATGTCCTCGGTGGCCTCTTCCTTGATGACATCAATGATGTCGTCCACCGTGATGACCCCGACCAGCTTCCCCTGCTGGTTCACCACCGGGACCGCGAGGATGTTGTAGCTGGCCACCAACTGGGCGACCTCCTCCTGGTCCATCTCGGTGCGCACCCGCAGCACGTCGGTCACCATGACCTCGGAGAGCAGCGCCTCCGGGCGCCGCTGGAGGAGCTGGCGCAGCGAGAGCACCCCCACCAGGGTCCCGTGGCCGTCCACCACGTAGATGTAGAACACCATCTCCACATCGGGAGATTCCTGGAGGCGGGCGATGGTCTCGCCGATGCTGGCGTCCTCGGGCACCGAGAACACCTTCGGGCTCATGATCCGGCCGGCGGTCTCCTCCGGGTACTGGAGGAGATCCTCGACGTCGGAGGCCTCGCGCGTCCGCATCCCCCGGAGCACCCGCTCGCGGAGCTCCTCCGGGAGTTCGCTCAGGAACTCGGCGGCGTCGTCGGGGTCGAGTTCCTGGAGGAGCTGGGAGATCTCGGCGGGCTCGAGCCGCGGCATCAGGTCGGCGGCGCGCTCGACCCCGAACTCGCCGAGCGCCGCCGCGGCGAGATTCAGGTCGCGCTGGAAGACGACCCGGAACGTCTTCAGCCGGTAGGCCTCCGGCAGGTCGGCGAGAACCTGCGCCACATCCGCCGGATGCAGCTTCTCGAGGATGCGGTGCGCGTTAGCGAAGGCCCCCCGGGACACCAGTTTGCGCACCGTCTCCGCGAGCAGCGGGGTCTTGGTGAGAACCATGGCGGGTACCGGAAGGGCGCACCTCGACGGGGACGGTTCTCCGGCTGGGTTCCGGAGGTTTGGCGGATTCGTCGAGTTGCATCAGGGGCCGGAGGGTACCACGCAGCATCCACGCCGGGCGTCCGCGCTTCCCGGCCCTGCGACGGGCGCGGCGCGGAGCGCCGCGGTGCCGGGCTGGAGACCGGCGTTCCAAGCCGGCGCGTCGTGGGGGGGGTGGAGAGTGGGCTCTACCAGAGCTTGTGGACCGTGAGGCCCATCGCCTTGGCGGCCTCGTCCACTTTCCGGCCGAGCTCTTCGCGTCCGGCCTCGTCGAGTCCGCCATCGATCTGCCGGAAGAGTTCCACCTCCTCCATGCGGATGTGGCGGCGAAGCGATACCCCGAATTCCCGCAGCAGCGAGGCGCGCTCCCAGGCGGAGGAATCCGCGAGCCGCCCGACCAGCCCCTCCATGTTCCGGTGATGGGCAATCAACTCGTCAATCAACGGATCGGAGTCGAGCACCGCCCGCAGCGCGGGAAAGAGAGCGCTCTCCTCCACCTCGAAGTGGGGGAACAGTTCCTTCTCCGCAAACCCGGCCACCTTGCCCGCGATTTCCGCCAGCCTCCCGGGCGTCGGATCCACCTTGAGATAACGGTCAATGAGCGCGGCGACGGCCAGGGCGTGCAGGTGATGCGCCGATAGCCGGTCGATTCCGGGCGCCCGGAGTACGGTCGGGGTCACGGTGCGAATTCTACGGGTCGAGCCCGTTTTGCCGGCATCGTTCCGGCCGGACGCGCCTATCCCGGGCGCTGCCGTGCGCCCGACGAGCCCCGGCCGAGGAGCAGCGCCAGCGAGGCGAGCGCGGCGCGGTCCGGGACGCGGGTGGTCTTCATCCGCAGGTCCATCTCGGCGAGCTGCCGGAGCATGGCCCGGAGTTCCGCGGGACGGAAGCGGCGTGCCGCGCGCTGGAGGTCGTCGGCGACCCGGCGCGGCACCCGCAGCGCCTCGGCGAGCGGTTCCTCCCCGCGGTGGGCCTGGGCCAACTGGATCTGGGTGACGAGCCGGTAGAGGAGAGCCATGAGCGCCTGCGGCGACTCCCCGTCCCGCAGCAGCGACTCGAGCGAAGAAAGCGCGGTCTCGGTGCGGCCCGCCTGCAACGCATCCGTGAAACGGAAGCGGTCCTGCACGCTGCCGCCGCCGAGCACCTGCTCCATGTCCCCGAGCGTGACCTCCCCGCCCTGGTCCCAGGCGGCATAGACCGCGAGCTTCTCGATCTCGTTCACCTGCTGGCGCAGTTCCCGGCCGAACCGTTCGAAGAGCAGCTCCGCCCCCTGCTCGGGCAGGTTGAGGCCGCGCTCGCGCGCGGTGCGGCGGATCCAGTGGGTCATCCGGGCCGGCGGCGGCGCGTCGCAATCGAGCACCAGCCCCCCTCCGGCGGCGACGGCGCCGCCCAGCGCCGAGGCCAGCGCCTTCCAGTCCTTCCGCCGCCGGTCGGGGTTCCGCTCCCATTCGAGCGCGATGACCGCCCGTCCCGGCGGACGCTCGAGCAGCTCCAGCACGACTCCCGCGAGCGCCGGGACGGCGGCGGGCGGCTGGGCGATCCGCAGGCCGTTCTCGATGACGACGACGGGCGCCCCGCTGAACGAGACCGTGCGGGTCGCGCTGACCACCTGGTCCGCGCCGGCGGCCCGGCCGTCGAAGCGGCGCAGGCGGAACGGCGCGGGGGGCTCCCCGAGATGGTGGTCCGCCAGCTTTCGCAGGGTCTGCTGGCGGAGCCAACCGTCGGCGCCCCCGACGACGTAGAAGGCGCCCGCCCCGGGGACCGGCAGCCGGTCGGCCAGCTTCTCCGCCGGAACGGGCTGGAGCGCGGCGAAGGTCTTGCCGAACCCGGCCTCGGCGAAGGCCATCAGAACCCCTCGAGGATCGCCACCAGCAGGGAGTCCGCGAACGCGCTGGCGATCCGGGAGAACGCGAGCCCCTCCCGGTCGAAGGCGGCATCGGGGTCGTCGCCGATCGAGAACTCGTCGCGCAGCGTGAACTCGTCCGACTCGAAGAGCACCACGTCGTTGACGACGTCGGTGAACTCCACGGTGGCGCGCACGATGATGAGATAGGTGGAGGCCGCTCCCGTCGCCGGATCGAGCTGCGCCGGCGAGAAGTCCACGCTCAGCACCGTGCCGCGCATCACCGCGTGGGCGCCCTCCTCGGTCTCCTGCACCTGGTAGCGGCCCCGCCGGTTGAACCCCTCGATGATCTGTTCCGTCATCCCCTCCTCGACCTCGGGGAAGGCGCTCTCGTTGTCGAAGGGGAGGATGGCCACGACCTCGACGTGACCCGGCAATCCGCCGCCGAGGCCGGCGAGCCGGTAGCCGCACCCCGCGAGGACGCCGAGGAACAACGCCCCGGACAGCAGCATCCCGCTCCACCGCCGGCGGGAGCTCCCGCCCCCGTCCCTGCCGGCGGAGCGGGCGGCGGGAATCACGCCGGAGGGGCGGCCACGAAGTTCACGAGCCGGTCGGGAACCGTGACCACCCGGCGCACTTCCAGCCCCGCCAGGTGACGGCGGACCCCGGCGTTCTCCCGCGCCTGGCCGACGAGCGCCTCGGGTTCGAGTCCGGCCGGCACCTCGAGACGGCCCCGGAGTTTTCCGTTCACCTGCAGCACCACGAGCACCTGCTCCTCGCGGGCGAGGTCCTCGTCGCACTCGGGCCACGGGGTCTCCACCAGCATCGTCCCGCCTCCCAGCCGCTCCCAGAGTTCCTCGGTGAGATGCGGCGCCATCGGGTTCAGGAGCGAGATCACCGTTTCCGCCGCCTCGCGGACGGCCCGCCGCGAGGCTTCGCCGGCGGCCTCCGGCAGGCGGCGCGAGAAGGCGGAGGTCAGTTCCATGATGGCGGCGATCGCGGTATTGGGATGGATGCGTTCTTCGAGGTCGCGGGTGACCCGCCGAATCGTCTGGTGGGTCTTGCGGCGGAGCGCCACGTCCGCGGGCGCGAAGTCCTCGTCCCCGGCCGGCAGCGGGGTGGAGGCCAGCCATTCCGTATCCCCGGGGATCATGCGTTCGAGCCGCCTGAGGTAGCGCGCCGGCCCGGAGAGACGGGCATCGGTCCAGTCCATCTCCTTTTCCGGCGGCGACTCGAAGAGGACGTAGAGGCGGATCGCATCGGCCCCGTGCTTCTCGACCACGGCGTCGGGGTCCACGATGTTGCCCTTGCTCTTGGACATCTTGGCGCCGTCCTTGATGACCATCCCCTGGCTCAACTGGCGGACCACCGGTTCATCGCTGCCGGCGAGCCCGAGGTCGCGCATCATCCTGGTCCAGAACCGGCAGTAGATGAGGTGCAGGATGGCGTGCTCGACGCCGCCGATGTAGAGGTCAATGGGGAACCAGGCGCGCGCCTTCTCGGGGTCGAAGGGCGCCCCGGCGTTTCGCGGATCGAGGTAGCGGTAGAAGTACCACGACGAATCCACGAAGGTGTCCATGGTGTCGGTCTCCCGCCGGGCGGCGGCCCCGCAGCGCGGGCAGTCCACCCGCAGCCAGGACTCGACCTTCGAGAGCACCGACCCTCCCATGCCCGTGATCTCGACGTCCCGCGGCAACTCGACCGGGAGGTCGTCCTCGGGCACCGGGACCTCGCCGCATGCCCCGCAGTGGATCATCGGAATCGGCGTGCCCCAGTACCGCTGCCGGGAGATTCCCCAGTCGCGGAACCGCCAGGCGATCCGGGGCTCGCCGTAGCCGCCCTCGCGGGCGTGCTCCGCCATCGCGGTCTTCGCCTCCTCCGTCGGCAGGCCGCTGAACGGGCCGGAATCCACCACCGTCCCGTAGTCCACGAAGGCGCCGTCCGCCGGCGGCGGCGCGCCGTCCGGGTCGTTCGGGATGACGACGGTCCGGATCTCGAGCCCGTAGGTCTTCGCGAACTCGTGGTCCCGCTCGTCGTGCGCCGGGACCGCCATGACGGCGCCGGTCCCGTACTCCATGAGCACGTAGTCGGCGACGAAGACCGGAATCTCCTCTCCCGAGAAGGGGTTCAGCGCCCGGAAACCGGTGTCCACCCCGGTCTTGCCGGTCTCGCCGGTCGGGTGGCTCTCGCCGGCGTGCGCGGCGGCGCGGACGTAGTCGGCCACTTCGGGGTTCTGGGCCGCGATGGCCTGGGCCGCGGCGTGGCGGGGGGCGAGCACCAGCGCGGTCGCGCCGTAGATGGTGTCCACCCGGGTGGTGAACACCGGGACGTCGCCCCGGTCGCCCAGCGCCGGGATCCGGAAGCGGACCTCCGCGCCTTCCGAGCGCCCGATCCAGTTGCGCTGCAGCACCAGCACCTTGTGGGGCCAGCCGGGCATCCGCTCCATCGCGTCGAGCAGTTCGTCGGCGTAGTCGGTGATGCGCAGGAACCACTGGGGGAGCTCCCGGTCCTCGACCACCGACTCGCAGCGCCAGCACGCCCCGGCCTCGACCTGCTCGTTGGCGAGCACGGTCTCGCAACCCGGGCACCAGTTGACGGCGCCGTTCTTCCGGTAGGCGAGCCCGCGCTCCCACATCTTCACGAAGAACCACTGGTTCCAGCGGTAGTAGGACGAATCGCAGGTGGCGAACTCGCGGTCCCAGTCGTAGCTGAACCCGAGCCGGCGGAGCTGCCGCCGCATGTGGGCGATGTTCTGCGTGGTCCAGTCGGCCGGGTGCGCCCCGCGCTGGAGCGCCGCGTTCTCCGCCGGCAGGCCGAGCGCGTCCCAGCCGATGGGATGCATCACGGTGAACCCGCGCCGCCGGTAGAAGCGGGCGACCACGTCGCCGATGGAGTAGTTCCGCACGTGGCCCATGTGAATGCGCCCGGACGGATACGGCAGCATCTCGAGGCAGTAGAAGCGCGGCCCCTCCGGCAGGTCCGGCGTCCGGAAGGAGCCCTCCCGCTCCCAGCGCTCCTGCCACTTCGTCTCGACGCGTTCGTGGAAAGTGCTCATCGGTCGCCGGGCGCGGAGTCTAGTCGGCGAGGCCGCGCAGGGCCTTCGACAGCATCGAGCCCGACGGGATCCGGTCGAGGTCACGCGGGTGGACGAAGCGGGCGCCCGGCGGGGCCGTCGGTGGCGGCCCCTCGAACGCGGCCTCGTAGGGAAGGACCGCGATCCTCCGGTTCATGACGGTGTGCCGGAATCCGGCCAGCGGACGGCCGGGACGCAGCCGGATCCCGTAGCGCGCGGTGGTCTCCCGGACCAGCGCCGCCTCGGGCGCTTCGCCCTCGCGGCACTCGCCGCCGGGAAGCTCGTAGAGGCCCCGCATCGGGCTCTCCCGGCGGCGGAACAGGAGAATCCGCCCCTCCGGGTCCCGAACGACGGCCGCGGCGAGCCGGACGGACACGGTCCGGGGGCGCGGCGGGCGCTCGGGAAGCTCTTCCTGCCTCCCGGCTATCCGCGCCCAGCAGAACTCGCGGACCGGACAGCTCCCGCAGCGGGGAGCGGACGGGGTGCAGACCGTGGCGCCGAGTTCCATCACCGCCTGGTTCCAGTCGCCCGGGTCCCGGGCGCCGTCCGCTTCCATCAGCCGGTCGGCCAGCTCCCGGACCCGCCCCTCGAACGGCGCCCGCCCCCGGAACCCCTCGACCGCGAACAGCCGGGACAGCACCCGGCGCACGTTTCCGTCCACCGCAGCGACCGGTGCGCCGAAGGCGATCGAGGCGATCGCCGCCGCCGTGTAGTCGCCGATCCCGGGGAGCCGCCGGAGCGCCTCGGCGGTCTCGGGAATGCCCCGGTCCGCCGCGGCCAGTTGCCGCGCCGCCCGGTGGAGCGCGCGGGCGCGGCCGTAGTAGCCGAGGCCCGCCCAGGCCCCCAGCACCTCGTCCTCGGGGGCGTCGGCCAGCGCCGCCGGACTCGGAAAGCGCGCCACGAACTCCCGGTAGCGCGGCAACATGGCTTCCACCCGCGTCTGCTGGAGCATCACCTCCGAAACCCAGACGCGCCAGGCGTCGGGGGACTCGCGAAACGGGAGCGGACGCTGGTTCTCCCGGAACCAGGCGAGCAGGGTCCGCCGCAGCAGACGGAACGGCGAGGCGGGGGGAAGGTCGGACATTGGGGGCGGAGCGGGAGCGCCGGTCTTCAGACCGGCACCGCGGGCCGAAGGCCCGCGGATGTCGTGTCACCGTTCGCGTTGATGAATCGAAAGCAGAACGCCACCGCGCAGGTCGGCGTCGTGCGGTGCGCTGCGCTCTGGCGCAGCGCGTGCCGGTCTGAAGACCGGCGCTCCCAGCCGGCGGCGCAACCTGCGCTCACGGACGTCCCGGCGAGACCGCATTTTCGCAGCAACTGGCCGGCGCTCCCGGCGCTCCAGCTAGAGGAGTTCGTGGGCGATCTTCTGGTAGTAGCCGACGGCGTCCACCAGGTCGCTCTTCAGCACGTGCTCGTGGGCGGTGTGGGCGTCGTGGATGCTGCCCGGGCCGATGAGCAACGGGGTTCCCCAGGAGGGCATGAAGGGGATGTCGGTCGAATAGGACATCGGAGCCACCTGGAAGCCGGGGAGCGTCCGGCAGAAGACGGCGTCGTTCTGGCCGACGTGCTCGTAGCTGAGGTCGGCGTCGGCGGCGAGGATGCCTTCGAGGCGGCGCCGGACCGGTTCCGCCTCCCCGACGAGCCGCCAGTAGAGGGTGGCCTCGGCGGCAGGGGCGAGCACGTTCCCCGCGACCCCGCCCGCGATGATTCCCACGTTCAGGGTCGCCGGGCCGAGCACGTCGCTCGTTCCCCAGTCGAGCGACTGGAGATGGGCGATCATCGCGAGCAGGCGGTGGATCGCGGAGTCGCCCGCCTCGGGATAGGCCGAATGGGCCGCCTTCCCGCGCGCCCGGATCCGGACCCGGAGCGTGCCCTTGTGGCCGCTCGCCATGAACCCCTCGGTGGGCTCGCCGCACACCAGGTGGACACCTTCCGCCGGGCCGCCGGGGCCGCGCGCCTCGAGGTGGATGGCGCCGGCGCTGTCCACCTCCTCCCCGACGGTGAAGGCCATTCCGAACCCGGAGACGCCGTCCTCCCGGAGCCGGCGGGCCGCGAAGAGCATCGCCGCCAGGATGCCCTTGGCGTCGCAGGAACCCCGCCCGGCGATGTGCGTTTCGGTCTCGCTCGACGGGAAGAAGGGGGGCACCGTGTCCAGATGGGTGCAGTACCAGAGCCGCGTCGGGCCGGCCCCGGCGCGCGCGATCAGGTTCGGCCGGCCCGGGGCGGCCTCGTCGAACTCGACGTCGAGTCCGACGGCTTCGAGGTCCGCGGCGACGCGCCGGGCGACGGCTTCCTCATCGCCGGTCACCGACGGGATGTCCACGATCTCCCGCAGGTATCGGAAGAGATCGTCCATGGCGGGCTCAGGAATCGTCCGGATGCCGGAACAGCAGGGATACGTTCGTGCCACCGAACCCGAAGGAGTTGGAGAGCACGCTCCGCACCGTCGCGGGCCGGGCGGTGTTGGGGACGATGTCCAGGTCGCAGTCGGGGTCCGGGGTCTCGTGGTTGATCGTCGGCGGCAGCGTCTGGTGGCGCAGCGTCAGGCAGGAAATCCCGGCCTCGAGTCCGCCGGCGCCGCCGAGCAGGTGCCCGGTCATGGACTTCGTGGAACTGACCGCGAGCCGGTCGGCGTGCCCGCCGAACACCCGCCGGATGGCGGCCGTTTCGATGCGGTCGTTCAGGGGCGTGGAGGTGCCGTGCGCGTTCACCGCGTCCACGTCTTCCGGGGCGGCTCCCGCTTCGGCGAGCGCCGCCCGCATCACCCGCACCGCACCGCTCCCATCCTCCGCCGGCGCCGTGATGTGGAAGGCGTCGCCGCTCATGCCGTAGCCGAGCACTTCCGCGTAGAGCGAGGCGCCCCGCGCCAGCGCCTGCTCGCGCTCCTCGAGGACGAGGATGCCCGCTCCCTCGCCGACCACGAAGCCGTCCCGGTCGCGGTCGAAGGGGCGCGATGCGAGTTCGGGCTCGTCGTTGCGGGTGGAGAGCGCCTTCATCGAGGCGAAGCCGCCGATGCACATCGGGGTGATGGTCGCTTCCGCCCCCCCGGCGACCATGACGTCGGCGTGGCCGTGGCGGACGAGGCGGAAGGCCTCTCCCACCGCGTGGGCGCCGGCGGAACACGCCGTCGCCATCGCCGAGTTGGGTCCCCTGGCGCCCAGCCGGATGGACACCCAGCCGGCCGCCAGGTTCACCACCATCGCCGGGACGAAGAAGGGAGAGATCCGGCGCGGCCCCTTCTCGAGCAGCTTGCGGTGCTCCCGCTCGATCGTCTCGAAACCGCCGATTCCCGAGGAGATGACCACCCCGACCCGATCGGGGTCCGCGAGCGGGGTTTCCAGCCCGGCGTCTTCGGCCGCGAACAGCGAGGCGGCGAGCGCGTACTGGATGAAGGTGTCCATCTTGCGCGCGTCGCGCCGGTCGGCGTAGTCGAGCGGATCGAAGCCCTTGACCTCGCACGCGATCCGCGAGGAGAAGTCGGCGGCGTCGAAACGCGTGATGCGGCCGGCGCCGGAACGGCCCGCGACCAGACCGTCCCACGTCTCGCGGGTTCCGATGCCGAGGGGCGACACGAGGCCCACCCCCGTGACCACGACCCGACGCGTCGTCATCGGAGCGGAAACGCGCGCGGCGGAATCGCGGGCGGCACTGGCGGTCTGGCGGTTCGCGGCAGGACGGACCGGTGTTCGAGGGGCAGGACTCGCCCTCCCTCAGTCCATGCGCGCCTCGATGAAGGCCACCGCGTCGCCGACGGTCTGGATCCGTTCCGCCTGGTCCTCCGAGATGTCAATCCCGAACTGCTCCTCGAGCGCCATCATCAGCTCGACCATATCCAGCGAGTCGGCGCTCAGGTCGCCCACGAAGGTGGCCTCCGGCGTGACCTCGTCGGGGGCTACGGAAAGCTGTTCGCAGATGAGTTCCCGGACGCGCTCGTCCACCGGGAGCTCTTCCGGCTCCGGAGCGCCTTCCGCTTCCTTGGCTTTGTCGGGCATTGGTCTTACTCCTGTCCATGCTCTTCCGCGCCTGCCGGGTGATCCGCCGGCGCGGGGCTAAAGCGCGAGTCCTCCGGTTACTTCGAGGACCGCGCCGGTGATGTAACTCGCCTCGGCCGAAGCGAGGAAAGCGACCGCGGCGGCCACTTCTTCCGGCGATCCGGGACGACCCATGGCGACGGCGCTCCCGAACTGGGACCGGGCCGCCTCGGGCATTTCCCGGGTCATGTCCGTCTCCACCAGCCCCGGGGCCACCGCGTTCACGGTGACGTTCCGGCGCGCCAGTTCCTTCGCGAGCGACTTCGTGAAGCCGACGATGCCCGCCTTCGACGTCGCGTAGGCGGCCTGGCCCGGATTGCCGCGGAGCCCCACGATGGAACTCAGGTTGACGATCCGACCGTAGCGGGCGCGCATCATAGGGCGGACCGCCGCCTGGCAGCAAACGAAGAGGCCGTCCAGGTTGGTGGCCATGATCGCGCGCCAGGCGTCCGCCGAGTGGCGCACGAGCAGCCCGTCCCGGGAAACGCCGGCGTTGTTGACCAGGACCTGCAGCCCGCCGTTCGCGCCGGCGGTCGCCACGCAGCTCCGGACGGATTCGTGATCGGTGAGGTCCAGCTCCAGGCCGTGCACGCGCCCCCGACCCGCATCCAGTTCGGCGGCCGCGGCCTCCGCGCGGGCGGCGTCGGTCCCGGTGAGGAACACCGTCGCTCCCTCGTCGGCCAGCCGGGCGGCGATGGCGTGGCCGATGCCGCGCGTCCCGCCGGTGACCAGCGCGGTCTGTTCCTCGAACCGCATGGCCCGGGGGTCCTGCGCCGCGGAGACCATCAGTCGGCCCCGACCGCCGGGACCCGGGCCTTCACCACGTCCTCCCGCGGACCGGGGGGCGCTGGCCGTGGGCGAATCCCTGGAGCCGGGCAATCCCATCCCGATCGGAAACCCCGAAAGCCTCCACGCCCGGCAGGTTCATCCGCACCAGCCCGGTCAGCACCCGGCCCTCGCCGATCTCGGGGAAGACGGAAGCGCCCGCCGCCGCCATCCCCCGCAGGGTCTCCTCCCAGCGTACCGGGGACGCCACCTGGCGCTTCAGCGCCTCCCGAGCCTCGGCGCCCGTACGGACCGGAGCAGCGTCCACGTTGGTCCAGAGGGGCGCCGACAGGTCGGAGAAGGGCGCGGCGTCGAGTTCCGGCGCAAACCGCCGCGCGGCGGGCTCCATGAGGCGGGTGTGGAAGGGGGCGCTCACCGGCAGGGGGATCACCCGCGTCGCGCCGCGCGCCTCGAGCGCCCGGCCGGCGGCGGCGACCGCGGCGGCGTTGCCCCCGATCACCGTCTGGGAACGGCCGTTGAAGTTGGCGGGCGCCACCAGCCCGCCCCCGCGAGCGCTGACCTCGCGCGTCACCGCCGTCACCGTGGTGGCGGGAAGGCCCAGCACCGCCGACATGGCGCCCTCGCCCTCGGGCACCGCCTGCTGCATGAGCTCGGCGCGGCGTCGGGTCAGGCGGAGGGCGTCCGCGAACGCCAGACCGCCGAGCGCGACCAGCGCCGAGTACTCGCCGAGGCTGTGGCCCGCCGCCATGTCGGGGGCCGCCCCGCGCGCTTCCGCAGCGCGCCAGGCGGCCACGCTCACCGTGAGCATGGCGGGCTGGGTGTTCCGGGTGCGCCGGAGATCCTCCGCCGGCCCCTCGAAGCAGAGCGTCGAGAGCGGTTCCCCGAGAACGTCGTCCGCCTCCTCGAAGATCGCCCGCGACTCCGGGAAGGCGTCGCGCAGCGCCCGGCCCATGCCCGGTCGCTGCGACCCCTGGCCGGGGAAGAGAAAGGCCGTCCGGCTCAACTTACGCGTCCCCGACTTCGATGACTTTCTTGCCCTTGTAGTGGCCGCAATGCGGGCAGACCACATGCGGCCGGATCCGGCGATTGCACTCGGTGCACACCGAGAGGCCCGGAGCCTTCAGGCCGTCGTGGGAACGCCGGTTGTTCCGGCGGCCGCGGGAGTGCCGCCTCTTGGGTTGTGGCATTTCGGTTCTCCTGTCCGTTCACGGGAGGAATGGTGTTGTCGGCCGGCCGCCGGCCGGCGCGGAGCTTCTGTTCGCGTGCCTATCCGGGAGTCTGCGCGAAGCCCGCCAGATCGCGGAGGGCGCCGAGTCCGCTCCGGTCGGAACGGCCGGTATTGTCGTCGCAACCGCACCGGGGGCGCCGGTTGCGGTCCGCTCCGCAGGAACTGCAAAGCCCGAGACAGCCGGAGGAACACAGCGGTTTGACCGGCAGGGCCAGGTGAAGCTGCTCCCAGACCGTCTCGGCCAGTTCGAGGCGGTCCTCGTCGTAGAAGGACACGTTCATGTCGGAGGCTTCGAGGGCCCGCTCGCCGCTTCCCGGCGCACCCGACTCGGCGACCCGGGGCAGGTACACCAGATCGAGCTCCTCGTCCACGGGAAGCGGAACGGGACCGAGGCAGCGGACGCACTCGAGCCGCAACTCCCCTCCGAGCCGCGCCCGCAGTCGAAAGCCGTCCCGCTCGAGGCGGTCAATACGGCCGCGCAACCGGAGACCGCCCACGATCTCGAACTCCGCTTCCGGGAACCCGAAGGCCTCCCGCGCGGCGGAGACGGCGACGCGGGCGCCGTGCGAAGGCACCGCGGCCAGGTTGACGCTCAGGGCGGAGGGATCGTGCGGGGCGGCCACGGGCGCCGCATTCTACCGTTTGGGAGGCTCCCGGCCGGGCCGTGCCGGAGGCGGCGCGCGTGGGACGCACCGGGGGCCGCGCGCGCACCGCACCGCGTAGAATCGCGGGCCATGCGTGGTTCGGTGCTCCCTTGGCTCCTGTTCGCCGTACCGGTGTCGGTCGGCGCCTGCAACCCGCAGCCGGCGGTCGAGGAACCCGAGGTCCGGCCCTGGGAGTGGACCGAAGCGGAGTGGCGGGCGCCGATCGAGGCGGTCCGCGCCGGCCGGCGCCTCGCGCCCTCGGAGTGGCCGGGCGGGAACCGCGTCGCGGTCGCCCTGTCCTTCGACTTCGACAACGAAACGGTGTCGCTCCGGGACAACAACACCTCGGCGTCCGTTCTCTCCCGGGGGCAGTACGGATCGAGAGCCGGCCTGCCCCGGGTCCTCGACCTGCTGCGGCGGCACGAGATCCCCGCTTCGTTCTTCATCCCCGCGGTGAGCGCGCTGATCTACCGGGAGGACGTGGCCGAAATCGTCGCTGACGGGCACGAGATCGGCGTCCACGGCTGGATCCACGAACGCAACTCGCTCATCCCCGGTGACGTGGAGCGCGAACTCATCGAACGCGCGGTCGAGACCCTCACCGAACTGACCGGAACGCGCCCGGTCGGACTGCGCACGCCGTCGTGGGACTACAGCCCGAACACGCTGCAGATCGTCCGCGACCTCGGCTTCCTCTACGACTCCAGCCTGATGGCGGACGACTGGCCCTACGAGATCGTCGCGAACGGCGAGCCCACCGGGGTCGTGGAGCTCCCGGTGGAGTGGATCCTGGACGACGCCCCCTACTTCGGCTTCAGCCGCTACTCGGCGCTGCGTCCGCACAGCACGCCCGACGACGTGCTGTCCATCTGGAAGGCCGAGTTCGACATGGCGCACGCCGAGGGCGGCATGTTCCTGCTCACCATGCATCCCCACGTCATCGGCCACCGCTCCCGCATCGCCATGCTGGAACGGCTGATCGAGCACATGGGCGCGGCCGGCGGCGTCTGGTACGCCACCCACGAAGCGGTGGCCCGCTACGCCCTCGAAAACCCCGGAGGCCCGGATTAACCGAGTCTGGCTACGGGGGGATGGGACAACTCACTTTTCGCTTGTGCAGCCCGGGATGGGCGGAGGAAACATCATGAAGACGCGAATCACACTTGCGGCTTTCGTCGCGATCCTCGTGGGCGGACTCGCTGCGCCGGCGGCGCTGCTCGCCGGCGAATCTCCGCCACCCGCCGCGGTGACCACCGCCGAATTGGAAGCGGAGATCCGCGGCGAACTGGATTCCCTGCGCGAGCGGATCGAGGACCTCGAGGTCCTGCTGGCAACCCTGGTGGCGTCCCGCGGCGCCGAGGTCCCGCCGGCGGACGCGGCGCCCGGCCTGGCCCTCGCGGCCGCCGATGCCGGCGCCTCCTCCGTGTCCGACCTGCCCGCCCCGGCGGCCCAGGACGATGCCGGGGCAATGCCCGAGGGCCTCGCGAGCACCGGCGGGCAGCCGCTCGCCATCACCGGCCTGGTGGACACCTACTTCACCCACAACACGAACGACCCCGCCGACGGGAACAACACGCTCTACTACACGAACCCGAACGCCCGGGGATTCGGCCTGAACCAGTTGAAGCTGGAGATCGAGACCACCGGCGACGGCCCCTTCGGGTTCCGTTCCGACATCTGGTTCGGTTCCGGGGCGCGCCTCTTCCGCGACGGCCTCGAGCCCGGACCGCTGGCGGACCTCCTGTACGTCCAGCAGGCCTACGGCTACTACCGGTTCGGGAACGGCGCCCAGTTCGACATGGGCGCCTTCGGGACGATCGCCGGACTCGAGGTCGCCGAATCGCACCTGAACTGGAACTACACCCGCGGCATCCTGTGGGCCTGGAACGAGCCGTTCTCGCACGTCGGGGCGCGGCTCGGCATCCCGCTGACGGATACCTTCACCGGGACCCTGATGCTCGTGAACGGCTTCGACAACGCCTGGGACCAGAACACCGGAAAGTCCTACGGCGTCCAGGGGTCGCTCGCTCCCAGCGACCAGTTCAACACCACGCTGACCTGGATCAACGGACCCGAGAACGCCGGCACCAACGACGGCTGGCTCCGGGACCTGAGCTGGAACGCCTACGCCGGCCTCTCCGACCGGGTGGAGGCCATGGTGAACATGGACTACATCTCCGCGACGGACGAGATGGGGACCAGCGCGACCTCGTGGGGACTCGGCGGCTACCTCCGCTTCCACGTGAACGACCGGGTGCGGATCGCCGAGCGCTACGAGTTCATGAACGACCGCGAGGCGCGCTCCACCGGGCTGGAGCAGATGCTCATGGAGAACACGCTGACGCTGGAGTTCCAGCCGGTCGTGGACGACCCGCGCTTCCTCGCCCGCCTCGAGTACCGGCGGGACTGGTCGGACGCCGACTTCTTCAGTTGCTCCGGCTGCGGCGAGGGCCTCTCGAAGAGCCAGAACACCTTCACCATCGGGATGTCCTGGGTTTTCGGACCGAAGTAGAGGCGCGAAACCCTACCCGACGCCGGTCGGGCCGGGAGCGGCGGTGGCGGCGATGAACGCCGCCACCGTCCCGGCGATCTCGTCGCGGACAGCGGCCGCGGTGCGTCCGGTCTCCGTGAGGATCGCTTTCGACACCCGGAACCCGTGGTCGCCCCCCGCGATCCAGCGCACCTCGGCGCCCGCGGCGGCGGCCACCGGGTTCAGCAGGGCCGGCGGCGCGAAGGGATCCCGGTCACCGCTCACGAAGAGCGTGGGGACGCCGATCCGGGAGAGGTGCCCCATCCGCTCCGGTGGAACCTCGGCCTTGCCCGGCGGTTTCAGCGGATAGGCGAGGAGCACCAGACCCGCCACCGGACGACGCCCCGACGCGCCCTCGTCCGCGAGCAGGAGGGACGCCATCCTCCCGCCGAAGGAGCGGCCGCCGAGGAAGAGAGGGCCGCCCAGTTCCCGCGCCGCCCGGTCCACGACCGCGGCGACGCAGGCGATCGCGCGGTCCGCCCGGTCGGGGCGTCGCCGTCCGGCTTCCGCCGCCGGCAGATTGAAGCGGAGGATCCGGATGTTTCGCGCCGCCAGCGACTCGGCCAGCGAGACGAGCCCGGGCGTGTCCCGGTTCCCGCCGGCGCCGTGGGTGAGCATGAGCAGCGGGGTGGCGCCGGCGGCGGTGGCAGGATCGTGAAGGGCCGCGCTGACGGTCCCCGAGCCACCGTCCGGCAGGTGGAGGATCACCGCGGGTCTGCCGAACGGTTCCGGGATCCGTCAATCCCCGGCAGCGTCCGCTTGCCGAGCGCCGACGCCACCAGCTCGACCGCGAGCTCGGCGGTCTGGTTGCGGACGTCGCGGATCGGGTTCACCTCCGCCACCTCGAGCGACCGGAGTCCGCCGCTCTCCGCCACCGCCTCCATCAGGGTGTGCGCCTCCCGGTAGCTGAGTCCGCCCCGGACGGGGGTCCCGACCCCAGGGGCGATCTCCGGATCGAGTCCGTCCATGTCGAGGCTGAGGTGCATCCCGTCGGTCCCGTCGAGCACGCGGGCGACCGCCTCGTCCACAACGGTCGCGAAACCCCGGCGATCCACCTCCTCCATGGTGTACACGCGCACCCCCAGATCGGCGACCACCCCCGCCTCCGCCTCGTCCACGCTGCGGACCCCGATGAGCACGGCGTTCCGCGGATCCAGCCGGCGCGCCCCGGGAGCGAATCCGCCGACCCGGACGAGCGCCTCCGGGCCGCGCCCGAAGAGGACCGCGACCGGCATCCCGTGCAGGTTGCCGCTCGGAGAGGTGTCCGGGGTGTTGGCGTCGGCGTGGGCGTCCACCCAGAGGAGTCCCAGCTCCTCGGTCCGGCCACCGGCGCCGGCGGCGGGGTCCCCACACCCCGTCATCCCCGAGACCGTCCCGGCCGCCATCGAATGGTCGCCGCCGAGCACGAGCGGCAGCCGCCCGCGGCGGCGCAGGTCGCGGACCCGCCGGGCGAGGTCCCCGAGCACCCGGACGACCTCGTCGAGGTACCGGGCGCCCGGATCCCCGAAACCGTCGAGCGCCTCCGCCACCGGGGCGTCGAGATTGCCGGTGTCCTCGACCCGGTGTCCCAGGCGCTCGAGGCGCGATGCGATCCCCGCGCGGCGCATGGCGGAGGGCCCCATGTCCACCCCCCGGCAACCGGCCCCCAGATCCAGCGGCACCCCGATCAGGCTGACCGTCTTCCTCTCCACGCGCCGCATCCTAACTTTCGGGGTCCCGGGGCCGTCGGCATTCTTCGGGGAGGGGTTCCTCGTGTTCATCGGACCGTATCCTTCCTCGTCCTCGACGCGAACTCGGTAACGACCATTCAGGGAGCCAGACCATGAAGACCCATGACGAACCCTCGGGACCGGGCCCTGCCCGTGAGCCTGCGCCAAGCCACGGTCGGCCCCTGGAGGATCCATCCGTCGCTGTTGAACACCGTCGAACGGGGTCTGATCCTCGCGAATCAGGTACCGCCTCCCCACGAGCAGAGCCGGCCAGCCACTTCCAGCCGATCCCCATGCGGGGTCGGCCAATCGCGGACACCGTGATCGCCGACCGGCGTAAACGATGGTGAGCGTTCATCCTGGGACGGGCGACCCGTTCGGACATCGGGTCGCTCACCGGCCACCGGCGTAAGGGAGACCAAGCCATTCCCATGCCCTACCGGTCGCTCGCCGACGCCGTCGCCGACCTCGAAGCCAACCGGATGCTGGTCCGGGTGCCCGACGAGGTGGACGGCCACCTCGAAGTCGCCGAGATCCAGCGCCGCGCCTACGCCGCCGGAGCGCCCGCCATCCTCTACGAGAACGTGAAGGGGTCGGCGTTTCCCTGCGTCTCCAACCTCTTCGGGACCATGGAGCGGGCGCGGTTCCTGCTCCGGCACGGGCTCGACGGCGCGAAGGCGGCGGTCCGCTACCGGGCGGCGCCGGGGAAGGTCTTCTCCGACCTCCGCAGCCGGCCGTCAGCGCCGCTACGAGCCGCGGAGGCCGCCGTGCATTCGCTGCCCGGCCGCGTGCGCTCGGCTCCCAGCCAGGCGCACCGGATCACCCTTGCGGAAGTCCCCCGGATCACCTCGTGGCCCGACGACGGCGGCTCCTTCATCACCCTGCCCCAAGTCTTCACGGAAGATCCGGAAGTTCCCCCGGGAAGCGGCCCCCTGGGCGCCCCGCTCTCCTCCAACGTGGGGATGTACCGCATCCAGCTCGCCGGGGGCGCATACGGCGCGGACGAAGCCGGGATGCACTACCAGATCCACCGCGGCATCGGCGTCCACCACACCGCCGCCGAGCGCCGCGGCGAGCCGCTCCGGGTGAGCATCTTCGTGGGCGGGCCGCCCGCCCACACCCTCGCCGCGGTGATGCCGCTGCCGGAGGGGCTGAGCGAACTGCTCTTCGCCGGGATGCTCGCCGGACGCCGGTTCCGGTGGCGGCGGCGGGACGACGGGTTCGTGGTCTCGGCGGACGCCGACTTCACCATCACCGGGTGGGTGGACCCCGGCCGCACCCTCCCCGAGGGCCCCTTCGGGGACCACCTCGGCTACTACAGCCTGACCCATCCGTTCCCGGTCCTGCGGGTGACCTCCGTGACCCACCGGGCCGGAGCGGTCTGGCCGCTCACCGTGGTGGGCCGTCCCCCGCAGGAGGACACCACCTTCGGCCAGCTCATCCACGAGATCACCGAACCGATGGTCCCCACCACGCTGCCGGGCGTCCACTCGGTGCACGCGGTGGACGCCGCCGGGGTCCACCCGCTGCTGCTCGCGGTCGGCAGCGAGCGCTATTCGCCCTTCACGGGCCGGCGGCCGCAGGAACTCTGGACCATCGCCAACGCGATCCTGGGCTTCGGACAGTGCTCGCTGGCCAAGTACCTGTTCATCGCGGCCCGCGAGGACGCGCCCGACCTCGCGGCGCATGACATCCCCGCGATGCTGGACCACGTCCTCCGCCGGGTGGACCTCGCTTCCGATCTCCACTTCCAGACCCGCACCACCATGGACACCCTCGACTACTCGGGCACCGGCCTGAACGCGGGGTCGAAGCTGGTGATCGCCGGAGCGGGAGCGGAACGGCGGTCGCTCGCCCGCGAGGTTCCGGCGGGAGTGGGCGGGGCGCTTCCCCCGGGGTTTTCGGGCCTCTCGGTGGTGCTGCCGGGCATCTTCGTCCTGGGCGGACCGCGGTTCGACGCCTACGAACGCGTGGAAGCCGGCCTGGCCCCGCTCTGGGACGCGCTCGACGCGGCGGAGCGCGCCGGAAGCGACCTGACCGGGATGCCGCTCGTCGTCCTCTGCGACGATCCGGGCTTCGCCGCCGAGAGCCTCCGCAACCTGCTCTGGGTGGCCTTCACCCGGTCCAACCCCTCGCACGACATGCACGGCCGCCGGGCGGCAATCCGCCACAAGCACTGGAGCTGCGTGGAACCCGTGCTCATCGACGCCCGCCTCAAGCCCCACCACGCCCCCCCGCTGATCGAGGACCCCGCCGTCACCCGCCGGGTGGACACCCTCGCCGCCCCCGGCGGCCCGCTGCACGGCGTGATCTGAGGCGTGGCGATGGTTGCTCGAAGGGCCGTTCCGGGGCAGAATCCGGGCTGGGAACGTCGCGTGGGAAACACCCTGCCCGAGACGCCACCGGCGCTTCGGACACCTGTCGCCGCGCCGCCTCCGCCGACGGCGGGTCGAGAGACTTCGATCGGCCCGGGGTTCACGGAACCGGCGGGGCCGCTCCTGTTGACCCCGCTGCCCCGTCCTCGGGAAGCGGCGGACTTCAAGCGGATTGAAACGCCCACGACGAAGCGTCTGAACGCTATCGACAAGCCCGTGCTCATCTGCGGAGACGCGCTCAACGCTCTCGACATCCTGCCCGACGAGTCGGTCCAGACGGTGGTCACCTCTCCCCCGTACTGGTCGCTCCGGGACTACCAGGTGGAGCACCAGGTCGGGTGCGCCGAGTCGCTCAGTGACTACGTGGACAGCATCGTCGCCGTCTTCGGGAAACTGCGGAGGGTGCTGCGAAGCGACGGAACCGTCTGGCTCAACGTGGGCGACGCCTACACCTCCGGCAATCGCCGCTACCGCGCCCCGGACCGCAAGAACCGCGTCCGCAAGATGAACGTGCGTCCGCCGACCCCGGACGGCCTGAAGCCCAAGGACCTGATCGGCGTTCCCTGGCGGATCGCCTTCGCGCTCCAGGACGCCGGTTGGTGGTTGCGCTCCGAGGTCATCTGGGCGAAACCCAACGCCCATCCGGAATCCGTGCGCGATCGTCCCACGAAGGCGCACGAAACGGTGTTCCTCCTGTCAAAGAGCCAGGACTACTTCTACGACGTGCAAGCGGTCCGGGGACCGAACCGGCGGAGGCTCAGGACGATCTGGGAGATTCCCACGGAACCGCAGAAGGCCAATGGATCAACGGCGGGCCACCCCGCCGTGATGCCCCTCGCCATCGTCCATCGCTGTCTCGCCATTACCAGCCGCGAAGGCAGCGTCGTCCTCGACCCCTATGCCGGATCGGGAACCACGCTCGTGGCCGCCAGGAATCTCGGTCGGAAATGGATCGGCATTGATCTCAACCCGGCGTACGTCGAGCTGATGGCGCGCCGGCTTGCGAGTACGTGACTCTCCAGCAGCTCAAGGCCAGACTGGACCACCTGTCGCCGGCGGGCGTCAAGTTCGTGGCCCGCGTCGTGGACGCACTCTCGGACCCGCCACGCCCCGGCGTCCTGGAGTCCGGCACCTGGATTACCGAATCCGGGGATTGGATGGAGTACTTCAGTCTGGCGCTGTCGCTTCATCACGGAACCACACGCGAACCGCTGCAACTGACCAGCTTCGAAACGGTCTTCCGCAACGCCTGCGAATCGGTCGGCTGGTCTCTGGATCCGCCGGGTTCTCCCACCAGGAGGTTCGTGGACCTCGAAGTAACGCCGGACGACGGGCTCCCACGCAGGCTGTCCCTGAAGTCCACGGCGGCCCGGAACCTCTCCAAGAACAGCGCCCACATCTCGAAGCTCACCGAAGCAGCGTGGATCCAGGATGTGCGCAAGGCAAAGGAACGGAAGGAGCGGCTGACCCACCTGTTCGAGGACTACCGGGCGGCCGTGGATGCCATCGTGATGCTGCGGGCGTTCCGGACGGGGAACGAAATTCCAAGGCGCTACGAACTGCTGGAAATCCCGACGGCGATCTTCGAATCGATCGCGGATCTGTCCACCGAGCACTTCTCCAGCGATGCTCCCGTCCTACCGTGCTTCGTGAACAAAGAGGAAGTCGCCCGCATCGCGACCGACAGGTCCGACGCCAAGATCACGGTCCGAGGCATTCGCATCGACGCGTGCGTGCGACATGCGGAATGGACCACCGAGCCGGCCGAAGCGGCCTCGCGCTAGGAGGAGCCGCGCTTCCCGCGGCGAAGGGCGTCAAGAGACTGGCCGCGTTCACGGGGAGGAGCGCCCTCAGCGCGGGTCTGCTGTGAAGGTGCAGTCTGGGCGAAGGGTCAACCAGCGTGGGTCGCGCCGCCGGCTGGGAGCGCCGGTCTTCAGACCGGCACGCGCTCCGCGACAGCGCAGCGCACGGCACGACGGTGGCCGGCGCGGTGGCGCTCTGCTCCCGGTTCATCACCGCCGACAGCGACACGACATCCGCGGGCCTTCGGCCCGCTGTGCCGGTCTGAAGACCGGCGCTCCCAGCCGTCTCTGCCGTTTTCAGGACCGGCGGGGTGTGCAGGAGAACTCCATCATGCGCGGGTTTCGCGCTGCCGCGCGATGCCGGCCGGAGGCCGGCGCTCCGACGCGGACTCGCGGGACTGCATTTGCACCGCAAACCACCGGAGCGCCACGGGAGCGCGGTTCGGCGATATGGTGAGCGGGAAATGACGAACGGGCGCCGGGAAGGAGCAGCGCGTTCCGCCACCGGGCTGGCGCGGAACCTCGGGCTCATGGGGCTCGCCGCCACCGGGATCTGCTCGATGCTGGGGGCGGCGATCAACGTGATGCCGTTCATGCTGCTGCGCGGCCTTCCGGACATCGGCCCATACGTCCTGCCGGCCTACCTCTTCGCCGCGCTCCCGGCGGTGCTCGCGGCGCTCGCCTACGGCAGCCTGGGATCGGCGATGCCCCGCGCCGGGGGCAGCTACGTGTACGCGAGCCGCGCGCTCAGCCCCTGGTGGGGGTTCATCGCCAGCTTCTCCCAGTGGTTCGGGCTGTCCATCGCCATCGGCGTGGTGTCGTACCTGCTCGTTCCCTTCATCCGCGACATGGCCGGCGCGCTCGGCTACGCCGCGGTCGCCGGCGCCCTCGAGCGCGGCCCGGTGCGGGTCGGCATCTCGATCGCCTTCCTCTGGACCTTCGTGCTGGTGAACGTGCGGGGACTGAAGCTCTACGAGCGGACCCTCGTCCCCATGATGTTCCTGATGTTCGCGCTGGGCGGGGTGGTGATCGTCAGCGGCTTCGCCTTCGACCACGGGGACTTCGCCGCCGCGCTGCTGGCGAGCGAGGGCCGGTCGGTCCCGGACGCGCCGGCCACGCCGCTCCAGCTCGTCCCGTTCGTGGCCGCCGCGGTGGTGCTCTTTTCCACCTTCATCGGGTTCGACTCGATCGCGCAGGCGGGCGGCGAGGCGAAGAACCCCGGCCGCAACATCCCGCTGGCCATCGGGATCGCCATCGCTTCGGTCGGCGGGTTCTACTTCCTGTTCACCGCCGCGATGTACCACGCCGTGCCGTGGCAGTTCGTCGCCGAAGAAGCGGCCCTCCGCGACGTGACCGCGCCGGGACTGCTCGGCTACCTGCTCCCGGCGGCCGGCACCGCCGCGATCCTCGCCGGGGCCGCGGTGGCGCTCATCAACGACCTCCCCGCGATGCTGCTCGCCGTCTCCCGCATGATGTTCGCCTGGGCCGAGGACGGCATCTTCCCCAAGGGGGTGGCCGCCGTCCACCGGAGCTTCCACACCCCCTGGGTGGCGATCCTGCTGAGCGGAACGATGGCGACGGTGGGGATCCTGGGGAGCCACCTCGCGGGCGACTTCTTCCTGGGGATCGACATCCTGGTGACGTCGATGCTCGTCAACTTCGGGCTCATCTGCCTCTCGCTGGTCACCCTGCCCCGACGCAACCCGGACCTCGCCGCCGGCGTGAAGGTGCTGGGGAGGCCCGCGCAGGTGCTCGTGGGCGGCGGGGGCGCGGCGATTCTCGGACTGTTCCTGGTCCTCCACATCGTCAAGGACCTCACCACCGAGACGGCCGCCTGGTACTTCCACTCGACCTGGGTGTGGCTGCTCGTGATGGGGATCGCCTCGCTGATCTACCTCCGGGAGATGGGGCGGCTCCGGCGGCGCGGGGTGGACACCGACCGCCTGTTCCGAAGCCTGCCGCCCGAGTGAGCGGGCCGGTGGAGCGCGCCCGGCTGGCCGCCGGGCTGGAGGTCTCCCGGGTCCTGACCGGGCTCTGGCAGGTCGCCGACCAGGAGCGGGGCGGGACCGCGCTCGAAACGGAGGGGGCGGCCCGGGCGCTCGAACCCGCGGTGGACGCCGGCTTCGCCACGTTCGACGTCGCCGACCACTACGGCTCGGCGGAGCTGATCGCCGGCGCCCTGCACCGACGCCGTCCCGAAGTTCGGGTGTTCACCAAGTGGGTGCCCGAGCCCGGGGTCGCCTCCCGCCCGGAGGTGGAAGACGCGGTCCGGCGATCGCTCGACCGGATCGGAACGGAGCGCCTCGACCTCCTCCAGTTCCACGCGTGGAGCTATCCCCACCCCGGCTGGCTGGACTGCCTGTTCCACCTGATGGAGATCCGGGATTCGGGCCGGATCCGTCACCTCGGGGTCACCAACTTCGACGCGGTCCATCTCGATCTCGCGCTCCGGAGCGGCATCCCCCTCGTCTCGAACCAGGTCTGCTACTCGCTGGTGGACCGCCGGGCCGCGGGGCGGATGACCGAGGTCTGCGGGCGCCACGGCGTCGGCCTGCTGGCGTACGGGACGCTGGCCGGGGGGCTGCTGAGCGACCGCTGGCTCGACGCTCCGGAACCTCCGATGGACGATGCGCTCACCTGGTCGCAGATGAAATACCGCCGCTTCATGGACCAGGCGGGCGGCTGGGACCGCTTCCAGGCGGTGCTGCGCGCCGCGCGCCGGGTCGCGGACCACTACGGCGTGTCCATCGCCAACGTGGCCGCGCGCCACGTGCTGGAAGCGCCGGCGGTGGCCGGGGTGATCGTCGGAGCCCGTCCCGGGGAACGGACCCACGTCGCGGACAACCTGCGGCTCTTCGACTTCGCGCTCGACGAGCGGTCCCGCGCGGAACTCGCCGAGGCGCAGGCCGGGCTCGACCCGATTCCCGGCGACTGCGGGGACGAATACCGGAGGCCGCCCTACCTGACCGCATCGGGAGACCTCCACCACCACGTCACCCACTTCCCGGCGCCCTACGCGGTGCGGGAAACGGCGCGCGGAGTGGAACTGGACCCGGAGGCGGGTTTCGCGGAAGCGGTCCGCGCCGGGAACGAAATCCGGATTGCCGGGGTCACCCCCACCCATCGCGGCCGCCCCATCGGCGGCGACCACGTCCGGGCGCAGACCCACTTCGTGCTCGACCGGGTCGAAGGCGCCCTCCAGTCCCTCGCCGCCGAAATCACGGACACCGCTCGGGTCGAAGCGCGTTCCCACGAGAAAGATTGGCCGGACGTGCTGGCCGTCCTTCGCCAACGCCTCCCGTCAACCGCGAACGTCGCCCGCGCTCCGGGGCAGCCGGCGCTTCCGCACCGCATCGAACTCGCTGTAGAAGCACGGGCCTAGCAGTTGCTGTGAAAATGCAACCAGCATCCGTTGCGCCGCTGGCTGGGAGCGCCGGTCTTCAGACCGGCACGCGCTGCGCGATAGCGCAGCGCACGGCGCCATGTCGAGCGGCGCGGCGGTGCTCTGCTGTCCGTTCATCCCCGCAGACAGCGATACGACATCCGCGCGCCTTCGGCCCGCTGTGCCGCTCTGAAGAGCGGCGCTCCCAGCCGTTCCCGCCGCTTTCATGCCCGGCGGGGTGCGCAACAGGACACGCACATGGGGGTTTCTCCCGGTGGGGCCGTTCACAACGGCAGACCGGCACGCGCTGCGCGATAGCGCAGCGCACGGCGCCATGTCGAGCGGCGCGGCGGTGCTCTGCTGTCCGTTCATCCCCGCAGACAGCGATACGACATCCGCGCGCCTTCGGCCCGCTGTGCCGCTCTGAAGAGCGGCGCTCCCAGCCGTTCCCGCCGTCTTCATGCCCGGTGGGGTGCGCAACAGGACACGCACATGGGGGTTTCTCCCGGTGGGGCCGTTCACAACGGCAGACCGGCACGCGCTGCGCGATAGCGCAGCGCACGGCGCCATGTCGAGCGGCGCGGTGGTGCTCTGCTGTCCGTTCATCCCCGCAGACAGCGATACGACATCCGCGCGCCTTCGGCCCGCTGTGCCGCTCTGAAGAGCGGCGCTCCCAGCCGTTCCCGCCGCTTTCATGCCCGGCGGGGTGCGCCGTCAGGTACAGCAGGTCTGTTTCGCGATGTCCGCCCCCACGTCGGCCCCGTCCGCCGAAATCACCACATTCTGCAACCGCTCCGCGTCCCGCGACTTCACGTACCACTCCCAGCGCGCCCCGTCCGGATCGGTCACCCAGGTTTCCGTCTTCTCCGCGTAGCAGCACACGGTGTCCTCCACTCCGGTCGTCTCGAGCCCCGACTCCCGCAGCCGTCCCTCGGCCGCCCGCACCTGCCGGGTCGCCTCCACCTCCACGCCCAGGTGGTTGATCGTCGCCCCCTCCGAACCCTCGAAGAGCACGAGTTTCAGCGGCGGGTCGCTGATGGCGAAGTTCGCGTAGCCGGGCTTCACCTTCGCCGGCGCGGTCGCGAACATCCGCGAGTAGAAGTCAATCGCCTTCTCGAGGTTCGTCACATTCAGGGCAAGTTGCAGTCGGGACACCGTCGGTTTCCTCCGTCGCGGGGGCCGAAGGCGCACCCGTGCAGCATTCGGCGGTCAGAAAGTCCATGAGCCGGGTCATGGCGGCGAAATCGGGACGCGAACGCACCTCCCGTCCCCGCTGCTCCTGCTCCACGAGGCCGGCCCGGGTCAGGCAGGCGAGGTGGTGGGCGAGCGTGGAAGCCGGCGCGCCGAGCGTCCGGACGAGCGTCCCCACGGGGAGACCGGACGGTCCGGCCCTTACCAGCAGCCGGTAGAGCCGCAGGCGCGTCGGGTTCCCGAGCGCCCCCAGACTCGTCGCCGCGAGTTCCTCGTTGAGCGGGGCCGTTGTCGTCATGACAATATAACTATAACCCTAGTTATATCGTTCTGTCAAGACAACGCGCCGAGTCGGCGTGAACCGCTGGTCAGCCCTCCCGGTGGGCCGGCCCGCCGGTGGAACGGCGGGCGCCGCTATTCCGGTGGCGCGCCGGAGGCGCCGTCCGCGGGCGGCGCGGGATCCGGCTCGGTCGGACCCACGCGGATCATCAGGACGCCCTCGATCCGGGAGACCCGCTGTTCCAGGGCGCTCAGCCTTTCCTCCAGGCGGTCCATGCGCGCCTCGATCCGGTCCATCCGGGCCTCGAGCCGGTTGATCCGCTCAAAACCGAACCCTGCGATGGTGAGGTTCATCACCGCCATGAAGACTCCGAGCGAAACGAACGGAATCCAGTCTTTCCTCTTCACGCTTCCTCCAGCCGGTTGCCGGCCATCGAACCCCTCCGGGTTCATGGAATCGTCAAGCATCAAGGTGTCCGTTCCGCACGGCGCGGAAGCGTCAGGGTCCAAGCGACCCACCCGGCAATCCTAACCTCACCACCCGCGGGTGAAGGCCGCGCAGCCGTCCGGAAGACGCCGCCGGCGGAACCGGTTGGGGGGCAGCCTTACCCGACGGCGGGCTCGAGGAGGCGAATCGTGCCGTGGTCGGCGTCCATTTCCGCGCGGCCCCCGATGGGAAGCGTGAACTGCTCGGGGATGTGACCGATCATGCTCCCCCGGAAGGCCGGGATGCCGAGCGGAGCGATGTGGTCCTCGAGCACCTGCTCCAGGGTGAGCGAGCCGAACCCCGATCCCGGGTCGCAGTCCGTGCAGCGCCCGAAGATGAACCCCGCGATCCGGTCCAGCACCCCGGCGAGCTTCAGGGTGGTCAGCATCCGGTCCACCCGGTACACCGCCTCGTCCACGTCCTCGAGGAAGAGGATCGAGCCGGTGAAGTCCGGCAGGTACTCCGACCCCATGATCGCGGTCAGCACCGTCAGGTTGCCGCCGAGCAGCGGTCCCGTCACCCGCCCGCCGGTGATGGTGCGGACCCGGTGCTCCCGCGGCACGATGTGGTTCCCGGGGTCCCCTACCGGGTTCTCCAGCAGGTCCGCTTCGCCTTCCATCAGGGTCCGGCGGAAGTGTTCGGTCGAGAAGCGGTTCCCCGGCCCGGGGCCGTGCATGACGATCAGCCCCGTCTTCGCGTGGACCCCGGTGAGGAGCGCGGTGGCGTCGCTGTAGCCGAGCAGGACCTTGGGATTCGCCCGGATCACGCCGTAGTCGAGGTGCGGCAGGACGCGCGCCGACCCCCAGCCGCCCCGGGCGAAGACGCCTTTCACCTCGGAGTCGGCGAAGAACTCCATGATGTCCGCCGCCCGCTCGGCGTCGCTCCCGGCGAAGTAGCCGCGCCGCCGGTAGTAGTTCGACCCGAGCCGCGGTTCGAGCCCGACCGCCCGGAAGGCGTCCGCGAAGATCTCGGTCGGGTCGGTCTCGAAGGCGGCGGTGGCGGGGCTGACGATGCCGAACACGTCGCCGGGCCGGATACGCGGCGGCCGGATGAGGTCCGGTTGCGCAACTCGCGCCACCGCCAGCGGGGCCGACAACGCGCCGCCGAGGAGCCCCATCGCGGCACGCCGGGTGAGCCGGGGGGCGCCGCTACTCCGGTGGCGCGCCGGAGACACCGTCCGCGGGCGGCTCGGTCGGGTCGAGCCGGATCCTCAGGACGCCCTCGATCCGGGAGACCCGCTGTTCCAGAGCGCTCAGTTTGTCCTCGAGGCGATCCATGCGTGCCTCGATCCGCGCCTCGATCCGGTCTATGCGGGCATCGAGCCGGTCTATCCGGACCTCGATCCGGTTGATCCGCTCGAAACCGAACCCTGCGATGGTGAGGTTCATCACCGCCATGAAGACTCCGAGCGAAACGAACGGAATCCAGTCTTTCCTCTTCACACTTCCTCCAGCCGGTTGCCGGCCATCGAACCCCTCCGGGTTCATGGAATCGTCAAGCATCAAGGTGTCCGTTCCGCACGGCGCGGAAGCATCAGGGTCCAAGCGACCCACGCGGCAATCCTAACGTCCCCCAGATGAAGGTCGCGCAGCCCGGCCGCCGCGACGACGGATGCCGCGATCCGCGATCCGATGGCGCCTCGATCCGTTCCGCTGGTTCCTCAACCTCGGTCGCCGTGGGACTCGCGCTCCTTCCAAAGGCGCACGATGAAGCGGCTCTCCTCCTCGATCAGATCCGGATCGGTGCCGTTGTGATCGTGCATCCCCGCAATGATCTTGCGCGGAATGCCGAGGCCGAGCGCCTCGATGTAACCGTAGGCGGTCAGCAAATCGCGGATCACGTCGTTCCGAAGAGACCGGTATCCGAGGCGCAGCTTCTCCACGGTCGCCGTGTTCGGTAGCCGGCCCGGCGAAATGACCTCCAGGCGATCCGGGTAGATCGCCAGTTCGATGTCCGTCCCGCCGATGGTGTAGTCCCGGTGGGCGACAGCGTTCACGACCGCTTCGCGCACCGCATCCAGCGGATAGTCCCAGCGCTCCCGGCGGCGTCCGGTTCGGTCCACGAAACCCTCCACGTCGGTCGCCCGCGCCACGAAGTCGAGCGCCTTCTCGATCACTCCGACCTCGATGACCGCCGCCGGCTCGGAAAAGGATCTCGCGAGCTTCGGGTAGCGGCCCCGGTACGGATCGTCGTCCGGAGCGAACAGCGAAACCAGCGGACCGCGCAGGAACGCGCGCGCCTTGATGTCGTAGTCCTTCTCGACCCCGCCGAACGCGACGGCGGTAATACCTGCCTGGGGAAGACACCGATTGGGGTCCTTGCCGAACAGCAGCAGTCCACCGACGCTGGGAAGCGCCCGGCCGCGATCCTCGAAGGCGAGATCGACGTTCACAAGCAACCGCGACCAGCCCTCGAGGTCTGCGAGTTCCGGACATTCCTGCTGCCGGATGTCGCGGAAGTAGTTGGTGAGCCGCCGCATGTCGTAGTCGTCGAGCATCGCGCCCGGAACCGGCTTGTGGTCATAGAGCAGCCGCCGGGACTGCGCGTAGAGGCGCATCTCCTCGTCGTCGCTGGCGTCGCGGGTCGTCGTGCCCACCCGCACCTGCGTCATCCACGCCGAGCCGCGCTTCGCCTTGTACGGCTTGTCGGGGGCGTCGGCGGGCAGGGAGATCACCCCGACGACGTTGCCGTCCGGCATCTCGCTGGTCTCCCAGAAGGGAATGACGCCCGGGCGGAGATGGGTCCTGGCCACCTCCATCACCCATTCCTCGCGTTTCTTCGGATCGCGCCGGAGCCCGGAGACCGCGCCGTCGTCCTCGACCCCCAGCAGGATCACCCCGCCTTCGAGGTTCAGCAGCGCCGCCATCTCCCGGGCGAGCTTCTCCGGCGTCACGCTGTCCCGCTTGAACTCCACCCCGGAGTTCTCCCCGTCCCGCAGCAGTTCGGAAAGCACGTCCCGAGTCATCAACCGGGATTATCCATCCGCGCGACCGGCGCCAGGGGGGAGCGCCGGTCTTCAGACCGGCATCGCCCGCACAGCGGGCGACACTCCCGGTGTTACGTGGCCGCATCGCGTTGCGCCAATCCGTGTGGCGTTGTGGCGGAAACGGCTTGGAACGCCGGCTTCAGCCGGCACCGCGGGCCAAAGGCCCGCGGACGTCGTCGCGCTGTTTGCGGTGATGGACCAGGGGTCGAACGCCATCGCGCGGGCCTCCGTCGTGCAGTCCGCTGCGCTCCGCGCAGCGGGTGCCGGCTGAAGCCGGCGCTCCAAGCCGCTGGCGCCCTCGCGGCCCCTGGCGGAACCACAGGACTCTTTTTCGGCAGCTGGCCATGTGGCGTTGCCCCATTAAGCGCGGCGTTCCACCACGCGACAAATCAGCGCTGGGAGTTTCGCTCCCCGTTGCGCCAACCGAGTCTCCTAATGCATGGAGTCCCCCACCAGCAGACCTTCGTAGTGCGTGGAGTTCCCGCCCGGAGACCCGGCCAGTGCTGGGAGTTCCCGCCAACCGGCTCTCCTACTGCATGGAGTCCCTCGCCAACAGACCCCCGCAGTGCGTGGACTTCCCGCCCGCAGACCCGGCCAGTGCTGGGAGTCCCCGCCAACCGGCTCTCCTACTGCATGGAGTCCCCCGCCAACGGACCCCCGCAGTGCGTGGACCTCCCGCCCACAGATCCGGCCAGTGCTGGGAGTTCCCGCCAACCGGCTCTCCTACTGCATGGAGTCCCCGGTCAACAGACCCCCGCAGTGCGTGGACCTCCCGTCCGCAGATCCGGCCAGTGCTGGGAGTTCCCGCCAACCGGCTCTCCCAATGCATGGAGTTCCCCGCCCACAGACCCCCGTAATGCGTGGACTTCCCACCCTCCGAGTCGGTTAGTGCGTGGAGTTCCCTCGACAACCGGTACGATTCCACGGCGCGCTGACGCATGGAGTCCGTGGCCGACGATCCCTCCCGTTTCCGCCTGTTTCAGGAGCCGGAGGAGCCACCTCCCGGTCTTGAGGCGATCCGCGCCTGGGTTCGCAAACCCCGTCCCCGGCTCCGCCAAGCGTGGAGCTGGGTCCCCTTCCTGTTCTCCCGCATCCCGAAGATGTGGACGTTCCTCAAGAGGCAGCGCGAACCGACCGTCAAGGCGCTCCGCCACCTCGCCCGCGCGCTGGCCTGGGTCGGCGCGCTGCTCCAGGCGCTGGGCGCCCGGACCGCCGCCGGAGCGCGCGCGTTCCGCGACCCCGAGGGCAAGTCCACCAGAACCCAGGAGGCGATCAAGGAGACGGGGGACGCCGGCAAACGGATCGGCGCGCAGATGGAGGCGGGCGCCGGAGTACTGCGGACGTTCCTCTCCTTCTTCGGCCCCCGCTCCCACGCCGACGAGCCCCTGTCCATCCTCCCCGAGCGGGAGAGCCGCGACGACTCGGGGGAACAGGACCAGCCGGCGGCGAAGCCCCTTCCCCCGGCCGGCAGAGCGTCGACCGCCGAAACGCGGAAGCCCGCGCCAGAACCCGCACCCCGCCCGGAGGTCCCCAGCCGTCCGCCGCCGCAGCCCGCACCGGAACCTCCCGAGGAGGAGCCTTCCGAACCGGAGCCGCGCGCTCCGGTTCCGGCGCCCACCCCGGAGAAGGCCGAACGCTCCCCCGCCCCGGCCGAGGCGGAGTCCAGGACGCCCGGGGCCGTACGGGAAGCACGCCTCGAAGGCTTGCCACCGGTTCTGCGACCCAACGTGCTGGCACTCGGTCAGCGGACACCGCGGCAGGTCCTGCACCCCTTGATCCAGCAGATCTGCCAGTTCCGCGAGTGGACCACGGCCGCCGACCTGGCGCGCTGGCTCCAGATGCACCAGCCGAGCCTCGTCCAGCGCCACCTCCGCGTGCTGGTGGACGAGGGCGCGTTGGTCCTCAAGTATCCGGAGAACCCCAACCACCCCGACCAGGCCTACCGCGCGCGACGCTCCGACTGAGGTCCCGCCCCACATCAACGGCGCGGTGGATCGCCAATCGTGGAGCCCGAAGGATCCGGGCCGACCCCAACGGACGAACCCGGCGACGGTTCTCGCGCGAGTGGGCGCTCGCTACCGGACCCTCTGTTCTTCTTCAACTTCTTCAACGCGTGGGCCATTCGCTTCGATAGCCGCCCAGAAGTCCTGGCCAACGCGCTCGAAGTCGCCGGCGAGGCTTGTCGGCCGGTACCAGGACTCGTACCGGCCCCGAGAGCCGGAACCAAAGAGATTGACGGCGAACGAGGCAATGACCCGCACGCCATCCAACGTACTCCCAAAGAGCCGACCCGGACGGAATGACCCGGGAATCGGTTCCGAGCCGGTCTGCGCGGGCGAATCTGATTTCCTCAAATGGCGGGGCCTCTCCGGCGGAAGACACTACACCGGCCCCCGGATTGAGGGAGCCGCGAATCGGTCGGGGCCGTTTCGAAGGCGGCAGTGGCGGGACTGACGATACCGAAGACATTGCCGAACTTGGACCCGGGGCGGCCGGATCAGGTCCGGATGGAGGGCGCGGCCAGCCGCGAAGCGCGTTCCGACTATCGCTCCGAGTCGCCCCGGCGCGCTCCGGCGTGCGATGCGCGGGCTCATCGCTCACTCCTGCCCCTCATCTCCTTCCGGGTCGTGTGTTCAGGTGCGGGCCGAATACCAGTGGTGACGCCTAGGCGGCCTTGGAGTCGGCAGGCCGCCGCGTTGCGCAAGCTACTCCGGATTCACTTCAACGGGCACGGCTCCATTTCGGCCCCTTGACGAACAGTACCGTCAGATCACGTTCGTATTCGATCCCCGCCACATCACAGGCAGTTCGCACTTGCTGGTACTTCGTTTCGATCTGGCCACCTGTCCCGATCCACCAGCCACTCCGGAGTTGCTGCGCGTATTTCTGTTGCCTCGGCGACAAGTCTTGACGACGTCGACGCACGTGAACGCGTCTGGTGCTGTAACGCTCGCAAAACGTCGGATCACGTGTCGCCAGAGTCTCAAAGACCTCAATCAGGCATTCCCGGTTGGTCCGGAAGGTTTTCGTCTCACCACCAACGGTCAGTTCCGGACGCTTACCAAGCGTAGGACCGGGTTGTGGTGTTGGCACGGGCCTCGGCTCCGGATTGGACAGAACCACACGCCGCAGATAGCGACGAACCGTCTCCTCCTCCGGACGAATACCGCAGTGCTCCTCCACCTCCTCCGCAATTGCGGCAACGACGCGTACGTCCGCCCCTTCGATCAACAGTCGGAACACGTCCGGAATCTGTTCCTTCGCCACGATCTGACGCTGGTGCCCCTCGTAGTCACCCTGCACGTCTTTCTCGAACTGACCCGACCGAACAGCCTCGAAAGCGAGATAGCGGCTCAGCGTCTCGGCGCACCGTGATGGGAGCTATGTCCGAAAGTGGGTGACGGCTGAGAAGGGGGTGGCGTATCGTGGGGGTTGCTGACCTTCCACATCTCCAAGGAGGAGTGATACGCCATGAAGGAGAGTACTGTTGTTCGCCTTCCCTCGCCAGAGGGGGTTGAGGACCCGCTGACGGAGGTTCTTCGAGCGGGCGCCCGCGAGTTGGTGCGGCACGCCGTGGAGGCGGAGGTGGCTGCCCTGCTGGCGGCGTACGAGGATCATCGGACGGCAACCGGAGTTCGGCGTCTGGTGCGTCACGGCCACGGCCCGGAGCGGACGATCCTGACGGGGATCGGGCCGGTTCCGGTGCGGCGGCCGAAGGTCCGGGATCGCGGGGACAGCGGGGAGGACCGGATTCGGTTCTCGTCGAGGCTTCTGCCGCGGTTCGCGCGGCGGACGCGCTCGCTGGACGCGGCGCTGCCGACGCTGTATCTGCTGGGGGTTTCGAGCGGGGACTTCGGGGAGGCGCTGTCGGAGCTGTTGGGCTCGGGGGCATCGGGGCTGTCGCCGGGGGTGATCGGCCGGCTGAAGTCGGCATGGGAGGCGGAGCACGAGCGCTGGCGGGGGCGGGATCTCTCGGGTCGGCGGTATGTCTACGTCTGGGCGGACGGGATCTACCTGCAGGGCCGGCTGGAAGACGAGAAGCAGTGCGTTCTGGTGCTCATCGGCGCCACCCCGGAGGGCAAGAAGGAACTGTTGGGGTTCCAGGCCGGGTTCCGGGAGAGCGCCCAGAGTTGGCGGGAGCTACTGGTGGACCTGCGTGGGCGCGGCCTCGAAGTCTCCCCGGAGCTGGCGATCGGGGATGGTGCGCTGGGCTTCTGGAAGGCGCTGGACGAGGTCTTCCCCAAGACCCGCCGGCAGCGCTGCTGGGTCCACAAGACGGCGAACGTGCTGAACAAGTTGCCCAAGTCCCGGCAACGCAACGCGAAGCAGGACCTCCACCAGATCTGGATGGCGGAGAGCCGCAAGAAGGCGGAGAAGGCGCTCGACACCTTCGCCGCCAAATACCAGGCGAAATACGGGGAAGCCGTTCGTTGCCTGACCAAGGACCAGGAGGCGCTGCTCGCGTTCTACGACTTCCCCGCCGAGCACTGGCAGCACATCCGCACCACCAACCCCATCGAGAGCGTGTTCGCCACCGTCCGCCATCGCACCGTTCGCAGCAAGGGATGCCTCTCCCACCGAACCGCGCTGGCGATGGTCTTCAAGCTGGTCACCGCCGCCAGCGAAACCTGGCGTCGGCTCAACGGCTACGACAAACTGACCCAGGTCATCGAGGGCGTCCAGTTCACCGACGGCATCCAGGCCGACGAAACCGAAACCCGCGCCGCCGCCTGATCATGCCGTCACCCACTTTCGGACATAGCTCTCCTCTAGGGCCGTTACGGCGAAGCGCCTCTGCTCGTAGCTGCCCCGGCCAGCCGACCGGTAGAAGTTCCACACGCCACCATCGGTCAACACCGCCAGTGGGACACCTTCGCGGAAGCAGTAGTCAAAGAGCTGATCTTCGCCCGCCGGGGTTGCTTTGCCCACATCCTTGACCTCAATCAGAACGGCGGATCCCAAGGGTCCGTGCCTCAAGGCGTAATCCACCTTCCTGTTGCCAATCTTGAACTCGGAACTCACTTGGGTCGGGTCGTAGACATCCCAGCCGAGTTGCTGAAGCAGTCGCATGACCACTCCCTTCGATACCTGATCTTCGTTGGAAAACACGCCCCGGCGGAGCTTGTCGCGCACATCCACGATGGCAGCGATTAAATCGTCCATTCTTCGACTCCTCGGGTCATCGGCTCCGTCTCCCCGGCCGCCCCAACCGGGCATCGCGCAGCACCATGGCGCAGGTTTGCTGTGTAAGTGCAGTCCCGCGGGTCGGCCGAGCGCCGTGATGGCGCTGCCGGCTTGGAACGCCGACCTCCGGTCGGCACAGCCCGCCGAAGGCGGGCGGCGGGAAGGACCGAACTCCGGAGTGGTTCCTCCTGTTTCGCGCTTCCGCGCGATGCCGACCGGAGGTCGGCGCTCCAAGCTGTCTCGTCGCGGGGCCGGACAGCCAACCGCGACGCGGTCGCCCCGCTGGCGCGGGACGATGCCGGCTGAAGCCGGCGTTCCAAGCCGGCGCGTCCTTCTTCACTCACGGCGCTGCGGGGGCACTGTGGGTCAGTTCTCCTCGGTGGCGACTAGGACGGCGGGGATGCCGAGGGTGGCTACGCGGGCGTTGAAGGGGGTGAGGTGTTCGGTCATGGCGGCTTCGAGGTCGGTGTGGATGGCGTCGAGGCCGGGCTTGAGGTCGTCGAAGCGTTCGTAGGCGCCGGCGGTGGGTTCGTAGTCGCCCTGGACGATGTAGCCGTAGAGGGTGACCAGCTGGTTGTCAATCTGCGGGGGGAAGTTGATCGGGTCCTGGGAGGACTTGCTGTTCGTCTGGGTGATGGTCTCCTCGATCTCGGTGAGGCGGTCGGTGAGCGCCTTGCTGAGGGCGCCGAGCTCTTCGTCGGCCTTCCCGGCCTTCGTGAGGCGGCCGACGATGTCTCCGGCCTGGGTCTTGACGTCGCGGAGCCGGGTGAGCGCGTCGAAGAGCTTGGTGATCTCGCCGGCGACGGTCTCGCCGAGCTCGCGCTGTTTCGCGAGGTCCTCGGCGGTGGAGGAGAGGTTCGGGTTGAGCGCCACTTCGAGCGGCTGGGTGTGGGTCTCCTCGCCGACGGTCAGCCGGACCTCGTAGGCGCCCGGGAGGACCGAGAGGCCCGGGGTGCCGCCCCAGTGGACGACGCCGGCGGGGCGCTGGATGCCCTCGCTGCGCAGGTTCCAGCGGAACGCGTTGAGCCCCGCCGCGGCCGGGAGCCGGGCGCCCGGGCCGCCGCCGAAGAAGGCCGCGAAGGGGGAGACGGGACCAGTCGGGGCCGCCGCGCCGGGTTGGCCGGTGACCTTGCGCACCGGGTTGCCGTCGGAGTCCAGGATCTCGAGGGTGATGGCCGACTCGGGTTGCTCCTTGAGGTGGTACCGGATGTCGGCGCCGCCGCCGAAGCCGCCCCGGTAGGCGGTGCGGGGGGCGTAGAGGACGGAGTCCGCGGCCATCGTCTCGTCGGTGATCTGGTGGAGCGGGCTGAGGTCGTCGAGCACCCAGAAGGACCGGCCCTGGGTCGCGATCACCAGGTCCTTGCGGTGCACCTGCAGGTCGGTGATCGGGCTGATTGGGAGGTTGTTCTGGAAGCGCTGCCAGTGGACGCCGTCGTCGAAGGAGACGTAGAGCCCGAACTCGGTCCCCGCGTAGAGCAGTCCCTTCTTGTCGTGGTCCTCGCGGATGGCGCGGGTGAAGTGCGTCGGCGGGATGCCGTTCGTGCCGTCGGTCAGCAGGTCCCAGCTCGCGCCGGAGTCGTTCGTCCGGAAGATGTAGGGCCGGAAGTCATTCTCCCGGTAGCGGTACACCGCGATGAACACCCGCGCGGGGTCGTGCGAGGACATCTCGATGACGTTGACGGTGCCCCCTTCGGGCATGTCCGCGGGGGTGATCTCGGTCCACGTGTCGCCGCGGTCACGCGAGATGTGGACGCGGCCGTCGTCGCTGCCCGCCCACAGCTCGGCGGGCGTGTGGGGCGACTCCTCGAACGAGAAGAGGGTGTTGTAGACCTCGACGCCGGTGCCGTCGCGGGTGATCGGCCCCCCGGCGTAGTCCTGGTGCTCGGGGTTGTTGGTGGTCAGGTCGGGGCTGATCACCCGCCAGCTCTGGCCCTGGTCGCGGGACATGTGGACCACCTGCGAGGCGTGGTAGAGGATGTCCGGGTCGTGGGGCGACAGCCGGATCGGCGCGTTCCACTGGAAGCGGTAGTTGAGGTCCCGCGCCGCCTGGCCGAGCTGGAGCTGCGGGTAGTGGAGGATCTGCCGGAACTCGCCTGTCTTCCGGTTCACCCGGGTGATGGAGCCGCCGTAGCAGCCCGCGTAGATGATGTCCGGGTCGCGCGGGTCCACCGCGATGTGGCCGCTCTCGCAGCCGCCGACCTGGTACCAGTCCGGCGTCACGCTGAAGCCGCCGCGGGACGGCACCGAGATGGTGCTGTTGTCCTGCTGCGAACCGTAGATCCGGTAGGGCCACTGGTCGTCCACGTACACCCGGTACATCTCGGAGGTCTCCTGCCCCATCTGGTCGGTCCAGCTCTTTCCGCCGTCGAACGACACGTTGGCGCCGCCGTCGTTGGCGTTGATCATGTTCATCGGGTTGTCCGGGTTGATCCAGAGATCGTGGTTGTCGCCGTGCGGCACCCGGATGCGCTCGGGGAACGTCCGTCCCCCGTCAATGGACTTGTGGAAGGCCACGTTCAGCACGTACACGGTGTTCTCGTCGTGGGTGTCGGCGTAGAGGTGGATGTAGTACCAGGGACGCTGCCGGAGGGCCGCGTCGCCGTTGATCCGGGTGAACGATTCGCCGCCGTCGTCCGAGCGGTACAGCCCGCCGCGCTCCCCTTCGGCTTCGAGGAGAACCCAGACGCGGTCCGAGTTCGCCGCCGAAATGGCGACCGCGGTCTTCCCGATCATGCCGGTGGGAAGCCCGTTCTCGACCCGCTCCCAGGTGTCCCCGCCATCGCGGCTGCGGAAGATCCCGCCGTCCTCGCTGCCCGAGATCATGGTCCACGGCTTCCGCTCGGCGCGCCAGGCGCCCGCGTAGAGGATGCGCGGGTTGTTGGGATCCATCTGGATCTCCACGAAACCGGTGCGGTCGGAGATGTGGAGCACCTGCTCCCAGGTCTCGCCGCCGTCCTTCGTCCGGTAGATGCCGCGCTCGTCGTTGGGGCCGAAGATGTAGCCGAGCGCCGCCGCGTACACGAGGTCGGAATCCTCCGGGTGGATCGCGAGGGCGCCGATCTGGCCGGCGTGCCGGAGTCCGATGTGCTCCCAGGTCCGGCCCGCGTCGTCGGAGCGGTACATGCCGTCCCCGACCGAGATGTTCCCCCGGGTGGAGGTGGAGCCGGTGCCCACGTAGATGACGTTGGTGTCCGAGGGGGCCACCCGGATGGAGCCCACCGAGCCCACGCCGAAGAAGCCGTCGCTCACGTTCGTCCAGTTGATCCCCGCGTCGGTCGTCTTGAAGACGCCGCCCCCGGTGCCGCCGAAGTAGTAGGTCAGCGGATCGCCCGGAACTCCCGTCGCCGCGGTGGAGCGCCCGCCGCGGGTGAAACCGACGGAGCGGAACCGCATGTCCTCGGTGTACTCCGGCGGAACCGTGACGTTCGCTTCATCGAAGTGCTCGTCGTAGTCGCGATGGCTCCCCTGCCCGAGCGCGAGCGGCGCGGCGAGCAGGACGGCCATGGCGGCGGCCGCCGAAGTGCGAAGAAATCGTCCAGTGTGCATCGAGAGGTCCCTCCGGGAAACAGCCCGTCAGTGTACCGGGGCGCGCGGGACCAGGGGGGGTTGGATTCAGCGGCCGGGCGTCTCGCGGAAGGAGACCACCTCGTCGAGCCGCGACGCGCCGAGCGCCGCCATCACCAGCCGGTCCACGCCGAGGGCGACGCCAGAGGCGCGGGGCAGGCCGGGCGCTTCAAGGGACGCCAGGAAACGTTCGTCCGGGGCGGCGGGGGGCTTGCCGAGGCGGGCGCGGGCCTCGTTCTCGGCGGCGAAGCGGCGGCGGTGCTCCGCCGGGTCCTGGAGCTCGTCGTAGCCGTTCGCGAGCTCGAGTCCGGCCCGGAAGACCTCGAAGCGCTCCGCGGTGCGGGGGTCGTCGTCGCTCAGCCGGGCGAGCGCCGCCAAGGGGGCCGGGAACCGGGTCACGATGGCCGGCGCCTCGGCCCCCAGGCCGGGCTCGACGAGCCGCGTGAACAGGAAATCGAGCGCGGCGGCGCGGTCGTCGGGCCGGCCCGGGTGGCCGTGCGCCTCGGCGAGGGTCAGCAGGCGTTCGTCGGGGGCCGCGAGGGGGTCGGCGCCGACCGCGGCGAGGAAGAGGTCCCGGTAGGTGCGGACCTCCGCGCGCGGCGTTCCCAGCAGGTCGCCGAGGAGGAGGTCCATCTCCGACAGCAGTCCCGGGAGCGGGCCGAGGCGGTACCACTCGGCCATCGTGAACTCGACGGCGTGCCGGCGGCCGGCCTCCCCGGCCCGGAAGCACTTCACGATCTGGAAGATGGGGCCGCTGCCCGCCGCCAGCAGGCGCTTCATGGGGAACTCCGGCGAGGTGTGGAGGAAGCCGCCCGCCGCGGGGACCGACTCCAGGTGCCGGTCGGGCGTGGCGTGCGGCCCGAGGATGGGCGTCTCCACCTCCAGGTAGCCGCGCGCGGTCAGGAAGCCCCGCAGCCGGGCGACCAGCCGGGCGCGCTCGCGGAGCGCCGCGACGGGGGCGGAGGGGCCCCGGCCGGTGCGGTCCGCGCCGGTCAGTTCTTTACCCGGGAGACGTACTCGCCGGTGCGGGTGTCGAGGCGGAGCGTCTCGTCCACCTCGATGAACAGCGGAACGCGGACCACCGCTCCCGTTTCGAGCGTGGCATTCTTGGAGCCTCCGGTGGCGGTGTCGCCCCGGATCCCCGGTTCGGTCTCCACCACCTTGAGGTCCACGAAGTGCGGCGGGTGGACGAGCAGGATGGCGTCGTTGTAGAGGGTGATGCCGCAGCTCATGCCCTGGAGCAGCCACTTCTCGTGACCGCCGAGCGATTCCCGGCTGGCCGAGTACTGCTCGTAGGTGTTCGGGTCCATGAAGTGCCAGTCGCCGCCGTCGCTGTAGAGGAACTCCATCTCGGTGTCCAGCACGTCGGCCGCTTCCACCTTCTCGCCCGACTTGAAGGTCTTGTCGAGGACCCGGCCGGTCTTGAGGTTCCGGTAGCGGATGCGGGTGAACGCCTGCCCCTTGCCGGGCTTCACGAACTCGCAGTCGAGCAGGACGCACGGATCGGAATCGAGCAGGACCTTCAGCCCGCTGCGGAACTCGTTCGTCGCGTAGGTGTTGGCCAAGGAGTCGCTCCCTTCGGGGGTGTGGAGTGGTGGAATCGTACCAATGGGGAGGAGGAGCGTCGGTGTTGACCCCGGCTTGGAGCGCCGGCTTCAGCCGGCACAGCGGCCCGCCGGGCCGCGGATGTCGTGTTGCTGTTTGCCGTGATGGACCGAGAGTCGAACGCCTTTGCGCGGATCGGCGTCGTGCAGTCCGCTGCGCTTCGCGCAGCGGGTGCCGGTCTGGAGACCGGCGTTCCAGGCCTTCGTGCCATCACGGCAGATGAGGTCCTTCCCGCCGCCTGCCTCCGGCAGGCTGTGCCGGCTGAAGCCGGCGTTCCCGGCCTTCGCGCCATCACCGCAGATGAGGTCCTTCCCGCCGCCCGCCTCCGGCGGGCTGTGCCGGCTGAAGCCGGCGCTCCAAGCCGGCGGCGCCATCCGGGCCGGTGCTGCGGTGCGCTACACCTCGGTCAGGAGGTGGCCCATCCGCTCCTTCTTGGTGCGCAGGTACTCGCGGGAGTGCTCGTTCGCCGGGACCTCGATGGCGACCCGCTCCTCGATCACGAGGCCGTGGGCTTCGAGGGCGACGAACTTGCGCGGGTTGTTCGTCAGCAGGCGGATCCGCCCGACGCCGAGGTCGCGGAGGATCTGCGCGCCGACGCCGTACTCGCGCTGGTCGGCCCGGAACCCGAGGTGGGTGTTGGCGTCCACGGTGTCGAGGCCACCGTCCTGGGCCGCGTACGCCCGCAGCTTGTTGACGAGTCCGATGCCCCTCCCCTCCTGGCTCAGGTAGAGCAGGATCCCCGAGCCCTCCCGGCCGATCCGGGCCAGCGCCGCGTCGAGCTGGGGCCCGCAGTCGCACCGCATCGAGCCGAAGACCTCCCCGGTGAGGCACTGGCTGTGGACCCGCACCAACACCGGCGTGTCCGGGCGCGCTTCTCCCATCTGCAGGACGAGATGCCCCGTTCCGTCGAGGGTGTTCTCGTAGGCGATGGTGCGAAACGTGCCGAAGCGGGTGGGGAGGACCGTCGCCGCCAACCGGCGGACCAGCGACTCGGTGCCGAGCCGGTAGCGGATGAGGTCGGCGACGCTCACGATCGCCATGCCGTGCTCTTCGGCGAAGACCTCCAGGTCCGGAAGCCGCGCCATCGTCCCGTCTTCCTTCATGACCTCGCAGATCACCGCCGCGGGGTAGAGGCCCGCGATCCGCGCCAGATCCACCCCGGCTTCGGTCTGGCCGGCCCGCTGCAGGACGCCGCCGGGACGGGCGCGGAGCGGGAAGACGTGGCCGGGACGGACCAGGTCGGCGGGACCGGTCTCCTCGCGGATCGCCGCCCGGATCGTGTGGGCCCGGTCGGCGGCCGAGATGCCGGTGGTGACCCCCTCCCGTGCCTCGATCGAGACGCAGAACGCGGTCTCGTGCGCCGAGGTGTTCTCCCGAACCATGAGCGGGATGTCGAGCGCGTCGAGACGCTCCCCGGTCATCGGCATGCAGATGAGGCCGCGCCCGTGCGTGGCCATGAAGTTGATCGCTTCGGGAGTGACCTTTTCGGCGGCGATCGTCAGATCGCCCTCGTTCTCGCGGTCCTCGTCGTCCACGACGATGACCATGCGCCCGGCGGCGATTTCGGAAACCGCCCGCTCGACCGGCCAGAACGCCGTGGATTCGCTCTTTCCCGTGTCAGGCACGCACACAACACCTCGTCGGACCCCGGGGGCCCTGGTTCGGTAACCGTCTCGACGAGAAAGTCTAGCCTTCGCCCGTTCCTGCCGGCCTCCACGCGGGATTCGAGACGAGCGCGCCGACGTACTTGGCGAGGATGTCGTATTCGAGATTGACCGGGTCCCCGTTCCGGAGCGCCCCGAGGGTGGTGGCGGCGCGCGTGTGGGGGATCAGCATGACCTCGAAACACGCCTCGCCCGGCGAGGCGGAGGCCACCGTCAGGCTGACGCCGTCCACGGCGACGGAACCCTTGCGGACGATCCAGCGGGGCTCGCCGTGCCGGATCCTGATCCGGTAGTCGTCGTCCGGTCCCCCCGCTTCGACCACCTCGCCGCGGCCGTCCACGTGCCCCTGGACGAAGTGCCCGCCCAGCCGGTCGGAGGCCCGCAGCGGCAACTCCAGGTTGACCCGGCTCCCCGGTCCCAGGCCGCCCAGCGTCGTCAGCGAGAGCGTCTCCGCCGCGACTTCGAAGGACGCGGACGCGGGCTGGACCGCCACCGCGGTCAGGCAGGCCCCGGACACCGCGACGCTGTCACCGGCGGCGAGCCCCGCGAACGCGCCGCCGCCGTGCCCGATGGTGAGCAGCCGTCCGGTTTCGAGGTCCCGCACCGCCTGCACGTCTCCCACCGCGCTGACCAGTCCCGTGAACATGCGGCTGAGATTGCCCGATCCGTTCCCGCCGCGCAAGCCGGCGGCCGTGCCCATACGATCCGCTCCGTGGACGACCGCTTCATGCGCCGGGCCCTCGAGCTCGCCCGGCTCGGGCAGTACACCGCGCCGCCCAATCCGGCGGTGGGCGCCGTCCTGGTCCGCGACGGGCGGGTGCTCGCCGAGGGCTTCCACGCCCGCGCCGGACGCCCGCACGCGGAAGCGCAGGTGCTCAAGGTGGGGCGCGCGGCGCGCGGCGCGACGCTCTACGTCAACCTGGAACCCTGCTGTCACGTCGGACGGACCCCACCGTGCGCCGAGCGGATCATCGCCTCGGGAGTGCGGCGGGTCGTCGCCGCCCATCCCGACCCCGACCCGCGGGTGCGCGGCGGCGGGTTTGACCGCCTCCGGTCCGCCGGCGTCGAGGTGACGACGGACGTCCTCCGCGAGGAAGCGCAGGACCTGAATCCGTCGTTCTTCAAGTTCCTCCTGACCGGCGCCCCCTGGGTCACGGTGAAGGCGGCGGTTTCCGTGGACGGGGTCATGGCCCCGCCGGGGACCCGCTGGATCACCCGGCCCCGCACCCGCCGCCACGGGCGGGTGCTGCGCCGGGAGAACGACGCCATCCTCACCGGGATCGCGACCGTGACGGCCGACGACCCCCTGCTGACGCCCCGGCCGCGGCGCGGTTCGCGTCCCCTGCTCCGGGTGGTCCTCGACCCGAGCCTGCGGATCTCCCCCGAGGCGCGCATCCTGCGGGGACTCGATCGGGACCCGGTGCTCGTCATCTGCGCACCCGGGGCGCCTCCGGCCACCCGCCGCCGCCTCGAGGACCGGGGCGTCGAAGTGGTCGAGGCCGCCGTGGAGCGCGCCGCGGGCGCCCCGGCCGCGGGCGTCGCCCAGCCGATCGCGCTCGAACCGGTGCTGGCGGAAGTGGCCCGCCGCGGCGCGCACACCCTGCTGGTGGAGGCGGGTCCCCGCCTCACCTCGGCCTTCCTGCAGCAGGGGCTGGCCGACCGCCTGGTGCTCTACCTGGCGCCGCGCTTCCTCGGCCGCGCCGAGGGAACCGGACTCTTCGACGCCACCCGGGCGCCGGCCGGGGGCCACCGCGAGTTGCCCCCCGCCCAGCCCGAGCACCGCTCGGCGCGCTACGCCTGCCTCGGCCCCGATCTCCTCGCCGACTTCCGGCTCGCCGAGCGGCGCGAATAGCCGCGTCCGGTCAGGGTCCGGCGAGGGGGAGCCGGTCGAGGCGTTCGTACACCGCCCCGCCGGGGCGGAGGGAACTGGCGAAGAGACCGAGCTCCGTCACGGGGAACGCGGCGGACCAGGCGGCGTCCGGCGCCCGCGGCACGGCGGCGCTCAGGCCGCGGGCCGACAGCCGCGCGGGAGCGCGCAACCGCCCCAGGGTCACGTGGGGAACGAAGGGCCGCGTTTCGGGAGGCAGGCCGAGTTCGCGCGCCACCGCCTCGACCTCGGTCTGGAGGCGCGGGAGCCGTCCCGGCGCACCCTCCGGAACCGCCGGCTCGGCGAGCCCCACCCAGACGATCCGGGCGCGGCGGAGCGAGCCGAAGGCCGAGATCTCCCCGGCCTTCAGGGTCAGCGGCCCCGGGGGGCGGGTCTCGAGGCGCGCGCGGAGGAGCGCCGCGATGCGCCCGCGCTCCACGGGACCCCCTTCCGGGCCGAAGAAGCGCAGGGTCAGGTGGAGGTTCCCGGGAGGGACCCGGCGGAAGACGGAGGGCGGGAGCAGGCCGGCGACCGCTCCCGAGGCGGCAAGGAGTTCCCGGCGGAGCGATTCGGGGAGCGGCAGCGCCGCGAAGAGCCGCGGCGCCGGGGCTGCTACCCCGCGCTTTCGCGGGATCGGCCCGGACCCTCGCATTGGTACAGCCGGCCTCAACCGCCTGTCGCACCCTCGCGCGCACCCCACCGGGCAGGAGAACGGCGGAAACGGCTGGGAGCGCCGCTCTTCAGAGCGGCACAGCGGGCCGAAGGCCCGCGGATGTCGTGTCGCTGCCCGCGGTGATGAACCGGGCGCGGGGCGCCACCGCGCCGACCGGAGTCGTGCCGTGCGCTGCGCTGCCGCGCAGCGTGTGCCGGTCTGAAGACCGGCGCTCCCAGCCGGCGGCGCAACTTGCGCTGGTTGACCATTCGCCCGGCAGCCGGGTCAGCCCGGCGCATCGCCAGTGCCGGTCTGAAGACCGGCGCTCCCAGCCGGCGGCGCAACTTGCGCTGGTTGAGCTTTCGCCCGGCAGCCGGGTCAGCCCGGCGCATCGCCAGTGCCGGTCTGAAGACCGGCGGTCCCAGCCGGCGGCGCGACTTGCGCTGGTTGACCTTTCGCCCAGACGGCGTTTTCACAGCAACCGGGTCAGCCGGGTGCATCGCCAGCGTCGGCCCTCCCGCCGCGTTGTCCGCCGGCCGCTACGATGCTCCGGCGCAGCAGGTCGAGCGCCGCCGTCGCGGTGAGTTGCCGCACGAGCGACCGGTCTCCCGGCAGGCGGAACCGCCGGGTGCGGGACACCGGGCCGCTGACCGCGACCCAGACGAGACCCACCGGTTTTTCCGCGCTCCCTCCCCCCGGACCGGCGATCCCGGTAACCGCGACTCCCCAGGTGTTGCCGGAGCGGCGGCGCGCACCGTCGGCCATTGCCGTCGCCACCGCTTCGCTGACCGCTCCGTGCGCCCGGAGCGCTTCTTCCGGAACCGCCAGCAGATCCCGCTTGGCCTCGTTGGCATAGGCCACCACGCCCACGTCGAACCACCCCGAGGATCCCGGCACGCGGGTCAACCGCTCGGTGATCAGGCCGCCGGTGAGCGACTCGGCGAACGCGGCGCGTTCTCCCCGCCGCTCCAGCAGCCGTCCCACCGCATGCTCCAGATGCTCCCCGGCGGTCCGGCCAAAGACCGCCGGTCCGAGCCGTTCCGCCATTCGATCCGCGAGCCCCCGGACTTCCGCCGCCCGTCCGGCGCGTCCGGTGACCCGGATCTCGATCTCGCCGCCGGAAGCGAGGATCGCGAGCCGGTCCGGCGCCTCCGGCGCCGGGGTGAGATCCAGAATCCGTTCCTGCAGGACCGATTCGGGCAGTCCGGCGACCATCAGGGTCTCGCGGACGGGACCCTCGACACCTCCGGTGGCGCGCGCGAGACGCGGACGCACCTCGGCGTCGAACATCGCGGCCAGTTCGGCCGGCGGCCCCGGGAGGAGCACGAGCCACGCGCCGGCGCCGGTGCGCGCCAGGACTCCCGGCGCGGTCCCCGCCGGATTGGGCAGCGCCGCCGCTCCTTCGGGAATCAGGGCCTGCCGCCGGTTCACTTCCGGCATCTCGATCCCGCGGTTCCGGAACCGCGCTTCGATGCTCGCAAGCGAGGCCGCGTCCTCGATCAGCCGGACCCCGAGGACGCTCGCCGCCGCGAAACGCGTCAGGTCATCGGTGGTGGGGCCGAGCCCGCCGCAGACCAGCACGTACCGGTGGCGGCCGAGGGCCGTCTTGAGGGTCTCCTCCATGATCGCCCGTTCGTCGGGAACGACCGCCGAGAACAGCACCGGCACTCCCAGGTCCGCGAGCCGCTCCTTCAGCAGCGGGGTGTTGCGGTCGGTGCGGCCGGGCGCGAGGAGTTCGGTGCCGACCGCCACCACGGCCGCACCGGGCGGCAGAGCCCCGCCGCTCGTCACATGCCCAGGGCGAGCAGGAGCGCCAGGCGCACGACGCCGCCCGCGACCAGGTCGTCGGCCATGATCCCGATCCCGCCCGGAAGCCGCTCGGCCTGCCGCACGGGAGGCGGCTTCACGATGTCCAGGAAGCGGAACGCCACGAAAGCCGCCACCATGACCAGAACCGAGGGGTTCGTGCCGACGAGCGCGAGCCACATGCCGCAGAACTCGTCCACCACCACCGAACGCGGATCCGGCTGGCGAAGGTCCTTGGCGTGACGCGCGCCGGCCCAGAGGCCGACCGCCACCGCCGCCCCGAACAGGGCCACCGGGAGCACGCCCGGCAGATTCCGCGTCAGGAGAAACGCGGCCAGGCCGGCGGCCGCACCGGCGGTTCCCGGCGCGATCGGGACCCGCCCGAGGAACGCACAGGTCGCGATGAAGGCGGCGAGCCGCGACGGACGCTCCGGCGGCAGGGTCTCCCCGGCGAGCGCGGACGCCGCTCCGGGTTCGGCCGGGGGCGTCTCCCAATCGGGCGCGCCATCGGGCCGGAGCGGCAGGTCCTCGGGCCCGGGACCGGCGGCGGCCCGCGGCGGACTCGCCGGGGCCGGCCCTCCCGCCGGGCCGGCGGCGACGGCGCTCCGGCTGCGGCGCTCCTCGGCTTCCCGGAGGCGGCGCTCGACCCGTTCGCGGACTTCCTCGGCCGGAGCGGCAGGGGAACGCCCGCCCGCACCCTCCCCTTCCGCGGCCGGTGCGCCGTCTCGTTCCGCCACGCGCCTCCGGACGGTCCGACTCCAGTGTTCGCCGGCGGCGGCCTCCGGAGCAGGAGGCCGGGCGGCGGTCGGTTCCCCGTCGCGAGGGGCATCGGATGCCTCCGCGGCGCGCGCGGCCCGGCGGCGGAGCGCCTCCTCGACCCGTTCGCGCGCGCCGGCCTCCCGCTGCCCCTCCGCCTCCCCGGCGGCGGTCGCTCCCCCGGTTTGGCCCGGCCCGGGATCGGGTCTCGCGACGCCGGCCCCTGCTTCCGGACCGGACCCGGCGGCGCCCTCTCCCCGATCGTCCGGGCTCACAAAGCGGAACCGGGGAAAACACGAATCATGGGTGGAACCCGGCACCGGGGGTGGTGGGGAACAGCGAAACTATACTGCCGGCCTCCGGGACGGAACGGTCGGATTTCGCCCGAAACGGGCCCGGCGAGGAGGGCTGGATGGGCAACGACGCACCGGCCCCGAACGCGCTGCTCGAGGCGGTCCCGAACTTCAGCGAGGGACGGTCCGAGCGGACACTCCGCCTGCTTGCGGACGCGGCCGGGCGGCCGCTTCTCGACGTGCACGCGGACCCTTCCCACCACCGCTCGGTCCTCACCCTCGCCGGGAGCGCCGCGGAACTGCGTTCCTCCGCGCGCGCCCTCCTCGAGACCGCCATCCGCCGCATTGACCTGCGCCGCCACCGCGGCGAACACCCGCGCATCGGCGCCCTCGACGTCCTCCCGATCGTGCCGCTGGGAGCGACCGCCATGGAGGAGGCGGTGCGCCTCGCCGTCTCGCTGGCCGAAGAGATCGGCGCCGGCCGGTCGGTGCCCGTCTTCCTCTACGGGGAAGCCGAGCCCGGCCGGCGCGCGCTGCCCCGGATTCGGCAGGGCGGACTCCGCGGCCTCGCGGACCGCCTCGCCCGGGGGGAGATCCGTCCCGACTACGGCCCCGCCGCCCTCCACCCGTCGGCCGGCGGGGTCGCCGTCGGCGCGCGGCAGCCGCTCATCGCCTTCAACGTCAACCTCGACACGTCCGACGTGGGCATCGCGCGGGCCATCGCCGGACGGATCCGCACGAGCGGGGGAGGTCTTCCCGCGCTCCGGGCGATCGGGGTGCGGCAGGACGATCCCGGGGGGCGCCGGGTCCTCGCGCAGGTCTCGATGAACCTGCTCGACTGGCGCCGGACCTCGCTGGCGGACGCGTTCGGCCGCGTCCTCGCGGAGGCGGGCGCCGCCGGTACCGGGGTCGTCCACTCGGAGATCGTCGGCCTCGTCCCCCGCGCGGCGACCTGGGCCGGGATGGAGATGGACATCGCCCTCCGGGAGCCGGCCCGGACCATCGAGAACATGTACGCTGCCCGCACCGTGGAGCAACCATCGTGAAGTGCCCGTACTGCGGCAATCCCGAAGACCGGGTCGTGGATTCCCGGGAGAGCCGGGAGGGCGAGGTCATTCGCCGCCGGCGCGAGTGCATCCGGTGCGGGAAGCGGTTCACCAGCTACGAGGCGGTCGAGGAAATCCCGTGCATGGTGGTCAAGAAGAACGGCGACCGGGAGGTCTTCGACCGGGCCAAGGTGCTGTCGGGACTCAAGAAGGCGTGCGGAACGCGGGTCGCGGAGGAGAAGATCGAGGCCATCGCCGACCGGGTCGGCGCGCAGGTGGCCAAGAGTCCCGACCGCGAACTCAGCGCCGCCGAGATCGGCGAAGTGCTGATGGAGGAACTGAAGCGGGAGGACCACGTGGCCTTCGTCCGCTTCGCGTCGGTGTACCGCGACTTCCAGGACACCCGCGACTTCGTGAAGGAGGTCGAGGCCCTGCTGCGCAAGCGGGCGCCCGCCAAGCGGCGGAAGAAGGTTCGGAAGACCCGCTAACAGCCTGTGGTGAAACCCACGCGGCGTTCGAGCGGCGATGCATCCCGGCTGAACCGCGCCTCTACGAGGCGCTCTGCGTTGCGTTTCGGTCGGAATACACCCGGTATTCCTCCCTCACGCGCCTTGTCAGCCGGGCGCCTCACCGCTCTCGGCGCTCACGTGGGTTCCACCACAGGCTGCTAAGCCCCGAAGCTGGCCGAATCCCCACTCCGGAGGGATCCCGAAAGCCCCGGTCCCGGGAATCGAGAACCGGCGAACGCCCGGTTTCGTTATGGTCGGTTGACGGGGAGAAGACCGAAGCGCCGCCATTGGATTCCCCCGTACAGATCTCCGATGCCCAACTCGTTCGCCAGTGCCTCTCCGGTCACGAGGACGGCTGGCGCGCGTTCGTGGACCGTTTCCGCACGCCGGTCTGGCACATCGCCTACCGCTTCGCGGCGACCCCGGACGACGCCGACGAACTCACCCAGGACGTCTTCCTGCGGCTCGTGAACGTGTTGCCCAGCTATCGCCCGAGCGGCGCGCTGGGCGCCTGGGTGCGGCAGGTGGCCACCAACGTGGCCATTGACGCCTACCGGCGCCGGCGGCGGACGCCGCTGCTGCTGCCCGACGAGGAGATCCCGGAAGCTCCCGTGCCGGCGGCCTGGCAGCCGGACGCGATCGCCGAACGGCGCGAGGAGGCGGGGAGGATCCGGGAACTGCTCGACCGGCTGCCGCCCGAGCTGTCGGAGCCGCTCATCCTGCGGGACCTGCTGGACTGCGACTATCCCGAGATCGCGGAGCGGCTGGCCATCCCGCTCGGGACCGTGAAGTCCCGCATCCACCGCGCCCGCCGGACGCTCGCGCGGGACCGGCGCGCGCTGGGCCGCGGCGGACCCGTGCGGACCGGCGCGGGAGGCGGCCGATGACCGGCGCCCGTGCGGACGACCGCCTCCGGGACCTGGTGTCCGCGCTCGCCGCGGGAGAACTCGGCCCGGACGAGGCGCAGCGGGTGCGGGCCCGGCTGGCGGAGGATCCCGAGCTCGCCCGTCTCTACGGCGAGGTCCGGGCGGTGCGCCGGGGTCTCGCGGACTTCGCCGCCGGGGCGGAAACCCCGCCGCCGGACCTCCAGGGGCGCATCCTGGCCGCGACGCTGCCGAGCTTCCGCTCGCGCTACGTCCGGCGGACGCACTACTGGCCCACCTGGCTCGCCGCCGCGGCGGCGGCCGCCATGCTGCTGTTCTTCCAGCCCCCGCTGGTCCGGGGAGCGCTCAAATCGCTCCCCCGGGCATCCGACGGGGTCAGCAGCCTGCGGGCGGCCGCGAATCGCCAGACCGACCGGGCGCTGGCCGAGTTCGGCGTGCTCCGCGCCTCGGTTTCCTTCGCGCTCGAAGACCAGATCGGACGGCTGGAAGACCGGCTCCGGGACCTGGAACGGGCGACCCGTCACCGTGACGAACTGCTGTCCGCCCCCGCAGCGGACGCCGGCCCGGCCCCCGGCGGCGACCCGCAAGGAGAAGTCTCCCCATGAACCGTTCACCGGGACTCGCCGGAGTCCTCTCCGTGCTGTTCCCCGGCCTCGGTCATCTCTATGCCGGAGCGACGGCGCGCGGACTGGCGCTCGCCGGGGCGTTCATCGCCCTCCTCCGGGAAGAACTGGTCCCCTTCGTGCTGGCCGTCTGGATCTTCGGCGTCGTGAACGCGATCCGGACCGCCGAGGAGATCGTGCGGGCGCACGCCGAGGGCCGGCCGGCGGCCGTCTCGCTGGACCGGAACTGGGCCACCGGACTGATGGCGGCCGGCGTGCTCGCGACGCTCGCGCTGATTCCGGGGGCCCTGCGGTTCTGGCCCCTCCTGCTGGTCTGGATCGGATTCCGGCTCTACCGGGGACCGCCCGTGCTGCCCGGGTCCGCCGGCGCGCCGGCAGGGGCTCCGGGGGCCGCCCCGCCGGCCGAACGACCGGAGACGGCCCCGGCCGCGGGCGGACCACCGTCCCCGCCGGGCGCGACGGACCGGCAGCCCGCGAGACCCTCATGACCGGTCCTCCTGCACACTCCGCCAACACGAAAAACGATGGAGACGGCTGGGAGCGCCGGTCTTCAGACCGGCACCGCGGGCCGCAGGCCCGCGGATGTCGTGCCGCGGTTCGCGGTGATGACGGAGAACACGACGCCACCCCACAGGTCAGCGTTGTGCCGTGCGCTGCGCGGTGGCGCAGCGCGCGCCGGTCTGAAGACCGGCGCTCCCGGCCGGCGGCGCAACATGCGCTTGTTGACATTTCGCCGAAACCCCATCTTCACGGCAAACCCGCGGGGGACGAGGAGGCACACTAGCCATGGCTCGCAAGGACAACTGGTCGGGACCGATCCTGATCGTCATCGGGATCGTCTTCCTGCTGTCCAACCTCGACCTCGTTGATCTGGGCGATCTCGTTCGTTTCTGGCCGCTCATCCTGATCGCGGTCGGCGTGCGGCTGGTGCTCCGGGACCGCGGCTCCGGTTCCGGACCCGCGTCCGGCGCGCCGCCCCCTCCATGACGGACTCGGGAGCGGCGGCAACCCCGCCGCGTTCCGGGGGCGGATGCGGCGCCGCCTTCGGGATCGGGTTGATCGTTGCGGGAGGCCTGTTCCTCTGGGTCAACCTGACGGACACGCCCCTGGCGCTCGTTCTCCTCGACGCGCTGCCGCTGGCGGCGGTCTGGTGGCCGCTCCTGCTGGTGGCGTGGGGCGCCGGGAAGGTCGTCACCCGGCTGCGGACGGGGCGGGCCGGCCTCGGGTTCGGGGAGGTCTTCCTGCTGCTGCTCCTCATCCTCGGCGGCACCGTCGTCACGCTGGCCCAGCGCGCCGTCGAGAGCCAGGGACTGGAGCCCCGCGTGACGGAAGTGCGCCGTCTGATCGAACAGCAATCGGGGTCGTCCCCCGTGCATGCCTTCGTGACGGAGGAGTCCGTTTCCCTCCCAACGTCCTCCCTGGCCGGGGGAGAGGTGGAGGTCCTGATTTCGCTGCCCGCCGGCAACATCCGGGTGGAAGCGGCCGCCGCCGCACCCGCGGCCGCCGCGGCCGCCGATCCGGAGACCGACAGCGAGGACGTTCCGCCCGCGGCGGGCGTCGAGGGCCGGCTGCGGCTCGTGAAGCGCGTCTGGGCGGCGGACGGCGACGAGGCCGCCGCGCGGGCGGATGCGGTACGGCTCCGCACCGGCCCTCCCGACCCGGGGACCCGGCAGTTTCCCGTCCGGGTCGAAGATGCGGGGACGTCCGAAGTCGCGCTCGAACTGCTCGCAACCTTTCCTCCGGGTGTCCGGATCTCCGCCGTCACCGAGGAAGGATCGGTGCGCATCGCCGGCCCGTTCGCGGGGGTGGAAGCCCGGACCGAAAGCGGCCCCGTGGAGGTCCGGGGTACGGCCGGCCCGGTCTCGCTCACGGTGCGCAACGGGGCGGCGTGGGCCTCGGGGATCGAAGGCGCCCTCGAGATCTCGGCGCGGCGCGCGCCCGTCGAGGTGGATGGGGTCGCCGGGGCCGCGACGGTGGACGCGGAGGGCGCTCCGGTGTGGATCTCGGGAGCGGAGTCTTCGGTCACGGTGCGCGGCCGGAACGCGCCCGTGGCGGTCGAGGATTCGTTCGGCCCGCTCGGGATCGAGACCCGGATCGCGCCCATCCGCCTCGAACGGATCGGCGGCTCCGCGGTGCTCGGCTCCGAGTTCGGCGACGTGGTGGCCATGTCCATCGAAGGTCCCCTCGAGATCCGGACCGACTCCGCCGAGCTGGAGGTGCGGGGGGCCCGCTCCGGGGTGGCGATTCAGGCAGCCGGCGGTCTCCTGGTTCTCGATGACATCGCCGGGCGACTGACCGCGGCCAGCGGCCGCGGCGAAGTACGGGCCTCGCGGCTCTCGGGACCGGCCGCGTTCACGGGGGACGCCGGCGCCATCACCGTCCGCGGGTTCGGGGACACCCTGTCGGTAACGAGCGGAGACGCGGAGGTGGACGTGGCCACGGACGCGCTGGGCGGACACGTCGCGCTGGTTACCGGACGCGGGGACGTCCGGCTGGCGCTTCCGTCCGCGGGATCGTTCGCGCTTTCCGCCGCGACGGATGGCGGGGAGGTGGACAGCGAGTTCCCCCTGGAGCGGCGCGCGACAGACGGGAGGCCGCGGTGGGAAGGCCGCGCCGGGTCCGGCGCCGAGCGCGTGACGATTGCGACCGGGGCCGGGGACATCACGGTCCGGACGGTTCCGCCCGCGGGGGAAGACCGGTGAGGCGTTCCGCTGCCCGGCTCCTCGCCTTCGGGGCAGGCGTTTTCGCGTGGGGCTGTCTTCCCGGCGTGGACCAGACGGCCGTGGAGACGGTCCGCCGTCCCGGGGCGTCCGAGCTCGCGGTCCGCCTGGACCGGGGTTCGCTGAGCGTCCGGGAACACCTCGGCGCCGAGTTCGAGGTCGAGGTCCGGCGCACCGCCGAGGCGCCTACGCGGGAGGCCGCGCGGGCGGCGCTCGAAGCCCTCGTCGTTGATTTCGAGCGCGACCCGGATACGGGCGCGCTGACCATCACCGGCCGCGACGCCACCGCCGGCGTCTTCCGGCCGTGGGAGGAGCTCGCCCTCCGCTTGCGCATCGCGGTCCCGCCGGGCACGGCGGTGGATGTCCGGACCGGGTCGGGGAGGATCGCCCTGGAGGGCCTCACCGGCCCCGTCCGGGCCACCTCCGCCTCCGGCCGCATCGTCGCGGACGGCCTCCGGTCGCCGGCGGGGCCGGCGGAGGACCCGATCCGGCTGCGCACCGCCGACGGCAGGATCGAGGGGAAGGACCTCGAGGGGAGCGTCCGGGCCGAGAGCGGCGACGGACGCATCGAGCTCGAGGGACGGCTGCGGCAGGTCACCGCGGTGACGGGCGACGGACGGATCGAGATCAACGTCCGCGGGGGTGGTCCCGCGCCGGCCGGCGAGTGGTTCCTGCGGACGGTCAGCGGCTCGGTGCGGCTCATCCTGCCCCGAACCGCCGACGCCGCGTTGACGGCGGTGGGAAGGCCGGATGCGGACGACGGCCGCGACGTTGCCGACTGGCGGCGGGAGGGGCCGCTGGCGCTCGCCACGCTGGGCGGCGGGTCGGGACCCCGCATCCACCTGCGGACCGGCGACGGCTCCGTCCGGGTGCGGCTCGCCGGCCGGGACTGACCCGGAAGCGGCCGGAGGGTCCCCGGGCGGCGGGTCAGTAGCGCGGCGCCGGCAGGGAGGAACCGGTGATCTGGCGATAGGCGCTCAGGAACCGCTCGGTCGTCCCCCGGACGATCTCGCCGGGCAGGTGCGGCGCCGGCGGCTCCTTGTTCCAGTCCACCGTCTCCAGGTAGTCGCGGACGTACTGCTTGTCGAAGCTGGACTGGAGCTTCCCGGGAGCGTATTCGTCGGCGGGCCAGAAGCGCGAGGAGTCCGGGGTCAGCACCTCGTCAATGACGTACAGCTTCCCGTCGTCGTCGTGTCCGAACTCGAACTTGGTGTCCGCGATGATGATGCCCCGCTCGGCGGCCCACGCCACCCCGCTCGCGTAGATCTCCCGGGAGATCGCGTGGAGGCGGGTGGTCAGCTCCCGACCCAGCGCGTTCGCCATGAAGTCCTCGCTCACGTTCTCGTCGTGGCCGTCCTCGGCCTTGGTGGCCGGCGTGAAGAGGGGCTCGGGGAAACGCTCGGCGAGCTGCATCCCGCCCGGCAGGGAGATGCCGCACACGCTGCCCTCCCTCCCGTACTCCTTCCAGCCGGAACCGTAGAGGAACCCGCGCATCACGCACTCGAAGGGGATCGGGTTCAGGCGGCGCACCAGCATGGAACGGCCGTCCAGCATTCCCTTCGCCGGCGCCAGCACCTCGGGGTACTCATCCACGTCGTCGGTGACGAGGTGGTTGGGGACGATGTGCTCGGTGCGCCGCAGCCACCAGGCGCTCAGGCTGTTCAGCACCCGGCCCTTCTCGGGAATCCCCTCGGGGAGCACGACGTCGAAGGCCGAGACCCGGTCGGTGGTCACCAGCAGGAGGTGATCGCCGACGGCGTAGATGTCGCGGACCTTGCCGCGGGAACGGAGGGCGACGCCCTCCAGGGCGGTCGTGAGAACTGCTTCGGCCATCCGGGAATTCTACGGAGGAAGCGGGCGGAGGGGACCGGTGATTTGGCGCGGCGGAAGGCAGGCCGCGAGACTCCGGGAGCGCCGCTCTCCAGAGCGGCATCGCCCGCGGAGCGGGCGAAACTCCCGTGGTCAGTCCGGGGAATGGTGTACCGCCATACCGTGAAGCGGTGCGCCGGGCGGCGAAACAGCCACGGGAGTTTCGTCCCCCTGCGGGGGACGATGCCGGTCTGAAGACCGGCGCTCCCAGACCGTTCTACCGCCGGCGGTCGCCGCGGTCGCCGCGGTCGCGGCCGCCGCGCCGCCTCGGCGGCCGGGGCGGCAGCGGCGGCAGGCCCGCCCGCTCGCGGATGATGTCCTTGCAGGAGAGGCGCGTCCGGCCGTTGCCGTCCACCTCGATGACCCGGACCTCGACCTCGTCACCCTCCTGGAGCTCGTCCCGCACGCTGTTCACGTGGCGGTCCGCGATCTCCGAGATGTGGAGCAGTCCGTCGGTTCCCGGAAGGATCTCCACGAAGGCGCCGAAGTCCACGATCGTCTTCACGACCCCGTGGTAGTCGCGGCCGACCTCGGGGAGCTGGCTCACCGCGATGGACTCGATCCGCTCCTTCGCCCGCGCCGTGGACTTGGCGTCGAGCCCGGCGATGTGGATGGTCCCGTCGTCCGAGACGTCCACCCGCGCTCCGGTCTCGTCGGTGATCCCCCGAATCGTCTTGCCGCCCGGTCCGATGACCTCCCGGATCTTCCGCACCGGGATCTTCATGGTGAGGATCGCCGGCGCGTACTGGGAGGTTTCGCTCCGGGGAGCGGGGATCGCGGCCGCCATGGCCTTCAGGATCTCGATGCGCGCCCGCCGCGCCTGCTCGAGGGCGTCGGTGACGATGTCGAGCCGCAGCCCGGAGATCTTGATGTCCATCTGCAGCGCGGTGATCCCGTTCGCGGTGCCCGCGACCTTGAAGTCCATGTCTCCGTAGTGGTCTTCGGCCCCCGCGATGTCGGTCAGCACCCGGTACTCGTCGCCGCGGGTGATGAGGCCCATCGCGATGCCGGCGATGGGCGCCTTGAGCGGCACGCCGGCGTCCATGAGCGACAGGCAACCTCCGGTCACCGCCGCCATGGAGCTCGATCCGTTGGACTCGAGGGTGTCGGAGACCACCCGGATGGCGTAGTTGAACTGCTCCTCGCCGGGGATCGCGGGCAGCAGGGCGCGCTCGGCGAGGGCCCCGTGCCCGATTTCGCGCCGGCCCGGACCGCGCATCATCCGGGCTTCTCCCACGGAGAAGGCCGGGAAGTTGTAGTGCAGGAGGAAGCGCTTCTCCCCGGAACCGTGCACCCAGTCGAGGCGCTGGCTCTCGCTGAGGGGCGCCAGGGTGGTGACCACGAGCGCCTGCGTCTCCCCGCGGGTGAAAACGGCGGAACCGTGCGTCCGGGGGAGAAAGCCGACATCGCAGGACAACGAGCGGATCTCGTCGAAGGCCCTCCCGTCCAGACGCTTTCCGTCCTCGAGGATCGTGCAGCGGAGGATGTCCTCCTCCATCGCCTTGACGATGCCGGAGGCGGCGGAACGCTCTTCGTCGCTCCGATCTTCGAGGCTGGCGGCGATGGCCGTCTTGACCTCGTCCACGGCGCGGGAGGCCGCGAGCTTGCCCGGGGTCTGCAAGGCGTCCTTCAGCCGTTCGCGGAATCCGTCCGCGATCTCGGTGGCCAGGGCCGGGTCCGGATCCTTCGCCACCACCACCTGCTTCTTCGGCTGCAGCCGGCTCACGAGTTCCTGCTGGATGCCGACGATGCGGCGGATTCCCTCGTGGGCGAAGCTGAGCGCTTCCACCATCCGGGACTCGGGCACGTCTTCGGCGCCCGCCTCGACCATCACGATGGCGTCGTCGGAACCGGCCACGACGAGATTCAGCGCCGAGCGATCCAGGTCGGAGAACGTCGGACAGAGGACGAACTCGTCGTCCACGAGACCGACCCGCACCGCACCGATGGAGGTGTCGAAGGGGAGGTCGGAAATCCCGAGCGCCGCCGCCGCTCCGGTAATCGCCAGGACGTCGGAATCGTTTTCGCGGTCCGTGGACACCAGCAGACAGGTGACCTGTGTCTCGCGGCGCCAGCCGCTCGGGAACAGCGGCCGCAGCGGACGGTCAATCAGGCGGCAGGTGAGGATCTCCTTCTCGTTGGGCCGGCCTTCGCGCTTGAAGAAACCGCCCGGGATCCGGCCCGCCGCGTAGAAGCTCTCCCGATAGTCCACCGCCAGCGGCAGGAAATCAACGTCCGGCCGATCGCTGCGGGACGCCGTCACCGCGGCGAGGACGACCGTGTCGCCGAGGCGGACGGTCACCGCTCCCGCGGCCTGCCGGGCGATCCGCCCGGTCTCGATGATCAGATCGTTGCTGCCGATCCGGGTCTGTACCGTTTCAATCAAGTTCTTTCTTCCTTCTCTGGTGCCGGGAGTCCGCTTCGGGTCCGCGGCGTTCGTTGGCCTGGGCGGCCTGCCGGCAAGTGGATGCGCGCCGGACTACTTTCTGAGGCCGAGGGAAGTGATCAGGGTTCGATACCGCTCCACGTCTTCCCGCCGCAGATAGTCCAGGAGGCGCCGGCGCCGGCTGACCATGCGGAGCAGGCCCCGCCGCGAGGCGTGGTCCTTCCGATGATCGCCGAAGTGGTCCGCCAGTCCGGTGATCCGCGCCGTCAGGAGCGCGACCTGGACCTCCGGTGAACCGGCGTCCGTTTCGTGCCGCCGGTACTTCTCGACGATGGCGCGCCGTGATGTCGGTGTGAGTGCCAATTCCCTGTTTCCCTGTTTGCCGCCAGCCGGGCCGGCGCTACTTGTGTGTTCGCTATGCCGCCTGATGAATGGTTCGGTCTGCCGGGCTCGCTGCCCGCCGGCCAAGACGCTCGGTCTTCGTGATCGCAATCCCCCGGTCGGCTTGTCGTTCGCGGCGCACCTTACCACACCGGCAAGGACATGCCGCGTGCCGGTCTGGGGATCGGGGTTCCAGGCGTGGGTGGGTTGCGACGTGCGCAGCGCGGAGCGCCGCGCGTGCCGGTCTGGAGACCGGCGTTCCAGGCGTGGGCAGGTCGCGACGTGCGCAGTGCGGAGCGCGGCGCGCGCCGGTCTGGAGACCGGCGTGCCAAGGCTCATGCGCGGTCGCTCCCGCTCGGGTTCCAGACCACCAACGGGCACCAGCCGTCCGGCGCGGCCGAGACCACGGCAATCAGCGCCGGGCCGCCCGCGCCGGCCGAACCCGAGGGCGGGTCGGGGGACGCCACCGCGCAACGGACCTCGCCTTCGGATGGCGGGCCCGCGGGCCGGCCGGCGCCCTCGGCGGGCGCGCGGTACGGGAGCCGCCGGCCGTGCCCCAGGAGCCGGGACTCCGCCTCCGATACGGGCAGTCGCGGCATCCCCGTGAGGGCCGAGAGCGGGTCGAGGAGACGCGCGGTGATGGCGTCCCGGTCCGGCAGCTCGTCGAGCCGGGCCGCGGCCGACACTTCGAACGGCCCCACGCCGGTGCGCCGCAGCGCGGCGAGGTGCGCCGCGCCGCCGAGACGTTCGCCGAGGTCCCGGGCGAGCGCGCGGATGTACGTGCCCGGCCCCACCTGGCAGGCGAACTCCGCCACCCTCCCGTCGTAGCCGAGCAGATCCAGTTCATCCACCCGGACCCGGCTCGGGGCCAGCCGCAGGGGACGGCCCGCGCGCGCCAGACGGTATGCCCGGCGGCCCCCAACCTGTTTCGCCGAGTAGCGCGGCGGGACCTGGTCGATCGCGCCGAGGAACTCCGGGAGCACCCGCCCGATCGCGGACGATTCCGGGCAGGCGGCGGGAGCGCCCAGCGGCTGCCCGGTCGCGTCGTCGGTATCGGTGGCCTGCCCGAAACGCACCCGGGCGCGATACCGCTTGGCGCCCGCGGCCACGAACCGGACCAGCCGGGTCGCCCGGCCCACGCAGACGGGCAGCAGTCCGGTCGCGAAGGGATCGAGGGAACCGGCATGACCGGCCCGGACGCCGCCGAGGGTCGCCCGGATGCGCCGCACGACCGCGAAGGAGGTGAGTCCCTCGTCCTTGTCCACGAGGAGGAGGCCGGAGATCAGTTCGTCTCCTCGCCGGGGCCGGCGGGCTCGCCCCGCTCGCCTCCCTCCCGGGACTCGTCCCCCGCCGTCCGGGGGCGGGCGGCGCGCTCCCGGTCGAGGATCTGCTCCAGCCGGATCGAGAACTCGACCGACGGGTCGAACACGAACCGGACCTCCGGGGTCGCGCGCAGCCGGACCCTGGACCCCAGCAGCGTCCGCACCCGGCCCCGCGCCCGACCGAGGACGGCGAGCGTCTCCTTCCGGTCGGCTTCGCTGCCGTAGACCGAAACGTAGACCCGGGCCACGGTGAGGTCGCCCGTCAGCTCGACGCGGGTCACCGTCGCGCGCCCGACCCGGGGGTCCGCCAGTTCGAACCGCAGGATGCCCGCCACCTCCCGCCGGATCGCCTCGGCGACCCGTTCGCGCCTTCCCCCGGTTCTCATCGGCTAGCAGCCACTCCTACTCCTGGACGGCCAGCCACTCGATCGCGGTGTCCGCCACCTCCGAAGGGTACGCGCGAACGGCGATGTTGCGCGCCGTCTCCAGCCGGGCGTTCACCACCGCTTCCCCGAGGCCGACGGCGACCACGGAAACCTCCGCCTCCCGGAGCATCTCCGGATCTCCGGTTTCGGCGACCGCCACCAGGCAGCGGGCGCGCAGCCGGTCCGACAGCGACCGGACCACGCTGCGCCGATCCTTCCGCGACCGCGCGTAGGGGAGGCGCAGGGAGATGCGGAGGAGCCCCACCCGCGTGCCGGGCCCGGTCACGAGATGAATTATTGCCAGCAGGGAGCCGGGCCGCGCACCGGGTTCAGTCGGCGGCCGGACGGACCTGCTCCTCGCGGAACGCCTCGATGATGTCGCCGATCTTCACGTCGTTGTAGCCGGCGATTCCGACACCGCACTCGAAGCCCTCGCGGACCTGGGAAACGTCTTCCTTGAACCGGCGGAGGCTGCCGATGCGTCCGGTGTGCACCAACCGCCCGTCGCGGACCAGCCGCACCCGGGAGTTCCTCGGAACCGTGCCCGCGAGGACGTAGGAACCGGCCACGATCCCCACTCGCGGCACCTGGAACGTGCGCCGCACCTCGATCTTGCCGAGTTCGACGATCTCGGTCTCCGGTTCCAGGAGTCCCGCGAGCGCCTTCTCCATCTCCTCGACGAGGTGGTAGATGACCGTGTGGCCGCGGATCTCGACCTTCTCCTGCTCGGCCAGCCGCTGCGCCTGGGGATCCGGGCGAACGCCGAAGGCGACGATGATGGACTCGGTCGCCGACGCCAGATTCACGTCGCTCTCCGAGACCGCGCCCGCGCCGGCGTGGATCACCCGGACCTTGACGTCGTCCGTCGAAAGCCGTTCCAGCGCGTCCCGGACCGCCTCCACGGTTCCCCCGACATCCGCCTTCACCACGATCGAGAGTTCCTTCAGGCCGCCGCTCATCTGGGCGTGCAGGTTCTGGAGGTTCAGCCGCTGGCGTCCCTCGATCAACTGCAGGCGGGTTTCTTCCTTCTTCTCCTCCGCCGCGCGCCGCGCGTCCGCCGGCGTCCGGGTGGCCGAGAACGGGTCGCCGACCACCGGCACCTCGGTGAGTCCGAGCACCTCGCAGGGCGTGGACGGAAGCGCCTTCTTCATCCGCCGCCCCGACTCGTCGAGGAGCGCCCGCACCTTGCCCCAGGCCGCGCCGGCGCTCACCGTGTCGCCGATGGACAGCGTGCCCTCCTGGACCAGGAACTGGGCCACCGGGCCGCGGCCCTTGTCCTTCCGGGCCTCGAGGACCACGCCCTGGGCGGGTCCCCGCGGGTTCGCGGTGGGTTCCTCGAGTTCCGCCACGTCGAGCACGGACTGCAGCAGTTCGGGGAGCCCGTCGTGGGTCTTCGCGGATACCTGGCAGAAGATGGAGTCGCCGCCCCAGTCCTCGGGAGTCACCTCGCGCTCCGCCAGTTGACGCATGACGAGGTCGGGATCGGCCGCCGGCTTGTCCATCTTGTTCACCGCCACCACGATCGGCACTCCGGCCGCGCGAGCGTGGTTCAGCGCTTCGATGGTCTGTTCCTTGACGCCGTCATCCGCCGCCACCACCAGGATCACCACGTCGGTGACGCCGGCGCCGCGAGCCCGCATCTTGGTGAAGGCCTCGTGCCCCGGGGTGTCCAGGAAGACGAGCCGGTGGCCGTTCGTTTCCACCGTGTAGGCGCTCATGTGCTGGGTGATGCCGCCCGCCTCGCTGTCCACCACCCGGGCGCTGCGGATGGCGTCGAGGAGGCTCGTCTTCCCGTGGTCCACGTGACCCATCACGGTGACCACCGGAGCCCGCTCGACCAGATCCTCCTTCTTCCGGTCTTCCTCCTCGCGGCCGGCCGCCGGCGCCTTGCCGGCGGGCGTCTCGGCCGGCGCGGCCCCGGCCTCGGCGATGGTCCCCCCGTAGCGCAGGACCAGCTTGGTGGCGATCTCCGTATCGAGCGGCTGGTTGATGGAGGCCGCCACTCCGTGCTGGAGCAGCAGCGCCTTGATCACCTCGACGGTCGGGATGCTCATGGCTTCCGCGAGACCCTTCACGGTGATCCCGTCGTTCAGCGTGACCGAGGCCGTGGTCCGGTATTCCCGGGTCACCGCCTGGCGCAACCCCGGCGGCAGCGGGCTGTCGAAGCCCTCCAGAGCCTCGGGGGTCTCCGCCGGCGCCTGGCGCCGCCGTCCCTTGGACCGCCGGCCCGGAGCGGGGCGCTGGGCCTTGGGCGGCCCCGACGGCGTTCTCCTGAGCGGCGGCGGCGTGGCCCGGATCCGCGGCGGGGTGGCCCTGCGGACCGGCCGGGTCACGGCCGGCACGATCTTGCGGTCGGTGGCTCCGGGCCGGAACTGGGCGGGGCCCGCGGTGGACGCGATGCTCCTGGTCTCGAGGCGGCGCGGCGCCGCCGGGGCGGCCGGTGCCGCCGGTTTGTCGGCAGCCGCCGCCATTCGCTCGGGGCGGGCCGGCGCTTCGGCCGGCGTCGTACGGACCGCGATCTCCTCCGCGCGGGCCTCGGGGGCGGCCTTTGGCGGCGCTCCGGCGGGCTCGGCGGGTTCCGGGGCCGCTTCGGCTTCGGGTTCCCTGGCGGCCGCCTCGGCGGCCCGGCGCTCGGCTTCCGCGCGCCGCTCGGCGGCGGCCGCTTCGGCGGCCTGCCGCGCGGCCTCCTCTTCCTCGGCGCGCGCCTTCGCTTCGGCTTCCTCCCGCGCCTTCGCCTCGGCCTCCTCCCGCGCCTTCCGCTCGGCTTCGCCGCGCGCCTTCGCTTCCGCGGCTTCCCGCAGACGGCGCTGCTCGGCGGCGCGCCGGATGTTCTCGGCGGCCTGGAGCCGGCGGTCGGGGCGCGACGCCCGCCGCTGCTGCAGGCGGAGCCGGTTCCTGACCTTCCGGGCGTCGCTGTCCCCGATGGACGACGAGACGGTCCGGACTCTCAGACTGAAGTCGGTCTGCAGGACCCGGAGGAGTTCACCCGGCTCCATCCCGACCTCCTTGGCGAGGTCGCTGACCCTGACGGTGGACGGCATCTAACGGTCCCGTGCCTCCGGCGCGGGCTGCCGCGCCCGCCCCGACCGATCGTCCCGCGCGGGACCCGGCCGGTGATCCCGCGGACCATGGCGCCGCGGGGGGCCGCCGCGCCCCCGGTCGGGACCCCGCCGGGATGACTCCCCGTCACGGGGACCGCGCCGGGGAGAACGGGAATCGCGGGGGCCGCGTTCCGGAGAACGCCCGTCGCGGGGGCCGCGTCCCGGAGAACGCCCGTCGCGGGGGCCGCGTCCCGGAGAACGCCCATCGCGGGGACCGCGTCCCGGAGAACGCCCGTCGCGGGGGCCGCGCCGGGAAGGCGCCCCTTCGCGGGGGCCGCGCCGGTCCCGCCGCGCGTCCTCCCGCGGAGATGCTCCCTCGGCCACGACTTCGATGGGGATCCCGAGCAGTTCGGACGCGAGGCGGACGTTCTGGCCGCGCTTTCCGAGGGTGCGGGGCAACTCGGCTTCGGAAACCGTGACCAGCAGCCCACCGTCCTGGCGCAGCCTCCGTGAGGCTCCCTCGCCGGACTCCTCGTCCACTCGCCGGATGTCGAGCACTTCCGCCGGACGCAGCGCGTTCCGCGCGAACTTCTCCACCCGCTCGTTCCACAGGACCACGTCCACCCGTTCCCCGCGAAGTTCCCGGCTCACCGCGCGAATGCGGGAGCCTCCCGGCCCGAGGCAGGCGGCTACCGGATCCACGTCGGGGGCCGCGCTGGACACCGCCACCTTGGCCCGGAGTCCCGGATGGCGCGCGACCCCCCGGACCCGGACGACGCCGCGGCGGACTTCCGGCGTCTCGCGCTCGATCAATCCCGCCAGGACGGACGGGGCGATCCGGGAAAGGATGACGGGAGGATCGTGGGGTTCGATGGAGTGAACCGCGACCCGGATGGTGTCCTCGGGGTTGAAGACCTCGTGGCGGCTCTGCTCCTCGGCGGGCAGCCGGCCCTCGACCGGTCCCAGGTTGACGATGAGGTCCTGCCCCTCGCGGCGAGCGACGGTGGCCGTTTCCAGCTTGCCGACGCGATCCCGGTAGCGCTCGGCGCGGGCGAGCATCCGGGCGGCGCCCAGCCGCGCTTCGAGCACGGCGCGGGCCGCCCTCGCCGCGCTGCGGGCGGCGGTCCCGAAAGGAACGGGGATTTCCACTAGCTCGCCGGGAGACGACCCTTCGGGCGCGGCGCTGACCGCGACCTGGGTCTCGGGATCCTGAACCTCGGCGGCCACCCGCTTGCGGGCGTAGCAGACCAGGCGCCCCTCGCCGGCGTCGAGGCGGGCGCTCAGGGAACGGCCGCTGCTCTGCGACGCGGCGAGGCCCGCCGCCTGCTCCACGCCAGCGATGATTTCGGCGCGGTCCACCTCCACGGCGAGTTCCTCGATGGCGGCCATCAGATCTACGGGCGCCTCCGTTCGCCGGGACTTCTTCCGAGCAGGGCGGCGTAGTCCGGAGCGAGACGAGCGGCGACCACCGCGTTCCAGGCGATCCGCCGCTCGCCGCCGGGCCCATTCAGGCAGAGGACGGCGTCCGCGTTCACCGCCTGGAGGGTTCCGGTCACCGTGTCCGGCCGGCTCTCCGTCCGGTGGCGAATCCGGACCCGACGCCCGAGGAACCGCCGGCATTCCTCGACCGAGTGCAACGGGCGGTCGAGCCCCGGGGTGCTCACTTCCAACGTGTAGGAACCGGGGATCGGATCCTCCAGATCGAGCAGCGCCGAGAGCTTCTCGTTCACCCGCTCGCAATCGCCCAGCCCGACTGGATCGTCGGGCCGCTCGATGAAGACGCGTACGCGCCGGCCGCTGCGGGGTCCCTTGATCTCGATCCATGCCAACTCGACCTGAGCACTCGCCGCCGCCCTTCGGGCCAGTCTTTCGATGTCTGCGGTGAGGTCGTCGCCCGCCTGACGAAGGAGCGGCGGGTCGGTTTCTTCCTGCGAAATGCGTAGAGCCTCTCGAGATTGGGGAATCGGAGAAAACCCGCCGCACCGAAGCGCGACGGGTCCGGAAAGAAAAACGGGAGCGACCCCACCCCGGCCGCACCCGAACGACTGAGTATACCCCACGCCGAAATCGCCGCAGAACGGGCGATTCGCCGCCGCGGGAACCGGCCGGGACCCGCCGACAGGCCCCGGCGGAATCCGGTCAGGCGTCCGTCGAAAGCGTCACGCGGCCCGGTTCACGCGGTCGCGGTGGCCCGCACCGTTTCCGCGGCGCCGCCCGGGAGCGCGTGACCCACCAGGTCCTCGGGATGCGCTTCGGTGATCTCCACGTCCACGAACCGGCCCGCCGGCGCGTCCCCGTCCACGATGAGGACCCGGGCATCCACGTCGGGCGCCTGCCCCTCGGTGCGGCCGGCCGTGAGCAGCTCGCTTTCCTCGGCGGCCCCATCCACCAGCACCGGCAGGACGCTCCCGACCATTTCGCGGTGCCGCGCCAGCGCGATGCCGCGCTGCAACTCCATCAGGCGGGCCCGGCGGTCTTCCTTCTCCGTCTCCGAGACCACTTCCTCCTCCACGTACGACGTCGCGGACTCCTCGTTGGAATAGACGAACGCCCCCATCGCGTCGAAGCGCGCCGCTTCCACGAAATCGAAGAGTTCCCGGAACTCGTCTTCGGTCTCCCCCGGAAACCCGACGATGAAGGTGCTCCGAATCGCGACGCCGGGAACCGCGTCGCGGATCCTCGCCAGCAGGCGTTCGTTGCTTTGCCGGTTTCCGGGACGGCGCATGTCCCGGAGGACCCGCCGGCTCGCGTGCTGCAATGGGATGTCCACGTAGCGGCAGACCTCGGGGACCTCCGCCATCGCCGACAGCACCTCGTCATCGAGCGTCGTCGGGTAGGCGTAGAGGAACCGCACCCAGGCGATGCCCTCGACCCCGGCCAGTGCGCGCAACAGCCGCGCGAGCCCGCGCCGGATGCCGAGGTCCGTGCCGTAGGCCGTCGTGTCCTGGGCCACCAGCACCAGTTCCCGGGTCCCCGTCGCGGCGAGCGAGGCCGCCTCGGCGAGCACCGAATCCGGATCGCGGCTGCGGAAATGCCCGCGGATCTGCGGGATCACGCAGAAGGAACAGGGGTAGTCGCATCCCTCCGCCACCTTGATGTAGGCGGTGTGGGACGGAGTCGAGCGGATGCGGGGCGTGGTGTGGTCGTAGAGCCAGGTGACCGACTGGTCGGCCCGGAGCGGCGGGGTGCGGCGCCCGGGGGCGGCCAGCACGTCGGCGATGCGCTCGACCTCGTCAAGCCCGATCACCGCGTCAATCTCGGGGATCTCGCGGGCGAGTTCCCCCGCGTAGCGCTGCGCCAGGCATCCGGCGACCACCAGCCGGCGGCAGCGGCCCTCGCGCTTGAGGCGGGCGAGGTCCAGGATCGTGTTGATCCCCTCTTCCTTGGCCGGGCCGATGAACCCGCAGGTGTTCACAACCAGCGCGTCGGCGCTCGCCGGATCGGCGGTCATCTCGAAACCCCGGTTCGTGAGGACGCCGGCCATGACCTCGCTGTCGAGCAGGTTCTTCGCGCAGCCGAGGCTCACGAGCCCTACGCGAGGAGTCCGGACGGGCGTCATGGCGCCAGGCGGTAGAGCGTGCGCGGGAACGGGATCGCTTCCCGGAGGTGCGACAGGCCGGACATCCAGGCGACGAACCGTTCGATGCCGAGCCCGAACCCGGAGTGGGGCGTCGTTCCGTAGCGGCGGAGGTCGAGATACCACTCGAAGGCGTCCTCGGGCAGGCCGTGTTCCCGGACCCGCCGGCGCAGGAGTTCCTGGTCGTGGATGCGCTGGCCGCCGCCGACCACCTCGCCGTAGCCCTCGGGCGCGATGATGTCGAGGCAGAGGACCCGGTCGGGACGTTCCGGATCGGGCTCCATGTAGAACGCCTTGATGGCGGCGGGAAAGTGGGTCACGCAGAGCGGCCGGTCGAGGTCCTCGGTGAGCGCCGTCTCGTCCTGCGCCCCGAAGTCGTCTCCCGGCGTGAAGCCAGTCCCCTTGCGGGCCAGGATCTCCGCCGCCTCGTCGTAGGTGACCCGGGGGAACGGCGCCCGGATCCGGCGCAGGGGCCCGGGGTCGCGCTCGAGGATCTCGAGCTCCGCGGCGCGGTTCTCCAGCACCCGGGAGACCGCGTGGCAGATCAGCCCCTCGGCGAGGTCCATGATGTCCGGCAGTTCCGCGAAGGCGACCTCCGGCTCCAGCATCCAGAACTCGATGAGATGCCGGCGGGTCTTCGACTTCTCGGCCCGGAACGTGGGCCCCAGGCAATAGGTCCGCCCCACCGACATGGCCACGGCCTCGTTGTAGAGCTGGCCGCTCTGGCTCAGGTACGCCTGGCGGTCGAAGTAGCGGGTCTCGAAGAGCGTGGTCGTCCCCTCGCAGGCGTTCGGAGTGAAGATCGGCGTGTCGGCGTTCACGAACTCCTGTTCCCGCAGGTACTCGCGGAACGAGTACAGGACCTCGTCGCGGATCCGCAGGAGCGCGTGCTGTTTTCGGGACCGGAGCCACAGGTGCCGGTGGTCCAGCAGGAACGAGGCGCCGTGTTCCTTGGGCGTGATCGGATAGGGATCGGCGGCGTGGAGGATCCGGAAGCCCGACGCGCGGACCTCCATCCCTCCGGGGGCGCGCGGCTCCCGAAACGCGGCGCCGGCAATCTCGACGGCGCTCTCCAGCGGAGCGTGCCGGGCGCTCTCGAAGGCCTCGGCGGGAACCGCCGCCTTCGCGACGACGACCTGCGCGAAACCCGAACCGTCCCGGAAGTTCAGGAACAGCAGCTTGCCGCTCGAGCGCCGCCCGGCCAGCCATCCCCGCAGGGTGGCCGGCACTCCCGCGTCGGTGGTGTCCGGGGCCAGCTTCCGGTTGAGGGACGCGATCGTCGGGAGGCGCCGGTCCTTCCAGGATCCCGCCGGCGTGGGGTCAGGGGGTTGCTCAGTCATGGAATCCGCCGGGGCGGGAGTGTACGTTTCAGCCGGCGGGGATGTCCGCGAGGAGAAGCCCGAGGCGCCGCCGGTCGGCGCGCCCCGAGTGGCGCTCGAGGTTCTCGCGGACCATGCGCAGGGTCGGGGCGACGTAGGCGCGGTAGACGTCGTTGCCCCGGCGGGCAACCTGGAACCCGTAGGTCCCGAGCGCCTTGAGGTTCCGCTGGAGCGCGACCGCGTCGAGTTCGGCGAGCAGCTCCGAGGGACTTCCGCGAACCCCGGCCGCATCCCGAAAGCGGGCGACCAGGTCCGGTTCCCGAAACGGCGGCGGTGGGACGCCGCCGCCCGCCACGTACGGATCGCGGACCAGCGACATCAGGTCGTAGAAGCGCGGTCCGATGCGGGAGTCCTGGTGATCAATCACCCGGAGAACGCGGGGCGCGCCGGACGCGGCGGGATCGTCGCCGGCGATCAGGTTGCGCGAGTGGAAGTCCCGGTGGGCCAGCGCCGCCGGACCGCCGGCCGCTTCCTCCGCGAGCGCCGCGAACAGGGACTCGAGCTCGCCGCGCGCCGGCCCGCTCAGCTTGAGACCGGGGTACCCGCCCAGGAAGTGCTCGGCGAAGAACCGCAGTTCGCGCGAGAAGAGCTCGGCGTCGAGCCGGGCGGAAAAGGCCCGGAAGCCGCTCGCCGCCGGCGTCCCGGCGAGGCGCGCCCCTTCCCGCTGGATCCGGGCGATGATGTCCACGGCTTCGTCGTAGAGCACCGCCGCGTCAGCGCCGCCCCCGGCCGCCACCACCTGCAGGAGTTCGTCCCCCAGGTCCTCGAGAGCGATCACTCCGAGTTCCGGAGCCTCTTCCAGGATCCGGGGCGTCCGGACTCCCAGTTCCCGGTAGAGCAGGGTGGAGTTCGCGAACGGCAGCGAACCCGGCGCGTACGGCTCGGCCATGACGCAGAGCACGACCGTCGCCACCTCCTGCTCCCCGGCGGCCGCGGGCGTTCGGCGCGCGGGCCGAATCCGGAAATAGACCCGCTCGCCGGCCTCCTTCACGAGCGGCTCGACCGCTACCCCGGTGCGGAGGTCGGGGGCCAGGCTGCGGGACCGGCGCAGAAAGACGTCCAGCCGCGTCCGGGCGTCCGAACCCGGCGCCTTCGGGGCGATCACGCCTACCGGCACGGCGGGGCTCCCGCAGAAAGGACCGTCGTCATAGCGGCATCGCAGCGCCGTCGGCGAAGAGCGCGGCCTCGATCCGGGCGCCGGCCGGCACGCTTTCCGAGGCGGCCACGATCGAGTCCCGGACGACGGCGCGCGCCCCGATCCGGACGCCTTCGAGAAGCAGCGACCCCTCGACGCGCGCCGCTTCGCCGATGGCGCTCCCCGCGCCGATCAGTTCCGGTCGGCGCCCCCCGGCGCCCTCCTCCTTGCGAACCGGCCCGGTCCCTGCCGGCCCGGTCCGGGTCTCGGGCAGCGCTCCGTCTTCCAGCGCGCGCCGGGAGGCCTCGAGGTAGCGCCGCGGAGTCCCGATTTCGAACCACGGGGCCCGGCTCGGGAAGGCCCGCGCCGTCCCTGCGGCGATCAGCCCGGGCAGGAGGTCCCGCGAGAGACCTCCCGGGCCGCCGTGCAGGTGGCGGAGCGCCGCCGGCTCCAGCAGCCACACGCCCGAAAAGCCGAGTCCCGGTCCTCCCGGTCCGCTCAGCCCGGTGATGACGCCGTCCTCGCCGGTCTCCAGGCGGCGCTCGCCGGCGAACTCCGGACCCGGTTCCGGGTCGGAGAGCAGAGTGGCTTCACCACCCGCCGCCCCGTGGAAACGGGCCATCGCCCGGAGGTCGAAGGTGGGGAGCGTGTCGCCGTTCAGGACGAGCAGCGGCCCGCCGGCGTCGCTTCCGAGTCCGAAGCGCGCCGCGGCGCGCGACAGCCCGCCCGAAGTGCCGAGCAGTTCCGGCTCGGGCGACCGCCCGATGGCGAGGCCGGGCATGGTGCGCTCCGCCGCAACCAGGAGCGGTTCCAGCGTTTCCGGACGGTGGTGGAGGTTCACGACCACGTCGTTCACCCCGGCGGCGGTGAGCCAGCGCAGCAGCCGGGTCAGCAGGGGCGCCCCGCAGAAGGGAAGCGCCGGTTTGGCCCGGTCCCTGGTCAGGGGACCCAGCCGCTCGCCCCGTCCGGCGGCGAACACCATCGCCCGCCGGGGCAGGCGGGCCGCTCCTCCCGCGCGCCCGACGCCAGTCACAGGCGGTTAGCAGCCTGTGGTGAAAGTGACGTGAGCACCGAGAAGGGTGAGGCGCCCGGCTGACAAGGCGCGTGAGGGAGGAATACCGGGTGTATTCCGACCGAAACGCAACGATGAGGGGCGCGGAGCGGCCCGGTTCAGCCGGGATGCATCGCCCTTCGAATGCCGCGTGACTTTTGGCACAGGCTGCTAAGCGGACAGGGCGGCGGCGCCGTCCGCGCGGTCCGGGTCCGCCGCCGCGGCGATCCAGTTCTCCACGTCGGCGCCGAGCTGCATCGAGATCAGCCGGGAGACACCGGGCTCCTCCATCGTGACTCCATAGAGATGCTCGCACGCCTCCATGGTCAGCCGGTTGTGGGTGATGACCACGAGCTGCGTATCCCGCTTGAGTTCGTCCAGCATGGACGCGAACCGCTGCACGTTCGCATCGTCGAGCGGAGCATCCACTTCGTCCAGGAGGCAGAAGGGCGCCGGACGATACCGGAAGAGCGCGATGAGGAAGGCAATGGCCGTCATGGCCTTTTCCCCGCCCGAGAGGAGGCGGACGCTCTGCAGCTTCTTGCCGGGCGGCTGGGCCACGATCTCCACCCCGAACTGGGCGTCCACCGGCATTTCCGGCGCGAGCGACCGCCCGCCGTTCCAGGCCTCGAACTCTCCGGCAAGCCCCGCATCCGCCGCTTCGCCGACCCCGTTTCCCGAGCTCGCGGAAGCCGGCGCTCCGGGATCCCCGCCCGCGGGATCAGCGCCCCGGCCGGTCCCTTGCGCCGCGTCTTCCGACTCCTGGAGGCCGGGAGGGCCGGGCGTCGCGACCAGCCGCAGTTCGGCGCGGCCGCCCCCGAAGAGTTGCCGGAAGGCCTCGTCGAACCCGGCGCTGACCGCTTCGAAACCCTCGCGGAAGATGCGGCGGGCCTCCCGGTCCTGGCGGCGGATCGCGGCAAGGCCGTCGGCGATCCCCGCTTCCACGTCCTGGAGGTTCGATTCGGGCTCGCGGCGTTCCGCCTGCAGTTCGCGGAGCCGCGCTTCGGCGATCTCGTTCACCGGACCGAGTTGCCGGATGCGGTCCTGCACCTGGGAAACCTCCTCCGCGAGCGCTTCGCGGGACCGGCCCTGGAGCGACGCCGGCAGGCGCGCGGCCTCCTCGGCGAGCGAACGTCCGCGGGAGCGCTGGAACTCGTCCTCCAGCTCCCGCAGGAGCCCCTGGGCTTCCTGGGTTCCCGATCGGAGCTCGTGCAACCTCTCTTCGAGGTCGCGGAGCTCCGCCGTCCTGAGACGCGCCGCCTCCACGGCGCCTTCAAGGCGGGTCCGCAGGTCCGCGGCCACGCCCGCCAGCGCCGCTTCCCGGGCTTCCCGGTCCCGGACGGCGGTTTCGGCCGCCTCCCGTTCGCGCACGGCGGAGGCCCGCCGCGTCCGCCATTCCTCTTCGTCGCGGCCGGCCGCCGCGCGCTCGGCGCGGATCCGTTCCAGCCGCTGGCGGTCGTCCCGAACCTGCCGCGCCAGGGCGCGCGCCCGGCCCGCGACCTCGTCGGCCACCGCGTTCTGGCGCGCCAGTTCACGGTCCGCGTCGCGCCATTCGCCCTCGCGGGCCTCCAGCTCGCGCCGGAGGGCCGCATGGGTCCCCTCCCGCTCGCCGAGTTCGCGGGACGCTTCCCCGAGTCGCGCCTCGTCGCGGGCGAGGAGCTCGGCCGCGCGGGCGTCCGCCTCCTCGTTGCCCTCCGCTTCCTCGCCGTGACGGGAGACCTCCGCTTCCAGTTCTTCGATCCGCTTCGAGACATCTTCGACGGTTTCCTCGCGCCGGTCCGCGTCGAGCTGGAGCCGGTGGGCGAGGTTCTCCGCCCGCGCGAGCGTCTGCCCCAGTCCTTCGACCGCGGATCGCGCCTTGTCCGCCGCCGCCCGGGCGCCAGCCGAGGCGCGGGCCAGCCGGGCCAACCGCCGGGCTCCCTCACGCTCCCTGGCTTCGAGTTCGGCCACTTCGCGCCGCGTGCTCAGGAAACCCTCGCCCGGCCCGCCCCGTCCGAACCGCACGACTCCCGGGGGCGTCACGCTGGCCCCGTCCCGCGCCACGTAGGCGCCGGGTTCCTTCAGGAAGGCGGCGAGCGCCTCCGCGAGATCGGTGGTGACCACCGCGTCCGGAATGACCGGACCAAGCCTCGCATCCGCCGGTTTCAGATGGTCGCCCAACCGGTCGGCCCCGCCGGACGCCGGCCGCTCCCGAGAACCGCAGGCGTCGAGCAGCTCGGATACCAGGACCTCGGACGGACCGGCCTCCGGGCCGCCCAGTTCCTCGACGAGTTCCGCGACGTCGGCCACGCGCTCGATCCGGATCCGGTGAACGCCGAGGAGCCGTTCCGCCGCCAGCTCGTATCCCGGATCCACCTCCACCAACTCTCCGAGCGCGCCGCCCGGCGCGAGCCCGCGGCGGTGGGCCGCCTCGACGAGTTTCGCGGCGCCTTCCCCCAGTTGGTTGCGCGAAGCGACCAGCGCCTCGAGCGACCGGCGGCGGGCCGACAGGGCGGCCTGGTCCTTCTCGGCCTGAGCCTCCTCGCCGCGCGCCGCCTCCGCCGCGGCGGTCGCGGCGCGCCACGCCGCCTCGGCGGTCTCCAACCGGCCACGCAACCCGCTGATCTCGTCCTCCTGCGCCCGGACCCGCTCCCGCGCCGCGGAGAGGCCCCCGGTCGCGTGATCGAGGCGGGCGGCGAGTTCCCGGCGGCTCCCCGCGAGTCCCAGTCCGGCCGCCGACAGCCGCTCGCGCCGGGCCGCGTACTGGTCCCGTGACAAGCGGAACGACCGGACGCTCGCCCGCAGGCGATCCACTTCCCGCCGCAGTTCCCACAGGAGGGCGTGGGCCTCGCGTTCCTCGCCCAGCGCGCGATCCCTGGCCGCCGCCCGCGCGGCGGCCGCCTCGGTCAGCTCGGCGAGCCGGTCGGGGAACTCCCCGGCGCGCCGCTCGCTCTCCTTCCGCTCGGTTTCGAGATCGTCCAGCCGGGCGCCGAGCGTGGTGGCCTCCGTGTCCAGACGGGAGACCTGCGCGGCGCGGCCCTCGGCGGCGCGGGCGCCTTCGTCGAGGAGCGCCGCCGCGTGGGCCCGGCGCGCCCTCAGGTCCCCGATCTCCCGGGTGGCTTCGCGAAGTTCGACTTCGGTGCCGGCGACCTGCTCCCGAAGCGCCTCCACGAACCGTTCGAAGGCCCGAAGGCTCCGGGACCGCCGGGCGCGCTCCGCGCCGAGGGCCTCTCCCGGAGCGGCGTTCTCGCGGATGCGGGTGAGGAGTTCCTCGCGCCGCGCCGCCTTTTCGGCAACGCCGAGCAGCCGCGCCTGATCCGAGGCTTCCCGGACCCGGGTCGCGGTTCGCGAGTCGCGCCGCGCCACCCGGATGAAGCGGTCCAGTTCCCGCAGCCGCTCGCGTACCCGCTCGAGCGCCTTCTCGGCCGCCCGCAGGTTCGCCTCGCTCTCCCGCCGGTTCAGGCGGTAGGCGCCGAGCCCCACCGCTTCGTCCACCAGCAGCCGCAGATCGGCGGGCTTGCGGCTGAGCACCTCGTTGGCGCGCCCCTGCTCGATCAGCGCGTAGGACCCGGGACCGAGTCCGGTGCCGGCGAACAGCCGCCGGATGTCCCGCCGGGTGCACCGGCGGCCGTCCATCTCGTAGACCGACTGTCCGCTGGCGTCCACCCGGCGCCCGACCACCACGTCGCGCTGCAACCCGCCGGCCGCCGCGCCGTTTTCGGGCGCGGTTCCGGCAGCGGCGCCGTTGCACGGGGTCTCCGGGAGCGCGCCGCCCGCGGGCGAGGCGCCGTTTCCGGCGACGGAATCCGCACCGTTGCCCGCGGCGCCGTTTTGGGCCTCGGTCGGGCGTGAACCCCGGGCGCCGCTGACGTGCAGCCGTACCTCGGCGACCCCGAGGGGTTCCCGGAGAGCGCTCCCGCTGAAGATGAGCTCCTTCCCCCGCGCCCGGATGGTGCCGGCGCCCAACTCGCCGAGCACCCAGAAGACCGCGTCCGCGATGTTGCTCTTGCCGCAGCCGTTCGGCCCCACCACCGCGGTGGCGCCCTGTCCGAACTCGAGTGTCACCGGTTCGGCGAAGCTCTTGAACCCGGCGATCTCGAGCCGCTCGATCCTCACTCGCTGGTCACCCTGAAGATTGTGGCTGCGGCGCCGCCGAACGCCGACTGTATTGTAGGCGGTCGCCGGGGCCGTCCACAACATGTTGTGCCTTGAGGGCGACGCACCCCCAAGATGCGGTGGGTCCGCGATCCGGGTCCCTGCGCGGGAAACCGTCCGGGGCCGGAATGGATCGAGCACCGTGCTGGTACGCCATCCGGGTTCAGGGCGATGTGCGGTGCGCGGCGCGGAGCGCCGCGCGTGCCGGTCTGGAAATTGGCGTTCCGGGCCGTTTCCTAGAATCCGGGGGGTCCGCCGTGGGTCTCCTCAGCCGCTACATCCTCCGGCTCATCGCCCCCGGCGTATTCCTCGGGACCGGCGTCTTCCTGTTCGCGCTGCTGCTGAACGAACTGATCGTCAACATCGAGTTGATCGTCACCCAGGGCGCGAACCCGGAAACCGTGGGGCTGGCCTTCGCCCAGTTGATTCCGGCGCTCCTCGCCGTGGCCGTCCCGAGCGCCCTGCTGCTCGGGATCCTGCTGGCGCTGAACCGGCTCTCCAGCGGACACGAGCTGATCGCGATGCGGGCCGGCGGGATCTCTCCCTGGCGTCTCCTCGTCCCGATCGGGACCGCGGCGGGCGCTGCCTTCGGCCTGTGCCTGCTGCTGATGCTGGAGGTCGTCCCGCCGGCGAACCAGCGGTTCGTCGAACTGAGAGACGAACTCCTGAGCTCCCGGCTCCGCACCGAGATCGAGCCTCGCATGTTCTACGACGAGCTCCTCGACGGCCGGGTCCTGCTCGTGGGAGCCGTGCCTCCGGGCGAGGACGGCTGGAGGCGTGTCTTTCTCGCCGACACCGCGCGCGCCGACGAACCGACCATCTTCGTCGCCGACCGCGGCCGGCTGGTGACCGTCCCCGCGGAGCGTCTGGCGTTCCTCGAACTCACCGGCGTGGAGGTCCACAACGCCGGGCTCGACGATCCGGGGCAGTACCGCATCCAGCGCGCGGAACGGATCCGCCTCCCGCTCGATGCCGAGGAGGTGTTCGGCCCGGAGACGCCGAGTCCGAGCCGCAGCGCCCGCGCCATGCGGCTGCCGGACCTGGTGGCCGCCTACGAGGGCACCGACCACCCGATCTACCTGGTCGAGATCCACAAGAAGTTCGCCTTTCCCTTCGCCTGTCTCGCCTTCGGACTGCTCGGCCTGGGCATCGGGATCCGCCCGTCGGCGGGACCGACGCGCGCCGGATCGTTCGCCGTGGCGATCCTCGTGATCCTCGCCTGGTACGCCCCGAACATGTTCGGCGAGCAGCTCGCAGCGGCGGAGGAGTTGTCGCCCTGGATCGCCATGTGGGGGGCCAACATCGTGACCGTGGCCGCCGGCGTCGTCCTGCTGGCGCTGGCTTCCCGCGAGCTGCACCCCCTGGAGGCGGTCCGCCGCTTCCTCGGCCGGCTCCGGCGGTTCGTCCCCCGCCGCCGTTCGGCCGTACGCCGCTGGCGCCCGCCGGGACTGCCCACGATCCTCGACCGCTACGTCGTCACCCGCTACCTCACGTTCCTCGTCATCGCGCTGGCGGCGCTGCTCTCGTGGGAGCTGATCGGCCTGCTGAACGCGGTAATCGGCGACGCCTTCGAGCGGGACATCGCCACCACCACCGTGCTTCGCTACCTGGGTCTCTCGATTCCCGCGTTCACGGCCCAGATGCTGCCGCTCGCGACCCTCACGGCGACGCTCGTCACCTTCGGCCTCCTGAGCCGGCACAACGAGGTGACCGCGTTCCTCGCCGGGGGGATCAGCCGCGCGCGCCTCGTGGTCCCGGCGCTCGCCACCGGACTGCTCGTGAGCGGCGCGGGCTTCGGGCTGCAGGAACGGCTGATCCCCCGGACGGCGCCCGAAGCCGAGGATACGGGCGCCCGCATCCGCGGCGAGGCCCGGCGCACCGTCAATCCGCTGGAGCGGCACTGGGGGATGGGACCCGAGGGCCAGATCTACCACTACGACGACTTCGACGCGGACAACCTGGTCCTCAGCGGACTCTCGGTGTTCCGGCTCGGTCCGGACAGCGCCTCGCTTGCCGCCCGCAGCTATGCGGCTTCCGCCCACTGGTCGGCGGCGGAAGCGACCTGGACCGGGATCGGAGGCTGGGAGCGCGACCTCCACGGCGGCCGGGCCGCCGAACCGTTCGCCGTCCAGGAGATTCCGGACGTCTCCGTACCCGATGCGCTCCTCAGGGAGGACCTGGCGACCGACCACCTCCCCTATCGCGACCTCGAGGAACGCATCGAAACCATCGAGGCGGCCGGTCACCGCGATCCGGTGCTCCACGTGGCCCTGGAGACCAAGACCTCCCTGCCCTTCGCCTCGCTGGTCACGGTGCTCATCGGGCTCCCGTTCGCGTTCCGGAGGACGAATCAGAGCGCCTGGGCGAGCGCCGCCATCGCCTTCGCGATCGCGATCGTCTATCTGGTCGCCACCCAGTTCTTCCGCTCCATCGGGAACGCGGAACTGCTCGACCCGGTGCTGGCGGCGTGGTCGCCGAACCTCTTCTTCGGGCTCGCTTCCGTCTTCCTGCTCTTGCAGCGTCGCTAACCGAAGCCCTCGCCCGGGCCCAGCAGAGTGCCGGGAGGCGTCTCGGATCCCGCGGCGACCCCGGCGCCCGCTCCCAGGCAGGCCCCAACGACGGGAACTCCGACGCGTGCGGTGTGGCCGAGCACCTCGATCCGCTCGACCGGGCCCGACCGGAGGCGGGCGCCCTCTCCAACCGAGGCGCCGCGGCCAAGCACGCTGTCCCGGACGATCGCTCCGGCCCCCACGCTCGCCCCCTCCATCAGCACCGCCCGTTCCACCACCGCCCCGGCGGCGATGCGGGCGCCGGCGCCGAGCTCCACCGGTCCGAGCAGGCGGGCGTCGGGATGAACGGATGCTCCCTCCCCGACGAAGACGGCCCCTTCGCCCATCTCCCCCGTGCTGGTCTCGAAGCCGAGCGCTCGGGCTCCTTCGCCCGGAGGATTCCCGCCGAAGAGGGGCACGATCCGTCCGATGACGTCCCACGGATAGGTCAACGGGATCCAGGGACGCCGGGCGCGCACCGCGCGCACCCCGGGAGAGCGCGCCAGGATCCGAATGAGGTCCGGGAGCTCGAGTTCGCCGCGCACGCTCTCCCGGACTTCGCCAAGGTGGTCGAGGTCTTCCCGCCTGAGCGAATAGGCCCCCACGCTGCTGAGTTCCCAGGGCCGGGCCGCGGGAGGCTTCTCCTGGACGTCCACCAGCCAGTCGTCTGCGGTCACGGTGACCGTCGCCCGGTTCCAGGGATCGCTGGCCTCCTGGCAGAGGATCGCCGTCGGGTGCTCGCTCACCCGCGCCAGGTCGTCGTGGTGGTAGAAGTCGTCGCCGTTGAGAACGAGGACCGGTCCGCGGACGGCGGCGGCCGCGACCCGCAGCGCGTCGGCCGTCCCGCGGGCGCTCTGCTGCTCGACCGGAACGAGGCGGATGCCCGCGTAGCGCGTCCCGAAGTGGTCGAGGATGCGCTCCTTCCGATACCCGACCACCAGCACCGCGGTGTCCACGACCCCGCGCAACTGGTCGAGCACGCGCTCGGTGAGCGGGCGGCCCCAGAGCGGCAGGAGCGGTTTGGGAAAGTCGGCGGTTAGCGGCCAGGTCCGCTGCGACTTGCCGGCCAGGAGGATGACGGCGGTGGGCCGGGGGGCGCCTGCCGTCACCGATTCGCTCCCGATCCGGCGGCGGAAGGGTGGCTCCGCGCCACGGATTCCGACCGAAACCGGGCTGCTAACAGCCTGTGGTGAAACCCACGTGAGCGCCGAGACGGGCGAGGCGCCCGGCTGACAAGGCGCGTGAGGGAGGAATACCGGGTGTATTCCGACCGAAACGCAACGCAGAGCGCCTCGCAGAGGCGCGGTTCAGCCGGGATGCATCGCCCGTCGAACGCCGCGTGGGTTTTGCCACAGGCTGTTAACATGCCGCGCTCTCCCAGACGGCGAATCCCGAGGCGAACGGCGAAGATCGCCTCTCACGACCGTTCCAGACCCCGAAGCGAGGAAGGCGTCCCGTTAGCGTGCAACAACACCGCGACCTGCGGCTCTTTACCTCGGAGTCGGTGACCGAAGGCCATCCGGACAAGGTCGCCGACCAGGTTTCCGACGCCATCCTCGACACCTACCTGACCCGGGACCCCTTGGCCCGGGTCGCCTGTGAGACGCTCGTCACCGCCGGCCGCGCGGTGATCGCCGGGGAAGCGGCGGCGCGGAACGGGCCCTCGCGGAGCGAACTCGAAACCGTGGTCCGCCGGACGATCCGGCGCATCGGATACACCGGGAGGGACGACAACTTCGACGCCGACACGGTCGAGGTCCAGATCCACCTGGGCCGGCAGACCGCGGACATCGCGATGGGCGTGGACTCGGGGGGCGCGGGGGACCAGGGAATGATGTTCGGGTTCGCCTGCGACGAGACGCCGGAGCTGATGCCGCTGCCGATCATGCTGGCCCACCGGATCACGAGGCGCCTGACCGAGGCCCGCACCAGCGGCGAGATCCCGTACCTGGGCCCGGACGGAAAGGCGCAGGTCACGGTGGCCTACAACGGCGCCGGGGACCCCGAATCGGTCCCCACCGTCGTCGCGTCTTCCCAGCACGCGGAAGAGGCTACGGCTCGCGTCGTCCGCGACATCGAGGAAAAGGTGGTGCTCCCGGTGCTCGCGGAGGGGTTTCGCGGCGGCTCGCCGGCGGTCCTCGTCAATCCGACCGGCAAGTTCGTGGAGGGCGGCCCGGCGGCCGACTGCGGACTCACGGGCCGGAAGATTATCGTTGACACCTACGGCGGGATGGCCCGTCACGGCGGCGGCGCCTTTTCCGGCAAGGACCCGACGAAGGTGGACCGCTCGGCGGCCTACATGGCCCGCTCGATCGCCAAGAACATCGTCGCCGCGCAACTGGCGCGCCGGGCGGAGGTGCAGATCGCCTACGCGATCGGCCGCGCGGAGCCGGTCTCGGTCCGGGTGGACACCTTTGGTACCGGCGAGGCGGACGACGCGGCCATCGAGCGCGCCGTTCGCGAGGTCTTCGGCCTGACTCCCGCGGAAATCATCGCCCACTTCGACCTGCGCCGGCCCATCTACGAGAACACCGCCAGGGGCGGCCACTTCGGTCACGAGACCCCGGGATTCCCCTGGGAGAGCACCGATCGCGCGGGAGCGCTCGTCGCCGCCGTCGGCCGGTAGCGGGCGGCGGGAATGAGCAGCGGGCCGGCGGCCGGCCTTGCGACCCGCCTCGACCCGGCGGCTGTCGAGGCCGAGGGCTGGGACCGGTGGGAAAGCGCGCGGGCCTTCGAGACGGAGGTGGACCCGGGGGGACGGACCCGCCCGGACGGCGACCCGCGCCGGGAGCCGTTCACCATCGTCATCCCCCCTCCGAACATCACGGGCCGGCTCCACATGGGGCACGCGCTCAACAACACGATCCAGGACGTGCTCATCCGCTACCGCCGGATGGAAGGCCGGGACGCGCTCTGGGTCCCGGGGACCGACCACGCGGGTATCTCCACCCAGACCGTGGTCCGCAAGCACCTCGATGCCGAGGGCGTCGACTACCGGGAACTGGGACGCGACGCCTTCATCGCCCGGGTCTGGGAATGGCGGGAAGAGTTCGGGGGCGTCATCCTGGAGCAGCTTCGCAAGCTCGGCGCTTCGTGCGACTACCGCCGCACCCGCTTCACGATGGACGAGGGGCTTTCGCGCGCGGTGCGGACGGTCTTCAAGGCGCTCTATGACCGTGGACTGATCTATCGGGGCAAACGGGTGGTCAACTGGTGCCCGGTGGACCGGACCGCGCTCTCCGACGACGAGGTCGAGACGGCGCCGGAAGGAGAACCGGGCCACCTGTGGAGCATCCGCTATCCGCTCGCCGACGATCCCCGCCATCACCTCACGGTCGCCACCACCCGGCCGGAGACGCTCTTCGGGGACGTCGCCGTCGCCGTCCACCCCGAGGACGCCCGCTACCGCGGGTTCATCGGCCGGCGCGTCCAGCTTCCGCTCACCGGCCGCGTGATTCCGGTCATCGCCGACTCCGGGGTGGAACGGGAGTTCGGGACCGGATGCCTGAAGATCACCCCCGCCCACGATCCGCACGACTTCGAGATCGGGGAGCGTCACGGCCTCGAGCCGCTGAACGTGATGAACGAGGACGCGACCCTGAACGATGCGGCGCCGGAGGCGTTCCGCGGGCTCGACCGCTACGAGGCGCGCCGGGAAGCCGTCGAGGCGCTGGAAGCCGCCGGCCTTCTCCAGGCGGTGACCCCCCACCAGGTGCCGCTCGGCCGGGCGCAGCGTTCGGGGGCGCCGATCGAGTACCGCCTCTCCGACCAGTGGTTCGTCCGGATGCGGCCGCTCGCGGACCGGGCGCTCCGCCGCAGCGGCTTCGAGAAGGGAGAAGCTGGATGGGAGAAGGTGCGCGAGGGCGAACTCCGGTTCCATCCGGCCCGCTGGGAGCAGGTCTACGCGCGCTGGCTCATCGAAATCCGGGACTGGACGATCAGCCGGCAGATCTGGTGGGGACATCGCATCCCGGCCTGGCACCACCGGGAGACCGGTGAAGTCGCCGTCGGGGTCGAAACGCCCGCCGAGGTGCTCGCCGATCCGGGCGCCTGGCGTCAGGACGAAGACGTGCTCGACACCTGGTTCAGTTCCTGGCTCTGGCCGATGAGCACCCTGGGGTGGCCCGATGACACACCCGATCTCGCCCGTTACTTCCCGACCTCGGTGCTGTCCACCGACAAGGGGATCCTCTTCTTCTGGGTCGCGCGGATGAACTTCGCCGGGATCGAGATGACGGACCGGCTGCCTTACCGCGACGTCTACATCCATCCCACCGTGCTCGACGAACGCGGCGCCGTCATGAGCAAGAGCAAGGGGAACGGAGTGGATCCCCTCGCGGTGATCAACGGGGCCACCCTGGCGGAACTCAAGCGGCCGGTGGAGGAGGCGCGCCCCACCAACATGAAGGAACTGCTCCGCCGGGTGGAGCGGAACTTCCCGGACGGTTTCGAGGGCGTCGGGGCCGACGCGCTGCGGTTCACCCTGGTGCGGCTCTGCTCCGAGGGACAGGAGATGCGCCTCTCGCTGTCGAAGTTCCACGAGATCGGCCGCCGCTTCCTCACCAAGCTCTGGAATGCGTCCCGCTTCGCCCTCATCGCTCTGGACGAGATCGACGACGAAGGCCCGCTGGGCGAGCCGCAGGCCGAGGACCGCTGGATCGTTTCCCGGGCGAACGCCTGCGCGAGCGAGGTCCGAAGGGCCCTGGACAGCTTCGATTTCGCCGCCGTGGGCGCCGTCCTCTACCGGTTCGTGTGGAACGACTTCTGCGACTGGTACGTGGAGTTGGCCAAGGTGCGGCTCCGCTCCGGGCCGGAGGCGGCGCGGCGGACCGCCGCCACCCTGGGAGGCGTCCTGAGCGACACCCTGCATCTGCTCCATCCCGTGACTCCGTTCGTCACCGAACACCTCTTCGCCCGGCTCCGGCTGGCCATGGACCGGAAGGACCTGTGGGACGGCGAACGGCCGGAAGCGGACCTGCTGACCCGCTCGGCGTTCCCGGACGGGAGGGGAAGGCGCGACCGGAAGCTCGAGGAGCGCTTCGAGGCGCTTCAGCGGCTGGTGAGCGGGGTCCGCAAACTCCGCGCGGACGCCGGACTGCCGCCCGATCTGCGGCTTCGGGTCCGGGTCGAGGAGTCGCCCGATCTCCCCGGGTTCGGCGCCCTGCTGGCGGAGTGCCGGGAACCCGTCGCTTCGCTGGCCCGGCTCACGTCCGTCTCCGTCGTCCCGCCCGGTGGTGCCCCGTCCCCGCCCGGCCTCGGGCCCGGCGCCGCCGGCCGGGTTTCCATCGTGGACCCGGCCTTCGAGGCCCAGACCGTCCTGGGGGAAGCCGGCGACCTCGAGGCGCTGCGCCACCGCGTCGAGCGACAGCTCGGACGTCTCGGCAAGGAGCGCGAAAGCACCCGGAAACGGTTGTCGAACCCCGGCTTCCTCGCCGGCGCGGACCCCGCCGTGGTGGAGCAGGCGCGCGGAAGACTCGCCTCGCTGGAAGATCAGACCGAGCGGCTCCGGGAGCTTGCCGGGCAGCTCGGCGGCGGGCGCTGAGCGGGGCCACTCTCCGGGTTCCGGCGCACTCCCGGCTTCCGCATACAATGCGGGCAGGGCCGAGTCCCCGCCGGATCCATGAAGTTCTCGCTCGAGGCAGCAGCTTCCGCCGTGGGGAGCCTTCGCCGCCGGTTCGGGAGCATCGGGGGAGGCGTTCTGCGGAAGGGCGCCGATTGGGGACGCGTCGTCGCCGGACTGACCGAGCGCGCGGCGCCCGTCGTCGTGATCGTGCTGATCGGGGTCGCCGCCGCCGCCGTCGGCGTGAGCGGACTCGAATCGCTGAACGAGCAGGGACGGCTGGAAAGCGAACTGGCGGCGGAAATCGAGCGGCTCGGCCGGGAGGCCGCCGCCCTCGAGGATTCCATCGCGTCGCTGCGGCAGGATCCTGCGGCCTTCGCCGTCCACGCGAAGACCCACCACCACCTGGTCGAGCCCGGCGAGATCGTCGTGCTGCTCGAGCCGCCCGGTCCCGGGGCCCTCAGCGGTCGCTGAGGCAGCCGGGCGCCCGCGAGCAGCCCGGAGAGGTCCGGCTACTCGATCCGATACCGGATCGGAAAGACCTCTCCGTCGCGATCCACGGTGAGTTCGACCTGGCTCGCGGTCTGAAACCGCTGCACCAGCACCGCCAGCGATTCGGCTCCCCGTACTTCCCTGCCGTTGACCTCCAGGAGCACGTCCCCGGGGACGAGCCCGGTTTCCCCGAGCACGGTGTCGGTGGGAAAGGCGACGAGTTCCAGCCCGACGATCTCGTTCCCGAGCACCCGCGGGGCGACGACGGCGCTCGACAGGATCCTCGGGAGTTCCGACTGAAGCCGCAGCCGCACGTCGTCTCGTGAGAACGTTCGCTCTCCCGCCTCCCGCGGAGGAGGCGGAGGCGTCTGGGCCTCAGCCGCCGGGGGCGCCGGCGGCGACGTTTCGGGACCTGTCGGAATCTCAACGGGCGGCCGAGTCTTGACCGGGGTCCCCGGGATCGGTGGGGACTCCCCGGTCTCCTCCGGAACCGCCATGTCGGGAAGGCCCACTTCGAGCATCCGCCCGTCGGGCGCCTCCAGTTCCACGCCGTCGCCAAGTACCCGGACAACCGTGAATCCCCGATGGGTCTCGCCGACCTGGAGCGCGAGCGGTCTCCCCTCGGCAAACCGCAGGAGCGCGACTCCCCCATCCCGCTGCTGCACGACTCCGTAGAGCCGGATGGCGGGGCGTTCCGGGTTCCCGGCCTGCTGGCCCGGGGCCGGCCCACTGCCCGCCACACCGGCCACCAGGACGAATACCGCGCCGAGACGGCGATCCAGGAGGCGCATGGGAGGCGAACCTGGAGTGTACGGCGCGCCAGAGCGAAGGGGGGGCCCGGGACAGGCTGCCAGCAACCGGTGGCAAAACTCTCGCGGCGTTCGAGCGGCGATGCATCCCCGCGGAACCCGCCGCTGTGCGGCGCTCGGCGTTGCGTTTCGGTCGGAATACACTCGGTATTCCTCCTTGAACAGCCCGCAGTGAAACTCCCACGGCATTCGAACGGCGATGCATCCCGGCTGAACCGGCCCGCTACGCGGTCCTCATCGTTGCGCTTCGGTCGGAATACGCCCGGTATTCCTCCCTCACGCGCCTTGTCAGCCGGGCGCCTCGCCGTTCTCGGTGCTCACGCGAGTTCCACCACAGGCTGTTGCGCGCCTCGTCAGCGGGGTGCCTCACCGCTCTCGGCGCTCACGGGGGTTCCACCACAGGCTGCTAGACTTCCTCCGAGCACTCGGGGTGTCGGCCCGTCTTCGGCGGACCGGCGCTCGCCGGCGCTTCCGATCCGCGTTGCGGTAACCGGGCCATTTCCAGGCGGGGCCTAGCCTGGCGGAACTGGCCGGTCGGCCGCATCCTGCCCGTCAGAACCGCCGCCAGACCCGGTGTCTCGGCGCCGTACCGCGCTCCGGTGGATCCTCCGCCCGGCGAACGGCGCCGGGCCCTCGGGTTTCGAGTGCGAGCGCGCGCAACCCCGGGGACGCCGAACCGGACCCCGCCGGGAAGCGCCCCGGACCCGGCAATCCGGCCAACGGCCGTCCCTCAGACACCCGCACTCCCGAACATCTCCAACCAAGACCCCGCAAAGTCCGCGGAGCGACCCGCCAGACCGGCCTCCCCTTCCGTTCCGCCTCCGGCGGCGTCCGCCCATCCCAGGTCCCTCGTGAGGGGTCTGGAACGCGCGGCAAAGGCGCTCACCGGCTCGTGGCCCGGCCGATTCCTGCTCGGGGTCGGGGCCGTCGCCTCCCTCTCCTCGGCAGGCGCGCTGCCCCCTTCCTGGTCGGCGGACGCGTGGATGGTCTTCGTCATCACCCTGGGCGCGGTGCTCGTCTACTTCGGGCGCGATCTCCTCGGCTGGCTCCTCTACCCCGTCCGCCGGAAGCTGGCGGTTTCCTACCTCTTCGTCGGGCTCCTGCCGGTCCTGCTCCTCACGTCCTTCTTCCTGCTCGCCTTCTACGTGGTGCTCGGGTTGTTCGGCTCCTATGCCTTCCAGGCGAACCTGGCGGCCCGGGGCACCGCGTTCGCTTCCGCCGCCCAGCAGACCCTGCTTGAGATTTCACCGGATGCGGACCCCGCAGAGATCGCCCGCGGCCTCCGGGGGGCAGCGGCGCGGGTCGCTCCGTTCGCCCCCGGGGCGGCAGCCTGGTACCTTGAGATCGAGGAGGGGCGCATTGTCCGACTGACCGGTTCGGATGCCGGAGGACCGCTTCGCGAGTCCGATCCGGTGCCGGAATGGGCGCTCGCGCCCTACGAGGGCGTGGTCCAGATGGAGGACACCGAATGGTTCGGCGCGGTCTTTCCCGGGCTCCGGGGGAACCGCCTGGCGGTGGTTCTGGCGCCGCTCGCGCCGCTCCTCGAAGCGAGCGCGCGGGAGGAGGACCTGATCGTCCGGACCGTCTGGGCGCTCTATCTCGGAGACCAGAACGAGGAACCACCGGCTCCGGCCCCGCTGTCGCGAACGGACGAGGACCGCTTCACGATCGACTGGGACGAACCCCTGCTGCTCGAGGCCGTCCCCTGGGGTCCCGGGATGGAGGGAGGCACGGTCGTGGTGGCCATCGGCTTCGCCCCGATTCACCTGATCCAGGGGACCACCGGCGGACTCGCGGAGTCCGTGGCAATCAGCAACCCGGACTGGCGGAGCGGTCTGCTCCTGGTGCTCGGCGGGCTCGGCATCGTGTTCGTGCTCATCGAGTGCGTCGCGTTCTCCGCCGGACTCCGGCTCGCGCGCTCGATCACCCGGTCCGTCGAAGCACTGAGCCAGGGGACCGAGCTCGTCCGCGGCGGGAATTTCGGCCACCAGGTACGCGTCGCCTCACCCGATCAGCTCGGCGAGCTCGCGAGCTCGTTCAACATCATGACCGCCAAGATCGCCGACGACATGGGGCGTCTCCGGCGCGCGGCGGTACTCGAACAGGAAATGGAGACCGCGCGGCAGTCCCAGTCGCGCCTTCTCCCTCTCGAGGGATCCGTCTCGGTGCCGGGATTCGCGGTCTCCGCCGTCTGCCGCCCCGCCACCGAGGTTGGGGGCGACTACTACGACCTGATCCCGCTCGGACCGAATCGGCTCGGGGTGGTGATTGCCGATGTCTCCGGCACCGGGACGCGGGCGGCGTTCATCATGGCCGAACTCAAGGGACTGATGCTCGCCCTGAGCCGCATCCACGAGTCCCCCCGCAAGGTGCTGGTCGAGGCGAACCAGGTCCTGCACACCGCGCTCGATTCACGGACCTTCATCACCATCACCTATGCGGTATTCGATTCCGCGGAGCGGCTGGTCACGTTTGCGCGGGCCGGCCACAGTCCGCTTCTGCATCTGGTCCAGCGGGACGGCCACTGGCCCCGCTCGGAAGCGCTCGCTCCCCCTGGGCTCGGGCTGGCCCTCGATCCCGGGCCGGTCTTCGACGAGATCCTGGAAGAGCGCTCGGAACGCCTCCGGGGAGGCGAGACCTGGCTCTTCTTCACCGACGGCGTCTCGGAGGCCATGAACGCGGAATCCGACATGTTCGGCGAGGAACGGCTGATGCGGCTCCTCGAAGAGGGAGCGGCCCTCACCCCGGCGGACCTCCAGCGGACGGTCGAAGACGCGGTCCTCGAGTTCACCGGCACCGAGACCCACTCGGACGATCTGACGATGGTCCTGGTTCGGGTGGACTGAGATGGCCCGCAGACGAAGACGGCGGGCGCCGGCATCCGAACACCGGCCGGTCCTCGAGTTCGCCCGGGATCTGGGGTACCGCTTCCAGGACCTCGAGCTTCTCGAGGAAGCCCTGACGCACGGCTCCTATCGAAACGACCACGCGGTCGCGGACTACGAAAGGCTGGAATTCGTCGGCGACGCGGCGCTCGGACTCGTGGTGACCGAGTCCATGCATTTCCAGCGGCCGAACTGGGACGGACAACGGCGGCAGGAGACCAAGTCGGAACTGGTGAGCAACCAGTCGCTGGCCGCGGCGGCCCGCGCCCTCTCGCTGGACGAGGGCATTCGGGTCGGCCGCGGGCGCAACGCCGGTGAAGAAGTCCGATCTTCCGACCGCATCCTCGCCAACGTCTTCGAAGCCGTCCTCGGGGCCGCCTATCTCGACGGCGGGATGCCGGCGGCGCGCGGCGTCCTGGGCGTGGCCTTCAGGCAGAAGCTGCAGCGGCTCCGGCTGAAGCCGCCGGAAGGCGTTCCGGGATGGGTCCGTCGAGCCGGCAGCGGACTGCGATCCATCGGCCCGCTCGGCATCCGGTTCGCCCGCCGTCTCCTCCTGTTGCGCAAGAGGGTCGAACGCGCCCTCGGATACACCTTCGCCGATCCCGGAATCCTGGCCGCGGCGCTCGACCCGGGTGACGCGGGCCGGGAACGCGCCTCCAGGAACCGCCGGGGCAGAAAGCGGCGAACGCGGGGGCGGCGGCGCCCGTCCCTCGGGTCCCCGAGACCTCCGGGAGCGGCCCGATCGGTGAACCGGCCCGCACTGCGCTTCCTCGGGCGGGATGTCCTTCACCTGGTGCTGGCCGAGGCGCTTCATGACCAATTCCCCGAGTGGGACGAGGGGAGGATGACCCTCGCCCGGATGCGGCTCGAAAGCCGGGAGTTCACCCGCACGCTGAACGAACACTGGTCACTCGGGGACGCGGACGACGCCGCGGCCACCGCGGAGGCCGTGATGGGGGCGCTCTACCTGGACGGCCGCCTGGAGGCCGCCCGCCGGGCCCTGGGCCGGCCGTTCGCAACCGCCCTCGAGGAGCTCCGGGATCCCGACCTGGAACTCCTCGACCCCAAGACGCTGCTCCAGAACCGCCTCGCCCAGGCGGGCAAGGAGACTCCCAGGTACGAGCCCAAACGCGGACCGCGCAGCTCGCGGAGCGACGGGACGGTGTCCGTGACCCTGCGGCTGGCCGATGGACTCGTCGAAACCGGGGTTGGGCGAGGCCTCAAGGAGGCCGAGAAGGACGCCGCGCGGCGGGCTCTCGAACGGCTCGAACGCCGGTCCGCCCGCAGGCGGAGCCGACCACGACGAGGAGCGGCCGGGAAGAGCCCAACGGCCGTCGCCGCGACCGAAAATCCGAAGGGGACCCTGCAGGAGGCGCTCGTGAAGAAAGAGGGTCGCCTCCCCGTGTACCGACTCATCTCGGAGAGCGGCCCGGAGCACGAAAAGACCTTTGTCATGGAAGTGCTCGCGGGCCGCCGCGCCCTCGGAAGGGGGGTCGGCCCCAGCAAACGCAAGGCCGAGGCCGAAGCGGCGGCGGCCGCCCTGGCGAGCGGAATCTGATCGTCCCGGCCCCCGCGCCGCACCGGGAAACGACCCGAAGCCGCGCCGTATACTCCGCGCTCCGCGCCGGCGGGACGCAGGCGACAGGGAAGGAACCGGCACGACCGGAAAGGCAAGGGAACGTTGGCTGAGCGTCTGAACTTCGATCTGACCGAGGAACACCGCGCGACGGAGTCGCTGGTTCGCGAGTTCGCCGCCCGCGAGGTGGCGCCGCATATCCGCGAAAACGATGCCGCCAAGGTGTTCGATCGCAAAATCCTGACGGGACTCGGAGAACTCGGCATCCTGGGGATATCGGTTCCCGAGCGCTACGGCGGCGCCGGACTCGACTACATCTCGCTCGGGCTCGCCTGCGAGGAACTCGAGTACGTCGACACCTCGCTGCGGGTCATCATGTCCGTGCATGCCGGTCTGAACTCCCTCTCGCTCCTCGCCTGGGGCAGCGAGGCGCAGAAGGACCGCTACCTGCGGCCGCAGGCGGAAGGGAAGCAGATCGCCACCTACGGGCTTACCGAACCGGACGCCGGAAGCGACGCGGTGGGGATCCGGGCCACGGCGCGGCGCGACGGTTCCGACTACGTGCTCACCGGGGAAAAACACTGGATCTCCCTGGCCGAGATTGCCGACAACTTCCTCGTGATCGCCTGGACGGATCCCGACAAGCGGGCTCGCCGGGACCATTCGGGACTCTCGGCCTTCATCGTGGAGCGCTCCTTTCCTGGCTTCGAGTCCGGAAACATGACCCACAAATGGGGGATTCGCGCCGGAAACACCGGCTGGTTCCGCATGCATGACGTCCGCGTCCCGGCCGGGAACCGGCTCGGGGAGGAGGGCGAGGGCTTCAAGATCGCCATGTTCGCCCTCGACCAGGGCCGCTACACGGTCGCCGCCGGCGCCACCGGACTGATCCGCGCCTGCCGCGACGAGAGCGCGCGCTGGGCGCGGTCCCGCACCACCTTCGGTCAGGAGATCGGCCGGCACCAACTCGTCAAGCAGATGATCGCGAACATGGAGCGCGACTACGAGGTGAGCCGGCTGTTGTGGCTCCGCGCCGGCGAGCTGAAGAATCGCGGACGCCGGAACACCCGCGAGACCTCGCTGGCGAAGTGGGTCTCCACGGTCGCCTCCGAAAGGGCCGCATCGGACGCCATCCAGATCCACGGGTCCTACGGGTATTCGGACGAGTATCCGGTGGGGCGCTTCTGGCGGAACTCCAAGGGCGCCGTGATCTACGAGGGAACCCGGGAGATCCACACCCTGATGCAGGCCGACTACGCCCTGGGCTACCGGCGGGACCGCCCCACCCGGGTCAGCCTCCCGCCGCCGGAGGAACATTGAGCGGCGGGACGACGGCTGACGGCCCGCTGGCCGTCGCCGGCTCCCACCTGGTCCGCACGGTGGAGGAAGCGGCCGTCGCCTGCGCCCCCACGATCGGCCTGGGAGACCGCCGCCATTCGGATCAGGTCGCGGTCTCCGCCATGCGCCGGATCCTCGACACCGTGCCGGTCCGGGGGCGGGTGGTGATCGGCGAGGGCGAGCGGGACCAGGCTCCCATGTTGTGGAGTGGCGAGCGGTTCGGCAGCGGCGGGGAAGGAGCCCCCGAACTGGACATCGCGGTGGACCCCCTGGAAGGGACGAATCTCTGCGCCACCGGCGGACCCGGGGCCATCGCGGTGCTCGCCGGTTCGGAACGCGGGGGGCTCCTCACCGCGCCCGATGTCTACATGGAGAAGATCATGGTGGGTCCGGCCAGCCGGGACCTCCTCGGGGACGCCATCCGGCTCGAGCACGCTCCCGAACACAACGTGGGCGCGATCGCCGAGGCCGAGGGCCTCCCCGCGAGCGAGATCACAGTGGTCGTGCTCGAGCGGCCCCGGCACGAGGAGCTGATTGCCGGGCTGCGACGCGCCGGCGCCCGGGTGCGGCTGATCGGAGACGGCGACCTCTCCGCCGGAATTCTGAGCGCGATGCCGGATTCGGGAGTTCAGGCGGCCATGGGATCGGGCGGCGCCCCGGAAGGCGTGATTGCGGCGGCCGCGCTGCGGTGCCTCGGCGGCGGAATGCTGGGGCAGCTCCTCGTGCGGAACGAAGCGGAGCAGCGGAGGCTCGTGGAGACCGGGGTCGAGGACGTGGGGCGCGTGCTGACCACGGAGGCATTGGCGCCCGGCCGGCGCCTGATCTTCTGCGCCGCCGGCGTGACTGACGGCGCCCTGGTCGCGGGGGTCCGGTTGGGCGGGGGCGGCATCGAAACCCACACGCTCCAGATCACGAACGATCCTCCCGAACTGACCCGCACCACGCGTCGCCGGGGCCGCTGAAGTCGCACAGAATCGGACGATTGCGGCGGGGTGGGATTGGCGCGGTCGGGGTCTGTCGTTTAATCTCCCGCACGGAGGGGCGTCCCTCCCGTAGTTTTCATTGCAACGGTTCCGAGTCCGTGGAGACCGACCCTTCTCTGCTTGAGGCGCTGGTCGCCGCCTTTGTCGACGACGGCCCGGAACGGACCTACTACTACGACCGGGACACCTCCCGCATGGTCAGCGTCGCGGAAGACCACGAGGATCCCTCGACGCAGGAAATCGTCTGGCAGTTGGAGTCCGACATCCGGGGCCGTTTCGTCCCCGTGCCGAAGCCCCGGCTGGAAGACACGCTGAGCGAGCAGGACGCGTTTGTCGAGTCCCTCCCGAAAGGAGACATGCGGGGGCGGCTGGAAGCCCTGCTCGAAGACGATCCCGACGGCAGCAAGCTCGAGCGGCTGGTCAATCGCGACCGCGACGTCCGGCCGGCCTGGCGAAAGTTCCGCGCGGCGCGCGCCCGGCTCCAGGCGTCGGAGTTCCTCGACCGGCTCGGGTGACCCGGGGGCAGTCGCGCGGAATCTGGCATAGGGATTGCGGCATCAGGAAGTGGCAGCCTCGGGGAGGTGGCCCATGCACGAAAGAGCGAACAGGCGAAACCCAAGGCCAAAAAAGGTCCTCCGGCACGCAGGCATCCTGAGCCTGCTGCTCGTCCTGGGCCACTCCGCGGCGGCGCTCGCGCAGTCCGACGAGGAAACCGGGCGGTCCTACACCTACGGGAATCTCAGCGTCGTCGACGGCGATGTCTGGCACCAGCGGGCGGACGATTTCGGCGCCCACGAAGCGGAAAGGGGCAGCCCCTTCCTTCCCGGCGACCGCATCTGGACCCGGGAACCCGGGCAGGTCGAACTGCGCTTCGCGGGCCGGGTCACGGCATGGATGGACCAGGCAACCAAGCTGGACTACGTGGAAGGGGACAGCCCGCACCGGCTCGGGTTCTGGACCGGGAGTCTCATCGTGTGGATCGGCGGCGATGCCGACGTGGTCGTGGAAACACCGGGCGGCACCTTCTCCCCTCAGGGCGAGGGTAAGTACCGAACGGATCTTCTGGAAGACGGCCGCACGGTGCAGTTCGTCGTCTACTCGGGCATCGCGACCGTATCCACCGAGTCGGGCTCGGTGCTGGTGGGGTCCGGTCAGCGGACCGTCGCTTCCGAAGGCACGGCGCCGGCCCCGCCCGAGGAGTACCTTGGTAACGACAGCTTCTTCGCCTGGGCCGAAGATCGTCAGCGGCGCTTCGTCACCACTGCGGAGACGCACTACGACGAACTTCCCGAGGAAGTCAGGGAGCACGCTCCCGATCTCGAGGGACATGGCCGCTGGCACCACGATGTCCATCTGGGATGGGTCTGGTATCCGACAGTTACCGCCGGCTGGGCGCCTTACCGGCTCGGACGATGGGCGCACACGCCGTTCGGCATCACCTGGATCTCCTACGACCCCTGGGGTTGGGCTCCGTATCACTACGGCCGGTGGGGACACGGCCCCCTTGGCTGGTACTGGCTGCCGGGTTCCGTGTGGGGCCCGGGCTGGGTCTCCTGGAGCTACGGATACGACTGGGTCGGCTGGTCTCCTCTCGGCTACTACGGCTATGCGGTGTATCCGTTCCACGGATGGTACGGCGGTCCTTACGGCTGGGGTGACCAGTACTACGCAAACCGCCCTCGAATCCGTCGGGGACAGGTCCTCGGGAAAGCCGTACCACGCGGGTCCGTGAACCGGCAGGCGTGGAGTTTCACCAGTAGAGACGCCATCGGGCGTCCCGCCTCGCGCAACCGGTTGGCGGCGTCCACCCTGCGCAACGTCGAAAACGCCCAGGTCCTTTCCGGAGGCGCGGTACTGGATCGCGGTCTGCGTCAACGCGCGATCGGAGAAACCGCCATGACCCGGTCGGCGAAGGCCACCACCCGGCGGCTCTCCAACTCGCGAGCCCCGACAACCGCACGCCGGGCCGCGGCCGGCTCCACCCGCAGCACTTCCCGGGCGCAGCGGGTGGCCGTTCCCACGAGCGCCGCGCGCGCGCGCAGTACGCGGTCGTCCTACGCGACGGAAAGGGATCGCGCCATCCTGTCCCGCGGTGTCGCAGGACGGGACGGGAGCGCCGGCAGCGCGGAAACGGACCGGTCCCGGGCAGCCGCGCGCCGGGCTACCGGTAGCAGTCGGGCGACGGCAGGACGCCGAACCGGACGGCCGTCGGCCAATCGCGGCCGCGCCACGACCGGGAATCGCCCCGCCACCTCTCCCAGGCCGCGCGCCAGCGGACGGTCGGGCGACAGCGGCGCCAGACGGCCTTCCTCGGTGCGGCCCGCCTCTCCCAGGAGTGGGGCGACTTCCACCGGACGCTCGGGAACTTCCCGAGCCCGGCCCAGCGGGGCTTCCCGAGCCCGGCCCAGCGGGGCTTCCCGGAGCCGGCCCAGCGGCGCTTCCCGCAGCCGGCCCAGCGGCGCCTCCCGCAGCCGGCCCAGCGCGGGCTCCCGCAGCCGCCCGAGCGCGGGCTCGCGGAGCCGCCCGAGCGCGGGCTCGCGAAGCCGGCCGAGCGCGGGTTCCCGAAGCCGGCCAAGCGGTTTCTCCCGTTTCGGCGGCAGTAGCGGAGCTTCGGCCAGCCGGGGTGGCGGGTCGAGTACCAGCGGCGGCGGCAGCGCGGTCAGCCGCGGTGGCGGTGGCGGCGGCGGCGCCGCCGTAAGTCGTGGCGGCGGCGGCAGTGGGGGAAGCCGCGGCAGCCGACGCCCGAACAACAACTAACAACCTGTGGTGAAACCCACGTGAGCACCGAGACGGGCGAGGCGCCCGGCTGACAAGGCGCGTGAGGGAGGAAAACCGAGTGTATTCGACCGAAACGCAACGCAGAGCGCCTCGTAGAGGCGCGGTTCAGCCGGGATGCATCGCCCGTCGAATGCCGCGGGGGTTTTGCCACAGGCTGCTAAGGCGCTCCGGCCGTCACGGCGGACCCCCGGCGGCCAGGCCGCCGGGGGTTTCCTCATGGGAGCGGGGCAGGATCCGGCCCCGCGCGCGATGAGGGTGGACCACTAGGGGTTGGGGGTCCGGTGGTTGACGACCGCTACATCTTGTGGTGTGATTGGCTTGACACTAGACGCGGGTGTCAAGGTGTACGGCGTGGCCCGGAGAGGGGCGGTCGTCGCTCCTCGACGCTCGCCCCTGTCCCACCTTCAAGGATTTTCCCAATGCATGTTGCCGTAGAGCCCACCACCGTCGGGCCCCGTTCCGAAAACGAGAAGACCCGCAGGGAGCGAAAGAACGGTCGCGCCGGCGGACTCGAATTCCGGCGCCGGTTCACCGAACGCGGTGTCTCACCCTACGACCAGGTGGAGTGGGAGAAGCGCGACGCCGTCATCACCGACGAACACGGGGAGACGATCTTTGCGCAGCACGGCGTGGAGTTCCCGAAGTCGTGGTCCATGATGGCGACCACGATCGTGGCGTCGAAGTACTTCCACGGGTCGCTCGAAAGGGGAGAGCGCGAATCGAGCGTCCGGCAACTGGTCGGACGGGTGGCCGACCAGATTGCGGCCTGGGGGGTGAAGGACAGCTACTTCGCAGACCGGGAGGCCGCGGACACGTTCCGCGACGAGCTCACCTTCCTGTTGCTGAACCAGTTCGCCGCGTTCAACTCGCCGGTCTGGTTCAACTGCGGCGTCGAGGAGCATCCGCAGTGCTCGGCGTGCTTCATCAACTCGGTCGAAGACACCATGGATTCCATCCTGACCCTCGCCAAGACCGAGGGCATGCTCTTCAAGTGGGGATCCGGCACCGGCACCAACCTCTCCACGATCCGGAGTTCCCGGGAGCAGTTGTCCAGCGGCGGCAGGGCCTCCGGACCGGTTTCCTTCATGAAGGGGTACGACTCCTTCGCCGGCGTCATCCGGAGTGGAGGCAAGACCCGGCGAGCCGCCAAGATGGTGATTCTCAACGTGGATCATCCGGACGTCCTCGACTTCGTCGACTGCAAGTCCCGCGAGGAACAAAAAGCCCACGCCCTGATCGAAGCGGGCTATGACGGCTCCCTGAACGGTGAGGCGTACGCATCCATCCAGTACCAGAACGCGAACCACAGCGTTCGCGTCAGCGACGCCTTCATGCGGGCGGTCGAAAACGACGAGGACTGGTCCACCCGCGCGATCACCAGCGGCGAACCCATGGACACCATGCGGGCCCGGGACCTGTTCCGGCAGATCGCCGAATCGGCGCACCAATGCGGCGATCCGGGGATGCAGTTCGACGACACCGTGAACCGCTGGCACACCTCGAAGAACAGCGGGCGGATCAACGCCTCGAATCCGTGTTCCGAGTACATGTACCTCGACGACAGCGCCTGTAACCTCGCGTCCCTGAACCTCATGAAGTTCGTGGACGAGGGGGGCGTCTTCGACACCGACGGCTTCGAGCACGCGGTGGATGTGGTGCTGACCGGCATGGAGATCATCGTCGGGAACGCCAGCTATCCGACGCCGCGCATCGAAGCGAACTCGCACGAGTACCGGCCCCTCGGCCTCGGCTACGCGAACCTCGGGGCGCTCCTGATGCATCGCGGCGTCCCTTACGACAGCGACGTCGGCCGCTCGATCGCGGCCGCCCTGACTTCGCTGATGACGGGCCGGGCATACCACCAGTCGGCGCGGATCGCCGGGGTCACCGGACCGTTCCGGGGTTACCCGGAGAACGAGCAGCCGTTCCTCGAGGTGATGCGCATGCATCGGGATGCGGCAACCGCAATCGATGCCGAGGGTGTCCCGCATGAGGTCCTGTCCCGGGCGCGGCAGGTCTGGGACGAGGCCATCGTGCTCGGTGAGGAACACGGCTACCGGAACGGCCAGGCCTCGGTGCTGGCGCCGACGGGCACCATCGGCCTCATGATGGATTGCGACACGACCGGCGTGGAGCCCGATCTGTCGCTCATCAAGCACAAGAAGCTCAGCGGCGGCGGGATCATCCGCATCGTCAACCAGACGGTGCGCTCGGCGCTGGAGCGGCTTGGCTACGAGGGCGAAGCCCTCCAGCGGATCTGGGACTACGTGGACGAGCACGGCCACGTCGAGGGGGCCCCCGACCTCGAAGAGGAACATCTCCCCGTCTTCGACTGCGCGCTCGAGCCCTTCGGCGGGAAGCGTTCCATCCACTACATGGGCCACGTCAAGATGATGCACGCAGTCCAGCCCTTCCTTTCGGGCGCCATCTCGAAGACGGTCAACATGCCGGAGGAGAGCACCGTCGAGGACATCGAGGAGACCTACCTCGCATCCTGGAAGCTCGGCCTCAAGGCGGTGGCCATCTACCGGGACGGCAGCAAGCGGTCGCAGCCGCTGAACCGGGGCGAGTCGGCCACCGAAACGGCGGACGCCGCCCTCTCCGCCGAGAAGGAGCACCTGCCGCCGGAGCGCGACGCCATCATCCACAAGTTCGACATCGGCGGACACAAGGGATACCTCACCGTCGGACTGCGCGAGGACGGCTCTCCCTGCGAGATCTTCCTGCGGATGGCCAAGGAAGGCTCTTTCGTGTCCGGACTGATGGACGCCTTCGCGCGGGCGGTTTCCTACAACCTCCAGTACGGGGTTCCGCTCAAGGTCCTGGTGGACAAGTTCTCGCACACGCGCTTCGAGCCCTCGGGCTACACCGGCAACCCGGACATTCCCCACGCGGACTCGATCACCGACTACATCTTCCGCTGGCTGGGACACCGCTTCCTGACGGACGCCGACGAGTTGGACGCCGAGGACGGCGAGCCGTCCCAGCCCGCCGCGGCTCCTCCGGAGAAGAAGCGCACCCGCCGCCGCGGGACCGTCCTCGAGTCGGCGGCCGTCTTCGCGGACGCGCCTCCCTGTTCGACGTGCGGCGCGCTCATGGTGCGAAGCGGCACCTGCTTCAAGTGCCTCAACTGCGGCGCCACCTCCGGCTGCTCCTAGGAACGGCTTGGAACGCCGGTCTCCAGACCGGCACGCGCGTCGCTCCGCGATGCGCACGGCGCAACCCCACCCGCCCTCACGGCGTGTACGGCCGGCAACGACCGCTCAGTCCGAGGGAACGAGCGTCCCCACCGCCAGGCCCGGCACGTCGCTCGCGACCCGGGTGACCTGAACCTCCCGGATGCAGTTCTCGAGGGGCTCCGCCGAGACCACTCCGACCCGCAGGTAGGAATCGGTCAGTCCCGTCCAGCGGCCCGAACGGTCCTGCTGTTCAAACAGGACTTCCTCCCGCTGGCCGACGTGGCGGCGGGCGAACGCGTCCCGCCGCCGGTCGGAGAGTTCCCGCAGCGTGCGGCTCCGCTCCGCGATCACCTCGGGGGGAAGGTGTCCGGAGAGACCCGCGGCCCGGGTCCCGGCGCGCGACGAGTAGCTGAACACGTGGTAGTAGGCGAACGGCGCCTCTTCGAGGCGGTCGCAGGTGCGCCGGAAGGCTTCGTCCGTCTCGCCGGGGAATCCGACGATCACGTCGGTCCCGAGACCGAGTCCGGGCACCGTCTCGACCGCCCGCTCCGCAAACTCGCGATAGTCCCGGAAGGTGTAGCGACGGCCCATTCCGGCCAGCACGCCGTCGTCGCCGCTCTGCACGGGAAGGTGGAGATAGCGGCAGAGCGCTCCGCGCTCGGCCATGCGCTCGAGCAGGCGGTCCTCGACGGTGGTCGGCTCGATCGAGGTGATCCGGATCCTCCGCACGCCGGGAACCTCCTCCAGCCGGTCCGCAACGTCCGCGAGGGTCCGCCCCCCGCTCCGGTAGCGCCCGATGTTGACCCCGGTGAGCACCAGTTCCCGGTAACCGGCCTCGGCCAGCTCCCCCGCCTCGCGGACCAGGTCGTCGAAGCGCCGGCTGCGCTCCCGTCCGCGCGTGTAGGGGATGATGCAGAACGAGCAGAAGAAGTCGCACCCGTCCTGCACCTTCAGGTTGGCGCGGGTCGAGTCGTAGCGCCCGGTGGACGGCACCTCGAACTCGTGCCGCGAAATCCGGGCGGAGTGCAGCACGACCGGCTCCGGGAGTTTCCGCGGCCGATCCAGGTAGTCGGGGAAGCTCTCCTTGAACTCCGTCCCGACGATCATGTCCACTCCCGGGATCTCGCGCAGCGCGTCGAGGCCGGACTGGGCGTAACAGCCCGCCACCACCACGAAGGCCTCCGGCGACCCGCGCAGCGCCCGGCGCACGGTGTTGCGGCAGTGCGCCTCCGCCCGGTGGGTCACGGAGCAGGTGTTGATCACCACGAGATCGGTCGGTTCCCCCCAGGGAACGATCGTGTAGCCTTTGCCCGCGAACTGTCCTGCCCAGTTCGCCGCCTCCGTGTGGTTGAGACGACAGCCCAGCGAAGTAAACGAAGCCCGTGGCACGGGCGGCAGGGTAACAGCAGCCCTCCCGGTCAGCCCTTGGGAGGCAGCGCCGGAGAGCCGGGAAGCCGGTAGGGTTAACAGCCTGTGGACAAAGTCACGCGGCATTCGAACGCCGATGCATCCCGCCTGAACCGCGCCTCTACGAGGCGCTCTGCGTTGCGTTTCGGTCGGAATACACTCGGTATTCCTCCCTCACGCGCCTTGTCAGCCGGGCGCCTCGGCGTTCTCGGTGCTCACGTCACTTTATCCACAGGCTGTTAACGGTCATGGGAACTCTCGGTCTCGCCGCGGTGGCGCTCGTCCCGATCGGCGTGGTGGCGCTCTTCCTCGTGGTGCTGCGCTGGCCCGCGTCGCGGGCGATGCCGCTGAGCTGGTTCGCCGCCGCCGGCCTCGCGTGGCTGGTGTGGGACATCTCGGGCGTGCGGATCGCCGCGGCATCCCTCAACGGCCTCGTGGTGGCGGCGACCCTCCTGTACATCATCTTCGGCGCCATCCTCCTCCTGCACACCCTGCAGGAGAGCGGCGCCCTCGCGGTGATCCGCCGCGGTTTCGTGGGGATCACCCCGGACCGGCGCATTCAGGTCCTCGTGATCGCCTGGCTCTTCGGGGCGTTCATCGAGGGCTCGGCCGGTTTCGGCACTCCGGCGGCGGTCGCGGTGCCGCTCCTGGTGGGACTCGGGTTCCCGCCGCTCGCCGCGGTGGTCGCGGGCATGCTGATCCAGAGCACGCCGGTCTCTTTCGGCGCCGCCGGAACCCCGATCCTGGTCGGGGTCTCCACCGGGCTTTCGGGATCGGAGGCGGTGGCCGCCTACGCGGCCAGCCTCGGCCTTGCCGAGTGGACCGACTTCATGGCCTTCATCGGCCTCCGGGTCGCGGTGCTCCACACCGTCGCGGGGACGCTGGTCCCGCTCATCGTGGTGGCCACCATGACCCGCTTCTTCGGCGCCAACCGGAGCTTCCGCGAGGGTCTCGCGGTCTGGAAGTTCGCGCTGTTCGCCGCGCTGGCGATGACGGCGCCCTACATGCTCACCGCCTGGCTGCTCGGGCCCGAGTTCCCGGCGCTCCTCGGCGGCCTGGTCGGCCTCGGGATCGTGGTCACCGCCGCCCGGAAGGGCCTCTTCGTCCCGCCTCCGGAGGAGCACTTCGAGTTCCCGGCGCGCTCGGCCTGGGAAGCGGACTGGACCGGGGACAGGTCGGAGTCCGCGACCGAGCCCGCGGCGGGCCGGGCGATCAGCCCCGTGTCCGCGTGGGCTCCCTACGCCGTGGTCGCCGGGCTGCTGGTGCTGACCCGTCTTCCCTCCCTGCCCCTCCGGGACTTCCTGTCCGGTCTGGTCGTGCGCTGGCCGGACATCCTCGGGAGCGGCATCAGCGCCAGCGCCGCCCCGCTCTTCCTTCCCGGGACCGTCTTCATCGCGGCCTCCCTGTTCGCGGTGGTGGCGCACCGGATGGACCGCGCCCAGGCGACCCGGGCGGTCACCGCTTCGCTCCGGAGCACCGGCCTCGCCTCGGTCGCGCTGGTCTTCACCGTGCCCATGGTGCAGGTGTTCCTGAACACCGGCGGCGGGGCCGCGGGACTCGCCTCCATGCCGATCGCGCTCGCCGAGGGCGCCGCCCAGATCGCGGGGTCGGCCTGGCCGTTCTTCGCGCCCTTCATCGGGGGTCTCGGCGCCTTCGTCGCCGGCAGCAACACCGTGAGCAACATGATGTTCTCGCTCTTCCAGTTCGGGGTCGGCGAGCGGCTCGCGGTGGATCCGGGGTGGGTGGTCGCGCTCCAGGCCGTCGGCGGAGCGGCGGGGAACATGATCTGCGTCCACAACGTGGTGGCCGCCTCGGCGGTGGTCGGGCTGGTCGGCCGGGAGGGCGCCGTGATCCGGCGCACGCTGGCGCCGTTCTGCTACTACGCCCTGCTCCCCGGAGCGCTCGGCTACGCGATCCTGTGGTCCGGGACGCTGGGGCCGGTCAACGCCGGCTCCCTGGTCGCCGCCGGCATCTTCGTGGCGGCGGGCGTCTGGATCTTCCGGAACCGCACCGGCTGAGGCGTCCCCGACCCAGCCCCGCCGCCGCGCTCAGCGGGGCAGCAGCGAAGCGCCGTCCATCGCCTCCGGCGGGCTGACCCCGAGCAGGTCGAGGACCGTCGGCGCGACATCCCGGAGCGACGCGGGCTCCCGGAGGACCAGGTTCGAGAGCAGCACCCCGGCGGTGTCCTCCATCGAGCAGTGGTCGCCGCTCCAGTTGTCCAGGTTCGGGGTGATCGAGGACGGCGGCATCCCGCCGAGGGTGCTCTGCCAGCCGATCCGGTAGCCGGGTTCGAGACCGAGGATGAGGTCGGGAGCCTCCTCCACGAAGGGGCCCTCGTAGATCTCCTCGCGCCGGTGCACCACCCGGACGACCGGGTCTCCGGTCTCCGGGTCCCGGAACGCCTTCAGGTCCGCGATCAGCCGGCGGACGAGCTCCTCGCGCTCGGCGCCGGGAGCGACCGTGCCTTCCGGCTCGCGTCCTTCCTGGTTCAGGTAGATCCCGGAAAGGCCCAGCGCGAAGGCGCTGGTCCGGCTCCAGTCCACTCCCGGGAAGAAGAGGGCCTCCGGATCGAACAGGTCTTCGAGCCGGCGCTCCCCCGAATCCCCAACCGCCCGCAGGTAGCCGTTCTCGGCGAGCCAGGTGTTCACGTTGAACTGCTTGCGGAAGGAATGAAAGCCGTGATCGGAAACGACCACGAAGCGCGTGTCCGGCGGCGCGGACGCCACCGCCGCTCCGACGATGCGGTCCATGTCCCGGTAGGCGTCGGCGATCCCACCGCCGTAGCGCTCCGCGAGTTCCGGGTCGTGGTTCGGGTGCCCGGGATCGGCGAACCGGTAGAGCATGTGCTGGATGCGGTCGGGGAACAGGAAGACGGCCATGAGGAGACGCCACGAGTCCTCCTCCAGCGACGCCATCAGCAGGCGCTCGTTCGACTCGCGGGCGAACCGGGCGTCCTCGAGGAAGGCGTCGAAGTCCACCGCCTCGTCCCGGAGCGGATTCGTGATGATCTTCCAGCCGATCGTTTCGTAAGGCCCGGCGCGCCGGGCCAGCTCGCCCGCGAAGTCCCGCGGATGGGAGAGATCCACGATCGGCGGCAGGCGCTCGGGATCGAAGTTGACCGGCTCCAGGTACACCGTGACGTTCGGTTCGAGCGACAACACCCGGAAACGGACGAGCCCGGAGAGCCGGATGAGCGGGTTGAGCGGGAAACGCACCGGGACGAAGGCGGACCACTCTCCGGCGGCGAGGCTCAGGACGGCGCCCGCGGTCTCGATCTCCAGGACATCACCGTTCTTCCGGAAGCTGACGGGTATCTCGACCTCCGGCTGGTCCGCCTCGGCGGCCGCCACGGTGAAGTTGCGAGGCCCGCGGATCACGCTCCGCGCCGTTCCCTCGTCGAAACGGAGCGGGAACCGGGTGCCCCCGGTCTCGGTGGATTCCTCGTCGAGGAGATCCGTCGTGTACACCGACCAGAGGCCGAAGGACTTCCGGACGTCGGGAACTCCGAACCCCGCCAGGATCCGGGCGCCGGGCGACTCCTCCACCGGGAACTCCATGGGCGCCTGGAGCGCGACCGTGGGCACCCCCGCCCCGCCCGCGATCTTCCAGAAGGCGTCTCCCTCCCGCGCCCGGACCGCCTGCGGAACGGCGGCGGGCAGCCACGCCGCGACCAGCGCGGCCGCCGCGCCGGCAACCGCCGTCAGCACCGCCACGGACGCCCAGCGCACCCGGGCGCTTGTGCGAACCCGCTGGAGGAGCCAGGCGGCGGCGATTCCGGCGCCGAGCGCGAGGAACAGGACGAGACCCACCCGGAGGGGCGTCCCCGGAAGTTCGGTCGTCGCCTGCCGCACCAGGGCGATCTGCGGCACGTAGCTGTCCTCGCGCTTCTCCAGGAAGTCGAAGATCCGCGTACGTCCCGGGTTCATGCCGGTGGCGAAGGTCGCCCACGCGACCGGGGACTCCGACGGCTTCGTGGTGGCCAGGGGAGCGAAGGTCCCCTCGCGGGCGAGCCGCGCCAGGTGCGGCAGGTCTCCCTCGGCGATCAACTCCGCGATGGCGTCCGGATCCGCTCCGTCGAACCCCAGCACGACGACGCGCTCCGCCGGCTGCGCGGCCAAGTCCCCGGCCCACCCACCGACAAGGAAGCCGGCGGCGGCGAGGAGCGCCGCCCCCCGGCGGCGGGCGGTGGCGCATGCCCGGCGTCGCCACTGCGCCGGAGGGGTGCGAATCGGCATTGGCGCCGGGAGCCTACCGCCGGGGACCCGAGGTTTCACGTACGTCCCGAGCTCCGAAAGGGCGGCGGTTGTACGCGGCGGCGACTCGGGTAGCATTGGGCGGTTATGCCGTTTTCGCGTTTCCGACCGCAACTTCCAACCGTCCTGGCCGTCGCTTTGCTCCTTCCGGCGCTCGGCGTCGGGGCCCAGGAGCTCGAGGTGTTCCCCGAGTACGAGACCGAGATGGCGGTTATCACGGCCGACCCCCGGGTCGCGGCCGCGCTCGACGACGTCCTCGCGATGGACGAGGAGAACGAACGCCTGCTCATCGAGTTGACGGAGATCGAGGCGCCGCCCTTCAAGGAAGAGAAACGGGCCGCCCACTACCGCGGACTCGTCCGGGAAGCGGGACTCGACGCGGAACTGGATGAGATCGGCAACGTCGTCGCGCGCCGGGAGGGCCGGGGCGGAGGCCGGACGGTGGCCGTGGTGGCCCACCTCGACACCGTGTTTCCCGAGGGAACCGACGTCACGGTCCGCCGGGAGGGCGACAAGCTCATGGCCCCCGGCATCGCCGACGACACCCGCGGCCTGGTGACCATGCTCACCATGGTCAAGCTCATGGACCGGCACGGTCTGGATACGCGGGACGACGTGCTGTTCGTCGGATCGGTCGGCGAGGAGGGAATCGGCGACCTCCGCGGCGTGAAGCATCTGTTCCGGGACGGCGGACCGACGATCGACGCCTTCATCGCGATCGACGGCACGAGCAACACGCGCGTGCTGAACCACGCGATCGGTTCCCATCGCTACCGGGTGCGCTTCCTGGGTCCCGGGGGGCATTCGTGGGGCGCGTTCGGCCTCGGGAACCCCGCGCACGCCATGGCCCGGGCCATCAAGCTCTTCGACGACCGCGCCGGCGAGTACGTCACCGCGGGCGCCAAGACCACCTACAACATCGGCCGTATCGGGGGCGGGACCTCGGTGAACTCGATCCCGTTCGAGAACTGGATGGAGGTGGACATGCGGTCCATGGAACCCGGACGGCTCGACGAGATAGACGCCATCTTCCAGGCCGCGATGACCGAGGCGCTCGCCGAGCAGAACGAGCTGCGGCGCGACGGTGAGGAACTCACGGTGGACATCGAGATGATCGGTAACCGGCCCTCCGGCATGGTCGCCACCGACACCCCCCTCATTCAGCGGGCCTTCGCCGCCACCCGCGCCGTGGGCGCCGAGCCGGAACTCAGCATGGGTTCCACGGACTCGAACGTCCCCATCTCGCTCGGAATCCCGGCCACCACGATCGGCAGCGGCGGAGAAGGCTTCGGCGCCCACTCGCTCCACGAGTGGTGGGCCAACCGGGACGGGCATCTGGGCATCCAGAAGGCGCTGCTGCTCGTGCTGGCCGAAGCCGGCTTCGAAACCGAGGACTAGGTGGACTGCGCGGTGTCCGCCTGCCAGTTCGACTTCAGCCTGCGGGCCGAGGTCTCCAGTCTCCTCGAGGCGCTGCGGGCCGATTTCGCCCGCTTCGGGGGCACGGTCAGCGGTGACGAGGGTCCCGGGTTCGGAGAGTTCTCGCTCCCGACCCCGCTCGGGACCTTCTCCGGGACCTACGAGGTGTCGAGCGAGACCCCGGGGGTCTGCGCCGTCCACATCGAAGTGGACGAGAAGCCGATGTTCGTCCCCTGTTCGGCGATCGAGGAGCACCTGGGGCGGCGCCTCGACAAGGCCGCCGCCCGTTAACAGCCTGTGGCAAAACCCACGCGGCGTTCGACGGGCGATGCATCCCCGCTGAACCGCGCCTCTACGAGGCGCTCTGCGTTGCGTTTCGGTCGGAATACACCGGGTATTCCTCCCTCACGCGCCTTGTCAGCCGGGCGCCTCGCCCGTCTCGGCGCTCACGTGGGTTTCACCACAGGCTGTTAGCGGGTCAACGCCGGGCGACCGGGTTCTCGAGGACGCCGGCCGTCTCGACCTCGACGGAAACCATGTCCCCTTCGTTCATCGCCTGGGTGGTGCCGGGGGTCCCGGTGAAGATCACGTCCCCGGGCATCAGGGCCACGTAGCGGCTCAGGTAGCTCACGATGGTGCTCGTGTCGAAGATCAGGTCGCTGGTCCGCTGCTGCTGGACGACCTCCCCGTTCAGCCGGGTGGTGAGTTCGAGATCGTCGTAGTTGACGCCGCGCGAGATCACCGGGCCGATAGGGCCGTAGGTGTCCGACGCCTTGGCGCGGAACCACTGGAGATCGGCGCCCTGCCAGTCGCGCTCGCTCACGTCATTCCCGGCCGTCACGCCGAAGATGTAGTCCTGCGCCTGCTCCACGGGGACGTCCCGGGCTTCTTTCCCGATCACCAGCACCAGTTCGCCCTCGTAGTGGACGTTGCCGGCGTCTTCGGTCATCTCGATGGCGTCGCCCGGGCCGACGATGCTGCCCGGCAGTTTGGCGAAAACCCCGGGATAGGGCGCCGGTTCGCGCCCGCCCAGGTGTGAGGCGTAGTTGAGGCCGATGGCGATGACCTTGCCGGGGTCGGCCGGCGCCAGGAGCCTCGCTCCGTCGCGCGCCACCCGGTCTCCGGTGGGCGCCCCGCCCGCCCAGGGCGCGGCGTGGAGCACGGCGATCTCGTCGCCCTCGATCCGCCCCCACGCCGCCGCGCCCGCGGCATCCGCGAACCGGACGTACTCGCCGGCCGGCTGGTCGTCCACGGCGACCGCAGCGGGCTGCATGGGCTCCTCGACAGGTGGGGCCCCGCAACCGAGCAGGAACAAGACAGCGATGAGGGTCAGGAAAAGGGTTCTGGACACGGGAATCCTCCTCGGACGTACCGGTGTTGCAGGATAGCGGTTAGCGGCCCGGATTGAAGAGACGGCAGTTTCGGTTGCGGGCGACGATCTCGTACGCGGCGAGTTCGGCCAGCAGGAGAGGGGGAAGAACATAGGCGGCCATCACCAGGAAGCGGGCCGGAAGGCCGGTCCAGCCGGGCGGGGCGGCGTGCAGGATGAACCGGTTGACCGCGAAGGCGCCGCCGTGAAACCTGCCGCGGGCGTCCCGGAAACGAACCCGCTTCTCGCAGGCGGCGCGCGAGACGCCCAGTTGCCGCAACTGGTCGTCGGTCAGCTCCTGATGCGCGGCGAAACGGACCGGCCGGTCTTCCGCGAAGCGGGCCGCCGCGACCGCGGCGCGGGTGCAGAACCCTCAACCCCCGTCATAGATGGCCACGGGAACGCCGTCCGGAAAGCGGCGGTTGACGGCCGACGGGGGGGCTTCCGCCGGACTCAACTGAGATCGAGCCGGGGGATGTCCCGTCCGCTTCCGTTGAAGCTGTTCTCCGGATACCGGCGCAGCAGCCAGACGCGAAAGAGCCCCACGCCGAGCCCGATCAGCACGGTACCCAGGAGAAGCGTTCCGGCGAGGGCGAAGGATTCCAGGATGAGCGTCAGGATCCCGCGCTCCGGTTCCTCGCTCGGGAGCGTGACGTACTCGACCACCTGCCGCTGCTGGAGCATGGCCCAGGAAGCAAGGGAGCCGAGAGAGCCGAACGGCGGGATCATTCCGGACACCGGGCCGGCGCCGGTGGAGCGGCACCCTCGATCACCCGATGTTTCGGATTGTAGCGGGCCTCGGGAGCGCCGGTCTTCAGACCGGCACGCGCTGCGCGGAGCGCTGCGCACGGCGCGGCGCTGATCCGCGTGATGGCTCCCTCTCCGGGAATACCCCGTAGTTACCGGGAAACCGCGCCCGGACCGGCGATCAGGTCCAGGGAGCGGTGGAGGGACCGTTCGATGCGCTCCGTCAGCGGCGCGGTATCGAAGCGGAAGGCGCGCGAGACGTCTTCCCGGATGCCGGGCGCATCCTCCACCTCGAACCAGACCGGCGGTTGGTCGTCGGCGAGGGCAAAGAAGGTGAGCATCAGGTGCGCCACGCGGAAGTTCGCGCGCTCGAAGGGTGAGATCTCGAGGAAACGGGCAAAGAAGAGCGCTGCGCGCGGCGCGGTTTCGAGATCGCGCCCGCTGGCGCCGGAAACCCACTCCAGGAGGTTGCCGAGCCGGAACGCCACGGTCTGGGGAGGCGAAAGGCCAGCCCCCTGAAACTGCGGCTCGATCTGGATGGTGCGGAAGGGGCTCGCTCCGGTGAGGCCGCCGGAGACCGCGTGAACCTCACCGATCAGCTCCACGCCGGGGTCGCGTTCGGCGGCGGCGTTTCCGATCAGACCAAGGGCCCCGAGCGCAGGACCGAACGTGGGGGTGGGCGCCCCCCGGCGCGCCGCCTGAATCTCCTCCTCGGTGAGGGCCGTCCCCGTCAGTTGCAGCGTCGCCCGGGCCGCCTCCACCACCAGCGTCTGCCGGCCGGAGCGCCACCGTTCGCTCCCTGCCTGTTCCCGAATCCGGTCGCGCCGCGCGCGGATTTCCTGTCCGGGCCCCTGCGGACGCGGGGCGCCCGCGCCCGGATGAAGCGGCAGCGCGTCGCTCATCCGGGAAGTCTAGGCGGGCCCCGTTGGTCTCACCGGGCCTAGAATCGCGCGGTGCTTGCCCGCCGGATCATTCCCTGTCTCGACGTGAAGAACGGCCGGGTGGTCAAGGGCGTGCGCTTCCGGAACCTCACCGACGAGGGAGATCCGGTGGAATGCGCCGTGGCGTATGACGCCGCCGAAGCGGACGAGCTGTGTCTCCTCGACATCACCGCCACCTGGGAAGCGCGCGGGACGGCACTCGGCACCGTGCGGCGGGTGGCGGAAGCCCTCACGATCCCCTTCACGGTCGGAGGCGGGGTGCGCTCGGTCGCCGACATGGACAACCTGCTGCGGGCCGGCGCCGACAAGGTCTCCATGAACAGCGCCGCGGTCGAGCGGCCGGAACTCCTCGCCAAGTGCAGCCGCCGGTTCGGGTCGCAATGCCTGGTGCTCGCGGTGGATGCCCGCCGCGTTCCGGGCGGCGGGTTCGAGGTGGTGGTGGCGGGAGGACGGACACCCACCGGACGCGACGCCATCGAGTGGCTCCGGCGCGGCGAGGACCTCGGCGCCGGGGAGATCCTGCTCACCAGCATGGACCGGGACGGAACCGCGGACGGCTACGACATCGAGCAGCTCCGGGAAGCGGCCGAGGCCGTTTCCGTGCCGCTGATCGCCTCCGGGGGCGCCGGCCGCCCCTCGCACCTGGCGGAGGTCTTCGAAGCAACCGGCGCGAGCGCGGCGCTCGCCGCGTCCATCTTCCATCGCGGCATCCACCCGGTCGCCGAGGTCAAGCGTTTCCTCGCCGGGCGGGGGATCCCGGTCCGTCCGCCGGAGGCCGATTTCTTCGGCGTTCCCGAACGCGCCGTCGTTCCATGAAGCCCAAGATCCAGTGGAACGAGGCCGGCCTGGTCCCCGCCGTGGTCCAGGACGCGGTGAGCGGCCGGGTCCTCATGCTCGCCTGGATGAACGAAGAGGCCCTGTCCCGGACGATCGAGACCAGGCGGGTTCATTTCTGGTCGCGGAGCCGCCGGACCCTCTGGAAGAAAGGCGAAACCTCGGGCAACGAGCTCCACCTCCGTTCGCTGACCGCCGATTGTGACGGCGACGTCCTCCTGGTCCAGGCCGACCCCACCGGTCCGGCCTGCCACACGGGCCGGACGTCGTGTTTCTTCGAGCCGGTGACGGAGGAAGGAGAAGCTCCGGAACCCGTGCCCGCCCCGGAGCTCGGACCCGCGTTGAGCGCGCTCGTCGGGATCGTCCGGGAACGCGCGGCGAGCCGTCCCGAGGGCTCCTACACGGCGGCCCTGCTCCAGGCGGGCACCCCGCGCATCGCCCAGAAGGTGGGTGAGGAAGCCGTCGAGGTCTCGCTCGCCGCCGTCTCCGGGTCAGCCGGCGAGGTCGTGAACGAGTCGGTGGATCTCCTCTACCACCTGCTCGTCCTGCTGGAGGACCTCGGGATCGACGGGCGGGAGGTGGCGGCGGAGATCACCCGCCGTTTCCCCGCCCCGGTTTCCTGACGCCAAGCCGACCCGCACGTACCCGGCTAGGCGAGCGCCCGTTGGGCCTCGGGGAGCGTGAAACGCCCCTCGTAGAGCGCCCGTCCCAGAATGACGCCCGCGAGGCGGCCCGGCGCGGAACCGCTGCCGGGCGTGATCTCATGCTCCCGGGCGGCGGCGCGCACCGCCCGCAGATGCGAGAGCGCCCCGACGCCGCCCGCCACCACCGTCGGCAGTCCGGAGGCGGCGGCTACCCGCAGGGCGGCCTCCGCGTCCGGCCCTTCCATCGTGCCGTCGCGCTCGACGCTCGTGTACACGATGGCCGAGGCGCCACGCTCGCCCCAGTGACGCGCCGCGGCTTCCGGCGACGTCCCGGTCCGGGGGGCGCCGCCGGGGTCCGGTTCGACCCAACCCCGGGTCTGCAGCCGGCCGCCGCGCACGTCGAGCGCCACCGCGACTCCGGCGGCGTCCATCCGGATGGCCGCTTCCACCACCCGGGGGTCTTCGACGGCGACGGTTCCGAACACGACCCGGGCGGCGCCCGCCTCCCGGAGCGCCGCGTAGGACTCGACCGTCCGGACGCCGCCGGCGACCTGCACCCGGAGCCGCGACTCGCCGAGGAGCCGCAGGATCGTCTCCCGGTTGCCACCGTCGCCGAAGGCGGCGTCGAGGTCCACCACGTGCAGCCAGCGCGCCCCGGCGGCGGCGAAACCGCTCGCCGTCCGGAGTGGATCGTCGCCGTACACCGTCTCGCGCTCCCGCACCCCCCGGAGCAGGCGCACGACCCGCCCTCCGGAGAGATCCACCGCGGGAATGGGTTCGAGCGCCCCGGAGGACAAGGTTCAGTTCTCCTGCCCGCCGAGCGCCAGAAAGTTGGAGAGCACCCGGGCGCCGAGGCGCCCGCTCTTTTCGGGGTGGAACTGGATCCCGAAGACGCGGCCGTTTCCCGCCGCCGACGCGAACCGGACGCCGTATTCGGTGGTGGCCAGCCAGTGGCGCCCCTCCGCGGGGTCCACGTAGAACGAATGGAGGAAATAGGCGTAGCCGCCCTCGGGGATGCCGCGAAACAGGGAGGCCTCGCCGAACCCTTCGAGTTGGTTCCAGCCGATGTGGGGCACGCGGAGCCGGCCGCCGAAACGGCGGACACGTCCCGGCAGCAGGCCGAGGCCGTGAACTCCGGGCGCCTCATCGCTTCCCTTGAAGAGCATCTGCAGTCCGACACAGATTCCGAGCAGCCAGGCTCCCGAATCGAGCGCGCTCCCGAGCGGCGCTTCCAGCCCGCGCTCCCGGAGCGCCCGCATCGCTTCGCCGAAGTGTCCGTCCCCCGGCAGGACCAGCCGCTTCGCGGCGGCGATGCGCCCGGGATCGGAGGTGAGTTCCGCTTCGGCCCCCTGCCTCCGGAGGGCGCGGACCACGCTGGCGAGGTTCCCGGCGCCGTGATCAACGACCACGACCGCTTCGGCGCTCACGGGCCGCTACGCGGACAGGGTGCCCTTGGTCGAGGGAACGGCGCCGCCCACCACGTCCTTCGCCTCGGCGAAGGCCCGAGCGAAGGCCTTGAAGACCGTTTCGGCCACGTGATGGGCGTTCCGGCCGGTGAGCCCGTCCACGTGTACCGTGAGCCGCCCCCGGTCGGTCAGGGCGCGGAAGAAGTCCTCGAAGAGTTCGGTGGGCGTCTCTCCGACCCGTTCGGCGAGAAACGCCACCCGCCAGCCCAGGAACGGCCGCCCGCAGAGATCCACCACCACCCGCGAGAGCGCCTCGTCCAGGGGAACGTGGGCGGCGCCGAAGCGGCGTACTCCCTTGAGATCGCCGAGCGCGTCCGCAAGGCACTCGCCCAGGGTCAAACCCACGTCCTCCATCGTGTGGTGGGCGTCCACGTGCAGGTCCCCCTCGGCCTCCACGGTCAGGGAGATCCCGGCATGGCGCGCAAAGGCCTCGAGCATGTGATCGAAGAAGCCGATGCCGGTGGAGATCTCCGCGGATGGCGCCGGCGGATCGAGGTCGAGGGCGACCCGGACCCGTGTCTCGCGCGTTTCCCGGAGACGGGAGGCCTGCCGGCGCCGCGCCGGAACCCCCGCCGGGGCGGAGACACTCATGCGACCGGAGACTCCGGCATTCCCGCGACCTGGAGTTCCGAGTCCTCGACGGCGGACGCGAGGGAATCGGCGAGCGCGTCCAGGAAGACCACGTTCTCTTCGGGGGTTCCGACGGTCACGCGGAGCGTTTCCCGGAGCAGCGGGTGGCGGGAGAAGTCGCGCAGCGCGACGCCCCGGTCGAGGAGCCGGCGGGCCAGCACCGTGCTCTCCATCGGCGTCCGGAAGAGAAGGAAGTTCGTGTGCGACGGCCAGACGGAAACGTCCGGCACCGCGGCGAGCCGGACCGCCAGCGACTCGCGCTCCGCGGTGATCCTGGCGGTCATTTCCAGCAGCGCCTCCCGCTGCCGCATGACCGCGGCCGCCGCCCGGCAGGTATAGACCCCGACGGGGAACGGCGGCTGCGCCCGGCGGAAACCCGAGATCGCCTCCGGAGCGCCGAGCAGGTATCCGAGACGGGCCCCCGCCATCGCCATCGCCTTCGAGAACGTCCGGAGCAGGATGACGTTTCCGAACTCGTCGAGAAGCGGCCGGGCGGTCTGGCCGCTGAACTCGTGGTATGCCTCGTCCACCAGCAGGAAGCCCGGCGCCGCCGCGGCCAGCTCGCGCAGCGCGCCCAGAGGCAGCAGTTGTCCCGTCGGGTTGTGCGGATTCGTGATGAAGACGAGCGATGGCCGCTCGGCCTCGATCCGCCGCAGGAACTCCGGGACGTCGTAGGAGAGGTCGTCGCAGAGGGACACCGGAGACGGTTCGCCGCCCGCGAGCCGGACCGCCCAGGGGTACATGGAGAAACCGGGAGACGGATAGAGCGCGCGCCGCCCGGCGCCGGTGGTGGCGAGCCCGGTCAACTCGAGCATGTCGTCCCCGCCGTTTCCGAAGGCCACGCCGTCGGGGGTCCAGCCGGCGAGCCGGGCGATGGCCTCGCGGACGGCCGGGTAGCCCCGATCCGGGTACGGCCGGGCGTCGGTGCCGGCGATCGCGTCCGCCATCCCGCCGAGGACGCCTTCGGGGAGCGGCCAGCGGCTCTCGTTCCAGTCGAGGTAGATCGGGACATCCGGACGGGAGCCGATGTCGGGGGCGAGTTCGAGCACCTCGGGTCGGATCGCGTCGAGCGGAACGGGTTTCATGCGGGCAATCTAACCAAACGGGCGGTCAACGATCTTCGGCGGAGAGTTCGCTGGTGTCGGAGTGGGCGGTTCGCCCGGCGTCTTCCGCCTCGAAGCGGATGGCGACGGACCGGGCGTGGGCCTCGAATCCCTCGATGCGGGCGAAGCGCTCGAAATCCTTCCGGAGCGACGCGAGAGTCCGTTCCCCGTAGCGGAGGACGCTCTGCCGCTTGAGGAAATCGCCGACCGAGAGCGGCGAGGCGAAGCGGGCGGCGCCGCCGGTCGGCAGGACGTGATTGGGGCCGGCCCCGTAGTCCCCGGCCGCAACCGGCGAGTGGTCGCCCAGCAGGACCGCCCCCGCGCTCGGGAAGCGGCCGGCAAGCGCCTCGGGGTCCCGGGTCATCACTTCGAGGTGCTCGGGCGCGATCTCCTCCGCGACCTCGACCGCCTCCTCCAGATCCCGGGCGACCACCACCGCTCCGTGACGGGCGAGCGCGCGGGCCATCGTTTCCGCGTTCGGCTGCCCTTCGGCCTGGCGGATGAGCTCGGACACCACCGCACGACCGAGTTCGCGCGAGGTGGTGACCAGGATGGCCCGCTCCTCGCCGGAACCGTGCTCGGCCTGGGCAAGGAGATCGGCGGCCACCCAGTCCGCCCGGGCGGTCTCGTCGGCGAGCACCACGACCTCGGAGGGGCCGGCGAACGCATCCGTTCCGATGAACTGGCCGAGCTGGCGCTTGGCCTCGGCGACGTAGGCGTTCCCCGGACCCACCACCTTGTCCACCCGGCGGACCGAAGCCGTCCCGAAGGCGAAGGCGGCAATGGCCTGCGCGCCGCCGATGCGGTACACCTCGTGGACTCCGGCCGCGAGGACCGCGGCCGCGAGCACCGGGCTGCGTTCGAGCGCGCCGGGAGGTGTCGCGAGCGCGATCCGCGGGACCCCGGCGACCGCGGCCGGGACCGTGGTCATCAGCACGGTGGACGGATAGACGGCGGCCCCGCCCGGGACATACACCCCGGCGGCCGCGATCGGGCGCGGTCTCCACTCGAGACGCGAGCCGTCTCCGAGGTCCATCCGGAACGAGATCTCCCGCTGGCGTTCGTGGTAGGCGGCGATGCGGTCCCTGGTTCGCCGGAGCAGCGCCTGCTCCTCCGGTCCGGCGTCGCCCGCGCGCTTCACGAGCTCCTCCCGGGACACCCGGAGCCGGGAGGCATCGAAATCGGGCGCTTCGAACCGCTGCGCCAGGGCGACGAGCGCCTCGTCGCCTTCGCACCGCACGCGCTCGACGATGGCCGCCGTCGCGGCGCGAACCCCCTCGCCGGCGCCGTTTCCTCCCGACCGGGCTCGCCGCGGATCGGCCCGCCAGGCGGCGGCGCCCTCGAAGAGCGGGACCGCGAAGGGAGACCGGGGGTCCCCGCCGCTCATCCTCCCTCCGTGGCGGTTTCGAGACGCCGGAGCCACCCCTGGAGCGCCGACCCGCGAAGCCGGAAGGAGGCGCGATTCACCACCACCCGCGCGGTGCTCTCGAAGAGCGTCTCCTCTTCTACCAGACCGTTGTCCCGGAGCGTCGCGCCGGTCTCGACCAGGTCCACCACGGCGTCGGCGAGATCCATCGCGGGGGCCAGTTCGATGGCGCCGGAGAGCCGGATCAGCTCGATGGGCGCGCCGCGCCCGCCGAAGTGGCGGGCCGCAACGGACGGATACTTCGTCGCCACCCGCAGCGGCGGCTCGGGAAGCGGCCGGGCCGCCGGACGGGCGACCACCATGCGGCAGCGGCCCACCCCGAGGTCGAGCGGCTCGTAGATATGCGCGGGCGCTTCTTCCAGGATGTCGCGGCCGACCACCCCGAAGTCGGCCACCCCGTGCTCGACGTAGATGGGGACGTCGCGGTCCTTCGCGAACAGCACCTCCATCCCGTCGTCCCGGAGGCGCAGGCGGCGGTCGGCGCTCCCCTCGGGCAGAGGCACTCCGGCGCGCCCGAGCAGCCCGGCCACCGCCCGCAGCAGCCGCCCCGTGGGGAGGGCGGCGACGAGCGGGGGGTCCATGGGTGAGCGGGGATTCTAGGGGGATGCGCCCGCCGCGCGGGCTGCCCGGGGGCGCGGTCCGCGCTTGGTCAGGACGGAGGTTCGAAGCGGACCGCGGAGCCACCGGCGCGGGCGGCCCGCGCGGCCCGGAAGCGCGCCGCCAGCCCGCTCCGGGTATCGGGTCCGCGGGCGACGGATTCGGTCGCGCCCTGCCCGGCATCCGAAGATTCCGGCAGGATTCCGGCGATCCGGTCCACCGAGAGCGAGAAACCGACGGCGGGGCGCGGGTCGCCGAAGTTGGCGAGCAGGTCGTCGTAGCGGCCCCCTCCCCCGATCTCCTGCCCGGCCCCGGGAGCGTGCACCTCGAAGATGAGCCCCGTGTAGTAGTCGAAGCCCCGGAGTTCGGCCAGGTCGAAACGGAACCGGCCGGCGAGTTCCAGATCCTCCAGCACCCGGAGGATCGCGCCCAACCGCTCCACCGCCGCCCCGGCCCCGTCGGGAAGCGGGCGTTTCCGCGCCTCCTCCAGAACTCCCGGCCCGCCGAACAACCCGAGCGCTTCGACCAGCGGACCCGCCCGCTCGCCGAGTGCGGCCCGGATCCGGGACGGATCGCGCCGCCAGAGGCCCCGGAGCGCCTCCGCGCGCCGTTCGTCCCGACCGGAACCCTCGGGAAGCGCTTCGTCGAGCAGCCCCAGCGGGAAACCGGCGTGGCCGAGGGTGAACACGAACCCGTCCACCTCGAGGCGTTCGAGGACCTCGAGGGCCACCAGCAGGATCTCCAGATCGGCGCCGGTCCCCGCCGCGAAGTGCTCGACGCCCACTTCCCGGAACGCCGACGGGCCGAGTCCCCGGCCCGGCCGGCGGACGACCTCGCCGCGGTAGAAGAGCCGCTCCGCCTCCCGGGGCAGCCGGGTGACGGCGGCCCGCGCCGCCAGCGCGGTGAAGTCGGCGCGGAGGGCGAGCAGGTCCCCGCCCTCGGTGAACCGGTAGCTGGACCGCTCCGACCAGCGCCCGCCGCCGCGGGCGAAGACCTCCGCGTGGTCGAAGAGCGGCAGCAGGACCTCCTCGTAACCCCAGCCGCGAAACACCCCCGCGGCGGTCGCTTCCACCGTTCGGCGGCGGCGCGCCGCGTCGCCCACATGGGTAATCGCACCCGCCGGCGCGCGAAGCAGGGAATCGCTGGAAGCCATGGTCAATTCCCGATGTAGCGTGACACCAGCGTTCTGGCTTCCGCCTGATCGCCGCTGCCGTGCACGATCGTCCTCCCGTCCGGGAAGACCACCAGGCGGCGGCCGGCGACCTCGAACTGCAGGAGGTGGCTCGTGAACCGCAGGGTTCCGCGAACCTCGGGCAGTTCGGCGAGGCGGCCGCCCAACTGTTCCAGGAACTCCGGGCCGGCGCCGTTCGGGGCCGGCGGGGCGGCGGGCCGCACCTGCACCGCGTTCCTCCCGCAGAGCGTCAGCAGCGCTCCGCTCGCGTCCCCTTCGAGGAAGGGGAACTCGCGCCGGCCGCAGGCCGGACAGTCGGGGTCCGGCTCCCCGATGTCCATGCGGTAGGCCGTCCGCTCCCAGACGTCGAGGTGCCAGATGCCGGTCGCGAGGTCCTCCTCCCGCCCGGCCAGCAGCTTCAGCGCCTCGGTGACCGCGTAGGAGGCGACCGCCTGCACCGCCGGGGCGATCACGCCCGCGGTGTCGCAGGTCGGGGACGCGCCGGGAGGCGGGATGTCGGGAACCACGCACCGGAGGCATCCGGTGCGCCCCGGAAGCACGGTGAGGGTCATCCCGTAGCTGCCGACGCAGGCGGCGTAGATCCAGGGAGTCCCGGTGGCGACGGCGGCATCGTTGATGAGGTACCGGGTCTCGAAGTTGTCGGTGGCGTCGAGAACGAGGTCGGTGCCCGCCATGACCTCGCGGACATTCCCGGCGTGGAGATCGAGCGCCCGCGGTTCGAGCGCCACCTCGGGGTTCACCGCCGCCAGTCTCCGGCGCGCTCCCTCCGCTTTCGGGATCCCCTCGCGGGCGTCCTCTTCGTCGTACAGCGACTGCCGCTGCAGGTTGGAGGTCTCCACCGTGTCCCGATCCACGAACCGGACCGTCCCGACGCCGGCCCGCACGAGCATGTCCAGCGCGGCGGAGCCGAGCGCCCCCGCCCCCACCACGAGCACGCGGCCGCGCGCCAGGCGTTCCTGCCCCTCCGGGCCGATGCCGGCAAAGAGGGTCTGGCGGGAATAGCGGTCGGACATGGCGCGGGACAGCGGAGAGTGTAGGACTCGGGACCTCCGCGGCACCCGGGGTGCCCGCTGGCACGTCGAATGCTTGCGGCTCCGCTGCGGAAGGAGAAACGGATCCTGAGACTCACCCTCTCCCTCTTCCTGTCGGCCGGACTCGGCTGTACGACGATCCAGACGATGCTCCCACAGGACCAGCAGGCGCATCCAACGGACCTTCCCGGCGGCGAACTCCCGCTGCGCGCCACCTGCACGGTACTCGCCAACACCGCGGGGCAGCAGATCCCCATCCAGTATCGGGACCAGCTCCGCCAGTCGGTCGAACTGGTGGCCTACCAGGAGTGCATGCAGGTCCTGGTGGTCCTGGTGTCGGTGGCGATGATGGACGGCGACACCACCCAGGACGGCGTGGACCGCGTCCGGGGCCGGCTCGCCGGGGCCGAATCCCAGTACCTGGCCGACACCTGTGACGAGCACTACCGCGCGTTCAGCTTCCTGCTCAACCCGGAGCGGGGCTACGAGAATGCGCTTGACGGCGCGGGCATGAGCGCCCGGTACGACGAGTGGATGGATCGCTGCTACCGGGTCGCGCGCCCGCTGTCGGTCGCCGGGGAAGCGCCTTAGGAGCCTGCGCCGCAGGCTCCTCGGGAACGCCGGCCTCCAGGCCGGCACGCGCTGGCCGCAGGCCGGCGCCCGGCGCTTCGCCGGCCACTCTCGCGGCCCCTCCGCACAGGGGCGGAGCGCCGGTCGAGCGTGACCGGCGCCGGCTAGAGGCGATTCCCCACGTCTTCCCCGCGGGGCGTCCGCACTCCGCCGCGCGAGCGGGATGGGATGCGGCGGTAGCATTCCGCCCTTCCGAGATCTCGCCTTGAGAACCCACCTTGCGATTGGGCGCCTGCTCGCCGCGTTGGCGGGCGGCGCACTCCCGGCCGCCGCCCAGACCCCGATCCTGCCGCTCGACGAAGTGCGGCCGGGAATGGTCGGCGAGGGCCGCACCGTCTTCGCCGGCGAGGAAGTCGAGAGCTTCGGGGTGGAGATCGTCGGGGTGCTGGACGGCGCGATGCCGGGCCGCAGCATCGTGCTCGCCAACCTCTCCGGCGGCCCCCTCGCCCACACCGGCGTCATGCAGGGGATGAGCGGCAGCCCGGTCTACGTGGACGGACGGCTCCTCGGCGCGGTGGCGTACGCCTTCCCCTTCGCCCGGGATCCCATCTGCGGCATCACGCCGTTCGAGGAAATGGTCCGGTTCACCGAGATGCCGCTGGGCGCGGGAGCCGGGCCGGGCGCCGCGGCGGCACCGGCGCTCCGGTTCTCGCCCGCCGGGGAGCCGTCCTTCGACCCGGCGCCGGTCCCGGAGGTCGGCATCGAGCGCGACGGCCGGCAGTTGCTCCCCATCCGGACGCCGGTCGCCGCCAGCGGCCTGAGCCCTGCCGCACACCGGATCGTGGCCCCCCTCTTCCGTCAGCTCGGGATGGAGCTGTCGCCCGGGGGCTTCACCGGAGCGGCGATGTCCGGCAGGGCGCCGCAGACGGGGGCTTCCCCGCTGGAACCCGGCAGCCCGGTGGGCGCCACCCTCATCGGGGGCGACCTGGTGCTGATGGCGAGCGGCACCGTCACCCACGTGGACGAGGCCACCGGCGAGGTGTTCGCCTTCGGCCATCCCTTCACCGGTCTCGGCACCATCTCCATCCCGATGCAGGCGGCGCGGGTGGAAGCCAACGTGGCTTCGCTCTCCAACTCGTTCCGCATCACGAGCGCCGGGGAGCCGATCGGCGTGTGGCAACAGGACCGGGCCACCGGAGTCCGGGGCCGCCTGGGCGCCCGCGCCCGCACCATCCCGCTGCGGATCCGGGTCGAGGGGAGCCGCGGCGGCCGCCGCGACTACGACCTCGAGATCGTGGATCACGACCTCTACAGCCCCGCGCTGGCGTTCTCCGCCCTGGTGGCCGTCCTTTCCCAGGAAGAGCGGCCCCTGGGGACGCAGACCATCCGGCTCGGCGCCCGCATCGGTGTCGGGGACGGGCGCACGCTCGCGGTCGAGGACGTCTTCGCCTCCGGAGCCGCCGGCGTCCTGACGGGTGCCGCCGCGCTGGTGGCGGCCCCCGTGGCCCTGCTGCTCGGCAACCCCGTGGAACGGATCCCGGTGCGGGACATCGAGGTGGACATCTCCGCGAGCGAGGAGGCGCAGGCGGCCACCCTCAGCCGCGCCTGGCTCCGCTCTTCGCGGGTCCGCCCGGGAGGGACGGCCACCCTCCGGGTCGCGCTCAGGGATTTCCGGGGAGCGGAGGCGACCCGGGAACTGGAGGTGCCGATACCCCGGAGCGCCGCGGGGAGCCGCCTGACGCTGCTGGTGGCGGACGCCCTCTCGGTGGCGCTCTCCGACCAGCGCCAGGGCGTCACCGGCACTCCGGCCCGCGTGGAACAGATCTACCGGGCCATCAGCCGCCACCGCCGGCAGAGCCGCCTCTACGTGCGGCTCGTGGGATCGGGCCGCAGCGCGGCGGTGGTGGGCGGCGAGTACCTGCCGTCGCTGCCGCCGAGCGTACGCTCGGTGGTCTCGCGGGACTCCTCCGGCGGGTTGACCCGGGAGCTGCCGGCGTCGGTCCTCTGGGAAGGGCACCTCGACTTCGACGCCACGGTGAGCGGGTCGCGGCAACTGACCCTGCAGGTGGAGGCCAGGTGACGGTGCGCGTCCGGTCCCGGCGCCGGGAAGCGGGACGCCGCCGCGTGCTGGCCGCGCTTCTCCTCGCATCCGCGGCGGGATGGGCCTTCGCCGGGAACCGGGATTTCTGGCGCTTCGAGACCTCGGGAGACTTCCTCGCCGGAGAGAGCGACGGCGTGAGCATCGGCCCGGAGGGCCAGGTCCGGCTGGCGCCGGCCCTCAGGAGCCTCCACGAGTCCGAGCAGCCCTTCATCTGGTCGGTGGCTTCCGACGGTTCCGGGGGAGTCATCGCGGGCGGAGGCGCCCAGGGAACCCTGATCCGCGTCCGGCAGGGCGCCTCCGAGGTACTGGCCGACACCGGAGAAGTCGGAATCCACGCGGTGGCGGTGGGCGCCGACGGCGCCGTCTATTTCGCGACCGCGCCGGGGGGGAGCGTGCAGCGCATCCTGCCCGGAGGGGAGCGCGGGGTCTTCCACCAGCCGGAGGCCCGTTACATCTGGGCGATCGTCCCCGAACCGGGAGGCAGCCTGCTGGTGGCCACCGGCATGCCCGGCTCCGTGATCCGCGTGCAACCTTCGGGAAGCGCGGAGACCATCTTCACCACCAGCGAGGAGAACGTGACCGCGCTCCATCGCGCCCCGGACGGAACGATCCACCTCGGAACCGAACCTTCCGGCATCGTCTTCCGGATCGCCGGCGAATCGGGGGCGATGGCGCTCTACGACAGTCCCCTCGCGGAGATCCGCGCCCTGGCGCTGAACGCCGCGGGTGAGGTCTTCGCCGCGGCGGTCGCGGCATCCCCGGGTCGCGCGGCGGCCGCCGGTGCGGCGCCGCCGCCCTCCGAGCCCTCTCCGGTGAGTGCGGGAGTGGTGGCCACGACGTCCTTCCGGGTGCTCGCCGCCGCGGGTCCGGTCCCGTCGCCGGGACCGGCGGCCACCTCGGCGAACGGCGTGATGGGCGCGCTCTACCGCATCGCGCCGAGCGGGGCGGCCCGGACGATCTGGGAGTCGGGCCGCGACCGGCCGCTGTCCCTCGCGATGCTCCGCGACGAACGTCTCCTCCTCGGCACCGGCGACCGCGGGCGGGTGTACCGCCTCACGCGCGACGGCGAGGTCACGCTCCTGTTCCGCGTGGATTCGGAAGCGGTCACCGCGGCGGTCTCGGAGGGAGGCGTCACCCTGCTGGGCGCCTCGAATCCGGGGAGGGTGCTCGAACTCTCCGCCTCCCCGCGCACCGAGGGCGCCTATCGCTCGCGCGTTCTGGACGCCGGCGGCGCAGCCCGTTTCGGACGCATCTCCTGGGAGGTGCGGACGCCTCCCGGTTCCGCGGTGGGCGTCGAGACCCGCACCGGGAACTCGGCGGAGCCGGACGAGACCTGGAGCGACTGGGTGTCCGCCGCGGCGGACGCCGCCATCGCGAGCCCCGCCGCGCGCTTCCTGCAGTGGCGGGCCACCCTGCGTTCGGACGGCAGTTCCTCTCCGGAGCTGGCGTCGCTCGAAGCGGCGTACCTCCCCGTGAACCTGGCCCCCCGGGTGACCGGGATCACCCTCCACCCCCCCGGACTCGCGTTCGAGGAAATGTTGAACACCTCGGCGCCCCGCCTCCAGGGGATGGAGCGCCGGCCGGAGATGACCGATGCCGCCCGCCGGGGCCAATCGGGTTCCGCACTCCCCGCGGGAAGCGGGCGCCAGCTCTACCTCCACGGGGTACGTACCGCCACCTTCCGGGCGGACGACCCCAACGACGACCGGCTCCGCTACCGGATCTCGGTGCGGCGTCAGGGCGACGTGCCGTGGCAGCCCCTGCGGTCCGGACTGTCGGAGACCATCGTCGCCTGGGACACCTCCACGATGCCCGACGGCCGCTACGAACTCCGTGTGGAGGCCGAGGACTCTCCCGACAACCCTTCCGGCGAGACGCTCACCGGAAGCCGCACCAGCCGGCCCTTCACGGTGGACAACACGCCGCCGGTGATTTCGGACCTCACGGTCACGGCGGACGGCGGCATCCGCTTCCGCGCGAGCGACGCCGGCAGCCCGATCCGGCGCGCCTCCGTCTCCGTGGACGGCGGCCCCGCGCGGGTGGTGCGGCCCGTGGACGGGATCGCCGACTCCCCGATCGAGGACTACGACGCGCGCCTCGACGATTTCCCGGCGAACGCCGGATCCGTCGTGGTGAAGGTCGAGGACGACATGGGGAACGCGGGTGCGGCGGAGGCCCGGGTCGGCAACTGAACGGCTTGGAACGCCGGCTTCAGCCGGCACAGCCCGCCGAAGGCGGGCGCCGCGACGGACCCCATCCGCCCGGATGGCCAGCCTGCCCGCGCCAACGCATCCGGGGTAGCGACGCACCGCCCGCGGCCCTGCGGGCCGCTGTGCCGGCTGAAGCCGGCGTTCCAAGACGGCAGCGCCATCACGGCTGTTGGCCAACCCGCAGGACTGCATTTCCACAGCCACTGGTGCGCGGCGGGCGGCGCAACCCCACCACGGCCACGCCGCGTACGGCTTGAGGCGCCCAGCCATGACGAACACGCCCGGCATCCCGGCCGGTCCCACCTCTCCGCGCCGCCTCTCCGTCTTCACGCGGATCCCCGTTCCCGGCGCCGCCAAGACCCGGCTCATCCCCCCCCTCACGCCGGACCAGGCGGCATCGCTCCAGCGGGCGATGACCGAAGACCTTCTCGAACGGCTGGATCACACCTTGGGCGCCGCCGCCCAAGAAGCCCCGCCGCTCTCGCTGGAAGTCCGTCACGACGGCCGGTTCCCGGCCGGAGCCCTGGAGATCCCGAAGGGCTGGACCGTCACCAGCCAGGGTCCCGGGGACCTCGGCGAGCGGCTCGCCCGCGCCGCCCGGGAGGCGCGGCGGGACGGAGCCGCACGCCTCGCCATCATCGGCTCCGACGCTCCCCTGCTCCCGCTGCCGCTGGTGGAGGCCGCGTTCTCCGGCCTCGCGGACCGGGACGCGCTCCTCGCCCCCGCCGAGGACGGCGGCTACGTCCTGATCGGCCTCGCGCTCGACCGGGCCCCGCCGGCGGCGGTCGAATCCCTGTTCGCCGGCATTCCGTGGGGCACCGGGGCCGTCCGCGAGGCCACCTCCCAAGCGGCCCGGCGCGCCGGCCTGGGGTTCAGCGAACTCGCCGGCCACTGGGACGTGGACCGCCCCGAAGACCTGCCCCGCCTCGCCGCCTCCATCCGGGCTCTGGACGCGGCAGCACGCCCCCACCGCACCGCGGCGGTGCTGGCCGACGCCGGTTTGGAACGCCGGCTTCAGCCGGCACCCGCGCGGGAGCGCGGAACCCGCGCGGATGGCAGCGTCGCTCTGCCGGCTGGTGGGACTCCGACGGATGATGCCTAGCGACCTCCCGCAACCGTCTCCATCGCCTCGTTCAGCCGGGCGCGCAGGCGCTCGAACCGCCGGCGATGGACGATGGTGGGGGCATCCAGTGTCCCCTGCCGGACGTCGTCGCCGGTGAACTCGCCGTACAACCGGCCGAGACGGGCCAGCGTGGACGGATTCCGGAAGCCGCCGCCCGGCCGGAGCTGCCGGAGGGCGTCGCGCGCGGCGTCGGACAGACCCTCCGGATCTCCGGCAGCCGCGGCCGCCCGGCACGATGCGCGCATCACGCCGTGAATCTCCGCGAGGAAGGCGGCGCGCTGGTCATACGCGGCCTCGCTCACCGTGACCGAAAGGTCGAGCCGGACTTCGAGCGGAACCGGCGGGGTCTCCCCGTCGCCGGTCAGGCGAACCTCGTACGTCCCGGTGGGAACCCGGGGAGGAGGTGAGGCGCAGGCGCCCCGCGCTTCGTCCGGCGCGGCGCCCGCCCGCAGGTCCCAGACGATCCGCTGGAAGCCGGATCGCGCCTCGACCGCGCGACGCGCGACCACCTCGCCCGATGGATCCCGGATCTCGAGCGCCCGCTCCGCCGGCCCGTCGCCCTCGGGACGGAACACGGTCAGCAGCGCGCCGGCCGGGGGGTTCTCCCCCGCGTAGCGCGCCTGCCCCTCGTAGCTCTCGTGCTTCCAGGGCAGGAAGACGGACGCCGGCCGGGGTTCGAAGAGTTCGGCGGTGGCGGTTTCCGGATCGCGCCAGGCGAGGGGGGCGCTGTCGTCCAGGATGTAGATGGAGCGCCCGTGGGTGCCGAGCACGAGGTCCCGCTCGCGCGGATGGATCTCGACGTCATCCACGGGGACGTGGGGGAGTCCTCCGCCCACCCGTACCCAGGAACCGCCCCGGTCGAAGGACAGGAACGCGCCGACCTCGGTGCCCGCCACCAACAGGTTCTCGCCCTGGGGGTGCTCGACGATGTCGTTGACCCATCCCCGCGGCAGTCCCGCACCGATCGGGGCGAAGCTGGCGCCCCGGTCCTCGGACACGAAGACGTAGGGGGCGAAGTCGCCGAGGTGGTGGCGGTCCACCGCCACGTAGAGGCGGTCCTCCTCGTGGGCCGACGGGGTGACGCGGCTGATCGTGGCCCGGAGCGCCTCGAGCGGCAGGTTGGCTTCCAGGAACTCCCAGGTGTGGCCGTCGTCGTCGGAACGGGCCACCCGCCCGTCGTCGGAGCCGACGTAGATGAGGCCGGGAACCAGCGGCGATTCCGCGAGCGTGGTGAGGGTGCCCCAGTCGCTCACCCCGTCGTGCATGGAGAGCATCCCTTCGGCGGGGAGCACCCCCAGGATGGGAAGCTCGCTCCGGTCCTCGCGCAGCGTCAGGTCCTCGGTGGCGCGCCACTGGCTGCCGAGATCGTCGGACAGGAACAGCCGGTTGCCGCCGAAGTAGAGGCGCCCCGGCGTGTGGTGCGAAGAGGCCATCGGCGAGAGCCAGTGGAAGCGGTAGCGGTCCTCGTCCTCGTCGGGGAAGGGGCGGACCGTGGTCCGGTTTCCGGTGGCGGTGTCGATCCGCACGGGGTTGCCGTTCTGGGAGGACGCGAGAGCGATCCCGGGCTCCCGGGGAATCGCTTCCTGGTCCATCCCGTCACCGAAGTTCGTCTGCCGCCAGTCGCTGTTCAGGATCCCGGCCTGGTTGCGGGTGGCGGAGGGGCCCACCCAGGAGTGGGTGTCCTGCGCCCCGCCGTAGATGTTGTACGGCGTCTCCAGGTCCAGCGAGATCGCGTAGAACTGGGTGAGCGGGATGTTGTTGATCTTCCGCCAGGTCACCGCCCGGTCCCACGACTCGTAGATGCCGCCGTCGTTTCCGAGCAGCAGGTGTTCGGGGGCCTCCGGATCAATCCAGAGCGCGTGGTGGTCGCCGTGGACCCCGATGTCGTAGGTCGGGGTCATGTCCCGGTTGGTCGAGAAGGTGCGCCCTTCGTCTTCGGACACGTGGAACTGCGAGCCGAGCACGTAGACCCGCCGGATGTCCGTGGGGTCCACCTCGACGTGCGAGTAGTACATGGGGCGCGGGTTCAGGTCCGAAATCCGCTCCCAGGAGGCGCCGCGGTCGCGGGAGCGATAGAGACCCGAGGCCGTCCGGTGCTCGACCAGCGCGAAGACGCTCAACGGATTGGAGCCGGCGATCTCCAGTCCGATCCGGCCGAGCGGACCCTCGGGGAGCCCGTCCTCGAGACGTTCCCAGGTATCGCCGCCGTCGGTCGTCCGGAAGATGCCGCCCTCGGGACCGCCGCCGTTGAAGCCCCACGGGGTCCGGCGGCGGGTGTAGGCGCCGGCGTAGAGGATGGCCGGATTCCGGGGGTCCATCTCGAGGTCCACCACCCCGGTGTCGGCGGAGATGTCGAGCACGTGCTCCCAGGTCGCGCCGCCGTCTTCGGTGCGGAAGACGCCGCGCTGGCCGCCGGAACGCCAGAGCGGCCCCACCGCGGCCACGAAGGCGCGCCGCGGCCGGTCGGGATCGGCGACGATCCGCCCGATGTGCTCGGACTCCTCGAGGCCGGCGTGGCGGAAGGTGTCCCCACCGTCGAAGGAGACGTACACCCCGTCGCCGAAGGAGGAACTCTGCCGGTTCGCCGGCTCGCCGGTGCCCACCCAGACGGTCGCCGGATCGGACGGGGAGAGCGCGATCGCGCCGATGGAGGTGGTGGTGAAGTGGTCGAAGATGGAGTCCCAGGTGGCGCCGTTGTTCCGGGTCCGGAACAGGCCTCCCGAGGCGGTGGCCGCGTAGAACTCCCAGGGGCGTCCGGGCACGACCGCGAGGTCGGAGACCCTCCCCGCCATCACCGCGGGTCCGATGGAGCGGAGCGGCAGGTCGTCCATGACGGGAACGGTTTCCCCGGCGTCCTGGGCGGCGGCCGGGACCGTGGCGAGCGCGAGACTCAGGACCAGCAGAAGAGGGATGCGGTGCGTCATGCGGAATCTCCGGACAGGTGAAGCCGGGTAGCGTATGGGAACCTCCAGCTTCCCTCCCCCACTTTGCGTGCCGCCGGTGAACGAGACGGCGGAACGGCTTGGAACGCCGGCTTCAGCCGGCACCCGCTGCGCTGTGCGCAGCGGAAGGGCGCATAGCTGTCCCTGCAGGGCGCACCCACAGGGGACCCCCGGCGCCATCGCGGCGAATGAGGTCCTTCCCGCCGCCCGCCTCCGGCGGGGTGTGCCGGCTGAAGCCGGCGTTCCAAACCGGCGTGCCCTTACGGGATCCCGTGCCGTCTCAGCTTTTGCCAGAGGCTCTGCCGGGAGATGCCCAGCTCGCGGGCGGCGCGGACCCGGCTCCCGGCGGCGCGGCGCAGCGCCCGCAGCAGGACGAGCCGCTCGAAGGCCGCCCGGGCGAGCGCCAGCCTGCGGATCTCCATCACCGCGTGGAGCGGATCCGGCGCCGCGGGCGCTGGGCCGGACGTCTCGCCGCCCTCTCCGGCCACCATCTCGGGACCGATCACGCGGATTCCGGGCCGGCGCATGAGCGCCTCGGCGAGGACCGATTCCAGTTCGCGGACGTTCCCCGGCCAGTCGCGGCGGACGAGCGCCTCGAGGGCGTCCGCCGACAGCCGCGCGGGTGCGAGACGATGCCGGCGGGCGAGCCGCGTCAGGAGGGCGGCGGCAAGCTCGGGAATCTCCGCTCGCCGTTCCCGCAGCGGCGGCAGGCGCAGCCGGACGACCCGCAGCCGGTAGAAGAGGTCCCGGCGGAACTCCCGCGCGGCGGCGAGCTCGGCGAGCGGCCGGTGCGTCGCCGCGATCAGGCGGAAGTCGGAGCGCCGCACCCGAGTCTCTCCGATCCGCCGGAACTCCCGCTCCTGAAGCACCCGGAGCAGGGTCGCCTGTCCGCCCGGCGAGAGCTCCCCCACCTCGTCCAGGAACAGCGTGCCCCCGTCGGCGGCCTCCAGCAGGCCCGCGCGGGCGGATTCGGCGCCGGTGAACGCGCCCCGGGCGTGGCCGAAGAACTCCGCCTCCAGCAGCCCGTCGGGCAGCGCGCCGCAGTTCACCGCCACCAGCGGGCGGTCCCGCCGCGGGCTCCGGCCGTGCACGTACCGGGCGAGCAGCTCCTTGCCCGAACCCGTCTCCCCTTCGATCAGCACCGGCACGTCGAAACGGGCCACGCGCGCCGCTTCCTCGAGCAGCGAACGCATGGCCGCCGACGCGGCCACCAGGCCGGCCGGGAGGTGCGTGGGTTCAGGCGCGTTCCCGGACGACCGCACCGTGGTTGGCCTTGAACCGCTTCAGGATGGTGCGCCGCACCTTGGCAATGTCGTTCTCGTTCAGCGTCCGGTTGCGGGCCTGGTAGCGGACGGAGATGCCGAGCGACCGCCTCGCCTCCCCCGCTTCGCCCTCGGCGCCGGAATCCTCGAGCCGGTAGTCGTCGAAGACCCGCGCCTCCACGACGAGGGGATGTCCGAGCGCCTCCCGCACGAGGTCCTGGGCCAGCAGTTCCGGCCCCACCAACAGCGCGAAGTCCTCGACGGCGGACGGATGACGCGGCAACGGGACGGCGGCCGGCGGCTTGGTCATCCCCGGGGCGGCCTCCAGCAGGGCCGAGAGGTCCAAATCCCACAGGAAGGCGTCCTGCCCGACTCCGAAGACGGCCGCGGTTTCGGGGTGGACCTGACCGAGGACGCCGACGGCGCTCCCCTCTACCGAGACTTCCGCCGTCCGTCCCTCGAGCAGACCGAAAGCGGCCACCGGCCGGAAATCCGCGGAGACTCGAAGCCCGGCGAGGACATGTTCGAGGGTCGCCTTGGCGTCGTAGAAGTCGAGTCCGGTTTCGGTCGGGCTGCCGAAACGGTCGAACTGGACCCCCGCGACGAGCCCGACCGCCGCCTCCCGTTCCTCCGGGCGGCCGTCGTCGCTGCCGGAGGGGTGATACGACCTTCCGACCTCGTACAGCCGCACGGCCCGGGCGCCCCGGGCCACGTTCGAGGCGGCGGCGCGCAGGATCCCGGGACGAAGCGACGTCCGCAGGGTGTCGCGGGCCTCTCCGAGGGGGTTCCGGACCTTGATGAGGGGCGTGTCGCGCAGCTCCGGCGGGGTCACCGCCGCGAGGTCGGCATCCGACAGCAGCGAGTACGTCTGTACCTCGTAGAGCGCGGCTTCGGCGGCGAGATCCCGGACCCGTTCGCGCAGGTCGCGGGCGGGGAGCGGCGGATGATGGGGAATGGCCCCGGCGAGCGGCGCCGCCGGCAGGTCGTCGTACCCCGTGATGCGCGCGACCTCTTCCACCAGGTCGTCCGGGACCCGCACGTCCCGGCGCCAGTAAGGAACGCCGACGGTCAGCGTGTCGTCGTTCTCCTCCACCTCGAATCCGAGGCCGTCGAGCGCCGCCCGCACCGCCGGCCGGGGTACCTCCATGCCGAGGACCTGGGGGACCCGCGAGCGGCGCAACTCGATGGTGACCCCGGGTTCGCGCACCGGCCAGGAATCCACCATGCCCGCGGCGACGCGTCCTCGCGCGTACTCCGCGAGCAGCCGGCAGACGCGGGCGGAGGCGACCTCCGGCATCTCGGGGGGCAGACCCCAGGCGAAGCGCCGGGCGGCGTCGGAGAGCAGGTCGAAGGCCCGGGCGGTACGCCGCACGCCCGCGGGCTCGAAGTTCGCGACCTCCAGCAGGACGTTCCGGGTGGAATCGGTGATCTCGGTCTCGATCCCCCCCATCACGCCGGCCAGCGCGATGGCCCCGCCGGGATCGGCGATCACCAGCCGGTCCGGGTCGAGTCGCCGCGTCCTGCCGTCCAGCGTGGTCAGCGTTTCCCCCGGCGCCGCCCGCCGCACGATGATGCGCCCGTCGCGCACCGTGTCGTAGTCGAACGCGTGGACCGGCTGACCCAACTCCAGCATCACGTAGTTCGTGATGTCCACCAGGTTGTTGATGGGCCGCATCCCGGCGGCGGTCAGCCGTTCCTGCATCCAGGCGGGCGAGGGGGCGATCTCGACGTCCTCGATGAGCGCGAGCGTGAAGCGGCGGCACAGGTCGGGAGCGGCGATCTCGACCGCGGCGCGTCCCTCGATGGCGGGACCCGGCCTCGGGGTCGCGGTCTCCGGTGGAGTCAGGGGAGCGCCGGTGAGCGCCGAGACCTCGCGCGCCACCCCCAGCACGGACAGCGCGTCCGCCCGGTTCGGGGTGAGATCGAACACGTAGACCCGGTCGCCGAGGACATCGGAGAGCGGCGTCCCCGGCGGGCGGGAGGTGTCTAGAACCAGGATTCCCTCGTGGGCAGCGGAGAGGCCCAGTTCCGCTTCCGAACACACCATCCCGCCGGAGACCACCCCCCGGATGCGGGACTTCTTCAGCTTGCGCGGGGTTCCGGTCCGCGGGTCGGTGAGCATCGCCCCCTCCGAGGCGAACGCGATGTCCTGGCCGGCGGCCACGTTCGAGGCGCCGCAGACGACCGTCTGGCGCTCCCCGCCCTTGTCCACCGTGACCAGCCGCAGGCGATCGGCATCCGGGTGGGGGCGCACTTCCAGCACCCGCCCGACGACCACCCGGTCCCAGTCGCCGCCCGTTCGTTCGATGTCGGTGACCTCGAGGCCCGCCAGGGTCAGCCGGTGCGCCAGCGCCTCGACGTCCTCCGGGAGCGGCACCATGGTCTCGAGCCAACGGAGGGGGACGCGCATGGGAACGGGCTCCTGAAGCGGGCGGTCAGAACTGGCGCAGGAAGCGCAGGTCGTTCTCGTAGAAGCGGCGGATGTCCCGGATCCCGTGCCGGAGCATCGCGATCCGCTCGACACCGAGTCCCGCCGCGAACCCGGTGTGGACCTCCGGGTCGTACCCCATGTTCGCCAGGATTTCGGGATGCACCATGCCGGCCCCGAGGATCTCGATCCAGCCGTCGGGACTGCTGATCGAGACCTCGACCCCGGGCTCCACGAACGGGAAGTAGTCGCAACGGAAGCGAATCTCCCGCTCCTCTCCGAAGAGATGCCGGGCGAACTCGTAGAGCGTCCCCTTCAGGTGGGCGAGCGTGAGTCCGCGGTCCACCGCCAGGACTTCCGTCTGGGTGATCATCCACTCGTGGGTGGCGTCGGTCGCCTCGTTCCGGTACGTGCGCCCCGGGGCGATGAGCCGGATGGGCGGGTCGTGCCGTTCCATGTAGCGGATCTGGTTCGGCGAGGTGTGCGTGCGCAGGAGGAGTGGCGCGGCGCCGTCGGGACCGTCCAGATAGAACGTGTCCATGGCGTCCCGCGCCGGATGATCGGCGGGAATCCGGAGCGCCTCGAAGTTGTAGTACTCGAGTTCCACCTCGGGCCCCTCGATCACGTGGAACCCCATCGTGGCGAAGGCGGACACGATGGCCCGCTCCGTTCTCGTGATCGGATGGAGCCCGCCGAGTGGAAGCGGCCGCCCCGGAAGGCTGACGTCGAGCGACTTCAGGTCCTCGGTCCGGCGCGCCTTCAGCTCGGCCTGCTTCGCCTTCAGCGCCTGTCCGAGCCGGTTCTTCGCGTCGTTCAGCAGTCGGCCGGCCGCGGCCCGCCGGGAGGGGTCGAGTCCGCCAAGCGCTCGCAGCGACAGCATGAGCCGCGATTTGCGCCCGAGGTGTTCCGTGCGCCACGCATCCACGTCGCACTCCTCGGTCAGGCTTCGGAGCGCCGCGACCGCATGCGCAACCTCCTCCGGAGCAAGCAGGGAGTCCGGGTTGGAAGCGGTCACGAACGCACTCGGGAAGCAGGCGGGTCGGCGGACGAAAGGAGCGCCGACAGCACTGCCGAGGTCCCGCCGGATCTCCTTTTCATAGTAACTCGCGGCCCGGGCGTCGAGGGCGCCGGAAGGCGAGGCTTTGACAGACGCCCCCACCGAATGTAGAGTGCCTTCCCCCACATTCCGGACGCGGGGTGGAGCAGTCTGGTCAGCTCGTCGGGCTCATAACCCGAAGGTCGCGGGTTCAAATCCCGCCCCCGCCACCGGATTGGGGTTCGGGTCCGGCCCACGGGTGAGTAGCCGCAGCATCCGCGTCTTGAGTACTCGCCTGACACCTGCCGACGGGAACGTCCCGTGACTGTCTTTCGGCCGTGGCGGCGCGCCCGCTGGCGCTTCGGCTTCGGCGCCGCCGCCACCGCCGCCGCCGGCGTGGTCATCGTCGGCACCCTCGGCTTCATGTGGATCGAGTCGTGGGGTCCCCTCGACGCGTTCTACATGACGGTCATCACCCTCTCGACGGTGGGTTTCGGCGAGGTCCGGCCGCTCTCGCCGGCCGGCCGGCTCTTCGCGGTGCTCCTCATCGGCGGCGGAGTGGGAACGCTGGGGTACTCGTTCGGGGCGGTGGCCCAGTGGATCGCCGAAGCGCCGCTGCAGCGGCAGGAAAGGAGAGTTCGACGCATGAAGGACCACATCATCGTCTGCGGTTTCGGCAGGATGGGCCGGCGCGTGACGGCCGGCCTCCGGCGGCACGGGAACGAGGTGTGCGTGATCGAGGAGTCCCCGGACGTCGTCGAAGCGGCGCTCCGGCAGGGAGTCACCGTGATCCGCGGGGACGCCACGGCGGAAGAGACGCTCGAACGGGCCGGGGTACGGCGCGCCGTGACCATCGTCGCCCTGCTCCCGAACGACAGCGACAACCTGTCGATCACCATGACCGCGAACGCGCTCCGTCCCGGGGTCCGGGTCATCGCCCGGTCCGAGGAAGACCGTTCCCGCGCGAATCTGGAGCGGGCGGGCGCCGCCACCCAGGATGTCGTCTCGCCGTACCTCACCGCGAGCCGGGTCGTGCTCCGCAATCTCTGCGGTTCCGAGGCCCACCACCTGCTGCACGGCCTCTCCGACATGACCCATCCGGGCTTCGGGTCCGGCGAACTCGTGGTGACCCCCGGATCCGAACTCGCGGGGAGGACGATCGCCGATTCCGCCCTGGGACGCGAAGCCAACGTGCTCGTGCTGGCGATCCGGCGGGACGGACAGGACCTGCTGATCGCGCCCAGGGGCCATCGGCGGATCGAGCGCGGTGACCGGCTCATGCTCCTCGGAGACACGGAGGACTTGAGGAAGCTCGGGGCGTCCGTCGAGGAATTCCGGGGGGATGCCCACTGAGGGACCGATGGCGGAGACCCGGCTGAGCCGGCGAGTGGATTTGAACCACCGACCTGCTGATTACGAATCAGCTGCTCTACCCCTGAGCTACACCGGCTAGCCTTCGCAATTGTAGGCCGGCGGCGGAACCCCGGGGGCTGCCCGGCAGCCCGGGACCCGGGCGAAGCGCCCTGCCTCGGGCCGCGCTCCGGCCATGCCGGGCCACCTGGCGCCCCGCGTGGAGAGCGCGGTGCCCCCCTTCCCCATGACCAGAGACCCCCCACGCCCGCCGGTGGACGACGATCTCGCCTATCAGCGGCGCATCCTGGAAGGGGTGGCGCGGACGTTCGCGCTCACCATCCGTCCCCTGCCCGGAGACCTGTCGGACGTTACCGGGAACCTTTACCTCCTGTGCCGCATCGCCGACACCATCGAGGACGAGCCGGCCCTCGCGGCGGACGAGAAGGAGACCTTCTCGGACCGCCTCGTCGAGCTGGTCGCGGGCGGGGGTGACCCCGATGTCTTCTCCCGCGACCTGGGAGCGCGCCTGACCGCCGCCACCGCGAGCGAACGCGACCTGATCGCGGGCGCGGGACGGGTGCTCGGCGTCACCGCCCGCTTCAGCGACGCGCAGCGCGCGGCGATCCGGCGCTGCGTCCGCATCATGACGCGCGGCATGGTGGAGTTTCAGCGCGGCGCCACCATCCACGGCCTCGACGACCTCGAGCACCTGAACCGCTACTGCTACCACGTCGCGGGGGTGGTGGGAGAAGCGCTCACCGCGTTCTTCTGCGAGTACTCCGCCGAGATGCGCCAGCGGCGCGCGGACCTGCTCGCGCTGTCGGTTCCCTTCGGCCAGGGGCTCCAGATGGTCAACGTCCTCAAGGATGTCTGGGAGGACCACCGCCGCGGCGCCTGCTGGCTGCCGCGGGACGTCTTCCGCGCGGCGGGTCTCGACCTCCACGCGCTTCCCGCCGGAAGGACCGATCCGGCGTTCGCCGCGGGCCTCCTCGAGCTCGTCGCCGTCACCCGCCGGCATCTCGAGGCGGCGCTCCGCTACACGTTGCTCATTCCGTCCCGCGAGACCGGCATCCGGCGGTTCTGCCTGTGGCCCCTGGGGCTGGCGATGCTCACCCTGCGGCGCATCCGCCGGACACCGGGGTTCACGAGCGGAACCGAAGTCAAGGTGTCCCGCCGCAGCGTCTGGGCGGTCGTGGTGGTCACCAGCGTCTTCGCCCGCTGGGATCCGGCTCTCCGGCTCCTCTTCCGGCTGGTCGCCCGCGGCCTCCCGCGGCCGTCGGGAGCACGATGAGCGCGTCGTCCGGCAGCGGGAGCGGCGGCGATCTCGCCTACCAGGCGAGGATCCTCCAGGCCGTCTCGCGCACCTACGCCCTCACGATCCCCGCCCTCCCGGAGCGTCTCCGGCCGGTGGTCGGCAACGCCTATCTGCTGTGCCGCCTCACCGACACCATCGAAGACGAACCCGGGCTGTCGCCGGCGCAGAAGCGGGTGTTCTGGGAACGCCTGACCGAGGTCGTCGCCGGTCGCCGGGACGCCGCATCCTTCGGCCGCGAGCTGGCGGCGGCGCTGACCCCGGCGACGCCGGAACCGGAGCGGGAACTCGCCCGCGGCGCGAGCCGCATCCTGCGCGTGACCGCGGGGCTTCGCGCCCCGCAGCGAGCCGCCGTCGAACGCTGCGTCCGGGTGATGTCTCGGGGCATGGCGGAGTTCCAGCGGGACCCGGGCTCCGTCGGCCTGAAGGACCTGGCTCAGCTCGACCGGTATTGCTATTTCGTCGCCGGGGTCGTGGGCGAAATGCTCGTCGAGCTGTTCTGCGACTACTCCGCCGAGATCGAGGGCCGCCGGCAGGAGTTGACGGCCCTCGCGGTCTCCCACGCCCAGGGCCTCCAGATGGCCAACATCCTCAAGGACCTCTGGGACGACTGGGACAACGGCGCCTGCTGGCTCCCCGAGGACGTGTTCCGCGCCGCCGGTTTCGACCTCGCCTCCCTTGCCGCGGGCCGGGCCGGGCCGGGATTCGACGAGGGGCTCTCCCGACTGGTGGCGATCACCCGCGGCCACCTCTCGAACGCGCTCCGGTTCATCCTGCTGATTCCGAGGCGCGAAGCCGGGATCCGGCGGCATCTCCTGTGGGCCGTCGGGCTGGCCGTGCTCGCGCTGCGGCGTATCCACCGGACCCCGTCCTTCCGGCAGGGGCGGAGGATCCGGCTGTCGCGGTTCAGCGTGGGCGCCGTCGTCGCCGTCACCAGCGTCGCGGCCCGCCGCGACCGGGCCCTGAGGTTCCTGTTCCGGACCGCGACCCGCGGACTGCCGCCGGTCCCGCGGCGGGGTTCTTGACGCTCCGAGGGCCGTTCGCGGACGGTCAGTTCGAGGGTGTACGTTCGCGGCGCGCAGCGCCGCGGGGGTGGGGTGTGGGGAGGGGTGTCCCCTCCCCACGAAAGAAGGCGGAGCGAATCGCGCAGCGATTTCGCCCGCCAACCCGTGGGGAAAGTGTCCCCGCAAACGAACCGCCCGATGCACCGTCTGGGGACTTTGGCTCAGAAGGCTCGCGGGGGCACATTCACCGCGGGTTCAACGGTTGACGTTGAGGCGGACGACGACCCCCAGGGTCAGCGCGGACACCGTGGGACTCCCCACTCCGCCTTGCGCGAGCCGCAGCGCGTCGGCTTCTTCGTCCCGGAACTCGATGCGGCGGTAGTCGAACGCCAGCAGAACCGGAGAACCCGGGAAGGGCACCTTGATCCCGATCCCCACGACCACCGCGCCGGATTCGAACGGCTCGGCCCCTTCGACCTCGGACGTTCTCCACGCGTAACCCACGACCCCGTAGGGAGTCACCGCCGCGCGCGGCCACTGCAGCACCGCCGACACCGAGGCTTCCTGGCTCACCTGCTCGAGGGGCTCCGGGAAGACGGTGAACCCGGCCTCCTCATCGGTCACCGAGAACTCGAAATCGGTCGTGGTCCGGGTGAAACCGGCTTCCGCTCCGAGGTAGCGGTTCACGAAGAAGGCTCCGCGGGCGCCGAGATGTTGGCCGAACCCCACATCTTCCGCTTCGGCGCTCACTGTCTGAAAGATGTTCCGGGAAAACCCCAGGTCCTGATTCACCAGTTGGCTACCGATGACGACGCCCGCTTCGGCATGCGTCCAATCCCCCGGCTGCGAGAAAACGGGTCCCTGCCGGCGGGGCGCGGTCTGCGCGACGCTGGACGCCTGCTCCGCCGCCTCGCGGAGACTACGGAGGATCTCGCCCAGTCTGCCGGTGTCCGAACCCGGAGCGGCCGTCGTCCCGGAGTTCGCGTCCGGAGTCGCCGGCGGGGGCGCCGCGGCGGCCAGGCCCGCCGTCAGCACGACCGGGAGTGCGGCGAGTCCCGGCCGCCGCGGGGTCACTGGGTGACCTCGAGGCTGACCTCGGTCGTCCCGCCCTCCGAGACCGCCACGAGGCGGGGATGCACGGTGACGCTGAAATCCGTGTCCGCCTGGCCGAAGGGGAAGAAGTAGGCGGTGGCGGTGTGGCCCTCGTAGATCGGATTCACGCGCAGCACGTAGCGGCCGTCGGGCAGTCCGGCGATCTCGTAACGGCCCTCCCCGTTCGCCCAGCCTCCCACGGTGTGGTCGAGCACCGGCTCGTAGGCAACCACGTGCGCGTAGCGGACGGCTTCCCCCGAGGCGCGGCGGACGACGCCGTGGATGCTTCCGGTGGGAGCCGTCGCACCGGGGTAGAGAACCGACGCCCCGGTGACGTCATCGGCGGTGAGCTCCCGCCCGAGGGTGGTGCCGCTTCCGAACCCGTACGGCCACATGACACTCGAGCCGGCAAGCAGCGAACCCTCGGACTGGCGGCCGACGCCCGAATGACCCAGCCCGAGGAAATGGCCGACCTCGTGAATCATCGTCGAGCGGTAGTCCCAGCCTCCCTGCTCGGGGGTTTCGGTCCAGCCATAGGCCGGATTGACGATGATGTCCGCCTCGGCGATGACTCCGGTCTCGATGACGGTGAGCCAGCTCGTCACCGCCAGCGTGACGTCGGAGAGCCCGAACTCGGCCAACTCTTCGCGCGAAGTGAAGCCCACCGCGTTGGTCCGGTCGAAGAACTCGAAGGGGCGCTGGTTGGTCCTGCCGCGGTACGAGAACGAGAGACCGACCTCCTCCGGGGCGCTCCAGGTGTCGAAAGCCGCTCTGGTCTCGGCGACCACCTGGTCCACCGTCATCGAGTCGTCCGCCACGTTGGCGACCCAGTAGCCGACGGGACGGAGGCCTTCCGCCCAGACAAAGCCGCGGCCGCGGATCAACTGGTATCCGGAGGCCGCCGGGATTCCCACCGACAGCGCGAGCAGGACCGCCAGCAGGCGGACCGCGCGGCGGGACCCGGCGGCGGCGGAACCGGGCCCGGTCACTGGGCGAGCGTCTCCCGCACGATGCGGCGCACCTCGTCGAGCGGCACCGGCCCCGCGGGCAGCGCCGCGCCGGTGGCCGGCGGCGCGCCGCCGGGATCCTTGAGGGTCAGACCGGCCAGGGACCGCTCGAGCACCCGGTTACCGGTGTCCGGGTCGCGGCCCACCGTGAACTTGCCCGCCGCCATGCCCAGCACGGTCGGGATCCTGCCGGCCCCCCCGTCGCTGAACACGAGAACCTCCTCGCCGAGGTGGAACACGGGAGATCCCGGAACCACCAGCCGGTAGCCCTCGGCCTCACCTCCCAGGAACCGCAGGGTGAGCAGGTTGCGGCGGCCTCCCTTGAGGTACTCGTCCACCTCGATGGTGACGAAGGTGTGGATGCCGGTGCGCCGCGCATTCAACTGGCTCGCGATGCCGACCACCTGCCCGGTGAAGATCTGGTCGGCGTGGACGGCCATCTCATCCAGCGTCAGCCGCCGCACCGTGGACGCTTCGAGTCCTCCGGCCAGGACCACCAGGGCCAGCGCCAGAAACCCCCTGCGCACGGTGGTTTGCGTCACTATCGCGGACACGGATACAAGGCTCTCCGACGCTCTGGGCAGGGTTCCAGAAAGGTAGCACGGGGGAACCGGCCGGCCGGTTGGATGGCGACCGGCCATCCGGGCCGTGCTGGCGCTGCCGGCCAGGAACGCCGGCTTCAGCCGGCACAGCGGCCCGCAGGGCCGCGGGCGGTTCGTCGCCAACCCGAGTGCATTGGCGCGCGCAGCCGAGCCATCCCGGCGAACGAGGGTCCGTCCCGCCGCCCGCCTTCGGCGGGCTGTGCCGGCTGAAGCCGGCGTTCCAGGCCGTACCCGTCATGAGAGCGGGTTGCGTCCATCCTTACCCGCTAGCATCCGGCCGATGAGCCGGTCCGGAACCGTGGTGCGGATCGGCCGGAAGGTAGCGACGGTCCGGCTCGCTTCCGGGCCGCGCGGGGAGCCGGAGTCCCTGTGCCGCTGCGCGCTCGGCGGACGGCTCTTCGGATCGCGGGACCGGCGGCCGGCGGGAACCGCCGCCGTGGTGGGAGACGAGGTCCTCGTCGAGGAGATCGAGCCGGGCGGACGGCAGCCTTCCCGGCCCGGAAGACCCGGCGGGCGCATCACCGCGGTGCTTCCCCGAAGGAACGCGCTGCACCGGGCGGTCGGACCGCCGGGGCGGCGGGAGATGCGCGTCTTCGCGGCAAACCTCGACCGCTGCTACATCGTCTCGGCCTTTGCGGAACCGCCGTACCGGACCGGTTTCCTCGACCGCTCGCTGGTGGTCGCCTACGACGCCGGCGTGACGCCCGTCCTTGTCTTCAACAAGCTCGACCTCGCGGCGGAGCGCGACCTCGGGGGGCTCGATCGGGACCTCGCGCCCTATCGCTTCCTGGAACTCGAAGTGCACCTCACCAGCACGCGGAGCGGTGCGGGTCTCGACGCGTTCCGGGCCAGCGTGGCGGGTGGGCGCGCGGTGCTCTTCGGCCATTCGGGAGTCGGGAAGACCGAACTGCTCGCCGCCCTCGGGGTGCCCGGACGGCGGAGCGGCGGGCTCGATCGCCGGGGCCGGGGCCGCCACACGACGACCGCCGCGGAACTCATCCGGCTCCCCGGCGGCGGCGAGATCGTGGACACGCCGGGCATCCGGGCGCTGGGTCTCGACGGGCTCACCGAAGCCCGCATCCGCGCCGCCCATCCCGACCTGGCCGCGCATGCCGGGGCCTGCCGCTTCCCCGACTGTTCCCACCGCACCGAACCCGGTTGCGGGGTCCAGGCGGCGGTGGTTGCCGGGAGGGCCGATCCGGCCCGCTACGAGACCCTGATCCGCCTCGCCGGCGAAGCCGCCGGGCTCAGCGAAGAGGCAGCGGGTCCGGCTCCGGAGCCGGGAGTCGGGGAAGACCCGCCGGCTTGACCGGAATGAGCCGGGCGACCTCGCCCACCAGTTCCTCGAGTCCCTCGCCGGTGACCCCGGAGACGCGCCAGGTCTCCGCTCCCGCCAGGCGCTGCGGCAACGCGGCGCGGGCCACCTCGCCGAGCCGGTCCACCTTGTTGAGCAGGACGATCCGGGGGATCTCCTCGAACCCCAGCTCGGCGAGCAGCCCTTCCACGGCGGCGGCCCGCGAGTCGAGGCGGGGACTCGAGGCATCCACCACCTGCAGCAGCAGCGACGCCGCCGAGATTTCCTCGAGGGTGCCGCGAAACGCCTCGATGAGGTCCTCGGGGAGGTCGTGGATGAAACCGACGGTGTCCGCGAGCAGCACCTCCCGCTCGACGGGAACCCGGAGCCGCCGGTTCGCCGGATCGAGGGTCTCGAACATGCGGTCGCCGGCCGCCACTTCGCTGCGGGTCAGCCGGTTGAGCAGCGTGGACTTGCCGGCGTTCGTGTAGCCGACGAGGGACACCACCGGAAGACCGCGCACCTCGCGGCGCTTCCGGCGCACGTCGCGCTTGACCGCGACCCGGGCCAGGTCGCGCTGCAAGCGGGCGATGCGCTCGCGCACCCGCCGGCGGTCCACTTCGAGGCGCGTCTCGCCCGGTCCCCGGCCCCCGATCCCGCCCCCGAGACGCGAGAGCGAGGTGTCCCGCTGGACGAGCCGCGGCAACCGGTAGCGCAACTGGGCAAGCTCGACCTGCAGCTTTCCCTCGCGGCTCGTCGCCCGGCGGGCGAAGATGTCGAGGATCAACTGGGTGCGGTCGAGGACCTTGAGATCGGTGGCCTGCGAAATGTTCCGCGCCTGGGAGGGACTCAGGTCGCACGCGAACAGGATCAGGTCGGCGCCCCGGTCGAGCGCCCGGATCACCAGCGCCTCCAGCTTCCCGCGGCCGACCAGGGTGCGCGGATCGAGGCGGGCCCGGCGCTGCACGAGCGAATCCACCACTTCGAGACCCGCATCCCGCGCCAGCTCCGCCAGCTCCTCCATCACGTCCCCGAGCGGGAACGCCTTCTCTCCCACCCCGACCAGGATCGCGCGTCCCGAATACCGCCGGCCCGGGCGCTCCGGAGCGAAGCGGGCGAACGCCCGTTCGAGGTCGGCCAGCAGCGCCGTGCAGTCGAGGTCCAACCGGCTCGGCGGAACCGGCGGCAGCAGTTCCCAGGGCGTCTCGGCTTCTTCCTGCTGTTTCACCGCACTCCGGGCAGCGATGCCGGTCTGGAGACCCCCACCGGGAGAACCGGCGGCGTTCCCCTGACGGCCGGGCGGCCTCAGGTGGGCGGCGTGCACGACACCCGGCAGGCCGTCCTCGCCCACCGTGAGGGCCGCCATGAGATCCAGCCGGAGCAGGACCAGGTCCGTCAGGTCATCGCGGGTCAGCGGTTCGCCGGCGAGGTGGGTGTGGACGAACCGCAACCCGCGCAGCCGCCGGCCCGCGACCCGCTGGCGCTTCAGGTCGGGCAGTTCGATGCGGTGCGCGTCTCCCACCCCGACCCAGGTGATGTGCCCGCGCCGGTCCACGAGCGCCCCCACCTGCCGCCGGATCGTGCGGGAAATGCCCGCGAGCTGGCGGGCGAACTCCTGGGTCAGCAGCGCCGCCGGCGGCAGCCGCCGCTGGCCGAGGCGCTCCAGAACCTTCCGGTCGCGGGACTTGAGGCCCGCCGTTTCCCCTTCTACCTGCAAGGGAAGGCGCTGGTCAGAGCCCCGGAGTCGTCAGCGGACGGGCCCGCCGGCGGGCGATTCCCCGCCGCGGGACCGCGCCCGCCGGGCATCCCGCAGCAGGTCGAGCTTGGCGCGCGCGGAGATGTAGTTCGGGTCGATTTCGATCGCCCGCTCGTACTCCCGCATCGCCTTGTCCTCGTCGCCCAGCTTCAGCAGCGCCTCGCCCAGGAAGAACCGGGCGTCCGCCATCTGCCGATCCCGCGAAATCGCCTTTCGGAAATAGTCGGCGGCCTGGCGGTACTTGCCCTCGTGGTAGTGCAGCACCCCGAGGTGATAGACCACGTAGGCGTCGGAGTCGTCGTTCCGCGCCGCGAGCCGGAACTGCTCGATCGCCTGGTCCGTCTCTCCCCGGGAGTAGTAGGCGCTCGCGAGGTTGGCGCGGGCCTCGGTGAAGTCCGGTTCGAGGTCGAGCGCCAACTGGTACTGCTCGATCGCGTCGTTCACCCGGCCGCGCCGCTTGTAGGCGACCCCCAGGTTGTTCCGGGCGCGATTGAAGTTGGGCCGGATCGAGAGCGCCAGCTCGTACATCTCGATCTCCCGGGCCAGCGGGTCGAAGCCCCCCTGGTCGGCGAGCGCCTCCGCGAAGTAGCCGTAGAGGAAGCCCTGGTTGTTGTAGAAGTTCGAGATGGCCTCGAAGTCGTCAATGATCTTGGCGCCCGCGTACTCGCGCTCCGGATTCGAGGTGAAGTCCACGAAGATCAGATCGGGGCCGTCCTTGATGCCGCCGGTGATGTGGCCGCTGTTCACGATGACTTCGGCTTCCTTGGTGACCTTCTCGATCGTCGTGACGTCCACGTAGACCGCCTCGACGCCGACCGCCCGCGACATCCCGACGAAGAGGTTCGTGTAGGCGAGACAGTTCCCGCGGCCCTCCCGGAAGACGCTCTTGGCGGTCTTGTTGGAGAGCCAGTCGTAGGAGATGGACCCCCCGGTGTGTTGCCGGATCGCCCGGATGATGGCCCGCATCTTCTCCTTGTCGGTGCGCAGGTTCTCGGTGACCCGGAACGCGAGTTCGCGGATCTCGTCGTCGATCTCGAAGGGAATCTCGACGCTGGCGAGGACGTCCGGCGTGATCCGGTGGTTCAGGTCCGCACGGATCTCCTCCACCGTCCACGAGCGCTTGGGGGCGGTTCCGCAACCCAGGGACCAGGGCGCCAGCCCGCCGAGGAGCAGGCCGGCGATGGCCGCGCGAATTCGGCGCGGCGGCCGGGGTATTGAAGACGACATCGAAATCGAGTATAGCGTGGCTTCCGACGCTTGCGGGAAACCCCGCGCGGACGTATTCTTTCAGGCCGATTTCATGGGTTTGCGTGTCGCGTCCGGGGTGGAGCCCCGGCCCGGTGGCCGCTCCAGCTTCAGGAGGCCTCATGCCTGATCCAACGCGGGTTGCCCCCCGCTTTTCTGTCCTTATGGCGGGTGTCGCCGCGCTTGCGATGCTCGCGCTCGCCCTCCCCGCACTGGCCCAGGACAACCTGAGCCGGGGCGACCGGCGCTGGCTGGAAGAGGTCGAGCCGATCATGACCGCGCAGGAGCGGCAGGCGTTCGAGAACCTCCCCCGGAACCAGCGGAACCGGTTCAAGGAGCACTTCTGGGCGCGCCGCAGCCAGAACCCGCACGACCCCGACCGCGCCGAGGACCAGTTCAACAACTGGCGCGAGCAGGCCGACGACCAGTTCGGCCAGCGGGGCCGGAAGGGCTCGCGGACCGACATGGCGCTCGTGATGCTGCTGTTCGGCCCGCCCGACAACCGGGAACGGACCGGAGGCCGGATGTCCACCGGGGGCGGCGGGCGTCCGCCCGCCGGCGCCACCGGTGAGAACCCGGTCGCCGAGGGCGGCGGCGGCGTGGGCGGCGGCGGTGCTGGCCGCGGCGGCGGCATGGGCGGCCCGGGTGGCGGGATGAAGTTCACCTACGTCCCGAATCCGGACCGCGGCCTGCCGGACGGCCTGGAACTCGAGTTCCGGACCACGAACCTGGGAATGCGGCTGATCCGCAACGAGGAGATCGAGGCCGCCATCGAGCGGTCGCGGGCGCGGCAGATCGTCTGGCCCAGCCAGATCAACTTCACCCTGAACGCGGACGGGGAGCTCCCGGACGTCGAGGACCTGTTCGGCTCCGAAACGAGAGCGCTCCTCGATCCGAACAGCCCCGGCAAGACCATCCTGAACGCGCTCCGGGCCGGCGGCGAGCCGGGCGCGGACATCGGCATGGACGCGGCCTTCTCGTTCTTCCGCTCGAACGTCGGCGACACCTATGTCGCCGCGGTCTTCGAACTCGATTCCGACAGCATCACCTGGAACGGCGACCGGGCCAATCTTTCGGTGTTCTACAACGTGGTGGACGCGCTCGGAACCGTGATCGGCTACGACGAGCGTACCGTCGAGGTGCAGAGGGGGCCGGCCGGCGGTCCGACCGTCCTGGAAATGCCGATGCAGATGGCGCCCGGCGCCTATTCCATCTATGCCGGAATCCTGGACCCCGCCACCCAGACCCACGGGACGATCACCAGGGAGATCGAGAGCCCCAACTTCGGCAGCGGCGAGTTGATGCTCTCCTCGGTGGCGCGCTTTTCCGACGGTTCCCGCGTCGAGGACTTCACTCCCGAGCCCGGCAGGGCGCTGCTGGTGGGCGGCTTCCACTTCATCCCGCGGGTTTCGACCACGTACGCGCCGGGCGACGCGCTCCGCCTCGTGTTCAACGCCTACGGGTACGACACGAGCGGTCAGCCGACCCTGACCTGGCAGATCACCTTCCGGAAGGACGGTGAGCAGTACCTCCGTTACAACCCGACCGCGTTCAACCTCGCCTCGGAGGAACTCTCGATCGCGATCGTGGACGTTCCCCTCGCCCGTCTCTTCGCGGACGGCCGCCGGGAAGATTTCGAAGCCGGTGACTACATCGCCGAGATCACCGTGCGGGACGCGGGCAGCGGGAAGTCGGTGACGGAGACGGTCGAATTCCAGGTATCCGGCTCCTGATCCCACGCAAAGCGGAACCTCTGGGCCGGCCTCCTGACCGGCCGGCCCGCCGGAGGCGGAAGACGGCCGTCGGCGGCGTGCTGGTGGCCGCCGGGACGGTCATCGCCCTGGGGGCCGCGGGGGTGGTTCCGGTTTCGGGCGGAGACGGCCCGGTCGCCGGAACGGCCGGCCAGGAGTCCACCTACCAGGCGCTCGAAGTGTTCAACGGCGCCCTGATGCTCATCCGGGACCAGTACCTGGAACCGGTGGACCCGGCGTTCCTGATGGACGGAGCGGTGCGGGGCATCTTCGAGGCGCTCGACGCCGACAGCGCCTACCTGAGCGCCGGCGAACTCGCGCGCTACCGGAACCGCGGATCGCTGAACGCGAGCGTCGGGCTGGGCCTCCAGAAGCGCTACTACCTCCACGTGGACGATGTCCTGCCGGGCTCGCCGGCGGCGGAGGCCGGGATCGAGCGCGGCGTCGCGATCACCGCGATTGATGGCCGGAACACCCGCGAACTGCGGATTCCCGTGGCCCTGCTGCTGCTCGCCGGGGCGCCGGGCGCCCCGGTGGAGCTGTCGCTCCGCGGGGCCACGGACGCGGAGGCCCGCCCCGTCACGCTGGAGCGCGCCGTGCTCATCGCCCCCCCCGTGGAGCACCGCATGCTGGATGACGGGATCGGGGTGGTCCGCATCCGGCGGTTCCACGAAGGCACGAGTTCCCAGTTGGCGGCGGCGATCCGGTCGCTCGAGGAGGGCGGCGCGGACAGCCTGGCGCTCGACCTGCGGGGAAGCCGCGGCCACGGTGGCTGCGAGGCCGGATTGGAGGTCGCCGGCGCCTTCATGGAAGGGGCGCCGGCCCAGCTCGTCCGGCGCAACGCCGACGGTGAGGAGGTCACGACCCCCCTCGCGGCGCCGGCCGGCGAGCCGCTCTTCGAGGGACCGCTGGCGGTGGCGGTCAACCGCGGCACGGTATGTCCCGGGGAAGTGCTCGCGGCGGTGCTCAAGTCCCGCGACAACGTGGACGTGGTCGGACGGCGCACCGCCGGCCGCACCGGACGCCCGGAACTCATCGAACTGCCGGAGGGGGACGCGATCCTGCTCTCGACCGCCCATATCCGGGGGCCGGACGGTGAGGACATCCTGGGAGTGGGCGTGGCCCCCAGCCTGGGTCCCGCGGACCTCGGCGTCGAGCGGGCGGAACTCGACGACGACGATCCGGAGCTGGACCTGGCGGCCCGGGCCCTGAAGCGGCGCCGGGCGGCGGCGAACGAACCCGGCTGATTCGTCGGAGCGCGATCCGGAGGCAGGAACCATGTCCCGGCGGAGCCGGTGGCTGGTTCTCTTCCTGCTCGGCGGCCTGGCCGCCGGGGCTGCCGGGCTGCTGGGCTACCGGTTCTTCTACCTGAAACCGCTCGACGAGGCGCTCGAGCGTCCGTTCGCGGCGCATCGGGGGACCGTGCTCTTCCGGGTCGGGCGGGGCTCGACCGCGGAGACGATCGCGAACCGCCTCGAGGCTTCCGGAATCGTGGTGGACCGGCGGGTCTTCCTCCGGGGAGTGGCCCGGGCGGAGTCGGGAGGCCGCCTGCAGGCCGGCCTCTACCGCTTCGAGGGCGCCCTCACCCCCGCCGAGGTCATTGCCCGGATCGTGGCCGGGGAGGTGGCGACGCTGCCGGTCACCCTCCCCGAGGGACTCGACCGGGAGGGGACGGCGGCCCTGCTCGCCGGGCAGGGCGCCGGGGGTGCGGACGCGCTCCTCGCCGTCTTCTCGGACCCGGCGGCCGCGGAGCGCCTGATCGGCGACCTGGACCCCGAGGCGGGGGATCTCGAGGGCTATCTCTTCCCGAGCACCTACCGGCTGCCGCCGGAGGCCGGCCCGGAACGGGTGACCGCGGTGCTGGTGGGACAGTTCCGGGCGCTCTGGACCGAACGGCGCCAAGCCCGGGCGGAGGAACTCGGCCGTTCGCTGCGCGAGATCGCCACCCTGGCCTCCATCGTGGAGAAGGAGACCGGAAGCCCGGACGAACGCGCCGTCATCGCCTCGGTGTTCTGGAACCGGCTCGAGCGCGGGATGCCGCTCCAGTCCGATCCGACCGTCCTGTTCGCGATGCGGCAGGCGGGAGACACCGGGAACAACATCCGCAGGCGGGACCTCGACATCGCGTCGCCCTACAACACCTACCGGGTGGGCGGAATCCCGCCAGGGCCCATCGCCTCGTTCGGGATCGCCGCGCTCGATGCGGTGCTCTTCCCGGCGGAGACCGATTTCCTCTACTTCGTCTCCCGGAACGACGGCACCCACGAGTTCAACCGAACGCTCCGGGAGCACAACCGCGCGGTGCGGAGATGGCAGGTGGAGTACTTCCGGCGGTAGCGACCGGGACCCACAGGAGGCAGCGATTCCGCTGCGCTCCGCGCAGCGGGTGCCGGTCTGAAGACCGGCGCTCCCGGGCCTCCTACCGTTCGAACAACGCGGCGACGCCCATGCCGCCGCTGACGCAGAGGGTCGCGATGCCGTAGCGCGCGTCGCGGCGCTCCATCTCGTGGAGCAGGGTGACCACGATCCGGGCGCCGGTGGCCCCGATGGGATGGCCGAGGGCGATGGCGCCGCCGTTCACGTTGAGCCGCTCCGGATCGAGGTCGAGGTCGCGGGCGCAGGCGAGCACCTGCGGCGCGAACGCCTCGTTCAGTTCCACGAGGGCAACGTCCTCAAGCCTCAGGCCCGTCCTCGCCAGCAGGTCGCGCACCGCGGGAACCGGTCCGATCCCCATCACCCGGGGGTCCACCCCGGCGGTCGCGTGGCCGGCGAGCCGGGCCAGCGGCTCGACCCCGAGCTCGGACGCCCGGTCGGAGGACAGCACGACCACCGCAGCGGCGCCGTCGGTGATGCCGGAGGAGTTGCCGGCGTGCACCACGCCGTCCTTCCGGAAGACGGGTTTCAGCTTCGCCAGCGAGCCCGCCGTCACCCCGTCCCGGGGGTGCTCGTCGCGCCCGACTTCGACCTCGCCTTTCCGGGTCGCACCCGAAACCGGGGCGATCTCCGCGTCGAAGCGTCCCGCCGCCCGCGCCGCCTCGGCCCGGTTCTGACTGGTGGCCGCGTACTCGTCGCACGCGGCGCGCGGAAGCGCGTACCGGTCGGCGAGCGTCTCCGCCGTCTCCCCCATGAGCTGATCCGCGAGCGGACAGTGGAAGCCGTCCCGGTACATCCCGTCGTCGAGCGGGCCGTCGCCGAACCGCTGCCCCCAGCGGGCCGAAGGGAGCAGGAACGGGGTGTTGCTCATGCTCTCGGTTCCCCCGGCGAGCACCACCCGCGCATCGCCCAGCCGGATGTCGGCGGCCGCGTCGAGGATCGCCCGGAGGCCCGAGGCGCACGCCTGGTTCACCGTGCGCGCCGGCACCCGGTCGGCGAGGCCGGCCCGCCGGCCGACCTGCCGCGCCGGATTCGGCCCCACGCCCGCCTGCCGGGCGTTGCCGAAGACCACGGCGTCCACCGCCCCGGCGGGCACTCCGGCCGCATCGAGCGCGCTCCGCGCGGCCGCGGCGCCGAGTTCGGGGGCCGTCAGCGAGGCGAGCGCTCCGCCGAACCGGCCGATCGGCGTGCGGCTCGCTCCCGCGAGGACGATGTCCCTCATCACGGACGCTTCACGTATTCGTAGCCGATGGGCTTGCCGTCCACCCCGCTCCGCGGCGGGGCGATCCAGGTCGCCATCCTCCCCGGCTCATGGACCGGGACCATGAGCCGGCGCACGTACTCGCGGTCGTCCGCGGTCGGCAGCCAGTCGTCGCGCGTCCGTCGCCAGGCGCCCTCGTCCACCAGGTTTCCGTCCGGGTCGAACCGGTGTCCGGCGAACGCGCCGATCTGCCGGTGGAACCGCCGGTGCGGCAGGGTGAGGCGCTCCCCGAGCCCGGCGTTCTCCAGGATCCGGTTCCAGCGCGCCAGTCCCCGCTCGCAGTCGCGCACGTAGTCGTCGCGCAGGATCTCGTTCATGGCGTTCCGGAGGGGAACGTCCCGCTCCCGGAGCGCCCCGTCCTCCGGAAGCTCCATCCGGTACACCCCGTCGAGGGCGGCGTGGTCCTGCCGGCGCGACTCGCGCGCCCGGCCCTTGAGGCCGTTCGCGAAGTAGTGGGCGGCGTTCGAGGAGACCTCCCCGCCGAAGAGATCCAGCGAGGCGCTGAACCAGAAGTTGATGTGGCGCTGGATCAGGGGCAGGTCGAAGACCCCGGCCCTCCGGGGGTCGTCTTCTCCCCCCGCCATCACCTTGGCGGTGCGCTCCACGATGCGGCCCACGCCGGTCTCGCCGACCGACATGTGGAAGGCCTCTTCGGTGAGCATGAACCGGGTGGTGCGCGACAGCGGATCGAAGGCGCTCTCGGCCAGGGCGAGGAGCTGATACTTCCCGTCCCGGTCGGTGAACATGGTGAACAGGTAGAAGTTCAGCCAGTCGTCGCAGGGTTCGTTGAACGCCTGCAGGATCCGCGGCCGGTCGGCGTCCCCGCTGTGGCGCTCCAGCAGCGCGTCCGCCTCCTCGCGCCCGTCCCGGCCGAAATGGGAGTGCAGCAGGTAGACCATGGCCCACAGGTGCCGCCCCTCCTCGACGTTCACCTGGAAGAGGTTCCTGAGGTCGTAGAGGCTCGGGGCGGTCTTCCCCAGTTGGCGCTGCTGCTCGACGCTCGCCGGTTCGGTGTCCCCCTGGGTGACGATGAGGCGGCGGAGGTCGGTGCGGAACTCGCCCGGCACCTCCTGCCACACCGGCCGGCCGGCCAGGTCCCCGAACCCGATCCGCCGGTCCGCCTCCGGCGGCGCCAGGAAAATCCCCCACCGGTAGTCGGGCATGCGGACGTAGTCGAAGTGCGACCAGCCCGACGGCTCCACCGAGACTGCGGTGCGCAGGAACACGTCGTCGCCCTGGAAGCCCTCCGGCCCCATTTCGCTCCACCAGTTGAGGAACGCGGGCTGCCAGCGGAGGAGCGCCCGCTGGAGGCGCGGGTCCTGGGAGAGGGCGACGTTGTTCGGGATGCGGGAGTCGAGTTCGGACATCTGGGCTTCGACCCGGAGTTTAGAAGGATGGCCGAGAACGGATCATCACGTGATCCAGCGTCTTGCCGCCGCCCGCCTGCGGCGGGCAGTGCCGGTCTGGAGACCGGCGTTCCCGGCTACGTTCGTTTCCAGTCGAATTCGGGACGTTCCGGTTTGCCGTAGGTGGTGAGGGCGCCGCGCTCCCCGATCGCGTTCGGGCGCTGGAAGATCCAGTTCTGCCACGCCGAGAGGCGTCCGAAGATCCGGGTCTCCATGGTCTCGGGACCGGCGAAACGCAGGGACGCCTCCATCCCGGTGAGCGCGTCCGGTGAGAACCCGGCCCGTTCCTCGATGGCCATCCGCAGCTCGTCCTCCCAGTCGAGGTCGTCGGGAGCGAAGGTGGCGAGGCCGCGCTCGTGCGCCTCGGCGGCGGTGAGGGTCCGCCTGCCGGCGCCCTTGGCGCCGTCGGGGTTGCCGTAGAACCGGGTCTCCAGCCGCGAGAGCCCGTTCGCCATCGGATAGGCGCCGTCGTTGAGGGCGGTCAGCGCGACTCCGGCGGGACGGTCCGGATCGTCGCAGAGATAGGAGCGGTCCGCCGCGAGCAGCAGCTCGGCGAGGGTCCCGACGAACCGCTCGCCGGGTTCGGCCACCGCGAAGAAGCTGCGGGCGGTCTGGTCGAGCCGGCGGAACGTCCGGCCCACTCGGTCGCGGGTCTGGGAAGCGAGCCAGACCGCGCCGAAACCGTCGAGGCGCCGGTCCGCCTCCCTGACGGCCTCGGGGTCACCCGCCGTCCGCAGCAGCACCACCCCGAGTTCCGGCTCGTTGAAACGGAGCCGGCAGAGCGCGTCGTCGAGCTCGCGGGCCATCCGCAGGTGCCAGACCGACGCGCCCGCCGCCGCCAGCGCCGCCCGGTCCTCGGGAAACGGGTCCTCGGGCGCGTGCACGGTCAGCGTCGCGGTCCGCTCGCTCCGGTCGAAGCGGAGGTCCACGTGGCGATACCGCACCGCGTCGGGACTCTCCTCCGGTTCCAGCGGATCGAGGACGATGCCCCGCTTCTTGCGGCCGGCGGTACCGGGGGACCGGACGGCGAGCGCCGCCGCCCGTTCCCGGGTCCGCTCCTCGAAGCGGCTCCGCGGCGCGAGGCCGTCCACGAGGCCCCACTCGAGCGCCCGCCGGCCGCGGATCCCCTCGGCCAGGGTGGAGAACACGTCGGCGCGGTCGCGCCGGACCTTCCGCTTGTCAATGACCCGCGTGAGGCCGCCCGTTCCCGGGAGCACGCCCAGCAGCGGCACTTCCGGAAGCGAGACGGCCGAGCTGCCGTCGTCCACGAGGAGGATCTCGTCGCAGGCGAGCGCGAGTTCGTAGCCGCCCCCGGCGCACGTGCCGCCTACCGCCGCCAGGTACTTCTGGTTGCTCCCCAGGCTCGCCGCCTCGATGTGGAGCCGGGTCTCGTTCGTGTACTTGCAGAAGTTCACCTTGAACCCGTGGGAGGAGCCGGCGAGCATGAAGATGTTCGCGCCCGACGAGAACACCCGGTCGAGTCCGCTCCGGACCACCACCGCCCCGACCCCCGGATGCTCGAACCGCAGCCGCTCCACGGCGTCCGCGAGTTCGATGTCCACCCCCAGGTCGTAGCTGTTCAGCTTGAGGGCGTACCCCGGCCGGAGGCCGCCGGCCTCGTCCACCCGGAGCGTCAGGGTGGCGGTATCCCCATCGGTCTCCAGGTTCCAGTGGCGGTAGCGCGACGGATGGGTCTCGAAGCGGATGGGTGGGGGGGCAGGACTCACGTTGCGCGGGAAGGACTTCCGGGATTATCGCGCCCGGACGGAGGCGGCGGGCGCCGGACTACGCTTCCCGAATGCGCCCCTCCGCGATCCGGTTCGCCGCGCTGGCCGGAATCTCCGCACCGCTGCTTCTCGCACCGGGGGCGGGCGCGGCGGTCCCGCCGGCGCAGCCGCGACAGCTCGTCGAGCCGGACCAGGCGCTCGCCCTCGAGACGGCGCTCGGCCTTCCCCAGGCGCTCGGTTTCGGCGTGTCGGCGGACGGTCGCCGGGTCGTGCTGGCGGCGACTACCCGGAACCGTTCCACGCTGTTCCTGACCGCCGCCGGCGCCCGGCCGGGGGTGCTCACCGAAGGGCGGCGCTGGGACTCGGCGCCCCGGTTCGTGGGGGACGCCATGTCGGTGGTCTTCGTCTCCGGACCGCGGCCCCGCGGCGACGAGGAGGAGACCGGCCGCCTCTTCCGGCTCGAACTCGGGGGAGAGCCGGAACCTCTCACCGCACCGGACCTCCAGGCGCGCGACCCCGCCGTGGACCCGGCCGGGGAGCGCGTCGCCTTCCGTGGCCGGCGGATCCCCGTGGACGAGTCGGACGCGGAGCCCGGCAGCGGGTGGGACGTCTGGCTGGTGTCCGCCGGCGGCGGGGATGCGGAGCGGCTCACCGCGCATCCGGGCGACGAGGGACCGCCGGTCTGGTCGCCGGACGGCGCCCGCATCGCCTACACCTTCCAGTCCGGCGCCGGGCGCGAGCTAGCGGTCCTGGCCCCCGGGGAGGGAACGGAGCCCCTCGTCCTGACGGCCGGGAACGACCGACCGGTCCGGGGGGTTCCCGACTGGACCCCGGACGGCAGGGGACTGGCCTGGGCGAGCGGCGCTTCCTGTGACCCGGAGTGCCCGGACGGCGGGTTCGACACTGTTCACTTCGTGGGCGCGGACGGCGGCGGCGAGCCGTACGGACTGCTCGCCGGAGAACGCGACCTCGCCGAACCCCGGTTTCGCCCCGCGGGGAGCGCGGCGGGCGAACTCGAGATCGCCTGGATCGAGGCCGACCGGGGCAGCCGGCGCATCCACCGGTCGCGGCTCGAGCGCGACGCGAACGGACGCTGGACCCCGGCGGGCCGGGCCCGGATCGTCACCCGCGGCGCGGGGGTGGCGCGCGGCCTCCGCTGGAGCCGGGACGGGACGAGGCTCTTCGCGCTGCACGAGGCGCCCGCCTTCCCGCGCGACGTGTGGTCCTGGCCGGTCACCGGGGGACGGGAACGGATCACGGACACCCTGTTCGCCGACATTGACGTCCGCCGCTTCTCCCGGCCGGAGCGGATCGAGGTGGAACGGGACGGCGTCCCGGTCGGCGCCTTCCTCTACCGGCCGGCAGCGCCGCCGGAGGGCGTCCCGGCGCCCCTGCTCGTCCATGTCCGGGGGAGAGCCGGGGACACCTGGCGGAACGGGTTCGACCCCATCGTGCAGTTGCTCACCGCGCAGGGATACGCGGTCCTCGCCCCCAACGTGCGGGGAACGGACGGGCGCGGGGCGGCGTTCGCCGCGCTGAACGACGGCGACTGGGGGGGCGCCGATCTCGACGACCTGGTCGCGCTCACCCGCGCGGCCGAGGAGCTGCCGGATGTCTCTCCGGACGGGGCGTGCATCTTCGGGACGGGGTACGGCGGCTTCCTCGTCCTCGCGGCCCTCGCCCGCCACCCGGACCTCTTCGCCTGCGGGGTGGAGGCCATGGGGTTCGCAGATCCGCGCACGCTGGTGCGCACCCTCGACCCGGAGCGGCGGGCGTTCGTGGAGGGCGAGCTCGGGCCGGTCCGCGGGAATCTCGAGAACTACCGGCGCCTGTCGCTGAACGGGGAGGCGGCGGCGATCCGGGCGCCGCTCCTCTCCTTCCACGGCGAGGAGGTACCGGAGGCGCCGTTCGCGGCGAAACTCGATTTCCTCGCCGAACTCCGGTCCCGGGCCGACTACCCCCTCGTGGAACTCACCTTCCGCGGCGACACCGGCCGAGCCGTCTTCCGCTGGGAGACCGACCGGGGCGCGAACTACGCCTTCTTCCAGAAGGTCCTCGAGTTCCTGTCCATCCACCTCCAGGTGAACTGACGGCTTGGAACGCCGGTCTCCAGACCGGCACCGCGGCGCTCCGCGCCGCGCACGGCACCACTCCGCCCGGACAAGGCAGCTCTCGTCCCAAGGCCCACCTCAAGAGCCAAGCCGGCACCTACGCCCGCGCCACCCGGCGCCACAATAGAATTCCCCACCCGTGGCCAGCGACATCATCATGCCCCAGATGGGGGAGAGCATCACCGAGGGGACGATCACCAAGTGGCGGGTCGCCGTCGGTGACACCGTCGAACGGGATGACCCCCTGTTCGACATCGCCACCGACAAGGTGGACACCGAGGTGCCCGCCGCCCTGACCGGGCGGCTCGTGGAGATCCTGGTCCCCGAGGGGGAAACGGTCACGGTGAACACCGTCGTCGGGCGCATCGCGGCCGAAGGAGAGGTCTGGTCCCCCGCCGAAACGGTGGAAACGGACGGCGAGCCAACTCCCGCCGAAACCGACGGCGCTCCGGTCGAAACCGCACCCGAGACCCCCGAGCCGGCGGCGGACGGGGATGCGCCCCCCAAGCCGGTCCGGCGCCAACCCCGCAGTTCGCCGCTCGTGCGGCGCATGGCGCGGGAACACGGGGTGGACCTCGCCGACGTCCCGGGGACCGGCGATGGCGGCCGGGTCAGCAAGCAGGACATGCTCGCGTTCCTCGAGACCCGCGAGGCGGCGCCCGCCGCTCCGGAAGCGGCCGGGGCGCCGGCTCCCGCCGCGGCGCAGGCCGGCGATGCTGTCGCGGAAATCCCCGCCCCGGCGCCGGAATCGTCCCCGGCGGCCCCGGTGAGCCTCCACGGCGACCGGAGCGAACCGCTCACCCACATGCGGCGCTCGATCGCCGATCACATGGTCCGTTCCCGCCGGACCTCGGCGCACGTCACCACAGTGTTCGAGGTGGACATGTCCCGGGTGGTCGCCATCCGGGCCGCCAACGGGCCGGCCTTCGAGGAGCGGGCCGGCGTGCGGCTCACGCTGATGCCCTTCTTCGCCCGGGCGGCAATCGACGCGCTCGGCGATTTCCCGGTGCTCCATGCCTCGCTCGGCGAGGACCACGTCGTGTACCACCGGAGCGTGAACCTCGGCGTCGCCGTCGCCCTGCCCGACGGGCTCATCGTGCCGGTGCTCCACCGCGCGGACGAACGGAACTTCATGGGGCTGGCCCGCGGAATCACCGACCTCGCCGCCCGGGCGCGGGCCGGCGCCCTGACCCCGGAGGAAGTCCAGGGCGGCACCTTCACGATCACGAATCCCGGCCCCTTCGGGGCCCTCTTCGGCACGCCCATCATCGCCCAGCCGCAGGTCGCGATCCTCGGCGTCGGCGGTGTGCACAAGCGGCCGGTGGTGGTGGACGGCGACGCCATCGCGGTGCGTTCCATGGTGTTCCTGGCCCTGTCCTTCGACCACCGCCTCATTGACGGCGCGGTCGCGGACCAGTTCATGGCCGCCGTGAAGTCCCGCCTCGAGGACTGGCCCGAGGGCGAAATCAAATCTTGAGCGCGGTCCCCCTTCCCGTGATCGGCTCGGGAGCGGGTCCGGCGCCCGGGATCGCATCCCGGCCCGCCCGCCGTCCGCGGCCGGACTGGCTCCGGGTGCGGGTCCCCTCCGGCCCCACCTGGGGACGGCTCCGCAGCCTCCTCCGCGAGAAGAACCTCCACACGGTGTGCGAGGAGGCGCGGTGTCCCAACGTGGCGGAGTGCTGGGGTCAGGGAACGGCGACGTTCATGATCCTGGGGGACATCTGCACCCGGGCCTGCCGGTTCTGCGCGGTGACCACCGGACGCCCGGTGGGCCTCGATCTCGAGGAACCGGAACGGGTCGCCGACGCCGTCGAGCTCATGGAGCTCCGCCACGCGGTGATCACCTCGGTGAACCGCGACGACCTCGCGGACGGGGGCGCCGGCATCTTCGCCGAGACCATCCGCGCCGTCCGGCGGCGCTGTCCGGACACCACCGTGGAGGTGCTGATCCCGGACTTCCAGGGGGACTGGGCGGCGCTCGCCGTCGTGATGGAGGAGCAGCCCGAGATCCTCAACCACAACGTGGAAACGGTGCCGCGGCTCTACAAGGCGGTCCGGCCCGGCGCGCGGTACCAGCGCTCGCTCGACCTGCTGCGGCGCGCCAAGGAACTGCGGCCCGGTGCGCTGACCAAGACCGGAGTGATGCTCGGGCTCGGGGAGACGGCCGGAGAGCTGGACGCGCTCATGGAAGACCTCGTCCGGAACTCGGTGGACATCCTGACCGCCGGCCAGTACCTCCAGCCCACCCCGGCGCACCTGCCCGTCGAGCGGTTCGTGCCGCCGGAGGAGTTCCGGGCGGTCGCCGAGCGCGGGAAGGCGAGGGGGCTCCGGCACGTGGAGGCGGGACCGCTGGTGCGCAGTTCGTACCACGCCGCGAACCAGATCCCCGAGCGGTCCGGGCACGGGGCGCTCCGACGGGACTAGCGATTCGCCAACCACGGCGAACAGGGCGACGCGCCCCGCACCCGAACCGCCCGGCGCTGCGCGCCGCAAATCGAAACTCCCTCGCGCGCTCACGCGCCCTTCGGCGAGTTCCGATTTGTCGTTTTCTTCTTGTGAAAGGGGGTAACCCCCTTTCACACTTTCCCCCGAACACGTTGGCAGCGAACATAGTTCGCTGCCGACAGCTTTTCCTGGACTCGGTCAGCGGTACACCGCTGGCACGGGACTTCCGGAGCCCGACCGCGATTTCCGCGGCCCCCCGCTGCCTCAGTAGCTCAGCAGGCGGTGGGCCGTCTCCACCACGCGGGCCGCGTTCGGGAGCACCGCGTCCTCGAGCTCGGCGGCGTAGGGCACCGGGGTGTCGGCCGCCGCGACCCGCGCTACCGGGGCGTCGAGGTCGCCGAAGAGGTGCTCCGCCGCGAGCGCCGCGATCTCGCCGCCGAAACCGCCGGTGAGGTTGTCCTCGTGGAGCACCAGCAGCCGGCTGGTGCGGCGGACGGAATCGAAGAGCGCCTCCCGGTCGAACGGGACGAGGCAGCGCAGGTCCATCACCTCCGCTTCCACCCCTTCGGCGGCGAGTCGCTCCGCGGCTTCGAGCGCCACCCACACCGCGGCCCCGTAGGCGGCGATGGTGAGCGCGTCCCCGGCCCGGCGGATCGCGGCCTTCCCGAGCGGAACCACCTCCGGGGCGCGCTCGAACTCCCCGTCCGGAACCTTCAGGCTCCGGTAGAGGCGTTTGTGTTCCAGGAAGAGCACCGGATCGTCGTCCCGGATGGCGGCGCGCAGCAGACCGGCGGCATCCGGCGCCGTGGCGGGGGCCGCGACCTTGATGCCCGGCGTGTGGGCGAAGTGCGCTTCCGGACTCTGGGAGTGGAAGGGTCCGGCGCGGACCCCGGCGCCCGAGGGGCCGCGCAGCACCAGCGGAACCGCCGCGCCCGCGCGATAGCGGCTCTTGGCGGCGAAGTTCGTGACCATGTTGAAGGCGCTCGCGATGAAGTCCATGAACTGGAACTCCACCACCGGACGGAAACCGGCGAGCGCCGCCCCCACCGCCATCCCGGTGAATCCTTCCTCGCTGATCGGGGTATCCATGACCCGGTCGGGGCCGAACTCGTCGAGGAACCCGTCGGTCAGGCGGAACGCCCCCCCGTAGCCGCCGATGTCCTCGCCGAGCAGGATCACCCGCGGGTCGCGCTCCATCTCCGAACGGAGAGCCCGGCGAATGGCCTCGAAGTAGGTAACCGGCACGGCGCCCGCGACCTTCAGGAGCTGTGGTGAGCCCCTGCGGGGGTTCGCAGGTCCTCCGGCGCCGGGACCAGCCGGCGGCCCAGGACCTCCGCGAACGAATCCGCCAGCCGGTCGGCGACCGCCTCCAGCGGCACGGTGCGGCCGGTCTCCGCTTCGAGCGAGGTCGCTTCCGCATCCCGGATGCCGCACGCCACGATGTGCGAGAACCAGCCCAGATCGGTGGTCACGTTGAACGCCAGTCCGTGCGAGGCCACCCAGCGGGAGACCCGAACCCCGATGGAGGCCAGTTTGCGGGGCGCTCCGGCCGCGCCGCACCACACCCCGGTCAGTCCCTCGCGGCGGGTGGCCGCCGTTCCGAACCGGGCCGCGGTGGCGATGGCGGCCGCCTCCAGCGCCCGCAGATAGGCGTGGACGTCCTTTCGCCAACCGCCCAGATGCACGATCGGATAGGCGACCAGTTGGCCGGGGCCGTGGAAGGTCACGTCCCCGCCGCGGTCCGTCTCCACAACCTCGGCGCCGCGTCCGGCGAGCGCTTCCGGCGGTTCCAGCAGGTTCTCGCGGTGGGCGCTCTTCCCGAGGGTGAAGACCGGCGGGTGCTCGGTGAGCAGGAGGACGTCGGGGATCTCGTCGCGCTGGCGGCGCTCGACCAGGTCCCGCTGGAAGTCCCAGGCGGCCCGGTAGCCGAGCGGGCGGAGGTCGAGCCGCCAGAGCGGCGGCGCCGCGGTTCCGGCCTGGAGCTCCACCGGGAGTCAGGCGTGGAGCGGCGCGCCGGAAGCGGCGAGCGCCGCTTCGGCCACCGCCTCGGAGAGCGTCGGGTGCGGATGGACGCTGCGCGCGAGCGATTCCAGGGTCGCCTCGTGGTCGAGCGCCACCACCGCCTCCGCGATCAGGTCGGTGGCGTGGGGACCGACGACGTGGACGCCGAGCACCTCGCCGTAGGCGGCCTCCGCCACCACCTTCACGAAGCCCGTCGGATCTCCGACGATGTTGGCCTTGCTGTTCGCGGCGAAGGGGAAGCGGCCGACCTTGAGTTCGTGGCCGGCGGCGGCGGCCGCTTCCTCGGTCAGCCCCACCGAACCCACTTCCGGCACGCAGTAGGTGGCCGCCGGCATCCGGTCCCGGCGGAGCGGCGGGACTTCGCGGCCGGCGATGGTCGCCACCGCCACGTCCGCCTCCGCGGAAGCGACGTGCGCGAGCTGCGCGGTCCCGACCACGTCGCCGATGGCGAAGACCCCCGGCGCCCCGGTTCGGCACAACCCGTCCACGGGGACGAAACCGCCTCTTTCGAGTTCGATGCCGACGGTCTCGAGGCCGATGTCCGCCGTGCGCGGCGCCCGCCCCACCGCCACCAGCAACCGGTCATACTCGGCGGTCCGGGTTTCCTCCCCCGCCCGGTAGCGCACCTGCACGCCCGTCTCCACGACCTCGGCGGCCTCCACCCGGGTTTCGGTCCGCACCCGGATCCGGCGCTTGTGGAACGCCTTGCCCACGACTTCGGAGACTTCGGCGTCTTCGAGCGGCAGGACCCGGGGCAGCACCTCGAAGAGCTCCACCTCGGAGCCGTAGCTGCGGAACATGGACGCGAACTCGGCGCCCACCGCGCCGGCGCCGATGATCCCGAGCCGGGCGGGAAGCTCGTCGAGCGAGAACATTTCCGCGTTGGTCACGATCCGGTCGCCGTCGAGCGGCAGGAAGGGCAGCGTGCGGGCCTCGGAACCGGTGGCGATGATGACGTTCCGGGCCTCGATACGTCGCCCCTCGGACCCGTCCGGGGCAGTGACCTCGACGCAGCCCGGGCCGGCCAGCCTCCCGAAGCCGTGAACAGCCTCCACCCCGCCCCGTTTCAGGAGCAGCGCGACCCCGCCGGCGAGCTTGGCGATCACCCGGCGGCTGCGGCGCTTCAGTCCGTCCCAGTCGAGGCTCGGGGAGGCCACCTCGATTCCCATCTTCTTCGCCGCCCGGATCTCGTCCAGCAGCGACGCGGTGTGGAGAAAGACCTTGCTCGGGATGCAGCCGACGTGCAGGCAGGTCCCGCCGAAGCGCGCGTCCTTCTCGACGATCGCCGTCCGGAGGCCGGCGGCCTGCGCCTTGAGAGCGGCCACGTAGCCCCCCGGACCGCTCCCGATGACGACGACGTCGAACGCTTCACCGGTGCGCTGATTCATGAGTTGCTTCCCGACGGGAAACGGGAATGTACCGCGTCGCGGCGGTATGTCGGTGGTAATATGGCCGGTTAGGTGATATTCGGCACGAGCCGGTGGCTTCGGCTGCCGGCCGCATCTCGGTCCCCGGTCCGGCTGGGCGCCGCCGCTGCCCGTGGCGTGGCCGGCGCGTTCCGGCACTCCCGCCGCGGGAAGGGAATCTCGTGAGCGATTCCGGGGCCGGAGGGCCCACCACCCAGGCCGAGAGTCCCCCGCGGCGCACCCGGGCGGCCGCTGAGTCCTTCCACGCGCGGCGCCGCGGCGCGGTGGCATCCCGGCCGCCGGCCAGCGGGCCCGATCCGGTCCCCGAGTTCGAGCCGGTGGTCCTGGGCGAATCCGAACCGGCCGACAGCGGCTACGGACGCGAGCGGATGTCGCTCCGCCGGCGCCTCCAGAAGGAACTCGACAACGCCCCCCTCGCGGGACAGACCGGGCTCCGGCTCGACTACGCGGACAACGGCGTCTCGCGGATCCATCTTCCGGGCGAGACCCGGAACACCGAGCCGGGACCGCTCGAGGGAGGCATCATCGGCACGCTCTGCGTCGCCGCGGGCCACCTCGCCGCCGCCTCCGTCGCTCCCGGGGTGGGAATCCGCCTCGTGGAATACAAGGTCAACATCCTGGGAGTCGTCCAGGGCAACCTGCTGGCCATCGGCGAGGTCGTCCGCAAGGGCCGCACCCTGGTCTCCTGCCGCGTCGAAGTCGTGGAGGACAACGACCGCGTGGTGGCCGCGGGCCTCGCCACCTACCTCCTCCAGCAGGCGTAACAGCTTGGAACGCCGGTCTCCAGACCGGCACGCGTAGCGCTCCGCGCTGCGCCCGTCGTAACTCCAACGACCCCCGTGGCGTGCAGGCCGGCCGCGTGCCAGCGCCGCACACGCGCGCCGGAACGATCGGCGGTGTCCAGTTCCGCGGCGCTCCGCACCGCGGGTGCCGGTCTGGAGACCGGCGTTCCAGGCCGTTGCGCAACCTGTCCCCTACCGCCACCAGGTGTCCTGCGGCACCACCGGGGTCCGGCGCTTGTGTTCGGTGGCGCGGTAGAGCGCGTCAATCCGGTCCGCGACCTCGGCGGGCACCGGCAGGCCCTCCAGGTAGTCGTCAATCTCCCGGTAGCGGACTCCCAGCGCCTCCTCGTCCGGGAGCCCCGGCCGCAGGTCCTCGAGGTCGGCGGTCGGCGCCTTGGCGACGATCGCCTCCGGCGCGCCGAGATGGGCCGCCAACCGGCGCACCTGGCGCTTGCTGAGCCCGAAGAGCGGACACACGTCCACCCCGCCGTCGCCGAACTTGGTGAAGAACCCGACGAGCGCCTCGGCGGAGTGGTCCGTCCCCACCACGAGTCCGCCCGCGAGGTTCGCGAGGTGGTACTGCACCGCCATCCGCACCCGCGCCTTCGTGTTTCCCCGGGCGAAGTCGCGGAGCGTCTCGGAACCCGCCTCCAGCCGGTCCCCGGGCAGCGACGCTTCGAGCGCCCGGACCGCCCTGTCGATGTTCACGCTCACCACTTCCGACGGCTCGATCCACGCCAGCACGCGCTCGGCGTCGGCGGCGTCGCGCTGCCTGCCGTAGGGGAGCCGCACCGCGACGAAGCGGTACGCCCCCCCGTCCCGATTCGCCGCGGCGACGGCCAATGCAGCGAGCCGCCCGGCGAGCGCCGAGTCCACGCCGCCGGACACCGCGAGCCAGAGACTCCGCTGTCCGCTGGCCACCAGGTACGCCCGCAGGAAAGCCACCCGGTCCCGCACCTCGCTCTCCGGATCGATCCGGGATGAGACGGCGAGCCGGCTCCTGAGGCCGGCGGGAGCGATGCGGTTCCGCACCCCCCGGATTATGAGGACTTGCGGCGCCCGAAGCCGCGGGAACCCCGAACGGGAAGCCGAATCGCAATTCGGGTTATTGGAGAAACCTGTTGGCGGGTCGCTGAAGGCACTCTGAAGAAACCTGGTTTCAACGATTTACCGCGTATCTCCAGAAATCCGTCGCTGGTGCGGGACTTGCGGTTCGACCTCGGTTCGGTTGTCCCATACAGTCCCGAGCCGAACCGTCTCTCGTCAAGGAGGGCCTTTCCCATGAAACGACATCTGCTGCGATCGCTGACGGTCGCCGCACTGCTCCTGATTCCGGCGTCGCTCGCGGCGCAGATCACCGCCGGGCGGCTCGACGGCGTCGCCCAGGACGAACAGGGGCTCGTTCTTCCGGGGGTCACCGTCACCCTCGAATCGGACGCCCTGCTCGGGAGCCGCGTGGCGGTCACCGACGTGGACGGCTCGTTCCGATTCCAGGGGCTGCCGGCGGGCAGCTACACCATGACCTTCGAGCTGGGCGGGTTCGCCACCGTGGTCCGGGAGGGCGTGACGGTCATCACCGGGCAGACCTTCACCGTGAACCAGACGCTCTCGGTGGCCGCGGTCGCCGAGACGGTCACCGTCACCGGCGAGTCCCCGGTGGTGGACGTGAAGTCCAGCCGTTTCGGCGGGACCTTCGACGACACCGCCATCCTGGAGGTCCCGAACTCCACCGACCCCCACGCCATGCTGGCGCTCACCCCGGGCATCCGGATGCGCGGCTTCGACGTGGCGGGCTCCCACAAGGCCCAGCAGTCGGGCTTCGACGCCTTCGGGCTCCGGAACCAGAACCGCATCGTCATTGACGGGGTGGACTCCAACTTCAGCACCGGCGGTTTCGGCTTCTACATGGACAGCCTGACCGTCAACCAGTTCAACATCTCGAACGCCGGCGCCGACGTGGAGAACGCCTGGGCCGGGAACACGATCGTGATGGACATCAAGACGGGCGGGAACGACCTCTCCGCATTGCTCTACGCCGACTACCTGGGCGAGAGCTTTGTGGGCGACAACCTGACGTCCGAACTCGAGAACCGGGGCGCGGGCACGAACCACATGCTCACCTACTGGGAGGCCCACGCCGACGTGGGCGGCCCGCTCTGGAGGGACAAGGCCTGGTTCTTCCTCGCCTACAACAACAACCTCACCCACCGGGCGATCTCGGGCCTCGACCCCGAGGTGATCAAGGAGGAAGCGGTCCTCCGCAACTACTACGCCAAGGTGAACATGGCGCTCTCCGAGAAGGACGAGTTGATCGGCTACAGCCAGTGGGGCCTCAAGAACCGGCCCAACCGCCAGATCAACGCCCTGAACTCGCCCGATGTCCGCCTCGCGCAGGACTCGTGGACCTGGGTCCACAAGGCCGAGTGGCAGCGGGTCTGGAACGACCGGGCCTTCTCGAACGTGAAGGCCATGCACTACGGGGTCACCTGGCCGATGGTGCCGGCGGTGCCGCCGGACACGCACCCGCCGCGCGTGGATCTCGACACGTCGCGGCGCACCGGCGCCGGGGTCTGGCCGTTCACCTACGACAAGCAGCGGCCGCAGTTCGTCGGCATCCTGAACTACTACATCCCGGATGCCGGAGGGAGTCACGACCTCAAGTTCGGCGTGGACTACATGGAGGACTCGAGGCTCTTCTTCCTGAACGACGCCTCCGGCTCAATCCAGTACCGCGACCGATCAAGCCTCATCTCGCCGACGAACCCGACGGGAACGTCCGAGATCTTCTTCTTCAGCACGCCCACCCCGGTTTCCGACACGCGCGACGCCAACCTGCACTTCTTCGCCCAGGACACCTGGCAGATCAACCGGCGCCTGACGATCACCGCCGGAATGCGGGTCGCCCACCAGTACGGCTGGTACAACGAAGCGGACCTGGCGCCGGCCCTTTCCGAGTTCTTCCTGAGCGGGGTTTCCATTCAGAGGAAGGACATCTTCACCTGGACCGACTTCTATCCCCGCTTCGCCGCCACCTACGACGTGACCGGCGAGGGGAAGACCGTGCTGAAGGCTTCGCTGAGCCGCTACACCCACAACGTCGGGCCCGACGGCTTCCAGCAGGCGAACCCCGCGTCCGGACAGTTCGTCATCTTCCAGTTCATGGACCCGAACGGGAACGGCATCTATGACGGACAGCACGAACTTGGCGACCTCCTGAGCCAGTCGTCCGGCACGGGGCTTCCCGTGGGCCGGGTCGAGGGCGGGGTGCCGGTGGATCTCAGCACCAAGCGCTACTACGACGAGGTCACCGCCTCGGTCGAGAGCGAGATCGTGCCGGAGACGAACCTGCGCGTGTCCTTCGTACGGAAGATGGATCGCAACGTGTTCCAGCTCTACCGGGTGGATCTGCTGAATGCGATTCTGAACAACTCGATCCTCTGCGGCGACGCGGTCTTCCCCTGCCCGGTCAACGCCAATACCCAGCAGCCGATCACCACGATGACGCGGCCTCCGGAGGGCACCGGAACCGCCAACGAGATCACCACCGGTCCCGACGGGCTCAACACGAACGAATACGACAACTTCGAGATCGGGCTCGGCCGGCGGTTCCGCAGCGGGCTCTTCCTGCAGGGCAGCTTCCACTACCAGTGGCGGAACGAACTCGTGTGCTGCGGCGCCAGCCAGAGCGCCGATACCCAGGCCGACCCGTGGTCGCTCGGCATCCAGGGGAACAGCGGGAGCGCCGGGCGAGGCCTGAACTGGAACTCCGCGGTGAGCACCAAGCAGTCGCACAACAACTGGAACATGAAAGCGATCGGCCGCTACCAGATCCCGAACATTGACGCCGCACTCTCGTTCCAGTTCCGGGCGCAGAGCGGCTGGGCGTTCGCGCCGATCCAGGGAATCAGCATTCCCGGTGGCGCCGGAACCAACTTCGTCCCGCTGTCCGACATGACCGAACGCACGGACAACGTGCTCATTCTGGACGTGCGGGCCGAGAAGGACCTGTCGTTCTGGGACCGGGACCGGCTCTCGCTGTTCTTCGATGCCTACAACATCACGAACAGCAACCCGGTCCTGAACCAGGTCATCCGCGCCGGAACGGCGTACAACCGGGTGATCGGCTTCCTCGAGCCGCGCACCTTCAAGGTGGGGGCGCGCTACCAGTTCTAGGGCTCGGAGACCGCTCCGCGGCGGCGGGCTCGCATGAGCCCGCCGCCGTTTTCTTGTTCCCGGCGAGAGCCCGCCGGCCCCGCCCTCCCCGGCGGGAGGCGCCGCCCGCCACCCGTCCGCGCCGTCAACTTGACAGTTCCTCCGGCCCCCCCGTACCGTTCGGCGGCGCTCCATCGCGCCGGAGGTGGAATCGCATGAGCACCCTCGAACAGGAACTCCGGCGGGAAGTCGCGAGCCTCCGGGAGGCGCTGGAGCGGACCCGGCAGGCGTCCGAGACGCAGCTACTACGACTCGAAGGCGGCGCGCAAGTTCCTCGATGCGGTGGACTTCTCGGGACTCCACGCCTTCGACAGCCGGCGCCTGCGGCACAAGGACCCGCGCCGGCTGACCCGGCACTGCTGATCGGGGTCCGCAATTCAACGAGGCGCGGCATCCGTCCGGCGGGAGGCCGTTCATGATCGAAGCGCTGCTGTCCCTGGGACTGCTCATCATCGCGGCCAAGCTCGCCGAAGCGTTGCTGAGCCGCTACGGGCTGAACTCCATCATCGCCTACACCGCCACCGGCATCCTGCTCGGCCCCGTCACCGGGATCGTGCGGCTGGACACGGACATCCAGGTCCACGAACTGGACATCTTCCTGCACGTCGGGATCTTCCTGTTCTTCTTCCTGGTGGGCCTCGACGAGATTGACCTGCCGAGCTTCAAGTCCACGATCCGGGGCCGGTTCTTCGTGGCGGCGCTCGTGTCCGTGGGCGTTTCCATGGCCAGCGCCCTGTTCGTCACCTCCGACCTCTTCCCGGTCGGCTTCGCGCTCGGCCTCGACTTCATGGACGCCCTCGCGCTCTCGGGCATCCTGTCGCTCTCCAGCCTCGGACTCGTGACCAAGGTGCTCGCGGACAGCGGGCACCTCAAGAAACCCATCGGGCTCGAGATCTTCACCGCGGTCATCGTCGCCGAACTGATCGCTCTATTGCTCATCGGGTTCGCGCTCGGCGAGCGGGACCACGGACCGAACCTGGCGGGCATCCTGAGCCTGCTCGCCCACATCGGGATCTTCACGGTGGTCGCCTGGGTGCTGTCCGCGAAGCTCCTGCCGCGGGCCATCAACCAGTTGGAGCGTCTGGCCAACGTACCGGAGCTGGCCTTCGGGATCATCTTCGGAGGGCTCTTCCTGATCGTGGTGGGCGCCGAGATGATGGAACTCCACGGCTCCATGGGGGCGCTGCTGTTCGGGGTCGCGCTCTCCGGGGTGGCGCGCCGGGTGCACCGGGAAATCACGCCCGGCCTCCGCAGCGCCGCCGACGGCATCTTCGTCCCCCTATTCTTCGCCGCCGCCGGCCTGCACCTCGACCTCTCGTTCCTGAACCTGCCGCCGGCGACGATCCTCGCGCTCGCCACCATCCCGCTGGCCGGCAAGTTCGTGGGCGCCGTGCTGGGCGCCTACTCGGCGCGCCTCGATAAGCCCTACGCCCAGGCGGCCGGACTCATGGCGAAGGGAGTCTCGGAGATCGCGCTGCTGCTCGTGCTGCTCGAAGCGGGCGTCATCGGGCGGGAGGTGTTCTCGCTGTTCGTGATCATCATGTTCGCCTACATCGTGTTCATGCCGCCGGTGATCTCCGCGGCGGTCGGCAGGGCCACGAAGACGCATCGCGCCTCCGCGCCGGACGCGGTCCCGCCCTCCTTCGCCCGGCACGCGCTCGATGACATAACCGTGAACCACCTCCTGGACCGCAGCCACCCCTACCCCGGCCCCCAGGTCTCCCTGCGGGAGTTCGCGGACAACTGGACCGCGCCCGACCAGATGGACTACCTCGTGGTGGAGAACGACGAAGTCGTCGGGCTGGTGTCCCTGCCCCGGCTACGGCTGACCCCCGAACGGGAATGGGCGACGACGCCGCTGCGCCAGGTGGTCCGCACCCGGTTCCCGAACGCGGCGCCCGAGGACCATCTGGAAGACGCGCTGAAGCGGATGACGCATCACGGGACCCACATCATTCCGGTGCGGGACCGGGAGTCCGGGGCGTTCCTGGGGAGCATCACCAGCGAGGAGGTCCTGGGGCTCATCGCGCTCATGGACGAGATCGCCGAGGAGCTGGAACGCCGCAAGGAAGGCGTCACCGGGGACGAGGTGCTGGAACGGATCTCGCTGGTGGAGCAGACCGCCGAGGAGATGCGGCGCCGGTCGGCGGAGAAGCGGTCGGGGGGAACGGCGCCGCCGGCCTGACGGCGGCGCGCCGGCCGCCCCGGGAGGCCCCCGCTCAGCGTCGCCGGAGCGCCAGCACCTGCTCGTTCTCCGGGTCCAGCGCGTACGCCTGATCGAGCAATCGGCCCGCGCTGGTCTCGTCCCCGAGCACCAGGTGGGTGGTGGCGAGCAGCACCAGGAGGTCGGCGTCCGGGGCCCGGAGTTCGACCGCCCGGGTCAGCGGCCCGAGGGCGCCCTCGAAGTCGCCGGTGCGGACGCGCGCCTCGCCGAGTCGGACGGCGGTTTCGTAGCGGTCGGGGTACGCCTCGAAGACCGGGCCCAGGAGCGTCGCGGCTTCGGCCGGGGCGTCGTCCTCCAGGAGGTATCCCGCCAGCAGCTCGCGCGCCGGGACGTAGTGGGGTCCCACGCGCACCGCCTCCTCGGCGAACGCCCGCGCCGTCGCCCGGTCTCCGGCGGCCTCCCATTGCCGAGCCCGCGCCAACTCGGGCGCCCCCGCCAGCTCCGGCCGGATCTCGCCGAGTCCGCCGTCCACGAGCGGCCGGGCGAGCGTCGCCCGGGGCGAGATCCGGAACCGGACTTCGCGGCGGGCCAGCTCGGCGCCGGCGCCGTCGAGGAGACGGAGCACGGCGACGTACCTCCCGCCGGGAAGGTCCGCAAGCGGCTGGCTCACGAGCAGGGGGCCCTCCCGGTCGCCGTGCGCGGCCACGGATCCGGCAAGCGGGGCGGGAGGCTCCTCCGCGGGAGGCGCGTCGGGATCGGGGGCCACGGTCCACGCCACCCGGGCCTCCTCGGGGGCGTTGAGGGGCTCCGAGAGGAGGTAGAGCGTCGTCCCGGCGGCGAAGACCGCGGAGGGGTTCGGGTGAAGCGCGCGCCGGCCGAAGCGGTAGCCCCGGTAGAGGGGCTCGCCCCCGAGAAGCTCGCTTCCGTGGGCGAGGACCGGTTCGGTCAGCGCCGGGGCCTCGAACTGGAGGTCGGGAACCTCGATCGGCGTCTCGAGCAGGGTGTAGGCCCGGCGGCACTCCTCCTCGTCCCGGCTCGGACAGGCCCGGTTCCGGACCACGATCCGGAGGTGGTGCGACCCCGGGATCACCGGCACCACGCCCCGGAACAGGAACGGCTGGCCGAGCGCCGCCGCCTCTTCCTCGGACACCGCGAAGAAGGACTCCGCGCGGTCGTCGTAGAGCACGGTCTCCGGGTCATCGAGGGCGCTGATCTCGATGGAGGCGATGAAGACCGCGCCGTAGCGGCCGATCGCGGCGTCGCGCACCACGATCACCGACTCGTTCGGGATCTGGATCGCCCAGTGCAGGTAGTAGCCCCCCGGCCCGGGCAGGACGTGGTGGAAGCCGGCGCTCGCCACGTAGTTGAAGAGGTAGTCGCTCTCCACCGTCCCGAAATCGAAGCGCTCCGCGTAACCGGTGTCGATTCCATAGGTGGGGGAGCGGTAGATCTCGTCCATGAGCGAGACCGTCCCGAAGGCCCGCACGTCGGCGAAGTTCGTGCCCTCGTCGGTGCGGAACGAGAGCGCCGCCGAGGCGAGTTCGGGGCTGATCTCGTGGAGCTGGTCGAAGGCCCATTCGATCTGCTGGCGGAAGTCGCCCTGGATGAACGGCTCCGGCGCGATCAGCAGCGCCTGCGGTCCGTCCTCCACGGGGCTGTAGAGGCGCATCTCGCCGGCCCCGAAGCGCCGGAAGAAGAGCAGATGGAAGAACGGGGGCACGCCGTGCTCCCGGAGGGCGGGATCGTTGTAGAACCACAGCTCCGCCGGGTAGAGGAAGTTGGAGTAGGAGAAGTCCTCCTTCGTCCGCGGCGGGCCGAGGACGATGTGGAAGCGGCCCCGGTCGGTGCGCCAGCCGGCCCGGCCGGTGTCGCGGCCGTAGAACTCGTTGGCGTAGGCGATCCGTTCGTAGTGCTCCTCCCGGTACTCGTTCTCCGCGGTGGTCGGGTTGGGGTCGCGCCGCTCCCAGAAGGCCTCGATGAAGGCGTCCCGGAGGTCCTCCCCCTCGAGGCGCAGGAACGCCCGGCGTTCGGTCTCGGAGATGATGTAGACGACCTCTTCCTCGAGCCAGGCGCGATGGCGGGGCGCCATGCCGTCCTGGGCGGCGGCGGAAGCGCCGGCCAGCGCGGCAAGCGCGGCGGCGGTGGCCAGCCGCATCGCGGATCTCATCGCGGCGCCGGGGCCACGGTCACCGGACGGCCCTCCTCGTAGAGCGCGATCCGGGCGGCGATCTCGCCGGCGAGCTCCGCATGGCCCGCGTCGGTCGCCAGCGCCTCCGCGGTCCGGGCGGCGGTCAGCGCGGCTTCGAAGTCCCCGGCGGCGGCGAGCGCCGCTCCCAGCGTGTCGGCCGCGGAGGAGCTGAGATGCCGCGCCAGCTCGGAGGCCCGCCGGGCGTAGCGCACCGCCCGTTCGGGGTCGCGGACGTCCGGATAGACCGCGAGGATCCAGCCGGCGGTCTCGAGCGCCACGAAATCGTCGGGAACCGCGGCGAGCGAGATGTCGAGATGGACCACCGCCGCGGCGTGTTCGCCCCTTCCCGCGAGGATCAGCCCGAGGTTCCGGTGCGCCTCGGGCAGGCCCGGGTCCACGGCGAGCGCCGCCTCGAGGACCGGCTCGGCGCCCACGGCGTTGTCCGCGGCGAGCAGCATCCGGGCGAGGCCGAGCCGCGGCTCGACGAGCCCCGGATCGAGCTCGATGGCGCGGCGGTAATGGCGCTCCGCTTCGAGGCGCACCCCGACCCGCTCCTGGATGAAGCCGAGGTTGTGGTGGGCGGCGGCGTACCCGTCGTCGAGCCGGAGCGCGCGCCGGAGCGCGCCTTCGGCCTCCTCCCATTCCCCCTGCGAGAGCAGCGCGATCCCCAGGTTGGCGTGGGCGCGCGGGTACTCGGGATCAATTTCGATGGCGCGCCGGTAGCGGGCCTCGGCGGCTTCGAGGTCGCCTCCGTCGCGGTAGGCGAAACCGAGGTTGTGGTGGAACTCGGCGCTCTCCGGGACCAGGGTGGTGAGGTTCTCGTAGCGCTCCTGGAGCGGCGCGGCGGCCGCGCGGCGCTCGAGGCCGAAGAGCAGCGCGAGCGGCAGGAAGAAGAGGCCGGCCCACTTGACGGCGTGCGGGGTGAGCCAGGGGTTCGCCGCGGGTCCCACCGGCGACGCGCCGGACGCCCGCCGGATCCCGAGCGCGGCGCTCGTCTTCGTCTCGCGGATCTTCCAGATGAAGCCGTCGAAGTAGAAGTGGAGCATGGTCGAGGCGGCCACCAGCGCGAGGACGCCGCGCTGCACCGCCGGGCTCGAGACCGCCTCGGGAAGGAACCGGAAGAGGCCGTAGCCGAGGACGAGGCCGACATAGACGAAGAGCATGGCCCGCCCGCCCCCGAAGAGGACCCGGGTGAAGAAGCCGGCGTCGTCGTCCCGCGCCCGCTTCCGGTTGAACACCCAGACGATCGAGAGGTACTGCACGTCGTGGAACACCTCGAAAAGGGCGACGCCGAGCACCGCGTAGGGCGCCTGGACCGAGCACCACCACCAGAACCCGAAGGACATGGCGGCGGCGAGGAGCTTGACGGGGTGCTGTCCCTGCCCGGCCAGCAGGTCCCGGCCCGCCCGGAACACGAACACCGCGGTGAGGGCGAAGAGGCCGAGATCGAAGACGTCCCGGAAACCGAAAAAGACCGCGGGCGACAGCAGCGGCGCGCCGAGCGCGTACCAGAGTTCGAGGAGTTCGCCGAGCCGGCCGGGCGAGTGGAGCACCCCGAAGGCGAACCACCCGATGCACAGGAGCCAGTCGAGCCGCGCCGTCAGCCGCCCGGTCGCTCCCACCCGGGCGTCGTAGATCCGGAGGAAGCCGTAGACCTGGAGCGCTCCGTGCCAGATCCCCCAGAGGAGCACGATCAGGGACACGCCGTTCAGGCCGTTCGCGGCGAAGCCGAGCGCCGCCGCCGCGAAGACCAGCGGGGACACGAGGAAGCGGGTGCGGAAGCGCCGGAAGAGGGCGCGGTCGCCGTAGGCCCGCATCATCCCGGGGAGGTGGTGGCCGAGGGCGCCGAACCCGGCGACCAGGAGCCCCACGGTGTAGGCCGTCTCCCGGCCCTGAAGGGCGAAGGCGAGCGGCAGGATCAGGATGGGGGTGGCGATCAGCAGGAGCAGGTCCCGGACCGGCCCGAACACCCAGAGCTTGCCGCGTACGCCGGCCGCCGTGTCGCTCGCCAAGGTGGTGTCCCGTTGGTGCGGGAATCTACCAAGAGGGGATGAGGTTCGAGCTTGGCGCGCCGTGAGACTGGGCAGCGTGGTGACGTGCGCGGTGCGGAGCACCGCTGTGCCGGTCTGGAGACCGGCGTTCCAAGCAGGCGCGCCATCGGGCGCGTTCGCTGAATGAGCGAAAAAACGATGGCAGCGAACCTTGGGTTCGCTGCCCGCGTGTTCGGGGGAAAGTGTGAATGGGGGTTACCCCCTTTCACAAAAAACAACGACAAATCGGAACTCGCCGAAGTGCGCGCGAGCGCACGAGGGAGTTTTGATTCCCGAGCCAGGAGGGGTTGGAAGCCGGGTTGCCCGGCCCCAACCCCTCCCGCTCCGGGGCCTGCGTGCGGCTCGCGCCGCACTTGCGGCACTGCGGCGCGAAGCGCCGGGCGGTTTCCTGGCGGGGCCCCGATTCAGATGCGGGTTGAGGCGCAACTTGACGTCGCGCCTGGCCCCGTCCGGGAACCGCTCGACGGGTTCACGGCCAGCGGCCGCGGGTTGATTTCTTGAGGATGCGGCCCTTGCTGTTCATCAGGCCGACGGTCTTGCCCGCGAGGATGGTCTTCGCGGTCTCGATGTCGGCGTCGTTCGCCAAGGCGATGTAGACCGGGCCGCGGAATCCGCGGAGCCTGCCGCAGGCGGAGCGCAGGGTGCGCGAGGTCTCGACGTTGATGGTGATCTTGTCGGTGCGGATATCGGGACCCTTGCCACGGTGGTACCTGCCCCCGTGCTTCTCGGCGAGTTCTTTGGCAACCGCTACCTTGCCGGCCATCGTCCCCTTCTTCCCCCCTCCCCAAGTGCGGCGGCAAACGCTATCACACCGCTCCTGTTCCGGGATGCTGCGCTACAAGCGATGCGACGACGTAACACCACGGAAAAACTAGGACTTCAAAAGGCTGAACGCCACCGCGAAGAGCGCGTTTCCTCCCGCCACCACGTCCTCGTCGCGCGTGAACTCGGTCGGGTTGTGACTGACGCCGCCGACGGAGGGTACGAAGATCATCCCGGTGGGGCAGACGCGGGACATCATCTGGGCATCGTGGCCCGCTCCCGAGGGCATCCGCCGGCAGGATCCGCCCAGCGCCGCCGCCGCTTCCTCGACCAGCGCGATCACCCGTTCATCGAAGACCGCGGGACCGAAACGCGCGAGTTCGCGCCGCTCGATGCGGACCCCTTCGCGCCCGGCGGCGGCCTCGAGGCCGCTGAAGAAGCCGTCCTCGGCGCGCCCCAGCCGGTCCGGGTCGGGGTTGCGGATGTCCAGCGTGAAGACCGCCCGGCCGGGCACCACGTTGGTCAGCCCGGGCGCGAACGACATCCGGCCGACCGTCGCCACCTGGCCGGGAATCTCCCGCGTCAGGTTCCGCGCCAGCAGGACCGCCTCCGCCGCCACCACCCCCGCGTCGTGGCGAAACCGCATGGGCGTGGTGCCGGCGTGGTTGGCCTTCCCGCTGAGGGTGATCTCCTCCCACAGGATCCCCTGGACGCCGGTCACGGCGCCGAAGGCGATGCCCTCGGCCTCGAGCACCGGTCCCTGTTCGATGTGGAGTTCGACGTACGCCGCCGGGACCGGCCCGGGCAGCGGCGCCTCCCCGAGGTAGCCGATGGCCTCCAGCTCGTCCCTGAGCGTCCGCGCGCCGTCGGGACTGCGGAGCGCCCAGGCGCTCTCGAGGTCGAGCCCGCCGGCATAGACCAGGCTCCCCAGCATGTCCGGGTGGTAGCGCGAGCCCTCCTCGTTCGAGAAGATCGCGACTTCGAGCGGGCGGCGGGTGTGGATGTCCCCGTCGTTCAGCGTGCGCGCGACTTCGAGCGCCGCGAGCACGCCCAGGTTGCCGTCGTAGCGGCCGCCGTTCCCGACGGTGTCGGTGTGCGAGCCCAGCATCACCGGGGCGGCGTCCGGGTCCTCCCCCGCCCGGCGGCCGATGACGTTGCCGATCCCGTCCACCCGGACGTCGAGGCCGGCGTCCTCCATCCAGGAACGGACCAGGTCCCGGCCGGCGCCGTCCTCGGGGGTGAACGCCAGCCGCTCGGCGCCACCCTCGGGGGTGGCGCCGATTTCGGCGAGGCGGGCGATGGAGTCGAGGAGGCGGGCGCCGTTGATACGGGAGTCCGGCGCCCCGCTTCCCATCGCCCTACTCTCCGCCGACGCCGGCGTCCGACAGCCGCTTCAGGACATCGTCGAGCTGGCCGCGCAGTTCCTCGTAGCGAACCGCCGCGTCCCGGCCCGGCGGCTGGTCGGCGGTGTCCAGGTTCCCGGCGAGATAGCTGAGCTGGTCCACCAGCATGGGCTGGGAGTAGCGGATCGGCCGGGTGACCAGCTCCTCGTGGATCGCCTGGAGCTCGTCGCTGCCTCCGCCTTCCATCGCCGCTTCCAGCCGGGCCGCCGCCATCCGCGCCTCGGAGAGCGCGTCGCGGGCCTTGAGCGCCAGCGCCACCTGCTCGCGGACGTGTTCCGCGGTGACCCAGCCCTCCTCGACCGTCCGCGGGTCCAACCGCAGGCGGAAGCTGCGCGCCATGGTCCGGTCGCCGGCGGTCAGCTCCACGGTGTAGCGGCCGGGCGCCGCCAACACGCCCCGGCCCGAGGGATTGCCGTCGCCGTCCTTCGCTCCGTCGTACCGCATGTCCCAGGTGAAGCGGTGGACGCCCGCGCTGGCCGGCACCGTCGGCGCGCCGCGCCGCATCATGCCGGGCGCCCGCATCTCCTGGGTCATCGCGGTCTCCTCTCCCGGACCGGCGCTCGCGAAGCTGCGGACCAGGTCGCCGTTCTCGTCCCGGACGTCCATCCGCGCGGTGTCCACGTCGGCGGCCAGCCGGTAGGTGAACCGGGGACCCGGGGTCGGATACTCGGGGTCCGCCGGTGACGGGGCGCCGAAGCCCCGTCCGCCGGCGCGGTGCCGGATCTCGTCGCGGGGCTGGAAGAAGTGCGTCTCGCCGGCCGGCGGCGCCTCGTGGAGCGGGGTGACGTCGTCGAGGATCCAGAAGCTGCGTCCCATCGTGGAGATGGCGAGGTCCTGCCGGACCACCTTGATGTCGGTGATCGGCGTCACCGGGAGGTTCTGCTGGAACGAGGTCCAGGTCGCGCCGTCATCGTCGGAGAGGAACATCCCCCACTCGGTTCCGAGGTAGAGCAGCCCCTCGCGGTCCGGGTCCTCGCGCACCACGCGCACCGGGTGGTCGTTCGGGACCCCGTTGGTCCCGTCGGTGATCCGGGTCCAGGTGTCGCCGTAGTCGAGGGTCTTGTAGGCGTGGGGCGTGAAGTCGCCGAGCTGGTAGCGCAGGACGGCGGCGTAGGCCTTCGCCGGGTTGTGGGGCGAAACCTCGATGTTCTGCACCCGGCCGTAGGGGCCGAGCGCCGGCGGGGTGACCTCCTTCCAGGTCCGGCCGCCGTCGCGGGTCACGTGGATGGGCCCGTCGTTCGCGCCCGCCCAGATGACGCCCTCCTCGTGGGGGGACTCCTGGACGTCGTAGAGCACCGCGAAGTGCTCCTCGCCGGTGACGTCGAGCGTGATCGGGTCGCCCGAGACCACCTGGGTCTCGGGGGTGAAGGCGGTGAGGTCCGGCGAGATGGTGCGCCAGGTGCGGCCGCCGTTCTCGGTGACGTGGACGTACTGCGAGGCGTGGAAGACGCGGTTCGGGCTGTGCGGCGAGACGTGGATCGGGACGGTGCGCTGGAAGCGGTACTCGAGGTCCCTGGGGTTGTGCCCGTAGATGTTCCAGAACCCGACGTAGTACTGCTCTTCCTGGCCGGTCCGCATGTTGTAGAGGCCGAAGCGGCCCTTGCAGTTCGCATAGACGATGTCCGGGTCGCCGGGCTTCGGAACGGCGGGGCCGGTCTCGCAGCCGCCGATCGCCTCCCAGTGCGCGGTGTGCCCGCCCGGCCGGAACTGGGCCGGATAGCTCGGCACCGAGATCGTCGAGTTGTCCTGCTGTCCGGCGTAGAGCCGGTAGGGGAAGTTGTCGCTCACGTCCACCTGGTAGAGCTCGGCGGTGGGCTGGTTCTCCTGCGTGGACCAGGTCTCGCCCCCGTCAATGGAGACGTTCGCGCCGCCGTCGTTCGCCTGGATGTGGATGTTGGGCTGGTCGGGGTTGATCCAGAGGTCGTGGTTGTCGCCGTGCGGGGTGAACTTCCGCTCCCAGTTGACGCCGCCGTCGGTGGACTTCCAGTAGCCCTCGGCCATCCCCCAGAGGGTGTCCGCGTCGGTCGGGTGGGCGTGCAGGTTGTTGTAGTAGAAGGGCCGGTTCCGGATCGGCTGGAAGTCGGTGATCTGGCGCCAGGTGTCCCCCTCGTCGTCCGACCGGTAGACGCCGCCGTCGCTGCCCGGCGCCTCGATGAGGACATAGACGCGCGAGGGATCGGCGGGGGAGACCGCGAGGTCCGATTTCCCGCGAAGGCCCGTCGGGAGCCCGTTCTCGAGCGGTTCCCAGGTGTCGCCGCCGTCGCGGGAGCGGTGCACGCCGCCCTCCATGCCGCCCGAACGGATGGTCCAGGGCTTCCGCTCGGCCTCCCACATGGAGGCGTAGATGGTGTCCGGGTCGCCGGGCTTGAACTCGAGGTCCACGGCGCCCGTCTGCTCGGACACGAACAGCACCAGCTCCCAGTTCTCGCCGCCGTCCGTCGAGCGGTAGACGCCCCGCTCGGGGTTGGCGATGAAGGGGTTCCCGATCTGGGCGATCCAGACGCGGTCCGGATCCTCGGGGTGGATCAGGACGGCGCCGGAACTCCCGGTCTCCTCGAGGCCGAGGTTCCGCCAGGTCTTGCCGGCGTCGTCGGACCGGTAGACCCCCTTCCCGATGATGACGTTGCTGCGCAGGCCGTCCGAGCCGGTGGTCACGTAGACGATGTCCGGGTCGCTCTCGGCGACCGCGATGGCGCCGATGGAGGGGCTCTTGAAGTACCCGTCGGAGATGGGATGCCAGTTGTGCCCGTAGTCGGTGGTCTTCCAGACGCCGCCGCCGGTGGCGCCCATGTAGAAGGTGCCCGGCTGCGAGCGGTGTCCCGCCACCGCGGTGACCCGGCCGCCGCGGGAGGGGCCGACCATGCGGTAGCGCATGGCGCCGAGCACGTCGGGATCGGGCTGGGCGGCCGCGGGCGCGGCCATCAGCGCCGCCCCGAACGCCGCAAGGAGGAAGGAAGAAAGTCGCCTGCGCATCGCACGTGCCTCCGGAGGCTCAGGACCGGAATCGGTTCCGGTCGCCACGTCCCGCTCGCTGCGGGGGAACGGGCGATTCTACCGGTGACGGCGGGGGTTCGGGCCCCCGGTGTTCCGCGTCCGGGACGCGCCGCGGGGCCGTGCCCGCCCCGTGGGGCCGGCCGCCGCGCCCCCCCGCTGGCCGCCGCGGGGCGCTCCGCCCAGGGCCGGCGCTCCCCGCCGGGGCGCGGGCCGGGCGCGGCCGGCTCGCGGCGGAGGCTGGGACGCCCCGAGGCCGAGCGGCGCGAGGCCCCGCGGCGACCGGGGACGTCCGCGCTCCGCCGGCGCGCCGCGGGGAGCGCGGGCGATGCGGACGGGACGCGGGGACCTCGCGCGGGCCGGACGCCGGGCGCGGGCGGACCGGCGGGACGCCGTTCGGACGGCGCTCTCGAAGTTCCCGGCGCCGAACCGGCCGTCCGCCGGCAATCCCGGCGCGATCGCGACGAGCGGCGCGAACGTGAACCGCGCGTATCCCTCGGAGGCGAGGTCGAGGATGTCCCCCTTCCAGCGCTCCCAGCCGATCAGGAAGTCCAGCGAGTCCTCGTCGAGATCGGCAAGCGTGACCTCCAGGACGCGCGCGGTGTTGCCCGCGTCCTGAGCGGACGCCGCCGGCGCCCACCAGAGCCCCGCAGCCAGCAAGACAAGACCCCGCATCTCGCCGCAATAGTACGCAATCCACATGCCGGCCTGGAACGCCGGTCTCCAGACCGGCACCGCGGCGCTCCGCGCCGCGCACGGCGCGACATTGACCAGCGGAGTGGTTCCTTTCTGCACCGACCTGAACAGACCGGACGTTCCGTCCGTGGCGTCCCCCAAGGCCGAACCACGACACGTCGCCCGCGAGCCCGCGGCCCGAGCCATCCGGGCCGGGAGAGCGGTACTCTTGCGCTCCCCCCGACGCACCCCGGAGGCGCCCCCATCATGCGAAACCCCGTTCCCGTCCATCCCACCAGCCGGATCACCACCGTGGCCCTGGCCGCCCTGCTGGCGGCGCCGCTCGCGCTGGCGCAGGGCGGCACCGAGACCGCCCTCGAAGCGGAGTGGGCGCGGCTCGAGCCGCTGTCCGGCGGCGTATTGGGGCTCGCCGCCGTCCACCTCGAGACCGGGCGGACCGCCTACCTCCATCCCGACGACCCCTTCCCGATGGCCAGCACCTACAAGGTCCCCATCGCGGTGGAGGTCCTCCGGCGGGTGGACGCGGGCGAGTTCGGGCTCGACCACATGATTGACCTGGAGCTGTCCGATCTCTCCCCCGGCAGCGGCACCCTCAGCCGGCTCTTCGACGACCCCGGCGTGTCGCTCTCCATCCTGAACCTCATGGAGCTGATGCTGCTGATCAGCGACAACTCGGCGACCGATCTCTGTCTCCGGGCCGCCGGCGGCGGGGAACGGGTCACCGCCCGGATGACGGAGCTCGGCGTCGAGGGCGTCGTGGTCGCCCGTTCCACGGCGGACCTGATCACCGACTACGTGGGCGCCGAGGGACTCCCGCCGCGGGACGAACGCACCCGCGCGACCTACACCGAGTACTACGGGAAGGTCTCCGACGAGGACCGCACCGCGGCCCGGGACGGATTCGAGGAAGACCCGCGCGACACCGCCACCCCGCGCGGGATGGCCGACCTCCTCGTCAAGATCTGGAACGGCGAGGGCCTGTCGCAGTCGAGCCGCGACCTCCTGATCGACATCATGGAGCGCTGCGAGACCGGCGCCGGCCGATTGAAGGGCCGCCTGCCGGAGGGCACCGTGGTCGCCCACAAGACGGGCACCATCGGCCGCACCACGAACGACGTGGGGATCCTCTACCTGCCGTCCGACGCCGGGCACGTGGTGATGGTCGCCTTCGTGAAGGAGTCGGACGATCCGGTGCCGGACCGCGAGCGGGCCATCGCCGAGGCGGCGCGCGCCGCCCACGACTACTTCCTGTTCGTGCGGTAGCCGCGGCCGGGGGCCGGGTTTCGCTGCCGGCCGCCCCGCGAAAGCGCCAGGAATCCGGGTGCGTCAGCCCGTTTTGACCATGTCTGGCTCATTTGGCCATCAATGGCGAATTCTGGCCCAAAGGGGCTCGTCAGAGGAGCCGAGCGGGGTGTGGAGAACCGCGAACATGCGGAGCCAGCCGGTGTAAACGACACTTGGACGCTGCCGCACCTGTCCGTGCCCCTTGCGCCATCGGGAGCTCCGGGGTTTGCGGGAATGCGCGCTCCTCCCATCTCCCGCCGGCAGCCAACAACCCAGCTCCGAGGAGGCGACCTCGTGAACACCTCCCACCCACGGGGGTGGCCCCGTTGTATCTGTCGCCAGCGGCCCGGTTTTGGATGTCGCTTGACATGGAGGTGACGCGTACGGCTTGGAACGCCGGTCTCCAGACCGGCACAAGCAGCCCTCCGCACCACGCCCGTCGCCACCCCACCGTCCCCTGATCGCGCCCACCGCTTGGAACGCCGGTCTCCAGACCGGCACCGCGGCGCTCCGCGCCACGCATAGCGCAGCTTTGACCTGCGCGATGTTGCTCTTCCCGGTGCGTATCTCGAGATGAGTTGCACCGTGTCAAACGACAGGTAAAGATCGGGCTTAAACGACACGAACTTTGTCACCTGTTTGCGTCGTTGGCTGAGGCTTCGGTTCTCGCTTCAGGGGGACCGCCATGGCACTCAGCAAGGAGCTTCGGATGACGATCAGGGCGCTTTCGGAGCGTGGTTGTTCCCGGCGTGAGATCGCGCGGGCGGCGCGGGTGAGCGAGCGTCAGGTTCGCTACGAGCTGGGTCGCGAGGAGGGTAGGCGCGACGGTCGCGGGAAGGTTGAGCGCGCTTCGAGGCTTGGGGAGGAGATCCGGGAGTGGTGCGCGGACTTTGCGGGGGGTCAGCCCTTGAACGCGACGGCGCTGCACGAGCATTTGGTGGCGGAGCACGGGTATGTGGGGAGCCTGCGGTCGGTGCAGCGGTATCTGCGTCGTCGGTTGGGTCCGGGCCGGGTACGGGCGCGGCGTCGGGTGGAGACGCCGCCGGGGGCGCAGGCGCAGGCGGACTGGGCGGAGGCGCCGGGGATGCTGGTTGGAGGCCGGCGGGGGGTAAGTGCGTTTGCGCTGCGGTTGAGCTTTTCGCGGAAGAGCGCGGTGGTGTGGTCCCCGTTGAAGGACACGCTGTCGTGGTTGTGGGTTCACGGGCAGGCGTTTGTGCGTCTGAAGGGGGTGACGGCGACGGTACGGATGGACAACGTGAAGACGGCGATAGTGCGCGGCGCAGGGGTCTGGGGGGAGGTGAACCGGGCCTATTTGCGGTATGCGGAGGAGGCGCGGTTTCACATCGATCCCTGTCCGCCGCGGTCTCCGGAGGCGAAGGGGAAGGTGGAGCGAGGGATCCTGGACCTGCGGGGTTGGGGTCCGGGGCCGACGAGCGAGTGGTCGAGCCTGGAGGAGTTGCAGGCGTGGACGGACGCTCGGTTGCTGGAGTGGGAGTCGCGCCGGACGAGCCCGGCGACGGGGCGCGGGGTGTTGGAGAGTTGGGAGGAGGAGCAGGGGTATTTGGGGGACTGCACGGGGTTGCCGGAGCCGTTCGACCTGGTGGGGCTGCGGCCGGTGCGGAAGGACTGCACGGTGGCGTTCGACAGCCGGAGCTGGTCGGTGCCGTTCCGTCTGGTGGGGACCCGGGTGGAGGTGCGCCGGTGCGCGCGCCGGGTGCAGGTGTTGGATCGCGGGGAGGTGGTGGCGGAGCATCCCCGAGAGGGCAACTCCTTGCTTGTGCGCGACTTGTCGCATTACGAGGGGGCTTCGACGGGTCGGGTGATCGCGCCGGCGCCGCTGGGGCGGATGGGGCGTCGGCTGGAGGAGATCGGGGCGATGGCTCCGGAGGAACGTCCCCTGGATCTGTATGCGGCGCTGGCGGAGGTAGCGCGATGGTGAGTATGGATGTGGACCTGGACCTGGACCGGACGCGGCGGATCCTGGGAGAGCTCGGGATGCGGGAGGCATCGGCTCGGTTGTCCGAGTTGCTGACCGAGTGTGCGCGGGAGGAGCTGCCGGCGCATCGCCTGTTGGTTCGGGTCCTGGAGACGGAGAGGGAGTTCCGCCGGCAGCGGCGGCTGGAGATGGGGCTGCGGATGGCGGGGTTGCCTCTGGGACGGACCCTGGGGAACTTCGACTTCGGCTTCCAGCCGACGCTGGACCGGACGCGGGTGGAACTGTTGGGCACCTGCGGTTGGATCCGGGAGCGGCAGAACGTTCTGCTGCAGGGCCCGCCGGGGGTGGGGAAGACGCACCTGGCGGCGGGTCTGGGGATGCGGGCGCTGGAGAACGGGTTCCGGGTGGCGTTCTACCGGCTGGACGAGTTGCTGCGGACCCTGAAGCGGCATGAGGGGTCGACGACGCCACGGGGGAACCGGCGGTATCTGTCGGCGTCGCTGTTGATCATCGACGAGATGGGCTACGAAGCCCTGGACGCGAAGGAAGCGAGTCAACTGTTCCGGTTGATCAACGACCGGCATGAGCGGGGGAGCGTGCTGGTCACGACGAACAAGGCGATCCGGGAATGGCCGGAGGTGCTGGCGGGGGACGCGGTGCTGGCGAGCGCGATCCTGGACCGGTTCCTGCACCGCTGCGTGGTCCTCGACATCCGTGGCCGCAGCTATCGGCTGCGGGATCTGGAGCAGAGCTTCCGGGAGCGCCAGGAGACGATCGCTCGATCCTTCCTCCTCCCGGAAGAGGCGGCCTCATCCCCCGCCGCGGCGCCGGCGGGGAAGGAGGGACGTCGGTGAGCGCTCTGGTCGCCCTCCGGGCTCCCGCCGCGCTCCCCAACGTCCCTCCTTCCCCGCCGAAACAGGCTCTCCAGGGTGACAAAGTAGGTGTCGTTTATCTGGGCCAAACTAGGTGTCGCTTGACACACCGCGAGAAGAGCCCCATCAGGCAGGTCAGCTTTGTGCCGTGCGCGGTGCGGAGCACCGCGGTGCCGGTCTGGAGACCGGCGTTCCAAGCCGTACGCATCACCTCCGGGGGTGAGCGTTCGGGACCGGTCCGCCGTGCGGGTGGGTGGGGTTGCGACGGGCGCGGTGCGGAGTACCGGTGCCGGTCTGGAGACCGGCGTTCCAGGCCGGTGTTTCCGTCAGCGCTCGCGTTCGGCGAGCTTTTGCTCGAGTTCGCGGAGGCGGGCCTCGGCCTCGGCGAGGCGCTCGGCAAGGCTTTCGTGGTCGAACTCGCTCATCTTTTCGCGGGCCTTCTCGATGGCCTCCCGCACGGCTTCCCGGGTTTCGTCACTGACGGCGCCCCGAAGCTCCCGCAGCACCTCAAGGCCCTCCAGGTCGGGCATCTCGAAGTGGAACTCCTCGAGGTTCGGGCCGTCTCCGCTGCTGACCCAGACGCCTCCCTTCCGCTCGCCGAGGGTGGCCGTCAGCGTTACGGGGGCCCCGTCGCGGACGACCTCGATCGCGACCTCCTCCTCCGGGTCGAAGTGGGTCACCGAGCGCACCACGTCCCAGGAGTTCTCCGTCGGGTCGCCCGCGATGCGGGTGATGACGTCACCCACCTCGAAACCGGCGGTGGCGGCGGGACTGTCTTCGGCCACCCGCGAGACCAGCGTCCCGGCGTCCTTCGGGGCGCCGTAGAACTGGCGCAGTTCTTCGGTGAGGTCGATCAACTGGATTCCGAGATAGCCGTTCCCCGAACGGCCCACCACCACGCGCGGCCGCATCGGGCCGCGGATCAGGATCTGGGGAGCGGGGGACTCCCCTTCGGCGGCGGCGAACGCCAGGACCGGGAAGGCCCGGGCCGGTTCCTGCGGGGTCGCGGCGGCGAGCGCCGGGACCGCGAGGGCGGCGGCAAGCGCGAGCGCGGCGGCGCGGGAGGATCTCGGGTTCAAGGTCATCATCTTCTTCTCCTGGAAACTTGGGATCACCGGCGCGGGCGGGTGGAGGCGGGGACCACGAGCGAGGCGCCCGGCGGCCGGGCGGGAGGGGCCAGGTAGGACTCGAGGTCCAGGAACAGGTCCACGTCCTCGTCGCCGCCGATCCGGAGGATGGGGCCTTCGGCGGAATCGCCGCCCAGGCGGCGCATCGCCTCGAGTTCTTCGGCCAGCAGCCGGTATTGCCGGACGATCTCCTCGAACTCCTGGACGTCCGGATCCGCGCGGGCTTCCGCAACGGCCGGCTCCGCCGGGGCCGGCGTCTCCGCGACCCGCGGCTCTTCGGTCCCGGTCCCGTCCCACCCGGACCGGACCAGCAGCCCCGAAGCGACCAGCGCCGCCGCTGCCGCGGCGAGCAGCCAGGGGCGGAAGCGGCGGCGCCGCTCTTCCGCCCGCACCCGGGTCATGACCCCCGCGGCGAAGCCGGAGGGAGGTTCGGGACGGGGGAGCGCGCGCAGCATCTCGCGCAGCTCGTCGTCGGTGGGTCTGCCAGCCATCAGGAAACTCCCTCGGTACATCCTTCTTCGAACATGGGGGCGAGCAGCTCCCGCAGGCGCTGCCGGCCCCGGTGGGCGCGGGACTTCACCGTCCCCTCCTCGACGCCCAGCATCTCCGCGATCTCGCGGTAGGACCGGCCCTCCACGTCCCGGAGCAGCACCGCTTCGCGGAACACGAGCGGAAGCCGCGGGAGCGCCCGGGTGAGCGCGTCCCGCACCTCGGCCCGCCAGGTGGCCTCGTCGGGGCGGGCCTCCCGGCCGCGCATCGCGAGTTCTCTCGCCCCCGTCGGCGCTTCCTCGAGCGACAGGTGCGGCAGCCGCTGGTCGGGCCGGCGCTGCCGGCTCCGCACCAGGTTGGCGGCGATCCGGAACAGCCAGGACTCGAACCGGCCGGACTCCCGGTAGCGCGCGGCGGCGCGGTAGACCCGGACGAAGGTCTCCTGCGCGAGGTCGGCGGCGGCCGCCGGATCCTCGACGAGATTCAGGAAGTACCCGAAGAGCCGCCGCTCGTAGCGCCGGACCAGCGGCTCGAACGCATCGAGGTCGCCCGCCTGGACCCGCGCCATCAGTGCGGCGTCGGAATCGAGCGCCGCCGCCCCGGGGCCGGAGGCGGCGAAGGGGATTGCCGGATTGGCGGGGGTCAGAGCAGCGTCAGCCATGCGCTTCGAGAGGACAAAACGCGCGGGAGCACGATCCGTTCCCGGAGCGGGGCTTGTCCGGCGGGGGGGAAGGGAGTCCTGGCGGTACCCGCCGTCGGGATGGGTGAGGTGGGGGTGGGCGCGGTGCGGAGCACCGCGGTGCCGGTCTGGAGACCGGCGTTCCAAGCCGGGATGGGTGAGGTGGGGGCGGGTGCGGTGCGGAGGGCCGCGGTGCCGGTCTGGAGACCGGCGTTCCGGGCCGGCGCGGCTATCCGGTCAGGGAGAGGCGAGGGTGGTCTGGTAGGCGACGCCGCCCCAGGCGAAGCGGAGCGTCCCGTCGCCGGCGGTGATCTCGAAGACGTCGCCGGCGCCGGAGGCCTCGGCCTCGTCGAGGGCGATCCGCGCCTGCTCCTGGTCCTCGATCTGGCCGTAGCCGCTGAGCATCGGCCAGGGCTCGGCGCGCATCGGCTCCGGCGCCTGGTCCCAGAGTTCGCCGAGCGCGATGCCCTGGTGCCGGTTCACCAGCAGGGACCAGCCGCCCGACTCCGGGACGTGGAGATAGAGGCTGTAGCGGCCCGCGGGCACCGTCTCGCCGCCGATCTTCACCGCCGCCGAGGTCTCCAGGGTCGTCACCTGGTTCTCGCCGGCGCGCCAGACGCGGTCCTCCGGCAGCATGTTGAGCAGGTCGGGGAGCATGCGGTCGCCGAGGTCGGGACGGCCGTAGTCAATCGTGACGGACGCGCCGCCGACGTCGGCGCTCACCGCGCCGCGGGGGAGCGCGTCCTGGGCGGCGGCGGGAAGGGCGAGGGCAAGCGCGAGCAGCACGGCGGGAAAGGGGATTCGGGTCATCGGACAACTCCTTTTCGAGAGGGACCGGAACCCTAGCCCGTACTTCTCCGGCTCGGAGCCCTGGTGGAGTCGGTGTGCGCGCCGTGAGGGGGGTGAGGTTGCGACGTGCGCAGCGCGAAGCGCCGGGCGGTTCTCGGACGGGGCCTCCAACTGACCCGGCCTCACGACACGAACTTGTCGAAGAATGTGGCCCCGTCCGGGAACCGCTCGACGGTCAGTGGAGCATGGCGTAGACGATCAGGCCGGTGAGGGAGGCGTAGAGCCAGACCGGGACCGTGACCCGCGCCCAGCGGCGGTGGAAGGCGAACCGCCGGGTCGCCGCGAACGCCACCGTCGTGAGGATGAGCGGCACGGAGACCGCGGACGACAGGATGTGGGTGATCAGGAAGAAGAAGTAGACGGGACGCAGCATCCCGGTCCCCGGGTACGGGGTGTCCCCCTGGAAGTGGTGGTAGGTGAGGTAGCCGGCGAGGAAGAGGGCCGCGGAGACAAGGGCCGCGATCTGGAAGGCGATGTGCAGCCGGCGCCGGCCGGCGCGGATCGAGACCACCCCCAGGGCGATGAGCGAGGTGGTGGTGGCGTTGAAGGCGGCGTTCACCGCGGGGAGCGCCGCCGTCCACTCGGGGACCGAGGGCGCCGGCGGCCGGAGATAGAGCTGCCAGATGATGAACGCGAAGACCGCCCCGCCGGCCGCGAACGCGGTGCGGACGAGGCGGCGGACGGAAGCGCGGTCGGCGTCGGGCACGGGCGGAGGGAGGATAGAGGAGGACACCGCACCGCGGAACAGGGTTCCGGGACGCGGACGCCATACGGGGGAGTAGCGGTACACGGTTCCGCCGCGCTCGGTGCGGCGGTGCCGGTCTGAAGACCGGCGCTCCCGGCCGTGGACGCCACCGGACGGGGACCGGCGTTTCCATCCGGCGCAGTTGTGGTATATTTTGCGCATAATATGAAACCGAGCGCCACGCACCCCGACGAGGCGGCCGAACGCCGGGCGCTGCTGCGCGCCGCGCTCCTCGAAGCCCGGGCCCGCACCCAGGCGGAACTCGTCGCGGTTCTCGGGGCGCAGGGACACCCGGTGACCCAGTCCTGCGTGAGCCGCGACCTCCGCGACATCGGCGCCCGGAAGGTCGGCGGCCGCTACCGGATCGCTCCCGAGCGGCGCTCCCAGCTTCCCGGACTCGCGGCGCTCATCGAGGGCTTCTCCCCCGCCGGGCCGCACCTCGTGGTGGTCCGCACCCTCCCCGGCGGCGCCCAGCGGGTCGCCCACGCCATTGACAGCGAAGCGTGGCCGGAGGCGGCCGGCTCGGTGGGGGGCGACGACACCATCTTCGTCGCGAGTCACAGCCAGGCGGCGCAGCAGGGCATCCTGGAGCGGCTGCGGGCGGCGGTCCGCCCGGAGCCGCCCGGAGGAACCTCATGATGCACGACAACGGACAGCGCCCCGTCGGAGCGCTGGTGCTCGGCGCCTCCGGCTACGTGGCCGGCGAGCTGCTCCGCTGGATCGCCGGGCATCCCGGCATGCGGTTGGCCGGCGCCGTCTCGGCGAGCCACGCGGGACTCCCGATCGCGGACTCCTTCCCCAACCTGGCGGCCAGCTTTCCGGACGCGACCTTCGTCGCGCCGGGCGACCTGCCCCGCACCCTCGAGCGCGCCGCCGGGGAGCACTCCGGCCTCGCCGCGTTCTCCGCCGCGCCCCACAAGGCGTCGGCGCCGCAGGTGGCCGCGCTCCTCGCCGCCGCCGAGGCGGCCGGCTGCGATCTGCCGGTGGTGGACCTGTCGGCCGACTTCCGCCACTCCGATCCGGCCCGCTACCAGGAGATCTACGGAACCCCCCATCCGGAGCCGGACCTCCTCGCCGCGTTCACCTGCGGCCTCCCCGAGCTCGCCGGGGACGACACCGGCGGAGGACCCGGGCGGGTCGCGCATCCCGGGTGTTTCGCCACCGCGGTCGCCCTCGCGGCCGCCCCGCTCCGGCGCGCCGGGCTCGTGGAGCCCGAACTCCACGTCTCCGCGGTCACCGGCAGCACCGGATCGGGCGGCATGCCGAAGGAGACCACGCACCATCCGCTCCGCCACGCGAACCTGTTCGCCTACAAGCCGCTCCAGCACCGGCACGCTCCCGAAATGGAGGACCTGCTGGCGGTCCCGGGGGAGCCCCCGGCGCGCGTCCGCTTCGTTCCCCACTCCGGGCCGTTCGCGCGGGGCATCCACGCCACCGTCTTCGCGAGGAGCCGGTCGCCGCTGACCGCCGGGGACCTCGACGCGGCGTTCCGCGACTTCTACGCCGGGGCCCCGCTGGTCCGGATCGCCTCCGCGCCGCGGCTCAAGGAAGCCGTCGGCTCGGCGGTCACCGTCGTGGGCGCCAGCACCGACGGCGAGACCGTCGTCGCCTTCGCGGCGCTCGACAACCTCGGGAAGGGCGCCGCGAGCGGCGGCGTCCAGTGGATGAACCTCCTCCTCGGCTTCCCCGAAACCGCGGGCCTCACCGTCCCGACGCCCGCCTGGCTGTAGCGCCCCCCCGGTAACCCCCGGTAACCCCCCCGTAACCCGATGTCCGCCGAATCCCCGACGCTGTTCCCCGTCTATCCCCAGCTCCCCCTGGAGGTGGTCTCGGGGGAAGGCGTCCTGTTGAAGACGGCCGACGGCCGGGAGCTCATTGATTTCTACGGCGGCCACGCGGTCGCCGGGCTCGGCTACCGCCACCCGGCGATCCTCCGCTGCCTCGAGGAGACGGCCACCCGCCTCTTCTTCCAGACCACCGCGATCCCGAGTCCCGAACGCGCCGCCGCCGGCGACGCGCTGGTGGACTTCGCCCCGGACGGGCTCGACCGCGCGTTCTTCGTGAGCAGCGGCGCCGAGGCGAACGAGAACGCCCTGCGGCTGGCCTTCCGCGCCCGTCCGGGACGGGACACGGTGGTGGCGCTCACCGGCGGCTTCCACGGCCGCACCGCGGCGGCCTCGGCCGTCACCGACGGCTCCGCGAAGTGGTACGCCTTCCCCGAGACCCCGTTCCGGGTGCGGACGGTCCCCCGGGAGGACCCGGCAGCGCTCGCCGCCGCGGTGGATTCCCGGGTCGCGGCGGTCATCATGGAGCCCGTCCTCGGGATGGCGGGCGCGGTGGACCTCTCGGGCGGCTTCCTCGAGGCCGCGCGGGAGGCGTGCGACGCCGCCGGCGCGCTCCTCGTCTTCGACGAGGTGCAGTGCGGCATGGGCCGCAGCGGCCGGCCCTTCGCCTGCGAGTGGTCCGGGGTGCGTCCCGACCTGCTGACGACGGCGAAGGCGCTCGCCGGCGGCTTCCCGGCGGGGGCGGTGCTCGCGAGCGAGGAGCTCGCGGGCGGCCTGCCGATGGGGTCCTTCGGGACCACCTTCGGGGGCGGCCCGGTCGCCAGCGCGCTGATCGCCACCGTCATCCGGGTGATCCGCGAGGAGGACCTGCTCGCGCGGGTGCGGCGGCTCTCGGACCGGATCCGGAACGAAGCCGTCGTCGGCCCGGTCCGGCGGATCCAGGGCCGCGGCTTCCTGCTCGGCCTCGTCTGTTCCCGGCCGGCGAAGGAGGTGCGGAACGCGCTCCTCGAGCGGGGCATCTTCTCGGGGACCTCGACCGACCCGGCGGCGCTCCGGCTGATGCCGCCCCTGGTGCTCGAGGACGCGCACGTGGACGCGCTGGTCGCGGCGCTCGCGGAGGTCCCCGCCTGAGGGCCGCGGCGATGCGCGAAGTCCACCGGCTCGAGGACCTGGGAGCGGACGGGATCCGCGAGCTGGTCGCGCTCGCCGGCCGCCTCCGCGAGCGGCCCGAACCGCGGGCGCTCGAGGGGAAGGTGCTGGCGCTCCTGTTCCTGAACCCCTCGCTGCGGACCCAGGCGTCCTTCCAGGCCGGGATGGCGCGGCTCGGCGGGGGCTCGTTCGTGATCGCCCCGGACCGGTTCATCCACAAGCTGGAGTTCGACCCGGACGCGGTGATGGACGGGGAGACCGCCGAGAACATCGCCGAGGCGGCGCCGGTGCTCGCGTCCTACGGGGACGCGCTTGGGGTGCGGGCCTTCGCCGCCCAGCGCGACCTCGCCGAGGACCTCGCCGACGCGCGCTTCGAGTTGATCCGGGGGCTCTGCGGCAAGCCGTTCCTCAACATGGAGTCCGCCGCGCGCCACCCCTGCCAGTCGCTCGCCGACTGGCGGACACTCGACGATCTCGGGATCCCGGCGGCGGGCGGCCGCCTCGTGCTCTCCTGGACCCAGCACCCGCATCCCCTGCCCCTCGCGGTGGCCTCCGACACCCTGCGGATGGCGGCGATGCGCGGCATGGAGGTGACCGTGCTGCGGCCCGAGGGCTACGAGCTGCCCGAGAGCGTCATGGCGCAGGCGGGCCGGCTCGCCGCCGCGTCGGGCGGGTCGGTCCGGGAGAGCGACGACCCCGCCGGGGCGATGGAGGGCGCCCACGCGCTCTACGCCAAGTCGTGGGCCTCGACCCGGCACTACGGCGACCCGGAGGCGGACCTCGCGCTGCGCGCCGGGCTCTCCGGCTGGACGGTGGACGAGGGCTGGTTCGCCGGCGCCCGGGACGATTGCCGTTTCCTCCACTGCCTCCCGGTGCGCCGGGGCGTGGTGGTGGCCGGAGCGGTGCTCGACGGGCCGCGGAGCGCCGTGGTCGGGCAGGCCGAGAACCGCATGTGGACGCAGATGGCGGCGCTCCACCGGATGCTGTCATGAGCGGCCTGGAGCGCCGGTCTCCAGACCGCCAGCGCCGCCCGGCATGGCTGCGAAAGGACAATCAAACCCGGGTCCGGGCGCTCCGCCACGCGGCGCCGTACCTGAAGCGCTTCGGCGGCAAGACCTTCGTCATCAAGACCGGCGGCGCGGCGGTCGCCGCGGAGGCGAGCATCCGCGACCTCGTGGAGCAGGTGGCGCTCCTCTTCGAGTTCGGCATCCGGGTGGTGCTCGTCCACGGGGGCGGCCCGCAGTCCACCGAGCTGTCCCAAAAGCTCGGGGTCCGCACGCGCTTCGTCGGGGGGCGCCGGGTCACCGACTCGGAGGCCCTCCGGGTCACCACCATGGTCCTGAACGGCGAGATCAACACCCGCATCCTCGCCGCCTGCCGGGACTTCGACCTGCCCGCGATCGGGCTGTCGGGGGTGGACGCCGGACTCATCCGGGCGCACCGCCGGCCGCCGGTGAAGGTGAAGGAGGGGACCGCCGAGGAGACGGTGGACTACGGCTACGTCGGCGACATTGACGGGGTGGACGGCGGCCTCCTCGAGCGGCTGCTCGGCATCGGCGCGCTCCCGGTAGTGAGCCCCATTTCAGCCGACGAGGCCGGAACCCTCCTGAACATCAACGCCGACACCGTCGCCTCGGCGCTCGCGGTGGCGCTCGGCGCCGAGAAGCTGATCCTGCTGGGCGAGGCGCCCGGCCTGCTGGCCGACCCCGAGGACCCGGACAGCGTGGTCTCCTTCGTGGACCTCGCCGGACTGGAGGAGCTGCGCGCCGCGGGCGCCATCCGCACCGGCATGCTCCCCAAGGCCCTCTGCATCCGCAAGGCCCTCGAAGCCGGGGTGACCCGCGCCCACGTCCTCCCGGCGGGAACCCCCGACAGCGTGCTCCTCGAGGTCTTCACTCCCGAGGGCTGCGGCACGCTGGTCGTGCCGGACCTCGACGGCCTCTCCGAAGCCGAGCGCACCCTCCGCAGCGCGTCGTAGCGGCGCCGACGGCTTGGAGCGCCGGCTTCAGCCGGCACAGCCCGCCGCAGGCGGGCGGCAGCGCGGACCTCACTCCGCCGCGCTGGCGCAACGGCCTGGAACGCCGACCTCCGGTCGGCACGCGGGCCACGGGCCCGCAAAGCGCGTCGGGCTGGATGGCCCGATAGCGCCTGTCCCCAGTGGGAAGTTGCAATCAGCGGGTTTCAGCCTTCAGTTCGTCGATCAACTCCGAGATCTCGCCTTTGCTCATCGCTTCGAGATCCTCGAATTCGTATTCGTCCTCTCTGCCGGTTCTTTCGAGAAGGGACAGCGCGTACGAAATCTGCTTTTCCGTCGAGGGATCGGCGCGCCAAGTCGCCCGCGAGGGTCCGCCGACCCCTGGTTGCCAACCTACAGGCAGTTGGTCGCCGTGCTCGACGACGGCCCGCATCACTGCCAATGCCGTCAGGGCGTCACTCTTCGCCCGGTGCAGGGGCTCTGCGGACCTCACACCTTCCAGTTGCACGGCTTCCTCCAAGCTCATGCGCGGGCGTCCAGAGAGCGATGCGTACTCCTGCATTAGGCAGCGTGCGCTCGACGGGTCGGCGGACACCCCACCGGGCGTGAAAACGGTGGAGACGGCTGGGAGCGCCGGTCTTCAGACCGGCACCGCGGGCCGAAGGCCCGCGGATGTCGTGTCACCGTTCGCGTTGATGAATCGAAAGCAGAACGCCACCGCGCAGGTCAGCGTCGTGCGGTGCGCTGCGCTCTGGCGCAGCGCGTGCCGGTCTGAAGACCGGCGCTCCCAGCCAGCGGTGCGACTTGCGCTAACGGACGTCTCGGCGAGACTGCATTTTCGCAGCAACTGACCGGCGGTCCAGGCCGGGGGGGTCAGCCGCCGAATTTCTCCTGTGCGGCGGTGATGAAGCGGGGCCACTGGGGGGTGGACGGATTGGTGTGCGGGTCCCAGACCTTGAGGACGTCCTGCCAGGCCGCGTCCTCGGACATCCCCTGGCGGAGCGTCCGGTAGAGGTAGACGAAGACCGAGACCCGCATGTTGGCGAAGCAGTGGACGTAGACGTTCCGGTCCTCGTTCGCCTCCATCACGTCGAAGAACAGCTCGAGGTCCCGCAGCGAGGGGTCCTGCCAGTCCACCGGGATCTGGATGTAGGTCATCCCCGCCTGCGTCACCCGGAAGCCCTCCTCGAAGTTCCGCTCCCAGCGGGCGGGCGCGAGGTTCACCACCACGTCGAAGCCGGCGGCGTCCACCGCCTCGATGTCGTCGAGGGAGATCTGGCCGGAGGTCGAGAGCCGGTCGGAGATCTCGACGAAGTTGTAGACCCCGGAGAAATCGGGGTCCTGGGCCGCGCCGGCGGCCGGCACGGCGAGGGTGGCGGCGAGCGACACCGCCGCGAAACGCTTGCTTGAGGACATCACGAATCCCCCCTTCCCAGTTGCGGGAGTCAGTTCTCCGACGGGTCCTCGTCGTGGACCGCGGCCCCGCCGTCGGCGCGGCGCTGGTCCACCCCGCCCTCGAGGACGCCCTCGTCACGAAGGACCACGATCACCTCGGCGGCGCCCTGCGCCTCGGTCTCGCTCAGCCGGTGGCCGTAGGACTCCAGGATCGAGAGCGTGTCCGGCGAGAACATCTGCTTCTCGTAGCGGATCTGGTCCGGGAGCCACTGGTGGTGCATCCGGCCGGCGTCCACCGCTTCCTGGGCGTTCATGCCGTGGTCCACCACGTTCAGGATGGTCTGCATCACCGTGTTGATGATGGTCCGTCCGCCCGGCGTTCCGGTGACCATGAACAGCTCCCCGTCCTTCGCCACGATGGTCGGGCTCATGCTGGAGAGCATCCGCTTGTTCGGCTCCGCGAGGTTCGGGTCGGTGCCGATCAGCCCCCGCTCGTTGGTGAGCCCCGGCGCCCCGTTGAAGTCGCCCATCTCGTTGTTGAGCAGGAAGCCCGCCCCCGGCACCACGATGCCCGACCCGTAGCCGAACTCCAGCGTGTAGGTCAGGGAGACCGCGTTCCGGTCCCTGTCCACCACCGAGAAGTGGGTGGTCTCGCTGCTCTCCGTCGTCCACTCGAAGCTCGAGGGCGAGGAGACCGACGCCCGCTCCTCATGGATCGTGGCGCGGAGATCCTCGGCGTAGTCCTTCGAGGTCAGCCGGGCGATGGGGATCCCGGGGTTGAAGTCCGGGTCGCCGAGGTGCAGCGCCCGGTCCGAGTAGGCCCGCCGCATCGCCTCCGCCATCACGTGCAGGTTCGCCGCCGAGCCGAACCCGTTCCCGGCGAGGTCGTAGCCCTCGAGGATGTTCAGCATCTGGACCAGCGCCGTGCCCCCCGAGCTCGGCGGGGGCATCGAGAGGATCTCGTAGCCCCGGTACTCGCCCCGGATGGGCTCCCGGACCACCGCGCGGTAGTTCTTCAGGTCCTCGAGGGTGATGAGGCCGTCGTTCGCGGCCATCTCGGCGGCCAGGAGTTCGGCGGTCTCCCCCTCGTAGAACCCCACCGCCCCGCTCTCGAGGATCCGGTCGAGGCTGGCGGCCAGGTCGGGCTGGCGGAGGACCTCGCCGGGTTCGTAGGGAGTCCCCTCCTTCGAGAACTGCGCCACCGAGGCCGGATAGGGCGCCATCCGCTCGAGCACCCGCGCCAGCGATCCGGCGAGGCCGTGCGAGATCCGGAACCCGTCGCGGGCCAGCTCCACCGCCGGCCGCACGAGGCGCGCCCACGGCATCGTCCCCTGCTCTTCCCACGCGAGGCGGAGACCCGCCACCGTCCCCGGGACCCCCACCGCCCGGTGGCTCAGGTGGTGGATCCGGAAGCTGTACTCGCCGTCCTCGTCGAGCCACATCTCGGGATGCGCCGCGGCGGGAGCCTTCTCCCGGAAGTCGTAGGCGAGCGGCGCCCCGCTCGCGGGCCGCCAGACGAGGAACCCGCCGCCCCCGATGTTCCCGGCGGTGGGATGGGTCACCGCGAGCGCGAAGGCGGTCGCCACCGCGGCGTCCACCGCGTTCCCGCCGTCGCGCAGCACCTGGGCGCCCACCTCGGAGGAGATCGCGCTCTGCGAGACCACCATGCCCTGGCGGGCGCGGACCGCGGCGCTCTCCGCTCCCGCGAAGCTGGCGGTGAGCGGCAGGGCCAGCAGCAGCGCCGGAAGGAGCGCCGCCAGCATGCCCTTTCGAGAATGGCGCGCGCGCTCGCGGTTCCCAAGCCTCAGATTCATTCGATTCCCCCGCGCCCGGCGAACCCGGGCGAGCCGAATATCGTAGCAGTGGAAGACCCGGTCAACCCCGGGCCTTCGCTACCATCCTCGCCTTATGCAACATCCGATTTTTCGGTTGGCCGCGCTCGCCCTGGCGCTGGCGACGCCCGCCCCGCTGTTCGCCCAGGCGGCGGTCCCCGTGGAGGAGTTCACCCTCGCGAACGGGATGCGCTTCCTCGCGGTCGTCCGCCCCGAAATGACCACCGTGTCCGCCGGCTGGGCGGCCCACGTCGGCTCCGCCAACGAACGTCCCGGGATCACCGGGATGAGCCACTTCTTCGAGCACATGATGTTCAAGGGCACCCCCACCGTCGGCACCTCCGACGCCGAGCGGGACCAGGCCATCATCGAGGAACAGGAGGCGATCCAGGAGCAGATCCGGGCGATCTACCGGGACCGGCGCGCCGCCGCCCGGCTCGGCGAGATCGAGGACCCCTTCGGCCAGGAGGACCTGCCCGAAGAAATGGTGACGCTCCGCGAGCAGTTCGACGCGCTCGTCGAGGAACAGCGGACGCTCATGGTCAAGGACGAGTTCGACCGCATCTACACCGAGGCGGGCGCCACCGGCATGAACGCCTTCACCTCCCACGACCAGACGGTCTACTTCATCACCGTCCCCCAGAACCGGCTGGAGCTCTGGTTCTGGATGGAGTCCGAGCGGCTCCTGCGCCCCGTCTTCCGCGAGTTCTACGCCGAGCGCGACGTGGTCCACGAGGAGCGCCGACTCCGCACCGAGTCCACCCCCACCGGCGAGTTCGACGAGGCGTTCGAGGCCATGTTCTGGCAGTCGCACCCCTATTCGTGGCCGGTTATCGGCTGGCCGTCGGACCTCCGGGTCTTCACCCTCGCCCAGGCCGAGGAGTTCTACGACACCTACTACGCCCCCGGGAACCTCACCGGCGCCCTCGTCGGCAACTTCGACCTCGACGAGGCGAAGGCGCTCGCCGAGAAGTACTTCGGCCGCCTCGCAACGGGACCCGAGGCCCCCGACGTCGTCACCCTGGAGATGGAGGCGAACGCCGGGAAGCGCCTCGACGCCGCCTGCGACTGCCAGCCGCAGGTCGCGGTCCGCTACCACACGGTGCCCTTCCGGCACCGCGACCAGTACGCGCTCGACGTGCTCGCCGGGTTGCTGAACGGGCGCACCGGGCGGCTCTACAAGACCATGGTGCTCGGGGACGAGATCGCGAGTTCGGCGGCGGCGTTCCAGCAGAACCGCAAGTGGGCGGGGCTGATCGAGATCACCGCCGAGGCGAAGGGCGACGCGACGCCGGACCAGCTCGAAGCCGCCATCGAGCGCGAGCTCCGGCGGATCGTCGAGGAGCCGATCCCCGCCGAGGAGATCCAGAAGGTCAAGAACCAGGTCTCGGCGGCGGCCTGGGAGCGGCTCGACGGCGGCTTCTTCCTGCTGGTCCAGCTCCTCGTTTACGACTCGCTCGGCGACTGGGAGTACATCAACACCTGGGCGGACCGGACCCTCGCGGTGACCGGGGAGGACGTCCAGCGGGTGGCCGCGAAGTACCTCGTGCCCACCAACCGGGCGGTCGCCCACTACACCCGGAAGGCGGGCGCCGCCGCCGAGGAGGTCCCGGCCGAGCTCGCGGACCTGCCCGGGCCGGTCCGGCAGCAGGTCATGGCCCAGATCCGGCAGATCCGGGGGTCCACCGACCGGGCCGCGCTGGAGGGCATGCTCGCCCAGTTCGGCCAGCTGATGGGACAGGCGCCGCCGCAGATGCAGGGGGCGCTCCAGTACGTGGAGCAGGTGATCCGGGAGCGGATCGCCGAGCTTCCGGAGGAAGGAGAGGCACGATGAAGCGCCGAACAGCCTCGATTCTGCTTGCCCTCCTGATGGCAGGGCTTCCCGCCGCCGCGCAGGACATCCCCGACCGGCCCGAGGAACTGGTCTTCCCCGACTTCGTCTTCGAGGTCCCCGACGGGAGCGACTACCACCACACGCTGAGCAGCGGCGTCCCGGTGGTCGTCGTCGAGGACCACACCCTGCCGCTGATCCGCATGGGGGTGACCCTGCGGATCGGGAGCTTCCTCGACCCCGCGGAGCGCGTGGGACTCTCGTCGCTGACCGCGCGGATGATGCGCGAGGGCGGGGCCGGCGACCGCAGCCCGGAAGAACTGGACGAGCGGATCGAGTTCCTCGCCGCGCAGATCTCGACCTCCTCGCGCGACACCGAGGCGCGCGCCGCGCTCCGCACCATCACCCCGGCGTTCGGGGAGAGCCTCGACCTCTTCTTCGACGTGCTCACGCGGCCGCGGTTCGACGAGGCCCGGTTCGCGGTGCGGCAGGAGAACGTCCGGGAGGACCTGAAACAGCGGAACGACGACGGCGACCGCCTGCTGTCGCGGGAGTGGTCCCGGCTGCTCTACGGGCCGGACACCTACCTCGGCCGGCAGATGACGGTGGCCCACCTCGACGCGATCACCCCGGAGGACCTGCGGGACTTCCACCGCCGCCACTGGCGGCCGGAGCACATGGTCTGGTCGGTCTCCGGGGACGTGGACACCGCGGAGATCCTGGCGGAGCTGGAGGAGCGGCTCGCGGCCTGGCCCGCGGCGGACGACGCGGCGGACGTCCCCTGGCCGCCGCCGCACGAGAACGAGGCTCCGGCGCCGGGCATCTACCACGTCGAGAAGGACATCCCGCAGGGCAAGGTGCGGATCGGCAACCTCGCGCCCCGCTGGGACGACTGGTCAAACCCCGAGCGCGCCGCCATCCAGGTCATGGACCACATCCTGGGCGCGAGCGGCTTCACCTCCCGGCTGATGCAGCGCATCCGCTCCGACGAGGGGCTCGCCTACGGCGCCGGCGGCCGCTTCGGCTTCAACCCGCTGGGGCCGAGCGCGTATTCGCTGGGCTACCAGTCGAAGAGCGAGACGGTGGCGCTGGCCGCGGCGATCGCGCTGGAGGAGGTCCGCCGGATGCGCGACGAGGCGGTCTCGGCCGAGGAGCTGGCGCTCGCGAAGCGTTCGCTCGTGGACAGCTTCCCGCGCCGCTTCGAGAGCGCCGGCGCCCGGGCCGGCATCTTCGCGAACGACGCGTTCCTCGGCCGCGACCACGGCTACTGGACCCGCTGGCGCGAACAGATCCAGGCGGTGACCACCGACGACGTGCTCGCGGCGGCCCGGAAGTACCTGCAGCCCGACCAGATGGTCATGCTCGTGGTCGGCATCTGGGACGACATCGCCCCCGGCGACCCCGAGGGCCGCGCCACCATGGCCGACCTCCTGAACGGCGCCATCACCCACCTCCCCGACCGCGACCCCCTCACCCTGGAAGTCATCCCCCCGGGCCAGTAAGAAGCGAGAACCCGGGAAGGGGAGCGCCGGGGTTCACACCGGCACCCGCCGGGCAAAACCCGGCGGAACCAACCCCAACCCCGGCACACCACCCACCCCGGGAGCGCCGGTGTTCACACCGGCACCCGCCGGGCAAAGCCCGGCGGAACCCACCCCAGCCCCAACACACCACCCACACCGGGAGCGCCGGTGTTCACACCGGCACCCGCCGAACGAAGCCCGGCGGAACCAACCCCCACCCCAGCACGCCACCCACACCGGGAGCGCCGGTGTTCACACCGGCACCCGCCGGGCGAAGCCCGGCGGAACCCACCCCAACCCCGGCACACCACCCACCCCGGGAGCGCCGGTGTTCACACCGCCACCCGCCGGGCGAAGCCCGGCGGAACCCACCCCGACCCCAGCACGCCACCCACACCGGGAGCGCCGGTGTTCACACCGGCACCCGCCGGGCGAAGCCCGGCGGAACCCACCCCGACCCCAGCACGCCACCCACACCGGGAGCGCCGGTGTTCACACCGGCACCCGCCGGGCGAAGCCCGGCGGAACCCACCCCGACCCCAGCACGCCACCCACACCGGGAGCGCCGGTGTTCACACCGGCACCCGCCGGGCGAAGCCCGGCGGAACCAACCCCAACCCCAGCACACCACCCACACCGGGAGCGCCGGTGTTCACACCGGCACCCGCCGGGCGAAGCCCGGCGGAACCAACCCCAACCCCAGCACACCACCCACACCGGGAGCGCCGGTGTTCACACCGGCACCCGCCGGGCGAAGCCCGGCGGAACCCACCCCGACCCCAGCACGCCACCCACACCGGGAGCGCCGGTGTTCACACCGGCACCCGCCGGGCGAAGCCCGGCGGAACCACACAATCCCGATCAGCCCAAAACGCGCGCCTTCGCCGCCGAAGACCACGGCCAGTCCTCCGCCCGCTCGCACAGTCCCGCCTTCACGGGATTGTTCCGGACGTAGGCGAGGGCCTGGTTCATGTGTTTCTCATCCCGGATCCGCCGGTCGTGGTAGTCACGCATCCAGAATGGACCCCTGCGCCCCAGGATCTCGTTGGCCCATCGCCCGGTGTACGCCTTCCAACTCTTGACAATCTCGGCAAGCGGATATCCCTTGCGCTGCTCCAGAAGGACGTGGACGTGGTTCGGCATGACGCACCACGCCAGAAGCCGATAGCGCTCGCCGTCGAATCGCAGGAACGCATCGCGCACCAGCCGGGCAATCTCCGGCCGCCGCAAGTGGCATTCGCCCCGGCCCGCATCCTCGTAGTGGGCGATCCGACGCTGGAGCTCTCGGTGGCGGACCGGTTCGGTCCGCCACCGCCGGCTGGTGCGGATCTCATCTCTCCAGCGCTGAATCACCTCCCCAGGCACGCTGTCCGCGAGGCGCAGCGTGACGCCCTGCGCGATGCCCGGCGCGTCGGTGTGCGGCAGGTAGCTGCGGGAATAGACCTTCCGGTGCCGCGCACCGCCGGTATGGCCCTCGGACCGGGCCGACGGAGGGGAGGCGCGCCAGCGGCGTTTCACGCGGGCGGGGACCCGCGGCCTCCTCGTAGCGGCAGTCCCGACGCGACGCATGGCGACCTCCAGGCCCGAGCGAACGCGGCAGGGTAGCGCGGGATTGGTGGATGGGTCACGTCGGCGTCGGCGCGCTAACCGGAGGCGTAGCCGAGAGCCCCTCACCCGCCTCCGGCGGGTGGTGCCGGTCTGAAGACCGGCGCTCCCTTCCTCCGTTCCTGGTGCCGCTCCACGGTTCGTAGCGCTTCACCCGCCGGAGGCGGGTGGTGCCGGTCTGAAGACCGGCGCTCCCTTCCTCCATGTCCTGGTGCCGCTCCACGGTTCGCAGTGCTTCACCCGCCGGAGGCGGGTGGTGCCGGTGTGAACACCGGCGCTCCCTTCCTCCGTTCCTGGTGCCGCTCCACGGTTCGTAGTGCTTCACCCGCCGGAGGCGGGGGGTGCCGGTCTGAAGACCGGCGCTCCCTTCCTCCATTCCTGGTGCCGCTCCACGGTTCGTAGTGCTTCACCCGCCGGAGGCGGGGGGTGCCGGTCTGAAGACCGGCGCTCCCTTCCTCCGTTCCTGGTGCCGCTCCACGGTTCGCAGTGCTTCACCCGCCGGAGGCGGGTGGTGCCGGTGTGAACACCGGCGCTCCCCGCTCCCCGCTCCCCGCTCCCCGCTCCCCGCTCCCCGCTCCCCGCTCTCTACCCTCAGTCGCAGGTGGCGATGGCGTCTATCTCCACGAGGAAGCCCTTGCCGGGGAGGCGTTGGGGTTGGATGGTGGAGCGGGCGGGCTGGTGGCCGTTGAACATGCGCTCGTAGACCTCGTTCATCGCCCCGAACTCGTCCATGTCGGCGACGAAGACCCCGCAACGGACCACCCGGTCGAGGCTCGAACCCGCCGCCTCCAGGATGGAGGCGATGTTCCGGAACACCTGCTCGGTCTGGGCCGCCACCCCGTGCGGCGCGAAACCGGTGGCGGGGTCCACCCCCACCTGGCCGGAAACGAACACCAGGTTGCCCACCTTGGCGGCGGGGCTGTAGGGACCGGCCGGCCGCGGCAGGCCCTCGCCGGCGATCAGGGTGATCTCGTCGCTCATTTCAGGTCTCCATTCAGCGCCGCGTGAAGCGGCGCCGGACGACCCCGGGTTCGCCGGGGTCGGGGTGCGCGGGACCCGCCAGCCAGCGGGTCTCGTCAATCTTCGGGAAATGGACCGCGCGTTGCCCCGGCCGGAGCCGGACGCGGTCCGGTACGTAGGTCAGGTCGAGGAAGTCGGCGTGGTCCATCGCCTCCTCGTAGATGCGGGCGCCGCCCAGGAACCACACCGTCTCCCCCGCGCAGGCCGCCACCGCGTCCGCCACCGAGCGGAACGACTCCGCGCCCTCCACCGGGCGCGCGCTGATCACGATGTTCCGGCGCCGCCGCATCGGCCGCCGGGGCAGCGAGTCCCAGGTCAGCCGGCCGAGGATGATCGTGGTGTCCCTGGTCAGCCGCCAGAGCCGCTTCCGGTCGCCCGGGTAGTCCCAGGGGATCCCGCCGTCCACCCCGATGATCCCCTCCGGGGACACCGCCGCCATGCTCGCCCGGAAGGGGGCCGGGGGAAGCGCCTCGGGGTCCTCGCGCCAGCCGCCGCTCATACCGCGACCGCGAACCGGATGGCCGGGTGGGGGTCGTACCCGTCGAGCTGGAAGTGGGACATGATCTCGGCGGTGTCCTTGCCGAGGAGGGACAGCGTCCCGTCCAGCGTGGACACCGTCTCCGAGAGGGTGAGCGCCGGCAGCGGGCGCGGCTCCCGCGCGAGCTGCTCGCGGAGCCCGGGCACGTGGTCGTACTCGGCCAGCGAACCGTCCGCCTTCCTCGTGTAAACGTGGGCGTCCACCAGCGTGTGGCCCATGACCCCGGGCTTCAGCCCCGACCACCGCGAGAACAGGTGCAGCAGCAGCGCGTAGCCCGCGATGTTGTAGGGGAGCCCGAGCGCCACGTCGCAGCTCCGCTGGGTCAGGTGCAGGTTGAGCCGCGGCTCGCCCGCCGCGTCGTACTGCACGTTGAACACGAAGGCGAAGTGGCAGGGCGGGAGCGAACTCGTGTGCGCGTTCTCCGGGGACCAGGCGCTGATCACCAGCCGCCGCGACGTGGGGTCCCGCTGCAACTCGTCGAGCACCCAGCGGACCTGGTCCGCCGGACCCCCGGACCCCGGATGCGCCCGCCACAGGTGGCCGTAAGGGCTCGGCACCGCGCCCTGCTCGTCCGCCCACGGGTCCCAGAAACGGCACCGGTGCTTCTGGAGCAGCGCGATCGTCGGTTCGCCCGACAGGAACCAGAGGTTCTCGACCACGATGTTCTTCCAACTGATCTTCTTGGTGGTGAGCAGCGGGAACCCCTCGTCCATCGGGATCACCGAGTTCACGTTGAAGGTGGCGATGGTGTCCACCCCGGTGCGGTTCGGCCGGCGGGTCCCGGCCTCGAGCACCCGGCGGACGGTGTCCAGATAGACCTTCACAGCACGGAACCGAGCGCGGCGATGAACGCGTCGAGATCCTGCTCGTCGTTGTAGAGGTGCGGGGTGACCCGGATGGTGTCCCCGCGGATGCTCACGAACACCCGGCGGCCCGAGAGCGCCGTCCGCACCCGCGAGAGATCCTCGGGGCCGCTCCCGGCGGGCAGGCCGAGCGCGAGGTAGTGCGGCGAGCGGTGCTGGTCGTGACCCGCGGCGCACCCGAGTCCCGCCGCCGCGGCCGCGAGACGGCGCGTCATCGGCGCGATGGTCGCCAGGATGTTCTCCGGCCCCCATTCCAGCACCTGCCGGGCGGCCGCGAGCGCCGCGGGCACGAGCGCGAAGTTGGAGCGCTCCCCGCAGTCGAGCCGGCGGGCGCCCGGCTGCCAGTCCTCGGTGTAGTCCACGAGGCGGGCGAACTCGCGGGCGTTGGCCTTCTGGATCCAGTTGTGCTCGACGGGCGCGACGTCCTCGAGATGCGGGGCGACGTAGAGGTATCCGAGCGAGTACGGCCCCATGAGCCACTTGTAACCGGCGCCCGCCACGAAGTCGGGCCGGATCGTCGCCGCGTCGAACGGCGCCACCCCGAGCGACTGGGTGGCGTCCACCACCAGCGCCGCCCCCGCCTCCCGGGCCCGCGCCCCGATGCGCGCCAGGTCGAAGATCCCCCCGTCGGTCCAGTGGACGTTCGGAAGCGCGACCACCGCCACCCGCTCGTCGAGTTCGGCAAGCACCGCCCGGGTCCAGTCGCCGTCCTCCGGACGCGGGACGAAGCGGACCTCGCCGCCCGTCCGCCGCGCCTTGTCGGTCCAGGGATAGACGTTCGAGGGGAACTGCTCCTCGGCGAGCAGGATGCGCGCTCCCGGTCCCACCGCGACGTGGTTCGCGGCGAGCGAGATCCCGTAGCCGGCGGACGGCGTGATGGCGACCGCGTCGGGCCCGGCTCCCAGGAGCTCCGCCCACGCCGCACGGAGCGCCTCCGAGTCGTCGAAGAAGTCGCTGACCTCGATCTCCCAGGGCCGCGCCTTCCGCCGGAGCCCCGCCGTCCCCGCCTCCACCACCGCGTGGAGGAGCGGCGACATGTAGGCGCAGTTCAGGTAGGCGATGTCGCGGGGGATGTCGAAGAGGTCGCGCTGGGACGGGATCACGGGAGCGCCGGGCGGGCTATCCGCCGGAACGCGCGGCGAGCATCTCGCGCACCCGCCTGACGGTCGTCTCGACCTTGAGTTCGATTCCCTTCGCGCCGAGTTCGCGGGAGGCGAGCGTGGGGTCGCCGCTCACGCCGCTGCCCTCGAAGCCGCCGTCCCGGACCCGCTTGTCCGGCCGGATCTGTTCGGGGGCGACGTACCAGAGCTGCGAGGTGTCCGTCACCCCGGCGTGGCGTCCGATGGCGTCCTCGGGGATCCCCTGTTCCAGCAGCCAGTCGCGGAAGCCGTTCCCGCGGTAGTACTCGGGGACGTAGAGCACCCGCGAAGCGCTCCCCGCAGCCTCCCACTCCCCGTTCAGCCTCTCGGCGACCGCCGCCATGCCCCGCTGGTTGCCGCCGCTGTCGCCGATGAAGATCACGTTCTCGAACCCGTGGAGCGCGAAGCCGCGCGCCGTGTATTCGAGGAGCGCCTCGAAGTGCTCCTGGGGGAGGGTGATCGCGCCCGCGTAGCGCATGTGGCCGGTCGGGGGGTCAATGCCGCCCTCGGGCACGTAGGCGACCACCGGGGCCACCAGCGTGTTCCCGAGTTCGCGCGCGATCCGCTCGGAGGCCTCCCGGATGATGAAGTTGTGCTTCCCGAGCACCATGTGCGGCCCGTTCTGCTCGGTGCCGCCGGTCGGCACGATCACCGAGCGGGTGCCGGCGCGCACCCGCGCCGCGACCTCCGTCCAGGTGAGCTCCTGGACGAACACGGTGTCGGGACCGGTGGTGGCGTCGGCGGGCGCCGGGATGATCTCCTGGGCGGCCGCCGCGGGGGCGAGGAGGAGGACGAGGGCGATCAGGATTCGGGACATAGGCGCTCGGAAAGGATCGTACACGTCCTGCAAGCGTGGTGGGCGGACCGGCCGGAGGCCGCGAATTGCGGATCGCGAATGTGATAACCAGAGTGATACCGAATGAAAACGGCGGAGGCGGCCGGGAGCGCCGGTCTTCAGACCGGCACGCGCTGCGCGACAGCGCAGCGCACGGCACAACGCTTCCGCGCGTGATGGCGCCCCGCTCTCGGATCATCGCCTTGAACACCGGCACGACATCCGCGGGCCTTCGGCCCGCTGTGCCGGTCTGAAGACCGGCGCTCCCGGCCGGCGGCGCAACGTGCGCTCACTTACGTCTCGGCGAGACTGCATTCTCACAGCAACTGGCCGGCGTTCCCGGCCGGCGCGCCTACTCGGGCGCCGTGCCCCCCGCCGCTTGAAAGGACTCGACGATGCGGTTCTGGCGGAGGAGGGCGAGGGCGACCGTGACCGCTGCGAGGACCAGGAAGACGAACACCAGGTAGCCGGCGGCGGTGTGGATGACCGCCGGGAAGGCCCGGGTGTGGGCGCCGCCCCCGAGGATGAACGCGGCCATCGGCAGGATCATGCCGCCCATCGCCCAGGGCATGGCGCTCGCCTTGAGCCGCCGGCTCCGCGCCAGCAGCTCCGGCCCGCGCGGGTCATCCACCAGCACCGGCGGGCCGCTCTCGCCGGCCAGCGCCTTCCGCATCATGCTGGTCATGGCGACCAGATAGAAGTAGCTCATGGTGTGGGCGAACACCACCAGCATCACCGCGACGAGTCCGGCCCCGATGTGGTACGCGAGCGTCCCGTCGCCCACCCCGAAGCAGGTGTAGGCGAAGAAGGCGAGCCCCGCCAGGTGGACGGTCAGCAGACCGAGCGCCATGACGAAATGGATGCCACAAAGCGCCGGACGCCGGCGCGTCGAGCCGTTGGGCTGTGCGGGGCGGTGGCAGCGCGCGGTTCCGCTGCGCTCCGCGCAGCGGGTGCCGGTCTGAAGACCGGCGCTCCCGGGCTACGCGCCATCCCCGGGGCTGCTAAGCATCTGCCGGCTCTTCGACGACCAGGTCCGGCACCACGAACTCGCTCCGCCGCCGGATCAGGTCAATGAAGTCGTGGATGAACGACACCACCTCGTCGTGCGAGAGGCCGTGCGAGCGGGCCAGTTCCTCGAGGTCGTCGCTGTCGAGCTCGGCGCGCGCGGCGGCGACCGACCCGGGGCCGAACTTCTCGGTGAGCGCGGCGAGCAGCGGCTTCGCGAGGCCCTCGGGGACCGCGCCCATGATCGCCTTCGGCAGGACGGGCCCTTCCTCCCGCTCCCCCGCCTCGCCGGGCCGCGGGCCGGCCGGCCCGGCCGAGACCTCCGCGACGCGCGCCGCCCGCGGAACCGGCAGCTCCGCCGCCGCCGGCTCCGGACCGACCGCCTCGCGCCTCAGGCGCAGTTGCGCCACGTCCCAGCGGGTGTAGTGGCCCATGCAGTCGAAGACGTTCTTCGCCACGATCCGGTCGGCGAGGTCGAGGTCGGCGATCACCAGCCCCTCCTTGCCGAAGAACGGTTCCGCCGCGTAGGTCCCGAACGGCGTCGCGATGGCGCTGCCGCCCATCGCCCACTTCCAGTTCGTCGTCTTCTTGTAGGGGAAGTCGTCGGGCACGTCGTCCTCGGCCAGGAAGAGCGACGCCGAGACCACGAACGTCTGCGTCTCGAAGGCGTACTCGCGCACCGCGGCGTCCTGGTCGGAGTGGTGGAGCGGGTAGTGCGTCCCCGTCATGTCGCGGACCGTGTTCCCCGGCCCCCCGTAGGCCCAGTAGCCCGGCCAGCAGGCGGCGTGCACCTCCTCGCCCTTCACCGCCATCGCCGCCTTCAGCAGCGTCATGTGGTTCTCGAAGCAGATCAGCCCGCCGAGCCGCCCGAACCGCGTCTCGAAGACCCGGAGGTCGCTCGCGTCGCCGCGCCCCCAGAAGATCCGCTCCTGGTGGGTGGGCATCAGCTTCCGGTGCCGGCCCATGATCTCCCCGTCGGGGCCGAGGAACAGCATCGTGTTGTAGAGGGTGCGCGAGCCCGGCCGGTCGTCCTGCTCGTTCAGGCCGATGACCGCGGTGAGCCCGGCGGCCCGGACGGCGCGGCCGAGTTCCTCGGTCTCCGGCCCCGGGATGCGCACCGCCTCGTCGTAGAAGCGGACCACCGTCTCCTTCCAGCGGCGCGCCGACTCGGGGTCGGTGTAGCCGAAGTTGTTCCGCCAGTAGGGATAGACCGGGATCCCGGTCTCCGGCGTCACGATCAGGTCCACCCCCTGCCGGCCGGCCTCGCGGATCGTCTCCGCGTACTTCTCGACGCTCGCCTTCTTGTCCATGAAGACGGGGCTGATCTGGGCGGCGCAGGCGCGCAGGCTTCGTTTCTTCGTCAATTCGCTAGTGGCTATGGCCGTGGTGATCCGGGTCGTGGTGCGCGTGGTGCGGATGGCCCTCCCCGGACCGCCAGTCGTCGGGGCAACTGCAGATCAGGTTCCGGTCGCCCCGCGTGTTGTCCACCCGGCCCACCGGCGGCCAGTACTTGTGGGTGTTCAGCCACGGCGCCGGGAAGGCCGCCGCCTCCCGGCTGTAGGGGCGGTCCCACGCGTCGGAGACGACGTCGCGGGCGGTGTGCGGGGCGAGCCGCAGCGGGTTCCGCTCCGGGTCGGCGCGGCCCTCCTCGATGTCGCGGATCTCGGCGCGGATGCGGATCATCGCCTCGCAGAAGCGGTCCAGCTCCTCGCGCGACTCGCTCTCGGTGGGCTCGATCATCAGCGTGCCCGCCACCGGGAAGGACACGGTGGGCGCGTGGAAGCCGTAGTCCATGAGCCGCTTGGCGATGTCGTTCGCCTCGACCCCGGCGGTCTTCTTGAACGGCCGGCAGTCGAGGATGAACTCGTGCGCCACCCGGCCCCGCGTGCCCACGTAGAGCAGCGGGTAGTGCGACTGCAGCCGGTGCGCCATGTAGTTCGCCGACAGGATCGAGACCTCGCTGGCCTCCCGGAGGCCCGCCGCCCCCATCATCCGGATGTACGCCCACGAGATCGGCAGGATCGCCGGGCTGCCCCAGGGCGCCGCGGAGATCGCGCCGACCCGCTGCGGGTCCTGCAGGCCGTAGGGATGCCCGGGCAGGAACGGGGCGAGCTCCGCGGTGCAGGCCACCGGCCCCATCCCCGGGCCGCCGCCGCCGTGCGGGATGCAGAAGGTCTTGTGCAGGTTGATGTGGCACACGTCGGCCCCGATCGCCGCCGGGGTGGTGAGCCCGACCTGGGCGTTCAGGTTGGCGCCGTCGAGATAGACGAGGCCGCCCGCCGCGCGCACCATCGAGCAGACCTCGCGCACCCGCTCCTCGAAGACCCCGTGGGTCGAGGGGTAGGTGATCATCAGCGCCGCGATCCGGCCGGGATGCGCCTCGATCTTCCGGCCGAGGTCCTCCACGTCCACGTCCCCGGACCCGGTGGTGGCCACCGGGACCACCTGGAGCCCCGCCATCGCGGCGCTCGCCGGGTTCGTCCCGTGCGCCGAGAGCGGGATCAGGCAGACGTTGCGCTCCCCTTCCCCCCGGCTCTCGTGGTACGCCCGGATCATCAGCAACCCGGTGAACTCGCCCTGCGAGCCGGCGTTCGGCTGCAGGCTGGCCGCGTGGAAGCCGGTCATCTCGGCGAGCTGCGTCTCGAGGTCGCTGGCGATCCGGGCGAACCCCGCCTGCTGCTCCCGCGGCGCGAAGGGGTGGACGTCGGCGAACTCCGGCCAGGTCACCGGCAGCATCTCGGCGGTCGCGTTCAGCTTCATGGTGCAGGAGCCGAGCGGGATCATCGAGGTGGTGAGCGAGAGGTCGCGCTCCTTCAGCCGGTGGAGGTAGCGGAGCATCTCGTGCTCCGAGCGGTGGACGTGGAACACCTCGTGGTCGAGGAAGATGCTCCGCCGCTGGAACTTCGGCGGCAGGCTCGTCTCGGCGCCCTCCTCGGGCAGCAGGTCGCGGGCGGCGGGCGCCGCGCGGTCGCCGGCGAAGGCGGCGAGGACGTGGTCCACGTCGTCGAGGGTCGCGGTCTCGTCGAGCGAGACGCCGACGCCCCCGCCCTCCTGCCGGCCGAGGTTGATGCCGCGGGCCTCGGCGGCGGCCAGGACCCGCGACGTCTCCTCGTCTTCGGTCTCCACCGTGAGGGTGTCGAAGACCGGCGCCCCGCCCGTCGAGTAGCGGAGCCGGGAGAGCCCTTCCCGGAGCGCCAGGGTGAGCGCCCGCACCCGGCGGGCGATCCGGACGAGCCCCTCCGGCCCGTGCCAGGCGGCGTACGCCGAGGCGACCAGCGCGGGGAGCACCTGCGCCGTGCAGATGTTGCTGGTGGCGCGGTCGCGCCGGATGTGCTGCTCGCGGGTCTGGAGGGCGAGGCGGAAGCCGACCCTCCCGGAGGCGTCGTGGGAGACGCCCACCACCCGTCCGGGGGTCCGGCGGGCGTGCGCCGCGGTGGTGGCGAGGAACGCCGCGTGGGGTCCGCCGCCGCCCATGGGCATCCCGAAGCGCTGGGTGGAGCCGACCGCGATGTCGGCGCCGAAGGCCCCGGGCGGCTCGAGCAGGGTCAGCGCCAGCAGGTCGGTGGCGACCACCGTCCGCGCCCCCGCCGCCTGGACCTTCTCGACCAGCGGACGCCATTCGCGGACCCGGCCCCGCGTGTCCGGGTACTGGACGATGACCCCCGAGACCTCCTTCGCGATCGGCGCCTCGGGATCGCCCAGGTCGCGGACCTCGAGGCGGATGCCCGCCGCCCGCGCGCGGGTCTCCATCACCGCGAGGGTCTGCGGATGGAGCCAGCGGTCGGCGAGGAAGGTCGTCCGGCGCTTGCCGGAGCGGTGGCACATCGCCATCGCCTCGGCCGCCGCCGTCGCCTCGTCGAGCAGCGAGGCGCCCGCCACCGGGAAGCCGGTGAGGTCCCCGACCATGGTCTGGAAGTTGAGCAGGATCTCCAGCCGGCCCTGCGAGATCTCCGACTGGTACGGCGTGTACTGGGTGTACCAGCCCGGGTCCTCGAGGATGTTCCGGAGGATGACGGGCGGCGTGATGGCGCCGTAGTAGCCCCGGCCGATGAAGTTCCGGCAGGTCCGGTTCCGCCGCGCGATCCGCCGCAGTTCCTCGATCAGCTCGCCCTCCGCGAGGGGCGCCGGAAGGTCGAGTTCCTCCCGGATGCGGATGTCTTCCGGGATCGTCTGGGCGATCAGCTCGTCCCGCGACGCGAGGCCGAGGTCGTGCAGCATCTCCCCCTGCTGCGTGAGGCTCGGCCCGACGTGGCGCCGGACGAACGGCGCGGCGCCGCGCGGCAGCGAGGGGGCCGCGGCGGCGGCGTGCGGTTTCAGGGTGGCGGGGGATGCGGTCAAGGGAACTCGGGAGATGCGGGGTCAGCAGCGTGCCGGAACGGCGCCGGGAATTCCGACCGGCCGGGCTGGCCGCCGGCTGTCGTCCCGCCACGTCTCCCCCCGGTCGGACCGGAGATTCTAACCGTCGCCGGGGTCGGAACCGACCGGAAAACAGGCCGGGACCGCCGGCTGGGAGCGCCGGTCTTCAGACCGGCGCCGCGGGCCGAAGGCCCGCCGATGTCGTGTCACCGTTCGCCTTGATGAATCGAAAACACGCCACCGCGCAGGTCAGCGTCGTGCGGTGCGCTGCGCTCTGGCGCAGCGCGTGCCGGTCTGAAGACCGGCGCTCCCAGCCGGCGGCGCAACGTGCGCTCACTGGCGTCTCGGCGAGACTGCATTCTCACAGCAACTGGCCGGCGCTCCGAGCCCCTACTCCTCGCTCGCGACGTGCTTCTCGTACTCCCCCGCCGAGAGCATCGTGGCCGCCACCGAGCCCGGGTCGTCCAGCGTCAGCCGGATCAGCCAGCCGTCCCCGTAGGGGTCCGCGTTGACCGCCTCGGGAGCGTCCTCGAGGGAGCCGTTGACCCCGCTCACCGTGCCCGCCACCGGGCAGAAGATCTCCGAGACCGCCTTCACGGACTCCACGCTGCCCATGACCTCGTCCGCCTCGAGCGCGGTGTCCGGGTCGGGAAGCTCGACGTACACGATGTCCCCGAGTTCCTGCTGGGCGTGGTCGGTGATGCCGACCGTCGCGGAGCCGTCCCCTTCGAGGCGCAGCCATTCGTGCTCTTTGCTGTAGTAGAGATCGTCGGGGATCATCGGTTCTCCGGGGTCAGGTTGGGTTCGGCAGGTTGGGTTCGGTCAGGCGGTGGACGCCGCGGCGCGTTTCTTCTTCTTCTTTTTCTTGCCGGGCCGCACGTAGAACGGCGTGGGCACCACTTCGGCGGGGACGGGACGCCCCCGGATCACGACCTCGAAGGCCTGGCCCGGCTCGCAGGCGTCCGCCGGCAGGTAGGCGAGCCCGAGGCTCTTCTTCAGGAAGGGGGCGTGGCCGCCGCTCGTCACCTCACCGAAGGGCTCGCCGTTCACCACGATGGGATAGCCGTGGCGCGGCACCCCCCGGTCCCGCAGCTCGAAACCGACGAGCTTCCGGGTGACGCCGTTCTCGCGCTGGGCCACCAGCGCGTCGCGGCCGATGAAGTCGCCCTTGTCGGGCTTCACGATCCACCCGAGGTCCGCCTCCTCGACGGAGTGGTCCTCGTCAATGTCGTTCCCGTGGAGCGCCATCTTGGCCTCCAGCCGCAGCGTGTCCCGCGCCCCGAGCCCGGTGGGGACCAGCCCCTCCGGCGCCCCGGCCTCGAAGAGGCGCCGCGCGAGCCCCTCGGCCCGGTCCGCCGGAACCATGATCTCGAAGCCGTCCTCCCCGGTGTATCCCATCCGGGCGACGGTCCCCGGGACTCCCGCGACCTCCCCCTCGGCGAACCGGTAGTAGCGCACCGCGGCGAGGTCCAGGTCGGTCAGCATCTGCAGGATCGCCTGCGCGCGCGGCCCCTGGAGCGCGAGCAGCGCCGTCTCGTCGCTCAGGTCCTCCACGCACTCCGCGGCGACCCCGCCCCGCTCCCGGATCCAGGCGAGGTCGCGGGCGGTGTTCGCGGCGTTCGTGACCACCAGGAAGGACTCCTCCCCGCGCCGGTAGACGATGATGTCGTCCACGAAGCCGCCCGCGTCGGTGGTGAGCGCCGAGTACTGCGCCCGGCCCGGCGCGAGCCGCGACACGTCGTTCGGGGTCAGCCGCTGCAGCAGCGGCAGCGCGTCCGGCCCCGTGACCCGCAGCTCGCCCATGTGGCTCACGTCGAAGAGCCCCGCCTGCCGCCGCACCGCGAGGTGCTCCGAGACCACCCCGCCGAACTGCACCGGCATCTCCCAGCCGGCGAACGGCACGAGGCGGCCGCCGAGTTCCTGGTGGAGCGCGTGGAGCGGGGTGCGGCGGAGCGACATCCCGGCGATTATAGGAACGGTCAGGCCGATGCGGACCGCCCGGAATTGCGAGGCTTGGCTTTGACTCGCGGAATAGAATCCGGTAAACAGCGACTTCGCCACCACGACCCGATGAGCATCCCTCTCTATTTCCAGTTCCGGATTCCCGTGTACGGGCGTCGTTTCGTGGCTGACGTCCGCATCCGGGGCCGGATCACCTGTGTCGAGGAGTACGGAGCGACCTGCATCTACGGTGTCAACCCGGGAGGATTGGCGGCAGGCGGGGAAGACATGAACTCCGCCTATGTTGATTTCAAGCTGGGTTTGGCCGCGACCCTGTTCGATCTCGCCAGGGACGCTGACACGTTCCACGCGTTCCAGGAGGCAGCCACGGACTTCATCGCGGCCACCGACGATGAGAGCGTCGCGGAGTGGGAGAAGGCCCGCGGCGCAATCCGGGCGGGAACAACCCCCGCCGAGGGCGCCGGCCTGAGACGCGAAACCGAGGCGCTTCCGGCCGAAATCAGCGTCGAGCGCCTCCAGCCGTCAAAGTCATCGCCGGCGTTGAATCCGGAGCCAAGAGTCGCGGTAGCCCCAGCGCTCGAAATGGCGGCTTGACCGCCGCGGGATCCGGCGGTGAGTTCCGGCCAGATCCGCTGGAACCACCTGACGAAGTGGATGGATGAGCTTCTCCCCGGTTGGGAGATGAAGCGCAAGGAGCACGGCATCCACATCTACTGTCCCGCGCTCAAGCCGAGAGCGTTCGTGGCGCTGCCCAAAGGGGCGCACGGCCGCACAAACCCGGAGATCGCGCTGTTCCATGTGAAGAAACTGTTCCGGTTCTTCGGGAAGCTCTCAGAAGCCAGGGCCAGAATCCCGCAGTTGTAGGTCCGCGTCCAGCCCTACCGTCCCGGGTGCGATCCCTCCGGGGCGGCGTCCGGCCAGGGGGCGCGCCGCAGCGCCTCCGCCCAGTCGCCGAGGACCGGGTCGGCGTCGTCGCGGAGGACGCGGCCGTAGTCGGTGAGGGCCGTTCCGCGCGCGCCGGCGCCGTCGCGGGCGTTCCCCCGGCGGAAGTGCAGGATCGCGCGGACCTCGGGGTTCGGTTCGGCGGCGAGGCCGCGGCTGAGCACCGCCTCGGCTTCCTGCCAGCGCTCGGCGAACAGGAGCGCCTCGCCGAGCCGGGCCTCGACGAGCCCGGGGAGGACCAGCCGGTAGTTCCCGAAGCCCGCCTCCCGGCGTTCGAGGACGCGTTCGGCGAGCTCGCGCGCGGCCTCGAAATCGCCGCGGGCGGTCAGGATGCTGACCTCGTCGAGCACGAAGTCCGGGTTCTTCGGGAACCGCGCGTTCAGCCGCCGGATCGCGGCGAGCGCCTCGTCCTCCCGCTCCTCGCGCTGCATCAGCAGCGCCCAGGTCCACAGCCCGCCCCAGCGCGCCCGCCGGCCCTCGTTCGCGGTGATCTCCACCCCGCGCAGCCCCTCCTCCCGGTCGCCGCGCATCCCGAACAGGAACGCGAGCCAGCGGAGCGCCCGCGGCAGGGTGGCGATCCCGTAGTCGTAGGCCCCCGGGACCGCGTAGGCGTCCCGGAAGCCGGGGTCGAGTTCCTGCACCCGCCGGTGGCGGCCCACGCCGCGCCGGATCTCGCGCGCCGCCCGGAACCAGGCGCGGTCCACGATCACCGACCAGCCGGACTCGAGCGCCTCGGCGGCGCCGAGGTAGTAGAGCGCTTCCAGATGGTCGGGATCGCGTTCGAGGAGCGCCCGGCCCCGCCGGTACGCCTCCTCCAGGTGCTCGCGGAAGGCGGCCTCCTCCGCCGGCGTGGCGTCCGGACGGCCCTGCTGGGAGAAGAAGCGGTCGTTGCGGAGGCTCGACCCGCGCATCCCGTTGCTGCGCTGGGCCAGCCGGCTCCAGACCGTGGTGGCGAGGTTGTAGGGGCCGGTGGGGTGTTCGGGGAAGCGCTCGCTGACGGCGGCGTAGTGCTCGAACGCCGCGTCGAAGTCGTAGTCGAAGAGCAGTTGCGAGCCGGCGGTCTCGAGGGCGGCGAGTTCCTCTGACGGCTCCGCGGGTGCGGGCTGGGCCGCGGCGGCCGCGAGCGCGGCCGGGAGGAGCACGCCGGCGGTGACGAGGCGGAGGGCGTGGCGGAGCACGGGCGCCGGGAGTGTCGCACGGGTGGTGTCGCGCGGGTCGCCCCACGGGTGCACCGGCGCCGCCGGCTTGTGGGAGTGGCGGTGCGTGGTGGAGTTGGGGCGGGTTAGCGGGTTGGGTGGGAGCCTGGGGGGGCCGCGTGGGGCCAGGGGGCCTGGCGGAGGGCGGTCGCCCAGTCCTTGAGGATGTCGTCCGCGTCGAGCCGGATGACCTCGCCGTAGTCGTAGAGCGCCTCGGGCCGCCGGCCGGCGCCGTCGCGGGCGTTCGCGCGGCGGAGGAGCAGGTTCGCCCGGACCTCGGGGCTCGGCCCGGCCGCGAGCCCCCGGTCCAGGACGGCCTCGGCCTCGGCCCAGCGCTCCCCGAACAGGAGGGCCTCCCCGAGCCCGGCCTCGGCGAGCCCCGGCAGCAGCAGGTGGTAGTTCCCGAACCCGGCCTCGCGGCGGGCGAGGACCGCTTCCCCGCGTCCCACGGCCGCCTCGAACCGCCCCAGCGCCGTGAGGACGGTGATCTCGTCGAGCGCGAAGTCCGGGTTCTTCGGGAACCGGCCCCGCAGCCGCCGGACCGCCTCCAGCGCCTCCTCCTCCCGCCCCTCGCGCTGCATCAGCAGCTCGTAGGTCCACAGGCTCCCCCAGCGCGCCCGCCGCCCCTCGTCCCCGGTGATCCGGATCTCCGCCAGCCCGCCCTCGAGGTCGCCGCGCATCCCGAACAGGAAGGCGATCATCCGCAGCGCGCGCGGCAGCCGGGCGATCGAGTACACGTAGGTCCCCGGAATCACGTAGGCGTCCCGGAACCCGGGGTCGCGTTCCCGGAGCCGCCGGTGGCGGCCCACCGCGCGCCGGATCAGCCGGGTGGCGCGGAACCAGGCGCGGTCCACGACCACCGCCCACCCGGCCTCGAGCCCCTCGGCGGCGCCGAGGTGGTAAAGCCCCTCCGGGTGGTCCGGGTCGCGTGCGAGCAGGGCTTCCGCCCGCCGGTAGGCCTCCTCCAGGTGCTCGCGGAAGGCCGCCTCCTCGCCGGGCGCGGGCTCCGGGCGGCCGTCCTGCGAGAAGAACCGGTCGTTCCGCAGGCTGGGACCCCGGACCGCGTTGCTCCGCTGGGCGAGCCGCGTCCAGACGGTGACGGCCGCGTTGTAGGGCCCGCTCGGATGCTCCGGGAACCGCTCGCCCAGCTCCCGGTAGGTCCCGAGCGCGTCCTCGAAGTCGTAGTCGAAGAGGAACTGCGCCCCCACCGCCTCGGCGGCGGCAATCGCGGCCGCGGCATCGCCGGCCCCCGGCTGCGCTCCCGCCGCGGCGCGGGCAACCAGCAACCCGCCAACCAGGACCAGCAGCGCGGCACGGCGGAACACGACGCCGTCAGTCTCGCACGCCCTTGGAACGCCGGTCTCCAGACCGGCGCCGCGGCGCTCCGCGCCGCGCACGTCCCAACTTCCACCCCCCCTCACAGCCCCCCGCCGGCCCCAACTCCGCCTAGAACGTCCAGCGCCACCCCGCCAGGGCCACCGCCTGCGCGCCCAGCGCCCCCCGGTGCCCCGGCCAACGGCTCCAGACCGCCCCCAGCCGCAGCTCCCCGAGCGGGAGCGCCCGGTTCCACTGCGCCGCGAGGTCGAGCTGCCTCTCCCCCGGCGCGAGGTCCGTCCGGAACGAGCGGTAGAGCACCTCCCCCCGCTTCGTCCGCGCCGCCGGCGCCGTCAGCGCCGCCCAGCCGCTCTCCACCCGGAGCGGCTGCGACAGCGAGAAGGCGACCGACCCCGCCCGCGCGAACGCCCGGCTCGCGTGGACCGCGAAGGTGCTGGTGGCGAGCGGCGTGATCTCCCGGATCAGCCCGCCCGTGACGCCCGGGTTCACCACCCCGAACTCGCCGCCCGCCCCGAACCGCCACCCCCCGAGGTCCAGGCCCCCGTCGAAGCCGAGGAACGCCGTCCCCGCCGACAGGCCGCCGAACGCGCCCGTCCCCAGGCTCCCGAGCATCGTCTCCCGCTCCGAGATCCACCCCGCGCGGAACCCCACCGGCAGCGATCCCGGACGCCACGCCAGCGCCGCCCCCGTCGCCGGCATGGCGGGGCGCAGCGGGCCGGTCGTGAAGGCGGTCGCCGACAGCCCGCCCGCCTCGGTGGCGCCCACCCGCACCGCGCCCTCGGCGAGCGCGAGGTGCCCGTTCCCGGCCGCCGTCGGCATCCGGACGACGCCCGCCGTCGTCCCGAGCGCGCCGGGCATCCCGCCCGAACCGCCGCCCGCCGCGAGGCCGCCCGGACCCGGCCCCAGGAACGTCCGGAGCCGCGCGGACATCGAGGGACCGTCCGTGGTCGCCGCGAAGTCCCCCATCGGGTACCAGAAGGGCGCTCCGTGGTCGTCGAGCGCCATGATCTCGTCCCCGTCGAAGGCCGCCGCCAGCCCGTCGCCGAACGCGGCCCCGAGGCGCAGCCCGGTGGACCCGAGCGACGCGTGCGCCCGGGCCGCGAGCCCGGCGGCGACCGGCACCTCCAGCACCCCCACCGGCGAGGTGGCGGCCCCGAGGTCCATCCGGCCCTGGCCGTAGATCTCCCGGTCGGCGTAGATGCCGGACTTGTCGGCGGTGGCGAACAGCCGGCGCACCAGCTCCTCGTTCGAGAGCTGGTCCCGGAAGAGCTGCTTCATGACCGCCAGCCCGCCGGAGACCATGGGGGCGGCGAAGGAGGTCCCGCCGCCGACCGCGTACCCCCGGATGACCTCTCCCTCGTAGGGTCCGAAGTAGGCGAGCGCCACGTCGTAGCCGGGGGCGGCGATGCAGAAGTCGGCGGCGATCCCGCAGCGGTTCGAGAAGAAGCTGAGGGCCTGGTCGTGGGGGTTCAGCGCCACCACCGCGACCGAGTGTCCGCGGAGTTCCTCGAAATAGGCGGGCAGCCCGGCGTTGATCGCGACCGAGGTGGCGTTCACGCGACCGTTCACGCAGCCGGCGACGCCGGCGGCGCAGCGGTCGCCGTGCTGGTTCCCCGCCGCCCAGACGAGGATCGTCTTCTCGTCGGCGCCCGCCTGGGCCAGCGTCCGGACCATCTCCGGCAGGTTCGCCCGCAGGTCCTCCCCGCCGTAGTGCTCGGTGAGGCCCTCGTAGCCGATGCTCAGGTTCAGGATGTCGAGCCGGTTCCCCGCGTCGCGCCACGCGAACGCCCGCTCGAAGATGGTTGCGAACCCCTCGTCCGACTCCGCCAGTTGCTCCAGCGTGATCGGCTCGTAGGGGCCGCCCGCGCTCCCGAGCGGGATGGACCACATCGCCACGTCGGCCCCCCAGGCCACCCCGTGCATCGCGAACCGGTGATCGAACCGGCCGCCCGCCGCGACGCTCGCCACCGCCGTCCCGTGGGAGGCGCCCTCCTCGCCGGTCTCGGGTTCGGCCCCGAACAGCGTCTCGAAGTACACCGTCTTGTCCGCGAACGCCGGGTGTTCCACATCAATCCCGCTGTCCACGAACCCCACGGTCACCCCCGCGCCCGGCTCGGCGTCGGGCCCGAGCAGCAGGTTCAGGTTCGCGTAGGCGACCTGCGCGTTGATGCTGTCGAGACCCCACTGGTTCCGGAACTGCGGATCCCCCGCGTACTCCGGCGCGAGCTCCTCCGCCATGGCGGTGAACTCCGCGGCCGCAACGCAGTCGCCCGCGTGGGTGGGCACGCACGGCGGCGGCGGCGGAGGCGCGGGCGGGACCGTCCGGGTCGTCCCGGAACGCTGAGAACAACCGCCGATTGCGGCGGCGGCGAGCAACAGCGGAAGCAGAGGACGGAGCGATGTCATGCGTGTCACTGTAAAGGGTCGGAGCGCCGGCCTCCGGCCGGCATCGCTCCCCCCAGGGGAGCGAATCGCGCGCCGCCCCAGAGAGCCGAAGGTGGCCCGCCGTTCACGGGGAGGAGCGCCGTCGGCCCGGGTTTGCTGCGAAAGTGCAGTCTGGGCGAAGGGTCAGCCAGCGTGGGCGGCGCCGCCGCCTGGGAGCGCCGGTCTTCAGACCGGCACGCGCTGCGCGACAGCGCAGCGCCCGGCGCGACGCGGTCCGGCGCGGTGGCGCTCTGCTCTCGGTTCATCGCCGCAACCAGCGACACGACATCCGCGGACCTGCGGCCCGCTGTGCCGCTCTGAAGAGCGGCGCTCCCAGCCGTCTTCGCTGTTTTCATGCCCAACGGGGTGTGCAGGAGGACCGATCATGAGGGTTTCGCGCTCCCGCGCGATGCCAGCCGGAGGCTGGCGCTCCGACGCCGGGCTAGAAGGTCCAGCGCCAGCCGGAGAGGAGGGCGACCTGCGGGCCGAGCGCGTCCCGGTGGCCGGGCCAGTGGCTCCAGATCGCGCCGAGGCGCAGTTCGCCGAGGGGGAGCGCCCGGTTCCACTGCGCCGCGAGGTCGAGCTGCCGTTCGCCGGGCGCGAGGTCGGCCCGGAGCGGGCGGTGGAGCACCTCGCGCGCCTTCGTTCGCGCCGCCGGCACCGCCAGCGCCGCCCAGCCGTTCTCCACCCGGAGCGGCTGCGACAGCGAGAAGCTCAGCGACCCGGCGCGCTCGAACCCCCGCGTCGCGTGGACCGCGAAGGTGCTGGTCCGGAGCGCCGAGATCTCCCGGATCATCCCGCCGTGCGCCACCGGGTTCGCCATCCCGAACTCGCCGCCCGCCCCGAACCGCCAGCCGCCGAGGCCCACGCTCCCGTCGAAGCCGACGAACGCCGTGCCCGCCGACAGACTCCCGAAGGCCCCCTGCCCCAGGCTCCCGAGCATCGTCTCGCGCTCCGAGATCCACCCGGCGCGGAAGCCCACCGGGAACTCGCCCGGCCGCCATCCCACCGCCGCCCCGGCCGCCGGCATGGCGGGACGGAGCGGCCCGGTGGTGAACGCCATCGCCGAGAAGCCGCGCCCCTCGCCGGCCACCGCCGCCACCGCCCCCTCGGCGAGCGCGAGGTGCCCGTTCCCCGCCGCGCTGGGCATCCGCAGCACCGGTCCCGAGACCCCGAAGGCCGTGAGCCCCGGGCCACCGCCGCCGACCGCCGCCAGTCCCGACCCCGAACCCATGAACGTCCACAGCCGCGCCGCCATGGACGGCCCGTCGGTGGTCGCGGTGAAGCTCTCCAGCTCGTACCAGAACGGCGACCCGTAGCCGTCGAGCGCCATGATCTCGTCGCCGTCGAACGCCGCCGCCACCCCGTCCCCAAACGCCGCCCCGAGGCGCAGCCCGGTGGAACCGAGCGCGGCGGACGCCAGGGCGGCCGTCCCGGTGGTGATGGGCACGTCCAGCACCCCCACCGGCGAGGTGGCGGCCCCGAGGTCCATCCGCCCGCGGCCGTAGAGGTCGCGGTCGGCGTAGATGCCGGTGTTGTCGGCGGTGCGGAAGAGCCGGCTCACCAGCTCCTCGTTCGAGACCTGGTCGCGGAAGAGCTGCTTCATGATCGCGAGCCCGCCGGACACCATGGGCGCGGCGAACGAGGTCCCTCCGCCTTCGGCGTAGCCCCGGACACCGTCCTCGCCCTGGTCGGGCCCGAAGTAGGCAAAGATCACGTCATCTCCCGGCGCCGCGATGCACCACTCGGCGGCGGTGCCGCACCGGTTCGAGAAGTCCGCGATCGCCCCGCCGTCCGATTGGAGGGCGACGACCGCGATGGAATGCCCCTGAAGTTCCTCCATGTAGGTGAGGAGCCCCGGCAGGACGCCGATCGAGACAGCTTCGATGCGGCCGTCCACGCAGTTCGGGACGCCGAAGCCGCAGCGGTCGCCGTTCATGTTCCCCGCCGCCCAGACGAGGATCGTCTTCTCGGCGGCATCCGCCTGGGCCAGGACCGCGATGGTCTCCGGAAGGCTCTCCCGGAGGCCCTCGGCGGCGTACTCGGTGATGAGCCCCTCGTAGCCGAAACTCAGGTTCAGGATGTCGATCCGGTTCCCCCCATCGCGCCAGTCGAACACGGGCTGGAATATCTGCACCCACCCCGCATCGTCCTCGGCGAGCTCTGCGAGGCTGATCGGGTCGTAGATGTTGTCGGGGTCCCCGAGCGGGATCGCCCACAGCGCGATGTCGGCGCCCCAGGCCACGCCGTGCGGGGCGTTGGGATTGACGGTCTGCACCCCGGCGGCGATGCCCGCCACCGCAGTGCCGTGGGAGAACTCGTCCCCGAGCTCCTCTTCGGCGCCGAACAGGAACTCCTTGTGGATCGTCTTGCCCGCGAAGATCGGGTGCTCGTCGTCAATGCCGGTGTCTATGACGCCGATGGTCACTCCGGCGCCCGGCTGAGCGTCGGGCCCCTCCAGCAGGTTCACGTGGCCGTAGGCGAGGTGGGCGTTGATGGCGTGGAGGCCCCACTGCGCCTCGAAGTTCCGGTCCGCCGCGTATTCCGCGGACAGCTCCGTCGCCATCGCGTTGAACTGCGGCGTGGGCACGCACTCCCCGGTATGGATGGTCACGCAGGTGTCTTCCGGGGCTTCCGGCAGGGGCCGCGGGGGTTGTGGCGGCTCGGGCGGGGGCAGCGGCTCCGGGGGCGGCGCCGGGGGCGCCGCCGCGGACCGCGCGGCGGTGGACGCGCCCGACCGGGCGCTGCACCCGGCGAGCGCGGTCAGGACAGCGAGACAGGAAAGCAACAGCCAGAAACGCATCGCGACGCACCCTATCGCATCCAACCCGGCGCCTTGCTGAACGCAAGATGACGCATACTCGGCAATTTCGAGAACGACCGTCTCGTCGAGGCCGTGCGCTTCCCCACCTCATCCCGGAAGCGGGTAAAGATTTCCGCCTGGCGGAGATCTTGACCCCCGCAAGCGTCGCCTAGTCGAAGGCCAGCTCCGAGCCGCCCCCAGGCGCACCGGAGGGAAGCAGCCAGTTCGCCCGAATCAGAAGGCTCATCGAGCAGGCGCAGCCCATGCGGCACGGCAGGTCTTCGCTGCGAGGTATCCGGTTCGTCGGTCGGCTCCCGTCAGTCGGAGCGCTGTGTTCAGGAAGCATCGTCTCCAGCGCTGGCAGTGGCCGTAAGGCGGTTCCGCAGTGCGTCAACAAAGGCCGCTCTGATCCTGTTGGTTTCCTCGGGATCGTCTAGCGCCCGCTGCAGTGCTCTGGCGGCCGTGCGAAGGAGTTCCGCGTTCCATTGCGAATCGAGATATCCGGACCGCCCACTTGCCTGGCTTCCAGCGTACTGGTGGACGATCCTCTCGACCTCTGTACCAGGGACCTCTTGCGCTACACGCTGCGCGATGGACACGAGGGCGTCGCCATCCTGGTCCCCGTCGTCAGTGGGGCTCTCCGGGCGTTCGAGAAGTGCGTCGATGTCCTGTGCACTCCAGGCGTTCGTCGAATCGGCCTCCCGGCGCAGCAGGTCCGACTGAGCGGCGGACGCAGTCTGTCGGTCAGCGATGCCAAGCAGATCTACCCGGACACCAAATTCCTGAGCCTGCTGTACACCCACACGGAGATCCTCATCGCCGGACAGAAGCACACAGTGCATCATGGCTCCGTTGCGTGCGAGGGTAATCATGTCCGTCACGATCAAGGAATCGACGCCCTTCTGCCTACCGTCGAATCCCACGACTCCCAGACGCAGCTTTACGTTGTCCTGAATCCCGAGAGCGGCCTGTTCGGTAGTCGGCTGCCCGCGTCGAGCCCCGTCGTACCAATAGATTCGAAGCAGCGGAAGCCCAGAACATTGTTCTGAGAACTGCTTCAAGGCCTCAATCGTCTCCGGCGCTCTGAGTCGAAGCTCTGCGCGCGGCACGGCGCGTCCGAATTTGGCTACGGAGCCCTGTGCAAAGAAATACCCCGCATCCACGAAAACAGCCACTCGATCCATAACACATACCTCCAGTTGGTTTGTTGAATTGTTTTGGGGCCCCCTTTCGGGGGCCCCGGAGTTTTCCCGTCCCGTTCAGTTTTTTCTGGGACGGTGTCAGCAATATAGTCAAAGCTCCCGTGTCGGTCAAGAGCGCCTACGGCCCATGAGGTATCGGGGAGTTGTGGCACGGGAAGGGGGATTCCGGAGCGTGAGCGTCCGGTTGGCGACGAGCATCCAGAGCCGGATCGAGACCCTCGCGACGCTGGAGGGCTACTGGGCTGCATGGCGCACTACCCGCCACCCCTCCGTCACGGATCCTCCCACCACCCCTCGGGGATCTCCTCCGCGTCCTCCGGGGCCTCGGCGTACATCAGCTCGTCAATCCGGTCCGCGATGCGCTGCGCCGGTTCGCGAAGCTGCCGGATGGTCCAGTCCGCGGCGTAGTCCTCGGTCACGTCGGCGTGGCGGGTGTGGTTCACCAGCCGCTTGGTGAGCGAGCGCGGGAGCATGAGTTCCCGCTCGGCCACCGTGATGAAGGCGTTGCGGAGCCCGTGGAACCAGAACCGGGTCCCCGCCGCGCGGGAGATCCGCCGGTACAGGTGCTGCAGCTCCTCCGCGTGGCCGGAGGCGCTGGTCGTCGAGGGAAAGACCCAGCCGTTCGGCCGGGCGCCGCCGGGGTCCCCGGCGGCCTCCCCCGGGCCGTCGGCCCGGCGCCGCTCGAAGACGTCGGCGAGCTGCCGGGTGACCGGCAGGACCAGCGGCTTCCCGGTCTTGGTCTCGTCAATCCGCAGCAGGCGCCGCGACAGGCTCACCCGGTTCCAGCGCAGGCCGAACACCTCGCCGAGCCGCAGCCCGGTGTAGAGCCCGCACCAGAAGATGTCGCGCGTCGCCGGCACGATGACCTCGGCTTCGATCCCCCGGCGCCACCGCGGCAGCACCTCGGACGGCGCGGAGATGCGCCGCCGCACGGTCGGGTGGTAGCGCCCGCCCCCCGCCAGCCACAGCTCGACGGGGTTGCGCAGGCCGTCGAAGTCCACGCAGGGTCGGCGGTACACCGAGCGCAGCATCGAGATCGCCTGGTTGGCGACGGTCCGGCCGCGCCGCTTCGAGACCTGGAGGAAGCGCGCCTCGACGTCCCGGCGCGCGATGGCGCCGAGCGGCCGCTCCGTCCAGTCGGCGAAGCAGTTGCGCATCAGGCCGCGGTAGAACCGCGCGGTGCTCTCCTTGCGGTCCGGGTTGGCCGCCAGGTACTCCGCGAAGGCCTCGGTGAGCGTCGGGAACCGGGGCGCCGCCGCCCGCGTCTCGGCCGGGTCCTCGCCCCGCGCGACCCGGTCCAGCAGCTCCCGCGCCCGGCGCCGCGCCTGGTCGGGCTCCATCCATTCGGCCCCGCCGAGGACGACCCGCCGGTTGCGGGCGGTGCGGCCCCCGCCCCGGGCGCGGTAGTTGAGGATGAAGGACCGGGTCCCGGTGGGCTGGACCTTGACGCCGAACCCGGTGACCTCGGTATCCCACGCGATCCAGGGCCGCGCCTGCGGCATCAGGCCGTCAATCGTCCGCCGGGTCAGGGTCACCTTGACCCGGGCGATGCGCTTACGCCGGGCGGCGGGCATGTTCCGGGGAACCGGGGTGGGTGACGGCGGCGGCCGGCGTCCGGGTCAACAGAGTCAACACCGCCGGAACCAGACCCGCCTTCGCCGCGATCTCACGGCAATATCTCCGAGCCGCGGTCAAACCGCCGCACAGAAACATCATTTGTCGCACGAAAACAAGCTTGGGCGACAGTACAGGAAATGAACGCGATCTCTTCTTGGGACCAGGAGATAAATCAATGACAAACATACAACTTACGGACGGAAAACTCCGTCCCTCCGGCCTGTCATGCTACGTCATTTCGAGCGCGGAAATTTTCTCCTTCTTACCGTGACCCTGGGCGCTGGTCTCGTGCTCTCGGGATGCGGCGACGACGACACGGCGACCACGCCCGCACCGGCGCCGCCGCCACCGCCGCCAGCTCCGGAGCCGGAGCCCGAGCCGGAGCCGGAACCCGAGCCTGAGCCGGAGCCGGAGCCGACCCCTCTCCACGCTCATTTCGAGATTCCAGAGGATGCCGACTCCCCGTTTCCGATGATCCCGGACGACGGCACCGACGAGGACACCGCCATGGCGTCCGTCAACCCGCAGATGGTGGTCGAGATGAACATGGCGGGCATCGTGACGCCGCTCTTCGTCGATGGTGCCGCCCCGATCGGCCTGGTCCCGGGCGACAACATGCCTTTCGCCTACGTTGACTGGAAGGCCATGCAGAGCGCCGTGGTCAGCGCCACGGGCGCGCAGTTCTCGGTCATCCCGGTAGAGATCGGCGCCAACCAGGTCCCCATTCCGATCGGCGCCGGAGTCATCGTGTCCTGCGGCCCGTTCGCGTGCTCGGAGAGTCCGATGGCGCCGGAGATCTCGATTGCCGACTCGGCGGCGTGCCAGGGCTGGGACCCGATGTTCGACCTCGAGGTCGGTCGGGTGCACAACAACAGCATTAATCTCGACGACGAGAGCGGCGTTCAGCGGGACGAGATGAGTGGGATTGACCTCGGCTGGAGCTACACCTCGAGCCAGGACTTCAACGCGACCCACGACATCGCCACCACGATGTGGAAGGACACCAAGGGCAAGAAGGCTTCCTCGGCGACGGATCTGCGGGTTCAGGACGTGGGCGACGGAATCCTGGGATCGGAGTACGACGACACCGCCGACGACACCAACGATGTCGCCGATGCCTGCGACACCTATACGGACGTGACCGGCACCGTCCAGGAGCCCGGTGGCGCTCAGTGCTTCCGCGTCAAGCACGACAAGAACAACGACTACCTCAGCAACTACACCCTGACGGTGACGCCCAAGGGCACCTCGGTGATGTGGGGCGAGATCGACTGGGACGCGTTCGACGGTCTGGACTGTTCCTCGACGACCTACGACACCTCCGCGGTGGATGTCTGCGCCATGTTCGCCGCCGACGTGGCGAACCTGGGCAAGGTGACCGCAGTGGCGACGGTAACCAGCAACGTGATCGCCGGATGGAACCTCAACTTCAAGGCGAACGAAGTCGGCCCGCGGAACTTCACCCACCTCTGGTACATGCAGGCGACCAAGGCGACCTCCTCCAAGGATGCGACCCACGCCAACACCGTGGACCTCTACACGGCAAGGACCACGACCGCGGCCGCAACCGGAGGAATTGCCGTGAGTCAGGTTTCCAAGGCAACCGACACGGATAACAACGTCGCGATGTACTGGGTCCCTTACCTCGACGACGATGGCGACCCGCTGTACGGCGATCTCGGTCTCACGGACACGGATGGCGACAATGGGATCAACAACTCGCAAACCGCCTGGGCTGACATCAAGTGCACCGCCGACGACGGTGGCACGGGGCGGACCAAGGACTCTGCCGGTGCGAACAACAGCGACAGCACGCTCTGTGACGCCGAGGACGTGATGATCGAGACTTCGGTCACCTTCGTGGACGGCATCGGCATGGGCTGCTCCGAGACGGTGGACTACACGCTGACCTGCCAGTGGGACGCCGACGGCGGCGCCGCCGTGGGCGCGGGCAAGAAAGCGGATGACAGGACCACTTCGCCGACCTTCGACACCGACAACGTGGGCGACTACCTCTCCTGCAAGGTAAGTTGAGGAGTCCCTCTCCTTAGACGCTCCTTCGCGGAACAGGAACCCCGGGGCCAACCGGCCCCGGGGTTCTTCCTTTGTACGGCTCGGAGCGCCGGCCTCCGGCCGGCATCGCTCCCCGCAGGGGAGCGAAACACGCACCGCCACGGCGCGGCGCGGGATCCGGATCACTGCACGACCGCTGAAGTAGTAAAGTAGTGACTATGGCTGTTCCCGTGGCGCTCCGCCCTATCTCCCTCAAGGAAGCGAACCAGCAGTTCTCCCGGCTCATTCGGGAGGTGGAGAACGGCGAGGGGTTCGTGATCACCCGCCGCGGTCGTCCGGTCGCCCGGATCCTGCCCAACGACGAGGCCCGGACACGGGACCCGCAGTGGATCGCGGCCTATGAGCGGATGAAGGCGCGGCTCCGCGAGGGGGCGCCGCTGGGGGGCCTGAGAATCGAGGATCGCGACGCACTCCACGACCGGCACGACGAGTTTTCGGCGGCGGAATGAGCCCCGCGAGTGTCGAGGGCCGCTTTTCGCTCGATTCCAACATCCTCGTCTATGCCGCGGATCGGGACGCGGACGCGAACCGGCATGAAACCTCGCTCGCGCTGGTGGCGCGGGCGGCCACGTCGGACTGTGTGCTGGCCCTGCAGTCGCTTACCGAGTTCTTTTTCGCAACCACGCGCAAGCGTCTGTTGCGGCCGGAGGAGGCGAGTGCTTTCGTCGGCGATTGGCTCGAGGTGTTCCGGGTCACTCCGAACGCGGTGGGCGACCTCGTGGACGCGATGCGGGTCCTGGAGCGTTTCCGGATTTCCTTCTGGGACGCGATGCTCTGGGCCACGGCTCGGAGGGCCGGCTGTTCAGCGATCCTCACCGAGGACTTTCAGGATGGCCAGGTACTTCTCGGCGTCCGGTTCATCAACCCCTTCCTCGGCAAGAACCACGCGGACGTCGAGGCCCTGCTCGCCGACTGATCGGCCGCGCGCGCCGTCCCCGAGACCCGGCGCCGTCGTCCGTGCGCGTCGCCGTAGCGCCCGGTGGCATGGCCGACGATCGCGCCGGTCCTGAGCCGTGCGTTCGGCCAGGGCCGGTCGGCTCGGAACACGAGCAAGTCGCGGGAATGCGCCGTGGGGGGAGCGGGTGAAACCCGCCCGGGGGCACGGCGTGACCATGCCGACCGGCCGTTCGGTGCGTGGGCGACGATCGTACGAAAACAGGTCTCGACCGGGGCGCTGGCGGTGGTACGCGAGGTCCGCGCGCTCCGGGACGACGCGGACCTGGTGGACGAACCACCCTCTGGCGAGGGTGCCCGGCCGTCTGCTACTGGGAGCGCCGGTCTTCAGACAAGCATGTGACGGCAGTATTGTTGCGATCTTGTGGCGGAATTTGCAGGATCTGTTCGATAAAGGCATTGAAAATGCCGATTCGGCGCTAAACTGGGTTCATGCTGCTTCGATTCCGGGTGTCGAACCACCGCTCGATCCTGGAGCCGGTGGAACTGTCCATGATCGCCGTGGACCGGGATCGGGCGGCGACGCGAGGCTTCGAGGGGCTGTCGGAGCGCGTGCTGACGGTCGCCGGAATCTACGGGGCCAATGCGTCGGGCAAGACCAACGTCCTTGAGGCCATGGCGTGGCTGTCGCTGGCCGTTTCCGCGTCGCTTCGAAGCTGGGAGGACTACATCCCGCGCGACGCTCATCGGTTCGGCAGGGGACCCGTCTCTCCCACGGAGTTCGATCTGGACCTGATGGCCCGTGGGGTCCGATACACGTATCGGCTCGAGGTAAACGACTCGGCGGTCCTGTTCGAGAGCCTGGACAGCTATCCGGAAGGATGGCGGCGAAACCTCTTCACGCGCCGGGAGAGCGAAATCAAGTTCCGCCGGGGCCTCGACGGAACCCGGGGAATACGGGACTTGCTGACCCCCACGACGCTGGCGCTTTCCGCTGGCCGGCGGGTATCGGATACCGAAATAGGACGCGTCGGACGAACACTCGCGCGGATGCGCGTCCTCGGGCTCCAGAACAGACAGTTTCCCCGGCTCGGCCGCTTCGGCCCGTTCGACTCCACGAGGCACCTGCTGTTCGAGGGAAGCTCCAATCCGCGACCACTCCTTGCCACCCCGGAAAACGAACCGGAGGTCACGAACACTGACGTTGCCATGGACCTGCTTCGTTTCGCGGATCCGGGAATTGACGATTTTGTGATGATCGAAGAGGAGTCGGGGCGCTTCGGACCTCGTCGCCGCATCGGTTTCGTTCATCAGGGAGAAGGGGAACCGGTCACCTTCGATCTGCGGGATGAGTCCGCCGGGACCCGGACCTGGTTCGATCTGATCGCTCCGGCGCTCGCGGTGCTCCGATCCGGCTCTGTCCTGCTGCTCGACGAGATTGACGCCAGCCTTCATCCCCGCCTTTCGGCGCGATTGATCGAGATCTTCCAGGATCCCGAGACCAATCCCCGCGGGGCTCAACTCGTCTTCACTTCCCACGACACGTCCCTGCTGAACGGCTTGAACCGCGACGAAGTGTGGCTCACCGAGAAAGCGCCCAACGCGACCACGCGCCTCGTTGCCCTCGCCGAGTTCGGGGGTGAACGCGTGAGGAAGTCGCTGAACCTGGAGCGTGCTTATCTGCAAGGACGGTTCGGGGCGGTTCCGGAAGTGGAACAGGTCGCAGTGCGCCGAGCCCTCGGGCTCGTCGCTCAGCCTGTTGATGGCTAAGCGGTCCGGACGCCGGGCGCGCAGAGTCCCCTCGCTCCGTCGCCGGGTCGGGGATCGCACGCCACGGCGGACATTCCTGGTGTTCTGTGAAGGCACAAGGACCGAGCCCGACTACCTCGAGGCCCTGAAACAGGAACCGACCGTCCGCGACGCCGCCTCAGTAGACATCCGCGTTGAGCGGAATGTGACCGGCGTGCCGCTGACCCTGGTACAGGCCGCGGCCGAAGCCCGAGCTCGCAATTCGCGAGAGGACGGTGAGATAGACGAGGTGTGGTGCCTGTTCGACGTCGAATGGCCCCAGAACCACCCCAAGCTTCCCGAGGCCCGAGCCAGGGCGGAAGCGAGCGGCGTCCGTCTTGCCATTTCGAATCCCTGCTTCGAGCTATGGCTGACGCTCCATTTCGAAGACCAGACCGCGTGGCTCGACACCGCCGCTGCCGAGAGGCTGCGCCGCGACCTCGACGAGAGCGCGGGTAAGGGATTGGACGGTTCGGTGTACATGCCCCGTCGCGGCGCCGCGGCAGAACGCGCGCGCGTCTTGACGGCCAAGCACGCCGGAGACGGAACCGGGTTTCCGGACGACAATCCATCGTCGGGCATGTACCTGCTCCTTGAGTCAATCGAGTCCAACGGACAGGAGGCCCTCGCGTCAGCGGGCGCGGCCGGACGGCGGGGTGGTTCGGTTGCTCGCCGAGAAGTGGAAGGCGACCCACGACAGTTGCGGCCCTGATCCAGCGCCTCGACCGGGACTACGCATAACCGGCTGACGGAACCCTCTCCGGGACCCGTGGGGGACGCGCCCCGGCCGGTCAGGAAAGTGGTGGAACGGCTTGGAACGCCGGCTTCAGCCGGCACCGCGGGCCGAAGGCCCGCTCGGACGACGTGCCGCTGTTCGCGGTGACGGACCGCGAACCGAGCGTCATCGGGCAGGTCGGCGTCGTGCCGCGCGCTGCGCTTCGCGTAGCGGGTGCCGGCTGAAGCCGGCGTTCCAAGCCGTACGCGCCATCCTGGCCGGGGCGCAACCTGCGTACACGAAAGAACCCCGGGGCCGGCTGGCCCCGGGGCTCTGAATCCGCTGGGCGGGTCAGACCGCCGTCACGGATTCCGTCAGGCTAGCTCACCGTGCACTTGGCGAACTGTGCAATGTTGCTCCAATCGGTCTCGGTCGCGTTGAAGGTGCTGAACGAACTCGTCTGCGGTTCGGCTCTGGTGGGGGCGGTGCGATCGATCGGGTTGCTCTTGATGAGGCCCTGAGCATCCCACTCACACGTCACGGTGACCTGCCGCGCCACGCTGCAGCCGAGCGCAGTTCCCGAATCGAAGGTGACGTCAATCGTCTCGGAGAACTCCGCGTCGCAGCCAGCACCGTCGTCGTCGCTACAGGCTGCCGCATCGTCGGAAGTCACCGTGGTGCCGTCGAGACTCTGGTAGTTGTCGGCCTTGCCGTCCGGCTTGATGGCATTGGCGTCGTAGTTCGTATCGGCAGTTCCGTCATCCGTCCCGTCGGCACCGATCTTGACCAGGTCCACCTTCCCGAAGTCACCGTACTTCGGATCGCCGTCGCCGTCCGTAAGTTTGAGCAAGAGAGGTGCCCTCTGAACGCCGGTCGTGTCGGTGTCGGCGTCCGCGTACATATCGGTATCGGCAGGATTCTTGCCGCCATCGTTGTTGCTGAACCAGAGCGCGCTGAACTGATGGCTCGAAGCGGCGGGAGCAGCAATCTGAAGCTGGGCAAGACGGCCCGTGTTGGAGTCGTTCTGCTGCGCGGGCACGACTGTCACTGACGTTCCCTTGGCACCGCCCCATCCGTTGGCGATAGCACGGTCAACCTCGTCCTCGAACAGTTCGCAGACGTCCGCTTCCGCGGCATCCATGGCCATGACCTCCTTGCTGTCGCAGGTCAGATCCTCAAAGGGATCCTCAGTCCGTTCCACGCTGCCCCAAGAGACTTCTGCACCCTTCGGAGTGAGCTCGATGCTGTAGCCGGAGAGGTAGTTCGCGCCGGTCTTGGCGGTGCCGTTGGCAATGACCCGGAAGCACTCATCCGGCTCGTGAACGCCGCTGATGGCTTCGCTGTACGTGTCCGTGGCGATGCAACCCCGGCCGTCACCTTCCGTCTCGACTCGCAACGTCGTAGGCAAGTCGAAGTCGGCGTTGTCGATGAGTGCGCTACCCCGCGGTGCGGGAGTGTTATGCGCATTCGTCATGGCGTACGGCTTGTCGGTGCCCTTGGAAGCATCCAAGCCGGACAGGACCCGGTTATGGCCGTTCGCCACACCGCTGAAGTGATGCTTCACGGACATGTTGACGTTGGAACTGATGATCCAGCCAACATCCACGCCGTTGTACAGCACCTGAGTACCCTCGGCTCCGGTGTCGTCGTCAGCCTTGTCGTTGTCCACGAGACCAACCTGGAGTCTGACATCCGGTTGCCATGCCTGACAGGCGGGGGAGTCTCCGATCGTGATCTCCGGCGCCATCGGACTCTCCGAGCACGCGAACGGGCCGCAGGACACGATGACTCCGGCGCCGATCGGAATGGGGACCTGGTTGGCGCCGATCTCTACCGGGATGACCGAGAACTGCGCGCCAGTGGCGCTGACCACGGCGCTCTGCATGGCTTTCCAGTCGACGTAGGCGAAAGGCATGTTGTCACCCGGGACCAGGCCGATCGGGGCGGCGCCCTCGATGAAGAGCGGCGTCACGATGCCCGCCATGTTCATCTCGACCACCATCTGCGGGTTGACGGACGCCATGGCGGTCTCCTCGTCGGTGCCGTCGTCCGGAATCATCGGGTACGGGGAATCGGCATCCTCCGGAATCTCGAAGTGGGCATGGAGGGGAGTCGGCTCGGGCTCCGGCTCAGGCTCAGGCTCGGGTTCCGGCTCCGGCTCAGGAGCCGGTGGCGGTGGCGGCGCCGGTGCGGGCGTGGTGGCCGTGTCGTCGTCGCCACAACCCGAGAGCACGAGACCGGCACCCAGGAACATAGCAAAAAGGAGAAAATCACCGAACGCGGCTCAAGCTCCGACGCCGGCCGGGAGCGCCGGCCCGAAGACCGGCGCTCCCGCCGTAATGGCCGTCTATCCCCTGGCGGAGCCGCGGTCGGGTTCCGGCATGCGGTAGCCGACGCCGCGCTCGTTGCGGACATAGACCGGGTCCACGGCGTCGTCGCCCAGCTTGCGGCGCAGCCGTTTCACGACGGCGCGCACCAGCTTCGGATCGCCGGCGTTCTGCCGTCCGCGCCACGCCTGGCGGAGCAGCGAATCGAACGTCAGGACCCGTCCCGCATTCATCGAGAGCACCCGCAGCAACTGGTACTCGGTCGCCGTCAGCTCCACCGGGCGCCCCGCGACCTCGACCCGGCGCGCGCCGTAGTCCACGGACAGCTCGCCGAGCACGAAGGGCTCGGGCTCGGCCCGCGCGCGCAGCGAGGCCCGCACCCGCGCGGTCAGCTCCGAGGGCGAGAAGGGCTTGACGATGTAGTCGGCGGCGCCCGCGTCCAGCGCCCTGACGATCGCCTCGTCGCGGCCGTAGGCGGAGATGAAGATGACCGGGACATCGGCCAGCTCGGGCACCGACTCCATGAGCTCGATGCCGTCGGTCCCGGGGAGCAGGACGTCGAGCAGCACCAGTCCGGGCCGGTGGGTCCGGACGAGATCGCACAGCTCTTCCGGGTCATCCGTCCCGAACACGAGGTAGCCGGCCTCGCCGAGCGCCTCCCGAACGTAGCGGAGGACATAGGGATCGTCGTCCACCACCACGACCCGCGTCCGCCGGTTCCCGTCCGGAGCCGGGCCGGACCCGCCCGGGCTCGCCGCGGCGGCGCGGCCGAACCCTTCCGCCACCGGCGCCGTGAAGGTGAACCGGGCGCCGCGCCCCAGCCCGTCGCTCTCCGCCCAGATGCGCCCTCCGTGGGCTTCCACCAGACCCTTGCAGATCACGAGGCCCAGGCCGTCGCCGCCGATTCCGGGGTCCCCGGCTCCGGCCTGCTTGCGGAACAGGTGCGGCAGCCGGTCGGGCGGCACGCCCCGGCCCTCGTCGGTGACCGACAGCGCGACGTGCACGCCGCTCGGCGCCGCCGCGACCCGGATCGTGGACGACTCGGGAGCGTGCCGCGCCGCGTTCGCGAGCAGGTTGTTCAGGACCTGGGCGATGCGGTCCCGATCCACCAGCACCCACGGCAGGTTCTCCGGCAGGTCAACGCGCAGGGGGTGCCGGCCCCCGCCGCTCAGGAAGGTGTTCCGGGCCTGGTCCACCAGAACGGCCACCTCCACCGGTTCCGGCGACACCGACAGCGTGCCGGTCTCGATGCGCCCCTGGTCGCGGAGGTCCGCGATCAGGCCGCGCAGGCGATCGGCCTGCTCGTCAATGATCCGGAAGAACTGGAGCATCTCGGCGAGGCTCGGCGCCGGAGCGGCGCCGAGCACGGTGGCGGTCGAGCCCTTGATGGCGATCAGCGGCGCTCGCATCTCATTGCTCACCAGGCTCAGGAACCCGGTCCGCTGCCGCTCGGCTTCCTCGAGGGGCGCGAGGTCCTGCATCGTGACCACGTACGATTCGAGGGCGCCGTCCGCCGCCCGGACGGGGGTGGCGTTGATCAGCGTGGTGACGCTCCGGCCGTCGGGAACCGAGAGCGTGACCTCCTCGGCGCGCACCGTTTCGCCGCGGTCCAGTTGCTCGACGAGCGAGTCCTCCGCCAGCGCGACCTCCCGGCCGTCCGCCCGCCGGCAGACCAGGCCCTCCGGCAACGCCTCGACGGGAGCGTCCGGCGTCCGCAGCCGCTCCGTGATCCGCAGCGCCTCCCGGTTGACCGCCGCGAGCCTGCCGGTTCCGCCGTCGAAGACCACGACGCCCACCGGCGAGGTCTCGACCAGCGCTTCGACGCGTTCCTCGAGCGTCCCGATCCGCCGGCGCAGCGCGTCGGGATGTTCGTTCACGGGTCCACCTCCGTCGGGCCGGGCGGGTGACCGGCCCCCGTGCGAGCCGGGCGATCCGGACGAACGGCCGAGAATCGCCAGATTATCATGTTCACGATCCACGATGGAACCAAAATGTCACGAAGTGGCGGCGGCGGCGCTCTCGGACACCCGGTCGTCCCGGAGGCGGCCCGGAGATGGCGGCGGCCGGCGCTCCGGGTGCTCCCGGGCGGATTCCTTCTGCCCGGACCCGGAGGATTTCAAGTAACATTCGAGCGACAGAGTGGAGTCACCTGATGACCGTGGCGGGCGCTTGAACTCCGCGCCGATGGCTCCCGAAGTCCCCACCGCCTACCGGCCCGGCCATGCGCAGGCGCGCCGGTCGGACCCGGAGCTGGCGGATCGCTACGGCGAGCACACCATGCGGGGGGACCCCGACGCGGACGCCGCCGTCGCGGCCATGGCGGGCATGCCGCAGGAACGGATCCACCAGCTCATCACCGCCGGAATGGACGAGGACGCGGCGGGCTTCCGCGACGCTCCCGCCGAGCTCCGGCGCCTCATCGAGGTCAGTGGGGAGGCGCCGGACTGGTTCGATTCGCGGGCGGTGTACCCCGGGTGCCGGGCCTTCCACACCGACTCGGACCTGTACGTCCAGGCGTTGGTGGGTTCGAGCATCGTGCGCGGCTTCACCACGCTCATCAGCAAGTCGTTCTTCGCCACGGGCCGGCTGACCGACCACGGGGTCCGCCGGCTGCGGCAGAACATCCGGCAGCTCATCGAGATCATGATGCCGGGAGGCCTCGAGCGGTACGGCGAGGGGTGGAAGCTGAGCGTCCGCATCCGCCTCATCCACGCCCAGGTGCGCCATTTCCTCGGGAGGTCCGACGAGTGGGACGAGGCGGAGTTCGGCGTGCCGATCCACATCGCGCACGTCGCGCTCGCCGCGGCCAACTTCTCCGCGCGGGTGCTCGAGGCCGCGATGCGGCTCGGCGCCGAACCGACGGCGGAGGAGCGGGAGGCGTTCGTCCAGATCTGGCGCTACTCCGCCCACCTGATGGGCGTGCCGGAGACGATCCTGTTCCGGAGCGAGGCGGAGGCGCTCGATCTCAGCCGGGTCGGCTTCGCCTGCGAGCCGCGGCCGGAGATCGAGAGCCTGGTGATGGGGAACGCGCTCGTGAACTCCGCGCCGGTGGTGATCGGCGTCCGGAAGCCCGGGGAACGGCAGGACCTCGCCAACTACGTCTATCGCGTTTCGCGGGCGCTGATCGGCGACGAACTCGCGGACCAGCTCAACTACCCGCGCCAGTCCACCTGGGGTCTGCTGTTCTACCTGCGGACGAAGCGCCGCCTGGGGAAGCGGGTGCGCAGCCTGTTCCCGCGCTGGGAGGCGCGGGTGAAGGTGGACCGGTTCACGGCCCTGGTCGACAACTCGCAGTTGCGCGATCCGCTGATCTCGTACCGGCTGCCACCCAAGCTGCATTCCGACGAGACGCAGACCTGGTAGTCCGCCGGAACCGCCGGTCTTCAGGCCGGCACGCGGCCCGCAGGGCCACAGAGCGTGTCGGCCCGATCCGCGCGTGCGTTCGGCGGCCCGTCCGGGTAGAATCCTCGCTCCCATTTTCCTTTTCCGGGTGCGGCAACGTCGCGCCCCCACCACCAAGGAGAACCCCGATGAAGAAGCTTCTCATCCTCGCCCTCGTGCTGTTCGCCTCCGTCGCGTTCGCCGCCGCCGAAGACACCACCTTCAAGGGCTGGGTCGCCGACGAGGCCTGCGCGAAGGACTTCGCCAAGGCCGGCAACGCCGACCACAAGGGCTGCGCCACCGGTTGTCTCAGCCGGGGCGGCGGCGTCGCCCTCGCAAGCGAGGCCGGCTTCCACCTCCTCGACATCACCAACGAGAAGGCCCTCGAGCACCTCGGCGCCGAGGTCACGGTCATGGGCACCCTCGACGAGGCCTCCAACACCATCAAGGTCACCTCCATCAAGGCATCCGAATAGCGACTCCCTGACCCCCCCCTCTCCGGCCGGCCCCCACCCACCCCCCGGCCGGAACCCCCCTCCGGGGAGCGGCCTCCCCACGCCGCTCCCCACGCCCCCCCCCACCTTGGAACGCCGGTCTCCAGACCGGCACGCGCAGCGCAGCGCTCCGCGCCCGTCGCGACCCCACCCGCTCTCACGGCGCCCCCGCCTTGGAACGCCGGTCTCCAGACCGGCATCGTCCCCCGGAGGGGGGCGGAACTGCCGGGCTTCGTTTTGCCGGAGGGCGGAACGTCGCACGGGACGGCCCAACCCTCGGGGGTGGCCCAGTTTTAGATGTCGCCAAGCGGCCCAGTTTTATCTGTCGCTTGACACAGCCTGTGGACAAAGTCACGCGGCATTCCCGAGCCAAGGGGGATAGGGGCCGGGCGAACCCATCCCCTGTCCCTCTCGCTCCGGGGTCTGCGCGGGGCTCGCGCCCCGCTAGCGACGCAAACGCCGATGCATCCCGGCTGGCCCCCACCGGGAGAAACCGTCATGTGCGGTCCTCCCGCACACCCCACCGGGCACGAAAATGACGGACACGGCTGGGAGCGCCGGTCTTCAGACCGGCACAGCGGGCCGAAGGCCCGCGGACGTCGTAGCGCTCTTTGCCGTGATGGAGCAAGAGTCGAACGCCATCGTGTGGGGCAGCGTCGTGCCGTGCGCTGCGCTGTCGCGCAGCGCGTGCCGGTCTGAAGACCGGCGCTCCCAGCCGGCGGCGCGACTTCGCTCCTCTACCTTTCGCCCAGACTGCATTTTCACAGCAACTGGCGGCGCTCCAGGCTCGCGCAGTCCTCGCAACCATCAGCATCGCACCGGAGCTGCATTTTCACAGCAACTGGGTCAGCCGGACGCCTCGGCGTTCTCGGTGCCCGGCCGGCCGACGGACCACCTGGAAATGGGTGAACTTCGCCGGCAACGGGCCACCGGCCCGGTAGGCCTCGGACCACTTCTCCGGTGGCGCCGGAACCAACATCCCCTCGGTCGAACGGTGGTTGTGAAGATGAGCCCGAACCAGTGATTCGAAGCTGTCCTCGAAGTTCTTTTTCACTTCCTCGATTGACTGGCCGGCCGCGAAGTGGTCAATCTCCAGCCCTTGGGCATACCACCAACCGTCCTCGCCCTTGCCGATCGGGTCAGGCGGTTCCTCCGGTGGGGGGACTCGCGACGAAGGCTTCCTGCGTCCCCTATCCCGACCGCCTGGAGAAGGGAATCGCTCCCGTTCGCGGTCCCTTCATGGGCAGGCTGATGCCTGCGGGCGCTCAGGCGGCGTCGCGGACCTCGAAGCGTTCCACCTTGCGGGTCCGGGAGTTGGAGCCAACCAACTTCCATTCCTCGTGGATCGAGCAGTCCGGAGGGTTCCCCGGTGAGGATCGAACCTCAGAAGGATCGCGGCTTGAAGCCCCTGGAGTTCGCCAGCCTGGCGCTGCCGCTCACCGCCTCGACCAGGTAGAACCCCGCCTCCTCCGCCGCCGGCGCGGCGCGCGCGTCCTGGGTGAGGTAGGCCAGCGCTCCCCAGATCCGCGACCGGGCGTCGTCCGGACGCCACTCCCGGAAGTCCGCGATGCGCTCCCCGAACCTCACCACGTCCGCTTCCCGCAGGGTCGCCTTCACCTCGACCACCACCGCGTCGGACTCCCCCACCGCCACCAGATCGTATTCCCGCCAGATGCCGCGGATTCGGGAGCGCCGCCGGGCGAGGGCGTCCTCCACTTCGATGCCGGCGTCCCGGAAGATCTTCTTGAGGTTCCCCTGCACGAGCGCCTCGATCAACTGCCCCCAACGATTGTCGCCGTCGCCCAGGATCCGGTACAGCTCCCGCTCCAGCTTCCGGTCCCGCTCCGCTTCCTGCCGGTCCCGCTCCGCCTCCGCCTCCTGAAGCCGCTTCGCCAGCGCGGCGGCCTCGTCCTTCCGCCTCCTTTCGTCCGCTTCCGCCCGGCGCGCCATCCGGCGTTTCTCTTCCTCGAGTTCCCGCCGGGCGACCCGGGCCTCGCGGGCGGTGGCGTGCAGGATGCGCCAGATCTGTGCGGGGGTGGGGGTGGAGCGTCGGCGACGCCGTCTCGGAGACATGGGCGCACTCACCATAGCACCGCGCGGCTCGGCGGCCGGTGGCGCGTCGGCAGCGCCCCGCCGGGGGGCGCTGGCGGGTGTCAATGGGCTTGCCCCCAGCAGCGGAACCGCACCCGCTTCCTGATCTCCTTCATCGTCGCTCCCCTGGTTCGGGAGCGGCGCTTCGGTTTGGACCCGGCGCGCCGATCAGCCCAGGACGACTCCCGGGACGATCTCCGCACCGCCCGTGCACACAAAGCCGAGTGGGACATTTTCGCCGCCCAAAAGTCGGACTTCTTCAAAGCCCGCCAACAAACGGCGCCCCGTCACCGGGGTCCAGCCGCTCCCGAGAGGGAATGCGGTAGCGCTTCGCCTGCCGCACCGGATTGACGGTACGTCACGTTCGGCTCCCGGCACCGGCATCCGCCGCCGCGCGAAGGAATGGCCTTGATACCGTGTCGCGTTCCATGCAATGCGTCCGTGGCGACGAGGCGCCCGTGGCCCACCGCGGGACTCACGCTCGGGTCCCTTGATCACGGGGCCTTGGGCGGCGCACGAGGGAGGTCCGCCGATGCGCGAACAGGATCGAAGTATCGAGGGCGTTATCGAACGTCTGGGCCAGATCGTCGTCGAGACGAAGGCGGAGAACTCGCCTCTCGGTTACTTCGCCGCCCTTTACCGCAAGGTCACGGTGCAGGTAAAGGCCGATATCAACGACGGTCGCTTCGAAGACAACGATCGCATGGAGCGTCTGGACGTGATCTTCGCCAACCGCTACCTGGCCGCTTACGAAACCTTCCGAGCCGGAGACCGGCCGACCGAGGCCTGGGCGCTTTCCTTCGCTGCGGCGCGGCAATGGTGGCCCATCGTCATGCAGCACCTGCTGCTGGGCATGAACGCCCATATCAACCTCGACCTCGGCATCGCCGCCGCCCGTGCCGCACCCGGTGAGCAGATCGTCGCCCTGAAGGGCGACTTCGACCGCATCAACGCAGTCCTCGCCGGCCTGGTCGGGGAAGTGCAGGCAGAACTGACCCAGGTATGGCCCGTGCTGCGGATCCTGACGAAGGGGTCGGGCAGCGCCGGAGACACGCTGATCAACTTCAGTCTGGAGAAGGCCCGTGACGCGGCCTGGGGCGTGGCCCGCCAACTGGCGCCGCTCGACCGGGAGGCGCAGGAACGGGAGATTGCCCGACTCGACGACCAGGTGACCGCCATCGGTCGCCTCGTCCGCTATCCGGGCTCTTTCGGCGGTTGGATCACGCGCGTGGTTCGCCTCGGCGAACGAGGGACCGTGGCCAGTCGCATCGCCATCCTGGAATAGCCCCCGACCGCCGCTCCCTTCGAGCGCGTTCCGGCGTGTTCGTTTGCCGGCCCTGCTAGAGCTAGATTTCGTGCATGAGCCACATCGTCGCTGAGGTCCATGACGCCTTCCGCGCTGCCGGTGTGGACGACGAGCGCGCGCGGGCGGCCGCCGCCGCCATCCCGTTCGGGGGGGACCTCGTCACGAAGCGCGACCTCGCCGAAGTGAAGGCCGAACTGAAAGCCGGAATCGCCGAGGTCAAGGCGGACATCAAGGTGCTGAAGTTCGTGTACGGCCCCATCGTGATGGCGCTCCTGCTCAAACTCGTGTTCTTCCCCTGAGCGCGGCGCATCACCCGCCTTCGCCGCGGTCCCGCATCGAGCCCGAGCCGGAGAACGCCGGCGTGGGGCCGGCGATCAGAGAGCGGCCACGGCAGGGGGCTCTACCAGCCGATGTCGGAATCGAGGACTCCTTCCTTGCGACACGGATTCATGTGGGGGATCTCCGAATCGGCGCTCACGCGCCGCCTCCCGTGAGGCGGAGGGCGGCGAACAGAATCCCGAGACCGGCGAGGCCCGAGAGGATCAGCCGGCGCTCCAGGCGCAGGATCGAGGCCTCGAGGTCGGCGCGAAGAGCGGCGAGGTCCGCGCGAGTAGCGAGATCCGCATCGGACCGCGCGACTTCCGCAACGATGGCCCGGGCGGCCTCCGGTGCGATTCCGGCGGCGGCGATCCGCTCGGCGGCGGCTGCGGTATCGAGTGTGTAGGCCATGACTGGCGGTCCTTTGGGTAGGGTCAGCGGCTTCGGTAGATTGCCCTCGCGACAGCCGCCGAGACCCGCGCGCGCCGGTAGATCGCGTCACGAGTGATCCCCAGGACGCGCGCGGCCCGCGTCACCATCTGGTGCTCCTGGAGCGCCGCGATGATCTCCGCGTCGCTGCGCAGGCGTGGGCGGGGCATCCCCGTTATTCTACACATTCGGCTTGGCGCAGCGGGCCGCCCACCACCGCTGGGAGACCTGGTGCTCGCGCGCGCCCGGAAGGCGCCGCTGCTCGTGATCGTGGACGAAGCCCACACGCTGGATCTCGAGGTCGGGCGGGCGCTGCTCAACGCCGGCCAACTCGCCCGGGGAAGACATCCGTTCCTGCTGGTGCTCGCGGGCACCGCGGACCTCGTGCCGCTATTTGCCCTCCCTCACGCGCCGCCCCCACCGGGACAAACCGTCATGTGCGGTCCTCCTGCACACCCCGCCGGGCATGAAAATGGCGGAGACGGCTGGGAGCGCCGCTGGGACCGCCGCTGGGAGCGCCGGTCTTCAGACCGGCACAGCGGGCCGAAGGCCCGCGGACGTCGTACCGCTCTTTGCGATGATGTACCAGGAGTCGAACGCCATCACGCGGGGCGGCGTCCTGCCGTGCGCTGCGCGGTCGCGCAGCGCGTGCCGGTCTGAAGACCGGCGCTCCCGGCCGGCGTCGCCACTTGCGCTGGTTGACATCGCACCGGGGCTGCATTTTCACAGCAACTGGGTCAGCCGGGCGCCTCGCCCGTCTCGGTGCTCACGGCGGTTTCACCACAGGCTGTCAAGAGGAACCACCGCAGCGGAGCGACGGCGATTCTCATTCAGGGACGGGGCGGGCCGGTTTCCCGGAGCTGCCGCGCCCGGCGGCGGATCGCGTCCGCGATGGGGCCGAGACGGGTGGGGCCGGCGAAAAGCCCGTCGTCGAGAATCCTTTCCAATTCCGGCGGGTCCATGGTCGCGAGGAACCGGAAAACTCCGGGGATGGCGGCGGCGCGGGAATGGGCGCGCGGCGCCTCCATCCCGTAGGTCTCCGCGAAGCGCCGCACCTCGCCGAGCGTGGGGAGGAAGGCGCGCTCGTCGAAGGCCCGCGCCACGCGCGCCAGCAGCCGCGCCCGCACGGGCGTCAGTTCCAGGCGGCCCACGGCGTCCGCCGCAGACGGCGGGCGGCGAGGCCCGGCGGAGTCCGGGCGGCGGGTGCGGCGCGACGCGCCGGCCGCCAGAGCGATGCGTTCCCCGGCCGTTCGCCTCCGCGTCGCCTGGGGGCGGCCGTCCTCCGCTTCCAACTCCCGGAGGAGCCGGGACACCTTGCGAAAGCCGTGCTCCTCGACGAGGGAACCGAGCGCGGCGCGAAGTTCGGTCGCCTTCATCGGCTCCTCATCGCTCCCTTCGCTTCATGCCGAGCCGTCCAGAGAACTCGTCCGCGAACTCGTAGAAGTACGCTGCGTTGCCGCGCCATTTGTAGTCGCCCCGCATGAGTTTCGGGTAACCCCGGGAGTGCTCGATCTCGTGGCGGAACAGTTCCCAACCGTTTTTCGCGGCCTCCTCTCTGATCTCGGGCATTGCCCTCTTCTTTTCCGATCCTCCGCGGTTGCCGCCATCGTAGAACGAATTGTTGATTGCGACTCCGACGACGTCAATGGCGTGGCCCCGGTTTGCGTTGCGGAAGGCGTCCAGGGACTGCTTCAGCAGGGGAAATCCGATCGTCGCAAAGAACTCGGGCTTCACGGGGACAAGCACGTGGCGGGAGGCATGGTACGCCGCCATCGTGAACACCGACTCCGTAGGCGCACAGTCAATGAGAATCAGGTCCTTGTGCTGGAAGTGCTCCGCGATGCAGCGGGCCAGCCTCGTTTCGTCGGGCTTCAGTGATTTCGTCAGGTGGTTCGAAAAATCAAACCGGGAGGGGATGAGATCGAGGCGCCCTCCCCTTCTGTACCTGCCGATGCCGACCACCGCGTCCTCGATCCGAAGCCGGCTCGGAGGTCTGCCCGCCCCTGGAGGGCGCATGTCGGAAAACACCTCAACAACCGACGGATCCTGCGATTGGAGGAACTGCCGATACGTGTCCCGCATGTACGCCTGGGACAGGTTCGCCTGCGGATCCAGGTCAACGGCGAGGACCTCGAGCCCAAGCCGTGCGGCGGCATAACCTCCCAGGAGCGCCGTCAGGGTCGTTTTGCCGACGCCGCCCTTGAGGTTGATGACGGCGACGCACACGGGGCCGTCGGTCTGTGCTGAACTCATGCGGTTCCTTCCGATTGCGTGACTGAGACCGTGTAACGGCGGACTGGGACTATCGGGGCGACGGCGACCGCCGGGGCGGGACGAGTCTCGCCCGATGGAGTCTCGGCTCGACGCCGCGCGAGCGCTCCCGCGCGGCCCCCACCGGGAGGCCCCTCAGGTGCCTGTCCTCCCGCGCACGCCGCCGGTCATGAAACGGCGGGGGCGGTCGCGTTCGCGGCGATCAGCGGTCAGTTGCTGGACATGCAGCAGCAGATGCACGACGAGATCGCCGGGCTGCGGACGGAGATGCGCGGGGAAATCGCCGCGGTGCGCGGGGAGATCACCGAACTGCGTGAGGAGATCGGGAAGCTGACCGAGCGGGTGACCCGCATCGAGACGTTCCTCCAGATCCACCACGGTCCCCTGCCGAGCCTCTGACCCGCGGCGCCGGGGCGCCGGCCAGTTGCCGTGAGAATGCCGTCTGGGCGAACGTCAACCAGCGCCGTTGGCGCCGCCGGCCCGGAGCGCCGGCTTCAGCCGGCACCGTGGGCCGAAGGCCCGCGGATGTCGTGCCGCTGTTCGCGGTGATGGACCTCGAGTCGAACGCCATCGCGCGGGGCAGAGTCGTGCGTCCAATGCGCTCCGCGCAGCGGGTGCCGGCGGAAGCCGGCGCTCCAGGGCGATGGGCACCGGTTGCCGGCTCGCCGGGGCGGGTGTCGCGCACGCCAGGGCGGGGCGACGGGACCGTTCAGCGGCAGGTAATGGGCTCGGCCCGGAGTGCGGCGGCGTGGATTCCCAGCGTCTCCCGGTCAAGGGCGGCGAGGGACTCCTCGATCTCGTCCCGGCGGGACTGGAGGGAAGTGTCTCCGTACGCCAGGATCGTGACGAGGGAGAGAGCGGCGCTTCGCGACGGCTCGACCAGGGGGTTTTCGCTGCCGTCCCCGGTCTCCACCAGGTAGGCCAGGTAGTACTTCAGGGCCGCCGTGCGGGCGTTCGCGACCTCGCTCCCCCGACGCGCCGTCCGGCGCGCGAACTCTCCGTAGGCTTCGGCAAGTTCGTGATACTGCGCCGGCGGCGGCCGGACGGCCTCCACTTCGCCGACGTACTGCTGAAAGTGCTCGCACCGGGAGAAGTAGTCCAGCACGAAGAACAACTGCCGCACGGCCCGCTCCCGCTCCTCTCCGCCACCCTCCAGCTTGCCGAGCGCGTCCAGCAGGTGGCGGACCGATCCCGCGCCGTCGCGCCGGCCCGCACACTGGCCGTCGGGCTCGAGGGCGCTGCATTCCGCGTAGTACATGCCGAGCGCGAACTCTTCCCGGAAGGGGCGCAACCGTTCCCGCACCTCGGGAGGCGCGGTGGAAACCCTCCCGAGGACGGCCCCGGTTTCCGAGGTGACCGCCACCCCGCGGTCGCCGACGGGCTGCAACCGCCTCGTCACCGTGGCCAGCGCGGCGTCTTCCATTCTCGGAAACTGGCGGTGGACCTCCTCTCCCGACCGCAGCACGGCGCCCGGGAGCGGTTCCCCCGCGGCGTCGAACAGATAGACGACCGGGGGCAGGTCCGGTTCGAAGCCGGGAACCGGCGGCTCGAACGTCATCCGGAAGAGGAAGAACCCCGCGCCCACGAGTTCGACCACCACCAGGCCATACAACGCCTTGAGATACCCGGCTCCGATCTTCAGGACGCCGATCAGCGCCAACAGCGTGACGACGAACGTAATCCCGATGGCGCATACCGCCATCCATCCGATGACTTCCCCCTGCGGCACGTCAACACCTGCCTCTACGGTTCGTCGGCCGCCCGATCCAGGGGGTCTTGTCCACGGAGCAGGAGTCCGTCTCCCGGATCTCCCGGAACGTCTCGATGCCGATGGGCAGCCGGTGCCGCGTCATGCGGACACCTTACCCGAACCGGCCGGGAGCGATGGCCGGAACGGGTGACGTGGGGAGGGGGAATCGGTCCGGGCCGCGTTGGGTCGCAAAGCCAAGCTCTCGGCGTCCGCCCGCGGACGCCGACGCGGCTGGCGCGGGGACCGCAACGTCAGGTTCGGAATCGAAAGCGCCTGACCGGTCGGTGCAACGTTTTGCGGCGCTTGCCGATCGGGGATACGAAAAAGGCCGGGGTGGTCACGACGGGAGCCGGGGCGGTGGCGACCGCGGAGTCCGGGAGGGATGGACCGGAGCTCGGGGCGGATGGACCGGAGCTCTTGACCATGGCTCGGACGCGGATGACCGGCGGCCCCTGACCGGCGGCCCGCGAGGCGGCGCGTACGGCTTGGAACGCCGGTCTGGAGACCGGCGTTCCAAGCGGGTGGGGTTGCGGTGGGGTGGTAGGGATGGGAGCTGGGGTGGAGTTGCGGCGGATGGGGGATACGAAAAAGGCGGGGGCGGCTTGAGCCGCCCCCGCCGAGGATGCGATGTTGGTCAGCTACTCGGATTCGTGTAGGCCTGCGTTGTCAGACGCGTACCTTCGGCGCAGTCACGGCTGGCAAAGATCTGCAAGGTGCGTTTTGCACTCAGCGCGAGACCGTCCCAGTCAAGCGTTTGAGTTGCTCCGGTTTGGTCTGGGGTGCACGAATCTGCATTGCCGTCGTGGTCGTCCAGGATATAGCTCCAAGGCTTGTTCCAATTCTTGATGGTGATCTCGGCATCCACGTCATAGGTAACCGGGTCTCCGGTATTCTTGGTTTTCGTGAAGCTGACGGACGCGGAAAGCCCAGCCGGCTTCGAAACCGTGTACGCGGAACTGATGGTCCACGATCCCACCCCTTGGCCGTTGGTAGTGCCGTTCTTGGCCTGCGCGCAGAGATACACCCTCCGGGCGTAGTTGTCGCGCTCGACAGCATCGTCGGCGCTAACGGTAGCGGTGAAGACATCAACCAGGTCCTTGGGGTCCAGATTGGACCTTGTGATGATTCCGTAGTCCGCCGGAGGCGTGTCGGTGCTACAGGCCGCGGCGGTCAGTGACTTGGCGCTGGCTGCACTGGCGTACAAGACCGAGAGATTGTAGTCAACGACATTTCGCGGGACTTCATGCGCGTCGCGAGTCCTGATTTCCCATGCGGGCGCCAGCTTTTCGTTGGCGGCGCTGGTGGCTGGGGTGCTCGTGGCGCCGGTCATTTTCGGGTTCGGCGGCGCCGCAGGTCGGGTGAATGTCTCTCGCACATCCCCTGAGCTGTAGGCTGTGTCACTGTCGTCGTCCACGGCTGATACGGCCCAAGTCGTTGTGCCGGCGGAGTTCGATGCGCGTACGCAGAGCAGGTATCCCGTGTTGGGCGTCAGTCCGCGGTCCACGGTCTCGGAGAGGGGACCCCGATTTGCGTCCGGGGTGTAGTCGTTGACGACCATACCGGCGTCGCAGGCGCTCTGGACAGCACTGTCGGTTGGCTTCGTGCCGCTACCGAATTTGTTGTCGCGCGCCGGCAGGAGCGGATCGGAAGCCAGGCGAATCTCGTAGTCGAAGTCCGTCTTGAAATACAGACCATCCCAGACGAGTTCCGTGGTCTTGTTCTTCGAATCCACGACCGGCGTGACCGGCGTCTGGTAGCTGACGACGACATTGGGCTCCTCCGGCGGATTTATGCCCCAGGCAAAGGACGCATCCGAACTGCCCTTCTTCCGCACGCACAACCCACGCACAGACCCGGGAGCCGTGAGCTCAACCTCCTGAGATGTCGCCGAGAACTTGTCCCCGTAACCAGTGGTCGGGCAGGGATCGTCGGCGTGGCTGTACGTTTCCAGCAGAGCCGTCTCGTAAGTGGTCGAGTCCTCTCCCTGGTCCCAGATGAACAGGATGTGGGTGTTGTTCGTTCCGGAGGTCTGCCAGCGGACGTTCAGATCGCCCATCCCCCCCGAGGACGGATCGCTGGGCGCGCTGCCGGTCGTGGAGAGGGAACTGGCGGTCGAGGCCCAGGCGCTCGTCGTCTTGTCGGTGGCGTCGGTGGCGGGGACCGCGCGGACGCGGAAGTTGTAGCCGGTGCCGGCGGTCAGTCCGGTGGCGACGCACCGTTCCGTGCTCACCACGTTGCTGCCGCTGTCCCCGCAGGAAGCGGCGGTCCATTCGCCGTCGGCCGCGCGCTGCTGGACCTCGTAGGTGTCGGCGTCGTCCACCTCATCCCAGGTGACCGTGATGGAGTCCTTCTGCGCGTCGCCGGTGCTGATGCCGGTCGGCGCGGAGATCGCGACGGCCGGCGGCGGGTCGCCGGTGCTGCCGGAAACCGCCTCGGCCCAGTCGCTATAGGTCAGGTCGGTGAGCGACGTTCCCGCACCCGACCGGACCCGGAAGTGGCCCGTCGTGTTGCTCGGCAGATTCGAGATCGTGTGGGAGGTCATCGGGGCGACGACGAGGAACGTCTGGTCGGTGTCCGTGAAGGTGGCGTCGGGGCTGAACTGGCCTTGGTAGCCGATCACATCTTCCACCGCGTCCCAGCTCCAGGTGATGGAGTTGGAAGTCGAATCCGACACCCGGAGGTTCGCCGGGACGGCAGGGCCGGTCGGCTCCGGCTCCGGCGGCGGGGCCGGGGCCGGGGCTGGCGCCGGAGCAGGCGTCGGGGTTGTCGGGGTTGGCGCCTCTTCGTCCCCGCAGGCCGCGACGAACATGCCGGCGCCGAGGAACAACGCAAGCAAGAGAGCCCATCCGCGAGCGGACGAGAACTTGCCAGTGAACGACTTCATGTCACCTACCTCCCGGTGCGGTGTTGGAAGTTCAAGGAATGCTTGAACTGTCGGACATAACACTTTCGACAGCCTACCACACATCACGCGCGGACTTCTACCGCAACGGCGGCAAGCTCGGGGGAGGTCCGCGGGGCGCGACCGGCGCCCCCGTCTCCCGCAGGACCTCCCATTGTATACACACCCGCCGCCGGATCACGGCCCCGAAATCGGCCCCCCGAACCCCCGCGCCGGAGCCCCAGCCAATCCCCGCGGCGGGGCTTCACCCCCGGATGAGCTTGCCGACCTCCGCGAAGAGACGGTCGCACATCCCGCAGCGGTGACGAACCCGTTCGGACGCGATCCGCTCAAGAAGATGTGGAGCGTGCCGGGTCTTGTGGTAGCCGCCCTTCTGCGTTCGGGCGGTAGCTCTCTCGAGCGCATCCTCCATTTGTTTCCTGGGGACGGATTCCAGGTCCGGCGTGACCGGGAGGGCCGCCCGGTGGAACCGTGCTCCGTAGTACGCCTCAAGGCCAGCCGGATCGGCGACGAGCCAGGTTTCCATGGTCTGGGCCATGAGATGCACCTTGTGATCCTGGTGAACGCCGAACTTCCAACCCTCTCGCCGCCGGAGATGGTCCGCCGCCGACCCCTGAACCGGATCCTCGGCATCCACCAGGAGAATGCGAACGGGATAGCGGGTGTCTTCGGGGTCCTGGCTCCATCGCGAGAACGCGTTCTCGCGGCTGCCGCACGCGCCGAGGCGCCAGTGCATTCGCCGGGTCCGGGCCGCTTCCTTGAGAGGCGAGAGGAAACGGTCCATCCCGCGACGAAGACTCCGCTTGGTCCTGGCCCCGTCGCCGCCGCCCTCCAGGTAGATGGCGATGCCGGCCATGTCAGGGGTTCGCGCCGAGCACTCCTGTCCCCCAGAGGTCCCCAAGACGGCCCTCTTCGAGCCAGGGCTTGAGGTGGGCGGGGTCCAGGCGGTGCAGGGTGGTGGCCGGGCCGGGCCGCTCACAGGCGATGACCGCGTCGGGGCAGTCGGTCAGGGCCGAGACCAGGGACTCCGAGTGCGTCGTCACGATCAACTGCATTCGATGCGACGCCTCGATCAGCAGGCCGCCGGCCTGGGCGACCGCGTCCGGGTGCAGCCCGAGTTCGGGTTCCTCGATGCAGACGAGGGGCGGCGGCGAAGGTGCGAACAGGGTGGCCAGGATCGCGATGAAGCGGATGGTCCCGTCGGAGAGCCGGGTTGCCGGAATCGGGGCGTCCACATCCGACTCATGCAGGTAGAACTGGACGGTTCCTCCCATCACCCGGGTGGACATACGCTGGAAACGAGGGAAGAACCGACGCAACTGCTCGTTGAAGGACGCCCCGTCCCGATGCTCGATCTCGTTCAGGACCAGCGCGAGGTTGGAGGCATCGGGAAGCAGGCGGTCACCCGGCAGGTCCGCCGGTTGCGGTTTCCTCAGATTGACGAAACGCCCGAAGGTCCATTCGCGGAAGAGCTGGATCTCGCCGAACCGCTTTCCGACCGAGGTCACCTCCGGGTACAGCTCCGGGTCCTTGCGCTGGGAGAGCACCGACTGGTCGGAGCGGAAGTCCTCGCGCCGCAATCGCCGTTCCACCCGGCCGCTGTCGGTCTCGGTTTGCCGAACGTTGATGGCCGGGTGTCCATGCTGGAACCGGTAGTAGAAGAAGACGTCCGGCTTTCCGGGCAGGGGCCGGCTCTCCTCGATGCGCTCGTCCAGCACCTCGACCCGGTTCTCGACCGTGGAAAACTCGAGCCGGTACCGGAGCGGGTCCCACTCTGGACGCTCCTTCGCCAACCGTACCTCGATGACGGCGGAGCCGGTCGGAGGCTCCCCTTTCCAGATCCATTCGCGGGGGCCGCCGCCGTCGCGGATCGCCGTCGCAAAGTCCGTCGGAGTGGAGCGGAGCAGTTCGAACGCCTCGATGAGATTCGACTTCCCGGAGGCGTTCGGTCCGATCAACACGTTGAGCGGCGTCAGTTCGAGTTCCGCCGAGCCGGGGGCATAGGAAAGAAATCCCTGGAGTCGGACGCTGTGGACGGTTCTCATGTTCGCTGGGTGTCTCCGTTCGCTGTCGGTGCGCCGGCATTGTAGGACAGGCGCGAGAGAGCACTTCTGCCGACCGAACGCTTCCGCACCGGCCACGAACCCGCGCCCGAACGGCTGTTTCGCATCCTGGATTTGCTTCATGAGGGAACCGGCCGGCGGGTGGCGCTGCTGGTGGACAAGTACGACAAGCCGATCCTCGACACGGTGTTCGCGCCGGAACTGCCGGGGTTGGACCGGGAGCGGATCCGCTTTCGATAACGACTCTTCGTTCAGTCGGTGCGGGGCCGCTGCCCCCCGCCCGCGGGCGGCGTCAGGAAAGGAAGCGCCCCTTCAATGCGGGCGACACACTGCGCGAGGTCATGGAGATCGGTTCGGACCGCTCGCTGGCCCGTGACGATGAGTGCAGCGAGGGACACCCCGACGGCGACGATGGCAATGATCTCCAGACTCATGGCCTTCGGCCTCTACCCTTGACGGCCCCGGACCCACGGCCCGGCCGGCAGCGCGTACGGCTTGGAACGCCGGTCTGGAGACCGGCGGTCCGGGCCGGCGGGGCCGGGGGAGCGGGCGGGGTTGCGACGGGCGCGGCGCGGAGCGCCGCGGTGCCGGTCTGGAGACCGCCGTTCCAAGGCGTGGGCGTATGCCGCTTCGCTTCGACTTTTCCGCAATTGGCCGCCAGGTGGGAAAAAATTCGCCGATTCTCGTCTGTGCATGGTGGAGGACTTCCCCATGCACGAACGAACCACCGATACGACACAGACCGCGGTCCCGTTGCCGGAACCGCAGGGCCGCTCCTATACTCCTGGAGAGGGTGAACGGGGCAGAGCGATGACGGGCACGGAGGCGGGGCGCCTCGCCGGACGGGCGCGCGTTTCCCGCGAGCCGCTCGGCCGGATGGAGCGTCTCCACCTCGCCGTGCTGGCCGGGGTGTTCGTCCTGCTGGCGGCGGTGCTGAGCGCCGGCGCCATCGCGTTCAGCAGCCTCAGCGGCCAGATCCTCGGCCTCCAGGAACAGATAGGCGATCTCCGCGCGGAAATGCGCGAGGAGATCGGCAAGCTTTCGGACCGGATGACGCGCATCGAGACGCTGATCGAGACGCACCTGGTCCCGGCTTCGACGCCCGCGAACCGGCCGGTTCCTGAGCCGCGGGGGCGGTCCGGGCCGGCGGGGCCGTGAGAGCGGGTGGGGTTGCGCCGTGCGCGGCGCGGAGCGCCGCGCGTGCCGGTCTGAAGACCGGCGCTCCCGGCCGGCGGCGTATGCCGCTTCGCTCCGACTTTTCTCGTCTGTGCATGGTGGAGGACTTCCCCATGCACGAACGGACCACCGATACGACACAGACCGCGGTCCCGTTGCCGGAACCGCAGGGCCGCTCCTATACTCCTGGAGAGGGTGAACGGGGCAGAGCGATGACGAGCACGGAGGCGGGGCGCCTCGCCGGACGGGCGCGCGTTTCCCGCGAGCCGCTCGGCCGGATGGAGCGTCTCCACCTCGCCGTGCTGGCCGGGGTGTTCGTCCTGCTGGCGGCGGTGCTGAGCGCCGGCGCCATCGCGTTCAGCAGCCTCAGCGGCCAGATCCTCGGCCTCCAGGAACAGATCGGCGATCTCCGCGCGGAAATGCGCGAGGAGATCGGCAAGCTCTCGGACCGGATGACGCGTATCGAAACGCTGATCGAGACGCACCTGGTCCCGGCTTCGAACGCCCGCGAACCGGCCGGTTCCTGAGCCGCGGGGGGCCGCCCGGAGGCGGTCCCGGCCGGCGGGGCCGTGAGAGCGGGTGGGGTCGCGCCGTGCGCGGCGCGGAGCGCCGCGCGTGCCGGTCTGAAGACCGGCGCTCCCGGCCGGCGGCGTATGCCGCTTCGCTTCGACTTTTCCACAATTGGCCGCCAGGTGGGAAAAAATTCGCCGATTCTCGTCTGTGCATGGTGGAGGACTTCCCCATGCACGAACGAACCACCGATACGACACAGAGCGCGGTCCCGTTGCCGGAACCGCGGGGCCGCTCCTATACTGCGCGAGAGGGTGAACGGGGCAGAGCGATGACGAGCACGGAGGCGGGGCGCCTCGCCGGACGGGCGCGCGTTTCCCGCGAGCCGCTCGGCCGGATGGAGCGTCTCCTGCTCACGCTGCTGGCCGGGCTGTTCGTCATGCTGGCGGCGATGCTGAGCGCCGGCGCCATCGCGTTCAGCAGCCTGAGCGGCCAGATCCTCGGCCTCCAGGAACAGATCGGCGGCATCCACGAGGAGATCGGGGGTCTCCGCGCAGAGATGCACGAGGAGATCGGCGACCTGCGCGCGGAAATGCGCGAGGAGATCGGCAAGCTTTCGGACCGGATGACGCGTATCGAAACGTTGATCGAGACGCACCTGGTCCCGGCTTCGAACGCCCGCGAACCGGCCGGTTCCTGAGCCGCGGGGGCGGTCCGGGCCGGCGGGGCCGTGAGAGCGGGTGGGGTTGCGCCGTGCGCGGCGCGGAGCGCCGCGCGTGCCGGTCTGAAGACCGGCGCTCCCGGCCGGCGGCGTATGCCGCTTCGCTCCGACTTTTCTCGTCTGTGCATGGTGGAGGACTTCCCCATGCACGAACGAACCACCGATACGACACAGAGCGCGGTCCCGTTGCCGGAGCCGCGGGGCCGCTCCTATACTCCGCGAGAGGGTGAACGGGGCAGAGCGATGACGAGCACGGATGCGGGGCGCCTCGCCGGAGCGGCGCGCGTTTCCCGTGAGCCGTTCGGCCGGATGGAGCGTCTCCTGCTCACGCTGCTGGCCGGGCTGTTCGTCATGCTGGCGGCGATGCTGAGCGCCGGCGCCATCGCGTTCAGCAGCCTGAGCGGCCAGATCCTCGGCCTCCAGGAACAGATCGGCGGCATCCACGAGGAGATCGGGGGTCTCCGCGCAGAGATGCACGAGGAGATCGGCGACCTGCGCGCGGAAATGCGCGAGGAGATCGGCAAGCTTTCGGACCGGATGACGCGTATCGAAACGCTGATCGAGACGCACCTGGTTCCGGCTTCGAACGCCCGGGAACCGGCTGGTTCCTGAGCCGCGGGGGCGGTCCGGGCCGGCGGGGCCGTGAGAGCGGGTGGGGTTGCGCCGTGCGCGGCGCGGAGCGCCGCGCGTGCCGGTCTGAAGACCGGCGCTCCCGGCCGGCGGCGTATGCCGCTTCGCTTCGACTTTTCCACAATTGGTCGCCAGGTGGGAAAAAATTCGCTGATTCTCGTCTGTGCATGGTGGAGGACTTCCCCATGCACGAACGAACCACCGATACGACACAGACCGCGGTCCCGTTGCCGGAGCCGCGGGGCCGCTCCTATACTGCGCGAGAGGGTGAACGGGGCAGAGCGATGACGAGCACGGAGGCGGGGCGCCTCGCCGGAGCGGCGCGCGTTTCCCGTGAGCCGTTCGGCCGGATGGAGCGTCTCCACCTTGCCGTGCTGGCCGGGGTGTTCGTGCTGCTGGCGGCGGTGTTCGGGGCCGGCGCCGCCGCGTACACCGCCCTGAGTGGCCAACTCCTGGACATGCAGAACGAGACCAACGCCCGACTTCTGGACATGCAGAACGAGACCAGCGCTCGACTTCTGGACATGCAGAAGCAGATCGGCAAGCTCTCGGACCGGATGACGCGCATCGAAACGTTGATCGAGACGCACCTGGTCCCGGCTTCGAACGCCCGCGAACCGGCCGGTTCCTGAGCCGCGGGGGCTGCCCGGGGGTGGGCCGGGCCGGCGGGGCCGTTTTGGTGCCGGGAAGAGGGGTTCCGTCCAGGAACACGGGAGTCGTGTTACACTGTTCTCGTGGCTTCGGTGAACCTGACCATCATCGTGGACCCCGGCGTCCTCAAACGAGCCCGCGTCCGGGCGATCGAGGAGGACACGTCCGTCAACGCGGTGCTGCGTGAGCACCTGGCGGCGTTTGCCGAGGGCCGCCGTTCCCTGCGGCGGGCCGCCGAGGATGCAGCCTGGGGGCGCGCCGACGCCGTCGAACGGCTGATTCGTCTGTCGAGGGTCCCGCGTCCCGCCGCGGCTCCGCCCCGTACGACGCGCGATGCGTCCGGCAACCGGAACTGGAAGCGCGACGACCTGTATGACCGGTGAACGGCGCTTCCTGGACTCGAACGTCCTGGTGTACCTGTTCGATGAAGAGTTTCCGGAAAAGCAGGCGCGGGCCCGGACGCTCATCGCCGACAGCGTCGAGGACCTCGTTCTGAGCGTTCAGGTCCTGGGCGAGTTCTTCCACGTCGCGACGCGCAAGATTCGCCGTCCCCTCGCTCCCGAAACGGCGCTCGAGGCCGCCGACGAGTTCGGGAGATTCGAGGTATGGCCGATCCATCGGGTGCTCGCCCGGAACGCGATGCAGCGGAGCTTCGCTTCGAGACTCAGCTATTGGGATTCGCTGATCGTGGAGACCGCGCTCGAGGCGCGGGCGGCCGTACTCGTGACCGAGGACCTCCAGGACGGACAGCGATTCGGGGACCTTCGGGTGTGGAATCCCTTCCTCCCGGCGGGCGGATGAAGCGGCCCGGGCATCCGCTCCGCAACGCGTGGATTCCCGGAGCGCGACCGGAACCCGTGGGGCGCCGCTTCGATGGAGCGCCAGGAGCGCCGGAGCGGGGTTGCGCCGGGCGCGGCGCGGAGCGCCGCGGTGCCGGTCTGGAGACCGGCGTTCCAAGCCGGCGGCGCCGGGGGAGCGGGTGGGTTTGAGACGGGCCGTCGGGACGGTTATGGGGCGGGGGTCCCGGCGAGGAACGCTGCCCAGGCGTCCATGAGGGCGCGGCGGCGCTCGAAGAGGTCGGTGCGGCGGTAGGCGGCCTCGACGGCGTTCGTGTTCACGTGCGCGAGCGCCAGCTCGCAGACCTCGCGCGGCGCGTCGGTGCACTCCGCCGCCCAGTCCCGGAAGCTCGACCGGAACCCGTGGGGCACCGCCTCGATCCCCAGTTGCCGGACCAGCTTCGAGAAGGCCGCGCGCGCGTGCGGCCGGCCCGTCGCCGACGGGAACACGAGGCCCGAGCCGTCCGCCAGCGCCCGCGCCTCGCCGAGCAGCGCGAGCGCCCGCGTGGAGAGCGGCACCCGGTGCTCGCGGTCCGTCTTCATCCGCGCCGCCGGAATCCGCCACTCCCGCGCCTCGAGGTCCATCTCCTCCCAGCGCGCGCCGCGCACCTCGCCGCTCCGGCACGCCGTCAGCACCAGGAACTCGAACGCCAGCACGGTCGCGAGACTCGCCCCCGACCCGCGCACGGCGGCGACGGCCCCGGCGACCTTCGCGTAGGGGAGCGCCGCGAGATGCCGCGGCCGGACCCCCTGTTTCGGCAGCGCCGCGCCGATGGCGTCGCCGGCCGGGTTGTCCTCCCGGTAGCCCTGCGCCACCGCCCAGCGCATCACCGCCCCGATGCGCTGGCGCACCTTCCGCGCCGTGACCCGCTTCCGGTTCCAGATCGGCAGCAGGACGGCCATCACGTCCCGGGCGCTGATCCGGTCCACCGGCCGCGGCCCGAGCTTCGGCATCGCGTAGTTGTCGAGCGTCCACCGCCAGTCGTTCTCGGACCGGCCGCCGCGCTTCCACCCCGCCGCGTGGATGGCGAGGACGGTCTCGGCCGCCTCCGCGAAGGTGGGGACGGTCCGTTGGCGGCCGGTCAGCAGCTCGCCCCGGCCGCGGGCCACGAGGTTGAGGACGCACTTCCGGCGCGCCTCGGCGAGGCTGACGTGGGGCCAGACGCCGAGGCCGAGGTTGCGGGGGCGCCCGTCCACCTGGATGCGCTGCGCCCACGACTTGGCGAGGTGGCCGCGGGCGGTGCGCTTCACCAGCAGCGAGAGCCCCCCGGACCCGCGTCCGTCCCCGTAGCGGCCCGGCTCCCGGACGGTGGCGACGAAGCGCGCGGAGAGGCGGTAGGGGCGGCGGATCATGGCGGGCGGGGCACCGTTCCGGGGTGTTGGATGGGTATCACATCACGGGCGGCGGCGGGCCGCACCGGGCGCTCCGGCGGGGAACGGGACGGGACCATAACAACGTGACAACAGGTCAGTAACGGGACGCGCGCCGGAACGGGAACGCGCCGGAACGGGTTGGCGCCGCACCGGGAGGTAGGTGGCATGAAGTCGTTCACTGGCAAGTTCTCATCCGCTCGCGGATGGGCTCTTTTGCTCGCGTTGTTCCTCGGCGCCGGCATGTTCGCTGCGGCCTGCGGCGATGAGGAAGCGCCGGCCCCGACCACCCCGACGCCGACGCCGCCTCCGCCGGACCCGGCCCCGCCTCCGGCGCCCGAGCCGACCGGCCCCGGCGTCCCGGCGAACCTCAAGGTGACGGACTCGACCTCCAACTCCATCACCTGGAGCTGGGACGCGGTCGAGGACGTGATCGCATACGAGGGCCAGTTCAGCCTGAAAGCGGATTTCTCGGACCCCGCCGCGCCCATCTACGTCCTCGCCCCGAACACCTCCAGGAAGGTCGAGAATGTGCCCGCCAACACGACCGGGCATTTCCGGGTCCGCTCGGGAACGGGTTCCTCGCTCAGCGACGCGGCCTGGAGCGAGTGGACCGAAGGGGTGATGGGCACCACCAAGGCCCCGCCGCCGGCCGTCCCGCTCTCCGCGCCGACCGGTATCAGCACCGGCAGCGCGCAGGAGGACTCCATCACCGTCACCTGGGACGAAGTGGAGGACGCCGAGAGCTACGAGGTCCAGCAGCGCGCCTCCGGCGGCGACTGGGCTGATGCCTCCTGCGGCGGCGGCGACAACTCGGTGGACACAACCACGTGCGTCGCCGGCGGGCTGACCAAGGGCACCGAATACGACTTCCGGGTGCGCGCGATTCCGACGGATACCGTCAAGCACGCGACGAGTGAGTGGGCCGAGACCGCCAGTTCCCTCTCCACGGCCGGCCGGGCGCCCAGCGATCCGGCTTCGGGCGGCATGGGCGAGTTGAATGTCCGCTGGCAGAACGGCGGAACGAGCAACAACTCGGACATCGTCTTCATCTGGGACCGGGAGAGCGACGCTACCTACGAGACCTCGATCCTCACCGACGCAACGGACATCCGCGAGGACAACCCCTGCGCGGGGCTGGCGGCCACCGCCTACACGAGCCAGGGTTCGGCGACGTCCCAGAGTGTGCCCACGACCGCTCCGGCGACCGTGAGCGGGCTGTGCGTGAGGAAGGTAGGCAGCTCCACCGCCTCCTTCGCGTGGGGAGTCAGTCCTCCGGAAGAGCCCGACGTAGCCGACGACTCGCTAACGAATTCCGGCAACAAGACGACCGAGATCGAGTGGACGGATGTATCGGTCCGAGAGGGCTTCGATTTCGAGATTCGGTTCGTTGCCGACCCGGAGCGCCCTGAGAGGGACGACAGGATCGGTATTGACCTGGCAGCGACTTCGAGGACGGTCCAGAACGCCTGCAACGCTGGCGCGGTTGTCGAGAAGGACAGCGGTGACACTGATCTCGACAACCTCTCCCGGTCAGTGAGCCGCCTTCAGCCCCACACGGGATACCTGCTGTGTATGCGTTACTCGAACACCGCGGGTGAATCGGCGTGGGCCGTCCCGATCACGAATGATTCGGAAACCGCTTACGGAGACAATGCTTCTGTCGCCATAGAGGTTCTGACGCTACCGGCCGCTTCGCCGAGCCTCAAGTACGAGTCGAGCAAGAGCATCACCGCCGAAGGCTCAAACGAGAGTTTGGCTCCAGAGTGGACGATCAACACCCGGGACAACTATGAAGTTCCGCGGAAGGTCGATGAAGCAGGCGACCTGGGCTTTACGTTCAAGGTTCTGCACTCCACGAGCCCCGACGCGAAAGCTCTCAAGGTTGCCGACTGCGCCGGCGATGCCCCGACTGGCTACGGGGCCGACTCCAGCTTTACCGCAGCGGATACCACTTCCGGAATTACAGTCACCGTGGCGGACAACTCCGCCTTCGAGCGTCTGGGCTACCAGCGGCGGGTGTACCTCTGCGCCCAGACCAACAACAATCCGGAAGGCGTGCTTCCAGTAGGTGGTGGCGCGGGACCGTGGGCCATCAGTTCGGAGTTCTCGGTTTCAAAGCCGTCAGGGCTTTCCGGGTCCGTCAAGTTCGCGTCAACGAAGGATGAGAACTCTGATCCAACGACGTATAGCGTTGTCGTCACCGTCGGCATCACGAAGTGGAACAAGAACTGGTCCTACGGCGTGAAATCGGGAGACAACGACGAAAGTTGCACCTCCAGTCAGACGGAAGCCAGCGTCGAAACCACTTTGGGTAATCTCGCGCTCCGTAGTAAGCATGTCGTGAAGGTTTACGCCGACGACGCTTGCACCGCCGGCACCAGCGTCAGGTCATCCACCTACACGGTCCCGAGTAGCTGATAGCGTCGCGGTAACCCAAGCACCTTCCCCGGCGGGGGCGGCCCAAGCCGCCCCCGCCTTTTTCGTATCCCCGCCCTCCCGCCGCAACTCCACCCCAGCTCCCACCGCCACCACCCCACCGCAACCCCACCCGCTTGGAACGCCGGTCTCCAGACCGGCACCGCGGCGCTCCGCGCCGCGCCCGCCGGAACTCGGACCGGCGCGCCGCCGCTCTTCCCGGCACGTATCCCGACATGTGTCAAACGACAGGTAAAGATCGGGCTTAAACGACACGAACTTTGTCACCTGTTTGCGTCGTTGGCTGAGGCTTCGGTTCTCGCTTCAGGGGGACCGCCATGGCACTCAGCAAGGAGCTTCGGATGACGATCAGGGCGCTTTCGGAGCGTGGTTGTTCCCGGCGTGAGATCGCGCGGGCGGCGCGGGTGAGCGAGCGTCAGGTTCGCTACGAGCTGGGTCGCGAGGAGGGTAGGCGCGACGGTCGCGGGAAGGTTGAGCGCGCTTCGAGGCTTGGGGAGGAGATCCGGGAGTGGTGCGCGGACTTTGCGGGGGGTCAGCCCTTGAACGCGACGGCGCTGCACGAGCATTTGGTGGCGGAGCACGGGTATGTGGGGAGCCTGCGGTCGGTGCAGCGGTATCTGCGTCGTCGGTTGGGTCCGGGCCGGGTACGGGCGCGGCGTCGGGTGGAGACGCCGCCGGGGGCGCAGGCGCAGGCGGACTGGGCGGAGGCGCCGGGGATGCTGGTTGGAGGCCGGCGGGGGGTAAGTGCGTTTGCGCTGCGGTTGAGCTTTTCGCGGAAGAGCGCGGTGGTGTGGTCCCCGTTGAAGGACACGCTGTCGTGGTTGTGGGTTCACGGGCAGGCGTTTGTGCGTCTGAAGGGGGTGACGGCGACGGTACGGATGGACAACGTGAAGACGGCGATAGTGCGCGGCGCGGGGGTCTGGGGGGAGGTGAACCGGGCCTATTTGCGGTATGCGGAGGAGGCGCGGTTTCACATCGATCCCTGTCCGCCGCGGTCTCCGGAGGCGAAGGGGAAGGTGGAGCGAGGGATCCTGGACCTGCGGGGTTGGGGTCCGGGGCCGACGAGCGAGTGGTCGAGCCTGGAGGAGTTGCAGGCGTGGACGGACGCTCGGTTGCTGGAGTGGGAGTCGCGCCGGACGAGCCCGGCGACGGGGCGCGGGGTGTTGGAGAGTTGGGAGGAGGAGCAGGGGTATTTGGGGGACTGCACGGGGTTGCCGGAGCCGTTCGACCTGGTGGGGCTGCGGCCGGTGCGGAAGGACTGCACGGTGGCGTTCGACAGCCGGAGCTGGTCGGTGCCGTTCCGTCTGGTGGGGACCCGGGTGGAGGTGCGCCGGTGCGCGCGCCGGGTGCAGGTGTTGGATCGCGGGGAGGTGGTGGCGGAGCATCCCCGAGAGGGCAACTCCTTGCTTGTGCGCGACTTGTCGCATTACGAGGGGGCTTCGACGGGTCGGGTGATCGCGCCGGCGCCGCTGGGGCGGATGGGGCGTCGGCTGGAGGAGATCGGGGCGATGGCTCCGGAGGAACGTCCCCTGGATCTGTATGCGGCGCTGGCGGAGGTAGCGCGATGGTGAGTATGGATGTGGACCTGGACCTGGACCGGACGCGGCGGATCCTGGGAGAGCTCGGGATGCGGGAGGCATCGGCTCGGTTGTCCGAGTTGCTGACCGAGTGTGCGCGGGAGGAGCTGCCGGCGCATCGCCTGTTGGTTCGGGTCCTGGAGACGGAGAGGGAGTTCCGCCGGCAGCGGCGGCTGGAGATGGGGCTGCGGATGGCGGGGTTGCCTCTGGGACGGACCCTGGGGAACTTCGACTTCGGCTTCCAGCCGACGCTGGACCGGACGCGGGTGGAACTGTTGGGCACCTGCGGTTGGATCCGGGAGCGGCAGAACGTTCTGCTGCAGGGCCCGCCGGGGGTGGGGAAGACGCACCTGGCGGCGGGTCTGGGGATGCGGGCGCTGGAGAACGGGTTCCGGGTGGCGTTCTACCGGCTGGACGAGTTGCTGCGGACCCTGAAGCGGCATGAGGGGTCGACGACGCCACGGGGGAACCGGCGGTATCTGTCGGCGTCGCTGTTGATCATCGACGAGATGGGCTACGAAGCCCTGGACGCGAAGGAAGCGAGTCAACTGTTCCGGTTGATCAACGACCGGCATGAGCGGGGGAGCGTGCTGGTCACGACGAACAAGGCGATCCGGGAATGGCCGGAGGTGCTGGCGGGGGACGCGGTGCTGGCGAGCGCGATCCTGGACCGGTTCCTGCACCGCTGCGTGGTCCTCGACATCCGTGGCCGCAGCTATCGGCTGCGGGATCTGGAGCAGAGCTTCCGGGAGCGCCAGGAGACGATCGCTCGATCCTTCCTCCTCCCGGAAGAGGCGGCCTCATCCCCCGCCGCGGCGCCGGCGGGGAAGGAGGGACGTCGGTGAGCGCTCTGGTCGCCCTCCGGGCTCCCGCCGCGCTCCCCAACGTCCCTCCTTCCCCGCCGAAACAGGCTCTCCAGGGTGACAAAGTAGGTGTCGTTTATCTGGGCCAAACTAGGTGTCGCTTGACAACATGCACTGCCCCGCGAGAAGAGCGCCATCACGCAGGCCAGCGTTACGCCGTGCGCGGTGCGGAGCACCGCGGTGCCGGTCTGGAGACCGGCGTTCCAAGCCGCACGCGCCGCCGCGCGGGCCGCCGGTCAGGGGCCGCCGGTCATCCGCGTCCGAGCCATGGTCAAGAGCTCCGGTCAATCCGCCCCGAGCCATGGTCATTTCGGCCCGAGCTCCGGTCAATCCCACCCCAGCTCCGGTCAATCCACCACCGAGCTCCGGTCAAAGCTCCGGTCATTCCCCCTCGGAGCGCCGCGCCGACAGCCGGGAGCGCCGGTCTTCAGACCGGCACCGCGGGCCGAAGGCCCGCGGATGTCGTGCCGCTGTTCGCCGTGATGAACCGAAAGAAGAACGACACCCCGCAGGTCAGCGTCGCGCCGTGCGCTGCGCCGCGGCGCTGCGCGTGCCGGTCTGGAGACCGGCGTTCCAAGCCAGAGCAATGGTCAACCACCCGAGCCCCGGTCATTCTCAGCCCGGCAGAAGTACACCCGTGCGGGATGCCACCCGCCACACCGCCGCTTCAGGTTTTGATGCGGGCTAGGCTCCCCCGCGCTGTTCGCGCCCCGTCGCTGTGAGAGTCCTGCCCAACCGCCGACCCACGCGGGAACAACTCAAACTCCTGCTGGATCGCGATGCCGGATTTCGCCTGATCCGCGGCGCGGCGGGCAGCGGGAAGACGACGGCGGCCGTTCTGCGCCTCCACCAGTTGTGCGCCGCGCGCCAGGCCCGCCGCGCGCGACTCGGGACGGGCGGGGTCATCCGAGTGCTCGTACTCACGTTCAATCGAACCCTGCGCGGCTATGTGCAGGAGCTTGCCAAGAGCAGGGTTTCGCCAGATCCCGGTCTCGAACTCGAGGTCGACACGTTCGCCTCCTGGGCTCGGGGCCTGCTTGGCCAACCCGACGTCCTCCCCGACCCAGACCGGAGCGATCTCCTGAATCGGTTGTTGCGGGTGTCCGGACTCGCGTCAGGTGACTCCGACCTTCGCTACTTTCGCGACGAGGTCGCGTATGTGCTGGGACGATTCCACCCTGACCGGCGGGAGGACTATCTGAAGGCGGAGCGCACCGGCCGCGGCCGCACGCCCGCCGTTCCCCGCGTCCGTCGCGAGCGGCTCTTGACAGAGGTGATCGCTCCCTACGAAGCCAAGAAACGAGAGATCGGTTGGCTGGACTGGGAGGATGTCGCGGTTCGCGCCACAGCCGCCGTTCGGCCCACCTACGACGTCGTCATCGCGGACGAGTGCCAGGACTTCTGCGCGAACCAGATGCGGGCGATCACGGCCTCCCTGCGGCCCGATCACGCGACGACTTTCGTCATGGATCGGGTGCAGACTCTTTATCCGCACGCGTTCCCGTGGCTGGAGGTCGGAATCGAAATGCGACCCGAGCAGGTGACCACGCTCTCCAGCAGCCATCGCAATACCCGCGAGATCGCCCGGTTCGCGGCGCCTCTTGTTCGGGACCTTCCGCCGGATCCCGATGGCGTCGTCCCGGACCCGGAGGCGTGCGAGCGGACCGGACCCCGCCCCCTGCTGATGCGGGGCCTGTACTCGTGGCAGTTCTCCGAGATGCTCTCCGAAGTCCGTCCGTTTCTGAATGAGGGAGACTCCGTCGCCCTCCTCCATCCGAGAGGCGGGAGGTGGTTCAAGTTCGCACGGGACCAACTGGAGCAGCGGGGAATCGCCTGGTGTGAACTCACCCGCCAGTCCGAGTGGCCGGCCGGCCCGGAACAGGTAGCGCTCTCCACGATCCACTCCGTGAAGGGCCTGGAGTTCGACCATGTCCTGATCCCGGGTCTCAATGCGGAAGTCACGCCGCACGGGACCGAGAGCGGCGATGGCGCGCTCGAGTCGCTGTGCCGCCTGCTGGCCATGGGAATCACCCGCGCCCGCAAGTCCGTCATGCTCGGGACCAAACCCGGTAGCGAGTCCGCTGTCCTGAGATTCCTCGATCCGGCCACGTACGACGTCCGGGAGGCGTGACGCCAACATGAACCAAGCGATATCGGCGCGCCCGCGGAGTGCGGAGGAAGTCGCGCGGCTGCCTTACCAGCCGGAGGTCGTTGAGGCCGCCCGGATTCGAGGCGTGGAGCAGATCCTCCATTTCACGACCAGCCGCGGCGTCCTGGGGGTCGTCGCAGGCAAGGCGCTGAAGAGCCGAAAACGTCTCGCTGACGACAAATACCTGGAACACGTGTACCGGCCCAACACCCCGATTCGGAAGGATCCCGCTTGGCTCGACTACGTGAGCCTTTCCGTCGAGAGGATCAACGCGTGGATGTTCGGGTCCTCCGAAGCGTGGCATTCCTTCGAAGACACGTTCTGGGCCGTGCTGGGGTTCGATCCGGCGATTTTGGGGCACCCGGGGGTGGTCTTCGCGACGACGAACAACATCTACCCCCGATGCCGGCGGGCGGAGGGACCGGCAGGGTTCGAGGCGATGTTCGCGGAGAGGGTGATCGGGCGGTACGACCGCGAACACACCCGCGCCGGGCTGCCTCCGAACCGGACAACGGACCGCCAGGCGGAGGTGTTGTATCCGGGTGAACTTTCCTGCGAACATTTGCAATCGATCGCGGTTCGCACTGAGGACGACGCAGTGTTCGTAGAAGCCATGCTTGATCCCCTGGACGTGAAGTACCCCGTACACTGCGCTCCAGAGGTGTTCTCATGACCACCCTGTTTGACCGACGCAACGAACGGCTGGCGGCGGGCGCGAGCGAGTCGGCGTCGTTCCGGAACGATCGGGTCGGCATGACGACGCGCTCGGCGCTCTGGGCGGCCCACGGCGACGCCTTGGGCTGGATCAGCGAACTCACGGACGAGGCGGGACTCCGCCGCCGGACGGGCGGAACGCGGCTCCGAACCCCAGTCGCCTGGAAGCGGAGGGTCGGGGGGCGATTCGGGGTCGAAGTCCAGTTGCCGGCGGGAACCTATTCGGACGACTCCCAGTTGCGCCTCGCCACCGGGCGGGCCATCCGCCCGGACGGCTTCGACGTGGAGGCGTTCGCCAAGGTCGAGTTGCCGGTCTGGCGCAGCTACGCGCTGGGCGGAGGCAGGGCGACGACCGCCGCCGCGCGGAACCTGGCGCGGCGCCGCGTCGCCTGGAACGCGAACTCGTACAAGGGATGGCTGGACGCCGGTGGCAACGGCGCGGCGATGCGGATCCAGCCGCACGTCTGGGCGGCGCGACGGCCGGAGGAGCCGGGTTCCTTTCTCCTTGACCTGGTTCGGGACGCCGTCTGCTCCCACTCCCATCCCGGCGGCATTCTGGGAGCGGTGCTGCACGGACTGGCGCTCGCGCGGGCGCTTGCCACCGGGCAGATCCCGAGCCGCGACGATCTGCTCGATGCCGTGGAGTGCGCCGGATCGGTGCCGAGACTGGTAGAGGAGGACGCCACCGGGGTCGCTGTCTGGCGGATGGTGTTCGAACAGCAGGCCGGGTCGCTGGACGAGGCCTGGTCGCGTGAAGTCCGGCAAATCCGGCGGGCCGTCCAGGCCGCCTGGGCAGCGGGGAACGGGTCCACCGGTGCGGAACGCTACGAGGCGATCGTGGCGGAGTTGGGACTCCGGGACCGCAGCCGCCGGGGTTCGGGCGTACTGACGGCGGTGGCTGCGGTGGCTCTCCTGTGGTGTGAAGAGGAACCGTCCGAGGCGCTCCGAATCGCCGCGAACTGCCTGGGAACGGACACCGACACCATTGCCACGATGGCGGGAGCGCTCCTGGGTGTCGTGGTGGATCAGGACCCGCCGGGCGCGGTGCTGGACGAACATCTGTTCCGGTCCGAGGCGAACCGACTGGCGCGGATCGCACTCGGCGAGAGGCCCGAGGGACCCCGCTACCCCGACCTCGATCACTGGTCCGCACCGACGGCGGACGCGGACGCCCTCGGGCAGGACGAGGCGGGGAACCACTTCGTGCTCGGCCTCGGCCGCGTGGAGGCGGACGACGAGCCGGCCTTCACGTCGGACGGCGCCTTCGCATGGCAATGGCACCGGACGTCCAGCGGCCAGAGCCTGCTCCTGAAACGCCGGCCGACGCTTCCGAGACACCGGCCAGCCGATCTGGAAACGTCACTGGCGTCTCCGCCAGCCGAGCCGGAGACCGAGTCCCGCGACCCGGCGGCGAGGAAACGGGATCGGTCCGGCCGGCCGAGCGCCGTCGCGGATCAGACGGAATCCGCTCCCTTGCCCGCGAACGGCCGCGAAGGCGCGCCGTCCGCGCCGCCGGATCTGGAACGCGCCATCGCCTGGGTGCGCCGGAATCCCGAGTGCAACACGACCCTCGGCCGCGCGCTCCGGGCCATGGTCCAGCGCGGTTCGGCCGCGCAGATCGGGGGTTTCGTCGCCGCGCTGATCGCGCTGATCCGGCCGGACGCCGGAGAACTCCCGGGATTCCCGAAGCGCCACGAACCGAGTCCCGGACTCACGAGCCAGGACGAAGCCGTTTTCCGCGACGTTCGCCTCATCGCCTCCGGATATGCCGACGGCGGCGGCCGGCTCGCTCTGCCGGGGGCTACGCCCGAGAACCTCGAGGTGATCGGGAGAGCTATCGAAGTCCTGCAGGCGAGATTCGCTGACCCTGCCGTCGCAGCGGATCCAAACGGAGAGTTCCACCAGGCTCTCGCCCAGCACCTTGACGCGGTGCGCAACGGCCTCGGGATCATCGCGGCCGGTGAAGCCGAACGGGCTGGACAAGACGCCCGAACCGCCACCGGCCGGAGCCTCGGATCGGGCAGGAAGGATCGGCAGACCTCCCCCGGGAAGGCTTTCGCCACGGGATGATCAGTCGCCGGGTACGCGGAACCTGGCGCTTTCCGATTTCCTCGGTGGTGACGTGTCCGAGCCCGCCCGCGGACGGGCCGCCGGGCAGTTCGAGGTCTCGGAGCGGGCGGTGACGACGATTCTGGTGAACAAGCGCGACCTCCCCCGCGACCAGCTCGTTACAGCGGGCGACTGATCCCGCCCCGGCGGGCAGGCGGCCCCCAAGGCCGGGACGGCATCCGCCGCCCCGGCCTTTTCCGTATCCCCCTCCCGCCGCAACGCCCCCACCCCGAGCAATGGTCAAAGCTCTGGTCATTCCGCCCCGAGCAATGGTCAAAGCTCCGGTCAATTCGCCCCGAGCTCCGGTCAATTCGCCCCAAAACCCCGAAAGCTCCGGTCAATTCCCGAATCCCACCCTCCCCGGCCCGATCCCCCCCGTTCCCCCCGATCCCCGGCCGAATTCGGCCTCCCAGCCCCAAAAACCCCCCGATCCCCCCGGATCCACCCCCTCCACCCGCCCCCCCACCGAGCTCCGGTCAATCCCACCCCAGCTCCGGTCAATCCACCACCGAGCTCCGGTCGAAGCTCCGGTCATTCCCCCTCGGAGCGCCGCGCCGACAGCCGGGACCGCCGGTCTTCAGACCGGCACCGCAGGCCGAAGGCCCGCGGATGTCGTGCTGCCGTTCGCCGTGATGATCCGAAAGAAGATCGCCACCCCGCAGGTCAGCGTCGCGCCGTGCGCTGCGCCGCGGCGCAGCGCGTGCCGGTCTGAAGACCGGCGCTCCCAGGACCACGCCATGGGGATCGGCCGCGGCGCGCGTTTCGCGGCCTGCGGCCACGATGCCGGCCGGAGGCCGGCGCTCCGAACCCGGGCCATGGTCAATCCCCACCCCCGCTCCCGTCACTCCCCCAGTGACGCCCCCGGCCCGGAACGCCGGCTTCAGCCGGCACAGCCCGCCGCAGGCGGGCGGCGGCACGAACCTCATCCACCCGGACGGGGCCAAGCCCGCGAACGCCGGGCGGAGCGCTGCCCGCTCAGGGAAAGAACACGAGTTTCAGCAGGAGCGCCATCACGACCGCCAGCCTGCCCGCCAAGCGGATGAACCTACAATCAGAGTCGTGTTCGCCCCTTGGACTCCCGATTCGGAGACTCCCGACGTGAATCTGCATAGCAAAAAAGAAGTAGTTCTCGATTCCGACATCGGCTGGTAGAACTCCTGCCGTGACCGCTCTCCGGTCCGAGTTCCTGGCGCCGGCGGCCGGTCCGGTCGCCATCAAGCGCGGCGTCATGAGTGAGGACATCTACCAGGACTGGAGCCGCTCCAACTACGTGGATGCCTGGGAAAAGGCGGATGCGTACGTCACCGAGCGTCGCCGGACCGCCGCCCGGCCAACCGCCTACGTCAACTTCGAGCGCCTTGCCGAGAAGTGGGCGAAGGAACCGCCCGACCCGAACTGAGGCGTGCCGACCGGCGCGAACCCGCGCGGCGGGCAGGCGGGCCCTCAAGGCCGGGACGGCACCGCGGCGTTCCAAGCCGTACGCGCTGCCGGGCGGGCCGTGGGTCAAGGCTCCGGTCCATCCCCACCCCGGCCAGGAGCGCCGTTCTCATGCCCGGCGGGGTGCGCCGGAGCGCCGAATCCCCGGCGATACAATGACTTCGGGTCGGAGACAAGAGATTCTGACTCCGGTAGCCCACCTTGTCCGACGCGCGGAGGGGCGGCCCCGTCTCTCCCGGGACGTTCGCCGGAAGCCACCCGCCCCGATCGGCACCTGATCCAGCGGCTTGCATGCCGCAGGGAGACACCATGTCCGATGCAACTTTCATCCGTCTGGAGTGCATTGAGGTTGACGGACTGTTCGGAATCTACGATCACCGGATACCGCTGAACCTCGGAGATCGGATCACGCTGCTGCACGGCCAGAATGGCGTCGGCAAGACGATGGTCCTGCGGATGGTGAGCGCGCTGCTGCAAGGGCGGCCTGAATTCCTCCGCAACATTCCGTTCTCCCGATTCGCGCTTTCCTTCAAGGGAGGGAGCACGCTTACGGTCGAATTTCGCGGAGACGACACCGCCGATGGTCTTCCGTACACACTGTCCCTGTCGTCGCGCGGCGCAGAACCCCAGCAGGTCCACACCGACCTGACTTCGTTGAGTGCATCCGGAATCGCGTCCGGTGTGGAATACCTGAAGCCTCACGAAGAACGACCGAACACGTGGATTGACGTTCGGGACGGTGAGGTACTCGACGGTGAGGAGATCCTCGAGCGTTTTGGCAATGGCGCCCGGGCCAACGGGCATTCCGAGTCCGACGTTCCCTGGTACGGTGATTTTCAGAAAAAAGTCAACGTGCACCTGATTGAGGCGCAACGTCTGGTCCGGTTTATCAAGCAACCGGAGTCCTGGGCACTGTTCCGGCGGACGCGGCAACCAGCCGGCAGTTCGGCCGTGATCGAGTGCGGCAAACGGTTTCAGCGCCGCCTCAGCGAAACGATGGCGGAATATGGACGCGAGTCACAGCGCCTCGATCAGTCGTTCCCGCAGCGGCTCGTCTCGGCGGAGGTTGCCGAGCCGGATCTCGAGCAGAGGATGGCTGCACTCGAACGCAGGATGACTTCGCTCAAGGAGGTGGGGATTCTGGAGGACACCCCAACGGATCCATCCGTGGAGAACCTGCAGAGCATGGGCGAAACGCAAAAACTCGTCATGACGCTCTACGTACAGGACACCGAGAGCAAGCTGAACGTGCTGGACGAGTTGTCGAAAAGAACCACGTTGCTTCTGGAGATCCTGAACCAGAAGTACCGGCACAAGGGAATCAAGGTGGATCGCAAGGAAGGACTCGTCGCGCAGAGTACGCTCGGAAACACGCTGGCTCTGGACGCACTGTCGTCCGGCGAGCAGCACGAGCTGGTGCTCCACTACGACCTGCTCTTCCGGGTGCCCGGCAACACCATCGTCCTCATTGACGAGCCCGAGTTGTCGCTTCACCTCAAGTGGCAAAAGCGGTTCCTTCCGGATTTGCTACAGATTCTCCGCCTTTCGAATTTCGATGCCCTGATCGCTACCCACTCGCCGTTCATCGTCGGAGATCGGACGGACCTGATGGTCGGCTTGGGGGAGGATGCCTAGGTGCTGAGTCAGTCCGAGGAGCCCGAGGGGTTGGCTGCCGAAATCCTGATGAGCAGGATGGCGCACAGCGGGGCGCTACTGGTTGTGGAAGGGGCGGATGACTTCCGATTCTGGACGGATCGGTGTCACAAGACGTGCGAACTGATCGATGGAAGAGGTAAGCGGAGGTTGGTAGCGGGCATGCAACAGCTCGACGGGATGAGTTTCGCCGGCGCTCTCGGTGTCGTGGACGAAGATCATGACGCGCTGTTGGGAATCACCTACGGGTCGCGCAATGTGGTACCGACGGACGCCCATGATCTGGAATGCCTGCTGTGTCGGTCGAGCGCGCTGAATCGAGTGTTGGCGGAGTTCGGCTCGCTGACGAAGATCCACGAGTTCGAGGAACGCACCGGCAGTGACGTGCGAACCGGTCTGCTGGACCGAGCGGTCATGTTCGGGCGCGTGCGCTGGGCGGTCGCGAAGTTCGGACTGGACCCCGGGGGTGGACTCAGATTCCAGAAGTTCCTGGACCCGAATACCTGGGAAGTGGACGAGGAGGGCTTGCTGGGGGAGTTTGACGCCGTCGCCCGGAGGAATGGAAGAACGCCGCTGCGGGGCGCCCTCGCCGAACTGGACGACGCGGATCCGTGGAGGGTGGCGCAGGGCCACGACATGGTCGGGATTCTGCGCTTCGGACTACAGAATGTCCTCGGAGAGATTCGAAACGTCGGCACGGATCAGATCGCCGGAATCCTGCGGGCGGGCATACCGCCGGATGAACTCCTTGGCACGGGCCTCTGTCGCGAAATGCGCGCGTGGGAACACCGGAACACGGGTTTCCCGGTCCTGCCGTAGGCGAACCTGACGAGTCGGCGCCGTGCCGCAGTCACCCGAGAGGTCACTCGACGACGCGGACCGTTGGCGCACACACGAAGTCCGCGAACGGATGGTCGCCCGATGAAGACGACTGAACTGCGCGCCGCGCTCAAATCCCTCGTCGAGCAGCACGGCTTCCGCAAGGTGTCCCGCCTCCTCCGGGAGTTGGAGCCGGAGGACGGCCGCCCCCAGGCGACGCGAAGGCGAACGGCCGCGGAACGCACCGCGCGGACGGCCGGTGCGTCGCGCCGCACCCGGCGCCCGGACTCCGCCGGTCCCCGCCGCCGGCCGTCGGCGGCGGACGCCGTGGGCCGCCTGGAACTGACGCCCGCGCGGACGCGGCTGCTGGCGCGCGCCGCGCGAGCCTTCGACGAGCGCGCCTTCCTCCCCAACCTCGGCGAGGTGCGTCGCTTCGCCGAGACCTACGGGATGGAGGCGCCGCGCGCCCATTCGCGGACCGCCGTCATCCCCGGAGTTTTCCGGTTCCTCCCACCCCCCCGCGCCGCAACTCCCCCCCGCCGGGCAAGGGTCAAGGCTCCGGTCGCTACCACCCCAGCTCCCATCGCTATCACCCCAGTTCCCATCGCTATCACCCCAGCTCCCATCGTTATCACCCCAGCTCCGGTCGTTATCACCCCAGCTCCGGTCCATTCCCGAATCGCCCCCTCCCCGAACCGGATCTCCCCCATTTCTCCCGATTTCCGGCCGAATTCGGCCCCCCAGGCCAAAAAACCCCCCGATCCACCCCCAATTCGCCCCCTCCACCCGTCCCCTCCGAACTCCGCTCCTTCCCACCCCAGCTCCCACCGTTACCACCCTAGCTCCCATCGCTATCACCCCAGCTCCGGTCGCTATCACCCCAGCTCCCACCGCTACCACCCCAGCGCAACCCCACCCGCTCCCCCGGCCCCGCCGGCTTGGAACGCCGGTCATCCGCGTCCGAGCCATGGTCAAAAGCTCTGGTCATTCCGCCCCGAGCCATGGTCAATCCAGCCATGGTCAAAGCTCCGGTCAATCCGCCTCGGAGCGCTGCGCCGACAGCCGGGACCGCCGGTCTTCAGACCGGCACCGCGGGCCGAAGGCCCGCGGATGTCGTGCCGCCGTTTGCCGTGATGAACCGAAAGAAGACCGCCACCCCGCAGGTCAGCGTCGCGCCGTGCGCTGCGCTGCGGCGCAGCGCGTGCCGGTCTGAAGACCGGCGCTCCCATGACCACGCCATGGGAACCGGCCACGGCGCGCGTTTCGCGGCCTGCGGCCGCGATGCCGGCCGGAGGCCGGCGCTCCGAACCCGAGCCATGGTCAAAGCTCCGGTCATTCCGCCCCGGAGCGCTGCGCCGACAGCCGGGACCGCCGGTCTTCAGACCGGCACCGCGGGCCGACGGCCCGCTGATGTCGTGCCGCCGTTCGCCGTGATGAACCGAAAGAAGACCGCCACCCCGCAGGTCAGCGTCGCGCCGTGCGCTGCGCCGCGGCGCAGCGCGTGCCGGTCTGAAGACCGGCGCTCCCCGGACCACGCCATGGGAATCGGCCGCGGCGCGCGTTTCGCGGCCTGCGGCCGCGATGCCGGCCGGAGGCCGGCGCTCCGAACCCGAGCCATGGTCAAAGCTCCGGTCAATCCGCCCCGGAGCGCTGCGCCGACAGCCGGGACCGCCGGTCTTCAGACCGGCACCGCGGGCCGAAGGCCCGCTGATGTCGTGCCGCCGTTCGCCGTGATGAACCGAAAGAAGACCGCCACCCCGCAGGTCAGCGTCGCGCCGTGCGCTGCGCCGCGGCGCAGCGCGTGCCGGTCTGAAGACCGGCGCTCCCCGGACCACGCCATGGGAACCGGCCACGGCGCGCGTTTCGCGGCCTGCGGCCGCGATGCCGGCCGGAGGCCGGCGCTCCGAACCCGGGCCATGGTCAAAGCTCCGGTCAATCCGCCTCGGAGCGCTGCGCCGACAGCCGGGACCGCCGGTCTTCAGACCGGCACCGCGGGCCGAAGGCCCGCGGATGTCGTGCCGCCATTCGCCGTGATGAACCGAAAGAAGACCGCCACCCGGCAGGTCAGCGTCGCGCCGTGCGCTGCGCCGCGGCGCAGCGCGTGCCGGTCTGAAGACCGGCGCTCCCCGGACCAACGCCGGGGGAACCGGCCGCGGCGCGCGTTTCGCGGCCTGCGGCCGCGATGCCGGCCGGAGGCCGGCGCTCCGAACCCGAGCCATGGTCAAAGCTCCGGTCAATCCGCCCCGGAGCGCTGCGCCGACAGCCGGGACCGCCGGTCTTCAGACCGGCACCGCGGGCCGAAGGCCCGCGGATGTCGTGCCGCCGTTCGCCGTGATGAACCGAAAGAAGACCGCCACCCCGCAGGTCAGCGTCGCGCCGTGCGCTGCGCCGCGGCGCAGCGCGTGCCGGTCTGAAGACCGGCGCTCCCCGGACCACGCCGTGGGAACCGGTGCGCGTTTCGCGGCCTGCGGCCGCGATGCCGGCCGGAGGCCGGCGCTCCGAACCCGGGCCATGGTCAAAGCTCCGGTCAATCCGCCTCGGAGCGCTGCGCCGACAGCCCGCGGATGTCGTGCCGCTGTTCGCCGTGATGAACCGAAAGAAGACCGCCACCCCGCAGGTCAGCGTCGCGCCGTGCGCTGCGCCGCGGCGCAGCGCGTGCCGGTCTGAAGACCGGCGCTCCCAGGACCACGCCGTGGGAATCGGCCGCGGCGCGCGTTTCGCGGCCTGCGGCCGCGATGCCGGCCGGAGGCCGGCGCTCCGAACCCGGGCCATGGTCAAAGCTCCGGTCAATCCGCCTCGGAGCGCTGCGCCGACAGCCGGGACCGCCGGTCTTCAGACCGGCACCGCGGGCCGAAGGCCCGCTGATGTCGTGCCGCCGTTCGCCGTGATGAACCGAAAGAAGACCGCCACCCCGCAGGTCAGCGTCGCGCCGTGCGCTGCGCTGCGGCGCAGCGCGTGCCGGTCTGAAGACCGGCGCTCCCATGACCACGCCATGGGAACCGGCCACGGCGCGCGTTTCGCGGCCTGCGGCCGCGATGCCGGCCGGAGGCCGGCGCTCCGAACCCGGGCCATGGTCAAAGCTCCGGTCAATCCGCCCCGGAGCGCTGCGCCGACAGCCGGGACCGCCGGTCTTCAGACCGGCACCGCGGGCCGAAGGCCCGCGGATGTCGTGCCGCCGTTCGCCGTGATGAACCGAAAGAAGACCGCCACCCCGCAGGTCAGCGTCGCGCCGTGCGCTGCGCCGCGGCGCAGCGCGTGCCGGTCTGAAGACCGGCGCTCCCATGACCAACGCCGTGGGAACCGGCCGCGGCGCGCGTTTCGCGGCCTGCGGCCGCGATGCCGGCCGGAGGCCGGCGCTCCGAACCCGGGCCATGGTCAAAGCTCCGGTCAATCCGCCTTGGAGCGCTGCGCCGACAGCCGGGACCGCCGGTCTTCAGACCGGCACCGCGGGCCGAAGGCCCGCGGATGTCGTGCCGCCGTTCGCCGTGATGAACCGAAAGAAGACCGCCACCCCGCAGGTCAGCGTCGCGCCGTGCGCTGCGCCGCGGCGCAGCGCGTGCCGGTCTGAAGACCGGCGCTCCCAGGACCAACGCCGTGGGAACCGGCCGCGGTGCGCGTTTCGCGGCCTGCGGCCGCGATGCCGGCCGGAGGCCGGCGCTCCGAACCCGAGCCATGGTCAAAGCTCCGGTCATTCCGCCCCGGAGCGCTGCGCCGACAGCCGGGACCGCCGGTCTTCAGACCGGCACCGCGGGCCGAAGGCCCGCGGATGTCGTGCCGCCGTTCGCCGTGATGAACCGAAAGAAGACCGCCACCCCGCAGGTCAGCGTCGCGCCGTGCGCTGCGCCGCGGCGCAGCGCGTGCCGGTCTGAAGACCGGCGCTCCCATGACCAACGCCGTGGGAACCGGCCGCGGCGCGCGTTTCGCGGCCTGCGGCCGCGATGCCGGCCGGAGGCCGGCGCTCCGAACCCGGGCCATGGTCAAAGCTCCGGTCAATCCGCCTTGGAGCGCTGCGCCGACAGCCGGGACCGCCGGTCTTCAGACCGGCACCGCGGGCCGAAGGCCCGCTGATGTCGTGCCGCTGTTCGCCGTGATGAACCGAAAGAAGACCGCCACCCCGCAGGTCAGCGTCGCGCCGTGCGCTGCGCCGCGGCGCAGCGCGTGCCGGTCTGAAGACCGGCGCTCCCCGGACCACGCCATGGGAACCGGCCACGGCGCGCGTTTACAGCGAGCGACCCGACGGGATCGCCTTGTCAATCAGGTAGCCGCTGTTGCTGATGCCGAAGAGCGTCAGCATGCCTTTTCCGACCTCCGGCAGCGAACCGGGATCCTCGGGGGAGGCCAGCAGCCTTCCTACCGCGATCCCGTACGAGAGCAGCACGAGGACCGTGAAGAAGAACATCTGGATCTTCGCGAGGTTCAGGTGCGCGACGTTCGAGACTTCCTCGCCGATGAACAGGTCGGACCAGCGCGCGTCCTCGATGCTCTTCTTGGACACGATCCTCCCTTCGACCCGGACCTGCCCGGCCAGACCCTCCCGCTGGTTGTCGAGCGCCTGCGCCTGGTCATCGGCGTCCAACGCGAAACGCGGATCCTTCTTCGTGTTCTTCAGGAGCGGCGATCCGACCAGGGCGGTGGTGCTGATCCCCATCAGGATCCAGAGTTCCTGCGGCACGCCCACATCAAGCGCGGTGAGCGGGTCCGTCCGGGTGCGGGCGATCGTGATCACCCCGTAGGCCGAGAGCACCATCACCGTCCAGGCGAGCATCTGGAACCGCGACAGGCTGATCATGTTGCGCTCGTCAATGAACGCCCCGCGCCAGACGCCCGTGACCCCGAGGCCGGCGATCATGATGAACGCGACGAGAGCGAGCACGACGGCAAGCCACTTGTGGTGGAGGCCCCAGTCCCGCGGCCAGATCGCCATCCAGCAGAAGAACGCCAGGATCAGGAGCAGGGTCACGGTGTGCCACCGCTCCCACCGCTGACCCGGGAGGCCGGTCTGCGGCGATCTCCGGGGTGGAAGGGTGGGCGGGGGCGCGGACGGATCAGGCATCTCGGGGCGTCTCCTCGCCGATGGTGGTTCGGATCGTCACGCGCGGGACCGTTCAGGAGATCTCGATCCGGCAGATCGCGTTGCGCAGCGGGAAGGACCGCTCGCCGTAGCCGGGGGGCGGCTCCACCGTCTGCGCCCCGTAGATCTCGAACCACGCCCGGGACCCGGCGGGGTCCACGCGCACCACCGCGTAGTTCGCATCCACGTAGAGGGCGTGTCGCGCGAACCGGTGCCCGTCCGGCGTTTGCCCGTCGTCGGAGGCGCCGAAGCGAAGCCCCCAGGAGAGCGGGCGCGAGTAGTGCCGGGAGATCGCGCTGGAGGTGAGCTGCCAGATGCGGGCGCCGCCGTCGTCCTCGATGGAGAACGCCGCGCTCACGTGAACGTCGCCGCTCAGGACCGCCACCCGGTGACCCCGGCTCGCCAGGCCGAACAGGACCTCGAGCAGCGCGCGCCGCTCCGCGTCGTGGAGCCCGTGCTCCCACGCGTCCCGGAGGTCATCGCCGAAGTCGAGCGCCTCCATGACCTTGCGGCGGTCGGCGCCGACCAGGGCGGCGCGCGCGTGGAGCAGCGGGACCGCGGTGGTCACGAAGACGAACGGAGTCTCGTCCGGATCGAGGGCGGCGGCCCATTCCTCGAGCCGCGCAAGCTGCGCCGATCCCAGAATGCGGTTGGTGTCCCGCCCGACGTCCCGGTTTCCCCGGCCGTCGAGGACGTAGAACGCCGCCCCGCTGCGGCGGAAGGAATAGTCCCACACTCCCGGCGCCGTCCCCGGGTTGTGCGAGTGCTGGTATTCCTCGTAGGCGCGCACCGCCGCCCCGAACATCCGCTGGACCAGCACCCGGCCGTCCTCCCGGCTGAGGCCGCGGTCCTCGAGGTCCGGGAGCATCTGCGCCAGTCCGTCGTCCGGGCCGTCGTCGCCGAGGTGGCGCGACCCCCACCCGTCGGCGATCTCGTGGTCGTCCCAGACCATGTACGTCGGGTAGCGGTCGAATACGCGCTGCACCCCATCGAAGCCCCAGTAGCCGCGGTAGATGTCCCGGTACCAACTGAGCATGTCCTGCTCGTCCGGCAGAAGCCGGTCGCCCTCCCGGCGCATGGAGCGGTTCAGGAGCTTCCAGATGTCGAGCGTCGGGACGCCGTCGGAGTACACCTGGTCGCCGCCCGCGATGACGACCGCCACCTCGTCCTCGACCTGACCGAGCGTCTCCGCCAGGTAGTCCCACATCTCCGGACTGGCGAGTTCCGTACGCTTCCGGAACAGGCCGCTGACCCGGTAGGGCATGTGGCAGGAGAGGAGGGCGATCCGGAACGGGCGCCGTTCCGCTTCCGCCGCCGGGGTCCGGAACCGGCGCAGCCGGTTGTGGCCGAACAGCATCCGTTCGTCGTCCCGCGCGTGGAGGGCGTATCCGTACCAGGTCTCCGGTTCGAGCCCGGCGACGTCGAGAACGCGGGTCGTGTCGCCGGACCAGTCGGAGACCTCGAAGTCGGTACGGCGGGGAACGCGGCCTCCCGGCCAGTGCGCCCCGCTCATCGCGGCGGCCGTCGTCAGCGGGGCCGCTCCGATGGCGGCGCGGAGCCTCCTTCTTCCCTCCGGCGAGTCCATTGCCTCGCGCGGGTCGTAGAGGAAGAGGGAGAAGTCCCCGGGCCGCCCGGTGCGCACCCAGAGGCGCACCGAGGACGAGGTGGTATGGCCGACGATCGCGCCGGTCCTGAGCCGGGCGTTCGGCCAGGGCCGGTCGGCCCGGAACACGAGTGAGTCAGGGGTATGCGCCATGGGGGGAGTGGGTGGAACCGGCCCGGGGGCACGGGCGTGACCATGCCGGCCGGCCGTTCGGTGCGTGGGCGCCGATCGTGCCGAAACAGGTCTCGACCCGGGGCGCCGGTGGTGCTTCTCGCACAAAGGAAGAACCCCGGGGCCGGATGGCCCCGGGGTTCCCGTTGCGTGAAGGAGTGTCTAAGGAGAGGGACTCCTCAGCTCACCTTGCAGGAGAGGAATCTGGAGACGTTGTCCTGGGTGAACGGAACCGACGTGGTGCGCGTGGTCCCATCCGAGGCAACGCTGACGCCGCCGTCGGCGTCCCACTGGCAGGTCAGCGTGTAGTCCACCGTCTCGGAACAGCCCATGCCGATGCCGTCCACGAAGGTGACCGAAGTCTCGATCATCACGTCCTCGGCGTCACAGAGCGTGCCGTCGTCTTCCTTTTCGGTGTCGGCGTCGTCATCGTCGTCGCTGCGCTTCGTGCCCCCGTCGTCGGCGGTGCACTCGATCTCGTCCCAGAGGCCGCCCGGGGCGTTGTCGATCGCATCGTCACCAGTAGTGTCCGTGAGACCGAGGTCGCCGTACATCGGGTCGCTGTCGTCGTCAGCGAAGGGGATCCAAAAGACAGCGGGGGCGCCATCGGCGTTCGTCTTGGAAACCTGGTTCGCGGTAATCCCTGTGGCAGCGGTGGCAGTCGTGGTCCCTCCGGTGTAGAGATCCACGGTGTTGGCTTTGGACGCATCCTTGGAGGAGGTGGCCTTGGTCGCCTGCATGTACCAGAGGTGGCTGAAGTTCCGCTTGTCGGCGTCGTTCGCCTCGATGGCGAGATTCCATCCGGAGATCCGGTTGTCGGCCACCGTCGCCGGGGCGGTCACCTTGCCCAGGTTCGCCACGTCCTCGGCGAACATCGCGCAGACATCCACGCCGGAGGTGTCGTAGGGCATCGGGCCGCAGTCGAGGCCGTCGAACGCCTCCCAGGCGATCTTGCCCCACATCACGGAAGAGTCCTTGGGCGTCACCGTCAGCGTGTAGTTGCTCAGGTAGTCGTTGTTCTTGTCGTGCGCGACGCGGAAGCACTGCTTGCCGCCGGGCATCTGGACCTGTCCGGTGACGTCGGGGTAGGTAAAGCAGGCATTCATGACGTCGCCGTCGGCGGCGTCGTGCGCGCCGTCCTTGTCCTTGTCGTAGAAGGACCCCATGATCCCGTCGCCCACGTTGGGAACCCGCAGGTCGGCCGCCGAGGAAGCCTTGGCGCCGCTCAGCTTGGTCATGGTCGTCACGATGTCGTGGGTCGCGGTGAAGTCCTGGCTCGACGTGTAGCTCCAGCCGAGGTCAATCCCGGTCATCTCATGCGGATCAATCGTGTCGTTGGCGTCGGTGGTGTCGATCCCAAGGCCGTTGTTCACCCGACCGACTTCAAGCGTGAACATCGGGTCCCAGCCCTGGCACGCCGCCGAGTCGGCGATGGTGATCTCCGGCGCCATCGCACTCTCCGAGCACGCGAACGGGCCGCAGGACACGATGACCCCCGGTCCGATCGGAACCGGGACCTGGTTGGCGCCGATCTCTACCGGGATGACCGAGAACTGCGCGCCCGTGGCGCTGACCACTTCGCTCTGCATGGCTTTCCAGTCGACGTAGGCGAAAGGCAGGTTGTCACCGGGGATCAGGCCGATCGGGGCGGCGCCCTCGACGAAGAGCGGCGTCACGATGCCCGCCATGTTCATCTCGACCACCATCTGCGGGTTGACGTGCGCCATGGCGGTCTCCTCGTCGGTGCCGTCGTCCGCAATCATCGGATACGGGGAATCGGCATCCTCCGGAATCTCGAAATGAGCGTGGAGCGGAGTCGGCTCGGGTTCCGGCTCGGGCTCCGGCTCGGGCTCGGGTTCCGGCTCCGGCTCCGGAGCTGGCGGTGGCGGTGGCGGCGCCGGCGCCGGTGTGGTAGCGGTGTCGTCGTCGCCGCAGCCCGAGAGCACGAGACCGGCACCCAGGAACATGGCAAGAAGGAGAATCAGCCCGCGCATGGGGACCGACTTCCTCGTGATCTGCGTCATTTCGCCTACCTCCTGTAGGGCGTTATTGGGACAGGTTCGGCGCCCCTTGAGGGGGCCAAGCGCCGTCTCGTGTGATTCTTCCTACCTCCAGTAGGACAGGGATTGCCGATGCGTTCCCGCACCCGCCATCCGGGCGGCAAGTATATGCGTCTCCGGGGCAAGGGGCAAGGAATCGGCTTCGTAAACCTTCGAACGCACCCTGACCGTGGAGCGGGCAGAGGTGGCCGGGGCGAACATGCGCGGTAACTCCATCACATCCAATTCGGCAATGTCAAGAAGCAAGAGCATGAAAAATGGCGCTCGCCGGGGCACGACGCGCCCGGCAAGAGCGCCGGAATATACACGTTTTGGCTCATGGCAAGTGCCGGTGAAGTTGGGCCCGGTCCCTGGCGGGAGGGGGCGGAACGGGAAGGTGCGTCCGACGGAGCCGAATGCCATGGCCGCCTCAGGGCCCGGAACCCGTCCGGAAGGACGGGCCGCGTCGGGGCGGCAGGATTTGAACCTGCGACCCCCTGATCCCGAACCAGGTGCTCTGCCAGACTGAGCCACGCCCCGGCGGCCGGGTGGGATTGTAGCGGGGTGGTGTGGGGGTGTGGGGGGTGGGGCTTCCGGCGAATTGCCGGTTCCGCGCCCTGATCTCAGAAAGCTCCGGGCTCGCCAAAGAGGAAAGCCGCAGCCAGGGTAACCACCATCGCGGCCAGGTAGAAGGCAATCAACGGAACCGCCTCGGGACCGAGCAGCAAGCCAACGCAAAAAACCCCGATGGCGGCAAGCACCTGGCCAACCCGACGCGGCAGCAGTCTTCGTCGCACTCCGAACCCTCTCCGCCCGTCAGCCGCCGGACAGAACGGACACGACCCGCTCGAAGAAGGGTCGGAGCAGCCCGCCGATGACCAGGAGCGCGAGGACGCTGACCAACTTCAGGACGAACTGGCGCGTTCCCGAGCCGCGCTCCAGCGAGGTGCTGACTTTCGCGGTCAGCTCCCGGATCGCGGTTTCCAGATCCGTGGTGCGCTGCGCCGCGCGTTCGTCGCGCTGCGCGGCGCGTTCGTCAACCTTCGCGATCTCCGCCCGGAGCGCGGCTTCCAGGTCGGCGGTGCGCTGCGCCGCGCGTTCGTCGCGCTGCGCCGCGCGTTCGTCAACCCTGGCGATCTCCGCCCGGAGCGCGGCTTCCAAATCAGCGGTGCGCTGCGCCGCGCGTGCGTCAACCTCCGCGATCTCCGCCCGGAGTTCCTTCCGGTCCTCCCGCCGCTCTTCGCGCAACACGGCGAACTCGCCGTGGACGAGGTTCAGCCCGTCGGTGAGCTTCCGGTCCAGCGCCCTGAGCTCGGCGGCCTCCGTACTGTTCACGACTCCTCGCGGCCTCTCGCCGGGAACAGTATAGGGACTGGAGACCGCCCCGCGGGCGGTCAGCGCGGCCGGTTTCTTCTTCGGTTGGTTCATGGCGGTTTCGTCCTCCGTTCGGATAGGCGGCGCGCACCGGGGCGCCACACGGATACAGACGTAAAACGCGGTCCTTTTTCCCATTTCGGGGCGGAATGTGGAAAAGTCGAAGCGAAGCGGCACAAGCGGGGTGCTCCACCCGCGGCCTGCCGGGCGTTGGTCCTTACCGCGAGGGCGTGCGGAGGAACCGGCGTGTCGCTTCCGGGGTGGGTTCCAAGCTGTACGTGCCGTGAGGGTCGGTAGCGTCACGACGTGCGCGGCGCGGAGCGCCGCGGTGCCGGTCTGGAGACCGGCGTTCCAAGCCGTGCGGGTCGTGAGGCTGGGTGGGGGTTGCGGCGGGCGCGGCGCGGAGCGCCGCGCGGGCCGGTCTGGAGGCCGTTCAGTTCGCGAAGATGCGAATCAGGATTGCCGTCAGGGTCACCACCAACAGGGACAGGGCGCCCCAGATGAGCCGGACCTCCTTCTTGAGCACCGCCACGTCGCTCTTCAACACCGCCACGTCGTTCTTCAACGCCGCCACGTCGCTCCTGACCTCGGCGAGGCCCGATTCAACTCCCGACAGGCGCGACTTGACTTCCTGGAGGTCGTTTCTCACCTCACCGGCGAACGACTGGATTTGCGCACTCAGTTGGGCGACGACGCTCTGGCCGGCCATGGACTCCATTTCCCGGACCGCAGTATAGGCTGCGGCCGGTTCCACCCCGGCGGCCAACAGGGCGTGAAACAGGGAGCCGCCCGCGGGTCCTGCGCCCGGCGGAGCGGGAGTTTCGACATCGGAGTCGCCGGGAAGTTTCCGTGACGAGTCGTCCGAGGGGGCCGGGAGTCGTGACTCGGCGGCAGGCGGTTGGGTTCGGGCCATCGTTTTCCTCCGTTCGGTTAGGCGGCGCGCACCGGGGCGCCACACCTATACAGACGTAAAACGCGGTCTTTTTTCCCACTTTCGGCCCAAATGTGGAAAAGTCGAAGCGAAGCGACACAAGCGGGGTGCTCCACCTGCGGCCTGTGCTCCGCCCTCCCGGGCGTTGGCCGCTACCGCGACGGCGTGCGGAGGAACCGGCGTATCGCTTCCGGGGTGGGTTCCAAGCTGTACGTGCCGTGAGGGTCGGTAGCGTCACGACGTGCGCGGCGCGGAGCGCCGCTGTGCCGGTCTGGAGACCGGCGTTCCAAGCGGTGCGGGTCGTGAGGCTGCGGTGGGGTTGCGACGGGCGCGGTGCGGAGCGCCGCGCGGGCCGGTCTGGAGGCCGCTCAGTTCGCGAAGATGCGAATCAGGATTGCCGTCAGGGTCACCACCAACAGGGACAGGGCGCCCCAGATGAGCCGGACCTCTTTCTTGAGCACCGCCACGTCGTTCTTCAACACCGCGACGTCGCTCCTGACCTCGGCGAGGCCCGATTCAACTCCCGACAGGCGCGACTTGACTTCCTGGAGGTCGTTTCTCACCTCACCGGCGAACGACTGGATTTGCGCACTCAGTTGGGCGACGACGCTCTGGCCGGCCATGGACTCCATTTCCCGGACCGCAGTATAGGCTGCGGCCGGTTCCACCCCGGCGGCCAATACATTGCTCATCCCAACCCCGACCGTTGGCACTCTTGCACTTTCACCCGACCAACCCCGATCCACCGACAAAGTCAAGGGATGAGGTCCGTCCCGCCGCCCGCCTGCGGCGCGCTGTGCCGGCTGAAGCCGGCGTTCCAGGCCGTACGCGCGCTCCTTGACGAAGCAAGGGAAAAAACTGACGGCAGCGAACTCGTTCGCTGCCCGCGTGTCCGGGGGGAATGTGTGAAAGGGGGCACTCCCTTTCACAAAAAGAAACGACCAATCGGGACTCGCCGAAGCGCGCGGCAGCGCGCGAGGGAGTTCCGGTTGCGGCGCGAAGCGCCGGGCGGCTTCCGGAGGGGGGCCCAACGCCAATCACGATTGGCGACCAGGGCTCGACCGAGCCCGTGGCCCCCTCCGGAAGCCGCTTGGTGGTCGGGACGGCCGGATTTGAACCGACGACCACTTGCACCCCAAGCAAGTGCGCTACCAGACTGCGCCACGTCCCGACGGGTCGGGCCGGATTCTATTCGTCGAGCGCGGCGAGGAGCTTGTCGTTCCGCTCCATGAGTTCGAGGGCCGCCTCCACGTCCTTCAGCGCCTGGGCCGGGAGGGGCTGCGGCTCGGGCCTGGGCGCCGGGGGCGGCTTGGGCGCCGCCGGCCGGCCGCGCTTGCCGCTCTTCGCGCTGAGCAGCCGCCGGGCGCCGGCGGTGGTGTACCCCTCGCTGTGCAGCAGGCGCTGGATGGTGTGCACCATCTCGATGTCTTCCTTGCGGTAGAGACGCTGCCCCGAATCGTTCTTCTTCGGACTGAGCGTCGGGAACTCCATCTCCCAGTGCCGCAGCGTGTACGGCTGCACCCCGGTGATCTCGCTGACCTCGCCGATCCGGAAGTAGAGCTTGTTCGGGATCTGGAGCCCGCCGTCCCTCGCCGCCATCAGCTCTGCAGACTCTCGAGCAGCCCGCGCGCGGGGCGGAAGAAGGGCGTCCGGTGGGCCGCGGCGACGAAGGTCCGTCCGGTGCGCGGGTCGCCGCCCCGCCGGGGACGGCGGGAGCGCACTTCGAGCGACCCGAACCGCCGGATCCGCAGCGAACCGCCGGCGGCCAGCCCGTCCGCCGCGCTCCGGAAGATGGTGTCCACGATCCGGAGGGCCTCGGCCCCGGTCACGCCGCCGTGGAAGCTCCGGACGGCCTCCGCCAGATCCGCCTTGTTCAATGTGGACACCCGTTGCGCCGCGACCCCCCGCGGGGGCGGAGCGGCGTCACGATTGTAGGACAGCCCCGGGCGCGCTACCGGGACGGCTTCTTCCTGTACTCCAGCGTGAGCCGGACCGGGGTCCCCCGGAAGCCGTAGCGGCGGCGCAGCTCGCCGACGAGGAAGCGGGGGTAGGAGGGCAGGATGTCCGCGCGGGGACAGTTCGTGAACACCCGGAACCGGGGCGGGGCCGCTCCCGACTGGAAGCCGTAGAGCAGCTTCACCTCCCTGCCCCGGCGCGAACGGGGGGCGAAGCGCTCCGAGGCGCGCGCGAGGAACCGGTTCACCTCGGGCGTGGGGATCCGCCGGCTCCCCTCCGCCGCCACCCGGAAGACCGACTTCCAGATCGCCGCCACGCCCTGCCCGGTCATGGCGGACATCCGCAGGAGGGGGGCGTGGCCGATGTGCCGGAGGCGCTCCCGCACGTCGAGCCGGAGTTCCGCCCAGCGCGCCGCCCGCGAGGTCACGAGGTCCCAGCGGTTCAGGAGGACCACCACCGAACAGCCGGCGTCCTCGATCAGCCGGGCGATCTGGGCGTCCCGGGCGGTGGGACCTTTCACCGCATCCGTAATTAACAGGGCAACCCGCGCCCGGCGGATCGCCTTCTCCGACATCAGGACCGCCAGCGCGTCGGCCTCCTCGTAGGCGTCCCCCCGGCCGGAGGCCGAGAGTTGGCCCCGGCGGCGGGCGCCGCGCCGGATGCCGGCGGTGTCCACCAGCACCACCTCGCGGCCGGAGACCGTGAGGCGCTCGTCCACCGGGTCGCGGGTGGTGCCGGCCACCGCCGAGACCAGCGCCCGCTCGTAGCCGCAGAAGCGGTTCAGCAGCGTGGACTTCCCCACGTTGGCGCGCCCCACGATGGCGACCCGGAGCGCCTCGCCGCCGGCAGTGGAGTCCTCGGGGACCGGCGCCGCGCCGAGGTCCGGTTCGAGGGTCTCGACGATGCGGTCGAGCACCTCGGCGATCCCGAGGCCGTGCTCGGCGGAGATCGGGAACGGGTCCCCGAGCCCGAGGGCGTGGAACTCGGCCGCCGCCGCCTCGTGGACGCCCTCGGCCTTGTTCGCGACCAGCACCACCGGAGGCCGGTCCTCCTGCCGGCGGAGCCCGTCGGCGAGCTCCTCGTCGGCGGGGGTCAGCCCCGCGCGGGCGTCCACCACGAAGACGACCGCGTCGCTCCGCGCCGCCGTGCGCTCGGCGAGGGCCCGGATCTCGCGGGCGAAGGGCGAGGCGTCCGGCGCCCCCGCCCCGCCGGTGTCGTGGAGCCGGAAACCGACGCCGCGCCACTCCGCCGGCTCCAGCCGGCCGTCACGGGTGGACCCCGGCCGCGCGTGGACGATGGCGGGCCGGCCGCCGATGATCCGGTTGAACAGGGTGGACTTCCCCACGTTCGGCCGGCCGAAGAGGGTGACGAGTTTCATGTGGCCTCGGTGACGCCGAGATTACCGGCCGCTACCCGGCGCGAACGGCTTGGAACGCCGGCTTCAGCCGGCACAGCGGGCCAAAGGCCCGCGGATGTCGTGCCGCGGTTCGCGGTGATGGACCGAGAGTCGAACGCCGTCGTGCGGAGCAGCGTCGTGCAGTCCGCCGCGCTTCGCGCAGCGGGTGCCGGCTGAAGCCGGCGTTCCAAGCCGCCGGCGCCCTCACGGCAGTGACCGCATGCCCGGAAGGCGCGCAGGTCCAACCCGCGTGGAGCGCACCGAGGCGGAAGTTCCGCCCTGCCCTACGAGATGTGGCGGAGGCTCTGGCCGGGACGGAAGCGGACCACCCGGCCCCGTGGAATGCCGACCGGTTCGCCGGTGCGCGGGTTGCGCGCCACCCCCGTCTTGCGCGGCGCGGCCTGGAACACGCCGAACCGCCGCAAAACGACGCGGTTCCCGCTCTCCAGACCCGCCCGCAGACCCTCGAACAAGGCCTCCACGGCATCGCGGGCGTCCTGGGCCGACAAATCCGTTGCCGCCATCGCCCGGTTGATGAGGTCGGCCTTCACCATCGCCCGAGCATAGTACGCCAAACGCGGTTCGGCGGTCAGGGATCGTCATTGATCGTCACATGCCGCGCGTACTCCGGCGCTTCGAGGAGACGCCGGAGACGCCGGCGCAGCGCGGCATGGTCGCGGGGCGCCGCCCTGACGAGCATCGCCCAGCGCCAGGACCCCTCCGGCCGCGGCCCCGGAGCGGGCGCCGGACCGACGACCTCGAGCGATTCGGGCGCGTCCGGGGTGACGATGCGCCGGGCGAGCGCGGCGGCCGCCTCCTCGGCCTTGCCGGAGGAGCGGGCGCTCACCGTGAGGCTCGTCAGCCGGACGAAGGGCGGGTAGCGGAAGCGGCGCCGCATCTCGCGTTCGACGGCGGCGAACGCGGGGTAGTCCTGGCGGGCGGCGGCGGTGACCGCGTAGTGGTCCGGCTTCATCGTCTGGATGAGGACCCGTCCGGGGTCCTCCCCGCGGCCAGCCCGCCCGGCGACCTGGGTCAGGAGCTGGAAGGTGCGTTCGGCGGCCCGGAAATCCGGCGCCCCGAGCCCGCCGTCGGCGGCCACCACCCCGACCAGCGTAACCGCCGGGAAGTCGTGTCCCTTGGCGATCATCTGGGTCCCCACCAGCACCCGGATCGCGCCCTCGCGGAAGGCGTCGAGCGTCCGGGCGTGGCTGCCGCGGGCGCGGGTGGTGTCCCGGTCGAAGCGCGCCACCCGGACGTCCGGCAGCAGGCGGGAGACCTCCTCCTCCACGCGCTCGGTGCCGAACCCCTCGGACCGCAGGACATCGCCGCCGCAGCCCGGACAGTCCTCGGGAGGGGCCATCCCCGTCCCGCAGGCATGGCAGACGGCGAGGCTCCCGCGCCGGTGCAGGGTGAAGGCGACGCCGCAGCGGCGGCATTCGAGGATCTCCCCGCAGCGCAGGCAGCCGATCCGGCCCCCGTAGCCGCGCCGGTTCAGGAGGACGAGCGCCTGCCGGCCGGCGGCGACGGTCTCCCGGAGCGCGGTCTCGAGCACGGGGGCGAGGATCAGCGGCCCCCGGGCGGGCTTCCGGGCCGGGTCCCGGTAGTACGCGCGCAGCAGGGGGCGCATGTCCACCACCTCCACCGCGGGGAGCGCGCGGCCCGCGATGCGGTGGGGGAGCCGCAGCCGGGTGAGCGCCTGCCGCTCGGCGGCGTGCGCCGCTTCGAGCGAGGGGGTGGCCGAGCCGAGCACCAGCACCGCGCCGGCGGCGCGGGCGCGGAGCCAGGCGGCCTGGCGGGCGTGGTAGCGGGGCGCCTCGTCCTGCTTGTAGGCGGCGTCGTGCTCCTCGTCGAGGACCACCAGCCCGAGGTCCCGGATGGGGGCGAGCACCGCGGACCGGGCCCCGAGCACGATGCGCGCCTCGCCCCTCCGGATGCGCCAGAAGGCGGCGCGGCGCTCGGCGGCGCCGAGCCCGCTGTGGAACACGGCGAGGCCGGGGCCGAAGCGGGCGCGGAGGAGCGCCTCCTGCTGGGAGGCGAGCGCGATCTCGGGGACCAGCAGCAGCGCGCTGCGGCCCGTTTCGAGGCAGGCGGCGATAGCCTGGAAATAGACCTCGGTCTTCCCGCTGCCGGTGACCCCGTCGAGCAGGAAGGCGCCGAAGGCGCGGGCTTCGAGGGCCTCCCGGAGGGCGGCCGCCGCTTCGCGCTGGGGTGGGGTGAGCGGCGGCGGGCGCGACGGCGCGTGGTCGCCGGGACCCGCCGGGCCGCCGGGGCTCGCCGCCTCGGGCGTGAGCCGCTCGGCGCCGGTGAGGAGAAACCCCTCGCGTTCGAGGCGGGCGAAGCTCCGGCCCGGGGAGAGTTCGAGTTCGCGGCGGATGCGGACCAGCGGGACGGGGCCGCGGGAGACCGCGAGCAGGGTGAGGATGCGCCGGTCGTCCTCGCTCAGCCGCGGCAGCGCGCCTGCGGGGCCGCCGCCGGACCCTCCAGCGGTCCGGCCGTCGGGCTCCCGGAGGCGCGCGGAGCCCTCCACGGTGATGCGCGCGGTCCGGAGCATGCGGCCGGGGGGCGCCGAGGCCGGGAGCATCGCCCTGAGGACCAGCCCGAGCGGGCAGACCGTCACCTCGGCGAGCTGGCGCGCCAGGGCGAGGAGGTCTTCCGGGAGCGGCGGCAGCGGATCGTCGAAGCGCGAGCGGACGGCCCTGAGGACGACCTGCTTCTCCTCTCCGCGTTCCGGCGGCGCCGGCGCGCCGGGGCCGAGGACCACCCCGGTGAGTTCGCCCGGGCCGAAGGGGACCCGCACCCGGACGCCGGGCGGCAGGGTGGTCTCGCCGGGCCGCAGCAGCGCGGGCGGCGCCTCGTAGGTGTACGTCCGCGGCACCGGACGCGGCACCGCGACCTCAACGCGGTTCAAGTCAGGCGACGCGACGGCCGGGAACGCCGGCCCGTTGCTGTGAATAGCAGTCCGGGCCGTCCGCCTCGGAGCGCCAGCCTCCGGCTGGCATCGCGCGGGAGCGCGAAACCCTCATGATCGGTCCTCCTGCACCCCGCCGGTCATCAAAACGGTGGAGACGGCTGGGAGCGCCGGTCTTCAGACCGGCACAGCGGGCCGAAGGCCCGCGGATGTCGTGTCGCAGTTCGCGCTGACGAACCGAAAGCAGAACGCCACCGCACAGGTCGGCGTCGTGCCGTGCGCTGCGCTGGGGCGCAGCGCGTGCCGGTCTGAAGACCGGCGCTCCCAGCCGGCGGCGCAACTTGCGTTGGTTGCCGTTTCGCCGAAACCGCATCTTCACGGCAAACCCGCGCTGATGGCGTTCGTCCCCGTGCACGTGGAGCGCTAGACCGGCACAGCGGGCCGAAGGCCCGCGGATGTCGTGTCGCAGTTCGCGCTGACGAACCGAAAGCAGAACGCCACCGCACAGGTCGGCGTCGTGCCGTGCGCTGCGCTGGGGCGCAGCGCGTGCCGGTCTGAAGACCGGCGCTCCCAGCCGGCGGCGCAACTTGCGTTGGTTGCCGTTTCGCCGAAACCGCATCTTCACGGCAAACCCGCGCTGATGGCGTTCGTCCCCGTGCACGTGGAGCGCTCCGAGCGCGTCGCGATCCCGCTCCGCCTCACGTCACGCCCCTCGAGGCCGCGCCAGGATCTCCAGCGCGGTCCGCGCGTCGTCCAGCACCTCCCGCTTCAACTGCTGCAGCCGCTCCCCCTCGGCGCGCAGCAGGTAGGCCGGATGGAAGGTCGGCACCACCGGGATCCCGCCAAACTCCCACACCGTGCCGCGCGCCGCGCCGATGCCCCGGACCCCCGGGAAGAGCGCCTTGACGGCAACGCTCCCGAGCAGGCAGATCACGCGGGGCCGGACCGAAGCGATCTGCCGCTTCAGGAACGGCAGGCAGGTGGCGACCTCGTCCGCCTGCGGATTGCGGTTGCCCGGCGGCCAGCACTTCACGATGTTCGTGATGTACACGTCGGCCCGCCGCCGCTGGAAGCACTTCTCGATCATCTCGTTCAGCAACCGGCCGGCGCGGCCCACGAACGGCTCGCCCTGCCGGTCCTCGTCCCGGCCCGGGCCCTCGCCGATGAACATGAGGTCGGCGTCCGCCGGGCCGACCCCGAACACGATGGTCTTCCGCTTTTCGGAGAGCCGGCAGCGGGTGCAGCCGTCGAGGTCCGCCGAGATCGCCTCCAGCGTTTCGGCGGGGGGCGGCGGGACCGGCGGACCCGGCACGAAGTCGGTGAATCCCTGGAGGAGCCGCAGGCGGGCGGCGAGCTGGGCGCGGAGATCGGCGTCCGGTCCGTCGGTCACGGTCAGCGGCGCCGCGGGACAGGCGGTCCCGACGGGTTCACGCGCCGTTCCCCAGCCGCCGGGCGATGACGTCGCAGACGGCGTCCGCGAGCGAGCGCTTCGATTCGGGCTCCCGGCGGCTCACGGCGGGGGCCTGCCCGTCCCGGCTCTCGACCAGCACCGCCTGGGTGGAGTCGAGGCCGAAGACCCGCCCCTGCCCCACCCGGTTGCCGACGATCAGGTCGCACCGCTTCTCCTCGAGCTTCCGGATCGCTTCGTCCTCGGGCTCGCCGGTCTCGGCGGCGAAACCGACCAGCACCGCCGGACCCGAGCCGGCGTCCGCGGCCCGCGCGGCGCCGAGCTCGGCGAGGATGTCCGGGTTCGCGACGAGCGCCAGGGAGGAGGCGGCGCCGTCCCGGCGGAGACCGGCGGACTTGAGCTTGGACCCGGCGTTGTGCGCCGGCCGGAAGTCGGCGACCGCCGCCGCCATGACCACCGCGTCGGCGTCCGGGGCGGCGGCGAACGTCCGGTCGCGCATCTCGCGGGCGGTCTCCACCCGCACCACCTCCCGGCCCGCCGGGGGTTCGAGGTCGGTCGGCCCGAGGACCAGGGTGACCTCCGCGCCGCGGGCGGCGGCCGCCTCCGCCAGCTCGAAGCCCATCCGGCCGGACGAGCGGTTGGTCAGGTAGCGCACCGGATCCAGGGGCTCGCGGGTCGGACCGGCGGCGACCACGACCTTCCGGCCGGCCAGGTTCCGCCGGGGGGCGGTCTCCGCCAGCGCGCGCCCGACCGCCTCCACGATGTCGGGGATCTCGGCGAGCCGGCCCGGCCCGAGCCAGCCGCACGCGAGCTCCCCCTCCCCGGGCTCGATGATCGTCGCGCCCCGCTCGCGCAGAGTCCGGAGGTGGCCCCGGGTCGCCTCGTGCGCCAGCATGTTGGTGTTCATCGCGGGGGCGATGAGGATCGGCGCCCGGACGGCGAGGTGGAAGGTGGTGAGGAAGTCGTCGGCGAGCCCGAGCGCCAGCCGCGCGATCACGTGCGCGGTGGCCGGGGCCACCAGGAAGACGTCGGTCTCCTCGGTGAGGGAGATGTGGCGCACGCCGCCGGTCGGCCCCCCACCGGGAGAACTGGTCGGGCCCTCGCCTCCCGCTTCTCCGGGCACGTCGGAAAACAGGCGCTCGAGGACCGGCTCCCCGGAGACGGTCGCCAGGGAGAGCGGCGAGACGAACTCGCGGGCGGCCCGGGTGAGGATCACCTGCACCCGCAGGTCACGCTTCCGCAGGGCGCGCACCAGGTCCGGAGCCTTGTACGCCCCGATGCACCCGGTGACCCCGAGAACGACCTTTTTCATGGCGGACCCATCATCTTCGCACAGGATGGGGCGGCGGCCCGGCCCAGACCGCGCGCCGACACAGCAACGACCCCGGGATGCATCGGTCTCCAAAGTCCTTCCTTCAGGAAGTCCGTCAGCCAAGCACGGTCGGCAGATGTTCGAGTCTCCTCAGCCAGGTACCGAATCGGGGGCACTCGGATTGGATCCGGCCCATGCCGATCTCTTCCGCTACCAAGGGTCCGTGGACCCGTTTGTCGTACCCAGGAACCGACTGGAGGAGCCGCTTGCTCGGCGCGGTCTCTGAACCGTCGTCAATGTCCTCGGGCGTGGGGAACTGTCCGCGCACTGCGACGAGCTTCTCCAGGCGTGTCGGGGAAACGCTCGGTATGCAACGGAAACGCCCGACGTCGGAAAAGAGCAGTGCTTCGAATTCGTGGCGTTGCACGTACGGGAAGACACGCCTTGGCGACACCCCACCGGTGACGGTTTTGTTCAACTGGTCGAGAACCAGGGATTCGAGTTCGTCCGCCGTGCACTCCCCCTTCTTCGTGAACCCGTAGAAATCAACCAGGGAAGTCACAGCGTCGAAGTCGCGCAGTAGCTCGCGCATGCCGGATGCGAGACGTTGGACGGAAATGTTGCCGCCCCGCCGGCCGGGAAGGGCCGGATGTGCCAAGACATCGAAGGACCAGAGATGGCGAGCAAGGACCCTCTTGACAAAGTCCTCCTCGGTGGGTCCTTCGACTGCGATGCCCACCCGGATCACGGGCGTCCGCCGAGGATGTTCTTCTCCCAGAGTTGCCCCACGCTGTATTCCTTCAGCCATTCCTTCCAGTCGGCGTCCCCGAACGGCAGGGTCTTCAGGAGGCTCCGGGATCCGTCCGTCTCGATGACGATCACGTTCTCAAGATCGAAGGCGTCCACCAGCAGGGGTGACTGCGTTGCCGCGATGACCTGTCTGTCCGTTCCCAGCGCCCGAACCATCCGCGCGACCAGGTCCACCGCCGACGGATGCAACCCGAGTTCCGGCTCGTCCAAGAGCATCACGGCCGGCAGCGTCTCCGGGGGGAGATTGAGCAGGGTCGCCAGCGCGAAGAAGCGGAGGGACCCGTCCGAGGTCAGATGCGCGCCGATCGTCTGTCCGGTATCCCGGGCGCGCCAGCGGAGCAGGACCCTTCCGTACTCCTCCTCGATGTCGAACGTCTCGAAGACGGGCAGCACCCGTGCGATCTGGCGGCAGATGTACTCGTACCGCGGCCCGTCCTCGTCCCGCAGGCGATAGAGGACGGCCGCAAGGTTCCCGCCGTCACTGCGGAGATAGGCATTGTCGTGGACATCCCACTTCTTTTTGAGCGACGAGGTGGCCGAGGTGTTATGGAACTGGTAGTGCGAGCAGTCGCGAAGGAGATGCACGATGGTGCGCGCCGTTGTTTCGTTGACGCGCGTCGCTCCTTCGGAATGGCCGACTCCGACCAACTCGGACTCCGGGTTCCCGGCCGGAAGGAACTGCCAGTCTGCCTCGTTTGGCCAGCCGCTCCGGCTGAAGCGGAACGCCTCCTTGGCAAATATGAGACGGTCCGGCGGTGCGAATTCCAATTCGAACCGGTAGTCGTTGGTCCCCTGGTCCGTCTGGATCCGCAGATCGGCCTCCATCTTCGGGGTGGTCTCACTCCCACCGAAGAGCTGGTCGCTGCCTCCCCCTTGCTTGCCGATGAACCTTGCGAGTTGCCGCGACTTCAGCATCCAGCTCAACATCTCGAAGAAGCGGATCAGATTCGACTTCCCGGACCCGTTCGCCCCGATCAGGATGGCCACTCCCGGAAGGTCGTCGATGCTCACCTTCTGGAGCGAACGGAACCCCTCGATCGCGATGCGGGATATGTGCGTCGAAGGACGTTGCGCGTCAGCACTCATGGAGTGGGGCCGGGCTGGAGGAAGACCGAAGGGGAAGCCGCCAGCACGGATTTAGCCTAGCAGCCTGTGGCAAAACCCACGCGGCGTTCGACGGGCGATGCATCCCGGCTGAACCGCGCCTCTACGAGGCGCTCATCGTTGCGTTTCGGTCGGAATACACCCGGTATTCCTCCCTCACGCGCCTTGTCAGCCGGGCGCCTCACCCGTCTCGGCGCTCACGTGGGTTTCACCACAGGCTGCTAGCAGTCGGCGGACCACTGCATCACGGAACGCCACGAGCCCGGACGCCTGAGAACGCTGCCGTCGGGCATATCCTCACCTGATGAAGAATCAGGTTCAGACCCGTTCGGGCTGTGGGGAGCCGGCCGAAAACCACAAGTGTTCGGCCGAAGAAACGGCGGCCGTGCGAGAGCTTCTCGAAGACCGCCGTACCGGTCGCTTCATCAGCCTCGCCGAAGGGCGGAAACGCACGGCCCGAATGATCGCCAGAAAGAGAGCGGCTCACGGCTTGTCGGGCGGGACAGCCGAAGCCGACGCCTGATTCGACCCGCAGGACGCGGTTCCACCTCGCTCCGGTCGGCTGTGCCGGCTGAAGCCGGCGTTCCAAGCCGTTGTGTCACCTAGTCCCGAACGCGTTTCACGAGGTTGGCGAGGTGGGTTACCGTGTCCTCGATGTCGTCGTTGGTGATGCGGTGGTGGTAGGACGTTGCGTGGGGCATCTCGTCGCGGGCGGTGCGGAGGCGGCGCTCCACTTCGGGGCCGGACTCGCGGCCTCGCCCGGTGATCCGGGTTTCGAGGTCCGCGAAGGCGGGGGGCTCGATGAAGACGGTTACCGCCTCCGGCACCTCCTGCCGGAGTGCGTCGGCGCCTTGGACGTCCACCTCGATGAGGAGGTCGTCCTCGCCGCCGGCGCGGAGCGCCTCCTTGCTGGTGCCGTAGCGGTGGTCGTGGACCCGCGCCCACTCCACGAACGCGTCGGCGTCAATCAACTGCTGGAACCGGTCTTCGGTCACGAAGTGGTAGTCGCGGCCGTCCACCTCGCCCGCGCGGCGCGGGCGGGTGGTGTGGGAGACCGCGAACCGGAGGCCCGGGACGCGGTCCACGAGCCTGCGGAGGATGGTGGACTTGCCGACTCCGGAGGGGCCGGAGACGACGAAGAGGCGCGGCACGGGGCTCAGGTGGTCTCGCGGACCGCCTCGGTGAGCCGTCCGATGGCCTCGGGGATGCGGTCTTCGGGCACGTAGCTGAACGAGAGCCGCAGCGAACGGCGGCCCGCCGCCGAACCCGGGTCCGCGAAGAAGCAGCTCCCGGCGACGAAGGCCACCCGGTGGCGCTCGATGGCCCGCCGCAGCAGCGCCTCCGTGTCGCAGTCCGTTTCCGCCCAGAGGAAGAACCCGCCCTCCGGCTTCAGCCACGGGGTCCGCGACGGGAAGTCCCGGAGCGCGGCGAGCATGGCGTCGCGCTTCCTCCGGTAGAGGTCCCGCGCCCGGTCCACCTGCGCCTCCAGCCCGCCGGCCCGGCCGTAGGCGAGCGCGAGGCGCTGGGTGAGGGCGCTCGAGCACTGGTCGGTGCCGAGCTTCAGCAGGCCGAGGCGCTCGACGAGGCGCCGGTCCGCCGCCACCCAGCCGAGGCGGAGCCCCGGGCCGAAGATCTTGGAGAAGGTATGGACGAAGATGACGCGGTCGGGGGCCAGCGACTTCAGCGACGGCAGCGGCTCACCGTCGTAGCGGAGTTCGCCGTAGGCGTGGTCCTCGACCACCGCCAGGTCGTGGCGCTCGGCGACCGCGAGGACCGCGCGGCGGCGGGCGAGCGTCCAGGTGCGGCCGGTGGGGTTCTGGAAACTGGGGCCCACGTAGAGGATGCGGGCGGGACGGCCGTTCCGGGCGAGGCCGGCCGCCGTCTCGTCGAGCGCCTCCGGGATCACCCCGTCGTCGTCGCTCGGAATGCCGGTGGGAACCCCGCCGAGTTCGCAGCAGACCTGGAGGGCGACCATGTACGTCGGGTCCTCCACCAGCACCGGATCGCCCGGGTTCACCAGCGCGTTGAAGGCGTGGCGGATGCCTTCGAGCCCACCGCTCGTGACCAGGACCTCCTCCGGATTGCAGTGGATGTCCTCGAGGCGGGCCATCCGCTCGGCGAGGAACTCGCGGAGCTCCGTGATCCCCGGGTTCGGCGAGTAGTTGAGCGCCTCGGGGGCATGGTCGCGGAGGACCCGCGCCATCGCGTCGCGCGTCTCCTCGAGCCGGAAGACGCCGCGGTCGGGCATGCCGCCGGCGAGCGAGAGGATCCCCGGCTGCTCGGCAAGCTTCAGGATCCCGATGACGGTGTCGAAGTCGGCGACCCGGCCGGCGGCGTCGGAAAGGCGGGTGTCCCAGTTCATCCGGTGACGACCTCCAGCGACAGGACGGCGCGTTCGCCCTCGATCTCGATCTCGCGCCGCTCGGCCCCGGGGAGTTCGCCGGCGTGGAGTTCCACCGCGAGGGTCTCGTTCAGGAAGTGGGCCTCGCGCTCGCGGGCGACCGCAAGCAGGCCGCCGTCGCCGTCGAGTCCCACGCGGATGCGCGCCACGTAGGGGAGGTCGAGGTCCTTGCGGAAGTTCTGCACCCGGTTCAGCAACTCGCGGTAGCGGCCCTCGGCGAGGAGTTCGGGGGTGAGCACGGTGTCGAGGGATACCGTGGCGAGGGGGCTCCCGGCGATGGCGCGGCCCGCGCGCGGGCGGGACTCCACGGCGAGGTCGTCCGCCTCCATCGTCACAGTGTCGCCGCCGGGCAGGTCGAGCGTGAGCGGTCCGTGGGCGAGCGCGTCGCGGGCCGCCCGGCCGTCGAGCGCGAAGATCGCCTTCCGGGCCGCCGGCATCCGGCGGCCGAGCCGGGGACCGAGACGCCGGAAGTTGGGCTTCACCACGAACTCCAGATCGGCTTCCGGATCCTCCCGGAAGCGGACCTCGCGGACGTTCAGCTCGTCGGCGATCAGGTCCCGATGGCGGTCGAGCCGCGCCCGGAGGCCCTCCTCGGCCACCGCGACGCTGGCGGCGGCGAGCGGCTGCCGCACCCGGATCTCGTGCTCCTTCCGCACCCGGAGGCCGAGCGAGGCGATCTCGCGGACCGCCGCCATCTCCCCGTTGAGCCCGGCGTCGAGGGGGAACTCGCGCTCGGGCCAATCGGTGAGGTGGACGCTCTCGGGCGCCGCGTCCCCGAACGGGCCGGCCACCAGGTTCCGGTGGATCTCCTCGGCGAGGAAGGGGACGAAGGGCGCGGCGAGCCGCGAGAGGCGGACCAGCGCGTCGTAGAGCGTCCGGTAGGCGTCCAGCTTGTCCGCGCCGCGCCCCGCTTCCCAGAAGCGGCGGCGGCTGCGGCGGAGCCACCAGTTGGAGAGCGACTCGGCGAAGCCGGCGAGCGCGCGGGCCGCGTCGTAGGCGCGGATCTCCTCGAGGCCGGCGGTGACCTCGGCGGTCGTCTCCTCGAGGTGGGAGAGGATCCAGCGGTCGAGCGCGGGGCGCTCGGGGACGGGGCGGCCCTGGTCGCGGCGCGGATCGAAGCCGTCAATCTCCGCGTAGATGGTGAAGAAGGAAACGACGTTCCGGAGTTTCAGCGGGAACTCGCGGGCGGCGGCGCGCACGTTCGGGAGCGAATGGCGCTTGTTGGCCCAGGGCGCGGCGGCGGCGAGGAAGAACCAGCGGAAGGCGTCGGCGCCGGCCTCCGCGAGCGTCTCCTCCGGCGGGGTGTAGTTGCCGCGCGACTTGGACTCCTTCCGGCCCTCGGGGTCGGTGACGTGGCCGAGCACCAGGCACGACCGGTAGGGGTGCGGCCCGTCCGGGGCCGCGATGCCGAGGCGGCCGCAGGTGTCCTCGTCGAAGAGCAGCGTCGAGATCATCAGCAGCGAGTAGAACCAGCCGCGGGTCTGGTCCACCGCCTCGACGATGTAGTCGGCGGGGAAGGCCTTTCGGAACCGGTCGCGGTTCTGGTGCGGGAACCCCCACTGCGCGAAGGGCATCGCCCCCGAGTCGAACCAGCAGTCAATGACCTCGGGGACGCGGCGGTACACCCCGGGCTCGCCCGGGTTCGTCCAGGTCACCTCGTCCACCCAGGGCTTGTGGACGAGGAGGTCGGGATCGAGGTCGGGCCGTTCCGCGCGCGCCTTCCGGAAGGCGGCGAAGGCGTCCGGGTTCTTCGCCTCGATCTCGGCCACCGAGGCGGGCGTTTCCAGCCGGCCGGTCGCGTCGTTGATCCAGATGTTCAGCGGGGTGCCCCAGAACCGCTCGCGGGAGAGCGCCCAGTCCACGTTGTTGCGGAGGAAGTCGCCGAAGCGGCCCTCCCGGATGTGCTCGGGGAGCCAGTTCACCGCGCCACTGTTGGCGAGCGCCGCGTCCTTCCGGGCGGTGGTGCGGATGAACCAGGCGGGGCGGGCGTACTGGATCAGCGGGTCCTGGTCCGAACGCCAGCAGAACGGGTACTCGTGGCGGATGGTCTCGTGGTGGAGCAGGCGGCCTTCCTCGCGGAGGCGGCGGACGATCGCCTTGTCCGCCTCCTTGACCCACTGGCCTTCGAGCCAGGGGACCTCGGCGGTGAACCGCCCGTCCGGGCCGATCGCGCAGGGGAGCGGGATCTCATCGGCGTTCGCGTACGCGGAGACCGTCTTCCGGTGCAGGTCGTGGTCCACCTCGCCGAAGGCGGGGGCCTCGTGGACGAGGCCGGTGCCCTGGTCGAGCTCCACGAAGTCGGCGGCCAGGACCCGCCAGAAGGCGGAGACCGAACCCCCGCCCGGCAGGCGGCCTGCGAGGGCGTGGTGGCGGTTCCAGAAGTCGTCGAAGGGGGGCCGGTAGCGGCGGCCGACGAGTTCCTCGCCGGGGAAGGTGCGGCGCACCGGGAGAGCGCGGCCGAGCCGCCCGGCGAGGTCCTCCCGGAGCGCGGCGGCGACCACCAGCCGGCGCGTTGCGCCGCCTTCGGGCGTGTCCTCGACCTCCACGTAGTCGGTGCCCGGCCGGACCGCGGCGTAGAGGTTCGAGGGGAGCGTCCAGGGGGTGGTGGTCCAGACGACGAGCGAGAGACCGGGATCGTCCACCAGCGGCAGGGTCACGTACACCGCCGGGTCGTCCACCTCGCGGTAGCCGAGGCCGACCTCGGCGGAGGAGAGGGCGGTGCCGCCCTGCGCCCACCACCAGACGACCTTCTCCCCGCGGTAGAGGAGTCCCTTGCGGTGGAGCTCGGCGAGCGCCCACCAGACGCTCTCGACGTAGGAGCGCCGGTAGGTGACGTAGGCGTGGTCGAGGTCCACCCAGTGCCCGATGCGGGCGGTCATCTCCTCCCAGTCGCGGATGTAGCGGAAGACGCTCGCCATGCACTTCTCGACGAACGGCCCCACGCCGTACTCCTCGATGCCGGCGCGGCCGTGGATGCCGAGTTCCTTCTCCACCTCGACCTCCACCGGCAGGCCGTGGGTGTCCCAGCCCGCGATCCGCTCGGCGTGGCGCCCCCGCATGGTGTGGAAGCGGGGGAAGACGTCCTTGAAGACGCGGGTGAGGACGTGCCCGTTGTGGGGACGCCCGTTCGCGGTCGGCGGGCCGTCGTGCCAGACCCAGGGCTCCCCGCCGGCGCGGCGCGCGACGCTCTTCCGGAAGATGTCCCGCTCTTCCCAGAAGCGGCGGGTCTCGTCCTCGACGTCGGCGATGTCGGCGACGGTGCGGGCGGGCCGGAAGAGGGTCACGGGGCTTTCGGGAAGGGTCGCAAGGGTACGGGGAAACCGCCTCGCCGGGAGCCGGTCGCGGGAGCGCTCCCGGAACGGCTCTTCCGGCGCTGCTTCCGGAGGAGCGCGCGTCCCCAACGGGAGTCGAACCCGTGTTTTCGCCGTGAAAGGGCGACGTCCTGGGCCTCTAGACGATGGGGACCCGAGGGGGTAGGCCGTGCAGGTTTCGAACCTGCGACATCTCGCTTAAAAGGCGAGCGCTCTGCCAACTGAGCTAACGGCCCGACCGCGAGAAGGGCGGGAATGTTAGCAGGGCAACGGGGTCCGTCCTCCCGGTGGGGCCTCTCAAGCGAAACGGATAAAATTCCGTGCATACCCTCCCCGGGCCATCGCCTTCACGGCGCCCTTGGGGCTTTCCTTTTGTGCATCTGATCTCCGAGCGTTCGGTCCTCTTCATTGATGGGAACAACTGGTACCACGGTCTCAAGAAAATCGGCGTGGATGCCTACGATCTCGACTATCCCGAGGTCGCGAAGAAGCTCCTCAAGGGGAGCACGCTAACCGAGATTCGTTTCTATATCGGACGGATACGAGGGGACCGGGGGCGGGCCGCCCGCCAACGACGGCGGTTGGATCGGCTGGAGAGACAGGGAGTGCGGCTCTTCCTGGGACGAATCCAGCGGAATCCAGTACCGGCTGACAAGAATCCGGCGCTCGCAGAACTCAGGCAGACGTTGGCTCAGGCGCCCCCGGACACACCGGCGGCATTCCGTAGGCGACTCGAGGAACTGAGCCGCAAATCGTTCGTGAGCTACGTCGAGAAACAAGCGGATGTCTGGATCGCCGTGGATCTGGTGAGCATGGCCTACCGGGACGAATATGACGTGGCGTACCTCCTGTCGGCGGATGCCGACTATGTCTCGGCGGTTCGGGAAGTTGGTGGGATGGGGAAAAAGGTGTTTCCCGTCCGGTCTTGGGGGGTTCGATCGGCAGAACTCGACAGTGTGGTGAAGGCCATCCCGCTCCAGCGGAATTGGTTCGACGACTTGTTTGTCGGCAATTCCTGATTGCCCGGTTCCGCGCGTCTTCTGTTCCCGACCCCGCCAGACATCGAGGCCGGAGGTCCGGTCGGATCTCGGCCCCCGTAGTTCCGCGCTGGTTCGAGATTGCGGTGGCTGGGATCTTCGTCCCCGTTCTCCGCTTCGTTCGTTCCCCGGTTCTCCACTTGACAACCTGTCAAGCGAAATGGATAGAATCCCGTGCATAACCCCCCCCGGGCCTTCGCCTTCACGGTGCCCCGGGGGCTTTCCTTGTACGGGTCATCCGGGAAACTCAGAGCCGGCAGACGAACGCGGGCGGTTGTTGACAAGCGGCGACCAGCGAATCCGGCGCGGACCGGAGCGCGCCTTCCGGAAGGCGCTTCGCTCAGCGCCTCGCCACCTGCGCCGACGGCCCGGGATCGCGTCCCGGCGCAGCCCTCACCGAGAGGACCGGGCCGGCCGGAGGCCAGCGCTCCGAGACTATTCGCCCAGAACTCCCGTCTCCCGGCGCCGCACGAACGCCTCCCGGTCCGGCCCCGTCGAAACCAGCGTGACCGGGACCCCCGAGAGTTCCTCCAGCGTGTCGAGGTAGCGCCGCGCCTCCCGCGGGAGCTCCTCCAGCCGCGTCGCCCCCGCCGTCGGCCGGTCCCAGCCGGGCATGGTCCGGTACTCGACCTCGCAGCGCGCGAGCGCCCCGAACTCGCCCGGGAACTCCTCCACGGGGTCCCCGTCCAGCCGGTAGCGGACCCCGATGCGCACCTCGTCGAGCCCGTCGAGGACGTCCAGCTTGGTGATGGCGAGTTCGTCGAGCCCATTCACCCGGCGCGCGTAGCGCAGCACGACGCTGTCGAACCAGCCGCAGCGCCGCGGCCGGCGGGTGGTGGCGCCGAACTCGTTGCCCTTCTCCTGGATCGTGCGGTTCTGCTCCGGATCCATCTCGGTGGGGAACGGCCCCTCCCCCACCCGGGTCATGTAGGCCTTCGATACCCCGAGCACCCTCCCCACCGCGCCCGGGCCGACCCCGGCGCCCACCGCGGCGCCCGCCGCCACCGCGGTCGAGGAGGTGACGAAGGGATAGGTCCCGTGATCGAGGTCGAGGAGGGTCGCCTGCGCGCCCTCGAACAGGACCCCGTGCCCCGCTTCGAGCGTCGTGTGGATCACCAGCGAGGTGTCCGCGATGAGCGGCAGGACCCGGGCCGCGAAGCGGTCGAGCAGCTCCCGCGTGCCGGCGACCTCTTCGGCGATCCGGCCCTCGCTCCAGCCGAGCAGTTCGCCGTGCCCGGCGATCAGGTGGGCGAGCCGCTCGTCGCGGTAGTCGGGATGGCGCAGGTCCCCGAGCCGGAGGCCCCGGCGGGCGGCCTTGTCCGCGTAGGCGGGGCCGATGCCCCGGCGGGTGGTGCCGATCCGGTGCTTCCCGAGCCGTTCCTCTTCCCGCGCCTCGATCGCCCGGTGCACCGGGAGGATGATCTGGGCCCGGTCCGAGAGGAGCAGGTCGGGCGAGGGGTCGCGCCCGGCCGCCTCCAGCATCTCCATCTCCTCGAAGAAGGCGAGCGGGTCCACCACGCAGCCGTTGCCGACGATGGAGCGGACGCCCGGGTGGAGCACCGCGGAAGGCAGGAGGTGGAGGATGAACTCCCGGCCGCCGGTGACCACCGTGTGTCCCGCGTTGTGGCCGCCCCCGAACCGCACCACGGTGTGGAAGCGCGGCGAGAGGATGTCAACGAACTTCCCCTTCCCCTCGTCCCCCCACTGGGTCCCGACGACCGCCAGTCCGGGCACCGTTCGGAGTCCCTATATATAAAGGATGGGATCCGGAGCGGGCTATTCGAGCCCGAGGAGGTCCCGGACTTCGTTCTCGAGCCGCTCGGGCGTGCGGCTCGGGTTGAATCCGATGTGACGCAGGCGGACGACGCCTTCCCGGTCGGTGATGTAGGTGGTCGGCATCGCGAAGATGCGGAACGCCTCGTCGGCCTCGACCGTGGAGAGCAGGTTCACGTACTTCGCGCCGTGCTCGTCGAGAAACGCCTGGACCTCCTCCACGGACGGCACGTTGTCGTCCACGTGCAGCCCGACGACCACGAGCCCCTCGTCGCGGTAGCGGTCCTCGAGTTCCTGGAGGAACGGCAGCGAATCCACGCAGGGGCCGCACCAGACCGCCCAGAAGTCGTACACCACGATCTTCCCGGGGAACGACCGCAGGGAGACCAGGTTGCCGTCGAGGTCGGGGAGTTCGAGGTCGGGCGCCGGCTCGTTGACCACGCCGCGCCGCTCGGACTGCGGAGGCGCCTCCGCGGGGGCGGCCGCGGGGAGGACGAGGGCCAGCGGCAGGACGAGGGCGAGGGAACGGTGGTTCATGCGGAGACCTCCTGGGCGGTTTCGGCAGGAGCGGCGGACTCCTGCTCCGCGAGCCAGCGCTCGCAGGCGATCGCCGCCATGCAGCCGGTCCCGGCGGCGGTCACCGCCTGCCGGTAGGTCGGATCCATGACGTCGCCGCAGGCGAAGACCCCTTCGACCGAGGTGGTGGTGGCGCCCGGGGTGACGACCACGTAGCCGTTGCCGTCGAGCTCGAGCGCGCCGGTAAGGATCTCGGTGTTCGGAACGTGGCCGATGGCGATGAAGAGGGCGCCGACCGGGAGCCGGGACTCCGCGCCGGTCTTCAGGTTCCGGAGCCGGAGGTCGGTGACCCCTTCCTGGTTCCCGAGCACCTCTTCGACGACCGAGTCCCAGACGAACCGGATCTTCGGGTTGTCCAGCGCCCGCTGGGCCATGATCTTCGAGGCGCGGAGCGCGTCCCGGCGGTGGATCACGTGGACGGTGGTGGCGAAACGGGTGAGGAAGAGCGCCTCCTCCATGGCGGTGTCGCCGCCGCCGACCACGGCCATCTCCCGGCCGCGGTAGAGCGCCCCGTCGCAGGTGGCGCAGGCCGAGACGCCGCGGTTCATGAACTCCTTCTCCGAGGGAAGGCCGAGCCAGCGGGCGCGGGCGCCGGTGGCGACGATCACCGAGTCCGCGGTGTAGGTGGTCCCGGCGGCGGTCACCGCGAACGGCCGCGACGACAGGTCCACCGCGGTCGCATCCACCTGGAGGACCTCGGTGCCGAACCGCTCCGCCTGGCGGCGGAAGAGGTCCATCATCTCGTAGCCGGTGACGCCGTCGGGAAAGCCCGGGTAGTTCTCCACGTCGGTGGTGAGCATGAGCTGCCCGCCCGGCAGGCCGATGTCGGGGTCCATGCCCGAGCCGGCGAGGAGCAGCGGCTGGAGTTCGGCGCGAGCGGCGTAGAGCGCCGCGGTGTATCCCGCGGGGCCGCTGCCGACGATGACGACGCGGCGCGGTTCAGCGGTCATGATCGGGGCCTTCGGGACGGGTCTTTCTGGCGGTGCAACTCTTTCTCGGTCAGGTCTTTCGGTCGCGCGGCGAGCCTAACACGCGCCGCCGCGCAGCGGCCTGCAACACCGGTCCGCGGGACCACCCGACACCGCGAGCCCGGATGGCGCAACGGCCTGGAACGCCGGTCTCCAGACCGGCACCGCGGCGCTCCGCGCCGCGCCCGGCGCAACCCCAACCAGCCGCAAGAACGCGGCTCCCGACTCTTTCAGCACGTCAGCCGCGACAACGCCGCGAACTCCTCCACCGCCACCTCCTCCGGCCGCAGTCCGGGGTCCACTCCCAGGGTGTCGAGGGCGGCCTCCACGCGGCCGGCCAGCTCCTGGTCCGGGAGCCGGCTGACGCAGTTCCGCAGCGTCTTCCGGCGATGCGCGAAGAGACCGCGCACCAGCGCCCGGAAATGGCGCTCCCGGCCGACGGCGGGCGGGTCCGGACGCGGGGTGAGGCGGACCACCGAGGACACCACCCGCGGCCGCGGCCGGAAGGCGCCAGGGTGGATCCGGAAGGCGAGCTCGGCGCGGAGCGCCTGCTGGACCACCACGCCGAGCGCGCTGTAGTCGCGCTCGCCGCGCCGGGCCACCACCCGGTCCGCCACCTCCTTCTGGAGGGTCAGGGTGAGGGCGTCGAACAGCGGTGGATCGCCGGGGGCCGCGTGCCCCTCGATGAGGCGGAGGAGGAGCGGCGAGGCCACCGAGAACGGCAGGTTGCCGCAGATCGGCAACGGCGGCGCGGCCCCGAAGTCGGCGACGGCCGCCGCGAGGTCCAACCGGAGCGCGTCCCCGACCACCACCCGGAGGTTTTCGGACAGGCCCCGCTCCCGGGCGGGCTCCTCCAGCCGTCCGGCGAGCCGCGGGTCCACCTCGATCGCCAGCACCCGGATCCCGGCGGTGAGGAGCGGGAAGGTCAGCGCGCCCTTGCCGGGCCCGATCTCCACGATCGTCCCCGGCTTGCCGGCGCCGATTGCCGCGGCCACGAAGCGCTCGGCGACCGACCGGTCGTGGAGGAAGTTCTGCCCCCGCGCCCGCGTCGGAAAGAACGTCACGCCGGGCATTGTGACAAGGCCGGCGGCGCATCGGGGCGGGAACGCCGGCCGGTTGTTCCGGGTGGGGTTGTGTCGTGCGCGGCGCGGAGCGCCGCGGTGCCGGTCTGGAGGCCCCCACCGGGAGAAACCGTCATGATCGGTCCTCCTGCGCACCCCGCCGGACATGAAAACGGCGGGAACGGCTGGGAGCGCCGCTCTTCAGAGCGGCACAGCGGACCGGAGGCCCGCGGATGTCGTGTCGCTGTCTGCGGTGATGAACCGAGAGCAGAGCACCACCGCGCCGCTCGCCGTCGTGCCGTGCGCTGCGCTACCGCGCAGCGCGTGCCGGTCTGAAGACCGGCGCTCCCAGCCGGCGGCGCAACTGACGCTGGTTGAGCTTGCGCCCAAACTGCATTTTCACAGCAACTGACCGGCGTTCCAAGCCGGCGGCGCAATTGCCGCTTTGGAGCGTTGTGTCGGGCGCCGTGCGGAGCGCCGCGGTGCCGGTCTGGAGGCCCCCACCGGGAGAAACCGTCATGATCGGTCCTCCTGCGCACCCCGCCGGACATGAAAACGGCGGGAACGGCTGGGAGCGCCGCTCTTCAGAGCGGCACAGCGGGCCGGAGGCCCGCGGATGTCGTGTCGCTGTCTGCGGTGATGAACCGAGAGCAGAGCACCACCGCGCCGCTCGCCGTCGTGCCGTGCGCTGCGCTACCGCGCAGCGCGTGCCGGTCTGAAGACCGGCGCTCCCAGCCGGCGGCGCAACTGACGCTGGTTGAGCTTGCGCCCAAACTGCATTTTCACAGCAACTGACCGGCGTTCCAAGCCGGCGGCGCAATTGCCGCTTTGGAGCGTTGTGTCGTGCGCGGCGCGGAGCGCCGCGGTGCCGGTCTGGAGGCCCCCACCGGGAGAAACCGTCATGATCGGTCCTCCTGCTCACCCCGCCGGACATGAAAACGGCGGGAACGGCTGGGAGCGCCGCTCTTCAGAGCGGCACAGCGGGCCGGAGGCCCGCGGATGTCGTGTCGCTGTCTGCGGTGATGAACCGAGAGCAGAGCACCACCGCGCCGCTCGCCGTCGTGCCGTGCGCTGCGCTACCGCGCAGCGCGTGCCGGTCTGAAGACCGGCGCTCCCAGCCGGCGGCGCAACTGACGCTGGTTGAGCTTGCGCCCAAACTGCATTTTCACAGCAACTGACCGGCGTTCCAAGCCGGCGGCGCAATTGCCGCTTTGGAGCGTTGTGTCGGGCGCCGTGCGGAGCGCCGCGCGTGCCGGTCTGGAGACTGGCGTTCCAAGGCTTGGCCAGCCTGCGCGTGCGTGGACCCCCCATCCCCTTGCGGCAGTGCTTTAGGTCTGATAGCGTAACCTATCCTTGTACTTGGGTAAACCCGATGAACATCGGCGCTTCGCTGCTCCTCGGAATCGTGCAGGGTCTCACCGAATTCCTGCCGGTGTCCAGTTCGGGGCATCTCGTGCTCGGACGGGAGTTCCTGCCGGATGAAGCACTCCGAAGTCCGGGGGTCCTCTTCGAGATCGTGGTTCATCTGGGAACGCTCGCCGCCGCGCTGATCTACCTCCGCCGCGAGGTCTTCGGCCTCCTGCGCGCGCTGGCGGGAATCGGCGGGACCACCCCCGAGGGCCGGGACGCGGTGCGGGCCGGCCGCCGGCTCGCGGGCCTGCTGCTCCTCGCATCGGTTCCGGCAGCCGTGGTCGGGGTCGCGTTCCAGGACCAGATCCACCACGCGTTCCGCGGCATCGGCTTCGCCGCCGGGGGCCTCGTGCTGACCGGCGCGGTCCTCCTCGCTTTCCGGCGGCCTCCCGCGGAGACCGGCGGAGCCGCCATCCGGCCCCGGGCGGTCCCGCTGCTCCCCCGCGGTCTCGCCGACGCACTCTGGATCGGCATCGCGCAGGCGGCGGCCATCTTTCCCGGGGTGTCGCGGTCCGGTCTCACGATCGTCGCGGGCCGTCAGCGCGGCGTCGCGCCCGCCGACGCCGCCCGCTTCAGTTTCCTGCTGTCCGCGCCCGCGATCGCCGGGGCCGCGCTGCTCGAGGGCGCGTCCGCCGTCGGCAGCGGGGCGCTCGCGGAGGCCGGGGGGATCGTCGCGCTGGAGCTGACGGTGGGGTTCCTCACCGCGTTCGTGGCCGGAACGTTCGCACTGCGCTGGGTTTTCGACTGGCTGGCCCGGGAGCGGTTCCACCGGTTCGGCTGGTACTGCCTCGCGGCCGGAGGGATCGGCATTGGCCTTTCAAGCGCTTAGGACGGCGTTCGGCCGCCGGAAGGTCCTCGGCATCGCCCTGCTCGCCCTCGCCGCCCTGATCCTGCTGTCGCTCGTCTCCTACTCGCACTCGGACCCGGTGCTGCTCCTCAAGGCGGGCGCGGGCGAGACCGTGACGAACTGGCTGGGGCCGACCGGGGCGCTGCTCGCCGAGGTCATCCTGCAACTCGTCGGGGTGATCGGTTTCGCGATCCCGCTGGTGCTGTTCCAGGCGGCGCGGCGGCGCCTCCGGCCCGTGCCCCCGGAAGGGGACGACTCGACCGCGGTCCGGCTGCTGATCCTCGCGAGCCTCGCGGTCAGCGCCACCGGCCTCGCCTCGCTCGCGCAGCAGGTCTTCGGCGGCGGAACCGGCGGCGGCTTCGCCTGGGGGGGCGTCGGGGGCTCGCTGCTGGCGACCGCGCTCTCGGGCGCCATGAACCCGCTTGGCGCGGGCGTGGTGCTGGGAGCGATCGGACTCATGGGCTACGCCGCGCTCCGGGAGTGGGGCTTCGGCGGACCCGTGCTCCAGGAACACGACGCCAGCCATCGGCCCGGCTGGATCAAGCGGCTCTTCCTCCGGCTGCGTCCCACCGGGCGTTCCGCCGAGGATGCGGAGGCGCTGCAACCGGAGATCGAGCCGGGAGCCGAGCGGTCGTTCGTGGTGCGCATCCCGAGGAAGAAGCGCCGGAATCCGGGCCCGGAGACGGACCCCGCCACGGAACCCGTTCCGGTGGCCCGGCCGCCCTCCCGCCCCGACCTGCTACGGAAGCCGGCCACCCCGGGCGCCCGGCCGGCGCCCGGCGCCTGGAAGCTGCCCTCGCTCCAGCTCCTGACGCGCCGCGCCCACCAGCCGGCCCCCGCGAAGCGGGCGCTCGAGGAGCGCCGCAAGGCCCTCGAAGCCGCCTGCCTCGAACACGGGGTGCGGGGCGAGGTGGACCGCATCCAGCCGGGGCCGGTGGTCACCACGTTCGAGTTCCGGCTGGGCGAAGGGGAGACCCTCAAGAAGATCCGGAACCGCCACGAAGAGATCTGCATGGCGCTGCGCGCCCCCGCGATCCGGGTCGAGCGGGTGAAGGGCCGGGGCGTGGTGGGGATCGAGGTTCCGAACGAATCTCCCTCGGTCGTCGGCCTCCGGGAAATCCTCGAGTCGCCCGACTTCCAGGACGAGAGCGGCGCGCTGCCGACCGCGATCGGCCGGCTGGTGGACGGACGGCCGCTGGTCAAGGACCTCGCCGAGATGCCCCACCTGCTCATCGCCGGGGCCACCGGCGCGGGCAAGTCGGTGCAGATCAACACCCTGCTCTGTTCCCTGCTGACGCGGCGCACCCCGGACGAGCTGCGCCTGATCCTGATTGATCCGAAACGGGTGGAACTCCGGCCCTACCGGAACATCCCGCACCTGCTGACCCCGCTCATCCTCGAACCCGACCAGGCCAAGACGGTGCTGCAGCACGCCTGCCGCGAATTGGACCGCCGCACCCGGATCCTCGAGGAGCACGGGGTGCGGAACATTGACGGATTCAACCGGCTGGTCGAGAAGATGGCCGCGCAGGCGGCGAAGAAACGCCGCCGGAAGAACGAGCCGGAACCCGAGATCCCGTCGCCCCTGCCCCGGCTGGTGATCGTGGTGGACGAGCTCGCCGACCTCTTCATCCACGCCAAGGCGGAGGTGACGCCGGCGATCCAGCGGCTGCTCAGCCTCGGCCGCGCCGAGGGCATCCACCTCGTGCTGGCCACCCAGCGGCCCTCCACCGACATCATCAGCGGCACGCTCAAGGCGAACCTGCCCACCCGGATCGCCTTCCGGGTGGCCAGCTACGTGGACTCGCGGACCATCCTGGACCGGGTGGGCGCCGAGATGCTGCTCGGCAAGGGGGACATGCTGATGATGCGGCCGGGCGCCGACCTGCCGCGGGCGCAGGGCGCCTTCGTGGACGAGCGGGAGGTGGGCAAGCTCGCCCGGTTCTGGGAGAGCGCGGCGGAACCGGTCTTCGATACCGGGATGCTGGAGGAGGAGCAGCCGCTTCCCTTCGTCGGGCCCGGGAACGGCGCGGCTCCGAAGGCGAACGGTGCCGCCCGCGCTCCGAAGGGCGAGGACTCGCTCCTGCCCCAGGCCCGCGAACTCATCATCCGGGAACAGAAGGCCTCCACCTCGATGCTCCAGACCGAAATGGGCCTCGGCTACCAGCGGGCGCGGCGCATCGTCGCCGAGCTCGAGCGCCAGGGAGTCGTGGGACCGGCGCGGGGCGCGCAGCCGCGCGACGTCCTGGTCACGCCCCCCGCCTGAGCTTGCGGTGATGACGGTGACCAGCCCCGCCCGATGGGTCGCGGCGGGGCTTGCCGTGCTGATGAGCGCCGGGCTGGCGCTCGCGGGCCCGGGCTCCGCCGCCCCGGAAGCGGGCGCTCCCGGCTCCACCGCGAAAGAGCTCTACGAGGCGGCGCAGCAGGCCGAAGCCACGCTCCGCGGTTCGCAGGCGGCGATGCGCGACCCGGACCGGTGGGAAGCTGTCGCGCGGAAGTACCGGTCGGTGGTCCTCTCCTTCCCGAGGAGCGGCTACTGCGACGACGCGCTCCACTACGAGGGAGGGGTCTACCGCGACGCCGCCGAGCGTTTCGACGACCGGCGTCTCGCGGTGCGGGCCGCCGACGCCTTCGCGCTCCTGATCCGCGGGTATCCGGCGAGCCGCTGGGTCCCGAAGGCGCTCTACGAACAGGTCCGGCTCCACGCCGGCCGCCTCGACGACGAGGCGGAGGCACGGCGCGCCCTCGCACGGCTCCGGGAGCGCGCGCCGCGCGCCGCCGAGACCCGGATGGCGGCCGCCGTGCTGGCGAAGCCGGAGGCCCGCCCGGCGCGGGCGCCCGCCGGCGCGGCGGAACGGCCGCGGGAGGGGACGAGACGAACCGTCGCCGTGGCGCAGGAGGTGCAGCCCGCCGATCCGCCGACGACGGTGCGGAACATCCGCCACTGGGTCGGGGATTCGCACACGCGGGTGGTGATTGACCTGAGCGGCCCGACGCCGCACACCGAGGGCCGGCTCACCGGCCCGGACCGCGTGTTCTTCGATCTCCACGGGGCGACGCCGGACGACGAACTCGAACGCCGGGCGTTCCCGATCGAGGGCTCGCACCTCCGGCGCATCCGGCTCGGCGTCCCGGAAGAGCAGATCACGCGGGTGGTGCTCGACTTCTCGAGCATCCGGGAGGTCTCGGTGTTCGCCCTTCCCGATCCCTACCGGCTGGTGGTGGACATCCACGGGGCGCCCCCGGTGGCGGTCGCGGACGGTTCCGGGGACGAGACGGCGCCGGAGGCGGACGATTCCCCGGCCGGGACGACGCGGAGGGCCGCGCCCGAGGCTCCGGAGGCCGGGGACGAGGTCTCGCTTTCGCTGCCACGCCCGACCGAAGGGGGCTACTCGCTGGCGCGCCAGCTCGGGGCCGGGGTGAACCGCATCGTCATTGATGCGGGACACGGCGGCAAGGACCCGGGCACCCATGCCGGCAGCCTGCGGGAGAAGGACATCGCGCTCGACATCGCGAAGCGGGTGCGCGACGACCTCACCGAGCGCGGGTTCGAGGTGATCATGACGCGCGACAAGGACGTGTTCATCCCCCTCGAGCAGCGGGCGTTCATCGCCAACAGCCGCGATGCGGATCTCTTCGTGTCCATCCACGTGAACGCCGCCCGGAACCGGAGGGCGCGGGGCCTCGAGACCTTCTACCTGAATCTGGCCACGTCCGCCGACGCGGCGGAGGTCGCCGCCCGGGAGAACGCCTCCACCGGCATGGTGCGGATGGCCGACGTCCGCAAGCTGGTGGACCAGATCGTCAATCACAGCCGAAAGGAGGAGTCCCGCGAACTCGCGACGACCATGCAGGCGGCGATGACGAGGAGCATTCTCGGCCGGGAAGACCATCCGCTGAACCGCGGCGTGAAGACGGCGGGCTTCCACGTGCTGCTCGGCGCCCAGATGCCCGCCGTGCTCGTCGAGGTGGGTTTCGTCAGCAACCGCGAGGAAGCGCGGCAGCTCCGCAGCGCCTCCCACCGGAAGAAGCTCGCGTCCGCCATCGCCGACGGCGTGCACCGCTACGCGGAGATGCTCGGCCAGGCGGTCCGGACCACGGCCACCCAGAACGAGCGGTAAGGAACGCCAGGCCGCCAGGCGCGGAGGGCTCCATGCCCGGAAGACACGCCAGCTTGGAGCGCCGGCCTCTGGCCGGCATCGCCGAGCGCAGCGAGGCGAAACCGCGCTCCCCCCAACGCGCAGACCGCGGCTCTCCCGTTCCGTAGTGCAGCGCCATCAACGCGGGTTTCGCGCTTCCGCGCGATGCCGGCCAGAGGCCGGCGCTCCAAACTCCGCCATGCGGCAGAACAGCCCGACGCGCTCTGCGGGCCTGCGGCCCGCGTGCCGGCTGAAGCCGGCGCTCCAAGCCAGCGCGCCATTCTTCCTGTTGGCGGCTGAACCGAGTGCGGGCCTTCGGCCCGTGGTGCCGGCTGAAGCCGGCGCTCCAGGCCGCCGCGCCGTTCTTCCGGTTGGAGGCTGAGCCGATTGCGGGCCTTTGGCCCGCGTGCCGGCTGAAGCCGGCGCTCCAAGCCGCCGCGCCATTCTTCCGGTTGGAGGCTGAGCCGATTGCGGGCCTTTGGCCCGCGTGCCGGCTGAAGCCGGCGCTCCAAGCCGCCGCGCCATTCTTCCTGTTGGCGGCTGAGCCGTTGCGGGCCTGCGGCGCGCGTGCCGGCTGAAGCCGGCGCTCCAAGCCGTGGCGTCATCCTTCCTGTTGAGGGCTGAACCGAGTGCGGGCCTTCGGCCCGTGGTGCCGGCTGAAGCCGGCGCTCCAAGCCGTACGCGCCGCCGAAAAAAAGAAAGTGGCGGCGAACCCTTGGTTCGGCGCCGGCCTGATTGGGGGGGAATGTGTGAAAGGGGGCACTCCCCCTTTCACAAAACGACTACTGCCAACCGGAACTCGCCGAAGCGCGCGCCAGCGCGCGAGGGAGTTGCGGTTGCCGACGCGCAGCGTCGGGCGGTTCGGGGACGGGGGCAAACGGCTGCCCGAACTCGCGTTCCTGAGCTGCTCGGCCCCTTGCCCCCGTCCCCGGACCGCTCCGGCCTGGGTGCCGGGGGGCGGAATTGAACCGCCGACACAAGGATTTTCAGTCCTCTGCTCTACCGTCTGAGCTACCCCGGCTACGGGCGCCCGCCATCTCACGCGGGCGCGGTAGTTTGGCACAGGCTCAGGCTTCCTGCGGCTCCGCCTCCTCGCCGTCGTCCTCGCCGCCGAGGCCGAGCGCCTTGCGGACGCGGGCTTCCACCTCGGCCATCAGCGGCTCGTCCTCAAGGAGCGTCCGGCGGGTCCGTTCCCGCCCCTGTCCGATCTGTTCGCCCTGGTAGGAGTACCAGGCGCCGCTCTTCTCGATGATCCGCTCGCGCACCGCGAGGTCAATGAGGTCTCCCGCCCGGGAGATCCCCTCGCCGTAGCGGACGTCGAACTCGGCCTGCCGGAAGGGAGGGGCCACCTTGTTCTTGACCACCTTGATCCGGGTCCGGTTCCCGATCACCGCGTCGCCTTCCTTGAGCGCGCCGATCCGCCGGATGTCCACCCGCACCGACGAATAGAACTTGAGCGCGCGCCCGCCCGTCGTCGTCTCCGGGTTGCCGAACATGATCCCGATCTTCTCCCGGAGCTGGTTGATGAACACCAGGCAGGTGGATGACTTGGAGACGATCCCGGTGAGCTTGCGGAGCGCCTTCGACATGAGCCGCGCCTGGAGGCCCACCTGCGCGTCGCCCATCTCGCCGTCGAGCTCGGCGCGCGGCACGAGCGCCGCCACCGAGTCCACCACCACCACGTCCACCGAGCCGCTCCGCACCAGCGTCTCGGTGATCTCGAGCGCCTGCTCGCCGTCGTCGGGCTGGGACACCAGCAGTTCGTCGGTGTTCACCCCGAGCGCCCGGCAGTACTCCGGGTCGACGGCGTGCTCGGCGTCCACGAACGCGGCGACCCCGCCGAGCGCCTGGGCCGAGGCCACCACCGTGAGCGCGAGGGTGGTCTTCCCGGAGGACTCCGGGCCGAACACCTCGACGACCCGGCCGCGGGGGAAACCGCCCACCCCGAGCGCGGCGTCCACCGAGATCACGCCGGTCGGGATGGCGGACACGTCCATGGCGGACGAACCGAGGCGCATGATGGCCCCCCGGCCGTGCTGTTTCTCGATCTGCCCGAGGGCGATGTCGAGGGCGCGGGACCGCTGGTCGGCGCTCCTCGAATTCTTCGAGTTCCTGGCGTCTTTGGACATGGCTGGCGGGAGTCTCCTCGTGGGGAATGGGCGCCCCTGCCCCGGGGCCGGCGGCGCGGCTTCGATTTCTCTACAGGCTAAGACGTAGTTGAGCCAAATTCTGTCCCACCCCTGCCGGTCGGGACCTCAAGAATCTCTTTAAGCCGTCTGTCAGCCGGCCGCATCGCGGTAGTCGTGGAAGCCGCGGCCCGTCTTGCGGCCGAGCCGGCCGCCGTCCACCAGCTTCACGAGCAGCGGGCACGGACGGTAGCGGGGGTCTCCGAACCCCTCCTGGAGCACCCGCAGGATGTCGAGGACCACGTCGAGGCCGATGAGGTCGGCGAGCGCCAGCGGGCCCATGGGGTGCCGCATGCCGAGCTTCATGATCCGGTCTATGTCCGCGGCGCTGCCCACGCCCTCCATGAGCGCGAAGGCGGCCTCGTTGATGAGCGGCATGAGGACCCGGTTGGAGACGAACCCCGGCGCGTCGTTGACCGCGCAGGGCGTCTTCCCGAGCCGCCGCGACAGGTCCATGGTGGCCGCGAACGTCGCGTCCGAGGTCTCGAGCCCCCGGATCACCTCCACCAGCTCCATGACCGGCACCGGGTTCATGAAGTGCATGCCGATGAAACGGTCGGCGCGGCCCGAGGCGGCGCCGAGCCGGGTGATCGAGATCGAGGAGGTGTTCGACGCGAGGATCGTTCCGGGCGGCAGCAGCGGTTCGAGCGCGGCGTAGAGCGCGCGTTTCTTCGCCTCGTTCTCGACGATGGCCTCGACCACGAACTCCGCATCGGCGGCGGGCGCCAGCTCCGTACCCGGCCGGATGCGCGCGTAGGCGCGCTTCGCTTCCGCCCCGGTCAGGGTCCCCCGCTTCACCTGGCGCCCGAGGTTCTTCTCGATGGTCGCCATGCCGCGCGCGGTGAACTCCTCCCGGACGTCCACGAGGTGCACCTCCACGCCGGAGACGGCGAACACCTGGGCGATGCCGTTCCCCATGGTTCCGGCGCCCACCACCAGGACCCGCGCGGGCGCTTTCGGATCAGGCACGTTCCACCCCCAGGGCGACCCCGTTCCCGCCGCCGAGGCAGAGACTCGCGACGCCCCGGTCGAGGCCCCGCTCCCGGAGCAGGTAGAGCAGCGTGGTGAGGATGCGGGCGCCGCTCGCCCCGATGGGGTGGCCGAGCGCGACGGCGCCCCCGTTCACGTTCGTCCGGTCCGGGGGAAGCCCGAGTTCGGCCCGCACCGCCACCGCCTGGGCGGCGAAGGCCTCGTTGATCTCGAAGAGGTCCACCCCGTCCACGCTCCAGCCGAGGCGGTCGAGCAGTCTCCGGACGGCGGGCACCGGGGTCATCATGACCCACTCGGGCTCGAGGCCGGAGACCGCCTGGCCGGTGATCCGCGCGAGCCGGGGCAGGCCGTGCCGGCGCACGGCCGCGTCCGAGGCGATCACCAGCGCCGCCGCCCCGTCGTTCACGCCCGGGGCGTTCCCGGCGGTCACCCGGCCGTCCTTGCGGAACACCGGCTTGAGGCGGGCGAGCAATTCCCGGGTGGCGTCGGGACGGATGCTCTCGTCGCGCTCGACCACCACCGCGCCCTTCCGCGCCGGAACCTCGACCGGCAGGATCTCGGCGGCAAAGCGGCCGGCCTCGGTCGCCGCGTGGGCGCGCCGCTGGCTCTCGGCGGCGTATTCGTCCATCGCCGCGCGGCTCACTCCGTAGCGGTCGGCCACCCGCTCGGCGGTCTCGCCCATGTGGATGTCCTCGAAGGCGTCGGTGAGTCCGTCGTGCACCATCGAGTCCACGAGGCTGCCGTCGCCCATCTTCGACCCGGCCCGCATTCCCCGAAGGAGATGCGGGGCGTTCGACATGGACTCCATACCCCCCGCCACCACCAGGTCGGCGTCGCCGGCGAGGATCGCCTGGCGGGCGAGCATGACCGCCTTCAGCCCCGACCCGCAGACCTTGTTGATGGTGAGGGCGCCGACTTCGGCGGGCAGCCCGGCGCCCAGCGCGGCCTGGCGGGCCGGGTTCTGGCCGAGCCCGGCGGTCAGTACGTTCCCGAGGATGACCTCGTCCACGGCGTCCGGGGGGGCCGCGGCGCGCTCGACCGCCGCGCGGACCGCCAGCGCCCCGAGCTTCGGGGCGGGCAGCGGGGAGAGCCCCCCGAGCAGCTTCCCGATCGGGGTGCGGACCGCGGAGGAGATCCAGACCGGCGGACCCCCGTTCGCCCCGGTCACTCCCCCCGCCTTCCCCGGCCGGAAGCGTCCTCCGCCAGCGCCGGAACCCCGAGCTCGACCCGCACCCGCAGCCGGGCCTCGGGGAGGCCGGCGGCGCGCACCAGGCGCCGCGCGATCTCCGTCCGGCGCCGGTGCGCCTCGGCGCGGATCAGCGGGTCCGCGGTGATGACGGTCAGGACGCGCTTCTCGACGCGCGCCGGAACCGCCCGCCGCGCGATTTCCGGCGGCGCCGCCCGGTCCCAGAGCGCCTTCAGGAACCCGAGATCGAGCATGGCCCCCTGGTCGCGGGTCGAGAACACGAGGCCGAGCAGATCCCCGATCGGCGCCGGATCCTTCGGGCGCCGGTCCGGCGGCGGGGAAACACGCTGCATACCCGGGATCGTAACCGCCGGGGGATGCGGTACCGCTGGTATAGTGGCCCACTTGGAAACTCGATCCGGAGGGACTTCGATGGCCCAGACCAGGTATCCGAAAACGCCTCGCGAGGAGCAACCCGAAGCGAGCCCCGAACCGAGAACCGCCAGCGCCGGGACGAAGGCGAAAGGATCGTTTTCCCGCCGCCAGTTCCTGCGGGGAAGCGCCGCCGCCGGGGCCGCCTCCGCGGGGTTGCTGTCCGGCATGCTGGACGACGCCGCGGCTCAGGGAGAGCCGGGGGTCGCCGGGCCGGGCGCGGTGGACATGGCCTTCAGGATCAACGGCAAGGCGTACGTCGCGACCCTCGAACCGAGGGTCACGCTGCTGGACGCGCTCCGCAACCACCTCGACCTGACCGGCGCCAAGAAGGTCTGCGACCGCGGCACCTGCGGCGCCTGCACGGTGCTGATGAACGGCGACCCGGTCTATGCCTGTTCGGTGCTCGCGATCGAGGCGCAGGGCGCGGAGGTCACCACCGTGGAAGGCATCGGATCGCCGGCGGACATGCACCCCATCCAGCAGGCGTTCGTGGACCACGACGCCCAGCAGTGCGGTTTCTGCACGCCGGGCTTCGTGGTCGCGAGCGCGGCGCTCCTGAACCGTCACCCGAATCCCGACCAGGACACCGTCCACCGGGAGCTCGGCGGCAACCTCTGCCGCTGCGGCACCTACGCCGGCATCCGGGCGGCCGTCGCCCAGGCGGCCGGAGGAGGAACCACCAATGGCTGAGTATGTCTGGCCCGCCGCAGGCGACCGCCTGCACATCGGCAAACACATCAGCCGCCTTGACGGACCCGTCAAGGCGACCGGACGGGCGAAGTACGCCTACGACGTGAACCGCCGCGGAATGCTCTGGGCGATCATGGTCCAGTGCCCGCACGCTCACGCCCGCATCACCGCCATGGATACCTCGGCGGCGGAGGCGATGGACGGGGTGGTCAAGGTCCACGTCATCCAGGACGTGGGGACCGAGATCCAGTGGGCGCACGACGAGATCGTGGCGGTGGCCGCCACCTCGGAGGAGGTCGCCCGCGACGGCGCGGCCGCCGTGAAGATCGAATACGAGGTGCTGCCGCACTTCGTGAACGAGCGCGCGGTGGACGAGGCGCCCGACGCCCAGCCCGCCCAGGCGGAGACCACCGGGGACCCGGCGGCGGCGATGGCCTCGGCGCCGACGAAGTCGAGCGGCAGCTACCACGTGGCGCAGATCGCCCACTGCTCGCTCGAGTCCCACGGCCAGGTCGCCGAGTGGCAGGACGAGGAGACGGTCACGCTCTGGGCCTCCACCCAGGCGATCTCCGGCGTCGCGTCGCAGCTCGGCGAGCAGATCGGCATCCCGGCCTCGAACGTCCACGTCGAGACCCAGTACATGGGCGGCGGCTTCGGCAGCAAGTTCAGCGTGGACCGCTGGGGCGTGGTCTGCGCCCAGCTCGCGAAGGACACCGGCCGGCCGGTGAAGCTGATGCTCGACCGGGACCAGGAGGTCAGCGTCGCCGGCGCGCGTCCCTCGACGCACGCCGAGGTCTCGACGGGCGCCGACGCCGACGGGAACGTGGTGGCCTGGGATTCGAAGAGCTGGGGTTCGGGAGGACCGGCAGGCGCGAACTCCCCGCCGCTCCCCTACGTGTTCTCCTTCGAGAACCAGACCCACATGCACACCTCGGTGCCGACGAACACCGGGCCGGCGCGGGCCTGGCGGGCCCCGCGACACCCGCAGGCGTGCCTCGTCACCATGCGGGCGCTCGAGGACCTCGCCCACGCGGCGGGGATGGACCCGCTCGATTTCTTCCTGAAGAACATCGAGAAGACCGGCGAGCGTGCGAACACCTACGTTGAGGAACTCGAGAAGGGCGCCGAACTGATGGGCTGGCGCGACCGCTGGCGGCCGCGCGGCTCGGCGACCGGGACGGTGCGCTCGGGCCTCGGCCTCGCGCTCCACACCTGGGGCGGCCGCGGCCACCGGAGCAACTGCGAGGTGCTCGCCTACCGCGACGGGCTGGTGGAAGCCCGGATCGGGAGCCAAGACCTCGGCACCGGGACCCGCACCATCATCGCCCTGGTGCTGGCCGAGACCTTCGGCGTCGGCCTGGAGCAGGTCAAGGTGACCATGGGACGGAGCGTCCTCCCGGCATCCGGCGCCTCGGGCGGCAGCACCACGGTGGGAGGCGTCAGCGGCGCTACCCGCCGGGCGGCGCTCAACGCGGTGGACGCCGTGTTCGAGCGGATCGCCCCGCGGCTCGGGACCGAGATGGCCAACCTGGAACTCAAGAACGGCCAGCTCCACTTCAAGGACGGTTCCATGGCCGCGATGCCCTGGCGGCAGGCGGCGACCCTCATCGGGGTGAACCCGGTGTCCGCCACCGGCGCCAACCCCGGCCCGGGCCAGTTGAACGACAGCGGGGTGGGCGGCATCCAGATGGCCGACGTCAGCGTGGACATGGAGACCGGCGTGGTCTCCATCAACCGCATGGTCGCGGTCCAGGACTGCGGGCTCATCCTCGACATGAAGCTCGCGGAGAGCCAGGTGTACGGCTCGCTCATCATGGGCGTGACCTACGCGCTCACCGAGGAGCGGGTCTTCGATCCGCACACCGGCCAGATGCTGAACCCCGACATGGAGTTCTACAAGCTGGCCGGAATCGAGGACGTGGGCGAGATGATCGTCCACATGATGACCGGACCCGGTTACGACGAACGCGGGGTGATCGGCCTGGGCGAGCCCCCGGTCATCGCGCCGGGAGCGGCGATCGCCAACGCGGCGACCAACGCGACCGGGGTTCCGATCAACGAGATGCCGATGACCCCCGAGCGGGTGCTCGCCGCAATCAACGGAGGGATGGCCTGATGCGCGCCTTCGAATACTCCAGTCCCCGGACCACCGAGGACGCGATCCGGATGCTGTCCGCCGAGGGGGCAGTAGCGCTCGCGGGCGGCACCGACCTGCTGAGCCTGATGAAGGACGGGGCGGCGGCGCCGTCGCGTCTCGTCAACCTGAAGGCGATCCCGGACCTGGCCGGAGCGCACGAGAGCGACGGCGGACTCCACATCGGCGCCACCACCCGGCTGGGGCCGCTCGGTGAGCACCGGGTGATCCGGGAGTCCTTCCCGGCGGTCGCGCAGGCCATCGCCGGGGTCCGCAGCCGGCAGGTGCTCTCCATGCGCACGGTCGGCGGCGACCTCCTGCAGCGGCCCCGCTGCTGGTACTTCCGCGCGGGCTTCGGGCTGGTGCCGATGCACGACGGGGCGTCCATGGCGAAGACGGGCGACAACCGCTACCACGCGATCTTCGGGAACGGGGGGGACGCGGTCTTCGTGAACCCGTCGAGCCTCGCGCCCCCGCTGATCGCGCTCGGCGCCTCGGCGACCGTCCTCGGGCCGGACGGCGAGCGCACCGTGGCGGTCGAGGACCTCTACCGGACGCCGGCTTCCAGCGACGAGAGCGAGTTCACGCTCGGCGCCGCCGAGATCGTGACCGGCGTCACCATCCCGATGCGCTCGTCCAGCAACGCCACCTACGAGATCAGGAACCGGAAGGGCTTCGACTGGCCGCTGGCCGCCGCTTCGGTCGCCGCCTCGGACGGGGGCGCCCGGGTGGTGCTCGGTCACGCGGCGCCCATCCCCTGGATGAGCGCGGCGGCGGGTGAGGCCCTGGCGGGCGGCATCAGCGAGGCGAGCGCCGAGGCCGCGGGTGACGCCGCGGTGGCCGACGCCGCCGCGCTCTCCGGCAACGGCTACAAGATCCAGCTCGCGCGGGTCGCGGTGAAACGCGCCGCGCTCGCCGCCAGGTGAGGAGAACGACGATGGCCACGAAGACCACCGCTCCGAAGAGCGCCATTCCCGGGGCTACCGGACGCGCCGCTTTCTCGCTCTGCCACCGTCTGCGCTCCAAGGCCATGTACATGGACATGGAGTACGACCCGAGCGTCCCGGGCGGGCATCCCGGCGACGACCACTTCTGGTGCACCCACACCATGAACTGCCTCGGCCCCGACGGGCGGGTCGCCGACAAGGAACGCTGCAGCGACGGTTCCGGACGGTCCTGTTTCGAAAGCGCCTGGTAGGGAGCACGAACCCCGAAAGCCGGATGAAGCCGGGCGTGAGCCCTGTTAGACTCCTTTTGCTCGGGTGACCGTAGCGAACCGTGGTTCCCCGACGGAGGTAGCGTCATGAAGATTTCCCGTTTCCTGCTGGCAGCCGCGTTCCTCGCGATGGGCGCCATGGCTTTCGCCGCCACGGCCTTTGCAGAAGGCCCCGGCGAGGCGGACACCTCGCTCACCGGCCTCTATCTCGAGGCCCGCACCGCGGACGTGTACGCCGGTCACTGCTACGCGAACAGCGAGGTCGGCCTCGACGGCGAGGAGGCCGTGCTCGCCTGGAACGTCTCCGAGGGGACATACGAGGGCGTCGAGCTCTCCGGCCTCTCGGTGGTCGCGGTGGTGAAGGCCCAGGCGACCCTGGGAGATCCGCACGACAACCCGTACCCGGTGGAGTCGGTGCTGATCGTGGACGAGGCCGCGAACGCCGACCAGCGGAGCGCCCTCATCCAGCTCGCGCACGACATGGGCGGCGAGCTGCTCGACAACGTCCGGAACATCCGTGACGCACCGGTGGCCGCGGACTTCGAGAGCACACCGGGCCACGCCGCGCTGAGCGCCGGCGAGCTGGTGGAGATCAAGACCCGGGCGATCACCCACAAGGATCACCTCTGCGGCAGCGAGTTCGTGTACTACCCGCCGCTGACGGAGATCGCGGACGCGATGCCGGCCTACACCGAGGCGCACGCGTTCCGGGGCGACGACTTCGACACCACCTGGAGCTGCCCGCTCAAGCGGAGCGCCTTCCTGGGCACCTTCGTCCGCTGACGGCGGACCCTGCTGCCGCGCCATGAAGGTTCGTCCGCGTTTCGCCTGTCTGCCGCCGGCCGCGCTGCTCGCCGCCGGCCTGTCGCTGGGGGCCGATCAGCCAACCCTGGGGGCCGCCGACGGCGCTCCTCCGGAGGATGTCTCGGAGGAGATCCGGGCGGTGATCGGGGCGGAGGGAGTCCGGGCGACGCTCGCCTCGGGAGTGAACCTCGACTTCTGGCTCCGCGCCGAGCAACCCACCGGCGCCAACGCGAACCCCGCGGCGTCGTTCCCGGAGCTCGGGGTCGGGACCCTGGTCGGCGTCGTCCGGATTGACGGTCCCTGGTCCGACTACAAGGGGAACCCCATCGAGCCGAACGTCTTCACCATGCGCTACGGGATCCGTCCCGAGGACGGGAACCACATGGGCGTCTCGGTGCACCTCGACTTCGTGCTGCTGGTTCCGGTCGCGGAGGACATGACCGTGGACGTCGAGTGGGGCCAGGACGACCTCAACATCATGAGCTTCGCCGCCACCGGCATCGGCCACCCGGCGGTGATGAGTCTGGCGCCCAACTGGGAGGGGATCACCGAACCCGCGATCTTCCAGGACGACACCGGCGGCTGGGCGCTCGGCTATCCCTGGGCGGACGGCCTCACCCTCGGCTTCGTCGTCGAAGGCCAGGGCGAGCACTAGGGGGAGCGCCGGTCTTCAGACCGGCACGCGGGCCGCAGGCCCGCGAAATCCTGATTGCTTCTCCGCTCGTTACCTACCCGATTGAGGGACGGCCATACCGCGACTTCGCCCGCGTTCCGCGGGCGGTGCCGGTCTGAAGACCGGCGCTCCCAGCCCCCTCAGTGCTCGAGGGCGCAGCGGAGCGGCCAGTCCCCGGCGGGGAGCCGCACGTCCACCGTGCGCGTGCCGGCCGCGACCCCGGGCGCCGGCTCCAGGAACCGGCTCCGGCTGACGTCGTTGCAGTCCGGGCGCCCGTGGCCGTAGTAGTCGTCGCGGCCCACATCAACGAAGGTCTCACCCCCACGCGGGCTCCTTTCGACCCCCGCATACATCAGATCGTTCTCCACGTCGTTCACGTGAGAGCCCTCGATATAGTTCGGCGCGCAGCTCGCCACCGCGCCGAAGACGTGGAACAGCTCGTGGACCATCACCACCTCGAAGGTGGAGACGGAGTCCTCATCACGGCCGAGCTCCGCGTCGCTGCAAGCCAGGTAAACGGCCCCACCGAGTCCGGAAATGGCCGTACCGCAGAGCCCCGTTACCCGGCCCTCGTAGTAGAACACCGGGATCTTGTCTCCCGAGAGTCCGAGCCGCGAAGCTTCGCGCTCCAGTTCCCTCACCATGTATACGCCGAACCCGTCACCCTCCTGGTGGGTGAACGGAAGCTGCAGGAAGGAAACGTCGGGGCGCCCCTGGTAGGTGTCCACGCGCAGGCGCTGTCCGGTTTCCTGCGGCAGCCAGTTTTGAATACCCAGGACCGAGCGCTCCATTTCCCCGAACCGGTCGCGGTTCCGATCTTCGATGTCGCTCGGGACCGCGTAGATGAAATGGATCTGCGGCCCGCTGATGTCGTCCGGCCGGTCCCGGGTGCTCCGGGGAATCGGATCCTCCACCACGAACTCCAGTTCCGTTTCGAAGCCCTCGAAGGTGGCGGTCAGCACCGCCGTCCCGGCGGCGATCGCTTCGACGAAGCCGTCCTCGTCGATCGCGACCACGCCGGGATCCGACGAGGTCCACTCGGCGTTCACCGTGCCGGTGGTGCCGTCGTCGTAGGCGCCGTAGACGACCAGCGGTCCGATCTTCTGACCGACGCGGATGTCGGTGCGGGGAGCGAACGGCTCGAGACCCGTCAGCGCCCGCGGCGGCCGCGGCGGCGCCGGAGGAGGGGTGCTGGGAGAGACACCGCCGCCGCAGGAGAGGTACAGCGCGAAGAACGGCAGGCAGAAGGTCAGGCGCTTCACGGCTCCCTAGCCTAGCGCCAAGCCATCCCGCGCCGGAATACACTCGCCGCCGCCCCCACTCGGAGAATCCCGCCATTCCCGGAACCGATTCGACAGCCGGAGTCCCCGCCGCCGGCCTCCTGCTCGCCGCCGGCGAGTCGAAGCGGATGCGCCGCGTCAAGGCCCTCCTGCCCCATCCGGACGGCTCGGGCCGGACCCTGGTCCGCGCCGCGGCGGAGACCCTGATTGCCGCCGGCCTTGCCCCGGTGTTCGTCGTGCTCGGCCACGCCCACCGCGAGATCGCTCCCGAACTCCGGGGACTGGCGATCCGCGCCGTCCCCAACCCCGCCTGGCAGCGGGGCATGCTCTCCTCCCTCCAGGTCGGGATCCGGGCTCTGGCGGCCGAGCGGCACATCTTCTGGGCGGTGGTCGCCCCCGTGGACCAGCCCTTCCTCTCCGCCGGCCTGATCCGGAGGCTCGCCGCCGCCGCCGCCGGACCCCGGCAGCCCCCCGCCGCCGCCGTTCCGGCGACCCTGGCGATGGAACGGACGGGGACCTGGGGTCTGCCGGTAGTGCTCCGGCGGCGACTCTTCCCGGAGGTGCTGGAACTGTCGGGAACCCGCGCGGCGGAAGGGGAGGGCCGGGACCGGGGCGCCGGCCGCGTCCTCGCGCGGCACCGCGCGGACGTGGTGGTCGTCCGGGCCGGCGAGCGGGAGCTCCTCGACCTCGACGACTGGGGGAGCTACGAACGGGCGCGGCACGCGCCGGCGGCCGCTCCGGGCGCATGACCCCTCCCCTTTCCCACCCGGCGGCGCTCCTGGCCAGCTACGGCTCGGTCGGGGCGCTGCTGGTGGTCACCGAACTCCTCCGCCGCGCCGGCAGGGTCTCTCCGGACGCGGCGCGCAAGGTCGTCCATGTGGGTGTCGGGCTGTGGGTGGTCCCCACGGTGTTCCTGTTCGCCGACTGGCGGGTGGCGGTCGCGCCGCCGCTCACGTTCCTGGTGCTGAACTTCGTGATCCACCGGTTCCGGCTGTCCCCGCTCGACAGCGATCCCGCGAACCTGGGCACCGTCTTCTTCCCCTTCTCGTTCGCGGTGCTCCTCGCCGTCTTCTTCCGGCCGGGGGAACCCGGGAACCAGGCGTTTCTGGCGGTGGCCGGACTGCTGGCGATGGCGCTCGGCGACGCCGCCGCCGCGGTCTTCGGGAAACGCTACGGGACCCGCCGCTACACCATCCTCGGCCACTCGCGGACGATGGAGGGGAGCATGGCGATGTTCCTGGTCTCCGGGGTCGTCGTCGCCGTGGTGCTCCACGCGATGGCGGGCTACTCCTGGCATCCCGCGGTCGCGTTCGGCCTGGTGACCGGGACGGCGGCGGCGGGGATCGAGGCGGTCTGTCCCTTCGGGAGCGACAACCTGTTCGTGCCGCTGGGGACGGCGGGCATCCTGTGGGTGCTCGTGGAGGTGAGCGGGGCGGCGCTGGGGGTGAGCTGAGCGGGGCGTAGCGATTTACGAGCCGGGGTCGGCGTTTCAGACCGTTGCGTCGTGAGGTGGAGGGGGGGTTGGGACGTGCGCGGTGCGGAGCACCGCGGGTGCCGGTCTGGAGACCGGCGGTCCAGGCCGGACGCGTCGCTGGTGGCGGGTGGGGGTTGGGACGTGCGCGGTGCGGAGCGCCGCGGGTGCCGGTCCGGAGACCGGCGGTCCAGGCCGGGCGCGTCACCGGCGGCGGGTGGGTGCTCAGCCGAGCGAACGGGCGATCAGCGAGAGAACGGTCCGCGCCTCGTCCTCGGTGAGCGAGAGGTTGGGCCGCACGCGCACCGAGCGCGGGCCGCAGCCCAGGATCAGGAGGCGGTTCTCGTAGGCGCGGGCCAGGAAGGCGTCCCGCTCCGAGGTGTCCGGGAGGTCGAACGCGCACATGAGCCCCCGGCCCCGGACGCTGGTCATCCGGCCGCCGGCCTCCCGGGCCAGACGGTGGAGGCCGTCCAGGATCACGCGCCCGACCCGGGCCGCGTTCCCGATCAGGTCCTCCTCCTCGATGATCTCCAGGTAGCGGCCGAAACGGACCATGTCCACCAGGTTGCCCCCGAAGGTGGAGTTGATCCGGGAGGAAAGCCGGAAGACGTTGTCGTCCACCTCGTCCACCCGGCGGCTCGCGAGGATGCCGCAGACCTGGGTCTTCTTCCCGAAGACGAGCACGTCGGGTTCGACCCCGAAGTGCTGGTGGCACCACATCCGGCCGGTCATGCCCACGCCGGTCTGCACCTCGTCGAAGATGAGCAGGAACTCGTGCTCGTCGGCGAGCCGGCGCAGTGCGCGCAGGAACTCGCCGCGGAAGTGGAAGTCGCCGCCCTCTCCCTGGATGGGCTCGATGATGAGCGCCGCGATGTCGTCGGGGTTCGCCGCAAGCGCCGCCTCGATCGCGGCGGCCGCGCGCGCCTCGGCGGCTTCCGTCTCGGCGAGGCGCTCCGCTTCCGGATAGCGGATATAGGGGTTCTCGACCCGCGGCCAGTCGAACCTGGGGAAGTAGGCCACCTTCATCGGCTCGGTGTTGGTGATCGAGAGGGCGTAGGCGGTGCGCCCGTGGAACGCGTCGCGGAAGTGGATGACCTGGCTCCCCCGTTCGCCCTTCCCGGCGGCGAGGTTCTTCCGGACCTTCCAGTCGAAGGCGGTCTTGAGCGCGTTCTCGACCGCCACCGCGCCCCCGGCCACAAAGAAGGCGTGCCGAAAGCCGTCAGGGATGGCGAGCCGGGAGAAGGTCTCCACGAACCGCGCCATCTCCACGGTGTAGAAGTCGGAGTTCGACGGGTTGTGGACCGCCACCCGACCGAGCCGCTCGACGAACGCGGGTTCGGTGACCCCGGGGTGGTTGTGGCCGATGGGGTTCGTCGCGAAGTAGGAAAAGCAGTCGAGGAAGTCGCGCCCGGTGCGGGCGCAGCGCATCCACGCGCCGTGACTCTCCTCGAGATCGAGGACGAGATCGAGCCCGTCGGTGATGAGGCGCCGGCGGAGGATGTCGTGGACCTCGGCGGGGCTCGGGTTCCGGTTGACTGCGGCAGGAACTGGACTCGCGACCATCCCGGAAGCGTACCAAGCGTTAACAGCCTGTGGTGAAACCCACGCGGCGTTCGAGCGGCGATGCATCCCGCCTGAACCGCGCCTCTACGAGGCGCTCTGCGTTGCGTTTCGGTCGGAATACACCCGGTATTCCTCCCTCACGCGCCTTGTCAGCCGGGCGCCTCGCCGCTCTCGGCGCTCACGTGGGTTTCACCACAGGCTGTTAAGCCCGGCCGGGTCTCCGAGAACCCGTAGACTCCGGCGCATGAGGCGGAGCGCGGGCAGGCTGTTCCTCGTCGCCGGTCTGCTCGGCGCGGGCGTTCCGGCGGTAGCGGCCGACGGCGAAGACGCACCGCTGATCGTCGAGGTGCGCGTCTTCGAGGTCCGGCGGCTGAACTCGGACTTCTCCCCGATCGAGGATCTGTCGTTCCTCGTGAACACCGACGGAACCTCGGTCCAGGTCTCCGAGTGGCTCGCGACCCTCGCCCGCCGGATCCCCGACGCCTATTTCGCGCAGCTCCTGACGCTCGGGCCGGCGCCCGCCGGGTCGGAGGCGAGCTGGCAGGTGCGGCGGCGGGACGGCCGGCGGGCCGTCCGGGTGCGCTTCCGGCCGGCGGCCGACGAAGCCCGGTCAGCCGGAGCGCCGCCGGACACCCCGGAAACGGCGCCGCCGGAACCCCGCTTCCGGGTGGACTTCGACCTCCTCCGGGGCGGGACCGCCGCCCAGGGCATCCTGGTGCAGGCCCCCATCGAACCCGGAATGACCCGGATGGTGAGCGGCCGCGAGTTCGAGATTCCGCTCAGCCGCTATCTCTCCTGGTTCCGCGAACCCGGCGACCTCCCCGCCCGGGAAGAGCTCTACGAGAGCATCCGGGACCAGAACATCTACCTGGCGTTCGGGATCACGTTCCGCCGCGAGAAGCCCGCCCCACCCCCCGTGCGCCTCCAGCCGCCCGAGGAACCGCAGTTCCGGGAACTCCGCTCGCCGCTCGTCGGGAACGCGGAGGGCGCCCTGCGGCTCCGCGTGCACCTCGACGACGAGGGCCTGGTCGCCCACACCGAGATCCTCGAGACCACGCTGCCGGAAGTCACCCCCCGGGTCCTCGGCATCGTCTTCGGCTGGCGCTTTCCGCAGGCCGCGGGGCGGGAGGGCCGGCTGTTCTTCCCGGTGCGGACCGTGCGGTTCGTTCCCTCCGGCTGACCCTGCTGCCCGTGGTTCGTCAGCGCGGCTCCCCCACTCGCTTGCCGACCGCGCGGAGGGTCTGGTACAAGGGTGTGTTCCGCTCGATTCTTCAAGGAGAAACCTTCATGACTTCCCGTACGCGTTGTATCTGTAGGCGGGCTGCGCTGGGCGCGGCCTTCCTCGCTCTCGCAGCCCCCCTCGCGCTCGCCCAGTCGAGCGGCCTCGGCACCATCCACTTCCCGAACTCCGGCAACGAGGCGGCCCAGCAGGACTTCCTCGACGGCGTCCGCCTCCTCCACAGCTTCGAGTGGGAGGACGCCGCCGAGGCCTTCCAGCGCGCCCAGGCGGCCGACCCGGACTTCGCCCTCGCCTACTGGGGCGAAGCGCTCAGCCATTCCGGCGGTCACCACTATCCGCCGGGGCAGGACATGTCGAAGGCCCGGGAGGCGCTGCTGAAGCTCGCCAAGACGCGCGCGGAGCGCGTCGCGAAGGCGCCCACCGACCGCGAGAAGCAATACCTCGAATCGGTCCACATCCTCTACGGACCCGGCGACGTCCTTGAACGGAGCGAGGGGTACGAGCAGGCGCTGGCCAAGCTCTCGGCCGCATATCCCGACGACCTCGAAGCCGCCGCGTTCCACTCCCTGGCCCTGATGCGCACCAAGGTGCGGGGCGCGGAGAGCCTGCGGGTGGACATGCGCGCGGGCGCCATCGCCCAGCGGGTGTTCCGCGAGAACCCCGACCATCCGGGCGCGGCGCACTACGTGATCCACGCCTTCGACAACCCGGTGCAGGCCCCGGTGGCGCTCTACGCCGCCGAGAAGTACGCGGACATCGCCCCGGCCGCCGTCCACGCGCTCCACATGCCGTCGCACATCTTCCTGCAGCACGGGATGTGGGACCACGTGCGCAGCCTCAACGACCGCTCCTACCAGGCCTCGGTGGACCGCGCCGAGCGGAAGGGCCTCTCGCCGGCGCGCTACTCGTACCACGCCCTCTATTGGCTGCTTTACGCCTACCTGCAGGAGGGCCGCTACGAGGAAGGCCAGAAGCTCCTCGACGAGTTCGAGGAACTCACCCAGCGCGACGAAATGACCTCGGGCATGAAGGAGACCTGGATGCGCATGGACGCGCTGAACACGGTCGAGACCCGCCGGTGGAAGCCCCAGCCGGTGGACGACCTGGTGGCGCAGCTCGACAGCGAGGAACCCACGGTCGGCCACCGCACCGCGGGAGCGATGCTCTACGCACGCGGGGCGAGCGCCGCCGGGACCGGAGACATCGAAACGGCGACGAAGGCTCACGAGGGACTCAAGAAGATCCACGAGATGCTCGCGAGCGACGAGAACCCGCGGGGCGCGGAACAGGCGCTCGTGATGGCCAACGAGATGGAGGGTCTCATCGCCAGGGCGAAGGGCGACACGGACGGAGCGATCGCCGCCTTCCGGAAGGCGGTGATGGTGGCGGAGAGCATGGAACCGCCCTCCGGGCCTCCGGGGGAATCTCCCATTGACGCGCCCATCCAGCCCGCGCACGAACTGCTCGGCGAGATGCTCCTCGATACCGGCTCCGCAGAGGAAGCCCTCCAGGTCTTCGAGGTCTCGCTCGAGCGGACCGCCAAGCGGCCCTATTCGCTGCACGGCGCGGCGCGCGCCGCGGCCGCGACCGGTGACGAGGAAGCGGCGGCCGGCTTCTACGAGCAGCTCCTGGCGACCCCGGAGCGGGGACCGGACCTCCCGGGGCTCGCGGACGCCGAAGCCATGGTCGGCGAGACCACCACGGAACAGAACTAGGTCAAGAGACCACGTGGGGGCGGCCGCCCGCGCGGCCGCCCCCTTTTGCTGTCCGGTGAGCGGTTACTCGTCGCCGCCGAGCAGGCCCGAACGCAGCAGGTAGTAGAGCAGGGTCACGACGCCGGTGAGCGCGGCGGCCACGTAGGTCATCGCGGCGGCGCTCAGGACCCGGGACACCCCGCGGCGCTCGTCGGGGGTGATCAGGCCGGTGTCCCAGACGAGCGCCTTGGCCCGCCGCGAGGCGTTCAGCTCCACCGGGAGCGTCACCACCTGGAAGAGCACCACCAGCGAGAAGAGCGCGATCCCGAGCTGGACGAGCCCGAAGGCGCCCAGCAGGAAGCCGCCGAGCAGCAGGATCCAGGAGACGCTGGAAGCGAAGCTCGCGGGCCGGGCGAGCACCTGGCGGAACATCAGCGGCTGGTAGCCGCTGTGGTGCTGCAGGGCGTGCCCCACCTCGTGGGCGGCCACCGCCACCGCCCCGACGGTCCGCCCGCTGTACACCTCGGGCGAGAGGCGGAGCACCCGGACGCGGGGGTCGTAGTGGTCGGAGAGTGCCCCGGGATGCTGCTCGACGGGAATTTGGATTCCCTGCCGGCGAAGCAGCAACTCGGCGGTTTCCCGGCCGCTGCGCCCGCTCGAGACCGGCACCCGGTTGTAGCGGGCGAAGGTGCGCTTGACCTTGAACGTCGCCCACAGGGTGAGGGCGATGGCCGGGGCCAGCATGATGAAGTAGAGGGGATCGAAGAAGAACATGGAGGTTTGATGGGGCTCCGCGAGAGAATGGACGCCGTATGGATATAACACTAAACGGCGACAAGAAGTTTCCCAACCCGGAGAACCCCGGCCAAGCGCCCCTGGCCATCAATGCGGGACGCCTCCGCGACTCGCTCGTCGCGCTCTCCCGCTTCGGGGCGCATCCCGGCGGCGGCGCCCACCGGTTCGCATTTTCGAAGGAGGAACTCGCGGCCCGGGCCTGGATCACCGGCGAGATGGAAGGCGCCGGCCTCAGGGTGCGCACCGACCCCGCCGGCAACCTCTTCGGCCGGCGCGAGGGAAAGGAGCCGCTGCCGGCCATCCTCTTCGGGTCCCACCTCGACACCGTCCCGCAGGGCGGCCACTACGACGGGACCCTCGGCGTGCTCGGAGCGCTCGAAGTGCTGCGGGCGCTCGGCGAGCAGCGGATCGAGACACGCCACCCGCTGGAGATGGTCGTCTGGTGCGACGAGGAGGGCGCGCACTTCGGGAACGGCCTCTTCGGGAGCCGGGCGGCGACGGGGGCGGTCCACGATGGCGAACTGGACCGGGTGGGGGAAGACGGGCTCAGCCTCCACGAGTGGATCGAGCGTTACGGGCTCGATCCGAGGGCGCTGGAGCGCGCCGTCCTCGACCCGCGGAAGGTGCGGGCCGTCTTCGAACTCCACATCGAGCAGGGCGGAAACCTCGAGCGGGAGGGCTGCCGGATCGCGGTGGTGGAGGGCATCGTCGGGATCCACCGGTTCGAGGTGAACGTCGGCGGGTTCCAGAACCACGCCGGAACCACCCCGATGGCGGAGCGCAAGGACGCCATGCTGACGGCAGCGCACCTGATCGTGGCGGTCCATCAGGAAATCCGGGCGCTGCCGGGAGACCAGGTCGGCAACGTGGGCCAGCTCGCCGTCTCGCCCGACGCCGCCAACGTGGTACCGGGCGCCGTCCGGTTCCCGATCGAGCTGCGGGACCTGAAAGACGAAGTCGTGGACGACATCATCGAGCGGATCGGCGCGCGGGGAGACCGGCTGGCGGCGGCAACGGACTGCACCGTCGGGATCCACCGGACGCTCCGCGAGCCGCCCGCCGACATGGATCCCGGCCTCCGGGCGCTCCTCTACCGGGTCGCGCGGGAGGCGGGGCACGAGCCGCTGTCGCTCCCGAGCCGCGCCGGCCACGACGCCCAGAACACCGCCCGCCACGGCATCCCCACGGCGATGATCTTCGTCCCCAGCCGGGCCGGGATCAGCCACTCGCCCGAGGAATGGACCTCCTGGGAGGACTGCGCCCGGGGCGTGGACCTGCTGCGGCGCGCCGTCCTCGCGGTGGACGCGGCGTAGCTTCGGAGCGCCCCGGCCTTCGGCCGCGAAAACGCGCGCCGCAGCGGAGGCAGACGGCGGAAACGGCTTGGAGCGCCGGCTTCAGCCGGCACCGCGGGCCGAAGGCCCGCGCGGATGTCGTGCCGCTGTTCGAGGGGATGGACCGAGAGTCCAACGCCATCACGCGGGGGAGCGTCGTGCAGTCCGCTGCGCTCCGCGCAGCGGGTGCCGGCTGAAGCCGGCGTTCCAAGCCGGCAGCGCCATCGTGGCGCTTGAGCCGCGCGACTCCACGCTCACGGCGCGCTCTTCAGGAACACCTCACGGCCCAGCGCGCTCGACTCCTGGATCGCCTTCACCACCCGCAGCGACCGGAGCGCCTCCTCGCCGGTGAGCACCGGGTCCCGTCCCTCCCGTACCGCGTCCGCCATGTCCTGGAGCTGGACCCGGTGGCGCGTCTGCGGATAGGCCCAGGGATCGTCGGTATCCACCCAGTCGGCCGTCTCCGGCAGCCCTTCCGGCCCCGGTACGCCGTCCACGTCCCACACCAGGAACTGGTCGTACTGGGCGTTCGCGACCACCGTGCCCCGCTCCCCGTGGATCTCGAGGCGCGAGCGGAGCGCCGGACGGACCGCGGTGGTGCTCTCCACCACTCCCATGGCGCCGTTCTCGAACCGGAGCAACGCAGTCGCGAGATCCTCCACTTCGATGTTGTGCCGCCGGGTGGCGGTCCTTCCGATCACCGAGGCCACCGGTCCCACGAGGTGCTGCAGCAGGTCAATGATGTGGATGGACTGCGTCATCAGGCAGCCGCCGCCCTCGAGCGCGGCGGTGCCGCGCCACGCCGCCTTCCGGTAGTAGGCCGGGGCGCGGCTGGCCTTGTCGAAGGCGTCCGCCAGCCAGATTTCGCCCAGCCCGCCGCTGCCGAGCAGTTCCCGGAGCCTGTCCGCGACCCGTCCGAAACGCATCTGGAAGATGACGCCGAGGCGCACGCCCCGCTTCCGGCAGTGCTCGACCATCCGCTCGCCCGCCTCGACGGTCGCTTCGAGCGGCTTCTCGACCAGCACGTGCTTTCCGGCGTCCGCCGCCGCCAGGGTCATCTCGGCGTGGAGGCCGGTGGGACTGGTGATGCACACCACCTCCACCTCTGGGTCGTTGATCAGTTCCCGGTAGTCGGTGGTTGCGCGCGGGTTCCCGTGCTCGGCCGCGAAAGTGTGCACGCCCTCCGGATCGCGGGAGCAGACCGCCGCCAGGAACGCGCCCTCGACGAACGCCAGCTCGCGGGCGTTGAAACCGCCCGCCATGCCGGTCCCGATCAGGCCGAACCCGACCGGCCTGCGCTCCACCACGCTCTCCTCAGCGCTGGAGCTCGAGGACGATGACCTCCATCGGTTCCTCGCCCCGGTTCACGTCGCCGTGCAGCTCACCGGGCGGGTCGGCGTCCAGCCAGTACGCCTTGCCGCTCTCCCAGTGCATGGCCTTCTCGTCGCCTGCCTCGGTGACCACGTGGAGCGTCCCTCCGCGGAGGGCGACGATGGCCCGGCCATTCTCGTGCCGGTGCATGGCGAGCGGCTGGTCCGGGTAGATGTAGGTCTTCCAGACCTTCAGGTGCTCGTTCTCGAATTGGGGCTCGCGGCGGGTGCGCGCCTCCTGGCCGCCCGCGAACCGGGAACCGGACACGAAACCGACCAGCGCACCGAGGGAAAGGACGAGAAGCAGACGCAGCATGGGAGTTCCTCCGCGGTTCGTTAGGCTAATCGCATCATGGTTGAGGCTCCAAGGAACACGTTCTTCGGGATGCCGGCGGCGGCCGCGCTCCTCTTCGGCCTGGCGGGGTGCGGCGGCACGAGCGACATCGCGCTGCCCTCGGCGGAGCCGCTCACTCCCTACCGGCTCGCCACCTACCGGGCGTCCGACGCCGGGGACGGTTCGCCCCGCCCGGCCATCGTCATCGGGGAGACGATCCTCGACCTGGCCGCGGCCGACGCGCTCTTCGCCACCGAGATCAGCGCCGAGCCCTACGGTTTCCCGTCGGACCTGATCGCGGTCATCGCCGCCGGCGACCGGGCGCGGAACCGGCTGAACCAGCTCGCGAACCACTTCGCGGGCCGCGAGGACGGGTTCCGCTTCCGCATCGAGCCCCACCGCCTGACCGCGCCGCTCCTCTACCCCGCGCACCTGCTGGCGGCGGCGGCCAACTACCGCTCCCACGCCGCGGAGATGGACGTGGAGCAGGACGTGGACCCGGACCGGGACGCGCCCTACCTCTTCGCCAAGTCCCCCCGCTCCGGCATCATCGGGCCGGGAGAGCCCTACCGGATCCCGCCCGGCCGGGACCGCATTGACTGGGAGGGCGAGCTCGGGGTGGTGATCGGGAAGACCGCCCTGCGGGTGCCGCCGGAGCAGGCGCTCGACCACGTGTTCGGCTACACGGTCGTCTTCGACGTGAGCGACCGCGGCGGACGATTCCGCGAGAACCCCATGCTGCCGGGGCCGGACTGGTTCTCCGGGAAGAGCGGCGACCGCGCCGCTCCCATGGGGCCGTACGTCACGCCGGCCGCCTTCCTGCCCGACCCGCAGGCGCTCCGCCTGACCACCCGGATTGGCGACCGGGTGGTCCAGGACGACACCACCGCCAGCATGATCTATTCGGTGGCGCACCTCGTCGCCTACGCCAGCGAGATCGTGACCCTCCATCCGGGAGACGTGATCGCCACCGGCACCCCGGACGGGGTCGGCTCGGCGCGGGAGCCGCCCGAGTTCCTGAGCCCCGGGCAGACCGTCCATATCGAGATCGAGGGAATCGGGACGCTCTCCACGCCGATCGAGGCGGGCCCGGCCCGATGACGCGAAGAGCGCCCCGAACCAGGTTCGGCGCAGCAGTCCTGGCTGTGTTGGTCGGCGGCTCTATTCCGGTGCACGCGTATTTCTTCTGGTCTTACGACCCGGAAGCCAACCGGTATGGGCGGCTGGCCGCTCCAGAAGAAGCCGTTCGCTGGGACCCGTCCCGCTTCCCCCTCCGATTCCGGATGCTGGAAAACGACAACCTCCCAGCGGATGTCGGGATCACCCAGGAGGCCTGGACGGAGATCGCCCGGCGGGGCCTTGCCCACTGGACCAGGATCCCCACGGCTCGAATCGAACTGGTGTTGGAGGATGCCACGGTCGCTGCGAGCCAGGCGAGCGCCGACGACGGGATCAATACGATCGGGTTTTCGTCCGATGAGTTCTTCCGCGATACCTGGGTTACGGCGGGCGCACGGTGGCGATGGGACGGCGGGACCCTCACTGGATGCGACATCGAGGTGAACCCAGATTTCGTGAAGAACTGGTCGCCACAGGATCCGGTGAGGCTCCTCGAGGTCGTGGTGATTCACGAAATGGGTCACTGTCTGGGGCTCGGGCACACGGAACCGCACCCCATGCCGCTGTGGACTGATCTGCCGGTCACTGCGGATCCGTCGTTCCTCCCCGACCCGGTGATGTCGTACTCCAACTCGTACAGGCTGGATCTATCCGAGGACGAGAAGGTGGCTGTCTCTCTGCTCTATGCGGCTCCCGGCTTTTCCGGGTCGCGCGGTTCCATCCGCGGGCGGGTCGTGCTGGAAGAGCAACTCGCGCCTTACGCGTACGTGCAGGCGGTCCGACCGGGCGAGGACGGCATTCCGACCCGGCCGGGCCCGGGAGCTTTCGCCAACGAGAACGGCGAGTTCCACCTTGAGGGTCTCTCACCCGGCCCTTGGATGCTCTGGGTCCACCCGATCCTCGTGACGCGGCGAAACGCGTACGGCGCGATGCTGGACCTTGCGGCCGAAGCTGGCACGCTGGAGTTCCGGGACCGGTTGCGCTGGGTCTCCATCCAGGCGGGCCAGGTACTCGAGGATGTGGAGATCGTGGTACGAAACGGTCGGGAGGCGCCTCCGTGACGAACCGTGGCGCGGGGCGAATCGCGGCCAGCGTGATCGTTCTCGGGACTTTGTCGCTCGTGGGCTGTACGGGAACTTCCACGCCGGCGACTCCAACTCCAGCGCCCGCGTCCCCCGCTCCTGCGCCTCCCGCCCAACCGCCTCCCGAACCCTTGGAGCCCTGCACCGGACTATCGCTCCAAGTTGCCTTCCTCGGTCCGGGCGACGCCCCGGTGATTGCGCGCGGCGAACTGACGCTCGACACCGAAGATCCCGACGTTGGGTTGGAATTCGTGTCGCCTTACACAATCGAGGTTCCAGCGGGGGGCGCCAATCTCGACGTCCCGGGCCTCCGCCCCACCATCGGGGCCTTCGTCTCGGACCTGGCCTTCGCGCCGCTCGGGGACGGCTTCCGCCAGACCATGACGATCGAGTGGATCTCGGAACTGGAAGTCCGGGCCGGCGGGCCGGACTGCGAACCGGTCGGCGTGTCCTGCGATCTGGCGGGCTGCGCCGGTTCGTAGTGATCGCTCCGCCGGCTTGGAACGCCGGCTTCAGCCGGCACAGCGGGCCGGAGGCCCGCGGCCGACGTGCCGCTGTTCGGCCTCACGGGACGCCGTGACAGGAATACCCGGTGTGTTCAGGTTGGTGCAGAAGAAGAATCACGCCACGGGTCAACGTCACGCCGTGCGCGGCGCGGAGCGCCGCGCGTGCCGGCTGAAGCCGGCGTTCCAAGCTGCTGCGTGATCCTGGCTAACGCACTCGGGGGGGAGCCTGCCGTGACGCCGCCACTCGGGTGTTGGGTTCCGGCGGCTCGAAGCGTTCCTCGGCGCCGTCCGGCCAGCGGATCCGCAAGCCCGTGATCTCCGCCCCCGGCGGAACCCCGAAGTGGGCCACCGGCTCGCTGCTCGTCAGGTAGCCGGCCTCCGGGTTCAGGGCGCGGACGAGGCTCCGGCCGCCGAGTTCGAGGATCACCACCGCGCCCGGGCTGGCCCGCGAGAACTCGCGCGGCTCCACGACGACGAATCCGCCTTCCCTTGACGAGCGGTTCTCGAAGAGGCGGGCCGGCCCTCCCACGGCGGTGACCACGACGTCGAGGTCCCCGTCGCGGTCCCAGTCTCCGGTGACGAGCCCCCTGCCCACGGACCGGGCGCCGGTGAAGTCCCCGACCGCCGCTTCCTCGAAACGGCCGCTCCCGTCGCCCAGGAACGCCTGCGCGGGCTCGGCATAGACATCGAGTCCTCCGGCGGCCGGCGTCCCGCCCTCCCGGGCGACCGCGCCGTTCACCAGCAGCAGATCGAGGTCCCCGTCCATTTCCAGGTCGAGGAAACGCGTTCCGAACCCGGTCCACGGAAGACTCGGGAGCGCCAGACCCAGCGCCGCGGTGTCGTCGAGGTATCCGCCGCCCTGGTTCCGGTAGAGCGTGTTCGTCTGGGCGCGGAGGTGCGTCATGAACAGGTCGAGGTCGGCGTCCCCGTCCACGTCCCCGAGCAGCACCCCCATGCTGGCTTCGGAGCGTCCCTGCGCATTCAGCGCGACGCCGAGGAAGAGGGCGGCGTCGGAGAAGGTCCCGTCTTCGGCCTGTTCCCAGAGCAGGTTGGGCTCGCCGTCGTTCGCCACGTAGATGTCGGGCCGGCCGTCGCCGGTGAAGTCGTGGCAGAGGACGCCGAGCGCCGGCCGGCGCTCCGCCAGGATCCCCGCCTCGCCGGACACATCCTCGAAGGTCCCGTCGCCCCGGTTCCGGAAAAGCCCGTCGCGTTCGTAGGGAAGACTCTGTGGGGAACAGAAGTCGGGTTCGCCGGAGGCCGAGACGCAGTCCCGGTCCGGGTCGTTCACCAGATAGCCGCCCACGTAGAGGTCGAGGTCGGTGTCGCCGTCGTAGTCGCAGAAGGCCGCCGCACTGGACCAGCGCTCCCCGAACACCGAGGCGTCCATCCGCACGAACGACCCACCGCCCCCGAAGTAGAGGGCGTCCTGCCCGTAGTTCGCGACGAAGACATCGGCGCCGCCGTCCCCGTTCACGTCACCCACCGCCACGCCGGCGCCGTAACCCCGGTCGGAGAGCCCACGCGCGCCGGCGTCGTCCCGGAACCGGCCGTCCGGCTGCTGGAGGAAGAGGCGGTTGCCGGGGAGTTCCGCAGCCGGGATCCCGTCCCGGTCCTCCGGGAGCGAGCCCGCCTGGATCAGGTAGAGGTCGAGGTCCCCGTCCCCGTCCGCGTCGAAGAGCGCGGCGCCGGAACCCATGATCGCGGGCAGCGGGAACCGGGAGAGGTCTCCGGGGTCGTGGAGGAATCGGACCCCCGACCCGGCGGTCACGTCTTCGAGGCGGAGCCTCTCCTGGGCCGCTGGGGACCACCCGGCGAGGCCGAGGACGGCGCTGAGGAGCAGGCGGCGAGCGCCCGGCGAACGCACCCGAAGAACCCCGTCAGCGGCCCGGTTCGGGGTGCTTTTCACGGAGCGCGGTGAGGAACCCCTCCGGCGCCTCCGCGCCGCGTTCCCGCGCCTCGTGGACCGCGCGCCATGCTTCCTCGAAGCGGCCGAGCTCGGCGAGCGCGACCGCGGCCAGCACCCGGGAGGGGCCGTCCTCGGGATCGAGCCGGGCGGCCCGCTCGAGGGCCGCGAGCGCGGGCCCGAAGCGGTGCTGGCGGAGCAGCACGTCGCCGAGCGCGGTGTGGGTCTGCGGTTCGTCGGGCCGGGACTCGAGCGACTCGCGGAACTCGTATTCGGCGGCGGGAAGGTTCCCCTCGCGCGCCCGGAGCACGCCGAGCCCGAAGCGGGCCAGCGCCTGCCCCGGATCGAGCGCCACCGCATCGCGGTACCAAGGCTCCGCCTCTCCGGGCCGGCCCCGCTGATCCAGCACCGCGCCGAGCTCGGCGAGCACGTCGGCGTCGCGGGGGCGGATCCGGGCCAGGTCCCGGTAGAGGATCTCGGCGTCCTCCAGGCGACCCGCGCCCCGCGCCGCGCGGGCGCGCTCCAGGAGGCGCGGGGAAGAGATGTCCCGCTCGGTCATCCGGAAGTGGACCGGGTCCTCGATCGGCGGGAGACCGGCGTCCGGCCTTGCCTCTCCGGCGTCCAGCACGGCGCGGCCGCGGTCCCGGTCCCCAGCCGCGTTCCAGGCGCGCGCGAGCGCCGCGCGCACCGCGCCCGCGTCCGGCGCGAGCGCCAGGGCGCGTTCGAGGAGGGCGAGCGCCTCGCGGGCCTCTCCCATCGCCAGCTCGATCGAGCCGAGCCGGAAGAGGGCGAGCGCCGATCCGGGATCGAGTTCGAGCGCCTGCCGGTACCTGACCTCGGCGGCGGTCCGGTCACCGAGTTCCTCCCGTAGCTCACCGAGGAACAGGAGGCTTGGCGGGTATCCGGGGTGCTCCGCCACCGCCGCTTCGAGCACCTCCGCGGCGACCGCGCGGTCGGCCCCCCGCAAGGCGTGGGCGAGCAGATAGCGCGCGGTGAGGCGCGTCACGTCCCCGGCGGGCAGAAGTTCGAGCGCTGCCCGGTAGCACTCCGCCGCGTCGCTGACGAGCCCGTGGGCATGGAGCGTCTCTCCGTACTCCAGCCAGCGGGCCGGGTCTTCGGGCCGGGTCCGCAACTCCTCCACGAGCCGGTCGAGGAGCAGGGAGACCTGGGGCTCCATGTTGCGGCCGTCCGCTACGGGAGGTTCCGGTGCCTGGCCGAACACGGTGGCAGCGGCGAACGCGAGGACGAGGCCGCCCAGGAGGCCGTAGCGCCGGGCCGTCGGGATCACGGTCCGATCGTACTCCGGTGGGTTGGGAGGAGGGAGCGCGGCGTGGGTTCCTGTCAGTGTCGCGCCGTCGGGATGGATGGGGTTACGACGGGCGCGGTGCGGAGCACCGCGCGTGCCGGTCTGGAGACCGGCGTTCCAACAAAAAAGGGGGGCGGGCCCGAAGGCCCGCCCCCCAATGTGTTCGTGGGTGGGGTCGCCTAGAAGGTGACCTTGGCCATGAACTGGAAGGTCCTCGGGTAGCCGCGGGTGCCCGGGATGCTTCCGAAGGTGCCGGCGCCGAGCACGGTGCGGGGTCCGCGCCAGTTCACGTGGTTGAAGGCGTCAATGAACTCGAACCGGAGGGTCAGGTTCATGTCCTCATACATCCGCGTGGTCTTCTCGAGCGAGACGTCCCAGTTGATCAGGACCGGGCTGCGCACCGAGTCCGTGGTGTTCGGGGAGTTGCTCAGCGTGAGTCCCTGGGTGAGCTGCGCGTCGCCGGCCGTCAGGTACGTGGTGTGGTTCCCCCGCGGGTTCCCGCCGCCGCTCAGGTTCGCGCTGGTCGGCCGCTGGTTCGCGAAACCGTAAGCGCTCAGCGGGTTCGAGTTCTGGGTCACCACCAGCGGGAAGCCGCTCCGCATGATCGTCACCACCGAAAGCGCCCAGCCGCTGAAGATCGGGTTGTCGCCGGGAGTCCGGAAGGTGCCGTTGATGTTGAACTGGTGCGGCACATGGACCCGCGACGGGCCGTAGTCGGCGTCCGACAGCGGTCCGCACTTGGCGAAGGCGCACTCGTCGGGCGTGTTGTAGATGGTGCCGGTCTCGTTCTCGAGCAACTGGTTGTTCTCGTAGATGTTGTCGTCGTGCTTCGTGAAGGTGTAGTTGATCCGGGCGCCCCAGTTCCCCCGGAAGCGCTTCTCGAACTCGACCCGGAGGGCGTTGTAGAGCGACTTGCCCGAACTCACGTGGCGGGCGAAGACGTTCCGGAAGTGTGGAAACGGACGCAGAAGCTGGCCGAGCGGCAGGGTCTCGTCGCTGGCGCGGGCGCCAAAGCGCGAATCGCCGTAGAACGGGTTGGGATACTGGTCGTTCAGCCGGTCGCCAAGCGAAAGGTACTGGTCGGCGAGCTGGTTGATGTTGATGACCGAGTTGTTCGTGCCGCCGATCGGGATGTCGGCGCCCTGGCTGCCGACGTAGCCGATCTTCAGCGCGAGGTCGTTCCCGATGTCGCGCTGGATGTCCAGCGACCACTTGTTGATGTAGGGCGAGGCCCGGAACTGCTCGTTGAAGTAAACGTCACCGCCAATGTTCTGCAGGCGGCCGTTCCCGTTGCCGACGGGGTTCAGCAGTCCGTTCGGGAACGGGTTGGAAGCCGTCGCGCTCGGTGGGGTGATGCCGTCCACGCTGGAATCGAAGTTGGTGACCGCCGTGTACCCGAAGGTGCCGGTGTGCGAGGCGCCGGTCCCGCTCGGAATGGCGTAGGGCGCCCAGAACACCGCGTACCCGCCGCGGACCACGGTCTCGGGGTTCAGCGTATAGGCGAAGCCGAGCCGGGGCCCCAACTTGATGCCGGGAGGATCCCACTGGTGGGTCGGGTTGCCGTCGAGGCCGGCATACATGAGGCCACCGCGCAGCGGGAAACCGGGGAGACTGCCTTCAAGGCTCGGGTCGAGACTGACCTGCATCGGGAAGGGGTTCGTCCGGTCCCAGCCGACCGCGAAGCCGTTGTCGTCCTCCATGAGGCCCGTCTCGTGCTCCACCCGGAGGCCGAGGTTCAGGACCAGGTTCTGGCTGGGCCGCCAGTCGTCCTGGATGAAACCGCCGTAGTAGTCAATGAAGACGTCGGCGGCTTGGGCGATCGTCGCGCTGCCGCCGTTCGGAATCCCGAGCAGCAGGTCGGCGAGGGCGCTCCCGGAGCCGCTGTCCGGAGCAGTCGGGTTCGGCCCCTGGGTGAACTTCTGCGCGAAGCTCATCGAGAAGCCGTTGCCGAACCCGGCGGCGTGCAGGCCCATCCGGCGCCACTGCGCGCCGTACTTCAGCGTGTGGTTGCCAAGGAACATCGAATAGGTGCCGCTGACCTCGCGCGAGGTCCACTGCACATCCGTGTTGGACCAGGAGCCGTGGGTCGAGCCGCCGTCGCCGAAGTTGGCGACGCTGATCGAGGGGAACTGGCCGACATAGCCGTCCTGGGCGAAGATCTGGTCGAGGAAGCCGCCCTGGACTCCGAGTTCACTGCGGATCTGGTCAATCCCGTACTCCGGATTGATGACCGAGTCGTTGAAGTACGTCTGTCCGTAGCGCAACGTCAGCACCGAGGCATCGCCGGTGATGAAGGTGTTGTTGAAGGCGACGGCGTGCACGTCGCGCAGCAGGTCCGCCGCGCCGATGCCGAAAGCCGGGGCGCTGTCCGCGCCCAGCAGGTTCGTGTACTGCTGGAAGGCGCCTTCCTTCGAGGTGTAGTAGAGATAGGTCAGCGACGACTGCCACGCGTCCGAGAAGGTGTGGCTCACGTTCGCGGTGGACTGGAGGGCGGTCGTCGTCTGGGCGCCGGACGAACTGACGCCGCCGCCCGGTCCCAGGGTCGTCAGCAACTGCGCGAGCCCGCGGCCGGCCGGATCAATCATGTCCGCCGGGATGACATTCCCGGGGAACGGCTTCCGGTTGCCGTTCGCGTCGAGGTCGAAGGGGTTGTAGATCGTCGTGTCGCTGGCCGAGAAATCACCCGCGGCCTCGGCCGAGGTGGGGAGGATGACCTCCGTGTTCTCCGCGAGCACGTCGTTGTTCCCTTCCGCGGACCACCAGAAGAAGGTCCGGTCCTGGAGGATCGGGCCGCCGAAGGAGCCTCCCCAGAGCCAGAAGGGACGGTCGGCGAAGGTCCTCGAGTTGTCGGCGTCGTACGCCAACTGGTCGGTGTAGGAGAGGGCGCGCCAGAACGTGTTCACCTTCCCCGGACGCCGCTGGTAGAGCGCGCTGCCCGCCCAGTTGTTCGTGCCGGTGCGGTGGATCACGTTGAACACGCCGCCGCCGGTGCGGCCCATCTCGGCGTCGTAGGTGTTCACCTGGACCTTCAGCTCCTGGACCGCCTCGAACACCGGGATGATGACGGTGCGGTTCCGGAGATCGGTCGTCGAGACGCCGTCCACGGTGTAGTTGTTGCCGCGGAGCGGGCCGCCGCCCAGCGAGAGCAGGGACGAGTTCGTCTGGTCGGACTGCTTCACCCAGACCGGGTTCCCGGTGTGGACCACGTTCGGCGTTCCGACGCCGAGGATGAACACGTTCCGGCCCGGGGTGGGAAGCACCTCGAGTTCGGAGCGGCTCACCGCGGAAGACACCGAGGCGGTCGCGGTCTCGATCAGCGGCGTCTCGCCGATGACGGTGACCGTCTCCTCGATGCCGCCAATGGCCAGGGTGGCGTCCACCACGAGGAACGAGGAGACACCCACGACGAGCCCCTCGCTCACGAACGGAGCGAACCCGCTCAGTTCGGCGCGGAGCGTGTAGGTGCCCGGCTGGACGCTCGCGAAGTTGTACTCCCCGACCGCGTTCGAAACCGCGGTCCGGGAGACACCCGTATCGTCGTTCTCGAGCGTCACGCTGACACCGGGCAGGACCCCGCCGTCGGCATCCTGAATGATGCCGCGAACGCCGCCCTGGAACGTCTGGGCGAAGACGCCCGACGCGAGTCCCAGGACGCCGAGCACTGCGGCGGTCCTAAACAAAAGCGATCTCATGAGTCCCTCCTGAGTTCGTATGAGTTCATGAGCCTGACGCCCGACGCGGCGGGCGGTCCAAAGCACGTTGTTTGCGAAGACCTGACACATTGGTCCATCGGGAATAGAAGCCGGAACTTTAGGCGATCCGGCCAGGTTTCTCCACCATCAGCCAAGGCAAGAGACGGACCGTCCCGTCCAATTCACCGCGTGGACTCGATAAGTCGTTGAATCATGGACGCTTGTGCTCGTAGTCGGCGAGTCGCCGGAACACCGCCGGGCGGGCGGCCAATTCAACGAATCGAAGCGAATCCGAACCGTCAGATTACCCGCGAGCTATGTCCGAAAGTGGGTGACGGCTGAGAAGGGGGTGGCGTATCGTGGGGGTTGCTGACCTTCCACATCTCCAAGGAGGAGTGATACGCCATGAAGGAGAGTACTGTTGTTCGCCTTCCCTCGCCAGAGGGGGTTGAGGACCCGCTGACGGAGGTTCTTCGAGCGGGCGCCCGCGAGTTGGTGCGGCACGCCGTGGAGGCGGAGGTGGCTGCCCTGCTGGCGGCGTACGAGGATCATCGGACGGCAACCGGAGTTCGGCGTCTGGTGCGTCACGGCCACGGCCCGGAGCGGACGATCCTGACGGGGATCGGGCCGGTTCCGGTGCGGCGGCCGAAGGTCCGGGATCGCGGGGACAGCGGGGAGGACCGGATTCGGTTCTCGTCGAGGCTTCTGCCGCGGTTCGCGCGGCGGACGCGCTCGCTGGACGCGGCGCTGCCGACGCTGTATCTGCTGGGGGTTTCGAGCGGGGACTTCGGGGAGGCGCTGTCGGAGCTGTTGGGCTCGGGGGCATCGGGGCTGTCGCCGGGGGTGATCGGCCGGCTGAAGTCGGCATGGGAGGCGGAGCACGAGCGCTGGCGGGGGCGGGATCTCTCGGGTCGGCGGTATGTCTACGTCTGGGCGGACGGGATCTACCTGCAGGGCCGGCTGGAAGACGAGAAGCAGTGCGTTCTGGTGCTCATCGGCGCCACCCCGGAGGGCAAGAAGGAACTGTTGGGGTTCCAGGCCGGGTTCCGGGAGAGCGCCCAGAGTTGGCGGGAGCTACTGGTGGACCTGCGTGGGCGCGGCCTCGAAGTCTCCCCGGAGCTGGCGATCGGGGATGGTGCGCTGGGCTTCTGGAAGGCGCTGGACGAGGTCTTCCCCAAGACCCGCCGGCAGCGCTGCTGGGTCCACAAGACGGCGAACGTGCTGAACAAGTTGCCCAAGTCCCGGCAACGCAACGCGAAGCAGGACCTCCACCAGATCTGGATGGCGGAGAGCCGCAAGAAGGCGGAGAAGGCGCTCGACACCTTCGCCGCCAAATACCAGGCGAAATACGGGGAAGCCGTTCGTTGCCTGACCAAGGACCAGGAGGCGCTGCTCGCGTTCTACGACTTCCCCGCCGAGCACTGGCAGCACATCCGCACCACCAACCCCATCGAGAGCGTGTTCGCCACCGTCCGCCATCGCACCGTTCGCAGCAAGGGATGCCTCTCCCACCGAACCGCGCTGGCGATGGTCTTCAAGCTGGTCACCGCCGCCAGCGAAACCTGGCGTCGGCTCAACGGCTACGACAAACTGACCCAGGTCATCGAGGGCGTCCAGTTCACCGACGGCATCCAGGCCGACGAAACCGAAACCCGCGCCGCCGCCTGATCATGCCGTCACCCACTTTCGGACATAGCTCATTACCCGCGGCGCAGCGCCTCCGTGACGGATGTCGCCCGAACGTCACCAAGGGCCGCGCAAAGCGACCGCCAGCAGCCTCAGGTCCGCCGCGGAAGGATCGCCATCCGGCCGAAGAAGTCGGCGTGGCCGGCCAGGATGCGCTCCTCGGCCTCCCGGTTCGGCTCGAGCGACCACTCGCCCCGCTCCCGGGTCCCGCCCAGCAGGATGCCGTCGGCGCGAGGCATCATGTAGAGCCCCTGGTAGAGGGCGATGTAGCGGATCTCGGGCTGCGGCAGCAGGACGGTGAGCTGGCCCTTGAGGGGGACGAGTTCCTCGTCGCCGACCAGGTCCCGCGCGCCGATGCCGGTGCAGTTCACCACGCGGCGTTCCGCCAGGCCGGCGATCTCGTCGAGGGAGCCGAAGTCGCGGATGCGGATCCGGCCGCCGGCGAGCTGGAAGTCCTCGATGACCGCGCCCAGGTACACCGGCGGCTCGATCATCATCGTCATGTATTCGCGGGCGTGGCGGACCGGGAACGGATGCGTCCCGGGTTCGAGATCGCGGGTCCCGGGAAAGAGGTCGGCGAGCCGGCCGGGCTGGCCCGGACCTCCGAAGGGAACGTCGCTCAGGGGGTAGTTGGGGAGCCAGTGGACGCCGTAGCGGACGCCCACCATCTCCTGGAAGATGCGGTGGGAGATCCGGGCGGCGCGCTCCATCCGGTTCTGGAACGCCGCGGTGTGCACGCGGGCATCGGACACCGAGTAGGGGCCCCACTGGGCGCAAGCCACGTGCGAGGTGGTGTCCGGCGGGAGGTCCTTCGTGTAGATGGTCACCTCCACGCCGCGCCGCTGGAGCAGGCGGGCAGTCGCGAGTCCGACCGCCCCGCAGCCGACCACCGCCACCCTCGCTGGAGGCGGAGCGTCGCCGATCAATTCCTCGACGGCGAGCCAGGCGCTGCCCCAGGAGAGGGTCACCCCGGCGCCGCCATGGCCGTAGTTGTGGACCAGGATCCGGCCCCCGCCGAGGTCCTCGCTCTCCACCCGAAAGCCCGAGGGGCGGTACGGCCGGAGCCCGACGACGGTGCGGATGATCCGGTCGCGGGAAACGTTGACCGCCGGGAGGCAGAAAGCCGGGCGCGGCAGCGGGTCGGGCGTGGTCCGGGGGGCGGGAACCGGCCGCCCGGCGCAGGCCGCGGCGCCGCCGGCGGCGAGACCGGAAACGAGCTTGGTGGCGGCGCCGAGGATCTGGCGGCGGGAGAGGGGATCGGGGATCAGGCGGCAGGACGACGAGGGAATCGGACGTGCGTCCGGAGTTTTTCCTATACTAGCCAGATGGATGGCACCATCCTCTCCGTCATCGGAGTCGGGGTCGCGCTGGCCGCGATCATCCTGAACGGGGAACGCGCCATCTGCAGCGAGATCAGCGGGCTTCGCAGCGAGATTCGCGGCAGAATCAGCGGTCTTCGCGGCGAAATCAGCGGTCTTCGCGGCGAAGTACGCGTCCTCGGGGAACGCCTGGCGCGCATCGAGGGCCAACTCGCCGGGCCGCCGTGGTTCCTGGAGCCGCCGACCCCCACGACTCCCGCCAGCGGGGAACGCGCAGCCTGACAACGGAGGCGAACGACATGGATCGCAGACTCTTTCTGAAGGCCGCCGCTACGGTGAGCGGCGCCGGCATCGTGGGCGTGAACGACCGCGCCGAAGCGCTCGAGCACGAGATGATGCACCTGCTCGAAGCTCCGGAGCGTCCGCCGCTCGCGAAGTCGGAAGACGAGGAACCTCTCTCGATCATGCCGGCGAAGCCGACGCTCGTGGATTTCTTCGAGCACCGGTTCGCGCCGGCCTCCCACGTGCTGCAGAGCGCCACGCGGGCGATGAAGCACGGCATGAGCGAGGAGATCATCCTCGCCTGTCTGCTGCACGACCTCTCGGTGATGAACCTGGTGCGGGCGGACCACGGCTGGTGGGGCGCCCAACTGCTCGAGCCGTACGTGCCCGAGAAGGTCTCCTGGGCCATCCGCTACCACCAGGCGCTGCGCTTCTTCCCCGACGCGTCGGTGGGCTACGAGTACCCCGAGATGTACGTGCGGATGTTCGGCGCCGACCACGAGCCGGAGCCCTACATCAAGGCTGCCTACGAATACGCCCGCAACCACAAGTGGTACATGGAGGCGCGATCCATCACCATGCACGACGACTACAGCTTCGAGCGGGGCGTCGAGGTCTCGATTGATCCCTTCGTGGACATCATCGGCCGGCACTTCAAGCAGCCGAAGGAAGGGCTGGGGTACGACAACAGCCCCTCCGCCCACATGTGGCGGACGATGATCAACCCGCGCCGGCGGTTGTAGGAAGAAAACCCCGGGAGCGCCGGCCTCCGGCAGGCGCTCCCACGCTCGCTAGCGCCGCTTCGCCACCAGGTAGAGGACGGCCCCGGCGCTCGCGGTGGCGAGCCCCAGCAGTGACTCCCCGGGCCGCTCCAGCAGCGTGTAGCCCAGCGTCCACGCGCTCATCCCCAGGAAGAAGAGCGGGACGGCCGGGTAGAGCGGGGTCCGGAACCGTCCGGGGATCGCGCCCGGGATCTTTCCAGCGCGCAGCCGGAAGACGCCGGCAACCGCGGCGGCCGTCATCAGGTTCAGGGTGAACCCGGCGTAGAGCAGGATTTGCTCGAACGTCCCTGAATAGAGCAGCACGAGCGTGATGCCGAGCTGCAGGAGCAGCGCGCGGTGCGGAACCCCTCCCGGCGTCGCGCGTCCCAGGGACCGGAGGAAGGGCTCGTCCTCTCCCATCGCCCGGACCACCCGCGGGCCGAGGAAGACCATCGCGCTCACCGTGGAGGCCAGGACCAGGCCGAGCACCGCGGCCATCACCCGGCCCCCGGCGGCGCCGAGGATGCGCTCCGCCGCCAGGTACCCGATCTCGATCCTGCCGGCGAGATCCTCCAGCGGGACGGCCCGCAGGATCACGAAGTTGACCAGGACGTAGAGGACGGTGACGAGCAGCGTGCCGGCCACCAGCGCCCGGGCGAGCCGGTCGGGACGTTTCAGGTCCCCGACGATGTAAACCGCGGCGTTCCAGCCGGTGTAGGCATAGGAGACGAACACCAGCGAGACCGCGAACCCCGGGCTCAGCAGCAGTCCGAAGTCCCCCGGCTTCGGAATGAGCGGCGTCGAGACCCCGCCAGCCCAGAACCCCAGGCAGCAGAAGGCGATGACCAGCAGGATCTTGGCGGCGGTGAGGGCGTTGTTGATCCCGCTGCCCCAGCCGACCGGGAGGGAGTGCACGGCGGTGAAGGCGATCACCGTCCCCGCCGCGAAGTGGACCGGCTCGATGCCGGGAAACAGCGGCCGCAGGTAGGTGGCCATCGCCACCGCCGCGAGCGCGGTGGGCGCCGCGAAGCCCATGGTCGCGGAAACGCAGCCGGCGGCGAATCCCGCCGCCGGGTGGAAGCTCCGCCGGAGCAGGTTGTATTCGCCCCCGGAACGGGGCAGCGCCGCGCCCAGTTCGCCGTAGACGAGCGCTCCGGCGAGCGCGACCAACCCGCCGACGACCCAGAGCAGGAGCGCCGGGAAGGCCGAGGGAACCGCCGCGACCTGGAAGCCGAGGCTCGTGAAGACCCCCGTCCCGATCATGTTCGCCACCACGAACAGACCGCCGGTCCACAGGGACAGACCGAGGCCGGCGCCGCGGTTGCCGCTGGTCACGCTCCAGCCGCGCTCGAGCCGGGGTTACGGCGGACGAAGCGTCCGGTCAGCGGACCGCGATCATGTCGATTTCGAGGAGCGCGCCGAGCGGGATGCCGGCCACCGCCACCGTGGTGCGCACCGGCGGGATCGCCCCCTCGGGGAAATAGGAGGCGTACACCTCGTTCATCGCTCCGAAATCGTTCACGTCCGCGAGAAACACGCCGCTCCGGACCACGTCCCCGAAACCGAGACCGGCCTCTTCGAGAACGGCCTGCAGGTTCTGCATGACCTGATGGGTCTGCTCCGCGATACCGCCCTCGACGAGTCCGCCGCCCTCGTGGTCGAGCGCGATCTGACCCGCCAGGAACACCAGGCTCCCGGACTCGATTCCCGCGGAGTAGGGGCCGACCGGAGGGATGCGGCCGCTGAGGCGGGACTTCTCGGGTTCCGGTGGTTCGACCTCGACGTTCACCGGCCCGGCACAGGAAAGGGCCAGGAGCGACAGCAGGGCGCCGCCGAGAGCGAGACGGAGAGTAGAAGAGCGCATGGACAGAGCCTCCGGAGATAGCCCCGGATAGTACCGGCGCACCTCGATTACGATGCCGCGGATGTGGACCAGACCCCAACCCGACGAGTGCGCCGACTACTACCACGGCTATGTGCGCCAGGTACCGGACGGCGACGATCTCCCGCAGGCGGCGCTTCAGGAAATGGAGGCGCTCCGCTCCCGCCTGGCCGGCGTTTCCGAAGAGGCGTCAGCCCGGGGATACGCGCCGGGGAAATGGTCCATCCGCGAGGTCGTGGGACACATCGCCGATGTCGAGCGCATCATGTCGGTGCGGGCGCTCCGCTTCGCCCGGGGTGACGACACGCCGCTGCCGGGTATGGAACAGGATCCCTACGTGGCCGCGTCCAACCACCGGGAACGCTCCCTGGGATCCCTGCTCGACGAACTGGAGACGATCCGCCACGCCACCGTGAGCCTCATGCGGTCGTTCGACGCGACCGCGCTCGAGCGGAGCGGGGAGGCGAGCGGCGCCCGCGCCACCGTGCGGGCGATCTGCTTCCTCACGGTGGGGCACGCCGTCCATCACCGGCGGGTGCTGGAAGAGCGCTATCTGGCGGCCTGACGATGCCGCCGGGCCTGTTCGCGGCGCTGGTTGTCGCGACCCTGACCGTTGTCGGCATCGGGGCCCGCCACCAGGCATACGGGGACCTGAACGCCCTTCATTCCGTCCTCAGCCTGTTCCTCTCCATCAATCTGCTGATCTGCTACTGGGAGATCTGTCTCTTCCTCCGGCGGGACCTCGTCGAGATGCGCACCGCGCACTGGCGCGAGTGGAGGAAGAGGACGGGCCGGACTCCGGCCATCGAATTCCTCCGGGCGAGGGTCCCGCTGGTCCGGATGCTTTCGCCGACGGTGTGGGCCGACGTCTGGGCGGCTTACGCCCAGTACGACAGTTCCTACGCGGACCGCCGCACGTTCGGATTCAACGTGGACATCGTCAACGGGTTTCTCACTCCGGTCCCCACGCTCATCGTGTACGTCGCCTGCACCTTCCAGGTCCTCCCCGCCGTCCTGACCGGCGTCGTCGGCGTCATCCTGTTCTGGCAGGTGATGTACGGGGCGTCGGTCTATCTGGTCAGCTTCTTCGTGGCGGGACGGCAAGAGCGGATCAGCCGGCGGGAGCTGTACACCTGGATCCTGGCGCCGAACTCCCCCTGGATGGCGGGCGGACTGCTCGGGGTGTACGTCTCCGTCCGCCTCATCACGGACGGCGACTACCGCGTCCTGGGTTACCCGCCGCCCTGATCGGCCGTGCGGGAGTGTCTTTCGGGGCTCGGATGTCCCCGCGCGGCCCCCGCGGCCACCAGCGAGACGGCCCCCATCGCCACCCCCGCGAAGGCCACCGCCTGGAACCCGAGCTGGGTCATCAGGACCCCGGAGACCACGCACGCCACGCCGGCGCCCAGCCAGTTCAGCGAATCGGCGAGCCCCTGCCGGCGGACCTTGGCCGGTGAATCCGGACCCTCGGAAATCAGCGTGCTCGCCGCCACGAAAGCGAGGGACCAGCCGAGACCCACGAGGTAGAGCGCGATCCCGAGTTCCAGACCACCGCCGGGACCGAACGCGGCGAGCAGGCCCCCCGCCACCAGCGTCGCGCCGCCGAGGGCAATGATGGGACGCTCCCCGAAGCGGTCGCAAAGCAGGCCGACCACCGGGGACAGGGCGAACATGCCCAGGTTGTGGGCGCCCATCATGGCTCCGAGACCGGCCAGGGAACCCCCGCTGCCCATCATCTGGAGTGGGGCCATGGTCATGACGATCATCATCGAGGCCTGCGCCGCGGCCAGCGAGACGATGGCGAGCCCGAACGTCCGCCCGAGAGGTGATGTCCTGGAGATCAGAGCCGCGGGAGCGGCCATCGGCTCGATGCGCTGGACTCCCAACGAAGGCCGCGCCCGGAGGGACCGGCTCCTGAGGAAGAGGATCCCGCCGAGGCCGTAGAAGCCCGCCGCACACAGGTAGGCCAGCGGGAACGCCTCGTCCTCGCCGACTCCGACGATCCGTTCGATCCATCCGAAGATGAGCGGGGCGATGAACGCGCCGGCGACCGCCATCCAGACCACCAGCCCGATCGCCCGCCCGCTCTTGCTCGGGGGGACCAGGAGGGCCGCCGTATAGCGGGTGAGGTGATAGGCGGCGTAGCCGCACCCGAGCATCAGGCTCGCACCGAAGTGGACGGCGAAGCCCGCCTCCCACCACGCCGAGAGCGCGAGGCCCACCGCGGCGCAACCGGCGAAGCCGAGGCCGAGCCCCAGGGCGAGAGGCCGGCCGCGCCGCGAGAAGAGCCAGGTGAGGATCGGGGTCCCCGCCGCCACCCCGAGGATCAGGGCGGCGTTCGGGAGGCCGATCCAGGCGGAGTCCGGGAGGTATCGCCGGGAGAGGAGCGGCGTGATGGACAGCACCAGCAGATAGGCCGTCGAAGCGAACATCGCTCCGGCGAGCAGGACGCCGAAGGCCCGCGCCGGACGCTTCCTCGCCGCCACCGAGGACTATCCGGGGGGATCCCGCAGGCGCGCGTCCAGGTCCGTCAGGGCTCGCTGGACCTCGGGCGCGAGGCTCCGCCCGGAGGCAAGCGCCGCGCGGTCCGCTTCGGACAGGCCGAGTTCCGCCGCCCAGGCCTGCAGCTCCTCGACCGCGTCGTCCCCGGGGCCGACGCCCCAGGCTCCCGGGACGAGGCGCAGTTCGTGGGCCCCGGCCATCCCGGCCGCCTGGATGCGGTCGCGGTAGGCGAGCACTTCCGGCAGCACGAAATCGTCGAGGGTCCCGACGACCTCGATGACCGGGCGCTCGAGGGCGGCGGGCGGCGCGGGCAGCACCGGGCTCGGCGCGGCGGCGACGGCGTCGTAGAAGGGCCAGAACCGGCTTCCCTCGACACCGATCCCGGCAGCCGAAGCGTAGGCGGCGAGGCCCGCGTCGGATGTGTTCCGATCCGCGGCGAGGGCGAGGCGGGCGCTCCGCCGGCGGGACGCTCCCTCCGGATCACCGAGCGTCGCGGCCACCAGCACCACCCCGGCGAAGGTCTCGTCCGTCGCCGCCGCGCCGTAGCGCGCCAGCCCGCCCCCTTCCCCGTAGCCGAGGAGGATCGTCCGGTCGGGGTCCATCGCGAGGCGCGGCCGGATCTGGTCGAACATCAACCGGGCGAACGCCTCGGTGAGCCGGTAGCCGTCGGGGCCCGCGCCGACCCCGGCCCGGTCGAAACTCGCCCAGGCGAACCCCCGGTCGAGCGCCCACCAGCCGATCAGGTCGTCGAGCTCGGTCTCGCCGCTCCCGAGGTCGGCGCCGTCGAGGCCGCGCCGGATCCCCCCGAGGCCGCGATGCGCCCCGATGACCAGGGTGCCGTTCCAGTCGGGCGGGCGCAGCGGATGCCGGAGGACGAAGCGGCGCGGCGGCTCGCCGGGCGGCAGTCCCCGGCCCGGCGGGACGGACGCCAGGAAACCCTGCGTGACCAGCGCGTCGCCGTAGACGCGTCCCGGGAGGAGCGTCTCGCGCCCCCCGTGGATGTAGAGGTAGAGGCGGGCGTCGCAGGAGAGGCCGGCGACGGCCCCCAGCAGGACCGCGAGCGCCAGGAAATTGCCGCCGCGTACAGAAAAGAGCCCCGGGGTCCCTCGGAAGGCGCTGGGCCTCATCGCAGTGCGGAGCGGTCGGGGCGGGCGCTGTCTGCGCTCCTGCCCCGGACCGTCGGCCCCGCTTCTGCCGTCGTCAGTGGTCAGGACCCCGGGAACTCGTCCCGTGAGTTCCGGGCCCCGGTGCGGCTCGGGAAGTCCTCTTCAGACCCTCCCGGAACCCCCGTCGGGGCCCGGAGCGCAAAGTCGTCCGGCGGTGCGGTCATTTCCGACCCCCTTTCCGAGAATGGGTCATTGCCGTTTCTCTGTTCCGGTTTGTACCGCCGCCCGGGCGGCATGTCAACCCGCAATTGCCCGCTACTGCGACCACAGGTCCCCGAACACGACCTCCCCCTCCACCATCGTCGCGACGATGCGGTCGCGCATGGAGAAGAGGAGCTCGGGGTCTTCCTCGAGCGCATCCAGCCCGGGCAGGTCGAGAACCACGAGGTCCGCCAGCTTGCCCGGCTCCAGGCTGCCCCGTTCCTCGTCGTCGTGGGTCAGGAAGGCGCCGTTCCAGGTGTAGGAACGGAGCGCCTCCGCGATGGTGACCGTCTCGTCCTCGCCGTGCGCCACCCCGGTCTTCTGGTCCTTCCGGGTCAGCAGCGCGTAGAACCCCATCCAGGGGTTGTGGGTGGTCACGCCGTAGTCGGAGCCGGAGGCCATGATGACACCGCCCCGCAGGTAGCTGCGGAAGGGCTGGAGGCGGGCCATCCGTTCGGGACCCGAGTTCGCGGCGAACGAGAAACCCTGCTGCCAGTTGAAGACCGGGTTCGTGGCGGCCACGATGCCGTAGCGGGCCATGTCGTCGAGGACCCGCGTCTTGGGCTCGATGGGGAAGTAGGCGTGGATCACGCTCCAGCGGAGGTCCGGGAGTTCCCCGCTTTCTTCCTGCATCTCGTCGAGCAGCTTCATGTAGAGGTCCACGGTCTGCCGCATCGCCTGGTCCCCGCAACTGTGGGTGTGGAGGTCCCAGCCGTGGCTGCGGATGGCGCGGTACTGCGCCTCCCGCTCCGGATAGCTCTCGACCACCGGGTTGCCGAGGTTGCGCTCGCCTTCGAGCTCGTCCCACATGTGGAAGGGCTCGGACATCCAGGCGCTCCGGGTCCCCACCCCCCCGTCGCCGTACACCTTGACCCCGCGCCAGCGGAGGAAGCGGTCGCCGAGGTTGTTGACCTTGATCCCGTCGAGGTGGGTGGAGATCGCCTCGGGGGCGTGGGTGTTGAAGGTCCCTTCGTACACGGCGGCGATGCGCAGCCGCAGGTACCCGCGGTTGAAGGCCTCCTGGTAGACCCGCATGTTGTGGCCCATCCGGGACGAGGGGTCCACGATGGAGGTGATTCCCAGTGACAGCAGTTCCTCGACCCCCAGGCGGACGCTCTCCACGTCGTCCTCGAAGTCGTCGGGCGGGGGCCGCTCGGTCACGAGGCGCGAAGCCCGCGACCCGAGGAACACGCCGGTGGGGACCTCCCGGGTGACGGTCTCGCCGTCCACCGTGAGCTCGCGCGACTCGCGCAGGATCTGGTCCTCGAAGGTGAAGTTGTCGGGATTCTCGAGCCACCACGACGGCCAGGTGGAGGAGTCGCCGTCCTCGATCCCCATCCGCCGGAAGACCTCGGTGTTGACCGCGACGCCCCGATAGACGCGGTAGAGCGCCACCGGGTTCTCGGGAGCGGCCTCGTCGAGTTGCCAGCGGGTAACCATCCGCGGGTACTTGAACTGGTCCCAGCGCCGGCCGACCACCCATTCGCCGGCGGGGATCCGGCTCTCGGCAATCCGGGCGCGCACCCCGGCGACGATGTCTTCGGCCGACTCCGCGTAACTCAGTTCCACCCCGGTCGTGATGTCGCGGCCCAGCGAGAGGAAGTGGATGTGCGAGTCCTGGATGCCGGGGATCACCGTCTTCCCGGAGAGGTCCACCGTGCGGGTGTTGGGGCCGGAGACGGCGGCGACTCCGGCGGCCGACCCCACCGCCACCACCCGGCCGTCCTTGATGGCGAGGGCCTCGGCCAGCGAGTCCTCCGCGTCCACGGTCCGCACCTCGGCGCCGGTGAGCACGAGGTCGGGCTCGGGGTACCACTGGGCGGCGGCGGTCGCGGGCGCCAGGAGGAGCAAAAGGCAGGCGTAGAGGGAGCGGAGCGTGCGCATGGAGCGCCACTCTAACGAAGAACCGCGACCTCGCTACCCTTTCCGGTCCCGCGGAGGTCTCGCATGCGTTTCCTGTCCTTTCTCGTTCTTCCCGCCTCGCTTCTCCTTTCCTCCGGCTGTGGTCCGCAGGCCCCCGACATCGGCGGGCCCGCCGACCTGGTGTTGCTGGACGGCCGGGTGGTCACCGTGGACCCCGACCATCCCGAAGCGGAAGCGGTGGCCGTCCGGAACGGAAAGATCGCGGCCCTGGGCACCACCGCGGAGATCGAGGCGACCGCCGGCCCGGACACCGAGGTGATCCAGCTCGACGGCCGTCTCGCGATCCCCGGGTTCATCGAGGGCCACGGCCACTTCATGGGCGTCGGGAACGCCCAGATGATCCTGAAGCTGGGGGAAGCCGCCAACTGGAACCGGATCGTGGACATGGTGGCCGAGGCGGTCGCCGAGGCCGCTCCCGGAGGCTGGATCGAAGGCCGCGGCTGGCACCAGGAGAAGTGGGACGAGGTCCCGGGAGGCGCGGTCGAGGACCTGCCGCACCACCTCGGCCTCTCCGAGATCTCCCCCGAGAACCCGGTGCTGCTCCGCCACGCGAGCGGCCACGCCGCCTTCGCGAACGCGCTCGCGATGGAACTGGCCGGGATTGACCGGAACACCCCCGACCCGCCGGGAGGCGCCATCGTGCGCGACGCCGAGGGCAACGCCACCGGCGCGCTGCGGGAGACGGCCCAACGCCTCGTCGCCCGCGCCCGCGACCGGGCCATGGCGGAGCGGAGCGACGAAGAGATCCGGGCCGAACTGGAGCTGCAGCTCCGGTTGGCCGCCGAGGAATCCCTGCGGAAGGGGGTCACGTCCTTCCAGGATGCGGGTTCTTCGTTCGCGATGATTGATTTCTTTCGGGAGATGGCGGAAGCCGGAGAGCTTCCGGTGCGCCTCTACGTGATGGTCCGCGGCCAGTCGAACGGAGAGATGGACGCCCGGCTTCCGGACTACCTGATGACGAACCACGCCGGCGGGTTCCTCACCGTGCGGTCCATCAAGCGGGTGGTGGACGGGGCGCTCGGCGCGCACGGCGCCTGGCTCCTCGAGCCCTACGACGACATGCCGTCGAGCGTCGGACTGGTCATTGACGAGGTCGCCGACATCGAAGAGACCGCCCGGATCGCGATCGGGCACGGCTTCCAGGTGAACACCCACGCGATCGGCGACCGGGGCAACCGGGAGATCCTCGACGCCTACGAACGGGCCTTCGGGGCGGCCGGAGTGAGCGGTGCGGACCTGCGGTTCCGCATCGAACACTCGCAGCACATCCACCCGGACGACATCCCGCGGTTCGGTGAACTGGGAGTGATCGCCTCGATGCAGGCCGTGCACGCCACCTCGGACGGCCCCTGGGTGCCCGAGAAGCTCGGCGACGAGCGGGCGCGCTCCGGCGCCTACGTCTGGCGGTCGCTCCTCGACAGCGGGGCGGTGGTGACCAACGGGACCGACGCCCCGGTGGAGGACCTCGATCCCATTCCCAGCTACTTCGCGACGGTGACCCGCGAACTGGCGGACGGGACCCGGTTCTACCCGGAAGAAGTCCTCACCCGCGAGGAAGCGCTCTATTCCTACACGATGGCGAACGCCTGGGCAGCCTTCGAGGAGGACGTGAAGGGCAGCCTGACGCCGGGGAAGTACGCGGACATCGTCGTCCTCACCGGGGACATCCTCACGGTGCCGGACGACGAGATCCTGGATGCGAAGGTGGCGATCACGATCGTGGGCGGCGAAGTGGCGTACCGCGCCGGGGAGTGATGGGGCCGACTTCGAACCGCGCTCTCGTCGCCGTTTACGGCACGTTGAAGCGCGGGCACGCGAACCACGCCGCGTTCCTCGACGGCGCCGAGTTCGTCCGGGCAGGCGCGGTCCGGATCCCCTTTCGGCTCTTCGGCAACGAGGAGTACCCGATGCTGGTCTCCGCCCGGGAGGTCAACCCGGTCGTCGTGGAGACCTACCGGGTGGACGCGGACACGGTGTCAGAGCTCGACGCCTTCGAAGGGCAGTTCGGCTACCGGCGGGTGGAAGTGGTGCCGGAGGGCGAGACCGAGCCGGTCGCGTTCTATGTCCACCCGGGGCCGCCGCCGCCCGATTTCGTCCCCGCTCCCGGCGGCGAATGGAACGGGGAACCGGCGGCCTTCGCGGGCGCCCTGGCCCGGGTGCAGAACGCAGACCGGTAGGACCCCGCCCACCCCGCCTGACGCAACGGCCTGGAACGCCGGGGCACAGCGGCGCTCCGCGTCGCGCACGTCCCAACCTCACCAACCCTCGCGACGCCTACGGCTGGCACCGTGGACCTCCAGACCACCCGGGTGGCGCGCCGGCTGGGAACGCCGGTCTCCAGACCGGCACAGCGGCGCTCCGCGCCGCGCACGTCGTAACTCCACCCCTCCTCACGACGCGTATGCGGACCGCGCTACTGCTGCAGGTTCCTCCCGGGAATCGGCTACGGCGACATGTTCCTCCCGGACGACCAGCTACTCCGGTCAAGAGACACCCTCTCCTTCCGCAGTCGGGAGACACCAACTCTTGCACACTGGTGGTCGCGTATGGCGTGGGGACGGGCGCAGCGCGGAGCGCTGCGTGTGCCGGTCTGGAGACCGGCGGTCCAAGCCGGGGCGGGGGCCGTCTCTTCCGGGTGGGGTTGCGACGGGCGCGGTGCGGAGCACCGCTGTGCCGGTCTGGAGACCGGCGTTCCAGGCCGGGGTGGGGGCCGCCTTTGCCGGGTGGGGCTGGGACGGGCGCAGCGCGGAGCGCTGCGTGTGCCGGTCTGGAGACCGGCGGTCCAGGCCGGCGGGCCGCGTAGCGGGTTTGCAGCCGACATCGGTAGCATCCCCCGCGCTATGCGCTATGCCACCCTGCTCGTCCCCGGAAGGGGTGAAACCGTCGCCGCCGTCTCTCCGGACGGGGCCCGCTACCTGCCGCTCGACGGGGCCGGAACCCTGGCCGAGCGGTTGGCCGCTCCCCTGCCCGGGGTGGACGCTGACTGGGCGACCGCGCCCCGCGTCGCCGACGTCCGGTTCCTGCCTCCGATCCCCCGCCCCGGGGCGCTCTGGTGCGTGGGCCTCAACTACGAGGACCACCGGCTCGAAACGGGACGGGCGAAGGCCGACTACCCCACCCTCTTCACCCGGTTTCCGGCCAGCCTGCTCGGGCACGGAGAGGCGCTGGTGCGCCCGGCGGTCTCCCACCAGCTCGACTACGAGGCCGAACTCGCGGTGGTGATCGGCCGCACCGCGCGGCACGTCGCCGAAGCGTCCGCCCTCGACCACGTGGCGGGCTACGCCTGCTTCAACGACGCCTCGGTGCGCGACTACCAGGGACACAGCAGCCAGTTCGGACCCGGCAAGAACTTCTGGCGGACCGGCGGATTCGGCCCCTTCCTCGTCACCCCGGACGAAGTGCCCGATCCGCAGGACCTTCCCATCGGGACCCGGCTGAACGGCGAGGTGGTGCAGGCGAGCCACACCTCGCAGATGACCTATCCGGTGCGCGAACTGATCGCCTACCTGTCCCGGATCCATCCCCTGCATCCCGGGGACGTGATCGCCACCGGCACACCGTCCGGCGTGGGCTTCGCCCGCGATCCGCAGCTCTTCATGAAGCCCGGCGACGTGGTCGAAGTGGAGATCGGCGGGGTCGGGACCCTCCGGAACGGCGTGGTGGACGAGGCGGACGCCGACTGACGGTCCGTCAGTAGCCCCGGCGCCGGTTCACCACGTTCCGGAGGCGGCGGCCCGCGAAGAAGCGGGCCAGGTTGTCGAGGGCGATCGAGAACACCAGCGGTATGTAGTTCTCGATGTCGTCCGCCCCGACGTGGGGGGTGATGAAGAGGTTGGGAGCGTCCCAGAGGGTGCTCTCGGGGGGATGCGGCTCGGGCCAGACCACGTCGAGGAAGGCGCCCCCGAGCCGACCGCTGCGGAGCCCGGCGTCGAGAGCCGCCTGGTGGATCAGCCGGCCCCGGCCCAGGTTCACGATCCCCGCTCCCTCCGGCAGGAGCGCGAGTTCCCGTTCCCCGAGGATCTCCTTCGTGTCGGACGTCAGCGGCGCGGCGAGCACCACGTAGTCGGCGCGCGGCAGCGCCTTCGGCAGCTCGTCCGGGCCGAAGAGTTCATCCACGAACCGGTGCGGACGCCCGGTGCGGCGGACACCGAGCACCCGCATGCCGAGCGTCCGCGCCGCCTCCGCCGCGCCCGTACCCACCGCGCCCAGCCCGATCACGAGCGCCGTCTTCCCGGGCAGCGTCCCCGTCTGGATCTTCTTCCAGGTCCGCGCCCGCTGGTGCTCGGCGAGCCGGGGCAGCCGCGTGTGGAGGGCGATGAGGCCCATCAGGACGTACTCGAAGGACTTCTTCGTGTGGACCCCGCTCGCCGTGATCAGCTTGACGCCGGCCGGAAGCCAGTCCAGCGGATAGAGGTGATCCACCCCGGCGCCGATGAGCTGCACCCAGCGGAGCTTCGGAGCGCGCTCGGCGAGACGCGGCCGCGGGAACTTCCAGCCGATGAGCACGTCGGCGTCGCGGACCCCCCGGACGAAGCCGGCCTCGTCGTCCGAATAGCTGGGACGGAGGCGGCGGAAGGCGTCGGGAAAGGCCTTTCCCGCGCTCTCGAAGCGCTCGCGGTCCAGCCGGTAATGGCCGGACTCGCTCGGGTCGGTCGCCAGATGAACGCGGAGAGTTTCGGGAATGCTCATGGGACTTCCTTGGGGCGCTGGCGGCGAGAAGCCTAAGCGAGCACAATCGCCTCATGGCCGACCAACCCTCTCCTCCCGTTTCCGCACCGCCGTCCGGACCGGAGCGCCTCGACTGGAACCGCCGCCGGTTCGTTGCCGGACTCTCCGGGCTGGGGCTCGGTTCCACCCTGCTCCCCGGGGCGCTCACCGCCTGCGCCGGAGACGCGGACACCGTGTCGATCGGCATGCTGCGCACCGCCCAGCAGCTCGCCGGACTGGAGTTCTCCGACGACGAACTCGCGCTGGTGGCCGAGCGGCTGAACGGCGAGCGGAGTCCGCTGGACGCCTACCAGGGCATCCGGGATCCGGAGATCCACAACCACCTGCCGCCGTCGTTCGTCTTCCATCCGCTGCCGCCCGGGAAGCCGATGCCCGAAACCGCGGGCGGCGTACGGGCTTCCCGGCCCGAGGTCTCCCGTCCCGAGTCGGACACCGACCTCGCCTTCCTGCCGGTCACCCACCTCGCGCGGCTCGTGGAGACCCGCCAGGTCACCTCGACCGAACTCACCGAGCTCTACCTGGCGCGGCTCCGGGAATTCGATCCGGTGCTGCTGTGCGTGGTGAACCTGACCGAGGACCTCGCCCGCGAGCAGGCGGCCCGGGCCGACGAGGAGATCGCCGCCGGCAACTACCGCGGACCGCTCCACGGCATCCCGTGGGGCGCGAAGGACCTGCTGGCGGTCAGGGGGACGAAGACCACCTGGGGCGCCTCTCCCTACCGCGACCAGGAGATCAACGAGGACGCCACCGTCTATACGAAGCTGACCGAAGCGGGCGCGGTCCTCGTCGCCAAGCTGACCATGGGCGCGCTGGCGTCGGGCGACCGCTGGTTCGGGGGCCGGACCCGGAACCCCTGGAACACCGAACAGGGGTCGAGCGGCTCCTCCGCCGGGCCGGGGTCGGCGACCGCGGCCGGGCTGGTGGGGTTCTCCATCGGCACCGAGACGCGCGGTTCCATCATCTCGCCGTCCACCCGCAACGGCATCACCGGGCACCGTCCGACCTTCGGCCGGGTCAGCCGGGCGGGCGCCATGGCGCTCTCGTGGACCATGGACAAGATCGGTCCCATGTGCCGGAGCGCCGAGGACTGCGCGCTGGTGTTCGAGGCCATCCGGGGCGCCGACGACCTCGACCGGGCGGTCCAGGACCCGCCCTTCGCCTGGGACGCGTCCGCCGACCCGACGGCGCTCCGGGTGGGCTACGACCGGGCGGCGGTCGAGGACGAGATCGAGGACGACCCGGAGAACCCGGACCAGGCGGCGGCCCGCCGCACGGCGCAGGAGAACACGCGCGCGGCCATCGAGGCGCTGCGCGGGGCGGGAATCACCATCACGCCGTTCGACCTCCCGGAACTCGACTGGAACGACCTCTCCTTCGTCCTGTCCGCCGAGTCCGCCGCCGCGCACGACGCGCTGGCCCGGAGCGGCGCCGACCTCGCCATGAAGGAACCCCCGGAGGAGAGCCGCTGGCCGGACACCTTCCGCACCAACCGGTTCGTCCCTGCGGTGGAATACATCCAGGCGATGCGGGTACGCACCCGGATCATGCGGGAGTTCGACGAGGCGTTCGGAGACCTGGACCTCTTCATCGGGTCGAATCTGGGCCTCACGAACCTGACCGGACACCCCGAGGTCTGCATGCCGAACGGCTACCACGAGGGGTCCCCGACCAGTCTGCGGATGACCGGGAAGCTCTACGGGGACACCGAGATCCTGACCCTGGCGCACGCCTACCAGCAGGTCACCGACTTCCATCTGAGGAAGCCCCCGGTGGGAGGCTGAGCGGAGGACCTTGGAGCGCCGGTCTTCAGACCTGGTCTTCAGACCGGCGCTCCTCGCGCTCCGAGGGCCGGCGTTTCGCTACGTGTAGTCCGCCGGGTTGGCGGCGATTTGGCGGCCGCTCGCGAGCCGGCGGTCCACCTCGTGCGGCACGTTGTAGAGGCGGGTGGAGGCCCGCACCGCGTGGAGGTCCCGTCCCTCCCGCCCGTTCGCCGGGAGGTTCGGTCCGGGCGTGAGATAATTTCAAGTTCATGAATGAGCCCTGCACGATCCTGGTGGTCGACGACGAACCAGATCTCGAGACGTTGATCCGCCAGCGGTTCCGCCGCCGCATCCGCAAGGACGAAATGCGTTTCGTGTTCGCGCACGACGGGGTTCAGGCGCTCGAGGCCCTCGAAGACCACCCGGAAATCGAGCTCATCATGACGGACATCAACATGCCCCGGATGGACGGTCTGACGCTGCTGAACGAGCTGCGGACGGTCCGCCCGAAGTGCCGCGCGGTGGTGGTCTCCGCGTACGGCGACATGGCGAACATCCGTACCGCCATGAACCGCGGCGCGTTCGACTTCGTCACCAAGCCGATCGACTTCAAGGATCTCGAACTCACCATCGAGAAGACCATGACCCACCTCGCCATGATGCGCGAGGCGCTCAAGCACCGGGCCCAACTGCTGGCGCTCCACCAGGAACTGCGCGTTGCCCGCGACATGCAGATGTCCATCCTGCCGCAGCGGTTCCCATGCACCTCGAGCGCCGAGACGCACGCGATCATGACTCCGGCGCAGGACGTGGGCGGGGACTTCTACGACGTGTTCCACCTCCCCGGAGAAAAGCTGGGGGTGGTGATGGCGGACGTTTCGGGCAAGGGCGTACCGGCCGCCCTCTTCATGATGGTCAGCCGGACCCTCGTCAAGGGGAACGCGGTGAGCGCCCTCTCTCCCGGGGAGGCGCTGACCCAGGTGAACAACCTGCTCGGGGAGGACAACGAGCGGGCCATGTTCGTGACCCTGCTGTTCGGGGTCCTCGACACGGAGAACGGCACGTTCATCTATGCGAATGCCGGGCACTGCGCCCCGTACCTGGTCCGCGCCGGCCGGAAACCGCAGGAACTCCCCCTCACCCAGGGCATCGCGCTCGGGGTCATACCGGATTTCCCCTACACCGAGGACAAGGTGCAACTCGAACCGGGAGACCGGGTTTTCCTCTACACGGACGGCGTGCCCGAGGCCGAGGCTCCCGACAAGGAGTTGTTCGAGAACCACCGCCTCGAAGAGACGCTGGAGGGCGTCGCCGACCGGTCCCCCGAGGAGATCAACCGCGCCGTCATCGAGGCGGTGCGGGTCTTCTCGGGCGGTGAACATCAATCCGACGACATCACCTGCCTGACGCTCGCCTATCTCGGGAACTGAAGCCCATGCGCGGTTCTAGCGGCCGGTCCCGGCCCCGCTGGATCTCCATTCCCGCCCTGGCCGGCGCCCTGGCCTCGGGAGGCCTGGTTCCCGCATCGGCCCAGGACGGGGAACCGACTCCCGGAGTCACTCCGGAGCGCGTCGTCTTCGGACAGTCGGCGGCGCTGAGCGGTCCGGCAGCCGCCCTCGGGCAGGGCATGCGGCTCGGCATCCAGGCCGCGTTCGCCGAGATCAACCGCCGGGGAGGAATCCACGGCCGCCGGCTCGAACTCGTTTCGCTCGACGACGGCTACGAGCCCGAGGCGGCGCTCGCGAACACCCGCCGGCTGCTGCAGGAGGAGAACGTCTTCGCGCTGATCGGCCCGGTCGGAACGCCGACTTCACGGGCGGTCGAGCCGGTCGCGGCCCAGGCCGGCGCGCCCTACATCGGCCCGTTCACGGGCGCGGAGTTCCTCCGGGAGCCGGAGGAGGCGCCGACCGCGGTCAACATCCGCGCTTCCTACTTCCAGGAAACCGACGAGATGGTCGAACGGCTGATTGAGGACCTCGGGGTCTCCCGGATCGCCGTCCTCTATCAGGACGACTCCTACGGGAACGCGGGGTTGACGGGGGTCCGGATGGCGCTCGCCGCCCGGCGGCGGGAGCTGGGCGGACTGGCCGCGTACCAACGGAACACGACGGCCATCAAGATCGCCGTGCTCGAACTGCGCCGGGCGAACCCCGAAGCGGTGATCATCATCGGCGCCTACCGCCCGGTGGCGGAGTTCGTGCGCTGGGCCAGGCGCGTTGATTTCAACCCCATCCTGATGAACATCTCCTTCGTGGGGAGCGAAGCGCTCGCCGCCGACCTCGGACCGGCCGGCGAAGGGGTGCTGATCACCCAGGTCGTCCCCTTCCCCGAAGACGACTCCCTCCGGGTGGTGCGGAACTACCGCGACGCGCTCCGGCGGCAGGAGCGGGGAGCCCCGCCGAGCTTCGTCTCCCTCGAGGGATACATCGCGGGCCGGCTGACGGGCGAGGTTCTCGACCGGGCCGGTCCCGATCCCACCCGCGCCGGCTTCCTCGAGGCGCTCACCACGATCCGGAACCTGGACTTCGGCGGCTTCTCGCTGACCTACGGACCCGGTGACACGCAGGGCTCCGACCGCGTCTTCCTGACCCGAATCGAAGCGAACGGCAGGTTGCGCCCCCTCACCTCGCTGAGGTAGCGGGATGGCCGAGAAAGACTCCGAAGACCGGCAGGACGGCGTTCCGGATTCCGAGGGGAGTCCCGCCGCCGCGGAATCGCCGCCGGAGTCGGAGAAAAGACCGGAAGCGCCGGACGGACTCTCGATCGTCGGAGCTCTCCGCGAAGCGTTGTCGGGGAAGACGCCCCTTTCGGCCGACGAGGGCAACGCGGAACCGGAAGGAGCCGACGGAGGGCCGTCAGACCCGCCGGCGGCCGCGGCCGAGCCCGCGGTCACGGAAAAGGGTGGCTGGCTGCGGCGGAAGTTCGCGCTGCGCCAGAGCCTGCGCGTCCAGATCGCGGCCGGCCTCGGCGCGGCCATCGTCTTCACCCTCATCGCCAGCATCATCGCGCTCGTCGCGTTCTTCCAGGTCGGCCGGATCCAGCGCGAGATCAACACGGAGCACGTGCCGGCGCTGACCAACGCCGTCCAGATCGGACAGCTCGCCACCAGCCTCGCCGCCGCCGCGCCCCGGCTGGTGGCGGAGGCCCGCAATCGGCAGCTCGCGGCCGACCCGGAGGCGGAGGGCGCGCCGGACGACTCCGCGCCCCGTCTCGACCTCCTGGAGGCCGCCGCGCGCATCATCGAGCTGTCCTCCGAACTGGGGGCCGGCGAGCGGACGGAGGGACTCCGGGAGTTCTCCGAGGCCCTCGCCGGCAACCTGCGGGACATCCAGGTCTCGGTCGAAGGCGGCGTCGTGCTGCAGGAGCGGCTGAGCCAGCTCCAGGAAGCGACCGTGGTCCGGAGCCGCGAACTCAACGAACTGATTGTTCCCCTGCTGGATGACCAGGTCTTCTACATGGCGACCGGTCTCCGGGAACTCGACGACGATCCGGCGCCGGTGGAGGTGCGCGGCGCGGAAGTGGAAGTCATGTATCAGCAGGCGCTGAGCGCCGTGGACGCGCGCGGGAACCTGGCGGGCAGCCTGATCGCCGACGTCGTCGTGCAGGACGACCTGGAACTGGTGGAGACGCTGGAGGAAAGGTTCCGGGCGGCCACCGCCGGCACCTTCCGGGCGCTTGACACGATCGGGGACCGGGCGCCCCGACAACTGCGGCAGACCCTGGACGCCATCCATGAGCTGGGCCTGGCCGAGGACGGCGCTTTCCCGGTCCGGCGGGAGTATCTGGCCGAACTCCGGAACCAACTCGGCTACCTCGCCCGCAACGAGTCCATCACCGACTCGCTCGAGGTGGCCGTGGGCAACCTCACGGTCGGCCTGGAGCAGGAGGCGCTGGCCGCCACCGATCAGTCGGAGGCGGCCCTGAACCTCGGGCGATCGCTGCTGGTCGCCCTGAACGTCCTGGGGATCAGCAGCGCCGCGCTGATTCTGTGGCTCTTCGTCGGCCGATTCCTGATCGCCCGGCTCACCGCGCTGTCACGGGCCATGCGCCGGATGGCCGGCGGCGACCTGGAGACGCGCATCGAAGTCCGAGGCCAGGACGAGGTCGGGGAGATGGCGCAGGCGCTCGAAGTCTTCCGGCAACACGCCCTCGAGGTGCAGCGCCTCAACCTGGTCGAGGAACTGGCGACCCGGGTGGAGGCCCAGAACGAGGAACTGGCGAAGACCCTCGACGACCTGGAGAAGGCGCAGGACCAGATGGTGATGCAGGAGAAACTGGCCTCCCTCGGCCAACTGACCGCGGGCATCGCGCACGAGATCAAGAACCCGCTGAACTTCGTCAACAACTTCGCCGACGTTTCGAGCGAACTGCTGGAGGATCTGAAGGAAGAGCTGGAGACCGTCAAGGAGAACATTCCCGACGAGTCCAGGGCGGAAATCGAGGACATCAGCGGCGATCTGTCAGGCAACCTCGAACGGATCGTCCACCACGGGAAGCGGGCCAGCTCGATCGTCTACGGGATGCTGGAACACGCACGGAAGGAAGGCGGCGAACGGCGGCCGACCGAGGTCAATGCGATGCTCGAGGAATACATCGCGCTCGCCTTCCATTCGATGCGCGCCGTGGACAGCCGGTTCCAGATGACCATCCAGAAGGACTTCGGGGATGACGTCGGCGCGATCGAGGCGGTGCCGCAGGATCTCAGCCGCGTGTTCCTGAACATCGTCACCAACGCCTGCCAGGCAACGTTCGACAAGCAGCTCGCCGAGGACTCGGATCCGAACTACCAGCCCGAACTGCAGGTCCGCAGCCGCAAGGAGAACGGTCAGGTCGAGGTACGGATCAAGGACAACGGACCGGGCATTCCGGAGAGCAACCTGAAGAAGATCTTCGAGCCCTTCTTCACCACGAAGGACACGGACAAGGGCACCGGTCTCGGCCTTTCCCTCTGCCACGACATCGTCCGGGGCCACGGGGGTACCCTGGCGGTGCACTCCGAGGTCGGGGACGGCGCCGAATTCGTCATCACCCTGCCAACCGCGTCGGCCGCGCCGAGTGGTTCGGAAGCGGGGCAGGCCTGAAGCCGAAGCGCCGGGGATACGAGCGCACGCCGCCCGTCAGGGAAGTGGCGGAGGCGGCCTGGAACGCCGTGGGTGCGACCTCCGCGCTTGAGCTCCACGCCGGGGCGGGAGTCACCCTTGCCGCGTGGGGTTGCGCCGGGCGCGGTGCGGAGCACCGCGCGTGCCGGTCTGGAGACCGGCGTTCCAGGCCGGTGCGTCACCTGCGCTATTGAGCGCCGCGCCGAGGTGGGAGCCGTCTTTCCGGGTGGGGTTGTGACGTGTGCGGTGCGGAGCACCGCGCGTGCCGGTCTGGAGACCGGCGTTCCAGGCCGGCAGCGCCGTGCGGGTGGGTGGGGCTGCGCCACACGTGGCGGTCTGGAGACCGGCGGTCCAGGTAGGCGGCGCGCCGTTACGTCCGTCGGCGGAGGGGTCAGAACCTCGCGGCGGTGAGGACGATGTCGGCGCGGCTCCAGGCCCTGAGGAAGCGGCGCTGCACCCGGTTGGCCTCGTCGGTCTTGCCCTGGGCGCGGAGCGATTCGAGCAGCCCGAAGAGCGACCAGCCGTTCTCGGGCCAGTGGCGGAGATCCTCGCGGAACGCCACTTCGGCGTGGTCGGGCTGACCGGCCTCCAGCAGCACCGCGCCGAGGGTCTGCCGCATCGGCACGTACCAGGGCGGCGGCTCGGTGTAGGCGAGGTTGTCCTGGATGTTGATCGCTTCCTCGAGCAGCGGGATCGCCTTCGCCGGCGCGTCGTGGCGTGAAACGATGTCCGCCTCGAGCGCGGTGGCGGCGAGCCGCAGCATGTCCTTGGCCGAGACCCGCCCCATTCCGGGGAGGTTCTCGTCAGCCGCGATGCCGGCGACCTGCTTCTGGTGGTCCCGGGCCTGCTCCACGTTGCCGGTGGCCGAGTGGGCGAGTCCCCGCACGTAGTGCCAGATGGCCGTCTCGAAGAGGTATTCGGCGCGCGGCTGCGGCTCGCTCATGATGTCGTTCCAGCGGCCGAAGCGGGCCTGCGCGAACAGGGGAATCGAGAGGAAGAGCTGCGGCCGCGAGGACTCCTCGATCCGGTTGGGGCCGACCTGGACCCGCACCTTGTCGCGCAGCTTGTAGGCCTGCTGCAGCGCCACCGCGCTCCGGCCCTCGAACTGCGCCGCGGACCAGGCGAAGTGGACGTTGTGCTGATAGGAACCGACCGGGTAACGGCCCTCCTGGTCGGGCATCCCGATATAGAGCTCGTCCACCGCGGCGGCGTCGAGGTTGAAGTCGGCCGCCTCGTCGTAGTTGCCGGTCTGGATCAGGATGTGCGCGCCCATGTGGACGAGGTGGGCGGCGCCCGGCATGGTCCGGGGCAGGTTGCGGGCGTGGGGGACCGCGCGCGCGAGGTCGTCGGACGCCTCGACCCCGTGGATGTAGTAGTGGATGGCGCCGGGATGGTTCGGGTCCATGTCGAGGGCGCGCTCGATCTGCTCCACCAGCCAGAGGGTGCCGTCGTTCAGCGGCTTCCCGTCATCGTCCCAGTAGTTCCAGCGGGTGGTGTTCATGTAGGACGCGGCGGCGAGCACCTGGAGTTCGATGTCATCCGGGTACGTTTCGGCCAGCGCCCGGGCCTTCTCGTGGTACGCCTGATCGAGGGGCTCGCGATCCGAGGCCGGATCTTCCGCGTAGCGGACGGCGAGCGCCTCGATCATCGCCCGCTCCTTCTCGGTGGCCGAGCCGGACAGCTCGCGGGCGCGGCTGATGGCCTCCCAGGCGGTCTCGAGCTGGTCTTCGGGCGGGGATCCCTGGTTCAGGTAGGGACCGTAGGCGAGCGCCCGTCCCCAGTGCGACATCGCGTTGTCGTCGAGGCGCGCCGCCTCGTCGAAGGAGCGGCGGGCTTCGGCCATCCAGAACGCGTACACCAGCCGGAGGCCCTGATCGAAGTACCGCTGGCCGAGCTCCGAGGCTCCGCTCACCGGGTAGCTGACGGTGCCGAGCTTGGCGTGGAGAGGCACCGCCAGGTCGGTGGTGTTGGTCTCCTCTTCCAGGGCGGGCGCCGCGGCGGCGAACAGCAGGGCCAGGACGGCCAACAGGGTGGTACATCGGCGGGTTCGGGACATCACGGGTCTCCTCTATTCGGACAGATTGCGGTAGAGCACGCGAATTATCGCGTAGCCCTCCCTCATGTCCCCGGCCTCGAAACGCACCGTGTCCGGGGCGGTACGTTCGATCTGCGGCAGCAGGGACGCGATCTCCGCCAAATCGGGGCGGGTGTACTGGATCTCGATGGCTACGGGGGAAGCGGGCGCCGGAAGCGGCTCGGGGATCGCCCGCAGGGCGCGGACAGCCGCTTCCCGGATCATGCGGGCGGTTTCCTGCGGGTGGATCAGTTCGGCGGTGGTCCGCCGGATGGCCCGCTTCACGGCCACGAATTCGGTATCCGGAAGGAGCTGGCCCAGTTCCTCGGCGAACGCCGCGTCGCCGGTGGCGAGCGCCACCGGAACCCCGTGGTGCGCCGCCAGCAGGGCGTTCATGTCTCCCTCGCCGGCCGGGCGGCCGTCCACCCGGATCTCGCGGATGGACGCGCCCGATCCGGTGTGGGCCATGAGCCCGTCGGGATTGCCGGCGCGGGCGTGGTAGCCGATGAAGAAGACCGCGTCGAAGTCCGCGGAGATCCCCTGCATCATCCCGAACGGCTTCGAGTTGTGGCTGATCAGCCGCGCCGGCGGCAGCAGCTGCTCCACCCGGATGTTCCGCATGCTGCCGTGGCTGTCGTTCACCAGGATCTCGGTGGCTCCGGCGTCGAGCGCCCCCTGGATGGCCGCGTTCACGTCGCTCATCATCAGGTCGCGGCCGCGGCCGTACTCGGCGCCGGAAGCCGACGTCATCTCCGAATGGGCGATGCCGCTGAGGCCCTCCATGTCCGCGGAAATGAAGACGCGCAGCCCGTCGTCCTGGGCGGACCCGGTGGCTGCCCAGAGCGCGACGAGACAGACGACGATGCGGCGTCCGGCGCGCAGGTGCATGGACTAGGAGCCGGGATTGCGGAGCTGGTCGAGGATCTCCTGGACCATGACCGCCTGTGCTCCGTCGGGGTCCAACTCGAGGAACCGCTCGAAGGCGGCGATGGCCCCCTCGCGATCTTCCTCCCGCGCTCGCGCCATCCCGATCTGCAGGTGCGCCGGGGCGAAATCGGGATCGGCCTCCGCCGCCTTCCCGTAGAACTCGTCAGCCAGTTCGACCTTGCCCGCGTTGCTCGCGTAGACGGCGTAGTTGAACAGGTTCACCGCGTTCCCTTCGACGAGCTCCATCGCCCGGTCGAACGCGTGAAGCGCCTGCTCCCACTCCCGCTGCCTGCCGTGCAGGTCCCCGACCGCCATGATCGCCTCGAGCATCGAGTCATCGAGCGCGTACGCCGCTTCGTACGCCTCGATGGCGGCAGGGAAATCCTGCAGCCGCTCGTAGGCCGCGGCCAGGTTGAAGTGGGCGGGGGCCTCGTTGGGGAGGAGTTCCAGGAAGCCTTGCCACTCGGTCACCGCCCGGCCGAAGTCACCGTCCTGAAAGGCGTCCTGGGCCGCCTGCTGGTGCCCGTTCGCCCGGTCGGCCTGCGCCTGGCTCAGCACTCCCTCCGGGAGGGGATGCAGGGTCTCGTTGATGACGCTCTGGCCCCCGTTCGAGACGGTCACCATCGCCTGCAGCGGCTCCCAGCCCTCAAGCTCGAAGGACACCCGGTACATCTGCACCGGAATCCCGGCCCGGAGGAACTCTCCCTTGTCGTTGGTCGTGACCCGGATGGGCCGTCCGCCGCCGTCGAGCAGCACGATCGAGACCTGGACGTCCGATACCGGATTGCCGTCCGGATCAACGATCTTGCCGCGAATCGCGCCCCGCTGGGCGAGCGCCGGGGCCGCGGCAAGAACCAGCAGCGCGGCGGCGAGCGCCAGCAGGCCGCCCTTCCGGGTACGGGCCAAATCAAGACTGTGCACGATCAGATTCCCTCCTGGGCCGCCCCGACCGGATCGGCACGGCTCGGGCGGAGACGCAAAGCCGGGGCGGAGGGCGAACGATTCTAGCAATGGGCGTTGCCGGCGGTCCGTCGCACACCACCCGAATCCGCCATAATCCGGGCCATGGCCAAGAACCGGGAGAACGGCGGGCTCCCCTCGCGCCGCGAGCTGCTCGCGGGCGTGGTCGGCACCGCCGCGGTCGGCGCCGGAGCGGTCGCGGGCGCCCAGCAGGCGGACACCCCGAAGCCCAGGCCCCGGGCGCCCGAGGACCCCACCAAGATGCAGGGCCTCGTGCCTCGCCCGCTGGGGGAGCGCTCGGCATTCGAGACCCCGCGGCGGCTGGTCCGGGTGCTGGAACCCTCCTCGTCGTCGCGCACTCCGCTCCAGTATCTGCAGGGGATCGTCACCCCGGCCGACCTGCACTTCGAGCGGCACCACGGGGGCATTCCCAACATTGATCCCGAGCGTTACGAACTGCTCATCCACGGGATGGTGGAACGCCCGCAGACGTTCACGCTGGCCGATCTGAAGCGATTCCCGGCGGAATCGAAGCTGCGCTTCCTGGAGTGCTCCGGGAACGGGGGGACGGCCTTCCAGAACCGGGGGCGCTTCCCGAACATGAGCCCCCAGGAGATGGACGGCCTGACGAGCACCAGCGAGTGGACGGGAGTGCCCCTCAAGCTCCTGTTCCGAGAGGTCGGCGCGCGCCCCGAAGCCACCTGGTTCCTCGCCGAGGGGATGGACGCCGCGGTGATGACGCGCTCGGTCCCCATGGAAAAGGCCTGGGACGACGCCATCGTCGCCTACGCCCAGAACGGCGAACCCCTGCGGCCCGAGCAGGGTTATCCCGTCCGGCTCTTCCTTCCGGGCTGGGAAGGCAACGCCAGCGTGAAGTGGCTGCGGCGGCTCGACCTGTCCGACCGGCCGTTCATGACCCGGGAGGAGACCTCCAAGTACACCGATCCCCTCCCCGGCGGCAAGGCGCGGATGTTCAGCTTCGGGATGGACGCGAAGTCGCTGATCACCTTTCCGACCTTCCCGGAGCGGCTCGGCGGGCCGGGCTGGTGGGAGGTCCGCGGCATCGCCTGGACGGGCCGGGGGCGCATCACCCGCGTGGAGATCTCGACCGACGGCGGCGGCACCTGGGAAGACGCCGAACTCCAGGACCCCGTGCTCCCGAAGTGCCACGTCCGTTTCCGCAAGCTCTGGAACTGGGACGGGCGCGACGCCACCCTGATGAGCCGGGCGACGGACGAGACGGGATACGTCCAGCCGACCCGGGACGCACTCCTCGAGGCCCGCGGGTCCTATACGCGCTACCACTACAACCAGATCCGGTCCTGGCGCGTGGAGTCCGATGGGCGGGTCTTCTTTGCCGGTTAGCCGCGCAGCCGCCCTGCTCCTGCTGCTCTCGGCCTGCGGCGCGGAATCGGAGACCGGTTCCCCGGTGGTCGCGGCGGAGGACGATCGCCCCACGCCGGTTCCGTCCGAGGCGGCGCCGTCGCTGCCCCGGCCCGAACTCCACCCGGGAATGCCGGGCCTGCTGAACGACGCGGAGCTCGAAGCGCTCGCGGCGGCGCGCGCAGACGGCCTCGCGGACATCGGCCACCTCCCCGAGTTCGGGTTCGGAGAAACGGCCAGCCCGGAACGGATCGCCGCCTGGGACATTGATATCGGACCCGACGGCGAGGGCCTGCCTGCGGGAAGCGGTTCGGTGGAACGGGGCGAAACGCTCTACCGGCTGCAGTGCGTCCAGTGTCACGGCGCGCGCGGCGAGGGCTCGCAGTTCGAGGCCCTCGCCGGCCGCGTCCCCGGCGACCGCTTTCCCTTCTCCGAGGACCGGCGGTATCCGATCACGGTGGGCAGCTACTGGCCGTACGCGACCACGCTCTTCGACTACATCCGGCGGGCGATGCCGCAGGCGGCGCCCGGCAGTCTGCCCCCCGACGACGTGTACGCCCTGACCGCGTTCATCCTCCAGTTGAACGGGCTCCTCGAGTCGGGAGACTCGCTCGACGCCGCGTCGCTGCCCCGGATCCGGATGCCCGCCCGCGACCGTTTCGTCCGGGACGACCGGCGCGGGGGGCCGGAGGTGCGATGAACGCGGCGCGCGGCAAGGAGGGCGACGGCGAAGCGGTGAAGAAACCGGGCGCCGCGCCCGGAACCGCCCCGCCGCCCGACTTCATCCGGGCCATCGTCGCGGCCGACCGGGCGGCCGGCAAGCACGGCGGCCGCATCGGCACCCGCTTCCCCCCGGAGCCGAACGGCTTCCTCCACATCGGACACGCCAAGTCCATCGTCCTCAACTTCGGGGTGGCGGCCGAGAACGGCGGGACCTGCAACCTCCGCTACGACGACACCAACCCGGCGAAGGAGGAGACCCTCTACGTCGAGTCCATCGCCGCCGACGTCCGCTGGCTGGGCTACCGCTGGGAGGGTTCCCGGAAGTTCGCCTCGGACTACTTCGACCGCCTCTACGAGTTCGCGGAGACGCTGATCCGCCGCGGCAAGGCGTACGTGGACAGCCTGAGCGCCGAGGAGGTCCGGCGGACGCGGGGAACCCTCGAGACTCCGGGCGCCGAGAGCCCCTACCGGAACCGCACCGCCGAAGAGAACCTCGACCTGTTCCGCCGTATGCGGGCGGGAGAGTTCCCCGACGGGGCGCACGTGCTGCGCGCCCGGATCAACATGGCCGCCGGCAACCTGAACCTGCGCGATCCCACCCTCTACCGGATCCGCCGGCTGCGCCACCACCGGACGGGCGACGACTGGTGCATCTATCCGATGTACGACTTCGCGCACGCGCTCTCCGACTCCATCGAGGGCATCACGCACTCGCTCTGCACCCTGGAGTTCGAGGACCACCGGCCGCTCTACGACTGGTGCGTCGCCGAGAGCCGGGCGGAGTTCACGCCCCGCCAGATCGAGTTCGCCCGCCTGAACGTCAGCTATACCGTGCTCAGCAAGCGCCGCCTGTTGCGGCTGGTGGCGGAAGGACATGTCTCCGGATGGGACGACCCCCGGATGCCCACCCTGGCCGGGCTCCGCCGGCGGGGGGTGCCCCCGGCGGCGATCCGGACCTTCTGCGACAGGGTCGGGGTGGCGAAACGGGACAGCACGGTGGACATCGCGCTCCTCGAACACGCGGTCCGGGAGGAACTGAACCGGACGAGCCCCCGGTTGATGGGAGTCCTCGACCCGGTCCGGCTGGTGGTCGAGAACTACCCCGAGGATCGCGAGGAAACCCTGGACGCGGTGAACAATCCGGAGGATCCGGCGGCGGGCACGCGGCAGGTTCCGTTCTCGCGGGAACTGTTCATCGAACGCGCCGACTTCCTGGAGGACCCGCCGCGCAAGTTCTACCGGCTGGCTCCCGGACGCGAGGTGCGCCTCCGCTACGCCTTCCTAGTGACCTGTACCGGCTTCACGAAGGACCCGGACGGCAAATTGCAGGAGATCCGCTGCCGGCTGGATCCCGAAAGCCGTGGCGGAGACGCCCCCGACGGCCGGCGCGTCCGGGCCACCCTCCACTGGGTCTCGGCGCGCCACGCGGTCCCGGCGACCGTGCGGCTCTACGACCGGCTCTTCCGGGTCGAGGAGCCCGGACGGGACGGAGACTTCACGGACGACCTGAACCCCGACTCGATGCGGGTCAACCGCAACGCGCGCATCGAACCGTCCGTGCGGAACCTGAATCCCGGAGACCGCATCCAGTTGGAGCGGCTCGGCTACTTCGTGGCCGACTCCGGGGACCACCTCCCGGAACACCCGGTCCTGAACCGGACGGTGAGCCTCCGGGACACCTGGGCCCGGATCGCGAAGCGCGGCCTGGAAAGCCGGTCTCCAGACCGGTAGGCGCGGCGCTCCGCTCCGCACACGTCGTGACGCTACCCATCCCCACGGCGCTGCAACGCTCCCCATCCACACGGCGCCGCGGCCCGCACGGCCGCCGAACCCCCGAAGCCGCCACTTACGATTCCTTGACGGAGGATCGCCCGATGCGTTTTCCTGTGCTGCTCGCCATGTCCCTTCTCCTGACCGCCGCGCCCGCCCCGGACGCCGAAGCCGCGCCGGGCGACCGGCCCGCCAAGGACACGAAGCTCGGCCGCTCCCCGGTGCTCGCCCGGAACGGGATGATCGCCACCAGCCAGCCGCTGGCCTCAGCGGCGGGGCTCCGGGTGCTCATGGAGGGCGGGAACGCCGTGGATGCGGCGATCACCGCGGCGGCGGTGCTCAACGTGGTGGAGCCGATGATGTGCGGCATCGGCGGCGACCTCTTCGCGCTCTACTACGAGGCGGCGACCGGGACGCTCCACGGCCTGAACGCCACCGGCCGCGCCGGCGCACGGGCGGACGCCGCGAAGCTCCGCGCCGAGGGCCTCACCCGGATGCCGGGGAACGGGCCGCTGGCGGTCACCGTGCCCGGCGCCCTCGACGGCTGGGAGGAACTGGTGAGCCGTTTCGGGACCCGGCCACTCGGCGATCTGCTGCAGCCCGCCATCCAGCACGCCGAGGAGGGATTCCCGGTGTCGGAGGTCATCTCCGTCCAGTGGAAGCAGGCGGAGTCCCGGCTCGCCCGCCATCCCGCGACCGCCGCCGCCTACCTCGTGGACGGCAAGCGCGCTCCCGAACACGGCGAGGTGTTCCGCTCGCCGGACTTCGCGAAGACCCTCCGCAAGATCGCCGACCAGGGACCGGACGTCTTCTACCGCGGCGAGATCGCCGAGGCCATCCACGACTTCATGGAGGCAGAGGGCGGGCACGTCACCCGGGACGACCTGGCGGCGCACGACTCGACCTGGGTGGACCCGATCAGCACCACCTACCGGGGCGTCGAGGTCTTCCAGGTCCCCCCCAACTCGCAGGGTTTCGTGGCGCTCGAGATGCTGAACATCCTCGAGGGCTACGACGACCTGACGGAACTCGGCCACAACTCGGCGGCGTACCTCCACCGGCTCATCGAGGCCAAGAAGCTGGCCTTCGCCGACCGGGACGCCTACCTCGGCGATCCCGAGCACATGCGCGTTCCGGTCGAGACGCTGATCTCCAAGAAATACGCGGCCACCCGCCGCGCCGCCATCGAGCCGGAGCGGGCCGCCCGCGAAGTCGCGCCCGGCATGACCGACGACGGCGACACGATCTACCTCACGGTGGTGGACCAGGACCGGAACGCCATCTCCCTCATCTACAGCATCTTCGGCAGCTTCGGCTCGGGGCTGGTGGTGCCGGGCACCGGCATCGCCCTCCAGAACCGGGGCACCGGCTTCTCGCTGGAAGAGGGGCACCCCAACGAACTCGAACCCGGGAAGCGGGCGCTCCACACCAACATGCCCGGGATGGCCTTCCGGGACGGCAGGCCGTGGCTCACCTACGGGGTCATGGGCGGCGACATGCAGCCCCAGGGCCACACCCAGGTCCTCCTCAACATGATTGATTTCGGCATGCACGTCCAGAAGGCCGGCGAGATGCCGCGGTTCCGCCACGGCGCCTCGGGAGTCGGGATCGAGTCCGGGGTGGACCCGGACGACCTCGCCGCTCTCTCCCGCATGGGACACAACGTGGTGACCCGGTTCGGCGCCTACGGGGGCTACCAGGCCATCATGATCGACTGGGAGAACGGGGTGCTGCTCGGCGGTTCCGACCCGCGGAAAGACGGCGCCGCGATGGGGTATTGAGGCGCACCCGTCCGGCCGGTGTCACGGCGTGATCAGCCGTACGCTCGGAAAGTAGGTCCGGAACCGGGACGCATCCGCCGTCGCGAGCGAGTACCCCATCACCTCGGCGTGGGCGCCGATGAAGAAGTCGGGCAGCGGAGTCATGGGAGCGAGCTTCCCCGACTGGCGCTGCCTTCGCTCCCGGTAGGTCCGATAAGCATGCGCGGCCTGGAACGCAGCATGGGACGGCATGTCGAGCAGGATGATCCCGGACACCTGTATCCAGGCGAGCATCGGATCGGGGGCCTCGACGCCTACGCAGAGTTCAGCGAGGCTGACGGGATTGAGGCCGGCCCCCGCCGAATCGGCGGCGTTCGTGATGATGTCGCCTGCCCATGAGTGATGGTCGGTACCGGCGTCAGACGCATAGATCAGAACATTCGTGTCCAACAGCGTCATGGCTCGCGCGTGAGGCGGCGGAGTTCCTCCCACGACATGCGCATCTTGAACGGCGTCCTCGCCATCGCCTCGAGCCGCTCGGCACGGCTCATTCGCGGCTGTGACGGTCGCCGTACCAGGATGAAGTCTCCGTTCCCGGGGCGTCGAATCTCGAACAAATCACCCGGTTCGACCTCGGGCAGGGTCACCCGCCGCTTCTCGTCCGCTCTCGTCGTCAGCATGAGGTGGATTATCGGGCATCCGAGGCCACTGGGGGGCGATGGTGGATCAGAAAAGGCGGTGGGCGGGAACCGCCCAGAGGTTCGGGCCCAGTTCCTGAAGATCGCTTCCCCGGTGGACGACGAGGCCGCCCGCCCACTCGTCGCCGAGGGCCTCCCCGAGCGCTCGCAGACTGGCGGTGTCCCGCCGTCCGACGCGCGCCCGTCCCTTGACCTCCAGACCGAGGACGCCGCCCGGCGTGGTCACCACGAGGTCCACCTCGCGTCCCGACCGGGTGCGCCAGAACGAGAGCCGCGCGTCGCGTCCCATCGTCTCGATCCACTTGTGCGCCTCGGCGACGACAAGCGTCTCGAACATCTCTCCGGTGAGGTCGCCCCAGGTTCCGGCGCCCTGCCGCAGGAGTCCGAGGTCCATCCAGTAGAGCTTCGGGGTCTTCACCGCGGCGCTCGTGAGGTTTCGCCGGTAGGGCGGCAGCAGCACGACCTGATAGGACAGCTCCAGGAACCGGAGATAACGCCGGGCGGTGCTCCCGTCCACGCCCGCGTCGCGCCCGAGTTCCGATGAATTGAGGAGCCCGCCCGAGCGCAGCATCGCGAGACGCTGCAAGGTGCGGAAGGGGAGCAGGTCGCGCAGCCGGGTCAGGTCGGCGAGATCGCGCTCCAGCCAGCTCTGCTGGTAGGAACGAAGCCAATCGCGCCGGGCGGTGTCGTCCAGGTAGACGAGTTCCGGCATCCCGCCCCAGCGGGCCAGGTGGTCGAGCGCCCCAAGGCGGTCCGCCTCGGCATCGCCGAGCAGTCTCGGAGGTTGTCGCCGAAGAATGTCGGCCAACGATCCGGGTGCCGTGAGCAGGTCGTCGAACAGCGGGGGATCCGGGCGCGCCCCGACCGGGGTGCGGATCTCGGACGCCATCAGGGGCCACAGCTCGTAGAGGAAAGCGCGGCCGGCAAGCGATTCCCGAACCCGGTCGAGCAGGAGGATGCGTGACGAGCCCAGAAGAACCGAGAAAGACACCGATCGCGCGTCGTAGGCGAACTTCACCTTGTCGAACACCCGGGGTTCCTTCTGCGCTTCGTCAAGTACCGCCGGGCCGACCTCCCGGCTCCAGAGCGCGGTCGGGAGCCGGCGCATCGCCTCGCGGTCTTCCAGCGAGTCGAGGTTGACGTAACGAAGCCCGGGGTACGAACGCTGGGCGAGCGTGGTCTTGCCCGTCTGCCGCGCTCCGGTGAGGACGACGAGCCGCCGCGTGCCGGAAGACGGGAGGCGTGTGGAAAGCCACCGAAATTTCTGCTGATCCGGGTTCATTGTGCTGGATTTTACAGCATATTTCGGTATGACGTGCTGAGATTAACAGGCAATAGATGCTTCGGGGGTGGCGCGACGCCCATCGTGATCCGTTGCCGCATGGCGCAACTTCACACAGGATGGCGCTACGTCATGCGGAAGAATGGCCGCGGGAGTTTCGCGGCCTTCGGCCGCGATGCCGGTCTGAAGACCGGCGCTCCCAGCGTCTTCGCGCTCACGTGGGTTTCACCACCGGCTGCTAGCCTTTCCGCCGGATGAATCTGCGGCGGTGGGCGGTGGTCGGCGGACCGAACTGGATGCTGGTGGGAATGCTGGCGCTGGCCCTCCCGGCGGGGGCGCAGACCTCCGGGGAAGCGGAGGAGGCCCGCGCGGCAGAGGAGCCTCCCGTCGAACCGGACGAACGGACCCTCCCGGTAGTCTCGGAGACCGTGGTGGTCACTGCGTCCCGCGCCGAGACGCCGCTGCTGACGGCCCCCGCGGCCATTGCGGTGCGCACCGAAGAGGAACTGGCCTCGGAAGCGGCGCGGACCTTCACCGATCTCTTCGAGGGCATTCCGGGGGTCTCCATCCAGGGGAACGCCCGCCGGATCACCGAGGCCCCGAACATCCGCGGCTTCGCCGACCAGCAGGTGGTGGTCCGGCAGGACGGGGGCCGGCAGAACTTCAACGCGGCGCACGGCGGCCGGTTCTTCACCGACCCGGACCTCCTCCAGCGCGTCGAGGTCCTGCGGGGCGCGAACTCGGCGGTGTTCGGGAGCGGGGCGCTGGGCGGGGTGGTGTCGCTCACCACCCGGAGCGCCCGGAACCTGCTGGAGGCCGGCGAGGAGTTCGGGGGGCGCTACCGGGTCGGCTACCAGTCGAACGGGGGTGACCTGACCCAGTCCTTTTCGGGGTTCGCCGCGGGGGAGGCGTTCGACGCCCTCGTGAACTTCGGCCTCGGGGGAACCCGCGCCCCGATCCGCGACGGGAACGGGAACGCCATTCCCAACACCGAGGACGAGCTGCGGAACGGGCTGGTGAAGCTGGGCTGGACGCCGAGCGACGCGACGCGCTGGGAGGTCTCCTGGCAGGGGTTCGACAACCGGGCGGCGGAGCCCACGAACGCGAACGACCTGACCGGGACGCTGGTGGACCGCGACACCCGCTTCGAGGCGCTGCGCGCCGGTTTCCGGACCCGTTCGCAGGCGTCCGACTGGCTGGACCTGTCCGTCCTCGGCTACCGCAACGCGGTGGAGGTCGGAGAGGACATGCGGATCCGCACCCGCCGGGACGACACCGCGTTCGAGACCGTGGGACTGGAGGCGCACAACAGTTCCCGCTTCCGGTGGGGCGACGCCGTCCGCTTCACCCTGAATCTCGGCGGCGAGGCGTACCGCGACACGCAGTCGGGAACAAGGGACGGAGCGCCGCGCCTCCAGTTCCCGGATGCGGACGCCCGCTACTTCGGCGCCTTCGTTTACGGGGAGGCGGAGGTCCGGGACCGGCTGCAGCTCGCGCTCGGCCTCCGGCGCGACCACTGGCGGATCCGGGCAGACCGCTTTCCCGCCCGCGACGAGGGCCAGGTCTCGCCGCGGGCCACCGCCGGCTACCGCCTCGGCGATGCCGCGTTCGTCTGGGTCGGGGCTTCGCGGGGGTTCCGGGTCCCGAGCCTCACCGAGCTCTACGCGGACGGGCTCCACTTCCAGTTTCCGGTGGGATCCGGGGTTGATGTCCTGAACCGGTTCCGGCCGGACCCGACGCTGGCCGCCGAACGGGGCGCCTCCTGGGAGGCCGGATTCCGGGGCGGCCGGGGATCGCTCTCGTTCGAGACGACCTGCTTCGACCAGAACGTCGCGGACTACGTGGACCAGATCGTCGTGGTGGCGGACCCGACCCTTGAACTGGAGGTGGACCCGGTCACCGGGAGGACGATCATCCGGGGATTCACCTACAACACGTCGCTCGACGCCCGTCTCCGCGGATGCGAAGCGGCGGGGCTGTTCGAACGGCCCCGGTTCCGGCTCCGGGCGAGCGGCTCGCTGCTGGACACCGAAGAGGTGACTACCGGAGATCCGCTGGGACGAGCGCCGGCAAACGCGCTCCACCTGACGGCGAGCGGCCGCCTGCCACGTTTCGACCTCGAAGTCGGCGGCCGGGCGACGCTCGCGGGCAGCCGGACCCGGGGACTGGCGGCGAGCCGGACGGCCGACGCCGACGGGGAGGCGCCGGGCTACCGGATCCTGGACCTGTTTCTCCGCTTCACTCCGGACCGCGGCCCGCTCGCCGGAGTGGACTGGACGGTGGCGCTCAACAACCTGACGGACGAGTACTACGCGGTCTTCCCGGCGGTGGTGCCTCAGCCGGGCCGGAGTCTGCGGGTTTCCGCCGCCTATCGCTTCGGGTTTTCGCGGTAGCGAGAGCTATTCCGCCCGCCGCCAGTTCCCGACGATCCGGGTCCCCTCGCCGCCGGGAGCCCAGATCACCAGCGCGCGGACCGGACCCCCGTCGGGCGAAGTGATGTGGTTCACCTCGGAGGGCGGGCGCACGAAGCCGAGGTCCCCCGGTCCGAGGATTTCGGAGACCCCGTCCACCACGTGCTCGAGTTCGCCTTCGAGCACGTAGAAGACCTCGGTGGCGCCGTGCGGGTGGTTCCCGGAGTTGGCGCCGGGCGGCCAGGTGATCTCCCCGATCTGGACCTCGTTGCCCCCGAGGTTGGATTCCGAGAGCAGGAGCTCGATCTCGGCGCCGCTGGCGCTGACGAAGCGCCCCAGATCGCTGGCCTGAACCCCCGCTGAAGAGCGCCCTGCCGCGAACCCGGCGGCGAGGCCGAGACCCGCAGCCAGCGCGAGCGCAAGGTTGACGCGGCGGGTCATCGGTCGGTCTCCCCGGCCGGATCACGGGTGTAGCGCGCGAACCAGTCCAGCATGTAGAGCTGGGTGCGGATGAAGTTCGAGGGCTGCGAACTCGTCCCGTGGTACTCGTCGTAAAAGCGCACCAGCTCGGTGGGGACGCCGACGGCCTTGAGCGCCTGGTAGTACTCCTCGGTCTGGCTCATCGGCGTCCGCAGGTCCAGCTCGCCGGTCATCAGCAGGGTCGGGGTGGTGACCCGGTCCACGTACATGAGCGGGGAGTGCTCCAGGTACTTCTCGGCGTTGTCCCAGGGGAAGCCGTGGTAGCGGCTGTAACCCCAGCGGGGAATGTCCGCGGTGCCGGCGAAGCTCATCCAGTTGACCACGGGGCAACGGACGGAAGCGGCCGCGAAGCGGTTGGTCTGGCCGATCACCCAGGAGGACAGCACCCCGCCGCCGCTGCATCCGGTCACGTACATCCGGGTCTCGTCCACGTAGCCGCGCGCGATGGTGGCGTCCACGCCCGCCATGAGGTCGTCGTAGTCCACGCTCGGGTAGCCGTTGTCAATGGCGTTCCCGAAGTCGGTCCCGTAGCCGGTGCTGCCGCGGGGGTTCGTGTAGAGCAGGAGGTAGTCGTTGGCGGCGAAGTTCTGGAAGGCGTTGTTGAAGCCCACGTTGTACATGGCGTGGGGCCCGCCGTGGATGTGGAGGACCATCGGGTACTGCCGGCCAGGGTCGAATCCGGGCGGCTTGATGACCCAGCCCTGCGCCCGGGTTCCGTCCGTCGAGTCGTACCAGAGCTCCTCCACCTCGCCGAGCTCGATTCCGGCGAGCACGTCGTCGTTCACGGCGGTGATGCGCGTCCGCTGCGACGGATCGGAAACCGGGAACACCACCACGTCCGCCGGCTCGTGGAAGGAGGTGCGGATCGCCGCCGCCACTCCGGTGGCCGAGATGGTGTTCACGGTGAGCAGGTGGGCGCCCTCGGTCACCGGGCTGGTCCCGCCGTCCAGCGAGGCCACGTGCAGGTTCCGAGAGCCGCGGTCGTCGGCGGTGAAGTAGATCCGGTCGCTGTCGGGCCCCCAGATCGGATTGTTGGCGTCCCGGTCGAAGCTCACCGACAGGGAGCGCATCGCCGAGCCGTCGAAGCCGATCACCTGGAGGTCACTCACCTTGTAGGTCTGTTCGGTCCAGTCGTAGCCGCTGAAGGCGACGTGTTCGCCGTCGGGCGATACCACCGGACCCGCCCACGGGCCGCGCTTGTCGGTGATCTGGCGGATGGCCCCGGTCGCGACGTCCACGAAGTGGATGTGCGACTCGCGGTAGCGGAGGTCCGCGTCCTCCGCCCGGGAGGCGTCGAAGACCAGCCCCTTGCCGTCCGGGGTCCAGTCGAGCCCCGCCCCGTAGTCGAGGCCCACCGCGCCGCGCGAGCCCACGTGCCAGCCACCCTGGGTGAGCTGGCGCGCCGCCCCGCCGTCAGCGGGAACCACGAAGAGATGGCGGTAGCCCTCCTCGAGGAACCCCACCCGGTCCTGGCGGAAGTGCATCTTCCGGACGATCCGCGGGGTCTTCGTCCAAGTGGCGCCCTCCGGCGGAGCCGGCAACGAAGGGAGATCCCAGGTCTCCGGGGCGGCGACCATTCGGGTGAAGGCGATGTGCTGCGAGTCCGGGGACCAGTGGATGTCGCGCGGGGTCGGACCGTCCCGGGTGATCTGCGAGGTGGCGCCCTCGGCGTCCATCCAGCGGACGAAGATCTGGCTCCCGTCGTCCCCGGCGTCCGCGAGGTAGGCGATGCGGGTCCCGTCCGGCGACCACGCCGGACCCGACCCCCTGGTCAGGAAGCGGTTGCGGCTGCCGTCCGCGTTCACCATCCACAGTTCCGAGGCCCAGCGGTCCTTCGTCCGGTCCACGTGGCTGCGGGTGTAGATCACGACGGAGCCGTCGGGCGCGATGGCGGGGCCGCTCACGCGTTCCCAATCGAGGATGTGCGAGGCGGTCAGCCGTCCGTCGCCGGCGGTCTCCTGCGCGACGGCGGCGCCGGCAACGAGCAGCACGGCCAGTGCGATCAAGGCATTCTTCATGGGGGTTCCTCCCGAGCCGGCCTAGTGTGGAGTTTCCCGGCCCGGTTCACAACCCCGGCGACCGCCTGTGTCCGGTGGCGCACCCGGCTTGGAGCGCCGGCGTTCCCAGCCGTACGTGCCTTCCTCTCTGTCAGCGCCCCGCGCCCTGCCAGGCGGTGGACAGCAGGATGGAACAAGATCCGCCGCCGAGTCGTTCGGCTGATCCGACATCCTTTCCAACTCCCAAGGAGGAGCTTTCATGGACCGCGTCTGCCACTTCGAGATCCCGTTCAGCGACAAATCCCGCGCCACCACCTTCTACAAGAAGGTGTTCGGATGGCAGTTCACGGAGGTTTCCGGCGACGCACCCTACACCTTCGCGGTCACGACCCCGGCGGACGAGCAGGGGATTCCGGCGACGCCGGGTGGCATCAACGGTGGGTTTTTTCCTCGGGAGGACGGAGGGGGCGCCCAGTCTCCGGTACTGGTGATCGAGGTTTCCTCGTGCGAGCAGCGGGTGCGCGAGGTCGAAGCCGCCGGCGGGACCATCCTGGTGAACCCCACGGAGATCCCGAACATGGGCATCTACGCCCAGTTCAAGGATCCGGAGGGGAGCGTCCTCGGTCTCTGGCAGCCGCTCTCCTGACGCGGGACGGGGCTCGTCCCGCTGCCCGCCGAGGGCATTCACCAGGCGCTTGAGCCCGACGGCTCCCTACCCGAAGACGGACTCGAGCAACTCCTGGTTGTAGCCGACCACCAACCGGTCGCCGACCCGCATGGTCGGGGCCCGGAGCTTGCCCGAGCGGCCGAGCAGCAGGTCCGTCAGGTTCGTGTAGCTGCCGACCATGGCCCCGCTCAGGGTCACGTCGTCCGGGCGGTCGCCGGTGAGGTCGAACCGCTCCACCTTCCGGCCCTTCGCGACCAGCAGTTCGCTCACGCCTTCCAGCAGCGCGAGCGCCGCGTCGCCCTCAATCGGGGCCTTGTTCGCGTTCTGGATTTCCCCGTCCCCAATGCCGTTCGCCGCAAGAAACTCCTGCGTCTTCTTGCAACTCATTCAACCGGGGCGGTGGTACCGCCAGGTGAGGTTCCCGCCGGCCACGGCTACTCCTCCTGCACGCGGTCGTAGGTGGCCCGCGTCACCCGGGTGATCTTCCCGTCGGCATCCACCCGGACGTAGTCGTTGTCGATCCGGTTGCCATCCTCGGAGAGGGTGTTGATGATCACCTGGTACACCGCGCCGTTCCGGGCGTTCAGAATGCGCGTGCTCCGCTCGCTCACGATCTCGACCGCCGTCTCGGAATTCTCGATCCCCTCGACCGGGCGGAAGACGCCGTCGAACATCGTGACGTAGCTCCACACCGAGGTGTTCCCTTCGGCGTTCGTGGTGGCGACCTCGATGCTCATGCCCCCGTCGCCGTGGGGGGCGTAGGTCATGACGTTCTTGTAGGGCGGCGGGTTGTCCGACTGGAGCCGCCAGACCCCGTAGCGCTCGGTGGCGTTGGCGCCGCCTTGGGCGTGGGCTTGGGCGGCGAGCGCGAGTCCGAGCGCCAGCATGGCCAAAATGGCCGGGAACCGCAGATTACGCATGAAGGAATCCTCCTGACGGGAGGCGGGATTTTGTCAGACCCGGAAGCACCAATCCTGGGCACCCCGCGCCGATTCGATACGGTCGAGCACTACGGGGCCGGCGCGGTCGCGCTTCGTGTGTCGTCGGCGGACGCCAAGCCCACCACCAGTCGTGTCCCGGTCGCTTCGGCATAGCGGCGCAACGTGGCGAAGGACGGCGACACCCGGCCACCCTCCAACCGCGCGATCGCGGACTGAGTCGTCCCCAGACGCCGGGCAAGTTCGGACTGCGTCAGGCTGGCGGCCGTGCGGGCTCGTACCAATGCCTCGATCAGCTTGAACTCGTCATCGGCCCGCGCGTACTCCTCCCGGAATTCGGGATCCTCCATCAGGCGCTTCTTGAGGTCCTTCAATTTCGTCATGGCGTCACTTGTCTCACGCGTTCCTTCCCACGAGGCCAACGCAGCGCGGTCGGGGGGACACCCAGAGAATATCGGCTGAGGAACTTCACCCCTCATCCGGCGCAAGACGATCGGCGGTGTCCGCCTGCCCCAGGCGGAACACCGGGACCGTCAAGGTAGGCAACGACATTCGGGCAAGCGACGCTTGCACCAATTCGCGCCAGTACGGCCACGCGTTGAACACGGCGTTGACCTCCGCAAATCCCCTCAGTTCGTCGGTCGAGAAGCTCTCGTCAGTCGGGACAGCGTACGTCAGTTCGAACGCTCCCCGGATCTCCGCCTGGAGCACTTCCGCCTCATCGTTACTGCACACCCGCATCGCAAAGGTCGCGCCGATCAGCAGCGATCCATCGTCAGACGGTTCCTTCAGCACTTCGGTTTGTGACTCCGTCTTCGTCCGGATGGTCTCCGCCACCTGGGAAGGGTGGACGGAAGATCGGCAAGACCCTTCGCGAAGCCTGATGTCCGTGATTTGAACGAGGGAGATGATTCTCGTGAGATTCACCACGACGCCGTCTCCACCGTCGGTGTTCCCGGTCCCCTGAGGTTCGCCAGAAGGCTGGTCGTTTGCTGTCACAGTGTGTTCCCTAGGTCTGGTTGTTGCGAGCCAGATGCTCGTTCAGGATCCGCGCCGTCCGTTCAAGATCCTGTCTGGAGTGGGCTTTTTTCTTCTTGCGGAGGCCATGAGCTACCAAGAAGCGTCCGCCGGGAGCAAAAGCGCCCAGCAACCTCAACTGGAAGCTCTTGAACTCCCAGAGCGCTTGGCCGTGCATGTCGCATAGCTTCTTGAACTTCTCCCTGTTCCGGATTTGCCCTGTATTCGCCAGGAGGTTGAACAGCGCCTGTACCTTGGCGGCATCAGGATCCCCCAGGTCGGCAAAGAACTCGCGAGCCGGAGCCTTGCCCGAATCATCCACGGCCCATTCGACGGTCCCCCATTCACCTCGTGCGGCAGGTTCACCTTGCGCACGATTCGGGTTGTTCACGCGCTCAGACGACAGCCATCCACCCACGACAGGCGATCAGCAGTTGGCCAGCCACGGGCGTCGTTGGCAGGGATCTGAGTGAATTGAACTGGGCCTCCACCGGCGACCCCAAACAGAGCCGTATCGAGCGTCCATGACCGCCTCGGCTTGTCCACGCGGCGGACGACGTCCGCCTCGCGGGCCAACCGAAGCGACGGTCGAAGGGACAGTGCCCCCGCGATGTCCGCAATCGTCCGGAGGGTCAGATTCCTCCCTCCCCGCAGCACCTGGGACACGAAGCCAGGAGTCCGGCCGAGGCGCCGGGCCAGTTCAGCCTTCGTAACCCCGCCTCGGTCCAGCGCCTCCGTCAAGCCCTCAGTAACGTCCAGAATCAGTTCCTCTTGGCGCACCAGACGTTTGTAGTCCTCGCCACGCTTCTCGGGCGGCAAAGTCGTCATCATCATGTGTTCTCCTGTCGGCGGCTCGCCATGCACTCACTCGGGGCGCGCCAATACACGCCAGCCGGGGTGTCGGGTGCAAGGCCAGCCAAGTCCGGGCGACGGCTCAACCGGAGGGTCTCGTCGTTCGCCCATTGATGCGTGAATTATTTACGTATATGTAAATCTCCGTCAAGAGCCGCGCCGACACAACGTTCATCCACCCGAATGCGGCGGTGCGCCGTATTCGTGACGAGTGGGTACCGGCTCAGCGCCTGGGAGTTAGCGCCGGGCCGCTATTCCGCCGAGCGCGGCCGCAGACCCCGACCAGCCAGGGCCCCGGTGTGCGCGCCGTCGCGGATCGCAAACTCCCCGTTGACCAGGACGTGCACGGTTCCCTCGGAGTACTGGTGCGGCTGGTCGTAGGTGGCCCGGTCCCGGATCCGCTCCGGATCGAGGATGGCGAGATCCGCCTTCAGGCCCTCCCGCAGGAACCCCCGGTCGTCGAGTTCGAGGAACTCGGCGGCGAGGCCGGTCATGCTGCGGATCGCGAATGCCATCGAGATCCGTCCCTCGTCGAGCACGTAGTCGCGCAGCTTCTTGGTGAAGGCGCCGTAGACCCGCGGGTGCCCCACGGGAGTGCCGGGCTCGATGTCGCGGCCGTCGGTGCAGGTCATCATCCAGTCCTGCTCGGCGAGGAAGCCGGTGTTCACGGGGTCGTAGAGACCGATGTTCATCACCGACGCGTTCCCCTCGGCGAGGATGCGGCGGGCCGCCTCGGGAGCCGGAACACCCCACTCCTCGGCCACATCCGCCAGCGTCCGCCCGTTCAGATGGGGACGCCGATCGGAAAACCGGATCTTGTCCGCCCCGCCGCGGATGGCCAGCATCTCGGCGGTGGCCTCGTCGAGGACCCGCGCGGTGTCCGGGTCATCGAAGCGTTCGAGCATGGCATCCCGTCCCCCGGCGGAGGCCCAGCGGGGCACGGTGTAGGCCCGGAGACTGGACTGGGTGGCGGTGTAGACGTGCTGGGCGCCGGCGACCGTGACGCCCCGGGCGCGGGCTTCGTTGATCAGCGCGGCGCCTTCGGGCGCGCGGCCGTAGTTGGCCGCGCCCTGCGCGTTGAAGTGGCTGAAGATGACCTTGGTGCCGGACTCCTCGCCGATCCGGATGGCTTCCTCGATGGACGCCAGGTAGCCGAAGCTCGGATAGGCGGCTCCGAGGTCGCGGTCGTGGGTGTCATAGATGGCCGGCCGGTACTCGGCGGCCACCCGCGCCAGCTCGATGACCTCCTCGGTGGTCGCGTAGTTGCCCGGGATGTAGAAGAGCCCGCTCGAAAGCCCGAAGGCGCCCTCCTCGAGGCCCTTCCGGACGAGCGCCCGCATGCGGTCCAGTTCCTCGTCGGTCGGCGCCCGGTTCTCCTCGCCGAGCACGAGCCGCCGCACCGCCCCGTGACCCACGTAGGTGAGCGCGTTCACCCCGATGCCGCTCGCTTCCCAGCCCGCCAGGGTGTTGGCCACGTCCGGCGAGCCGCCGCCGTCCACCCCGAGGACCACCGTCGTGATCCCCTGGTAGAGGAACGGCAGCGCCTCCTTCGCCCAGTCCTCGCCGATCTGCGAATGGGCGTGCATGTCGATGAACCCGGGGGCCACGATGAGGCCGGAGGCATCCACGGACTCGTGGGCGGTCACCCCGTCGGCGCCGGCGTCGCCGATGAAAGTGATGCGGTCGCCGGTGACCGCGACGTCGGCGGTGACGGGATCACCACCGCCACCGTCGTATACGAGGCCGCCGCGGATGAGGACGCCGTGCGGTTCCTGACCACACGCGGCGGCCAGGACGGCAAGCAGCAAAAGCGCGTTCCGGTGTTTCAGGACGGACATGGGGGTTTCATCCTCCGGCCGGGTGCGACAATACCGCCCGGCGCGGGAGAGCGTCGGAATCGAGGATGCGCATGAGGAACTGTCTGGTGGCGTTCGCGCTCTTTTCTGCTGCCGGCGCCGGCGCGCAGGACTGGCCGCAGTGGCGGGGCCCCGCACGCGACGGCGCGGTGTCGGGGTTCGAGGCGCCCGCCGCATGGCCCGAAGCATTGACCCCGGTGTGGACCGCCGATGTCGGCACGGGCTACGCCACCCCGCTCCTGGTGGACGGGAATCTCTTCCAGTTCGCCCGCTGGGGCGAGGACGAGGTCCTCTACTCCATGGATCCCGAAACCGGCGAGATCCGCTGGCGTTCGGGGTACGCGGCTCCGTTCGAAATGAGCCCCGCGACCCAGCGGCACGGTCCCGGCCCGAAGTCCACCCCCGCCTACGCCGGCGGGCGGCTGTTCGTCCACGGCATGACCGGATCGGTGTCCGCCTTCGACGCGGCCGGCGGCGAGCAGCTCTGGCACGTCCCGGGCACCGGGGTCGAGCCGCTCTACCACACGAGCGCCTCGCCGCTCGTTCACGGCGGACTCGTCATCGTCCACGTCGGGGGGCACGACGACGGGGCGCTGACGGCGTTCGATGCGGAGACCGGCGACGTCCGCTGGTCCTGGGACGGCGACGGGCCGGCCTACGGCTCCGCGATGCTGTTCGAGTTCGACGGCGTGGAGCAGGTGGTGACCTTCACCCAGGAACACTTCGTGGGGGTCTCCGCCGCCGACGGCTCCCTGCTCTGGAGCCGGCCCTTCACCACCCAGTCCGACACGACCTCACAGACGCCCGTCCGCTACCGGGACCTGGTGATCGAGAACGGCAGGGGGAACGGGGTGACGGCCTTCCGCGTCGCCCGGGGCGGCGACGGCTGGGCCACCGAGGACGTCTGGCGGACGCGCGAATACTCCCTCCACATGGCGAACCCGGTGGTCCGGGACGGGGTGATGTTCGGCCTCTCGCACCGGAACCGGGGCCAGTACTTCGCGCTCGATCTGGATTCCGGGGAGTCGCTCTGGGAGAGCACCCCGCGGCAGGCCGAGAACGCCGCGCTGGTGCGGGCGGGGAACATCGTGTTCTCGCTGGAGGAGGACGCCGAGCTGGTGATCTTCGAGGCGGGCCGCGCCGGGCTCAGCGAAATCACGCGCTACGAGGTCGCGGACAGCGAGACCTGGACCCAGCCCACGGTGGCGGGCGACCGGATCTACGTGAAGGACGTGTCCCGGCTGCACCGCTGGGACATCCGCTGAGGCGGGGCGGTCGCGCTGGCGTCGCGCTCCAGGTAGGTTGACCGGACGCAACCACGCCCGCTACGCGGGCGATGCCGGTCTGAAGACCGGCGCTCCCTGGCGATGGATTGTTTCCAGTTCCTTCTCGCGGCGGCGGGGGACGCCTCCGAGGGCGGTGCGGGCGCGGCGGAGGCGCATGCGGGTCATCGCGCTGCCGAGGAGGACCATGGATCCGAAGAGCGGGGTGGAGGACGGAGAACCGCTGAGGGCGACGTAGAGCGGACGGGTGAACTTCCTGAGTTTCACTCCGAGCGACTCGGAGAGCGCCCGGAGCGCCTGGTGGACCGTGTCGGTCGTGAACTCGGGCAGATCCTCCAGCGCCCATTCCGCGAGCAGGAGCCATTCCGCGACCTCGGATCGCTCGAGACCCCCGGCGAGCGTGTCCAGATCGCAGGACGTCTCGTCGGTGAAGAAGAGCGACGCGAGCGGTCCGAAGTCTCCGAGGGTGCGCATTCGGGGCTGCGCCAGCCCGGCGGCGGCTTCAAGGGTGTGGTCGTCGAAACGCCAGGTGCGGAGCAGCGCGGCGAGTTCCGCTGGGGCGTAGTCCTCCCGCAGGTAGCGGCCGTTGAGCCACGCCAGCTTCTCGGTGTCGAAGACCGCGCCCGCCAGCGAGAGCGATCCGAGCTCGAAGTGCTCGACGAAGGCGTCCAGGGTGAACTTCTCCTCCCCCTCCGCCCGGGTCCAGGCCAGCATTCCCAGGAAGTTGAGGAGCGCTTCGGGCAGGAAACCCGCCTGCCGGTAGAAGGCGATCGAGGTCGGACTCCTCCGCTTGCTCAGCTTGGTGCGGTTCTTGTCGTTGTTCCGGAGCAGCGGAACGTGCCAGAAGGAAGGCGGCTCCCACCCGAGGGTGTCGTAGAGCAGGAGGTGCTTGGGGAGCGATGCGATCCATTCCTCCCCGCGGATCACGTCGGTGATCTCCATCAGGTGGTCGTCCACCACGTTCGCGAGGTGGTAGGTCGGGAAACCGTCGGACTTGAGCAGCACCGGATCGTCCACCGACTCCCAGTCCTTGGACAGGCCCCGCCGCAGCCGGTCGGGAAGCGCGATCCGGCCGGTCTCCGGGGTGCGGAGCCGGATGGCGTAGGCCCCGCCGGCGTCCTCCCCGTAGTCCCGATACGCCTTGCCGTCGCCGAGGAGCCGTTCGGCCACCTCCCGGCACGCCTCGACCCGCTCGCTCTGGCGGTAGGGCGCGAAGGGGCCGCCAACGTCGGGGCCCTCGTCCCACGCGAGCCCGAGCCAGCGCAGCGAACCGAGGATCGCGGCCTCGGAGGCCCGGGTGGAACGCGCCTGGTCGGTGTCCTCGACCCGGAGCACAAAGGCGCCCCCGTGCTTCCTGGCGTGGGCGTAGTTGAGGAGCGCCTGGTACGCCGTCCCGACGTGCGGATCGCCGGTCGGCGAGGGAGCGATCCGGGTCCGGACGCTGCGCGTTTCGCCGCCTGCGGCGGCGGTGCCGGTCTGAGGACCGGCGCTCCCCCCGCTCACACCGTCGCGTGGCGGTGGAAGGCGACCCACTCGGCGACGATCAGCAGCAGCGCGAACAGCGCCAGGATCGGCCAGAGGGCGCTCGCGACGGTTCCTGCCGGCGCCAGCGACGCCGGAGGTTCCCCGGCCCACGCCGACTGGTTCAGGTCGGAGGCGCGCCGGTCGAGCAGGCTGGCCGCCACCACGACCTCACGCCCGCCGCCGGCGGCGTAGTAGAGGGAAGGCTCGCTGGCGTCGAAGGAGATCTCGGAGCCCAGGCGGCGCGACGGCACTTCCCGGCCATCGGCGTCGAAGACGGCGCCGGCGGCCATCGCCACCCGGGCCTGCCCCAGCCCGACCCGGCGGACCTCGACGTCCGTCAGCCAGCTCAGCGCGCGGGAGAGCAGCAGCGGGAAGTCCGCCTGGAGCGGCAGGTTGGACCGGGCGATCGGAAAGGCGAACGCCAGGCTGCGCAGGGGGCTCTCGCGCGCCGCGAGCAACCCGAGCCGGGAGTCGCCGAGCAGCAGCGTCCACGGGCTGCGGTCCCCGAGCGACGCGGCGTCGAACGCCGCCACGTCCCGGGCCATCGCATCCTCAAGGTTGAGGTCCCGGAGGAGCGGGTGTTCCGCCTGCCCCCGCACCACGGGGAGCATGACCGCCGTCCCCTCCTCATCCCCCGGACCGGCCGCCTCGCCCCCGAGGCGCGAGGGGAGCCACGCCGCGCTTCCCGAACCGGCGAAGAGCACCGGCACTGCCGGCATCGCCTCGGGAGGCGGACCGTCAACGACCACGAGGTCGAGCGAGCCGGAATCGAGATCGGCGAACGCGTCCGGACCCGGGGCCGCCACGGAAAGGCTGACCCGCGGATCGAGGCGCAGGGCCGCCTCCCAGAAGGGGTTCGGGCCGCCGACGAGGAGCACCCGGAGGCGGTTCCGGGCCGGGATGTAGGCATGCGCCACGTCGTCGGCCGGCAAGCCGTCCTCCCCGGAGATCGCGATCACCGCGCGCACCGGTCCGGCAACGAATCCGGTCAGCGGCACCGTCTCGCCCAGCGGCGTTCCGGGATCGGGCCGGAGCGTCCGGCGCGCGGAGGCGCCGCCCGCCCCGTCAATCTGGAGGACCACGACCCCCGCGTCATCGTCGCCGGCCGGGTACCGGACGACCTCGATGAACGCCTCGAAGCGGCCCGGATCGGACGGCAGCGGACGGACGTCGAACGCCGTGATCCCGGCGTTCGGCGCCGACTCGAAGACCGAGAGGCGCTCCACGCCCTCGGGCGCTTCCGGCACGTACACCCCGTCCCCGACGAAGATCACCTCGGCGGCCGGGGCGGCGCCGGACCCCGACCCGAGCAGATCCGCCACGTCGGGAAAGCGGTGTTCCCGGCCGTGGACCGGACCCAACCCGTCAAGGGCCTCGAGCGCCTCCCGCCGGCCGATGAAGGAACGGCCGCCGCGGTCGCCGGCGGTGTCGAGCAGGAGGAACTCGCTCGTCTCGCTGCTGCCGGTCAGGATGCGCCGCACCTGCTCGGCCGCCTGGTCCCAGCGCGTCCCCCCTCCGGGGAGCGCCGCCGCCATGCTCGGCGCGGTGTCCATCACCACCACGATGCGGCCGCCCCGCGCGGCGCCCTCGGGAAGCGGCTGCGCCACCGCCAGGATCACGGCAAGTCCGGCCAGGAGCGCGATCACCAGCGAAACGAGCCAGCGCCAGAAGTCCTCGCGGCGCCGGCGTTCGTCGAGGACCCGGCGCCAGATGAGGTTCGAGGGCACCACGACCGGCTGCGGCTCCGGCCGCACCCAGTAGAGCACCACGATGATCCCGGCGGTCAGCAGGACCCCGAGCGCGATCAGCAGCGGGGCGGCGCCGAAGCCCATCGCGGTTCCCGGCTACCGGATGAACCGGTCCGTCTTGAAGATCGCCATGACGGCGTCCTCGAAGGGCTCCCCGCTGTTCGCGACGCAGAAGCCGAACCCGTAGCGGGAGCAGTACTCCTCGACCTTCTGCTGGTGCTCGGCGAGCGCCGTCTGGTAGCGGTCCAGCAGTCTCGGGGTGACCCGGACCCGGCGCTCGGAGCCGTCCTCGCTGTCGGTCAGCAGCGCCTCGTCGGGAAGCGCCGGGTCGAGTTCCTCGGGGGTGAGCACCTGCACTACGAACATGTCGTGCTTCTGGTAGCGGCAGGCGTCGAACGCCCCCAGCAGGTCCTCCTCGTCCATGAGGTCCGAGAGCACCACCGCCAGGCCGCGCTTGCGGCGCGAGCCGAAGAAGGTCCGGAAACACGCCGCGAGCGAGGTGGCGCCGCCGGTGTCTCCCGCGTCGAGGAACCGGAAGGCCCGGAAGATCTGGTTCCGTCCCCGCTTCGGCGCCATCCACCCGTCAATCTTCCGGCCGTACCAGACGATCGAGATGAGGTCGTGGTTCATCAGGCCGATGTAGGACAGCGCCCCGGCCATCTTGCGGGCGAAGTCGAACTTGGGGGGGCTCCCGAACGCCATGGAAGCGCTGCGGTCCACAAACAGGTAGACCGGCAGGTCCGCCTCCTCGTCGAAGATCCGCAGCACCAGCTTGTCGAGCCGGAGGAACGCCTTCCAGTCCACGTCGCGCGTGTCGTCCCCGTCCACGTAGGGCCGGTAGTCGGCGAGTTCGATGCCGGACCCGCGCTTCCGAGCGCGGTGTTCCCCGCGGTGCCGGCTCGGGAGCATCCGGGTGGCCATGAGCTTCAGGTACTCGAGCCGCTCCATGAAGTCGTTGTCGAAGAGCGTCTGCGAATTGCTCATGCCAGCCAGTTCCGCCCCCGGGAATCGACCGTGTCAGCCGGCGGTCAGGCGCCGGGCGGATCGATCGTCGCGATGATCTCGCGAAGGATGTCGTCGGTGTCCACCTTGTCGGCCTCTCCCTCGAAGTTGAGCAGCAGCCGGTGGCGGAGCGTCGGGAAGACGCTGTCCCGGATGTCCTCCGCGGCGACGTGCACGCGGCCCCGCAGGAGCGCCAGGAACTTTCCGGACAGGACGAGCGCCTGGGTCCCCCGCGGACTGGCCCCGAACTTGACGTAGCGGTTCGTGAGCGCGTGCGCGTACTTCGACCCGGGGTGGGTCCCCATGGTCAGCCGGATGGCGTAGTCCTCAATGGGACGGGCGACGGGAACCGAGAGCACGGTGTCCCGCATCTCGAGGACCTCGTCCCGGGTCACCATCGGCCGGGCTTTCAACTCTTCCACCGTGGTCGTCCGCTCCACGATCTCCCGCAGCTCGTCTTCGCTCGGGTAGCCGATCCGGAGCTTCATCAGGAAGCGGTCCATCTGCGCCTCGGGCAGCGGGTAGGTGCCTTCGAGTTCGATGGGGTTCTGGGTGGCCATCACGAAGAAGGGCTCTTCGAGCTTGTAGGTCCGGTTGCCGACCGAGACGCTCTTCTCCTGCATCGCCTCGAGGAGGGCCGACTGCGACTTCGGGGTGGCCCGGTTGACCTCGTCCGCGAGCATCAGGTTGCAGAAGATGGGCCCCGGCTGGAAGTCGAGGACCTTGGCGCCGGTGTCCGTCTCCCGGACCACGTTGGTCCCCAGGATGTCGCCCGGCATCAGGTCGGGCGTGAACTGCACCCGGTTGAACTTGAGGTGCATCGCCTCGGAAAGGGTCTGGACGATCTTGGTCTTGCCGAGACCCGGGATGCCCTCGAGCAGCACGTGTCCGCGCGTGAGCAGGCAGGTGATGATCCCGCTGACGACTTCCCGGTTCCCGACGATGACGCGTCCGACCTCGGCCTGGATGCGATCGTGGCGATCGCGGAACGTCTCGACCCGGCTCTCGATGTCGAGAGCCGGGTCGGCCAGTGCGGTTTCCGGGGTCATTCTTCTTGTTCTCCTTCGGCGGCGTCCACCTTGGCCGTCTCGCGGATCATGAGGAAGTAGGCGCGGACCAGGGGCCGGAGCCCGGCGGGGATCGGCCGGGTGCGGGAGACCGTCTCGTCGGCGTAGTCGGAGAGCGAGCCCACCGAGTCGTAGGCGACGGTCGCGTCCTCGCGGCGGCTCTGCCGCTCGATCATCTGCTCGGGAACCGGCTCCTCGTCGAGGGGCGCCGGGATCGCCTCCATTTCCAATTGCACTTCGAGACTGGTGGCGGCGCCGAACACCTCGGACTCGCCGCCCCCGCCGGGCCCGGTCATGTTCCCCGCCGGACCGGCGTCCATGGGGATCGGCGCCCCCATCTGGCCCTCGGCGGCCATCATCTGCACCTGCCCCGAGAGGCCGGCCGCGCCCTGCGGCATCCCCGCCGCCGGTTCACCGCCCTCCCCCGCCTGGGGCTGTCCACCCTCGCCGTCGCCCGGGAACGGCATCTGCTGCGCTTCTCCCCCGCCCTGGCCGTTCATCGCCTCGCCGTCCATCGCCTGCATGTTCTCGGCGAGTTGCTGGAGGGCCTCGTCGGCGCTCAACCCCCCCTCCATCAGCTCCATCATCTCCGCGGCGGCCGCGCTCAGCGCGTCGCCGTCCGCGCCCTGCTCGAGCGATTCGAGTAGCGCCTGGAGTTCTTCCGGGGTGTTCGCGGAGCGCATGGCCTCGGAGAGGCTGTCCAGCCATTCGGCGGCGGTGAGCGAGTCCGCGTCCATGGCCTCCGCGAGTCCGGCGAGCGCGGCGGAGACCTCCTCGCTGGTCTCCTGCAGGGCCCGCTCCTCCATCGCCGCCGTCAGCGCCGCCTGGAGCGCGTCCAGGTCGTCGGTCGAGTCCTCGGGCAGCCGCAACTCGCCGGCGCGCAGCTCGGCCAGGATCTCCTCGGGCGACCGGGCCTCCACCCGGGCGTCGGCGGCATCCTCGAACGCGTCCGGCCCCGCCGCCGGATCCTCGCCCGCGGGATCGCCGCCCAGGCTGCCGAGTCCGGCGGCGATGCGCGCCCGCAGCGCTTCCGAGACCAGCGGCCCGTGGGTGAAGGGGAGGACTACCGCGAGAACGGCCAGCGCGGCGGTCGCCAGGAGGCTCGCCCGGGGGACCTGGAAGGGGAGGAGTTCGGCGGCGTCGAGTTCGTCGGCGCGCGTCCGGGCGCGCTCGATCTGGTGGACCTCCCAGGCGGTCGGCGACGACGCGGCGGAGAACCACTGCGCCGATGCGAGCTCGTCGTGCAGCCCCCCCGCGCGGTCCCCGGCGGCGGCCGCCCTCCCGAGCCCGGCGCCGGCCCGGAGGCCGGCCAGACCGCGGTAGAGAAGGGCGGCGACCCCGACGGCCGCCACCAGCGCCGGGAGCCAGGAGATGCCGTCCCCCACGAGCCGCGGGAGAAGCAGCGCGAGCGCGACCGCCCCCGCCACGAAGGCGAACTCCCGCACCAGTCCCAGCACCCGCAGCCGGAGGTCGAGGCGCCGGACGAGATCGTGGAAGGGAAGTTGCAGAGAATCGTTCAAGGGATCACCCGCCCGCCGGACCCCCCAGCGGACAGAATTTGCGGAGTGTATTCGCTCGCGAATACCCGCCGCCACTCCCGCACCGGGAGGGGCTCCCGGCCTACGGCGGGTCGAAGCGGACGCAGTAGACCGGGGCGAGTTCCGCGGTTACGAGATCCCACGAGTCGCCGAGGTCCTCGGAGATCCAGAGCGCTCCCGTGGTGGTGGCCATCGCCAGGACCGCTTCGCCAGGATGGACGTCGAGACCGTGGCGGTACACCACCGCGAAGGAATCGCCCTCGGGCAGTCCGCGGCCCACCGTCTCCCAGCTCGCTCCGCCGTCGCGGGTGCGCGCCACCACCATCCGGCGGCCGACCGGGACGCGGCACTCGTCCTTGACCAGCGGAACGCTCCAGGCGACCTGCGGGTCGCCCGGGTGGGCGGCGACCGCAAACCCGAAGGACGAGGGCGGCACGTCGAGGCTGGTCCAGGTCTCGCCCCCGTCGTCGGAACGGAAGAAGCCGTTGTGGTGCTGGCACCAGATCCGGCGGCGGTCCGCCTCGCACCACGCGAGCCGGTGCGGGTCCTGGATGGCCGGGTCTTCTCGTTGCTCGGGAGGCATGTACTCCGCGAACATGCCCTCGGTCCGCACCCGCCAGGATTCCCCGCCATCCTCGCTGATCCAGACGCCGCCGCAGGAAACCCCGGCGACGACCCGCTCGCCGTCCGGCGCCACCAGCACCGAGTGGATTCCGGGATGCGGATAACCCCCGCCGAACCACCGCTCGCGGCTCGGCTGGTTCCAGAGCGCCTCGTTCAGGGCCCAGGAACGGCCCCCGTCGTCCGACCGGAAGAGTCCGCCCGGGATGGTTCCGCACCAGAGCGACCCGGGATCGGGACCGGCGGGTTCGAGGCACCAGAGGAGATCCACCGACGGCGCCTCCTCCGACGAGGTCTCGTCCTTCGCATACGCCGGCGCCGGCAGCTCGGTGAAGGAGGCGCCGCGGTCTTCCGAGACCCGGAGCTTGACGCCGAAGTGCCCGAGGTTGAGCGCCGCGTAGAGCCGCCCGTCGCGGGGGTCGGGCAGCAACTGGGAGACCGGATCCCCGATGAAGGCGGTGCGTTCCGAGCGCCAGTCACCCTTCCCGAAGCGGCGAAGCGCGAGGTACCCCTTGCGGGTTCCGAGGTGCAGGAGCATGTCCGGAGGCTACCCCCCCGACAGCGCCTGCATGACGTGGATCTCCGCGCCCTCGCCAACGGCGTCGCCGAGCGCCGTCCGGTCCCGGACCGGACGGCCGTCCACGTAGATCACCACGTGGGTGCGGAGGCGTCCCTGATCGTCGAGGACGTAGGAGCGCAGGCCGGGGTTGTCGCGAAACACCCGGGATAGCGCGTCCGACACCGTCTGGCCCTCGACCTCGGTGCTCTCTACGAGCAGGTGCCGGCGAAGGTTCGGTGTGAAATGAACGGACGGCACGCAGCGGAACCGGGGCGGCGTGAGCTGGCGAAGGGACGGCGCGCGGCCGCTAGAACGGTGCGCCCCCCGCCCGAAGCCGTTCGGCCAGTCCGCGCGCGGCTTCCTGGACCTTCGCCTGGTTCTCCGGCCCGAACCGGAGCAGGTGCTTGCTCGCGTCGTCCAGCCCTTCGAGCGCGGGGTCGCGGTATTCGTAGCGCATGATCTGCTCGTCGAGCAGAACGGGCGATTCGGGCGTCGGGACCCCCGCGAGCCGGTCGAGCGCCTCGAGCAGGGCCCCCGCGAAGGAACGGTCGGGACGTCCCAGCTCGGCGTAGGCGGCGTCGAGGATCGGCAGCGCCTCCCGGATCACCCGGGCCATTCCGGGGCTGTCGGCGCCCTCCAGCGCCGCCGCGACCGCGTCGTAGCGGGCGAAGGCGGCCGGATGGGCGTGGAGTTCCGCTCCTTCACCGGCGGCGCGGAACCCGCCCTCCGGTGACAGCGGGGCAAGCGCCCGGCGGGGAGACATCCCGTCGGCGACGTTGTCCGTGGCCACGGCGATCCGCCGCGCCAGATCGTCGCCCAGCAGCCACGCCAAGGCGTCGGGATTCGCGGTGATCGCCGCGAACAGCGACCGGAGGAACGGATCGCTCGCGTCGAGAGCGGGAAGCTCCGGCTCGGGTTCCGGTTCGACAACCGGTTCGGGTTCGGCCTCGACGACCGGTGGCGGCGGAGGGGGCGGATTGCCCGGACCATAGACGAAATACCAACCGGCTCCGGCAGCGATCAGCACCGCCGCCGCGAGCGCGAGCATCGCGTTGCGCTTCCTGGCGTCCGCCGCGGAGCCGGACGCGTCCGGTTCCGCCGGCCCCCCGTCGTCGGGCTCCCCGCCCCAGTCGTCGTCCTCCTCGATTTCGTCGGTCCGCACTTCGTCGTGTGCCATCGCTTACCCCCGGAATCAGCGGTTCCCAGCGCCCGAATCAAGCCGCTGCGAGCCGATGGATCATACCCGCAAGGCGGCGCCGCGAACCCCGGATCTCCCGGCGCCGGACGGGCTCTCCGGGCGGGCGGCGCCCCGGCGGCGGGCTCGATGGCGGGGGCCGGGTCTCGGGTCCCGTACCGTCGCCGCGGACTATCATGGAAGGCGGCCGGCGCTCACGGTTCGTGTTCCAAGAGACTCCCGGACGATGATCCGGTTCCGCAACCTCGCTATCGTCGCGGTGCTCGCGACGGTGATCTACGCCCTGATTCCGGCCGCCCGGAAGGCGCGGTTCCTCGACAAGCTCCGGGAGTTCGGGCGAGCCCTGGTGCTCTCGCTCATCCTCTACTGGCTGCTCATCCTCGGCCGCGCCTACTTCGCCAACTGACAACCCGTGGACACAGCGCCCCGCAGAATGCAGATTGGGAACAGATCACCGAGTCGGTCGTGGTTCCGAGCTGCGGTGCGCTCTGTCCACGGGTGGCGGCGCGAAGCGCTACGCGCTTCACCCGCCCTTTTCTGTGGGGAGGGGAAACCCCTCCCCACACCCCACCCCCACGGCGCTTTGCGCCGCGATTCGACGCCAGGCGATTCCCACCGCAGGCTGCCGAGCACAACAACACGGCGAGACCGCCAGAAATCCCGAAATCGACGCGGACGCCCCGCCCCCACCTGAAGACACCATGACCAAGCCCGGAAGGATCGAGAAGACGAGCGCGGAATGGCGCGCCCAACTGACCCCGGAACAGTTCGCCGTCACCCGCCGCGGCGCCACCGAACCGCCGTTCAGCGGGGTCCACAACCGAAACCACGCCGACGGGGAGTACCGCTGCGTCTGCTGCGGAGCGGTCCTCTTCTCCTCGGAGGACAAGTACGACTCCGGGAGCGGCTGGCCGAGCTTCACGCGGCCCGCGGACTGCGAGGCGACGGCGACCGCGGTGGACCGCAGTCTCGGCATGGTGCGCACCGAAGCGAGCTGTGCGCGCTGCGACGCGCACCTCGGCCACGTGTTCCCGGACGGCCCGCGCCAGGCGACCGGAGAGCGCTGGTGCATCAACTCCGCGGCGCTCGACTTCCGCGCTTCGGCAGGTGGCGACGATCGCTGATCCATTCGTCGCCGCCCTGCTGCTCATTCCGGCAGGCTTCGTCGCGGGTGCGCTCAACACGGTCGCCGGCGGCGGGTCGTTCCTCACGCTGCCCCTGCTGATCCTGCTGGGACTGCCCCATACCGTCGCCAACGGCACGAACCGGCTCGCGATCCTGATCCAGAGCGCCGGCGCCACCGCCGCCTTCCGCCGCGCCGACGTGATGCCGGTGGGCGTGCTGGTCCGGCTCGGCCTCGCGGCGATCCTCGGGGCGGGCCTCGGCAGCACCCTGGCGGTGCACGTGGGGGAGACGGTCTTCCTGCGGTTCCTGTCCATCGTGATGGTCCTGTTCACGCTCTTTCCGCTGCTCCAGCGCGGGGCGGCGGGAGAGGACGTGCGGCCCGGCGCACCGCGCGTGGGCGCCGGACTGATGGCGGCGTTCGTCGCGGTCGGGTTCTACGGCGGGTTCGTGCAGGCGGGGGTCGGCTTCCTGGCCCTCGGGGCCACGAACTGGGCCGGCTACGGGCTGGTGGCCGGGAACGCGATCAAGGTGGCGTGCATCTTCCTCTTCTCCATCGTGTCCCTGTCGGTCTTCGCCGCGAACGGGGTGGTGGACTGGGGGGTGGGCCTGGCGCTCGGCATCGGCGCCTTCGCCGGCGCCCTCGTCGGCGCCCGGCTGACGCTCAAGGCCGGCGACCGGATCCTGCGGTTCGTCGTGGCGGCGGCGACCCTCGCCTTTGCGGTGGCCCTGTGGCTCAGGACCTGAGCCCGGCCGCGGGGCGTCCGCGGCGGGACCCGTGGCACGTCCCGGCCAACGCCGCTCCCCATCGCCGGCTGCGGCTGACCCCGCCCGGTTCCTTCGCGCTCGAGAGCGGCGCCGTTCTGCCCGAGCTGGAGATCGCCTGCGAAACCTGGGGCGAACCCGATCCCGGCGGCGGGAACACCGTCCTGATCGCTCCGGCGCTCTCCGCCGACGCGCACGCGGCCGGGCGCGGCGGGGGGGCGGAGCCGGCGGTGGACGGGTTCGGGGCCGAGCGCGCCGCCGGGAACGAGGGACTCGGCTGGTGGGACCCCATGATCGGACCCGGCAAGGCCTTCGACACCGGCCGGTTCCACGTGGTCTGCATGAGCCTGCTGGGCGGGTGCGGCGGCACGACCGGCCCGCTCAGCCTCAATCCGGACACCGGGCGTCCCTACGGAGCCGATTTCCCGGCGATCACGGTGGGCGACATCGTCCGCGCTTCCCGCGCCGGGCTCCACGAACTCGGGGTCCGCCGGCTGCGGGGAATCTCCGGCGGCTCCCTCGGCGGAATGCAGGCGCTCGAATGGGCGGCGGCGTTTCCGGACGAGGTGGACGCCGTCGTCGCCGTCGCGAGCACCCCCGGGCTCTCGGCCCAGGGCATCGGCTGGAACTGGGTCGCGAGGAGCGCCATCACCGGAGACCCGGCCTGGCGCGGGGGCCGCTACGCAGAGGAGGGGACCCGGCCGGTCCACGGCCTCGCCACCGCCCGCATGGTGGGGCACCTGACCTACCTGTCGGCGCCCGGCATGGAGACGAAGTTCGGACGCCGCCTCCAGGAAAGGCGGGACTTCGCCGGCGACCTCGAAGCCGCGGACTTCCAGGTCGAGTCCTACCTCGTCCACCAGGCCGCGAAGTTCAACCGGCGCTTCGACGCCAACGCCTACCTCTTCCTCTCCTACGCGCTCACGCGGTTCGACCTTGCGAAGCGCTACGGCGGCGGCGATCTCGAGGCGGCCGTGGAGCGGTTCCGCTGCCGCACCCTGCTCCTCTCCTTCTCCTCGGATTGGCTATACCCTTCCGGCGATTCCCGAAGACTCGCGGCCGCGCTGGAGGCCCGCCGGAAGAGCGTGGTCCATCACGAGATCGAGACGACCTACGGGCACGACTCGTTCCTGTTGGAAGCGGGCCGGATGACGCCGCTCGTTCGCGGGTTTCTGGGCCAGTAGAGGTAGACATCCCATGAGCGAAAGAGAAGTAGGAGCCGAGACCCGCGAGTTCGGCTTCGCCACCCGGGCGGTGCATGCCGGCGCCCGGCCCGAGCCGCACAGCGGGGCGCGCGCCACCCCCATCTTCCAGACCACCAGTTACGTGTTCGAGGACCCGGAGGCGGCGGCGGCCTATTTCAACCTCCAGGAATACGGGAACACGTACTCGCGGATCATGAACCCGACCGTGGCCGCGTTCGAGGAACGCATCGCGAACCTCGAGGGCGGGGTGGGCGCGGTCGCCTTCGCCTCGGGACTCGCCGCCCAGGCGGGCGCGTTCTTCACCGCGCTGAAGCCCGGCGACCACGTGGTCGCCTCCCGCGCCCTCTACGGCGGCACCCTCACCCAGATCAAGCATCTCGAGCGCAAGCTGGGGTTCGCGGTCACGTTCGTGGATCCGGACGAGCCGGACAACTGGAAGGAAGCCGTCCGTCCCGAAACGAAGCTGTTCTTCGGCGAAACGATCGGCAACCCCGGCGGCAACGTCCTCGACATCGAGGCCGTAGCGGAGATCGCCCACCGCCACGGCGTGCCCCTCATGGTGGATAGCACGTTCGCCACCCCCTGGCTCTGCCGGCCTCTCGAATGGGGCGCCGACATCGTGGTCCATTCGACGACGAAGTTCATCGGCGGCCACGGGAACAGCATCGGCGGAGTGGTGGTCGAGTCGGGGCGGTTCCCCTGGGACAACGGCAAGTTCCCGGGGATCGCGGACCCGTCCCCGGCGTACCACGGCCTCGCGTTCCAGGCGACCTTCGGCGAGTACGGATTCCTGATGAAGCTGCGCGCCGAGACGCTGCGGGACCTCGGGGCCTGCATGTCCCCGTTCAACGCCTTCCTCTTCGGGCTCGGCGCCGAGACGCTGCCGCTCCGGATGGAGCGGCACACGGCGAACGCCCTCGAGATCGCGACCTTCCTGACGGGCCGGCCCGAGGTCGAGGCGGTGGCGCACCCGGGACTCCCCGGGAGCCGCTACGCCCCGCTGGTCGCGAAGTACCTGCCGCGGGGAGCGGGCGCGGTGTTCTCGTTCGACCTGAAAGGGGGGCGGCAGGCGGGCGCCCGGTTCATCCGCGAACTCAATCTCTTTTCCCATCTCGCGAACGTCGGCGATGCGAAGAGCCTGGTGATCCATCCGGCGAGCACCACCCACCGGCAGCTCGACGACGAGGAACTCCGGGGCGCCGGCATCTCGCCGGGCACGATCCGCCTCTCGGTCGGCATCGAAGACCCGCGGGACCTGATCTGGGACCTGACCCGCGGCCTCGAAGCGGCCCCCGCGATCCCGTCCGAAGACGACGAAGCCCCAGCCGGGGAGGCCATGGCATGTCCTCTGTAATCGCGTGCGAACTCCCGCCGCCTCTGCCCGCGGACGGTTCGGGGCCGGATCTCGGCCGGTACCAGGACGCCGGGACCATCCGCCGGCTGCTGACGTCCGCCCGCACGGTGGCGGTCGTCGGCCTCTCGCCGAAGGAACTGCGCGCCAGCTACTTCGTCGGCTTCTACCTCCAGCGGAACGGATACCGGGTGGTCCCCGTAAACCCGCGGGAGCAGGAGATCCTGGGAGAGAAGTGCTACCCGAGCGTCGCGGCGATCGAGGAGCCCGTGGACATCGTGAACGTGTTCCGCGCCCCGGCGGCGGTCCCCGCCATCGTCGAGGAGTGCGCCGGCCGCGCGAAGGCGATCTGGCTGCAGTACGGAGTCATCCATCCCGAGGCGGCCGAACGGGCCCGCGAACTCGGGATCGAGGTGGTCATGGACCGCTGCATGAAGGTGGAGCACGCCCGGCACCTGGGACGGCTCCACTGGCTCGGCTTCACCACCCGCCGCATCACGGCGAGAAGGGGTTAGCCGCTGTGGCAAAACCCACACCGCCCGGTTGCTGTGAAAACGCGGCCCTGCCGGCCCGCCTCGGAGCGCCAGCCTCCGGCTGGCATCGCGCGGGAGCGCGAAACCTGCGCTGATGGCGCGCCTCCCCGTGAACGTGGGGCCTACGTTCGGCTCTTCTCGGGCGGTGCCCTGCCGTTCCCGGTTGGGATCGCGCCGTGGACACCGGCTGAGGCGTGGGTTTCGCGGCCTGTGGCCGCGATGCCGGCCAGAGGCCGGCGCTCCGAGCCGGAGGACGCGATCATGACGGTTTCTCCCAGTGGGGGCCTCGGCGCTCACGTGGGTTTCACGACAGGCAGTTAGCGACTCCCTGACGGTTCGCCGCGTGTCCATGCCGAAGAAGAGCGGAGCGGCGCCCGCCGACTCCACCATCCTCCGGCAGTTCGTCACGCGGCCCCGCGAGGTCGGCGCCGTCTGGCGCAGTTCACCGGCGCTCGGCATCGCGATGGCGGAGGCGGTCCACTGGCCGAAGAAAGCCGCCGTGGTCGAAGCCGGAGCCGGTGACGGCGCCATCACCGAACACCTGCTCGCGGCGAAACCCCCCGAGACTCCGTTCCTCGCGGTCGAGCTCAACCGGACGTGCGCTCACGAACTCGCGCGCCGCCTCCCCAACGTCAAGGTCGTCGTGGACGACCTCGCCAACCTTTGCGCCATCTGCACCAACGAGCAGGTGGGTGAGGTGGGCGCGGTCGTCGCGACGCTGCCCTGGTCGGTCGTCCCGGAAGAAAAGCAGACCAACATGCTGGAAGCGATCCTCGAAACGCTCGCTCCCGACGGGCAGTTGCTCTTCTACATCTACGTCCAGGCGCTGCCGTTCTGGCGCCGTTCCCCGTTCGCCAGGCGGCTCCACGAGAGCTTCCAGACCATCGAACACGGATCCGTCGTCTGGAAGAACGTGCCCCCGGCGGTCGTCTTCTCCTGCCGGGAAATCCGGTAGGCGGGGGAGGTTTTGCCGGGGCGTTCGGGTCGCCGGCTACCCGCTACAATGCGACCCATGTCGTTCGATACGCTGGCTGCGGCACGCACGCTGGAGAACGCCGGCATGGACGCCGCGCAGGCCGAAGCCGTCACCGAAACGATCCGTGCCGCAGTGGATCAGAATGCTGCGACGAAGGCCGACCTCGCGGAACTCAAGGAGGCCCTCACCTGGCGGGTTTTCCTCATTGTCGGCGGTCTCCTCGCAGTCGCGACAGCCCTCGATCGCTTGCTCCGGTAGGCGATCCGACTCGGCGTTCGCGTAACCGCGCTCACGGCGCCAGTCCCGTGAGGTCAGTTACGCAGGCAGGGTGCGGAGCAGAGATGGGAGGCGTTCGACCAGGTACAGCGGCAGCGACAGCAGCCGGTACTCGACCTCCGCCGGCGCACCGTTGCGCCGCACGGTGGTCCTGACCGTCTGCACCGAGGGCGGGGCGGTATCGAATCGGACCGCGAGGCCGGTGCGCTTCTCGGCGGCGAACTGGTGCAGGGACTTGAGGCTGCCGCTGGCGCCGGCCTTGACCTCGATCGGCACGACGCGCCCATCGAACGCCATCACGTAGTCCACCTCGGCGTTCGTGGCCCGGCCCTCCCGCAGCCAGTAGCTCAGCTCGCGGGTGGGGGAAGCCGCGAGCAACTCCTGGAGGTGCTGTCCGATGAACTGTTCCGCCACCGCGCCCTCGTTCACCAGCCGCGTTTCCTCGAGGTTCCCGATCGCGGTCCAGCCGAGGCCGCACACCGCGTTCATGAGGCCGACGTCCAGGAACAGGAGCTTGTAGGTCTGCGGATCGGCGTCGGCGCCGAGCGGCAGTCCGTTCGCGTGGCTGCGGACGACCTTCGACAACACCCGCGCCAAGCACAGCCGTTCGATGTCCGTTCGGATCGTCCCCGGCCTCTTCTCCCGGGAGAAGTGGACGTACCGGACCTTTCTGCCCACCTGCCGGGCGGCCAGGTCGAAAACCCCCGCGATGCGCGGAAGGCTCCGGGAACCGAGGTAGCGGGGGAAATCCTCGCGATAGGTCTCGATGATCGAGTGATGGACTTCGCTCACCTCCCGGTAGCGGCCGGAACGCGCGAACGCCTCGACGGCTTCCGGCATCCCGCCGGTGAACAGATAGGTGCGCAGCAGGTCGAGAAGCCGCCGGTGGATCACGGAGTCCAGCCCTCGTTCCATCTCGAACGCGGCGATGCGGGAAGCGAGCGGTTCCACGCCGACGGCCCTCAGGAACTCGGTGAAGGTCATGGGCCCCATGTGCAGGTAGGACACGCGGCCCACTGGAATCGAAAGCCGGTGGTTCGCGAGTGCGAAGTCAAGGAGGGAGCCCGCCGCCAGGACCGGCAGGTCCGCCTTCTCCTCGCGCAGGTAGCGCAGCGCGGGGATCGCTTCCGGCACGGCCTGGATCTCGTCGAGAAAGAGGAGACCGTCAGGCCCCACGGTCCCGACGCCCGGCAACGTCTCCAGGACGCCCAGCAGGTGAACGGGGTCGTTGCGGGCGAAGACGGACGCGAGGTCGGGGTGGCGTTCGAGGTTGACCTCGGCCAGCGGACGGCGGCAGCGTTCGGCGAAGAGGCGCACCAGGGTGGACTTGCCCACCTGGCGGGCGCCCCGCAGGATCACCGGTTTCCGCAGTGGCCGCGCCAGCCAGTCGTCGAGCAGCGGGAGTTGCTTGCGGTCCATTCCGGAGAGGACGGCCGAAGGCCAGCCCAACGGCATGGTAACAAACAGGGGTCTGTTTTAGCAGGTTCTGTGCTGAAACAGGGGTCTGTTTTAGCAGATATGGTGATGAAACAGGGGTGTGTTTGTGGTCAGAGGCGGGGCTCGCCGGGCGTCGCGGTCCGGATGCGTCCCGATCCAAGGCAGCGGGCGCCCCGGTAGAGGACCGCGAACTGGCCCGGGGCGAGACCCGCGTCCGGCTCGTCGAGCACGACCTCCCCTTCCCCGGCCTCGTCCCACGACACCTGCGCCGGGGCGAGGTCCGGTCCGTGCCGCACCCGGACGTGGAGGCGTTCGGAGCCGGACGGCGGGCCGCCCCCGATCCAGTGGAGGTCCCCGATGCGGCAGCGGTTCGCGGGCCGGCCGGCGCCCCGGCGCACGAGGACCCGGTTCGCCCGCGGGTCCTTGCCGGCAACGAACCACGGCCCGCCCGACAGGCCGAGGCCGCGCCGCTGGCCGATGGTGAACAACCAGTGCCCGCGGTGGGTTCCGATCTCCTCGCCCGTCGCCTCGTCCACCACCGGCCCCGGCCGGTCGCCGAGGTGGGCGGTGACGAAGTCGCGGTACCGCACGCCCCCGAGGAAGCAGATGCCCTGACTGTCGCGGCGGTCCTGCGAGGCGAGCCCGAGCCGGGCGGCGAGCCGCCGGACCTCGGACTTGTGAAGGTCCCCGACCGGAAACAGCGCGCGGTCGAGCTGGCCCGCGCTGATCCGGGAGAGGAAGTAGGTCTGGTCCTTCACCGGGTCGGGGGCGCGGTGCAGCTCGATGCCGTCCGCCGTCTCGACCCGCCGCGCGTAGTGTCCGGTCGCCGCCCTCTCGAACCGGCCGCCGGGGATCTCGGCGTCCACCCAGTCGCTGAAGGCCCCGAACTTGATCCGGGAGTTGCAGAAGAGATCGGGGCTCGGGGTGCCGCCGCGCTCGAGTTCGTCGAGCAGGTAGGCGACGACGCCCTCCCGGTAGGCGCGCTGCAGCGGGATCACCGTGAGCGGCACCCCGAACTGTCCGGCGACGGCGCGGGCGTAGCGGAGGTCCTCCTCCCAGGGGCACTCGCCGAGGTGTTCGAGTTCGTCCTCGAGCCAGACCTTCAGGTAGAAGGCGTGCACGTCGTGACCCGCCTGCGCCAGCGTGGCGAGCGCGACGGAACTGTCCACCCCCCCCGACGCGAGCACGGCGATGCGCATTTCCGATGCGATTCCCGTTCGGAATCATGACGCGCGGAACGGCGGTAGGATTCCGCCGGGCTCGCGCGGCGTCCCGCCGCGCTTCCCGGACCATCCATGGCAGAACCAACCACCAACCACCACGGCGGCAGCCTCCTCGCCATCTGGGCCAAGGGAGCGCGCGGGGAACCCATGATGTCCCGGTCCGACGGAGAACTGATCGCCGGCGAGGGGCTTCGAGACTCGGCGCCCGCCCGGGGGAAGCGCCAGGTGACCGTCCTCTCGCAGGAAGCCTGGGAGCGCGCGGCGGACGAAGCCGGTCAACCCGACGCGGACCCGGCCCTCCGGCGGGCGAACCTGCTCGTGACCGGGGTGGACTTCCGGCAGACCATCGGGCGCACGCTCGCGGTGGGCGAAACCCGGATCCTGATCCACGGGGAAACCAAGCCCTGTGAACGGATGGACGGCGCCGCGTTGCGGATGCGCGACGCGCTGGCGCCCGACTGGCGCGGAGGGGCGTTCGGCGAGGTGGTGAGCGGCGGAAGAATCCGGATCGGCGATCCGGTCGCCTGGGCGGAAGCCAGCGGACTATCGGGTTCTTGACGGGCCGAGACCAGGACGCCGGCCGTCCTGAATCGGCCCGGTTCCGGTTGCTGCCGGTAGGCCCGATCCCGGAGGACGCCGCCGGCCCCGCGGGCGACGCGCGCCGGGTCGCGGTCACCGTCCGGCGGGCCGGCGGGCGCGTCCTGGTGGTCGGGGGCTTCGTCCGGGACGGCATGCTCGGCCGTCCCACGGGCGAACCGGACCTCGAGGTGTTCGGCCTGCCGCTCGGGAAACTCGAACGGGCGCTCCGGCCGCTCGGCAAGGTCCGCCGGATCGGCAGAGCCTTTCCGGTGCTCCGCATCGGGGGTCTCTCCCTGGAAGTCGCCCTGCCGCGCCGGGAATCGAAGACCGGACCGGGCCACCTGGGTTTCGAGGTCGCGGTGGACCCGGACATGGGTTTCGCGGAAGCGGCCCGGCGCCGCGACCTCACCCTGAACGCCATGGGACTCGACCCGCTGACCGGCGACCTGTTCGATCCCTACGGCGGGGCGCGCGATCTCGCCCGGGGGGTGATGCGGGCCACCGACGCGGGGAAGTTCCCGGAGGACCCGCTCCGCGGCCTGCGGGTGGCCGCGTTCGCGTCCCGCTTCGGGTTCACGGCCGACGGGGAACTGCACCGTCTCGCTTCCGAACTGGATCTCTCCGAGCTCAGCCCCGAACGGATCCTGGACGAGCTCGCGAAGCTACTCCACGGCCGGGAACCGTCGCGCGGCCTCCGCTTTCTCGCGGCCACCGGGCTCCTCCGTTTCCTGCCGGAGGTGGACGCCCTGCGCGGCGTTCCTCAGGACCCCGAGTGGCATCCGGAGGGCGATGTCTTCGAGCACACCCTGCTTTCGCTGGACCGGGCGGCGGAGCTGGCCCCCGATGATGCCGACGCCCGGCGGGTCCTGCTCTTCGCCACCCTCTGCCACGACTTCGGCAAGCCGGCCACCACCCGCGAGCGGCGCGGACGCATCACCGCCTATGCCCACGACGCCGCCGGAGCGCCCCTCGCCCGCCGCTTCCTCGAAGGGCTGCGCGCGCCGCGCGCGCTGGTGGACGCGGTCGAAGCCCTGACCCGCCGGCACCTGGCGCCGGCCTTCTACCCCCGGCAGGGCGCGAAGCGCGCCGCCTACCGCCGGCTGGCCCGCGAGATGGCCGCCGCCGGGACCACCCTCGAGGCCCTCCTGCGGGTCGCCACCGCGGATCAGCTCGGGCGCACCACGGAGAACGCACGGGCCGGACGGTTCCCCGAAGGCGCGGTGTTCCGGGAGCGGGCGGAGGCCGCCGGAGTGTTCCGCGGCCCGCCGGAGGACGCGGTCAGCGGACGGCACGTGCTGGCGCGGGACATCGCGCCGGGCAGGGCGGTCGGACGCATCCTCGACCGCAGCCGCGAAGTGCAGGACGAGAGCGGGGAAACCGACCCGGACAGGATCCTCGACCGGGTCATCAGCGAGGAGAAAGCATGAACCTGACCGTCCCCGACCGGCCCTTCGCGGTGCGGCCGACAACCTGGATCGAGCCGGAGAAGCTGCGGGCGGCGCTCGGCCTCCGCATCACCCTGGTGAGCGAGACCTTCCAGCGCACCGGGAGCTTCAAGTTCCGCGCCGCCTTCCACCGGGCGCGGACGTCATCGGCCCGGCACCTGGTCGCCGCTTCGTCCGGCAACTTCGGGCAGGCGCTGGCGCTCGCCTGCCGCCTGCTTCGGAAAGAAGCCACCATCGTGATGCCGTCCATCTCGGCCCGGGTGAAGATCGAGGCGGTCCGGAGCCACGGGGCCGCGGTGGAACTGACGGACGTGGAGAAGGAGTCGCGCGAGGAAGGCGTGGAGCGGGTCCTCGCGCGCTTCCCCGGGGCCGAGGTCGCGAGCGCCTACGACGATCCGGCGGTCATCGCGGGCAACGCGACGCTGGGGGTCGAGATCGCCGCCCGGCTGAGCCGCTTCTCGCCGGCCCGGCGGCGGAAGGCGGTGGTCGTGGTTCCCATCGGCGGCGGGGGAATCAGTTCCGGAATCCTCACCGGCCTCGAGGCGGCGGGGCTTGCCGAGGTCCCGGTGGTGGGCGCCGAGCCGCTGCTCGCGAACGACGCCGCCGAGTCCCTCCGCCGGGGCGAACTCGTGAGCCACGCCGGGGAGGCGCTCTCGCTCGCCGACGGGGCCCGGCTGCCCCGACTCGGCGAGAACAACTGGAACATCCTCCGCAGGGGCCTGCGGGACGTCGTCGAAGTGCCCGAGCCGGAGATCGCCGGGGGCGTTCGCGCGCTCTTCGCCCAGGCCAACCTGAAGGCGGAGCCCACCGGGGCGCTCGGGATCGGGGCGCTGCTTACCAGCCCCGAACGGTTCGAGGACCGGGAGATCTTCGTGGTGGTCACCGGAGGCAACGTGGACCCGGCGGTGTACTCGCGGATCCTCGCCGGCGCGAACTCGGTCGCGGAGGCCTACGCGAACTGAGATTCCAGACGGTTTGGTAGCACAGGACCATGATTGCTGATCCGCCTGATTGCGAAAACGGCTTGGAACGCCGGTCTCCAGACCGGCACGCGCGGCGCTCCGCGCCGCGCATGGCGGGGCCTTGACCTGCCCGATGTTGCTCTTCCCGGTGCGTATCTCGACATGTTGGGAGGTCCCGTACCGGAATCCCGCGACGGCATTCAGCGACACGCAATCCGCGGCCCTACGGGCCGCTGTGCCGGTCTGGAGACCGGCGTTCCAAGCCGGCGCGTCCTTCAGGCGGGTTCAGCGTCGTGCGGTTCCGCTGGCCTCCGGCCAGCGGGTGCCGGTCTGGGGACCGGCGTTCCAAGCCGGTGCGCCACTACGACTGTCCGGTCGGCGTAGCGGACTTGAGGTCCGCGGTGGGCCCGTCGCTCTACCTGCTCACGGCGCGGACCGCGCGAGCTAGACATGCTCCGCCTGCTCCTCCTCCGTCACGCCAAGTCCGCGTGGAACCATCCCGGCCTCCGGGACCACGACCGCCCGCTCGCACCGCGCGGCCTCCGTGACGCGCCCCGGATGGGCCGCTATCTGCGGCACCACAAGTTCACCCCGGCGGCGGCGCTCGTTTCCACAGCGGTCCGGGCGCGGACCACCGCCGAGCTCGCGCTGGAAGCCGCTGGCGCCGCGCCGGACACCTTGCGGCTGGTCCCGCGACTCTACGGATCGAGTCCGGACCGGATCGTGGAGATCGTGGCCGAGGAGGGCGGGAACGCGTCTCCCCTGCTGGTGGTGGCCCACAACCCCGGCATGGAAGACCTCGCGGCCCGCTTCCTGGGCCGCCACGAGCATTTCCCCACCGCCGCCCTCCTGGTGGCGCGGGTCCCGGCCCCCGACTGGGCCGGGCTCGATCCGGCGAGGGCCACGGTAGAGGCATTCGTCCGCCCCCGCGAGCTGGCGTGAAAGGGATGGAACCCAAGACCCCGTGACGATCGCTGTCACACCCCGGAACTACCCTCCGTTGAGCACAGGTAAACGCACCAGCACCCATGACACTGCTGTCCCGGACCGCCGCCACTTGCCGTGAAAATCCAGCTCCGGTGGAACGTCAACCGGCGGAAGAGGCACCGCCGGCCGGGAACGCCGGCTTCAGCCGGCACGCGCTGCGCGACAGCGCAGCGCACCGCACGACGCTGATCCGCGCGATGGCGCACTGCTCTCGGTTCATCAGCCCGAAGAGCGAGACGACGTCCGCGGGCCTCGATGCCCGGACCAGGTTGCTGTCACTGGAGCCCCTGCTGGGACCGCTTCCGGGTCTGACACTGGACGGAGTGGACTGGGTGATCGCCGGGGGAGAGTCCGGTCCCGGCGCCCGACCGATGCAGGCAGACTGGGTCCGGCACATCCGCGATCGGTGCGTGGATAGCGATGTTCCCTTCTTCTTCAAGCAGTGGGGCGGCGTCTTCAAGAAGCGGACCGGCCGTACCCTTGACGGCAGGGTGTGGGACGAGTTCCCGGAGGCCCGGCCACAGTGACCGACTAGCCGTGAACAATTCGCACTCCAGTGTCCGCTGATGGCGCGTAACGACGAGCACACCCTGAACACGGCGCTCGCGGCGTGCCTGCGCAACCGGAGCCCGGCGTGGCGGCAACCGAACGCCCTGAGCGCGGAAGACCTCGGGGCACTGGAAGGCTCGGGCCGCCCGGACATCCTGGCCGACGCCGGAAGCGGCTCGCCGGTGGCGGTCGAAACCGAGTTCTTCCCCGCAAGGACTGTCGAGCAGGATGCCCGGAGCCGCCTCGGGCGGGTAACGGTGCGGGGAGGCCGCATCGAGAACGCCGTGGCGGTGAAACTGCCGGCCGCGCTGCGCGACGTTCCGCCGGAGGAGCTCGCGGATCGGGTGGAGCGTGCTTCCTACGCGTTCGCGGTCCTGTCGGCGGACCCGCCGGACGCCGAAACGGATGGAGCCGGCGCTGGTGGGAGCCGGTTTCCCGCGGAGGGTTGGATCGAGGGTGGTGTGGACGACCTCGCGGGACTGGTGGAGACTCTTGAGGTCTCCGAGAGGGCGGTCGCGGCGAGCACCGACATCCTGGAGACGGCGGTCCGCCAGGCCGCCGGTCGGTTGGCGCGGGACCTGACCGAAGACAAGCAGGACGTGCTCCGCCGACTCGGCGAATACCTCGTCCAGGAGCCTGGCGAGCAGACGAACCGGATGGCGATGGCCATCGTGGCCAACGCCTGCACCTTCCACGCGGCGCTCGCCGGTTCGCTCGGGGTCCCCGACCTGGAATCCATCCGTCTGCCCAGCGGACGGATCTCCCGCCGGGACGCGTTGCGCGCGTGGGCCGCTATCCTCGAGGTCAACTTCTGGCCCATCTTCCGTACCGCGAGCGACATTCTGCGGATCATCCCGTCCGCCACTGCGGCGCGGGTGCTGGAACTGCTGGCGGATGCCGCCGAGCGGCTGGCGGCCGAGGGGGCGACCCGGTCGCACGACCTGACGGGCCGCATGTTCCAGCAACTCATCCAGGACCGGAAGTTCCTCGCCACGTTCTACACCCGACCGGAAGCGGCCACCCTGCTGGCGGAGCTTGGAGTCGCGATAACGCCGGCGGACTGGTCGGAGCCCGACGGGATGTACCGCCTGCGGGTGGCCGATCTTGCCTGCGGCACCGGGACGCTCATCGCCGCCGCCTACCACGCCCTGATCCGCCGCTATCGCCGGGCCGGGTGGGACGACCGCGAGGTCCACGACAACATGCTGGAGCGGTGCCTGATCGCGGCGGACATCATGCCCGCGGCCACCCATCTCACGGCCTCCATGCTGTCGAGCGTCCATCCCGCGGTTCCCTACGCCCGCACACAGGTGTACACCCTTCCCTACGGCGACCACCCCCGGGTGGCGCGCCCCTGCCTCGGCTCGCTCAGCCTGCTCGAGCCGGGCGAGATGATGACGCTCTTCGGCACCGGACTCGCCGCCGGGGTCGAGGGACTCGGCGGGAGACAGGCGGAGTCGGTGTCCGAGCAGGAGATGCAGGACGCCTCGTTCGCGATCGCCGACGATTCGCTCGATCTGGTCATCATGAACCCGCCGTTCACGCGGCCCACGAACCACGAGATCACCGGGGAAAACGTGCCGTCGTTCGCCGGGTTCGGCACGACGGAAGCCGAGCAGGAGGCCATGAGCGCGGAGTTGAAACGGCTCCGAACCCGTCTTGTCCGCAAGGGAAAGGAGGCACCGCGGCACGCCTCGCCCGCGGGCGACGGAAACGCCGGCCTCGCCTCGAACTTCCTCGACCTGGCGCACGTCAAGCTGCGTCCCGGGGGTACGCTCGCGCTCGTCGTGCCGGCGGCGCTGGCGCTCGGCCGGGCGTGGGGCGCGAGCCGCACCCTGCTCGCCCGGCACTACGAGGAGTTGCTGGTCGTGTCGTTGGCCGGTGCCGGCGGCAAGGACAAGGCGTTTTCCGCCGACACCGCCATGGCGGAGATCCTGGTGCTGGGAAGGAAGAGAAGCACTCCGGGGCCAGCCCGCCCGGCGGACGCGGAGGCAACCTGGATCACGCTGAGGCAACGGCCCGCGAGCGCGGTCGAGGCGCACCAGACGGCGGCCGCGGTCCGGCGGCGAACAGCGGCGAGCCCGCGAACCTCCGGGTCCGTCTTCGACATCCGGCTCGGCGGCCAACGGGTCGGGAGCGGCGTCCGGGCCACCCTGGCCGACGGCGGATGCGCCGGGGTCAGCGATCTCGCGCTGGCGAATGCGGCGCGCAGTCTGGAACGGGGCGCGCTGCCGCAGTCGCGCAGCGACCGGATCGTGTCCCTGCCGATGACGCGCCTCGCCTACCTCGGTCGGCGCGGACCGCTGGACCGCGACGTGGGCGGGCGCCACGACGCCGCCATCACCGCGCGCGGTCCGTTCGAGATCGTTCCTGCCGCCGGTATCCCGACGTTTCCGGTGCTGTGGCGCCACGACACCGCGAAGGAACGCAGGTTCTTCGTGGTGCCGGAGTCCATGGGGCAGACCCGTCCCGGTCGCGACCAGGACGCCGCCGCGATCTGGCGCACCGCGACCCGGCTCCACTTCAACCGCGACTGGCGGGTCAACGCGCAGAGCCTCGCCGCCTGCCTCACCCCGGCGCTCGCCATCGGCGGCCGGGCCTGGCCTTCTTTCCGGACCCACGAGCCGTCGTGGGAGGAGGCGCTGGTGGCGTGGTCGAACACCACGCTCGGCCTCTTGCTGTTCTGGTGGATCGGATCCTCCCAGCAGGCGGGACGCGCGGTGCTCACCGTCAGCCGCCTGCCCGACCTGCCGGTGCTGGACCTGCGGGCGCTCCCGGACGAGCAGATCACGAAGCTCCGCGACGCGTTCACCGCGCTCTCGCAGACCGACTTCCTGCCCGCGCACCGAGCCCACGAAGACCCCGCGCGCCGGGAACTCGACCGCCTGGTGCTGGAAGAGGCTCTGGGCTTCGACGCCGAAGCGATGGACCAGGTCGCCCTCATCCGCGAGAAATGGTGCGCCGAACCCACCGTCCACGGAGGCAAGCGGGAATGACCGGAGCTCCCCGCCGGTCATGAGAATGGCGGAAATGGCTTGGAGCGCCGGGTTCAGCCGGCACCCGCTGCGCGGAGCGCAGCGGACGGCGTTCGGCTCTTTGTCCTTCGCCGCGCACCGCGGCGCGACATCCGCGAGCCTTCGGCTCGCGGTGCCGGCTGAAGCCGGCGCTCCAAGCCGGCGGCGCCATCTCGACGGACAGCGGTTCGCCGGAACTGGATTTTCACGGCAACCGGCCGCTCCCGGCGCTTACGGGGGTTTCACCACAGGCTGCTAATGACGGTAGCTCCACCCCCGCAGATGCCGTTAGTGACGGTAGCTCCCTCCGCGAGATGCCGCTAATGACGGTAGCTCCCCCCCTGCGAAATGCCGTTAGTGACGGTAGCTTCCCCTGCGAGATGCCGTTAGTGACGGTAGCTCCACCCCGCGAGATGCCGCTAATGACGATAGCTCCCCCCGCGAGATGCCGTTAGTGACGGTAGCTCCCCCTGCGAGATGCCGTTAGTGACGGTAGCTCCCCCCGCGAGATGCCGTTAGTGACGGTAGCTCTACCCCGTGAGACGCCGTTAGTGACGGTAGCTCCCCCTGCGAGATGCCGTTAGTGACGGTAGCTCCCCCCGCGAGATGCCATTAGTGACAGGAGCTCGCCGCTGCCGAACCCGGTTCGGCCGCCCCTACCCCCGGAAGGCCCCATGAAGAATCCGCTCCGCTCCGACTGGTTCCGGCGCTACCTGCTGCCCGGTTTCTGCTTCCAGTCCATGATCATCGCCGGCGGCTACGGCACCGGCCGCGAGCTGGTGGACTTCTTCCTCACCAAGGGCGTCGCCGGCGGGCTGCTGGGGATGCTGCTCGTGACGATGCCGCTCTGGTCCATCGTCTGCGCGCTCACCTTCGAGGTGGCCCGGCGGGCGGGGTCGTACGACTACCGGACCATGACCCGCGTCCTGCTGGGCCGGTGGAACTGGCTCTACGAGGTCCTCTACCTCGCGGCCCTGCTGGTCATCGTTTCGGTGGTGGCGGCGGCCGGCGGCGAGATCGTCTCGCGCTCGGTCGGCCTCCCCTACGCCGCGGGCGTGCTCGCCATCATGGTCGCCGTGGGCTATCTCGTCCTGAAGGGGACCAGCACGGTCGAGAACTTCCTGTCCTTCTGGTCGCTCGCCCTCTATGCGGTCTATGTGGTGGTGCTCATCGCCGCTTTCCGCGCCTTCGGCCCGGAGATCCGGACCGCGCTCGGCGCGGGCGAGGTGACGCGCGACTGGGCGCTCGGCGGCGCGGAGTACATGGCCTACAACGTGGGCACGCTCCCGGCGGTCCTGTTCTGCGCGCACCACCTGCGGACCCGGCGCGACGCGCTCGTCGCCGGGGTCCTCGCCGGCCCCATCGGGATCATCCCGGCCGTCCTCTTCTTCATCGCGATCGCCGGGCTCGGTTCCGGGATGATCGAGGAGACGGTCCCCTCCCTCACCCTGCTGGCGGAGATCGGTTCCCCCCTCCTCCTGTTCGGCTTCCAGGTGGTCCTGTTCGGCACCCTGATCGAAACCGCCACCAGCCTGATCCACGCGGTCAACGAGCGGGCGGCGCGCGCGATGGAGGAGGGAGGCCGCGAGCTGAAGTCGTGGCTGCGGCCCGCGACCTCGACGGTGGTGCTGCTGGCAGCCATCGTGCTGGCCCAGGCGGGACTCGAGGACCTGATCGGAATCGGCTACCGGATCCTCACCTACGGGTTCTGGGTCATCTTCATCATCCCGCTCCTTTGGTACGGCGCCCGGCGGCTCCGGTAGGCCGGGCTGCCGCGTTTCCTACAATCAGGGGTCCGGCCACTTCGGCCGGAAAGGAGTTCCCATGACACGCGCTCGCTTCTTCCTGTTGACGGCCGCAGCGATCCCGGCGCTCGTCGCCCTTTCGTCCGCCCCCGCAGCAGTTCCCGCCGCCCAGTCGGACATGACCTTCTTCCTCACCAGCCGGGGGCCGGGTGACGGCGCGAACCTCGGCGGACTCGACGGCGCCGACGCCCACTGCGCCATGCTGGCCGAAGCGGCCGGCGCCGCGAGCGGCCTCACCTGGCGCGCCTACCTGAGCACCACCGGGGACGGCGGGGTGAACGCGAAGGACCGCATCGGCGCCGGACCCTGGCACAACGCGAACGGCGTCCTGGTGGCGAGCGACGTCGCCGACCTGCACAGCGAGAACAACATGCTGAGCAAGGAGAACTCGATCACCGAGACGGGCGAGGTCATCAGCGGCCGGGGCGACGACGTGAACCGCCACGACATCATCACCGGCTCCACCCCGGACGGGATGGCGTCCACGGAAGACGGCGACACCACCTGCTCCAACTGGACGAGCAACTCCGCGGACGGCAGCGCTCTCGTGGGCCACCACGACCGGGTGGGCGGCGGCGCCAACCCCACGTCCTGGAACGCGTCCCACGGCTCGCGGGGCTGCGGGCAGGAGGACCTGCGGGGCACGGGAGGGGACGGCCTCTTCTACTGCTTCGCGACGCGGTAGTCGCGGCGGCCGGCTGCGCGGCGCGCTAACTTGCGCGCCGCCGTCCATGCCTGCCCTCGCCCCGCCCACGACCGGCCCCGAGCACCTGCTCGAGGCGTTCCAGGAGATCGGGCGGAGCCTCGAGATCGGACGCACCGCGGACACCGTCCTCGCCGGTCTCCGGCACGTGCTGCCGGCGTGCGACCGGGCCACCCTGTGCGCCGTGGGGCTCGATGGGCAGACCGTGATCTGCCGGCGGGCGCGCGGCCGGGACAGCGTGCTTCCGGAGCCGCCGGCGCCCGCGGAAACCCTTCCCGACGGCGGGATCGCCCGCAGGGTGCTCGACAGCGGCCGGCCCGAGCTGGTCGCGGTCACGCCGGAGGGCGCCGCCTCCGACCCGGACCTGAGCGCGGGCTCGGGCGCGGCCGTTGCAGCGCCGCTCCTCGGCGCTGGCGGCCGGCGCATCGGGACGCTGGTGGCCGAGTCTCCGATTCCCGGGGCGTTCGCGGAGCGCGACCAGACCGCGCTCCGCGCCTACGCCGGCGGGGCGGCGCCGGCCATCGAGCGCATCCTCTTCTACGAGAAGGCGGTCGAGGGGCGGCAACTCGTCTCCGAGATGGAAGTCGCGGGCCGGGTACTGCACGACCTGCTCCCGCACGAGTGTCCGGTCCTCGACGGGATGGAGGTGGCGGCGGTCTATGAGCCCTGTTCGCAGGTCGGCGGCGACTACTACGACCTGATCCCGCTCGGCGAGGATCGCTGGGGCTTCGCGATGGCCGACGTAGCGGGCAAGGGCATTCCCGCGGCGCTGCTGGTGGCCGCACTCCACGCTTCGGTCTTCTCGCTCGCCAAGTCGAGTCTCACGCTGCGGATGATCGTGGGCCGCACGAACCAGTTGCTCTACGAGAGCGTCGGAGAGACCCGCTACGCCACGTTCTTCTTCGGACTCCTCGACGTCCCCCTGCGCCGGCTGATCCACATCAACGCGGGACATCCGCCCCCGATCCTGGTGCGGGCCGGCGGCGAGATCGAATGGATCCACGCGAGCGGGCTGCCGGTGGGGCTGTTCCCCGCCCCACGCTACTTCGAGGAGGTCATCCAGCTCGGGGACGGAGACCTGCTCGCCTTCTACACCGACGGCATCACCGAGAGCGCGAACCGGGACGGGGACCTCTTCGGGCGCGACCGGCTTGCCGAGGTGCTCCGGCGCGAACGGGACCGCGGAACCCCCGCCGCCGAGGTCTGCGACAGCGTCCTGAAGGCGGTGCGCCGGTTCCGCGGCGGCGCCCCCGACGACGACCAGACGATGGTCGTCATCAAGGCCGGCTGAGTCCGGCCGTCAGTCGGAGAAGTCGCCCAGGAACTCGGTGACCGCTTCGTGCATGGCGCCGAAGCTGGGCGCGACGAAGTAGTACGGCTGGAAGTCGGTGGGGTCGTAGGGGGTGTCGGCCATCGTGCGGCAGTCGAACCGCCGGAGCTCGGCGTCCCGGAGCCGGTCCATCTCGCCGACCGAGGAGAGGAGGCCCGCTCCGTACGCCTTCGGGATCCCGTCCTCGATGGCCGCCCCGAACTCGAGGGTGAACCAGTAGAGGCGGGCGATCCGCTCGACGTCTTCGTCGCTCGCCACCCGGGCGGCGCGGCCGAAATGGGAACTCAGTCGGCAGTAGAGCGGGTGGGCGAAGGAGGCCGCGTGGCCGACGAGTTCGTGGATCACGTCCGGTTCGGGGGTGTAGAGCGGCCGGCTCGGGTGCCGGATGTACTGGGTGGCGAGGAAGATGCGGTCGGCGAGGAACGACAGGAACGCCCGCGCGGTGACGAGTCCCGCCACCGGGAGCATGCGGAACCCGGTGAGCGGCCGGATGCGGGCGTTCACGTCCTCGAGCTGGGGGATCCGGGCGCGGTCGAGCGCCACGGCATCCACGCACTCGAGGTACTCGGCGCAGGCGAAGTCCCGGTGCCGCGGGTCGAGAAGGTCCCGGACGTGGTTCCAGACGGCGTGCTCCTCGTCGGTGTAGGTGACGGTCGGGGCCGGGTCGCCCGTGACGTAGTCGAAGGCGAGTTTGGCGATGGCGTTCCGGCGGGCGCGGTACCGGGGGTCCCGGAAGCCGGGATGGTCGGGGTCGAGCGGAACGAGTTCGGGGCTGCCGCCGGCGCCCGGCCGCGCCTCGTCGGCCAGCGCGTCGAGGAGGGCGCTATCGGACATGAGGGCCGGCGATTCTAAGGCTCTCCGAGCCGTCAGGACGCCAGGCCGGCGGCCACGAACAGGACCGTCGCGGCGACCCCGCCCAGCACCGCGTAGGGAAGCTGGGTGTTCACGTGGTCCACGAGGTCGGAACCGGACGCCATGGAAGCGATGATCGTGGTGTCGGAGATCGGGGAGCAGTGGTCGCCGAAGATGCCGCCCGAGAGGACCGCTCCCACCACCAGCGGAAGGTCGAGGCCGAGGACCGCGGCGGCCGGAACCGCGATCGGGAGCATGATGGCGAACGTCCCCCACGACGTCCCGGTGGAGAACGCCACCACCGAGGTCACGAGGAACAGGACCGCGGGCACGAGCCAGGCCGGCATGGCGGCCTCGGCGACGCCCGCCAGGTAGACCCCCGTCCCCAGGTCGCGCGCCACCGCCGAAATGGCGAAAGAGACCAGCAGAACGGTGACCACCGGCACCATCCCGCCCGCGCCCTGCATCACCAGATCCATCGTTTTCGATACCCGGAGAACGCGCTGGAAGATCCCCAGGAGCGCCGCGGCGACCACCGCCGCCAGCACCGCCCAGAGGACGGACGTGCCGCCGCTTCCCTCCAGCAGGTTCCCCTCCCCGGTGATCCAGAGCCCCACGAAGATCATGATCAGCAGCACGGCGAGGGGCACGACCATGTTCCGGGCCCGGTCGGGCACTCCCGGCCCGGGAGGAAGGGCGAGGACTTCCGTGGAGACGAGCGGGCGGGCGCCCTCCCGGATGACCTGCCCCGTCTCGCGCGCCCGCCGTTCGGCGCGCGCCATGGGGCCGAAGTCCCGTCCCGAGAGGCCGAAGAAGAAGGCCAGGCCCAGCGCGGCCAGCGAGTAGAAGTTGAGGGGGATGCTCGCGACCAGCACCGAGACCCCGCTCTCGATGCCGAGGGTCCCCAGGATGGTGATGATCAGCGCCCCCCAGCCGTTCATCGGCAGCAGGATGCAGACCGGCGCCGAGGTCGAATCGGTCAGGTAGGCCAGCTTCTCGCGCGAGAGCCGGAAGCGGTCGAAGAGCGGGCGCGCCACGGTGCCACTCACCAGGCAGGTGATGCTCGACTCGACGAAGATGCCCAGCCCGAGCAGGAGGGCGAGCGCCTGCGCTCCCCGCGGACCCGCGACCATCCGCCGCTCCGTGACCCATCGCACGAAGCCGGTGACCCCGCCCGTGAACCCGATCAGCGCGAGAACGCTCCCGACCAGGGTGCTGAACAGCAGGATGGACGGGTTGCCCGCAAAGGCGTCGGTGATCCGCGTCACCGTGCCGGCGAGCGCGGCGAAGACGTTGCCGCCCCCGAGGACCAGCTCGCCGAACAGGACCCCGGCGAGCAGGGCGAGCACCGCCTGGCGGGTCGCCAGAGCGACCAGGATCGCGAGGATCGGGGGGAGGACGCTGAGGAAACCGGGGTCTTCCAAGCTCGTGGACCGTGCGGGCGGCCCCTATCGTTGCACATCCGGGGGCTTCGCTGGCTGGGAGCGCCGGTCTTCAGACCGGCATCGTCCCCCGCAGGGGGACGAAACTCCCATACTCCGTTTGCCGTATGGCAGAGCGTCACACGAGATGGCGTTACGCCATGCGGCAGCGTGATCAGGGGAGTTTCGCCCGTCCCCCGGACGGGCGATGCCGGTCTGAAGACCGGCGCTCCCAGCCGTTCTCATGCGGGCGGTAGACTTCCGGCCGGGTGATCCCGGGCGCCCGCCCGGCGCCCGTGGGGAAGGACAATCTGCGGAGAGCCTTGGAAGAACACAGCAAGTCCCGGAAGCGAACCGGGCACGACGGGTCCGGCGCCCGGGGCTCGGCGGCGGTGGCCGTCCGCGAGCGACCGGCGGGGGACGGCGCCAGGCCGCCTTCGCGCCGGGACTCCCGCGGGACCTCCGGAGCGAGAGCCGCCTCGCCCGACCAGATCGGCGGGGTCCGGATCGTCCGGGACCAACCGGGGCTCGACGGGCTGGTCGCGGACCTGCGCACCGCCGGGGAGTTCGCCCTCGACACCGAGTTCATCCCGGAGAACCGGCTGTTCCCCGAACTCGGACTGATCCAGGTGGCCGCTCCGGGGGTGGAAGCGGTGGTGGACCCGCTCGAGGTGAAGCAGCTCGATCCGCTCTTCGCGCTCATCTCCGATCCCGCCGTCCTCAAGGTCGTCCACTCCGGCAAGCACGACTTCGACATCTTCTACGGGCTCGCCTCGGTGGTGCCGCAGAACGTCTTCGACACCCAGATCGCCGCCGCCGTCATCGGCCACGGGAAGAAGGTCCAGATCGCCCTCCGCACCCTGGTCGCGGGCTTCGTGGGGCGCGAACTGTCCAAGCAGGAGCAGATGTCCAACTGGCTGCGGCGGCCGCTCACCCCCCGCCAGGTGGAGTACGCGATCGCGGACGTCCGCTATCTGCTCCCGCTGCGGAACAAGCTGACCGAGCGCGCGAAGGCGCTCGGGCGGCTGGAGTGGCTCCGCGAGGAGATGGTTCCGCTGACCGAGGAGGGCTCCTACCGCCTGCCTCCCGCCGAGGAGTGCTATCGCGGCCTCGACAGCCCGGGCCTCACGCCGTCGCAGCGCGGGTCGCTCCGGGAGCTGGCCGCCTGGAGAGAGCGGCGGGCCCGGGCCTCGAACCGTCCCCGCGGCTGGATCCTGAAGGACGGCGCGGTGCGCGACCTCGCGCGGCGCCAACCCCGGAACCGGGAACAGTTGCTCGCCCCCTACGAATCGGTCGCCGGCCGCCCCCCGAAGGGGGACCCGAAGACCATCCAGGCGACCCGCGCGGTGCTGCTGAAGAACCCGGACGCGATCCTCCGGCTGCTCGTCGCCGGCGCCCGGAAGCCGATTCCCTTCACCGGCAAGGGAAAGAGGGAACGGCGGCCGGCGCCCGAATCCCTGGCGCTGCTGCTGGAGACCTGGCTCAAGCTCCGCGCCAGCGAGCACGGAGTGGCGCCCGAACTGCTGGCCACCCAGGAGGAACTGCGCGCCATCGTCGCCGCCTACCCGCGGGAAGCGGAAGGCGCCCGGCCCCTCCAGGGGTATCGCCGGCGCATCCTGGGCGAGGACCTGCTGCTCATCCTCTCGGGTGAGGCGGTGATCCAGGTCGGGGCGAGCGGGCAGGCGAGCGGCGGCCAGCCACCCATCCGGCTCGCGCGCCTCGGCCGGCTGGGACGGTTCGTCCTCCGCGACTCGAAGGGCTGACCGATCGTCCGGGTAGAGTCTCCCGCGCCACGAAAGGACGTCAGCAGCCTGTGAACAAAGTCACGCGGTATTCGGCCGGCGATCCATCCCGGCTGAACCGCGCCGCTCCGCGTCGCTCATCGTTGCGCTTCGGTCGAAATACACTCGGTATTCCTCCCTCGCGCGCCTTGTCAGCCGGGCGCCTCACCGGCCTCGGTACTCACGTCACTTTATCCACAGGCTGCTAACACATGAAGAACACTCCCTGGTACCGCAAGCTCTGGGTGCAGATCGTCCTCGGCCTCGCCCTCGGCGTCATCTACGGGGTCGTGGCCGCGGCCAACGGCTGGGGCGAGTTCACCGACGACTGGATCTCGCCGTTCGGGGACGTGTTCTTCAACGGGCTCCAGTTGATCGCGGTGCCGCTGGTCATCGCCTCGCTGGTCATCGGCGTGGCCTCGCTCAGCGACATGCGCAAGGTCAGCCGGATCGGCGGGAAGACCATCGTCATCTACGTGGCCACGACCGCGCTCGCCGTGTGCATCGGCCTCGGCTACGCCAACCTGGTGCGGCCCGGCGACTACGTGCCGGAGGGCCTGCAACGGGAGTTGGCGGACCAGTACGAGGAGGCCGCCGCCAGCCGCCAGGGCGCGGCGGAGGCGATGATGGAGGAGCGGGGGCCGCTCAGCATCCTCCAGGACATCGTGCCGGACAACGTCGTCTCCTCGACGTCGAGCAACCGCAACATGCTCCAGGTGGTCTTCCTGGCGCTCATCTTCGGGATCGCGCTGCTCCGGATCCCGAAGGAGAAGAGCGCGCCGCTGCTCGCCTTCTTCCAGGGGCTCGAAGCAGTCGTCGTCGAGTTCGTCGGGATCGTGATGAAGATGGCGCCGCTCGGCGTGTTCGCGCTGATCGCCCGCGCGATCACGGGAATGGCCGGGGACGACCCGCAACAGGTGACCCAGCTCCTCGGAGCGCTCGGCTTCTACTGCGTGGTCGTGATCGCGGGTCTCGCCACCCAGATGCTGGTGGTCTATCCGCTGGTCCTCAAGCTCCTGACGCCCATCCGCTGGCGGCGCTTCTTCCCCGCCGCCGCCCAGGTGCAGCTCGTGGCCTTCTCCACCAGCTCCAGCGGCGCCACCCTGCCGGTGACCATGGACCGCGCCCAGCGCGACCTCGGGGTCTCCGAGGAGGTCTCCTCGTTCGTGCTGCCGCTCGGCGCGACGATCAACATGGACGGGACGGCGCTCTACCAGGCGGTCGCGGCGCTCTTCATCGCCCAGTCGCTCGGCATGTCCATCGGACTCGAGGGACAGCTCGCCATCGTGCTGACGGCCGTGCTCGTCTCCATCGGGACCGCCGCCGTCCCCGGCGCCGGGATCATCATGCTCGTCATCATCCTGCAGGCGATCGGGGTGCCCGCCGAGGGCGTGGCCCTGATCCTCGGAGTGGACCGGCTCCTGGACATGATCCGCACGGCGACGAACGTCACCGGCGACCTCACGGTCGCCTCGGCGGTCGCGAGCCGGTTTCGATGAGCTTGCCGATTTCCTCGTTGAGGATCTCGCCGACCGCGCCGAGGTAGCGCTTCACGAGGTTGCCGTCGCGGTCAATGAGGTACTTGGTCGGATAGCCGAGGAACGGGCCGAACGAATCGCGCACCTCGCCGGACCCCATCACGTTGGGGTAGGTGAGGCCCCTTTCCGCGATGAACGGGGCCACGTCGTCCGCATCGCCCGACTCGAGCAGGATCCCGAGCATCAGGAAGTCGTCGTCGGACAGCTCCTCCGACAGTTCCTGCAGATGGGGAAGCTCGGCGACGCAGGGGACGCACCAGGTCGCCCACAGATCCACCAGGACGACCTTGCCGGCGCCGTCGCCCCGGAGGCTCACGTCACCGCTCCCGTCCACGAGCGGCAGCGTGACGTCGGGGGCGGTGGCCGCCATCCCTCCGGCGCCGCCGCCGGCGCCCGGTGGGGGCGGGCCGCACGCCGAAAACGCGAGCAGACCGGCGAGCAGGATTGCGAGAGCGAAGGCGACCCGGCCTGCGGGCGGGTTCTGGGGAGCGGTCATGGTTCTGATCCTCCGTCTGGTCAGCGCGGCGGCTGCAGCGTCCGCACGTAGTGGACGACCTGCCAGCGTTCCTCGTCGCTGAGCGTCCGGGCCATGCCCGGCATGGGTTTCTTGCCCTCGGTGATCTTGTAGAAGATCTCGCCGTCGGTCATCCGGTCGCGCGCTTCGACGGTCGCGAAGTCCGCGGGCGCCGGCTTGATGAACCGGGTGGCCGGGCCGTCGCCCTTCCCGGCGTCGCCGTGGCAGGAGGCGCAGCGGGCGCCGTAGGCGTTCTCGCCGGCAGCCAGCGCCTCGTCGGTGAGCGCGACCGGGTTCTCGACCGCCCGGGCCTCGTCCGGAACCGTCCAGACCTCCTGGGCCGGCGCGCCGGAGACGAACATCAGGGAAACGAAGAGCAGGGTTGGCATGGAGGACTCCGCCGAGGTCTAACAGCCTGTGGTGAAACCCACGTGAGCGCCGAGAGCGGTGAGGCGCCCGGCTGACAAGGCGCATGAGGGAGGAATACCGAGTGTATTCCGACCGAAACGCAACGCAGAGCGCCTCGTAGAGGCGCGGTTCAGACGGGATGCATCGCCGCTCGAACGCCGCGTGGGTTTTGCCACAGGCTGTTAACCGAGTACCGGAAGGAAGGTGAGGTATTGCGAGAGCGCCTGCAGGCTGTCGGTGAACACCAGCACTCCGATGACGACCAGGAGCACGCCGGCGACCACTTCCACCACCCGCATGTGGCGCTTGATTTTCTTCGATATGGCGAAGAACCGGTCCACCGCGATCCCGGTGAGCAGGAAGGGCACCCCGAGCCCCAGCGAATAGCCGCTGAGCAGGATGATGCCCTGGTTCACGGTCTCGTAGTTCGCCGCGACCACCAGGACGGTCGCGAGGATCGGCCCGATGCAGGGGGACCAGCCGAAGGCGAAGGCGAGGCCGATCACGAAGGAGCCGAGGAGGCTCACCGGCTCCCGGTTCGCGTGGAAGCGCTTCTCCACGTTCAGGAAGGGGATCTTCAGCACGCCCATCACGTGCAGGCCGAACAGCACGATGATCGTTCCCGCGATGCGCCCGAGGAAGACCCGGTTCCCGGCGAGCCACTGGCCGGCGTAGGTCGCCGACGCTCCCATGGCCACGAAGACGATGGAGAAGCCCAGCACGAAGGCGACGGTGTTCACGATCACCCGGCGCCGGCGGACCGCCGCGTCCCCGGTGGACGCGCCGTCCGCGAGTTCGCTGAGCGAGGTTCCCGAAACGAACGAGATGTAGCCGGGCACGAGGGGCAGCACGCAGGGCGACAGGAAGGACAGCACGCCGGCTCCGACGGCGTAGAGCAGGGTGACTGGGTCCATGAGTTGACGGAGTGGGGAGCGGGCGGAGCGCCGGCCTCGAGCCCGCCCTCCGGGTCGGGCCTCCGGGCCGGGGGATCCGCCCGGATGGGCCGCCCGGCGAAGCGCTCGGCGGCCCTGAATCGTATCCCGTGGGGCTCCCCGAGGCCGAAAACGGGCCTCCAAAGTGCCGCTTCGCTTCGACTTTTCCACAATTCGCGCTCCGGCGGGAAAAAATCGGCCGATTTACGTCTATGTTCTCGTGCCACAGATCGAGAACGCCGAGGCGGGGCGGAACCCCCGCCGGGGACGATTGCTCGCGGTCACCCGCACGGGGACGGTCCGCGGCGTGGAGGGACTGCTGATCCGGGTCGAGGTGGACCTGCAGCGCGCCGACCAGAGCTCCTTCCGCACCGTCGGCCTCCCGGACGCGGTGATCCGCGAAGCCCAGTTGCGGGTCAAGGCCGCGCTGCGCAACAGCGGCTTCCACGTCCCCCCGGGGCACGTGGTGATCAACCTGGCGCCCGCGGGGGTCCGCAAGGAAGGGGCGGGATTCGACCTCGCGGTGGCGCTCGGGATCCTGGCGGCGACCGGCGTGGCGCCCCGCCACCGGCTGGCGGACACCCTGCTGCTCGCCGAGCTGGCCCTCGACGGCGCGCTGCGGCCCGTCCCGGGCGGACTGCCGATCGCCTGGGAAGCGGCGGCGGCCGGGATGCACGCGGCCATCGTCCACCCCGAGAACGCCGCCGAGGCCGCCATGGTCCCCGGGATTCGGGTGTACCCGGCCGCCAGCCTGCACGCCGCGGCGGACCTGCTCGCCCTCCCCGAGCTGCCCCCGCCTTTCCGGCCCGCGGCCGAAGCGCGGCCCGTTTCCCGCACCGGAGTGGACCTGGCCCAGGTCCGGGGACAGCCGCGCGCCCGGCGGGCGCTCGAGATCGCCGCGGCCGGGGCCCACAACCTCCTCTTCACGGGCCCCCCGGGGAGCGGGAAGACGCTGCTGGTCGGCATCCTGCCGGACCTGCTGCCTCGGCTCTCGCCGGAGCAGGCGATGGACGTGGCCCGCATCCGCTCGGCGATCGGCCAGCCGCTCGCCGCGCCCCCGACCCGGCCTCCGTTCCGGGCCCCGCACCACACCATCTCGTATGCCGGGATGGCGGGCGGGGGGTCGGGACCCCGGCCGGGAGAAGTGACCCTCGCGCACCACGGGGTGCTGTTCCTCGACGAGCTCGCCGAGTTCCAGCGGCCGGTCCTGGAGTGCCTCCGCCAGCCGCTCGAGAGCGGCGACATCCACGTGGGCCGGGTCCGGCACTCCGTCCGTTTCCCCGCGTCGTTCCAACTGGCCGCGGCCATGAACCCCTGTCCCTGCGGCTTTCACGGCGAGGGCGGGAGGCCCTGCCGCTGTCCCCCCGCGTTCGTGGCGCGCTACCGCTCGCGGATCTCCGGCCCCCTGCTCGACCGGGTGGACATCCACCTCACGGTGCGGCCGGTAACCTCCGGCGATGTCCTGGGACCGGCTTCCGGAGAGACCACCGCCGTCGTCCGGGAGCGGGTGCGCCGGGCGCGCGAGGCGGGGGCGGAGCGGTTCCGCACCGCGAAGACGCGTCACCGCATGACCATCGCCGAAGTGAAGGCGGCGTCGGCCTCGGGCCCCTTCCGCTCGCTGGTGGCCTGGGCGATGGACGGGCTCGGCATGTCGGCGCGCGGCGTGACCCGCGCGTTCCGGGTGGCGCGCACGATCGCCGATCTCGCGGGGAGCGGCCGGATCGAGCCCCTGCACTTCGAGGAGGCGATCCAGTTCCGGGCCGCCAGCGACCTCGGCGAACCGGCGCCCAGCGGGCGCTTCGGCCGGGCTTCCGACGCCCGAACGACCGGGGGCGGCCGGTGAGCGAAAACGCCGGGCTCGCCCCCGGAGGTGACTCCGCCGTGCTCGAAGCGGCCAGGCTGTTCAACGAGCGGGCCTACTACGAGAGCCACGACGTTCTCGAAGAGGAATGGGCCGGCGCCCGCGGCGTGCGGCGGGAGACGCTGAAGGCGCTGGTGAAACTGGCGGCCGGGATGTACCACCTCCAGACCTCCGGATACCGGGGGGCCGCGAGCCTGCTGTCGAGCGGGCTGGCGGCGCTCGATGCCCTGCCGGCCGATGCGGTGTTCTTCGAAGTCCCGCCCCTGCGGGACCCGGTCGCGCGCTGCCTCGGGAAGCTCGCCCTTCTGGAGTCCGGCGGGGCGGTCGAGTGGGCCGAAGACGACCTGCCGCGACTCCGCCTGCTGCCCGGCGAGGGCGCGGGTGGCGCACCCCCTCCTCCCCTGGAGCGAAGTTGAAATACCGCGTCAAGTGGGTCAGAATCCGCTAGTTATTCCATGTTTGGACGGACTCTGCGCTCGCTCCGACGGTTTCGCGGCCCGGCTGCATCCCGCGCATCGGACGCGGATTCGAACCGGGTCCCCACCAGGATCATCGTCTTCGGGGCGCGGAGCCACACGCCGCGCGAGGTCCGGATCACGCCGGGATTCCGGCGGATCGCCGGCTTCGCGGCGCTGGCCGCACTCGGGCTGGCCGGGCACTACGGCTGGCTGCTCGTGACGCCCGGGCCGGCTTCGGTGGCGCTGGTCGAGGAGCGCGACGCGCTCCGGCAGTTGAATCGGGGCTACGCCGAGGACACGGAGCGCATGGCCGGCAGGATCGAGTCCCTCGAGATACAGATGCGCAAGCTGGCGGTGATCGCCGGCGCCGAGCCGATTCCGACGCCGATCGGCGGCATCGGCGGCGCGGTGAGTTCACCCGCCGGATACGACTACGTGAGCGACCGCCTGGAAGATTTGTCCGGCCGGATCGCCACCCTGAACCAGCAGAGCGTGGCGCTCGAACGGACGATGCGGGAGAAGAGCCGACTGCTCGCTTCGACCCCTTCCATCTGGCCGATTCGCGGGTACCTGTCGTCCGGGTTCGGGATGCGCAGCGACCCGTTCACCGGAGAGATCGAGCGGCACTACGGCCTCGACCTCAACGCGCGGACCGGAACCCCGGTTCGCGTGACCGCGGACGGACTCGTCGTCGAGACGGCCACTTCGCCGACCTACGGCAAGTACGTGGTGGTGTCTCACGGCTTCGGCGCCGTGACCCGGTACGCGCACCTGTCCCGGATTGACGTTCGACGAAGCCAGCGGCTCCGCCGCGGCCAGGTCCTCGGCCTCGTGGGGAACACCGGACGCAGCCGCGCGCCCCACCTCCACTACGAGGTCTGGATCAACGAACGCGCCCAGGACCCCCTGAACTACATCGTCGACTACACCCCGTAGCGCGCTGGAACGCCGGTCTCCACACCTGCACCCGCGGCGCTCCGCGCCGCGCACGGCGTAACCCCACCAATCCTCACGGCCGAGGTCGCTTGGTGCCAGCGGGACGGCGCGCGCCCCCCACGACAGCCGAGCGGGATCCCCAATGGATGCTGGCAGCGCCCTCACCGCGGGTTTCGCGCTCCCGCGCGATGCCGGCCGGAGGCCGGCGCTCCGAGGCTCACGCCGTGTGGGTCGCTAGCGGGGGGCGTTTCGCGGGCTCCGACCGCGATGCCGGTCTGAAGACCGGCGCTCCTCGCTCCCCGCTGCTGCTAAATTCATCCGGTTTACCCGGCTCCGACGCGTGTTCCAGAACGTCCTGACCAAGATCGTCGGGAAGAAATCCGACCGGGAACTGAAGCGCCTCCGGTCGTTCGTCGCCGAGGTCGGTGCGCTCGAGCCCGAGCTGACGGAACTCGAGGACCCGGCGCTCGCCGGCCGGATCGCCGACCTCCGCACCCGCGCGCAGAACGGCGAGTCGCTCGAAGACCTCATGGCCGACGTGTTCGCCGTGTGCCGGGAGGGCGCCCGGCGCACCCTGGGAATGCGCCACTTCGACGTGCAGCTCCTCGGCGGCGCGATCCTGCACCGGGGCCGCATCGCCGAGATGAAGACCGGCGAGGGCAAGACGCTGGTGGCGACCCTGCCCGCGGTCCTGAACGCGCTCTCCGGCAAGGGCGTCCACGTGGTCACCGTGAACGACTACCTCGCGCGGCGCGACTCGGAGTGGATGGGCCGCCTCTACAAGTTCCTGGGCCTCGGCGTCGGCGTGATCCAGCACGACCTGAGCGACGAGGAGCGGCGCGCCGCCTACGGGGCCGACATCACCTACGGCACCAACAACGAGTTCGGCTTCGACTACCTCCGGGACAACATGAAGTTCCGCGCCGAGAACTTCGTCCACCGCACTTGGCCGCGCACCGAGCGCGACCGTGACGGGAAGCAGGTGGAGCGGCTCTTCCACTACGCGATCGTGGACGAGGTGGACTCGATCCTGGTGGACGAGGCGCGGACTCCCCTGATCATCAGCGGCCCCGCCGAGGACTCCACCGACCTCTACTACACGGTGGACCGGATCATTCCGAAACTCCGGCGCGAACTCGACTTCACGGTGGACGAGAAATCGCGCTCCGTCACGCTGACCGAGGAGGGAGTGCCGAAGGCCGAGGAACTCCTGCACGTCGAAAACCTCTACGACCCGGGGCAGATGACGCTCCTCCATCACCTGCTGCAGGCGCTCCGCGCCCACGCGCTCTACAAGCGGGAGAAGGACTACACGGTGAAGGACGGCCAGGTCGTCATCGTGGACGAGTTCACGGGACGCCTGATGCCCGGGCGGCGCTGGTCCGACGGCCTCCACCAGGCGGTCGAGGCCAAGGAGAACGTGAAGATCGAGCGGGAGAACCAGACGCTCGCCACCATCACCTTCCAGAACTACTTCCGCATGTACGGAAAGCTGGCGGGCATGACCGGCACCGCCGAGACCGAGGCGGCGGAGTTCGAGAAGATCTACGACCTCGAAGTCGTCCCCATCCCCACGAATCGCGAACTGGTGCGGGTCGAGCACGCGGACGTCGTGTACCGGACCGAGCGGGAGAAGCTGAACGCCATCGCCGAGGAGATCAAGGCCGAGCAGCAGCGCGGCCGACCCATCCTCGTCGGGACCACCTCGATCGAGAAGAGCGAGCGGCTCTCGCGGGTGCTGAAGCGCCAGCAGGTGCAGCACGTGGTGCTGAACGCGAAGTACCACCAGAAGGAGGCCGAGATCGTGGCCCAGGCAGGGCGGAGCGGCTCGGTGACGATCTCGACGAACATGGCGGGCCGCGGGACGGACATCCTGCTCGGCGGGAACCCGGACGAGATCGCCAAGGCGCGTCTCCGCAAGGAAGGGGTGGACTGGGCGGAGGCCGAGGCCGCGGTCTGGGAAAGCGCGGTGTCCCGGGCGCGGGACGAAACGAAGGCGGCCCACGACGACGTGGTCGCCCTCGGCGGCCTCCACATCGTGGGCACCGAGCGCCACGAGGCCCGCCGGATTGACAACCAGCTCCGGGGCCGCGCCGGCCGCCAGGGGGACCCCGGCAGTTCCCGGTTCTTCCTCTCGCTCGAGGACGACCTGATGCGGATCTTCGGCAGCGACCGGATGAGCGGACTGATGCAGCGGCTGGGGATGGAGGAGGGCGTTCCGGTGGAGGCCGGGATGGTGACGCGGGCCATCGAGCGCGCGCAGAAGCAGGTCGAGGCCCAGAACTTCGCCTACCGCAAGCACCTGCTCGAGTACGACGACGTGATGAACAAGCAGCGGGTCGCGATCTACGGGCTGCGCCGCCGCATCCTCGAAGGACAGGACCAGCGCGACTACGTCCTCGACCTCGCCGCGGTCGCCAGCGAGTCGCTCATTGACACCTGGCTCTCGACCGAGGTGGACCCGGACGAATGGGACTACGCGGGTCTGAAGGAAGGCATCCGCGGCCAGTACGGGTTCATCCCGGAGTCGCCGGCCGGACACGCCTTCGACGAACTGGGCCGCGACGAGATGAAGTCGCTCCTCGAGGAAGCCGTGCCCGCCCGCTACGCCGAGAAGGAAGCGGAGATCGGCGCCGAGCTGATGCGGGTCCAGGAGCGCTACATCATGCTCCACATCCTCGACGCGCAGTGGAAGGACCATCTCCACGCGATGGACCACCTCAAGCAGGGCATCGGGCTGCGCGGTTACGGCCAGCGCAACCCGCTCATCGAATACAAGAAGGAGTCCTTCGTCCTGTTCGAGGAGATGTGGGACCGCATCGAGCGGGAAACGGTCCGGCTCCTGTTCGTGCTCAAGGCGGTCCGGGCCGCCCCCGCCCCGAAACCGCCCCCGCCGGCGAGGCGGACGCTTACGTTCAGCGGCGCGGGGTCGACCGCGGGCGCCGGCCTCGCCGCGGTGGGGGCCGGCGGCGGCGGTCTGCAGGCGCCCGAGGGAGCCCCGGCGCCCGCCGCGGCGCCGGCGGGAGGACGCCTGGTCGAGGTGAAGAGCGGCCAGAAGAAGGTCGGGAGGAACGATCCGTGCCCCTGCGGCAGCGGAAAGAAGTACAAGAAGTGCCACGCCGCGTGATGACCGAGTTGCCGAACCTGCCGCGCCCGGCGCTGACCTTCGACGACGTCCTGCTGCGCCCGCGCTATTCGGACGTGCTCCCCGCCGAAGCCGACCTCGGCACCCGGTTCAGTCGCCACATCGGCCTCGCGATCCCGCTGGTGAGCGCCGCGATGGACACGGTGACCGAAGCCCGTCTCGCGATCGCCATCGCCCAGCTCGGCGGCATCGGGGTCATCCACCGCAACCTCTCGGCCGAGGCGCAGGCCGCCGAGGTGGCCAAGGTGAAGCGCTCGGAGAGCGGGATGGTCGTGGACCCGGTGACCGTCCCTCCCGACGCGCCCATCTCCGCCGCCCTCGAGTTGATGGAGCGGCACCAGATCTCCGGGCTCCCGGTGATCGAGGACGGCCGGCTGGTGGGCATCCTGACCAGCCGCGATCTGCGTTTCGAGTCCCGCTACGACCTCCGGGTCCACGAACTCATGACCCGGGCGCCGCTCCACACCGCGCCGCTCGGCACCACGCTCGAGGAGGCCAAGGCCATTCTCCACGAGCACCGGGTGGAGAAGCTCCCGGTGCTGGACGACGAGGGAGCGCTGGCCGGACTCCTGACCGTCAAGGACATCCAGAAGGCGATGGCGTATCCGCACGCCACCAAGGACGAACTGGGCAGGCTCCGCTGCGCCGCCGCGGTGGGGGTCGGGGACGCCGCGATCGCCCGCGCCGAGCTGCTGGCCGAGCGCCAGGTGGACGCGATCGTGATGGACACCGCCCACGGCCACACCGAGAGCGGGCTTGAGACCGTGCGGCGGCTCAAGGCCGCGCTTCCCGATTCGGTGGACGTGGTGGCCGGGAACATCGCCACCCCCGAAGCGGCGCGCGACCTCGCGGAAGCGGGCGCCGACGGGGTCAAGGTCGGCATGGGTCCCGGCTCGATCTGCACCACGCGGGTGGTGGCGGGGACCGGGATGCCCCAGTTCTCGGCCATCCGGCAGGTACGCACCGCCGCCGAGGTGCCGGTCATCGCCGACGGCGGGATCCGTTTCAGCGGGGACATCGTGAAGGCGATCGCCGCCGGGGCGGAGTGCGTCATGGCCGGCAACCTGCTGGCCGGCAGCGACGAGAGCCCCGGCGAGACGATCCTCTACCAGGGGCGCACCTTCAAGAGCTATCGCGGGATGGGATCGCTCGGCGCCATGAGCGGCGAGTCGGCCGACCGCTACTACCAGGCCGGCCGGCCGGCGTCGAAGCTGGTGCCGGAGGGCATCGAGGGCCGGGTGCCGACCAAGGGACCGCTCGCCGGGGTGGTGGAGCAGCTCATCGGGGGTCTGCGGTCCGGCATGGGTTACACCGGCTGCCGCAACATCCGGGAACTGATGCAGTATGAGGACTTCGTCCAGGTGACCGGCGCCGGGCACCGGGAGAGCCACGCGCACGACATCGTGGTGACCAAGGAAGCCCCGAACTACCGCCTGGAGTAGCGACGCGAGAATCGGAGTGGTGGCTTGAGACGTCTCCTGATCCCGGCGCTCGGAGTCCTTTCACTCTCCTGCCTGCCGACCGGCCAGCCGCGGCTCATCACGGTGTACGTGCCGGACATCGCCGTGTCCCTGCCGCTGCCGCAGGGATGGACCTCGGCCGCCAACCAGCAGGGGGGCTACCGGATGACCACCTTCAGCGGCCCCTCGGTGGACGTCCCCGAGCGCGACGGCATCCAGGTGCAGGTCATGGCCGGACCGGCTCCGGCGGACCAGACGCTCCGGGAGGTCGCGGACCGCTTCTATATCGGCGAACAGATCGTGCTCTCGGAGGAGCCGGTCCGGATCGGTTCGGAAGAAGGCTTCCTCTGGACCTTCGAGTGGGAACGCCGGCCGCAATCCGGCCGCCTGCTCCTCATCGAGCGGGAGGGGCTCCTCTACGGGGTCTTCGCCACCGGCGAGGCGCGGAGCGTCCAGGCCTACGGGCCGACGCTGGACCGCATGTACGAGGGGTTCTCCATCGAGTCCGCCGACTATTTCGACGTGTACGAGGACCCGGAGTTCGATCTCGCCCTGCGGTATCCACAGAGCTGGACGCGGTCGCATTTCCTTCGCGAACCCGGCGAAACGCTCTTCGTCGGCTTCCGCAGCGGGCCGCTCGCGGTGGATACCGACGGCGCCACCGTGCACGCGACCCTCGAGGTCACCGTGGCCAACGCGGAACCGGGGACGACGCTCGAGGGCTTCTACAGCGCCGCCGCCGAGAGTCTCGGCGAGAACTACCGGATGCTCCGCCACGACATCCTCGAGGACGGCCGCGGGATCGCGGTGCTCTACTCGGTGGAGACCCAGCTCGCCGACTACCTGGAGTGGGTGATCTACAACCTGGTGGACGGCAAGACCTACCTGTACCGCTTCCACTGCCGCAACAGCCTCTACCGCGCCATCGAGCCCTGGCTCGCCGAGATCGCCACCCGGTTCGCGAGCAGCACTCCGGGCGTGAGCGCCGGTCCCGACGACTAGCGTTCGGCAAGGACTGGTGACGATGCGCGCGCGGCGTGTTGGCGCGCCGGCCATCGTGGCGCTCGGACTGGCCGCGGCCGCCGCCGGCCAGGACGGCCGCGACCGCCCGCCGGCCGACCCGTTGCAGGGCGGAGCGGCCGCGGGCCGTTCGTCGGCGGCCGCCCGCCTGCCGGCGCCTCCGGCAACCTCGCCGAGCGCCGCCGAACTCCGCCGCATGACCCGCGAAGAGCGGGTGCGGGCGCTCAGGGCCCGAACGTGGGAGATCCACGCCGAGCGGGTCCGGGAACCCATCCAGATGGACGGCTGGCTGGACGAGGCGGTCTGGGAACGCGCCCGTCCGATCGGCGACTTCTACGAGCAGGAGACCGACGAGGGGCTGCCCTCCACGGAACGGACCATCGTGCGGGTCGCCTACGACAACGAGAACCTCTACTTCGGGTTCTACTGCACGCTCGGCGAGAACCTGGACGAAGGGCACGAGACGACGCACGCGCACCGCTCCGCCGACGACAGCCGACCGCGCACCATGTTCCGCGACGAGAACATCGGCAGCGACGACGCGGTGGCCATCATGCTGGACGCCTACAACGACCAGCGCAGCGCCATCTTCCTGGCGACCAACGCGAACGGCATCCTGTTCGACATGAGCCAGAACGGCCAGGGGCCGGAGACCCGCAACATGAACTGGGACGCGGTCTGGGAGTCGCGCGGGCAGATGCTCCCCGGCGGCTGGACGGCGGAGGTGAGGATCCCGTTCAAGTCGCTTCGCTTCCGGCGGCACCTGCCGGGCCAGGAGGTGGTGTTCGGAGTCGGTTTCAAGCGGAACATCCCCGTGAAGACCGAGGAGGTCTACTGGCCCTTCGTCCCCAACGACTCCACCTGGTACCGGCCCGCCGAACTCGGCAAGCTCCGGGGACTCGAAGGGATCCAGCCGGGCCGCCACATCGAGGTCCGGCCCTACGCGCTCGGCCAAGTGAACGGAGGCGGGGAGTGGACCGGCGAGCGGGGGCGCGGCGACGGCGGGCTCGATCTCAAGTGGGGCGTGACCCCCGGCCTCACCGCGGACTTCACTTGGAACACCGACTTCGCCCAGGAGGAAGTGGACGACCTCCAGATCAACTTCACCCGGTTCTCGCTTCGCTTTCCCGAGAAACGGCAGATCTTCCTGGAAGGCCAGCGGAACTTCACCTTCGCCGAACGGCGCGACGCGGACATCGTCTTCACCCGCCGGATCGGGCTCTCCGATGACGGCCACGCGGTCCCGATCACGGGCGGCGCCCGGCTCTCCGGACGCCAGGGCGCCTACACCGTGGGCCTGATGGGCATGGCGACCGGCGCCACCGAGGACTCCGTCGCCGAGCGTTTCACCGTCGCCAGGGTGCGGCGGGACATCTTCTCCCGCTCCACCATCGGCGCGGTCTTCACCGACCGGAGCAGCGACGGCGCCTTCAACCGGGTGGCCGGGGTGGATACGAGCCTCCACTTTCGCGATGCGTGGCGCTTCGAGGGCATCTGGGCGCGGGTGTTCGAGGAGACCGGGCAGGGCAGCACGGGGCTCGCCACCGGGCGGCTGGACTACAACGACGACCTGCTCGGCGGCACCGTCAAGTTCATCGAGATCGGAGAGAACTTCGACCCCGGAATCGGCTTCGTGCAGCGGAAGGGGATGCGCAAGACGTACCTCCAGGCGCGGGTCTCGCCCCGTCCGGCGATCCCCGGGCTCCGGCAGTTCCACCTGCAGGCGAACCTGAACAACACCCTGAACCTCGAGAACGTCCTGGAGACGCGCCGGGCCACCCTGACCGGCCGCGCGACCTTCGAGAGCGGCGACGAGGTCTCCGTCGAACTCGCCGACCAGTACGAGTTCACCACCTACGACTACGCGATCAGCGGGGTGGTGATCCCGGCGGGGGAGTACCCCTTCCGGCGGATGCAGGTGTCGCTGAACACCTACCGACGCCGCTACGCCTCGGTCCGCGCCAGCTACGAATTCGGCGGCTTCTGGGGCGGGACGCGGGACCTGTGGCAACTCATGGGCAACTACCGGATCAACAAGAACTTCGGCCTCCGCGGCAACTACGCCTACAACCGGATCCGGCTGCCGCGGGGGGACCTGGACACCCACCTGGTCTCCACCCGGATGCAGCTCGCCTTCCGTAACGACCTGATCCTCCTCGGCCTCTTCCAGTACAACAACACCACCGGCGACCTGGCCTCGAACGTCCGCTTCAACTGGATCCCGAAACCGGGCACCGACTTCTTCCTGGTCTACACGGAAGTTGACGAGTGGTCCGACGTGTTCTTCGTCCGCAACCGCAGCCTCTCGGTCAAGCTGAACTACCTCTTCCGGATCTGAGCTCGAAGCGCCGGCCCGGAGCGCCGGCCTCCGGCCGGCATCGCCGCGACCGCAGGGAGGCGACACGCACATACGCGTGTCCTACGGCGCACCCCGCCGGGCATGAAAACGGCGGAAACGGCCTGGAACGCCGGCTTCAGCCGGCACCGCCCGCCGAAGGCGGGCGGCCGGACGGGCCTCATTCGCCGGGATGGCTCCGCGGCGCGCGCCAACGCGCCCGAAGGAGCGACGAACCGCCCGCGGGCCGGCGGTGCTGGCAACGAAATTGCACGGACGTGACATCGCATGACGCCCGGACCTCCGGGTCCGGACGTGCTCTTCGCATCGTGATCCGGACGGAGGTCGCTCCCATGTCGAAACAACTGCCGGCGCTTGTCAACGCTCACGCGCGAGCCCGCAACGCGTCGCCGCCCCTTGTCGCACTGTGTTCCCTGGCGGTTCTGCTGGCGGCGTCACTTTCTCTCGCCGCCCCACCGGGCGAGGAGGCGCGGGTCATGGTGGACGCGCTCGTACTCGACCAGGACGGGAACCCGGTTCGCGGACTGAACCGCGGGGACTTCGAAGTCATCATCGGCGAGCGGGTCCGTCCGGTCTCCGACGCGCGGATGGTCGCGGCCGACGTTGCCCCACGCCGTTTCGTCTTCGTCGTCAACCGGCGGGGCGCCCTGCCGGCCCAACTCCGCCGAATGAAGGACGGACTCGAGGACTTCGTCTCCAGCCGTTTCAACAACCACGACGAAGCCCTCTTCGTGGACTTCGCCGAGGTGCCGCGCGTCACCCGCGGTTGGCGGACGGGACGCGCCGAGACGCTTCCCGAGGTGCACAACATCACCGCGATGGGCTTCCAGAGTCCCGTTGGCCCGGCCGAAGACGCCGCCGACACCGCGTTCATGCTCCAGGCGCTCGCCGAGCGTCTCCGTGAACTCCCGGGACGGAAGGTGGTCATGCTCTTCTCCGGAAGCCTCAGCACGTTCGCCGGGGCGCCGGGCGGTTATCTCGAACCGGTGGCCCCCTGGGGCTGGGCCGACCTGCCTTCAGCGAAGCCGGGCGCGGATGACGCCCTGGGCGCGCTCGCCCACGCCTTCAACGCCGCCAACGCCTCCATCTACGCCGTGCATCTCGAAGGCGCGGGACGCCAGGAAGAGGGCATCCTGACGGCCAGCCGGGACGAGTACTCCGGGCCGGTCAGGACCTACGGCGACAGCCGGGGAACCACCACGCTTCGGGTCAGGAACTCGTCCGCATCCCTCTCGGGCCGCAGGACGGATGCCTTCAGCCGTCCCACGGACGACTTCCTTTCCTCCCTCGCGTCCGAGACCGGCGGCGCCTACACCGCCCAGGCGACCGACTTCGCCCGGATCCTGGAGGACATCGAACACGCGAACCGGCTCTGGTACGAAATCAGCTTCGCGCCCTTCGGGACCAACATCCCCGGCCGCTACCAACCCCACGAAATCCGGGTGCGCAGGATTCCCGGTCTGCGGGTGGTCGTCCGTCCGGGTCACGTCATCCCGGAGTGATCCGGCCCTGGCCGAATGCGGAAGCTGCCCCGTCGCTCCGGCCTCGCGTTTCGCGGTACGATGGCTCGGAGGTTCGATGTGCGGATCGTGAGCAGCCTGGCGTCCCGGAGGGCGTTCGGGCTGGTGCTGGCGGCGGCGATCGGGATGGTCCTGCCGGCTACCGCAGCGCAGGCCCAGACCTTCCGCTTCCGCGCCGCCGCCACCCGGGTCATCGTGGACGTGCTGGTGCTCGATGGTGACGGACGGCCCGTGCCCGGCCTCACGCCCGACGACTTCGAACTCGCTGAGGACGGAGAACCGCAGCGGGTCGCGAGCCTCGACGTGGTGGACTGGGAGCGCTACGAGCTGGGAGAGGCGATCCCGGAAGCGGTCGAGCCGGCCGCGCCCGAGCTTGAAACGGCCGGCGCCGGCAACGCGTCGCCCCGCCGGTTCGTGATCGTCTTCAATCGTCGCGGCGCCGACCCGGTGAACCTGCGGCGGGCGAAGCGCGGACTCGAGGAGTTCGTCACCGAGCACATGGTGGACGGGGACGAGACGATGATCCTGGAGTTCGCGCACACCGTCCGGGTCCTCCAGGAGTTCTATTCCGGCAAGGAGCAGACGCTCGCCAACGTTCGGCGAATCGTGCCGGGCACCTACCAGAGCCCGGTCGGTCCCGAAATCGACGCCCGCGACTCCTTCCGCATGCTCTTCGCGCTCGCGGAGGCGCTCGAGCGGGTGGAAGGCCGCAAGATCGTGGTGTTCCTGTCCATGGACCTCCAGACCTTCGCGGACCCCCGCCAGGTCGTCGGCGAGATCGCCGGCACGGAAGTGGACGAGTTCCCCGGACGGCGCGCCCTGGACGAGACGAACTCGCTCCGGGATGCGATCCTCCAGTTGAACCACGCGAACGCGACGCTCTACGCGGTGAATCTCGCCGGGGTGTACGGCAACGAGAACAACATCCTGAACCCTGCGCTGAACGCCTTCGACGTGATGGGGAACCCGCTGCCGGTCGAACCCGACGACCACCCCTTGACGCGCATGGATGCGGCGGCCAACGTTCCGATGGAGGGCGGCACCGCCTCCCTCGCGGTGGCGACCGGGGGAACCTACTTCCCGAACCAGACGAACTTCGCGGTCGCGCTCAACCGCATCGGCATCCAGAACCAGCTCTACTACCTCCTGTCGTTCTCGCCAACGAAGACGGAACTGGACGGCGAGTACCGGCAGATCGAGGTCCGGGTTCGCGGCCGGCCCGGACTGCGGGTGATCGCCCGTCCGGGGTACTACGCGCGGCGGCGCGGAGACGTGGTCGAAGCGGCCGCGCGCGGCGATTACGACTACGCGTTCCCGGAGGACCTCAGCACCTACGCCTACCTGCTGAATCCCAGTCCCCACGGCGCCTTCGGGGTGCTCGCCGCGGCGTTGCCGGAGTCGTACGTGGAAGAGCCCGCCGAGGCGCGGCTGCGCGTGGTGGGGCCCGGCGGGACGGTCCTGACCGAGGCGGCCGGCGCGGTGGACATCCGCCGCTTCTGGATTTCGACACCGGCGGAACTGCCCTCCGGGGAGCATCAGCTCGAGCTGGTGGTCGAGCGGGGCGGCCGGAACGTTCACGCCGCATCCTCGCAACTGATCATCCCGACGGGACTCGGCGAGAGCTTCTCGCTCTCGAGCGTCTTCCCGTTCGTCGCCGAGGCGCACGGACCGGAAGTCACCGGCCCGCCGGTGAGGCCCGTCGCCACGTTTGCGCAGGCGGAGGACGCCCGGGTGGCCTTCTTCATCTTTCCGGGGCGCGACGACCCGGTCTCCCAGGTGCGGGTGGCCTACGAGATCCGGAACGCCATCGGCGAAGTGGCGGTCGAGGCCGAACGGCCGGGACGCTTCGATCTCGATCCGGGTCGCCTGGAGGGGACGCCGATCATGCTGCCGCTCCAGACCGGGCCCCTCCGGGCCGGGAGGTACACCGCGGTAATCCGGGTCACCGACGACCGCCGCAACCGCTCGGCAGTCGGAGAACTCCCCTTCCTGATCCGCTGAAACCCACGAGCGATCCCCGTACAGGGCCGCGGCGAAAAACCGGACGGGGCCCCATCCACCCAGGTTTCTCGAGGCCCTGCCCGGGGACCGCCCGGCGCTTCGCGCCGCGAACCGAAACTCCCGCCGCGCACCCCGGAGTCCAGTCCCATTGCACCAACCTCACCTCCCGGGCGGCGGCGAGTTCCGATTCGTCGTTGCCTTCTTGTGAAAGGGGAGATCCCCTTTCACACTTTCCCCCGATCACGCGGGCAGCGAACAAAGTTCGGTGCCGTCGTTTCTCCCGGCCCGGTGCTCACGCCACTCTCTCCACCGGGTGTTAACAGCCTGTGGTGAAACCCCCGTGAGCGCCGAGAGCGGTGAAGCGCCCCGCTGACAAGGCGCGTGAGGGAGGAATACCGAGTGTATTCCGACCGAAACGCAACGCCGAGCGCCGCACAGCGGCGCGGTTCAGCGGGGATGCATCAACGCTTGAACGCCACGAGGGTTTTGCCACAGGCTGCTAACTTGGCGTCAAATGTTCGTACCCCCTCAAGCAACAACCAGCACCCCGCTCCGCGGGATATTGGCCTGCCTCGTTCTCGCCTTGTTCGCGCTCGCCTGCGGGTCCGATGCACCCTCCACGCCGGCGCCGGCTCCGGCGCCCGCACCCCCGGCGCCGGCTCCGCCGCCTCCGGAGCCGATGCCGGAACCCGAGTGCCCCGATGCAGCGACCTACGCGGTGACCTTCCGGGCGGTCTGGAATGCGTCCTCGCACGGCAGCCGGCCGCCCTTCCCGTCCAACCCGCACTTCTCGCGGGTCGTGGGGGCCGCCCATGCGCCCGAGGTCTCGTTCTGGAGTTCCGGCGGCACTGCCACTCCGGGCATCGAGAGCATGGCCGAGACCGGCAGCGTGTCCTCGCTCTGCCGGGAAATCGCCGAGGAAGCGGATCGCGGCGGGAGCACCACCTGCGTGCGAGGCGCGGAGCCTTCCTTCCCGTCGCCGGGATCGGCCGGGCTGTCTTTCGAGGCGGCGGACGAACACCCGCTCGTGACCCTGGTCTCGATGATCGCGCCCAGCCCCGACTGGTTCGTCGGGGTTAGCGGGATGCCCCTGATGGAAGACGGTTGCTGGAAGGAACGGATCGAGATGGATCTGGTCGGCTACGACGCGGGAACCGACAGCGGGGTGACATTCACCGCCCCGGACGCCGACGTGACCCCCCACGAGCCGATCGGCCCCATCCGGGAACTTCCCGCTTCGGTTCGGGAGGCGCCGTTCGCGACCCTGACGCTGACGCTCCGCGAAGAACCGGGATAGCCGCCTTGTCCGGGTGGGGGCGGGACGTGCGCGGTGCGGAGCACCGGGCGTGCCGGTCTGGAGACCGGCGTTCCAAGCGGTTATGCCGACTCCGTCGAGAAGCCGTGGATCAGGCGGTCGCGGGGATCCAGCGGGAACTGGTGGAACCCGGTGACGTGCGCGGAACCCGTGATTTCCGGCACGACGGCTTGCCGGTCCCCAACCCGGGTCTCCCCAAGCATCCGCGCCACGAACATCCCGCCGGTCACGCTCTCGATGCGCACCGAGCGGTCCGGGCCCAGCTCCCCCTTCCGGTGCAGCACCGCCAGGCGGGCGCAGTTGCCGGTGCCGCCGGGCGAGCGGTCGAACTGACCCGGTCCGAAGACGTGTACGTTCCGATAGGTGGCCGCGGGGTCCTCGGGGCGCGCCAGCACAGTGGCGATGTTGATGTGGTCGCTCCCGGGGATCTCCGGATGGCGGACGGGCAGGGTCCGGTTCGCGGCTTCCCGCACCCGCATCCCCAGGTCCACGACCTCGCGGATGTTCCGGAGCGACACCTCGAGTCCCAGCTCGCTGGCGTCCACATAGACGAACCAGTTGCCACCGTAGGCGACGTCCACCTCCAGGTCGCCGATCCCGGGCACCGGCAGGGAGGCGTTCAGGTGCGCCGCGAACGAAGGGACGCCGCGGAAGGTGACCGAGACGGCCCGGCCGTCTTCGACCGCCACGACCGATTCGACGGGTCCGGCCGGGGTCTCGAACCGGATGCGGCGGCGCGGCCCCTCGCCGGGAGCCATCCCCAGTTCGACGAGCGCCGTCGAAACCCCGATGGTCGCGTGGCCGCACATGTCCTGGTAGCCGCCGCCGTCCATGAAGAACATGCCGAATTCGGCGTCGCTTCCCGCCGGCTCGGTCAACATGCAGCCGAACATGTCCCGGTGGCCCCGCGGCTCGTGGAGGAGCGCGGTACGGAGGTGGTCCAGGCGGCGCCGGAAGGAGTCCCGCTTTTCGGAGATGGTCGCGCCGGCCAGATGGCCGACCCCGCCGGTGATGATCCGGGTGGGTTCCCCCTCGGTGTGGGTGTCCACGGCATTGAGCCAGCGGGACGCCTGCATGTCAGTCCTCCTGATCCGTTGCCGCGCGCAGCGGCCGGTGGCGCCAGAGCAGCGCGTTGAGGACGGTCGCCAGCGAAGCCATCGCCACGATGATGCCAAACGCGCCGTCCCAGCCATGGGCGTCTATCAGGTACCCCATCCCGACGCCCGCGAAGATGGCGCCCGCCGCCCCGATCCCGTCCACGATCCCCGAAGCGGAAGCCGAGGCCTCCTTTCCCCCGAAATCCATGACCATGGCCCCCGACATCAGCGAATAGGGGCCGTAGAGCGTGAAACCCACGAGTCCGAGGGCGGCCGCGAGCCACGGCCCTTCGGTGGCCGGCAGGCGGCTGAAGACGACGATGGAAAGGGTCAGCACCGCGCACATGACGGCGAGCACCGGCCCCCGGCGCGCGTCCAGCCGGTCGGAGACCCACCCCGCGGTGATCGAGCCGGCCGAGCCGAGCAGCGGGAAGAGCGCGGAGGTCGCGGCCGCCGCGCCGATCCCGGCGCCGGCCTGCACCAGATAGTCCACGGACCAGCCCCAGAAGCTGTAACGGACGACGGAAAGCAGGACGTAGCTCGCGCACAGGATCCAGAAGGCCGGACTCGTGAGCATCCGGCGGCGCGATCGCCTCCGTTCGGCTCCCGGAGCCGCCGGCTCCGGCTGCGCCTCCCGCCCGGCGGCCGGACGGATTGCCGGCGGCGGCTCGGGTTTGATGAAACGGTAGAGCGCCAAACCGAACAGGGCGAGCAGGACGGCGTGCGCCCAGAACAGGCCCGACCACCCGAGCGCCACGATCAGCACCGACGCCAACGCGCGGGCGAGGAAGTCGCCGAGTTGATAGCTGATGGACATGAAGCCCATCACGCGGCCGCTCTCCCGGCTGGGGTACCAGCGGGCCATGATCGGCATCACCGCGAGCCAGCCCATCGTCTGGAAGTAGGCGTTGACCCCCCAGATCGCCACGAAAAGGAAGAGTTCCCGGCCGAACCCGAAGGCCGCGTTCATCAGGACGGACCCGAAGAGCCCGATGAAGAACATCGCCTTGCCGCCGATCCGGTCGCCCAGGAAACCGTTCACGAGCTTCGAGGCCGCGTACACCGCGAAGTACACGGAGAGGATCAGGCCGGTCTGGGTGTTCGAGTAGTCGAAGGCTTCGCCGATGAGCGGCAGCGCGACCGGAACGGTGACCCGGCCGAGGTAGTAGCCCGCGTAGCCGGCGAACAGAAGCGCCGTCAGGAACGGCCGCGACCGCCGGAAGACCCGGCCCGGTCCGTCGTCAGGCATGCTTTTGATCCGACTCTCTCGGGAGCCGCACTTCTCAACCCGGACGGCGTACGACCGCCTGTCAGTACTTCCAGCCGCGGGTGTCGGCGCCCGGCGGCGCGTTCCGCGTCCGGTGCGCCGCCGACGTCATCGGCCGGCGGCGGCTCCTTGACGCCGGTGATCCGGGCCTCCGGAGAGCACCTCGGATACTGCCGGAAACGGCGAGACCCGGCGTTTCCTGGGCATCCGTCCATCTCCTTCGGCGCGCGAACCGCAATCCCTCCAGTACACTAGCCACTGCCTTGGGGGGATGGGAAATCCGGGTTCCGGCTGACGTGGTGGCTATGCGCCCTCCATTCCCGCGACCGCCTACGGACACGCGACGCGCTGGTCCCCGTCTTCATCCGCCCCCGCCGCGAACCGCCGGTCTCGCAAGTCCGGCTGGCCGAGACCCGGAAGCGGGCCAGCACTCGCCATGAAGCTCACGCGGGACATTCGTGAACTGTCCGATGGGCTCAAGACCGCGTTCGCAGGATCGGACGTCCCGAGCCGGGTACGGGACCTCGAAGGATGGACCGGCAGGGCATCCCGGGAGGATGGCGCCGACGAGGGGTACGACCACGCACGGACGGTCCAGGAGTACTACGACCTCTGTACCGCGTTCATGGTCTGGGGTTGGGGAGAATCCCTGCACTTCGCGCCGCTGTCGCCCGGCGAGAGTCTGGAGGACTCCAAGATCCGGCACCAGCGACTCATGATCTCCAAGCTCGAACTGCGGCCGGGGATGACGGTGGTTGATGTCGGCTGCGGGATCGGCGGTCCGATGCGCCGCGTCGCCCGGGAGGCCGGAGTCCGGGTTGTCGGGATCAACGCCAGTGAGGTCCAGTGCAACAAGGCCAGGCGGCTGAACGCCGCCGCGGGGCTCGATGCCCGGACCGATCTGCTCCGGTGCAGCTTCATGGACATGGGCGAGATCGCGGGCCGGACCTTCGACCGCGGCTACGCGATCGAATCAACCTGCCACGCGGCCGACAAGGCGGGCGCGTTCGCCGAGATCTACCGGGTCCTGAAACCCGGAGCCCTCCTCTGGGGTCAGGAAATGTGCATGACGGAGCTGTACGACCCCGGGAACGGCCGGCACCGCGCCATCGAACGGGAGCTCAGGCACGGCATCGCGCTCAAGGACATCGCAACGTTCGGGGAGGTGAACCGGGCGCTCGAAACCGCGGGATTCGAAGTCGTGGAGGGTACGGACCTCGCCGTCCACGAGGGCAGTGCGGAGACGCCGTGGTATCAGCCCATGGAAACGCAGCGCGGGCTGCCCGGCAGCGCTTTCCGCCGGATTCCGCTGGGCCGCAAGGCGCTGCGGTGGGGGATCCGGATCGCCGAGTTCCTCGGCATGTTCCCGAAGGGTTCGGCGGAGGTGGTCGCGCTCCTGGACCGGACCGCGAACGCCTACGTCGCGGGGGGCAGGACGGGGATCTTCACGCCGCTCTACTGTTTCGTGGCGCGCCGGCCTGCCGATCAGGACTAACCCGCGCGGCCCTGCGCCGAAGTCAGCCGCAGGTGGATCGAGGAGAGCGCGGGCACCAGGAACATGATGAGCGCCGTGGTGAAAAGGATGCCGCAGCCGATCGAGGCGGAGAAGGGAACGAAGAACTGCGCCTGAATCGCGTCCTCGAGAATCAGGGGGGTGAAGCCCAGGAAGGTCGTCAGGGAAGTCAGCATGATCGGACGGAAGCGTCCCTTCGCGCCCTCGATGATCGCCGTTCGCACGGGGACTCCATCGCGGAGCTTCCGGTCGGTGAAATCAATCATCACCAGGGAATCGTTGACGACCACCCCGGCGAGCCCGAAGATCCCGACGAAGGACTCCGCGCTGACGGCGACCCCCAGCATCCAGTGACCCAGGATCACGCCGACAAACCCGAACGGGATGATGGCCATGACGATGAACGGCTTGGTGTAGGAGCGCAGGGGAATGGCCAGCAGCGCGAAGATCAGGAGCAGCGCGATCGCGAATCCGCGATAGAGACCGCCCAGGGAGTCGAGCTGCTGCTGCTGCTCCCCTCCGAACGTGTACGTGAGTTCCGGGTTCTGGGCGACGAGTCCCGCCAGGATGGTGTTCTCCAGAATGTCGTTGGCGGTCCCGGCGGAAACCACCCCGGGATCCACATCGGCGCTCACCGTGACGACGCGCTGGCCGTCCTGGCGCCGGATGGCCGGTGGGGAGGTGCCGGAACGCAGCGCGGCCACACGGCTGACCGGCACGTCGGCGCCGGCGGGCGTCGAGAGCCGGTAGCCCTCGATATCGGTAATCGAGTCGCGCTGCTCCTCGGGTAGCCGCACGTAAACCCGAACCTCGTCGCGTCCTCGCTGTACCCGGACGGCCTCGGCGCCGAAGAAGGCGGCTCGCGTCTGCCGGGCCAGATCGTCCAGCGTGAGACCGAGCGTGCGCGCTTCGGGGAGCATTCCCACCTGGATTTCCGGCACCCCGGGCGTGTGGTCCGAGCGGATGTCGAAGACGCCCCCGACTCCGCCGAGCCCGGCGACGGTGGAGTTCGCGATCTCGTTGAGGCGCTCCGGATCCGGGTGGGACAGCGCCGCCTCGACCGGGTTGCCCAGCGTGTAGATCTGGCTGATGTAGGTGACCGCGCGCGCCTGAGGCAGTTCGCCCGCCTCCTCGCGCCATGCCTGCACGACCTCTCCCGAAGTGATGCGCCGCTGCTGCGCGCTCAGGAGCTTGAACTCGATGGTCGCGACGTTGGCCTCCGGGTTCAGGGTGGGCGAGGGGTTGAGACCCCCAGTCTCGACGCGCGACCGCTGGCCGATGACGACGGTAACCCCGGAAAGTAGCGGAGGCGCATCGGCCGGTCGTTCCTCGGAAAGCCGCTCCACCGCCCGGCGGCCGGCCGCTTCGAGTTGCTCCGCCACGGCGTACGTCTGCGGCGCGGTCGTTCCGTCCGGCATTTCGAGGGTGGCGATGGCGAAGTCACCTTCGACTTCCGTGGCGAAGGTGGCGGGGACGATGCCGGCCGGCAGGAGGGAAATGCTCAGGACAAGCAGCGCGACGGCCCCCGAAACCGTCACTCCGGGCCAGTCCGCCGCGAACTGGATCCCGCGGTCCAGGGGTCCCTGGATGAAGCGGTTCAACAGGGAATCGACACGATTCTGGATCCGCGCGACGAATCGTTCCACGCCCGTCCGGGGCGCCCAGTCCGGGCCATGCAGATGATGGGACAGATGGTTCGGCAGCACCAGCAGCGATTCGACCAGCGAAATCAGCAGCATGGCGATGACGATGATCGGCAGCGCCTTCCAGACCTCGCCGAACCCCGCAGGTATGAAGAGCAGTGGAAGGAACGCCACCATCGTCGTCAGCACCGCGAAGATCAGCGGCACCCTGATGCGCCGCGCCCCCCGGATCGCCGCAACGACCCCCGGCGTGCCGCGCTTTCGTTCCAGGTGGATGTGCTCGGACACCACGATCGCATCGTCCACGACGATGCCGATGGCGAGCACGAAGGAGAAGAGCGACACCGCATGGAGCGGGATGTCGAACACCAGCATGGCGGCGAGCGCGCCGATCCCGGAAACGCCAAGACCGACGGCGACCCAGAACGCCAGCCGGAGCTGGAGAAACAGACCCAGCGCGAGCAGGACCAGCAACAACCCCAGAGCTCCATTCTTGAGGAGAAGGACGCCGCGCTCCACAAAGGCCGAGGAGTCGTCGTTCCAGATGCTGATGCCCACGCCGTCCGGGAGCGAGGGGGCCAGTTCGCTCGTGACGTAGTCGCGAACAGCGCGCGCCACATCCATCACCCTCTCGCCATCGGCGCGCGAGACCTCGACGAACACGGCGGGGTGGCCCTCGTGCCGGACGATCAGACCGGAGTCCTGAAAGCCGTCGCGCACCTCGGCAATGTCGCCCAGGCGGACCGCCGTGCCGTCGGCGCGGCCGAGGATGATGATGTCCTCGAAGTCCTGCTGGTCGTGGCTCTGACCCAGGGTCCGAATCCGCACCTGGGACCGGTCGGTATCAATGCTGCCCGCGGACAGGTCCAGGGAACCGCGGCGAACCGTGTTGGCGATGTCGGCCAACGTGAGCCCGAGGGCCCGCAGGCGCTCGAGCGGCACTTCGATCGAGATCTCGTAGTTGCGCACGCCGCTGATCTCGACCTGGGACACGTTCGGAAGCGCGGCGAGATCGTCCTCGATCCGGTAGGCGAGCTCCTTCAGCGAGCGCTCGGGAACGTCGCCGTAGAGGACGAGGCGCATCATGCTCTGCGCGTTCGTCATTTCCCGGATCTGGGGCCGTTCGGCCCCGCCCGGGAACGTCTGGATCCGCCCGACCGCCGCCTCGATTTCATCCTTCTTGGCGCCCATGTCCGTACCCGAGTTGACTTCGACCCTGACGGACGCCATCCCCGGGGCCGCTATGGACCGGACCGTCTTCACGTCCGCCAGCCCCCTGACCTCGTCCTCGATCTTGACGACGATGGCCTCCTCGACCTCCTCGGGCGTGGCGCCGGGGAACGGCACCGAGACCTCGAACTGGTTGAAGGGAACCGTGGGCCACCCTTCCTGCTCGAGGCCGGTCAGCGACACGAGGCCCACCGCGAGGATGCTGAACATCAGGAGATTGGAAGCGACGCCGTTACTCGCCATGTAGGCGATCGGTCCGCCGGGCTCGGCGTGGCTGCCTGGATCGGAACTCATCGGTACGTGTGGGAGCGAGTCCTGAGAAGCACCCCGGGGTCGGCCGCGCCGCTACACGCTCCCGCGCTCACAAGGGATTCGGGATCTGGGCGACGCGGAACTTCAGTTTCCTGTTGGGGGCCAGGGTCGGGAACGGATTGATTCCCATCCGGTAGTTGCCGGGCACCACTTCGAGCTCCAGGTGGCGCGCGATGAGCAGGACGTTGACGGCCATCTGAAGTTCCACCCACCGGTGGCCGAGGCACATGTGCGTACCGAGGCCGTAGGGCGCGTAGGCGCCCGGTTGCAGATGTTCGGCCCGGTCCGGCAGGTACCGGTCTATATCGAACTTCAACGGATCCCGGTACAGGTCCCCGGCATAGTGCGGCGCCGTCTGGCAGATCAGCAACATCGTCTTCGGCGGTATCTCGTAACCACTGACGATGCACTCGTTCATGACCGTTCTCAACTGCCAGGGAATCACCGGGTATATGCGCGAGGATTCCATGCAGAGACGCACCGTGACATCAACGCTCTCGTGATTGAAGTCATCTCCTCCCAGTCCACGGCCGTTGCCGAAGAGCGACTCGGCTTCGCTCCGGACCCTCGCGTACACGTCCGGGTTTCGAACCATGTTGTAAATGGCGAAGGCCAACGCACTGCCCATATAGATGCTGGCGACCATGGACGCCACGAAGGGAAACGTGAGGTCCGTTTCGGGAAGGAACTGCGGATCCCTCTTGTGGAGATCGAGAATCGCGTCGGCCAGATCCCTGGGCTTTCCCTTACGTTGCGCTGTGGTATGCGCCGCGGTGATCGCCTCCTGGAGTTCCCTGACTCGCTTCCCGTACCGTTTCATTCTTGGGGTGGACAGCATGAAACCCGGCAATGCGCCCTGGACCTGCGTTACCAGAGCCCGGTGTTCGAAAGTCAACAGTTCGTCCACATAGCTGCTGCAATCCACTCCCATCGCGAAATGCGAGATCTGACTGCTGATGTGGTTCTGAAAGCTCTCGGTGGCGCGGAAGACATCTCCTTCCTTCCAACGACTCAGTGATTTCCGGCAGTCGTGGATCAGTTCCGGCAACCGCTGCGCCAGCGTGGCGCGGGAATACGCAGACTGGAGTTCCTTGCGCATTCGATAGTGTTCCGCGCCATCCATGCCGGGCATGCTCCGGGACGCGCCAAACGCGTGCTCCAGCCCTTCGATGTAGTCCTTCGAGCGGAGATAGAACCGCCCGTGCCGGTTGACCCAGTGATTGACATCGGGACCCATCACCGAAACCACGGGCGCGCCGCGGATCTTGAAGGGCATTCTGACGACCGGCCCGTGTCTTCGGTAAATGCCGTACATCGCCTTCGGGATGTTGCCCGAGAGGAAATCACGCTGTAGCAGTACGTTGAGATACCCAAGCTTGGGAATGGGCTTGGTCTGAACCACGCGACGGGTCTTGGGCTTCGCCGTGCTGTCCTGCACGGCGGCCGCGACCGTCCGTCCGATGAGGTCCAGCCTGGCCACGAGCTCGATCCGGGCGAGCCGCTCTTCGTAGTCTTCTTGCTCCAGCCGCAGCTTGAAGCCGCCGCAGGTGTGCATCAGGGCGACCAGGATGGCGTCCCGCGGGTCCGGGATCTCGTCGTGCAGGATGACGCTCAGGATCCTCGCCTTGGATTCCCTGCGGGTCTCGACAGCCTGGGTCGGGAAAGTCCCCGAACGGGCGACGGAGCGCGAGAGCCCCCAGAATCCGCCGTGCTCGTGGGTGAGGATGTTCCGCTCCACCAGGCGGTCGAGGGCGGTCGCGACGATTTCGTCGGCGTGGCGGGTGTTCCGTTCGATCCAGAACTGAGCGTCCGATTTTTCATCGGATTCGGCGATGTCCTTGAGCGTCGGGTCGAGCAACTCGTCTCCGGTCGGTGTGGGATCGACCAGGTACAACCGCTCCAGGTCGGTCTCGATGCGACGCTCCAGGGCCAGATCGGCGAGCACGGCCCCGGCCATGACACAGGAAAAGTCCCAGTTCGGAACCATCTCCAGGTAGCCGCTCTTCTCGTCCAGCATGAGGAGGATCAACTCCTCGGCGATTCGGATCGGGAACCGGGTGGCCTCGCTCATGGTCTTCGACATCCGGATCGAGCGGCTTGAGGCCATGCCCACCGGCCCCCTCCGGATTGTCCGGCGGGAATTCTACCAGCCGGCGGGGAAACCTCCACGAGCGCCGAGCGCGGCGAGTCGTCGCCAAAGTGCTACTTCGGGGGTCCACCTCGGAGCCGTGATGGCGCCGCCGGCCCGGTTGCTGTGAAGATGCAGTCCCGTGCGGGTCCGCCAACAGCCGTGAGGGTCCAACGGCTGGGAACGCCGGCTTCAGCCGGCACAGCCCGCCGCAGGCGGGCGGCGGGAAGGACCTCATCCGCCCGGATGGCGCAAAGGCCGGGAACGCCGGCCACCAGTTCTTTGGAGCCGCCTCGCCTGCCCACGCGCCATGCGGGCAGGAGCCGTACGCCGTTCCGCTGCGCTCCGCGCAGCGGGTGCCGGCTGAAGCCGGCGCTCCAAGCCGTTTCCGCAATTCTCATGACCGGCGGGGTGTGCGGGAGGACCCGATCATGGGGGTCTTCTTCCGGTGGGGACGAGGCGGCCGCCCGCGACGGTAGAGTAGAAAACATGGGTGCAGCGAAGCCGCGGCGGATCGCCATCGTCGGCGGGGGCGTTTCGGGACTCGGAGTGGCGTGGGCGCTCAACCAGCATCCGGACCGCTTCGATTTCCGACTGTTCGAAGCGCAGGCCCAGCTCGGCGGCAATGCGATCACCGCCGAAATGCCCCAGGACGGCGGCGGCGCGATCCCGTTCGACATTTCAGTGACCGCGTGCATTCCGTCGGCATACCACCACTTCGTCCTGTTCATGCAGCAGCACGGGATCGAACTGGTCGCCACCCGGTTCAACTACAGCGTGAAGTATCGGGGCGAAATCTATGCCCACGACTTCGACTCCGACATCCGGAGGCAGTTGCAACCGGAAATCCGGAGGTTCCAGCGGCTGCTGCGGCGCCTTCAATGGTTCGGCCGCCTCAACCTGTCCCGGTCCAAACTGCTCGGCGCCCTCAATCCGTTCAACTACGTCAGCATGGGCGCCCTGCTGAACCTGGGCCGGTACTCGGGAGACTTCCGCTACAAGATCCTGAAACCCATGTTCGTCAACTTCCTGATGGCGACGAACGTGTTCGACATGCCGGCGTCGCTGTTTTCCCGCTACCTGGACTTCTTCGACATCGAGACCGCGACGCCGATGCAGACGTGGGACCAGGGAACCCGACGGATCTATCGGGAGCTGTCGGCGTCGTTTCGCGACAGGATCTACCTGAACCGGCCGGTGCGAAAGGTTCACCGGCGCCGGTACGACGTCGTCGTGGAAGATGAGAACGGAACGGCGGAGACGTTCGATGACGTCGTTTTCGCGTGCAACGCGAACCAGACGCTGATGCTCCTCGACCGGCCGACCCGGCTGGAGGGTTGGCTCCTCTCACAGGTCCGCTACGAGAGCGAACTGCACAACCACACGGTCGTCCATTCGGACGCCTCGGTCCTCCCCGACAGCGAAGTCAGGCCCCTCGCCACCCGGAGCAACCACATCCAGCAGTACGGCGCGCGGCCGGACAACTACGAAATCACCTACATCATGCACAACCAGCAGCCGTGGGCGAAGAAGTCGGACAAGCCGTGTCTCGTGACCTACAACCCGATCAGTCGGATCGCCGACAACAAGATCGTCAGCAAGTGGTGGTTTCAGCACATCGTCCACGACGTGCGTCACGTGGCCTTTCTGACGCAGATCTTTCGCTTCGTCCAGGGAAAGCGGCGGACCTGGCACTGCGGCGCGCACACCCTGATCAACAGCCAGGAGACCTGTTTCGTGTCCGGCCTCGTTACGGCGAGGCAGCTCGGCGCGGAATACCCGTTCGACGACCCCGAGGCCAGGAAGTGGTTCAACTTCTACGGACGGGTGATGTACGGCTGGCGCTTCAGGACGGCGTGAGCTCGGGTGTTCCCGGTTCTGCGTAGAACTGCTTGCACCAGCGCCGGTACATTCCGATCTCACCGTCGGACCGGGAGAGGCTCGGCCGCGACCGGTACCGTTTCCGGCTCCAGATCTCCACGTCCTGCAGGACGTCGTGTTTCTGAAAAGTCAGCATCAACGCGTTCATGACCCGCGTGCGAAGCGTCAGCGGGAGGAACCGCAAGCCGACGATCGGCCGTTTCGGCTTCCGCAGTTGCCGAAACTGGCTGACCAGCACCAGGTCAATGAGGGTGCCGTCCACGGGCGTCGCAAGCACCCACAGACGCCCGTCCATGCCAATGGAGCGTTCGCGGAACTCCACGAAGGAATACCCGAGCCCGACGACGTGGGCGGTCGCGGAAACGTCGAAAGTGAGATTCGCGATCCCGACGACGCTCTGGGTGCGCTTGAAGTCAAAGGAACTCACGAGCTGCGCGCCGTCCACGGTCACCTTTCCGACCCGGCCGACGTTGCCGTAGCCGTGCACGTACCGCAGGTGCGCCATGTCCACGGCGTTCTCGCTCGTTTCCTGAGGGTGCCCCCGAAACCGGAGAGTCCGGAACGCCGGTCGGCACCAGTCGGCTCCGGCCGGCGGGTCTTCCGGGAGGCGCCACCGCGGGGGCCGTCCACCGGCGCCCCACCAGGCGAAGACGATGCCGAGAACCTCCCGGGTCTCGAAGGACTTCAGCTTCGCGGTCTTCGGCGGCGGGGCAAAGGGAGTGGCGACGCATTGGCCGCTGGCGTCGAACTCGTAGCCGTGGAAGGGACAGACGAGACGGCCGTCGCGCACCCGGCCGCCGGCGACGGGTCCCAGTTCGGACCCGAGGTGCGGACAGACCGACTCGGCCACGGAGACCCTGCCGGCGTCGTCGCACCAGGCAACGATGTCCTGTCCCATCCACGTCTTCTGGATGAGCTTCGCCTTCTCCAGGGACGCTCGGGTGGCGACGAAATACCAACCCTCCGGGAACGGGGGGAGCGCGCCTTCACTCATGCGTACCGAGCGGCATTCTCGCGGAAGGCTCGCGGATGCTCCCGTCCCACCCCGACGGATTCAACAGCCTGTGGCAAAACCCACGCGGCGTTCGAGCGGCGATGCATCCCGCCTGAACCGCGCCTCTACGAGGCGCTCATCGTTGCGTTTCGGTCGGAATACACCCGGTATTCCTCCCTCACGCGCCTTGTCAGCCGGGCGCCTCACCGCTCTCGGCGCTCGCGTGGGTTTCACCACGGGCTGTTAACTTGCAGGCGATCGAACGGCGTCGGAGCGCTACTCCGCCGTGCGCACCCTCATTCCCTCGGTCGCGAACTGGATCCCGGTCAGCACCACGTCCTGGCCTTCCCGCAACCCACCCGTGACGTACACGGTGTCGTCGAAGCGCTGCAACACGCGCACCGGAACGATGGTCACCGCCTCGCCGTCCACCGCCCAGACCTCGTTTCCCGGTCGGAGCCCCAGCCGCCTTATCCGGAAGTACTCCTGCGGCGCGATCCCCGCTATCTCGACGTTCGCGAACTGGCCGATCAGGAGCGGTGGCGGGGACCCGGCGGAAGATCCGGGGTCTGCGTCCGCCTCGCCGGTTTCCACCCGGGAGCCGCCCTCGAAAGGGTTCGGAACCCGCACGATCACGTCGAGGGTCCGCGTCGTTTCGTCCAGCGCGGCCTCGACCCGGTCCACATATCCCTCCCAGGCGTAGGCGCCGGCGCCGTATTCCGCAGTGACCCGGGCCGCCGCCCGGCGGTCCGCGACTCCCGGCCTCAGGTCCCACAGGCCCGGGACGAGCGCCGCTTCGGCGTCCGACAGCGGGACGACGATCTCGACCGCATCGGACGCGTAGATCTGCGCCACCCCCACTCCGGCGGTCACGAATTGCCCCACGCCGACGGTCTCGGAACGCACCACCGCGTCGAAGGGCGCCAGCACCGCCGTCCGCGCGAGCAGGAGTTCGGCTTCCGCCAGGAGGGCGTCGGCCCGTTCCACGCCGGCCCGCGCCGCCTCGAGTTGCGGCTCCCAGTGCGCGAGCGGACTCGCGTTCGCACCTCCGGCGGCGGCGCCGCGGCGGCTCTGGAACGCTTCGTACTGCTCGCGGGCGATCCGGGCCTCCTCCTCGACCCGCAGCAACTCCAACTGCTGCCCGGCGACGCCGGATCGCGCCTGCTCGGTCCGGTGGCGGTAGTCGCTGTCGTCGAGGCGGAAAAGCACCTGGCCCTCGCTGACCCGCCCGCCGCTCTCGAAAGCCGGATCCACCCACACGACCCGTCCGCTCACCCCGGCGGCCACGTCCACCTGCTCGCGTGGCCGGACCGTGCCGGCGCCATGGACCGGAATCGACCCGGAACCCGCCGCCGCCGGGGAGGTGACGACGAACGGAATCGGGGAGGGAGGCTCGCGCCGCTCGGGCTCGGGCCGCTGCGCGATCAGCAGGGTGGCGATCCCGAACGATCCGAGCAGGATGATCGCCGCCAGGACGTACCCCCTGGTTCGATTCATCGGTCCGCCGGTCCTTTCGCACGGGTGTCCGGTGCGCCCGCCGGAGCGCCGGCCATCGCGTCCGGGCCGGCCCACGCGCCCCCCAGGGCCCGGTGGATGGCCAGCCGGGCGAGGGCCAGGTTCCGCTCCGAACCCGCAAGCGCCAATTCCGCGTCCAGCAGTCCGGCGGTGGCGTCGAGCAGATCGCCATAGCCGCTGATGCCCGACTCGTAACGTCTGGCCTGCACTTCCACGGACGTCCGGGCCTCTTCGTGGCGGGCGGCAAGAGATTCCTGCCGGCGGCCTTCGTTCCTCAGGGTTGCCAGGGCCGCTTCCACCTCGTTGACCGCGGTAACGATGGTCCGGCCGTAGGCTGCCGCCAGCTCATCGAAGCGCGCTTCGGCAAGTTCCACGCCGCTCGCCAGCCGGCCGCCGTCGAACACCGGCCGGAGCAGGTTGCCGGCAAGGTTCGTGAACCACTGCTTGACGTCGAAAAGGCCTCCGGCGTCCGTGCTCCGCAGTCCAATGGATCCGGAGAGCGAGAGCTGGGGCATCAGGGCCGCGCGCCGCGCTTCGACGGTGTGTCCGGCGGCTTCCAGCCGGTGACCTGCGGCCTGCACGTCCGGCCGCTGCGAAAGGAGGTCGGCCGGAATGCCGGCCGGCACGGGTTCGGCCGGGGTTTCCGGCGACCGGGAGTCGGGAAGGATCGCCGCGACGTCCTCCCGGTAGCCTCCCAGCAGTACGGCGAGCCGGGACTCCGTCTCGGCGAGCTGGTTCTCGACCTGCGGCACGCCGGCCCGCGCGCTGGAGAGGGCCTCGCGGACGCCGTGCAGCTCGAGGGAAGCCGTGAGCCCGCGTTCGTAGCGGCTCGCGACGAACCGCTCGCGTTCCTCGAGCAGTTCCACCTGCCGCCCGGCGATGGCGCGTTGCTGCCGCAGGTGGCCGATCTCGAAGTAGACCGAAATCGTCTCGGCGAGGATCCCGATGCGGGCGACCCGCAGGTCGAACTCCGAGGCCAGCAGCTCGGATCCCGCCGCGAGGGCGGTGTGCCGGACGCGGCCCCAGAAATCGGCTTCGTAGGCGAAGTCCGCGCCCAGGGTATAGGTCGGGAAGCCCAACCGGTCGGGCAGAGGGAAATCGAGGCCCAGGTCCTCGAGCTGCGCGCCGATCGCGGCATTCGTGGGCAGGTCGAAGGTTTCCGCGGTGAGGCTCGCGCCGACACTGGGGAGGATCGCCGCGTCGGCCAGCCGGGCCCGCGTTCTGGCCTGCTCGACGCGCGCGACCGCTTCCGCCACGGAGAAGTTGGAGTCCAGTACCGATGCGACCACCTGGTCGAGCGCCGGGTCGTTGAACGCCCGCCACCACTCCTGCGCCTCAGGGGCGCCAGCTGCCGGGCTCTCGACGAAGTCGGCGGGTAGCTCGGGAGCCGCCTCCCGGGCGGGGGATGCGGCCCTGAGCGCGCACCCGCCGCCCGCGACGGACACGAGTCCGCAGCCCAGCGCCAATGCCACCGGGACAGGCAGGTTCCGAACGCTGCGAGAGACTTTCCCGAACCCCATGAGCCCAGTGTATTCCAGCGGCGACGGGTCCCGAAACGGAAGCCACGAACGCCGGGGCAGGCAGGTCACCAGCCCGCCGCGGCGCCCTCGCGGCGCTTGTCCGGCCCCCCGGAAAGCACTCCCGAGCCCGGAACGATCCGGATCGCGTTCAGCATCCCGATCCGGTTGGGGGGCTCGCGCAGGCGATGCCCCCTGGCGTTCAGCGCCTCCCGCACCTCATCCGGGAAGTCCTTCTCCAGCACCAGATCGGTCCCATCCATGTAGGGAATCGAGTTCGCCAGGTAGCGGACCACGAAACGCGGCGCGTCCACCGCCGCCGGGGCGTCCATCTCGTAGTCGAGCGCCCGCACCAGCACCTGCAGGATCGTCTGCGGGATGGTCCAGCCTCCCGCCGATCCGAGGGCGAAGTAGGGCTTGTCGTAGCGGGTCACGATGGTGGGGCTCATCACGAAGCGGGGCCGCTGCCCGCCCTCGATGAGGTTCACGTCCTCGGGGTCCAGGCTGAAATAGGACATCCCGTTGTTGAAGATGACCCCGGTCTCGGGGACCACCACCCCCGCCGGGAGCATGAGCGTCTGGGTGATGGTCACCACGTTGTGGTCCTTGTCCACCACCGTGTGGTGCGTGGTGTGCTCCACCGCGGTGGGCAGGTCGCTCCCGTCGCGGACCGCGGCGTGGAACTGCGCCCGGGAAAGATCAATCCGCGCCGCCTGCTGCGCCGCATATTCCTTCGAGAGCAGCCGGTCGAGCGGAATGTCGGCGTAGTCCTTGCCGGTGTTCCAGATGTCCTCGTCCACGAACGCCAGCTTCATCGCCTCCGCCACCAGATGGACGAACTCCTCGGAGTTGTGCTCCAGCGCCGGCACGTCGAACTGCTCGAGGATGTTCAGGGTCTGCAGGATCGTCATCCCGGAACCGCCGGGGGGCTGGCTGTACACCGTGTAGCCGCGGTAGGTCGTCGAGAGCGGCTCGCTCCAGCGCGCCCGGTAGTTCGCGAAGTCCTCCACGGTGAGGATGCCGCCGTTCTGCCGGAAGAAGTCCACGACCGTCTCCGCCATCGCCCCGCCGTAGAGGACCCCCGGCCCATCGGCCGCGATGGCCCGGAGGGTCTTCGCCAGGTCGGGCTGCTTCAGGACCTCGCCCACCGGCCAGGGCTTCCCGCCCTTGAAGAAGATGCCGGCGCCGTAGGGGTAGCGGGCCACGTCGGCGCCGAAGCCGCTCGTCCCGAACGGCCCGCTGACCGCGGGGGTCACCGCGAAACCGTCTTCGGCGTACTCGATGGCGGGCGCCAGCACTTCCGCCCAGGACATCGAGCCGTACTCCTCGAGGAGCGCCGCCCAGCCGGCCAGGTTGCCGGGCACCAGCGGCGCCAGGAAACTGTCGCGGGCCGGATGGGTCCGGTCCCAGAGCCGGCTGCCGGCGGTGAACGCTTCGGGGTCCGCGGCGGCCGGGGCCGCGCCGATGAAGTCCACCGAACGGATGTCTCCCGTTTTGGCGTCGTGGATCAGCGCGTAGCCGCCCACCCCGCCCAGCCCGGACATGAGCGGTTCCACGACGGCCTTCACGGCCGCGCTCGCCACCGCCGCGTCGAACGCGTTCCCGCCCGCCTGCAGCATCCGCAGCCCGGCCTGCGCCGCGAGCGGGTGGGAGGTCACCACCATCCCGTTGACGCTCATCCCGGCGCCTTCGGCGGGCCCGTCCAGCGAGGGTGCGAGCAGCAGGGGAAGACCCAGCAGGGGGGCCATCCCGATCAGGGCAATTCGCCGTTTCCCGCGCATCTTTCCGCCTCCCGGTCCGGAGAACCGGCCGGGAACTCCCCGGCTGGAACCGGTTTCATCATAAGCAATCGCGCGCAATGCGACAGGATTGCCCGCCAGGATGTCCTCGCTGCTGCTCTTCGCGGTCGTGCTCCAGACCCCGGCCGCCTACGAGGCCCGCCGGACCTCGGCCGGCGCGGCGGCCCCGCTCGCGGCGACCGCCGCGGCGTGGGACGGGGCGGCGGAAGTGGTCTGGGGCTCCGAGCCCTACCGCACCCGGTTCCGGGCGCTCTGGAACGAGCGCGGACTCCACCTGCGCTTCGATTCCGAGGACGACGCCCCGTGGTTCACCATGACCGGGCGCGACGACCGGCTCTGGGAGGAGGAAGTGGTCGAGATCTTTCTCGACCCGCTGGCGGACGGCCGCTACGTCGAGGTGGAGCTGAACCCGGCGAACGTGGTCTGCGACCTGCGGCGGCTCGGGCCGGGCGAGAGCGCTTCGGATCCCATCGGGCCCATGGACCGGGGCTTTTCGGTGGCCGGGATGGAGACGGCCACCGCCGTCACCGGCGAGGGCTGGATCGGCACGCTGTTCTTGCCGTGGGACGGTCTGGGCCTGTCCGGTCCTCCGGCGCCCGGCGTGGAGATCCCGTTCAACGTCTTCCGCATCAAGCGGCCCGGCGGTCCCGAGGCGCCGGAGGAAGGCGCCATCTTTGCGGCCTGGTCCCCCACCGGCGGCCCCAGCTTCCACGTCCCCGAAGCCTTCCGCCCGCTCCGGCTGGTTCCGTAGCGTGGCAAGAGGCAGGGCCGGGCGCGAAGCTCTCTCTCCACCCAGCGAACGCGGGCCACGCGCGTCCGTCTTCGCGCATACTCTTCCTTGGGACGAACCGAAATGCCAGACCTGAAGACCCGCGATCGAACCGTTCCAGGCCCCGCGCAGCCCGCCGTTGAGCCGCCACGGATTCCGAGTCGCAGCCAGCCGGAGAACAAATCCTCCCCCGGGACCGGAGAGCGTGTCGAGTACCCCCAGTCGCGGTTGCGGGGCACGGCCAAGGTGACCGGCGACATCGTGGGTCCGGTGCTCCCGGAGGCCCACTGGGAGAGCCTCTCGCCACCATGAGGTTGCGAGCACGGGCCCGGAGCGCATCGCCGACACCACCGTCCTCGTCCAGATGATCGAACGGTTGAGCTTCGAGGGCGTCGGCCCGGCGCCGCGCTTGACGCTCGATTTCCGACGTCGGATGAACTTCCTGACTGGCGACAACGGGCTCGGCAAATCCTTTCTTCTCGAAGCCGCTTGGTGGGCTCTTACTCGAACCTGGGCGCGGACGATGCTCGTGCCGCATCGGCCCCCTGCCGTTCCGAGAATTCTCTACCGCTACGGAGCCAAATCGAAACCCCATGAGTACGAGAGTAACTTCGACCGTGGCGAAGAACAGTGGAAGCTGCGGCGGGGCCGCCCGCCGATTCCCGGTCTCGTGCTTTATGCCCAGGTCGACGGCGGCTTCTCGGTCTGGGACCCAGCCCGAAACTACTGGAAGGAGCAGGACAGCGAAAGGCAGGCGGCGTACCTGTTCTCGGGCCGGGAAGTCTGGGACGGCCTGCCCCTCGGAGGGTCCACCAAATACTGCAACGGGCTGATTGCGGATTGGGCGAACTGGCAGCTCGAGGACGGCGACGCCATGCGGCAGCTAAAAAGCGTCCTCGTGGCGCTCTCGCCGTCTCCAGCCGAACCTCTGGAACCGGGAGAACTCATCAAGCTATCGCTCAGCGACGCGCGGAAACATCCCACCATTAGGTCCCCGTACGGGCTGGAAGTGCCGCTGGTGCACGCTTCGGCCGGAATTCGCCGCATCGTCTCCCTAGCCTATTTGCTGGTGTGGACTTGGCAGGAACATGTGGCGTCCGCAGAATTGCGCGGCGATGCGCCTGCCCGTGAGATCATCTTCCTGATCGACGAGATCGAAGCGCACCTTCACCCGGAGTGGCAGCGTCGGATCGTGCCGGCTTTGCTGGACGTGATGGAGGCACTCACGGGCGAAGCCGGGATTCCGGTGCAACTGGTGGCGGCCACGCACTCACCGCTGATTCTGGCGTCCGTCGAAGCGCAGTTCGACAAAGACTCCGACGCCGTGTGGGAACTGAAACTCGAAGAAAGAAGCGTCACGCTTCTCGAACATTCCTGGAGCCGACACGGCGACGCCAACGCTTGGCTCACGTCTTCCGTGTTCGATCTGACGGAACCGCGCTCTATCGAGGCGGAGAACGCGATTACCGATGCTTTGGCGCTCTTCCGCAGGGACGGCACAGCGTCCGGCGACGAACTGGATCAGGTGGAGGGTGCACTTCGGGCTGCCCTGAGCGACGTGGATCGCTTCTGGGTCCGCTGGACTCAGTATCGGCATTCGATGGGACGATGATTCCCGTTACGCCGGCACCCGAGCCTCCGGGTTTCGACACGAAGGTGCGCAAACCGGGGAAAAGGGCCATCGAGCGGTTGAAGGCCGAGGCGACGCCTCCCGATGAACTGGTCGACCGCTTGCCGAGTCTTTGGAGAAAGGCCATACCGGATCTCATGAAGGCATACAACGAGATCTGCGCGTATTCCTGTTTCCGCATCCATGCTGTAACCGGCGCCGCCTCCGTGGATCACATGGCCCCCAAGTCGCGGGAGTGGCATCTCATCTACGAGTGGAGCAATTTCCGACTCGCCTCCTCGCGTATGAACTCCCGGAAGAACAACTGGCTGGATGTCCTCGATCCCTTCGAGCTTGAGGATGGCTGGTTTCGTATCGAGCTGAGCGGTTTCCAGGTTTGTCCGGGCAGGCGGTTGTCGGCGGAGATTCGGGCCCAGGTAGAGGCGACGATCTGCCGATTGAAACTCAACGACTACGCGTTTCGCACCACGCGGGAGAGCCACGCTGCGGACTTCTGGACGGGGCGGATCTGTTTCGACGTGCTGGTGAGGGAATCCCCTTTCGTCGCCATGGAGCTTCGGCGCCAGAACCGTCTGACAGACCCAGGCGCACCAGGGAATTGATTCCGGCCGGCTCTGCGGGACGGGCCGGGGCAGCTCGCCCGTTCTTCCGCGACGACCGGTCGGTCGCCGGGTTCCGAATAGCTGTCGTGGGGTTAGCCTCTCCCGGCCAGACAAGGTGACGCGCATGCTCTCTCCACGCCCCCCGACCCTGCTGACGGCGCTGTCTCTCGCTGCCGCCGTTTCCGTTCCCGCGACCGGACAGGAACCCGTCCGCGTCTGGGAGGGGGAACTCACCCTCCCCACCTACGCCCTGCTGCCCGACGACCCGAACCCGCAGTTCCGCGAAACCGACGGCTCCATCGTCTACCCCTACACGATGCAGGACAACCTCGGCACGGAACGGGCCGACCACACCTGGCGGGCCTTCTTCCTCGAGAACGAGTACCTGAAGGTGGCCTGTCTTCCCGAGATCGGGGGCCGCATCCAGTGGGTCCTCGACAAGCGCGAGAACGAGCAGATGTTCTACAACAACCGGGTCATCCGGCCCGGCCTGATCGCGCTGCGGGGCGCGTGGGTCTCCGGCGGGATCGAGTGGAACCGCGGCCCCCAGGGACACACGGTGACCAGCTATTCGCCCGTGAACGTCACCGGGGTACAGAACGAGGACGGGTCGGCAACGCTCGTGATCGGCGAGATCGAGCAGAGCTTCCGCACCGGCTGGGAGGTGCGCCTCACGCTCCGCCCGGGCGCGGCGCAGCTCGACCAGGAGATCACCATCTTCAACCCGACCGACCTCCCCTATCCCTACTACTTCTGGAACAACACCGCCTTCCCCCAGCGGGACGGCACCCGGTTCATCTACCCGATGTCGCTCGCCAGCGACCACTTCGGGACCACCTTCTACCGCTTCCCGGAAGACGACGGGGTGGACATGACGCGGCTCCCCAACTATCCCGAACCGACCTCGATCTTCGCCTACCGGGCAGTCCACGACTTCTTCGGCGCCTACGACGCGGGGGACGACCGGGGCATCGTCCAGACCGCGGACCATCGCGAACTCCCCGGCAAGAAGGGCTGGACCTGGGGCCAGGGCGACGACGGCATGATGAACCAGCGGGCGCTCACGGACGAGGACGGCCCCTACATCGAGGTGCAGAGCGGTCCGCTGCCCACCCAGTCGGACTACGCCTGGGTCTATCCGGGCCAGCGGGTGTTCTGGCGCGAACAGTGGACGCCGGTGTTCGGGCTCGGCGAGGGATTCGAATACGCGACGCCCGACCTGGTGGTCGAGCGGGTCGAGGATGAGGCGGGGACGCGCTTCCTGTTCCTCGCCACGAGAGCCCTGCCCGGGGCGACCGTCCGGCTGAGCGGCGGCGGCACGGAACACTCCACGACCCTCGACCTGGCGCCGGAGGCGGTCGCGGCCGTCGAATGGCCGGGGCCGGCGGAGGCGCCGATCGAGGTCGCGGTGACCGCCGGCGGCGGGAACGTCCTCGCCTACCGGTCTCCGCTCGAGATCCCGGTGGAGGAACCCCCGCCGCTCCTCGAGGCGGCCGAACCGGCGAACGCCGAGGCAGCGTTCGGGGCCGCCGAACGCGCCGACAAGGACCTGAACCGCGCCGAGGCCCGCCGGCTCTACGAGCGGGCGCTCGCGCTGGCGCCGGGCCACCCGGACGCCGCGGTGGGACTCGCCGCGCTGGACCTGAAGGCCGGGCTCTACGAGCGGGCGGCGGACCGGCTCGCCGGGGTCGCCGCCGCCGACCCCGAGCACGGTTTCGCGCGCTTCTTCCACGCGGTCGCCCGCTACCGGCTCGGGGACGCGGAGGGCGCGCTGGACTCGGCCTACCTCGCCACCAAGCTGGCCGGCGTCGAAGCCCCGGCCTGGCGCCTCATCGGCCGGGTGAAGGTCCGGCAGGGCGACGCCGAGGACGCCATCCCGGCGCTCCGGCGGGGCGGCCGGGACCTGCTGCCGCTCGCGCACCTTCGCGCCGGCGACCGGGACCGGGCCGCGGGACTGGCGGGACGGATGATCGAACGGGGCACCGTCGAGCTGATTCCCTGGGCGGTGCGCCTCCACACCGCCGACGGCGCCGGGCGCGCCGAGGCGGCGCGGGCCATGACGGGGCTGGCGGGGGAACCGGAGTTCGCGTTCACCGAACTCCTGGTGACGGCGGCCGAACTGGGACTCTCCGGGATGGCGCTCGACGTGCTGGAAGCGCTGCGGGAACACGGCGGCTTCGAGCCGGGACCGGTGCTGCTGTTCCACGCCGCGGAGTGGGCCGGGGGCGAACGGGCCGCGGGCTACCGGGACGAGGCGCTCGCCGCCCCGCTCGACTACGCCTTCCCTTCGCGTCCCGAGTCCGTCCCGGTGCTGCGGTCGGCGGCGGAGCGGCTCCCGGCGTCGGCGGCGCCACGGCTGCTGCTGGGCCACCTGCTCGGGGGTCTCGGCCGCTACGAGGAAGCGACCGCGGCGTGGGAGGCGGCGACGGCGCTCGATCCGGGCCTCTCCACCGCCCACCGGGCCCTCGGGATGGTCCACTGGAAGATCGCGGGCCGGACGGCGGAGGCCGAGAGCCGCCTCTGGCAGGCGGTCGCGGCCCGCCCGGCGGACCAGACCCTCTACCGGGACTTGGCGCGGCTCCTCCTTGCCGAGGGACGGCCGGCGGACGCGGTGGAGGCATTGGCGATGGTCCCGGCGGACGCCCGCCGCCGCCACGACGTGACCATCGAACTGGCCCGGGCGCTGAACGCCACCGGCCGGTTCGAGGAGACGATCGCCATGCTGGAAGCGACCCGGATCAACTTCCGGGAGGGCGACGCCACCGTCTGGCAACTCTTCTCGCGAGCCGAAATCGCCCTCGGCCGCCGGGCGCTCGACGCCGGGGATGCCGCAACGGCCCTCGCCCACTTCGACCGGGCGCTCACTTACCCGGAGAACCTCGGCGTCGGCCGTCCGCATCGGGCGCAGGAGGCGCGGGCCCTCTGGTTCCGCGCCGAGGCCCTCTCCGCGCTCGACCGTTTCGACGAGGCGGCGGTCACCCTCGCGCGGTGCGCCGAAGACCCGCCGCTGAGCGACGAGCAGGAGCACTTCATCGCCCGCTGCGCCGCGGCCCGGTAGGGAGGCTGCGGGGAAACTCGCGTCAGCGCCGAGGCGAGCCAATGGCTTTGAAATGCGGTTCCCGCGGGTCCGCCGACAGTCGTGAGGACGCCCCCGGCTTGGAACGCCGGCTTCAGCCGGCACCCGCTGCGCGAAGCGCAGCGGAACGACGTACGCCTCCTGCCCGCATGGCGCGTGGGCAGGCGAGGCACCGCGAAAGAACTGGCGGCCAGCGTGCCGGCCTTCGTGCCATCCCGGCCGATGAGGTCCTTCCCGCCGCCCGCCTTCGGCGGGCTGTGCCGGCTGAAGCCGGCGTTCCAAGCCGGTACGCGGCGGTATGCTCCGATTCGTGAGTCGCCGGCCCCGCGTTTACCCGAGATTGGCGGCCGGAATCCTGCTGCTGACCCTGGGGTGGGCGCTGCCCGCGGCAGCCGGCATCGCGCAGGACGGGGAAGCCGAACCCGGCGGGCGGGAGCTCGCGGAACGCTGGTTCCGGCTGGTGGACGCGCTGGACGGTAGCGAGGAGAGCCGGGCGGCCTTTCTCGCCCTCTACGCCGAGGACGCGCTCCACATCCAGGGTCCGGCGGGCGACTACCAGCGGGGGTCCGCGACCTACTGGGGGCGCGAGAAGGTCGGGCTGCTGGTGGATCGCCTCCTGGAAGCGTGGAAGGACCACTCCATCCGTCCCGAGGTGGCGACCGCCGCCGAGGTTTCCGAAACCGTCTGGGCCGAGGCGGAAGGGCCGTGGGGAGGGCCGCTGATCGCGGCCCAGTTCACGATCGCCGCCACCCGCCGCGACGACGAGACCCGGTGGTACATCCCGGGGGCGGCGTTCTTCCGGGTCCGGGGGAGTGCGCTGGTCCGCGTCCGGATCTACCTCGGGCTCGGGGAAGCCGCCGAGGTGGAAATCCAGCGGTGAAATCAGCAGCCGGACGGACGCCGTTACGGCTGATCGGTCTGCTGTGCGTGACCGCCGCCGTACCGGCGGCCTGCACCGCCCCGGAGCCCGTGGACCTGCTGCTCCACTCCGGGACCGTCCTGGTGCTCGACGAGGCGGGAACGACCGGGACCGCGCTCGCCGTCCGGGACGGCAGGGTGCTGGCGGTGGGCGGCGACGAGCTCCGCGACCGGTACGCGGCCGAACGCGAGGTGGACCTCGCCGGACGGACCGCCATGCCCGGCTTCAACGACGCGCACATCCACATCCGCGGCCGCGCGCGGCGGCACATCCCGCTCGGCGGCCTCTCCTCGATCGAGGAACTCCAGGACCTGGTGGCGGCCAAGGCCGACGAACTCGGGCCGGGCGAATGGATCACCGGCTACGGCTGGTCGGAGGACGAGGTGCGCGAGCAGCGCCGGCCGCTCCGGGCCGACCTCGACGCCGCCGCTCCGGAGAACCCGGTCATCCTGACCCGGGCGGGCGGCCACAGCGCGGTGGCGTCGAGCCTCGCGCTGTCCCTCGCCGGCGTGGACCGGAGCACGCCGCAGCCGGACGGCGGGGTCATCGAGCGCGGACCGGACGGCGAGCTGAACGGCGTCATCCGGGAACGGCAGGACCTCGTCTCCCGCCTCGTCCCCGACGCGACGCCCGAGGAACTCCGGGAGAGCTTCGTCGCCGCGCTCCGCGACCTGCTGCGCCTCGGAATCACGAGCATCGTGCACGCGGGGGTGGCGCCGTCGGGCTTCGGGGCGTGGGAGTCGGTCTATGCCGAGTTCGGGGAGGAACTGCCCCGCGCCGCCGTCCAGATCCGGTGGGCGGGGACCGAGGCGATGGAGGCGTTCGGCCGGCTGAGCGGCGAGGGCGACGAGCGGCTGCGGGTGGGTCCGCTCAAGGTCTTCGTGGACGGGGGCTTCACCGGACCGGCGGCCTACACCAAGGAGCCGTACCGGGGCGAGGAGACCTACCGCGGCAGCCTGGTGCGCCCGGAGGAGGAGTTCCGCGAGATCGTCCGCGAAGCGCACGCGATGGGGTGGCAGTTCGCGTTCCACGCCATCGGGGACGCGGCGATCGAGCTGGCGGTGGACGCCTTCGCCGACGTACTCGCGGAGGAGCCCCGGCCGGACCACCGTCACGCCCTGAACCACTTCACGGTGCCGCCGTCCGACGAGACCATGGACCGGATGGCGGACCTCGGGATCCTGGTCATCCAGCAGCCCAACTTCACCTACACGCTGGAGGGCCGTTACCGCGAGTACCTGGACGGCTACCGCGTCGAGCGGAACAACCCGGTCCGCTCGGCGATGGACCGGGGGGTGTTCCTGGTCCTCTCCAGCGACATCCTACCGATCGGTCCGATGGTGGGGCTCTACGCCGCCACCACCCGCAAGGGGATGTCCGGTGAGGTCTATGGACCGGACGAGGCCATCTCGATGGAAGAGGCGCTGATCGGCTACACCCGGAACGGGGCCTTCGTGACCCGGGAGGAGGACATCAAGGGGACCCTGGCGCCGGGCATGCTCGCCGACGTGGTGGTGCTCTCCGAAGATCCGCGCGCCGCCGAACCGGACGCGATCCTCGGGATCGAGGTGGGCCTGACGATCGTCGGCGGCCGGGTCCTCTGGGAACGCCGGTCTCCGGACCGGCACGCGCGGCGCTCCGCGCCGCGCACGGCGCCACATTAACAGCCGGTGGCAAAACCCACGCGGCGTTCGACGGGCGATGCATCCCGTCTGAACCGCGTCTCTACGAGGCGCTCTGTGTTGCGTTTCGGTCGGAATACACCCGGTATTCCTCCCGCACGCGCCTTGTCAGCCGGGCGCCTCGCCCGTCTCGGCGCTCACGTGGGTTTCACCACCGGCTGTCAACCCGTGCGACAGCGGATGCCGCGCAACTCTGCCTACAGGCTGCTACCTTCCGGGCCATGCATCGCCTCCTCCCCGCCCTGATCTTCGCCGCCGCCTGCTCGACGCCCCCGGAAACGGCCGATCCGCCGGTCGACCCGACGGAGCCCCTGCCCCCGGTCCTCGCCCAGAACGCCTTCCTCTACTACGCGGACCTGGCCGAGGCCGAGGCGTTCTATCGCGACACGCTCGGACTCCCGCTCGCCTCCGATTTCGGGTTCGCAAAGATCTTCCAGGTCGCCGAGTCCGCGTACCTGACGCTCGTGGACGAGGCCGAGGGGATGCACAGCGCCGACGAGCCGAAGACGGTCGCCTTCGCCCTCATCACCGAGCGGCTCGCGGACTGGCAGGCGCGGCTCGACGCAGCGGGCGCGAACTTCCGCAGCCGCTTCGATCCCGACGCCGCCGACCCCGAGGCCCCGCATCACGGCTTCACGGTGTTCGATCCGGGCGGCTACATCCTGGAGTTCGAGCGCTTCCTCCCGCACGCCGAGAACGTGGACCTGATGCCCATCCTGGACACCACCGAGCCGCTCGGCGGCGATGAAGCGGCCGCGGGTCCGGGAATGGGTTTCGAGGCCATGATCGTCTGGCTCTACTACCCGAACATCCCCGAGATGCTCGACTGGTACCAGACCACGTTCGGCTTCCCCGAGAGCCTGGACCAGGGTTGGGTGAAGGGGCTCCGCACCTCCTACGCCGGATTCATCGGCCTCGTGGACTCGACCCGCGGCATGCACTCCTTCACCGAGGACAAGGCGGTGACCGTGAGCTTCTTCGTGGAGGACGTGACGCCCTGGCACGAGCACCTCGAAGGGGCCGAGGGCTACCGCTCCCGCACCGGAATCACCAGCGAGAGCGACCGCGTGACCGTCTTCGTGGGCTATGACCCGGGCAACTACTTCCTGGAGTTCGACACGTTCGTGGAGGCGCCGGGGAACGAGAGACTGCTCGCCCAGCTCGCGGCGGTACGGATCGCGGAGTAGCGCCGGGCCGCGCGGTCACCGCGCTCCGGGCCGGATGACGGACGTCCCTGGCCGAATGCGCGGTTTCGCTCCCCTATCGCGGAGCGGCGCCGGCCGGAGGCCGGCGTTCCGAGGCGACCGCAGCGCCCACCCACGCGAGATAGTCCGGGGCGCCGGCGCCGACCTCGAACGCGAGGAATTCGGGGGTGTCGTAGGGGTGGAGTTCGAGCACCCGCGTCTGCAGCGGGGCGATGCCCGCCCTCGTGGTCTTGATGAAGAGGAGGAATTCCTCGTCCCGCTCCACCCTGCCCTCCCACCGGTAGATGGAGGCCACCGGACCGAGGATGTTGACGCAGGCGGCGAGGCGTTCCGCCACCAGCGCCTCGGCCAGTTGCTCGGCCTCCTCCCGGCTCGACAGCGTAGTCAGGGCGATCCAGCAGTCGGCCATGTCGCCCCGGCTAACGCAGGATGGCCCAGGCAGCGGCGGCCGCCACCCCGAGCCAGATCAGCCCCTTGATGAGGAAGAAGAGAAAGGCCGCGCCGGCCAACTTCTTCACTACCGGATGTCCGGACCCGGGCAACCGCTGCCAGAAGGTGGGTTCGGACTTCATCGGAGGAGCGACTCCGGCGCCAAGCCTACTCGGGGGTCCAGCGGAATCGCGTGTCGCCGAACGAGCGCGCGGCGCGCGTCCCGGCAGGTCCGCGGAAACGGGTCACCGCTCGCAGCCCTTTTCGTGCGGGAGCAGCGACCGCGCCAGGATCTGGTGCAGGGTGCCGCCGTGGTCCCAGCGGGCGCCGTGGTCGGCGGTCTCGAAGGTCTGGAGCAGGTCGGCCGCCGTCCGTCCTTCGTACACCCGGCAGTGGAAGCGGTCTCCGGCGTCGGGGTCCGGTGGTTCGGGCAGGGGCCAGCGGTGCTCGTTCAGCACTGCCGCATCGGGAAGCGAGGCGTTCGCCTTCCAGTACACCTGGACCCGGTCCCCCGCGTAGCGTTCGAATCCGGGGCCGGCGGCGGCCTGGTCGAGCAGGTCCATCAGGTCGCGGATCAGGGCGACCCGCGGGTCGGTGTGCGCGACGGAAGCGAACGCCTCGACACGGAGCCGGTGGGAACCCTGCCGATCACGCAACAAGACCTCCAGGGTCGGCGCATCGGCGAGGATCGGGCCGCTGGCCGGCTGGGGAATGTCCTCCTCGCCATCCACCTGGGAAACGCGCGTCGCGGCGGTCGCCCCGATGATCGAGGCGACGCTCTCCTCCGCGATCGCCCCGCGCTGGATGTTCGGGAGGAGCGGACCCGGAAAGATGGTGATCGTCGGCCCCTCGTAGTAGAGCTCGCCTCCGACGGTCAGCGCGTAGCGGGGCGGCCGTCCCAGCGAGTATTCGACGGGAACGAAGCCCGGGCCGTCCCAGATCTCCAGGAAGAAGTGCCCGGGATCGTCGGGAAGATCGAGCGTTTCCGGCGGCGGGCCGACCGGGGGCGGGTCCGGAGGCGGCGGGGCGGTGGGAGCCGGAGCGTCGTCCGATCCGCACCCCCCGGCGAACGCCAACAGGACCGCGAACGCCCAACCCGGCGCCCGTCCGCGGAACATGACCGCTCAGCCGCCGAGGCTTGCCCCGACGGCGAGTCCAAGACCGTAGAGGACACCGGAGAGCGCGAGCCCGACGGAGGCCAGCCGGAGGCCGCTGCGGATGCCGGAACGCCCGGTGAAGAGGCTCGTCGCCGCCCCCGACACGAAGAGCGCCGCGCCGCTCAGGGCCACCGCCCCGACCAGCGCGGCGCCGCTGCCCACGCCGGCCGCCGGCAGCACCGCCAGCGGAAGCAACGGAACCAGCGCTCCGCCGCCGAAACTCAGCAGCGACGCCAGCGCCGAGGCCCAGGGCGAACCGAGATCGTCCGGGTTCAGGCCGAGCTCTTCGCGCGTCAGCACGTCGAGCGCCCGGGCGGGCTCGCTGATCAGGCGCTTGCCGAGGTCGCGGGCGGCTTCGCGCTCGAGACCGCGCGCCTCGAAGATCATCGCCAGCTCCTCGGCCTCGTCGTCCGGGTAGAGCCGCAGTTCCTCCTCCTCGAGCGCGATCTGCCGCTCGTAGAGTTCGATTCGCGAGCGTACCCCGAGGTACTCCCCGGTGGCCATCGAAACGGCGCCCGCCACCATTCCGGCGGCGCCGATGAGGAGCGCCGTGCCCGGAGAGGCGCCGGCGCCGCTCGCCGCCAGGATGAGGGCGGTGTTCGACACCAGCCCGTCGTTCGCCCCGAAGATCGCGGCGTGGAGCGCGACCGCCCCCCGGGTGTAGAGGTGGCGCTGCTCCTCGCCCAGCAGGTGATCGCGGGACTCCGCCCGGGCGGTCGAACCGGCCTCCTGCGCGATGAGCACCTCGAGGCTCGACGGCGCCGCCCGGTACACCGAGAGGCCGCGCACCTTCAGCGCGGCGAGCGCGGGCAGCAGCGAGCGCGGGCCGATCCGCCGGATCAGCGTTCCCACGAGCCGCACCCGGAAGGGCGCCTCGTAGGGACCCGGGGCCGGGCCGCCCGCCTCCTCGATCGCCTTGACCCACGCCTTGCTCTGCTCCAGCGCGTCCGCCGAGAGCGCTGCGAAGAGGCGCTTGTTCTCGCCGCTCTCCACCTCGGCCAGCACCAGGTAGAGCCAGGCCGCCTGGACTTCGCTCTCCCAACTGTCGAGCAGCGAGGCCGTGTCCGCCATCAGCGGCTCGCCTCCTCGGGGAGGTGCGCTCGACGAATGGGCCTCATGGCGTTCCGGGCAATGTACCCGAAGGGGGAGCGATGCCGGCCGGCGCTTGGGGAAGCCGCATCCGGTAGAGCGGCAGGGCGTTCACCCGGCGCACGATCTCGGCCTCGACGTCCCGGAAACCCTCGCCGCCCACTCCGCCGAATTCGGCCTCCAGCCGGGCGGCGCTCAGCCCTTCGGGGAGGCCCGCATCGCGCGGCGCGAGGTCGTCTTCCCGGACGCCGCCCGCGAGCCGCACCTGCATCCAGCGCGCCCGCGCCACGTCGCGGGTCGCCGTACGCCCGAAGCGGGCTCCCGCCTCGTCCATCAACAGGTCGGCGAACGAGAATCCGGTCCCGCCCTCCGCGGCGTCGAGTTGCTCTTTCAGGAGCCCGGCTCCGCCCGAGACGCGGTCGGGCGCCACCTGGACGATGCCGGCGCTCAGGAAGAAATGGCGCGCCCAGTCGCGGCGCCCGTGCAGGCTCAGCGGAAGGCGCTCCAGGAGTCCACGCGCTTCCTCCCCGCCGCCGGGGACGCGCGCCAGGTCCAGCAGCGAGGGATGTCCGAACGCGCCCCCGAGGGCGAGCAGGGCGGCCCGGTTCTCGGCCAGCGCGTCGCCTCCCGCCGAACGGACGGCGGCGAGCGCGAACGTGCGCCGCAGCACCGCCGAGGTCCGGTCCGGCTGCTGCCGGAGGAGGTCGGCGTCCCGGACGAGCAGCGTCAGGTAGCCGCCCACCCGCGAATGGATGCCGGCGCCGGTGTCCTCCCTCTCCCGCCAGCGCACCACGATGGTGGAATCCGCGACCCGGACCTCGTCGAAGGGCGCGAGGAGCGCCGCCACCGCGGCGTTCCGGCGCAGCCAGCGTGAGAGGACCCGGGACGAGGACCGGACGAGGACCGGCGGCGCCTCGATGCCTCCGATCCGGACGGACCGGAACGCCGCCCGGAACTCGCCGTCCTCGACGGTCGGCCGCGCGGTCGCCGCGAGGTTCAGGAAACGCGCGCCGAACGCGGGAAGCGCCACCGGCAGCGAACCGGCGATCTCCATCGCATCGCCCGCCGGGGCCGCGTGGAGCCGCACTCCCGGGTCCGCGCCCGCGGCGGCGAGCGCCAGCCGGAAACCGGCGGCGAAGGTGGCCGCGTTCAGCGCCGCCTGCGAACCGGGCGCTCCGTCCCGATAGAAGTCGGCGAAGGCGTCGCGGTACTGGCCGTCCGGCGATCCGGGCGGGCCGATGGGGTCCACCACCGCAACCCGGTCGGTGATCAGCAGGAGCAGCACGGCGACGCTCGCGAGGAGGACCGCGGCAATGGCGACCAGCACCGGAATGAGGACCAGCGCCGAACCGGGTCCCCGCGCGATGACGGCGCCGAACAGCGCCCCGACGAACGTCCCGGTCCACGGCGCGAGCAGGGTGGCCACCTCGGGAAAGACGAAGCTCTCCAGCACCCGCCAGGGAGCGGCGTCCGGCGCCGCGATCACGAGCGCGGTCACCACGGCGCCGATCAGCAGCGAGGGGAACAGCACCAGGAAGAAACCGGTGAGGACGCCCCGCATCCGGGGAAGCACCTGCGGGATCAGGATCCCGACCGGCACGAACCAGAGTCCCTGCCGGGACAGCCCGTAGGCGAGCGATCCGAAGTCCGATCCGGGGAACGAACCGTCGGGCCCGTAGGCGGCGGCGAACCAGCCGTAGGCCGCGAGCGCGGCGGCGGCCAGCAGGTTCCGGGACCCGAAACGGGAGTGCTCTTCGCTCATCGGGAACCCCGGGTACGAGTCATTCTCCGCCGCCCGAGCGCACGTCGGCGAGCGCCCTCCAGAAGGGCGGGAGCTGCTCGTCCATCAACCGGCGGTATTCCCCGCGGGCCGCCTCGAAGCGCTCCGTGAGAATCCCGTGGACCTCGCGCTGCTGGTCGGTGGGCGCGAAGTCGGCGCCGTCCCAGCCGGCGTCGTTCGCGAGCGCGCCGAGCCGGCCGTAGAGCCGCATCGGCGCCCGGAAGGCGTCCTCGCGGGCTCCGGTGAGCCCCACATCGAAGAAGCGCCCCTCGATGGCGATCGCCGTCCCCGCGATCTCGCCGGCGCTCTCGAGCAGCGCCGCGAACCGCTCGTCCCCGGCGTGGCGCTCCCGGAGCCCCTCGATCTCCCGGCGCACCCATTCGAGCTCGTCCACCATCGCCGCCAGCTCGTCGAGCTGCGCGTGGATGGCGTTCAGGAACGCGTACTTCTCCCGGATGTCGTCGGCGGTGGCGGCGGATGAGGGATCCACTTCCACGCGCAGGATGGTTTCCGCGGTGTGTTCCCCCACCGTGACCCGGGCGGTGTAGTCCCCCGGGGGCTGGAGCAGCCCGCGGTAGCCGGGGAAGATGTCGAGGTCCCAGGTGCGGATGCGGCGCTCCCCGTCCTCGCCCATTTCCACCCAGTCCCGGTCGGGGGGCCGGGTGCGGAGGACGGCCCGGTCCGGCGTCTCGCCGCGAAGGTCCCAGTGGACGCGCGAGAGTCCGGCGGTTCCCGGTCCGCGAAGGGTGCGCACGGTCTCCCCGTCCGCGTTCACGATGGCGATTTCGGCGCGCTCGGCGGCGGCATCCCCGTCGAACCACCAGGAGACGGGGGCGCCGTAGGGGGCGTTCTGCCCGGTCACCAGGCTGCCCGGCTCCGACTTGATGGTCTGCCGCGGCAGGAACCTCCAGGCGGTCGGGGAATCGAAGACCCGCAGCGGATCGTCCGACGCGTCGGCAAGATCCCGGAGCGGGCCGATGCCGTCCAGAATGTAGAAGCCGCGGCCGTAGGTCGCGACCACCAGGTCCTCGAACCGCTCCTGGATCACGATCCCGTAGATCGGCGCCGGCGGCATGTCGAGCTGCAAAGAGAACCAGGAGCCGCCGTCGTCGAGGCTCGCCCAGACGCGGTTATCGGTCCCGGCGAAGAGGATGCCGGCGCGGCCGGGATCCTCCCGGACCACGTGGACGAACGAGAACGGAGACTCGGGGATCCCGCCACCGATCCGCTCCCAGCTCTCCCCGAGGTCCCGGGTGCGGTAGATGTGCGGCCGGAAGTCGCCCGACTGGTGCCAGCTCACCGCCAGGTAGGCGGTCTCCGGGTCGTGGTGCGAGGGCTCGATGAACTTGATCCACGCGTCCCGGTCGAGTCCCGGCACGTTCCCGCTCCGGTCGAGCCAGGTCTCCCCGCCGTCGGTGGTGACGTGGACCTTCCCGTCCACGCTCCCGGCCCAGAGCTGTCCGGCCCGGAGCGGCGACTCGGCGAGCGCGAACAGCACCGAGCCGTCGAAGGTGTAGAGGTTGTCCACGGTGATGCCGCCCGAGTCCTGCTGGCGCGACTTGTCGTCCGTCGTCAGGTCGGGGCTGATGGTCTCCCAGGACTGGCCGCGGTTCCGGCTCCGGTGGACGAACTGGCTGCCGACCCAGGTGGTCCCCGGTTCGTGGCGCGACAGGACCATCGGGAAGTTCCAGTGCCAGCGCACCTTCAGGTCCGCGGGCGCCCAGCCATACCCCGCTTCCGGCCAGACCCGCACGTCGCGGACGTGTCCGGTGCGGTCGTCGTAGATCTCCAGCCCGCCGTCGTAGCACCCCGACCAGACCACGTTGTCGTCGTGGGGTTCCGGGGTGGCCCAGCCGCTCTCGCAGCCCCCGACCCCCTCCCAGAGCCCGAGCGGAATCCCGCCGCCCGGGGTGCGGCTGGGTCCCCGGTACGAGTAGCCGTCCTGCCGGTTCCCATAGACCCGGTAGGGGATCCGGTCGTCCACGGTGACGTGGTACATCTGGGCCACCGGCGGCACCACCCGGCGCCAGCTCTCCCCGCGGTTCTCGGAGATGCTCCCGCCCCCGTCGTGGCCGACCAGGATGCGCTCCGGCATCCAGGGGTCCACCCAGACGTCGTGGTTGTCGCCACCGGCGCGGTAGGAGGTCTCGATCAGGGTGCGGCCCCCGTCCACGGTGGTGCTGAACAGCACCGAGGCGAAATAGACGCGGTCGGCGTCCGCCGAGTCCACGGCGATCCGGACGTAGTAGGGCGCGCGCTCGGCGAGATCGTGGTGGGTCATCATCAGCCGCCACGAGTCCCCGCCGTCGTCCGAGCGGTAGAAGCCGGGGCTCTCGTCCTCGATCAGCGCGTACCAGCGATCCGGGTCGCTCGGGGCGATCGCGACCGCCACCTTGCCGATGGGGTGCGCCTCTCCGCCGGGGAGTCCCCGGCCGCCGCCGTCGTCGGATTCCTCACCCGAAATCCGTTCCCACGAGTCCCCCCCGTCACGCGAGCGGTAAAGCCCGCTGCCCGGCCCGCCGCTCTTCAGGCCGCCGGTATCGATCCGGAGTTGCCACATCCCGGCGAGCAGCCGCTCGGGATGCCGGAGATCCATCGCGAGGTCGGAGCAGCCGGTGTGTTCGTCCACGTGGAGGACCAGCTCCCAGTTCGCGCCGCCGTCGCGCGTGCGATAGACGCCGCGCTCCGGCTGCGGCGCGTAGGAGTGGCCGAGCGCGCAGGCGAAGACGAGGTTCGGGTCCTCGGGATGGACCAGGATCCGGGCGATGCGCCCGGTCGCCTCGAGGCCCCGGTGGTGGAACGACCGGCCGCCGTCGGTGGAACGGTAGATGCCGTTCCCCATCGCGAGCGCCGGCCGGATGATGAACGTCTCGCCGGTGCCGGCCCAGACCTGGCCCGGATGCGAGGGGGAAACGGCGAGCGCGCTGATGGAAGCCGCCTCCTGGTCGTCGAAGACCGGCTCCCAGGTGACCCCGCGGTCACTGGTCTTCCAGATCCCCCCGGACGCCGCGCCGAAGTAGATGACGTCGGGGTTGCCCCATTCACCCGTGGCCGCGCTCAGCCGGTTCCCGTCGGGACCGATGGTGCGCCACTTCAGGCCGCCAAGCTGCGACGGATCGGTCGTGACGGGCTGCGCGATGGCCGCTCCCGCGAGGGTCAGCAGGAGTCCGGAGACCAGATGGAATGTGAGACAGGCGGAGAGTCGGTCCGGCATGTTGGGTGGACGTTAGCAGCCCGTGGCAAGACCCACGCGGCGCTCGAGGGGAGATGCATCCCGGCTGAATTGCGCCTTTGCGAGGCGTTCTGCGTGGCGTCCTGGCCGGACGTGGAAGACCGATGATCCAGGGACGGAGGCGAAACGAGGCTTACGGCAAACACTCCTCGCCCGTATACTGACCTGTTCGATTCGGCAGCTATGCGACGAGGACATGCACACCCGAGGCTCGCTCGGCGCAGCCTTGGCTGGAGCGCATGGACCCTTGTCCTGGTGTTGGCGGTGGCCGGCGCCGCCGCCGCGGAGGTCTTCTGTGAGGAAGAGCACACCGTCGGTGAGCACTGCGCGGTCTGCCAGACCCCACACCAGCCTGCCGCCGAACTCTCCGGCTCGCTGCACATCGGATTCGCCGATGCCGCGGCTCCGTTTGAGCAGGCGCGCGAGGTCGTCCGGGTCCCGTCCCGGCTCTACCTTCGCCAGCCCGCCCGCGCCCCTCCCGCGTAGTTCCGAGAAAACGCCGTGCTCGTCCGCCGCCAGGCGGCGGGCGTCGGGCCGGCACGCGCCGGCGGTCCTCTGACCGGGCGCGTCCCCCCGCGGCCACCGCGTTTCCCGACCCCGTTCGGGACGCCCTCAGAACGAGGTTCGCCGCGGTACGCACGGCTACTGCCGGAACGCTCTTGCCGAGGGCAGGCAATCGGGAGGACCACCATGTACCGATCCAAATTCACTTCTTTTCTGACTCGCTTCCTGGCGGCCGGTCTGCTGGCGGCCTTCGGGGCGGCGCCGGTGGCGGCGCAGGAGACCGGCGCGGTCCGCGGCACCGTGACCTTGCAGGAATACGGCCCCGTTCACGGCGCGGTCGTCCTTTTCGTGGGCACGGGCAGGTTCGCGCTGACCGACGGACAGGGGAGGTTCGCGATCGCCGGCGTGCCGGCCGGCTCCTACGATGTCCTCGCGCAACGCGAGCTCCTCACCGCGGGACGGCAGACGGTGACCGTCCTTCCGGGCGGGACGGCGACGGTGGACTTCGAACTCAGCCTCTCACCCGTTCGCGAGGACGTGACGGTGACCGCCTCGGTGGACGGAACCGAGACCGCGCTCGAGGCATTCAACGCGGTCACAACCATGGACTCGTTCGATATCGCCAAGGAATCGGCCACCAATCTCGCCGACGCCCTGCGGAACGAGCCCGGCATCGCCGTGCGCGGCTTCGGTCCCGGAGCGAACCGGCCGATCATCCGCGGCTTCGACGGCGACCGGGTCATGATCCTGGAGGACGGCGTCCGCACCGGAGACCTGTCGAGCGAGTCCGGCGACCACGGCGTCGCGGTGGACCCCAACAGCGCGGAACGCGTCGAAATCGTTCGCGGGCCGGCGACATTGCTGTACGGCTCCAACGCGGTCGGCGGGCTCGTCAACGTGATCACGCCCCAGGAGAGCTACCGGGCGTCGCCGCCGGAAGGCACGCGGGCGCAGTTGAGTGCCGACCTGGGGAGCCCGAACGCGCAGGCGGGCGGAAACGTCAGCGTGCAGCACGCACAGCAGAACGGAGTCCACTACTGGGCCTCCGGCAGCACGCGGCGGACGGAGGACTACGACACGCCCGCGGGGGTCGTCGAGAATTCCGCGACCGAGGCGACCCACGCGCAGGCCGGGCTCGGCTGGACCGGCGAACGGTTCTTCACCAGCGCCGGCGTGACGGTGAACGACGGCCGCTATGGAGTCCCGATCGTCGGCGAGTTCCACGTGCACCACGATGACCACGGAGACGAGCATGGCGGACACGAAGACGAACACCATGACGAGCACGAAGGCGAGCACGAGGAGGAAATGCATGGCACGACCGATATCGAACTCGACTGGCAGCGTCGCGCCGGGCGCTTCGACTTCGGGCTCCGGGACCTCGACAACGGTGTCATCGAGGGCGGACGGCTCAGCCTGAGCGTCGTGGACTGGGGACATGACGAGCTGGAGACCGAAGCCGGACAGGAGCGCGTCGGCACGCGCTACGACAACCAGGTCTACATCCTCCGAGCCGACGTGGACCAGCGGCAGACGGACCGTCTGTCGGGGAGATTCGGCGCCTGGGCGCAGGTGCGGGACTTCGAGGCGGCCGGAGCCGAGGCGCTGGCGCCGCGGACCGATCTGAGTTCCTTCGCGGCCTTCGCCTACGAAGAACTGACCTTCGGGCGGTTTCGCGTGCAGTTCGGCGCCCGGATCGACCGCGACGACTACGCCGTGGCGGCGCGCGGCGGCGAAGCCGGGCACGAAGAGGAGCACGGGCACGAAGAACACGGGCACGAGGAGCATGGACACGAGGAGCACGGGCATGAGGAGGAGGCGCCTCGACCCGAGGCGCCCGACGTGCGCGACCGCAGCTTCGCGGGTGTCTCGACGTCGGTCGGAGTCCACGCGGATCTCGGCGCCGGCAACGCGCTGGTGGCCAACCTGACGCGCTCCCACCGCGCCCCGGCCATCGAGGAGCTGTACAACTTCGGCGCCCACGCCGGCACGTTCTCATTCGACATCGGCAACCCGGACCTCGACGCCGAGTCCACCCTCGGACTGGACGTGAGTCTGCGGCACCGGGGGGTCCGCACCCGTGGCGACCTGAACTTCTTCACGTACGAGATCGCCAACTTCATCTTCGGCAGCCGCCGGGATGCGGTCATCGACAACCTGCCGGTGTTCGACATCCTGCAGGGCGACAGCCGCTTCGCCGGATTCGACGCCGAGGCCGGCGCCCGTCTCGTCGGACGGACCTGGTTGACCTTCGGCGTCGGGTACGTGGACGCGCGGCTGACAGCGAACGATGAAGCGCTGCCGCGGATTCCGCCGCTCAGAGGCTCGGTGAAACTCGACATCCCCTACGGCGGGTTCACGCTGAGCCCGCAAGTGGAGTTTGCGGGACGGCAGACCGACGTGTTCCGCGGCGAGACGGAAACCGACAGCTATGCCGTGGTCAACGTGCGCGGCTCGTACGTCTGGCCGCGGCAGAGCCTGTCCCACATCCTGTCGTTCTCGGGCTACAACCTCACCAACGAGCTCTATCGCAACCACACGTCGTACATCAAGGACCGGGCCCCCGAGATGGGTCGCGGGTTCCGGCTGAGCTACGCGGTGCGGTTCCACTAGCGCTCGCCGCTGACGGTCGCGATGACAGCGCCGGCCAGGAGCGTGGCCGGCGCTCCGGACGACCACTTTCGTGATCGGTGGGGTGCGCAGGAGGACACCCGCACGGGCGTTTCTCCCGGTGCCGCCTCCGGTGCTCACGCCGGATCCACCGCCGACGGTTGGAACGATGCGACCGCGTTTATCCTTCCGTCCGCACGAGCCATGGCCCGCACCGCCCGGGCGCGTTGGGCGGTCACCAACACCACCATTCCCCCCACGTCAGGCCGAAAGAGAAGACTGATGCGTAACTCGCCGGCAGGCCTCCGCAACACCCTGCTCATCGCCCGGCAGCAGTTGGGGGCGATTCGCCAGGACGGCACCGTCGTGTTCGGGTTGGGGCTCGTGGTCGCCCTGGGTCTGGTCGCGGTGCTGGGCGCCCGGCATCACGAAACGAACGAGGCCGGGCAGCGCGCCCGCTACCAGGGGATCGTCGATCAGCAGTGGGTGGACCAGCCCGAACGCCATCCGCACCGGGTCATCCACTACGGGTTCCTCGTCTTTCGCCAAGCGGCGCCGTTCGAGTTCGTTGATCCCGGAGTCAGCGACTACGCCGGAACCTCGATCTTCCTGGAGGGCCATCGCCAGAACACCGCCAACTTCGGCGAGGCGCGTCATTCCACCGGGATGTCGCGCTTCGGTCGCCTCACGCCGGCGAGCGTTCTCGCGCTGCTGTTGCCGCTCCTGGTGGTGGTGGCCGGTTTCGCTGCGGTGAGCGCCGAGCGGGAAGGGGGAACCCTCGGCGTTCTGCTGACGCAGGGGGCGACCCCCGCCCAGATCCTCGCGGGCAAGGTCCTCGCCACGGGAGCGGTGGGGGCGCTGGCGACCCTTCCGGTCGCCCTGGCCGTCGCCGTCGCGGCCGGGCCGGGGCTGGACAGCGCCGCTTCCGCCATGCGACTGGGCACCCTGGCCGCCATCTACGCCGTCTATCTCGCGGGCTGGGTGCTCGTGACCGTGCTGGTCTCGGCCGTCCGAACCTCTTCGCGGAGCGCGCTGGCGCAACTGCTCGCGCTGTGGGTGGTGATCTGCGTCGCCACCCCCCGCGTGGCGGCCTCCGTCGCCGGGGCGCTCCATCCGCTACCCTCGCGCGCCGAACTCACCGCCCAGGTGGAGCAGGCGCTGAACGAGGTCGGAGACAGCCACCGCCCGGACGACCCCTTCTTCAACGCGCTCCGGGAGGAGTACCTGGAGCGCTACCAGGTCGGCGCCGTCGAGGACCTCCCGGTGAACTGGAGGGGGGTGCTCAGCCGGGAATCGGAATCACTCACCAGTCGGGTCTTCGAGGACCACCGGCAGGAGCTGGTCGAGGGTCATCTTCGCCAGAACCGGGTCATGGCGTGGTCGGGATTCCTCTCCCCGTACCTGGCGGCGCGGGACCTGTCCATGGGCGTCGCCGGTAGCGGCCCGGAGGCGATGGAAGCGTTCCTGGCTCAGGCCGAGGCGCACCGCTACACGATCATCCAGCGTCTCAACGAACTCCATATCCACGAGATCCGGAACGAGAACGACCGGGCGCAACGGCTGTCGCGCGAACACTGGGGGCAGTTCCCCGTCTTCGGGACCGAGCCGCCGCCCCTCGGTGGAGCGCTGGCTAATCGCCCCGTCTCCCTGGCCGCGCTCGGGCTGTGGATCGGCCTGCCGCTGACCGGACTCGGGTTGGCGCGGAGACGGCTGGCGCTGGTCGGAACGGACCGGGCGTCGTGAGGTCCTGGGCGCGACTGCTGGCGCTGGACCTGCGCCGGTTGACCCGGTCGGCCGGGATCGCCGCCGCGATCCTTCTTCTGCTCGTCCTGGGAATCTACGGCGCGTGGCGCGCCGGGCGGAACGCGGAAGCCGCCCGGTCTTCGTTGACGGCGGCCGAGACCGCCTACGACGACCAGTTGGACTTTCTGCTCTCCGTCTATCCGCCGACCACCGACGCGGGAGAGGTGCTCTACTACGTGGCCTTTCCCGCCCCGCAGCCCCCGCACCCGGTTTCCGCCCTGGCGCGGGGCCGGGCCGCGGTGGAAACCGAGAGCCTCCGGATCCGTCTCCTGGCGCTCGAAGGGCAGCTCTACGAGCACGAGACCGTGAATCCGCGGCTTGCCGCGGCGGGCTATCTGGACCTTGCCTTCCTCCTCATCGCGCTGCTGCCGCTCTTCATCATCGCGGTCACCTACGACCTGATCTCCGGCGAACGGGAGGGCGGCACCTGGAACCTGGTCCGCCTGTTCGCACCCCCGCGAAGGCTGCTGGCCGCGAAGCTCGCCTCTCGCGCGATTCTCGTCGGCGCGGTCGCGGCGGCGGTGATGGCGGCCGGGGCGCTGCTGGCGGGCGTCGGGTTCGATGGCCGGGCGGGCTGGATGTTCGCGCTCGTCGCGCTGCACACGGCGTTCTGGTTCGCCCTCTGCCTCGGGGTCGCGCTGGGACACCGGTCGTCGACCGCGAACGCCATGATCCTCGCGGGGATCTGGGTCGTCCTGACGATCCTGGCCCCGGCGGCGCTGAGCCTCGCCAACGCGGTGCTCCACCCCGTTCCGGAAGCGCTGGAGCTGACGGTGCAGCAGCGCCAGGGGTACCACGAGGCCTGGGATCTGCCTCCCAGCGCGACGATGGAGTCGTTCTACCGGGACTACCCCGAGTGGAGCGGCCAGGACGTTCCCGAAGACGTGTTCACCTGGGGCTGGTACTACGCCATGAACCACCGGGGAGACCAGACCGCCCGCGATGCCTCCCGGGCCTACCGCGAGGTGTTGCGCCAGCGGGATGCGTGGGCTCGCCGGTGGTCCCTGTTTGCGCCCCCCCTCGCCACCCAGCTCGCGCTGGATCGCCTCGCCGGGACCGACCTTGCGGCCCAACTCGACTACCAGGAAGCGGTGCGCCGATTCCACGAACGTCTCAAGGACCACTTCTTCCCGCACTTCTTCGCCACCGCGCCGATTGACGCCGTGGCCTGGGACCAGGTACCCGTCTTCGAGCCCGCGGCGCCGGCGGACAGCCCGGCCCGGGCCGGGGTTCCGGCGGCGTTCGCCCTGATCCTGGGTTCCGGGCTGGCCCTGGGGGTGGGGGCGCGGCGGGCCAGGGCCTGACAGGTTCCCGGAACACGCGCCGCCGAGAGGACGGGCCCGTCGCGCGCCAGCGATCCGACGGCGGGCGTGTCCTCTCCGGTACGATGGACGATCCACCCCGGCGGAGGAAAGCCATGAAGAAAGTCCTCGGAAGTGCGTTCCTGGCGGCGGTCGCGAGCCTCCTGGCCGCGCCTGGGTTCGCCCAGCCTGCCTACGACCTGCTCCTCGTCGGAGGGATGGTCTTCGACGGGAGCGGCAACCCCGCCATCCGGGCGGATGTCGGGATTCGGGGCGACGAGGTCGTGGCGGTCGGGCGGCTCGCCGGGAAGGAGGGGCACGAGGCGGCCCGCACCATTGACGTCACCGGGCTCCATGTGTCCCCCGGCTGGGTGGACCTCCACTCCCACGCCGACCGCTCGCTGGTCGGCGACGACATGGAAGAGCGGAAGGCGGTGAACCTGGTCGCCCAGGGAATCACCACGGTGGTCATGGGAGCGGACGGGCGGAACCCGATCTGGCCGATCCGCGACGAGATCGCCGCCTACGAGAGCCGCGGGACGGGACTGAACGTGGTTCCGGTGGTGGGCCATTCCACCGTTCGGCTCCAGATCATGGGGCAGGACCACGAGCGCCCGGCCACCGAGGACGAGGTGGCCCGGATGGCGGAACTGGTCCGCGAGGGAATGGAGGACGGCGCCTGGGGGCTCGGCGCGGGCCCGGAGTACCGTCCGGCCCGGTTCTCCGAGACCAGCGAGATCGTCGCGCTCGCCCACGTCGTCGCCGACTACGACGGCTTCTACTACTCGCACCAGCGCAGCCAGTCGCCGATGCCCCGCTGGCAGGTGCCGAGCATCGTGGACGGACCCACCCTGACCGGCACCGACGGCATGGCGGAGACCATCCGTATCGGCCGCGAGACCGGAATCCGGGTGGTCGGCACCCACATCAAGGCGAAGGGGCCGTCGAGCTGGGGGCACTCGGCGAAGGACGTGCAGGCGATCAACATCGCGCGGGCGCAGGGGGTCCAGGTCTTCCTCGACCAGTACCCGTTCGAGACCTTCGGCGGCGGGCCGGTCGGGGTGATCCCCGTGTGGGGCTTCGCCCCGCCGGGGACCGACCGTTCCGGAGGACTCGACGACCCGAAGTGGCGGCGGACGCCGGGGCTTCTGAGCCTCGCAAACCTGGAGGCGAACCTCGCCGACGAGACCATCCGCGCCGCGTTGATGAAGGACCTCGAACAGCAGATTGATCTCTTCGGCGGCGCCGACCGGCTGATCGTCGTGCTCTTCCCGGAAGATCCCTCGCTCGTCGGGAAGACGGTCGCCACGGTGGCGGCGGACAGCGGCCGGAGCGTCGCCGAGACCCTGATTGACTTCGCCCGCACCGGCAACGAGGAAATGCTCCACGGAGTGCTGATCCGCCCGATCGCGGGGGACCGGTTCGACGTGGAGACCTACATGGCGCAGGACTACACCGCGACCTCGACGGACGCCGGCATCGCGCTCGAAGCGACGCCGGGCCGGCACCCGCGCTTCTGGGGCAGCTACACCCGCAAGATCGCCCACTACACGCGGGACCGCGGTCTCATCACCCTGCCCTTCATGGTCCGCTCTTCGACGAGCCTGCCGGCCGCCATCGTGGGCATGACGGACCGCGGCTGCCTGCGGGTCGGCTGCAAGGCCGACGTGGTGGCGTTCGACTATGACCGAGTGGAGGACAACGCGACCATCATGAACCCGGACGGCCCGGTGGTGGGGATGCCGTGGGTGCTGGTCAACGGCCAGGTCGCCATCGAGGACGGCCAGGCCACCGGGGCGCTCGCCGGGGTCGTCATCAAGCGCGGCGAATGACCGGCCGGAACGTCGCGGGAGCGGCCATCATCGGAGACCGCAGGCGGCAGGAAGACGCCTGGGGAACGCGCCCCCTGCCGCCCGACGAGCACGGCGTCACGCTCCTCGCGCTGGTGGCGGATGGCATGGGCGGGCATCCCGCCGGCGACCAGGCGAGCCGGATCACCTCCGACGCCTTCCTGGCGGCGTGCGCCGTCACCGCGGGCCCACCCGGCGAACGCCTCCGGGAGGCGCTTGCGCAGGCGAACGGGGAGATGCGCAAGGCCATCGAAGCGAACCCCCGGCTGCGCAGCATGGGCACCACCCTGGTGGCGGCGCTCTTCGCCGAGAGGCGATGCGACTGGATCAGCGTGGGCGACTCGTTCCTCTTCCACCACCGGGCGGGAACCGTCCGGCGGGTCAACCCGCTCCACACCCACGGGGCCGAGCTCGACGAGCAGGCGCGGCGGGGCGAGATCAGTTGGACGCGGGCCCGGATGGACTACGACCGGGCCATGCTGACGAGCGTCGTCATGGGGACGCCGCTCGAAAAAGTGGCCGAAGGCGCGCTGGAGCTCGAACCCGGCGACCTCGTCGTCCTCGCCACCGACGGGGTGGAGACCCTGGGCGAAGAGGGGATCGCCGCAGTCTGCGGCGACCAGGGCGCGGAGGACGCGGACGCGGTCGCCAAGGCGATCCTCAGCGGCATCGAGGAGAACCCTGCCGACTACCAGGACAACGCCACCGTGGTGGTGGTCCGGGAGCCCGCGGCGTCGGACGGCGAGACAACCACCGGCTGACGACGGCCGGCGAAGTCAGGCGTCCGCGACCGGACGGCCCGCCTTCAGCGGGATCGCCGGGAGCCGCTTCAGCGTCTGGTTGCGGGGGTCCACCTCCAGTCCCGCCGACTCCAGCGCGGTGCAACCGAGGAGCGGCTCCGCCTCGTCCGGCCCGAACACGACGGTCCCACCCACGATCTCGCCCATGACCTCCAGTTCAGCCGTCGCGATGCTGAACTGCTGCCGGCTGCCGTCGGCAAGCTCATATTCCCGTTGCCGGCGCGGTTCCACGCCGATTTCCGCCAGCGCGGACGCCGGCACGACGGACTCCGTGGCGCCGGTGTCCACCAGGAAGCGGCCCTTCCAACTCCGGGAGAGATTGGCGGGGTTCCGAATCGTCACCTGAACGGGTGTGGTTCCCAATCGCGTCGTTGACCTCCCCGGACGGTGTTGTTCGCAAGTCTAGCCCGTCATCGGGAGCTGGTTCGGCCATGCCAAACGGAAGCACCGCTTGAAAAAAACATGATAATTTCAAGTAAGTGTTCCCCAGACGGCTGAAACTGCCCCCTCCGGGCACGCGCACGTTCTTCCTCTGGGGACCTCGCCAGGTCGGCAAGACGACCCTGTTGCGGCAGAGCTATCCCGACGCCCTGTGGGTGGATCTGCTCAAGGCCGACGAGTTCCGCCGCTACGCGACCCGGCCGGAATCCCTCCGCCTGGCCATCCAGTCGCACGGGCCGGGTTTCCGCGGGCAGGTCGTGGTGGACGAGATCCTCAGGGTTCCGGCCCTGCTTGACGAAGTGCACTGGATGATCGAGAACCTGCACGTTCGTTTCGCCCTTTGCGCGTCGAGCGCCCGCAAGGTGCGCCGTGGCGCGGCCAGCGTCTTGGGCGGCCGCGCGCTCCGTTACGAACTGCGGGGACTGACTTCGGCGGAACTGGGGGCGGAGTTCGACCTCGAGCGCATCGTCAACCATGGCTCGCTCCCCCGGCCGTACCGCGACCCGGAGCCGGATCATCTGATCGAGTCCTATATCGCGGACTACCTCAAGGAGGAGATCGCGGCGGAGGGTATGGTCCGCAACCTGCCGATCTTCGCGGACTTCCTGGAGGCCGCCGCCCTCGCGGACACCGAGATGGTCCGCTTCTCGAACGTGGCGCAGGACTGCGGCGTCAGCAGCCAGACCGCAAGGGCCTACTACGGGATTCTCGAGGACACACTGCTCGGCCGCTGGCTGCCCGCCTGGCGAAAACGGCCGAAGCGCCGGGTCATCCACGCCCCCAAGTTCTACTTCGCCGATGTGGGGGTGGTGAACCGGCTCGCGCGGCGGGGAGAGCTTCGCCCGGGGTCCGAACTCTTCGGCAAGGCGTTCGAGAACTGGCTCTTCCACGAAATCGGCGCCTACCTCAGCTATCGGCGGTCCATGGAGCGACTCTCCTACTGGCGTCTCACCGGAGGAACGGAAGTGGACTTCATCGTCGGCGACATGCGGATCGCCATCGAGGCGAAGGGAGCGGCGCGGATCGGCTCGCGGCATCTGAAGGGACTGCGGACGCTCACGAAGGACCACCCGGAACTGCAGCGGCGGATCGTGGTGTGCCTGGAGTCGGTTCCGCTGCGGACGGACGACGGGATCGAGATCCTGCCGGTGCGGAGTTTTCTCGACGAACTCTGGAACGACTCCCTCCTCGCCTGACCGGACCGGCGCGGATTTCGTCCGGGGCTCGCCTACAATCGGGGCGGCGGGGAGGAAGCGCGGCCGGTCGTGGAGCGTGCCGCGACGGGACTCCCCAAGCCAGTTTCCCACTTCGCACGGGGGTCGTTTCCATGAGCAAGTTCACCCGGTTCCTCGCGGCGTTCGTCGTGTACCTGGTCATTGACGTGGCGTGGAACATGTCGCCGCCGGCAGTGGCGATGTACGCCAGCCTGCACGAGGCCAGCGGCAACGACTGGAGCTTCGGGAAGCCCATGGAGACGTGGGGCGGGGTCGAGATGGTCGGGCTGCTCGTGTTCTTCGCGCTGATCGCGCTCGCGAACAGCCAGCTTGCCATCGGCCCGGCCATCCAGGAGCGGAACCTCCAGCGGGCGATGAGGAACGGGTTCCTGCTGGGCTCGGCGAGCTATGTCCGAAAGTGGGTGACGGCATGATCAGGCGGCGGCGCGGGTTTCGGTTTCGTCGGCCTGGATGCCGTCGGTGAACTGGACGCCCTCGATGACCTGGGTCAGTTTGTCGTAGCCGTTGAGCCGACGCCAGGTTTCGCTGGCGGCGGTGACCAGCTTGAAGACCATCGCCAGCGCGGTTCGGTGGGAGAGGCATCCCTTGCTGCGAACGGTGCGATGGCGGACGGTGGCGAACACGCTCTCGATGGGGTTGGTGGTGCGGATGTGCTGCCAGTGCTCGGCGGGGAAGTCGTAGAACGCGAGCAGCGCCTCCTGGTCCTTGGTCAGGCAACGAACGGCTTCCCCGTATTTCGCCTGGTATTTGGCGGCGAAGGTGTCGAGCGCCTTCTCCGCCTTCTTGCGGCTCTCCGCCATCCAGATCTGGTGGAGGTCCTGCTTCGCGTTGCGTTGCCGGGACTTGGGCAACTTGTTCAGCACGTTCGCCGTCTTGTGGACCCAGCAGCGCTGCCGGCGGGTCTTGGGGAAGACCTCGTCCAGCGCCTTCCAGAAGCCCAGCGCACCATCCCCGATCGCCAGCTCCGGGGAGACTTCGAGGCCGCGCCCACGCAGGTCCACCAGTAGCTCCCGCCAACTCTGGGCGCTCTCCCGGAACCCGGCCTGGAACCCCAACAGTTCCTTCTTGCCCTCCGGGGTGGCGCCGATGAGCACCAGAACGCACTGCTTCTCGTCTTCCAGCCGGCCCTGCAGGTAGATCCCGTCCGCCCAGACGTAGACATACCGCCGACCCGAGAGATCCCGCCCCCGCCAGCGCTCGTGCTCCGCCTCCCATGCCGACTTCAGCCGGCCGATCACCCCCGGCGACAGCCCCGATGCCCCCGAGCCCAACAGCTCCGACAGCGCCTCCCCGAAGTCCCCGCTCGAAACCCCCAGCAGATACAGCGTCGGCAGCGCCGCGTCCAGCGAGCGCGTCCGCCGCGCGAACCGCGGCAGAAGCCTCGACGAGAACCGAATCCGGTCCTCCCCGCTGTCCCCGCGATCCCGGACCTTCGGCCGCCGCACCGGAACCGGCCCGATCCCCGTCAGGATCGTCCGCTCCGGGCCGTGGCCGTGACGCACCAGACGCCGAACTCCGGTTGCCGTCCGATGATCCTCGTACGCCGCCAGCAGGGCAGCCACCTCCGCCTCCACGGCGTGCCGCACCAACTCGCGGGCGCCCGCTCGAAGAACCTCCGTCAGCGGGTCCTCAACCCCCTCTGGCGAGGGAAGGCGAACAACAGTACTCTCCTTCATGGCGTATCACTCCTCCTTGGAGATGTGGAAGGTCAGCAACCCCCACGATACGCCACCCCCTTCTCAGCCGTCACCCACTTTCGGACATAGCTCGGGCTCGGCGGCCTACGCCACCTACATCGTGCCCACCTTCATCAGCATCGCCAACTGGCCGGCGGCGCTCATTCCCATCGACATCCTGATCGGTGGGTTGCTGAGCCTCGCGACGTCGGGGTTCGTGACCTGGTGGGCGCTGCGCCGTCAGGCGACCTGAGCGGGGGGCGCGCCTCGGGGCGGATCGGCCGTTGCGCGCTTCGCGGCCCTGCGGGCCGCGGTGCCGGTGTGAACACCGGCGCTCCCTCGGCGCTCCATCCCTGACCGGGCAGGGACCGAAGTCCCTGCCCGGGGGGAGTTGCTGCCGGCTAGAAGGAGTAGCGGATGGCCAGCTCCATCTGGCGGGAGGGGGCGTTGATGTTGCCCGCCAGCGAACCTTCGTTGTCACCGAAGGCGCCGGAGCGCAGGTTGCTGTTCGCGTTCCCGAAGTTGGCCCGGTCGAAGGCGTTCAGCACCTGGAACACCAGCTCGAATCCGTGGGTCCCGCTCAGGTAGAAGTTCTTCGAAGCCCGGAAGTCGAAGTTCAGGAAGTTCGAGCAGGCGAAGTCGGTCACCGGAGTGCGGCCCTGGTCCTGGCGGTAGGCATTGGCGAGACCCAGGTCCAGGTTGCGGCAGCCATAGGTGTTCGACGCGTTGAACCCGGGTGCCAGGTCACCGGAATACCCATCGCCGTTGATGTTCGTTCCCGAGGTCACGAGCACTGCGAGCGGCGAGCGGTAGTCAACGATCGTGGAAAGGCGAATATCGAACGGCAGCACGATGATGGCGCTGCTCACCAACCGGTGGCGGCGGTCGGTGCCGCCGGGAGTGGTGACCCGGGTATATCCGGGGAACTCGGCCTCCCACCCGGAAGGTTCAATGCTCCGCGTCCACAGTGAGGTGGATTCGGTCTTGGCGAGCGTGTAGCTGACCAGGAACTGCCAGCCGTCCGCGTAGCGCTTCTCGAACTTGGCGTAGAACGCCTGGTAGTCGTGGTCGAGCACCGAGTAGGACGTGTTCACCCGGTTGAACTGCGGCCACGGCCGCACGCCGTCCACCGGGTAGTTGATGTTCACGTTCCGCATCGCGTCGGCGCGGGTCGCCACCCGGGTCAGGTCGAGCGAGAGCGCCATGTCGTCCCGGAGCTGGTGGGCGAGCCCCAGGTTGAAGTGGTGGGCGTAGGGCTGCTCGTAGTTGTTGTCCAGGAGCGTGATGTTCGGCGGCGCCGTGGAGAGGAACTCCTCGCGGGACCGGCCGGGGAACGGATCCGGGTAGTCCGGATCGTTGATGATGATCGTCTGTCCCTGGTGCCACCAGCGCTCGCCGAAGTTGGTGAGTGTGCGGATGTTCTCGAAGAACTTGCCGTAGCCGCCCTTCACCGTGGTCCGGCCGGTGCCGTCACCGGAGAGGTCGTACACGAACCCGACCCGCGGCCCCCAGTTGTTGCCGTCGCCACGGGCATCGGCGCCATCGTGCCAGGGGATCGGCAAGGGGAAATTGATGTCGCGGATGTCTTCGTTGAAGGTCCCCACCTGCAGGTCGTAGCGAAGCCCGAGGTTGAGAGTCAGCCGATCACTGCTCCAGTCGTCCTGCGCGTACACCGAGAAGTGATGCACCGGCACGTCGTCGAAACGTGGCTGGGTCTGGGTGTACTGGATCGGATAGGTGGCCCGGTCTTCCGGGTTGAAGGGTTCGTTCGTGTCGAACGTCCAACGCCCGGAGTAGTTGCCGACGCTGTCGGCCTTGAACTCGATGTAGTTGTAGTCCACGCCCAGCTTGACCTGGTTGTCTCCCCCCAATCCCTGGGTGAACAGGGTGAAGTCGTCCTTGAACTGCCAGCGCGTCTCGGGGCCCATCTGGTCGTTGCAGGACCCGGTCCGCAGGTCGGGTCGCCGGATCTGCACATCGCAGAGCGCAATCCGCTCGGGACTGAAGTCTCCGGCGTCGAACGAGCCGTGGCTGAACGCCGGGCTCACTTCGTACTTCGAGAAGGCCCGCTGGAAGCGGAACTCGTTCAGTGAGTTCTGGCTGGTCACCGAAGTCACCCCGAACACCTCCGCGTTCCGCGGCACCGCGAAGTCGAACCCCTCGGTGGTGATCCCCCGCGCGTTCAGGTTGGGCCGGTACTCGTTTTCCCACGCCACCCGCAACCAGACGGAATGGTCCTCGTTGACCTGGTGGCTCAAACGGGCGAGCCACATGTAGCGCCATTCGTCCTTCGGGAAGGTTCCGTCGAACTCGGGGAAGACACCCCGGGTATCAATGTCGTAGAAGAGCTCCTCGTTCGTCCGCTCGTAGGCGAAGAAGAAGTGGGTGCGATCCTCCACGATAGGGCCGCCGAAGGAACCGCCGAACTGGTGCCGGCGGTACTCGGGCTTCTCGAAGCTCGGGTCGTTCTCCTGGAATTCCTTCTGCTGGTGCGTGAGTTCGGTGAGCGCCTTGTCCCGGAAGAACCAGAAGGCGCTGCCCGCGAAGTTGTTCGTTCCGGTCTTCGTAGAAACCGTCATGAGCCCGCCGGTGGCGAGCCCGTACTCGGCCTTGAAGTTGCTCGTCGTGACCTGGAACTCGCCGATGGCGTCCATCGGGAAGTTCTGCCGCGCCTCGCCCATCTCGGCCCAGGTGTTGTTCACCCCGTCCACGATGAAGGCGTTCGCGTAGTAGCGGCCGCCGGCCCCCATGTTCACGTTGCCGCGGTAGTAGTAGCCGCGGATCGCGTCCTGGCTGGTGCCGGGCGTCAGCAGCGCGAGGTCCACCCAGCGGCGGGAGGCCACCGGGAGGTCCTGGATCTGGAGATCGGAGACCGAAGTGGAGATGTCCGAACGCCGCGTGTCGAGCAACGGCGCGGTTCCCGTGACGGTCACGGTTTCCTCGACCTGGGCGAGCGCCAGCTCCTGGTTCATGACGATCGTCTGCTGGATCGTCAGGATCACGCCGGTGGTCTCCACCGTCTGGAAGCCGGAGAGTTCGGCCCGGATGGTGTAGGGCCCCGGCAGCAGCGCCGGCAGGCGGTAGTCGCCGGTCGCGTCGGAGGTGGAACTCCGGGAGACCCCGGTGTCCTCGTTCACCGCCGTCACGGTGGCGCCCGGAAGGACGGCCCCGGTCGAGTCCACGACCTGCCCCTCGATCTGCCCGTACTGGGCGAGGGCCGGCGTTGCGAGGAGGAGGGCAGCCGCCATGACGGCCACCCCCGAACAGATACAGGCTCTCCAGCACCTCCTGCGGCGCGCTGGGCTGCTGTATCTCGTCGTGGTGGCCATTTCGGCGATTCCTCCTGGTGGAATGAAACAACGGAGTGCGGCCCGGCCGCGTGGCCGGGCCGGTTCGGAAAGTGTCAGGTCCGTGGCGGTCCCGCCTCCTATTCGGCCTTGAACATGGCCATGAGGACGGTCTCACCCCACTCGAAGTGGAGCATGCCGTTGCTGCCCTGTCCGTGGAGAACGACCGTGAACTGTTCGCGGGCTTCGCCGCCGTGGACCATGAGCGGGATCTCGGCGATGTCCAGCGAGGCGTCGTGCTCGGTGCCCCACTGCCCCGTCCGGGAGTTCACGAGCAGCGTCCAGCCGTCGCCCATCTTCTTCGCGAAGAGGCTGTAGGAACCGGCCGCGATCTTCGTCCCGCCGAAGTCCAGGTCGCCGCTGGTGGTCAGGGTGGTGGAGGCGTCGGCGCCGAGCCGCCACACCATCCCGTCGGTGGCCTGGCCCAGCATGTCGCGCCCTTGCAGGCTCGGACGGCCGTACTCGATCGAGACGGCGGCGGCGCCCACCGTCGCCTCGGCGGTTCCCCGCGGGCTCTGGGCGAAGGCTGTCGAAACGGTGAGAAGAAGGGCGGCGGCAACGACGCCGCCGAGAACACGGGTCTTCATGAGGGACTCCTTAGTTTCTGGGTGTGGGTGGTTGATTTCAAACGCCTACCGGTATCCGGCGGTGAATGGACTTTGAGGAGGCGCGGCGGCGGATGCCGATGACCCGGCCCTTTTCGCGGGGCTCCGGCATCACTTCCAGCCGGCGGGAGATCTCCTCGAGGAGAGCGCAGTATTCCGCTGGCATCGGCGCGGAGCGGCGCGTGCGCATGTCCACGTAGACGCCGATGTGCTCGCAGGTGGCGGCGAGCACCGGTTCGCCGCCATCCGACTCCGGCTCCCCGAAGAGGCGGAGGAAGGCGTGGATCAGCTTCTCGTTGAAGTCGAGGAGCTGGTAGCTGACGAAGAACGCGCGGCCTGGATGCAGCTCGTGCTGGTAGGTGACGTGGTCCTCGAGTGCGAAGGTGGACCCGTGGTCGTTGTCGTTGTCCCAGAGTCCGATGCGGCTCAGCATGTGCTGGGTCGCCTGATCGAAGGCCCGCCGGTAGTACACGACGTTCATGTGGCCGTTCCGGTCGGTCCAGTCGGGCGCGACCACCCCTTCGTAGATGCGGAATCCGCGTTCGGGGTCGAGGACCAGGTCGGGAGGCAGGCGGAACGGCACGGCGACCCGGTAGATTACGGCAAGAGCCTGCCATCGGAGGATCGCCATGCGCCTGACCGTTCCCGTTTCCCTGCGTCTTCCGGCAGTCCTGGCGACCGCCGTCCTGCTCGCTCCGGGATGCGCCCCCGACTGGCCGCCGCCGCCGGAGACCCGCGTGGAGGTGGTCACCGACACGATCCACGGGGTCGAGATCCCCGATCCATACCGGTGGCTCGAGGACCAGGACAGCCCCGAGACCCGGGCGTGGATTGACGCCCAGAACGAGTACGCCCGGCAGATCGTCTCGGACACCGCGCTCGAGGGCCGGATCGCGGCCCGCCTGACGGAACTCATGGAGGTCGCGCAGGTCTCGGCGCCGCGGGAAGCCGGTGATTACGAACTCTTCACCTTGCGGCGCCCCGGCGAGCTCCAGGCGCGCATCGTCCGGCGGCAAAAGCCCGAGGGCGAGCCCACCGGGAAACGCCCTGATCCCGACGGGGACTACGAGCTCCTCCTCGACGCCCAGGCGCTCGGGTTCGACGACTGGGCGAGCGTGGACATCGTGGACATCTCGCCCGACGGGAAGCTCCTCCTCTACCGGATCCGGGACGGCGGGCTCGACGAGATCATGGTCCGCCTCTTCGACCTCGAAACGCTGGAGGACCGGCCCGACCGGCTGCCCGAGGCGCTCTACGGGACCATCGCCTTCGACGGCGAGGGCGAGGGCTTCTACTACGTCCACCGGTCGCGGCAGGACGGCCCGCGGGCCCGCTACCACCGGATCGGGACCGAGATGAGCGAGGACGAGGAGATCTTCGGCGCGGGCTACGGCCCGGAGACCTTCCTCCGGCTCGAGGAGATCGAGGACGGCCGCCTGCTGCTCCTCGGCGTCCAGCACGGCTGGATGCGGAACGACGTCTTCGTCATGGACCGGGCGAGCGGCGAGATCCACCCCGTCATCGAGGGCGAACGCGCCCACGTCACCGCCCGCAGCGAGGAGGGCCGGTTGCTCCTCACCACCGACCTCGACGCCTCCAACTACCGGGTGGTCGCGGTCCCCACGGAGGGTGTGCACCCGTCCCGCTGGTCGGACCGCTCCCGGTGGACCGACTGGATCCCCGAGCAGGAGCACCTGCTCCGCGGCTACACCACCATCGGAGACCGGACCTATGTGGAGCTGCTGGCGAACGTCGCCTCCCGCATCCTCGTGTTCGAAGCGGGGGACGGAGCGGCGCTGGAGCCGGTGGACGAAATCCCCCTGCCCGACTACCACACCGCCAGCCTCAGCAAGCTGGGCGAGGACGGGGCGATGCTCACCCTGTCTTCATTCACCGTCCCCCAGACCCGCTACCGGCTCGATCTCGAAACCTGGGAGCGGGAGCTCATCGAGCCGCCCCGTCCCGAGTACGACGGCAGCGACGTGCTCGTGGAACAGGTCTGGTACACCTCGAAGGACGGGACCGAGGCGCCGATGTACATCGTGCGGCCGCGCGGAGCGGAACTCGACGGCAACCTCCCCACCCTGCTCCACGGCTACGGCGGCTTCAACGTCAGCGTCACCCCGTCCTTCCGGGCGCAGGCGGCGGTCTGGGTGGAAGCCGGGGGCGTCTTCGCGGTGGCGACGCTGCGGGGCGGGAGCGAGTTCGGCGAAGACTGGCACCGGGACGGGATGCTGGAGAACAAGCAGAACGTCTTCGACGACTTCATCGCTTCGGCCGAATGGCTCATCGAGAACGGCTACACGAACCCGGACCGGCTCGCGATCATGGGAGGGAGCAACGGCGGCCTGCTGGTGGCCAGCTCCTTCACCCAGCGGCCCGAGCTCTACCGCGCGGTCTACTGCGGCTTCCCCGACCTCGACATGGTCCGCTTCTACACCTTCACCGAGACGAACAACATGCCGGCCCTGCTGGAATACGGGAACGGCGGCGTCCCCGAGCAGTTCGAGTTCCTGCGGCAGTACTCGCCCTACCAGGCGGTCGAGGACGGGACCGACTACCCGGCAGTCATGTTCACCCAGGGCGACCTCGACACCCGGGTGCCGCCCCTCCAGGGCCGCAAGATGGCGGCGCGCGTGCAGGCCGCCTCCACGTCAGGGCTGCCGGTCATCCTCCGCTACCGCCCGCGCGCGGGCCACGCCGGCGGACGCAGCCGCGTCCCGGACCGGGCCATGGACACCGCCTTCCTCATGATGCAGCTCGGCATGACCTACGGGGAAGAGGGACCGTAGACAGTCAGAGCAGTTCTCGTCTGGCGCCCCCGACGAGTCGGGCGGCGCGGCGGCAAGGGAACGCCGGCTTCAGCCGGCACGGCGTGGCCCAAGGGACCACGAGTTCCGGTCCCTCCCCCTACCACCACTCTGAGGGACTGATGAAGGTCCGTCCTCCGGGAAAGCGAGACTCAGGAGAGCGCGGACACTGTCCGAAATTCGGGCGCCTTCGCTCGCCCGAAAGCCGGTCTCCATGAGGAAGAGAGTGCGGAGATCTATTCACGCCATGGATGAATCTCATTCAGGGCCCGAATAGTCGTCCGGCTGGCAACCTGCAGCGACGACCCGTACGCCTTCGAGGACGCCGCGGGCGACTTGGCGAGAAGAACGACTACTCGGCTTCCACTTCGCGCCGCAGTGACTCGGTGTCCATCTCCGGCGCTTCGACCGTGCGCTTCCGCACAGCGATTCCGTGCTGAATCACCAGGTCCGCAAACCTTTCACCATCAAACAGCGTGATCGCTCGCCGCACCAGGCTCCAATGTGGCGCTCACCATGCCAAGTCAGGAACGCGGCGAACGGTGTCCGCGATCGCGAAAGGAACGCGGGTCGCTATCCCAGCGTCTGCGCGAACGTCGGCGCCCGGCGCTGCTGGGTCGCCTGCTCGTAGGCGTAGGCGATGCGGATGAGCACCGGTTCGCTCCACGCCCGCCCGAAGAAGGACACGCCCGCCGGCAGCCCGGAGACGAAGCCCATCGGCACGCTGATGTCCGGGTAGCCCGCGATGGCGGCCGGTCCGGCGCTGCTGCCCCCGTCCAGCCGGTCGCCCTTGATGTGGTCGGTGACCCACGGCAGGTCGCGGGTGGGCGCCACGATGGCGTCGAGCTCGTGCTGGTCCATGAGGGCGTCAATCCCGTCCTCCCGGTTGGCGCGCTGGATGGTTCGCTTTGCGTTCAGGTACGCCTCGTCGGTCAGCGGACCGCGGGCCTCGGAGGCGATCATGCGCTCCTGGCCGAAGTGGGGCATTTCCAGCTCGGCGTTCGCCTCGTTGAACGCGATGATCTCCGCGAGGGTGCCCACCGGGGCGTCCGGGCCCAGGGTCGCGAGATAGGCGTTCAGGTCGGCCTTGAACTCGTACTCGAGGAGGAGCAGCGGCAACTCGTCGTTCCACGCCGCCTCGGGGAGGTTCGCGGGGTCCACGATCACCGCTCCGGCGTCCGCCATCGCCTGGATCGCGTCGTCGAAGAGCGCCGTGACCCGCGGATCGAAGCCGGTGAAGCTGCGCGCCACCCCGATGCGCGCCCCCTGGAGCCCCGCCGGGTCGCAGAACTGCGCGTAGTCGGTGTGGAAGTTCCCCTCGCTACCGGAGGTGGCCTCGTCGCGCGGGTCCACGCCCACCGCACTGCCGAGCAGGATGGCCGCGTCGCGCACGGTGCGGGTCATGGGACCGGCGGTGTCCTGGGAGTGCGAGATCGGGATGATGCCCGAGCGGCTCCAGAGCCCCACCGTGGGCTTGATGCCCACGATGCCGTTGCTGGAGGAGGGGCACATGATGGAACCGCCCGTTTCGGTGCCCACGGTCAGCGCGCACAGGTTCGCGGAGGCCGCCGTTCCCGAGCCGGAACTGGACCCGCACGGGTTGCGGTCCAGGGCGTAGGGGTTCTTGCACTGGCCGCCCCGCGCGCTCCAGCCGCTGGTCGCCCGCTCCCCCCGGAAGTAGGCCCACTCGCTCATGTTGAGCTTGCCCAGGAGGATGGCGCCGGCAGCGCGCAGCCGCTCCGCCACGAAGGAGTCCTGCGGAGGGATGGAGCCCTCGAGCGCCAGCGATCCCGCCGTGGTGGTCATCCGGTCGTGGGTGTCGAGGTTGTCCTTGAGCGCTACGGGAATCCCGTGCAGCGGCCCGCGAACTCCGCCGGCGGCGCGCTCGGCATCCAGCTCGTCCGCGATCGCGAGCGCGTCCGGGTTGATCTCGACCATCGAACGCAGTTCCGGACCTTGCCGGTCCAGAGCATCGAGACGCCCGAGGTAGGCCTCGGTGATCGAACGGGCGGTGTGCTCGCCCGACTCCATCATCCGCTGAAGATCGGCGGCGGTGACCTCGTCGAACTCGAACGCCGGAACCTCGCCCTGCGCACCGGCGCCCGATGGCGTCTCGGAGCCGGGCGGAGCGCACGCGAGGTTCGCGGTCAGGCCGGCCCCGCCGGCCGCGGTGGTCTTCAGGAATGCTCTTCGGTCCATGGATGCTCTCCCATTCAGCGCAGCATACCGATCACACGATCAGCCAGGCGAGGCGCTGCGGTCTTCACCCAACTTGGGAGCCGCCGGCCAACAAGCCGTGATGGCGCCGCCGGCTTGGAACGCCGGCTTCAGCCGGCACAGCGGCCCGCAGGGCGCGGGCGGTGCGTCGCTACCCCAGGTGCATGGGCGCGCGCAGCCGAGCCATCCCGGCGAATGAAGTCCGTCTCGCCGCCTGCCTTCGGCGCGCGGTGCCGGCTGAAGCCGGCGTTCCAACACGTGCGCGCCGCCCTTGGCCGATCAGCCGGCGAAGAGGGCGCTCTGGTGGACGAGGCCGCCTTCCACGAGCAACGCCACTCCCGCCAGCACGTCGTCCACCGCCCGGACTTCCGTGCCGAGCCCGAGTCCGGGCGCGGACTTGAGCTCCATGCAGGTCAGGCGGCGCACGGCCCAGAGAGCGCGCTCGGCGGAGGGCCGGTCCCGGGTTGCGGCCGGGTCCGCGAGATACGCCCGGACGAGGCCGCTCCAGTAGGCGCGGAGGAGGTTCGGCGCACCGAAGATCTCGACCGCCTGGACGCGTCGGCCGTGCGTGATGCATACGCCGCTCTGCCGGGGAAGCGGTCCGCACGCTTCGAGTTCCTCGGCCGCGACGCGCCGCGGTCGGTGGCGCCGGGAACCGCAAGCCCGATACGCGCCCGGACAACCGGTGGCACGGTCCCTTCGCTTCGCTTCGGGAAGCCAAAGCGAAGTTCCGGGAACTCGACAAGCGGGACGCAGGCGTCTGTCAGCACTGCCTCGGCTGAGAGGCCGCCGTCCCCGCGCGCTGCTACATCGCGGGCCGGTTCACTCGGCGGCGTCCATCCAAGGCGAGGGAGCTTGACGACAAGGCGCCTGGCATCGCCGTGGCAGTACGGCTATTATTTCTTCCTCTACGGAGGAAAGATTAATGGTCGTGGATGGCGTACCTCGGACGCTATCGGCAAACGAAGCCGCCTGCGTGACCGGCGTGCCCCTCAGACAAGTCCATCGAGTCATTGATGCGGGCGTACTGGGAAGAGCCGCGGGACGCCGCGAGGGGTCCCGCTCCGTCCACTGCGACGGCTTGGTGAGCCTGAGACTGGTCCACGAAACGACGGCGATCTTCACGCTCGACGGCCGCCGCCGGCTGGTTCGCTACCTCCTGGGGCATCCGGAGGCGGAAACGGCCCGCCTGCACGAGGTCTCCGTGGACCTCCGCGCAATGAAAGACGACGTGCGGGCAGGACTCTCCCGTCTGGCGCGGGCTCGCGAGACGATCACGACCGACGACGCGGTCCTCTCCGGCGCTCCCTGTGTCAGGGGAACCCGAATCCCGGCGCACGACATCGCCGAAATGCTCGCCAACGGCGATGACGTGGCGGCTGTCCGCGACGCTTGGCCGGCCCTCACCGAGGAGCAGATCGAGGCCGCGGCCCTCTATGCCCAGGCCTACCCGCGCCGGGGCCGTCCCCGCCAAGAACCCTTTTGGCGCTCAGGCCGGCCAATCGCTTCCGACGATACAGCCTTCGCTGCGCTGCCTCCGGCGCGGTGAAGTTCCTGATCGACGAGTGTCTCAGCCCCAACTTGGCGACCATCGCGCGCGAGCGGGGATACCCGCAATCCACCCACGTGACGTGGCTCGGGCTGAGGGCCTGGCAGGACTGGGCGTTGGTACGACGCGCGGTGGCTGACGGGTATGTACTGGTCACGAACGACAGCGCCGACTTCACGGCGCTGATGGAGCGTGAGCAAGGGCATCCCGGTTTGGTCTGCGTGACCGTGGCGCACGGGCTGAACAGCCTCGACGTGCAGACAAGACTGTTTCAGCACGCGCTGATCCGATTGGCGGAAGAGGACATCAAGGGCCGAGTTCTGGAGGTAGCACTCCACGCAGACCGCACGGTTCACGTCGACCTCTATCCAGAGATGACGTAAGCAGCGAACGGCCCGTTGATACGGCAGAGCCGGAGCGGGATACGAATAGAGCCTGCACCATGCAGTCCGGCGGCCTTCGGGCTTGGCCGGACCTGCCGGACCACCTCAACAGCTCTTGATGGCAACCCCCGATGGGACGAGGCTCGCCCCTCATCCCGCCCAACCGTCCCCTGGGCAGTCGAACCAGATGTGGACTTGGCCGGTGCCGACGGCATTCTCGTACTCGGAATAAAGCCGGCCCGGGGCGGTGCAGTCCGCGCCGCCGACGGCGGCCACCGCCATCAGGTAGTGCCCGAAGCGGCCCTCGGGGGCGACGCGGGCGTATTCGTCCATCGTCTCGATGACGCGCCGATGATCGCCCGCCTGTAGCCACTCGAGCCGCTCGTCGTCGGCGGCGCGGGCCTCCGGGGTGCGGACGTGGACCGGATCAGATGCCTCGTGGAGCGGGAGTTCGGGCAGCGGCCAGAAGCGGTGGCTCATCCCCCCGGAGGCGAGCAGCACGGTGCGCCGGCCGGTTTCCTCCGCGGCCTCGCCGATCGCCCGGCCCATCGCCAGGAAGTCGGGCGTGGTCCCCGTCTGGCAGCAGCTCACCGACACCACCCGCTCGCCGCGCCAGAGGTAGTGGAGCAGGTTGATCGTCGGGTAGTGGACCGGGAGGTAGGGGTCCTCCGAAGCGTGCGCGGGTTGCCCGAGCCGGTGCGCCGCCGCCTCGGCGGCGTGGGCCAGTTCGGGATCGCCGGGATAGTCGTAGGGAACCCCGGCCATCCCGCGGGGCAGCTCGTCCGAGGTGTAGCGGCCGGAGCGGCGCGCCTGCGCCGCCAGCAGGTGTTCCACGGTGCTCGCCCAGTGGGTGTCGAGGATGACGAAGGTTTCGGGCCCGAGTTCATCGAACACCTCGTTCCGGAGGCGGCGGAGTCCGGGGACCAGACTGATCTCCCTGCCCTCGTTCAGTTCCCGCCGGGTCTCCTCGGGCAGCATGATGGTCGGGACATGGGAGAGGAGGCCGAAGCCGACAACCGCCATGAGCTACTCCTGACCGCGGGAGAGGGTCTCGCCCCCGCGGAAGGTAAGGGCCACTCGCCGCCAGCAGCCACCGAGTATCTCGCGAGGTGCGAGCGACAAGAGGTCCTCGGTAGGCGACGGGAAGACGCGGAGCGAGGCGTCGCCGACGTAGGCGGTTCCGAGTTCCACCTCCGAACTCACCTTGACGATTTCGTGGAGGGCGTCGCTCCCGTCCGCCTCCACGTTCGGCAGGAGCCGGTGATGGAGCATTGGATGGGCGTTGACGAAGCCGGCGCTCTCCGCCTCGCCGGTGATCGTGAACTCGGCCTCCATGAGTCGGCGGGAACCCGCCGCAACGGTCGCTCCGAAGCGGCCGCCGGGCGCCAGCCGCGGTCCGGCGCGGCCGATGAGCGCCGGCCGGGTCATCCAGATCTCGCCGAGCTTCTTGGGATAGCCCTGGACGTGGCCGCGCAGGAGCGAGGCGTCCTGGTCCACCCAGATGAAGACGCACCGCGACCAGTCCTGGTCCCGATAGCGGCAGCGGACGACCAGCAGGCACTCCTTGTATTGGGAGCGCACCGGATCGAGCTCCTCATTCCCGGTTTCACTCCTCCACTGCCACTCGGCCCAGACGGCGGCCACCGCGTCCGGGCGGTCGGCCACCGGCTCGAGCGGCGGCGGAAGCAGCGCCGCCACCGCTCCGGGCTCGGCGAGGTACTCGATGGTGAGCATCTCCCCCGAGTAGTGCCACGGCGGCGGCGGGAGCAGGGAGGCCCGGCCCGTCGGAGTCCGGGGAAAGAGAAAGCCGCTCGTCATGCCGTCAACCCCAGACTACCCGGACGCTCTGCGGACCGCGGAACTCGAAGCCGCGGAGCGTCACTTGCTCGTCCGGGTGCAGCCGCAGGCCGGGAAGGTTCCGGAAGAGCCGCTCGGCGCCGACCCGGATCTCCTGTCGCCCCAGCCACTCACCGATACAGCGGTGGACGCCGAGGGCGAAGGCCGCATTGCCGCCCTCGGTCCGCGTGGGATCGAGCCGTTCCGGATCGCGGAAGCGGGCCGGGTCGAGGTTCGCCGCCCGGAGGATGCCGGAGACGAGGACGCCCTCAGGAAGCCGCACCCCGCCCAGTTCGGTCTCCCGGGTGGTGGTGCGGGTGATGGTGCCGACCGGAGTGAACCGGCGGAGCACCTCGTCCACCAGCCGCCGCATGGCCGCGGGGCTGCCGAGCGCCTGCTCGCGGAGACCGTCGTAGGACAGCATCGTCCAGACGACGAGGCCGATGCCGTCCCGCGGCTCGTTGATGCCTCCCGAGATCATGAGTCGGACGTTGTTCACGATCTCCGCTGCGGTGAGGTCCTGCTCGGCGCGCAGGATGTGGAGGAGGCCGCAGGCCTCCGGACGCTCGCGCAGTTCGTCGAGCCGGGCCAGCACCGCCGCCTCCACCGCGTCGGCGGCCCGTTGGCCGACCGCGAACGCCTCCGGCTCCTGCTCGAAGTTGGCAACCCCGATGCAGAGCCCTTCGCACCAGTCCCAGACCTCGCGGAAGTCGTAGGCGTCGAGCCCGAGCACGGTGGCGAGCGAGCCCGCGCTCACGAGCGCCGCGTAGCCGGCGATGATGTCCGCCTCGCCGTCGTCCCGCATGGACTCGATGAGGCGGTCGCACATCGCGGGGAGTTCCGTCTCCGCGAAGGAGCCGCTCCGTCCGGCGCGCAGAAAGGGCGGCTTGCACGCCTTCTGCAGCCGGGTGCAGGCCGGCGGATCGAGCGTCAGCATGTTCTCCCCGAGCGTCCGCGCCAGGAAACTCGGCTCGGTGCACGCGCTGAAGATCTCGGGGTGGTCCTCCATCGTCTGGACGTCGTCCCAGCGGGTCACGAACCACATCTCGAGCGCCGGGATCCAGGCCACCGGTTCCTCCTCGCGCAGGCGGGCGAGGATGGGGTCCGGATCCCGGTCGAGTTCCTCGGCGGTGACGGTGGCGGCGAAGCTCATTGGCAGGCTGCCGTCCCGAAGAACGTCAGAGATACGGGAGGTATTCCCGCTTCTCCCAGTCGGTGGTGTGGGCGCGGAACCGCTCCCACTCGCGCCGCTTCACGGTGACGTGCATCCGGACGAACTCCTCCCCGAAGGCGTTCACGAGGTCGGCATCGTTCTCCAGGTCGTCGAGGGCGCGCCCCAGATCGGCGGCGACGTTCACCGGGCATTCCGACGCCTCCAGACAGTCGCCCTTCTCCTCGGGGGGCGGCGTCATCCCGGCCCGGATTCCGAGCCGGGCGGCGAGCAGCGTGGCCGCCACCCCGAGGTGCGGGCCGCAGGACCCGTCGGCGAGCCGATGCTCGATCCGCGACCCCGCCCCGCGCTCCAACGGAATGCGCACCGCGCAGCCGCGGTGGTCGTGGCCCCAGTTGGCCCAGTAGCCGCTCATCTGCCCCGGGCGGAGCCGCCGGTAGGCGTTCACGGTGGGCGCCACCGTGCCCGCCAGTCCCCGGTGGTGGTGGAGTAGCCCGGCCACCGCCGACCAGGCGAGCTTCGAGAGGCCGCCCTCGCCCTCCGGATCGTCGAAGACGTTCTTCCCGCCCTCTTCGAGGCTGAGGTTGACGTGGAGGCCGGAACCGCCGCGGTCGCTGAAGGGCTTGCCGATGAAGGTGAGGTGGTAGCCGCGCTCGGCGGCCACCTCGCGCGCGAGCAGCTTGAAGAGGAACGCCTCGTCGGCGGCGGCGAGGGCGTCGTTCTTCCCGAGGGTCAGCTCGAACTGGCCGTCGTCGTACTCGCTGTGGAAGGACTCCAGCACGATCCCGCAGCGGTCGGCGGCGTCGAGCACCGCCTCCATGACCCCCCCGGGGTCCATGAGCGGGCCGGAGCCGTAAACATGGGAACCGGGGGTGTGGATCGGCCGGAAGCCGCCCTCGCCGTCCGGCTGCAGCAGGAACGCCTCCAGCTCGATGCCGACCACCGGACGCCGGCCGTCGGACTCGTGTTCGGCGATCGCGCGCTTCAGGATGCGGCGGGAGGAGCGTTCGAGCGGCTTGCCGTGCTGCGTCAGGTCGGCGACGACCACGCCGGTGCCCTCGCTCCAGCCGGGCCGGATCGCGGCCGGGTCGAAGACCGCGCGCATGTCCGGCAATCCGTCGAGGAGGCCCGAGTTGGGATAGGCGTCCATCTCCCGGTCGAAGCCGAGTGCGAAGGTGGCGAGGCAGTGCCCGGTCTCGGCGGCGCCGGGGAGGAGGAGCTTGCCGCGGGCGAGCCCGAGGTGGTCGGGCCAGAGCGCCCGGATGCGGCGGTAAACGGGGTCGGTCACGGCGCGGGTTGTATCACCTGGCCCGCGGACGGAGCACCAGCGCCGCGATGGTTCCGCTCGCCAAGAAGAAGTAGATGGGATAGATCGCGATGGCGAACTCCCAGCGGTCCACCGCCACCAGGTTGCAGGCGTTCCCGGCGATGAAGAGCGCCCAGGCGAGGCGGTCCTCGGTGTGCGGCGCGATCCAGGCCTTCCGGATGGTCGGGACCGCGCCCGCGAAGTCCACGCCGAGCGTCGTCACCAGCGCCACCACGGGATTGTCGAACAGCCACCAGAGCAGCAGGCCCGCGCCGGCGCCCATGAGGCAGCCGCGGTCGAGGGGAGTCGAGCCGCCCTCGCCGTAGCGGATGCTCAGCACCGCCGTCACCAGCGAAGCGACGAAGTAGCTCACCGCCACCCAGATGGTGGTCTCGGCGCCGGAGAAGTAGTAGCTGGCGAGCAGGACCCCGCCGGTCGTGGTCCAGATCCACCAGGTGGCCCGGTTCGGACGGGTCTCGCCGCGCAGGATCGCCACGATGTAGGGGACGAACGCCACCAGCGACAGCACCCCGGCGACCCACCCGGCGACAACGGTGAACGGCGGCATCAAGGGTCCAAGACTATGCGGCCCACGGTCCTTTAGGCTAGGAGCCTGTGGGAACGCGTTTCGCCTTCGCGACGCTGTGTCTGACGGCCATCGGCGCATCCGCGGGTTGCGGGGCGTCCGACGAGCCTCCCGGAACGCCGCTCGCGGTTTCGGTGGAGCAACTCGGGACGCTCTTCGACGAGATCATCGAGAAGACCGCGCGCCGGGAGGCGTTCTCCGAGGTCAAGGAGACGGCCGGCCGCTTCTCGGCGCTGGAGGAGATGCGCGCGCTGCGTTCGGAGTTCCTCGCCGTGGAGACCGAGGAGGAACTCTTCTACGAGCTGGTGAAGCTCTCGAACGCACGCCGGGACCGCCACCTGAGCGTGAACCCCGTCGAGGGCGGCCTGACGGTTCCCGAGACCCCCGACCTCGCGGCGCCGGTCCTCGTCCTTCCCGACTTCTCGGACCTCGACCACCCTCAGTTCTTCGTCGCCCGGGTGGGGATGGACCTGCCTTCCCCCGAGCCCGGCGATCGAATCGTGGCCGTGAACGGCCGGCCCATCCCCGAGTACGTCGCCGAGTTCACCCGGTGGATCCGGCACTCGACGCGCTACGGCCTCACTTGGCACATGGCGCGGGAGCTGCCTCTGATGGTGCGGAACGTCCCGCCGCAGCTCTACGCCGAGACCCTGAACCTCACCCTCGAGGACGCCGCCGGCGACCGCTACGACGTCTCCCTGCCCTACGGGGACCGCGGCACGCACGCCGTCGCGCTGGAGCCGGAGTACGAGGGATTCGAACCGGTGATGGAACGGGAGAACTTCCATGTGCACGTGAACGCGGGGGAGCGGATCGTCCTGCTCCAGTGGCTCGACTTCGAGCGCTCGCTGATCCAGGACGTCATGGCCCTCATGGAACTCGCGGAGCGCGACGAGCTGCTCGACCACGACCTGATCATTGATGTCCGGGGGAGCAGCGGCGGCTCCTTCGGCGCCTACGCGATCCAGCGGCTGGTGAGCCGGCCCTTCCGGACGACGTTCGGCAACGTCCGCATCAGCGACGCCGGCGAAGCGCTGATCGAGCGGTTCCAGAACTTGGAAGTGGATGCGGACGCGCCCGACATCTTCGGGCTCAACCTCAGCCGGAGCTGGCTGATCGAGTGGGCGCGGACGGACGGCGCGGAAGCGATCCGCCGGGGCGACGAGTACACCCCGCCCACCCCGTTCAAGCTGGCCCACCTGCCCCGCGACGCCGGCGGCACGCTGGAGCCCGCGCCGGTCCACTTCCGGGGCCGCACCGCGATCATCGGCGGACCGCACGGCGGCTCGCACCTGGACCAGTTCCTCTCGATGTTCGCCGACAACGGGCTGGCCATGGTCATCGGCATGCCGACCGGCGGCTACAGCAACACCTGGGAGCACGAGGAGGTGCTCACCTTCCCCGGGACCGACCGGCCGGTCGCGGAGTTCATGTGGAACATCGGGCACACCCTGCGTCCCAACACCGAGATCCTCGAAGGCAACCCGGTCATTCCGGACATCCACGTGCCCCTGACCCGGGAGAACTTCCGCACCTACGACCGGGAGTTGCTCCGGCTGGCGACGGAGGTGCTCCGGGATCAGTAAGGGATCGCGGTTTTCCCCCGGCGCGGCCCTTCTGCTCCCGCGGTCGCCGCTATGATTCGGCCTTGCTGATGTGCTTGCGAGTGACGGCTGGGAGGAGGATCGGCTGATGGCGAACGTGCTGGACGTAGCCGCGTACATCCTGGAGAAACAGGGTCCGATGACGACCTGGAAGCTCCAGAAGCTCGTGTACTACGCGCAGGGTTGGTCCACCGTCTGGGACGATGCAGAAATCTTCCCGGAAGAGATCGAGGCGTGGGCAAACGGCCCGGTCGTCCGGGAACTCTATGAGCGCCACCGCCACCAGTTTCGACTGTCAGCGATCAAGGGCGGCAATCCGTCGCAACTGACTTCGGCCCAGGCCGAAACGGTGGATGCGGTCCTCGCGTACTACGGTGACAAGTCATCACAGTGGCTCAGCGACCTGACGCACATGGAAGATCCCTGGCGAAAAGCGCGCCGGGGGATTCCCGAAGGAGATCGAGCGAACACGATCATCCGCAAGCAGGATCTGGCGGAGTACTACGGCGGCCTGCAGGCCGAATGACCGCCCGGAAACAACCCCGGCGGCGACCCGAACACGACCCGGACCGCAACGCCCGGATTCGGCGGGGCGGCGATCCGGAAACCGGCCGGACGCCGGTTTGGGGGTTGCGCCGGATGGACATGGACGGGGCGTGGGGCTGGCGGCGCGTGGAATCCGAGCGTTGGTGGAACCGGATCCTTCCGGTGCTCCAGAACTTCGAATCCATGACCTGGGCCGAACTGATGTCGGGATCCGGCGGACGGTCGGCCGGAACGAACAACCACCCGGTCCCGGTGGGAGGACTGTCCCGGAAGGCCCGAAAACGCCTCGGCGAACTCCGGCAGGACGACCTGGATGAACTGTTCTCCCTTCGTATCGCCGGCAAGGAGCGGGTCTACGGAATTCGCGACGGGCGCACGTTCCACCTCCTCTGGTATGACCCGAACCACGATGTCTATCCGGTGAAGGGCCGGTAGCACTCCGAGCATGTCCCAAGGGGGACTGCCGAACCGGCTCCGCTCCCTCGACGCCTTCCGCGGGGCGACGATCGCCGGGATGATCCTGGTGAACAACCCGGGAAGCTGGGCCCACGTCTATCCGCCGCTCCTCCACGCGCCCTGGCACGGCTGGACGCCGACGGACCTCATCTTCCCGTTCTTCCTGTTGATCGTCGGGGTGGCGATCCCGTTCTCGCTCGGGCGGCGGGTGGAAAGGGGCGCCGAACGGGGCACGCTGTTCCTCCGGGTGCTGCGGCGGAGCGCCATCCTGATCGGGCTCGGGCTCTTGCTGGCGGCCTGGCCGTTCCTGGATCTCGGATCGCTCCGGCTGCCCGGCGTGCTGCAGCGGATCGGGGTGGTCTACCTCGTGGCCGGAGCGGCGTTCCTGTGGCTGGGCCGGCGAGGGCTCGCCGCCCTGACGGCCGTCTGCCTCGCCGGCTTCGCGGCCGTGATGCGGTTCGTGCCGGCGCCGGGCGGGGTGGCCGGCGACCTGGAACCCGGGACGAACATCGCCGCCTTCCTCGACCGCGTCCTGCTGCCCGGAACCCTTTACCAGGGCGCCTGGGATCCGGAGGGAGTGCTCTCCACGGTCCCGGCGGTCGCGACCGCCCTCCTCGGCATCTTCGCCGGGCAGTGGCTGCGGTCGGCGCACCTCCCGTCGCAGAAGACGACCGGCCTGCTCACCGCCGGGTTCGCGCTCCTGACCCTGGGCTGGATCTGGAGCTTCTGGCTGCCCATCAACAAGAACCTCTGGACCAGTTCCTACGTGCTCTTCACCGCGGGGATCGCGCTCTCGATGCTGGCGTGCTGCGTACTGCTCATGGACCTGCGGCAGCCGCCGCGCTGGACCGCCCCGCTGGAGTCGCTCGGGAAGAACGCCATCGGGGTCTTCGTCGGGTCCGGGCTGGTCATCAAGACCATGCTCCTCTTCCCGGAGCGGGGCGACGGCTCGGCCTACACCCGGACCTACGAGGTCTTCTTCGCCTCCTGGCTCGGGCCGCTGAACGGGTCGCTCGGTTTCGCGCTCGCGAACGTGGCCGTCTGGACGGCGATCGCCGTGTTCCTCGACCGCAAGCGGATCTACCTGAAGGTCTGACCGAAACGACCCCGGCTGCGTTTGCGGCGGCTGCCGGGGAGCGGGTAGGTTCCGAACCGGGCATCCACGGTCGTGTCACTCCTCGCCGCACTTTCGATAGCGACCGGCCTGACGGCCACCCAGGAACCCGTCACCTTCACCCGGGACGTCGCCCCGATCCTCTTCGAGCACTGCGTCGCCTGCCACCGCGAGGGCGGTATCGGTCCCTTCAGCCTCGAGATGTACCCCGGAGCGCGGGAGCGGGCCGAACGGATCGCCGCAATGACCGCGGCCCGGCACATGCCGCCCTGGCTCCCAGAGTCGGGGCCGGAGCCCTTCGTCGGCGAACGCCGGCTCTCCGAGGAGGCGATCGGGACACTTCGGCGTTGGGCCGACGGCGGCGCGCCCGAAGGCGATCCGGCGGTGCTGCCGGCCTCCCCGCGGTTCGCAGCCGGTTGGCGGCTCGGTGAACCGGAGCTGGTGGTGACCATGGCCGAGCCCTACATCGTCCCGGAATCCGGCCGGGACGTCTTCCGGAGCTTCGTGGTTCCGGTCCCGACCGGGCGCGACCGCTTCGTCGAGGCGATGGAGTTCCGGCCCGGCAACCACGAGGTGGTCCACCACGCCGTGTTGCTGGTGGACGCGGCCCGTTCCACCCGCCATCTCGACGCCCTCGACCCCGGCCCCGGCTGGGCCGGCATGCAGGCCGGCCTCGCGGAGAGCCCGGACGGACACTTCCTCGGCTGGACCCCCGGCAAGACGTCGCTCGAAGTCCCCGACGGCATGGCCTGGCGGCTACCCCGCGCGAGCGACCTGGTGCTGCAACTGCACCTCCTCCCCCGTCCGGACGCGGCCCCGGTCCAGGTCCAGGTGGGCTTCCACTTCGGCGACGCGCCCACCCGCACCTCCACCCGGCTGCGGCTCGGCGCGAAGGCGATGACGATCCCCGCCGGCGAGGCGAACTACCGCATCCGGGACGCCTATCGGCTGCCCGTGGACGTGGAACTGGTGGGCCTCTACCCGCACGCCCACTACCTCGGCAAGGAGATGCGGGCCTGGGCCGAGTTCGAAGACGGCAGGCGCCGCTCGCTACTGCACATCCCCGACTGGGACTTCAACTGGCAGGCCGAGTACCGCTTCGCCCGGCCGGTGTCCCTGCCGGCGGGCGCCGAACTGGCGATGGAGTTCAGCTACGACAACACCGCAGGCAACCCCCAGAACCCACACCATCCGCCCCGCCGGGTGCTCTACGGACCCGAGTCCTCGGACGAGATGGGGGACCTCTGGGTCCAGGTGGTACCGAAACGGGAAGAGGACCTCGCGGCGCTGAAGCTGGACTTCGCGCGGAAGGAGACCGCCGCGCGGCTCGCCGGCTACCGGTTCAAGCTGGACCGGAACCCGGAGGACGCGAAGGCCCTCTTCAGCCTGGCGGGGATGCTCGCCGCGCTCGGCGAGCGGGGCGAAGCGATCCGTCACCTCGACGAAGCCGTGCGCGTCCGGCCGGATTTCGCGCTGGCGCTCAGCGACCTCGGCCGCCTCCACTTCCTGAACGGCGATGTGGATAGGGCCGTGGCGCTCTTCAGCAGGGCCATCACGGCGAGCCCGGAACTTCCGCAGGCGCATCACAACCTGGGGACGGTCCGGCTCGCGCAAAGGAACGCGGAGGAGGCGGAGGCGCATTTCCGCCGGGCGCTCGAGGACTGGCCGGAGTTCGCCGAAGCGCACTACGGACTCGGGGAGGCGCTGGAAGCCCGGGGGGAACCCGCAGAAGCCCTCGATCACTATCGGCGGGCCGCCTCCGTGAAGCCCGACTTCGCGCTTGCCCACTTCCGGTTGGGCAACCTGCTGGCGAGGACGGACGACGGCGACGCCGCGGTCCGCCACTACGACGCCGCCCTCGCGGCAGAGCCGGACCTGGCGCCCGCCCTCTTCAACCGGGCGGCGGTGCTGGCCCGTCAGGGCGAGACGGACCAGGCGGCGCGGTCACTCGAACAGCTACTTCAACTCGAACCCGACCACCGGGAGGCGCGGGAACTGCTCTCCCGGATCGGGGAACTTCCACCGAGAGAGAGACGGAGGTGACGCGATGATTCGAACAAGCCTGCTACTGACCACGGCGCTGGCGGTGGCCGCCGGCTGCGGCCCGATGGGCGCCGACACGGCCGGTGATGCCGACGCGCGCCCCACCGAGGTCCTCGACATCCCCGACGCCCGCGAACGCGCCCAGATCCGGAAGGACCTCATCACGAAGCGGCTGGACACCGTCGTGCTCCCGGCGATGCGGGCGCACGACATTGATATGTGGCTGACCTTCAGCCGCGAGCACCACGTGGACCCGATCCTTTCCGAGATCGGCGGCGGCTGGGGAGGGGTGCGGAACGCCTACATCTTCTTCGACCGCGGCGAAGACTCGCCGGAGAAGATCTTCATCGGGTCCCACTCGCTCCGCGACCCCACGATCAGCGACGCCTACGACGTTCACATCTTCTACGGCTACACCGAGGAGGGCGTCCGCCCGCATCTCCGGCGCGTGATCGAGGAACGCGACCCGCAGCGGATCGGTCTCAACGTCTCTCCCACCCTGCCGATGGCGGACGGCCTCACCTGGACGCTCCGGAACTTCCTCGAGGAGACGCTCGGCGAGAAGTACTCGTCCCGCATGGTGTCGGCGGAGCTCGTGATTCGCGACTTCCGGGAGATGCACATCCCCGAGGAGATTCCGGTCTTCAGCGACCTCTGCGCCTGGACGGTCGCCTGGGAGGAGGAGGCCTTTTCCGACGCGGTGATCACCGTGGGGGAGACCACCATCGCCGACATCCACTGGTGGATGCGGCAGCGGACCATGGAGCTCGGGCTCATCAACGAGTTCCTTCCGGGAGTACGCATCACCCGGAACGGGGAGAACCTGCCGATCAACAGCGCGGCCCACGTCGTGATGCCGGGGGACATCCTGTCGGTGGACGCCGGGGTCGGCTACCTCGACTACCGCACCGACATCAAGCGGACCGCCTACGTGCTGCGGCCCGGAGAGACCGAGGCCCCGGAGAGCATCCGGAACGCGTTCCAGAAGGCGCTCGAAGTCACCGACATCCTGACCAGCCACTGGAAGCCGGGAGCCATCGCCCACGAGGTCTGGGAGGCGACGATGGAAGACGTCGGGGAGTTGGGGTACCAGTCCGGTCAGCCGAAGACGGGGGGCAACGAGGAGGTGGACCCCCGGCAGGCCGAAGTCGGCGTCTATTCCCATTCGGTCGGGAATTCCACCCACGACATCGGGGCGCGGGTCGCGGTGGACTGGCCCTTCGCCTACGGGGACCGGGTGCGGTATCCCCTGCGGGCCGACGCGTGGTACTCGGTCGAGCTGCACGTGAGCACCCCGATTCCGGAGTGGGACGGCCTGGTGCTCCCGATCCGCATCGAGGAGAACGCCCGCGTGCTCCCCGAGGGCGACGTGGAGTACTTCGCGCCCAAGCAGACGGAGCTGCTGCTGATCGGGGGGAGCCAGTAGGGAATCAGCACCGAGAGCCGGGAACGGCGCCAGACACCGTTTCCGGATTCGATCTTCGACGGAGCACCGCGATATGTATCATGCTATGATACATATCGGTCATGATCGTGAGCACGAAGGGGAAACTCGCGGCCGGGGCTGTCCGGAATCTCTATGGCAAGGGATTCCCGCACGACCTGGCCCGACGGACCCGGGCCATTCTCAGCGCCATGGAAGCCGCGGTCGTTGTGGACGACCTCAGGTTTCCTCCCGGGAACCGGCTCGAGGCACTCAAAGGGAATCGAGCCGGCCAGTACTCGGTCAGGATCAACGACCAGTGGCGCATCTGCTTCGTGTGGACCGATCAAGGGCCGGCAGATGTCGAAATCGTGGACTATCACTGAAGGAGCAGAGAAATGACCTTGATGGAGAACCCCTCGCACCCGGGCGAAGTACTTGTCGAGTTGTATCTGGACCCGCTCGGCATGAGCGCCATCACACTCGCCAGGCGACTGAACGTGCCCCGAACCCGCATCGAACGGCTGGTCAGGGGTGAGACCGCATTGACCGTTGATACTGCAATGAGGCTCTCGAAGTTCTTCGGCAACACTGCGGAGTTCTGGGTGAACCTGCAGCGGGCGTACGACCTCGCCAGCGCCCGGAAGACGGCGGACCTCTCGGACATCACGCCCCTGGAGGCGGCGTGAAGCGCCGCGGTCGAACATGGAACTTCCGGACCCGCGAAACGCCGACATTCTGGTTTCGATCAACGGCGAGCTGAAGCCCCGTTCGGAGGCGAAGGTGTCCGTCTTCGACAGCTCGGTGCAGGGTGGCGACGCGGTCTGGGAGGGGTTGCGGGTCTATCGGGGGCGCGTCGCCGACCTCGACCGGCACCTGGACCGGCTGTTCGGGTCCGCGCACGCGATGGACTTCGGGCAGGCGCCGTTCCGGGAAACGGTGCGGGCCGCACTCTTCGAGACGCTGCGGGCCAACGGCATGACGGACGGCGTGCACGTTCGGCTGACCCTCTCGCGCGGGGAGAAGGTCACGTCCGGAATGAGCCCCGAATGGAACCGGTCGGGCTGCACGCTCATCGTGTTGCCGGAATGGAAGCCGCTGGTCTACGACCCCGAGGGCATCCGCCTGATCACCTCCTCGATCCGGCGGAACAGTCCCCAGTGCATTGATTCGAAGATCCACCACGCCAACCTGATCAACAACATCCTGGCCAAGATCGAGGCCAACCACGCCGGCGTGGACGACGCGCTCATGCTGGATCTCGACGGTTTCGTCTCCGAAACGAACGCCACGAACGTCTTTTTTGTCCGGAACGGGGCGCTGGAGACGCCGCACACCCACGCATGCCTCCCCGGCGTCACCCGGGCGACCGTAATCGAGGCGGCCCACGAAGACGGCCTTCGGGTGTGCGAGAAGAACCTCTCGCTGACCGAGGTCTATACCGCCGACGAGATGTTCACGACCGGCACCGCGGGCGCGCTGACCCCGGTGCTCGAGGTGGACGGGCGTCGAATCGGCAGCGGATCACCCGGCCCGCTCACCCTGCGGCTTCAGGAGCTCCACCGCGAGCGGGCGTACGCGGAGGGCGAACCGATCAACTGAGGGGGTGTTGGAGCGCTTGGCGCGGCAACGTCGGCCGCCGTGATCGCACCGCGTCTACCAGCGGGTTTCATACGTGGGGTCCAGCACCGTCAGGAAAGAAAAGCGGCGAAAGTCCCCGTCCCGGGTGCAGATTCGGGTCAGGCCATGTTCCCGCATGAGAACAGCGATGTGGACATCGTGCATCACGTTGCTGCGGAGATCCGGGATTTCCGCAACCGTCTGGGCCAATACTGCGGCGTGGCGTCGCGTCGCAACGAGAAGGTCGAAGGCCGGTGATGCGAGTACCGCTTCCAGAAACTCAAGCGCTCGCCGCGACGTCCATGGCGACGGCAGCACGTTCGGGTGCGTCGTGACCCGCAGGAACTCATAACACACGCTCCAAGGAAGAAAAGCGGGAGAGGTGCTCTTCCGGGCGGCGGCGAGTTGCCGGCGGCAAGGGTCGTGAAATCGGGAGTCCTGGTTGGCGGCGTCCACCAGAACGTTCGAATCGAAGACGAGCAATTACGTTTCCGAAGTCTCGGCCGGTCGGACGCCGTAGAGCCGCTCGTCACGCTCCGCGTTCAGCACGTGGTCCAGAGCCTCCCGGTCCGTGATGTCCACCAAGGGACGGCCTCCATGCCAGCGAGGAAGCGGCGGCAACTCCTTGTCGGAGGAGTGATCGCCGGACTCGGCGAGGATCAGCCGCAGTCCGGCTTCCACCAGGGAGGACATGGTGGTTCCGCGCCGCGCGGCCTCTTCGCGCAAACGCTGCATTACGGGGTCCGGAATGTTCAGGGTCGTCTTCATATGGAGAACCATATACGTATGGAAATCCATATACAATCCCACCGGGAGGGTTACATACCTTGCCACCCTGCGGGCCGCGTGGCGGCTGAAGCCGTTGCTGTGAAAATGCAGTCCCGCGCCTTCTCCAGGAGCCATGAGGGCGGCGCCGGCTGGGAACGCCGGCTTCAGCCGGCACCCCGGGTGCGTTGGCGCGCGCTGCCGAGCCATCCCGGCGCATGAGGTCCGTCTCGCCGCCCGCCTTCGGCGGGCTGTGCCGGCTGAAGCCGGCGTTCCAAGCCGTCGCGCCATGCGGTAGAGCAGCCCGACGCGCTCTGCGGGCCGCGTGCCGGCTGAAGCCGGCGCTCCAGGCCGTCGCGCCGTCAGTACCCCTTGGCGAGGCCGAGGCGGCGGGGGTCGGTGACCCCGTGGAGCTTGCCGGTGTCCGGGTCGCGCCAGACGATCTGCATCGAGCCAGTGTGCCAGTTGTAGGGCCCGAGGTCCTGGATCCGGATGCCGCGGGCCTTGAGCCCCTTCCGCACCTCGTCGGCGATCCGGGACTCGATGGCGAGCACCTGCTCGCCGCCCCGGAAGGCGAAGAAGCGCGGCGCGTCAGCCGCGTCGCCCGGCGTCATCCCGAAGTCGATAATGTTGACCAGCACCTGGGTGACGGGCTGGGGCGGCACCCCCGGTGAGCCGAGGGAGAGCCAGGGCACCCCGTCCTTCGCCACGATGGTGCCGGTGCTGTTCGGGCTGACCCGGCGGCCGGGCCCGACCGTCCGGCCGGGGAAGCCGCTGCCGGTCGCCTTCACACCGTCGAGAAAGATCCCCGGCGCGCCGCCGTGCCCGGTGTGGAGCGAGGTGATCCAGTTCCCCTCCGCGTCCACGATGACGTTGTGGTTGCTCTCGTCCACCATGGACGGGGCGTCCGCTGACCGCGCGATCCGCACCGGCTCCGGACGCCGGAGCGCCGCGGTGGCGGTGGGCGGGGTCAGGTCCACGCCCGGCACGACCATCGTGGTCCGCACGAACTCCGCGCCGAACTTCGCGTAGTCCTTCGAGAGCCAGACGGCGGTCGGGATCTGGAACGCCAGGGGATCGGTGACTCCGTAGCGCATGTCGGTCTCCACCCGGCCGAGCGTGCGGGTGAGGATCTCGAGGGTGTCCACCGACTCGGCGAAGTGGCCCATGCTCGCCAGATCGAAGTTCTCGAGGATGTTCAGGTTGTAGCCGATCTGGATGCCGCCTTTTTTGGGCGGGGACTCGCTCAGGACCTCGTAGCCGCGGTAGGTGGAGCGCACGGGATCCGACCAGCGCACCTCGAACGCCCCCATGTCCTCGAGGCTCACGCAGTAGCCCTTCTCGCGGGACTTCTCGACGAACTTCTGCCCCCAGGCGCCGGTGTAGAGGTAGTCCGCCCCCTCCGAAGCGATCCCGCGGAGCGTCTTCGCCATCGCCGGCATCTTCCAGAGGTGCCCCACCGGGACGAGATGGCCGTCCGGCATGTAGTGCGCCCGCGCCTCGTCGTTCTGCTGGATGAGGTCGCCCGTCTCCCAACTGTTGTAGTTGTTCGCGTACATGAAGGAGGTGACCAGCACGCCCTCGTCCGCCGCCTTGATGGCCGGCTCCAGGTAATCGGCCCACTCCATCGTCCCGAAGCGGTCGGCGAGGGCGCCGAGGCCCGCGACCTTGCCGCCGATAGCGACCTGGGAGGGATCCCCCTCGCCGCAGCGGCCCGCGAGGGGCCGCTCCGAGTAGGACTCGAACACGTGGTACTTCCCGGTCGCGGCCTCGTAGTAGAGGCCGCCCATGGCGCCGAAGAGGCTCACCTGGTGGTAGTCCACGACGTTTTGGAGGAAGACCGCGGTGACGAAGGCGTCAATCGCGTTCCCGCCGTTCCGGAGCACCTCGAGCGCGGTCTCGGTGACGATGGGGAGTTGGGTGCTCACCATCACCGAGTCGCCGACCGCCTCCTGCTTGGGTCCCTGGTTGTAGAGCGCGTCCCGCGCGTCGGGCGGGTGCTGGCCGGATGCGAGTCCGGCGGCCAGCAATAGACAGGCTGTTGGAGTGAAGAATCGCATGGTTGAACCTCTGCGCGCTCGCCGCTGGTCGGCGGCGCGCAAGTCTCGCCCGCCTCCGGCGGGCGGTGCCGGTCTGAAGACCGGCGCTCCCCCTGGTGAGCGTTACATCGTCAGTAACCGACGACGACGCCGAGGCGCCGCGGATCCGTCGCTCCGTGGAGCTTGCCGTCGTCCCCCATCCAGATGATCTGCATGGAGCCGGTGTGCCAGTTGTAGGCGCCGAGATCGGTGATCCCGATCCCGCTCTTCTTCATGCCCTTGCGGACCGCGTCGGAGATGCGGGACTCGATCTGCACGCCCCGTTCGCCTCCCCGGAACGCCCAGAAGCGCGGCGCGGCGGCGGCGTCCTTCGGATGCATGCCGTAGTCAATGATGTTCACGAGCACCTCGGTGACCGGCTGCGGCGGCGAGCCCGGGGTGCCCATCGCGAGCCAGGGCTTGCCGTCCTTCGCCACGATGATCCCGGTGATGGGCAGCACCAGGCGGCGGCCGGGACCCGCGGTGGCGGCGCGCGCGGTGCTCCCCGTGGCCCGCACCCCGTCAATGAAGATGCCCGGCGCCCCGCCGTGCCCGGTGTGGAGCATGGAGACCCAGTTGCCGTGCGAGTCCACGATGACGTTGTGGTTGCTCCCGAGATCCGCGGTGTCCGCCCCGCCCGCTCCCGGCGGGAAGAGAGAAGCCGTCATTTCGGGGGTCTCGCTGTTCGAGAGATCCACGCCGTCCAGCAGCATCGTGTTCTCGACGAAGGTGGCGCCGAGCTTTCCGTACTCGTCCGAGAGCCAGAGATCGGTGGGCATCCGGAAGTTGAGCGGATCCTTGATGACCCAGCGGGTCTCGTCGGAGACGCGGCCGAAGGCCCGGATCATGATCTCGAGCGCCTCGGGCGACTCGCTGTAGTGCCCCAGGCTCTTCAGGTCGAAGTTCTCGAGGATCTTGAGGTTGCTGCCGACGATGACGCCGCCGGTATCGGGCGGCGGCGAGCCGTAGAAGTCGAGCCCTCGGTAGGTGAACTTGGTCGGGTCGTCCCAGTGCGGCCTGTACTCCGCCATGTCCTGCATGCTGACCGCGTAGCCCTTCGCGTTCGCGGCCTTCACGAACTTCTCGGCCCAGGCCCCGGTGTACATGTAGTCGGCGCCCTCGGAGGCGACCATCTTCAGGTGCTCGGCGAGCGCCGGCCGCTTCCAGCGCTCGCCCACCGGCACCAGGTGGCCGTTCGCCATGTAGGCCTCGCGGGCCTCGGGGTTCTTGACGAGGTCCCCCTGCTCCATCAGGTTGTAGTTGATGCCGTACATGAACGAGGTGACGATGGCGCCCTCCTCGGCGGAGGCGATGGCCGGCTGCAGGTACTGCGACCACTCCATGGTCCCGCTGCCGTAGCGGTCCGCGATGGCTTCAAGGCCGCGCACCACGCCGCCGATGGCGACCTTGGACACGTCGCCGTGGTCGTGCCGGTCGGCGCGGGGACGCTCCGAGACCGCGTTCAGCGACCAGTAGGTGTCGCTCGCGGCGTCGTAGCCGATCACCGACATCGACCCGAAGTGCGAGACCTGGTGGAAGTCCTGGACGTGCTGGACGAAGACGGCGGTCACCATGGCGTCCACCGCGTTGCCGCCGTCCTTCAGCACCTGGAGCGCCGCCTCGCTGACCACCGGAAGCTGGGTGGCCACCATGACCGAGTCGCCGGTCACCGTCGGCTTCGGCCCCTGGTTCAGTTGCGGATCGGGTCCGTTCTGGGCCATCCCGGTGGCGGCGAGGGCAAGTATCCCCACCGCGACCAGAAGTTGTTTGGTTGTAGAGCTCTTTTTCATGACGCTCCCCCCTGTTGGTGTTTCAGTGTCCGGCAGCGAGTCCGAGTCGTCTCGGGTCGCTGACCCCGTAAAGTTTTCCGTCGTCACCGCGCCAGATGATCTGCATCGAGCCGGTGTGCCAGTTGTAGTCGCCGAGTTCCTCCATCGCGATTCCGCTTCTCGCCATTCCCCGCCGGACCTCGTCGGAGATCCGGGACTCGATGCGCAGGAATCGCCGCTCGGTCTGGCCGTAGAGGAACGCCCAGAAGCGCGGTGCATCCGCCGCGTCCTTCGGATGCATCCCGAAGTCCAGGATGTTCACGAGGACCTCGGTCACCGGCTGCGGCGGGAACCCGGGGGTTCCGAGCGTGAGCCAGGGCCTGCCGTCCCGCATCACGAACACCCCGGTGACCTCGGCGAGAATGCGGCGTCCCGGCCCCATCGTCTCGGCCTTCACGCCGCTCCCGGTCGCCCGGACGCCGTCGATGAAGATGCCCGGGGCCCCGCCGTGCCCGGTGTGGAGCGAGCTGACCCAGTTGCCCTCGGCGTCCACGATCACGTTGTGGTTGCTGCCGAGGGTCATCGAGGCGGCGACGTTCGTTCCGTCCGCCTCGCTCGCCATCATGGCCGTCAGGTCCACCCCCGGCTGCGGCATGGTCTGCCGGACGAACTCGGCGCTGAGCCGGGCGTATTCCTTCGAGTTCCAGAGTTCGTACGGGTTCCGGTAGGCGGCCGGGTCCTGGATGGACCACTTCATGTCCGACTCGACCTTGCCGAAGCTCCGGACCATGATCTCGAGGGTTTCCGGGGACTCGGCAAAATGGCCCGTCGCCGTGAGGTCGAACTGCTCCAGCACGTTCAGGTTCTGCCCGACCAGCAGGCCCCCCTTGTTCGGGGGCGGCTCGACGAGGATCTCGTGGCCCCGGTAGGTGAAGCGCGCCGGCTCCAGCCAGCGCGTCTCGTACTCGGCGAGATCCTCGAGCGTGACGCAGAAACCGCGCCTTGTCGCCTGCTCCACGAACTTCTTCGCCCATTCGCCCGTGTAGAGATGATCGGCGCCGTGCTCGGCGACCGCGCGCAGGGTCCGGGCGAGCGCCGGCATCTTCCAGGTCCCACCCACCGGGACGAGATGGCCGTCAGGCATGTAGAAGGCCTGCGCTTCCTCGTTCTCCCGGATCAGGTCCCCGTTCTCCCAGAGGCTGTAGTTGTTCGCGTACTGGAAGTTCGTGACCAGGACGCCCTGCTCGGCGGCGGCGATCGCGGGTTCCAGGTAGCTGGCCCACGGCCTCGTGCCGAACCGCTCCGCGACCGATTCGAGCCCGCGCACGGTGCCGCCGATCGCGAGCCGTCCCACCTGCTTGCCATCCCCGCAGCGGTCCGCCCGGGGCCGTTCCGAGAAGGCGTTGAATGCGTAGGTCGTCCCGGTTGCCGCCTCGTAGTAGAGACCGGACATCGCCCCGAAGTGCGAGACCTGGTGGAAGTCCTCGACGTGCTGGAGGAAGACGGCGGTGACGAAAGCGTCCGCCGCGTTCCCGCCGTCCTCCAGCACCCGGACCGCCGCGCGGGTCACGTTCGGGAGCTGGGTCGCCACCATCCCTCCCTCCGAGGTAGCCACCGCCTTCGGCCCCTGGTTCAGCAGCGGATCGCGGGAATCCGGCTGGGCTAGAGCGGACGCCGGCGCTGCCAGCAGCGCGGCGAGCGCGAGGCCGCATCGCAGGGTGTTTCTCATTCCGTTCCTCCTGTCTCAGGCGAGTTCTATAGGCGTGGCCGACTTCAGGGATGAAGCGCCGGCGTCACTTCCCCAGGTGGCGCTCAAAGAAGGCGGCGCTCCGGCGGAATACCTCCAGCCAGTTCTCGTGGCGGAGGAAACCGTGCACCTCGTCGGGGAAGATGAGGAGTTCGTGCTCGACGCCGAGTTCGCGCAGCTTCTCCACCAGCTCGACGGTCTCGTTGAAGGGCACGTTCCGGTCGTCGTCGCCGTGGACGAGCAGCACCGGAGACCGCCAGCCGTCCACGGTGGCGAGCGGTGAGGACTCGAACGCGAGGCGCGCCGCCTCCGGGTGGTGCTCCGGCTCGTAGCTCGGGTTGAAGCCCTGGATGGTGCGGTTCCAGTCGTGGACGCCGTGGATGTCCACCCCGGCGGCGAAGAGGTCGGACGCCCGGGAGAGTCCCATCGCGGTCAGGTAGCCGCCGTAGGAGCCGCCCCAGAGGCCGATCCGGTCCCCGTCCACGCCCGCCATGTCGGCGAGGGTGCGGCCCGCCCCGAGCACGTCCTGGTGCTCGGACCCGCCGCTCGCCCCGTAGTTCAGCGCCTCGCGGAACTCCATCCCGTAGCCGGTGCCGCTCCGGTAGTTCACCGAGATCACCGTGAACCCGCGGCTCGCCAGGTACTGGTGGAAGGCGTAGCAGTTCGCGTAGTAGCCCATGTAGTGCCAGCCGAGCAGCATCTGCCGGCGGGAGCCGCCGTGCAGGAAGAGGACCCCGGGGCCGGGAGACTCCGACCCGGCGGCGGGCCGGAAGAGCTGGCCGTGGATCTTCATGCCGTCGGCGGAGGCGAAGACCACCGGTTCCGGGTCCACCATGTGCTCCAGCGGGAAGTCCGCCGGGAAGGCGTCCGGGGCGAGGGCGCGCACAGCACCGCCGGTCCGGACCATCGGCTGGAGCGGGCGGCGCCCGTCGCCCCCGAGGAAGGCGACGCCTCCCTGGACGGCGACCGGCAGCGTCTCGACGCCGGTCCCGGAGGTCAGCGCTTCGGCGGCCGATCCCGCCGTGAGCCGCCAGAGGTGGCGCCGGTCCACGTCGTCCTGGTTGGTGGCGGCGATCAGGCCTCCGTGTCCGTCGCTGACGGCGTACTCGATCTCGAAGGATCCCGCGGTGAGCGCTTCGGGTTCGCCGCCGGCGGCGGGAACGGCGTAGAAGTGCCGGTAGCCGGTGCGCTCCCAGGGGAAGAGGATGCGGCCGTCGTTCGTCCAGTGGAGCTGGTCGGCGGAGGCTGTCCCGGAGAAGACGCTTCCCGTTCCGGACTCCGCGCGGAAGAGCTCCCGGCTGGTCGCCGGGTTCTCCAGGGAAGCCACCCGGATGCTCCACGGCGGGCCTTCCCGGCTCGGGACGAACAGGAACCGCTCGAGCACCGGCGGCGTGCGCAGGAACGCCACTTCGCTCCCGTCGGGCGAGAAGGCGGGCGAGCCGTCGCGGTCCACCGCCGGGTCGAGATAGTGGACGGTCTTGGCGCCGAAGTCGTACACCCCGACGAACGAATGCGCCCCCCGCGAGGACACGAACGCCAGCCGGTCGCCGCCGGGGGAGAGGCGCAGGTTCCCGAAGGAGCCCCGGCCGTGGATGAGCTGTTCGGGTGCTGCATCGGCTTCGAGGCCCACCTGCCAGACCCGGCCCCGACGGACGAACAGAATCGCGTCCCCGGCGGCCGTGAAGAGGGGCGAGGCCGCCGGCTCGGTGATCCGGCGGGGCTCGCCGTCGCCCCCGATGACCCACAGCGCCTGCTCCACTCCCGCCGGATCGCTCGTCGGGTTCGGCAGCTCGCCCGCCCGGTTGGGGCCGTCGCCCCGGATGAAGGCGAGGCGACGCCCGTCGCGGCTGAACGCCAGGCTGTGGATGGTTGTCCCGTCGTCGCCCTCGAAGGAGGTCAGGCGGCGTCCCTCGAAGCCGGGGGCGTCGGCCGCCCAGACATTCCGCGCGCCCCGTTCGTCGAACACCCAGGCGACCCGGGAGCCGTCGGAGGACGCGGTCAGGCTCGTCGGAAACGGGACCGAGAAGACCTGCTCGAGGGTGAACTGGGCCGCGGCTCCGGAGGCGGCGAAGACGGCAAGCCAGAGGAAGATCGCGATGCGTCGCATGGGAACGCTCCTTACCTGGGATGGAGGCGCACCGGCAGGTGCTTGATCCCGTGGATGAAGTTGGAACGGAGACGGTCGGGCGGGCCGGTGCGTTCGACGGCGCACACCCGGCGGAAGAGTTCCTCAAAGGTGACCCGGACTTCGAGCCGCGCGAGCCAGGCGCCGAGGCAGACGTGCCGGCCGGCGCCGAAGGCCAGGTGCGGGTTCGGGCTCCGGCGGATGTCGAACCGCTCGGGCTCCGGGAAGGCGTCCGGATCGCGGTTCGCGGCGATGTACCAGAGGACCGCCTTGTCGCCCCGGCGCAGGGAAGCCCCGTCGAGATCGAGGTCCCGGGTCAGGGTGCGCCGGAAGTGCATGGTCACCGAGGTCCAGCGGAGGATCTCCTCGGTGGCCGACTCGAAGAGCGCCCGATTCCCGGCGGCGGCGCTGAGAGCGGCGTAGGCCGCCGGATGGTCGAGTAGCCCGAGCAACCCGAGCGAGATGGTGTGCCGGGTGGTCTCGTTGCCCGCCACGATGAGCAGCAGGAAGAAGTTCTGGAACTCCAGCTCGGTGAGCGGCTGGCCCCCGGCGTCCTCGGCCAGCATCCCGGAGAGGATGTCGTCGGTGGGCCGGCGGAGACGCTCCTTCCGGATCCGGCTCGCGTAGTCGAACACGGCGCGGGCCGCCGGGCTCCGGAAGGGCAGCAGGCGGAACTCCTCGGTGTCCACCTGGTCAATGACCGCCATCGAGAACTCGGGGTCCGCGTTCGAGATCAGCGCGTCCCCCCATTCCACCAGCTCCCCGGCGTCCTCCTCCGGTACCCCCAGGATGCGGCAGAGCATCCGGATCGGCAGCTCGCGGGACACCTCCTCGACGAAGTCCAGCTCGCCGAGTTCGAGCGCGCGGTCGAGCACCTGCGCGGCCAACCCCCGCACCGAGGTCTCGTAGGCGGCGATGGATTTCCGCGAGAAGCCCGCCCCGACCAGTCGCCGCAGCCGGGCGTGCTCGGCCCCGTCGTACTCCATCATCGTCCGCCGGGCTTCCAGCTCGTCGGCGTCCAGCTCTTCGAGGCGAATGCCGCGGGCGCAGGAGAAGTCCCGCGGGGTGGAACTCGCCTGGAAGACGTGCGCGTGGCGGGTCAGCGCCCAGAACCCGGCGCCGTCTTCCTCCTCGACCCAGCAGGGAGATCCGCGCTCCCGCATCCGGGCAAACAGGTCCCACGGCACCCCCTTCGTGTAGGTGTCGTGCGAAACGATCGCCTCGAAGCCGTCCCGCGACTCGTTCCGCCCGTTCGCCGTCACCACCCGGATGGTACGCCGAGGTGGCGCGTACGGCTTGGAGCGCCGGCTTCAGCCGGCACCCGCTGCGCGAAGCGCAGCGCGCGGCACGACGCTGACCTGCCCGATGACGCTCGGCTCGCGCTCCATCACCGCGAATAGCGGTACGACATCCGCGGGCCTTCGGCCCGCTGTGCCGGCTGAAGCCGGCGTTCCCAGCCGTGTCCGCCACTTTCATGACCGGTGGAGCGCACAGGAAGACCAAACCGCAAAAGACGCCGTGGGCCGTCTTCCCCACCTAATGTAGGCTCCCCGGTTCCGATGAACCCGAGCAAGATCGTTTGTGTTCATCTCAACTACCGCAGCCGCGTCGAGGAATTCGGAGCACGGCTTCCGAAAGCGCCCACCTACTTCCTGAAGCCGCCCTCCGCCCTGATCCGGAGCGGTGAACCGGTGGTCCGCCCGCGGGGCTGCCGCTACCTGAACTTCGAGGGAGAGATCGTTGCGGTGATCGGAGCGCGCTGCCGGGGAATCGAGCCCCAGGACGCCGGGCGCTTCGTCGCCGGCTACACCGTCGGCAATGACTTCGGGCTGCACGACTTCCGGGACACCGACGCCGGTTCGATGCTTCGCGTGAAGGGAGCGGACACCCTCTGTCCCGTGCTGGACGAGCTGGTGTCGGGCTGGGACTTCCGGGGGCGCTCGATCCGGACGCTCGTGAACGGCGAGGTGCGGCAGTCGGGCAACACCGACGAGATGCAGTGGGATCCGCACTACCTGATCGCGGACATCGCGCGGACGCACACCCTGCTCCCCGGCGATCTGGTCTTCACCGGCACGCCGGCCGGTTCGCGGCCCGTGGAGCCCGGTGACGAGGTCGCGGTCGAAGTGGACGGGCTCGGGCGCCTGGTGAATCCCATCGTGGCCGGCGAAACGGGGATTCCCGTGGGCTACGGCGCCCAACCCACCGAATCCGAGGAAGTCCGCTCCACCGCGCTCGGCGGCGACTGGGAGTTCCGGGGGATCCGTCCCCCGCGGGCGGCGGCGCGATGAGTCGCCCAACACCCATCCGCCCGCGCATCGGCCTCACGCCCTGGAAGCGCCCGGTGCACACCATCGTCGGCGACCCGGAGCAGCTCTTCACCCTCGCCGAGGAGTACGTGGACTGCGTCCGCCTCGCCGGCGGCATCCCCATCATCCTGCCCCCGGCCCCGCTCAACGCCGCCGCCGACGCCATCGCCTCCGTGGACGCGCTGGTCCTCACCGGCGGCGGCGACTTCGCCCCCTCGGCGTACACCGATCACGACGAAGGAGTGAGCGCGGACATGGATCCCCAGGAGGACGCCTGGGACGTCGCGCTCACCCTCGCCGCCCGCGACGCCGGCCTGCCCTTCTTCGGCATCTGCCGCGGCATGCAGGCGCTCAACATCGCCCTCGGCGGCACGCTCCACCAGGACATCACCGACCGCGCGCACCACCCGCCCATCCCCGGCGTGCCCGCCGACGCCGTCGCCTTCCGGCACCCGGTGACCATCCAGGCCGAGAGCCGGTTGGGCCGCATCCTCGGAACCACCGAGCGCGACGTGAACAGCATCCACCACCAGGCGGTGGACCGCCTCGGCCAGGGGCTCGTTCCGGTCGCCCACGCGCCCGACGGGATCGTCGAGGCGGTGGAATACAACGGATCGGCGCCGGGCGCCGGCTGGCCCTGTCTCGCGGTGCAGTGGCACCCGGAGCGCATGGGTCACACCCTCGACCAGCTCATCTTCGACGAGGTGGTGCGGCTGGCGAGGCAAGGGCCGCCGGACCGCGACTGAACCGGCGGCATTCGCCGACCGGGACATGACACTCTGAAGCGGTACTCCTCATCGTCACCCAACACCGCGGCCATCCGGGCGGCGCCGGCTACCCGGAAGCGAGCAGGCCCGCGAGGTCCCGGAGGCCGATCGCCTCGACGCCCTCCCGCAGCGGGTAGCGGTCTTCCCCCGAGTGGACGACGAACGCCCGTTCGGGCTTGAGATCCTCCAGCGCGGTGAAGAAACCCCGGGCCGGCCGCGGCGCGCGTCCGTACTTGATCTCGACCGCCCAGGGCCGGCCGCGGCCCGGAATCTCCAGGACCAGATCCATTTCGGCCCCGCCGGCGGTGCGGTACCAGAACGGCCGCGTGCCGAAGGGGGCGGCCGCGAGCAGGTTTTCGATCACGAATCCCTCCCAGCTCGCGCCGACGACGGGATGGCCGGCGACGCCGTGATAGTCGAGGATGCCGAGTTGCGAATGTACGAGGCCGCTGTCACGCAGATACGCCTTCGGGGCCTTGACCAGGCGCTTGAGAACATTGCGCCGGTACGGCCGCAGGAGGCGGAGGAGGTGGAGGTCGCACAGCAGGTTGAGATATCGCTGGATCGTCGGCGCGCTGAGCGAGAGGTTGGCGGCGAGCTTCGAGGCGTTGGCGGTCGCGCCCTGGCCGTGGGCGAGCATGGTGAAGAGGTCGTCCAGCGTCGAAGGCGGAATGCTCCAGCCGAACTCGGGAACGTCGCGGTGGATCGTTGCCAGCAGGAGCTCTCTTCGCCAGCGGACGCTCTCCTCGTCGGTCCCGGCGAGAAAGCTGAGAGGGAACCCGCCGCGCAGCCACAGCTTTCTTGCCTCGCCCGCGCCGCCTCCAACCTCGAGAACGTCCAGCGGGTGCAGTTCCACATGGGCGAGCCGGCCGGCGAGGCTTTCCGACTGTTTCAGCAGCAGGAGCGAAGCGGACCCCAGAATCAGGAAGCGGCCCCTGCCCTGTCCGGTCCGGCGGCCGCGATCAATGATCCCGCGAAGCTGTTCGAAGAGTTCCGGAACGCGATGGATCTCGTCGAGGATGACCAGCCGGTCCCGGTTCGCTTCGAGGAACGCCGTCGCGTCGGCGAGCCGGCGGCGGTCGTCGGGCGTCTGGAGGTCGAGATAGACGGCGTCCCGCTCCTCGGCGATCTGGAGCGCCAGCGTCGTCTTCCCCGCCTGACGCGGGCCGAGGACGGCTACGGCGGCCTGGCGGCGGAGGGCGGATCGCACGTCCGCAAGGGCTCGGCGGGGGATCATCCATGCAGATTGTAAATCTAAAATTGAATTTACCTACTTCAATGGGATTCCGTCACCGACCGACGTCGTGCGGGGAATTGGCGTTCCGGGGGAGCGCGGGCTAACCTGCCGCCCAGCATCCAGAGGGGGGCAACCCCCGCCAACCTGCCCGGTCCGGGCAAGGTGGCGTTCCAAGACCGGAGATGTGGCCGCCAGGCAACCAAGCGGACCCACGGGGCCTCGGCCCTCCTCGGATGTGACTCCGAGGAGAAGACGCCATGCCCCACCAACCCGACCTCGCGGTCCTGCCCGCCAGCCATCCGGGTCCGCCCGAGAAGCACCCGGACGAGGCGCTCGCCGAGTCCGTCTCGGCGACCTCGGTGAGCTTCGTCGCCTGCGGCGCGGCGATCAGCGATCTCGGGGAACTGCTCCGGGACCTCCGGCTCGCGCTTGAGGTCGCCGGGCCGCGCCACGCCACTCCGGAACGGCGGAAGGGCGCGGCGTCGCTGGCGGCGCGGCTCGAATCCGTCCGCTGGGCGCTGGACGGGGCGACCGCCGCGACCCGCGGGTTGCTGGAGGAGGCTTGCTCCGCGGACGGCGGCGCGCCGACCGGTCCGTCCCGCCAAGAGAGCCGCCTGCAATGAACGGAGTCCGTCCCGCCGGAATCCACCCGGCGGCCCGCAACGGGAACCGAGCGACGGTCTCCTCGGACGAGGCCCCGCTGTCCGTCCTGAAGTTCGGCTCCTCGATCCTGGCGCGGCCGGACGACTACCGGGACACCGCCGCGGTGATCGCCGCCGAGATCGCCCGCGGCCGCCGGGTCGTCGCGGTGGTCTCCGCCATGGGCCGGACCACGGACACCCTGCTCGCGGCGGCCCGCGCGATCACCGCGGCGCCGCCGGAAACGCAGATCGGGGCGCTGCTCGCGACGGGCGAGGAGGCGTCGGTGGCGCTGCTCACCCTGGCGCTCGTCGCCGACGGGGTGCGCGCGGCGGGGGTCAGCGCCTCGCGGCTGCCGGTGCGGACGCGCGGCCCCCTCGACGACGCCGAGCCGGTGGACGTGGACACCGCCCGGATCCGCCGGGCGCTCCGGACGCGCGACGCGCTGGTCTTTCCCGGCTTCGTCGGCCGGGACGCCTCCGGCGTTCCCTCCCTGCTGGGACGGGGAGGCTCGGACCTGACCGCGCTGTTCCTCGGCGACGCGCTGGGGGCCTCCGAGATCCGTCTCGTCAAGGACGTGGACGGCATCTTTCCCGAGGACCCGCGCGGCCGCGACGGCGGGGCGCCGTACGCGGCGCTGACCTGGGACGCGGCGCGCCGGGTCGGCGGCGGGGTGGTGCAGCCCAAGGCGCTCGCCTACGCGGAGCGCCGCCGGCTGGGCTTCCGGGTCACGGGACCCGGGGGCGCGGGAACCCGGGTCGGAGCGCCGGCGGCCGACGCCGCGCCAACCGGGCGCTGGCCGGCGTCGGGCTACCCCGGCGAGAGGGCGGCAGCACGATGACCGCCGCCCGAATCCCCACCGCGGTGGTCGGCGCCACGGGCATCGTCGGCCAGCGCCTCGTGCGGATGCTGGAGGCGCACCCGTGGTTCCGCCTGGCGGAGGTGGCCGGGTCCGAACGCTCGGCGGGACGGCGCTACGGGGAAGCGGTCGCGTGGGGGGCCGGCGAGGGTCCTCCGGCGCCCGCCGCCGAACTCGAAGTGCTGGGTCCCGGAGCGGCGCTGCGGAGCCCGCTCGTCCTGTCGGCGCTTCCTTCGTCCGCCGCGAAGGAGACGGAGCCGGCCCTCGCCCGGGCGGGACACATCGTCTGCACCAACGCGTCGGCCCACCGGCTGGACGACCACGTCCCGCTCGTCGTCCCGGAGGTGAACCCGCGGGCGGTGGACGCCGCGCGCTCCCAGCCGTGGGCCGGAACGGGCGGCGCCCTCGTCGCCAACCCCAACTGCGTGGTCGCGGGGCTCGCCCTGGCGCTCGCGCCGCTCCACCGGGCCTTCGGGATCGAGGCGGTGACCGTCGTCACCCTGCAGGCGGTCTCCGGGGCGGGACGGAACGGCGTGGGCGCCGTGGCGGTCGTCGGCAACGCGATCCCGTGGATTCCGGGCGAAGAGGAGAAGCTGGGGCCCGAACTCCGCAAGGTCTTAGGCGCCGACCTCGCCGTCACCGCCGCCGTGAACCGGGTCCCCGTTCTCGACGGCCACCTGGCGCACGTCTTCGCCTCGCTCCGCCGTCCCGCCTCGGCCGGCGATGCGGCGCGGGCGCTCCGGGACTTCCGCCCGCCCGCCGCCGCCGTCCTGCCCTCCGTTCCCGCCCGGCCCCTCGTCGTCCGCACCGAACCCGACCGCCCGCAGCCGCGCCTCGACCGCGACGCCGCCGGCGGCATGGCCGTCAGCGTCGGCAGGGTCCGCAGCGCCGGCCCTCCGCACGATCTCGCCCTCGTCGTCGTCTCGCACAACGGCGTGCGCGGCGCGGCGGGCGCCTGTCTCGCGAACGCGGAGCTGTGCCTGAGCACGGCCGCCAACCCCCTCTTTTCCCCTTCGCGGCATCCCGCCGCCCTTCCTCCCGCGCCCGCTCCGGGCCGGCAACGTCCCCACCCCCAGGAGAGACCCCATGCGTGACGAAACCATCGCCATCCACGTCGGATACGAATCCGAACCGACGACCCACGCGGTCGCCGTACCCATCTACCAGACCGTGGCCTACGAGTTCGACGATGCCCGGCACGGCGCCGACCTCTTCGATCTCGCGGTCCCCGGGAACATCTACACCCGCATCATGAACCCCACCCAGGCGGTCCTCGAGGAGCGGGTGGCCCAGCTCGAGCGGGGCGTCGCCGCCCTCGCGCTGTCCTCGGGCAGCGCCGCGGTCAACTACTCGATCCTCAACCTCGCGGTCGCGGGCGACAACATCGTCTCCGTCCCGCAGCTCTACGGCGGCACCTACACCCTCTTCGCCCACATGCTGCCCCAGCAGGGCATCGAGGTGCGGTTCGCCGAGGGCGACAGCCCGGACGACCTCGCCAAGCTGATTGACGGCCGCACGAAGGCCGTCTTCTGCGAGAGCATCGGCAACCCGGCGGGCAACATCGTGGATCTCGCGGCGGTCGCCGCGATGGCCCGCGCCCACGGCATCGTCACCATCGTGGACAACACGGTGGCGACCCCGGCGCTGCTGAAGCCGGTCGAGCACGGCGTGGACATCGTCGTCCACTCCCTGACCAAGTACATGGGCGGCCACGGCAGCTCGCTCGGCGGCGCCATCGTGGACTCGGGCCAGTTCCCCTGGACGGAGTTCGCGGAGCGCTACCCAATGTTCACCACCCCCGAGCCGAGCTACCACGGCGTGGTGTACACCGAGGCGCTGGGCCCCGCCGCCTACATCGGCCGCGCCCGCACGGTGCCGCTGCGGAACACCGGTTCCGCCATCTCGCCGTTCAACGCGTTCCAGATCATGCAGGGCATCGAGACCCTCGGCCTGCGGATGGAACGCCACTGCGAGAACGCGCTGGCGGTGGCCGAGCACCTCCGGGACCATCCCAGAGTCGCGTGGGTCCACTACGCGGGACTGCCCGGCGACCGGTACCACGACCTGGCCGTCAAGTACCTGAACGGAACGGCCTCCGGCATCCTCACCTTCGGCGTCGAGGGCGGATACGAGGCCGGGGTGCGGTTCTACGACGCCCTCGGGCTCTTCAAGCGGCTGGTCAACATCGGCGACGCCAAGTCGCTCGCCTGCCACCCGGCGTCCACCACCCACCGCCAGCTCACCGAAGAGGAGCAGTTGCACGTCGGCGTCCGGCCCGAGGCCATCCGGCTCTCCGTCGGCATCGAGCACATCAGCGACATCCTCGAGGACCTCGACCAGGCGCTGGCCGCGGCGTAATCGGGCCGGGAGCGCCGGGAACGCCGGTCTCCAGACCGGCACAGCGGGCCGAAGGCCCGCGGACGACGTGACGCTATCCGCCTCCACGGGGACGCAGTACGGCAACATCCGGCTCGTTCGGGTGAACGCGGAGGAAAGAAACACCCTGCGTGTGGAAGTCGCGCCGTGCGCGTTGCGAAGCACCGCGCGTGCCGGTCTGGAGACCGGCGTTCCAAGCCGTTCGCGTGGGGAGGGGGGAGGGAAGGTGCGCCGGGCGCGGTGCGGAGAACCGCGCGTGCCGGTCTGGAGACCGGCGTTCCAAGCCGTTCGCGTGGGGAGGGGGGAGGGAAGGTGAGCCGGGCGCGGTCCGGAGCACCGCGTGTGCCGGTCTGGAGACCGGTGTTTCAGGCCGTTCGCGTGGCGAGGGGGGAGGGAAGGTGCGCCGGGCGCGGTCCGGAGCACCGCGCGCGCCGGTCTGGAGACCGGCGTTCCAGGCCGGCGCGTCCTTAGAGGAAGCCGAGTTTGAGCTTGGCGGCTTCGGACATGCGGTCGGGGTTCCACGGGGGGTCCCAGACGAGGTCCACGCGGACGTTCGAGACGCCGTCGAGGCGGCTGATCTTTTGCTCCACCTCGGGCGGCAGGGTGCCCGCGACCGGGCAGGCGGGCGAGGTGAGCGTCATGTCCACCGCCACCTTGCCGCCATCGTCCACGTCCACCTTGTAGATGAGGCCGAGCTCGTAGATGTCCACCGGGATCTCGGGGTCGTAGCAGGTCTTCAGCACGTCCACGACCTGCTCGCGGAGCCCCTCGCCGTTCTCGGTTCCGTTGGTGGCTTCTTCGGTCATGTGGTTACTCCGTCTTGACCGTCTCTGCGGTCTGTTCGATGGCCGCCCGCAGGGTGTGCCACGCGAGCGTCGCGCACTTGACGCGCGTCGGGTAGTCGCGCACCCCGGCGAACACGGTCAGCTTGCCGAGGGCCTCGTCGTCGGGCTCGCTCTCCCCGGAGACCATGCTGCGGAAGTCCTCGACGAGACGCAGCGCCTCGTCCTCGGGGCGGCCCCGCATCATCTCCGTCAGCAGGGAGGCGGAGGCGGTCGAGATCGCGCAGCCGTCCCCCACGAAGGACGCCTGCCGGACGGCGCCGTCCTCCACCTGCAGGAAGAGGCGCAGCCGGTCCCCGCAGAGCGGGTTGAAGCCGTCCGACTGCCGGTTGGCGGCGTCCATCGCCCCGTAGTTCCGCGGCCGGCGGCTGTGGTCGAGGATGACCTCCCGGTAGAGGTCGCGGAGCGCGTCGTTCACGGGCGGAAGATCTCCAGCGCGGTGCGGAGCCCGGCAGCCAGCCGGTCCACCTCGGCCTCGGTGTTGTAGAGGCCGAAGGAAGCCCGCGCGGTCGCCGGCACCCCGAACCGCTCCATGAGCGGCTGGGTGCAGTGGTGGCCGGTGCGCACCGCGACCCCCTCCTGGTCCAGCACGGTCCCGAGGTCGTGCGGGTGCACCCCGTCCACCACGAAGGAGACCACCGCCGCCTTCTCGGGCGCGGTCCCCACGATGCGGAGGCCGGGGATCTCGGCGAGCCGCGCTTCCGCGACCTCGCGGACCCGCGACTCGTGCTCCGCCACCTCGGGAATCCCGAGGCCCTCCAGGTAGTCGGCCGCCGCCGCCAGCCCCACCGGGCCCGCGATGTTGGGCGTCCCCGCCTCGAACTTGGCCGGCGGTTCGGCGTAGGTGGTGCGCTCGAAGCTCACCGTGCGGATCATCTCGCCGCCGCCCTGGTACGGAGGGATCGTCTCCAGCAGGGACTTCCTCCCCCAGAGCACCCCGATCCCCGAAGGGCCGTACATCTTGTGGCCCGAGAGGCAGTAGAAGTCGCACCCGAGTTCGGCCACATCAATCGCGAGGTGCGGCGCCGCCTGCGCGCCGTCGAGCACCAGGTAGGCCCCGCGTTCCTTCGCCAGCCGGGCGATCTCGCCCACCGGGTTCACGGTGCCGAGGGAGTTCGAGACGTGGACCACCGAGACGATCCGGGTCCGGTCGCTCAGCAGCGCCGCGAAGCCGTCCATGTCCAGCTCGCCCCGGTCGGTGACCGGCGCGGCCACCACCTTCGCGCCGGTCAGCTCCGCCACCATCTGCCAGGGCACGATGTTCGAGTGGTGCTCCATCCCGGTGAGCAGCACCTCGTCCCCTTCCCGGAGCGCGTAGCGGCCGAGCGACGAGGCGACCAGGTTCAGCCCCTCGGTGGTGCCCCGCACGAAGATCACCTCGTCGCTGGACTGCGCCCCGATGAACTTCGCCATCCGCCGCCGGGAGCGCTCGTAGTGCTCGGTCGCGCGCTCCGAGAGGACGTGGACGCCGCGATGGATGTTCGCGTAGCCGGTCTCGTAGATGTGGTCCACCGCGTCAAGCACCGCCCGCGGCTTCTGGGAACTGGCGGCGTTGTCGAGGTAGGCGATCCGCTGGCCGCGGACCTCCTCGGACAGGATCGGGAAGTCGCTGCGGACCTTTTCGAGGTCGTAGGCGGGGGCGGCGATCATGCGGCGAAGCTCCGGCTCTCCCGGACACGCTGGAGTCCGGCGGCGGCCAGCGCCCGCACCGCCTCCACCGGGACCTTCTCGACGACCTCGCCGGCGAAGCCCCGAACCAGGATCTCGTGCGAATCCATCCGCCCGAGCCCCCGGGAACGAAGATAGAAGAGCGCGTCCTCGTCCAGCTTGCCGATGGCCGCGCCGTGGGCGCACTTCACGTCGTCGGCGTTGATCTCGAGGCGGGGCCGGGTGTGGACCGCCGCCTGCTTCGACAGCAGCAGGTTGCGGTTCGACTGGCTGGCGTCGGTCCCGATGGCGCCCGGCGCCACCACCACCTTGCCGTCGAAAACGGCGCTCGCCTCGTCGGCGAGCACGTTCTTGAAGAGCTGGCGGCTCGTGGTGTGCCGGGCCGCGTGGATGGCGAGGGTGTGCTGGTCGGCCTTCGCCTTCTCGACCCCGAGGAAGAGGCCGTCCATCTCCACCTCGGCGCCCTCGGCGGTGAGGACGGCGGTGGTGTCGGTGCGGGACTTCCCGCCGGTGAGCGAGAGCACGGTCGAATGCACCCGGGCGTTGCGGCCGAGCCGGAAGGTGACCCGGCCGGTGTGGGCGATGTGCCCGGTCTCCAGCTCGACCCGCACGTAGCGGAGTTCGGCGTCCTCGCCCACGCGGCAGAGGGTGCTCGGGTTCGTCCAGCCGGCCGTTTCCGACGCGCCGTCGTGGGCTTCCACCACCGTCAGCCGGCTGCCCGGCGCGAGCTCGATCACCGACCGCGGGTGGAGCATCGCCGGGTGGCCGGTGTCCCGCCGCCCCGAATGGAGCAGGACGGGACCCGCGTCCCGGCCCCGCTCCACCCGCACGCGGAAGCCGCAGTCGAAGAGCCCGGCGTTCAGGACCTCGAGGGGATGGCGGAGCGGGGCGTCGAGATCCACCCCGGCGCCGTTCGCCGCCGCCCGGGGGGCGACGAAGCCCCAGTCGTCCGGCTCGTCAGCGGACGGGACCGGGGGCAGGACCCCGATCCGGACGCCGTTCCCGCCGTGGATTGCGTCCTCGTTCCGCGCGATCCCGTCCGACAGCAGCACCCGGTGCTCGAACTCCGAGACCCAATCCGGCAGTTCGGGGGGCGCGGGCCTCCCGCCGGGGGCCGGGTACCGCCGGTAGCCCGTCCGGCCCAGCGCGTCCAGGTCGGAGAACCGCCAGTCCTCGTCGCGCGCGGTCGGGAAGCCGCCGGCCTGGAAGAACTCGTGGACCGCCTCGCGCCGCCGGAGGGCGTAGCGGTCGCCCTCCCGGACCGGGATCTCGTCGAGGTAGTGCGCCTCGACGGTCGCCGGAGCCGCTGCGCCCATCGCGTCAGGCGGGGACGGCCGCCGCCTTCCCGTAGCCCTCCGCCTCCAGCCGGAGCGCGAGGTCGCTGCCGCCCGACTCCACGATCCGCCCGTCCTGGAGCACGTGCACCCGGTCGGGGACGATGTGGTTCAGGAGGCGCTGGTAGTGGGTGATCACCAGGAAGGACCGCTCGGGCGAGCGCATCCGGTTCACCCCCTCGGCGACGATCCGCAGGGCGTCAATGTCGAGCCCGGAGTCGGTCTCGTCGAGGACCGCCAGCGTCGGTTCGAGGACCGTCATCTGGAGGATCTCGTTGCGCTTCTTCTCGCCGCCCGAGAAGCCCTCGTTGACCGGCCGCTTGATGAGGTCCTCGTCGAAGTCGAGCAGCTTGACCCGGTCGCGCATCAGGCTCAGGAAGTCCACCGCGTCGAGCTCGGGCTGGCCGCGGTGCTTCCGGATCTCGTTCACCGCCGCCTTCAGGAAGTAGGTGTTGTTCACCCCGGGGATCTCCACCGGGTACTGGAAGGCGAGGAAGACGCCGGCGCGGGCGCGCTCCTCGGGTTCCGCCTCGGCGATGTCGTCGCCCCGGTAGCGGATCGAACCCCCGGTGATCTCGTAGCCCTCGCGCCCCGCGATCACGTGCGCCAGGGTGCTCTTCCCGGAGCCGTTCGGCCCCATCACCGCGTGCGTCTCGCCGACCGGGATCTCCAGATCGAGCCCGCGCAGGATCTCGCGGCCCTCGACCGCGACGCGCAGGTTCGAGATTTCGAGCAGCGGCGTCATCCCACGGCCCCTTCGAGGCTCACGCCCAGCAGTTTCTGGGCCTCCACCGCGAACTCCATCGGGAGCTCGGAGAGCACGTCGCGGGCGAACCCGTTCACGATCAGCGACACCGCTTCCTCCGGGTCAATGCCGCGCTGGCGGCAGTAGAACAACTGGTCCTCGCCGATCCGCGAGGTCGAAGCCTCGTGTTCGAGCTGGGCCTCCGGGTTCGCCACGTCAATGTAGGGAACCGTGTGCGCGCCGGAGTCCGGTCCGATGAGCAGCGAGTCGCACTGCGAGAAGTTCCGGGCGTTCGCGGCTCCGGGCAGCACCTTCACCTGCCCCCGGTAGGTGTTCTGGCCGTGGCCGGCCGAGATGCCCTTCGAGATGATGGTGCTCTTCGTGTTCTTCCCGACGTGGATCATCTTGGTCCCGGTGTCGGCCTGCTGGCGGTTCGCGGTGAGCGCCACCGAGTAGAACTCGCCGATCGAGTCGTCGCCGAGCAGGATGCAGCTCGGGTACTTCCAGGTGATCGCCGAGCCGGTCTCGACCTGGGTCCAGGAGATGTGCGAGCGGGCGCCGGCGCACTTGCCGCGCTTCGTCACGAAGTTGTAGATGCCGCCGACGCCGTTCTTGTCGCCGGGGTACCAGTTCTGGACCGTCGAGTACTTGATCCGCGCGTCCTCAAGGGCCACGAGTTCCACCACCGCGGCGTGCAACTGGTTCTCGTCCCGCATCGGCGCGGTGCAGCCTTCGAGGTAGCTGACGTAGCTGCCCTCGTCGGCGATGATGAGGGTGCGCTCGAACTGCCCGGTCTCCGAGGCGTTGATCCGGAAGTAGGTGGAGAGCTCCATCGGGCAGCGGACGCCCTTCGGGACATAGACGAACGAGCCGTCCGAGAAGACCGCCGAGTTGAGGCTGGCGAAGAAGTTGTCGGTGTGCGGAACCACCGTGCCCAGGTACTTGCGGACGAGTTCGGGGTGCTCCTTCACCGCCTCCGAGAAGCTGCAGAAGATCACGCCGAGCTCGGCGAGCTTCTCCTTGAAGGTGGTGGCGACCGAGACGCTGTCGAAGACCGCGTCCACCGCCACCCCGGCGAGCCGCTGCTGCTCGACGAGCGGGATGCCCAGCTTCTCGTAGGTGCGGCGGAGCTCCGGGTCAATGTCGTCGAGGCTCTTCGGCCCGTCCTCGACCGCGCTCTTGGGCGCCGCGTAGTAGCTGATCTCGTCGTAGTCGATCTTGGGGTAGGAGACCTTCGCCCACTCGGGTTCGGTCATCCCCTGCCAGATCTCGTAGGCCTTGAGCCGCCAGTCGAGGAGCCACGGCGGCTCTTCCTTCTTCTCCGAGATCAGCCGGATCACGTCCTCGGAGAGCCCCGGAGGGACGACCTCGGTCTCGATGTCGGTGACGAAGCCGTAGGCGTACTCGCGCTCGACGAGCTGTTCCACCTCGGCGGCGCCGAGGGTTCGCGGTTGGGGTTCGGGCATGGGCGGTTACTGGAGGACGGGAAGTTCGGGTCCGCTGGCGCGCGGCCCGGAAAGATCGGCGTCGGCGACGATCTGCGCCAGGGTCAGGTCCGCAAGGGTGGCGAGCACCCGTTCGTGGACCCGGGTGAGCGGGGTGCGGACGCAGCAGGTCGAAGTGAGGTTGCAGTTGCCGTCCTCAAGCATGCACTCGACGAGCGCCAGCGGCCCCTCGACCGATTCGATCACGTCGGTGATCGGGATCTCCTCGGGCGCGCGCGCCAGCCGGTAGCCCCCCCGGATCCCCTGCCGCGTCTCCACGATCCCGCTCTTCTTGAGCCCCTGCAGCACCTTCGCGGCGAGCTCGGGAGGCAGGTTGTGGCTCGCCGCCACCCGCCGCGCGCTCACGGTCTGCCCTTCCGGCAGCAGCGCCAGGTCAGCCAGCGCCATCAGCGCGTAGTCGGTGCTCTTCGAGAGTCGGATCATGGGGCAAAAACCGTCGGACCGGCGACCACCCGAAGAACGTCCCGCGCGCCAACCGGCGCCCCGGAAGAACCAGAAGTCAACCTAAATCCGACGAAATCAGTCGCATATTTTAGCACGGCTTCGCGGCAAGCGGAGCGACAAGAACCAGCCGGGCGGCCGGCTGGCCGGGAGCGCCGGCCGGTCTCCGAGGCGATGTCACCTCAGCGTCGGAACCAACCCCGCCTTGATGATCCGCTGGTCCCGGGTGACGAGCACGGCGTCCATGACCCGCGCGGTGGCGACCAGGATGCGATCCGCCGGGTCCCGGTGAAAGGTGTCCGGCAGGGCAGCCACTTCGGCGGCGATCGCGGGGGTGATCCCCTGGAGCTTCACCAGGGGAGGCGCCACCGCCTTCTCGAGCCACCGACGCAGCGATCCTCGGATGCGAACCCTTCCGAGGCTGTGCAGCGTGGCGACCTCCCAGAGCGAAATGTCCGCCACCAGCAGCGGAGATGCGGCATCCGCCGCATCCACAACCCGCCGTTGCGCGTCAGAAAGAGAGTTGGGGTCGCTCAGCCACCAGACAAGCACGTGGGTATCGAGGAGCGCCTTCACCGTGCGAGGCTCTCCCAGTGGTCCTCGGGAACGGCCGGACCCACGATGTCGCCGCACACCGTCACCGTCCCGCGAAGCTCGAACTGCGGATACTCCGGGCCGTCGCGGGTGACCGGCCCGAGCTCGGCGACCGGTTGGCCGCGCTTCAGGATGACCAGGCGTTCACCCGTCGCGTGGACCCGGTCGAGAACCGCGAGGCAACGCGCCTTGAAGTCGGATGCGTTGATCGTTTCCATATGACCAGTATCCATGACCAGTCATATCGGGTCAAATGACGCCGCCAAGGATCGCGTAGCGACGCGTGCGTTCTCCCCGGGCTGGCCAAGTCGCCCGTGCACGGGCAAGCGGCGCCGCTACGGGGATCTCACCGCACCCGCGCTGCGCTCGCGGGTCAGCCCGTGGACACCAGGTCGCCCGGATCGGCAGCCTCCTGGCCCATCCCCCGCAGAATCCTCACCGCGTTCCGGTCGAAGCTCGCGAACACCCGGCCGCCGAGATCCCGCCCCTGGAACGCAATGGCGCCGTCCGCGAAATCCCCCCCGGAACGCAGAAACCTGAGACCAGCGTCAAGCGCCGATCGGTCCGTGACCAGCGCCGCGCTCTCGGTGATCGCCCGAACGTCCATCGCCACCTCGGGCCCGGGACGTCGGTAGCGGCGGGTCAACAGCCACACGAGCTCACAGAGAACGGGCGCCGGCACCGCCACCAGATCGGCCGTGCCGAGCAGCGCTTCGGCGATGGGGGTCTGTTCCGGGTCATCGCGAAGCAGCGCCCGCGCGAGGAGATTGGTGTCGGCCGTGATCCTCATTTCTCGCCCGCCCATCCCGCGGCGATGACCTCGTTCATCTCCTCGATCGAGAGGGACTCCGTCCCCAGATGCTCCAACCGCCCGAACCACGACGACATGGGCGGCCTCGCGATGGAATCGAGCCGAACCCCGCCCTCGGGGAGCAGGTCCACCTGAACACGGTCACCCTTGCGGATGCCGAGATGTTCGAGCACTTTCTTGCGCAGGGTGATCTGTCCTTTCGCAGTGACCGTGAGCGTGAGCGACATTCGTTCCCCTCCTTCGCGAGAAGTAAGGCATTGTAACCTTTCCCTTCAAGCTGGCCGCCCTTCCGGGCTCCATCCCGCTTTGTACGCCATAATGGCGCCATGTCAGCCACGAACGCCGTATCCCGACCCATAGCCGACGCCGCCGGAGCAACGCGCGCCCGCGTCCACCTGAGACTGGACGCGCCGAGCAAGCGCACGCTGGAGCGGGCGGCGGCCTACGAAGAAATGACCGTGAGCCGCTTCGTCCTGACCAACGCCATCGCCGCCGCCGAGCGGGTGATCGAAGCGCGTGAGCGGGTCGTCCTGCCGGCGACGGACTGGGACGCTTTCCACGATGCGCTGCTCCATCCGCCGGAGCCGAATGCGGCGTTGAGGGCGGCAGCCCGCCGCTACCTGGAACGCGTCGGTGAATGAGCCGAGGCTCGTGATCGAGCCTCTCGGCCGCCACCACGACCGCCGGTCCTTCGCGTGCGGCGAGCCGGCGCTCGACGACTACCTCCGTCGGCGGGCAGCCCAGGACGCGCGGCGCCGGGTCGCGCGGGTGTTCGTGGCCGTCGGCGATACCCCGGAAGCGATTGCCGGGTACTACACCCTCAGCGCGGCCGGTTTCGAGAAGGCGGCCCTGCCGGCGAACCTCGCGAAACGGCTGCCGCACTACCCGGTGCCGGCCGTCGTGATCGGCCGTCTCGCGGTCTCCCGCGCCTACCAGGGACGCGGGCTGGGAGAGTCCCTGCTGCTCGACGCGATCCACCGCATCGTGCGGGCGAGCGCCACGATCGCGGCCTACGCGGTCGTGGTGGACGCGAAGAACGACGCCGCCTGCACGTTCTACGAGCGCTACGGCTTCCGTCGTTTCCCGTCCGCCCCACACCGCCTCTTCCTGCCGCTGCAGACCGCCGCAACCCTCTTCGAGTAGCCCCGCACGGGCCGAGCGGGAAGTGGCCCTCGCCGGTCCCGGCTTCGCGCCGGGACGGTTCCAGGAAGGGAACCCGCGGGGATTTCAAGATAGCACTATCTTTGAATCAAAAAGGCGTTTTTGGTGATTTGACGCCAAAGATTGCACTATCTTGAATCGAGCCGGGCGGTGCGGTGCGTGCAGATGGCGGCCCCGTCGGCAGCACCCGAACCGGTGGCCAGGAGCGCCGGCCGGTCCTCCCGGTCGGGGCCGGCATCGCACGGGAGCGCCAAACGCCCACGATCGGTCACTTGTGAACCCGCCCGTCATGAGAATGCCGAAACGGCTTGGAACGCCGGCTTCAGCCGGCACAGCCCGCCGAAGGCGGGCGGCGACACGGACCTCGTTCGCCGGGATGGCGCGGGTGCGCGCGCCAATCCACCCGAGGCAGCAACGAACCGCCCGCGGCCCCGCTGGCCACTGTGCCGGCTGAAGCCGGCGCTCCAAGCCGATAGCGCCATCACGGCTGTTTCCGGCCCCCGCTGCTGCAGGTCCTCTCTCGACTCGAACCGGATCGTCCGGCCGCTCACAGGAGCCCCAACGCTTCCAGGTGGGCGGGCGGCGCGACGGACGGCCGATCCGCGATGGCGGCCCTGACCAGAAACGGTTCCGCATCGAACTTCGTGTATCCGGCCCGGACCGCCTCGTCAAACGTGGCGTAGGCGCCGTGGACCTTTGCGTCCCGGATCACCAGCATCTTGTCCCCGTACCGCCGGACCAGTTCGTCGCGATGCACCTCCAGGAATTCCTCCGCCGCCAGCACCAGCGCCATGGATTCCTCGGTGTTCATGCGTGGCTCCTCGCGCGTGGACGCCCCATCCGCGTCCAGCCGGTGCTGGCAACTCTACGCCGGGGTCATCCCCGGCGGCGCAGGAGCGCACGGATCGTTTGGAACAATCGGTCGCAGGCGGGGCAGCGCCGGCGCACCTCGTCCGGATTGATCCCGGCGAGCAGGTCCGGAGCGTGCCGGGTCTTGTGATAGCGCCCCGGCCCCGTCGCCTGGGTCGCGTTTCGGAGCGCCGCCGCGATGTCGTATTTCCGGACGCCTTCAAGCTGCCCGTCGGTGGGCAGCGCTTCCCGGCGGAAGCCCTTTCCGTAGTAGGAGGACAGGGCCGAGGCATCCGCCACGATCCACGTTTCCATGACCTGCACCATGAGGTGCACCCGGTCTTCGTCGGCGGCAGAAACCGGCCATTGGTCCTCCCGCCGGTTGGCCAGGTGATCGGCGAATCCCCCCGAGACGGGCTCCTCGGCATCCACAAGGAGCAGGCGAATCGGGTACCCGGCGTCGGGTCCGCGCCATGCCCACGCGGTGAACGCCTGCTCCCGTCCGCCGCACGCCACCACCTTCCAGTTCCATCCCTGCGCCCGCGCCTCGGTGCGCAGCACGCCCAGGAAGGAGTCCATCCCCCGGCGAAGCGCCTCCTTCGTCGCCCGACCGTCCCCTCCGCCTTCGAGATAGACCGCGATTCCGCTCACGGATACGCCCCGAGCTCTCCCATGCCCCACAGGTCACCGAGGCGGTAGTCGTCAAACCAGTGCTGGAGCGCTTCGGGGTCCAGGCGGCGCAGCTTTGTGGCGCCGGCAGGCCGTTCGCACGCGATCACCGCATCGGGACAGCCGGTGAGCGCGGAGACCAGGGACTCGGAATGGGTCGTCACCAGAAGCTGCATCCGCTCGGACGCCGCGATCAGCAGATCGCCGACCTGGGCGACGGCGTCGGGGTGGAGGCCGAGTTCGGGCTCCTCGATGCAGACGAAGGGGGGCGGGGACGAGGCGAGCAGGGTGGCGAGGATCGCGATGAACCGGATCGTCCCGTCGGAAAGGCGCGTGGCCGGGATGGGCGCGTCGAAGTCGGACTCGTGCAGATAGAACTGGACCGTGCCGCCTTCGACGCGCGTGGTCATCCGCTGAAAGCGGGGAAAGAAGCGGCGGAGCAACTCGTTGAAACGACTGCCGTCGCGGTGCTCGATCTCGTTCAGCACCAGGGCGAGATTGCTCGCGTCGGGCAGCAGGAGGCCCCCCGGCAGATCGGCCGGTTGCGGAGTCCTCAAGTTGACAAATCGTCCGAACGTCCATTCCCGGAACATCTGGATGCGCCGGAACTCCTCGCCGACCCAGGTGACCTCGGGATAGAGGTCCGGGTCCCTTCGCTGGGCGAGCACGGACTGGTTCGGCCGGAAATCCTCGCGTTTCAGGCGGCGCGTCGCTCCTGCCGCGTTCCCGCCGGACTCCCGGACGTTAATCACCGGATCGCCACGCTGGAAGCGGTAGTAGAAGAAGACGTCGGTCTTCCCAGGGTCGGGAGTGCAGTTCTCGATCGCCTCGTCCAGTACCTCGACGCGGTTTTGGACCGTCGAGAACTCCAGCCGGTAGCGGAGCGGCCGCCCCGCCGGATTCCGGTCGGAGAACTCGACTTCGATGGTGGCGGACCCCGCGCGCGGACGCCCCTTCCAGATCCATTCGCGGGGGCCTCCTCCGTCCCGGATCGCGGCGGCGAAATCGGTCGGCGTCGAACGGAGCAGTTCGAAAGCCTCGATGAGATTGGACTTCCCCGACGCGTTGGGGCCGATCAACACGTTGAGGCGCTCCAGGCCCAGGGCGGTCGTTTCCGGCGCGAACGAAAGGAACCCGTTCAGGCGAATACTGGTGATGTTCTTCAACTCTGGACCGCCTACGAATCCTGTTCCGGTTCGCGGGGAATTCTACGGTCCCCGACCGGGGCCACAGTTCCCGGCTGCCGATGTGGCCGTCAAGCGGTGGCTCCCGGTCCGACGCGCCGACTCGATGCAGCAGGTAGCCGAGGCGCTGCGCCACCAGCCCGGATGGCGCCGCCGGTTCGGAGCGCCGGTCTCCGACCGGCATCGCGCGGGAGCGCGAAACGCCCATGATCGGTGCTCCTGCACACCCCACCGGTCGCGAAAACGGCGAAGCGGCTTGGAGCGCCGGCTTCAGCCGGCACAGCCCGCCGAAGGCGGGCGGCGAGACGGACCTGTCAATGGGATTCGAAAAGTGGACAGAAATGGGATCTGAAAACTGGACACTTTGGGGGTTGGAGACGGTCTTGTCGGGGGAGTTGGGAGGGAGGGGTTCAGCGGGTTTGCCGCGGACCGGGTGAGCGTCGGGAGCGGAGCGCTTCGCTATGCTCGCCAGCACCCGCTCACCGAAGAACGGTGGCCGCCATGGAACGAATCGTCCGATTGCACATCGCCAAGCTGCCGGAAGGGGCGTATCTCGCAACGTCCGAGGACATCCAGGGCCTGCTGGCGCAGGGGCGCACCGTTTCGGAGACCGTCGAAATCGCCCGCGATGTGGCCCGAAAATGGCAGGATGTTTGTGATTTTTTTGATAACTGACGAAATGTTGAGGGTGTCGGGTCAGAGGTCTGCGGTGCCGGTCTGAAGACCGGCGCTCCCAAGGCGCAGCGCCATCCCGGTTGGGGGCGCGTTGTGCTGTCCGCTGCGCTGCGCGCAGCGGGTGCCGGTCTGGAGACCGGCGTTCCAAGCCGGCGGCGCGACTTGGGTTGGGGCCTTGGTCAGGGGGTGGGGTTGGCGTCGGGGTGGTTGGCGGTGAGGGCGTTGAGGTAGGCGAGGGTGAGGTCGCGGGAGCGGTAGGTGCCGTAGGCCGCCTTTTCGTGGCGGGCGACGATGGGGAAGGTGGAGTAGATGTGGCGGATGGCGTCGCGGTCGGTGATGCCGTAGAGGTGGAAGAAGAGGGCGTCGAGCTTGGCGCGGAGGCGGAGGCGGCGGGCTTCGTTCCAGGGGAAGGGTGGGAGGGGGTTCCCGGCTTCGTCCACGTGGCCGAGGGCCTTGGCGAACGGGGCCATGTCGTGGGCGGTGTAGGTGAGTTCGAGGACGGTCTCGGTGATGATCTGGGTGGCGGTCTTGGGGCCGAATGAGGTGGCGTCGGCGAGGTCGGGGGGGACGACGGGGAGTTGTTCGACGATGAACCAGTTGAGGTGTTGGGACTGGACCTTCTGGCGGGCGATGAAGTCGAACACGAGGGCGTTCAGGTTGGCGGCGGCGAGCGCCCAGAACGCGGCGGGCGGCGACTCGTCGGCGCCGGGCAGGATGAGCGGGAGGGTGTTGCCGACGCCGGAGCGGGGGATCAGCGCCGCGATCATGGTGCGGACGTTCGTGGTGGCGGTCACATCCTTGAAGGCGAGCGCGTAGTCCCGCGCCTCCTCGACATCCGACTCCGCGACCCAGAACTGGGGGTCGGGCACCCAGTTGGCATCTCCGTGTTGCGCGCCGGTAGCGGGGACGGGCTGGCCGGGCCGATACACGTTGTCGGGGTTCACCACCACGCTGGCGGCGCGGTGGTCGAAGGCCTGGACCATCTTGCCCTCGTAGAGGGGGACGAAACGGCCCGACGGGCTGTCGTAGAGGTTGCCCCCGACGTGCCAAGCCCCCTCCTTCTCCTCCAGCTCCGTGCGGGTACGGAACCGGTGGGAGTCGTTCGTCATGTGAAACATCGTCGAGTAGCGCACCGGCCAGGCGCTCACCGGTTCTCCCGAGGACCGGTCCACCAGCACCGGCAGCCGCCGGTAGATCGCGGTGGTGATCTCCTGATCGCGGCGGCTTCGGAAAATCGGGGCGGTCCCGGTGTTCGGGTTCACCCGCCGGAAGTCCTCCGGAGTGAGCTCGAGCCGCCGCTCCGGGTCCTCCAGTTCGGACAGGCCGTGCAGATAGAACGCGCAGCGGGCCGGGCTGTCCGCGCCTGACCTCCCCGCCACAAACACGCAGAACTTGAACGAGGCGTGGACGGCGGGAAAGAAGACCTTCTTGTTCTCGAAGTCGTAGAGCGCGCGGAGCCGCCCCTCCGTCGCTACTGAACGGAAGAACCGCGCCGCCGTCTTGTCGGACGCGATCCCGGACGGGACGAGCAGCCCGACCGCCCCGTCCGGCTTCACGAGCGACATCCCCCGCTCTACGAAGAGCGAGTAGATGTTCACGTCCCCGCCCGACAGCAGCGGGTAGTCGCCGCCCTTCCGCGCCACCTCGGCGGCGCGCTTCGCCCGCGCGTCGGCCCGGCGGAAGTCGTCCGCCAGCGGGGCGCCGTCCCGCTCCAGCGCGGCGATCAGCGCCTTCCGGTCCGACGCGCGCTGCGCCCCCGCGATCTCCGGACGGCGGAACGCGAACCACTCGACCTGCTGGAGCTTCATCCGGTCCCACGGCGGGTTCCCGATCACGGCGTCGAAACCGCCCTGCCGCTCGCCCTCCGCCTCCCAGTCGGGCCACACGCCGGGGAACGCCAGCTCCCAGTGGAGGAAACCATCCTCCGCGATCCGCTCCCGCGCCTCGGCGAGCAGTTCGCCGAACTTCCCGTCCCCCGGGACCTCCGCCTCGCCGGCGGCGATCGCCACCGGGTCCCCGAACTTCCCGGCGAGCCAGGCGCGCACCGCCGCCCGCGCCTCGGTGGAGCGGTCGTCGCGCCAGTCGAGCGCGTGGAGCACCGACAGGAACGCTTCGAACGGCCGGATGCGCTCCTGCACCCCCCGGAACAGGCGCTCCGACTCGGCCGCCTCCGCGATCTCGGCGTCGGTCAGCGCCTCGATGGCCTCCATCGGCCGGGCGGCCTCGGTCGCCGCCCGCAGCGGCCCGCTCACGAAGAGCGGGCCACCCTCCCGCAGCGCCCGCGCCGTCGCCGGCCGCACCCAGGCGCCGAAGAGGCTGTCGCCGCCGCGGAGGTGGTGGTCGAGGAAGCCGAGCGGGGCGCCCACCGTGAACGAATGGAGCCAGAGCGACACCTTGGCGAGCTCGACCGCCATCGGGTTCTTGTCCACGCCGTACACGCAGCGCTTCAGCACCATCCGGCGGATCAGGTGGCGGTCGTCGAGCTGCGACGGGGCGACGGTCCAGCCGCCGGCGGCGGCGTTCCGGCGGATCGTCTCGCGGATCGCCTCGATGCGGGCCGCGACCGGCGACTCGTAGCCGGGTGCGACCTGGTGCGCTTCCGCCAGCGCCTCGATCACCCGGTCCGTCAGGTAGTCCACGAGGCTCACGAGGAAGTGGCCGGAACCCATCGCCGGATCGCAGACCCGCAGGTCGAGCAGCCGGGAGGCGGCGTCGGCTTCGGCGAGCGCCGCCGCGTCCCTCTCCGCGCCGTCGCGGGCGGCCCGCCGGAACCCGGCGAGCGCGTCCTCCACTTTCGGCCCGAGGGTCTCCCGGATGATGAGCCGGACGAGGCTCTCCGGGGTGTAGTAGCTGCCGGAGTCCTTCCGGGCCAGCGCGTTGGGCCGGACGACCACGCCCGCCCCGTCGCGCGCCACCTCGTGCTCCAGAAGCCGCTCGTAGATCGAGCCGAGCTGCTGGACGGAGAGGTCGCGGTAGCTGATGTAGCGCCGGCCCTCCGCCGTCCGGCGGCACGCCATCGCGTCCACCACCGGGGCGAGCGCCGCGTTCCCGAGCGCGATGCGGTCCAGCAGCGGCGCGCGTCCCGGATCGAAGAGGCCGCCGTTGTAGGGCGGCAGCCCGAACGCCGGGTCGCCCTCGTCAATGACGCGGCAGAGGTCCGCCACCGCGTGCCAGTAGCCCGTCGCCTTCGCCGAGAACGCCTCCCCCCGGTCGAGCCGCGCCGCGATGTCGCTCCGCACCCGGTGGCGGAGGCCGACCGCCCGGTACTTCGCGTCGTCCACCGGGAGCAGGCCGCGGTCCTCGGCGTAGAGGATGAACAGCAGCCGGTAGAGCAGGACCAGCGCCGCGTCGCGCACCTCGCCGAGCGGAGCGTCCCCGGCCTCGGCGGCGATGGCGCGGACGAGCGACGGGAACACCTCGCGGAAGACCACCTCCGACAGGTCGGCGGCGACCCGCTCCTCGAGGAAGCGGCCGCCCTCGACGGCGCGGTCGAGGACGTTCTTCCAGTCGGCATCGCGCCGGTGGAAGGCGTCCCGCCGGAAGAACAGCACGAACAGCGTGAGCGCGTCGGCGGCCTCTTCCGGGGTCGGCGCGAAGAGCGTCGGCGCGCCGGTGAGCGCCGCTTCGAGGTCCACCTCGAAGAACTCGTCGGCGACCGAACGGGCGTCCGTGCGGTAGAGCCGCCAGCGGGCGCCGTTCGTCAGGATCCCCCAGCGGAGCCGGCCACCGGTGACCACGCGCGCCTCCGCGAGATAGCGGAGCATCTGGGTGGCGGGGGCGATCCGGTGCGCGCCCGAGGCGCGGTCGAGGTCGAGGCCCCAGCGCTTCGACTCGACGAGGCAGACGCCGGCGGCGTAGCGGTGCGGCTCGTCGTGGACACCGAGCGCCTGATTCTTGTCGGCTTCGCTGGTGAAGAGGAGGCCGTCCGGGATGTCGTAGTGCCCGCGCAGGCTCAGGTTCTGCTGGCGGAGGGCCGCGGTCCACCCGAGCGCGCCGAGCACCTTCCAGATGAACTCGTCCTCGGTGATCGCCTCGTTCGAGTCCTCGCGCGCGGGGAACGCGGATCGGATGTCCCGGAGGCGGGCGGCGACCCCGGCGGCGAGGTCCGCCCGCGCCTCCTTCCACTGGGGCAGTTCGCGGACGGACTCGGCGAGGAACTCGCCGGCGAAGAGACCGCCCGCGACGCTCCCGGGCGGGTTCATGCGGGACGGGGCGCGGGGGTCAAGAAGGTGCGGGAGCCGCCGGTTTCGGTGCTGCGGCCCCGGGTCGGGAGGTGGCGCGGCGGACGGCGGCGAATCTACCAGAGCGGCGGGGGGCGACCGGGCGCGGGAGTCGGGGGGATTGACGGGAGCTCCGGCTCGCAGGCCGCGCTAGTGACGGTAGCTCCCCGCCCAGAGACGCCGTTAGTGACGGTAGCTCCTGCCCGGAGATCGCGCTAATGACGGTAGCTCCGCGCCCGGAGACACCGCTAATGACGGTAGCTGCCGCCCGGAGACGCCACTAATGACGGTAGCTGCCGTCCGGAGACACCGCTAATGACGGTAGCTGCCGCCCGGAGACACCGCTAATGACGGTAGCTCCTGCCCGGAGACGGCGTTAGTGACGGTAGCTGCCGTCCGGAGACGGCGTTAGTGACGGTAGCTCCCGCCCGGAGGCAGCGTTAGTGACGGTAGCTCCCGCCCGGAGGCAGCGTTAGTGACGGTAGCTCCCGCCCGGAGGCAGCGTTAGTGACGGTAGCTCCCGCCCGGAGGCAGCGTTAGTGACGGTAGCTCGGCCGGGAGACACCCGGGTTGCGGGCTGCTACCGCATCCGGCAGCGAATGCGCCTTGTTCAAGGGTCTGGGCGCCGGCCGCAAGTTGAATCCAGGGCAGCCGATTCAGAACAACAAGTGAGTTGACAACATTTGAGTTGTGCTCTATCGTCCAAGCGCATTGCCGAGAAAGGAGGAACCGACAGATGCGAGTGTCCACGGGCCGCTGGGTCAGTGGCGAAGACTTCTTCGACCGCGAATCCGAGCTGCGACTGCTCGACAATCTGGCGCGCGAACACAACCACGTGCTGCTCACGGGCCAGCGGCGGATGGGGAAGACCAGCCTCACCCGAGAACTTGGGCGTCGCCTGGAAGCCGATGGATGGGTGTTCCTCTTCGCAGACGTGGAGGGGGCTGACGACGCGGAAGACGTGATCGCGGACATCGCCCGCGCCGCGCACTCGGTGCGATCCCTGCGCGATCGGCTCGGCGAGCGCTTCGGACGTTGGGTGGGCGAAAACCTGAACGAGGTTGGCGTCGGTGATTTCAAGGTCGGGATCCGCGCCGAGCTGAATGCGGGAACCTGGAAGCGCCACGGCCGCGAGCTCCTGCGAAACTGTGCCGAGTACGAACAGCCGGTCCTTCTCGTTTTGGATGAACTGCCCATCTTCCTGAAGAGAACGCTTCGGAATTCCGACGGTCGGGACCGAGTGGATGTCTTTCTCAGTTGGCTGCGTGGCGCGCTCCAGGAGATCGAGGGCGGATCGCTCAGTCTCATCGTCTCCGGAAGTATCGGACTCGAACCGCTGGCGCGCCGGCTCGGCATCCCGGATCGGATCAACCATCTCTACCCCGTTCGTCTCGGCGCCTGGAACCGGGAAACGAGCGTGCGGTGCTTCGACCGGCTTGCCCGAGCGGGTCGCAGACACGCTGGATGTGCTGATGCACGACGGCTACCTGGAGCAGGCTGCGGGCGGACACACGTTCGGCTCGCGGCTCCTGAGAGACTGGTGGGCGTCCCGGTTCCGGGATAGCCACGAGCCTCTTGAACGCCGGATGCTGGGCAAACGTCCGGGAGTGTCGGCTGAATGACCGCGGTACCCGAGCCCGCGCGGGAAAGCCGTGAGGTGTTCCGCAAACACCATCCGGGGCTCCTCCAATCGGACGAGCAGGTCATCGGGCAGTTCGCCGTCCGGCAGCCTGAGCTGGAGATCGTGCTCGACATTCTGCGCGGGAACCTGGACTCACCGTCGTGCCAGCACGCGCTGATCCTCGGGCCTCGCGGCCAGGGGAAATCCACCTTGCTCGCCCGCGTGGCGGCGGAAATCCGGACCAATCCCGAGTTTGCTCCCAGGCTCCTGCCGGTCCGGTTTACGGACGAGAGCGCCGAGGTCTTCGATGCCGCGTCGTTCTGGCTGGAGACACTGTTTCACGTCGCCAGAGAAGTCGAAGCGAGCCAGCCCGAAATCGCCGCCGAACTACGGGCGACCCGGGCAGATGTGATCCGGCGCTGGCAGGACGCCCCACTGGAAGAAAGTGCCCGCGCCGCCGTACTGGCAGCTTCCGAACGCATGGACCGGAGGCTCGTCCTGATGGTCGAGAACCTGCACGTGCTCTTCGGACGCCGGAAAGAGGACTTCGGGTGGAAGCTACGGGCCTCGCTTCAGTCGGAGCCGCGCATCATCCTGCTCGCCACCGCAACCGCCCGCTTTGCGGCGATCGACGACGCACGGGCGCCGTTCTTCGAACTCTTCCACACCGTCAGCCTGGATTCGCTGCACACGGAGGACTGTCGGCGGCTCTGGGAGCGTGTGTCCGGGGAGTCCCTGGAAGGACGGGACATCCGGCCCCTCGAAATCCTCACCGGGGGCAGCCCGCGGCTCCTGGTGATCCTGGGGCAGTCTGCGGAGCGCTTGTCCTTACGCGGGCTGATGGAACGACTAGCCGCCCTGATTGATGACCACAGCGAGTACTTTCGGACTCAGATCGAGGCGCTACCCGCGCTGGAGCGACGGGTGTTCCTCGCGATGGCCGACCTGTGGCAACCCTCCGAGGCGGGAGAGATCGCTGCCCGCGCAAGGCTGGACATCCGGACCGTGTCCGTCATGCTCGGTCGCCTCAGGAAACGCGGCGCGGTCATTGCGCGGCCGGAACGCAAGAAGCAACTCCACGCCATCGCGGAGCGTCTCTTCTGCATCTACTACAAGCTGCGGCGCGAGCAAAACGAGGCCGGCGTCATACGCCATCTGATCCGGTTCATGGGTCTCTTCTACTCGAGTACCGGACGGCTCGGCTGGTTTCTCCGACTTCTGGACGAAGCGCGAACCACACCAGAAGTCCGAGAGGGGCTTCTGGCCGCGCGGACGGAACACCCGCTGGTCTTCCGGGCGCTGGAACAGGAAACCCGTGGCCGGCTCACGGTGGCGCTGAAGATGCTGTCCGATGCCGTGGATAGCCTGCCTGAGGTGGAACCTTCGGAGCGGACGCGCCTTCATGCCGTCCTGATGGTCGAAACGGGACGGATGCAACTCCGACTCGACGACGCCGAATCCGCAATCGCCACCTACGAAGAGGCAACGTCGCGCCTTCCCGCACGGACAGTGAGCGATCTTGCCGTCGCCATCACGAGGCACTTGAGCGACCGGGCCTTTGCCGAGGCCGAGAGAAATGACTTCGGGGCATCGCGGAAAACGTGCGAACTCGCGATGAAGCGTTTCGGCGCGAACGAGACTCCAGAGGTGCAGGCGTACTTGGTCGTCGCGCTGATGTGTCACGTAACCCTGGAGATCACGATGGGACCGCTCGCCGCCGCGCTGGCCCGGTGCGACGAGATGGCGGCTCGTGTGGATCGAGTCCCCGAGGCGCTGCGGCCCGGTCTGCAATGGCTCGCGCATTCGTTTCGTGCGCAGGCTCTCGCGGAACACGGGCGGACGGACGCGGCGGTAGCCGAGTTCAGGTCGGCCTACGAGGTGTTTCTCCCGGCGAACGACATGATGCTGGGCGACATCCAGAACCTCGTGCCGGATCTGGTGGCGGCGGGAGCATCGCCGCAGGAACTGGTGGAGGTGCTGGCGAGCGACCGGGCGAAAGCGGAAGCATTGAGTCCGCTCGTTGCCGCGCTGCGGCTCCAGACGGGAGAGACGGTGCGCGTACCGGCCGAGGTTCTGGACGTGGCAAAGGATGTCGGCGAAGCAATCAGGGAGCAGGTGGACGGAGCGCCACACCCTCAGCGCGGCTGACACCGGCTGCGGTCGGTGCAGTGGAGCTCGATCGGGGCGCAGCCGGGGAGCACCGCTCGCAGCCGGAGTTCGTCGAACCAGGCGAGGGCGAGGGTCTGCTCGAAACCGGCCGGGGTTTCCTCGAGACCGAGGCCGTGGGCGAACAGGACGGGGACCAGGTTGTAGGCGTCCCCGACGTCGCCGTAGGGCAGTTGCTGGTAGTCCCCGAGCAGGCGGAGTTCGGCGCGGGCGCCGGGCGAACGCAGCGTCACCGCCGCGGACCGGTAGGCGCCGCCGAGGTCCCCGAACCAGTTCCTCCCGAGCTGGCCCCCGTCGCCGGAACGGACCGTCCCGGCGGCGAGCGCGAGACCGCGGCAGTCCGGCGCGTCCGCCGGTCCGGGATCCGCGACGCGGACCAGGACCGGTTCGGAATCGAGCCGGAACGAGAGGCCGGACAGCTCCGGGAATCCCCCCGGCGGGGGTTCGAGGCGGACCTCGTAGGTACGGCGGGAGTCGGCCGCCGCGAGCGCCCGGATCGCCAGCAGGTCGGGGTCCCGCCGGCCCTCGACCGTCAGTTCGCCGGGGACCGTCAGGACATCCGGCGGCGCGTCGGTCACCACCCGGACCGGGACTCCGGTCCAGGCGGGGTTGCGCACGGCCTCGCCGAGGTCGCCGTCCACCATCACCGGGATCACGAACTCCGTTCCCGGGTGGAGGGTCAGGGCCGCTCCCGGAGCGGGGAGCACGCCTCCGAACCCGACCGGGATCGCGTCCGGATCGGGTCCCGGTCGGGGCGGGGGCGGATCGGGCGTCGGCCGCGGACGCGGCGGGTCCGGCGTCGTCGTGACCGGCGCATCCTCCCCGCAAGCGGCGAGGGCCAGAAGAGCGAGGAGGAGCCCGGCCCCGAGCCGCTTCACGGACCCGCCTCCCGGCGGCGGTCGCGGGCGGGATGGACCGTGATGTCCGGGGCCCGGGTGATCTCGCCGCGGCGGATCTCGAACCAGCGCTGCTCGTGCTGGAGTTCGAGCGAGCCGGCGGCGGCCGCGTCGGCGATGAACGAGTGGGCGAGGATCTGGTGCAGCGGCCGGACCCAGAAGTGGCGGAAGCCGGGTTCGAGACCCTCGAGGAGGAACTGGCCCCAGGAGTCGGTGAACGCCCCCGCTCCGAAGACCGCGCCTTCCGCCGTGTAGGCGACGCTCTGGACGTAGACGAAGGGCGCCGGCCGGCCGTTCGCGAGCAGCACCCGGCCGGTGAGCGCGCCACGGGACTCGACGAACCCCGGCGCCGGGTAGAGCAGCGACGCCCCTACCGCGTCGTCCGGCTCCAGCGCGACGGTCCGGATCGTGCCGTAGGACATCCGGGGGTGGGGCTGGAGGCTGGCGACGCCGTCCGGGAAATGCCCCGGCGGCCGTTCCACCGCGCCGGGCCGGGCAAGCCAGGTCGGGTTCATGGCGCTGTGGGCGAGACCGAGGCAGTGCCCGACCTCGTGCATCACCGTCCGCGCGAGGTAGTCCGGGAGCTCCTCGAACGCGGTCGGCGCGTCGAGGGACCGGCCCTCGAGGTAGGCCGGACTCAGGTGGATGTCGCACCCGGTCACCCGGCCGCGTGTGTACTGCACGTCGGCGGTGGCGAACGGCCCCCCCGCGACGATGTCGAGTGATGAGAAACCGATGGTGTTGATCCCGTCGCCCATCCGGCCGGCATCGGCGGCGACCGTCTCCTCCTCCAGCACGAGCGTCAGGTCCGCCGTCCCGATCTCCGTCCAGGCCCGGATTCCGCGTTCCGCGCTCTCGCGCCAGAGCGCGGCGTCGAATCCGGGGACGTCCGGCAGGTTGTCGTTCTCGAGGAGCCGGAACCGCAGCGGAAACGCCGAGGCGTCCCAGCGGACCGCCCCCGCGACGGAAGCGATCCGGTACAGCCCGCCGTGGCGCGCGAAGAACCGGTAGCCGTTCGCCGGGGTGGCCACCCAGCCCGCCGCGACGACGGTGAAGAGGATCGCGGTCCCGCGGCGGCGCATGTTCCGCAGTATCGCACCGCCCGGCTACTAGACTCCGCCGCCCATGACGACCGAGGACGGACCGTGGGCCTCCGGCCGCGAAGGGAAGCCCGACTGGTCCGGGGCGACCCGCCACCTGTCGGGTCATGACCCGGTCCTCCGCGCCCTGATCGGCCGGATCGGCCCCTGCACCCTCGTCCCCCGCCCCAACGTGTTCGGGACGCTGGTGGGCGCCATCGTGGCCCAGCAGATCTCGGCGGCGGCGGCCCGGTCGATCCACAAGCGGCTCTGGGCGCTGACCCGGGGGCGGCCCCCGGGGCCGCGGGACATCCTGAAGCGGCGGGAAGCGACGCTCCGGCGGGTCGGGCTCTCGCGACAGAAGATCGCCTACCTGCGCGACCTGGCCTCGCGCGTCGAGAGCGGGGAGCTGGATCTCCGGGCGCTCGAAACCATGGAGGACGACGCGGTGCGCGGCGCACTCACCGCCGTCAAGGGCATCGGCAACTGGACCGCCGACATGCACCTCATCTTCACGCAGAACCGGCCGGACGTGTTCGCGCCGGGGGATGCCGCAGTGCTCTTCGCGATGCGGGACCTCTACGCGCTGCCGGAGGATGCGCCGCCCGCGGAGTACGCGCGGATCAGCGACGGCTGGCGGCCGTTCCGGAGCATCGGCGTCTGGTACATGTACGAGCACATCCACGCCCTGCGGGCGGCGCGGAAGGCGGCGGCGGCGACATAAGCACCTCCGGAAGTGCCGCTTCGCTTCGACTTTTCCACATTCCGGGCCCGGGTGGGAAAAATTCGGCGCGATTTACGTCTGTAGTCCATGGAGGACTGCTACGTGAACCAGCCCAACAAGAAACCCGCGATCTCCGCGACCGTTGCCGCGGCTCCCAAAGCGCCCTACACTGCGGTTCGCGATGGAAACAGCCTGTGGTGAAAGTGACGCGAGCACCGAGAGCGGCGAGGCGCCCGGCTGACAAGGCGCGCGAGGGAGGAATACCGGGTGTATTCCGACTGAAGCGCAACGATGAGGGCCGCCCAGCGGCCCGGTTCAGCCGGGATGCATCGGCGTTCGAATGCCGCGTGACTTTCGGCACAGGCTGTTCAGGGACCGGTCCGTGAACGGGACGGCGGCGGACGGGGCGACCCTGGCGCTCGACCGCCGGCTCACCGAGGGGCTGAACCTGCTCCACGGACGGCTCGACGGCCTCCACGAGGACGTCCGCGAGAACCGGAGGGACATCAAGCAGCTCCGGCAGGAGTTGTGGGACGGCCTGAAGGAGGCAGCCGCGCAGCGGGGGAGACTGGCCGAGAAGACCGAACTCGATCGCCTTCGTGAGGAGATGCACCAAGGGTTTGACAGGCTCGAAGCATCGCAACGTCAACTCCGCGCCGAGATGAACGCCCGGTTCGCCGCGCTCGAAGAGTCGAATCGGCAGATCATCGCGATCGTCAGCCGGATCCAGGAACGGAGCGAGGCCGCCGCCTGGACCCGCCGCCGGGTGCTGGCCGCCGTCGCCGCCGGAATCAGCCTGCTGGTCATCGGGGCGCTGCTGCAGCCGCTCCTGGAGCGGGCGGCCGCGGCGCTCCTCGGCGGCTAAGAGCCGGGAGGCCCATGAAGAGTCAGGTGCGCCACTACCGGGGCGATCGGGCTTCGGTCACGTTCGACGCCCACCGCTGCATCCATTCCGAGGTCTGCGTGCGGGGGCTGCCGCAGGTGTTCGATGTCTCGCGCCGTCCCTGGATCCTCCCGGACGAAGCCGATCCGAAACGTGTCGAGCGGGTCGTGCTGGGCTGTCCCACCGGGGCGCTCCGCATGGCGCCGCCCAGCGACCGGAAGATCGAGAAGGGCGCCGCGGCGGCTGCAACCATCCTGCCCGAGGAACCGCAGAAGAAGAACTCGGCCTCCATCACCCCGGATGGTCCGTACTACGTCCGCGGCGACCTCGAGATCGAGGCGGCGCCGGGCGCGGAGGTCGTGAAGGACACGCGGGTCGCGTTCTGCCGGTGCGGAGCTTCGGAGAACAAGCCGCTCTGCGACGAGTCGCATGCCCGCGTCGGATTCCGCTGCGAGGCCGCGGTCGCGCCCCGCTCCGAACCGGCGCCGGCGGTCGCCGAGGAGGCGGCTCCGGTTCGTTTCACGCCCTATCCGAACGGCCCGCTGGCTTTTCGCGGTCCGCTCGCCATCTCGGGGCGCGGGGGTGCGCGGGTCACGCTGGACCGGGGGAAGCTCTGCCGGTGCGGGCACTCGAAGAACAAGCCGTTCTGCGACGGCTCGCACCGGGAGGCCGGGTTCCGCGCACCGTAGCCGGGAACGGCGGAAACGGCTTGGAGCGCCGGCTTCAGCCGGCACAGCGAGCCGAAGGCTCGCGGATGTCGTGCCGCGGTGCGCGGTGAAGGACGGAGAGCCGAACGCCGTCGGGCGCGCCAGCGTCGTGCCGTCCGCTGCGCTTCGCGCCGCGGGTGCCGGCTGAAGCCGGCGCTCCAAGCCCTTGCGCCATCGTGGCGGATGAGGGCTGTGCCGGCTGAAGCCGGCGCTCCCGGCCGTCCCGCGCGTCGTTACTGCTGGGGGGTGAGGGCGCGGGCGTTGAAGAGGCGGTAGGCGCGCTCGACGGCGATCTGGGGGGCTCCCGGTGCGGTGACCGAGGGGAAGTGCTCGGCGTGGGCGGTGAGGTCCAGGTTCGCGGCGGCTTCCTCGGCGGAGACGCCGTCGGCGTGGGCGGCCTCGGCCTGGGTCCAGAAGTCGTCGAGGTAGGCGGCGAGGTACCCGAGCTTCGCCTTGTCCTCGAAGGGCGGGCCGTGGCCGGGGAGCACCAGGTCGAAGTCGAGCTCGGCGAACTGACGGATGGTCTCGCCCCATTCCGGGTATCCGTCGCCCATGAAGGGCAGGCCGAAGGGGACCAGGTCGCCGGTGATGAGGACCTTCTGTTCGGGCAGAAACGTCACCACGTCCCCGGCGGTGTGGCCGAGCCCCAGGAACAGCAACTGGATCTCGTGGCCGCCCCGGTGGAGGGTCATCCGGCGCTCCAGGGTGATGGTCGGCGGTACCGGGGTGATGCTCGCGGTCGCTTCCTGGTAGGCCCGGGTCCGCGCCAGGGCGTCCGCGATCTCGGCGCGGTCGGCCTCCGCTGCCGCCTCCAGCCGGCTCTCGAGCGTCGCGATCTGCTCCGGGAGCGTGCCCACGAACGCGTCCCAGGCGGTCCCGGAGTTCGAGCCGCCGGCGGCGACCACGTCGTAGGTGGCCTCGTGCCCGAGGATCTCCACCTCGTCGCCGAAGACCTGGTTCCCGTGGATGTGGTCGAAGTGGAAGTGGGTGTTCACCACGTAGCGGACCGGCTTGGGGGTCAGCGGCGAAAGCTCCTGGAGCAGCACCCACGCCGCCGCCGGGGTGATGTGCGAGTCCACCAGCAGCAGCGACTCGCCGAGGTCCACGATCGCCGCGTTGGCGCCGACGTTCATGGCGCCGGCGCCGACGGCGTGCCAGATGCCGGGACGCACCTCGGTGATCTCGAAGGCCGAGCCCTCGTGGGCGGCGGCGCCCGGAGGCGGCGGGTCTGCCGCGGGCGGCGGGGCGCCGCAGGCGGCCAGGAGGGCGAAGAGCGCGAGGGGAGCGAGCCGCTCCGGATTCCGAACCGTCATGTGTCGTTCCTCCGTCACGCCATCTTGCCAGAACCCGGCAACGCCCGCTCCAGCGCGTGGGCGAGCTGGAGGACCCCGAAATCGTCGCGGGGCCGGCCGACGATCTGGAGGCCCACGGGGAGGCCCTCGGGCGTGGTCCCGGCCGGCACCGAGACGGCCGGACAGCCGAGCAGCGACACCCAGGCGCAGGACGCCATCCAGTCCGTGTACGTCCGCATCGGGACCCCGGCGATCTCCGTCGGATACTCGATGCCGATATCGAACGGCGGCACCTGGGAGACCGGCAGCGCCAGGAACTCGTAGCGCTCGAAGAACTTGCCCGCCCGCCGCAGGAGCGCCGTCCAGCGGCGGGTGGCCTCGGCGAGGTCCGAGGCACCGAGCTCCCTGCCCCGCTCGATGTTCCAGATGACCGTTTCCTTCATGGACTCCCGGTGGCGGTCGAGGAGCGGACCCCAGTTGAGTTCGAAGTACCACGCCCGCCAGCGGTCGAACGCGATGTCCGCTCCGCTCATGTCCGGCTCGGCGTCCTCGACCGCGCACCCGATCCGCTCCAGCGCGCCGCGCGCCGGGGCGAGCGCCGCCGGGACCCGCGGATCGAACGGCACGCCGCCGAAGTCGGCGCTCCACGCCACCCGGACGCTCCCGAAGTCCCGGTCGAGCGGCCGCCGGAAGACCTCTCCCGGGTCCGCCAGCGAGAGCGGCGCGCGCGGGTCCGGCCCCGCGATGGCGCTCAGCATCAGCGCCGCATCGCTGACGCTCCGGGCCATCGGCCCCTGCACCGGGACCGGGAACCAGGGGGTCTCGTCGGGCCAGACGGGCACCCGCCCGGGCGAGGGCCGGAACCCGACCACCCCGCAGAAGCTGGCCGGGTTCCGCAGCGAGCCGCCGTAGTCGCTGCCGTCCGCGATCGGCACCATCCCCGAGGCGAGCGCCACCGCCGCGCCCCCGCTGCTCCCGCCGCAGGTCTTCGTCTCGTCGTGCGGGTTGCGGGTGGGGCCGAAGACCGCGTTGAACGTCTGGGAACCCGCGCCGAACTCGGGGGTGTTCGTCTTGCCGATGGTGATGGCCCCCGCCGCCCGCAGCCGCTCCACGAGCAGCGCGTCCTCCTCGGGGACGAAGTCCGCGAAGAGCGGCGACCCGAAGGTCGTCCGGATGCCCCGGGTGAGCGTCAGGTCCTTGTGGGCGACCGGGAGCCCGTGGAGCGGCCCCAGCGGGTCGCCCGCGGCCACCGCCGCGTCGGCCCTCGCCGCCGCCGCGAGCAGCGTCTCCTCCGGCAGGAGTGTGACGATGGCGTTCAGGCGCGGGTTCCCCTCCTCGATCCGCGCCAGGTGCGCCTTCATCACCTCGACCACGGATGCCTCGCGGCTGGCGATGAGCCGGACCAGCTCACCCGCCGCGGCGGAACACAGATCGGACATCCTCAGGGAGGCGGCCGGCTCAGCGCCCGCCACTCGGGGCCGAAGGCGAAGCGGGCGGCGGCGCGCGCCGGGTCCTGGATGCGGACGACCCGCGGCGCGTCGCCGGCCAGGTGTTCGACGATGTACAGCCAGTAGTTCTCGCCGTGTTCGAGGGCGCGGCGGAGTTCCTCCGGGGTGAGCCGCGCGGGGTGGTCGTCGAGGCTGCCGCTCAGGCCCTTCACCTCGCAGAAGAGGGTCTTCCTTCCGTCCGGGTCCTCGCGGAAGAGGTCGAAGCCCGGGTTGTCCTCCTCCGCACGGCGCCAGGACTCGCGCTCCAGGATGAGGGCGACGGCCTTCGCCTCCACCTCCAGGCGCCGCCCCCGCTCGGCCGGGTCGGGAGCGTCCCGCGCCTCGTCGCCGGGACGAACGGCGACCGGCGGTCCGTCGCGACGCCCCCGCGAGGCAGCGCGGCTGCCGCGCCCGGCGGCCGGCGCGGGCTTCCGGGCCGGGTCCGGCGGGCCGATCTGGACCAGCGGACGCGCCTCCGGCGCCCAGTCGCTGCCGGTGAGGCGGCGCATCCAGGCGGCGGGGGTCTGCACCGCGACCTGGTTCCCGTCCCGCCCGTCGCACTCGTACTTGCCGGTGCGGACGGCGAGATCGTGGACGTCGCGGAGCCGTTCGAGCTCGCTCCGCAGCAGGTCCCGCCGCCGCTCGCGCTCCGCCGGGGACATCCCGGCCACCCCGGCGAGCAGCGCGTCGAGCCCCTGGAGGTTCCAGTCCTCGATGCAGGCGATCCCTCCCTCCGGGTCCGCGCCCGCCGCCCGGCCGCGGACCTCCTCCCGGTCCGCCGGGGTGAGCTCCGGTTTCTCCGGGAACGGCTCCAGCGGCGCGCGGACGCCGCAGGCGCGGAGCAGGTTCTGCGCCCCTTCCCCCCGGAGCGCCTCGCAGTCGTCGTCCACGAAACGGACCGCGCGCAGCCCGGCGAAGAGCGCGCGCTGCGCCGCCGTCGCCAGCAGGGCGTCCCCCGGCCGGGAGAGCGCTCGATCCCCGCTCTCGGCGTGCACCGTGCGGACGAAGGGCAACCGCCGCAGTTCGCCCTCCAGCCGCCGCCGGCCCGCGGGCGACCCGGCCCGGTGGGCGCGGACCAGGTCCCGGAGGTCCCGGGCGTAGTCGGCGTCCGCGGGCGCGGCGGCCCCCGACCGGTAGCGGGGCAGCACCCGGCGGATCGCCAGCTCCAGCGGGTCCAGTTCCTCGAGGCCGAGTTCGCGCAGGTACTTCCGGGCCGCTGCCGACTCGAGGACGGCCTCGCGCACCACGGGCACGTCGGGGGGCGCCCCGCCGGGCGGTCCCGGCAGGAAGGCGGCGGGACGCCCCACCACCAGCGGCGGCACGTGGGCGCCGTCCCGCAGCCGGACCAGGGGGATCCCGGCGACCCGCCGCCCGACCAGCCGGTGTTCGGCGAACGCCTCGTAGAGCCGCCGCACCCACGCGTCGGTCTGCGCCTCCAGGAACGCCGTGTCGAGCCGGCGCAGGACGGTGTCCAGCCGCAGCAGCCGCACCCCGACCTCGTCCTGGAGCGTCCGGCTCAGTTCGTCGGTGCGCGCCAGCGGCACGTCCGCCGTCAGCCACCCCGCGCCTCCCGCCTCCGGGAAGAGCGCCTCCAACTGGCCGTGGTCCAGCAGCTCGCGCAGCCAGCGGGGGCTCGCGAGGCGAGCGGCCTCCCCGGCGACGAACCCGCCGCCCAGGCGGGGCAGCAGGGGCTCCGCGCGGAGCGCGCGGGAGGCCGCCTCGCGGAGCGGCGCGAAGAGCGACCCGTCCGGGAACCGGTCCCGGTCGAGCGGCAGGCAGCGGAGCGCCTCCGCGTCCAGCAGCTTGTGATCGCGCAGCCAGCGGAGCGCTTCCTCGAGGACCCCGGCGGTCTCCCGGATCAGGCGCTCGTTCCAGGGGTCCCCGGCGGGCACGTTGTCGCGCGCCAGCGTAGTGCGGAACGGCCCCTGCACCCGGAAGCGGAGGCCGGTCGGGAGCGTGGTGGGGAAGAAGGCGTAGAGGGGCGCGTCGCGCTCGGGGACCCGCTCCGGGCGGCCCTCCTCGCCCAGGCGGAAGGCGGCCTCGACATGCCGCGGCGCGCCGCCGGGCGGGACCGGCAGCGCGCGGGCGAACACCAGCCAGGTCTGCCGCGTCTCGCGCTGGCCGTCGGCCTCCCCGACGAGGGTGACCCGCCGCGCGCCGCCGCCCGCGTCCTCCGTCTCCCGGAGGTAGAGGCCCGAGGCGCCGTCCTCGACCCGCCACTCGATCTCCTCGATCTCGCGGAGGAAGAGGAGGGCGCGGGGAGCGAGGCGCCGCACCGCCTCCCGGATCTCGGCGGCGTCGGCGGGCGTCCGCAGCGGCAGCACGAACACGGTCTCTGCGGCGTCGCGCGGGATGGCCGGCGCCGCCGCGGGCAGGACGTAGTGCTCGATGGCGAAGTCCTCCGGCCCGGAATGCACCTCGGGCCGGTCGGTGAAGGCGTACACCGACTTGAAGCCGATCCCGAAGCGGCCGATCTCGGTCAGCTCCGGGTCCTTGGTGCTCTCCCCGATGCCGCAGATGCTCCGCACGTCGGCCTCGTCGAAGGGCAGGCCGAAGTGGCGCACCCGCAGCGCGGCCGGGCCCACCTCGAACCGGACCGAGCGCGGGCCCGTCCAGCCCTCCCGCCGCGCGAGTGCGTCCTCGGCGTTCTGCAGCAGCTCGTAGATGAAGTGGGTGCGGTCGCCGTAGCGGTGCGGCAGCAGCGTGTCGCCGTATTCCCCCACCCCGGTGCCGTAGCGGCGTTCGTGTTCCCGGCGGATCGCCGGGTAGTCGGACGGCATCAGGGGGATTGTGCGTCCGCGAGCCGGGCCGTGAGGGCGGCGAGGCCCGCTTCGCCGGGGAGCGCGGCGTCCAGCCAGAGCACGCGGCGGCCGCGGCGCTTCAGTTCCTCGTAGTCGGCGGCGGCCTGGAGCCGGGCGAAGGCGCCGGTCCCGAGTCCGGCGAGCGCGGACGGCAGTTCGGGGCTCGACGGGATGGCGATGTCCGCCCCGGAGTCCCAGGTGAGCATCAGGACGGCGACGTCCGGCGGGCCGCCCTTCTCGATCTGGCCCAGCGAGTGGAGGAGCGCCGACCCGAACCCCACCGCGGGAGCGGCGCCGAAGCGCGCGGCGACCTGTCGCTGGAAGTCGTGGAGCACGGCCTCGACCGCCGGGTTCCGGGGGCCGAAGGCGTTCACCGCGAGCCCGTCCGGCGCGGCGGACGTGAGGAAATCCCGGAGGGCGATGGCGGACCCGGCGGTGGGCCGGGGAACGGCCCCCGGATCCTCGGCGAGCCGGCGCGCCGCTGCCTTGGTGCCCTCGACGTCGGGCTGGTCGTAGGGGTCCACCCCCATGCGGAAGGCGGCCACCGAGACCGCGACCTGCCAGCGGTACATGTCCGGCAGCAGCCCGGACCCCGCCGGGCAGTGGAGGACCGGGACCCCGGCGCGGGCGGCGGCCTCCAGCCGCTCCCGGTCTTCGCCGGCGGCGGCGCCGAGGTGGATGCACAGCGTCGCGCCGCCCGAACTCGCCGGGCGGGGCGGCGGCGGCAGGACCACCGGCAGGATCCCGGTTCCGGCCTTCCCGGTGCTCTCCGAGAAGAGCTGTTCCAGCCAGGGGAGCATCGCGGCGCGGTCGGCAGCCGCGGAGAGGTCCGCCCGCCAGCGGCCCGCCGCCCGCAGCCGGGCCAGCAGCGCGCCCAGCGCGAAGGCCGGATCCCCCGCGCCGCCGTCCCGGTCCAGCCCCTCGCGCAACCGGCGGACGGCGGCCAGTTCGGGTTCCAGCGCGCAGCCGGCGAGGGCCGCCGGCAGCAGCCCGAAGGCGCTGAGCGCCGAGAACCGTCCCCCCACGTCCGGCCTCCCGGCGAAGCAGACCCGATAGCCGGCCCGGTCCGCCCACCGGTGGAGCGGCGTGCCGGGATCGGTGACCGCGAGGAGCTGCCTGCCGGGGTCGGCGCCCGCGTCCCCGAGCGCCCCGAGGATCACGGCCTCGAGGGCGCGGGTCTCCACCGTCGTTCCGGACTTCGAGGCGACCAGGAACACCGTCCGCGGCAGGCGGCCGGGCCGGAGGGTCTCCCGCACCGCTTCCGGTGCGAGGCTGTCCAGGAACTCCACGGCGAGTCCGCGTCCCCGGGAAAGTCCCCGGACGAGCGCCCGGGGGCAGAGGGCGGACCCGCCCATCGCCACCACCACGAGGCGCTCGAACCCCTCGGCGAGCAGCTCCTCGCGGAGGCGGACGGCCTTCGGGATGTCCCCGTCGGCGGTGAGCGGCAGGTCCACCCAGCCGAGCCGGTCTTCCGCGCCCCGCGAGCCGGTCGTCCCGAGCCCGCCCGGAGGCGTCCGGTCGGTCCAGCGAGGCGCTTCGTCGCCGGGAAGGGACGCCAGCGGGCGCACCGCAAGTGCGCCGCCGCGTGCGGTCCAGAGGCTCCAGGTCATGGTGTTTGCCGGTGGGAGAGTCGGGAGAGCGGATCGGCCCGCGAGCGGGACGCTCCGTGGTCCCGGCGACCCCCGCCGGCGTCCGGCGTCCGGCTACCATTGGGGAGCCGGCTTCCGGGCCGTCGGCCGGGAGCCGGGGGAGCGTACCAATGAGCCACCTCGTCAAGACCTCGAAACGGATTCGCTACGAGAAGAGCCCCGTCGGGGGCGCCGTCACCGACCCCGCGGTCTTCTTCAACCGCCGGGCCATCCTGAAGACGCTCGGGAGCGCCGCGCTCGTGGGTCCCTACGCCCTCGCCTGCGGCACGAACGCCGAGGGCGCGGAGATGCTGGAGATTCCGTATTCCCGGCCCGACGTGTTCCCCGCGAAGAAGAACGAGGCCTACCGGATCCCCGAGATGATCGAGCGCCAGGAGCTGACGGCGCGCGAGGTGGCGGGTTCGCACAACAACTTCTACGAGTTCCTCGCGGGTCGCGGCGGCGCGGTCTGGAAGCTCGCGGGCGACTACCAGCCCATTCCCTGGGCCGTCGAGGTGACCGGCGAGTGCGACAAGCCGCGCACCTTCGATCTCGACGACCTGCTCAAGTTCGAGCACGAGGAGCGGATCTACCACTTCCGCTGCGTGGAGCGCTGGGCGATGAACGTGCCCTGGACCGGGTTCCCGCTGTCGGCGCTGCTGGACGCGGTGGAGCCGAACGCCAACGCCCGGTTCGTGGCGTTCACCTCGCTGAACCGGCCCGAGGAGATGCCGGGCCTCGCGTCCAGCAACTGGTACCCCTGGCCGTACCACGAGGCGCTCCGGATGGACGAGGCGATGCACCCGCTGGCGTTCGTGGCCACCGGCATCTACGGCGACCCGCTGGTCCGCCAGCACGGCGCGCCGATCCGGCTGGCGATCCCCTGGAAGTACGGCTACAAGGGGCCGAAGGCGGTGGTGAAGATCGAGTTGACCCGGCGGCAGCCGCCCTTCTTCTGGGAGATGCAGCAGCACGAGTACGGGTTCCTGTCGAACATCAACCCGAACATCCCGCACCCGCGCTGGAGCCAGGCGGAGTCCTACTGGCTGGACGACCGGAGCAACTTCCCGACCCCGCTCTTCAACGGCTACGCGGACCAGGTGGCCTCGCTCTATCCGGACGAGCCGATGACCCCGCAGAAGGCGCTGCGGATGGGGCAGACGGCGCGCTGACCGGGGCTTCCGATGCCGTGGCTTGCGGTCGGCGCCGCCGCGATGGCGCTCGGGGTGGTCGCCGGCGCCTTCGGCGCGCACGGGCTGGCGCCCCGGTTGGACGCGAAGTCGCTCCAGACGTTCGAGACCGCGGTCCGCTACCACCTGATCCACGGGCTGGGCCTGCTGGCGGTCGGGGCGCTGGTGGCGCGGGACCTCGGCGCCCCCGCCTCGCTGGCCGGGGCGCTGATGACCGCCGGGATCGTGCTGTTCTCCGGGAGCCTCTACTGGCTGGCGCTCGGCGGGCCGTCGTGGCTCGGTCCGGTGACCCCGCTGGGCGGGCTGTGCCTCATCGCCGCCTGGGGCTGTCTCTTCGTCGCGCTGGTGCGCGCGGCATGAGCCCGGCGGACGAGCGGAAGGCGTTTCAGGACTACTACCCGGACACCACGAAGCACTGCTACGGGTGCGGCGCCCGCAACCCGGACGGCTACCGAATCCGGAGCTTCGCCGAGGGCGACGAGGCGGTCTGCCGCTTCACCCCGGAGCCCTTCCACACCGCAGTCCCCGGAGCGGTGTACGGCGGCCTGATCGCGTCGCTGGTGGACTGCCACGGCACCGGCACCGCGGCTTGGGAGGCGTACCGGGCGGCGGGGCGCCCCATGGACAGCGACCCGCCCCTCCGCTTCGTGACGGGGTCGCTGCAGGTGAACTACCGCAAGCCCACGCCCCTCGGCGTCGAACTCGTGCTCCGCGCCCGGGCGACGGAGATCGGCGACCGCAAGGTGCGGGTCGCGGTGCGGGTGGAGGCGGACGGAGTCGTCACGGCGGAGGGAGAGGTGGTCGCGGTCCGCATCCCCGAGGCGTGGCTGGAGAGCCTGGCATCGGGCGCGGAGACCTGAGGCTGGGACCGCCGCTCTTCAGAGCGGCACAGCGTGCCGAAGGCCCGCGGATGTCGTGTCGCTGTCTGCGGTGATGAACCGAGAACGGAGCGCCATCCCCCCAGCCAGCGTGGTGCCGTGCGCTGCGCGCTTGCGCAGCGCGTGCCGGTCTGAAGACCGGCGCTCCCACATGACGGTTTCGCGCTCCCGCGCGATGCCAGCCGGAGGCTGGCGCTCCGACGCGGACCGGCGGGACCGCTCTTCACGGCAACTGGCGCGTCTCGGCGCTCCCGTGGGTTTCACCACCGGTGTTAGACTGGTCTGACTAGTCCAACATTGACCATGACCTTGACCTACACCACCTACGAGGCGAAAGCCCGCTTTTCCGAAGTCATCCGACTGGTCCGCGAGGGACGCACCGTGCACATCTCCTACCACGGGAAACCGGTGGCCGAGATCCGGCCGATCGAGAAGAAGAAAAAGAAGACGCTCGAAGAGCACCTCGAGGAAATGGAGCGCCGTGGTCTCATTTCGCCCGCGGCGGACCCCAATGCTCCCCTCGAACCGATCGCTCACCGGCCGGGGGCGCTACAACGATTCCTTGACGAGCGGGATTAGCCGGTGAGCCTTGCCTACGTGGATTCCTCGGCCATCGTGGCGATCGCGTTCCGGGAAGAGGGGAGTGCGGCGCTCGGAGAGCGTCTGCTGCGGTACGGCGCCCTCTGCTCGTCGAACCTTCTGGAAGCCGAGTTGCGGTCGGTGCTTGCGCGGGAGGGCATTCCGTTCGCTCCGCGTTACGTTGCCCGGATTCGCTGGGTGTATCCCTTCCGGCCACTCGCGGAAGAGATCGAGGCGGTTCTGGAGGCCGGATATCTACGCGGTGCCGATATGTGGCATCTGGCCAACGCTCTCTTTGCGGCACCGGACCCGCGCGAGACGGCGTTCGTCACGCTGAACGAGCGGCAGCGGGCGGTCGCGGCCGAGCTCGGCTTCCGGGTCTGATGCTGCGCGACGAGGCCGCCTGCTAGGCGGACTCGCCCGTATAGGCCGCGGTCGTGCGCTTTGCCGCCATCCGCGCGGCGCCGGGGTCGGCGCCGGCGGTGACCGCCGCCCGTTCCCAACCCTTGCCGCTCCCGGCGATGAACGCCCTGCCGTCGCCCGATGCGGCGAACGCGGCCTCGTCCAGCTTCGGCGCCGCGGGGTCGGCGAGGTGGAGCGCCAACCCCAGAAAACCCAGTTCCCAGCCCACACCGGTCGCCCCGGGCCCGTACGTGTCCCAATGGTCGGAAGGTCGCATGGTGTGCGTGAGTGTGAGCCGCGCGCGGCCCGCCCCCTCGTCCGCGACCGAGACCTCGACCCAGCTCACGTCTTCCCCGAACTCCCAGGTCAGGGCGAGGTGGGACGGCCGTTCGCACTCCGTGATGACGCCGCCGGCGTTCCCCTCGATCTGGTAGCGGCCACCCGCTTCGAGGTCGCCGCTCACCGGGGCAAACCAGCGCGGCAGCCGCTCGGGGTTCGTCACCGCGTCCCAGAGGTCCGGGGCCGTCGCCCCGAAGCAGCGGGACAGCGTGACGGCGCGGGCCGGCTCTCCCTCGCGTTCGCCGGAGGAAACGGCGCGTTCGAGAGCAGAGAGGTGGGTGGAAGGATCGAAGTTCATGCTTTCCTGTTTCCGGCGCTCCTAGTCAGCGAGGACGCCGAGCGGCTTGCGCCGGAGGATGTCCACGGCCGCGAGCGCCCCCACGCCCGCCGCGCCCAGCGCCGGGAGCCCGATCGCGAACAGGATGAGCGAGGGGTCGGCCTCGAAGGGGAGCTGCATGATCTCCCGCACCACGAAGAACGCGGTGGCCGAGGCCCCCACCGCCGCGGCGGCGCCCGCCACCGCGCCGATGACGCTGTGTTCGAGCAGGGTGATCGCCACCACCCGGTTGCGGCCCGCGCCGAACACCCGGAGCACCGCCGTCTCGCGGCGGCGGGCCCCGATGTGGACCGCGACGGTGCCGATCAGGATCAGCAGGCCGCCGACCAGCGCGATCAGGCCCACGATGCGGATCGCGAGCGCGACGCTGTCCGCCACCTGCTGCATGGTGTCCAGCACGTCGCGGAGGTCCACCACCGAGACGTTCGGGAACTCGCCCACCACCGCCCCCTGAAAGCGGGCCCGCTCCACCACGTCGTCCGGCCCCCGGACGAAGCCGGCGTAGGACATGGGGAAGTGCGCCACGCTGTCCGGGTGGAAGAGGAAGGTGAACCCGCCGTTCCGGGCGTTCCGCCACTCCACGTCGCGGATCGAGGTGACCCGCGCGTCGAGCGTCTCGCCCATGATCTCGAAGCGCATCGTGTCCCCGAGCTGGACGCCGCGGTCCTCCTGCACCCAGTTCTCGATGGACACCTCGGCGCCCTCGGCGGGCCGCTCGCCCCAGAACGCGCCCTCGGTGACGATCTCGTTGTCTTCGAGCCAGTCGCGCGAGCTGACCGTGTATTCCCGCGACAGCCCCCCGGCGCGCCGCACCGCGGCCCGGTCCTCGAGGTGCACCTCGCGGCCGAAGATCCCGTGGATCCGGGTCTGGAGCACCGGAATCAGGTTGATGTCGGGGAACCCCCGCGCCGCCGCGTTCGCGCGGACCCCGTCCGCCTGGTCGGCCTGGATGTCCAGGAAGAAGAGATCGGGATCGTCGCTGCCCTCCTGGAAGCTGAACTCGCGCTGGACGTTCCGCTCGATGCCCACGGTGGCGAGCACCAGGAACACCCCCACCCCGAGCGCGACCAGCACCACCCGGATCTGGCGCGCGCCGCGGAGCACGGTGCGCACCGCGTGGCGCACCGCGAAGGTGCGGGCGGCGGCGAGCGGCGTCAGGCCGCGGAGGATCAGGCCGCCCAGGATCCAGAGCAGCACCGCAACCAGCACGAACCCGCCGGTCACCGCGAGGGTGATCCGCAGCGATCCCGACTGCCAGCCCGCGAACCCGAAGAACACGAGCACCGCCCCCGCCGCCACCGCGCCCTCGAGCCGCCGGGCGGCCGGGGATCCCCGCTCGTCCAGCATGTCCCCGCTCCGCAGCAGCCCCAGCGGACGGACCCGGCGGAGCGGCAGCAGCGGGAAGACCGCGGAGAGCAGCGAGACGAGGCCGCCGGTGAGCGCGCCCTGGAGCGCCGCCGCCGGGGTGAGCCGCGCCGCGACCTGCAGGCCCCCCACCTCCACCTCGGGGATGAACAACTGGAGCGCCGCCGCTCCGGCGGCGATGCCGAAGGCGCTCGCGAGTCCCGCGAGTACCGCCATCTGCAGGAGCGCGATCAGGAGGATGGTGCGCGAGGGCACCCCGAGACAGCGCTCGATGGCCGCGGAGGGCAGGCTCTGGCGGGTGAAGGCCCGCGCCACGCTGAAGACCCCGATGCCGCCGAGCAGCAGGATCACGAAGCCCGCGAGGCTCAGGTAGTCCTCGCCGCGCCGGATGCGCCGGGCGAGGCGGTCCCCCGTCTGCCGGAACGTCCGCACCCGGACGGGCTGGTCCTCGAGCGCCGCCCGGAGACCGGCCGCGAGCCCGCCCACCGCCTCCTCGTTCGCCACCGCGAACAGGACCTCCCAGCGGGCGCGCTCCGGGACGTCGAGCAGCCCGGTCGCCTCCAGGTCGGAGAGAGCCACCAGCACCCGCGGCCCGCGCCGGAAGAAGTCAATCCCCGCCCCCGGCTCCTTGAGGAGATCCCCGCGCACCTCGAAGGGTTCGCCGCCGAGCACGATCGGGTCCCCGACTTCGAGGCCCAGCCGGACCCGAACCTCCGGCCGCACCAGCGCCCCCCGCCCGCCGAGCAGCTCCGGGCCGAAGCGCGCGCCGGCCACCTCCATCGCGCCGTAGAGCGGGAAGGCGCCGTCCACCCCCTTGAGTTCGACCATCGCGCCCCGGAGCGGGTCGTCGGCCGAGCGCGCGAGCGTCGCGATCTGCACCGAACGCGACACGCCGGTGAGCGGGTGGCCGGACGCCACGTCGTCGAAGAGGACCTCGGTCTCGTCGGTGAAGCCCTCGCCGGTGGAGACCGTCACGTCGGCGGCCATCAGGAAGCGCGACTCGCCGGTCAGCGCCGCCTGCAGGCTGTCCGCCGCCGACCGGAGCACCACGATCGCGGCCACGCCGATGCCGACCGCGACGAAGCAGAGCGCCAGCCGGCGGGCGGAGGACCGGAGTTCCCGGAAGGCCATCCGGACCGCGAACCGCATGGTGTGTTCGGTCAGACGCCGGCGAGCGCCGGCTCGGGGGCGGGTTCCACGGCGGGCGTGTCGTCGTGGAGCCGGCCGCCGCGGAGCAGCAGCCGGCGGTCGGCGCGCTCCGCGAGTTCCGTGTCATGGGTCGCGACCAGCACGGTGGCCCCGGTGCGGTCGCGCACCCCGACCAGCAGTTCCGCGATCCGGGCCCCGGTCTCCTCGTCGAGGTTGCCGGTGGGCTCGTCGGCGAACACCACCCGCGGCTCGTTGGAGACCGCCCGGGCGATGGCCACCCGCTGCTGCTCGCCGCCGGACATCTGGGACGGCAGGTGGTGCGCCCGTTCGCCGATCCCGAAGGAGTCGAGGAGTTCCCGCGCCCGCTCCACCGCGTCGCCGGCCCCCGCGATCTCGAGGGGCACCGCCACGTTCTCGAGCGCCGTCAGGTTGGGCAGCAGGTGGAAGGACTGGAAGACGAAGCCGATGTTCTTCGACCGGAACCGCGCGAGGCTCTCCTCGTCGAGGCCGGTGAGGTCGGTGCCCGCCACTTCCACCGCGCCCGCGGTCGGGTGGTCGAGCCCGGCGAGCAGTCCGAGCAGGGTGGACTTTCCACAGCCGGAGGGACCCCGGACGCAGACGATCTCGCCCGCGGGGACCGACAGTTCGAGTCCGCTGAGGATGGTGAGGTCGCGGTCGCCGCTCCGGACCGTCTTCTCGAGGCCGGTCGCCAGGATCATCGCTTCTCTCAGGGAACGGCGGTCGCCGCGGGAGGTTCCGCAAGGAGCGGCTTCAGGGCGGCGAAGGCGTTATCGGCCAGCCGGAGCGCCCCCTCGGCGGTGGGGTGGATCCCGTCGCGCTGGTTCAGCTCGGCGACGCCCGCCACCCCCTCGAGCAGGCTCGGCAGCAGCGGCACGCCGGTGGCTCCGGCCACGTCCCGGAACGTCTCGGCGAAGCCGTCCTCGTAGTCCCGGCCGAGCTCGGGGGGCGCGGGGACCCCGGCCAGCAGCACCTTCAGGCCGCGTCCTTCGGCCTCCCGGATCATGGCCTCGAGGTTGTCCATCATCACGTCCACGGGGACGCCGCGGAGCCCGTCGTTCCCGCCGAGCGCGATGACCACCAGTGCGGCGTCCGGGTTCCGGTCGAGGACGAAGGGGAGGCGCCGCAGCCCGCCCGAGGTGGTCTCCCCGGACACCCCGGCGTTCACGACGCGGTACGCGAACCCCGCGGCGTCGAGGCGTTCCTGCAACCGCGCCGGCCAGGCCTCGTCGAGGTCAATCCCGTAGCCGGCGGTGAGGCTGTCCCCGAACGCGACCAGCGCGGGACGGGGGTCGTCCGCCGCCGGAGCGGCGGGCGGCGGGACCGTCTCCGGCGCTCCGGAGAGCCGCTCCCGGACGTCGGGTTCGCCGCAGCCCGCGAGCCCGGCGGCCAACGCCAGGAGAAGCGCGGACGCGGGAAACAACGAAACGCGACGAAACATCGGCGGGGAAGCGAACCGGGCCAACTGCGGGCGCGAGCGGTCCCGGGAAGGCGCGAAGGATAGCGCCGTAGAATCCGCGCCGACCGTGGCCAACCGCGACCCGAGCGTCCCCCGGACCGTCGTGTTCCTCTGCGTCGCCAACTCGGCCCGCAGCCAGCTCGCCGAGGCGCTCGCCCGCCGGATCGCGCCCGCCGGGACCATCGTGCTGAGCGCCGGATCGAACCCGTGGCGGGTCCACCCGATGGCGGTACGGGTGCTGGACGAAATCGGCATCGACATCAGCCGGGCGCGCTCGAAGGGCATGGACGAGATCCACCTCGAGCGCGCCGACTTGGTGGTCACCCTCTGCGCCGAGGAGGTCTGCCCGGTGGCGCCCGGCCGGGTCCGCCGCCTCCACTGGCCGCTCGACGACCCGGCGGAAGCCTGGGGCGAGGAGGAGATGCTCGGCCGGTTCCGGGAGACCCGCGATCTGCTCAGGGAAAGGATCGGGGAACTCTTCGGCGTCTCGGCGGAGATCGGACCGCCACGGAACGCCTGAAGGAGGCTGAACTACCTTGAAAATTGGACGTCGCGCGTCCAATTTTCAAGGCTGAACGGGTCCTGAGGGGAACTCAGACGCGCCGCCGCGCCAGGTCGGCGAGGGTGATCTCCCGCGCCTCCTCCAGCGACACGACGTCGAGCCCCACCTCGGCCCCCGGGAGCGCCTGGGCGAGCCGGGCGAGATCCGGAGCCACCACGGTTCCGATCTTGGGATAGCCGCCGGTGATGCCCTGGTCGGCGCCCATGACGATGGGGTGGCCGCCGGGGGGCACCTGGATCGTGCCGTGCGGGTTCGCGTCCGAGACGATCTCCTTCATCCCCTCGCGGTGTTCGAGGATGGGACCGTCGAGCCGGACGCCCATCCGGTTCGAGTCGTTCGAGACCGTGAAGCGCAGCTCGGAGAGGCGCTCCACGCACGCCTCGGTGAAAGCGAACTCCTGCGGACCGAGGCTGATGCGGAGCCGGAGCGGCCCGGCCGCCGGCGGGCGGCGCGCGTCGGGCTCGAACCGGTTCTCGCGGGCGCCCTCGGGGGCGGGGCCGACGTGGAGGCGGTCGCCGGAGCGGAGCGCGCGGCCCTCGAACCCCCCGAAGGCGGCGGTGAGGTAGGTGGCCCGGGACCCCAGCACGTCGGGAACCTCCACCCCGCCGGCGAACGCCAGGTAGGTCCGCATCCCCGCCGGGGGACCGGAGAAGCGGAGGACGCTGCCCGCCGGCGCGAGGAAGGAGGTCCCCACCGGGACCGGCCAGCGGCCGCCGCCCGGGAGGTGGAGGACCCCCCGGTGGTCGGCGCCCCCGAGCGCGGTCAGCACGGGACGGCGGAAGCGGAGCACCGGGCCCATCAGGGTGCATTCGAGCCCCGCGGCGCCGTCCGGATTCCCGACCGCCCGGTTGGCGAAGCGGAGCGACGCCGGGTCGGCGGCCCCCGACCAGGGGACCCCGTAGCGCTGGTAGCCGGGGCGGCCGAGGTCCTGGACGGTGGTGAGCAGGCCGCCGCGCTCCACCTCGACGGCCGGCGGCCCCTCGGGGGGCGGCGGGGCGGCGGCCTCCCCGGCGGGACGCTCGGGCAACTCGTCCACCGGCAGGAACCGCACCTGGTCGCCCGGCAGGCAGCCGCTCGGCGGGCTCTTGCCGGGGTCGAAGAGGAGCGCCGGATCCATCCGCCCGAGGAGGTGCCAGCCGCCCGGCGTGACCCACGGATAGATGCCGGTCTGGGCGCGGGCCATGGCCACCGCCCCCGCCGGGACGCGCACCCGGGGGACCGAGCGCCGCGGGATGTCGAGGCGGGGGTCCGCCATCCCCAGGTAGGGGAACCCCGGCGTGAACCCGATGATGAAGACGCGGTACTCGCGTTCCGAGTGGATGCGGACCAGCTCCTCGACGGAGACGCCGACCTCGGCCGCCACCTCCGGGAGGTCTTCCCCGTCATAGACGCAGGGGAACTCGAGGTGGCGCGGCGCGGGCTCGGGCTCCCGGCCGGCGCGGCGGGCGAGGTCGAGGGCATGGGACCGGATGGCCTGCCGGTCCGCCTCCGGGCCGTGGAAGACCAGCACCGAGCGGAAGGTGGGGATCGCCTCCCGGTAGCCGTCGAAGGGCTCGCGCTCGAGAAGCGCGGCGAGGGCGGTGGCCTTGGCGTTCAACTCCCGGGAGATCTCGTTCCCGAACTCGACGGAGAAGGCGGCTTCGCCGGCGTTCCGGATGAGGGGCTCCCCGCTGCCGGACACCGAATCCGACTCCGAGGGGTCCCCGCTAACCGAGGGCGCGGACGGCCACCCCGGCCGCTTCGAGCCGGCGCCGGACGGTGCGGGCGTTCTCGAGCGCCGCCGGGTTGTCCCCGTGGAGGCAGAGGGTCTCGGCCGCCACCGGGACTTCGGTGCCGTCGTGGGCGATCACCGTTCCCTGCGCGATCGCGACCGCCTGCGCCGCCGCCTTCTCAGGGTCGTGGATGACGGAACCCGGGATCCGCCGCGACTGGAGCGTGCCGTCCGGGTTGTAGACCCGGTCGGCGAATGCCTCGCCCGCGAAGCGGAGCCCCTCGGCCTCGGCGGCCGCGCGCATCGTGGTGGCGGTGGCGAGGCCCACGAAGACGAGGTCCCGGTCCGCCCGGGCCACCGCCCGCGCGAGCGCCGCGGAGAGCTTCGGATCGCCGACCGCCTGGTTGTAGAGCGCGCCGTGCGGCTTCACGTGCACCATCCGGCCGTTCCGGGAGCGGACGAAGGCGGCGAGCGCCCCCACCTGGTAGAGGACGTCGGCCTCGACCTCGTCCGGCGGCGCCTGGATGGGCCGGCGGCCGAAGCCCCGCAGGTCGTGGTGGCCGGGATGCGCGCCCACGGCGACGCCCTGCGCGATGGCCATCCCCACGGTGCGGTCCATGATCACCGGGTCGCCGGCGTGGAAACCGCACGCCACGTTCGCCGAGGTGACGATCTCGAGGATCTCCTCGTCGCACCCGAGGTCATAGTTGCCGAAGCTCTCGCCCATGTCGCAGTTGAGGTCAATCCGCATGGCGCGATTGTAAGAAAAGGGAGTTCGCGGCCGTTTCCGCGGTTCTCATTGCCGGCGGGGTGCGCAGGAGGACACGCGCCCGGGGTTTCCTCCCGGTGAGGGTCCGAAGGGGAGGCGAAACGTCCCCGGACTCCGTGCCACCTCGTTACAATCCCGTGCCATGGGTAAAGGCGACCGTCGAACCAAACGCGGCAAGATCTTCCAGGGCACGACCGGAAAGCGTCGGCCGAAGCGGCGCAAGAAATAGGCAGCGTGCCCGCCTCGGGCGGCGTGCTCCGCTATCTGCGGGCCAAGGGCTCCGTGGATGCGCGGGCCGTGAATCCGCGGGTGCGGGAGGCGTTCGTCCGGGCTCTCAGGGAGTGGCCGGAGGACCGGACCGTCCGGGTCGTTGAGATCGGGGGCGGCGCGGGAGGCGCGTTCCGGTCCTGGATGGGGCTCCTCGCGCCGTTCCGGCGCGTGGAGTTCACCGCCACCGACCGGGCCGGTGACCTGCTCGACGCCTATCGGGACGAAGTCCGCGCCTGGGCGGCGGACGAGGGACTGCACGACGTCGCCCGCGATGCGGAGTGCCTCTGTTGCGAGGGCCGCGACCGGGTCCTCGAGGTGCGCCTGCGCGAGGCCGCCGCGCCCGATGGATTCGGGGAGCGGGACGAGGCCTCCTTCGATCTGCTGATCGCGCAGTCGTTCTGGGACCTGGTCCCGCCGGGCACCGCGTTCGCGCTCGGGCGCCGGCTAGTCGCCCCGGGCGGCATCTTCTACGCCACCCTCACCTTCGGCGGGACGACCCGCTTCAGCCCGCCGCACGCGCTCGACCGCCGGCTCCTCCAGTGCTACCACGCGTCCATGACGGGTGCCCGCGGCGGGGACCCCTTTGCCGGCGAACGCCTCCTCGGAGAGGTGCGCATGCCGGGCTCCGGGTTCTCGGAGCTGGCCTCGGGACGCTCCGACTGGCGCGTGACGCCGACGGCCGATGGGTATCCGCGCGACGAGGCATATTTCCTGATGCACGTGCTCGGGCTCGTGGAGAAGGAACTCATCGCGGCGCCCGAGATCGGCGAGGACGAACTGGACTGGTGGACGAGGACCCGGCGGCAGCAACTGAAGGACCGCCAGCTCGCCTACAGCGCCCGCCAGCAGGATCTCGTCGCCCGGCGCGACGGGTAGCGGGCGGGCGGACCGGCCGGTACGCGGATGGGAGGTGGCGAGTCCGCCGCGGCCGGGACAAAAAGTGAATGCAGCGCGAACCGATGATGTAAAATCACGGGCGAAAGCGAACTTTCTGCCCACCCTGCGACCTTCTGGATCGTGTCCGACCGACCCGCCGCCACCCTGACCGGGCGGCGCCGCATCACGGGCGGCGAGGGGACCGGATGAGCCTTCCCGCCGATCCGGCGAAGGGGAACACCGCGGGCGCCGACGCCGTCTCCAACCTGGCGGCGGCGATGCTGCGCATCGGCCGGAGCCTCGACCTCGAAACGGTGCTGCGCGCGGTGGTGGAAGGCGCGCGGGAGCTGACGGGGGCCCGGTGCAGCGTCATCGCCACGGTGGACGAGACGGGCAGGGCCCAGGAATTCGTCACCTCCGGCCTCTCCGACGAGGACAGGCGGCGGCTCGTGGAGTGGCCGGACGGTCCGCGCCTCTTCGAACACCTGCGCGACCTTCCCGCGCCGCTCCGGATCACGGACACGCATGCCTTCGTCCGCGGCCTCGGCTTCTCCCCGGACCGGCTGCCGGCCGGGACCTTCCAGGGGACGCCGATGCGCCATCGCGACGTCCATGTCGGCAGCTTCTTCCTTTCCGGGAAGGAGGGCGGCGCCACGTTCACCGCCGAAGACGAAGAGATCCTGGTGCTGTTCGCCGCCCAGGCGGCGGCCGCGATCGCCCACGCCCGCGCCTACCGCGACGAGCAGCGGGCGCGCGCCGACCTCGAGGCGCTGGTGGAGACCTCGCCGGTGGGGGTCGTGACGTTCGACGCGCAGAGCGGCCGGGCGCTCTCGTTCAACCTCGAGGCGAAGCGGATCATGGAGAGTCTGCGGAACTCCGGGCGCTCCTACGAGGACCTGCTGGAGACCCTGACCTGCCGCCGCGCCGACGGGCGCGAGTACGCCCTCGACCAGTTGCCCCTCGCCCGGGCGCTGCAGAGCGCCGAACCGGTGCGCGCCGAAGAGATCGTGCTGTCGGTTCCCGACGGGCGCCGCGTGACGACGCTGCTGAACGTCACGCCGGTCCGCGGTAAGGACGGCGCGGTGGCCACGGTGGTGGTCACGCTGCAGGACCTGGCGCCGCTCCAGGAACTGGAACGCACGCGGACCGAGTTCCTCGGCCTGGTGAGCCACGAGCTGCGCACGCCGTTGACCTCGATCAAGGGCGCCGCCACCACGGTGCTCGGTGGTCCCGGAAACCTCGATCCCGCCGAGACCCGGCAGTTCTTCCGCATCATTGACGAGCAGGTGGACCGCATGAGCGGCCTCATCAGCGACCTGCTCGATACGGGACGGATCGAGACCGGCACCCTGTCGATCGCGCCCGAGCCGACGGAGGTGGCGGATCTGGTGGACCGGGCGAGAACCACCTTCCTTTCCGCCGGTGGCCGGAACGCCCTCCTGATCGAGCTGCCGCCGGACCTGCCCCCGGCAATGGCCGACCGCCAGCGCATCCCCCAGGTGCTGATCAACCTGCTGTCCAACGCCGCCCGGCATTCCCCCGAGTCCTCTCCCATCCGGGTGACCGCGGCGCGCGACGGCGCGCACCTCGCGATCTCGGTCTCCGACGAAGGCCGGGGCATCCCCCCCGACCGCCTGCCGCACCTGTTCCGCAAGTACTCCGGCGACCGGGAACGCGGGGTCCGGGGCGGCCTCGGCCTCTCCATCTGCCAGGGTCTCGTCGAAGCGCACGGTGGACGCATCCGGGCCGAGAGCGGCGGACCGGGCCGGGGAGCGCGGTTCACCTTCACGATCCCGGCCGCGGAGGGGGTGGTGCGCGTGTCCGGCGTGGGGCGGAGGCCGGCGTCCGTCACGCGGGACGGACGCGAACGGACCCGCATCCTGGTGGTGGACGACGATCCCGAGACGCTGCGCCAGGTGCGCGAGGCTCTCACGAACGCGGAGTACTTCCCGGTGATGACCGGCGACCACCGCGAAGTGCAGCGCCTGATCCGGACGGAGAAGCCGGCGCTGGTCGTGCTCGACCTGGTGCTGCCCGGAACCGATGGGATCAAGATGATGGAGAGCGTGCCGGAACTGTCGGACCTTCCGGTGGTGTTCATTTCGGGCTACGGGCGGGGCGAGACGGTCGCCCACGCGCTCGATGCCGGCGCCGAGGACTACATCGTCAAACCCTTCTCGGACACGGAACTCGTGGCGCGGGTCGGAGCGGCGCTCCGGCGCCGGAATCCGCCGGAGCCGTTCGTGCTGGGAGACCTCTCCATTGACTACGACGCCCGCCGGGTGACGGTGGCCGGGCGCCCGGTGGAGCTGACGGCCACCGAGTACAACCTGCTCCGGGTGCTCTCGGTCAACGCGGGACGGGTGTCCACCTACGACTCCCTGCTGCGCCAGGTCTGGGCCGGCCGCGGCCACACCACGCCGAAGATCGTGCGGGCCTTCGCCAAGCGGCTCCGCGGCAAGCTCGGCGACGACGCGCGGAAGCCGGTCTGGATCCTGACCGAACGCGGCGTCGGCTACCGCATGCCGCGCCCCGGCGACTCCCGGTAGTCCGGGCGGCTTCCGGCAGCCCCGGCGCCCGGTTCCGGACGCGCCCCGGTCAGTTCGCGCGGTCGGCGATCAGGCGGTCCACCTCGACCTTGAGCCGGTCGAGGATCCGGTCGTAGGGATAGGCCCCGAGCGACTCCGGCCCCTTCTTCAGGTTCACGAACGCCGGGCCGCACCAGAGCCCGAGGTCGGCGTCGTCGGTCTCGCCCGGGCCGTTCACCCGGCAGCCCATGACCGCGATGGTGATCGCGTGGCGCTCGGCGTAGCGGGTCATCTCCCGGACGTCCTCGGCGAGCTCGATGAACTTCTCGTTCTCGACCCGCGAGCAGGAGGGGCAGGAGATGATGTTCAGCTTGTCCTTCGGGAACTCGGGGACCGAGCGGAACCGGCCGTTCGCGATGTCGGTGAGGATCTGGTGGCCCGCCGTCACCTCCTCGGGCTTCCGCGGGTTCGGCAGGGTGAGCGAGACCCGCACGGTGTCCCCGATGCCCCGGCTGACGAGCTGCTCGAAGGCGATTCGGGTCTTGATGACCCCCTCGGGCGGCATCCCGGCCTCGGTGACCCCGAGGTGGAGCGGCACGTCGGGCCGTTCGCCGGCGAAGCGGCGGTTCCCCTCGATCACGTTCGCGGGGTCCGAGTCCTTGAGGGACACCACGTAGCGGGTGAACCCCAGCCGGTCGAGCATCTCGCAGTGCTCGGCGGCGGACTGCACCATCGCCCCCACCGGGTCGTCGTGGAAACGGTCCTGGTGCGCGGGGTCCATGGAGCCGCAGTTCACCCCGATGCGGATGGCGCAGTCGTGCTCCCCGGCGACCCCGGCGAGGTACTTCACCTTGTCGGCCACCGGCCGCGAGGTCTCGTGGTGCCAGAGGTGGCCCGGGTTGTAGCGGATCTTGTCCACGTGCGGGGCGACGGTCTCGGCGAGCCGGTAGCTCTCCTGGAGATCCACCGCGAGGTTCGCGGCGGTCCGCTGCCGGATCTCGGCCAGCGCCTCGACGTCCTTCCGGCTGTCCACCGCGATCCGCACGATCCCCGCCCCGGCTTCCCGGAGCGCCTCGGCCTGCGCGGCGGTCGCCTCCACGTCCTGGGTGTGGGTGGCGCACATGCTCTGCACCACGATCGGGTTCCCGTCGCCCACCGCGACGTTCCCGATGGCCACCCGCCGGGTGGGATTCCGCTCCGTCATGGGTGGAATGTTAGGCGGGTGGCTCGGGCGGCGCTGCCCAGGACGATGGCGGCCACGGTTCGAGGTCTCTTCCCATGCCCCGCACCAGCGCGCCGAACGAATGCGCCATTTTCCGAAAGGAGCGGCTGCGCTGGTACGCCGCGGCCAGCGAGAACCGGACGCTGAGGGCCGGCTGATCGGTCGTTTCCAAGTAGCTGCGGCCCGAGACCATCCGCTCCGTCAGCCGCCTCTTCGCGTCGCGGGGCCGCTCCGGGTCCGGAAAGGGCGGCGCGCCATGGCCAATTCCGCACGCCCCGCGCAAGGAAACGAGGCTCGCAAGGAACCACGCCTCGTATTCGCGGTGCGCCACAACGACCTCGCAGGGAAGGCCCCCCGCTTCCCCACTCGCCCATTCCCGCATTCGGGGCCCCAGATCCGCAGGACAGTCGTCGTCACCGTCAAGCAGGATCAGGATGGAACCGCATCCCGGTTGCCGCAGCGCGGTGCGAACCGCTCTCTCGAGGCCGTCCCGTCGGATCAGCCGGGTGCGGGGCAGCCTGAGCGGCGCGCCAACACCTACCTCCCAGCAACGGGCGGCATCCACCCAACGGCGGAGGAGAATCGGTAGAGCTGCGGCATCGCCGTGGCCTTCGACGACTGGCTGGATCTTCAATCCCTAGAGTTTTTGAAGCTCTTCAAAAAGCCTCTGGCCCAGGAAACCGTCGTCCAGAACCGGTTCGGGGGTCAGCGCGTTCATCCGCAGCATCTCGCCGGCGCCCATGAGGTGGTCGGCGAACGTCTCCCTCACCGATTCGGAGACCTGTGCGACCTGGCTGTGTCCGTGCTGCCACGAGACGATACGGAGGTGGCAGTCGCGAATCCACTTGGCGTCCAGCAACTCCGGACTATGGGTCGTCACGACGACCTGCATACGCCGACTCGCGAGCCGCAGGAGGTCGAGAACCGCTCCCAAGGCGCCGGGATGGATCGTGGCCTCCGGTTCCTCGACGACGAGCATGGATGGCCGGGGCCGCTGAAAGACGGCGGCCAGCAGGCCTACCGCTCGAAGGGTTCCATCGGACATACCGGTCGCCGGGAAACGGACGGGGTGCGCCTGTCCCCAGTCCTGGGCGAACTCGATTGTGAGCTTGTCGCCCAGCCGCTTCGGCTGCACCGTGATGGCGCCCGGAGCGATGCTCTGAAGCAATTCTCGCAGCATTTCCCAATCCATCGCCGATTCGCGCTGGATCGCGCGCAGGACGCTGGCGGAGTTCTGACCGGCGGGACGCAGGCGGGTTCCGCCGTCCGGATCCTGCAATTCCCTCAGCCGCGACGGCTCGATCCGGCAGATCCGGATGGCGGCCAGGTAGTCCCGAACCTTCCCGAAGCGGGCGTCGCCTCCCACCAGGGGCAGGGCAAGCGCATCCGGTTGCGCCGCCGGTCGAAGCCCGGAAGCGTTGCTGTTGATGTCTCCGTCGCGCCGTTCGAACCAGCTCGCGGGACCTTCCACGGGTTGCACGTGACACTGTTCGCCCGTGACGGCCACACCGTGATCGCGGGCGGCGCTAATCTCGAAAGCGTAGGTGGCCTTCATCTCGTCCGTTTCGAGTGCGATCCGCAGTCCCAGATTGGCGGGACGGCCTCTCGCGGAACGCCGGTTCGCAACCGCCGACATCCCCCCGCGCCGATCCAGGATCGCGCCCAGCGGAGAAGTCATCGCCTCGGTCAGAAAGGCGAACGCATCCGCGAGGTTGCTCTTGCCGGAGCCGTTACGCCCTACGAGGAAAGTCGGATTGGCCAGATCCAATCGGGCGCCACGAAAACTTCGGAAGCGTTGGAGCGTCAGGCTGGTGAGCATCGAGAGAGCGGGCGGGGTTCGCACAATGCTACGCCCAAGCTCCGGACCGTAAGATTCCCTTCCGAAACAGCCCCCACCGCAAAAACAACCAGAGGAGCCCGCACGCCATGAAGTTCGAACCGTTCGTGATGGAACGATGCCTCTGCCGGTGGGAGAACACCGTCCGGCTGAACATCTCGGAGAGCGGGGTCCACCCGCTGACGTTCGCCGAGCTGACGGACGGCGCCGACCTCGGGGACACCCTGCTCGGCTACACCCAGAGCAACGGCACGATCCCGCTCCGCGAGCGGATCGCGGCGCTCTACCCCGGATCGAACGTGGACCAGATCCTCGTGACCACCGGCACCGCCGAAGCCAACTTCCTCTCCGCCCTGACCACCCTGTCGCCCGGCGACGAGGTGGTGGCGATGATCCCGAACTACATGCAGATCATCGGGGCCTGCCGCTCGCTCGGCGCCCGGGTCATCCCGTTCCACCTGGTCGAGGAGAACGGCTGGCGGCCCGATCTGGACGCGCTCGACGCCGCGGTCAGCGACCGGACCAAGATGATCCTCGTCTGCAATCCCAACAACCCGAGCGGCGCCGTGCTGACCGAGCCCGAGATGGACCGGATCGTGGCCGCCGCCGAGCGGTCGGGGGCCTGGCTCCTCGCCGACGAGGTCTATCGCGGCGCGGAACTCAGCGGCGAGGAGTGCCCGACCTTCTGGGGCCGCACGGACCGCATCCTCCTGAACGCCGGCCTCTCCAAGGCGTTCGGCCTCCCCGGCCTCCGGGTCGGCTGGACGGTGACCACCGAGGAGAAGGCCACCGAACTCTGGGGCCACCGCGACTACAGCAGCCTCGCGCTCAGCGCGATGTCCGACCGCCTCGCCCAGATCGCCCTCGACAAGCGTCCGCAGATCCTGGAGCGCACCCGCAGCATCATCCGCCGCCAGCTCCCGATGGTGACCGACTGGGTGGCCTCCCATGAGAACCACCCCGTCCGCCTGAGCTGGACCCCACCGGTCGCGGGCGCCATCGCCGCCGTCCGCTACCACCACCCCATCCGCTCCGAGGACCTCATCGAACGCCTCCGCATCGAGCGCAGCCTCCTGGTGGTCCCCGCCCAGCACTTCGAGCTCGACGGCTTCCTCCGCATCGGCTTCGGCGCCGAACCCGCCGTCGTCACCGAAAGCCTCACCATCATCAGCGACCTGCTCGCCACCATCCACACCGAAACCGCCGTCGCCGCCTAAGGGCCGGGAGCGCCGGTCTTCAGACCGGCACGCGGGCCGCAGGCCCGCAGCGACGCCCGCTCCACCCAGCCAGACCACGGAAACGGCTTGGACCGCCGGTCTCCGACCGGCACGCGCGGCGCTCCGCGCCGCGCACGGCACAACCCCACCCGAACAAGCCAGCTCCCACCCCGACGCGGAACCCAAGAGCGCCGGTGGCCCGTACGGCTTGGAACGCCGGTCTCCAGACCGGCACGCGCGGCGCTCCGCACCGCGCACGTCACAACCCCACCCGAACAAGCCAGCTCCTACCTCAACGTGGAGCTCAAGAGCGCAGGTGACACATACGGCTTGGAACGCCGGTCTCCAGACCGGCACGCGCGGCGCTCCGCGCCGCGCACGTCGCAACTCCACCAGAACAAGGCGGCTCCCACCTCAACGTGGAGTTCAAGAGCGCAGGTGGGAGGTACGGCTTGGAACGCCAACCTCCGACAGGGTCCGGCTGAAACCCTGACAGCATTTGGCGTCCTGCACAAGTACGGTTCGCGTCCCGACGAAAAGAAACCATGCGAATCGCAACGTCATCCGTCCGAAGCATCCGAAAGCGCCTTCCCAGGATCCTGGACTGGCTCGCGGCCAGGAAGCCCGACATCGTGGCCCTCCAGAAGATCTCCGTGCCCGAAACCGCGTTCCCGACCAAGGCACTGGAGGAAGCCGGCTACCACAGCGCTGCATTCGGTCGGACCTGTCCGACGGACTACGGCGTTGCCGTGCTAAGCCGGCGGGAGTTACCCAAGCCCGTGGTCCGCTTCCGCGGCCTGCCCTGTCCGGAAGCAAACGGGGCCCGCTTGCTCACGGTGGACATCGGGCAGATACGGTTCTCGTCCATCTACGCCCCGTACGGAAACCCGGCCAAGTACGGAAACCCCCGCAAGGACGCCAACGAGAAGGCCATCAACACCCGGGTGGCTTGGCTGGAGTGCCTGCGGACCCACGTTCGCAAGGAAGGCTACGCCCAGCGGCCGAGCCTGTTGTGTGGAGATTTCAACGTGTTGCCGGACGGTCGTCGTCCCAAGCCGGGAAGCGCGTACAGCCAACGGGAACAGCAGGAATTGGCCCGGCTCTGCGAACTCGGATTCGTGGACCTCTACCGCCAAGCCCATCCCGACGGCAAAGCCGGCTTCAACTTCGGGTTCCAGTTCTCCGAGGAAGGCACTTCGAGGCTTCACCTGGTTCTCGGCAGCCAGATTCTGGCGGACTGCTTGCGCGACGCGTGGGTGGACACAGACCACCGAACCGAAGCCGCACCCGTCATCGTGGATCTGGACGGCGTGACCACCTAAGGCGGCGCGCGTTCGCGAGTTGGAGCGACCGTCGTAGCGGTCTGGGAGTGCCAGGACTTCCACCGCGGGGTGCTGCCGGGCTCGGGAGATTCGTGAAGGCCGAAGGGACGCCGGCCCCGACCGGTAGCACGTAGGCTGGGAGCGCCGGTCTTCAGACCGGCACGCGGCCCGCAGGGCCGCGAAGCGCTCTCCTCAGAGGATCAACCTTCGCCTCGGACCCAATCGAGCGCTGCCCGAACCTCCTCGCTCGACACGAGTCCCGGCGGCGGGGAATACAGATCCGGCCGGTTGGGCTTCCCCAAGCGGGCGTCTCCCGCCCGGGCCTGAGGTCGCAGTGCTTCCTCCCGACGCTCGCCACCGGCTTCGGGAGGACCCAACCGGGCCACGACGACACCGCGCCGGGTCACCGCGAGGGACTCGCCATCCTGGGCCGCACGCAGGTATTCGCTGAGCCGTTTCCTGAGGGTTCGTCCTCCCACCGTCTTCACGCGGCGAATTCAGCCCCTTTGTGGCCTCGTCGTCAAACCCACGCCGCGCGGCGGGTCGCCTCACCCCGCCGGAACCGGCCGCTCCCAGTAGGCCAGATACAACGGCTTCGGGCGCGCGGAAGCGCCGGCCAGTCCTCCCGGTAAGGGCCTTCACACCGGCGCAACGCGAAGGAGCATCTCGTTTTCGACCCGAATCCCCAAGGCCTGCGCGATCTCACACAGTCGCCGAAAGCTGGCGGACGCATAGCCCTCGGCTTCGTACCGCTGAATCTGCTGCTCCTTGAGATTCAGCCGTTCTGCAAGCCCGCGTTGGCTCAGACCCGCCGCAATCCTGGCCTTGATCAGGCCGCCCGCAAGTTCATCGAACGACGCCACCGAAATCACCGACAGATCCGCCGACTTCAACTGTTCGTACTCCTCAAGTTCCTGGCGCAACTCCGCCAATTGACTCTTCATGCCTTCCAGTTCGGCCCGCAGCAGCCGCGGATGCAAGTCCGTGCACTCGTCCGACCCCGTGTCGAACTGCTCGATCACGCGGGCGAAGCCAACCGCCCTCTTGCGCGTAATCCTGTACTGCCTCTCGTTGGTAATCACTAACACAATGTTATCGTTGTGTTCGGGCCGACCGCCAACGATTGTGGGGTACGAACAGATTCGCGCAAGTCACGTCCCCGTCTCCAGCGGGCCGTTCTCCTTCACGGCGCGCCGGCTTGGAGCGCCGACCTCCGGTCGGCACAGCGCGCCGGAGGCGAGCGGAGGGCGCAACGCTGCTCGCCCGTGTGGCTCCACCGCCGGCCTTCCGCCCGCCGGCACCGGCCGCTCTCCGTATCGGCTGTGGTCGGGTTCGGTGGCTTACTGAGGGTTCCGGACGACGCGACCCTTTGGCTGTCGGTCCTCTTCGTGCCCCATAGCTACCCGGAAATCGCGACCGAGCTTCTCCAGGTCCTTTCGGAAGGCGTCTCGATCGGACCTCCTGACCTCATCCGCAAAGATCGTCGGCGACAACGGAATCCGGGACATCCCATTCAGAATGACCGCCACTATTTCCTTCATCTTGACGGTCTGTCCCCGGGCCGAAGCCCGCTACCCCGCCGGGACCGGCCGCTCGTCGTACCCCAGATACAACTGCTTCGGCCGCGCGATCTTCTGCTCCGGATCCTCCAGCATCTCCTGCCACTGGGCCAGCCACCCCGACATCCGCGGCACCGCGAACAGCACCGGGAAGAGGCCCACCGGGAAGCCCAGCGCCTCGTAGATGATCCCGGAGTAGAAGTCCACGTTCGGGTAGAGCCGGCGCCGGACGAAGTAGTCCTCCTGGAGCGCGATCCGCTCCAGTTCGAGCGCGATGTCAATCTTCGGGTTGCGCCCGGTGATCTCGAAGACCTCGTAGGCGGTCCGCTTGATGATCTTGGCGCGCGGGTCGTAGCTCTTGTAAACCCGGTGGCCGAAGCCCATGAGCCGGCGTCCGCCGCCCTTGACCTCGGTCAGGAACTCGTTCACCCGATCCTTGCTGCCGATCTCGGTGAGCATCTTCAGCACGGCCTCGTTGGCGCCGCCGTGGAGCGGTCCGTAGAGCGCGGCGGCGGCGGCGGCGGCCGAGGAATACGGATCGGCGTGGGAGCTGCCCACCCCCCGCATCGCGGAGGTGGAGCAGTTCTGCTCGTGGTCGGCGTGCAGGATGAAGAGCACGTCCATCGCGCGGGCGAGCGCGGGGTCCACCTCGGCGTCCTCGCCGAACACCATCCGCAGGAAGTTCGCGGGGAAGCTCAGGCTCGCGTCCGGCGCGACCGGCGCGAGGCCCTTGCCGTGCCGGTAGGTCATCGCGGCGAGCGTCGAAGCGGCGGCGATCAGCCGGCGGATGTGGAACGCGCGGCTCTCGGGGTCGGTGACGTTCTTCGAGTCCGGGTGCTGGGCGCCCAGCCCGGAGAGGAGCGCGATGAACATCGCCATCGGGTGCGCGTCCGGGGCGAACCCGCCGAGCATCCGGGGTAGCGGGTCGGAGACGGCCTGGAGGCCGGTGATCCCGGCCCGCCAGCTCGCGCTCTCGGCGGGGGTCGGCAGTTCGCCGTTCAGGATCAGCCAGGCGATGTCGAGGTAGCTCCCGCCCTCGGCGAGCTGCTCGATGGGGTAGCCGCGGTAGCGGAGGATGCCCTTGTCGCCGTCAATGTAGGTGATCCGGCTGATGCAGGCGGCGGTGTTCTTGAACGCCGGGTCGTAGGCGGCGAGCCCCGGATCCCCGGAGTTCGCCCGCACCTGCCCGAGCCCAGCGGCCCGCACCGCGCCGTGCTCGATGTCGAGGCGGTAGTCGGCCCCGGTGCGACTGTCGGTGAGGGTCAGCGCCCCCTCGTCGAGGGGGCCGTCAGCGTCTGATCCGTTGTTCTCGATCAAGGGGGCGTAATTTTATCGGGTGCGAGCCCCGAAACCGATGCCGGAAAAGAGAACGGTCCGAGACCGTTCGGGGTGCGGGGCGTGATGCCGGGGGAACGCTTCGCCGAGGTCGCCATCGTCGGCGGCGGGGTGATCGGCGCCTCCATCGCCGCCCATCTCGCGGAGCGGAAGGTAGGCCGGGTGGTGGTCTTCGAGCGCGAGGACGCCCTGGGGACGGGTTCGACCGCCAAGGCCGCCGGCGGGGTGCGGTTGCAGTTCACGACCGCTGCGAACGTGGCGCTCTCGCGGTATTCCATCGAGGAGATCCGGAACTTCAAGGAGCGGACCGGGGTGGACGCCGACTTCACCCAGGACGGGTACCTGTTCCTGCTGGACTCCGAAGCGGACCTGGCGCGGTTCACCGAGACGGCGAAGGTGCAGCGGGCGCTGGGCGCGCCGGTGGAGGTCATCACGCCGGAGGAGGCGCGGCGCATCCTGCCGGGGATCGAGATCCGGGACCTGGTGGGGGCGACGTTCTGCGCGGAGGACGGGGTGGCGACCCCGGCGGCGCTGGTGGCGGGGTACGCGGCGCTCGCGCGGCGGGGGGGTGTGGAGTTGCGGCGCGGGTGCGAGGTGACGGAGGCGGCGGTAGCGGACGGGGGCGGGTTCTCGTTCGTGGCGGGCGGCGAGCGGTGGGAGTGCGCGTGGCTCGTGAACGCGGCGGGGCCGTGGGCCGCTCAGGTGGGCGCGCTGCTCGGGGTGGACGTGCCGGTCTCGCCCGTGCGGAGGCAGTTCTTCACGACGGAGCCGCTGGCGTGGGGGCCGAAGCGGATGCCGCTGACCATTGATTGGGGTACGGGGGTATACATGCACCTCCACAGCGGCGGGATGCTGATCGGGAACTCGGACCCCGACGAGCCGCCGGGGTTCTCGCAGACCGCGGATCTCGACTATCTGGCCGGGGTGTGGGAGGACGCGACCCGACGGCTACCGCGAGTTGAGGACACGGTGATGAAGACGCTGAACGCGGGCCTCTACGAGGTTTCCCCGGATCACAACGCGATCCTGGGTCCGGTCCCGGAACTGCCCCGATTCGTGCTGGCGAACGGGTTCTCGGGCCACGGAATGCAGCACGCCCCGGCGGTCGGCCGGGCGATCTCCGAGGTGATCGCCGACGGGGAGTCCAGGACGGTGGAGATCGAGGCGTTCTCCGTGGCGCGGTTCACCGGCGGGAAGGGCGCTCCGGAGCGGAACGTCATCTGAGCATGACGTTCCGGATCGGAAGGGACCGCCGGTCTCCAGACCGGCACCGCCGAAGGCGCGAGGCGCCCCACCAAACCGGCACGGATGGCGAACCCGTGCCCTGCAACGCACCGTCGCGAGAAGGACGGCTTCCATATCCGTTGAACCAATGATCCTTGTTCCAATATGTATTGGAATAAAATCCCTCACATGGCAGCCGGAACGGACCTCTTCCCGCTCGGAATCGCGACGGGAGCCGCCCACTGCAACCGCACGGAGGAGCGCGCCGAACTCAGCCACAACATCGCTTCCGGGACGCACACCTGGCTCTGGGGCCACCGCCGGACGGGCAAGACCAGCCTCATCGAACAGGTGCTGCAGGACCTCGCTGGAACGGAGATCGCCGCCACCGCCGTTGACCTGCTGGTCGCCCACGACGGCCAAGACCTCGAAGGACGGTTGCGAACGGCAGTTGAAGGCGTGAGCGCCCGGATCGCACCAAAGGGCAGAAAAGCGAGTCAAACGCTCACCGACGCGTTCCGCGCGCTCTCTCCGGAATTCTCCGTCGGTGCGATGGGTCTGAAGATCCGCCTCACGCCGCCGGGTCCTCCGACACGGGGAATCACCGAAATGCTGCTCGGCCTCGACCGGGCCGCCGGGATGGTCGGGCGCCGGGTGGTCCTGGTGCTCGACGAGTTTCAGCAGTTGTCGCAGCTTTCCCCCAAGACCGCGCAGCGCAGCCTCGAAGGCGCCATCCGGCACGCGGTCGAACGGTCAGGGAATGTCACCTATCTCTTCTCCGGGAGCCAGCGGCGCCTGCTGGCCGGGATGTTCGAGGATGAGGAGCGGCCGTTGTACCGCCTGTGCCGCAAGATCACCCTCGACCGCATCGGGGAGGCTGACTACCGGGCCTTCATCCAGGAAGCGAGCCGGACACGCTGGGGCCAGCCGGTGGCCGACGACGTGATCGCTCGAGTCCTCAGGCTCACGGCACGGCATCCCTACTATGTGAATGCGCTCTGCGCCCGGCTCTGGGGCGGTCAGCGCTCGCCCGGCATCGAATCCGTGGAAGCGCATTGGTCCCGAATCGTGGACGAAGATGGACGCGTCGCCGCCGGCCGCCTGCTCCGTCGTCCGGCCAGCCAACGCGCCATGCTCAAGGCCATCGCCCAGTCCGAGGACGGAGTGGAACACCCGGGCTCCCACCGGTTCCTGTCCACTCTCAGGCTGCCCGCATCCACCGGGAATCACGCCCGTGCGGTACTCGAACAGGACGACCTGATCCACCGGAATGACGACGGCCGCTGGACGCTGGTTGATCCGGTGATGGCGTCCTACCTCCGGAGGTCTTAGTCCGAACGAGATACGGCCGGAACCTCCATCCCGCAGCACTTGAGACGGCGACGCGCCGTGTCTCGCTCTTCATCCGTGAAGAGTTGATGCCATCGGGGTTGCAGCACGAGGTACTCGACGGTCAGGTCGAGACGACAGTGTTCGTAGAGTGCAGTGAATCCGTCGGACATGGCCGGTAGCAGGCGCCTGGCGGTTTCAACGCCGCCGTAGTCGTGCAGCATTTGCAGAAACCGGTTCGCGTTGTATCCCACCTCGTCCTTCGCACGGTAGTAGATCTGCATCATCGCGGCGTCGAAATCTCGTTCAAGGGCATCGGGTTTATGAGTCATGAAGACCTCCTACAGAGCAACCGGGGAACCCGGGAGCTGCGCCTGGTAACCGCTCATGCTGCGGTGGCCCATCCTGCCGAGAGGTGCTCCGCCTGTTCCAGAACCGTGCGCGTCGCCTTTTCCTGCCTGTCCGGCGGGTAGCCGTGTCTTCGCAGGGTGCGTCTTACGAGCACCCGGAGCCTTGCGCGCACGTTCTCCCGTAGCGTCCAATCAATCGTGACGTTGTTGCGGACCTTCTCGACCAGCTCACGGGCGATGTCCCGTAGCGTGTCGTCGCCCAGCACCTTCACGGCGCTGTCGTTCGTCTCCAGGGCGTCGTAGAAGGCGAGTTCGTCGTCGGTCAGCCCCAGCTCCTCACCGCGGGCGTTCGCCTCGCGCATCTTCCGGGCAAGTTCGATCAGTTCCTCGATCACCTGGGCGGCCTCGATGGCCCGGTTCTGGTAGCGCCGGAGCGTCGCTTCCAGCATCTCGGCGAAGGAGCGCGCCTGGACGAGGTTCTTCTTCCGCCGGTCGGCGAGCTCGCCCTTCAACAGCTTCTGGAGCAGTTCGACCGCCAGATTCCGATGCGGCATCCCCCGCACGTCGGCCAGAAACTCGTCGGAGAGGATGGAGATGTCCGGCTTGTCGAGCCCTGCCGCGGCGAAGATGTCCAGCACGCCTTCCGAGGCGACGGCGCGCGAGACCAGTTGCCGGACGGCGTGGTCGAGTTCTTCCTCCGGGCGGGCGGCAGCGGCGGCGCGCTTCGCCAGGACCGCCTGCACGGCCTGAAAGAACGCCACGTCGTCCCGGATGCGTCGGGTCTCCGGGTGCGGAACCGCCAGCGCAAATGCCTGCGAGAGTTCCCGGACAGCGCCCACGAAGCGGTCCTTGCCGTCCTCCTGGGCCAGGATGTGCTCCTGCGCCGCCGGCAGCAGCGCGAGCCGCTCCGCCGGGGCGCCCGTGCTCCACGCCGACCAGTCGAAGCCGTGGAGGAGCCCGCAGCAGACCTCGTACTTCTCCAGCATCACCGCGACGGCGTCTTCCTGATCGAGCGCCGTGCGGCCGGCGCCGCCGCTCTCCGTATAGGTGGCGAGCGCCTGCTTCAGCTCGTGCGCGAGGCCGAGATAGTCCACGACGAGGCCGCCCGGCTTATCCCGGAACACCCGGTTCACCCGGGCGATGGCCTGCATGAGTCCGTGGCCGCGCATCGGCTTGTCCACGTACATCGTGTGGAGGCTCGGCGCGTCGAACCCGGTCAGCCACATGTCGCGCACGATCACGACGTTCAGCGGATCGTTCGGATCGCGGAAGCGCTTGGCGAGGCGTTCGCGCCGTTTCTTGCTGCGGATGTGCTGCTGCCATTCGGTCGGGTCGGATGCGGAGCCGGTCATCACGACCTTGATGCGGCCCCGCTCGTCCTCTTCGTCGTGCCAATCGGGGCGCAGGCGAGTCAACTCGCGGTAGAGGTCGGCGCAGATCCGGCGGCTCATGCACACGACCATCGCCTTCCCGTCGAGAGCCTCGAGGCGACTCTCGAAGTGGCCGAGGATGTCCTCGGCGACGAGCCGCAGTCGTTTCTCGGTCCCGACGACCGCCTCCAGTTGCGCCCACTTGGTCTTCAGCTTCTCTTTGCGGGTGACCTCCTCGCCCTCGGTCGCCTCCTCGAAATCCGGGTCAATGCGGGGCCGCTCCCCCTCGTCGAGGGCCAACTTGGCGAGGCGGCTCTCGTAGTAGATGGGGACCGTGGCGCCGTCCTCCACGGCGCGCTGAATGTCGTAGATGCTGATGTGTTCCCCGAAGACGGCGCGGGTGTTCGCGTCTTTCAGTTCGATGGGAGTCCCGGTGAAGCCGACGAACGACGCGTTCGGCAGGGCCTCCCGCATGTGGTGGGCGTAGCCGTCCACGAAGTCGTATTGGCTGCGGTGCGCCTCGTCCGCGATCACGACGATGTTCCGCCGATCGGAGAGCAGCGGGTGGCGGCCTCCCTTCTCGTCCGGGAAGAACTTCTGGATCGTCGTGAAGACGACGCCGCCCGCCCGGACCGCGAGCTTGCGCCGCAGATCGTCCCGGCTCTCCGCCTGGACCGCGGGCTGGCGGAGGAGGTCGCTGCAACGGGAGAACGTGCCGAAGAGCTGGTCGTCGAGATCGTTGCGGTCCGTCAGCACGACGATGGTCGGGTTCTCCATCGCCGGCTCGCGGATGACCGCACCGGCGTAGAACACCATCGTCAGGCTCTTCCCGGAACCCTGGGTGTGCCAGATGACCCCGACCCGACGGTCGCCCGGCGAGCCGCCGGGGTTCTGGCCGGTTTCGTACCGGCCGGCCGGCTCCGCGAACTGGGCCATTTCGCTGGCGCGAACCGTCTCGGCGACGGCGACGCGGGCGGCGTGGAACTGGTGGTAGCCCGCCATGATCTTGGCGAGCTTCCCGCCGTCGTCCTCGAAGAGGATGAAGTCGCGGAGGAGCGCGAGCAGCCTTGCCGGGTCGCAGACGCCCCGGAGCAGCACTTCCAGTTGCAGGCGGTCGGGCGAGGCGAGGGTCTGCCCCGCAATCGTGCGCCACGGCTTGAACCACTCGCGCCCGGCCGTCAGCGTCCCGAGCCGCGCCTCGGTCCCGTCGGAGACGATCAGGAACCCGTTGAAAGAGAAGAGCGTCAGGAGTTCGGCCTTGTAGGTCTGGAGCTGTTGCCAGGCCGTCCAGATGGTCGCGTCCTCATCCGCCGGGTTCTTCAGTTCGATCACGCCCAGCGGCAGGCCGTTCACGAACAGCACGATGTCGGGACGGCGTTCGTTCCTGTTCTCCACGACCGTGAACTGGTTGACCGCCAGCCAGTCGTTGTTCGCCGGGTCGTCGAAGTCGAGCACCCGCGCCACGTCGCCACGCACAGTCCCGCCGTCGTGGCGGTATTCCACGGGCACGCCGTCCACCAACATGCGGTGGAAACTCCGATTGCGCGCTTCGAGCGTGGCGCCCGGTGGCGACGTCAGCTTGTGGAACGCATCGTCCAAGGCGTCTGCGGAGAGGTCGGGGTTCAGGCTGGCCAACCGATCCCGCAGGATCCGGGGCAGGACAACATCGCCGTAGGTATCGCGCAGCCCTTGGGGTCCGGGCTCCGGCGCGTGGACGACCCGGTAGCCGAGGTCGCGCAGCCAGTCGAGAGAGGCGGCTTCGACGGTGGATTCGGTGACCGGATTCATCGTCAAGGGCGAACCGTCCGGCGCCCTTCGGATCGAACCATTAACAGCCTGTGGTGAAAGTGGCGTTCACGGCGGATTCCGTCGGGAATGAGCGTCGAGCTTCTGCTCGTGGAGACACGGCCAGGACGGGGGTTCGGTCAAGAGAACGAGGATCGCGGTCGGACAACGGCGCCAGAGGTGCACGATGCGCCACAGGGAGGCCCGTCCGGGCGACAAGTGGCGCTGCATGGCCTCCATGTTCCGGTTCTGGAGGCCCTTTGGTTTCCCGATCCCGGTCAGGCGCCGCATGAGCAGCGACAGATTGAAGCCAGCGGTGTGGATCAGCAGACGTTTTCGAATGTTCCCACTGCCCCGCAACCACACCCGGCGCATCCCGCCGGTCTCGTAGCAGTGCGCGAAGGAACGCTCCGTCAGTTCGTGGCGCCGTCTTCGCAGCCGGGTGCCGCGATTTCCACGAACCCGCCGACGGTTGCCGTATGTCGCGCGACGCAGGGACTCTCGACCCCGCCAGCGACGACGCCCGCGCTTCGGCTCCGCGATGTACGAACGGTAACCACGCTCCCGCGTCTGCTCGATCACCGCATCGCTGTGATACCCCTTGTCACACACCAAGGACCGGGGCTTCCCCTCCTTCCGGCAAGCCGTTGGCTTCCCCGGCGTTTCAGCCTCCGCCGCCCCGGCCCCCACATGCTTCTCCGCTTCGTCCAGGGTCTGCGGCAGGGTCTTGGTGTCCCCGCGGTCCCCGGGTTGGACCGTCACCGCCGCGATCGCGCCACTCGCCAGGTCCACGGCGTGCTCCGCCTTGTACCCCATCCGCGTCCGGCCATCCTTCAGCCGACTGATGCGGGCCTCGGGGTCCACCGGATGCGCCCAGTCGCCGTTCGACAACCGCTTCTTCCGCGTCCGGTCGTAGCGCGCCAACTCCTCCAACGTCGGAGCCTCGATCCCCGACTCCTCCATCAACCTCCTCACATACTCCCGGTAGCCCTCCCCGCTGTCCCGTCGCACGATCTTCCGCATCGAGGCGTTCGCCATCAGCGTCGTCGTATCCACCCCCAGCGCATCCCCCCGCAGAAGCCCCGCTCGCTTCACCCGCTCCACAACCCAGCCGAACACCTCCGCGTGCGTCTCCTCACTCACCCGACGGCGCGTCCGCGAAATCGTCGAATGATCCGGCCCGCTGTCCGCCGGCCCGTAACCCAGGAACCGCAACAGGCTGCGGGAGTCGTTCACCCGCCACGCGATCAATCGCTCCGAGTCCAGACCCTCGAAATACCCGATCAGAAGGCAGCGGAAATACCGCCCAGGCGCAAGCCCAGGACGACCGTCCGGCGCGTAGTGACGCTCACACCGCTCCTCCACATACTCGTCAAAGCGATCCCCCCCGAGAACCTTATTCAGACGCTCGTAAAACGGATCCCCCTTGCTCCGAGGCAGCGCCCCGGTCGCAATCCACAACCCTTGCCGCCGCGTCCCGCGACGTCCCATAGCCATGCGAAAATTCTACGAAGCCCCGCCAGCGCACTCAATCCCGCCCAGCGGAGTTTCACCACAGGCTGTTAAGGAATCCTTACTAGTTGCCCCCACCTTTTGGGCCGTGCTCTGGGACAAGCCGCACAGATGTCTCAATCCGTCTTCGGAGGTCCCGTCGGACAACCAGCCCCCAGGATGCACCCGGAGAGATCCGGGCCTCCCGTGCCGAAATCGAACTTGTGCAAATTCTGCACGTGTTGCTTCCCGCCCTGGATCACGCCCGACGAACATCAGGTCGCAGGCGCTGCGGGGTCGTTGTAGCGCCCGACCAGAGTAGAGGGCACGCGGACTTCGCCGGACACGAGCTTGGGCAGGAGCATGTCGCGGAGGGAAGTCGCGGCACGCGAACGACGCTGCCCTTCTCGCACACGGGCGAACAACGCGCTCACCGAATCGCCAAACGCGCGATAGATCCCCGGAGTTGCCACACACACCAGGAACTGGGAAAGCGCGGCCGGCGGAACTCGCTGTCGCCCACTGCTCCCCGTCATGCTCGCGATCGCGTGTTCGCGAAGACGAGAACTTCTCGCAAGACAGTAGGCATATTCGCCGGGGATTGGCAGCCTCGGTCGCAGCACAATGAACTCAGTCGAACCCCATCCGACTTCACCGTGTTGGAGGAAATCCACATAGGCTGTCTTCCCATGCTCAAGGCATGGCGTAATCCGCGCCATGAGCGTGTCGCCGTTCACAAATCGGGTCCCCGAGCCGAAGTTCCGCATTCGGATACTGAGAGGAACATGACCCGTTCTCGGCATGTTTGCCATATCGAGGTAGGGCGCGATGTGACCCCTACTGAGTGTGCGGACGGGGTTGATTTCCATGACCTCTGCAAGCGGCATGACGGCCCATCCCTCGGGAATCTCGCCCAACTCCGACTCCACCAGCCGGTCCGGGAACAAGTCGGCGATCTCGGACGGCAGACCCGCGTCGCGGCCTTCCATTTTTGACCGTACAGGATCGAAGTCCACGAACCAGGACTTGAAGAGCGCCCGCGCCATCGCGTCCAATATCTCGTTCATCCGCCGGTTCAGCTCGATGCGGTCATCGAGCGTCCCGAGAACGCTCGCGATTGCGCGCTGCTCAGGAAGGCTTGGTACAGAAACCATCAGAGTGTTCAACGCGTCCACTGGGACGCGCTGCCGGCCCGATGTGCCACTCATCTGAGAGATCGCGTATTCCCGGACTGAATCTGAACGCGTCACATAGAAGGCAAACTCGGTATCCGTTACATCGGGGCGGCCTCGAATGACAATGAATTCGGTCGAACCATGTCCTACGTCGTCTTTCCGTGTTGCCACGTAACGGGCAATCTTGCCGTTTTCGAGACATGGCGTTATTCGCGCCATCAAAGTGTCACCGGCTCTGAAGCGAGAACCGCCACCGCGAAACCGACGACGCCGCGTTGACACAGCCGCACGCAGACCCGGCATCAGATCACTCATTTCGACGAACGGATACTCCACATCTCGTTCCAGCTTGACTCTTGGATTCACTAGGAAGGCATCTGAGAACCCCATCTCGCCTCGATTCGTATACGTTGCCTCACCATCCCTCGGCAAAGACAGGCCAACGCGGCTTCGGAGCACGATCTCTCTAAACCGCTCCTGCACCCGCTCCAGATCCACCACGTCCACCCGGAACGGGAGGAACGACTCCTCGAAAGCCAGTTCGAGCGCCATCACGATCCGGCGATCGAGCGGCCCGTCACCTTCGAGCGCGAGGTCCAGGTCGGAAGAATCCTTGGTGGTCCACTCGGCGCGACTTCCGAAGACCCAGACCTTGGCGCCATCCGGGAGGTGGTCGCGCAGGATGTCCTCGACGATCTTCCGGTGATCCGGACGAAGATCAATCGCGGGCGCCATCACCCTTCCACGTTGGTGCGGAGCCGCTTCCGGAGATACCGGACTTCGTCCAGAAACTCCGGAATGCCTTCGAAGATGGCCTGTGCCTTTCCGGCGTCGTAGGTGTGGCTGGTCGTTCCCCGAAACTTCCGGAACCGCTCCCACGCATCTACGTCCGCGGCGAGCAGCCCGCGACCCAGCGCTTCCCGGATCAGGTCCTTGAACGGCATCTTGTCCACTGCCGCTGGATTCGGCATAACTTGCTCCAGATACCGGCCAAGCATCTTGAAGGAGAGCTCGTACGTGAATTCGAACGCCTGAATCGCGGCCGCGCGCAACTGGAGCCGGAGTCGCGGCTGCTCGGCAGCAAGGTCAGACCCGTGGAAATCGAGCGCCTCTTCGAGTTGGGCTATGGCGTTGTCGAGCGGAGTCAGGTCCAGCATGGTGCACTACCGGCGGCAAACGGCGCGGCAGGATTGCTGCCCCATGGTTCACCCGTTATCGTCCCATAGAGATGGATGGCGTCGTCCAGAAACTCGGGCACGGTATCGAGGCAGCGCTTCGCCTTCTCCCCGTCGTGGTGGTGGGCAGTGTCAACTCGCGCGGCCACGTACCGCATCCACTGCTCAACGGGTGAATCGAACACACCGTTCTCCGCGGCCAGACGGAAGAGCGGGACAGGACTATTTGGCGGATCAGCCAGTCCGAGATTCTGGATGAGGTAGCGCTTCAAGACCTTCCACAGGCAGTCGTAGCACATCTTGAAACGCCGAATCACCGATTCGGTACGCGCCTCGCGGTCCAGCCGCGAAAGCGCATCGTCGGCGGCCAAGAGGTTGTCATGTTGTTCCACCAGCCGTCTGAGGGAGAGTTGGAACCTGGAGTAGTCAATTCTCGGTTCCTTTTCGGCGATCATCCTGCCAACCTCGCATCGGCGGTTCCGCCGGCGGCCCGTCCTTGCCGGGAAGCTCTCGCGAAGAGCTTCGGCATTGTGCGGTGAGACGCCGGAATCGTGAGGGTAACGGCATCGTCCGACACGTCATATACGGGCGACCGGCCCGTGAGCCGTCGGGTTCTATGGGCGATAGTGGCAATACCGACGCCGCGCCGCGTCATCAAGAAACCTGGGCTGCCCGAGCGGGAAACTCCATCCAGCGCGATGTCGGTCAATATGGAAACGATGGCTTCATTCCGTGTTGCCTGACGGCTGCCCATCGTATCGGCGGTCAGACTGCCCGGCAGCCGACCCGGAGTAGCAATCTCCAACCGATCCGAGAACATCGAAAGCCGGATTGGGCTTTCCCGGATCGTGTAGTCGCGGTGCGCCACGGCGTTCACCAGCGCCTCGAACACCGCTTCGAGGCTGTATTCGGGCTGATCCATCCGGGCTGACGTCTTGTGGGCATCGACCTGCATGTTCCGCTCGACGAAGGTCATGGCGTCGGCGACCTGCCGGTGGAGCGGCCCCGTGATGACCCGCGCGTCCAACTGCGGGGAACTGCGGTCCTTGCCCCGATAGTGAGTCGCCGTGATGCAGGCGTTTGGCAGCCATCGCTCCGGCGCGCGGCTGCACAGCAAAACGCCGGCGACGGTCGCTTCAGCCGCCGCCTCGGCTTCGGACGCCAGGAGAGCCAGTCTCGCAAGGCCTCTTCTGGGATCGAGCCGTCCCTGAGCGTCCAGCATCGGTTCCCAAAGCGCGTCGTCGAGACTGCCGAGTCCGGTGCCTGGCACCGGTTGCTTGTCGAACCACCGAAAGGGGGCCTGATTTCGGATCTCGGCGAGCCGACGCCGTTCATCCGGCGACATCCGCCGTTTGCTGCCGCCGAAGCGCTGGTACGCGCCGCCGGGGCTGTCGTGCTGGGCGTAGCCCGGTTCGACCTCGACGGAGAGGACCGGTTTCCCGGGTTCGATGAGGAAACGGCGGATATCGACCTCGATAGGGGGCGTGATCCGGTTGTGGCAGAGGTCCACGACGTTACGGTCAAGCTCATCGAGTTGGGTACGGGTGACTCCCTGGACCTCGCCACCCTCGGTCACGCCGAGGAGCAAAATGCCGCCACGACCGTTGGCGAAGGCGGCCAACTCATCCGCAAGCGCGTCAGGCCGGGGACCGACGAGGCGGTTCCCTCGAAACACCACCTCCTTGAGCTCCCAGCGCGCGTCCTCGCCGAGGCGGATTCGTTCCCGAACGTCTGCCGCGTCGAACGTCATCGCGGGCGACTCCCCGGTGGGATCGGGCGCGTCTGTATGCCGGGGCGGCCACCACCAGCCCCACACTGGACGACCGTTCCCGAAACCAGCTCCCCGAATCCCGCAGAGCTGTCGAGGTGGAATCGGGTCGCCTTCCGCATCTTCTGAACCGTAACAGCGCGCGGACTGCGCAGCACTCCGGAGAACATCAAGACACCCGGTTCAGCAATGGGAGCGGGAGAGACGGGCGCCCGTCCCGACTTGACATCACGGATTGTGATCTCAAGTCGCTGAATTGCCGCCACCACCGTCCCCGAAACCCAGCGCTGCGAGATTGGCCGCGATCTCCGCGTCGAGCCGCGCCGCCTCGGCCTGCTGTTCCCGCCACTCCGCGGCGAGCCGCTTCATCTTCGCCTCGAACGGTTCCCCGTCGTCCTCTTCCGGCTCCGCGCCCACGTACCGTCCAGGCGTCAGCACGTACCCGTGCTTCCGCACCTCGTCGAGCGGGGCGCTCCGGCAGAAGCCCGGGACGTCCTCGTAGTCGCCCGTTCCTTCCTCGCCGCGCCAGGCGTGGTAGGTGTCCGCGATCCGGGTGATCTCCGCGTCCGTCAGTTCGCGGTGGCGGCGGGTCACCATGCGGCCGAGCCGCCGGGCGTCCACGAACAACACCTCGCCGCGCCGGTCGCGCAGGCCGCCGCCGAACCGCCGCCGGGACAGGAACCAGAGGCACGCCGGGATCTGGGTCGAGTAGAAGAGCTGCCCCGGCAGGGCGACCATGCAGTCCACGAGACCCGCTTCGATCAGGTTCTTGCGGATCTCCCCTTCCCCGGACTGCTGCGAGGACATGGACCCGTTGGCGAGGACGAACCCGGCGACACCTGTCGGCGCCAGGTGGTGGACGATGTGCTGCACCCACGCGAAGTTCGCGTTGCCCTTCGGCGGCACGCCGTATTCCCACCGCGGGTCCTCGGTGAGGCGGTCGCCTCCCCAGTCGGACACGTTGAACGGCGGGTTCGCCAGGATGAAGTCGGCTCGCAGGTCGGGATGCCGGTCGTTGTGGAAGGTGTCGCCCTGGGCGATCTGGCCACCAATGCCGCGGATGGCCAGGTTCATCCGGGCGAGCCGCCAGGTCGTGTAGTTGGACTCCTGACCGTAGATCGAGATGTCCGCCTTGGCCCCCGAGGGCGTGGTCCGGGCGTTCCCGTTGCCGCTCGCGTGCGCCTCGATGAACTCGACGGACTGGACGAACATCCCGGAGGAGCCGCAGCACGGGTCGTACACCCGGCCCTGGTACGGCTCGATCATCTCGACGAGCAGCCGGACGACGCAGCGCGGCGTGTAGAACTCGCCGCCCTTCTTGCCCTCGGCGTTCGCGAACTCGGAGAGGAAGTACTCGTACACCCGGCCGAGGACATCCCGGGAGCGGGCTTCCCTGTCTCCGACCCGGATGTTGCTGACCAGATCCATGAGCTGGCCGAGCCGCTGCTTGTCGAGCGCCGGGCGCGCGTACTCCTTGGGCAGCACCTCCCTGAGGGCCGGGTTGTCGCGCTCGATACCCGCCATCGCGTCGTCCACGAGCCGGCCGACCGTGGCCTGCTTCGCCTGCGCCTGGAGGCGGTTCCAGCGGGCCTCCGGGGGCACCCAGAAGACGTTGTCAGCGCGGTACTCGTCCGGGTCTTCCGGGTCCGCGCCCTCGTCCCTCTCGGCCTCCAGGCGGGCGTACGTCTCCTCGAAGGCGTCCGAGATGTACTTCAGGAAGATGAGCCCGAGGACGACGTGCTTGTATTCGGCCGCGTCCATGCTGCCGCGCAGCGCGTCGGCCATCGCCCAGAGTTCGGCCTCGTAGCCGGTGGTGGCGCTCCCGCCGGCAGTCCTGGCCGCGCGCTTCGCCTTCTTCGGTCGTGCGGGTGACATTGCCTCGGTTCCGCGGGCAATTGTCACCCATGCGCGATCGCGGTCGCGGCGGCGGGACCTGAGGGCGCACGGGGCGTTCCCGGTCTGGCAGCGGACCAACCGGCTCGAGGACGTGCTGCCCGGCGACTTCCCGCGGATCGAGGACGGGCAACCGGCAGGCATGGCGCCCCCGTGCCCCGGGCGCACCGCCCCGAGGAAGACGTGGCTTCCATATCTGTTGGACCAATGATCCTTGTTCCAACATATGTTGGACCGGAACGACGACGGGCGCTGGACGCTGGTTGATCCGGTGCTGTCGTCCTACCTGCGGAGGTCCTGGTCAGGACGAGATACGGCGGCGGCGGAACCTGTGAGAGCGCGGGGCGTTCCTGGTCCGGTAGCGGGCTGGTGGAAGAAGGTCCCGGGGAATGCCGGTTACGTACCGCCCTCCGGTGCACCCGGCATCACGAACGCCTGCATGAGACCGCGGTTGGCGGCATAGCCGTCCGGGGAGCGGACCACGAGCCCCTTCTCGATCAACCAGTTCAGATCCCGATCCAGCGTCTTGGGATTCAGGCCGGAATAGGAATGAGCGAGCTTCAGACTGTGGATCGGGATCCGCTCCCTGGACACCGGGGTCGAGGGGGGCGGCAACTCGAGGAGAAGCTGCCGGCGGCGAAGCACCGCCGAGGACGTCTCTTCCTCGTCGAACCGGCGATACACGAAGTCACGCCAAGCGATCCGGTGATGAATGCGGGTCACCTCCCGGCACTGCTCCCGGAGTCCGTCGGAGAGTCCCTGGAGGGCGTAGCGCAGGAAGCCGATCGCATCGCCGCGCCGCTGGTTCGCCTGGCCGGCGCGGTCGAGTTCGCGGTAGTAGGCAGCGCGGGTGTCGTGGTAGTGGTTACTCAGAAGCTGCGTCGACGGGAACGGCAGGACGCGCGCCAGCAGGGACAGCTCGACGAGCCGGGCGGTTCTCCCGTTGCCATCCCCGAAAGGGTGGATCCAGGCAAGGTAGAGATGGGCCAGCACGGCGCGCAGGACCCCGGTTGCGACGCGGTTGTCCGATTCGGTGGCGAGGACCGTGAGCTGAGGAATCGCCTCCAACCACTCGCCCAGTTGGTCCAGCAGGTACTCGCAGTCCTCGGCGGGCGCCCCCCGGTAGCGGCCTACGCCGACGGAGTGCTTGCGGATGCGCCCGGGCTCCACCTCGTCCCCGAGCACTTCGGCAAGCCCGGTGAGGATGCGGCCGTTGCAGTCGGCCACGAACGCCGCGGTGAGCCGCGGGGCGTTCCCGCCGTGGATGCGCGTGACGATGTCGTTGGCCGCATCCACCACATTCCCGACTTCCCGGCCCAGGTATTCCCTGGAAGCGGGAAGCTCGAGCCTGTCATCAATCTGCGCGAGGACCTCCTCCTCGCTGAGCGTGTTGCCCTCGATCGCGACCGTCGCCTGAACGCCCTTGGCGAGGTAGAGGCGCGCCAGGTTCGCAGCCACCTTCGGAGGCAGCAGCGCCCGGGACACGAACTCGCCAAAGGCGACGATCTGGCCGAGCAGGACCCAGAGTCCGGGATCGGCCTTCCGGAGGTCGAGCTGGAAGCGGATCCAGGGGTGGGTCCTCTGGTACTCGCGCTCTCCCGAAGTCGTCATGGCGCTGCCCTCCGGGCCAACGTTGGGCCGTAGTTTGTCCTGAGTATTGTCCCGCAGATTGTCCGGTGGAGTGTCCACCATCTTGTCCGGACACGCAAATCGCACTGGAACACGGAATCGGCACGAGTCCCGGCAGGCCGCCCGCGATGCCGAACTCTGTGGTCCAGTCGATCAGATCCCGTCCGGCACCAGCTCGAACCCCATCGCGGCGGCGTTCTCCCGCACCCGGCGGTCGAAGGACAACAGGTTCAACTCCGGGCGAAACGCCCGGATTTCCATGGCGGTGGCCAGGTGCAGCGCATCGAGGGCGCGCAACGGTTCCCGCGGAAAACCGCGTCGCGCTCGGCGAGTGATCTCGGCGTCGAAGTCATGGACGATCCAGGAAACCGTCTCGGACTCGAGCTGCTCCCGGGCCTCGTCTCCGTGAGCGCGACCGAGCCTCCCGGTCGCGACGGCAGCGTGGATCGCGCGATGGCTTTCGATGAACGTCAGCTCGGAAGCGAAAACACGGTCGCTCTTCCTCAGAGCGGCGAGCGCGACCGGACCGCGGATTTCTCCGAAGAGCCACGCGAGGACCGCGCTCGTTTCCGCATAGAGAGTCACCGGTTGCCCCGTACTTCGTCAAGCAGCGCCTCGACGACATCATCCGGCAACCGGCGTTTTGCGGGCGGGCGCGTGTACACCGCTTTCACGTTCGGCAGGCCGAGCCGTACCTTGCCGGCACGGGCTCGCCGCAGGAGTTCGTCGTCGGGGTCAAGCCCGTCCGGTGCGTGCGGAACGAGGTCCACCACCGGTGCACCGCGGCTCGTCACGGTCACCCGTTCCCCGTTCTGGACGATGCGCACGTACTCGCTCAACCGGTTCTTGAGCACCCGGATACCGACGGTTTTCATACGGCGATTGTAGCCCCAGGTAGCTACATCCTCACCGGTTTCCTTTGGCGTCATCCATCAAGGCTGCCACCTCTTCGTCGGACAACAGGCCCGGCGGCAGCGGGTAGAGGTCCGGCCGGTTCGAGTCGGCCGGGCCGTGAAGGCTGGGTGGGGTCACGACGTGCGCGGCGCGGAGCGCCGCGCGTGCCGGTCGGAGACTCGTGTTCCAAGCCGTTCTGTGACTCGGCGGGCCTACGGACCGGAGGTCGGCGGAGGGCGCTGTTCCATCAGCAGGGCCTCAATGCGCCCCAACCGCTCGTTCAGGTCGCCCCGCAGGCTTTCGATCCGTCGGTCCATCCCATCGAGGCGTCGGTCCATCCCGTCGAGGCGTCGGTCCACCCCGTCGAGGCGGCCCTTGACCTCTCCCAGTTCGCTTCGGACGTCTCCCATTTCCGCCCGCAACTCGCGTGTCTGGGCAGAGACGTGGACGGCGAACCATCCGGCGATCACGAAGATCCCGCCCAGGAGCGCTGGCACGAGGGCTCTTTCGAGCGAGAGTCGCCGATCCGTCACGACCGTTCCCGCCCGCGCCTCGTTCATCGTTTCCTGCGTCCCGTCACTTCGATGAGTATAGGGCGGCGCCGCCACCTCGTGGGTAGCCACGGCTATCGGGTTGTTTTCTGGTCGGTCCACGGTGATTCCTCCAGCGGATGGCGGCGAAACGAAGGGCGCCGCTTCCCTACTGGACATAGACGAGAATTCGGCCGAATTTTTCCCACCCGAGACCCGAATGTGGAAAAGTCGAAGCGAAGCGGCGGCCGGAGGCCGGTGCTCCGAGGCGGTCTGGCCGTGAAGGCTGGGTGGGGTCGCGACGTGCGCGGCGCGGAGCGCTGCGCGTGCCGGTCTGAAGACCGGCGGTCCCGGTCGCGGCCCCGCTACGCCCAGCCCCCCGTCACATCCAGTAGCGCGTCTATCTCGGCGGCGTTGTTGAAGAGCGCCGGCGACGCACGGACGTGGGCCCCGCCCTCGCGGAGACTCACGTTGATGCGCGCCTCCATGAGCGAGCGACGGACCATCGCGTTGTCCCGTTGGTGCTCGAAGGCGACGATCGCGGACCGGTTGCCGGGCGGCGTCCAGACGTCCTGACCCTGGGCGGTGAGCCCCTCGTGAAGGCGGTGCGCCAGACCCACCGTGTGCCGCTCGATGTTCTTCACCCCGATGCGGAGCAGATAGTCGAGCGCCGCGCTCAACATGTAGACCGCTTCGAAGGCCAGGGTTGCGTACTCGTACTTCCGGGCGTCCTCGTAGAGCCGGTATTGGTATTCGCCCAGGTCCTCGGCCACGTGGAGATGGCCGTAGCGGTCCGGCGCCACAACATCCAGAAGTTCTTCCCGGACATAGAACGGCGCCACGCCGTGCCCGGCCAGCAGCCACTTGTAGGTCCCGGTGGTGAACAAGTCGATGCCGGTCTCTTTCACGTCCAGGTCGAGCATGCCGATCCCCTGGACCGCGTCGGCGTAGAGGTAGGCGCCCCGGTCGTGGGCCAGCCTGGCGAGGGCCGCGAGGTCCTGCTGGTACCCGTTCTGGTTGGAGACCCACGCCACGGAGACGAGCCGGGTGCGATCGTCCATGAACTCGGCGAACGCGTCCACCGGCGCGGCGCCGCCGCTCGACGGCACCACGCGGACCTCGATCCCGCTGGTCTCGGCCAGATGCTGGTAGAGGACGTAGGTGGTTTGGAAGTGAAGATCGTCAATCACGACGTTGTCGCCGGGGCGGAGGTCGAGCGACCCGGCCACGATGTTCTCGCCCTCGCTGGTGGAGTAGAGCAACGCGACCTCATGCTCACCGGCGCCGATGAGCCGGGCGAACTTCCGCCGCGCGGCGTGGGACTCGTCCACCATCGCTCCCAGGCTCCGGGGACTGCGGATCTTCGCGTCGAGGAACTCCCGGACGGCTTCGACGACCGGGAGCGGCGACGGGGCGATGTAGGCGCAGTTGAGATAAACGCCCTCCTCGACCACCGGGAAGTCGCCGCGGACGCCGAGGGGATCGTCGGCGGTCGCGGCCGGACCCGCCGTGCCCGGCTGGGCGACGACGGCGGCGGCGGAAACGTTGCCGATGAACTCGCGGCGCGTGACCTTCATGACATCCTCCAGTTGGCGAGTGGGTTGCGAGTGGACGCTCGCGATCATAGGGGAGGGGCGCTGAGCCGCCTGCGGGCCTGCGGCCCGCGTGCCGGTCTGAAGACCGGCGCTCCCGGCCCTCCGCGATCCGGCCCGTCCGGCCGCCCTGCCCCTGCCGGTGGTAGGATTGTCCCGTTATGGCGGTGCGCAAGGCCAAGTTCTTCGTGGGTGGGGGACTGTTCCTGGTGGCGCTGGCCGGCCTCCTGATCACGGGGGTCGAGGAGGGCAAGGCCTACTACCAGACCGTCGGCGAACTGCGGGCGATGGGGCCGCGCGCCGAGGGCCGGCGGGTCCGGGTCGCCGGGGACGTGGTTCCCGGGACGATCGCCTCCGAGGGCGAGGGCAAGGTCCGGTTCGAGATTGAGCACGAGGGCTCGCGCCTCGCGGTGCTCTACACCGGCCGGGAGCCGCTGCCGGACACGCTCGTGGACCGGGCGCAGGCGGTCGCCGAGGGACACCTCCTCCAGGACGGTTCCTTCGAGGCGAACCACGTGCAGGCGAAGTGCGCCTCCAAGTACGACGCCGCCTACGAAGAGACGAAGACCGATCCCGCCGCGAAGCCGCCCGCGGGACGGCAGGCGACGGACGACTAGAGCCCGTCCGGTGAGCCGCTGACCGCGGAACCGGAGTCGAGGACCAGCAGTGCACCACCTCGGCAACTTCTCGCTGATGGCCGTGGTGGTCATGTGCGCCTACGCCGTCATCGCCTCGCTCCTCGGGGTCAGCAAGCAGTCCTCGCAGCTCGTGAACAGCGCCCGCCGGGCGCTGATCGCCGCGGCAGGCTTCTCGGCGCTCTCGGTGGCGGCGCTCCTTGCCCTCTTCCTCGCGGACGACTTCCGCTTCGAGTACGTGGCGAGCTACTCCGCGGCGGCCCTGCCCTGGTACTACAAGGTCTCGGCGCTCTGGGCCGGGAACGACGGATCGCTCCTCTTCTGGACGTTCCTGATGCTCGTCTTCGCGGCGGCCTGCGCCATCGGCCGGAAGCGCGACGAGCTCATGCCCCACGTGGTCGCCACCCTCGGCGGCGTGATCCTGTTCTTCGCCTACATGAACTACTGGGTGTGCAACCCGTTCGGGCAACTCGCCGAGATCACCGCCGCCGGGCCCATCCCGTTCACCCCCCGCGACGGGAACGGGCTGAACCCGCTGCTCCAGCACCCGATCATGGCGATCCACCCGCCGATCCTCTACACCGGCTACGTGGGGTTCGTGATCCCGTTCGCGTTCTGCGTGGCGGCGCTGTGGACCCGCCGGCTGGACGCCGCCTGGATCCACAACACCCGCCGCTGGACGCTCGTCGCCTGGTTCTTCCTCGGCAGCGGCATCCTGCTCGGCGGCCGCTGGGCCTACGTGGAGCTGGGCTGGGGCGGCTACTGGGGCTGGGACCCGGTCGAGAACGCCGCGCTCATGCCCTGGCTCACCGGCACCGCCTTCCTCCACTCCGTGATGATCCAGGAACGGAAGGGGATGCTGAAGATCTGGAACGCGGGGCTCGTGATCGCGACCTACCTGCTCTGCGTCTTCGGCACCTTCCTCACCCGGAGCGGCATCGTCTCCTCGGTGCACGCCTTCGCCTCCTCCGAGTTCGCCTGGCGCTTCCTGGTGTTCATCATCTTTGCCGCCATCCTCTCGGCGGCGCTCCTGATCACCCGGATCAAGGACCTCCGCACCGAAAACGAGCTGGAAGCGGTCGTCTCGCGCGAGTCGGGCTTCCTGTTCAACAACCTGCTGCTGCTCGCCGCCTGCTTCGCGGTGCTCTGGGGGACGCTCTTCCCCGTCCTTTCCGAAGCGGTGCAGGGCGAGCAGATCAGCGTCGGAGCGCCGTTCTTCAACCGGGTGAACGTTCCGCTCGGCCTCGCGCTCCTGCTGATGACCGGCGTGGGGCCGCTCCTCGCCTGGCGGCGTTCGTCGGTGGACAGCCTCAAGCGGAACTTCACCGTCCCCCTGCTCTCCGGACTCGCCGCCGGCGTGCTCCTCTTCGCCTTCGGGATGCGCCACCCCTACGCGATCCTCTGCTTCGCGATGAGCGCCTTCGTGGTGGTGACCATCGGCTCCGAGTTCCACCGGGGCGTGCGCGCCCGGCGCGCCCACCGGGGCGGCAGCTACGCGACCGCGCTCGTGGACCTCGTGCAGCGGAACAACCGCCGCTACGGCGGCTACGTCGTCCACCTCGGGATCGTGCTGCTCTTCATCGGGTTCGCCGGCAACGCCTTCAACAAGGACGTGATCGCCGACCTGAACCGCGGCGAGAGCACCGGCATCGGACCCTGGAAGGTGACCCTCCAGGACCTTCCGGGAGGTGAGACGCCGGTCTACAACTGGCTCGGCGCGCAGCTCCTCCTCTCGAAGAACGACGAGCCCGTCGGCATCTTCCAGCCCCGCCGCCAGCTCGACAAGGCCACCGGGCAGGCCACCTCCGAGGTGCGCCGCCACGCCACCTTCCAGGAAGACATCTACCTCGTCTTCTCGGGCATGACCGACGACGGGCGGGCCACCGTCCACGTCTACCGCAACCCGCTGGTGCGCTGGGTCTGGATCGGGGCGCTGGTGATGTTCCTCGGCACCGTGCTCACCCTGCTCCCGAACCGCTCCCCGGTCCGCCGGGCGGCCGCCACCACGGCCCCGAGCGGCGCCGCCATGGAGGCCGTCTGATGCGTTTCGCCCGCTCCCTGCTCGCCGCGGCCGCCGCCGCCGCGCTCCTCGCCGGCCCGGTCGTCTCCCAGGAGCGCTACAACTCGGCCGACTACCAGCGGGTGACCCACGCCCTCACCTGCCAGTGCGGCGGCTGCAACGCGATCGTCGGCGAGTGCGCGATGGACCGGTGCCCCTCCTCGGAGCCCATCCGGGAGGAGGTCGCCGAGCGGCTCCAGGCCGGGGAAGCCGCCGAGGACATCATCTCCCGGTTCGCGGAGCGCTACGGCCTGGTGATCCTCTCGGCGCCGCCCACCAGCGGCTTCCACCTGTCGGCATGGATCCTCCCGGGGGTGTTCCTGCTGGGCGGGGCGGTGCTCGCGATCGTCATGCTGCGCCGCTGGCGGAACGCCGTCCCGGCGGGAGCGGCCGCCGCCGTCCCCGCCGACGAGGTCTCGCCCGAGGTGCTCGCCCGCATCGAGCGCGACGTCGAGCAGATTCGCTGACGCCCGACCGCCCACCGCGTGACCCTGATCCTGCTCGCGGTGCTGGCCGCCGCCGCCACGGCGTTCGTGCTCCAGCCGGTGTTCTCCGGACCGGAGGTCGCGCCACGCCGCGAGACCGACCGTACCGTGCTCCGCCTTCAGGAAAAGCGCGAACAGCTCCTGCTGACCCTCGCCGAGCTCGACTTCGAGAGGGACGCCGGGAAGATCGCCCCCGAGGAGCACGCGGCGAGTCGCGCCGAGGTGCTTGGCCAGGCCGCCCAAGTGACGGCCCGGTTGGATGCGTTGGAGCGCCGGTCTCCAGACCGGCATCGCCCCGCGCCGCGGGGCGAAACGCCCGACGCCAGCAAGAGGAAGCAGCCCGAACGAGGACGAACGCAGACGTGAACCGTACCCTGCTCCTCCTCGCCGCCCTCCTTCTCCCCCTCGCGGCCGCCGCCCAGCCCGTCCGCGTCACCATCGTGAACGGGACCACCCAGGGCCCGGCGTCCGCGGACCTCGTCACCCTCTACCGCCTCGGCGAGGGGATGGAGCCGATGGACCAGGTCGAGAACCCCGAGGCCCAGGTGACCCTCGAGGCTCCGGACGAACCCGCCGCCGCGGGCGGCATCCGCCCCTTCCTGCTCCAGGCCACCTACCGCGGCGTCAACTACAACGCCCCGGTCCGTCTCACCCCCGGCGAGACGACCGAAGCCGCGATCGTCGTTTACGACCCCTTCGCGGAGTGGAACGAGCCCGAGATCGGCCTCTCGACCTGGCGGGCGCTCTACCGGCGGATGCCAGGCGAGCGGGACGCGCTCCGGGTGGACCACATCTTCGTGGTGGTCAACCGCACCGCGCCGCCCCGCACCTTCATCCACGACGACGAGACCCTGCGCTTCCGGCTGCCGCCGGAGGACCTGCTGCTCGAACTCCCCACCGTCAGCTCCACCGGGGAGACCGGGATGCCGGTGCCGCAGAGCAGTTTCGCGGTCGGCGACGAGGGCGACTACGCCATCCGCACCGCCTTCAAGCCCGGCGAGACCGAGATCGTCCTCTCCTACGCGGTCGCCTACGAAGGGGAACGCTACGAGGCCCGGCTCGTCGCGCCCCGCGCGAGCCCCGAAGTGCTGCTCCTCGCCTCCCCGCTCGACATCGCCCTCGAACTGCCGCCCGGCGCGCCCCCGGGCTGGGAGATCCTGGGCGCCGACCAGGAGGCCCGCCTCACCGCGGCGCGCAAGTTCGACATTGCCGCCGGGGAGCCGGTGGGAATGATCTTCAGCGGCGGCACGCCGCCCCCGGCGGCGACGACCCCGGGAGGCCGCCAGCTCCCCGGCCTCGTGGCCCCGTCGGAAGAGGAAAGGTCCGCCGTCGGCACCATCGGCCGGCTCCCGGACCCGACGATCGCCTCCAAGTGGGCGCTCGCGCTGCTGATGGCCGCCGCGCTGGGGTTCGGGCTGCTGCACCGCGCCTTCGGCGGAGGACGGTAGCGTGTGATGGCGCCGCCGGCTTGGAACGCCGGCTTCAGCCGGCACAGCCCGCCGCAGGCGGGCGGCGAGACGGACCTCATGCGCCGGGATGGCTCGGCTGCGCACGCCAATGCACCCGGGATAGCGACAAACCGCCTGCGGGCCGCTGTGCCGGCTGAAGCCGGCGTTCCAAGCCGGCGGCGCCATCGCGGCCGTTGGCCAACCCGCACGGCTGCACTTTCACAGCAACCCCCACGATCGGTCCTCCTGCACACCCCGCCGGGCATGAAAACGGTGGAGACAGCTGGGAGCGCCGGTCTTCAGACCGGCACCGCGGGCCGAAGGCCCGCCGATGTCGTGTCACCGTTCGCGTTGATGCATCGAAAGCAGGACGCCACCGCGCAGGTCAGCGTCGTGCGGTGCGCTGCGCTCTGGCGCAGCGCGTGCCGGTCTGAAGACCGGCGCTCCCAGCCGGCGGCGCAACTTGCGCTAACTGACGTCTTGGCGAGACGGCATTTTCACAGCAACTGGGCCGGCTTCAGCCGGCGGGCCTTCGGCCCGCTGTGCCGGCTGAAGCCGGCGTTCCAAACCGTTTGCGCCATTTTGATGAGCGGCGGGGCGCCACCGGCTGCAGAGTGACCACCCCGCTGTTCGAGGCCGAGCGCGTCACCCGGCGCTACCGGGAGGTCCCGGTGGTGGACGAGGTGAGCCTCACGGTGCCCGCCGGCGAGATCGTCGGCCTGCTCGGCCCGAACGGCGCGGGGAAGACGACCCTGATCCGGATGGCCGCCACCCTCGCCCGGCCGTCGTCCGGCGCGCTCCGCTACCGGGGGGTGGAACTGAAGCAGGCCGTTCCGGCGGCGCGCGGCTGGATCGGCTTCGCCTCCCACCAGTCACTCCTCTACCCGGAACTCACCGTCGCCGAGAACCTGCGCTTCCACCGGCGCCTCCACGGGGCGCGAACCGACATCGGCGAACTGCTCGAGCGGCACGGCCTCGCCGCCGTCGCCGGCGTCCCGGCGCGGCACCTCTCGCGGGGAACGGCGCAGCGGGCGACGCTCGCGCGGGCGCTGCTGCACGAGCCGGACCTGCTGCTGCTCGACGAGCCCTTCGCCGGGCTCGACGGCGCGGCGCGCGAGCGGCTCGCCGGCATGGTGCGGGCGGCGCGCGGGCGCGGCGCGGCGGTGCTCTTCGCCACCCACGACGTGGGCCGGGCGGTCGAACTCGCCGACCGGGCGCTGGTCCTCCAGCGAGGCCGGGTGGTCCTCGACGATCCGGCCGCCGACCCCGAAACCGTCCGCCGCACCTACGACACAGCCGCCGCCGGCCTCCCGGCCGGAGACGCCTCGTGACCACCTTCTCGGCCGCGGCGGCCATCGCCGGGAAGGACCTGCTGAGCGAGGCCCGCTCCCGCGAGCGGCTCCCGGCGATGCTGCTCTTCGCCGCGCTCGTGCTGCTGGTCATGCACTTCGCCATCGGGCTCGATTCGGCGGACCGGCGGGACCTCGCCCCCGGCGTGCTCCAGGCGGCCTTCCTCTTCGCCGGGACCCTGGGGCTCTACCGGAGCTTCGCCCCCGAGACCGAGGCGATGGCGATCCACGGACTCATGCTCGGCCCGGTGGACCGGTCGGCGATCTACTTCGGGAAGCTGGCCTCGGGGACGCTCCTGCTGCTCGCCGTCCAGATTCCGGTGGTCCTGCTCTACGAGCTCTTCTTCCGGGCGAACCTTTTGGGCGGCCAGTCCGTAGGTGGTCTGCTGCTCTTCGGCGCGATCCTCCTGTGCTTCTCCCTCGGTTTCATGGCCCTCGGCACCACGGTGGCGGCCATCTGCGCCGCCACCCCGGTGCGCGAGGTATTGCTGCCGCTGCTGCTGTTCCCGCTCTCCGCGCCGTTGCTGATCGCCGGGGTGTCGGGGGTGCGGGCCGCGATGGCGGGCGAACCGGTCTGGGAGGCCGCGCGTTTCCTGGTACTGGCCGCGGTGGCCTTCGTCTCGGTCTCATGGATGTGCTTCGAGTTCGCGCTCGAGGAGTAACGCTCCTCGGGCTCCTGCTGCTGGCCGCCGGCCCCGCCTCGTCCCAGGAGGTGCACGACGAGACGCACGACCAGGTGCTCGACGTGCCGCTCGTGGAGGAGCTCCCGGTAGCGGACGGCCGGCTCGACGAGGAGGTCTGGGCGCTCGCCGCGGTCGCCGACGGCTTCATCCAGACCGAGCCGGTGGATGGCGCCGAACCCACCTACGCCACCGAGGTGTACGTGGCCTACACCCGGGACGCGCTGCTGGTCGCTGCCCGCATGGAGGACGACGACCCGGCGGCGATCGTCGCCCGCGAGTACCGGCGCGACGCCAACCTCGAGAGCGACGACAACTTCTTCATCGTTCTCGACCCCTACCACGACCACCGGAGCGCGGTCTTCTTCAGCACGAACGCGGTGGGGACCCGGCAGGACGGCCTCGTACAGAACGAGGGCGCCGCGATCAACAACGAGTGGGACGGCGTCTGGCGGGTGGGGTCGCGGCGGACCGCGGACGGCTGGGCGACCGAGATGGTGATCCCGTTCGAGACGCTCCGCTTTCCGCGCGGGACGCCCGAGTTCGGGGTCAACTTCGGCCGGCAGGTGGCGCGCACCCGCGAGATCAGCTTCTGGGCCCCGATCTCGGTGGACTGGGGCTTCAACGCGATGTGGCGGGTCTCCGCCTACGGAGTGATGCACGGGATGGAGCACGCGAACCCCGGCGGCCGCATCAAGCTGAAGCCCTTCGGGGTCGCCGGGATCACCGGCGAGGGCGAGGAACGGGCCGGGACCACCGACCTGGGGCTCGACGCCAAGGTCTCGCTCGGGTCGAACCTGAACCTCGACGTGACCCTGAACACCGACTTCGCCCAGGTGGAGGCCGACGAGCAGCAGGTGAACCTGACCCGCTTCGAGCTCTTCTTCCCCGAGCAGCGCGAGTTCTTCCTGGAAAACGCCGGCCTCTTCCAGGTCGGCGAGACGACCCGGCCCTTCGAGCCGCCGGAGATGTTCCTCTTCTTCAGCCGGCGGATCGGGCTCTCCGAGGACGGGGAGATCATCCCCATCCTCGGCGGGGCGCGCGTCACCGGCAAGCTGGGGGCCACCGACGTGGGGGCCTTCCACATCCGCCAGCAGGAGTTCGAAGGGGTCTCGCCCGCCACCGGGTTTTCGGCCCTGCGGCTCCGGCGGGACGTGCTGGAGCGCAGCTCCATCGGGGTAATGGCGCTCGACCGGACGGAAATCGGGGGCGACTCGCACCGGGTCGGGGCCGCGGACTTCGCCTGGGCGCCGAACGAGTCCGCCACCGTCACCGGGTTCGCCGCCCGCAGCGCGACGCCAGGCGCCCGGGGACGGGAAAGCGCCTTCGGGGTGACCGGACAGGTGGGCGACGACCGCTGGAACATGTTCGCGACCTACACCGACATCGGCGAGGGGTTCCGCTCGGAACTGGGTTTCGTGCCCCGCACCGGGGTCCGGAAGGTGCGGTTGGACGGACTCTGGAGCCCCCGGATCGGCCGCTACGGGATCCGGCAGATCTTCATGGGGCCGGGCATCATCCGCATCACCGAGCCCGACGGCTCGATCCAGACCCAGAACGCTAGCTTCGGTCCGTTCTTCCTCTTCGACGACGGCAGCCAGTTCTTCGTCAACGTCTCGCAGAACATCGAGGGGCTGAGCGAGTCGTTCGAACTGCGCGACGGGGTGGTAATCGAGGAGGGGCAGTACACGACCACCGATTTCATGATGATGGCCAACACGTCGCAGAGCCGCCGGGTGTCGTTCGACCTGTTCGCCATGAACAACGGCTTCTTCGACGGCCGGCTCCAGGTGTACTCGCCGGGCGTGGCCGTCCGCCCGCATCCCCGCGTGCGGCTCCAGGTGAACTACTCGCGGAGCGAGGTCCGGCTGCCGCAGGAGAACGGTGACTTCAACACCAACCTGGTGGTGCTGCGCGGCCTGCTGGCGCTGTCGCCGGACGCCTTCATCCGGGGACTGCTCCAGTGGAACGACGACGACGGCAACTTCTCCGGCAACGTCCAGCTCCGCTGGAACTACCGCCCCGGCAGCGACATCTACGTCGTCTACAACGAGCGCCAGCCCTTCGGCATGGACAGCGACGAGCCGTCCTACCGGGAGCTGCTCGCGAAGCTCACCTGGTACTGGGTCCCGGGGTAGGCGGAGGCCCCTGGCCATCGGGGAACACCACTTCCCCCACGCTCCGCCACGGGACGATCCAGCCGGCGGTGCGCCGCTGCTCCTCGTCTCCGCCATAGACCACCGCCAGATCAACCGGCCGCCCCGACCCCGCGAAGTGACCGGCGACGCGCCGGGCCCCGGCCAGTAGCGCCGCGGACGGCGTCGCCGCGGACTTGCACTCCAGCAGGGTGAGGCGGTCGGGCCGTTCGATCACCAGGTCCACCTCGGCTCCGCTCCGGTCCCGATAGAACGAGAGTCCGGGGTCCCGCCGCGTCGCGGCGCCCCGGTTCGTCACCAGCTTCATCACCTCCGAGACGACCCAGGTCTCGAAGATGGCCCCCCGCAAGGGGTGGGTGCGGAGTTGGTACGGCTCGTGGATTCCGAGGAGCCAGCAGGCGAGCCCGGCGTCGTGGAACATGAGCTTCGGCGCCTTCACGAGGCGCTTGCGCAGGTTCGCGTGAAACGGCGGCAGGCGGAACACGATGTAGCTCGCTTCCAGCACCGAGAGCCAGGCCCTCGCGGTCGGCTGCGAGACGCCGAAGTCGCCCGCGAGCGAGGAGAGGTTGAGCAATTGTCCGGTGCGGCCGGCGCAGAGCTCGAGGAAGCGCTGGAAGGCCACGAGATCGCCGACACCCAGAAGTTGGCGGACGTCCCGCTCGACGTAGGTGTTCACGTAGGCGCGGAGCCAGGGCGCGGGCTCGAGTTCGCGGTCGAAGATTCGGGGAAAGCCGCTCGTGAGCAGCGCCTCGTCGAGACTCGCGGGAGACTTCCGGAAACGCCGGATCTCGCCCCTGGTCAACGTCAGGAGTTCCAGCACGTCCGTGCGGCCCGCGAGCGATTGGCTGATCGCGCCGCGAAGCGAGAAGTTCTGCGATCCGGTCAGGATCCAGCGCCCGTGGGCGGGATCGTCATCCACGATGCCCTGGATGTGGGAAAGAAGATCGGGAACCCGTTGGATCTCGTCGAAGACCGCGCCCTCCGGGAACTGCGCGAGGAAGCCGCGCGGATCTTCGGCGGCGAAGGCGCGGACATCCGGCGCTTCGAGGCTCGCGTACGGGCGGTCGCCGAAGAGCGCCCGGCAGAGGGTCGTCTTGCCGCTCTGCCGCGGCCCGGTGAGGGTCACCACCGGCGCACGGCCAGCCGCCTTCAGGAGGACCGAAGTGAGATCCCGCTCGATCATTGCGGGCAGGATGACACGATTTGTGCGCTAATTCAAAATCGAATCTTGAATTAGCGCCAAGCCAGGACCGTGTTGGATCCGAACTGAATTCGTGAGATCGGCGGCCGGCCGGTCGGGCTCTGGTACTACCGGGACCTCCCGGGCCGCGAGGTGGATTTCGTCCTGGAGTCCGGCGGCAAGCTGAGCTTCGCGGAGTGCAAATGGCAAGAGCATCCGGGCTCGCGGGAAGCGCGGAACCTCTCACGGGTGAACGCCGAACTGGAAGCCGCCGGGGGTCCCTGGAAGCCCGGCGAGCACTACGTCCTGGGCCGTCCGGCGGCCGCTTCGGCGCTGGCGCCGGGGATCACCGTCGCCGACGTGACCCACCTTCCGGCCATCCTTGCCGGAGGTTCACCGCTGACGGAGTGAAGCCGGGCTGCGGCCAGCACGGCTGGCGCGCCGGCTTGGAACGCCGGTCTCCAGACCGGCACGCGCGGTGCTCCGCACCGCGCACGTCGCAACTCCACCAACCCGCGCGGCCCCACCCAACCAGTTCCTCACTGCTCGCCTGAGAGTTCCGCCTCCAGGTCATCCAGCGCCACCGGCCAGCGTGGGTGGCGCGCGGCCCGGATTTCCGCGAGCGGCCCCGCCACCACGGTCGTGAATCCGGCGGGGTCCAGGTACTCCTGCGCGATCCGCTTGACGTCGGCGGCGGTCACGGCCCGGACGGCCCCGGGCCAGTTCATCAGGCGGTCCGTGTCGCCGCGGCGCGCGTGCTCAACGGCGAACGTCCGGCTCGCATCGGTCGCGAGTTCAAGGGACCGCTGCCACACGGCCCCAAGCAGCCAGCCCTGCGCGCGGGTGACTTCGGTATCGGTGACGGGTTCGTCCGGATCGTGCATCCGCGCGATCTCGTCCAGGCTGTAGCGGACGAGGGGGCCGACCGCTTCCGGACGTCCGCCGGTGCGGACGAGGAGGAGGCCGGTTCCGGACGCCGTCTCGGGGATCTCGAAGTCGTCCCGGTTGGCGAGGCCGCGCCTTTCGCGCGCGGCGATGTTCAGGCGTTCGGCGAGGATGAACCTGAGTACGGCCAGCGGGGCCCGGTCCGATTCCGGAACGGCGCCGACTACGCGGCCGATGGCGATCCAGCCCTCCAGGCTCGGGACGTCCACCGCATGGAAGCGGCTCGGCGGCGCGCCGGGTTCGATCACGGCGGGCTCCGGCGCCGGTTCGCCGCTCGCGACCCAATCCTCAGTCGCCGACTCCAGCGCCTCCTCCGCTTCGGCGCGGGAAACAGCCCCCCCGATCCCGAGCACCACGCGGTCGGCGGTCAGGCTCCGGGCCGCCAGCGCCCGGACAGCAGCCAGCGAGAGGCTCGTCCCGGGCTCCGGCGGCGCCAGGGGAACTCCGTGAACGAACCGCTCCAGCTCGACCTTGGGACGGTAGCCGGCGCCGACGATCCCGGCCATGGGCATGTCGTAGCCGGCGCCTGTCCGGTACCCCCGGATCGCGGCTGCGTCGAGGTCGGGATTCCGGACGATCGCCGCGAGCAGTTCCAGCCCCGCACGCCAGTCCTCGGGCAGCACGTTCAGGGAGAGGTGCGTGGCGTCGAGGGACTCGACCACGCTCAGCGACGTTCCCAATTCGGCGAGGCGGAGCGAAAGCGGGTCCCCCGCCCCCGCAGCGCCGCGCGTCGTGAGGAGACGGGTCAGGAGCGCCGAGGCGCCGGCCTCGCCCTCGGCTTCGTGGAGCCGGCCCAGCGGCAGCGCTACGGTGATGCGTACCAAGGGGTCTGTTTCCGCCGGCACGATGTAGGCCCGGACGCCGCTCGACGCCTTGAAGAGGGCCTCGGCGGGATCGGGCGGGGTGAACGCGGAAGGCCCGCCCATCGCCTCAGCCGGGGCCGGCCAGTCGTGCTCGAAGATGGGGCGCGAGCGGCCGGGGAGGGTGTTGTCGGGGTCGCAGGCGGTGAGGGTGAGGGTGGCGGTGGTCAGGACCGTGAGGGCAATCCGGCTTCGGAGCGCGGCCCTCCGGGTCGCGGTGCCGGTCTGAAGACCGGCGCTCCCAGCCGGCCGCCCCGTGAGGCAAAGTGGCGCAGCGCCGTCGCGGACCTGCGGTCCGCGTGCCGGCCGAGGGCCGGTGTTCCAAGCCGTGAGTGCCACCTCCGCCGTTGAGTTCCGCGCCGAGGCGGGAACCACCTCTTCCGAGTGGAGTTGTGACGTGCGCAGCGCGGAGCGCTGCGCGTGCCGGTCTGGAGACCGGCGTTCCAAGCCGCCGCGCGTGCCGGTCTGAAGACCGGCGGTCCCGGCGCTCATCGCTCCTGCCCCCGCAGCTTGGACCACGCGAAGTCGAGCCAGCTCGGACCGCTGTCGTCGGGGGGCTCGGCGCGGGCCGTCGCGATGACCCGGTTGGAGGGGACGAAGTAGGCCGCGGCGACCCGCTGGATGTCCTCGGGCGTTGCCGCGTCCCGCGCCTCGATGAGGTCGGGCAGCACGCTCCAGTGGTTCATGGTGTGGTGGTGGCCGATCAGGAAGGCGAGTTCCTGGGTGTTGTCGAGGAGCTCGGCCCACTCGACGCGGAGGCGCTTCTTCGCCCGCGCGAAGGCGTCGGCGTCCACCTGTCCCTCCCGGAGGTCGGCGACCGAATCCAGCAGCGCGCTCTCGACCGCCGCGAGGTCGCCGTCGCGCTCCGCGTGCGCCACCAGGTTGAACGCCCCGGGCGAGCCGAAGCGGTAGGTGTGGATGACCCGGAAGTCGGCCGCGACCGACGCGGAAACTCCCCGCGCCGCCAGCGTCTGTCCGGCCATCCCGTGCGGCCCGCTCAGCAGCGCGGCGATGAGATCGAAGACCGGCCGGTCGGGGTGGCCCATGCCCGGGACGCGGTAGCGGAGATGGACCTGCGGCGAGAGCGGCTCCGTCCAGTCGAGCCGAACGGCGCCGGTGGGCGTCGGCTCGGCCTCGACGTCCAGATCGAGCGGGGGCTCGGGCCCGCGGGGCAGCACGCCGAAGTAGCGCTCGGCCAAGGGCAGGACCTCGTCCATCGTCACGTCGCCCACCAGTACGAGCGTCGCGTTGTTGGGGACGAAGTAGTCGTCGTAGATGCGGTGCATGGCCTCCCGGGTGAAGTTCCCGAAGTCGCGGATGTGCCCGCCGTCGGGGACGAAGACCGGGTGGATCTGGGCGGTGACGCCGTCCATGGACTCGTTGAAGCGGGTCTGCGGCCGGCTCTTGCCCCCGAGGATCTGCTCCACCACGGTGAAGCGCTGCGACTCCCAGCCCCGCAGGACCGCGTTGACCAGCCGGTCCGCCTCGAGCCGGAAGAAGAGTTCGAGGTGCTCGGGCGGGAGCGCCATGTTCATCTCCATGTAGTCCTGCTCGGTGCTGGCCGGCACCGGGTCGGTGTGGCGCACGTACCCGCCGCTCTGCATGTACCACTTGTAGGAGGTCCAGAAGTCGCGGTACTCGTCGTCCTGGTCCTCGAGTTCATAGAGCCGCTGCCGCAGCGCCTCCATCTCGGGTGTCATCGGCCAGTCGAGCTCGTCGTAGAAGACGGCCCGCTCCCGGAGCCGGTTGCGCTCGCGGTTGCGGAGCGCGATGAGCTCCTGCTCGGTGTCGTGGATCTCCTGGAGGATGGGCAACTCCGCGGCCAGATCGCGGGTGCCGACGGTGGTCGTCCCCTGATGGATGACGTGCTCGAGGAAGTGGACGATGCCGTGCTGCCCCACCGGTTCGATCATGGAGCCGACGCGCACCCACAGGTTGGCGGCCACCCGCGGCCGGCGGTGGTCCTCGGCGAGCAGGATCGTGAAGCCGTTGCGGAGCGCGTGCTCCTGGATCCGAAGGGGGTCGGCGGGCTGGGCGGCGCCGGGCGCCGTCAGGGCGGCGACCGCGCCGGCGAGGACGAGGTTTCTCATCGGCCGTCCTCCTCCGAGCTGCGCTCCGGCGGGCGGCACTCCGGCCACGCCTCGCCCTCCGGCATCGCCCGCCGGTCCCGCGGCATCGGCTCCGCGTCCTCGGACGCCAGGTAGGCGAACAGCGCGGTCATCAGCGCGTCGTCGCGCAGGTCTTCGAAGACGATCTTGTCGAAGCTGTCCCGGTTGGTGTGCCAGGTGTAGATGCTCGTGTCCCAGCGGTTCGTGCCCATCGGGAGGTGCTCCCCCCGGCCGTCCCCCACGTGGAAGCTGAACGCCGGCACCCCGGCGCAGAGGAACGACGCGTGGTCCGTCCCGCCGGCTTCCGGCATCCCCGGAATCTCGAGGGTGACGAGATCCGACAGCTCGCTCGGGATCTGCGCCAGCCACTCGCTGAAGCGCGCCCCGGCGCCGGAAAACCCCTGCATCGGGATGAAGGTGACCGGCCCGGTCCCGTGATCGATGTTGAAGACCGTATGGGTGCGTTCGAGGATCTCGGGGTGGTCCTCCACGAAGGCGCGGGACCCGTTGAGGCCCTGCTCCTCGCCGTTCCAGAGCGCGCCGAGGATGGTGCGGCGCGGGTTCGGGACCGCCGCCTTCAGGATGCGCATCGCCTCCATGATGGCGACCGCGCCGGTGCCGTTGTCGAGCGCCCCGGACGAGCCGTCCCAGGAGTCGTAGTGGCCCCCGAGGATCACGAACTCCTCCGGTTCCGCGGCGCCCGGGATCTTCGCGAAGGCCGTGAAGACGGGCGTCTCGCCGAGGAACTCGGCCCGGGCGTCCACCCGCAGCACCGGGTCCTGGCCGTTCTGGGCCAGCCGGAAGACGAGCCCGTAGGCCTCGCAGCTCAGGTCCAGCACCGGGGTCCGTTCCAGATTGGTCCCGAAGACCTTGATGACGCCCCAGCCCTCGGACCACTGTGACCGGATGATCCCGGCGGCCCCGGCGGCGTCCAGCGCTTCCGGCAGCCGGCGCCCCTCGATGCCCGCGCTCTCGTAGCGGTCGCCCCAGTCCTCGACCAGGCGCTCCGCTTCCCCGGCCATGCGGGCGAGCGTCTCGGGCCGGGCGAACCACTCCAGGTTGTCCCGCGGGCGGCAGCTCGCCACCGGCGGGGAGACCAGCACGAACTTGCCGCGCGCTTCGGGGAGCCACGCCGCGAACGCCTCGGGGGTGTCCGCGTCGGCGAGGATCACCACGCCCGCCTCGACCGGCCCGTCGGTGGCCGGGCTCCAGGCGGCCGCCATGCCCTCCAGCGTGCGCACCCGCGGCGCGACGAGATCAATGTGGCTGATCCCCCGCTCCCATGCCCGCCAGGTCCCGTACTGCTCCTGATACGCCTCGATGCCCCACTCCTCGAACTTCTCGACCGCCCAGTCGTTGGCGGCGGCCATTCCCGGCGAGCCGGTCAGGCGCGGCCCGATCACGTCCATCATCACCTGGCCGAGTTCCATCACCTGGGAGCGCTCGACGCCCTCCTCCCAGATCGCCCGGAGCACGGGGTCATCGGAAGGAAAGGACGGGCCGGCCGCCTCCTGCTCCTGGGCCGCCGCGTGGACGGAGAGGCAAACGAGCATGCCGGCGACGGCCGCGCGAACGGCGGGCCTCATGGCCGAAACTGCCCGAGATGGTCCGAGCCCTTCCCGCATCGGCGGAGAGTATTCTGTGGCCGGTCATCGAGCAAAATGTGTCGGGCGCCCCGGTTGACGGCATGGGGATTCGTGCTGGTTGCGGGGGTTGCGCTCGGTCCGCAGTCCTCGGCCGGGCAGCCGCTCGGCGAAGCGCGGCGGCTGTTGGCCGCCGGAGAGGCCGCGCGGGCGGTCCCGCCGCTCGTCGAGAGCTTCGCCGCCGATCCGGAGTCCTCCGAGGGACGGAACGTGCTGTGGAATCTCGTCCGCCGCGCCGCGCCGCATCCCCACGTCGTCGAGGCCGTGTTCCAACACGCCGGCGACCTCGGTTCCGACGGCTGGATCGCGGCCGGCGTCCTGCTGCGGCGTGGTCTCCGCCCGCTCGACGCGCTGGAAGCTTTCGACCGGGGCGCGCGGACGAGGCCGCCGGGAGACTCGCTGGCGGACGTCGAGGCCGGCTGGCTGCTCATGGAGCTGCATGCCGACCAGCGCGCCCTTGCCCGGTTCGAACGCCACCCCACGGACCCGCGCGCGGCCTACGCCCGGGCCGTGATCCTGGCCCGGTCCAGCCGTTTCGACGAAGCGGCGGCGGTGACGGACGCGCTGCTGCGCCGCGATCCGGAGAACCCGGCGGCGCTCCTTCTCCGGGCCGAACTCCTCGACAGTGGCGGCCGGGGGAGCGAGGCGCTCGCGATGCTTCGCCCGCTGGTGGATGCGACCGGCCCCGGCGGGCCGGCGGCGCTGCGGCTGGCCCGGATCCTGGTGAAGCTCGGGCGGTCCCCGGAGGCGCTCCCGATCCTTGAAAGGGTCCTCGCGGCCACTCCGGAGAACGCCCTGGCCCGGCTCGCGCTGGCCCAAGCCCACCAGGATGCCGGACGGACGCAGGAAGCCGAGGAAGCGTTCCGCCGGGCGCTCCTGGCGGACGGCGCGCTCAACGAGGCGCGCTTCCGCCTGGCACAGTTGCTCAGCCGGGCCGGGAGGCCGGAGGAAGCAACGCCCCTGTTCGCCGAGTTCGAGCGCCGCAACGCGATGGACGCCGAGTCCACGCGGCTGCTCGCCGAGGCCGAGCTGCGGCCCGGCGATTTCCCCGCGGTGGCCGCGTTCGTGAACCACGCGCTCCGGAACCGGGACTTCGGGCTGGCGCTGCGGGCCGCCCAGCGCTTCCTGATCGAGGTCCCCGAAGACCCGGAACGTCATCTGCTGGTGGCGCGCGTCTTCCGGGAGGGCGGCAACGCCGTCGAAGCGCAGCGGCTGCTCCGGCGCGGGCTGCTCCGCTTCGCCGGCGACGCGAAGGCCGAACGGCGACTCGAGGCCGGGCTCGCGGCGATCGGGGCACGGTAGGGAGGAACGCGCCGAGGCCAGGGCGCGGCCGCATTGCAAATCCCGGCCCCGGCGCTTACGTTAGGCCGCTCGCGGTCTCCTGCGGCGGGACCGCCGATCCCCATGCGTCTCGCAGGCAAGCGCGCCCTCGTCACCGGCGGCTCTCGCAGCATCGGCCGGGCCATCGCCCTCGGGCTCGCCCGCGAGGGGGCGGACGTGGCGGTGGGCTGCCGGGGCAGCCGCGCGGACGCCGAGCGCGCCGTCCGCGAGATCGAGGCGCTGGGGCGGCGGGCCTGCGCGGTCCAGGGCTCCACCGACTCCCGGGCGGACGTGGAGCGCATCGTCGCCGAGGCGCACGGCTTCCTGGGCGGCCTCGACGTCCTGGTCAACAACGCCGGCGTCCTGAAGCGGACGCCCCTCCTCGAGATCACCGAGGAGGAGTGGGACGCCATCCTGGACGTCAACCTGAAGGGCTACTTCCTGGTCGGCCAGGCGGTGGCGCGCCGCATGGTCGCGGACGGGACGCCGGGCGCCATCGTCAACGTGTCCTCCGCCGGGCAGGCAGTGGCCGCCCCGAACCTGACCCACTACTGCGTATCCAAGGCCGGCGTCGAGATGCTGACCAAGCAGCTCGCGCTGGAACTCGCGCCGCATCGGATCCGGGTGAACGCGATCGCTCCGGGCCTGATCGAGACCGACATGAACCGGGCCGACATCGCCCGGGACGACTTCCGGCAGCGCCGGCTCGCCCGCATCCCGCTCGGGGAGATCGGCGTCCCCGACGACCTGGTGGCGGCCGTGGTGTACCTCGCGTCGAACGACGAGGCGCGCCTCGTGACCGGCGCCAGCCTGTTCATAGACGCCGGCCAGACGATCTGGGGCGCCTGATCACCCGAAACCGAATGAACCGGCACATCCAGATCCGCAATGTCCCGCCGGCGACCCACCGAGCCCTGAAGGCGCGCGCCGCCGCCGAGGGATTCACCTTGTCGGGCTATCTCCTCCGGATGATCCATGCGCATCTGGAGCGCCCGAGCCGGCAGGAAGTGCTGGATCGCATCCGCGCTCGCCCCATCCTCGAACCGGACGTGGACCTCGCCGCAATCATTCGGGAAGGCCGTGAGTCCCTCTGATGGTGCTCGACGCGCCTGGGGTTGACATCGAAACAGGAACCGACGACTCGTGATCGCGCGAGGTGCGCTCGCTCGTGTCGGTTCTGGTCCGGCGCTATCCGCGCTCCTCGCGCTGTCGTGCGGCGGGCCCGGACCCGATCCGCCCACCTGGACCGTCCGCTTCTCCCACGTGCTCTCGACCAGCTCGGAGTTCCACCTCATGGCGGAGCGCTTCCGGGACCTCATGGACGAGCGGACCGGCGGGCGCTTCCGGGTCGTCATCTATCCGTCGGGACAGCTCGGCGGCGAGCGGGTCGCCTTCGAGCAGATCCAGGCCGGCGCGGTGCAGGTGGCGATCACGGGTACCCCGGTGCTCTCCGGCTGGGTGCCGGAGACCCAGGTGTTCGACCTCCCGTTCCTCTTCGAGACGCGGGACCACGGGCTCCGGGTGATGCAGGGCTCCGTCGGGGACTGGTGGCGGGATCTCCTCCTCGAGCGCACCGGCGTCCGCTCGCTCGGGTTCCTCGACTACGGGTTCCGCCACGTGTACAACCGGCGGAGATCGGTCGAGGCGCCCGGGGACCTGGCCGGCCTCAAGCTGCGAGTCCTCCAGAACGCGACGTATCTCGCGGCCTATTCGGCGCTGGGGGTCCAGGCGACGCCGATGAACTACGGCGAGGTCTATTCGGCGCTCCAGCAGGGCGTGATTGACGGCGGGGAGGCGAACGCCGTCGGGTTCGTGAGCAGCCGGCTCTACGAGGTGGCGAAGTTCTACAGCTTCACCTCCATCACCTACAACCCGATCACGCTGCTGGTGCACGAGCCGTTCTACCGCTCGCTGCCGCCGGACGTCCGGGAGACCGTGGACCGCTCGGCGGCGGACGCGCTCGCCTATCAGAGCGAGGTCGCCCGCCGGATGGAGGCGGAGGCGATCTCCGAAATGCGTGCGAACGACGTGGAGATCTCGCGCCCGGACCTGGCGCCGTTCGCCCCGGCCGTCAAGCCGCGCATCCGGGATGAGTTGGCCGCCCGCCTGCCGGACGGCGAGGCGTTGATCACCCGGCTGGTGGCGGAGGCGGAACACACGGGAGCGCCGGTCTTCAGACCGGCATCGCGGAGCGAAGCGACGCGAGACTCGCAGACGCAAACACCCGCTTCGCGCCCACCCAACCGGGGACGGCGCAACGAATGAAGCGACTCAACCGGATCCTCGTGACGCTCGAGACCTGCGCCGCGGGCACCTTGGTCATCACCGTCTGCGCCGTGGTCCTCCTCCAGGTCCTGATGCGCTACCTCTTCGCCACCCCGAACCCCTGGAGCGAGGAGCTCTCGCGCTTCGCCTTCATCTGGGTGTCCCTGCTCGGGGCCTCGCTGGCGGTGGAGCACCGGGCCCACTTCGGCTTCGACCAGGTCACGAAGAAGCTGGCCCCGCGGGCGCGGCGCGCCGTGGAGCGGATCGCCTGGGCGGTCGTGCTGGCGTTCGCGCTCCTGCTCATCGGCACCGGGATCGCCCTCATGGACCTCACCCTGGACGAGCGCTCCGCGGCGCTGGACCTGCCGATCGCGCTCGTCTATGCCGCGGCGCCGGTTTCCGGGGCGCTGATGGCGATCCACCTGCTGGCCGGGGGAGCGGGCCGCGGCGAGGAGAGCGGCTGATGGGCGGCCTCCTCCTGGGCGCCTTCGGCGCGCTGGTGCTGGCCGCCGTGCCCATCGGCTTCGCGCTCGCCACCGCCGCCGTCATCGCCATCGTGGCGGCGGACCTCCCGCTCGTCCTCGTCCCGCAGCAGATCGTCGCGGGGATGGACTCCTTCCCGATGCTCGCGGTACCGCTCTTCATCCTGGCGGGCTTCCTGATGGACGTCGGCGGGATCAGCCGCCGGCTGGTGACGCTCGCGCGGTCGCTCGTCGGACACCTCCCCGGGGGGCTCGGGCAGGTGGTCATCCTGGCCGAGATGTTCTTCTCGGGAGTCTCGGGCTCCACGTCCGCGGACGCGGCCGCCATCGGGGGCATCATGGTGCCCCAGCTCACCGCGAACGGATACAACCGGGAACGCTCCACGGCGATCGTGTCCGCCGCCTGCGGGATGGGGATCCTCATTCCGCCGGCCATCGTGATGGTGATCTACGGCGTCATCGGGGGCGTCTCCATCGGCGCCCTGTTCGTCGCCTCGATCGCGCCCGCGCTCCTCATCGCCGCGGGCCTGATGGCGCAGATCGGGTGGCAGGCGCGGCGGCAGGGATGGCCGGCCGGCGAGCGCGCGTCGTTCCCGGAGGTCCGGCGCGCGGGATTCGACGCCGTGCTGCCGCTCTTCATGATCGTGGTCATCCTGGGCGGCATCCGCTTCGGCCTCTTCACCCCCACCGAGGCGGCCGCGGTCGCCGTCGCCTACGCGTTGCTCCTGGCCGGTCCGATCTACCGGTCGCTGACCGCACGGGCACTCTGGAGCAAGGTCGTCCAGACCGCCGTCGTCTCGGGGATGGTGCTCTTCGTGGTGGGCGCCGCCCGCCTGCTGGGCTGGGTCCTCGCCGTCGAGGAAGTGCCCCAGGCGCTCGCCTCCTCGGTGGTGGGACTCGGCGGCGGCGCGGCCGGCTTCCTGATCCTCACGATCCTGGTGTTCCTGCCGCTCGGCGCCATCCTCGAGGGCGTGCCCGCAGTCGTCATGCTCACGCCGATCCTGCTCCCCATCGCACGCCAGCTCGGGATTGACCCCGTGCACTTCGGCGCCGTCATCGTGGCGACCCAGGGGATCTCCGTCTTCCTCCCGCCGGTGGGGGTGAGCCTGCTGGTGGCCTGCTCGGTGGGAGGGGTCGAACCCGCCAAGGTCGCCCGCCCGCTCTGGCCCTACCTGGCCCTCATGCTGGCGCTCACCCTGGTCATCGCCTTCCTCCCGGACGTAGTGCTCTTCCTGCCGAACCTGCTGGGGTACTGAAGGAACTCCGGGGCTGGCGTGCCGCGCACGGCGCTGGCGATCCGGCCCATGTAGGACACGACCTCGTCCCATACTTCGTCGAACGGTTGCTCCGCACCCGGGGAAGGAGGGCAGTCACATTGCGCTTCCAGTCCGCGCGATACCCTCATGATCGGTCCTCCTGCCCACCCCGCCGGGCATGAAACAGCGAAGACGGCTGAGAGCGCCGCTCTTCAGAGCAGCACCGCGGGCCGGAGGCCCGCAGATGTCGTGTCGCTGTCTGCGGTGATGAACCGGGAGCAGAGCGCCACTGCGCCGGCCCGTGTCGTGCCGTGCGCTGCGCTGTCGCGCGGCGCGTGCCGGTCTGAAGACCGGCGCTCCCAGCAGGCGGCGTAGCCCACGCTGGTTGCCCCTTCGCCCAGACTGTTCAGGGGCTGGGCCCCAAAGTTGATCCCGCTGGCCTTTTGAACGTCCCTGAGCGCTTCAGCCACGGATTTCTCCTCCCTGGCGGGTTTGACCCGCGGGGCCGTCAGTACTTGATGTCGGACCGGCCGACCGTCATTCCGATGTTCCCCACCCGGCGGCCCATCGTGTAGTGCTCGCCGCTCCCGGCGGTCATCCCGAAGAAGTCCACGGCGGGTACGATCAGCCGGCCGCCGTCGTCCACGGCGCCCTCCATCGCGGTCGTCGCGACCACCTCCGCGATGAAGAGCTTCCGCACCGGCGCCACCTCAAGGGAGGCGATGGTCCGGCACTCGCAGTGGATCGGGGACTCCGCCACAGTGGGGGCCGCGACCGCAGACGCCGCGCCCCGGATCAGGCCCGCGAGCTCGAACTTGTCGGCGACCCGGCTGGAGTTCATGTCCACCGTGTCGAACGCCTCGATCATCGAGGCCACCGGAACGTTCAGCACGAACTCGTCGTGGAGGTCGAGGAGTTCCCGCGCCTGGTGCTCGAAGCCCGCGCTCACCCCGATCTGGGGCGGGTCGCCGTTCACGACGAACGTCCAGAGCACCGAGATCTCGTCCGGGTCGCCGGGCCGGCCGTTCACGGTGAGCAGGATCGCCGGACAGGGCGGGATCATCGGGCCCGGCTCCGCAAGCGCGCGCCGCGGGCCGGAGGGCGGCGCCGGGCTGGTTGAAGGCTGCATCACGCCCGGCGAGGTCTCGGTCCGCTCCTCCAGCGCGCATCCCCACACGGCGGAGATCGCTGCCGCCGCCGATCCGCCCTCCAGGAACCGCCTTCGCGACCAGCCGGACATGACGGCGTCGGACGATACCGCAGCCCTTCCGCGCGATCGGCCATCCCCCCGTCGTATCATTATTGATACACTCCGGCGAATTGTCCCTCCCGAAGCGAATTCCCGCTCGGTTCTACCGGTCCGCCAACGGCGTCGAACCGGTTCGAGACTGGCTTCGGGGGCTGGCCAAGGAGGATCGAATCACGATCGGCACGGACCTCAAGACCGTGGAATACGGGTGGCCGGTTGGATTGCCTGTCTGCCGACCGCTCGGCGACGGCCTGTTCGAGACGAGAAGCAGTCTGCGGGACCGAATTGCCCGAGTCCTGTTCTGCATTCACGAAAACGAGATGATCCTCCGGCACGGCTTCATCAAGAAGACGAATCGGACGCCCCCCCGCGACCTCAGTCTCGCCCGTACCCGAAAATCTCACCTCACACCTTCCATAGAGATTCCAGACAATGACTAGGCAGCACCCGCACATCGGCTCGTCCATCGACGAACTCCTCGAAGAGGACGGCGCGCTCGCGGAAGTACGAGCCGCCGCCGTCAAGCGTGTCCTGGCGCTTCAGATGCGCCAGGCCATCGAGCAACAGGGGATTACGAATTCGGAACTCGCGTCCCGGATGCGGACCAGCCGCGCAGCCCTCGACCGGCTCCTCAATCCCGACAACAGGTCGGTGACGCTCCTCTCCATGAGTCGGGCGGCCGCGGCGCTCGGCAAGGATCTCCGGATCGAACTGGTCGAGAGATCGCCGTAGACCGCGGCCTGGGCCTGTGGCCGAGCATTGTCAGGTGCATCCGGAACGGGCACGCACCGACGGTGCGATGATCCGCTCCGTCAGGAGGAGGCCATGAGAGTCAACGGAGACCACCCCGCCAACCGGCTCGCTTCGGCCGGGATCGCCCTTGCCGCCGTCCTCGCCGGCTCCTGCGCCGTCGCCCCGCCCGAAAGCCCTTCGTCCGGACTCGATCCCGAACGGCTGGCCCGGCTCGACGCCGCGCTCGAGGAGTACGTCGAGTCCGGCGCCCTGCCCGGGGCCGTCGCGCTGGTGGCCCATCGGGGGGAGACCGCGTACCTGAAGGCCTTCGGCTACCGGGACCGGGAGGCGGACGATCCGCTCGAGACCGGCGACATCTTCCGGATCGCTTCCCAGACCAAGGCGATCGTGAGCGTGGCCATCATGATCCTGCAGGAGGACGGCCGGCTGCTGATCTCGGACCCGGTCGGCCGCCATCTCCCGGAATACCTCGAGACCACGGTTGCGACCGCCAATCCCGACGGGACCTACGGCGTGGCGCCCGCGCGGCAACCGGTCACCATCCGGCACCTGCTCACCCATACCGCCGGCATCGGCTACGGCGGGGGGGTAGCCGCCGAGGCGTGGGCGGCAGCGGAGATCACCGGCTGGTACTTCGCCCACCGGGAGGAGCCGATCCGCGAAACGGTGCGGCGCATGGCGGCGCTGCCCTTCGATGCCCAGCCCGGCGAACGCTGGGTCTACGGCTACGCGACCGACATCCTGGGGGCCGTCGTGGAGGTCGCCTCAGGGGTTCCGCTCGACGAGTTTCTCCGGACCCGGATCTTCGACCCGCTCGGCATGGCGGACACCCACTTCTACCTGCCGCCCGAAAAGGGGGACCGCCTCACGGTCGTGTACTCGGCCGGCGAGGGCGGCCTGACCCGGGCTCCCGATCCGGGCGGCATGGTCGGCCAGGGGGCCTACCTTGACGGGCCGCGCACGAGCTTCTCGGGGGGCGCGGGACTCCTCTCGACCGCCTCCGACTACGGGCGCTTCCTCCAGGCGATGCTGAACGGCGGCGAACTCGACGGTGCGCGCATCCTCTCGCCGAAGAGCGTCGAGCTCATGACGGTGGACCACCTCGGCGGACTGCTCGTCCGGAACGTGACGGATACCGGCGCGCTGTTCGGCCGGGAGCGAGGCGTGGGATTCGGGCTCGGGTTCCGGGTGGTGGACGACCTCGGCGCTCGCGGGGCGCCGGGTTCGACCGGCGAGTACGGCTGGGGCGGGGCCTACCACTCGAGCTTCTGGGTGGACCCGGAGGAGGAACTGGTCGTCGTCTACCTCGCGCAGCTGATTCCGGCCGGAGGCCTGGACGACCACGCCAGGTTCCGCGCGCTCGTCTACCAGGCCATCGACACGGCCAACTGACCCCCCGAACCGGGGACGACTACTCCCGGATCAGCTCCGCCACCTGCGCCGGGGCGCACAGCGTGACCTCGAAACCTCCCAACCGCCGCGGGACCGGCGCGTCCACGTGAGGACAACAGAGCAGGTTCGGGCCGTCGGGATAGGCCTTCCGGAATCTCGCCAGCGCCTTGGGGCTGAAGCCGTCCGGCGAGATCTTCGCCTCCACCGCAGCCACCCGGTCCCGTCCGGCAACGATGGCGAAATCCACTTCGTGCCCCGCCGCGTCGCGCCAGTAGTGAACGCGGCTCTGGGGAATGGCGGTCAGCAGCTCGTCCAGTACCAGGTTCTCCCAGAGCGGACCACGGTCCGCCGGCCGGAGGTTCGTCCACCCCCGCAGATGACAGACGAGGCCGGTGTCCAGCGCATATGCCCGAGGGCGGCGCACCAGTTCCCGGCGACCTCCGCCGTGGTAGGGCGGCACCCGCACCGTGAGGTGGCAGTCGTCCAGAATATTCAGGTACTGGACGGCGGTCGGGCGGCTCACACCGGCGTCGCGGGCCACGGCAGAGATGTCCAGCAACTCGCCGTTTCGGACGAAGACCGAGGCGACGACGCGGAGGAAGCCGCCCCGGTTCCGGATGTCGAAGAGCGGCAGGATGTCCCGCGCGAAGAAGCTGTCCATCCACTCCTCGAACCAGAGCGGATCGGGTGCGGGGAGCAGCATCTGGTCCGGAAACCCTCCGTTCAGGAGCCGCCGCTCCAGATTCGCCGCGCCGGTCCAGTCGGGGGACTCGCGCCACAGGACCGGAGCAAAGCGAACCGGCCATTTCCTCCCCACCAACGAGTCACTGAATCGCCGGCTTGCGTAGAGCGTGGAGGAGCCGGTAGCCAGCACGCGGATATCCGGCCAGGCGTCCGCGGCGATCTTCAGGAGACCAGCCGGGTACTTGGCGCGATGCACTTCGTCCAGCACGATCCGGGAGCCGGAAGGAAGATGGACGAAGAAGGACTCGGGATCCGCGAGACGATCCCGCACCGAGGGCAGATCGCAGTTGAAGTAACGGGCGCCCGGCAGTTGCCGGCTGAGTACGGTCTTCCCGAGGCGCCGCGCTCCCGAGAGCCAGACGATATTGCGGGAATCCCACGCGCGCTCGATCCGGTTGACCCAGAAAGAGCGCAGAATGGGGATGGACATACGTGTAGTTTACAAAAAACCGAGTTTTTTGATAATTACGACTGCGAATGAGCGCTTCTACGGGCGGTCCCGCGAAGCCCCGAGGATCAGCGTGTCCAGCTCGGCGTCGGGGATCGCCGCGAACTCACGGGCGCGCCGCAGGTAGAAGAGCGCGCCGAGCGCGATCCAGGCGGCCAGGGCGACCCAGGAGGGCGGCGCCATGAAGCCGGGCATCCCGGGGACGCAGAGGAGGACGAGGAACCCGGCCGAGAGGAGCGCGCCGAGCACCGCTTCCACCCGCGCGTGCCGGCGACGCGCCACCGAGAACGCCGCGAGGCAGGTGTACAGGTAGCCGCAGGCGGTGCCGACCGCCGCCATGTCCACCACCCAGACGATGACCTCGCGGCCGAACCAGGGCGCGAGCAGCGAGGCCGCCCCGGTGAACAGCAACGCGTTCCGCGGCGTGCCGCGGGAGGGATCAATTCGCCCGAACCAGGCCGGGAGCAGCCGCGCCCGCCCCATGCCGAACAGGAGGCGGCTGCTCGCCATGAAGAAGCCGTTGATCCCGGTGAAGATCGCCGTGACGACGGCAACGCTCAGGACGGCGACTCCCGCCGTTCCCAGGCTGGCCCGCACCGTGGCGCCGGTCACCCAGACGGACTCGCCCGCCACCACCTCGCGCCAGGGCAGGACCACCCCGGTGGCCAGCAGCACCACCACGTACATCCCGGCGCCGGCCAGGATCGCCGCCGCCATCAGCCGGAACGCCTTGCCGGGCGGGAACGCGAACTCCTCGGCGGCCTGCGGCAGGGTGTCGAAGCCGACGTAGAGCCAGGGCGAGATCGCGAGCATCGCCAGCACGCCGGCCCACGCCGGCCGGCCCGGCGCGAACCAGGGCTGCCAGTTGGCCACGCTGGCGCCGGGGCCGGTGAACGCGCCGATGCCCACCAGCGCCACCGCCGCCACCAGGAGGCTCGTCATGGCCGCCTGGGACCTCCCGACCCCCTGCACGCCCCGGGCGTGAAGGAACCCGACGAGGACCACCGCGAACGCGGCGAGAGCGACCTCCCCGGCGAACACGTCGAAGCCGGCGACGGTGTAGAGATGACCCCGGGCGAACAGCTCCGGCGCGAGGAACTTGCCGAGAACGGCGAGCGCGGTCGCGTTGAGGGGCACGATGCTCAGGTAGCCGAGGGCCAGGAACCAGCCGCAGACCACCGCATGGCGCCGGCCGCCGGCCCGGTAGGCGTAGGCGAACTCGGCCCCCGCCACCGGAAAGGCGCGGACCATGAGGCCGTAGCTCCGGGCGATCACGACCATCGCCAGCCCGCCGAGCGCGATGCCCAGCGCCGCGCCGAGCGGTCCGGCGGTCTCGAGGAAGTCACCCGCGAGGATGAAGCAGCCGAAGCCGATGACGCAGCCGAGCGCCAGCGACCCGACCTGGAGCGGCGCGAGGACGGGCCGCAGTCGCGGGCGCTCGCTCAGGGGTGTTTCCTGCAAGCGGTCACGTCCGGCAGCCAGCCCGTTCAACAGCCCGTGGTGAAGCCCGCGTGAGCGCCGGGACCCCCACCGCGAGAACCGGGCCGCGTGGGTTTTGCCGCAGGCCGTTAAGGCTGCTCATCACGTGCTCTGGATTGCCGCCATTCTTCCGCCAGCAACCCGAACACGCCGGCATCCACATACCGACCCCACTTGAGGTAGTGCTGCCGCAACATGCCTTCGTGCTTCATGCCGCACTTCTCCAGCACGCGCGCCGAGGCCGGATTGTGCTTCATGTACTCGGCGGACACCCTGTTCAGGTTCAGGTGGCCGAAACAGAAGTCGAGGACCTGTGCCGCAGCCTCCGTGGCGTAACCCCGGTTCCAGTGCTCCTCGCCGATCCAGTACCCCAGTTCGCCGCGATTGTCCTCCATGCACAGTCTCACGGAGACAGCGCCGCACAGCGCGCCGCTCTCCCTGACCACGATGCCGTAGCTCACGGCCTCTCGGCTGGACCACGCTTGCGAATGGGTGTTGATCCAGCATTCCGCCATCCCGTCCTCATAAGGATGGGGAATCCGGCGGGTCGTCTTCGCAATCTCCACCGAGCTCGACATCCTCTGGACCGCCGGCGCGTCTTCCAGCGTCAACGGCCGGAGGATCAGTCTTTCCGTCTCGATTACCGGTTGCGTGGTCATCTGCTCCCCAGTATAGGGAGCCGGTGCAGGGGGCTTTCGGTTTCCCGAGCCGCCGTTCGCTCCCATAGAGTTGGCGGCATGAAGCTCTCCCGACGCACCTCGGGCGCTTCCGTCCACGACCCCGTCATGCACCTCGATCCCACGCTGCCGCGGCGAGTCGTCTCCTGAGCGGGTCTTCGGGCCGGATTGTTCCCTGACCGGCGGCGGCCTCCGCCTCCAACGGAACAATCCCTGCACCGGCGGCGTTCGGGAATCCATAGCGAGCGCCGTTCCTTCAACACGAAGGGTCCGGCGCCGGGCGCCCGGCCCCCGGAGGAACCATCAAGGACGACGAAGTGGCGCGCCTGACCGACTACCGGGTCCTGACCTTCGACTGTTACGGGACCCTGATTGACTGGGAGGGTGGGATCTGGGAGGCGCTGCAACCGGTCATCCGGTCGAACGGCGCCATCGGGCTCACGCGCGACGAGGCCCTCCGCGCCTTCGCGCGCTTCGAGGGACAGCACGAGCGCGCCACTCCGGACCTTGCCTACCCGGACCTCCTCGCCCGCGTGCACGGAGACCTGGCGGGCAGCTTCGGACTGCGAACGGACGGGGAACTCGACGCGGATTTCGGGAACTCGGTGCCCCGCTGGCCCGCGTTCCCCGACAGCGCGGCGGCCCTCGGGGTCCTGAAGCGCCACTTCCGCCTCGTGATCCTCTCGAACGTCCACCGGGACGGCATCGCCGCCTCCGCCCGCACGCTCGGCGTCGAGTTCGACGCCCTCTACACCGCCGAGGACATCGGCTCCTACAAGCCGTCGGACGCCAACTTCGAGTACCTGATGGACCACCTCAAATCGGACTTCGGGCTGGAGCGGGGGGACGTCCTCCACACCGCGCAGAGCCTCCACCACGACCACGTCCCCGCGAACCGCTTCGGCCTCGCGAGCGCCTGGATTGATCGCCAGCGGCTCTCGGAGGGCGGGGACTGGGGCGCGACCGCGAAAGTCGCCGCCATGCCGCGGCTCGACTTCGTCTTCTTCACGCTGGGGGAGATGGCGGACGCGGTGACGGCGGAAGCGAAGTAGCTCCGCTCAGCCCAGGATCGCCCGATCCAGCACCAGCACCGCGATGAGGGCCGGCACGTAGGCGATGGACGCCTTCAGCACCCGGCGCGCGTCGGGCTTCCCGCGGCTCCAGCGGAACTCGGCCGCCGCCGTCATGAACCAGATCGCGAGCGCGGCGGCGCCGACGAAGTAGATCCATCCCGCCAGCGACAGCCCGACGGGCCACAAGCTCAGCGCGGCGAGCAGCACCGCGAAGAACAGGGTCTGCCGCACCGTCGAGCGTCCCGCGGGGTCCACCGCCGGGAGCATCACGAAGCCCCCCTGCCCGTAGTCCTCCCGGTACATCCAGGCGAGCGGCAGGAAGTGCGCCATCTGCCAGGCGACGAGGATCGAGAACATCGCGATGCCGCCCCAGCCGACGGAACCGGTGGCCGCGGTCCAGCCGCAGAGCGCCGGCAGGGCGCCGGGGACGGTGCCCACGAGGGTGTTCCAGTGGGTCCGGCGCTTCAGGGGCGTGTAGGCGAAGACGTAGAGGAGCACGGTCATGAGCGTCAGGCCCCCGGTCAGCGGGTTGACGGCCAGGGCGAGCACCGCGGTCCCCGCCGCCGCGAGCCCGGTCCCGCTGACGAGCGCCGCCGCCGGCGCGAGGCGCCCCGACGGCAGCGGACGCCCCCGCGTGCGGCGCATGCCGGCGTCCTCCTCCCGCTCGATCCAGTGGTTCAGAGCGCCGGCGCCCCCGCTGGCGAGGGTGACGCCGAGGAGGAGCAACAACAGCCGGCTCCAGCCGAAGGACTCCGCGGGCGCCAGCACGAAACCTCCCGCCGACGACAACGCGACGACCAGCGCGATCTCGGGCTTCGTGAGTTCCAGATAGGGGGTGAGATTCGGTCTCACGGCTCAGCCGGCCGGGACCGGTCTCCGGCCCCAGCGGTGCGTGGCGAGCGCGGCCAGCACCGCCCCCGTCATCAGCAGCGCTCCGACCACGGCGTGCCCGGTGTTCACCACTACCTGCACGGTGCTCGGCTGCAGCATCCCGGCGTCGTCGAGGGTGACGAAGTACGCGGTCAGGCCAAGGATCAATTGCACATCCACGAGGCCGGCGAGGACCCAGGCCCCCCGGTACAGCACCCGCGACTGCCGAAACTTGTCCCAGACCCGGAGCAGGAAAGCAGCCACCACGGCCGCGACCAGGACCGCCCCGGCGATGTGAACGCCAACGAGCCACGGATGGATCCCGGTGCCGGGATGGCGAAGCAGGGCGCCCAGGAGGACTTGGAGCCAGACGGCGGCGGGGGCGGCGAGTGCGAGTCGCCAGAGGCGGTGGTCGCGGGGACCGTCCCGCGCGGCATCCAGGGTCAGCCACCACTTCGAGGTGAAGGCCGCCAGCGCCACGACCAGCCCGAGGAAGAGTTGCGCCGTCGCGGCGTGGACGACGGCCAGATCGAGCGACAGCCACACCACTCGCAGCCCGCCCAGCAACCCCTGGAACGACACGAGGGCCAAGGCCCCGACCGCGAGCCAGCGGAGCCAGCGGCGGGATTCGGTGAACCAGGTCCAGACGGCGAGGACGGTGGTCAGGAATCCGACCAGCATCCCGAGCAGGCGGTGTCCGTGCTCGGCCAGCAGCGGCGTGACCCGCCACCATCCCGGCCAGGGATTGAACGGGTCGTAGGAGTCGTAGGACGACGGCCAGTCCGGGACGGCGAGGCCCGCCTCGATGCTCGTCACGAAGGCGCCCCAACCCATGAGCACGAGGGTGGAGAGCGCCGTCAGGATCGTGAACCGGCGCCGCCACCGCATCCCTGCCGCGCTTGAATCTCTCATCGTGCCGAAGCGGCGAAACGATAGCGGGGACGCCCTTCAGCCCCGGTCCCGATAGAACGTGATCAGGTCCTGACTCGGCGGCGGCTCCGCGCCGAGCTGGCGGAGCATGGTCGTCACCTGCCCCCGGTGGTAGCTGGCGTGGTTCACGACGTGCTGCGCCATCGCCCAGAACACCGAGCGCGTCGAGCCGCCCTCCAGCGGGGTGTATTCGAGGTCGCGGCCGACTCCGTCCGGGCCGAGCCCATGGACGAAGTCTCGTATCCGGCGCTCTTCCTCCTCCCAGCGCGTCCGGATGTCCCGGACGGTCCCGAAGTCCTCGGGAGCCAGGTGCGCGCTCGGCCCCTGCCCCTCCCAGCGCGAGCACCAGATCCACTCCGCCGAGACGAGATGGACCAGGGTGCCACGGATGGAACCGAAGCTGTTGCCCAGGTCGCGGTGGAAGTCGAGGGGAGGGATCCGCGCCACGGCGGCGAGCAACCGGTCCCGGGCCCAGTAGTGGTAGTCGAGGAGAGCGATCAGGGCTTCGTACGACATTCCCCGCAGCCTACCGCCGCGTCCTGATTTCCGAGCCTCCGCGATACCGCGGATCCTGCTCAGCCGCTGAGGCCCGGATGGCGCCGCCGGTTTGGAACGCCGGTCTCCAGACCGGCACGCGCGGCGCTCCGCGCCGCGCACGTCGTAACCCCACCCAGCCTCACGGCGCGCAAAGTGCGAGACCGCCGCATCAGACCCGACGGACTACCGGTCGTGCATGCCCTTCCCCTCCACAATCCGCGCCGCGTGCTTCTCGATCCGCGCGGCACGCGTCTTCGACTGTTTCGCCGCGCCGAAGAAGAGGTTGTATCCCCGCTGCCGCCCCGGCGTCAGCGCCTCGAAGGCCACCTTGAATTCGGCGTCCGACTCCATCTTCGCGAGGAGTTCCGCCACCAGCTCCAGTTCGTGCTTCTGCCTGAAGTCCACCCGCAGGCCCGCCCGTTCCACCTCAATGGCGTCTTGAATGGTGGCCCGGATGATCGGTTCCTTCTCCTCGATCTCCTCGACGCTCGTGAACCGCAGTTGACGGGACGCCTGCGAGTGCGGCCCCGGCGGAATGAGCAGCCCGTGCGGGTTGTCCAGCAGGGAGCCCTTGAAGAAACCGAGGTCCACCGTGTGTTTCAGCCCGGACAGGATGACCACGTTCGCTCCCTGAAACGTGTAGCAGGGCTGGCGCCACTTCAGCTCCTCGGTGAGCGGGAAGTCCAGCAGGATCGCCCGGAGCTTCCGCTTTTCCTCCGGCCACTCTCTGGTGCGCTGGAAATACCGGTCAAGTCTTGAAGCCATGACGAATCACCAGTCCCGGAGCAATGCCGCCATCTCTTGAAGGCTGATCGCTTCCACTATCTCGATTTGCATGGATCAAACTCTCGGCCGTGGAGGTGAACGCCGAGGCAAAGAACGGTCCCGCAGGTCAAGGTCGCGCCGTGCGCGGCGCGCCGCGCGTGCCGGTCTGGAGACCGGCGTTCCAAGCTGGCGGCCCCTGCCCTACCGCACCCGGTGCGAGTAGTTCACCCCGACGAAGATCCGGGTGACCTCGCCCGCGTCGTTCACCTCGAAGCGCACGAGTTCCCCGTGGGCACCGAAGCCGTCGCTCTCCAGCCGGAAGACGTGGGGGGTGTCGGTCGGCTTCAGCACCCCCTTCGAACCGCTCGGATCCTCGGAAAGGGGTGACAGGATCACCAGGTCGTTCTCCTGGCGGAGCACGGCGGTGTCCCCGCTGCGCCTCCGGTAGGTCCCGAGGTAGATGTCCCAGTCGGAGGACCAGACCGCGGGTTTCTCCTTTTCGGCGCGGGCTGCGGCAAGGGCGGGGCCGACCCATTCGAAAGCCTTGTTGAGGTAGCGGCCGGGGTCGCCGTCACCGCCGTTCGTGAAGACGACGACGCCGATCTTCTCCTCCGGGCTGAGCTGCGTCTGGGTGCGGTAGCCGGGATACCCACCGCCGTGGCCGATCAGGTCGCGGTCTTCGGTGTGGCGCACCGAGAAACCGAGGCCCCAGCCGCTGTTCCACGAGGTATGGAGCCACTGGACCCGCTGCATCTCCAGCAGGGTGTTGCTGGCGAGGACCTCTTCGCTGCGGCGGTCGCGGACCCGCATCTGCCAGGAGAGGAAACGGAGCATGTCGGGGACCGTCGAGGAAAGGCCGGTCGCGGGGTCGAACGACCGGGCGTCCACGAAGGGGAAGACCTCGCGCGGGCCATCGGGCATCCGGCGGCCGTAGCCGGTCGCGAGCCGGTCCCGCTGGTCTGCCGGGACCTGGCCGACGCTGGTGGAGTCCATCCCCAGCGGTCTCAGGATCCCGTCGGTCACGAGGTCGGCGAAGGAATCGCCGGCGGCGGCTTCGGCCACCATGCCGGCGAGCGTGAACCCGAGGTTCGAGTACTTCCACTTGGTCTCCGTGGCGTAGGTGGTCTCCTGATCCGAGACCGTCTCCCGCAGGGCCTCCACCTCCGGGAACTCGAAGTCGGTCCAGGCGGGATGGATGGACTCGCGCGGCAGCCCCGCGGTGTGGGTCAGCAGGTGGCGGACGGTGACCGGCCGCGCCTCCGGATGCCGGTTGTGGATGTCGAACCACGGCAGGTGCTCGGTGACCGGGTCGTCGAGGCGGAGCTTTCCGGCGTCGCGGGCGCGCATCACCGTGATCGCGGTGAACAGCTTCGAGTGGGAGGCGATCCGGAAGATGGAGTCCTCGCTCATGGGAATCGGAGGATCCAGCGAGGCGTGGCCGTAAGCCTTCACCCACACCGGTTCCTGGTCGTGGACGATCCCGATCACCAGCCCGGGCAGGCCGCCGAACTCCATCTGGGTCTGGATCCACGTGTCCAGCAGGGTGATGCCGGCCTGGACCGGAGAGTCGGGGCTCTCCTGGGCGACCGCCGGGGCCGCCGCGAAGAGCAGGACGAAGAGCAGAGCCTTTATCCGCATGGTCATTCCTCCCGTCGGAAGACGCTTCCCGATTCTATGGAACTCCCGGACGACGTATTGGGCCCAGGAACGCCATCGGCGCCGGGCGGGTGAGCCGCCCGTTCGCGAACTGCCAAAGGTCCACTGGGGGCACGACCGGCGTTCCCCTGCTAATCTCCTCCGTCCCATGCGAAGACGCGATGCGCTCCGGGCGGCGCTTCTCCTGATCGCCGCGCCCGCCGTCACGAGGGCGGGTCGGGATGGCCGCGAGGTCATCGTTTCCGGCCACCCGGTCTGCCTGAAGGACGGTGAACCAGGACCGGTGACGGACTGCTCCTTCGGGGAGGAGTTCGGAATCGAGACGCCGGACGGCACGATCCACCGGCTGGACCCGACGGACCTGCGGGTCGAGATCCTCACGGACGAGCGGGTGAACCGGCATCCGTTGCAGGTTGCGCTCTGGCAGGAGGACGGCCTCGGCAAGATCATCCGCCTCTACACGGTCCAGGACGGCGAGACGATCGAGCCCTACTACTTCTGCTTCACCTGCAACATCACCTCGCATCTCCCGGGACCCTGCTGGTGCTGCCAGGAGGACTTCGAGTTCCAGGAGCGCCCCGCGCACCCTTCAACGGACTGATCCGCGCCTTCGCAGATTGAGGCTTCCGGCCGGCCGGTAGCAGACCAGCCCGCCCGACGCCGACGGGGTTCCAGCTCCCGTCGCGCGCTAGGTTTCCGTCGTGCCGTTTGTCCTGCTTGCCGTCCTGCTGTTGACTGTCCCGGCGGCTGTTCTCGCCCAGGGGAGAAGCCACCCCACCGTCACCGAACTCGGCTGGCTGGAGTCCTTCCTGATGACCGGGGACGAACGGCGCGCGTCCATCCAGGCCGTGACTCACGGCGACCGGGGGGCCTTCCGGCGCCTCTTCTGGATGCGCCGGGACCCGGACCCGTCCACTCCCCGGAACGAGACCCTCGACCTCTACCTGGCGCGGGTGCGGCTTGCCGATTCGAACTTCTCCGAGGACGGCGGTTACGGCGGGGGTGACCGGGCGCGCGTCTTCGTACTCCTCGGAATGCCCGTCCAGGTGCTGCCCCGGCCCGCGACCGAAGAAACCCCTGAAGGGCTGCTCTGGGTCTTTCCTCCCGAACCGGAGAACGGACTCGAAGACACCCTCGAAGCCCTCTACCTGCGTGACGAGGACGGCCAGCTCTGGCTCGAGAACCGGACCGAGGTGGACGAGGATCTCGAAGAGATGCGCCGCCGGCTCATCGCGCGGCCCGAGATCGGGTTCGAGCGCGACGAGGCGGGCCAACTGGTGATCCCGAACCTCCCCGCCGGGGGATCCGAACGCGCCCGGCAGGTCCTCGCGCGGATGGGCGGCGGCGCCCCGCCGGCGGGCGGTTTTCCCTTCCGGGTGACCCCGGCCTACTTCCGGGTGGACGACCGGGCGACGTACGTGGCGATGCTGTTCGAGACCCCGGAGGCGGCGCTCGCTCCCGGAAGCGACGGTCAGGTGGCCGCTTCCGTGTTCGCCAAGACCGCATCGGCCGAAGAGGAAGGCCCCGGGGCCGCCACCTACCGGCTCGAGACCGCACACACCTCGATCCAGGCCGCCGAAGGACCGACGCGCTTCGAAGCCTCGCTCGTCCTCCCGCCGGGTGCGCACCGGCTCCTGCTCGGGGTGGTGGACGAGCAGTCCGATGCCTACGGCACGGCGGAGGTGGAAATCGAGACCCCGGCCTTTCCGGAGGCGGACCCCGGCTTCTCGTCGGTGGTCCTCTACGGCGACACCACGATGCAGGAGTACACCGGCGCCGTTCCGGGCCGCGCCTTCCAGTTCGGCCGCACCCACTTCGAGCCCCGTTCCACGGGGGTCTTCCGGCAGGACGAGACCCTCGGGGCCTTCTACTTCTTCTATCCGGGGGAGCGGGTGGACGACGGCGAGCTGCCGGAGATCGTGGCGGAGTACACCCTGAGCCGGGAGGGCCGGGACACGGGTTTCGTCCGCCCGGAGGCGCTCCCCACCAGCACCCGCCAGGCCGCCGCCAATGCGGAGATCGAATTGCGCGACTTCGCGCCGGGGCGCTACGAACTCGGAATCCGGGTCCTCTACGGCGAGCAGGTGTACGAGACGCGGAAGGCGTTCACGCTGGTCCGTTGAGCGGGCTCGGCAACCGGGTCGCCGGCTTCAGGGCCGGCAGCGGCCGGTGACGACCGTGTCGTTGTCCTCCAGGTAGTGGACCTCGTACGGGCACTCGATTCCGGTGATCCCGGCGAACTTCCCCGTGCCTCCGGTGAACACGAAGGCGCCCAGTCCGCCGCCCCCGACCGCGGCATCGCCCGAATCCCGGTGGGCCTCCAGATACACCTCGTCCTCGTCGGCATCCTGGAGCGTGCAATGGGAATCGATTTCGAGCCCGGACTCCTCGACCTTGATGGAGGTGGCGCAGGTCCCGTGGAGCAGGGCATCCTCGGTGAACGGGCTCTCCGGGCCCGCGGAGGGCACGGTCAGGACGCCGTGGAGCCCGCCGGCGGTGAACGAGTGACCGCCGTGTTCGACGGTGGTGTAGTCCCGCTGGCCGACGAAGACCCAGCGGAAATCGCCGTCAGCCTGCGCGAAGGCGGGCGCGGCGGTCCCGGCGAGCATGGCGGCAGGTAACAGCAGACGCGTCAGGAACATGAGTACCTCCTTTTCTTTGACAGCAAGCGCGAATCCCGCGTTCAGGAACCGAGATGTTCCCGGAAGAAGCGGACCGTGAGCGGCCACGCCTGCGAGGACGCCGTCAGGTTGCGCCCCTCGCGGCCTTCCTGGGCGCGCAGGAACCCGTGTCCCGCCCCGGCGAAGATCTCCACCTGGAAGGACTTGCCGAGCTCCTCCATCCGGTTCTGCGCCGGCGGGATCGTCTCGTTCACCCGCGCGTCGTCCTCGCCGTAGAGGCCGAGCACCGGCGCCTCGACGGCGGCGAGCGTCTCGTTCTCAGGCGACGTCCCGTAGTAGACGACCGCCGCGCCGAGTTCGGCATCGGCGGTGGCGAAGGTGAAGCTCGTGCGTCCGCCCCAGCAGAAGCCGACCACCCCGTAGGCATCGCGGGCGGCGGGAAGCGCGGTGGCCCAGTCCGCCACCGCCTTCAGCCGGGTGTGCACCTCATCGCGGTCGAGCGCCCGGATCAGCGCCCGCGCCCCGTCGCCATCCACCGAATCGGTCCGTCCCCCGTCCGGCCCCTTGCCGGTCAACAGGTCGGGGGCGACCGCGATGAAACCCTGGGAAGCCATCTCGTCCGCGACCGCCCGAATCCAGTCGGTGAGACCGAAGATCTCGTGAATGACCACGACCACCGGCGCGGTATCCGACCGCTCCGGATAGACGATCCAGGACTCGACCGCATCCCCGCCCGGCGCGGGCACCGAGACCCATTCGCCGTGGCGCGGGGACGAATTCAACCGGTCCCGGGCGGTATCGGCGGAGGCGGGAAGCACCTGGGCATTCGCCACCCCGGCGACCGCGAAAACGGCGGCCGGCAGCAAGGCGGCGAGGCGCGGACGGGAGCGGAAGCGAGGCATTCGCCGAGTATAGTCCTGCCCGATTCCCTGGATTGCCGACCGAAAGAATGAGCAGCGAGACACCCGGCAACCGCCCGGGAGCCATGAACGGCGGCGCACCGCGGCGCGGCGGCAGATGGGCGATCCCCGCCGCGCTCGGCCTCGTGGTGTCCAGTTGGGCGGTCTTCTTCTACGCGCCCACCGAACTCACCATGGGCGACCTCCAGCGGCTGTTCTACTTCCACATCGCCTCGTGGTGGCTCGCCTTCGCCGCCTTTCTGCTCGTCGCCGGGGCGAGCGTCGCCTGGCTCCGCACCCGGAATCCGCGCTACGACATGGCGGCGCTCGCCGCCGCCGAGATCGGCACGCTGTTCGCCACCACCGGACTCGCGATGGGGATCATCTGGGCGAAGCCGGCGTGGGGGATCTGGTGGACGTGGGACGCCCGGCTGACCACGGCCTTCGTCCTCTGGCTGATCTACGCCGGCTATCTCCTGCTCCGCGGCTACGTGGACGACCCCACCCGGCGGGCCAACCTGGCGGCGGTACTCGGCATCCTCGGTGGCGCCGACGTACCCATCGTCTACTTCTCGATCCGCTGGTGGCGCACCCAGCATCCGGCGCCGGTCATCATGGGCGGACCGGACTCGGGGCTCCACCCCGACATGTGGGTCGCGCTGCTCATCTGCCTCGCCGCCTTCACCTTCCTCTTCATCTGGCTCTTCCAGTGGCGGATGGAACTGGAGCGGGAAACACGCGCGGTCGAAGCGCTTCGCGCGCGGCGACTCGCGGCGGCGTCATGAACGACTGGCTGTCCGCCGGCTACACCGCCTTCTTCGTGCTGCTCGGGGCGTACGTGGTCCGGCTCGGGCTGCTCGAACGCAGGCTCCGCCGCGAACGCGCGCGCCTGCTGGCCGAAGAGGCGCGGACGAGAGACCCGTGAGACGGCTCGATGGCATCTCGGCGCTGATCACCGGCGCCTCCTCCGGGATCGGGCGCGGCCTCGCCCGCGTCTTCCTCCGGGAGGGAGCCCGGGTCTTCCTGACCGCCCGCGGTGAGGACCGCCTCCGCGAGACCGCCGACGAACTCGCAGCGGCTCACCCGGGGCGGATCGGCTATGCCGCCTCGGACGTCGGCGACCCGGAATCGGCCGGGGCGATGGTCCATGCCGCGCTCGCCCGCTTCCCCGACCTTTCGGTCCTCGTCAACAACGCCTCGATCCTGGGCGTGCGAGGGCCCATCATCGAGCAGGACCCGAAGGTCTGGGCGGACACCCTGCGGATCAACACCGCGAGCCTGCTCTACGTGACGAAGCCGCTCCTCCCGGCCTTCCTCGAACGGGAGACCGCCTCCATCATCAACGTCAGCTCGACCGTGGGCCGCATCGGCAAGCCCAACTGGGGGCCCTACGCGGTGTCCAAGTTCGGCCTCGAGGGCTTCACCCAAACCCTCGCCGCCGAGCTCGGGGACACCGGGGTCCGGGTGAACAGCGTCAATCCGGGAGCGACCCGCACCCCGATGCGCGCCGCCGCCTACCCGGCGGAGGATCCGCTGACCCTCCCGACGCCGGAAGAGATCGCGGAGGTGTTCGTTCACCTGGCGTCCCCGGAATCGGCAGGCACGACCGGGCAGGCCCTGAACGCCCGCGACTACCTGCGTGCGAACTGAGCGGCCATGAGCGTCGGCGAGCGCTTCGGAACCCGCTTCGGGACCGCGATGACGCTCATCGGGGTCGCCGTCGGCCTCGCGAACATCTGGCGGTTCCCCTACATGGCGGGCCAGTACGGGGGCGGGGCGTTCGTCGCCATCTACATCGCCTTCGTCCTGCTGCTCGGCGCTCCGGCGCTGATCGGCGAGTGGAGCCTGGGACGGCTGACCCGGGCGGGTCCCGGCGGCGCCTTCACCGGCATCGGAATGCCCGGCGGCCGCTTCATCGGGGGCCTGCTCTTCCTGACCGTGTTCATGGCCTGCTCCTACTACACGGTGGTGGTGGCCCAGGTCCTGTTCTACGCCGCGCTCGGCGGCGTGGTGGTCGAACCCGAGGCGTTCTACGCCCGGAACTTCGGCGGCATGACGGGGCTGAATCTCAGCCTCACCGTGCTCGTGTTCGGGGCGATGGGCCTGGTCGCCGCCTTCGGGGTGCGGCGGGGCGTCGAGCGGCTGTCGCGGATCGCCATGCCGCTCGTCGCCATCGGCCTGGTGGTGGTCGCCGTCCGCTCGGTCACGCTGCCGGGCGCCTCCGAGGGAATCCGCTACCTCCTCTGGCCCGACCTCGGCAGCGTGAGCGCCGAGACGTTCCTGGCGGCCCTCGGACAGGCGTTCTTCAGCCTTTCGCTCGGCGGCACCTTCTTCCTCGCCTACGGCAGCTACCTGCCCTCGAACGCCAACCTGCGCCGGCTGTCCGGCACGACGATCTTCGGGGATTCGGGCGCCGCCATCCTCGGCGGGCTCGCGGTGCTGCCGGCGGCCTTCGCCCTCGGGGTGGAGCCGGCCTCGGGGCCGCCACTCGTCTTCTTCACCCTGCCCCGCGTCTTCGCCGCCATGCCCGGCGGCGAGTTCTTCGGCCCGGTCTTCTTCCTCGCCCTCTTCCTGGCCGCCTTCCTGTCGGCCCTCGCCGCCCTCGAAGTCATCGTCAACTCGGCGGTCCCCTGGACCGGGTGGAGCCGGCGGACGGTGGTCGCGGCGGCAGTCGCCCTCCAGATCCCGCTGGCGCTGCCTTCGATGGTCAGCTCCGACTACCTGGGCTGGAGCGACCTGATCTGGGGCTCGACCATGCAGCCCATCGGGTCGGCGCTTACCCTGATCGGCCTCGGGTTTTTCGTCTCGCGGGGCCGCGCGCTCGCCGAGGCGAGCCGGGGCTCGGCGAAGCCGCTCGGCGGTCTCTGGCTCTTCTGGATCCGCTGGGTCATCCCGGCGGCCATCGTGGTCGTCCTGTTCTGGGGCTGGAGCGGGACGCTGCGGGAGCTCTTCGCGTGAGCGGGGAAGGAGCACCGCTCCGGGTCCGGCACGGGCAGCTCCACTTCTTCGTCCGGGAAGCGCTGAAGCGGGTTCGGCTGGCGCCGGAACTGGCGTCGCAGACGGCGGACGCGATGGTGGCGGCCAACCTCGCCGGGGAGGACGCCGACGGGGTGGTCTGGCTGCCCGACCTGGCCCGGAAACTCTCCACGCGGCACGTGAACACCGCGCCGGAGATGAAGCTGGTGGCCTCCTCGGGCGGGACGGCGGTGCTCGACGGCGACAACGGACCGGGGCCCGCGGTCGCCCAGCGGGCGATGACCGAGGCCATCGGCGGCGCGAACCGGCACGGCGTCGGCAGCACTGCGGTGCGCCGCGGCAACCGTCTGGGATCGGCGGGACGCGCCGCCGCTCTCGCGCTGCCCCACCAGATGGCAGGCATCGCGATCGCCGGTGATCCGGGCCTGCCGGAACCGGGCGCTTCTCCCGCCGCCACCCACCCGGTCGCGCTCGGAATTGCGGTGCCGACCGCGGAAACGGCGGATCCGCTCGTCCTGAATCTCCGCTTCCCGGACGGCGGCGACCGGGACCTGGCGCTGGCGCTCGAGTTCCTGGTGAGTCTCGGGGGCGCCGCGCTGCCGGCGGAATTCACCGCCGAGCCCCGGCCCGAACCGGTGCACGGCGGAACCGGGCAGTTGTTCCTCGCCTTCCGGGTTCGCGCCTTTGCCCCCTGGGCCGGTTTCCGCAACCGGATGGTGGAGCGGCTCTCCCAACTGCGGCGGGCCCGGATCAGCTATCCGGGGCAGGAGGCCGCCGCCGTCGAGGAGCAGCGCCGCACCCGTGGAATCCTCCTCGACCTGAAGACCACGGACTCGCTGCGCCAGCTCGCCTACCAGCTCGGCATGAACGACATCTGGGACGGCCTGGGGAAGTAGGGTCAATCGCGGGTAGGCCCGGGGGCGTGCATGTCGCGTCCCTCCGGACCCGGACCCGGGATAAACACCCAGGATCAGGTGCTCCTGCACACCCCATTGATGATCAAGGCGGCGGGACGGCTTGGAACGCCGGCTTGAGCCGGCACAGCCCGCCGAAGGCGCGCGGCGAGACAGATCTCATTCGCCGGATGGCTCGGCTGCACGCGCCTATGCACCTGGGGTAGCGACGAACCGCCCGCGGCTCTGCGGGTCGCCGTGCCGGCTGAAGCGGGCGTTCCAAGCCGGCGGCGCCATCAGGGCAACTGAACGACCCCCGGGGCTACGTTTTCCCTGCCACACGGTCGGGCCGGCGGTCCGGGCCGGCGCTCCGATCAGCGGTGGAGGAAGGTTGCTTTCGTTCGGGGGCCGTTCTCGATGAAGTTGCGGACCCCGATCCGCATGTCCTCGAGCGCGCAGCCCTCGCCGAAGAGCCGGATCTCGTGCTCCAGTCCGGCGGCGAGATCCATCGCGGCGCCCTCGCGGACCGCCCGCTGGATGAACCCGTCCACGGCGCGGGAGAGATGGCCGAGGTCCACGTCGGGACACGTCTCCGGGGTGGGGATCGGTCCCGCCGGCATCGGCGGCAGCACCCGTTCCCCCCGCGCGGCTTCGGCGGCGACCTGAACCGCCCGCTCCCGGAGCCGCTCGCCGGGGACCAGTTCACTGACGAGCCCGAGTTCGAGCGCCTCCGCCGCGGAAACCGGACGCCCGGTGCGGAGGATCTCCCACGCCGCCTCCACCCCGATGAGCCGAGGGAGGCGTTGCGTGCCGCCGGCGCCGGGGATGATCCCGAGGTTCGGCTCCGGCTGCATCGCGAGCACCCTGAGTCCCTCCCGGCCGATCCGGGCGTGGCAGGCCAAGGCCAGCTCGTTCCCGCCGCCGACCGCCATCCCGTTGAGGGCGCAGACCACCGGCTTCCCGAGACCGGCAACCCGATTCAGGACCTCGTGCGAGGCGCGGGAGAACCGCTCGCCGTCCTCCGGACTGCCGATCCGGGCCAGCGTCCTCACGTCGGCGCCGGAGACGAACGCCTTGACCCCGAAGCCGGTGATCACCAGCCCGAGGATCCGGTCGTCCGCCGCCACTTCGGTGAGGTGGGCGTCCAGCTCCCGGAAGACGTCCTCGTCGAGCGCGCCGAGCACCTCCGGCCGGCGGATGGTCAGCACCGCCACCGCGCCCGGCGCCGCCGGAACGTCGCGCCGGCCCACCCGGGGGACCGGCCGGGAGGTCCATTCCGGAAGCCGCCCGGCGAACCCGGCGGGGTCGAAGAAGTCCGGCTCCCGCTCGCGGTAGGAGCCGAGGAGTTCCGAAACCCGGGCCGCTCCCAGCTTCCGCATGAGCCCGAAGGGATGCACCACCGCGAGGGCGAGATGGCAGGCCATGTCCAGGTCCGGGACGGAGATCGCCCCGTCCGCGGCGGTCCAGGCGGCCAGTCCCAGATACGCGGCGGTGATCCGTTCCTCGATGTGTTTCCGGCGGTCCTCGGGAACGGCGACCGCTTCGCCGCGGGCGGGCACGTCCCACACCCGGCCGGTAGGCCCCTCCTCCGCCACCGCCTCCTCGAGGAGCCGCGGGACCCGGAACCAGGGATGGAGGCGCTCGTGCATCTCGGCGAACCCCTCGTGGGCGATCGGGTTGCCGCCGGTCAGGTTCATGGCGGTGAACGGCCCGATCCCGAGCCGGAGCGCCCGGCGGGCGACGTCGTCCACCTCCTTCGACGTCCCGAGCCCCTCCTCGACCGCGAGCGCCGCCGCGAGGAACATCCCTTCGAAGATCGGGTTCAGGGCGTGGCCGAAGCGGCTCTCGACGGCCACCGGCACCTTGCCGATCTCCTCGTAGAAGCCGAGCAGCCACGGCGCGAGGCCGCGCGCGGGTTCGGCGGCGACAATCTCCACGACCGGGTTGCGCTCCGCCGGGAAGAAGTAGTGCGCCACCGCCGCGCGGCCCGGCTCGGCGAGCTCCGAGAAGATGCGGGACGGCTCGATGTGGGAGGAGTTCGAGAGCAGCACCGCCTCCGGACCGGCAAGTTCCTCCACCGACCGGAAGATGCGCCGCTTGATCGCGAGATCCTCGGACGCCGTCTCGATGACCAGGTCCACCCCGGCGAGCCGGCCGTAGTCGCTCGTGAACTCGACGGAGCCGCGCATCCGGTCGGCCTGGGCGTCCCGGAACGCGCCGGACTGCTGACCCTTCTCGATCTTCCGGAACATCTTTCGGCGGCCGACCGCGAGCGCCGCTTCCGCGATGTCCAGCACCACCGTCTCCACCCCGTGGGGCGAGAGGGTCTTGACGAGGTGAAGGGCGATGTCCGGCCCGATCTGCCCCGAGCCGATGACCGCGGCGCGGCGGATGACCCGGCCGCGCCAGGAAAGGCTCCCCGGCGAACTGTCCACCGGCCCCTACCGATCCTCGTCCGAGATGCGTGACTGCCAGCGCTCGATCTGCCGGGACGCGGCGTCCCGGCCGCCGAGGCCGAAGGCCACCGCGAACGCCACCGCCACCGCGCCCAGCACGATGCCGAAGGCCAGCTCGATGATCTCGTTGGCGATGCCCATCTGGCGGAGGCCCACCGCGGTGGTGAACAGCAGGATGCCGACCCGCGCCGCCAACGCGAGGAGCCGCGCCTGCGGGACCCGGCTGGCGCTGATGGCGCGCGCCGACAGGTTCGCGAGGAAGACCCCGAAGCCCAGGAACACCACTCCCAGCAGGAAATGGCCGGTGAACTGGAGCAGCCGGGAGAGAAGGTCCGCCACGTTGTCGAAGCCCACCAGGCTCGCCGCCTCGATGCTCGCGAACAGCATGATGAGGGCGAGCACCACCACCCGCACGACGTTCGAGGCCGTGTGGTCGTCGGCCGTCGCGGTGCTGGTCAGCCCGATCCGGGTCAGGACGTGGTCGAAGCCGGCTTCCCGCAGCAGGTCGCGCGCGAGGTTCGAGATCACGCGCCCCACCACGTACGCCGTGAGCAGGAGCGCCACCGCGACCAGCAGGAGCGGCAGGGCATTGAAGACCCGTCCGAGCATGTCGCTCGCCGGCCGGGTGATCACGTCGAGGCTCAGCCGGTCGAGCCCGGTCAGGATCACCGGGAAGAGCACCAGCAGATAGGCGATCCCGCCGAGCAGCGCCGACGGGGTCCGCGAACCCAGGACCCGCCGGAGGCCGAGCCGTTCCGCCGCCGTGTCGAGCCCCACCGCGGCGAGCAGGTTGGTCACCACCGCCTTCGCGATCCGCGCGATGAACCACCCGACCAGGAAGATGATGATCGCGCCCAGCACGTTCGGCAGGAAGGTGATCACCTGGTTCACGACCGTCTCGATCGGAAGGAGCACCCCCTCGAGGTCGAGCGCCGCCAGGATCGGGGGCAGGAACAGGAGGAGGACGACCCAGTAGACGACCTCGGGCACCGCGTGCGAGATCCGCCCCGGCGGCCGCTCGGTCCCCCGGTCGAGCCGCTCGTCCACGCCCGCGGCCTCGAGGGCCACCCGCACCGCGCGGCGGAGCACCGCGGCCAGGAACCAGGCGGCGAGCAGCAGGACGAGCGCCCGTCCCAACTGGGCAACCATCCCCATGATCCGGCCCAGCAGCATCCCGCCGATGCCCCCGACCCCGGAGAAGTCCACGACCGAGGCGACCGCCGCCACCACGAGGATCAGCAGTCCCCAGAAGACGATCCGGCCGGCGATCGCCTCGACGTCCTGCTGGGAGGCCCGTTCGGGGCCGAGCGCCAGCCGCACCCCGCCGGCGACCCGGGACGCGATCCGCTCCCGCAGACCCAGTCGGAACAGCACCCGGCGGAGCAGGATGACCACCACCAGCGCGAAGCCGAAGGCGGCCACCAGCACGCCCAGCGCGATCACCAGGTGACCCACGGTCGAATCGAAGATCGGGGGCATCCGGCGCAGCAGGTCGGAGAGTGCGTCGAGCATTCCGGGATGGTATTCCCTGGACGCGGAGTCGGCCTCTACTGCCCGGCGGACCCGGGGGTCGCACCGGATCCCGGTGGTAAATTCCGCCGAATTCAGGGCCCCATCCGCCGATTCCGGTTCGGATTCCGGGTTCCCCCAAGGAGTTGAACGATGCGGCGCAGGCGGTTTCTCAGTTCGGTGGGCGAAGCGGGCGGCGCGGCGCTCGTCACCACCCTCTTCGGGCCGGAAACGATCCGCAGCGTCGAGGCCGCCGCGCAGCGGACGTCGGGCCGGAGTCCCGAAGACCTGGCGTCCGACGAGAACTACTGGAGTGAGATCCAGCAGGCGTTCAGCGTCACCCGCTCGATCATCAACCTGAACAACGGGGGCGTGTGCCCGTCACCCCGAATGGTCACCGACGCCTTCGTCCGCTACATCTGGGAATCGGAGGAAGCCCCCGTGTACACGATGTGGCAGATCCTCCAGCCCCGGAAGGAGAACGTGCGGCAACGGCTCGCGGTGCTTTTCGGCTGCGACCCCGAGGAGGTGGCGCTGGTCCGGAACACCTCCGAAGCCATGGAGATCCTGCTGCTGGGGATGGATCTCCAGTCCGGCGACGAGATCCTCACCACCACCCAGGACTACGGGCGGATGCTCACCACCATCCGCCAGCGGGTGCGCCGCGAGGGCATTGACCTCAAGTTCATCCAGATCCCGACCCCGGCGGAGACCGACGAGGAGGTCGTGGAGGGGTTCCGGGGCGCGATTACCGACAAGACCCGGATCATCCTGATGTCCCACCAGATCAACCTCACCGGTCAGATCCTGCCGGTGAAGGCGGTCTGCGACCTGGCCCGCGAGCACGGGATCGAGGTCATGGTGGACGGGGCGCACTCGTTCGCCCAGTTCGACTTCAAGCTCGAAGACATCGGCTGCGACTACTTCGGCACCAGCCTCCACAAGTGGCTGCTCGCCCCCAAGGGCACCGGGATGCTCTACGTGAAGAAGGACAAGATCCCGAAGATCTGGCCCATGATGCCGGCCCCCGAGCGCATGGACGCCGACATCCGCAAGTACGAGGAGATCGGCACCCATCCCGCCGCCAACTTCGTGGCGGTCGGAGAAGCGATCACCTTCCACAACACGGTGGGCGCGAAGAACAAGGAGGCCCGGCTCCGCTACCTGAAGGACACGTGGGCCGACCGCCTCTCAGCGCTGCCGAACACCGAACTCCACACTTCGCGCAACCCCCGGTTGAGTTGCGCCATCGGCAACATCAACCTGACGACGGTCGAACCGCCCCGGCTCCGCGACTACTTCTGGGAGAAGCACCACATCATCGTCACTCCCATCATGCACGAGGAGTTCCAGGGACTCCGGATCACGCCGAACCTCTACACGACCATGGCCGAGCTCGACTACTTCTGCAACGTGTACGAGGACGTCGCCCGCAACGGCCTCCCGAAATCTGCCTGAACTCCTGATGAACGTCGGTCCCGCTCCGGCATGCGGCACGCCGCTGCGGCTGCGCTCATGACCAACACCGCCGCGCATCCCGTCGCCGCTCCCGCGTTCCGCCAGTACGACCACAACCCGTCGTTCTACGACGAGATGTTCGATGGCGACGGGTCTCCGCGGCGGCACTGCGCCGATTTCTTCGAGACCATCCGGGAGACGCCGCCGGACGACCTGAGGCAGATCCAGGAGCGGGTCACCCGCTCGTTCCTGCACGAGGGAATCACCTTCACCGTGTACGGCGACGAGCAGACGATCGAGCGCGTCTTCCCCATCGACTGCCTTCCCCGCATCGTGCGCGGCGACGAATGGGACGACGTGGCCCGCGGGCTGGAACAGCGGCTGCGAGCGCTCAACCTGTTCCTCCACGACATCTACCACCAGGGCCACATCATCCGTGACGGCGTGATCCCCGCCGAGCTGGTGTACGGAAACAAGCACTACCGGATCGAGATGCGCGGCGTCGAGGTCCCGCACGGCGCCTACGTTTCGGTGTGCGGCACCGACCTCGTGCGCACCCACGACGGGTTCGCGGTGCTCGAGGACAACCTCCGCGTGCCGTCGGGCGTCAGCTACATGCTCGCCTGCCGGGACGCGATCAAGCGCAGCATGCCGCGGCTCTTCCGGCGTTCCCAGGTCCGGGACGTGGAGCAGTACAGCCGGCTGCTGCTCGAGACGCTCCGGTCGCTCGCGCCACCGCAGGTGAGCGATCCGAGCATCGTCCTGCTCACCCCCGGGGTCTACAACTCGGCCTACTACGAGCACGCTTTCCTGGCCCGCCAGATGGGCATCGAACTCGTCGAGGGGCGCGACCTGCTCGTCCACAACCAGCGGGTGTACATGCGTACGACCGGCGGGCTGCGGCAGGTGGACGTGATCTACCGGCGCATTGACGACGACTTCATCGACCCGGTCACCTTCCGCGAGGACTCGGTGCTCGGAGTGCCCGGGCTCTTCCACGCGTACCGGGCGGGCCGGGTGGTGATCGCGAACGCCCCCGGGACCGGCGTGGCCGACGACAAGGCCGTCTATGCCTACGTCCCGCGCATCATCCAGTACTACCTGGGCGAAGAATCGCTCATCAAGCCCATCCCGACCACCCTCTGCCGGGAGCGGGAGGGGCTCGCCTACACCCTCGCCAACCTCGACAAGCTGGTCGTGAAGATGGTGGGCGAGTCCGGCGGCTACGGGATGCTGGTCGGTCCCCACGCCTCGAAGACCGAGCGGCAGGAATTCGCGGCAGCGCTCCGGGAGAACCCGGACAACTACATCTCCCAGCCGACGCTCGCCCTGTCGCGGGCGCCCTGTCTCGTCGGGGCCCATATCGAGCCGCGGCACGTGGACCTCCGGCCGTTCATCCTGCAGGCGGAGCGGACCGAGATCGTCCCCGGCGGCCTCTGCCGGGTCGCGCTCAAGAAGGGCAGCCTGGTGGTGAACTCCAGCCAGGGCGGCGGCTCCAAGGACGCCTGGATCGTGGACGTCCCGGAGGCCGCCGAGGCGCCAGCGAAGAACGAAGCCTGATCATGCTCGCCCGCGTCGCCGACAACCTCTACTGGATGAGCCGCTACCTCGAGCGGTCGGACCAGACCATCCGGCTCCTGGGAGTCCAGGTGCGCTCGGTGACCGACAACACCTCCGCCCAGGTGGCGGCCGGCTGGACCCGGCTCTTCCGCAGCCTGAAGGTCACGCCGCCCGGTGGCGACCCGCTCTACGGCGATCAGCCCGAGGACTCGTTCCTGCTCGCCGACGCCTACACGCTCGCGGACTTCATGAGTTTCGAGCGCGAAAACCCCGGCTCGATGGTCTCCCTGTGGGGCATGTCGCGGGAGAACGCCCGGCAGGCGCGGCAGGAGATCACCCAGGAGATGTGGGGCCAGCTCAACCGGACCTACCTCTCGCTCTGCGACACGCAACTGCACTTCTTCTGGAACAAGGAGCCCGAGAACTTCTACAAGGAGACGTCCGCGCAGATCTACCTCTTCCGGGGAGTGACCGACAACGGACTCCGGCACGGGCTCGCGTGGGACTTCATCCGGCTCGGGCGGTTCATGGAGCGCATCCAGGTCACCACCGAGATCCTCGACAACTACCGCCCCGCGCTCGACGACGAGGACACCGACCTGGACTGGTCGCTCCTGCTCCGCAGTTGCGCCAGTTTCGAGCCCTACTGCCGGCACTACACGCCCGAAATCGATCCCTGGAAGGTGATGACCTTCCTGATCCACGAACCGGAGTCGCCCCACACCCTCCGCTTCGCCGCAGAGGAGATCCGGAAAGGCCTGGGCCGCATTGATCCGGCCGGTGGCGCCCGCCACCCCCTGCGGGCCGCGCACCGGACCGCCGGACAGCTCCGGGCGCTGCTCGTTTACGGATCCCAGGACCGGGAGGACCTCGCGGGCACGCTTGCCGAAGTGCGCCGGCTCTCCCGCCGGCTCCACGACGAGATCTACCGCCGCTACATCTACTACGCCGCCGACCAGGCGCTCGCGGGGAGATAGCGTGACGCCCACGGCTGGGAGCGCCGGTCTCCAGACCGGCACGCGCGGCGCTCCGCGCCGCGCACGTCGTAACCCCAGCCCCCCTCGCAGCGCCGCCGGCTGAGCCCGCGAACCGAACCACGTGACCTCCGAAGACACCCTTTACCGCATCGAACACGTGACCCGGTTCCGGTATTCGGAACCGATCCGGGAAGCTGTCGTCACGCTCTACCTCGAACCCCGGAGCGATGCTTCCCAGCATCTCGAGTCCTTCCAGATCGTCACCGATCCCGGCGCCGAGCTCGGCAGCTACGAGGACTGCTTCGGCAACGCGGTGCACTTCTTCGACGTTCCCGGCGAACACGAACAACTGACGATCACCTCCCGGTCCCTCGTGGCCCTGCACGCCCGCGATCCCGATGAAACCGAGGAGGCGGCCTGGGACGATCTGGAGGAACTGCGGACGCCTTCGACGTGGCACCTGCTCCATCCCACCCCGCTGACCCGGCCGACCGCCGCGCTCGACGCCTTCGTCGCCCGGCACGGGATCGAGCGCGGCGAGACGCCGCTGGCGTCCGTTCGCGAGCTGACTTCCCGCATTCACGGGGCGCTGGCCTTCGAGCGGGGGCGGACCCGGGTGGACTCGCCGATCGACGACGCCTTGGCGGCGGAGAGCGGCGTCTGTCAGGATTTTTCCCACATCATGCTCGCCATCGTGCGGGGCTGGGGGATCCCGGCCCAATACGTCTCGGGATACCTCTTCCCGGTCCACAAGGGGAGGGAGCAGACCATGGCGCAGGCCAGCCACGCCTGGATCGAGTGCCTCCTCCCGGGCCTCGGCTGGGTGGGCGCCGACCCCACCAACAACACGGTGTCTCCGAGACATCACGTCCGGGTCGCGAGCGGGCGGGACTACCGCGACGTTCCGCCTACCCGTGGCACCTTTCGGGGCGGCGCTCAGCACGAGCTGGAGGTCGCCGTCAGCATCTCGATGCTGGATTCGGAACCCTCCGGCGGACCCGTACCCCTCGGAGACCTGCGATCCTCGGCACCCGGGCGGTGACGGCCGGTGGCGAAACCCACCGCTTCGCCCGTTTCCGGGTTGCGTTTCGCCCGGAAAACGCCCTGTTTTGCTTCGTCGCGCGCCAAATCCGCCGGGCTTCCCGCCGGCTTTCCGGCTGACGTGAATTGCATCGCAGGCTGCTAAAGTTGGCGCCCCGATGGCACCGAGGCGTGGCTCCGGCGGAAGAGCGGAGGCTCCGACCTTTTCCTTCAAGCTGGAGAAGGACCTGAGCGAACTCAGCCAGATGCTCGTGGCGCTTGAGGAGTTTGCGGAAACACACGGCGTTCCGCCGCTCCAGACGCAGCGAATCACCCTGTCGGTCGACGAACTGGTCACGAACGTCATCAAGTATGGAACCCGAGAGCACGAACACCCCCACATTCACGTGTGGGCTACGATTGTGGACGACACCTTCAACATCGAAATCGAGGATCACGGGATACCATTCGACCCGTTTCACGAGGCGCCGGTCCCCGACACGACCCTTCCCCTTGAGGAGAGGCCGATCGGAGGGCTCGGTGTTTTTCTCGTTCAGTCCCTCATGACGACGACCAACTACGTACGAATCAAGGGTAGGAACCGAATCACCCTGACCCGGTCGCTTACAGCCGGCGACCAGGAGGAAGCCCAATGAACCTGACGGATGAAACGAAGAACGGAGTTCTCGTGCTCTCGCCCCAGGGGCGCATCGACACCCGCACGAGCAGCGAGTTCGAGCAGGCGGTGATGGCGCACGCCATTGGTCCGGATGGCGCCACCCAGGTGGTCGTGAACTTCGGCGGCCTGGACTACATCAACTCGACGGGGATGCGTGTCCTCCTGATTCTCGCCAAGCGGTTGGCCGGCGTGAAGGGCAAGCTGGTGCTCTGCGAGATGAAGGAGCACATTCTCGAAGTCTTCAAGATCAGCGGTTTCAATCAGATCCTGACGATCACCGACACCGAAGCCGACGCCCTCGGGCGGTTCTAGCAGCGGGTCCGTCCCGGGCGGGCTGACCGGCGGAGCGTCGAAGTCACGCTTCGCCGGGTCCCGGGACCGAGATGACACCGCAACGTTCCACGCCTGACAGCGGCTGGGAACGCCGGCCAGTGGCTGCGGAGATGCAGTCCCGCCAGTCGGCCAAGAGCCGTGATGGCGCCGCCAGCCTGGAACGCCGGTCTCCAGACCGGCACCCGCGGCGCTCCGCGCCGCGCACGTCGCAACGCCACCGAGCCCCATGGCAGGCGCGGCCCGCAAACGACGCAAAGGGCGTGGGCGGCTTGCCTTCCCGGAGAACCGGGCCGGCCTCGGCCTTTTCTCCCTATCCCGAGGACCGCGGCTCCGTTTCCCGTGACGACCGCCGGTCCACCACCCGCACTCCCCGCGCCCGGAAACCGCCGGGGATGGTGAGCAACTCGAACTCCACCGCCTGACCCTCGATCAGGAACCCCGGCTCCCGGTCGAGCAGCGCGCTACTCGGTACGTGGACATCCGGTCCCTCGAAGCGCTGGATGAATCCCTCGCCGCGCCGGCGGTCGTACCACTTGACGGTTCCCTTGGCCATGGTCCCGGATTCTGCCACGGCCGGGCGACTCAGGCTGCCGATCCCGCCGGCTTCCGCCAGTCGGTGTGCGGTGCGCGGTTACGGACGAACCACTGCCAGACGAGCCGCCCGTAGCTGGTGGGACGCGCCCCGATCTCCTCGAAGAAGGGCCGGAGCAGGAAGTGGAGCGCCCGCAGGTTGTAGAACGGCACGCGCGGGAAGTAGTGGTGCTCGAGGTGGTACGCCGACCCGAGGAACGCGACGTCCCAAAACCTTGAGGGGCGGAGCACGCTGCCCCATAGCGCGGGGTTGTCGGGCGCGATGTCGTAGTGCTGGCCCAGCCGGTTCACAGTGAAGGCGACCGGGAACACCAGGAACACCGGGACCAGGTAGGCCTTGAACGCCGCGAAGAAGCCGCCGGCGGCGATGAGGACGGCGAGGATGGCCAGGTGGCCGGCCACGGTCAGCCTCCGCTCCCGGGTGATGGCGCTCCGGACGTCTTCCGGATAGCCGGCCGTCTCTTTCCGCGCCGCCCGGAAATAGATCGGGATGAGCGCCGGGGTCAGATACAGCGCCTTGAACCAGCGGGCGTTGCGCTTCGGGGACAGCCAGTGCCGTTTGGGGTCCGCCTCGGCATCCCCGAGCTGGGCGTGATGATCGAGGTGCCAGCGGGTGAACTGGGTCGCCGAGATCCCGCTCGGGAACGCGTAGAGGTGACGCAGCACCCGGTATCCGGCGTGTCCACTGGCTCCGAAGACCAGTTCGTGCACCACCTCGTGCAGCATCACCGTGAAGTTGAAGACCGTGAACCCGACGACGAGGGCCGCCGGTAGCCAGATCCACCACTCGGAAGCCCGCCAGGCGACCGCGCCGCCGCCGGCCAGCAGGAGGAACTGCCAGCCCAGCACCAGGAAGTGCAGCAGGGGACGTCGCCGATGGAGCCGCTTCAACTCCTCGGCCGGCACCGCCGCGGCGAGCCGGGCGCGCAGGTCGCCGGTCTGGTCCGCCCAGTAGGAACGCCGCTTGGACTCGGATGTCACGGTTTCCCGCATGGTACTTCCGGGACGCGGTCGCGGGGGCGCGCCGGCCATCGCAATATGATCGGTTTCCGCCACCGGCAGCCTGGAGGAACCCCATCACCGCCTACCGCGCCCGTCCCTCCCCGCGTGGCGGCTCCGACCTGGCCGGCGCCGCCCGCCGACTGGACGGACGCGGCTATCCGGCCTACCGGGATCTCGAAGGGGCGTGGTCCCTCGGGAACGGCATCACCGTCTTCGTGGACCGGGTGGCCCGCGATCCCTTCGCCCCTCCCTCCCGCGTCCGGGTCCGGATGGACGGGGGAACGGCCGGCTTTCCCGCTGCGCTCGCTTCCAACCGGGCGCGCCGGACCGCGCTCGCCGACTTCCTGGCCCGGGAGTTCCGCCGGGCGATTCCCCGTTCGGGAAGCTCGGCGGGGTCCGGCCACAGCGGGCAGATCCGGATCGACGCGGGCGGCCAGGAGGTCCTCGAACGCACCGCGATCCGGATCTCCGGCGATCCCTCCGGCCCGGGTTTCGTCGAAGCCCGCGTGGAGGTAGGTCTGCCGGCGGCGGGGCGCCGGATCCTCGGCCACCGCGCCGCCGACCTGCTGACCCGTGAACTTCCTGCCATCGCGGGGCGGGCGCTCGTGTTCCGGAGCCTTCCGGAGGGGGCGCCCGAGTCCTTCGTGAACGCGGTCGAGAACCAGAACCACCTTCGTTCCCAGCTCGAAGCCCGGAGCCTCGCCGCCTTCGTGCCCGACGGGGCGATCCTCCCGCGCGCCCACGGCGCAAGCGAACGCCCGCTCGCGGATGGGGTCGTTCCCTTCGAGAGCCCGGCATCGCTGCGGGTGAGCCTGTCCCTGCTCCACCCGGGAGACGGCCCCCGGGAGATCCGGGGGATGGGCATCCCGGAAGGCGTGACGCTCATCGTGGGCGGCGGCTTCCACGGCAAGTCCACGCTCCTCCAGGCGCTCGCCCGCTCGGTGGTCCCCCACGTCCCCGGGGACGGGCGGGAGCTGGTGGTCACCCGGGCGGACGCGGTGACCATCCGCGCCGAGGAAGGACGCGCGGTGTCCTCGGTGGATGTGAGCCCTTTCATCCGCGAGCTTCCCGGGGGACGGGCCACCACCGCGTTCAGCACGGAGAACGCGAGCGGCAGCACCTCCCAGGCCGCGTCCATCGTCGAGGCGCTCGAAGCGGGGTCCCGGCTCCTGCTGATGGACGAGGACACCTCGGCCACCAACCTGATGATCCGCGACGCCCGGATGCAGGCGCTCGTGGCGCGGGAGGCGGAACCGATCGTGGCGCTGCTGGACCGGGTGCGCGAACTCTTCGAGCGCCACCGGGTCTCCACCATCCTGGTCATGGGGGGGTCCGGGGACTATTTCGACGCTGCGGACACGGTGATCCAGTTGGCGGACTACCGCCCGCGCGAGGTGACCGCCCAGGCTCGCGAGGTGGCCGCGCGCTATCCGACGCGGCGGTCTCCCGATGCCGGGGCCGCCGGCTTCCACGGGCGGGAGCGCCATCCCGAACCGCGGAGTTTCGACCCGGCCGGCCGCAAGGGGACCCCACGGATCCGGGCCACGCGCCGCGACCTCCTCCTCTACGGCGAGGAGGAGGTAGACCTCCGGGCGGTGGAACAGCTCTTCGACGAGAGCCAGACCCGGGCCGCCGGGTACGCGATGGCCGCCGCCTCCCGGGACTTCCCGGGGCTCCCGGTCCGCGAGCTCCTCGATTCCCTTGAGGCCCGGCTCGACGAGACGGGGCTCGAATCGCTGACGGCCGAAGGCCGCGCCGGCGCCCATCCCGGCCGTCTCGCCCGTCCTCGCCGCTACGAGATCGCCGCCGCGCTGAACCGGCTCCGCCGGGGCCGCTTCGAAAGCCGGTCTTCAAGAACCTCAAACCAATCCGAAGGGAGTCATTGACATGCCGAGGAACACGTTCACCCATGCCATCGTCGGGGCGCTCCTCGCAGCGGGCGTCGCCAGCGCCCAGACGAATCCGCTCTGGGGAGAAACGAAGGTCAGGAACTACCTGCCCCACATGAGCTGGACGGAGGTCGAGGACCTCCTCACCCGCACCGACATGGTGATCCTGCCGGTGGGCTCGCTGGAACAGCACGGGCCGCACCTCCCGATCGGCACCGACTTCCTGAACGGGATGGAGCGCGCCAAGCTCGTCGCCCAGCGGACCGACGTGCTGGTCGCGCCGATCCTGTTCGTGGGCAACGCGGCGTATCACCTGGGGTTTCCGGGGACCGTCAGCCTGCCGGCGGAGACCATCCAGCAGGTCTATTTCGAGGCCGCCAAGAGCCTGATGCGGCAGGGCTTCAAGCGGTTCCTGATCCTGAACGCGCACGGGGGCAACCGCGTCATCTCCCAGTACATCGCGGACCGCATCAACCACGAGACAGAGGGCATCGCGGTGGAACTGGGCGCGGCGGCAGCGCCATTTCGCCAGGAGGCGCGGGCCGAGCCCGAGTCCGAAGAACCGGTCTTCGACCGACACGGGGGCGTGGGCGAGACGTCGAGTTCGCTCTACCTCATCCCCGATCTCGTGGACCTGTCGCGAGCCCGGGACGCCACCCTCACGATGCCGGAACACCTGGAGCGCATGGTCCCCGAGGTGGTCGCGGGCGATCCCACCGCGCTCCGGGTGTTCCTCGCCGAGAACCTCAAGGCCGAGGTGACGGGCAAGGGCACCTCCACCCGCGAGATCACCGACACCGGCGTCTGGAGCGTCCGCGACCTCGAGGAGTCGAGCGTGGAGCGCGGCCGCCGCGGGGCCGAAGCGTTCGTCGAGGCTGCGGTCGCGTTCATCGAGCGCTGGAAAGAGCTGCGCCCGATGGAGTGATCGGGACCGCGAACCCCGGTATACCCCCGGCTTGGAACGCCGGTCTCCAGACCGGCACCGCCCGCCTCCGGCGGGCGTCCAGAAAGCTGAACCGCGCGACGGCCCCGGTCAGCGGCCGGCGTTCACCCGCGCCACGACCTCGCGGACCTGGTCGGCGAACGCCCGGGCCTTCTCCATCACCTCGACCTCGTCCACGGTGGTGATCTCGGCGTCGCGTACGACGACCCGCCCGTTTACCAGCACGGTACGGACATCGCTCCCCCGGGTCACGTAGACGAGGTGGGAGTAGGGGCGATAGAGCGGCGTCATCCCCGCGCGCCGGGTTTCCACCAGCACGATGTCGGCCTTCTTGCCGACGTCGAGGGAGCCGATCTGGTCCTGCTGGTTCAGCACCCGCGCGCCGTAGGTGGTGGCCATCCGGAAGACCGTCTCGGCCGGCAGCGAGGTCGGATCGCCGGTCGCGAACTTGTGCAGCTTCGCGGCGGTGTCCATCTCACCGAACATGTCGAGGTCGTTGTTGCTCGCGGGGCCGTCGGTGCCAAGACCCACCGGAACGCCAGCGGCAAGGAGCGCCTCCACCGGGGCCGCCCGGTCCGCGCCGAGTTTCATGTTGCTCTCCGGGTTGTGGACCACCCCGGCGCCTCCCGCTGCGACCTTGCGGATGTCCTCGTCCGACAGGTAGGTGCCGTGCGCGAGGACCGTTCCCGGCCGGAGCGCCCCGATGGACTCCAGCGCGTCGATCGTGCGCATGCCGATCGCCGCCTCGATCCGCCCGTCCTCATCGCGGGCTTCCACCACGTGGATCTGGAAGGGAGCGTCGTGGCGCTCCGCGACCTCGAAGGCGGCCCGAGTGGGCGCCAGGGGAGTCGTGTAGAGCGCGTGGGCGGCGGTGCCGGGGATGAGGAGCGGATGGTCCCGGTACCGCTCCATGAAAGCATCCGCCTCGGCGAGCGATTCCTCCGGGGTCGCGAAATCGGGGGTCGGGAAGCCGATCACGTGCGGGCCGACCACAGCGCGAATCCCGGCCTCGATCGTCGCCCGGGCCACCTCGTCCCGGAAGTAGTACATGTCGGTGAAGGTGGTCGTCCCGCTCTTCAGCATCTCGATGGACGACAGGAGCGTTCCCCAATAGACGAAGTCGGGCGCCACGAGTTCGGCTTCGGCCGGGAAGATGTTCTGTTCCAGCCAGTCCATCAGCGGCAGGTCGTCCGCGAGCCCGCGGAGCAGGGACATTGCGGCGTGCCCGTGGGTGTTGATGAGCCCGGGGATGACGAGTTGCCCGGTGGCGTCGAGGGTGGGGATCCCGGACGGCCGAGGCGCTGCCCGGTCGAAGAGCCCGGCAATCCGGTCGCCCTCGACGAGCACCGCGCCGCCTTCGAGGATCGTCCCCGCGTCGTCCATCACCACCACGGTGCCGCCGTCGATCAGGAGACGCTCGGCCGGCTGCGCAGCGGGTGCCTCGGAACCGGAACACGCCGCCCCGGCAAGCGGCACGGCGAGGAGGAGGCTGTGGGTGGGAATGGCGTGCATGAGTCGGTCTTGCGGCCGGTGGGAAACCCTAGCAGCCGGTGGCAAAACCCACGCGGCGTTCGACGGGCGATGCATCCCCGCTGAACCGCGCCTCTACGAGGCGCTCTGCGTTGCGTTTCGGTCGGAATACACCGGGTATTCCTCCCTCACGCGCCTTGTCAGCCGGGCGCCTCGCCCGTCTCGGCGCTCACGTGGGTTTCACCACAGGCTGCTAGCAGCCGGTGGACAAAGTCACGCGGCATTCGAACGCCGATGCATCCCGCCTGACCTGCGCTGGCCACGTGGGTGCCATGATGGTGGGTGGGGTTACGACGTGCGCGGCGCGGAGCGCCGCGCGTGCCGGTCTGGAGACCGGCGTTCCAAGCCGTGCGCGTACTCGCGCCAGCCAGGGTCCTTGCTACTTGCCGCCGACTTCGGCGAGGAGCTCCAGGACCTCGTCGTGCAGGGCGCCGTTGGTGCTCAGCGCGTTCGGGCCGTGGATGGTGCGGTTGCCGTCCCAGTCGGTGAAGCGGCCGCCCGCCTCTTCGAGGATCGGCAGGAACGGGCTCGAATCCCACGCCTTCATCTCGGGATCGAGGCCGATTTCGGAGCGGCCGGTGCACACCAGCGCGTGGCCGAAGGCGTCGCCCCAGGTGCGGCGGACCGCGCCTCTCGCGCCGACCGCGTCCCAGATGGGGCCGATGGTCGCCGGATCGGTGGTGGTGGCGAGCGCGTTCCCGATCTCCGTCACCTTCGAGACCCGCGCCGGGCGGCCGTTCCAGAAGGCCCCCTCCCCCACGGCCCCGGTGACCATCTCGCCGAGTCCGGCGATGTTGCACACCCCGACCACGGCCTCGTCGTTGATCTCGAGGCCGATGAGCATCCCGAAGAGCGGCACGCCGTGGATGAACGAGGTGGTGCCGTCAATGGGGTCGAGGATCCAGCGGTGGGCGGGGTCGGAACCCGACTCGCCGTCTTCCTCGCCGAGGATCCGGTGGCCGGGGAACTTCGCCTCGATGCGCTTCCGGAGCAGCCGCTCGCCGGCAATGTCCGCCTCCGTCACCGGCGTCCGGTCCGGCTTCGTGGAAACGCCCACTCCCACCTGGAAGTGGCTCATGATGAGGCGCCCGGCCTCCCAGGCGATCTCGGTGGCGAAGTCCAGCAGTTCGCGGGTGCTCGCCGGGGCCTTCTCGTTCATGTCCTGCGTGTCTCCTCTCCCGCCGGGTGGACGGGCGGCGCGAACTATGTCATGCGGCCGGGGCCGGAACGGCCCGCAAACAGTGTCTCCCGACGGTCCTCACGGTCTTCTCACCGCCGCGTTCCGCAGCTCTCACGCGTCGTGGAAAACCCGTCCCGGCCCCGCGGTTTTCAAGACGTGCGCGACGGCGTCCGGCGCGGTAAATTTGACCGGTTATGCGCTTCCCGGCCCTCCCCCTCTTCGCCCTCGGCGCCCTGCCTCTCGCGGCAGGGCTCAGCCTGGGCGCCGAAGACGAATCGGCGACCGGCACCCGCATCGGCCGCGCGTTTTCCACCATCGAGGCGCCGGCGATCGACGGCCGCCTCGACGAGGACGTCTGGGCGGCCGCCGAACCCCTAACCGACTTCATCCAGGCGGAGCCCTTCGAAGGCCAGCCGGCCACCGAACGCACCGAAGTACGCATCCTCTTCGACGACGAGGCGGTCTATATCGGCGCGATGCTCTACGACAGCGACCCCGCGGGAATCATCGCCACCGACGCGCGGCGCGACTCCAACCTGCAGGACACGGATTCCTTCCGGGTCGTCTTCGACACCTACCACGACCTCCAGAACGGCTTCGTCTTCGGGACCACTCCGGCGGGTCTGGAGTACGACGGCCAGTTGAGCAACGCCGGCGGCGGAGGCGGCGGAGGCGGCGGCGGACCCCAGATGCGCGCCCGAACCGGGTCCGGCGGCGGTTTCAACGTGAACTGGGATGCGAGCTGGAGGGTGGCCACCCAGGTGACGGACGAGGGCTGGTCCGCCGAGTTCGCGATCCCGCTGCGGACCCTGCGCTACGGATCGAGCCCGCAGACCTGGGGGATCAACTTCCACCGCAACATCCGCCGGAAGCGCGAGGAGGACTACTGGTCCCCGGTGGCCCGGATCTACGACCTCTACCGGCTGTCTTCGGCCGGCGAGTTGCACGGACTCGAACTTCAGAGCCCCCGCAACTTCAAGATCACCCCCTACGCGCTGGGCGCCGCCGGCCGCGACTACCGGGTCGAACTCGAGACGCAGACGAACACCGACTTCGGAGTCGATGCCAAGGTCGGCCTCACCCCGAGCTTGAATGTGGACCTCACCTACAACACCGACTTCGCCCAGGTGGAGGTGGACGACCAGCAGATCAACCTGTCCCGTTTCAATCTCTTCTTCCCCGAGAAGCGGCCTTTCTTCCTCGAGAACGCCGGGAACTTCTCGATGGGCCGGGGAAGTTCGGTCGACCTGTTCTTCAGCCGCCGGATCGGTATCGGACCCGGCGGCGTCCCCGTTCCCATCCTGGGCGGCGCCCGGCTCTCCGGAAAGGCCGGCGACTACAACCTGGGTTTCCTGAACATGCAGACCCAGGAGGTCGCCGGGGTGGTCGCGGCCAACAACTTCACCGTGATGAGCCTGAGCCGCGAGTTCGGCGAGCGATCCTCGCTCGGGACCATGTTCGTGAACCGGATGGGCACCAGCGGCCCCTCCTCCGAGGACGACTGGAACCGTACCTGGGGCGTGGACGGCCGGCTCGGGATTGGCGAGACGCTCACCTTCAGTGGGTTCGCGGCCCGAACCGAAACGCCCGGTTACGAGATGCTCGACGGCGGGGAGTACGCCTACAGCGCCCGCGGTGAGTACTTCCGCCGGGATCTCCGCCTCTGGTGGGGCGTGACCGAAGTCGCCTCCAACTTCAACCCGGAAGTCGGCTTCCTGCGCCGGAGGGCCTACCGCAACTACGACTACGGCTACTTCGGCTACTACCGGCCGGCATGGCTGCAGAGTTTTCCGGCCCCCCTCCGCGAGCTCCGGCCCCACATCACCTACTCCGGCTTCCAGACCCTGGACGGTTTCCTGGAGACCAGCCGGCTGCACGTGGACAGCCACATCGACTTCGAGAACGGCTACTACTTCAGTCCGGCGATGAACCGGATCGTGGAGGGTCTTCAGGAGCCCTTCGAGATCCGGGAGGGCATCGTGGTCCCGCCCGGCACCTACGAGCACTGGCAACTCGGCTGGCGGTGGAACACGAACCGCGCCGCCCCCTTCTCCTACAACGGGGCACTCGACTACGGCGGGTTCCTCTCGGGCGACCAGACCTCGGTGGACACCACCTTCAACTACCGCTGGGGAACCCGCCTCATCACCTCGGTAGCCTGGCTCTACAACGACATCCAGTTGGCCGAGGGCGGCTTCGTGGCGAACCTCGGCCAGTTCCGGGTCGCGTACAACTTCACCCCGCTGATCTACCTGCAGGCGCTCGTCCAGTACAACGACGACGCCGACATCTGGTCCTCGAACGTCCGTTTCAGTTGGCTGAACACCGCCGGGACCGGCCTCTTCGTCGTCTATAACGACACCGAGGGACTCGGCAACGTCCTGATCGGCCCCCAGAACCGCAGCCTGACGGTCAAGTACACCCGCCAGTTCGACGTTCTCCGGTAGCTCCCGATGAGCGCCGGGATCCTCGGCGGGCTGGTGGTTTCGCTCCTTTCGGGGCTCTACACCTCTTTGTGGGGCGGGTTCAAGGACTCGCCCTGGGAAGGGTTCAAGCCGCGCACGTTTCCGCGCAGCGTCCTGTTCTCGCTCGTCATCTTCGCGTTCCTGCTCGCGGTTCCCGTCCTTCGCGAACGGGTGGCCGAACTGGGACTGGTCCAGCTCTTCTTCCTGGTGATGGGGCTCGAACGCTTCCTCACCGAACTCCACAAGGGCTGCTTCCGGGAGGAGCCACAGGAGAAGTACTTCGTCCCCTCGGCGCTCACGATCCTCGGACGGCCGGTGAGGAGCCGCGCGCTCCGGGCCGCCGCGGGCGTCGTGCTCGTCTCCGGCGTCATCGCGGTGCTCTTCCTCGGGACGCCGGTGACCGGCTTCTGGGCCTATCTGGTGGTCGCCTACCTGACCGGCCTGCTGGTCTCGGGAGGCGGCGCCTGGAAGGACGCCCCCTTCGAGGGGTTCCACACCCTCAAGTTCTTCCGCTCCGGGCTTACGCTTGCCGTCGCTTCGCCGCTCTTCTTCTGGCTCCGGACACCCGGCGAGCCCGTCGCGCTCGGGATCCTGATCTACATGAACGGGGGGCTGGAGCGGTTCCTCGTGGAGTACTACAAGACCTACATCCAGCGGAACATGTCCGGGAAGTTCCGGCCCGACCTGCCCCGGATGGAGTCCTTTCGGCGCGAAGGCTTCCACTACGGCGCCTGGGTCCTGATCCTGGCGGTCGCCGCCACCGCCTTCCTCGAGGCCGGCGCCGCCGGGTAACGGACGCCTTCGGGCCGTGTCCCGCTCGGACGACGCCGCCGGCTGGGACGCGATCGTCATCGGCTCCGGCCTCGGTGGAGCGCTTGCGGCCCACCGGCTCACCGAGGCCGGGGCCCGGGTGCTGGTCCTCGAGCGGGGGCGCTGGCCGCACCGGGACGAGGGTGACTGGAACCCGCGGGCGATCCTGAGCGACCTCCGCTACCGGGGGCAGACGCCCCTTTCGGTGCGGCAACCCGGCGATCGCCGGTTTCGCCCGCTCCCCATGAACGAGACGGTCGGCGGGATGTCGGTGTTCTACGGCGGCGCCTCGCTCCGGCTCCGGCCCCCGGACTTCGGCCGCTGGCCCTTGGATTACCGCGATCTGGAGCCCTTCTACACGGAGGCGGAGCGGCTGCTCGGCGTCCACGGCGCCGCAGGCGCCGATCCCCTCGAACCCCCGCGGTCGGGGCCCTATCCCTTCGCCTCCATTCCCTGGTCGGCGCCGGCCGAACGTATCCGGCGGGCGGGCGAGCGACTCGGTTTTCGACCGTTCCCGATCCCGCTGGCAATCAACTTCTCGGGGGCGGACGGGCCCCGGTGTGTGCGCTGCAACACCTGCGACGGCTTCCCCTGCGCCATCGAAGCCAAGAACGACGCCGCCGGAATCCTGCGCCGCGCCGCGGGGAAGGGCCTCGCGGTCCGTGCCGGAATCGTGGTCTCGAGGCTTCGGATCCGTCGCGCACGGGCGGTCGGCGCCGAGTGCTTCGATCAGGAATCGGGCGAGCCGGTTTCGTTCGAGGCGCCCCTCTTCGTGCTCGCCGCCGGCGCCCTCGGCAGCCCGGCGATCCTCCTCCGGTCCGGCGTTGGCGGAGATGGCGCGGAGGCGCTTCCCGTCGGCCGGTTCCTCATGCGGCACTGCAACGCGGTGGTCGCCGGGCTCTTCCCCTTCCGCACGAACCCGGAACAGGTGTTCCACAAACAGGTCTGTTTCACCGACTTCTACGAAGAAGCGCGGGAGCGGGACGGCCGCGCGGTGGGAGTGATCCAGGACATCTACACCCCGGACGCCGGCGTCGTCCGGCGAGCCGCCGGGAAGGTCGCCGGCGCTTTCCTCGCGAAGCCGGTCGTGAACCGGCTCCAGAATCTCCTCTGCGTCGCGGAGGACGAACCGGACCCGGCCAACCGGGTGTATCTGGAAGACGGGACGGACGCGTTCGGCATGCAGCGGATTCGGGTCGAGCACCGCTACCGGAGGGCCGACCACGACCGGTTGCAGTCGCTCGTGCGGCGGGCGCGGCAGATCCTCCGCGCGGCGGGCGCGCTCGCCACCCACGTCTGGCCCATTTCCTCGTTCTCCCATGCGGTGGGCACGGTCCGGATGGGAAACGGGGGGGAGGACGCGCCGCTCGACCCGGCGGGCCGGGTACGCGGGCTCGACAACCTCTTCGTCACCGACGGCAGCACCTTCCCCGCTTCCGGAGGGGTCAACCCCAGTCTCACAATTGCGGCCGGAGCCCTCCGGATCGCGGAGGGGATCGTGAACCGGAGAACGTCTTGACCGGAGAGCCTGACGCGTACGCCGCCCCCGGGGTTCCGGCGGTCGCCATCGTCGGTTGCGGCCGGATCGCCCGCGTGCACGCGGCCAACCTCACGCGGCGCGCGCAACTCGCGTTCACCAGCCGGAGTCCCGATTCGGCCCGGGCCCTCGCGGCGCGGTTCTCCGGCAAGGCGCTCGCCGGTTTCGAGGAGGCTCTGGAGCGTCCGGACATCGCGGCGGTCGCCATCTGCTCGCCGCTCGAACACCACGCCGCCCAGACAGTCGCCGCACTCGAAGCCGGCAAGTCGGTCCTCGTCGAAAAACCGATGGCGCGTTCACGCGCCGAAGTCGAAGCGATCGGCCGCGCCCTGATCGGGCGGCCGCCCGGCGCCCTGACGGTCGCGGAGAACTACCTCTACAAGCCGTCCCTGGACCGCCTCCGAGGATGGCTCCCGGAGATCGGGCCGCTGCGCCGGGTGCGGGTGTCGAAGCTCACCCGGCAGCAACCCACCGGCTGGCGGATCGGGCACGGCACCCTGCTCGAGGGCGGCATCCATTTCGTCGCGCTCCTCGGCGCCATCGTCGGGGCCGAGCCGGCCGTGGTGCGGGCGGACTTTCCGGGCGGAGGCGAGCCGGAGCGGCACGCTCTCCTCGAACTCGAGTACCCGTCCGGAACCCGCGCCGAAGTCCGCTACGGCTGGAACACCCCCTCGCTCCCGGGAGGAATCCTCCAGCACTCGTTCGTGGAAGGCGAGGACGGCCGCATCGTCTTCGAGAGCAACGGGCTCTACCTCGCCTTGCGCGCGGGGCGGCGATTCGCGTTCCGTGCGGGACCGCTCCAGGACCTCATGGGGTTTCGCGCGATGGCCCAGGATTTCCTCCGGTCGGTCCGTAATCCCGCGCGCCGACCACGTTCCGATTTCGAGACCGCGCGGCGCGATCTGGAGGTCGTTTTCCGGGCCTATGACAGCCGGTAACTGGTGGCTTATGGGCCTCCGGATGTGGTATATTCCCGCTGCGCTGGAAAGTTCACCTCCTTACATCCGGCGTCCGGCGTTGCCGGGGGCTGTCGCGCGAAGACCCACCCATCCCCAAGCGGCAGCCCGAAGGGGGGTTGGCTGGAATCCGAACCCAACCGCGTTCAGGGAATCGTCCGTCCGGCGCCGATCAGCGGAACCGGAGGCGCGCTACGCGAACCGCGCCAGCCGGTAGTCCGACAACAGGGTGACTTCGACGTCGTCGAGGATCTCCATGGCGGCGAACATCCCCATGACGGGGGCCATGGTGATCCCGCTGTGCATCGAAGCGAAGTAGATGCCGGGCGCCGCCGGATCGAAACCGACAATCGGGTGTCCGTCGCTGGGTAGCACCCGGTAGCCAAGGCTGACCTCGTCCACATCGAGGCCGGCCGCCGCCGGGAGGACCTTGGCGGTCTCCCGGAAGATCTCCTCGCCCACCGCGCGCGAGTGGTCCGTCGAACCCGCGCCCGCAAAGCCGACGCCGGCCACCACCTTGCCTCCGGCGGCCTGCTTCACGTGGATGTTCGGCGCCAACACGATCCGGTTCACCACCGACTTCGCCGGAGTCGAATGGGCAAGGATGCCCGGGGACTCGATGAGGGGCACGGCGACCCCCGCCTGGCGCGCCAGCCCGGGCGCCTGAACGCCGGCCGCGAGGACCAGCGTGTCGAGTTCATGGTCGCCGGCCGACGTCCGGACACCCCGCAGGACGCCATAGCCGATGTCCAACGCCTCCACCTCGGCAATCAGGAATCTCGCCCCGGCGGCCTCGGCCGTCGCCCAGAGCGCGCGGGTCGCCGAACGCGGCTCGATGTGTCCCTCGGCGCTCGCCCAGATCGCCGCGAGGACCGGCCCCTCCGGGGTCAGTCCCGGCTCGAGTTCGCGGAACCGGGCTTCGTCCACCTGATGGATGGGATAGCCCCAGCGCTGACTCCGCGCGAGCTGCTCGTGAAGGAGCCGCACGCGATCGGCCTCGATGCGGTACTCCAGGCTGCCGCCCCAGCTCACCTCGAGCGCGCCGCCGAGTTCGGCCTCGAGCCGCCGCCAGCCCTGGAGGCCCCGCCAGTTCAGTTCGTGGTACGAGTGCGGACGCTTCAAGAAACTGGCGTTCATCCAGGCGAAGGAGTTCCCGGTGGCGCCGGCCGCGGGCCCCTCGCGCTCGAAGACGGTGACGTCGGCGCCCCGGCGCGCGAGGTGGAGCGCGATGGAGCACCCCAGGATGCCCCCGCCGACGACGCCGATCCGTCCGTTGAGCCGCGCGGCCGCCGGGATTCCGCGGTAGCCCGAGACCACCGCGACACCCGCGACCGAAGTCAGGAACCGGCGGCGCCGCATCACCTGCACTCTCCGGCGAGTGTGGAGAGGACGCGGAGCGTCTCGGGTCGGGACTTCGCTGGTTGCAAGGAACGGCCGCCGGAAGGACGGAGCGGAACGGCCACTTTATCGGACGGCGAACCAGGCCGCGCCGGAAAGTGGGAAGATTGAAGGCGCGATGACCAGGGATCGAGACCCCGTTCCTGCCGCCGGCCAGACCCGGAGGAGCGACCGCGAACTCGGGATGCACCGGAAGATCAGCCGCCGGGACTTCCTGAACGGGCTACCGGTGGGCGTGGGGGCGCTCGCGCTGCCGGGGGCCTCCGGCTGGCTGCTCGGCGCCTGTACCGCGCCCGCGCCGAGCGGCCCCTATCCTCCCGCGCTGACCGGGCTGCGGGGCAGCCATCCGGGTTCCTTCGAGGTCGCCCACGAGCTGCGCGACCGGGTGGAGAACGGCGGGTCCTGGGACGACTCGAGCGCCGCCGACGGGGGGAGTTTCGACCTGGTGGTGGTGGGAGGCGGCATCAGCGGCCTCAGCGCGGCGTGGTTCTACCGCAAGTCGTTCCCGGAGGCGCGGATCCTGATCCTCGACAACCACGACGACTTCGGCGGCCACGCGAAGCGGAACGAGTTCACCCACGATGGCCGCACCGTGCTCGGCTACGGCGGCACCCAGTCCCTCGACTCCCCCTCCACCTTCACCCCGGTGGTGAACGGCCTGCTGGACGATCTGGGGGTGGACCTCGACGTCTTCTTCACCGCCTTCGACCGCGATCTCTACCGGTCCCACGGACTCCGGAACTCGGTCTTCTTCGGCAGCGAGGACTTCGGCGAGGACCGTCTGGTCACCGGCATGGGGCGGCGCCCCGTCGCCGAGTTCGCCGCCGAGACCCCGTTGAGCGAGGCCGGGCGCGCCGAGTTGGTTCGGCTCTACGAGGCCCCGGGGGATCCGTGGCCCGATCTCGACGAAAAGGCCAAGAAGCAGCAACTCGCCGCCACCAGCTACGAGGCCTTCCTCGAGGCGCTCGGGATGGGCGCCGAGATCCAGGCGCTCTACCGGCAGCGCACCCACGGGCTCTTCGGCATGGGGCCGGACGGGGTTCCCGCGCTCGATCTCTGGGGCCTTGGCTACCCAGGGTTCCAGGACATGGGTCTCTCGGCGGGAGACCATCCCCGGCTCAGCCTGACGGCGAAGCCGAACGAGGACCCGGACCCCTACATCTTCCACTTCCCGGACGGGAACGCCACCCTCGCGCGGCTACTGGTGCGCAAGCTGGTGCCGGGCGCCGCCGCGGGCAGCACCCAGGAGGACATCGTCGAGGCGCGGCTTGATTACGGCGCCCTCGACCGTCCCGATTCGCCCTGCCGCATCCGCCTCAACAGCACCGCGGTCCGGGTACGGGACGGCGGCGCCGCGCCGGCCAGCGTCACCTATGTCCGGGACGGCGCCGAGACCCGGGTCCACGCGGGCCACGTCGTCCTCGCCTGTTACAACCGGGTGATTCCCTACCTGCTCCCCGAACTCCCCGAGGAGCAGCGCGAGGCGCTCGCCTATCCCCCGAAGGTGCCCCTCGTCTATTCGAACGTCCTGATCCGGAACTGGACCTCGTTCGTTGCGCTGGGAACCTCGAACATCTACTTCCCCGCCGGATTCCACGCCAGCGTCTCGCTCGATTTTCCGGTGAGCATCGGGGGCTACGACTTCTCGAGCGGTCCCGAGGACCTCATCGTGCTCCACACGGTGCGCACGCCCTGTCTCCCCGGCGCCAGCGCCCGCGTGCAGCACGCCGCGGGACAGCACGAACTGCTGGAAATGGGCTTCGAGACCTTCGAACGCGAGACCCGGAGCCAGCTCGGGCGAGCCCTCGGTCCCGGAGGCTTCGATCCGGCCCGCGACATCCTGGGACTCACCGTGAACCGCTGGCCGCACGGCTACGCCTTCGAGTTCAACTCCCTGTGGGACCCGCCCTTCGCCCCCGGGGAGGCCCCCAACGAGATCGGCCGCCGGCCCTTCGGCCGGATCCGGATCGCGAACTCCGACGCCGGCGCCTACGCCTACACCCAGTCCGCCATTGACCAGGCCCACCGCGCCGTCAGCGAAATCCTGAGCGGCGGCTGACGTGCCTCCCGAACGTTCTCTTGCCGGAACTGCCGGAAGCGGAAGCGAACCGCGAGAACCTGACCACCTGGCTCGCCGGGAAACGGCTGCGGGAGGTCTCGGTTCCCGACCCACTCACCCGGCGGGGACAGGCGGAGAGCGCGATCCGGGCGGCGGCCGAGGGTCGGGTGGTGGCGGCGGTCCGGCGGCGCGGCAAGTTCCTGCGCATCGAGTTCCGGGAGGGCGACCCGGCGCTGCTCAGCCACCTCGGCATGAGCGGCAAGTGGGCGCTCCGCCAGTCCGGCGACGCCGAGCCGCCGGCAGTCCGCGCGGCGCTCGGGATCGCCGGCGGGCGGCGGGTGCTCTTCTCGGACAAGCGGCGCTTCGGCCACTTCTCGGTATGTCTTCCGGCAGATGAAGAACGGCTTGCCCGCCTCGGCGCGGAACCCCTCGGACCGGCATTCACGGGAAAGTGTCTCGCGGCGCTGCTCCGCGCGAGCCGCCGGCCGGTGAAGTCGCTCCTCATGGACCAGGACCGGATCGCCGGGATCGGCAACATCCAGGCGGCCGAGGCGCTCTGGCGCGCCGGTATCCACCCGGCGCGGAACGCGGCCGAACTCGGAGACCGGGAGGCCGCGAAGCTCCAGCGCGCGATCCGCTGGACGCTGCGCCGCTCGATCCGCAGCACCCGGACTCCCGAGATCCTCTACCTGAGCGACGGCGAGGCCGGCCGGCAGAGCACCTCGGCCCGTTTCTTCGTCTATGGCCGCGAGGGCGACGCCTGCCCGCGGTGCCGGCGGGGGGTGATCGCCCGCATCCCGATCGCGGGCCGGTCCTCCTTCTACTGCCCGAGGTGCCAGGTTTGACGGCCGCGCTTCGGGGCGTGTTAGGCTTCGGATCGAGCAGTCGGGACCGATGCTCCGCGTCCCTGACGCTCCCCGAACTGCTCCAACCGTCGGCGATTCAGCGCCGCTGAGTCGTCCCGGGCATCCGATTTGATCAACGTGTCGCGCCTCGTTTGCGCGTCTGCTCCGGATGGCCCCCCGGGCCGTCCCTCGAAACCCCCGTAGATCTTCTTCCCGAATGAAGTACCGCCGCCGCGGACAGCGCAAGCGTCGCGATAGCGAAGAGCAGCGCCGGTTCCAGCGCGAAGTGGGCGAGCGGCTCGCCGACCTCGGCAACACCGAGCAGTTGCGAACGCTCCGGCTCGCCGGCGATCGGCGCGCCACCATCGTGACCCGCTGCGCCCGCTGCGGGTATCAATGGCCGACCGGAGAGGTCTCGATCGTCGTCGGCTCGACGTGTCCGACGTGCAGCACGCCGCTTCGTTCCTGCCGGCACTGCACGTTCTTCGATCCGAAGGAACGCTACGAATGCCGGGCCGACATTCCGGAGCGCATCGTCAACAAGTGGGCCGGTAATGAATGTCTCCACTTCCGCCCCACCGAGGTCCTCGACGTGACCGGGAGGAAGCTGGACACCGCCCGGGACGCCAAGGCCGCGTTCGACAGCCTCTTCGAGAGCAGTTGAACCTCCTCGCCGGCACGTCCGGCTACGGTTTCCGGGAGTGGGTGGGCGCCTTCTACCCGGAGAAGACGAAGCCCGCCGACTTCCTTTCCCACTACGCCTCGGTGTTCCGGAGCGTGGAGGTGAACCACACCTTTCGGCGCTTCCCCAAACCCGAACTCGCGGCGGCCTGGGCCGCGAGCACGCCGGCGTCCTTCCGCTTCGCGGTCAAGGCGCATCAGGGGATCACCCATCGGGCCCGGCTCGCGGACACCGAGGAGTCGGTGGCGTCGTTTCTCAAGGCCCTCGAGCCGCTCGGAAATCGCCTCGGACCGGTTCTCTTCCAGTGCCCCCCGTGGTTTCGCCGCAACGACGAACGGCTGGCGGCGTTCCTGGCGAGCCTTCCCGCGGGACGCCGCGCCGCGCTCGAGTTCCGGCACGAGTCGTGGGACTGCGACGCGGTGCGCGACGCCTGCCGGGCAGCCGGCGCGGCGCTCGTGGCCGGGGTCTCGGAACTGGAAGCGCCGCCGGATGTCTCCGTCACGGCCGATTTCGCGTACGTCCGCCTCCGCCGCGACCCTCCCTACACCCCGGAGGAACGCGTGGTGATCTCCGGGATGCTGGAGCGGCTGCGCGACCGGGTGGAGACCCTCTACCTCTACGTCAAGCACGACGGCCCGGGACTCGCGCCGGAAGCGGTGTCCTGGATCCAGAGTCTGGCGTAGCCGCTGACGGAAGCCAGAGGATGACACAATAGGGGCGCAACGATCGGGAGAGCCTGGAGGTTGCGAATCGGGCCGTCCGGGTTTCGCAGCCGCCGCAACTCCAGGACGAGGAGGTCAGCATGTCGGCAGAGAACGACACCGGGACCGGTGAACGCGGGGGCTGGCGCGGCATTGTCCAGCTCGTCGTCATCGCCGTCGGGGTGGTGGTGGCCATCTGGTTCGCCCGCGCTCCGCAGGGGCAGGCGCATACGGACGACCTGAGGTTCGCCGAGCCGGGGGTCCCGACGGTCACCGTCACCCGGCCGGCGGCGGGCGAGGCCGCCCGGAACGTCCGCACCACCGGCGCCGTCACGATCCTGGACGGGGTGCGGCTGTTCAGCCACAACCGCGGCGAAGTGGTGTACGTGGCTCCCGCCCTCCGCACCGGCGGCTCCTTCCCGGCCGGAGAGACGCTGGTCCGGATCGATCAGCGCGACGCCACGAACCGCCTCGAGGCGGCCCGGGCGCGGGTGCGGGAAGCCGAAGCCGGCCTGCTGCGGCAGGAGCAGAAGGGGGAGGCAGCGACCCTGGAGTTCCACCGGGACCATCCCGGGGAGGAGCCGCCGCCGCTCGTCGCCCGGACGGCGAAGATCGCCGAGAAACAGGCCTGCCTGGACCGGGCGCGCAAGGGAGTGGAGCAGGCGGAACTGGTCCTTTCCCGCACGGAGATCTCGGTGCCCTTCGACGGCCAGGTCGCAAACGCCCGGGTCACGGTCGGCCAGGTCGTGGGGCGGGATACCCCCCTCGGGCTGGTCTACCAGAACGGAGCGCTCCAGGTGGAGGCCCAGATCTCCCAGGAGGAGCTGACCAGCCTCGAGCCGATCGTCGGCCGCCGCGCCACCGTGGTCGCCGGAGGGCGGGAGTTCGCGGCGTCGGTGGACCGGGTCGCGGCCGTCGTGGATCGGGAGAGCCGGCTCGTCACCCTCTTCCTGGCGTTTCGGGGCAACGCCTCGAACCTTCCCCGGCCCGGCACCTTCGCCACCGTCGCTCTGGGCGGGCCCGTCCTGTCGGACATCTTCACGCTGCCCGAGGCCGCCGAACAAACCGGGGGCAACGTCTGGGTGGTGGACGGAGGCACCCTGCATTCCATCACTCCCACGACGCTCGGGAGGACCGAAGCGGGCTGGCTGGTCGAAGCGTTCGATCCCCGGCAGGGCGTCGTGGTCGGCCGGGTCGTCGGAGCGCGCCAGGGACTCGCCGTCCGGGTTGCCGAGTAGGCCCGCCGGCCCGAGGTCACCGGGATGGACACCATGAACCAGGCGGGCGAAACCCGAACGCCTCCCCCCGGACCCCGTCCGGACACCCCTCGGGGACCGGTCGCCTGGTTCGCGGGGAACCACGTCGCCGCCAACCTCCTCATGCTGCTGCTGCTGGGCGGCGGCCTGTTCGCCGCCTCCCGGCTCACCGTCGAGCGCGCGCCGCACTACGACCCGCGCTCGATCACCGTCGCGGTGCCCTTCCGGGGCGCCACCCCGGCGGAGGTCGAGGCGGACGTCACCGCGCGGATCGAGGAGGCCGTCTCCGGCATCGTCGGGGTGGAGCGGGTGATCGCGACCTCGAGCGAGGGGCGGAGCCAGGTCACGCTGGAACTGAAACCCTTCGCGGACGCCGTGGACGTGCTGAACGCCACCCGGACGGCGGTGGAGCGCATCGAGAACTTCCCGCCGCCGCGGGCCGATCAGCCCGAAATCGTGCGGACCGAGGTGATCCGGTCGGTCCTGACCTTCGCCCTGACCTCGACGGAACTCGACGAGGACGGGCTGCGCGGCGCCGGCGAGGCGCTCCGCGCGGACCTGCTGGCGCTGCCCTCAGTGTCCTTCGTGTCCCTGGCCGGGACGCGGGATCGCGAGATCCAGATCGAACTGAGCGAGGAGGCCCTGCGGCGCTACCGACTGACGATCGGCGAAGTGGTGCGCCGTATTCGCGGGTCGTCCGTCAACACGACCGCAGGCGAGGTGCGGACGGATGCCGGCGACGTGGTCATCAGCACCCTCGCGAAACGCGAGACCGCAGAGGAGTTCCGGGGTATCGTCCTGCTCGCCCGCGCGGACGGCTCGCTCGTCCGGATCCGGGACGTGGCGACGGTCCGGGACGGCTTCGAGGAAGCGGAGGTGGCCGCCACGATTGACGGCCAGCCAGCCGTGTTCGTGCGCGTTCACGCGGGCGCCGGACAGCCCCCGCAGGAGGTCGCGGAGGAGGTCAAGGCTTTCCTCGAAGGGTACGCCCCGCCGTCCGGCGCGGACATCACGCTGTGGGAGGACGAGACCCGGACCATTGATTCCCGGCTCTCCCGGATGTCCCGCAACGGGCTCTTCGGCGCCGTCCTCGTCTTCGTCGCGCTGCTGCTGATCTTCGACCTGCGGATGTCGCTCTGGATCGCGGTGGGCATCCCGGTGGCCTTCCTGGGCTCGTTCCTGCTGTTCGACGCCTTCGGCCTCACCGTCAATGTTCTCACCCTGTTCGCGTTCTTCCTGGTGACCGGCATCGTGGTGGACGATGCGATCGTGGTCGGCGAGAGCATCGCCAAGGCGCGGGAGCGGGGACTCCGCGGCGCGGCGGCCTCCATTGCCGGCGTGCGGTCGATCGGCGGGCCGGTGGTGGTGGGCGGACTCACCACCATGGTGGCCTTTGCGGCCCTGCTCCCGCTCGAGGGCGCGTTGGGGCAGATGTTCCGGGTGGTGCCGATCGCGGTCATCCTGGTCCTGCTGTTTTCGCTGGTCGAAGCGTTCTTCGTCCTTCCCGGACATCTCGCGGGAGATCGGCCCTGGAGTCGGTCACCCCTGGCCGAAATCCAGGCGCGGACGCGCGGCGGTTTCGACGAGCTCATCCAGGGCAGGCTCGTGCGGGCCATCGCCCGGGCAGTGCGCGCACCGTTCGTGGTGATCGCCGTGGTGGCCGCGGCGGTGGTGCTGGCGCTGGTGCTCGTCGTGGTCGAGGCGGTCCCCATCAATCCGTTCCCCGCCAGTCTGGGCTCCGACCGCCTGACGGCGGAAGTCACCATGCCCGCGGGAACGCCGGTGCGGATGACCGAGGCGGCGGCGGAACAGCTCGCCCAGGCGGCTCACGCCGCGGATCAGGCGGCCGGCGGTGGCCAGCTCGAATCCATCGCGGTGCTCGTCGGTCAGCGGCTGCCCCGGGAGGCGATGGTGGGGACCCGGAACTACCTGAAGGAGACCCACCTGGCCTCCGTGGAGGTCCGGTTCGCTCCGTCGCCGCGCCCCCTCGACGAGCTGGGCTTCCTGCGCCTCTGGCGGGACCGGCTGGGGGAGGTCCGGGGCGCGGAGCGGGTCCACTTCGTGACCAGCGCGGACCTGTTCTCTCCGAGCGTCTCGTACACCCTGGCGCACGACGACCTCGAGGTCGTGGCCCGGGCGGCGGACGAGTTGCGGGACGCCGCCCTCGACATCGAGGCCATGCAGGAGGTCCACGACACGCTCGTGCCGGGAGCCCGGCGTTACGACCTCCACTTGAAGGAGGCGGGTTTCATGGCCGGACTGACCCCCCGGCGCCTGGCCAACCAGCTCCGGGACGCCTTCTTCGGCGCCGAGGTCCAGCGCATCCAGCGCGGGCCGGACGAAATCCGGGTGGTCGTCCGCTATCCGGCGGAACGCCGCCGCAGTCTCAGGGACCTGCTGGACGAGCGCATCTCCCTGGGACCGGAAAAGGACGCGCCGCTATCCACGGTCGCCCGGATCACCGAGATCCAGGACTACGCGACGCTGACCCGGGTCGACGGGCGCCGCACCGCCACCTTAACCGCCTTCTACGACCCGGAGATCGAGAGCGGCCTCCGGGTGCGGCGGGCCGTGAGCCGGGAGATCCTCCCGGCGCTCGTCGAGCGCCACCCGGGGCTCGAGGTCGAGGCAGCCGGATCCACCCGCCAGAGCGCGCGTACCGCCGGGACGCTCGCCTGGACCTTCCCGCTCGCCATGCTCGCGGTCTTCGGGCTACTGGCCTCCCAGATGCGAAGCCTTGCACAACCCTTCCTGGCGCTCGCCGGTCTGCCGATGGCCGGCGTGGGCGTCGTGCTGGGGCATTTCGTGCTCGGCTACGAGTTGACCTACGTCTCCCTCTTCGGCCTGGTCGCCGTCTCCGGGGTCGTGGTGAACGACACCCTGATCCTGATGGACCGGTACAACGGAATGCGGCAGCAGAACCCGGACTTCCCGGTCATCGCCGCGATCTCGGCCGCCGCCCGGGACCGCGCGCGGCCCATCGTGATCACGAGCGCCACCACGATCGTCGGTCTCCTGCCGCTGCTCTACGACAAGAGCGAGACCGTGCAGTTCACCGTTCCGATGGTCATCAGCCTGACGGCGGGACTCGCCTTCGCGAGCATCGGGCTGCTGTTCTTCATTCCGGCGGTGCTGATCGTCGCCGAGATGCTGAAGCTGGATCCGGGCGGCTCGGGTTAGCAACCGGTTCGGAGCAGCCCACCGTACCCCAGCAGCCTGTGGAAAAAGTCACGCGGCATTCGAACGGTGATACATCCCGGCTGAACCGCGCCTCTACGAGGCGCTCTGCGTTGCGTTTCGGTCGGAATACACCCGGTATTCCTCCTTGAACAGCCTGTAGCGAAACTGGACGTGGCATTCGAACGGCGATGCATCCCGGCTGAACCGGGCCGCTGCGCGGCCCTCATCGTTGCGTTTCGGTCGGAATACGCCCGGTATTCCTCCCTCACGCGCCTTGTCAGCCAGGTGCCTCGCCGTTCTCGGTGCTCACGCCAGTTCCACCACAGGCTGTTACGCGCCTTGTCAGCCGGACGCCTTGGCGTTCTCGGTGCTCACGTCACTTTCTCCACAGGCTGCTAGGCCGGGTGCCCGAGAACGCCTCGCCCGCCGCGCCGGCCGGCGGGCCGCCTTCGCGGGGCGCGATCGCCTGGTTCGTCAGGAACCGGGTCGCGGCGAACCTGCTCCTCTTCGCGATCTCGCTGGCGGGCATCCTCACGATCCGCGGCGTCCCCCAGGAACTGGTCCCGGAGACGAGCCCTTCGACCCTGACCGTCAGCACGGCCTGGCCGGGGTCCGGCGCCTCGGTCATCGAAGACAGCGTGCTGGCGCCCATGGAGGAAGCGCTGCGGGACATCGGCGGAATCCGGGAGATCTCCGGAACCGCGCGCGACGGGATCGGCACGCTCACCGTGGAGCTGGAGTACTGGGCCGACTTCCAGGGCGTCAGCGACGAGGTGCGGGAACGTGTCGAGGCGATCACCAGCCTGCCCGCCGACGCCGAGGACCCGGTCATCACCCGGAGTTCCACGAGGCGGCTGTTGCTGCGGGTCGCGGTGCACGGGCCGGCTGACGAGCGCGCGCTCACGGAGGCGGCGCACCAGGTCCGGGAGGATCTCGCCCGCGTGCCGGGCGTCGCGGCGGTGGAAACGGCAAGCGGCCGGGACTACGAGATCGCGATCGAAGTGTCGGAGGACGTGCTTTCCCGCTTCGGACTCACCTTCGATCAGGTCGCGGCGGCGATCCGCCGCGCTTCGGCCGACATCCCGGCGGGCTCGGTCCGGACCGGCGCCAGCGAGGTACGCCTCCGGACCGAGGCGGAAGCCGGGACCGCGGCGGCGTTCGCCCGGATTCCGCTCATCAGCGCCCCGGGCGGCGGGGCTGTCACCCTCGGGGACATCGCCATTGTCACCGACGGCTTCACCGACGTCCAGCGGGCGGCGCGGATGAACGGAGAGCCGGCGGTGTTCCTCGAGGTGATGCTGGCGCCGGACGCCCGGCTGCTGGAGACGGTGACGGCGGTCCAGGCGCAGGTGCGGGAAACCTCCACGCTGCTCCCGGCCGGGCTCGCCGTGACTCCCTGGGCGGACGCCTGGCGGCTCTTCGACAGCCGCATGGAGGTGCTCGTCCGGAACGGTCTGCAGGGGTTGGCGCTCATCTTCCTCGTTCTCTTCTTTGCGCTCTCCACCCGCGTCGCGGTCTGGACCGCGGCGGGACTGCCGGTGGCGTTCTTCGGCGCCTTCCTGCTGATGCCGGGACTCGGCGTGACGCTGAACATGCTGAGCATGTTCGGCTTCATCGTCACCCTCGGCATCGTGGTGGACGACGCCATCGTGGTCGGCGAGAACGTGCACCGGCACATCGCCGCGAGGCGGACAGGGGCCGCGGAGGCGGCGGTCCGCGGGGTCCGGCAGGTTCTCCTTCCGGCGTCCTTCGGGGTGCTGACCACCATGGCGGCGTTCTCGCCCCTGCTCGGTCTCCCGGGCGTCTGGGGCGAACTCATGGGCACGCTGCCCCGCATCGTGATCCCGGTGCTCGCCTTCTCGATGCTGGACGCCGCCTGGATCCTGCCCCATCACCTGGCGCACGGCGGGCTCGCCGTTCGCCCGAGCCGGCGGCTCGCGCGCATTCGGGGCCGAATCCAGGCAGCGCTCGACTGGACGGTGGAGACCCTCTACCGGCCCGCGCTCCGCTGGTCCATGGACAATCCGGGCGCGACCGTAGCCCTCGGCGTGGCGGCGCTCGCGCTGGCGCTCGGTCTCGTCCGGGGCCGCTGGATCCCGGTGGAGCCGGCGCCCCCCTTCGACTCCGACGCGGTACGGGTTCAGGTCTCGCTGCCGCCCGGCTCGACGGCCGCGGCGACGGCGGAGGTGGTGGAAGAACTCGAGGCCGCGATCGAGCGCGTGCGGCAGGACTTCGAGGCCGAACACGGCCTCGATCCGCACCGGAACCTCGCCGTGATGGTGGGACAGCGGTTTCCGCTGGGGGCCGGCGGCGAGCTCGGGGGAGCGGAGGTCGGCGCGGACGCCAGGATCGGCCAACTCGTCTGGGAACTGGCGCCCGCCGAGGAGCGCGCCGAGGTGCCGCCCCGCCGGATCGCCGACCAGCTCCGCGCGCTGGCCGGTTCCCTGCCGCACGGAGGCCAGGTCACCATCTTCACCTCGGTCATCGGACAGGGCAGCGACCTCTCGATCCGGATTCGCGGGGACGCGCCCGAGGATCTCCGGGCGGGGGCGATGGCGCTCTCGGCGTTGATCCGGGAGTTCCCGGGGGTCATCTCGGTTTCGGACGATCTGGAGGGCGAGGCTCCCGAACTCGTCGCGCGGGTCCGCGCCGGGGGCCCGGCGACCGGGATCGACGCCGCGGATTTCGGCAGGCAGTTGCGGCAGGCGTTCCACGGCGAGGAGATCCAGCGCATCCAGCGCGGGCACGACGAGATCCGGGTGCTCCTGCGCTATCCCGAGTCGAGCCGGCGAAGCCTCGACGCCGTGACCGGCATGCGGGTGCGGCGGGGCGACGGCGAGGCGGTCGAGATCGGCCAGGTGGCGGAGATCTCGCAGGAGCGGGGCCCGTCGGTCATACGCTGGCTGGACGATCAGCGCACCGTCACGGTGAACGCGAGCGTGGACCCGGAGCGGGCCTCACCCGGCGCGCTGATCGCGGAAGCCGAGGCCCGGATGATTCCCGCCGTCCGGGACCGGTTTCCCGAACTCGGGTTCGACGTGGTGGGGAGCGCCGGCGATCAGCAGGAGACCATGGCGGCGCTCCGCCGGCACCTGGTTCTGGCCCTGATCCTCGTCTACGTGCTGCTCGCCGTCCCGCTGTCGTCGTGGGTCCAGCCCTTCGTGATCATGGCCGCGGTGCCCTTCGGGCTCGCCGGGGCCGTCTTCGGTCACCAGGTGGTGGGCCTGCCCCTGTCCCTCACCAGCTTCATCGGGATGGTGCCGCTCACCGGAATCGTCGTGAACGACGCCCTGGTGCTCCTCGACTTCATCAACCGGCGCCGCGGCGACGGGGCCACGGTTCGGGAAGCGGCGCTCGCGGCCGGACCGCTCCGATTCCGCCCCGTCGTCCTCACTTCGATCACCACCTGCGGGGGACTGGCGCCCTTGATGATCGAGCGGAGCGTGCAGGCGCAGGTGCTCATCCCGATGGCGGTCTCGCTTTCCTTCGGAGTGGCGTTCGCCACGCTCGTCACCCTGCTGCTGGTGCCCGCGATCTACCGCCTGACGGCCGGCGCGGGATCCGTCCGGCATCCTGCGCCGGCAGGTCGCGGGAGCGATTCGGTTCCGGTTCTAACGCGGTGTCCCGAAAACGGTGGAGCGCCGGCCTCTGCCGGCATCGCGGGCGCGCCGTCAGCGGGGTCTGCCGTGTAGATGCAGTCCCGCGGCTCGGCCAGGCGCCGTGATGGCGCTGCCGGCCTGGAACGCCGGCTTCAGCCGGCACTGCGGCCCGCAGGGCCGCGGGCGGTCATCGCTACCCCGGGTGCATGGCGCGCGCAGCCGAGCCATCGCGGCGAAAGAGGTCCGTGCCGCCGCCCGCCTTCGACGGGCTGTGCCGGCTGAAGCCGGCGTTCCAAGCCGTTGTCTCACCTGAACGAGCGAAAGACAAAAAAATGGCAGCGAACCTCGGGTTCGCTGCCGGCGGTTTCGGGGGAAAGTGTGAAGGGGGGTTACCCCGGGGTCACCCCCTTTCACAAAAAGTAACGACGAACCGGAACTCGCCGAAGTGCGCGCCAGCGCGCGAGGAAGTTGCGGTTCGCGGCGCGAAGCGCCGGGCGGTTTGGGAACGGGCTCCCCAGCCCTTCTCTCTTGCCTTTCGACACGTCAATGGGCTGGGGAGCCCGTTCCCAAACCGCTCAACGTCAGAATCCCCGCTGAACCGCTCGCCTACGGCTCGCTCATCGTTGCGCTTCGGTCGGAATACACCCGGTATTCCTCCCTCGCGCGCCTTGTCAACCGCTCAACGTCAGAACGGCCAGCCCATCCAGAAGTCGAACTTCCAGCCTTCCAGGGTCGTGGCGAAGTCGGTGCGCTTCGACCAGGCGAAGTTGAGCGGCAGCCCGAGGAAGTAGACGCGGGCGTTGAATCCGTAGGAGGCCACGAAGTCGTCGAGGCCGCCCCCTTCCGACACGCAGACCACGTTCTGGCGTGGACCGCAGAGCCGGCCGAGCCGTGACTCCCGGCGCTCGGAGGAGTAGATGTTCAACTCCTCGCCGTCGTAGGCGGCCCCTCCGGCATCCACGAACACGCTGCCGCGGAACGGGCCGATCAGCCCCAGGGGGGTGATGGCCGCGTCAATGATCGGGAAGCGGAACTCGACGGTGGCGTGGCCGCCGCGGTTGCCCACGAAGGAATAGAGGTCGTAGCCGCGCAGTTCGCCCATTCCCCCGAACCAGAAGAACGCCGGCGCGTCGCCGGAGCTGTGCATCCACTTGAGCCGCGCCGCCAGCACGCTGGAGGTCGTGACCTGGAAGTACTTCCGGGCATCGAGGTTGAAGGTGGCCCTCGAAAGGAACGGTCCGCCCGGGGACCACTCGAGTCCTGCATACACCGTGCTGCCGGCCTGCGGGAACACCGCCGGGCCCAACTGGCGGAACCGGATCGTGTCCTGGACGAAGGCGAAGCGCGCCGGCAGAACGTGGCCGGTCGGGAAGATCCGGGTGTAGAAGTCGTTGTACTGATCAACGAACTGCTGGGGGAAGAGGGGGTCCTCGCCCGGCTGGAGGTAGATGTTCTCGAAACCGGCCTTCTGGTAGTCGTAGCCGATCCCCATCTCGAACCGCCGGAAACGGCTCAGCGGGTAGAGCGCCCGCGCCGAGGCCCCCGAGGAGCGGATCGTGCCGATGCTGTCCGCGCGCGACCAGAAGTTCGTGAGGTAGTAGGGAAGCCCCGGGTAGAAGAAGGAGGTCTGGTCGTGCGCCTCGAGGGCGTACTGGAACCGTCCCGACAGGTTGGCGTACTGGGCGTTGTAGATGCGGTAGGAACGGACCGAGTAGGCGGTGAACGAGAGCCGGTCGTCACCGAGCACGTCGGAAAGCGAGATCGCGGTGCCGCCTAGGAAATCGAAGTCGCTGGTGAACCCGGCCGTGATCGGGGGCGGCCCGTCGAGGAACAGTTTCTCGAAGCGTCCCTTCTCGCGCTTGTTCTCGCTGAGGACCTGGTGGTTCACGGTGGGGACGAAGTCAATGACCGGCCCCGGGGTCCGGACGATGGTGTCGGCGAAGATCTCCTTCACCGGCTCGTCCATGCCGAGCGTGTGCAACCCCCAGTTGCCCTTGTAATAGCTCGTGAAGAGCAGCGTCTCCTGCTCGGTCTCGGGATCCCTGATGACGCTGGGCGCGAAGTTTCCGCCGAGGACATCGGTGTACTGGAGGATGTCGCCGGTCTCGGTGTCCAGCGACCGGATGTTGAAGATCCCGTCGTCCTCGTTCGAGGAATAGATGAGGTCGCGGCCGTTGGGGGCGAAGATCGGGGCCACGTCGTTGAAGGTCCCGAAGGTGACCTGTTCCTTCTCGCCGGTGGCGATCCGCAGGCGGTAGAGCTTGTCGTAACCGCTGATCCGCCGGCTGTAGTAGATCCATTCGCCGTCCGGGCTGACCGTCGGGAACTTGTCGTGGAAGTCGTCCCGGGTCATGTTCTCGATCTCCTCGGTGGCGATGTTCACCCGGTACACATCGGAGATCGCGTTGTTGAGCGCGGTGAAATAGACCCACTGACCGTCCGGCCCGACGTGCGGGAACTTCGCCCGGTCGAGCGGCATCTCGATCCGCTGGACGATCCTCGAGTCCACCACGTCGGCGAACAGCAGCGCCCGGCGTTTCTGGAAGCGGCCGAAGAACGCCACCCGCGACCCGTCCGGCGTCCAGCTCAGGTTCCTCCCGATGAGCTGGTCCTCACCCGTGAGCCCGACCACGTTGATGAACTCGCCGGCGTATCCCGGGGTCAGGTTGCGGATGACCTCGCCGTCCCGCGCCGACAGCAGCACCACGTCGTACTCCGACTCGCGGCGGTTCCCGGCCAGGACCGCGATGACCTCGCCCGAGGGGGACTGCGCCGCGGAGATCGCCCCGACGTAGCGTCCCTCCCGCGGTGACAGGTCCACGCTGTAGTCCTCCGGGATCTCCTTGTCCCGGAAAGGCTTGAATCGCTCCTTCATCCAGCGCTTGTACTCGCGGTAGAACTCTTCGGAAGGCATCCGGAAGGCCTGCTCGAACACTTCCTCGCTGACCCCGCCGGTGACCGCCCGGCGCAGCGAGAACACGAACTGGCGGACCCCTTCCTTCCCGAAACGCTCCTCCATGAAGTTGAAGATGGACGCCCCGAAGGAATACGGCGCGCGCGCGAAGCGCTGGTTGAGATCCTGGAAGGTGGGAATCTGGTCGGCGACCGCCGCGTCGCGAATCACCATCAGGTCGAGCGGGTCCCACTCCTTCTCCATGTAGGTGGCGAGCCCCTCGTCAATCCAGAGCGGCACCGTCTGCCGGAAGAGCGACCGGGGAATGATGTCGAACTCGAAGATGTGGGTGAGCTCGTGGAGGAAGAGCTCCTGGAGTTCGTCCGGGGGGTTGTCAATGGGGATGACCATTCGGTCGCGCGCGGACTCCGCGAACGCTCCCACGCCCTCCGGTATCTCCGACGGCGAGAGGTTCGTCTGCGCGAACTCGGAGAACGTCTTGTAGAGGATCAGCGGAATGGCGAACGGGATCTCGTGCTTCAGTTCGTCCGACAGCGTCTCGTAGGCGCTCTCGGCGTAGCTCACCAGCCGCCCCAGTTCCTCCTCCATCTCGGGGTAGTAGTAGACGTCGAAGTGCGGAGACCGGTACACCTGCCAGTCGTGCTTGTCGTACTTGACCTTGTTCTTCCCGTAGAACGGGATGAAGTACTGCGCCGGAGCCACGGCCGCCGTGCCGAGCGCTGCCAGCAGGACGGCGAGAACGAACGGCGCCCGGACCCGGGTTCCGGATGTCGAAGAGTCGCGAGTCACGAGCCTTCTCCTTTCAACTGCCTGGGAGCCGATCAACGCAACAGGATTCGGGTGCCTCGGAACGTCTGCGGCGTCACCACGCTCAGGAAATTCGGGAGGATGCGGTCCATCAGTTCGAAGTAGGAGGAGAGCGCCGAACTCTCCTCGTCCCGTCCGAAGATGACCTCCTCGGTGAAGCGCTCACGGTGGATGGTCCGGCCGCTCGCGCCGTCAATGAAATAGAACTCCGCGGTCAGGGTGTAGGCGCTCCGCTCCTGGAACTGGGTGCTGCGCACCAGCCGCGGCCGGTTGAAGCTGTCGCGGACGTAACGGTCGCGGCGGGAGAATCCGGAGCGTTCCTCGGCCGCGAAGCGGAGCCGACCGCTGATGATGAGCGGCTCCTCGAACTCTTCGCCCAACTGCCGCCAGTACTCCTCGTCCTCGAGCAGCTTGTCCTGCTCCAGGTCAATCCACTCCTGCCGGGAGATCTCTCCGTCGCCGATCGCAACCGCCTCGGCCGCCATGTCGTCGAACTGCTCGGCAAGCCCGCTGGCTTCGAGCGCCGCGTCGGAAAAGTCCCCGAGCGGCTCGACCTCCGCCTCGATCACCGCCAGCCGCGAGTTCAGGCGCAACTGGTTCCTGAGCAGCCGCGAGGTCTCCGAGTCGAGATCCAGGTTCTCGTTGGTCTGGCTGACGAAGCTGCCGACGAGCACTCGCCCGTACTCCGAAAGGTCCAGCTTGGCGTCGATCGGAATCTCGATGGGCACCTCGACATAGGGCCCGGCCGCGCAGCCGGTGAAGCCGAGCAGCGAGAGCCCGATCCCCGAGACGAGCCGGCGAGCGCGAAGAAGACCCACTGGTCAGCGTCTCCGGGAGCGGGCGGCGTCGCGGTCCTTCCGCTTCTTCCGCTCGTAGGCCTCGCGGAACAGCTCGTAGTTCTGGCGGATCTGTTCATTGCTGGGCATCAGTTCAAGCGCCGTCTCGTAGGCATCGAGTGCTTCCTCGAACTTGCCGGAGCGCTCGTAGGCGACCCCGAGGTTGTTGTGGGCCTTCGGGTTCTGGGGATCGAGTTCCACGGCCTTCTCCCAGCGGTAGGCCGCCTCCTTCCAGAGGCCCTTGCTCGCCACCTCCACTCCGAAGGAGTTCTCCTGACCCGATCGCTCGCCGCCAGCGGATGCGGACGCATCGGGCGACGCGGCGGGCTGGGCTGCCGCCGTTCCTCCGATCAGCAAGGTCGCGGCGAGGAGCAACCCGGCGCTGCGGAAGGGCGCGGGCAGCCGGTGCATCGGGAGTCGTGAATGCAATGAACAGGCCATGTCGCTGGGTCCCGGGCGGATCGCCCTGGCGAAGGCTCCGGACGCGAATCCGGGCGGTCTCCGATAGTAGCGCGTGCCGGGCGGTAGGGGGAAACCCCATCGGGGTGAGAAAAAAACGGCGCGAATTACGTCTATAGCTCCTGAGGGGTTTTCGACCGGTTCCGATCTCCGGAGCGGCGGAACCGGCCTCGGGGAGAACATCCATGACGAACCGTCCCACGCCATCCGGAGAGCAGTCTCCGGCCCGTCTTGAAGAGGCGGCGCTCGCGATCGCCCTTGCCGAACGGCCCCGGCCCGTGGAGCGCGCCCGCTGCTTCGAGAGCGGCCGTCTCGAAGCCGCCGTTTCCACGTTTCGGCAGCGGTTCGGCGCGTTGCCGGCCGGGCAACTCGAAGCGGCGCGCCGCTGGCGCGACACGGCCACCGCCGCCGGACGCCGGCTGCTGTTTCTGGGACAAGCCGGGTTTCCGCCCCGGCTCGCCGAAATCGCCGTTCCTCCAATCGCGCTCGAGGTGGCGGGCGATGCCGACCTCGCGGCGCCGGGGGTCGCGGTGGTCGGCTCCCGGAGAGCGACCCCCTATGGAATCGCGGTCGCGGAACGACTCGCGGCCGGGCTGGCCGAGGCGGGGCTCGTGGTGGTGAGCGGCCTCGCCCGGGGCGTGGATGCGGCGGCTCACCGGGCGGCCCTCGAGGCCGGGGGCAGGACCGTCGCCGTGCTCGGCTCCGCCCACGACTCGCTGTATCCCCCGGAGCATCACGACCTGGCGCGGGCCTGCCGCGCGTCGGGGGCCGTGCTGACCGAATTCCCCCCCGGAACGCGTCCCCTCCCGCATCACTTCCCGCGCCGGAACCGGATCATCGCCGGCCTCACGCTGGGAACGCTGGTGGTGGAGGCGGCCCCACGGAGCGGCTCCCTCGCGACGGCCCGCCACGCGGTGGACTCCGGACGCGAGGTCTTCGCCGTCCCGGGCCCCATCGGGTCGGAAACGAGCGCGGGGTGCCACGGGCTGATCCGGCTCGGCGCCACCCTGGTCACGGGAGTCGCCGACATCCTGGAAGAACTGGGGCTCCCGTCCGGCTCCGCCGGAACGGGTGCGGACTCGGGCGACGCCGTCAGCCGGGAACCGGACGGCGCTTCCCCGCGACCGGGCCCCGAAGCAGCCCGTCTGCTGGATGTGCTGAGGCAACATCCGTCGGGGATGGATCTGGACACCCTCCTCGGCGCCGCCGGCCTCCCCGTGCCGGTGGCGCTGGCCGCGATCTCGGAGCTGGAACGGCGGGGGCTGGTGCGCCGGTTTCCCGGGGGTTTCCTGAAGGCCGAGGACTGATCGTTACACTGATGGCACGTCATGGGAAACACACTCGTCGTCGTCGAATCCGCCGCCAAGGCCAAGACCATCGAGCGGTTTCTGGGCGGCTCCTACCGGGTCATGGCCTCGGGAGGACACGTCCGGGACCTGCCGCAGCGCGGCCTCTCGGTCGACATCGCCAACGGCTTTCGTCCACAGTTCGAGGTGGTTCCCGACCGGGCCAAGATCCTCGAGAGCCTGAAGCGGGCGGCGAAGAAAGCCTCCCACATCTACCTGGCGACCGACCCGGACCGGGAGGGAGAAGCGATCAGCCACGACCTCGCGGAGGAGTTCCTCGGCGCGCTGCCGCGCGGCCGCCGGGTTCCGATCCAGCGGATCACCTTCCACGAGATCACCCCGCCGGCGGTGCGGCGCGCGCTCGAGAGCGCGTCCGAAGTCGATGGGAACAAGGTCAAGGCCCAGCAGACGCGGCGCGTGCTGGACCGGATCGTCGGCTACAAGATCTCGCCGCTCCTTTCCCGGAAGGTCGCGCCGCGCCTCTCGGCCGGGCGCGTGCAATCGGTGGCGCTCCGCCTGATCTGCGCGCGCGAACGCGAGATTCGGGCCTTCAACGTCGAGGAGTACTGGACGATTGACGCCCTGCTGCTGACGGGCGATGGCGCGTCGCTGCGGGCGACCGCCGAGGTCCCGAAGAGCCTCCCGCGGGAGCCGGCGGCGCGCGACGAGGCCACCGCGCGGGAAATCCAGCGCTGGCTGGAGACGTGCCGCTACCGGGTGGCCGACATCGAGTCGAAGGACCGCCAGGAGAAGGCTCCGCCGCCCTTCATCACCAGCACCATGCAGCGGCAGGCGGCCTCCCTGTTCCGCTTCCCGGCCGCGCGGACCATGCGCGCCGCGCAGGGGCTCTACGAGGGGGTGGACCTCGGCGCCGGAGACCGCGTCGGGTTGATCACCTATCTGAGGACCGACTCCACCCGGGTCTCGAAGGAGGCGCTCGGGGAGGTGCGGAAGTTCATCGGCAAGCGGTTCGGCGACGACTTCCTGCCCGAGCGGCCCAACTATTTCCGCAAGTTGAAGGGGGCGCAGGACGCCCACGAGGCGATCCGACCGACCTCCGTCGAGCGGACTCCCGACCAGGTCGCGGCCTTCCTCAACGAGGACCAGCGGAAGCTGTACCGCATGATCTGGGAGCGGTTCATCGCTTCCCAGATGACCCCGGCCGTCTGGCGCGACACCCGGGCCACGATCCTCGCGGAACACCCCGGCGGGGACGAAGCCCCCGAGATTCCCGGCTTCGGCAAGGCGCCCGAGCGTTTGACGGCGAGCGGCTCGGTGCTGGCCGAACGCGGGTACCGGGTCCTCTATCGCGAGGCGGCCGAAGACGCGGGGCCGTCCGCCGACTCCGACAGGAAGACCGTCATCCCTCCGCTCAAGGCCGGCCAGCCGCTCGCCCTCAAGGCGGTCCTGCCCGTCCAGCACTTCACCGCTCCCCCGAAGCGGTACAGCGAGGCGAGCCTGATCCGCAAGCTGGAAGCGAACGGAATCGGAAGGCCCAGCACCTACGTGCCGATCCTCCGCAAGATCAAGGACCGCGAGTACGTCCGGACGAAAGCGCGGGTCTTCGTTCCCACCGAGGTGGGGATGCTGGTGAGCGACCTGCTGGCGGGGAGCTTCGACAACCTCTTCAACGTCCGCTACACGGCGGACATGGAGGAGAACCTCGACCGGATCGAACAGGGCGAGGCCGGTTTCGAGGGCACGCTGGCGGCGTTCTACGCGGATTTCTCGCTCGACCTCGACAAGGCCGTCGTCGAGATGCCGCGGATCAAGGGACTGCCGACGGCCGAGCCGTGCGAGCGCTGCGGGCGTCCGCTCGTTCTTCGCTGGTCGGGGGGCGAGAAGTTCCTCGGTTGCGAGGGGTTCCCGGAGTGCCGGGGAAGCCGTTCCCTGGGTGACTCGGGCGACGAGACGAGCGATGAAGAGGCCCCGGTCTGCCCGGAATGCGGCGCGCCGATGTCCGAGAAGCGGGGCCGATTCGGGGCCTTCCTCGGCTGTACGCGGTACCCCGAGTGCACCAAGATCATCCAGGTCCGGAACGGCCGACCGGTCGCCCGGCCGGCGCCGGTGCCGGTCGAGGGCCAGTGTCCGGAGTGCGGAAAACAGCTCGTCCAGCGCCAGAGCCGGCGCGGCCCCTTCGTCGGCTGCAGCGGTTTCCCGAAGTGCCGCTACATCCAGCCGAGGCCGGCGAAGAAAGGCAAGAAGGCGGCTTCCCGGAAGACCGCGGCCAGACGCGGCGCGCGCTCCCGGCCGCCGGCGTGAACGCCGGCGAGGAACCCGCGAGCAGACCGGAGACGCCGCTGCGCGCGTTGATCCGGGACTTCCTCGAAGACCTCGAGGAGCGCCGGGGCGCCTCGCTCAACACGGTGCGGAGCTACGGCAGCGACCTGTCGCAGTTCGCCGGGTTCCTCGAAACGAAGCCGGCGCCGGAGAAGGAGTCCGCCGGTGCGGAAGGCGCCGACACGGCGGTTCTCCGCGCCTACCTCGGAGCGCTGCACGAACGCGGGCTGTCCAGCACCACGGTCGCGCGGAAGCTGGCCGCCCTCCGCTCGCTCTACCGGTATCTCACCCGTTCGGGAGCGGTGGGCCGGGACCCGGCGCGGGCGCTCCGGGCACCGCGGACTCCGGCGAGGATCCCGACCCGCATGGAAATGGACGAGGTCGAGGCGCTGTTGCACGCGCCCGACCCGGCCACGCCGCTCGGCTGCCGGGACCTCGCCATCCTCGAACTCCTCTACGGAACCGGACTCCGGGTTTCCGAACTGGTCGGTCTCGACCTCGCCGACGTCAACCGGAACAGCCGGATCCTGCGGGTCCTCGGCAAGGGCGGCAAGGAGCGGGTGGTCCCCTTCGGCGAGGTTGCGGCCGACGCGCTCGGTCCCTGGCTCCGGGTCCGGGCGGACGTCCAGGGAACCGCGGGGAATCCGGAGGCGGTCTTCCTGAACGCGCGCGGCGGACGGCTCTCCGACCGGTCGGTGCGCACCGTGGTGCGGCGCTACCTGGGCGAAGCGGGTCTCGTCCGGCTTGCCGGCTCGGTGTCGCCGCACACGCTGCGCCACGCGTTCGCGACCCACCTGCTCGACCGCGGGGCCGACCTGCGTTCCATCCAGGAACTGCTCGGGCACACGAGCCTCGCGACCACCCAGAAGTACACCCACGTCTCGACGGCCAGGATCTTCGAGGTGTACTCGAAGGCCCATCCGCGCCAGGCGGGCGGATTGGAAAAAGGGAAGTGACGGGCGGCCCCGGCGAACCGGCGGATCAATACTTCGGGATGCGGGCCGGCGCGGCGGGAGCGTCGAAGATCCGGCGATAGCGGCGGATCTCGGCGGGACTCCCGGTGCTCTTCCCGGGTTGTCGCTGAGCTTGACGAGCGGCCGGCCGTTCGCCGCCACCGGTTTCACGACCAGCGAGACGTTGGGGACGCCGCAGTCGTTCGTCAGGTTGGTGCCCCAGCCGTAGGACACCCCGATCCGTCCGGCGAACCGCGCTTCCAGGTCGAGGATGTCGGGGAGTTCCAGCCCGTCGCTGAAGACGAGGGACTTCGCCCGCGGGTCCACGCCGGAGTCTTCGTACCAGCGGATCGCGCGCTCCCCGAAGGCCGCCGGATCGCCGGAGTCCTGGCGCACCCCGCGAAACCGCCGGGCGCGCGCTTCCCCGATGTCGGCGAAGAAGAACTCCGAGCCCCAGGTATCCGTGAGAAAGAGCGAGAACGGCTCGCCGTACATGTCCCACCAGGCATCCAGCACGCGGCGCGGCGACGCGCGGATGGATTCGTCCGATCCGTCCCCGAGCGCGGCGCCCACCATGAAGACCTCGTGGGCGATGGTCCCCACCGGAACCAGACCGTGCCGGAAGGCCGACGCCACGCAGGAAGTGCCGGCGAACTGCTCCGGCAGCGCCTCGGCGAGACGCTCCTCCAGCGCGAACTGCCAGGCGCGCGAGAACCGCCGGCGGGTGCCGAAGGACGCGAAGCGGATCCCGGGACGTTCGCGGAGCGCGGCGATCTTCCCCTCGAGCCGCTCCCGGCCCGCGGCCTCCGCCGCTTCGCGGGCCCCGGCGCCCGCCCCGGCGAGGGCGGCCCGGGAGAGGAGCTCGCTCAGCGCCGATAGCATGAGCGTCTCCCAGAGGATCATCTCGGGCCAGGGGGCTTCGACCTCGAGACGGAAGTTGCCGTCCCGGACTTCGAGCTCCACCGGCGGCAGCCGGAGCCGCCGGAGGAAGTCCAGGTAGGCGTCGCCGAACAGTCCGCGCGGCTCGAGCCCCCCGAGGTACTCGAGTTCCGCCGGGGCGAACGCCAGCGACCGGATGGAGTCGAGGGCGTCCCGGAGCGCCTCGGCCGGCACCTGCTCCGCCAGCCGGACGTCCGGCGTCCGGCAGAGGAGCCGGTAGCGGACCCGCACCCCGGGATGCAGCCGGAAGACGAACTGCCCCATCGTGAACTTGTAGAAGTCCACGTCGAGGAGAGAGGCGACCGGGGGTTCGGCCGTCAGGCCGGAAAGCCGGGCCACTCCTCGAGTGGGTCGGTGCTTCGCACCCGAACCATCCCCGCACGCTCGAAGTCGTCGTAGGCCGCGTCGGCGGCGTCGGTGAAGTCGGCCCCCGGGACCACGACCGGCGAGGTGGCGTCCTCCAGCAGGAAGACCCGGCGGGCGAGACCCCGGGTTCCGTCCGGGTCCCGCCGCGCGATCTCGTCCCGCAGGTCGGACACTGTCCAGGCGACGCAGTGACTCTTGGCCTGGCCGGCGACGATGAGCGCGTCATAACCGAGCAGATGGTCGAGCAACTGCCGGTTCGGCTCCGCGATGGGGTTCCCGTCCGCGTCGTCGAGGACCTCGGGCCGCAGCACCGAGTAGTTCTCGGTCAGCGGGTTCAGCCCCTTGGGCTCGAATCGCGGCTGGGCCGACCGCGCGATCGAGTGGAAGAAGACGGCCTCCTCGATGGCCGGCACCACCGCGTGCCCGGCGCCCCCGAGCATGGCGTGGTAGGGCCAGATGACGAGCACGTACTTCCCCTGCGACTCCAGCCGGCGGCAGTAGTGGAGCGCGTGGCGGGAGAGTTCCGTCTCGTCGAGCCCGGCCGCCGCGGCCGCCTCTGGATTCACCCGGTAGCGGCCCGCTTCGAGGTCATCCGAGGTGATCGCGGTGTACGCGGCGGGAGGGTTCCCGTCCCGGTCGAGGAAGAAGTGGGCGTGGAAGACCTGGATCGCGGTGTGGGTGTCGAGCGTCAGGATGATCTCGCTGATCCGGTCCAGGTGGCCGTAGAGGAACTGGCAGAGGCGCCACGAATCCTTCACCGCGCCCAGTCCCGACCGGCCGGCGACGAAGAGCTCGCCTCCCGGCAGGCAGAAGGTGTTCTGGCAATCAACCAGCAGGAGCCCGACGCGCGGCGCGTCGCCGGCCGCGGGAGCGAGCCCGTGCCGCGCGGCCCAGGCGCGGGCCTCGGCGGCCCGGGTCTCATAGGGGACCCGGTAGAGCTGGCCGACGCGCTCGGAATCGAAGAAATCGGGAAGCGGAAGCGTTTTGGACATGGGAACGAAATGGGGAGATTCACTCCAGCCGCTGTCGGTTTAGGCTAACACCCGATGCTCGACCCCGACTTGATACGGCGGGACCCCGAGGGGACCGCCGAGCGCCTCCGCGACCGCGGCCACAGCGGGGATCTCTCCGGGGTCTTGGGTCTGTTCGAGGAGCGGCGCCGGCTGCAGGCGTCCATCAGCGACCTGCGGGCGGCGCTCAAGGCGCGGAATCGGGAAGTCGGCGCGCTCTATCGGGCCGGGGACAGAGAGGCCGCGGACCGGCTGCGCGGGGAACTCGCGCGGGCGCCCGACGAGGTTTCCGAGAAGGAAGCGCGGATGCGCGCCACCGAGCAGGAACTCGAGAAGAACCTGCTGGAGCTGCCAAACCTGGCCCACGAGAGCGTTCCCGTCGGCCCAGAAGAGGATGCCAACCTCGAGGTCCGGCGCGCCGGGTCCCCACCGGTCTTCGATTTCGAGCCGAAGGCGCATCACGAGCTGGGAGCGGCGCTCGGCATGCTCGACCTGCCGCGCGCGGCGAAGCTCAGCGGGTCCCGTTTCGCGGTCCTGACGGGAGCCGGTGCGCGGCTCGAGCGGGCGCTCATCCAGTTCATGCTGGATGTCCAGACGAAGGAACGCGGCTACGAGGAGGTCTGGCTCCCCTTCCTCGTCGCCTCGCGGTCGCTGGTTGGTACCGGTCAACTCCCGAAGTTCGCGGACGACCTCTTCAAGGCGGAGGGACGCGATCTCTACCTGATTCCGACCGCCGAGGTTCCCCTCACCAACCTGCACGCCGGAGAAACCCTGTCAGCCGATGAGTTGCCGAAACGCTTCGTGTCCTACACCCCGTGCTTCCGGGCCGAGGCCGGCGCCCACGGGAAGGACACCCAGGGACTCATTCGCCAGCACCAGTTCGACAAGGTGGAGCTCGTCAAGGTCACCGGCGAGGAGTCCTCGTTCGAGGAGCTGGAGGGACTCACCCGCGACGCCGAGCGCATCCTGGAACTCCTGGAACTGCCCTACCGGGTGGTCCTCCTTTCGACCGGGGACATGGGAGCGGCGGCCACCAAGACCTACGACATCGAGGTCTGGCTGCCGTCGCAGGGGACCTACCGGGAGATCAGCTCGTGCAGCAACTGCGGCGACTACCAGGCGCGCCGCGCGGGGATCCGCTACCGGCGCGCCCCCGGCGAGAAGGCGCGGTTCTGCCACACCCTGAACGGCTCGGGCCTCGCCATCGGCCGCACCTGGCTCGCCATCCTCGAGAACTGCCAGCAGCCCGACGGCACCGTCACCGTCCCCGAGGTCCTCCGCCCCTACCTCGACGGCCTCGAAACCTGGCGCCCCACGTAGGCGCACACGGCTTGGAACGCCGGTCCCCAGACCGGCACACGCGGCGCTCCGCGCCGCAGAGCGCGTAGAACTGCTCGACTGCATGGCCATACGGCTTGGAGCGCCGGCTTCAGCCGGCACCCGCTGCGCGGAGCGCAGCGGATGGCACGACGCTGGCGCGCCCGACGGCGTTCGGCTCTCCGTCCATCACCGAGCACCGCGGGACGACGTCCGCGAGCCTTCGGCTCGCTGTGCCGGCTGAAGCCGGCGCTCCAAGCCAGCGGCGCCATCTCGACGGACAGCGATTCGCCGAATCTGCATTTTCACAGCAACTGGCGCGACGCGCACGTCGTAACTCCCCCGGACAACGCGGCTCCCGGCTCGGCGTGGAGCCCATGCGCAACGGTGGCGCATACGCCTTGGACCGCTATTTCCGTAGCGGACTCACCGCATTCGCAAGCGGCCACTCGGCGACCTCCGCCAACGAGCGGTCGGGACGCAGTCGCCGCAGGAATTCCGCGACCGGCAAACACAGGACATCGCCTATCAGCAGCCGGTCTTGCCCGCGGTACAGCAGGAGACGCATCGCCTCCGGTCCGTCAGACGCTGCGCATCCTCGCAAAGAAGTCGGCGTTCGAGTTCACGATGTACTCGCGCGCCGCGGCATTCGGCTCCAGCGACCACTCTCCCCGCTCGCCGGTCCCGCCGAGGATGATCCCGGAGCTCCGCGGCTGCATGCTGAAACCTCCCACCCCCGGAGGCGCTCCCGGAGCGTTCCCGGACACCGCGTAATTGATCTCCGACTGCGGGACGAGCACGGTGAGCTGGCCCTTGAGTGGCATCAACTCGGGGTCGGGGAACAGCTCCCCGGATCCGAGTCCGGTGCAGTTGATCACCAGCGGTTCATCGAGTGCGACAAGTTCCCGGGCGTCCGTGAACTTGCGGATCACGATCCGCCCGCCGACCTCCACGAAGTCGCGGACGAGCGCGTCCAGATAGGTCGCCGGCTCGATCCGCATGTAGCTGCGCCGGGTTGCGTAGCGGGTGGGAAACGGGTGTTCCCCGGGGCCCAGCCGGAGCCGGCCGCTGATCAGGTGGTCGGGGAGGAGCGGTTCGCGGCGCCGAGGCCTCCGGCTGGCTGACGGATCGCGCGGCTCGATGTCGGTGGCTGTGTAGCGGTCGAGCCAGTCCACCCCATACCCCCTGCCGACCAGCCACTGGAACTCGCGAAAGGAGATCTCGGCGGCGTCCCGGAACCGGGCGTCGAACTCCGGCGTCCGCATGGTGTCGTCCACCAGCCAGGCGGCGGGGGTGAACCCCGCCCAGGCCATGTTCGACGTCGTGTTCGGCGGCACCGACATGGCGTAGATCGTCACGTCGAAGCCGCGGCGCTGGAGCTGGCGCGCCGTCGCGAGTCCCACCGCTCCGCAGCCGATCACGGCGGCCTGCCGGCTCCGGTGTTCGAGCGCCATTTCGGCCACCCGGCGTCCGGTGCCCCACGAGAGCGAGATCCCGGACCCGCCATGGCCGTAGTTGTGGAGGACGGTGGTGGCGCCGAGCTTGTCGGCGCGGAGCACGAACCCCGACGGGCGGTAGGGCCGGAGTCCCACGGTGGTGCGGATGATCCGGTTCCACGCCACGTTCACGATCGGCAGGCGGAACGCCGGCTCGCGTGGCAGGATGTCGGAACGCGCCGCGCAGGCGCCGAGGCCGGCGCCCAACAGACCGCCGCCGCCAAGTCGCAGCAGGGTCCGTCGGTCCATCGTCGTTGCCGCCGGCAGCGGGCGCGCAACAGTAGCAGGCCGCGCTGCGCCGGGGGGATCAGGTGCTCCTGTCGGTCCCGGGCCGAAACCGGCCGCTCGGGTTGGTACGCTCCCGTGCCGATCACCCCACAAGGAGCTGGTGGCGTGCCTGCCTCAACATCGTCGCTCCCCCGCCGGACGCTCGTGATCGCCGCGCTGCTGGCGACGGTCTGCGGCGTCCACCAAGCCGCCGGTCAGAGCACCTACATCCTCGCGACGGGGCGGCGACTGCCGTACCTCTACGCGATCTCGCTTGACCGCGCCATCGCTCCGGCGAACGACCACACCCCGAATGCGATCGTCAGCCGCGCCAAGGTGGCGCTCGACCGGCTGGACGGTCAACTCCTCGGCGATCCCGCCAACCTGGCCGTGAGCGAGGACGGCGGCGCCGTGTACGTGGTCAATCACCATGGCGCCATTGATAACGTCGAGTTCCGGCAACACGGCGGCCGGGGAATGATCGCGGTGCTGGACGTTGCCGACGTCCTCGATCCGGCGAACGACCGAACGGCCAACGCGCTCCGGCGGCACCTCGACTCCGGCGGCTTCGGCGCGCTCGGCGTCGTGCTGCTGCCGGACATGCTGATCGTCGGCAACGCCGAGAACCACCTGACCGAGGACGGCGGCAACCGCATCACGTTCCTTGATCGGCGGACGGGGAGTCTCCGCGCCACGGTGGAGTTGGCGCTCGGCTCGCCCGGGTTCGCCTGCGAGGAATACCCTGTCCCCTACGCCGCCCCCTATGGGCCGCCCCGGAATCTGGCCGTACTCGCCCCCGGTCCCCACCTGGGATGTTTCCCCAATCCGAACGGATTGGCGCTCGGTCGCGCCGGCGATGGCAGCGAGTACGTGTTCTCCGCCAATGGCGGCACGAACGACGTGTCGGTGATCTCCCTCGCCGGTGCTCTCGAAGGAGACCGGCTTGCGGAGATCGGACGGATCCCGATGCAGGTCGGCCCCTGGGGCATCACGGCGACCCCGGACGGACGCCACGTCATCGTCGCCAACGGAGGGAGCCAGCGGGAGAACCGGTCGGGGAACACGATTTCCATCATTGATGTCGCTCGGGCGAGCGGCGGCGACGAAGACGCCGAGGTGGCGCGGGTCCTCGTCGGGACCGATGATCCCGAGGAGCAGACACATCCGCTGATCCTGTCCGTGACCCCGGACGGGAGGGAGGTGATCGTCCCGAATGTCCGCGCGAACAACGTGTCGCTCGTGGACCTTGAGCTGGCGCTGGCCGGCGAACGCGCCGAAGTCGCGCGCATTCCGCTGAGCCGGGCGGATGGACGGCCCGCCCGCCCGAAGGGCTCGGCGGTCACTCCCGACGGCCGCTACTTGGTGATCAGCGGCGGGCCGGGGTCGCAGCCGTTCTCCGAGGAGACCGGGTACGTCTATGTGATTGATCTTGGATCGCGCCGCGTCGTGGGCACGGTGACCGGCGTCGGAAACGACCCCTACAACCTGGCCCTCGTAGCGAGGTAGCGGAGGAACCCCGGACGCGTACTCCTCCTCAGCCTGATTGGAAACAATCGTGGCTGACGCGGCCCCCGCGTCGCATCAGCCGTCTTCTGCGGCACGGCGTCTCCGACTCCCCCTCAAGAGGGGCGTAACCCGCCTTATCCGGAAATTCGCCGAGAGGCATCGTCCCGAGGGTCATAACCCAGCTCAGCGCGGGCATTGGAAAGATCCCAGAAGGCTCCCTTGTTGTTGGACACGCCGTAGTAAACGCCATAGGTGACATTCGCGCTCAGACTGCACTCCACCAGGTGGACCAGGTCGCGGTGGCTCAGCCAGGTGCGCAGGAACCTGGGATCGGTGGTGGGATCGTCGTCCGCGCACACCGAGCCGATCCTGAGGCAGATGGATTCCATGCCCCAACGGGCGCAGTAGTAGCGGGCCAGAATCTCGCCAAAGGCCTTGCTCACACCGTAGTCGCTGTCTGGACGCATGGGGTGGTACACCGAGATGGGAACCGGTTCCGCCTCACGGTGGAGATGCAGGTGGGGCGCGAAACCCTCGTAGGCGCCGGTAACGTGGTTCGAGCTGGCGAAGACGACCCGCTTGACTCCCGACACCCGGGCGGCCTCGTAGAGGTTGCGGGTTCCCTGGATGTTCACCCGGAGCACGGGCTCCCAGGCAGTATCCACGGCGGCTTGGCCCGCCAGATGGATCACGCATTGGACTGGGGCCAGCCTGTCGAGGACCTGCGACACCTGCCGGGCGTCGGCGATGTCGGCCTGGAAGACCCGATCGGAAAATGGCGGCGCGAGGTCCAGCCCGCAGATCTCGAAGGATTTCCCCAAGGGGTCCCGCAGAACCCTGCCAATGAGGCCGTTGATGCCGGTGATGAGCAGTTTGGGCTTGATCATGGCGAGCCATTCCCGGCGGCGGAGGGGGAGGGATTCGAACCCCCGGACCCTTTCGGGCCAGTGGTTTTCAAGACCACCGCCTTAAGCCGCTCGGCCACCCCTCCGGTATTGAACAGCCGGTAGCGAAACCCACGCGGCGTTCGACCTACGATGCATCCCGGCTGAACCGCTTCGCTTCGCTCTGCTCTGCGTTGCGTTTCGGTCGAAATACACCCGGTATTCCTCCCTCACGCGCCTTGTCAGCCGGGCGCCTCGTCGGTCTCGTCGCTCACGCGGGTTCCACCACCGGCTGTTAGCCGCCGGGCAGGCGGCGCGCCGGCTACTCCGGCTTGGGCAGTGCGTCCAGCATCGCCTGCGCCTGCGCGGCGGCAGCGCTCTCCGGCTCCACCTCGATCGCCATCTCGAACTGTTCGGCGGCCGCGGGGAAGTCGCCCATGTTCAGATAGACGATGCCGATCTGGACGAACGGCTCGGCCCAGTCCGCGCGCCGGTCGGCGGCGATCAGGTAGTACTCGATAGCCTTTTCCGTCTCTCCGTTCTGGAAGGAGATCTGGGCCACGTTGTACGGGATCACCTCGTCCTCGGTGGAATCGACCGCCTGTTCCCAGTACGCGAGTGCGCCGTCCATGTCCGAGTCGGCCATGGACATCTCGCCGAGTGACACCAGCGCCGCTGCGTTCCCGGGTTCCTGATCCAGCACGATCTGGTAGGCCGCCTTCGCATCGTCCGGCCGGCCCAGTTCGCGCAGCACCGCGGCCCGGTTCAGGTTGATCTGGTAGACCGTCGGGTCGGTCGTGAGGACCTCGTCGTACATCGCGAGCGCCTCGTCGTAGCGCCCCGCCTGGTGGAGTTCCTGGGCCTCAGCGAGGAGTCCGCCGCCGGTTCCCGCCGACCGGCCCATCTGGGCGCGCTCGAGCACGAGGTCCATGTCCGGGTTCTTCCCCGCCTGCCGCATCGGCGCCTGGTAGTTGTAGGGCATGAATCCCGCCGCCTGCACCGAGAAGTCGTAGGCGCGGGACCGGAAGCCGAGAATGGCCCAACGGCCGCGGTCGTCCGTGGTGGCCTCGAGGACCCGCCCCGAGTCGCCGGCCTGGGCGGTGACGGTGGCCCCCTCTATGGGGTTCCCGTCCTGATCCTTCACCGTTCCGGAGACGCGGCCCGTGCCCATCTGGGCCATGGCCGTTTGCGCTACAAACAGCAGGCCGAGCGCCACGAGTCCGGCCTTCTGAATCGTGTTTTTTCTCATCGGAGATCTCCTTCGCCTGGGAGGTCGGGGCTCCCTCTGGGCGGACGCCCCTTCCGCCCGCGCCCGGCTGGCTGGGAAGCAGGGACTCGAACCCCGATTCCACGGTCCAGAGCCGTGTGTCCTGCCATTGGACGACTTCCCAGTGGTCGCGGGAACGCATGAGGATAGCAGGATTCAGTGTTGTACGTCGGCGTGACGCGATCGTGATTCCGCCGGTGTACCATCCTCTGTCCGGCGGCGAAACTACCGCCTTGCCTGGCGCTGGAGAGGTGCTGGAGTGGCTGAACAGGGCTGCCTGCTAAGCAGTTGCGCGGGATACCGCGCCGAGGGTTCGAATCCCTCCCTCTCCGCCACGCCGCCACTAGTTCTTCCGGTGGGGAGCCGGCGTCCCTGGCTGGCGGCGGGTGTCCTTGCTGCATTGCTGGCGGCGGTTGCCGCGCCTGGAATCGCACAACCAACCGGCGGGGTGGACGGTGTCGTGCTCGACGGGACCGGCGGCGTCCTCCCCGGCGCCCGCGTGTCGCTGGTACTCGTCGGGCGGGGCATCCGGCGGGAACAGGCGGCGGGACCTTCAGGCCGGTTCGGCTTTGCCGGTCTGGTGCCGGGAACCTGGCTCATTGCGGCGGTGCACCCCGGCTTCCAGGATTCGCCGCCCGCCGAAGTGGTCGTGGACGCCGGCTCCGTCGTGGAAGTCCGACTGCAACTCGTCCTCGCCGGGATCACGGAGCGGGTCGCGGCGGTGTCCCGGCGACCCCTCGATCTCCGCGGCAGCGGAGTCCGGGAGATCGTGGACCGCCCCGTGCTCGAGGACCTGCCCAATACCCGCGACATCTGGACCGTCCTGGAACAAACGCCCGGCATCATGATGTCCAAGATCAACGTGGGCGGGGCCGAGAGCGGCCAACAGTCCCTCTTCTCGGCGGCCGGGTCGGCGTGGACGCAGAACCAGTACTACCTGAACGGGGTGAACGTCACCGACCCGGCCGCCATGGGCGCGAGCATCACCTACTACTCGTTCGACAGTTTCGAAGAAGTGGAGGTCTCGACGGCGGGGCACCGGGCCGAGATCCAGACTCCGGGCGTCTTCCTGAACATCGTCACCCGGAGAGGCACCAATGAATTCGCCGGCAGCGGCAGTTTCTTCTACGAACACGAGCGCTTCCAGGCGCAGAATCTGGACGATGCCCTCCGCGCACGCGGCGTCGGACAGGCCAACCGTCTCAAGGCGCTGTTCGACGGGAGCGCAGAACTCGGCGGACCGCTGCGCCGCGACCGCGCCTGGTTCTATTTCAACTACTCGCGCTTCCGCGTGGAACCCTTCCTGCCGGGGTTCTTCTTCGAGGGCGGCGAGCCCGGAGTTGACCTCACGCAGCTCGACAACCTGCTGGCCAGAGCCACCGTAAGAGTTGCCGACGGACACGACATCGGCGTCTTCGTTTACCGAAACGACAAGTTCCGGCCCTATCGGGGGGCGAGCCTTTTCCGTCCCCGCCCGGAGACCACCTTCCATCAGGATTCGACCACCACCCTCGGACAGCTCTCCTGGTCCGGCGTCTTCGGTGAATCGCTGCTGGTCGAGGCCCGCGCCAGCCGGCTGGATCTCTACTTCCCGTACGGCCAGCAACCCGACCGCGAGCCGGGATTGTCCCGCTGGGAACTGAACACCGGCATCTGGTACGGAGGCTCCGGGACGAACACCATCTACGAGCGCGACCGGTGGCAGGCGAGCGCCACCGCGACCTGGTTCCGGGACGGTCTGTTCGGAGGCACGAACGAGTTCAAGATGGGCCTGGAAACTACGGTGAACCCGGTGCGGACCACCTACGACCTGCACGGCGGGATCATCTATATCTACGACCGGGTGTTTCCCATCGAGGTCACGCTCTACAACGACCCGGTGGCGGTCCGGAATTTCACCCGGAATGTTGGTTTCTACGCGCAGGACACCCTTGTCCGCGGGCGGCTGGTGCTGGAGTTCGGCCTTCGCGCGGATTGGTGGGGCGGCGGGTATCCGGATCAGGAGAACGAGCCCGGCGCCTGGACGGAGGCGTTCCGCCGCTTCGGGATTCCCCGGCAGACCACCGGCGAGTCCGGCCTGGTTTCCTGGCTGGGCGTGGCCCCGCGACTCGGCATCAACTACCAGCTCACCGAGGACGGCCGCACCCAGGTCCGGCTGAGCGCGGGGCGCTACCTTCACCAACTGGGCGTGAGCGTTCCGGGATACGCGAACCCCAACGCTCGCGCTTCGGCCAAGTTCCGCTTCCAGGACCACAACCTGAACGCGCTGGTGGACGAGGGGGAGGTGGACTTCACGTCGCCTCTCAGCGTCTTCATCCCGGTACTGAACGAAGTGGATCCGGGTCTGAAACAGCCGAGCACCGACGAACTGACCGTGGGATTTCATCGGGAAGTCCCCTTCGGAATCACCCTCGGCCTCACCGGCATCCTGCGCCGGGAACGGAACCTGATCGAGGACACCGATGTCGGGGTTCCGGAAAGCGCCTGGCGTCCGGTCCCCCATCTCGATCCCGGCCGCGATTTCGTTCGCGGCAGCCAGGACGACGTCCCCATGACGCTCTGGCTTCAGGACCCTTCCACCCTTGGTCAGAGCCGCTACCGCCTCTACAACCCGGGAATCGGCTCCAGCTACCGGGGGCTCATCCTGGAGGCCAGGAGGCGTTACGACTCCGGTTGGCAGCTCCTGGCTTCGCTGACGGTGAGCCGCTCCATCGGCTGGCTTTCCGGCCCCCGGGGCCAGGCGGACGAGGGAACCGAATTCCCGGGACCGCTTCTGAACAACCCGAACCACGGCGAGCTGCACGAGGGCCGGACGTTCTGGGACCGGCCCTTCATCGCCCGGTTGTCCGGGAGCTACCGACTCCCCTGGGGTTTCGCGATGGCGGGCTCGCTCCGCGCCCATTCGGGCTGGCCAAACTTCCGGTCGGTCATCTTCACCCGGACTCTGGACGGGAAACCGCTTCCCCAGGGGAGCACGGAGGTCATTGTGGAACCGCCCGGGGCCGCCCGGTCGCCGGCGGTGCCGCTGCTCGACCTTCGCCTGGACCACCAGCTGGAACTTCCAGGGGCCGCTGAGTTCTCGACCTACCTCGACGTCTTCAACGCGCTGAATCTGAACAACGTGGTCGGCGAGGGATCCCGCGACGATTCCTTCGGGGCGGTGGTGGGCATCCTGCCGCCGCGGGTCGCGCGGGTGGGCGTGCGGCTCCGGTTTTGAGCCGGGCGGGGCGCTCCGGCGTGCGTCAGCCGGAGATCGGCGGGCCGGCGGCGGCCTCGCGGATCAACCGGCGCGCCTGGCCGACGAGATACAGCGGGAGCGACAGCAGGTCGTAGCGCACCGTGGTTCCGTCCGGCAGCGTCCGGGCGTCCCGCAGCAGGCTCGGCGGGTCCGCGTTGAAACGCACGGCGAGGCCGGAGGACTTCTCGCGGACGAACTGGTGCAGCGATCGCAGGGAGCCGGTGGCGCCTGCTTTCACTTCCACGGGCACGACACGGTTTCCAACGGCGATGACGTAGTCGAGTTCGGCGGACGCGTTCCGGGCTTCGCGCGCCCAGTAGTGGAGCGCCGGCGTGCGGTACGGGGCGTCGTCGTAGAGCAGGTGTTGGCCCACGAACTGTTCCGCGACCGCGCCGCGGTTGACGAGCGTGGGGTCGGCCGGCGCTTCCAGGTCGAGGACATCGAGACCCAGCGCGGCGCACAGCAGGCCGACGTCGAGGTGCAGGCACTTGAAGAACCGCTCGTTGATCCCGGCCGCGAGCGGGACGCCGCCCGCGGCCGTGCGGAACACCCTGAAGGCCACCCGGGCCATGCACAGGTGTTCGAGGGCGGCGGCGATCTCCGAGGAGCGATGCTCCCGGCTGACATCCACGTACTTGAACTTCCGCCCGACCAGTTGCGGCAACCGGTCGAAGACCATCCGGATGCGGTCCCGGGACCGCCCGTACCTGCCGAAATCGTCGCGGTAGGTCGCGACGACGCTCTCCAGAACGCGCGAAACGGACTCCCAGGCGGCGCCGCCCGCCGGTCCGCGGGCGAACGCCGCCACCGCCTCCGGAAGCCCTCCCACGATCCAGTAGCGGCGCAGCAGGTCGAGGCAGCGGCGGTGCAGCGCGGCGGGCACGGCCTGCTCACGCACGCTCTCCAGCGGGAAACCGCGCAGGAACCCGGCCAGTTCCGTCTCGCCCGCGCCGGCCACGAAGTCCTCGAAGCGCATCGGCCCGAGATGCATGTACTCGACGCGCCCCACCGGCATCGGGAAGCGCGTTTCGGCGAGCGCGAATTCGAGCAGCGAGCCCGCCGCCAGCACGTGCAGGTCCGGCATCTCCTCGTGGAAATAGCGCAGCGCGGCGAGCGCCTCCGGCGCCGCCTGAATCTCGTCCAGGAAGAGCAGGTGCGTTCCCGCCGCCGCCGTCTGCCCGCTCAGCAGCTTGAGCAGCTCCAGAATGCGCACGGGATCCCGGCCAGCGAAGGCGCCCCGCAACTCGGGGTTGCGCTCGAAGTCCACTTCGACCAGCGTCAGTCCGGCAGTGCGGGCGAACTCGCGCACCAGGGTGGACTTGCCCACCTGCCGCGCGCCGCGGATCACGATCGGCTTCCGCGGGCGGCGCGCCGCCCAGGCGCTCAGGTAGTCGGTTTCGTGCCGCTGGAGGATCGGGGACATGCGATTCTTGATGGAATTGCAGGTATTTTTAGCGTTGAAATTGCTAAAAGACAAGGCTTTTTCGAGCCGCGGTGCCGGCCGGAGGCCGGGGTTCCTAGCCGTACAGACCGTGAAGATGGGTGGAGTTGCGACGTGCGTGGCGCGGAGCGCCGCGGTGCCGGTCTGGAGACCGGCGTTCCAGGCCGGCGCTAGTGGCGGGGTGGGGGGGCGCTGATTTCGGCGAGGCGTTCGCGGAGGAAGGGTTGCTCGGGATTCATCTCCAGCGAGCGCTGGAAGGTGGCGCGGGCCTCTTCGAGGCGGCCGACCTGGGCGTAGGCGTCGCCGAGGACGTTCAGCAGCCCGAATCCCGGCGTGCGCAGCGACAGGGCGTGCTCGAGGTGGGTCACGCTCTCCTCGAAGCGGTTCTGGAAGTAGCGGACGAAACCGATGCCGCTGGCCACCTCGAAGACCTCGGGGAACTGCTCGATCATGGGCTCGAGCAGCGCCGCCGCGTCCGCCACCCGGCTCGTCTGGAGGTAGCCGTGGGCGAGCTTCCAGCGCGCGGCGGGCAACTGCGGGTTCCCGGACGCCACCGCCGCCTCGTACTCGCGGAGCGCGTCCTCGAAGCGTGACAGCGTCAGGTACTGATCGCCCCGCACCAACGGGAGGAGACCCGGAGTCTCCGGGTTGAAGCCGCGCCGGTACACGAACGCGGCGCGCGGGACTCCGGCGCGCGGGGAGACCTGGATCCGCCGGTCACGCTGGTCCAGCAGGACGCCGCCGGCGTCTTCGAGCCGGGCGCGGAGCCAGTAGCTTCCGCCCACCCCGAGGTCCAGCGGCATGCGGCCGAGAATGGCTCCCACCCCGGGAACGGCTTCGGTCAGTTCGGCGAGGGGCTCCCCCTCCGGACTGCCCGAAGCGTCGGCGAGCAACTGGAACCGGATCTGCTGGTCCTCGCCCGGGTCCATCACGTGCGCGAAGGCGTAGAGCACGTTCCCGAGGGCGAAGAGGCCGTCCGCGGCCGGCTGGACCCGAACGCTCCCCACCTGGAACGTGCGGATCGCGTCGGGGCTGGGCGCCTCCATCAGATCGGTGCCGTCGAACCCGGCGACGATGCCCGCGATCCGGGGCGAGCCGGCCTCGCCCAGGCCGGTGGTGTCAATCTCCGTCTCGAGCACGGTGAACTGTTGGGCCGCGCGGTTGCGGACGATCACGCTGAACTCGTACTGCCCGGGTAGCAGGGGGACGCTGTCCTGGTACGCGAACGGCGACGCCTGGACGTCCCGGACCTGCGTGGGCGTGAGTTCGAGGTAGGCGGGGCGGTCGATCGCGAGCACCACCACGTCGTCCTCGTTCACCGCCTCGACCGAGATGTCGAGGGTCGTGTAGAACGACGTCTGGTCCTCATCGGTCTCGAGCGTGAAGTTCTGCGGATCGATCTCGACGCTGAAGTGGACGAACGGCGTGCCGGCAGGGCCTCCGGTGACGCCGAACACTCCCCGGCTCGGGACGAAGTTGAACGAGTAGTCGGCCGAGACCCGGTCCCGGTAGCGGAGCCAGGCGTCGGCGTAGTCGGTGCGGATCGCCCGGCGCGGGGAATCCTCGACGCGGGCGATCAGGAGATCGCTCGACAGCGAGGCCCGGCCCGTCGTCCAATCGCCCGGCTCCGACGGGTCGAAGGAGAGCGACGCGTTGGCGAGTTCGGCGTCGACGCGCTGGAGGGCCTCGTACGCCTGGATGTTTCCTTCGGGGCCGGGACCTTGCGCGTACTGCCCCCGCACCAGGGACTGGGGCCCGTCCACGACCGGGTGGTAGAGCCGGTACTCCCCGATGTCGTGGCGCTTGAAGAAGACGAGATAGAAGAACGACGGCAGTCCCTTCTGTACGTCGCCCTGGTAGAACCAGAGCTCGGACGACACCACCTCGTTGTAGCCGTCGAAAGAATGCCGCTCCCGCGGCTCGCCGAGGAGGATGTAGTAGCGGCCGCGGTCGGTGCGCCAGCCCGCCCGGAAGGTGTCCCGGCCCAGGTACTTGTTCGCGTACTCGATCCGGGCGTAGTGCTCGTCCTTGAACTCGTTCGCCGGGGTCGCTGGGTACGGATCGCGCTTCTCCCAGAAGACCTCGATGAAGCGGGTCCGCTCCTCGAGGGTCTCGAGGCTGAGGAAGACGTCCTCCTCCCGGTCGGTGATGATGTACACCACCTCTTCCTCGAGCCAGGTGCGGTGGTCCTCGCGCAGCCGGTCGAGCTTCTCGTCGCGGCTGAGTTCGTCCTGGGCGGCCGCCGCCACCGCCGGCAGGACCGCCAGCAGCACCGCGAGCCGGGCGATCCGCCGCGCGGTCCGGGTCATCGTCCGGATCATCAGGGAGCTCCGCGAAGAACGGACCCGAAGGTCTCGGGAGGGCGCCGGCCGAACCGGATTCCGTGGCGCTTGAGCATCTCGTTCAGGGTGGTGGGCTTGAGGCCGAGTACCTCGGCGGCGCGCTTCTGGATGCCGCCGACCCGGTCGAGCGTTTCGAGCAGAAGCTGCCGTTCCACCTCGGAAATGTACTCGCGCAGCGTGACCCCGTCCTCGAGCGGCGGGACCGAGGCGACCGAGGCCCGCGAGGTCCGGCTCCGCACGGCGTCCGGCAGCAGCGAGACGTTGATGTCGTCGGACGGCGTCAGCACCACGGCCCGTTCGACCGCGTTCTCGAGCTGGCGCACGTTTCCGGGCCAGGGACAGTCGAGCAGCGCCTGCATGGCGTCGGCGGAGAAGGAGAGCTGGTGCTTCCCGTTCTCGCCCCCGTACTTCCTGAGGAAGTGCTGCGCGAGCGCGGGAATGTCCTCCCGGCGGTCCCGGAGCGGCGGGAGGTGGATGTTGATGACGTCGAGCCGGAAATAGAGGTCCTCGCGGAACTTGCCCTGGTCGGCCAGCCGCTTCAGGTCGGTGTTGGTGGCGGCGATCACCCGGACGTCCACCTTGATGGTCTCGACCCCGCCGAGGTTCATGAACTCCTTCTCCTGGATCACCCGGAGCAGCTTCGCCTGGGTGTCCACGTGCACGGTGCCGATCTCGTCGAAGAAGATGCTGCCGCCGTCGGCGATCTCGAAGAGGCCCTTCTTGGGCGCCACCGCGCCGGTGAAGGCCCCCTTGAGGTGGCCGAAGAGGTTGCTCTCCAGCAGTTCGGGCGGGAGGCTGCCGGAGTGGACGGTGACGAACGGGCGCTTCTTGCGCGGGCTGAGGCGGTGGATCGCTTTCGCCACCAGCTCCTTCCCGGTGCCGCTCTCGCCGGTGATCAGCACGTTGGACCGGGACCCGGCGACCTGTTCGATGAGCGCGTACACCTCCTGCATGCGGGGTGACTTCCCGACCAGTTCGTCGAATCGCTCGCGGCGGACCAGTTGCTCCCGGAGCGAACGGTTCTCGCGCGCGAGCCGCCGCTGGCGCACGCCGTTCCCGACGAGGTTGAGCACCTCGTCGTTCTTGAACGGCTTGGTGAGGTAGTCGAACGCGCCGCACTTGATCGCCGTCACCGCGGTCTCCACCGAGGCGAAGGCGGTGAGCATCACGACCGTGATCTCCGGATCAATCTCCCGGAGACGCTCCAGGACCTTGAGCCCGGAGATGTCCGGGAGCATCACGTCCACCACGGCCAGGTCAATCGGCTCCCGATCCACGATCCGGATCCCCTGCTCGCCGTTCTCGGCGAGCCGCACCGAGTAGCCCGCCTGCCGCAACAGCGCCTCGAGGATCTCCCGCATTACCTGCTCGTCGTCCACGACGAGGACGGTCCCGCGGTTGCGGCTCATGGACCGGTCTCCGCGCGAGCCGAACCAACGGCCTTCGGAACCGCCATGGACGAGTCCCCGGACACCGGACGCTCAGCGGACGCGTCCGCCGCCGGGAAGCGGATGAGGAAACGGGTGCCGGCGCTCACGTTGCTCTCGACCTCCATGGCGCCGCCGTGTTCCTGGACGATTCCGTAGCTGATGGACAGCCCGAGACCGTTCCCGCCGCTCTTCTTGCGGGTCGAGAAGAAGGGGTCGTAGATCCGCCGGATGTCCTCGGGGGCGATGCCCTCGCCGGTGTCGGCGACTTCGGCGATCACCTGGCCTCCCTCGCTGCGGGTGGTGAGCGTGAGCCAGCCGCCCGCCGGCATGGCGTCGAAGGCGTTCACCGCGAGGTTCACGAAGACCTGCTGGAGCTTGTTCTCGTCGCCCCGGAGCGGCGGCAGCGCCGGGTCGAGTTCCTTGCGGATGCGGATGTGGGAACTCCGCAACTGGTGGTCGAGGAGCGAGAGCACGTCTCCCAGGACACGGTTCAGGTTCACGATCTGGAAGTCCGTCTGCCCGTGCCGCGCGAAGTTGAGCAGGCCGTTGACGATCTTCGAGGCGCGCTCCGTCTGTTTCTCGATCTTGGTGAGGAGCGGACGGCGGGGGTCGTTCCGCGAGGTCTGGTCCTGCAGCATCTGGGTGAAGCTGGAGATCCCGGTGAGCGGCGTGTTCACCTCGTGCGCGACGCCGGCGGCGAGGACGCCGAGGGAACTCATCTTCTCCCGGAGCTGCATTTCGTTCTCCATCCCGACGCGCTCGGTGATGTCCTCGAAGATGAGGAGGGCGCCGTGGCGCTGCCCGGCGCCCGACATGAACGGCGCGGCCTTGACGTTCACGACCCGGTCCCGTCCGTCGGCGGCCCGCAGGTTCATCCGGGAGATTCCGCCGCCCTCGCTCCGGGCGAGCCACCCTTCCCCGAGGCCGGCGTCGAGCGCCTGGCGGAGGCTCTTCGGGAAGACCGCCGCGTAGGAGGAGTGGGCGACCTCATGGCGGCTGCGCCCGTAGATGAGCTCCATGGACCGGTTCCAGCGGACGACCCGGCCCTTGAGGTCGAGCACCACCACGCCGGCGGCGAGCGACTCGATCGTGTCCTCGCTCTGCTCCCGGAGCGCCACCACCTCCTCGTGCTTGGCCTGGAGCGAGCTGTAGAGGCGCGCGTTCACGAGGGCGGTCGCCGCCTGCGCCGCCACCGTGCGGAGCAGGTCCAGATCCTCGGAGGAGAGGTCCTCGCCGTCCACCGTCTCGCCCAGCAGGAAGGCGCCCACCACCTCGCCCCGCGCGAAGCACGGGACGGCGTTCAGCACCCAGACGCCTTCGCGGACCGGCGCCGGCATCCGGTAGGTGCGGGCGATCGCGCCGGCGCTCAGCCGCTTCCTCACCGACGCGGACGCGATGAACCGCTCCGAAGCGGCGATCTCCGCGTCGTCGAGGCCGTGCGCCGCCACCACCCGGAGCTCCGGGACGGCGGCGTCCTGCACGGCGGTGAGCAGCGCCACCCGCCGCATCCGGAAGGTCTCGGCGATGCGCTCCAGCAGCCGGTTCGCCAGCGGGACGAGGTCGAGCTGGGAGTTCATCTCGCCGGCGAGCCGGGCGAGCGCCCGCCGGAAGTCGTAGTGCTCGCGATAGAAGAGCCGGTCAATCAGGCGTTCGGTGCGGGTCCGGAAAGCGGGGACCGCCAGCGCCGCCACGATAGCCGAGAGCACCGCGATGATCAGCGAGTGCTCGTCGCCCCCGAACCAGGTGGTGCCCGCGAGGAAGGCCGCCAGGAAGATGGCGGCGATGCCCAGCATCAGCGACGCCAGCAGGATCCCGCGCTTGAACAGGACCTCCACGTCCATCAGCCGGTACTTGACGATGGCGTAGGCGAAGGAGAGCGGCACCAGAACCACCGGCACCAGCGAGAGCTCCATCTCCGGCGTCGTGGGAAGCCCGCCCAGGTAGGGGACCGCGTAGATCAGCGCGAACGGCAGCATTCCCGCTCCCGTGCCCCAGACGATCCACTTGAGCTGCTTCGAGACGGTGACGCTCTCGGCGTTGCGATAGGCGTCCACGAACGCCGCGAACGCGGCGAGGGAATAGAGCGCCCACGCCACCGGCTCGAGGCGGTCCACCACGAACTCGCTGCCGGTGATGACCGCGCCCCCCGGACTGAACGGCGAGAAATAGAGGATGCGGGAGCCGACCGAGAGCCCGAGCAGGGCGACGGAGGGCGCGTACGCCCAGTGGAGCAGCTTCGGCCAGCGGTCGAGGAAGCGGCTGCGGTTCGGGAAGGTGAGCGCGAAGTGGAGGAATACCGGAGGGAAGAACAGCACCCCGATCCGGTCGAGCCAGAAGAAGAGGTGGTCGAAGAGGTCCAGTTCCCCGGTGAACGAGAACGAGAACGCGAGCAGCCACAGGAGGCAGAGCCCGTAGAAGTGGGCCGACGCAGAGGCGCCGCGGCGGAAGGCGTAGACGAAGGTGCCGACCCCGCCGGCGAAGATTCCCACCGCCGCCAGGAACAGGTAGAGCGAGACGTTCCCGGTCGGGAGCGGCGCGACGGAGAGCGTCATCCCGCGGCGCTCCCCCTCCCGGATCAGCACGTAGCGCAGGCGCGAGCCCTCCGAGGCGTCGTCGAGCACGCTGCGGACATCGGCCGCGCTGTCCACCTCGATCGTCGCGCCGCTGCTCCGGTCGGTGATGACCTGCAGCGCGTCGCCCACCTCGATGCCGGCCCGGTCTCCCGCCCCGCCCTCTTCCACGCGCATGGCGACCACCCGGCCCAACTCGTCACCCCAGAGCACGCCGTCGTCCATGACGCCGGAGACCACCTGGCGCGCCACGTTCGTCACCCCGAGGGCGAGCAGCAGCGCGGTCGCGGCTACGGCGAGGGTGGAGCGGGTGACGCCGCGGAGGAGGGGCATACGGGTCAGCGCCCGGTTGGTTCGACCGGGATCCGCCATCTTATCCAATGTGACGGATGGGCGTCAGGACGATTCAATGGATTGGATGGAGGGCGCTGGGAGCGCCGGTCTTCAGACCGGCACCGCGGCCGAAGGCCGCGAAACTCCCCCATTTGCTCTGCCGCATCACGGTACGCCACACGTTATGGCGGTACGTCATACGGACGACTGGCAACGGGAGTTTCGCTCCCCTGCGGGGAGCGATGCCGGTCTGAAGACCGGCGCTCCCCCTAGAACCGGACCGCGAGGCCGCCCACGACGCGCCGGGGCGCGTGGGCCACCGCGATCTCGTCCAGCAGGGACCGTCCCAGCATCTCGCGGAAGAAGAGGTCGCGCACCGCGAGCGACAGCTCCCACTCGGTCCCGCTCCAGTCGGCGAAGGGGATGAGCTGGACCAGCTCCACGTCGAAGCGGGCGGTGTGCTCGTCGGCGGCCGACAGGGCCGGATGCGCCGGCGTCAGACCCGGATGGCGGATCACGCGGTACGCCGCGGCCAGCCGGGTCCCCGAGGGGCGAAGCCGCGCCACCACTTCGGCCGAGAGGTCATGGACTACGGCGCTGTCTCCGACCGGCAGCAGGAAACGGGCCGCGTTCGTGACGTCCGGGCCGCCCGCACCGACGAAGCCGAGCGGACCCGCCGGCGCTTCGAGCGCCGCGTCGCCGCCCGGATTCCGAACAGCCGCCACCAGCCAGGAAACCCGACCGCCGAGATCGAGCCGCCGGGTGACCTGGCCCATCTCCCGAATCCAGTCGAACGCGAACCCCGTCGAGGAATAGTCACCGGCGTTCGAGACATCGAAACGCCCTCCCGAAACCGGGCCCGATTCGAAGGTCCGCAGGAGCTGGTCGGTGGTGACCTCCCGGAACAGCCGGGCCGCCAGGACATGGTTCGGAGACGCCTCGAACTGGACGCCGGCCTGGTAGCGGGTATTCCGCTGGGCGGCCTCCGAGCCGAACCAGGAAGGATCGAGGGCGAGCAGGTCGCCGTGCGCCACCCGGGACAGGAGCGCGGAGTCCTCGCCGATCGGGCCGTCCACCCGGACCGCCACGCCGCCCACGAGCGTCCAGTCCTCGGCCGCCCGGTATTCCAGGACCGCCCGCGGCGCGAGACCCCGGTGTCCGGTCAGGTACGAGAAGCGGCGATAGGTCAGTCCGGTGCTCAGGCTGGCGCGCCCGAGCGTGAAGTCATCGGCGACGAACACCGCGCCGTCCCATTCGGCCTGCGGTTCCTGGAGCAGCGCCAGGTTCAGGATGGGGGCCGCCGGCGGGCGGTAGTCGGGCGCATCGCCGTAGACGTGCCGCTGGTAGGCGATCCCGGCGGCGAACTCGTGCCCGTCGAACTCCTCCATCCTGTAGGAGAGGTTCGCCGCCCACGACGCGAAGGCCGACTCCATCAGGCGGGCTTCGGCCTCCCAGTTGCCGCGCGCGGTGGACGGCAGTTCGAACCGCGTGTAGGCGATTCCGGAGTCCACCGCCCGGCTCTCGGGGAGCCCGAGCGAGCTACCCGACGCGGCGAAGAAGCCGAACTCGCCTTCGAGGGAGGCGAGCGCCGGGAAGCGGGGCCCGTCGTTCCACGGGCCCTCCCAGATGTCCTGGAAATCAATACCGGCGCGGCGGTCCTTCAGGACGTTCCGTCCGCCGCGCTGTAGCAGCCAGCGGAGTTCCGACAGCGTGCCGGTGCCCGGTTCCGATCCGATGGCGGCCATCTGGATCAGCAGGGTGTCCGCGAGGGAGGCGCCGCTGCGAACCAGCACCTGCGCCCGCGGCGACGGGAGGAATCCCGCCAGGTAGGCGCGCAGGCTGTAGAGCCCGGGGGAGGCCTCGCCGACCTCGAAGCGGCCTTCCTCGTCGGTGACCGCGAAGCGGGCCGCGCCGTCGTCGCTGTCCGTCGCGAAGACCGAGACCAGCGCTCCCGGCAGCGGGTTCCCGTCCTCACTCGCCACCACCCCGGAAATCTGCGCCAGCACGACGACGCCGGCGGAGGCGGCAACCACCCCGCTCGCCTCGCCCGTCTCCCAGCCGCCCGGCGGCTCCCCGAAGACGGAACCCGGAACGGCGAGGGCGGGGGCCGCCAGCAGCGATCCCGCGACCAGGACGAGGGCCAGACGCCCGTGCCCGCCGACAATCCGGGGATTCATATGCCGGTAGTCAATCGCGCCACCCCCCCTTTGTCAAACGGCAGCCGAATCCCGGACGAATCCCGGGCCGCGCGCCGAAAACCGGGTAGAGGACTGCTATGTTTCGTAGCGTCATGAGGTTACTTGACGACCGCCGTTTTCCCGCGATGCAGGGAGCGCCGCCCCGCGCCCCGGCCGGCCCGTGACGCGGCGGATGGACGAGAGCAACACCTGGATCGACCGGATCGCGGCCCGGGAGATCCTCGATTCACGGGGGAATCCGACCGTGGAAGCCGAAGTCTGGCTCGCCGGGGGCGCCAGCGGACGGGCCGCGGCGCCGTCGGGCGCCTCCACCGGCCGGCACGAGGCCGTCGAGCGCCGGGACCGGGACGAGAGCCGCTACCGGGGGCGGGGGGTGCTGGGAGCGGTCAGCGCCATCGAGGAGCAGATCGGCCCCGAACTCGACGGCGAGGACGCCGCGGACCAGGCGACCGTGGACCGGCTGATGATCGAACTCGACGGTTCCGAAGACCGGTCGCGGCTCGGGGCGAACGCGATCCTCGCCGTGTCGCTCGCGAGCGCCCGGGCGGCGGCAACGGCCGCCGGACTACCGCTTTACCGGTCGCTCGGCGGCGCGATCGCCGACACCCTGCCGGTCCCCTACTTCAACGTGCTGAACGGCGGCGCCCATGCGGACAACGCCCTGCTGGTCCAGGAGTTCATGGTGGCCCCGCTGGGCTTCTCCCGCTTCTCGGACGCGCTCCAGGCGGGAGTCGCCGTCTACCACGAACTGCGCGACGTCCTGGGGCGGCGCGGCCACTCGACGGCGGTCGGCGACGAAGGCGGGTTCGCCCCCGCGCTCGCCGACGCGGGCGAGGCGCTGGAGCTCCTGGTGGAGGCCGTCGAGAGCGCCGGCTTCGTCCCCGGCGAGCAAATGGGACTGGCCCTCGACGTGGCGGCCACCGAGTTCGGGGACGAGAACGGCTACCGCTTCTCCGCGGACGGCGCCGCGCGGCCGGCTTCCGCGATGATCGAGACCTACGCCGGCTGGCTGGACCGGTTCCCCGAGCTGCTCTCCATCGAGGACGGACTCGCCGAGGATGACTGGGAGGGCTGGGCGGAGCTGACCAGGGCGCTGGGGGACCGGGTACAACTGGTGGGGGACGACCTCTTCGTCACCCAGGAGGACCGCCTCCAGCGGGGGATTCGGGAAAGGGCCGCCAACGCCATCCTGATCAAGCCCAACCAGGTGGGCACGCTGACGGAGACGGTGCAGGTCGTCCAGCGAGCGCTGCGGGCCGGCTTCGGGGCCATGCTGAGCCACCGGTCCGGCGAGACCCCGGACACCGCGATCGCCCACCTCGCCGTCGCCACCGGGGCCGGCCAGATCAAGGCCGGAGCACCCTGCCGCGGCGAACGGGTCGCGAAGTACAACGAGCTCCTCCGCATCGAGGAGGAACTCGAGGAACGCGGGCGCCTCTGGCCGCATCCCGCCGCCCGGTAGCGCCGAGCAGCCCATGGACCAGCCCTTCCGGATCCGCCAGTACCCGCTGGAGAGCGGCGCGCTCGAGATCCAGTTCATCGAGGAGTTCTTCGGCGAGTTCGACCGGAAGAAGTCCGCGATGGAGATCCGCGAGCGGCTCGAGGGACGCGAGCACGGGATCTTCATGGTGGAGGCGAGCCTGCCCGAAGAGCCCGCCCGCTTCGCCCCGGTCTCCTACCGGGTGGCCCACGAAATCCGCAGCGAGGAGACCGAACCGGAACTCGCGGACCTCGTCGAACGCCTGCGCGAAGCGGTGCGGTTCTCGGGCCAGCGGGTCCTCTACGCCTGGCTCGGCGGGACGCGGAGCGACTGGCGGGAGCAAGGCCACTTCCGCGCCCTCGACGAGTTCCAGGAGGAATGGGCCATTGACAAGGGCTTCCGGGAGATCGTGGTCAAGACCAAGAACCGCTACTACGAGATGCGCAGCACCCTGACCCACCTGCACTTCGACGTGGTCAAGTACGAACCCCATCCGATCCACAACGGCGACTCCAAGGTGTACCTGTCGAAGCGGCTCGGCGGCGGGATGCGTCGTCCGCGCCGGGCATCGCTCGCCCGCTACCTGGAGGTCTGACGGAGGGGAACCCCCACCCCGAGAGAACGGCCTGGAACGGTGTTTCCGCACAACCCGCCAGCCAGACCGACGGCGGAACGGCTTGGAACGCCGGCTTCAGCCGGCACAGCCCGCCGCAGGCGGGCGGCGGGAAGGACCACCTTCGCCGGGATGGCGCAGGAAGCCGCCACGCAGGGAGCAGCCATAAGCCCTTCCACGGCAATCAGCGCAGCGGGTGCCGGCTGAAGCCGGCGTTCCGGGCCGTTGGCGCCTTCACGGCGCGTGGCCGACCCACCGCACTGCGTTGCTGACCGGAAGGCTGCGGTATCTTCGGCATTCAGTCCTTCGGGAGGATTCGGGTATGTCGAAAGGAAACACGCGCACCCTCGCCGCGGTTCTCGCCCTGCTGACCGCGCTCTCGGTTCCCGCCGCCGCCGAGGTCGTGGGGTTCGAGATCCGCGAACGCTCCGACGTGCTCGGCGGCCGGAGCTTCGGCCTCGCCGGCGCCTACGAGGCGATCATCGGGGTCGTCCACTTCGCCTTCGATCCCGACAACGACGCCAACCGGATCATCGCCGACATCGCGCTCGCGCCCCGGAACGCGGACGGGAAGGTGGAGATGTCCGCCGACTTCCACCTGGTCCGCCCGAAGGTGATGGCAAAGAGCCGGGGCACCCTGCTGCACGAGGTGAACAACCGCGGCCGCAAGGGGATGCTCGGCTACTTCAACATGGCCCAGGGCAGCCTCGACCCCACGACCGAGGCGCACTTCGGCGACGGGTTCCTGATGCGGCACGGGTTCACCCTGCTCTGGCTGGGCTGGCAGTGGGACGTTCCCGACGACGACCCGCTCCGGATGCGGATGCACCCGCCGATCGCCACCAACCCGGACGGCTCCGCCATCGAGGGGCTGGTGCGGGCCGACTTCGTGGTCCGGAGCGCCGCCGACCACCACACGCTGGCCGACCGCAACCACCGGCCCTACCGCGTCAAGGATCCGGATGACGCCGCCAACGTACTGACGGTGCGCCACCGGGTCGAGGACGAGCGGGACGTCATCCCGCGCGACCAGTGGGGCTTCGGCAAGGTCGAGAACGGCTCGGTAACGCCCGACGACGGCGCGGTCTATCTGAAGGGAGGCTTCCAGCCGCACCGGATCTACGAGGTGGTGTACCGCTCCCACAACCCGCCGCTGGTGGGCCTCGGGCCGGCCGGCATCCGCGACTTCGTGACCCTGCTGCGCCACGACGGGTCCGAGGAACTCGGGATCGCCCCGGGCGACATCACGAGCGCCATCAGCTTCGGGGTCTCCCAGAGCGGACGCTTCCTGCGCACCTTCATGTTCTACGGGTTCAACAGCGACGAGCAGGGCCGCCGGGTGCTCGACGGCGTGATCTCGGACGTGGCGGGCGGCGGCCGCGGCAGCTTCAACCACCGCTTCGCCCAGGCCTCCCGGGACGCCCACCCCTACATGAACATGTTCCACCCGACGGACATCTTTCCGTTCACCGACGTGGAACAGACCGACCCGGAGACCGGACTCACCCTGGGACTGCTGACCCGGCAGCGCGAGGCGTTCTATCCGCGGGTCTTCTACACGAACTCGTCGTACGAGTACTGGGGCCGCGCCGCGAGCCTCATCCACACCACGATTGACGCCAGCGAGGACGCCCGCATCCCGGACCACGTCCGCGTCTATATGTACGCCGGCACCCAGCACGGCCCCGCGGGGTTCCCGCCGGGCGTGACGATCGGGCAGCAGCGCGCCAACCCCAACAACTTCCGCTGGGGGCAGCGCGCCCTCCTGCTCGCCATGGACCGCTGGACCCGCGACGGCGGGGCGCCCCCGCCGAGCCAGTACCCGAGCATCGAGGACGGCACCGCGGTCGCGGCGGAGAACCTCGGATTCCCGGACATCCCCGGGGTGGAGTACTCGGACCGCGTCCACTACGCCTACCGCGCGGACTACGGCCCCGACTTCCTGGCGAAGGGCGTGGTGACGCAGGAACCGCCGGCCATCGGCAAGCGGTTCCCGATCCGGGTCTCGTCCGTGGACGCGGACGGGAACGAGGTGGCCGGCATCCGGATGCCCGAGGTCACCGTGCCGCTCGCGACCTATACGGGCTGGAACCTGTTCAACGCGGAGGCCGGACCCCCGGACGAGATCTCCAGCATGGTCGGTTCCTTCCTGCCGTTCCCGAAGGACGCCGCCGCGGCGCAGGCCGCCGGAGACCCGCGGAAGTCCGTCACGGACCGCTACGCGAGCCGCGAGGACTACCTCGGGCGGTTCACCGAAGCCGCGCTCGAGCTGATCGAGGCCGGATACCTGCTCGGCGAGGACCTCCCGGCGCTGACCCGGCACGCCCTCCGGCTCTGGGACCACGTGACGGGCGGATCCGGCGCGGCGGACTCGCAACCCTGAGCGGCGAGCATGTTCCGCCCTCTCCTCGGACTCCTGGTTACGGCGGCGTGCGCCGGCGCCCCGGGATGTGGAGGTGATAGCGGCGGCCCCACCGTCATCCGGCTCGGGCACATTGGATTTCCCGATTCGCCCTTCGACCACGGGGCGCGGCATTTCAAGGAACTGGTGGAAGCGCGCTTCCCGGGGCAGGTCGAGATCCGCATCTTCGGCACCGGACAGCTCGGCGAGGACAAGGAGATGCTCGAGGGGCTCCGCCTGGGAACGCTCGAGATGCATATCCCGTCCTCGGTGATGCACTCGGTCGCGCCCGAGTTCGGCATCTTCGATCTGCCGTTCCTGATCGAGGACCGGGACCACTTCGAGCGGATCGCCGCCGGCGAGATCGGCAGGGGTCTCGAGGAGACGCTCCGGCGGGATCACGGCCTCACCCTGCTCGCCTTCTGGGAGAACGGGTTCCGGGTCATCACGAACAACGTGCGCCCGGTCGTGACTCCGGCGGACCTCGACGGGATTCGGCTCCGCACCCCGAAGGACCCGGAACGCGTGCGCCTCTTCGAGACCCTCGGCGCGAGCCCGGCGTCCATGAGCTTCGGCGAGGTGTTCTCGGCGCTCCGGCAGGGGGTGGTGGACGGGCAGGAGAACCCGCTCGCCCAGTTGACGGCGGCGCGGCTCCACGAGGTGCAGCGCTACCTGTCGCTCTCGAACCACGTCTATACGCCGGCCTACCCGGTGATGCAGACCGCATGGCTCGAGCGTCTGCCGGAGGACATGCAGGCCGGACTTCGCGAGGCGGCAATCGAGACCGGCGACTGGCTCCGGGAATTCCTGGCCGAAGAAGACACGCGCCTGCTCGCCGGCCTCGAAGGCCAGCTCGCCGTGAACGAAGTGGACCTCCCGGCCTTCGCCGCGGCGGCGGCGCCGGTCTTCGAGCACTACGAGGAACGCTTCGGCGCCGGGTGGATCGAAGCGGCGCGGGAACTGGCGCACTGATCACCCGACGCGAGAGCCGGGATCCCCTGGCGATCGTCTGTTCGCTGCTGCTCGCCGGCATCGCGGCGCTGTGCCTCGTCGAGGTCACGCTCCGCTACGGGTTCGGCGGCGGGCTCGGCTTCTACGACGAACTCGCCGGCTTCGCCCTCGTCTGGCTCACCTTCCTGGGGGCGGTGCTGGCGCGCCGGGACGGGGCCCACATCGGCATCCGGGACCTGGTGAGCCGTCTTTCCCCCCGCCCGCGGCGGATCGCCCGGGTCCTGGAGCACACGGCGGTCCTCGCCCTGCACCTCGTCCTCGCCTGGTTCGGGACCGTACTGATGCTCCGCTTCCTGGGCGAACGCTCGATCACGATGCCGATTCCGATGGGCGCCTTCTACCTGGTCCTGCCGCTCTTCGCGTTGCTGACCGCGGCGATGGAAGCGCGCCGGCTCGTCGCGCTGATCCGCCAGCCGAAGGACTGAGTCCGTGGAGATCCTGGTCGCCCTGATCGCCGCGGTAGCGTTCATCCTGGTCGGGATCCCCATCGGCTACGTGCTGATCGCGGCGTCGGTGCTGGCGATCTGGCTCACCACGAACACCCCGCTGGTGGTGGTCCCGCTCCGCCTCTTCAACGGGACCGACTCCTTCCCGCTGGTGGCGATTCCGCTGTTCATCCTCGCCGGGGCGCTCATGAACCACGCCGGCATCTCCCGGCGGCTCACCGACTTCGCCGCCGCGGTGGTCGGCTGGATGCGCGGGGGCCTGGCGATGACGACCACCGCCTCCAGCATGCTGTTCTCCGAGATGTCCGGGTCGGCGGTGGCCGACGCGGCCGCGCTGGGGAGCGTGCTGATTCCCGCGATGAAGGAACGCGGCTATCCCGCCCCCTTCGCCGCCGCCGTGCTCTCGGCGTCGGCGACCATCGCGATCCTCATTCCGCCGTCCATCCCGATGATCCTCTTCGGAGCGGTGACCGGAGCCTCCATCGCCCGGCTCTTCCTCGCCGGATTCGTCCCGGGAGTGCTCGCCGGAGCCTTCATCATGCTGGTGAGCCGGTGGCTGGCCCGCCGGGGCGGATTCGGCGAATCGGAACCCTTCCGCCTCCGGCGGGCCGGCGCCGCCGCCCGGGCGGCGGCATGGCCGCTGCTCATCCCGGCGATCATCCTGGGCGGCATCTTCCTCGGCTGGTTCACCGCCACCGAGGCGGCCGCGGTCGCGGTGCTGCTGGCGCTGCTGATGGGCGTGGTCGGCTACCGCACCGTCCGCTTCGCCGCCATCCGGGAAGCGTTCACCGAATCGGCCCGGCAGACCGCGGTGGTCATGCTGCTGGTCGCCGGATCGGCGATTCTCGGCTGGTACCTGGCCAACCAGCAGGCCCCGGAACGGCTGACGGCGTGGGTGCTTTCCCTGGCCGACGCTCCCTGGGCGGTCGCGCTGATCCTGAACGGGGTGCTGCTGCTGGCGGGAACCATCCTCCACAGCGCCGCCGCCATCGTCCTCCTCGTGCCCATCCTGCTGCCGCTGGCCGAATCGGCGGGGATCGGCACCGTGCACTTCGGCATGATGGTCACCGTGAGCCTCGCGGTGGGCCAGCAGACGCCCCCGGTGGCCTCGGTGCTGATCACCACCTGCTCCATCGCGAAGACCGAGATCTCGGAGGTGATGAAGGTCAACGTGTTCTTTATCGCGGCACTGCTGGTGGTGCTGGGGATCGTCACCTTCTGGCCGGAGGCGAGCCTCTTCCTCCCGGACCTGATCCTCGGGGAAGCCGGCGGCTGAGGCCGGTCTGCGACGGGGATCGCCCGGGGGGCCTACGGCGCGACGGCGGCGCGGACGTCCGTGTGGATGAAATCGGCGCCCTTGAAGAGCAGTGCCTCACTCCGCTGTTTCGCGAGCGCATAGGAGAAACAGTCGCCGAAATTCAGACGCGCCGGGTGGCGCCCCTTGCCGAAGTCGCGGAACGCGTCGCGAGCGATCTGGGCCTGCTCGAAGTCCAAGGGCGCGATTTCCACGCCGCTCTCCCGGAGCAGGCGGTCGAGACGGTCTCTTCCGGCAGGCCCGTATCGGGAGTCCAGAACCATGGAGGCTTCCACGAAGGAAACGACGGAGAGCGTCGGGCGCGACGCCGCCTCGATCGCCTCGGCAAAGCGCCGGGCCTCAGGTTCGGCTTGCAGGATCGCGAGCAGCGGGGAAGCGTCAACGACCATCAGCCCGGAAGCCCATCCTCGCCATAGCCGAGGATCTCGTCGTCAGAACGCTCGTCGAGAACCGGGAGAGCCGCGCACTCCCTTCCGATTGCCACCAGCCGATCGGCGAGGCTCATCGTGTCCCGGTCGCGCCGTACACGGGCAAGCTGCTCTCGCAATGCTCTCGCTACCGCCGCCGTTTTCGTCTCCCCGGTGATCCGGGAGAGTTCGGCAGCGAGTTGTTCCGCCTCGGAATTGCGGATGTTCAGAGCCATGTAGTATTCCTTATGTGTAGATAGAGAGCGACATAGTAACACTACCTGCCCAGATGCGCCACTACCTGCCGATCAGCCGACCCGACCCTCCGACGCGAGAATCCGCGCGAGGGCATTTCCGCAACTCGAGGGCGCGGTACACTCCGCTGCGTCCAGACGACCTGGGTTGGGGCTGTGGCGCAACTGGGAGCGCGCGTGAATGGCATTCACGAGGTCACGGGTTCGATCCCCGTCAGCTCCACCCGGGATGGGAGTTGCGAGATGGTCACGAGATCCTGTGCTCTCGGCGCCGGGGTACGGGCGCTAGGAGGAGCGAGCCGGGCGCTGCGGTCTCCCCGGCGGTCACGGCGTCCCTCGGCGGTGCGCCGCGGCCTCGTGGCGGCGCCGCTCCTCGTGGCGGCGGCCTGCGGAAGTGGCGTCGCAGAGATCTCGGACGTCGTGCTCGCCCGACACGTCCACACCGACCTCTACGACGCCTACCCGGGCATCCCGTCGCCTGCCGGCGATCGGGTCTTGTTCGCCGACTACGCCGCGGACACGAGGTCGCTGTCGGTGTACGACGCAGCCACCGGCGCCGGCCGCATGGTGACGACGAGGCCGGCGGGACGGTCGCGGGTGACGTGGTCGCCCGACGGTTCGCGCGTCGTCTACGTTGACCGCCGGCCCGAGAGTCACGGGGTCTGGACCCTGGATCCGGACACCGGCGAGGAGTCGCGCATCGTGGATCCCGGGGCCGCGCGCCTTGACTATCCGCGACTGCTGCCCGACGGGACCGTGACCGCGCTCCGGCACGCGGATGCCGGTACCGCGTGGGTCGCGTACGCACCGGGAGCCGACCACGCGACCGTGCTCGTCGCCGACGCCGGGGGGTGGGCCGCGCCGGTGCGGTCCCCCGACGGGCGCTCGGTCGCGTACTTTCGCGTCGCGGGCTGGCGCGGGGCGCTGGCCGTGACGGAGATCGCGACGGGCGAGACCCGGACGCTCACCGCCGACCTCCGGTTCGGATGGGACACCCGCGTGGAGTGGTCCCCCGACGGCGGCGCGCTCTATCTCGCGGCGGCGGGGAACGGCGACCCGCTCCTCACCGGCTGGCGCGTGCCGCTGGACGGAGGCCCGCCCGAACGGCTGGAGTCGGGCGGCCGTGACGTGCTCGCGGTCACGCCGCTCGCCGACGGTCGGATCGCCCTCAGCGTGTACCACACCCGGACCGCGGTGGGCCTCGTTCCGGCGACCGGCGGGGAACCCGACGACGTGACCACGGCAGGCTCCACGAGCGCCTTCCTGCCTTCCTGGCGCCCCGACGGCAGGGCGCTGGGTTTCGTCACCTTCTCCTGGCGGCGCCTCCGCATGCCCGTGGACTTCGACCTGGGCATCCTCGAGCTCGACGCTGACGGTGCCCCGGCCGGCGCGGTCGGGATGCTCCTCGCGGAGGAGCACGAAGACTACGGCGCGGCGTGGTCGCCCGACGGCCGCTGGCTCGCCTTCCACGGGCACCTGGAGCAAAGCGACGACATCTGGCTCGTCGGGGTGGGCGGCAGCGACCGACCCACCCGGCTCACACGGTTCGGGCGGGGCGCGGACAACGGCGAGCCGGACTGGAGTCCGGACGGGCGGACACTCGCCTTCAGCAGCAACGGCCCGCCGCTCGAGGGGAACCGGGGGTCCGTGTACACGATCGCCGTTGATCCCGCCACCGGGCACGCGGTCGCCGACCCGGTCCGGGTCCCGCTCGACGGGTTCGAAGGCTCCGCCATGGGCGCGCGCTTCTCGCCGGACGGCGAGCGGCTGGCCTTCTACGGACGCTCGCTCGAGGACGGACGCGTCACCATCTACACCGTGTCGGCGGCGGGTGGAACTCCCACGGCGGTCCTCTCCTTCGTCAACGGCGAACCGTACAGCGCGCCCGAATGGAGCGCCGACGGCGCGTCGCTCTTCTACTCGCGGAACGACGGCTTCGGGCCCTTCCAGGTGTGGCGGGTGGACATCCCCACCGGCGCGACGGAGCAGGTGACGACCGGCGCGCTCGGCGCGCTCCAGCCGAGCGTGAGCCCCGACGGACGGACGCTCGCGGTTACCATGCGTGAGGCCGCCATCGAGGTCGTCGCGCTCGCTACCGGGAGCGCCGGCGCCGGAGATGGGGCCCGCGGCCGGTGAACCGGTGACCCGCTCCCGGTTCGCCTCTCCGGAAGCGCATGGGGTCTGGCGGCCTCCGCGGACTTCAAATCCGTTGATTCCGGGTTAGCCCCCGGGATGGTGGGTTCGATTCCCACACGCTTCCGCCAGGGTTCCGGCGTGGCCGAACCGGGGTGGCCGAATCTGTCTCGGGCGCCGGGTACAGTCCCCAACCGGTCGCCGATGGGCGGCCGCCCGACAATGGAACCCGGCCCCGACAGGACGCCCGCCGCCGAGCCAACGAGTCTCACGCTACCCGAGCGGCGCGCCGCAATCCGGTCGCTGGTCGCCGAACTGGATGCCGGCGCCGCACTCCGGGGAGTCACCGCGCTCCGCCACTTCCCGGCGGAACCCGGCGACTACCGCGACTTTCCCGATCACCTGGACCCCCGCCTGCGGGACGCCTACCGCCGCCGGGGCGTCGAGCAGCTCTATTCCCACCAGCGGGAGGTGCTCGACCGGGTCGAGGCGGGGGAGGACGTCGCCGCGGTCACCCCGACCGCTTCGGGCAAGACCCTCTGCTACAACGCGCCGGTCCTGAACCGGATCCTCCGGGAGCCCGACGCCCGCGCGCTCTACCTCTTCCCCACCAAGGCGCTCTCCCAGGACCAGAAGAAGGAGATCCTCAGCCTCAAGGACCTGCTCGGGGAGGACGTCCGCGCCGATGTCTACGACGGGGACACCCCCGGCGACGCCCGCCGCAGCATCCGCACCCGGGCGCACATCGTCGTCACGAACCCGGACATGCTCCACGCGGGCATCCTCCCCCACCACACGAAGTGGGCCAAGCTCTTCGAGAACCTGCGCTTCGTCGTCATTGACGAGATGCACACCTACCGGGGGGTGTTCGGCAGTCATCTGGCCAACCTGCTCCGGCGGCTCCGCCGCGTGTGCGCCCACTACGGCGCGGCCCCCCGGTTCATCCTCAGTTCCGCCACCATCGCGAACCCGCGCGAGCTGGCGGAGGGGCTCACCGAGCGCCCCATCTCCCTCGTGGAGCGCAGCGGCGCCCCCCGGCCGGAACGCTTCTTCCTGTTCTACAACCCTCCGGTGGTGAACCCGGAACTCGGCATCCGCCGCTCGGCGCTCGGCGAGACGCGCCGGATCGCCGGAGGTTTCCTGAAGGGCGACCTGCAGACCATCGTGTTCGCCCGCTCCCGCACCCAGACCGAGGTGCTCGTCAAGTACCTGAAGCAGGACATCGAGACCCGTCCCGACCGGAGCGACCGGATCCGCGGCTACCGGGGCGGCTACCTGCCGAAGAAGCGGCGGGAGATCGAGGACGGCATCAAGAACGGGAGCGTCCTCGGCGTCGTCTCCACGAACGCGCTGGAACTGGGGATTGATATCGGCAGCCTCGACGTCGCGGTGATCTCCGGCTACCCCGGAACCATCGCCTCCACCTGGCAGCAGGCGGGACGGGCGGGACGCCGCGGCGGGACCGCGGCGGCGGTGCTGGTGGCGAACTCGACCCCGATCAACCAGTTCGTCATCCAGCACCCGGACTACTTCTTCGAAGGGACGCCCGAGCGGGGGTTGATCAATCCGGAGAACCTCCAGGTCCTGATCGAGCACCTCAAGTGCGCGGCCTTCGAGCTGCCGTTCCGCAAGGGGGAGCGGTTCGGCGACGAGAACCTCGAAGAACTGCTCGGGGTGCTCGAGGAGGAGAGGATCCTCTACCGGGCCGGCGACCGCTGGTTCTGGACGGCCGACTCCTACCCGGCGAACAGCGTGAGCCTGCGCTCGATCAGCTCCGACAACTTCGTGGTCCACGACCGGGAGAGCGGACGGGTCATCGCGGAGGTGGACTTCGTGAGCGCCCACTCGACCCTCCACGAGAAGGCCATCTACATGCTCGAGAGCGACACCTACTACGTCGAACAACTGGACCATCAGGAGCGGCGGGCCGAGGTCCGCCCCATCGAGAGCGACTACTACACGGACGCGGTCACCCACACCAAGGTCACCATCCTCGACGCCTTCGAGGCCGCGCCGGAGCCGTCCGCGCCGGCGTCGCACGGCGAGGTCCACGTCGTCAAGCAGGTCGTCGGCTTCAAGAAGATCAAGTTCTTCACGGGCGAGAACGTGGGCTCCGGCGAACTCGACCTGCCCGCCGTCGAGATGCACACCACCGCGTTCTGGCTCGAGGCGCCGCCCGAGGTGCTGGCGGCGGTCCCTTTCGGTCCCGAAGACCGCCGGGACGGCATCCGCGGGATCAGGAACGCGATGCGCGCGGTGGCCACCACGTTCCTTATGTGCGAGTCCCACGACATCGGGTCCGCCATCGGGACGGGCTCGCGGGACGCCGGGCCGCCCCACTCGGACCCCGCGGAAGCGGAGCCCGGCGAATCGGACGCGGTGACCCGGATCTTCATCTACGACAACGTTCCGGGCGGCATCGGGTTCTCGGAGCCGCTCTGGGAGTCCCGGGCCACCCTGCTCGCCGAGACGCTCGGGCTGATCGAGCGCTGCCCGTGCCAGGCGGGATGTCCGTCGTGCGTCGGGCCGGCCGGCGAGGTGGGCCGCCACGGGAAGGCCGCCGCCGTCGCCATTCTCCAGCGGATCCGGGGGCGCGAGGCGGCGGAGGCCGTCGCTTCGGGGGCCGCCCGGTGACGCGGTCCATGGCGCCGAACCGAGGCTCCCTCGCGGAACGGATCCGGCGCAGCCGGGCGCAGGTCGTGGGCCGCGCCGCCGCCCCCGAGCCGGCGGCGGAGGCGCCGCTGCCGGAGGCCCCCGCGGACGGAGCGTTCCCGGGGATTCCCGAAGAACCCCGCGGGGACGACCGGTACGGAGACGAAAAGGCCGCCCGGCTGGCGCGCGCCCGGGAACTCATCCGGCGGACGGAGCAGGGCTGGAAGGAACTCCGGGTCGCCTCGGGCGCGGAGGCCCGGCCATCGGTCCGGGAGGCCGGGCCCGAACCTGCGTTCGGAGCGGAGGACCGGTTCGTCGCGTCCGAACGGGCGGCCGGGACGCCGGAAGAACCCTTCACGCGGGAAGACCACGACGTTCCGCTGGAATCGCGTTACGGCGGCGAGACGCTGGCGCGGCTCCTCGATGCGCGGGAGGACGCCACCCGGCGCCTCCAGATCCGCCCCGAGGAGCCCGGTGTGGACCTCTCGCGGGCGCTCTTCGTGGACACCGAGACCAGCGGACTCGCCGGGGGCACCGGCACCTTCGCCTTCCTGATCGGCGTCGGCTTCGTGGAGGGAGACCGCTTCCGGGTCACGCAGTTCCTCCTGCGCAGCCCGCTGGGGGAGGCCGCCATGCTGGAGGACCTCGCTGTCCTGGCGGCCGGCCGCCGCGACCTCGTGACCTACAACGGCGGCAGTTTCGACCTGCCGCTGCTGGAGACCCGGTTCGCGTTGAACGGCGTGGCTTCCCCCTTCCGGGACACGCGTCATCTGGATCTGCTGCATCCGGCGCGGCGGCTCTTCAAGCCGCGCCACGAGAACGCCCGCCTCGCCACCCTCGAACGGGAGCTCCTCGAAGTCGAGCGCGACGACGACATCCCCGGAGACCGGATCCCCCAGGTGTTTTTCGACTTCCTCCGCTACGGACACCACCCCGCCATGGAGTCGGTGCTGGCGCACAACCGCTACGACATCGTCACGCTGGCCGCGCTCGCGCTCCGGGCGCTCGAGCGGATGGACGAGGACTGGCACAGCGACGATCCCGCCGACCTCCACGGCGCGGGACACCACTTCTGGCGGCGCGGGGAGTCGGAGGTCGCGATCCCGCTCCTGGAGCGGGCGCTGTCCGCCGGCCTCTCCGGCCGGAACCGCGACCGCTGCCTGCTCGACCTCGGAGAACGGCGCAAGCAGCTCGGCGACTGGGAAGGCGCCATCGAACTCTGGCGCCGGGTCAGCATCTCCGATTCGCGAGAGCGGCTCGACATGCTCGTCTGGCTCGCCAAGCACGAGGAACACCAGCGGAAGGAACCGGCCCGGGCGCTCACCCACGTCGAGGACGCCCTCGAACGGCTCCCCCGGATCGAGATGGGCCCGGAAACGAGCCGCCGCTACCGGAAGGAACTCGAACGCCGCGCCACCCGGCTCCACAAGAGCCTGGGCTGATCGGAGCGCCGGCCTCCGGCCGGCATCGCGGCCGCAGGCCGCGAAACGCGACCCCCAGTCCTCAGCGTCAACGGATGACGCCGCCGGCCCGGAACGCCGGCTTCAGCCCGCACCCGCCGCGCGAAGCGCGGCGGACCGCCCGCCCCTGCCCCCGCGTGACGGCCCGATGGCTTGGAGCGCCGGCTTCAGCCGGCACGGCACGACCTTCGACAGCCCTATGGACTGGGGCCACTCGGTCGCGCCCTCCTGGCCCGGGCGCGCCGCACCGCCGCCCGCCTTCGGCCCGCGGTGCCGGCTGAAGCCGGCGCTCCAGACCGTTCCGCCGTTCTGAAATCACCGGCACCTGGCTCCTACCGGGCCCCCACGCCCCGCAGATCAGCCGTGGACGGCGACCGCGTCTCCCGGAGTTCCGCCGCCACCCGCTCGACCTCGCGAAGCGCCCGCAGCACGTTCCCGGCGGCGATCTGCCGGAGGTCCTCCTCGGACCAGCCCCGCAGCAGCAGTTCGGCGAAGAGCACCGGGAACCGGTCCACGTGGTCGAGCCCCTCCACCATGGACGGGCCGCCCGGATCGTAGTAGTCGGAGCCGATGCCGATGTGGGCCAGCCCCGCCACGTCCCGGATGTGTTCGATGTGCAGGGCGACGTCCGAGACCGTGCCGCGCGGCATCGGGTTGTCCGCCTCCCAGCGGGAGAGGAGCCGGGCCACCTCCGCCTCGTCGTCCAGCTCGGCCCGGAGCCGCTCGCGTTCGCGGTTCCGGAGCGCCCCCCAGACCGGCTCGGCGGCGCCCATCCCCATGGCCGCCCGGTCCTCTTCGGCCTCAATGCCCTCCCGCGCGAGCCATTCGGGCGGCGTGGGCACCACGTAGCCGGGAATGAAGTCCATCATCACCACCCCGCCGTTCGCGGGGAGCAGCCGCAGCACGTCGTCGGGCACGTTGCGCGGGTGGGCGTTCACCGCCCGCGCCCCCGAATGGGAAAAGAGCACCGGCGCCTCGCTGATCCGGAGGGCGTCGCGCATCGTCTCGGCGCTCACGTGCGACAGGTCCACGAACATCCCGAGGCGGTTCATCTCGCGGATCACTTCCTCGCCGAAGGGCGAGAGACCCCGGTGCAGCGGAATGTCGGTCGCCGCGTCCGCCCAGTCGTGCGTCCGGAAGTGGGTCAGCGTCACGTAGCGGACACCCAGTTCGAAGAACATCCGGAGCGCCGCGGTGGAGCCCTCGATCGCGTGGCCGCCCTCGAGGCCGATCATGGAGGCGATCCGTCCGGCGGCGTACGCCCGCTCGATGTCGCCGGCGGTGCGGGCGAACTCGAAGTCCTCGTAGCGGTCCACGAACCGGTGGATGACATCAATCTGGCGGATCGCCTGCCGGAGCGAGTCCCCGGTGGCGATGAAGTCCGTATCCACGAAGGCCGACCAGAACTGCATCCCGACCCCACCCTCGCGGAGCCGCGGGATGTCGGCGGGCAGCTCCATCTGCACCCGGCTCAAATCCGCGCCCGGCGCATCGAGATCGCCCCGGACCACGTCGAGCAGCGAACTCGGCAGATCGTTGTGCCCGTCGGCGAAGGGAACGCTGCGGAGCAACTCGCGGGCGCGGTCCACGAGTTCCGGCGTGACCCCGGGCGGGAGCGGCTGGGCGGCGGCCCCGGTGGCCACGACCAGAACGGCGACAACAGAGAGAAGACGATGAAGCGGCATGGCGATCCTTTCCCCGAGGCGGGCGAGGCGCTAATGTACATCTATATGAACACGAACGAGGAACGCCGTCGTCACTCCGTCGCGGAGGCCCGCCGCCACCTCCCGGCGCTCATCCGGGCCGCCGAGGGCGGGAGTACCGTCGAAATCAGTCGGCGGGGAGAACCCGTCGCGGTGCTGGTCAGCCGGCGGAGGTTCGAGGACCTTTCGCGCGGACGGCCGGGTTTCATGGAGGCGTATCGGGCGTTCGTTCAGAAGACCGACCTTGCGGCACTCGACCTGGATCCCGATGAGATCTTCGCCAGTGTCCGCGACCGCTCGCCGGGACGAGACTTCCAGTGGTGACGCCCCGCTACCTTCTGGACTCCGACGTGGTTTCGGAGCCAACCCGCCCGGCGCCGTCAGCCAAGGTGCTCCGCTGGTTGGAGCGACACGAGGACGAATCCGCGATCGCGGCGCCCGTCTGGCACGAACTGCGCTTCGGGTGCGAACGACTTCCACCCTCTCGGCGGCGCGACTCGATCGAGTCCTATCTGGCCGAGGTCGTGTTGGCGAGCCTGCCGATCCTCGACTATGACCGGAGGGCCGCGGAATGGCATGCCGGCGAGCGCGCGAGGCTCATGTCGGCCGGCAGAACGCCTCCGTTCATGGACGGCCAGATCGCGGCGATTGCGCGGGTCAACGATCTCACCCTCGTCACGCGCAACCAGCGGGACTTCCGCTGGTTCGAAGGCCTCCGGCTCGAACGGTGGGCATGAGCACGGATTCCGCCGCCCGGACAAGATCTTCCGTCCCAACGGAACTCCTGCAGGTTGCCCGTCGCGTCGTCTGGTTCCAGACGCCGGAAGAGACCCTGCGCGACGCGGTGCTGTTTCTCAACCACGCCATGACGTACGGGACCATCGAGGAACTTCGCGAGGTCCGGTCCCACTTCGACGACGACGAACTTCGCGCCGCCCTGCGGAACGCCCACCCGGGCATCTTCAACGCTCGTTCCTGGAGCTACTGGCACCTCATGCTGGACATGGGTGCTCCGCCCCCACTCCCGAAGCGCCGCATCCCGGGCGCCGAGGGCCTGGAGCCGGTCGCCTGGCGCTGAACGCGCCGCTCCTCAGCCGCCGCTGACGGGGGGGAGGAAGGCCAGTTCGTCGCCGGCGGCGAGCAGCGTGTCCCGAGGGACGAAGCGGTGGTTCACCGCGACGCTGACCGAGCCGGAAAGCGGCGCCAGGGCGGGGCGCTCGCTCTCCAGGTCCTTCCAGACCTCGGCGGCGGTGAGTCCCTCCCGATAGGGGACCTCCAGGCGTCCCCGTCCCGCGGCCTCCCGAGCGGCGGCGAAGAGCAGCACCGTGACGGACCCGGACCCGGTCATTCGGTCACCGGCTCCTTCGGCCCCTCCACCCAGACGTCCCCGCCCTCGAAGAACTCGCGCTTCCAGATCGGCACGATGCGCTTGATCTCGTTCATGGCGTGCCGGGCCGCCTCGAAGGCGCTGCCGCGGTGCGGCGAGGCGGCCGCGACCAGCACGCTGGACTCGCCGATGTCCACCCGCCCGATCCGGTGGTGGATCCGCAGGCGCTCGACCCCGAAACGCCGGCTCACGTCCTCCGCCACCCGTTCGAGCACCGGGTACGCCATGGCCTCGTACGCCTCGTACTCGAGATGGAGGACCTGCCGCCCCTGGTTCTGAGCGCGGACGATCCCCGAGAAGACGACCACCGCGCCGTCCTCGGGGGTGGGAAGCCCCGCCGCGATGGCGTTCGCGTCCAGCGGTTCGGCGGTGATCCGGAACCGTTCCATCAGGACGGGGGCGGCAGGTGCCCGAGCGGGCCGTGGCCCTCGCCGAGGGGAGCGGCCCGCAGCATCGCCGTGCGCAGGTACTGGCGCGACCGCTTCACCGCCACGGACAGGGTGCGGCCGAGCGCCAGGTTCGCCGCCACCGCGGCCGACAGCGTGCAGCCGGTGCCGTGGGTGGCCCGGGTGCGGATCCGCTGGCCGGCGAAGCGGAGGACGCGGTTCCCCTCGAGGAAGAGGTCCACCACCTTGTCGCCGTCGAGATGGCCTCCCTTCATGAGCACCGCCCGGGCGCCCATCTCCAGGAGTTTCGCTCCGGCGGCCCGCATGTCGTCCTCATCTTCCACCTGGAGCCCGGTGAGGTCGGCAGCCTCCGGGAGGTTCGGGGTGAGGAGCGCCGCCCGCGGCAGGAGCTCGTCGCGGAGCGTCTCCACCGCGTCCGGCTGGAGCAGCCGGTCGCCGCTCTTCGCGACCATCACCGGGTCCACGACGACCCGCAGTTCGTGGTCGTCCACCGCCCGCGCCACCACCCGGATGATGGCCGCGGAGGACAGCATGCCGGTCTTCGCCGCCCCCACCGGAAAGTCGGAGACCACCGCGGCGATCTGGGAGGCCACCAGTTCCGGCTCGATCTCCTGCACCCCGGTCACCGCGACGGTGTTCTGCGCGGTGACCGCGGTGACCGCCGACAGGCCGTACACCCCGTGCGCCGCGAAGGTCTTCAGGTCGGCCTGGACGCCGGCCCCGCCCCCGGAGTCCGACCCGGCGATGGTGAGGGCTACCGGCGGGGCGTCAGCGCGCCGCCGGGAAACGGCGCTCACCGGGAGGCGGTGCGGAAGGAGAGCACCCAGACCGCATCGTCATCCCATTCGGCCGCCAGCGGCTGCGGCTCGAGCCCCTGGCCGTGCTCGTCTTCGATCTCCCGGTAGAGGATCAGATGGATCTCGCGTTCCGGTTCGAGCGACCCGTTGGGAACGACGAGGAGGCTCCGGCTCCCGTCGTCGTAGCTGACCTCCAGTTCCGGGAACGGGTTGTCCACGTAGGGCTCGTCGCCGTAGAGGAGGTCCACCGCGGCGTGGAAGCTCTCCGCCGCCATCCGGTTCGAGAACTGCACCCGGAACTCGCTGTCGAGCGGGATCTCCCGTTCCCCGTCGAGCGGCAGCGAGAAGACCACCCGGAGCGGACTCACGTCCGCCTCGCGGGCTTCCTTCTCGGCGACCCGGATGTCCACCGGCTCCAGGGAGTCGTCGTCGGGACGGTCGGCCAGTTCGAGCCGCTCGGCGCGCAGATAGACCATTCCCTCCGAGGTCCACGGCCTTCCGTACACCCGCAGCCACTTGCCGGTATCGCGGCGGCGGGTGGGATCGAACCGGAACCCGTTCCCCGCGGGGCGCATCCCGGTGACCCAGATCGCGTCGTCGCTGGTCTTGATCACGAAGTCGCGCGGTGTCTTCTTGTCCTTGATGGAGAGATCGCCGAACAGGTTGTTGCCCCGGAACTTGCCGATCACCTCGACCCGCTGGCTCAGCCAGGGATCGGGATCGGCGATCAACTGGTCGAGGGTGAGGAAGGCGGCGCTGCCCGCCTCGATCTTGATCGCGTCGCCGGCCGCCATCTCGGCCGCCGCCTCGCGCTCGCGTTCGGAGACCACGCTCTCGGTGTCGCCGATCGGGGTCACCGCCACGATGGCCAGGAAACCCTCCCTGCGCATGTCCATGGAATCGCCCCACGAGGGGTCGTACGGATAGTTCCTGAGGATCGGATGCGAACGGAGGGTGAACTCATCCACCATGCGGGTGGCGAAGAACCAACCCTCGACCTCCACTTCTCCGGCGCCCATGAAGGCAAGGTCGTTGCTGCTCATGTAGGGCTGGGCCATCAGGATCTCGTCAATGGACTCCGGATCCTCGAGCGCCATCACCCGCTCGTTCATCCCGAACCCGACAGAAAAGCCCAGCCTGCCGCGGGTGAGCACCGCCTTCTCGTGGTAGAAGCTGGGACGCCGCGCGAGATCCGCCACTTCCACTGCCTCGGGCTGTTCCGGGAAGTAGCCGTACTGGGCCGTAGCGGGAGCGGCGAACGGGGCCGCCGCGAGCGTCAGCGCGGCGAGGCTCGGGGTGCTACGGAACACGGCGGAACGGGGCTACGCATCGTAGCAGCGGCGGGCCGTCCGCGCTGTTTCCGGACGGCGGCATCCAACGGGGTCGCGTGCCGCGACCCACCCGCATGGCGCACCGGCTTGGAACGCCGGTCTCCAGACCGGCACCGCGGCGCTCCGCGCCGCGCACGACGCAACCCCAACCATGGATGTGCCGGCGCTGGCGGCCCTGCTGGCTGAGCTGGCCGGCGCTCCTGGCCGGCGCTCCAGCGCTCCTGGCTTATGTGTTCTCCGCGGCCGGCAACCCCAGGACACCCATCTTCCGCTCCACGTCCCGGGCCGCCTCCACGACCTCGAGCGGCACGGGGGGCATCCGCCCCGCGCGCTTGCCGAGCGCCGTCGCCAGCGGCAGCAGCAGGGCCCGCGACGCCGACGCCTCAATGAGGTCGAACATCCGTTCCGGCCCGACGCGGTTGCTGATCTCCATCAGGTAGCGGAGGGTCCGCCGGGACAGCGACTGCCCCGCCAGGAGTTCGAGGAGCTCCTCGGTCCACCGGATGCCGGCCGCTGTCTCCCCGCCCGCCAGCGCCGCCGCCGCGCGGACCGCGGACGCCTCGGCGCCGATTCCGGACTCCGTCCGGTCCGGTTCTCCGCAGAGCCGCGCGGCCGTTTCCCGGGCCTGCCCGTAGCGGCCGAGGCGGTACTCGACGTCGGCCTTCCCGATCAGGGCGAACTGCCTCCGCCAGCTCGGCCGGCCGGTGCCCACCCGAACCCGCGCCGCGGCCTCCTCGAACGCTTCGCGCGCCTCCTCGAGAGCGCCCCGCCGGGAGAGGATGTCGCCCTTCAGCGCGAGGGCGGCCGCGACCTCCCGCCGCACCGGCTCCGGCTCCTCCGCGCCGAAGCGGCCCACCATCTCCTCGCAGGCGGCCAGCGCCCGGTCCGGCCGTCGCAGGGCGGCAAGGCCCATCGCCTTGTAGAGCAGCGCCGCCGCCACGACGAGCGGCGGCTGGCCGTCGTCCGCGCGCCGCAGGAAGTCGTCGCAGGCGGCAACGGCCTCCTCCCAGCGCCGGAGCTCGTGCAGGACGTACGCCCGATCGAAGACCGCTCGCGCCACCGTCTTCCGCAGCGGCGCCTCGCCTCCGAAGCGGCCGGCGACCTCGGACCAGACCTTCAGGGCTTCCTCCGGGAGTCCCGCATCGCGGAGCGCCCACCCCCGGTGGAGCAGCGCGCCCGCCACCCGTTCGCTCCAGCGAAGCCGCTCCGGGGGGGCCGATTCGGTCAACAGGCGGTCGAGCGAGGCAAGCGCCGCCTCGATCTCCGGAACCGGGGCGGTGGCGCAGGCGAGGAGGATCGCCTTCGCGCGCGCCTCCCGGTCCGCCACCTCGCCGTCCAGGGCGCGGCCGTTCGCTCCCTCGCCGCCGCCCGGCGGGCGCTCCTCCCGGATCGCCGAGGCCAGCGCATCCTTCCAGTCCGCCCCGTCGTCGTCGCTCTCCAGTTCCCGCATCACCACGTCGTGCGCCTCGGACGCCGCGTAGAACGCTTCCATGAAGCGGACCAGCGCGGTGACGGCGTCGGCCGCTCCCCGGCGGCGCCGCAGCAGGTAGTAGATGTTGTAGAGGCGCTCCGTCAGGTAGTACTGCTTGCGGCGGGCGGTGCCGCCCACGACCTGCACGTCGCCGCGCGCGACGAGCCGCGCGAGCTGGGCGCTGCACCGGTTCGTGTCGAGCCGGGCCTCGGCGGCGATCTGCCGGGTGGTGGCCGGCTTCCAGAGCCCGGCGAGGGCGAGGCAGACGCGCCGTTCCTGCGGCGCCAGCGACTCGATCCGGCTGCGGAAGTAGTCCGTGTGGTCGTCCACCAACGCGAGCAGCTCCGCCATGAGCCGGGGAAAGGACTGCTCCGCGCCGAAACGGGCCACGATGGCGATCAGCCGGGGGTTCCCGCCGGTCAGGATCTCGAGCGCCCGGATCGTCGGCGGCGCCGGCCGCTTCCCCGACACGCTCTCCCAGAGCGCGCCGCACTCCTCCGTATCGAAGGGGCGCAGGACGGATTCGTGGAAGATGCCGCGCAGCGGACCTTCCGGATCCGAGATCGCCCGGAAGGGGCCGCTCGCGCTCGCCAGCAGCACGATCCGGTCTTCGGCGCGGAGCGACTTCGCCAGCCGGCGCGCCGCGTCCGCGTCCTGCAGGTCCTCCAGCAGCATGTCCAGGTTCTCGACGACGAGAACAAGCCGTTTCTCCACCCGTTTGGAGAAGCGCCGCAAAGCCCGGCGGCAATCCTTGGAGAGCGTCCGGTCGTCCACGACCGACCGCGCCTTTTCGAGCGAGCGGCGCAGGTGCCGCCGCTCGGGCTCGGGCGCCTGGTCGCCGAGCCGCGCCAGGCACTCCAGCCAGAACTCGCCGGCCGCCGCGACCTCGTAGCTTTCCTCGGCGAGACAGATCGGGAAGAAACCCGCCGCGAGTTCGGGGTCGCGGCGCAGCTCGGCCGCCACCCGCAGGAGCAGGAACGTCTTGCCGCTGCCCCGCGGCCCGATCAGGATCTGGTGCTTCGGGTCCTCGATTCCGGAGGAACTCTCGCGCCGGGCCACCGTACGCAGGCGCTCCACGACGGCGTCGAACTCGTGCCCGCGCCCGCAGAACGACTCCACCAGCTCGCTGTCGGTGAGGAAGCCGGGGTTGTGTCGCGGTCTGGCGAGAGACATGTGTGGAAGTTTTCCGCGCCGTGCGTCCGGTCGTCCGCGGGCGGCGACAGCGGGACGGAAATTAGCACCGTTCCGGAAGAACCACCGCGGCGCAACCGCCGCCCTGCGCCAACAGCGTACGCCACCCGCGTTGTCGCATACTTGCGTTTCATTTGATGGCGACACTTGTGTTGCCAACGTGTGAAATCCCCATCATTATTCTCGGTGCGCACGTCACTCGCACCACCGGCTGTAACGGAAGCAGGCAGTACCGCGAAATATTTGCCAAGCCACACCAAAGACACATCGCGGTTGGCTCGCCCGCTGGTGAACCTCGACTGAGGACCGGTCAGTCCAACGCCGTTATCCGCCATGCACCATCAAACATCTTCAGCACGACGACGGATGCCGGCGATCTCCTGCCCATGGCGACCATCCTGTACTCCACCCGGGCGACATCGTCCCCATCAAACTCCACGTTCACGATTTCGACTTCTACACCAGCGAGTCTCGAAACTCCCGCAGCCAGTCTGTTCCTTTCGAACTCACGACGACAATCTCGCCCGTCATCGTGTCGTTGTAGCTCGCGGCCCACTCGCCCAAAGGCGTCTTCGCATCTGGCTTCAAGCGCCGCCAGGAAGAATTCCTGGACCGTCTCTCCGAGGTTGGGGCGGCCGAGGGGGAGTTCCAAATTCTGACACCCGGCCGTGAGCGAGCCCGCAAAGAGCACGAGTAAGGATATGGAATCGGATCATCATGACCGTCTCCTGATGGTCCCGATGGATGGGTACGGAAGGTTCGGCGCCCCTCTCATCCTCCCCTGGGGAAAATGCACCGCAGGTTCTCGATGTCGGACGGAGTCGCGTGATAGAACAAGGAGCCGCTCTCCCACGGACTGTCGAGCCCACCGGGCGACATCTTGACCCCGATGAGATGTTCCTGGTCGGAGTAGTGCTTGAAGCCCAGGAGGTGAAACACCTCGTGGACGATGGCTTGTCCCTCGCGGGTGTACTGGTTGGCGTCCCCCTGACAGCAGGGGTCGTCACCCGTCCACATGGGTCCCAGCGCCCGTTTGTTGTAGCTGGTCGTGCCGCAGCAGACGTGGGCGCTCATCGGGGAACCCTCCTCTCCCCAGCCGGCGCCGTAGTCATCCAGGTAGAACACGAGGATCTCGCCCGGATTGGCTACGAGCGTCCGCTCCGACCAGTACCGCCGCCAGTCTTGATCCCAGCCCTCCGGGGCGCGGGACGGAACCTCGACGAGGCCACCCACCTCCAGGATGGAGTACCCGAGCTGGGCCTCGATCCGATCGGCCAACCGGCTGATCGGATCGAGCAGCTCCCGCAGGTCGTTGTCGGTGACGAAGTCCGGGAAGTTCCGGATCAGGTCCACCCGAAGCGGCGTTCCATCCCAGTCCCGGACGATTCCGTGATTTCCGAACTGGGCCTCGTGACCCAACGCCAGCGATCGCTGGTCGCCGCATCCTTCCGCTGGCGGCCCGAGGACACGATGGGCGGCGGCGTCGGCGATGGCGTGGTCGCCGATATCGAGATCCGCCTCCACCCCGGCCGCGTTCCGGATCGTCCCGTCACCCGCGTCGAGAGCGTCGCCACCGATGCTGATGCCGTTCTCGTCCAGGTCCTCCAGGGTCACCACGTAGCCGAACACGAGGGACGCACCGTCGCTCGCTTCCTCGTCCCACGCGGCGTCCCGAAGGTCCGCCCCGATGCCGAGCTTCAGCAGCGGCGCGCCGGAAACCGTCACGGCCTCGCTGAACGCGACCTGCACCCCGATGGTCTCGCCCCCCACGTATCCACGCGGACCGAACGGCGTCGTGGTGATGACCAGGCCCTCGACGCTCGGCGCCGGTGGCGGTGCGGGTACCGGCGATCCGGGTGCGGGCGCCGGGGTGGTGGCGGAATCGCCGCCACAGGCAGCGATCAGGCCCGAAGCGGCGGCGGCGACGAGCGCCGCCATGACCCATCCGGTGAGTCGGAGGTCGTTTCGTGTCACTGGCGTCTCCTGATCTTGCGGGTTGCGGAGCTGTACGGCTCCGCCCATCCGGTCGAGGTCCCTACCAACCCGGCGGCAGCCAAACGGCGAAACCGAAGTCGCGGATGGTGGTTTCAGCGGAACCCGAGAGGGGGTACTCCCAACGCTGGAAGAACTCCACGAGGTCGCGCTGGACCATCGTGCTGAACCGGATGGCGAAGCCGTCAAGGTGCCCCCCGTACGTTTCGCGTGGATACGACGGATCGTAGTAACTATGAAACGTCCGGCGCATCGGGTCCCAGCCGAACTGGCTGATGAGCTGGCGGTACAGCGCAAGCCGCTCGCAGAAGCCGGCGGTGGACCACCGCCGGTTGGCCAACGCGGCATGGTCCAGCGGGGCGGCGCAGCCGTGGGTCGGCTCCCTCACAGAAACGCCGAAATCGTCGCCGCTGAAGACGTAGTAGTTCAGCGTGTACATCGTGAACAGGTTCACTCCGACCTCGGTGATTCCACCGTATCTGTCTCTCTCCGTGTCCCCGTGGCCCCTCCAGTCCTCGGTCTGCCACTGGTGGCCCAACTCGTGGCCGAAGAGCCACCAGTCCACCCCGTGCTCCCTCGGGATATACCCCGTGGATGGCGGGATCCGATGGCCCTGCGGCCCCAGATTCGGCAATGTGGCGATGTACTCCCGCCCCGCCGCCGTACCCGGCAGCAGCGCCCAGTGCTCTCCGTGAAGCGGGTAGTTGATCCGGTCCCCTACCACGTTGGCATATCCCCAGCCGACCTGCGGATCGAATAGCCAGATGCTCTCGTACGCCCGCCGAACGGGTTCGCCGGCGAGTTCCGCATGGTGTTGCTGGAACCCGTCCCAGAACGCCGCGACTTCGCCCGGGTCGGAGATGTCGTGGGCGTTTTCGGCCGAGAGCACCAGCCGGATGCCGCCGAGCGTCTGGATGATCGCCTGCGGGGCGCCCGCGTTCAGGTCGGCGCGCCACTCCGTCAGGGTGGACTGGCCCGCCGTATAGACGGCCATGGGGATCGCCCCCTCGACGGTCACGGGGATGGCGTCCCTGAAGTGCTCGGGAACGACAAGCGAAAGCGAACCACCATAGGCGTTCGTTACCGCGGTCCCGGCAGTCATCCGGAAGAGGCGACGGAGGGCCGGCGCGCGGCGCCACGTCCTGAGATCCGGGTTGTGCTCCGCGTAGTGGGGGTGGCGCAGGTCGTCGTGGTCCTGGCCCACCGCGATCCACAGCGCCCCGGTGGCGTACTGGTGGGGAACCGAGATCGTGACGAGGCCGCCGGGAGGAGCGTAGAACCCGAGCGGGAAGCGACGTTCGCGCCGCCGGGCGTCCGCCGGAAACTCGCCTCCCGTGGCGTCCACAGTGACGGACCCGGTCACGCGGCGGGCGCTCGAATCCGGCAGGCCAGGGAATGTCGCGGCCCACGGGTGCGTCTCCGGCCACTCGTAGGCGCCCAGCGTCTCCGCCACCTCCGCCGCCAGCCACGACTGCGGGTCGTCGGCCGCGACCGGCAAGGGAGGCGTCTCCGACACCAACCGGATGAGGGCCCTGTCCAGCTCTTCATAACGACCGAGATCGAGTGCCGAGTTGAAGGCCCCCGACAGCATCGAGACTTCTTCGGTTCGGTGTCCGTCCAGGCACGCCGCCCACACTGCAGACGGCAATGTCTCCAGGTCAACGTCCGTGGTAGCGGAGCTGATGTCGACGATGCTGTCCTCGTTCCACGAGATCCCGGCGCCGCTCACGAGAAGATTGCCGGTGAACGGCCCGTGGCGCTCTTCGAGCCACCAGTCCCAGTGAAGAGCCGAGCCGGCAACGATCAGACCGCCGCCGCGCTCGACAAACGCCCGCAGCGGCCTGACGGAAGCCTCTACCAGGTGTGCGGTTCCCCATTCATTGGTCAGGCCGACGGCGACCTCCGCATCGCCCAGCGCGTCAGCGGTCCAGTCGGCGTATCGGCCGCGCCTGCCGACCACCTCAATGCCTGTCAATCCTTGCCGCCGGAGCACATCCGCGACCCGCCCGTTGTCCACCAGAACCCGGGGCGGCCCGCTGCGATTGCCCCCGGCCCAGCGAACCGCGTTGGCCAGCAGGCGGGCGGCGTTGGCGTTCCCGAGGAGCGTCGCTCGGGTCCCCGGTGAAACGAAGTCCTGCCCGGAGAACGCGACGACTCTGCCGGCGCCGAGCCGCGATCCAGCCACGAGGACCCGTGGGCCAACGTCGCTTGGGATGACGATCACCGGGAACGCGTTGGGGCTCAAATCCAGTCCCAGAGTGCCGACCGTCTCCGTCGAGCCCTCCGTTCCGCCCACGGTCGCGCTCAGGAAAGGGCGTTCCGGCAAACCGGCCGTGAGCGCCGCATGGTGCTCCTCATGAGGCCAGTCGGGCTCGGGTGGAGGCAGTGGCTCGGGCGGAGGCTCCGGCGCCGGCGGTGCGGGCGCGGGCGCCGGGGGCGGAGCAGGTGGGGGCGCCGGGGTGGTGGAGGAATCGCCACCACAGACTGCGATCAGGCCCGCGGCCGCGGCGACGAGAAACGCCGCCCCAGCCAGGCCGGCAAAACGGAGGTCGTTTCGTGTCACTTCCGGCTCTCTACACCGGTCCCGTTTCCCAGGGGCCCCACATCGCGTACGTCGTGCCGCCACCTCCCTGCACGTTGAAGAACAGCACCCGCCCGTCGGGGCTGAAACAGGTTCCCGCGAACTCGCCGACCGCGTTCGGCTGGCGCACGAAGTCGAAGATGTGCCCCTCGCGATTCAGGCCCCGGATGTAGAGAGCCTCGTTCCCCCCGTCCTCACACAGCAGGACGCCGCCCCGCGGGCTGGCCACGATGTTGTCGGGGGCGTCCAGTACCGCGCTGGAGGGGGACTCATAGATCGCGGTCAGTTCACCGGCGTCTTCGGAGGTGGGACGGTAATGGAAAACCTGTCCCCTCCTGGCGACGCCGCCGCTCGTCGAGACGATGTAGATGCCGTCGTCGCCGTACCAGGCGCCCTCGAGCCGGGTGAAGCTCGCCGCGCCCTGGGCGAGACCCTGCCGGTACACGCCCACCGGGTTGTCCGCGTCGGCCGGCGGGTCGGGATCGTCAATGTCCACCCAGTGGACCGGCAGCGCCACGCCGGGGGTCTGGGCCCGCGCCAGCACCATGTTCGGCCGGTCGGTGATCGCCAGCATCTGGAGACGACCGCCGGCGGACAGCACCTCCGGCCGGTTGGGGATGAACCGGTAAAGGCCCGACCCCTTCCGCTCGTCCTCGCGATACCCCATGTCCTCAGTCTCGTACACGAACCCCGTCTTCGGGTCCACCGCCGCCGCCTCGTGCACGAATCGCCCCATCTCCTTCAGGGGCACGGGGTCCACCGGGCCGGTGGCGCTCACCGGAACCTCGAAGACGTACCCGTGCGGCTTGTCAAAGCCCGCCTCGAGCCCCCGCACGTCCTCCTCGCAGGACAGCCAGCTTCCCCACGGCGTCGGCCCCCCGGCGCAGTTCGTGATCGTGCCCGCCAGGGACACGAACTCGTCCACCAGCTCGACGCCGAGGTCGGCGCCGGTCCCGGAGATCCGGACCTCCAGCGACGTGGTGCCGCCGCGGGCCATCAGATCGTAGTACGGCTCGCCGATGGGCTCCGCCCTCGGATTGACGCGCATTTCGTGGTTGCGGATCAGGCGGACGTTGCCGTTCGGCAACGGGAAGGCGGCCATGCCGTCGAAGGCGCCGGGCACGCGGAGCTCCGGGCGTACGGACGAATCCACATAGCCCTTGCTCAGGGGCACGCAGCGGAAGCCGTCGGGGATCTCGAACTCGGGGCTGTCGAGGCTGGTCAGCAGCGCCCCGTAGTCGGGTCCCGCATCGCCCGGTGGGACAACCGGCGGGGGCGGTTCCGGCGCGGGAGCCGGTTCGGGCGTGGGGGCCGGCGCGGCGGGTGCGGTCGGTGGGGCCGTTCCCGGCGACTCGCCGCAACGCGCCAGCCCGATCAGGGACGGCGCGGTGACGGCCAGCCGCTGGAGGAACAGACGGCGGTCCATGGAACTCATCTGGGGCACCTCTCTTCCTGTTTCGTTTTCTTGAGCCCGTTCTTCGTGGGCGTGTTGTTCCCAATCTTCACTCTTGTTGATGGCCACATCAATGTTGAAAGTCGAGAGACATGTTCGTCAACACCCGTTGGCGCCGTGCGCCGGTGGGGTCCCGTCCGCCCGCAGTGGTTTCGTCTCACGACTGGCTCCTGTTTTTTGGAAGTCAAGCGACTCCCGTGGTGTTTCGTTCCGTCATGTGCGCCCCGCCGCTCACAAGGGCAGGCGGCAGGTGTGCGAGTGGGCATGCGCCGACTCGCCGCCCTGGAAGAAGAGCGGCGTGCGCTCGCCGCCCTCGTCGAGGGGGTTGCGACGGGCCGTTGACGTGGTGAGGATCGCGGCCGGGCTCGTGGCCACGACCACCCGCATGCGGCCGTCCGTAGCCCGGGCGAAGAAATCCACCGTCGCCGCATGGACGACCTGCGCGCGCGCAAACAGGTCCGCGCGCAGGGGACGTTCGTCCGGGTGCAGCAGGTAGAACCCGAGCTTGAATTCCTTTTTGGACTCCTCGGCCGAGGGGAGCCGCGGACCATGTGCGGCCACGATGTCCTCGACGCGAACCGGCAGCTTGGTGGCGCGCACGGTATGGCCGTCGCCCGTTTCCTGAACCTCGGTCAGGAGGTACGTATCGGGAAACTCGTCCGGCGAGATCATCCCCATGACATAGAGATCGAGCGCCGACAGGCCGGCCGGCAGCGGATTGCGGTCGTTCCTGGTGAAGGTGCCGTCGCCGTTGTCGGTCCATACGTTGCCGCCCATGTTCGAGGCTCCGGCATTCGAGCTGTTCGAGAAGCCCGGCCACACGGGGAACATCTCGGGCGTGTGGAGGTACTGACGCCAGTGACACCGGCACCCGTCTCCCGCAAGCGGCTCGATCTCTCCCGAGCGGGAGTTGCGGAAGTCAAGATGCGCCGCCCACCGGTGCACCGCCTCGTGCGCGATCCAGTTGACCCCGCGTCCGTAGTTGTGAAACGAGCGGCCCGCGGAGACCCCGGTCTCCGTCCAGTTCTCGCCGCCGATATAGATGGTGTGCATCGAGGTCAGGAGGATGTCCGACCGGTACCGGTCTCCTCGGCCCGGATCGGCCTGCCAGTCGCCGATGCCCTGGACGGCCACGTTCAACGGGCCGGTTCCCGGACCGCTGTTGTGGATGTCGTCGAACCGGAAGTCGGTGAAGATCACCGCGATCTCGTCGTTGGCGGGCGCCCGCTCGTAGATGAAGGAAAGCGCCTCATGGGGATCCCTCGGAATCAACGGGTAGTGGAACACCTCGAACACGTTGCCGGCCACTGTCCCGGAGGTCGCGCCCAGGTCGCGATCGGGTTCGTCCACGCGCACGACGCCCGGATCCACGCGCTCTCGCCCGTCGCCGTCCCACCAGTAGGCGCCGGCCTCCCAACCGAACTCCTCTACGCCGTCCAGCAGTGTCTTGGAGATCCAGATCTCGATGGTCGCTCCGCGCACGCGGAACCCGACCACGTGCGGTTCGGAACTGCAGGAGCGCTGGTCCCATCCGTTCGTCGTAACCTCGAACCCCACGTTGCACACCTCGTGGCCGAGGTCAAGACCGATCCTGAAGGAGATCGTACCGTTGGGAACTCTCTGCGGCACGTTCCGGGCGAGGGTGATGCGGGCGAGCATGTTGCTGCCGTTGTCGAGCATCTCGACGCGGGTGATGTCCATGACGTCGGGCGCATCTCCCGCCGGATCGTCCAGCGCGTCGAGGATGTCTCCGGCGCCTTCCTGGCCGTGGAAGAGGCCGACGATGCCGTCCCGTTCGGGCGCGGACCGGTAGGAGAGTTCGACCGTTCCTGACGGATACAGACGCGCCTGGAACAGGTTTTCCCCCAGCGGCGCGTACCCGCCGCCGCGCGACGCGCGCCAGGTGAACACGGCCCTGGCCGGGCCGGAATCCACGAAGACCGTCCAGTCGCGATACTCCGCCCAGAGCGCCGCGATCATGGCTTCCAGTCCGGCCGCCGAACGGGAGTCGAGGGCCGCCGCCACCGAGCGCATCTGGCCGTCCGACCAGGTGCTGCGCTCCGTCCAGTGCCTCCTCTCGGACTGCCGGAACGAGATGTTCCCGAACCCATTGGCATAGACGCGGGTCCACGTCCGGCCGGCGAAGGGAAAGGAAAACGGCAGGTTCACCACGGCGTCGTCATCGCGGTCATCGCGCAGTTCGCGGCTGCGCGTTCCCGCCCCCCCGGAACCGGGGGCGTCCCAGAGCAGGCGGCCGACCTCCACCGTGTAGGCGCCGGAGGCGTCCGGGCTGAACGTCAGGGTCTTCCCCTCGAGATCGAAGAAGTTGCCGGGCGTGCGGATGAAGTCTCCGGCCGGAATTGCGGTGACGCCTCCCGCGGCCGGATCCAAGGGCGGCGGCGCCGGCTCGGGTTCGGGCGCGGGGGCGGGCGCGGGCGTGGGCGCTGGAGGCGGCGCGGGCGCCGGCGCGACGGCGGAATCGCCGCCATCGCAGGCCGCAATCAGGCCCGCCGCCAATGCGACGAGGAGCACCGCGAGCACCGCCCCAACCTGGCCGATGAGGCGGAATCGGTTTCGTGTCATGGCGTTCTCCCTGGAAATCGGGGAGACGGAGGCCGCCGCCCCGATCTCCCCGCCTTGAGCGCTGCGGGGCGCACTACTCGTCGTCCCGCTCCGAGGCGAGGTGCGCGACCACGCGCGGCGAGCGATGGAGTTCATGTCAGACCTCTCCTGTTGTGCGTCTCTTGGTCCCGCCGATCACGGGGACGGCCTCCGCGGGGCGGCGAGGAGAACGAACTCCCCGAGGCAGCAACGGTTTCCTGTCACGACTAGACCGGCCCGGTCTCCCAGGGGCCCCACATGGCGTAGGTCGTGCCGCCGTCCGGCTGCACGTTGAAGAACAGCACCCGCCCGTCGGGGCTGAAGCAGGTTCCCGCGAATTCACCGATCGCGTTCGGCTGGCGCACGAAGTCGAAGATGTGTCCCTCGCGGTTCAGGCCCCGGATGTAGAGATCGTCGTTCCCGCCGTCTTCACACAGCAGGACGCCGCCCCGCGGACTGGCCACGATATTGTCCGGCCCATTCAGCACCGCGCCGGAAGGTGACTCGAAGATCAGCGTCAGTTCGCCGGCGTCCTCGGAGGTCGGGCGGTAGTGAAAAACCTGTCCGGACCGGTGGTTTCCTCCGAAGGTGGACACGATGTAGATGCCGTCGTCCCCGTACCAGGCGCCTTCGAGCCGATCGAAGCTCGCCGCGCCCTGGGCGAGGCCCTGCCGGTACACGGCGACCGGGTTCTCCTCGGCGTCCGGCGGGTCAGGGTCGGCAATGTCCACCCAGTGGGCCGGCAACGCCAGGCCGGGGGTCTGCCCCCGCACGGTCACGTAGCGTGGCCAGTCGGTGATCGCCAGCATCTGTAGCCGACCGCCGGCGGACAGCACTCCCGGCCGGTCGGGTAGGAACCGGTAGAAGCCCGACCCCCGTTCCTCCTCCTGGTCGTACCCCATGTCCTCCGTCTCATAGACGAACCCGGTCTTCGGGTCCACCGCCGCGGCCTCGTGCTTGAATCGCCCCATCGCCTTCAGCGGCGCGGGGTCCACCGGACCGGTGGCGCTCACCGGGACCTCGAAGACGTATCCGTGCGGCTCGCGGAAGCCAATGTCGAGCCCCCGCGTGGTCTCCTCGCAGGACAGCCAGCTTCCCCACGGCGTCGGCCCGCCGGCGCAGTTCTGGCTCGTGCCCGCCAGCGAGATGAACTCGTCCACCAGCTCGACCCGCAGGTCGCCGCCGGTCCCGGAGATCCGCACCTCCAACGACGTCGTGCCGCCGCGGCCCATCAGATCGTAGTACGGCTCGGCGATGGGTTCCGCCCACGGGTTGTACCCGCGTTCGTGGTTGCGGATCAGGCGGACGTTGCCGTTCGGCAGCGGGAAGGCGGCCATGCCGTCAGCCTTCTCCGGCACGTGGAGACCCCGGCGCACGGACGAAGCCGCATCGCCCTTGCTCAGGCGCACGCAGCGGAAGCCCTCGGGAATCTCGAACTCGGGACTGTCGAGGCTGGTCAGCAGCGCTCCGTAGTCGGGTCCCGCATCGCCCGGCGGGACAACGGGCGGGGGCGGTTCGGGCGCGGGAGCCGGTTCGGGCGTGGGGGCCGGCGCGGCGGGTGCGGTCGGTGGGGCCGTTCCCGGCGACTCGCCGCAACGCGCCAACCCGATCAGGGACGGCGCGGTCACGGCCAGCCGCCGGAGAAACGCGCGGCGGGCTATGGCGTTCATTTCAGGTATCTCCTGTGATGTGTCGTTCCCATCACGAAATCGGTTTCGTGTGATGGCGTTCTCCCTGGAAATCGGGGAGGCGAAGGCCGCCGCTGACATGGGGTAGGGCGGCATCGTTCTCGCCTGTCATTCGTTTCGATTGCGACACTTTCGATTGCTACTTTATTGTTGCCATTTGGCGAACATAATGTCAAGCGCACGTCCCGGCGACGGGGGCTCCTGCGCACCCCGCCCGCCACGAAAACGACTGGAGCGCCATCACCCCCGTTGGCGGACCCGCGCGGCACGGAATCCTGCGGCGCCCGGGCCGCGTGGGTTTCACCACCGGCTGACAACGCCACTCTCCGGGAGGACTGGCCGGCGCTCCCAGCGGCGGTCCCGGCCGGTGCGCCATCCGCCAGGGCAGCGGTGTGCAGGCATCGCCCGCTGGGCGGGCGATGCCTGCCGGAGGCGGGCGCTCCGAGACCCGTTCGCGGGGCGGAGGCGCGATGTGGTACACCCGACGTTCGGCGGGGGTTCCCGCGGGAGGGCGGTCATGCGCAACCTCTTCTTCGTAGCGCTGCTGCTCGTCGCGCTGCCGGTGCAGGCCGGCCAGTTCGCGAGCATTCCGGAGGACCTCGACTTCGACTTCGAGCGCTGGCCCTACCCCCTGCACCAGGAGGTGACGGACCGGCTCCACGAGCTGGCCGAGATCTACCCGAACCTCGCTCGCACCCATGTCATCGGGAAGAGCCGGCAGGGACGGGACCTCGTGGTCCTCGAGATCACGAACTTCGAGACCGGCCCGGGCGAGGAGAAGCCGGCGCTCTGGCTCGACGGGAACATCCACGCCGTCGAGGTCACCGGCCGCCAGATGATGTGGTACTTCGCGGAGGCCGCGCTGGCGAGCTACGGGGAGGACCCGGTGGCCACCCGGATGCTGGACACCCGCACCTTCTACGTGATGCCCATCTTCGACGCCGACGGCGGGGAGGCGGCGCTGACCCGGCACCCCGCGTGGCCGGAGCACAAACCCGAGGAGCACAACGGGGAGGACCTCGATGGCGACGGCTACATCACCCGGATGCGGGTCCGGGACCCCGAGGGGAACTGGTACCCGAGCTGGATTGACGACCGGCACCTGCTCCAGGTCCGCACCCGCGACGGGGGCCGCTGGAACTTCGTCCCCACCACGCTCGAGGACCCCGGCGAATTCGAGAAGCTCGCCCCACCCGAGAACCGCTACCGCGTCTATACCGAGGGCCAGAGCCTCACCCGCGAGGTGACCGACGAACGCGAGGAGACGAACTTCAACCGGAACTGGTCCGCCGAGTGGCAGCGGCACGAGCCCGGCGCCGGCCCCTACCCGTTCTCGCTGCCCGAGGTCCGGGCGGTGGCGGAGTTCACCGTCACCCACCCGAACATCTTCTTCACCTACACGATCCACTCCGGCGGCGGCGCCCGCAACTACATCGTGCGCCCGCCGATGAGCCATCCCTTCGAGTACATGCCCCCGGAGGACAACGACTTCTACACCCGCCTCGGGGCCGTCTGGTCCTGGCTCTCGAAGGGCGGGGTCATGAACAACAACTGGTACGCCCAGGAGGTGAAGGCCGGCCGCTACGGCGAGACGATGCACGGCTTCTCGAACGACTGGGCCTACATGCACGTCGGCATCCACAGCCTGCTGCCCGAGATCGGGGGCGCGGGCCGGGACTACGACCAGGACGGCTACACCACCCAGTACGAAATCCTGCGCTGGGTGGACGAGGAAAAGGACGGCGTCTATTTCGCTCCCTGGACGCCGTACCAGCACCCGGAACTCGGCGAGGTCGAGATCGGGGGCTACCGGGGGCTGCCGCAGGGGATTGACGACCGCCTCCGGTTCGAGTGCGAGATCCACTACCAGTACCTGATGGAGATCGCCGGCCGGTCGCCGCTGCTCCGCATCATCGAACTCGACGCCGAAGAGGTCTCTCCGGGAGAACACCGCGTCACGGCGGTGCTGCAGAACCAGGGGTACCTCTCGACCTACGTGACCCGGAAGGCGCTCGAAATAGACCTCGACTACCCGATCCTCGCCGAGATCCGCGTCCAGGGCGGCGAGGTGAGCGGCCCGGCGAAGGTGGACGCCGGCCACATCCTCGGGAAGCTGGCCTACATCCGTCGCTGGGGATCAGGCGCCGACGAATCGAGGAAGGAGGTCTCCTGGACGGTCCGGGGCGACGGGCCCCTGCAGATCACGGTGGACGCCTGGGCGAAGCGCGCCGGGCGGCGCCAGCGGAGCATCGCCATCGGCGCGACAGACGGGGGCGCGCCGCGCTGAGAGGTTCCAACCTGTCAGGCTATGTTCATGCCGAACACGAGCGTTCACTTCCCCCCGTCGCTGCTCGCCAGCCTGGACCGCATCGCCGCAGAGCAGGGGGTCAGCCGGAACCGCGTGATCGTGGAGTCCTGTCGCCGGACCGCCGCCGAGACGACGACCTGGCCCCAGGGGTTCTTCTCGAACGACCACCTGACCGCCGCCGAACTCGAGGCGCTTCAGGAGGCCGGCGACGACTTCGATGAGGCCATGCGCGCCACGCGCCGGAGTCGAACGAGACCGCTGTTCTGATGCTGCTCCTCGATACCAGCGCCGCCTCGCGCATCATGAGCGCCTCGTAGAGCCGCAGTTCAGACGGGATGCATCGCCGCTCGAACGCCGCGTGGGTTTCGCCACGGGCTGTTGACCTCCGATATCGAGACGAGGACGAGCGCGCGGCCCCGGAGCGCCGACCTCTGGTCGGCATCGCGCGAGAGCGCGAAACGCCCATGATCGGTCCTCCTGCACACCCCGCCCGTCATGAAGTTGCCGAAACGGCTTGGAACGCCGGCTTCAGCCGGCACCGCGGGCCGAAGGACCGCGGATGTCGTGCCGCTATTCGCGGTGATGGACCGCGAGCCGAGCGTCATCGGGCAGTTCAGCGTCGTGCCGCGCGCTGCGCTTCGCGCAGCGGGTGCCGGCTGAAGCCGGCGTTCCAAACCGGCGGCGCCCTCACGGCTCTTGGAGAACGCACGGGACCGCAGTTTCCCGAGGACCCACCCACTGGTGCGCGGCAGCTCCTCACGATTCCGGACTTCCGGCCTCGGGGAATGGAACATGGAAAAATGTGATGCAGGATCGCAATTTTCCTGGAATATCGGCATTGATATGTCCACATTTCGTGGATGCGCTAAGCGAATCCTTTTTCCTGTTCGGTCCCACGGGCGCCGGGGCAAGGCGCGCCGGGGCCGGAGTGCCGGACTTGCGGCGGCATTGAGCATTGCGGCGGCCTCCGCGGCGGTCGCGCAGCCGGAGCCGCCGGTCCCGATTCCGGATCCCGACACCGCGGCAATGGAACCGCCGGTGCGGGAAAAGATCGCCCGGGAGCGGCGCCTCGTCGAGGACGCCCCCGGGTCCGCCGAAGCCTGGGGATCGCTCGGGAGGACGTTCCACGCCCACGGTCTCGAGCCCGAGGCGGAGACGGTGTATCTCCGGGCGGAGGAGCTCGACCCCGCGGACTTCCGCTGGCCCTACCTGCGAGCCGCCGTTCTGAGGAACATCCGGCCGGAGGACGCGCTCACTGCCGCCGGCCGCGCGGCGGAGCTGAACCCCGGCTACGCGCCCGTCCACCTGCTGGCCGCGGAGCTGCTGGAGGGCGCCGGAGACGCGGAAGCGGCGATGGACCGCTACCGCCGGGCGCTCGAGACCGCGCCGGACTCGGCTGTGGCCGAGCTGGGCATCGGACGCCTGCTCCTGCGGGACGGCGAACTCGGCCTGGCGCGGGAGCATCTCGAACGGGCCGCCGCGCTCGCGCCCCGGTCCGGGCCCGTGCGGGCGGAACTCGCCCGCCTCTACGCGCGGCAGGACGAACCCGAGGCGGCGCGGGCGGCGGCAGCGGCGTCCCGTGAGTTGCCCGACCTGGTCCCGGTGGACGATCCGGTGCTGACCGAGGTCTGGGACGAGGCGGTATCCGCGCGGGGCGCCCAGCAGCGCGCGCTGCGCGCCGAAGCGGCCGGGGAGTTCGGGGCGGCCGAGGCGATCTACGAACGCCTGCTCGCGCTGCGTCCCGGCGACCCGGACATCCTCTACAACTTCGGCAACCTCTACGCGCGCACCCGGCGCTTCGGGGAGGCCGCGACGCGCTACCGGGAAGCACTGGCAGCGCGCCCGGACCACGTCGCGGCGCGGGTGAACCTGGGCAGCGCGCTCCTCATGGTCGGCCGGCGCGACGCGGCGATGGAACACCTGCTCCGCGCGCTGGAACACAACCCGGCGGACCCGGACGCCAACCGCACCCTGGGCGGGCTCTTCGCATACCGGGGAGAGAACGTAGCCGCCATCCGGCACTTCCGCGCGGTGCTGGAACACGATCCGCAGGACGGCCCGGTGCACCGCGACCTTGCCATCGTGCTGGCGGCGGAGGGGGAGTTCGCCGGCGCCTGGGACCACGTTGACGCGGCGGAGAGGTTGGGGTCACCGCCGAACGCGGACTTTCTGCTGCGGCTCCAGGCAGCAATGCCACGACCGGAGTAGCTGACGGCCGGAAACCAGGCCGTTTCTGCCGTCAGGCACGGAGCGGGGTTCGGTTCCGCTCCGCTCCGCGGAGCGGGTGCCGGTCTGGAGACCGGCGTTCCAAGCCGTATCCGTCACCCACGCGGTTCAGCCAGCCGCGCCGCGGCCCTGCGGGCCGCGTGCCGGCCTGAAGGCCGACGGTCCCAGATGTTTCCGCACTTGAAGCCGGCCCCGCCGATCTGATATATCCGACCGAAGGGGTCGGATTTTCTGGCGCCCGTAGCTCAGAGCCTTGCGGGAGGTTCCCATGCGTCGTCTTCTTCTCTTGTCTGGAGCCTTGCTCCTTTCCTCCACGCTCGCCGCCCAGGAGATTACGGGCGCCCTGCAGGGCCGGGTCACCGACGCCTCGGCGGGCGTGCTTCCCGGGGCCACCGTGACGATCTCCGGGGACAACATCCTCGGCGGATCCCGGAGCGCCGTGACCGCCGGGAACGGGGCCTACCGCCTCGCGAACATTCCGCCCGGCGTGTACCAGGTGTCCTTCGCGCTCAGCGGGTTCGGCGAGCAGGTCTATGAGGGCGTCCGCATCTCGACGGACACCACCTTCACCCTGAATGCCGAGCTGAGCGTCGCGGCGCTCGAGGAGACCGTCACCGTCACCGGTGAGGCCCCCGTCATCGAGACGCAGGCCACCGACGTGGCCTTCAACTTCACCGAGGAGGTGATGGAGAACGTCCCGAACGCGCGCGACCCGTGGGCCATGGTCTCGCAGGTGCCCGGCGTGACCACGAACCGGATCAACGTCGGGGGCACGGAGACCGGAAACCAGCTCGCTTTCCGGGGCCACGGGGTCTTCCCGGGCCAGAACATCTACGTCCTGAACGGCGCGAACGTCACCGACAACCAGTCGAACGGCGGCTCGCAGTTCTACTTCGACGTGGACTCCTTCGAGGAGATGCAGATCGAGGTCAGCTCCCACAGCGCCGAGGTGCAGACGCCGGGCATGGTGATGAACATCGTGCCGAAGTCCGGCTCGAACAACTTCAGCGGCACCACCAGCCTCTACTTCGGAAACGAGGGGATGCAGTCCGACAACGTGGACAGCAACCTCATGAGCCTCGGCGTGGACCGGGCGAGCAACCTGAACCAGTATCTCGACGTGGGCGCCGAGGTCGGCGGCCCGCTCATCGAGGACAAGCTCTGGTGGTGGGCCGGCCACCGGCACCAGGTCGTCCAGAAGTTCGTCACCGGCACCCAGAACCCGGACGGGAGCTTCCCGATCGACGAGACGGTGCTCTGGTACCCGTCGGCCAAGATCAACTGGGCCATCAACCAGAACCACAACTTCTCGGTCTACTTCAACATGGCGCAGAAGAAGCGGTTCAACCGCTCGCTGAGTTCGCTGCGTCCGCTGCCCACCACCTGGAACCAGCAGGGGGCGCCCATCGCGCGGCTCTTCACCTTCCGCGACGACTGGACTCCCAGCCCGAACGTGCTGGTCGCCTTCAAGGCGAACGTGATGGACCAGGGCTTCGAACTCCGAGCCCAGCCCGAAGTGGACGTCGCGAACACTCCGGCGCGGCTCGATCTCGCCACCGGCCAGTGGTCGGACGCCCCGCCGCTCGAACTCGGGGTCCACAAGAACCTCCGGAACGTGGCCACCACCGTGTCCTGGTACCGCACCGACTGGGGCGGCGACCACGACATCAAGGCCGGCTTCGAGATCGGCCAGATCCGCGCCTTCGGGAACCAGGGCGGCGGGGTGGCCCGGAACACCTATCCCGCCGACCACCGCCTCCACTTCTTCGAGGGCGAGCCGTCGGAGGTCATCCTCTGGGCGTCCGGGGCGGTCGCGGCGACCGGGCCGCAGCGGTCCGCCTTCCTCCAGGACTCCTGGGCGGTGAACAACCAGTTGCGCCTGAACCTCGGCGCCCGCTGGGACTGGCAGGCGAACTCGCTCGACCAGGTCACCGCGCCCGCCAGCGCCTACCTGGATCCCGTCTCGCAGGAGGGCACCGGGAACCTCATCGTCTGGAACACGATTTCGCCCCGCCTCGGGATGGTCTTCGACCTGACCGGAGACGCCCGGACGCTCTTCAAGGCGAGCTACGGCCGCTATTACTGGGTGCTCTGGCTCGACCGGGTGCAGTTGGCCAGCGTGGCCGGGGACCGGAACCGGAAGCACGAGTGGAACGACCTGAACGGTGACCGGAACTTCACGATTGACGAGGCCGGCCCGGTGCTCAGCGTGTTCGACGCCGGCGCGAACCCGGTGACGATCGACGGGAACCTCGACCCGACCTACACCGACGAGTTCACGGTCGGGCTAACCCGCGAGGTGGCGGCGAACGTCTCGGCGAGCGCCACCGTCATGTGGCGGCGGGACCGGGACATCACCCAGATCACGAACACCGGCATCTCGGCGGCCGACTACACCGCGGTGACCGGCACCGACCCGGGACCGGACGGGGCGCTCGGCACCGGCGACGACGGCGGGGCGATCACCTTCTACGAGCTCGACGCCTCGAAGACCGGGCTCTCGCCCAACTTCCTCACCACCCGCGCCGGGTTCGAGCACGAGTACCGCGGCTTCGAGTTCAACCTGCACCGCCGGCTCGCCTCGAACTGGCAGTTCATGGGCTCGATCACCATCGGCGAGCAGTCGGAGAACTACGGCCCCGGCGCCTACGACAACGTGGACCGCGCGGTGCCCGACGACCGCGGGCGGCTGGGCGGCCAGCCGCAGTTCCCGCTGAACAATCCGGAACTCGTGGACGGCACCCGGGTCGCGAACTCCACGCCGCTTCTGATGAAGGTGCTCGGGACCTACCAGGCCGACTTCGGGCTGACCCTGAGCGGCTTCTACCAGTACATCAGCGGCAACAACTTCACCCGCACGGTGAACGCGCAGGCCGCCCTCGGCCGCCGGCTCAACCAGGGCAACGTGCGGGCCTTCGCGGGGGAACGCAACGGTGAGAACTGGGACGCCGCCAACGTGCTGGACCTCAGGGCCGCCTACGACCTGGGGCTGGGCGACCTGGGGACGCTGTCGCTCCAGTTCGACGTGTTCAACGCGCTGAACATCAACACGATCACGAACACGCAGAGCCTCTCCGGAGGCGCCTTCGGGCGGGTCCTGGCGTTCGTGCCGCCGCGGATCTTCCGGATCGGTGCGAAGCTGCGTTTCTGATCTACTGAACCCCAGCAGCCGGGGCGGACCCACGCGGCGCCGCCCCGGCCAACCCAGCGAGGTACATCCCGTGCGCCTGATCCCTGTCGTTCTTCCCGTCCTGCTCGCCGCTGGCTGCACCCCGGCGGCGTCTCCACCGCCGGACTCGCCGGACGATTCCGGCTACGGCGTGCCCGGAGCTCTCGAACGGGCGCGGATCAAGACCGCGATCGTCGAGGAGAAACTGCGCACCGCGCTGCTTCCGGCGATGCGGACGCACGGGATTGACATGTGGATCGTGCTCGACCGGGAAAACCACCCGGACCCGCTCCACGACGAGATCGGCGGCGGTTTCGCCGGGGTGCGCTCCGCCTACATCTTCTTCGACTCGGGCGGCGCGGAGCCCGAGAAGATCTACCTGGGCTCCCACGTCCAGCCGGGAGACTCCGTGATCGAGCAGGTCTACGACGAGAAGGTCTACTACGGCTACAGCGCGGAGGGGATCACGCCCCACCTCCGGGAAGCCGTCCATAGCCGCGATCCCCAGCGCATCGGGATCAACACGTCAAGGACGCTTCCCGAGGCCGACGGTCTCACGGTCGCCTTCCGGGAGGTCCTGGTGGAGGCGATCGGCAGCCCCTATTCCGACCGCCTCGTCTCCGCGGAACTCCTGATCCGGGACTTCCGCAACCTGCGCACACCGCTCGAGCGGGACCTCTACCGACAGCTCACCGAATGGACGGCGCGCTGGGAGACCGAAGGGCTGACCGGACCCCACGTCATCCCCGGGGAGACCACCGCCCTCGAAATGGCCGGCTGGTTCGAGGACCAGGCGCTGGCACTGGGGATGGGGAGTTTCCAGACCGTCCGGGTGGTCCGGGAGGGCGACCTGCTGCCGCGCCACGCGGCGGACATCCCCATCCAGCCCGGCGACATCGTGGCGGTGGACGCGGGACTCTTCTACCTCCAGTTCGAGAGCGACATGAAGCGGACCGCCTACGTCCTCGCCCCCGGAGAGACCGAGCCGCCGGAGAGCATCCGGAACGCTTGGGCGGAGGTGATCCAGACCTCGCGCCTCTACGCGAGCAAGATGGTCCCGGGCGCCATCGGGCACGAGATCTACGAGGCGATCATCGAAGAGGCGTTACGCGACGGCTACGTCCGGGACACCCGGACCGACCCCAGCGTCGGGAACGTCGGCCCCGAACACGAGATCGCGCTCTACGGACACTCGCTGGGGAACGACCTCCACGACATCGGCGCCCGGGTCGCCCCCGACCTGCCCTTCGCCTACGGGGACCGGGTGCGGTTCCCGCTGGTGGAAGGCGAGTTCGTCGCCATGGAGTTCCACGTCGGCGTGCCCATCCCCGAGTGGAACGGGAAGAAGTGGTCGGCCCGCTACGAGGAGATCGCGGTGGTGGGACCTGATGGACTTGAGGAGCTGATCCCCTTCCAGACAGAACTTCTCCTCATCCACTCCCGATAGCCCGAACGGAGGAGCGCCGGCCTCCGGCCGGCCGGATGGCGCACCCGGCTTGGAGCGCCGGCTTCAGCCGGCACAGCGGGCCGCAGGCCCGCGGGCGACGTGTCGCGGTTCGGCGTTGCGGGACGCCACTACCGGAACGTCCGGTCAGTTCACGTCGGCGCAGAAAAAGAGCCACCCCGCACGTCAACGTCGCGCCGTGCGCTGCGCTGTTGCGCAGCGCGTGCCGGCTGAAGCCGGCGCTCCAGGCCAGTGCGCCATCACGCTCCGAGTTGCTCGGCCAGGTCGAGGAAATCCCGCGCGTTGACATCGAACGCGTCCTCGTACGAAAGATCAACCCGGCGGTTCGGCCACTCTTCCGGCCGGGGGACGAACCCCGTCCGCAGGCCCGCTTCAGCCGCCGCCCTCAGGTCGTACTTGTGCGCCGCGACCATCATCACCTCGCCCGGCGCCAGCCCGAGCAGGCCAGCCGCCTTCCGATAGACCTCCGGGGCCGGCTTGTAGTGGCCGATCAGCTCCGAGGAGAGCACGAGGTCCCAGGGAAGCCCGGCGCGCTTGGCCATGTTCACCAGCAGCGCCACGTTCCCGTTCGACAGCGTCGTCACCGTGAACTTCGCCTTCAGCCTCCTGAGGCCCGCCACCGCGTCGGGCCACGGATCGAGCCGGTGCCAGACGCCGTTGAAGTCCTCCTTCTCGGGTTCGCTGAGGCCCTCGACCCCGAATCGCTCCAGCACGTCGTCCAGGTTCATCCGGTGCAGCTCGTCCATGCTCTTCCAGGGAAGCTCTCCCCGCCGCACGCGGTCCATGGCGGGGTGGTAGCGGTCCCGCCACGCCTCCGCGAAGGCGGCCCAGTCCACGCGCAGCCCCTTCGCGCGGCCCAGCGCCTCGCCCTCCTGGACCACCCCGGAACGCCAGTCCACCACTGTGCCGAAGACGTCGAAGGCCAGCGCGCGGACCCTCGTCAGGTTACCGGCCGTCATCACCGCGGCCGCTTACCCCTGTCAGTGCTGCGGAGTTGCCGCAGCGCCGGCGACCCAGCCCTTGCTGCGCAGCACTTCGGCCGCCAACGCAATCTGCCGCGGCGAAAACTGCTTTTTTCGCTCGTTCCACCGGTAGGTCTGCGCAACGAGATCCTCCGCCCCCGGGGAACCGTCGCGGTCAAGGATCCAGTGGACCGTCGATAGCAGTTCCAGCCCGAAGGGCGATTCGAAGCCTTCGACAAGCTCCGCAACTCTGTCGAAGCGCGTTCTGGTCTCCGGAAAGCGTTCGAGGACGGCAGCGGCGCGCTCGACGGCGCCCGGCACGAGTTCCAGCGGTTTGTCCGGCGCATCGCCGCCGTCGGCGTAGCCCGACAGGAAGTGGCCCTCGACCTTGTGCAGGACGTGCCGCAGGTTGTCCGCGTATGGACCGAAAGGCCCTTTGGCGAATCGCAACCTCAAGGGCTCTCCGGCGACCTGCATGAAATACATCAACTTGTGAACTTCCAGCAGGGTCACGAACGGGTCAAGCAGCCCCTTCCGATAGCGATCGACCAATCCCACGAGGGCCGCCCGGCCGGCGGTCATTTTGGGTACCCGAGGATTACGCACCCTCCGATCTGCCGCGGGCACCGCGCCAGGCTCGAAGACGACAACCTGCACGTCCTCCACACCTCCCAGCGCCTCTTCAATGCGCAAGCGGACGGTAGGCCAGTCCAGGCCGCCCAGGCCACTACCGAGAGGCGGGATGGCGACCGAGCGGATACCGCGCTCCCGGATCTGCCGGCTGAGGTCAACGAGCCCCGCATCAATGTCGTCAAGCCGACTGTTGGCGCGCCAATGCCGCTTCGTGGGGAAGTTGATGACGTATCGGGGGTTGGCGAGGCAGCGGGTTTCGAAGACGAACATCCGGCCGGGCTGCACCTCCTCGCGCCGGCAGGCTTGCGAGTAGGCCCGGAAGTTGTCCGGGAATCGCTTCTTGAACTGGAGCGCAATTCCGCGTCCCATGACCCCGACGCAATTCACCGTGTTGACCAGGGCTTCGACGTCCTCGGCGAGGATGTCCCCCGTCTTGAAGTGGATCACCTCAAGCGCGCTCCGGGCATCAATAGTACCAATCGCCCCTGATCTCCACCTGCGGCTGGTGAGAGGCGCTCGTCACGGTATCGCACACGGCCCTGTGAACGGACCCGTTTTGCACCCCGATGCGGCGAACCAGACTCCACGGGAAAAAGGTCTCAAGGAGAAACTCTGCCTGCTTGCTTTCGCGGCGACCCCGCCACACGTGGGCTTCCACGGCCTCCCAATCGATCTCGTCGAGCTTCGTCATATCGGCGTAGTCTGCAAAGTACCCGGACGCCGCGTTGGAAGTAGTAAAGGCCCATTTCCGTTGATGCGCGTTCGCCCAAATCACCACCTCATGGAGGTCTGCTTCCAAATGGAGGATCGGCTTCTGTCCACCGCGGTAGGTGAGGCCATCGTAGTTCGCCATGTGGATCAGGTAGAGCATGACGGAGCGCGGACAAAAATAGAACGGCACGCAATCGCCGACGTTGAGCCCCGGGTGACTGCTCAAGGGGCGAGTCCGCCGACTCTGCTTGATGGAGGTCATTCCGATGCCCGTGCCGACTTGCGGACGGTTCACCATCACCGCATCGGACCAGAGACATCCATCCGAAACGATCGAGTCGAGCCGGTCCAGATGGACGATGTGGTAGATCTTCGGGGCAGCCGGGCGCGGCATGTCCCACCCATTGTCGCGCGCCGTGCCGGGAGCGGTGTCAGTTCGTCGGCTCGATCAGGAACAGCTCCGTCTGCGTGGGAATCAGCCATTTCACTCCCTCCCCGGTGATCTGGGCGGTCTCCTCGAAGCGTGCGTACCAGGTCTTGCCGTCCCATGCGGGCACCGGGATGCTCACGTGGAACTCGATGGAGACCCACTCGCTCGCCTGGAGCGGGAACCGCACCCGGTCGCCGTAGGCGAACGGGATGTCGTCCGCGATGCGGGCGCCGATGTCGTGCGCGACGTTGCCGACCGAGTGGCCGTAGACCCCGACCTCCGGTTCCGTGGTGGTGACCGCGTCGCCGCCGGCGTCGGGTCCAACGGCCCGGTAGCCGCGGTTCGCCATCTCGGCGTTGATCGCCGACCAGGTCTCGGAACCGACGGCGCCCGGCAACATCAGGCTCGCGTAGTAGTCGCCGATCTCGTGGGTGGTGCGCCAGATCTCCTGGAGGCTCTCGGGCATCTCCGTCTCACCGGGCCGCAGGATGTAGGCCGTGCGCTTGATGTCGGTCGCGTACTGGAGGTAGCGCAGACCGCCATCAATCCCGACGATGTCGCCGCGCTCGATCGGGATGTCGGGATCGTGGATCGGAAGCAGATCCCCCTCCCGGACGATCCGCACGGTGCCCCCGCCGGTAAGCCCGAGCTCGAGCGCCCGGTCGCGCAGCCACCAGTTGACGTCCTCCGCGGTGGTGACCCCGATGGTGATGTTCTCCGCAGCGAGCGCCTCCTCCATCCAGCGGGCGGTCCACTCCAGGAGCCCGGTGTAGATCGCCGTCTCCGTTGGCGTCCGTTGCAGCCGGAAATCACGGACCAGCAGCTCGGCGGAGACGAGGCGGCTCGCGTATTCGGGGCCGATGGTGTCCACCAGGTAGTTCCGGAGGCCCACCGTCAGCCCGTCCGCCTCGGGGAGCGTGTGCGAGGTGTTGACCCCGATCCGCTGCGGGTCCCGGTCTTCGATCGCCTTCCGGAGGTGCGGCGTCAGCCCCTCCGGGTAATAGCCGTAGTAGATGGTCTCGTCGTAGATCTGGCTGATGACCGAGTTGGCGGGCTGCTCGTGCGAGCTGTAGTAGAGCTTCTCGACGGTGTCCGAGCCGTTGTCGTGGAAGATGAAGGCGCCGCGCACCCCGGCGAAGCCGCCCCCGAGCTCGACGTGGAGCGGCTCCTCGTTGTTCTCCCGGTCCATGACGATCCACATGTCGATCCCGTGGTTCCGCATCGCCGGCAGGAGCGCGGTCTGGAGCTTCTCGGCGATGGCGTTCCGCTGGGTCTCGAACCGCTCCTTCGAGTCCGGGATGCCGTAGGCGGCGCCGCCGGACGGCGGGGAGTCCATATCCCCGGCCGGCGCCCCGCAACCGCCGGGCGCCAGCAGGAGCAGGACGGCGCATCCGGCGCCGAAGAGCCCCTCGTTCCTCCACTTCCTCATGGCGTTACCCTCCGTCGCAACCGAGCCGGTCGCCTTTTCGGAGTCTATGCGTGCCTGACCCATCGAGAAAACGCAAGCCGCCCCTCCTGGAGTTCCCCGCGGCGGGGGGCGCGACGGAGCGCGATCGGGCCGAGTTCGCGCGGGCGGTTGCCGAGACGCCGGCGGAACTCCTCGGGGCCGTTCGGGATGTCTCGGCGGCTCCCCCGCTCCCCTCGGCGAACGCGCTCCTCCGGGATCTCCAGAGCGGCCGGCGCCGGGTGCGGGACGACTGCGCGATCTCCCTGCGCCAGAAGACCCGGGAGGAGGCGCGCTGGCTGCTCGAGAACTTCCTCCGCGCCCGCCGGGTCCGGGGCGACCGGTTCGTGACCGTGATCCACGGCAAGGGCTACGGCTCCGCAGGCGGCCAGCCGGTGCTGGCGCGCCGCGTCCCGGAGTGGCTCACCGGGTGGAAACCGGAACTCGTGGCCGCGTGGGGCGAGGCGCGCCGCGAGGACGGCGGGAGCGGCGCGCTCTACGTGGTGCTCGCTTCCACGCCGGAGTGATGCCGGAACCGGGCCGGCCGGCGGGGGCCGACTGGGACCCGACGCAGTACGACAGGTTCCGCGACTACCGCCTCCGTCCGGCTCTGGAGCTGTTGAACCGGGTTCCGGTCACCGATCCGTCGCTCGTTTATGACCTCGGCTGCGGCGTGGGGAACATCACCCGGGTCGTCGCGGACCGGTTCTCCGGCGCCCGCGTGGTCGGACTCGATCAATCCCCGAAGATGCTCGCCAGGGCCACCGCCCGGCCGGGCCGCATCGAATGGGTCCACGGGGACATCGCGGACTGGGCGCCGGAGCGCGCGCCCGACCTCATCTACTCCAACGCCGCCCTGCATTGGCTGGAGGACCACGAGTCACTCTTTCCCCGGCTCCTCGGGTGCCTCGCCCCCGGCGGCCGCCTCGCGGTGCAGATGCCGCTCAGCCACCTCCAGCCGTCGCACGTGCTCATGTGCGAGACCCTGGCGAACGGCGGCGCCGGCGGCTCGCGGCTCGGTGACGAAGCGCTCGCGGCTGCCGCCGCACGCAACCGGGTGCTCGATTCCGGGGCGTACTACGATCTGCTCGCGCCGCAGACTTCCGAACTGGACATCTGGGAGACCGAGTACCTCCACCGGCTCGAAGGCGACGACCCCGTCCTCGAATGGGTCCGGGCGACCGGGCTCCGGCCCGTCCTCAACGGACTGGCCGGCGCCCACCTCGCGCGCTTCCTGCAGGTGTACCGGGCACGGCTGCGTGAGGCGTATCCACGCCGCGCAGACGGCTCGACCGTGTATCCCTTCCCCCGTCTCTTCCTGGTCGCGACGCGTTAGGGGCGCGACGACGCTCCGCCTTGGAACGCCGGCTTCAGCCGGCACCCGCTGCGCGGAGCGCAGCGGACTGCACGACGCTGTCCGCGTGACGGCGTTCGGCCTTCGGTCCACCAAACGCGACCAGCCGCAAGACATCCGCGGGCCTCCGGCCCGCGGTGCCGGCTGAAGCCGGCGCTCCAAGCCGTTCCGCCACCGGAGGGAGGAGCGTTTCGAGCACCGGGGTCAGCGGCGCGCTCCGAAGAGCATGAGTACCGCGACCAGGCGGACCAGGTCGTCGAGGTCCACCCACTCGTCGGGGCCGTAGAAGTTTCCACCGAAGGAGCCGACTCCGAGCGAAGGCGCCCCCCAGAGCCGGATCGGGAAACGGATGTCGCTCGCGAGGTGATCGCCGTACTCGGCCGGTTGCCGGGCGGTGACTTCGGCGACCGCCGCACGGAGGCCGCGGGAGAGCGGGCCGTCCCACGGGGTTCGGGCGGGGTTGGCCCGGATTCCGGCGGGCCCGGTTTCGTACCGGAACCGATCCTCCCCGGCGGCGCGGCGGAAAGCGTCCAGCACGCCGTCCACCGTCCTTTCCCCGCGGAAGAGCACCCGAATCCCGGCCTCGCAGCGGACCGGCGTCCGGCCCGCCGCCTCCCCGGCCGCCACGCGCCCGAGGTTCAGCTCGCAGTCGGACAGCTCGCCCCGGCGCAGGCCCTCGACCAGCCGCAGGCAGGCCGCGAGGGCGTCGCCGCCCTCCGCGAACGGGGCGCTCTCCGGGGTCCCGATCTCCCGCGGCCGTCCGGGCCAGCCGGTGACCCGGAGATGCACGTCCACGACGCCCCGGCTCGCGCTCTTGAGCACGTCGAGGCCCGCCCCGTTCTCCGGCGGATGGACGTAGAGGGAGTCGGCGGGCTCCATCCCGGCGAACACCGGCAGCGTGCCGCGCGCCCCGCCGCCCTTGCCGTGGACGCTGACGACCCGGGGCGCTTTCCGCGATTCTCGCGCGAGGACCGCCGCGGCCACCGCCGCCGCGGCGAGCCCGCCCTTGTCGTCCGCCGCCCCCAGCCCGTGAACGCGTCCGTCGCGCACCGTGGCTTCGGTGGGTGGCGAGGTCCAGCCGGAAGACGGGGCCTCGGTGTCCACGTGGGCGAAGAACGTGAGGCCCGAGGACTCCGGAGGCTCCGCGAGCAGGTTCACGGGCGGCTCGGCTGCTGCGGGCGGCGGACTGAACTCCGGGTGGCCGCGGAAGGGTTCCCAGGCGTCTTCGCGGGTCTCGACGGCGAAGCCGCTCCGGTCCAGATACTCCCCGAGCCGATCCTGCGCCTCCCTCCCCGAGCTTCCGTACGGACTTGGCGCCGCGATCAGTTCTTCGAGGAGCGCGAGCAGTTCACCGCGCGAGCCCTCCGCCAATTCCAGCGCGCGGCGGGAATCCATGACGAAGCTACGGCGCTTCGTTCGCCACGTCGTGCCCCGTGATGGCCTCGACGAGCGCCAGGTCCACGTCTCCTGCGGCGTTCCGCCAGACCTCGCGCGCCAACCCCAACAGCGCCCCGGTCTCCGGGTGGGTGAAACGGACGCCCGCCGCCTCGAGCTTCGCCCGCGCCTCCGCATCCTGCCGCTGGTACTCCTCGCGCTCCGCGTCCACCGCCTTCCGGGCCGCCGCGCGCACCGCTGCCTGATCCTCCGGCGACAGCGACGCGAAGAACCGCTGGCTCATCACCAGCGGCTGCACCAGGTACATCCAGCCGATCTCGGACCAGTTGGGGGCCACCTCGAAGAAGCGCTTCGAGAAGTAGTTCGAACGGGCGGCCTCGGCGCCGTCAATCACGCCCTGCTCCAGCGCGGTATAGACCTCCCCGTAGGCCATCGGCAGCGGGTTGGCCCCGAACGCGGCGAACGCCCGCAGGTGGAGCGGGTTCTCCATGGTCCGGATCTTCAGCCCGGCAAGGTCCTCGGTCCGCTCGACCGGCCGGTCCCGGGTCATCACGTGGCGGAGACCCGCCTCGAAGTAGCCGAGCAGCACCAGCCCCCGCTCGGCGAGCGGCCCCTCGAAACGCCGCCCGATGGGACCGTCGAGCACCTCGTACATGTGCGGGCGGTCCCGGAACAGGTAGGGCAGGTCGAACACCAGCAGCTCCGGCGCGAAGGTGGCGAGCGGCGCGTTCGAGGGCGTCGTCAGTTCCACCGCCCCGATGATCGTCAGCTCGATGACGTCCCGTTCGTTTCCGAGGGCGTTGTTCGGGTAGATCTCCACCGCGATGCGGCCGCCGGTCGCCGTGTCGATCTCGCGCGCGAAGACCTCGAGTCCCTTCACCGCCGGTTCGTTCGCGGCGGTGCTGGTGCTGGCCTTGATCGTGATCCGGCGCTCTTCCGGCGGCGCGCACCCGGCGACGAGAGCAACAGCGGCGACGACGGCGAGGAGCGGGCGCAACGTCACAGCATTCCCAGCCAGCGCGGCAGGATCGTCACGGCGTCCGGGAAGACGGTCATCAGCACCAGCACCGCCACCATGGCGAGCACCGGACGCACCGTCCAGCCCGCGATGTCGCTGATGCTCCGCTTCGCGATGGTGCAGGCGACGAACAGGGTCGCCCCGTAGGGCGGCGTCACCATGCCGATGCAGAGGTTCACCGAGGCCAGCACCCCGAAGTGGATCGGGTCCACCCCCATCTGGAGCGCCAGCGGAAACAGGATGGGCATGATCACGATGATGGCCGAGATGCTCTCCATGAACATGCCCACCACGATCAGGATGATGTTGCAGACGATCAGGAAGGAGAGCTGGCCGCCGGCGAGGGCCTCTACCTGTCCTCCGACCTGGTCGGGAACCCGGCCCACCGCGATGATCCAGGCGAGCAGGAAGGCGCTGGTGGCGACGAAGAGCACGACGCAGGAGCGGAGCGCCGCGCTCACCAGCAGCGGGCGCAGGTCCCGGAGACGGAGTTCCCGGTAGATGAAGAACCCCACCGCGAGACCGTAGGCGACCGCCACCCCGGCGGCCTCGGTGGCGGTGAAGATCCCGGCCAGGATGCCGCCGAGCACCACCACCGGCATCCCGAGTGCCGGGAGCGCCCCGAGGAGCGCCCGGCCGAGGGAGCCGTCCGGGGCGGGCGGCGCGCCCTCGGAGGCGGCGAACGCCGCCTCGTAGCGGCGCGAACGCCGCAGGTTGATCCCGATGAGCGCCGCCGCCATCAGGAACCCGGGCACGATGCCGCCCACGAAGAGCGCCGCGATGGAGGTCTCCGTCACGTAGCCCATGACGATCATGATGATGCTCGGCGGGATGATCGGCCCGATTGCCCCGCCCGCCGCCTGGAGCGCGGTGGCGAAGCCGGTGGGATACCCGCGCTCCCGCATCGCCGGGATCATCATGGAGCCCACCGCCGCGGTGCTGGCGCTGGAACTGCCCGAGATGCTCGCGAAGAACATGGACGAGATCACCGAGACGATGGGGAGCCCGCCTCGCAGCCGTCCCACCACCTCGACCGTGCGCCGGGAGATCCCGCACGCGTTCATGAGTTCCCCGGCGAAGATGAAGAGCGGCACCGCCATCAGCGCCCAGGAGTTCAGCGCCGCGAAGGCGCGCTGCGGGATGATCTCGAAGGGGATCTGGCCGTCGGCGACGAGCGCCGCCATGCCGCTCAGCCCGATCGCGAAGGCGACCGGCACCCCGAGCAGGAGCAGGAGCGCGAGGGTGACGAGGAGTGCCGGGATCACGTCTCGTCATCCTTGTGGTCGGCCCCGCCCCGGAGTCCCGAAACGATCAGCACCCCCGCCGCCACCGCCATCAGCACCCCGCTGACCGGCACCGCCAGGTACGGCCAGACCATCGAGATCCCGAGCGCCGGCGAGGTCTGGAAGGCCGCGACCGCCAGCAGCCGCGTCCCGTAGAAGGCGAGGCCCAGGCAGAACAGCGCCGAGATCATCAGGACCCCGGTCCGCAACGCCACCGCCGCGCCCGGCCGCAGGCGGGGCGTCACGTAGTCCACCGCGAGGTGCATCCCGCGCCGCACGCAGATCGGGGACGCCAGCAGCACCAGCCACACCTGCAGGAAGCGCGCGAGTTCCTCGGTCCAGCTCGGCGGGCTGCCGAACAGGTAGCGCGCCCCCACCTGGTAGATCACCAGCGCCGCCATCAGCCCGAGGGCGAGCGCCGCGCCGGTCTCGAGCGTTCGCCAGAGGCGGTTCATCAGGCCCTGCATTGCTTTTCGGGCGCTGGCCACTCTACCGGAGCGGGCGTGGGAGCGCCGGTCTTCAGACCGGCACCGCTGCCCGCCAGGGCAGCGAAACTCCCACCGCCACTCTTCCGCATGGCGTAACGCCATCCCGTGTGACGCGGCGCCATACGGCAGACGAAACGATAGGAGGTTCGCCCGCTGCGCGGGCGGTGCCGGTCTGAAGACCGGCGCTCCCGGCGCTCCGTTCGCGTCCTACAATCGCCGGCCATGACCGATACCCGCGAGTTCCTGGACCGTTTCTGGGAGGACGAGATCCTCCCCTCCCTCACCGACTACGTCGCCGTCCCGAACGTCTCGGTGCTGTTCGACCCGGACTGGGAGGCGAACGGCCACATGGAGGACGCGCTCCAGATGGGCAAGGCGTTCATGGAGAAGCACGCCCCGGACGACGCGACCCTCCACGTGGGACGGATTCCGGGAAGGACGCCCCTGCTGCTGCTCGACTGCCCGGGCGAGGCCGACGGCACGATCCTGATGTACGGCCACCTCGACAAGCAGCCCGAGATGGTCGGCTGGCGCGAGGGGCTCGGCCCCTGGACCCCGGTCCGCGAGGGCGACAGGCTCTACGGCCGGGGCGGCGCCGACGACGGCTACGCGCTCTACTGCGCGCTCGCCGCGCTCGAAGCGGTGCGCCGCGAGGGGAAGAAGCGGGCGCGGGTGGTCCTGCTCGTCGAGTTCTCCGAGGAGAGCGGTTCCCCGGACCTGCCCGCCTACATGGAGTCCTTCGCCGACGTCATCGGCAGCCCCGACCTCGTGATCTGCCTCGATTCGGGCGCCGGCAACTACGACCAGCTCTGGTCCACCACCTCGCTCCGCGGCATGGTCGGCGGCACCCTGCAGGCCGAGGTCCTCACCGAGGGCGTCCACTCGGGCGACGCCGGCGGGGTGGTCCCCCCACCCTTCCTGATCCTGCGCAAGCTGCTCGACCGGCTCGAAGATCCGGCCACCGACCGCATCATCCCGGAGGCGCTCCACGCCGAGATCCCCGCCGAGCGGGTGGCGCAGGCGGAGGCCGCGGCCGAGACCCTGGGACCGGACACCTTCACCCGCTTTCCCTGGGCCGGGAACACCGGCCGGCCCGGAATCCCGACCAGCGAACTCGTCCTGAACCGCACCTGGCGGCCGAACCTCGCGGTCACCGGAGCGGGTGGGCTGCCCTCGCTGGAGAAGGCCGGAAACGTCCTCCTCCCCCAGGTCACCCTGAATCTCTCGTTCCGCCTGCCGCCCACGGTGGACCCGGTCGCCGCCCAGAATGCGATCCGGGAAGTCGTCGAACCCGACCCGCCCTACGGCGCCAAGGTCACCCTGCACTTCCACGAGCCCGCGCAGGGCTGGTCCGCCCCGGCGCTCGCGCCCTGGCTCGGCGACGCCCTCCACGACGCCTCGATGGGCGCCTACGGCAAGCCGGCCATGTACATGGGCGAGGGCGGTTCGATCCCCTTCATGGGCATGCTCGGCGAGCAGTTCCCCGAGGCGCAGTTCGTCATCACCGGCGTGCTCGGCCCGAACTCGAACGCCCACGGACCGAACGAGTTCCTCGAGATCGCCTACGCCAAGCGCCTCACCGAAGCGGTCGCCACGGTCGTCGCCCGCCACGCCGTGCGTTAGGGGACCAGCGGGAGATGGCGGAAACGGCTTGGAGCCCCCACCGGGAGAAACGCTCATGCGCCTATCCTCCCGCTCACCCCGCCGGTCATGAAAATGGCGGAGGCAGCCGGGAACGCCGGTCTTCAGACCGGCACGCGCTGCGCGACAGCGCAGCGCACGGAAAAACGCTTCCGCATGCGATGGCGCTCGGCTCTCGGATCATCACCGTGAACACCGGCACGACATCCGCGGGCCTCCGGCCCGCGGTGCCGGTCTGAAGACCGGCGTTCCCAGCCGGCGTCGCCACTCGCGCTGGTTGACGTCGCGCCGGAACCGCATTTTCATGGCAACCGGGCCGGCTTCAGCCGGCACAGCGGCGCGGCGCCGCGGGCGGTTCCCCCTCATCCGGCCAGATAGCGCTCGATCCGGTGCAGGTGGCCGGTGACGGCACCGAAGATGGCAGCCTCCATCGCTCGCGGGAAGTCCTCCGGCAGGCTCGCGCGGACGGCCTCGAAGGCCCCGGCCCGGGTTTCGATCAGTTCCGCGAAGATTCGCTGAACAACGCGCGCGGGAACCCCGGCCGCCTTCGCGCTCTGGAAGAAGTGTTCCGGCCCGATGTCGTCCGGCCCCCGGAGGCCCGCATCCCCGACCGCGAGCGACATCATCGCGTCGTCCGCCGGGAGCTCCCCGCGGGAGAGGCCCGGCTGCACCGAGACGATGTCGTAGAGCGGCGCCAGCCGGAACTGTCCCGCGGGGAGCAGCCGGAGGCTGTAGTTCTTGGCGTGGCCGTCCACCGCCGCGAGCAGCCAGAAAACGATCTGCGCGCGCAGGAAACTGCGCCGGTCGGCGTCCGGATGCACCGATCCTTCCAGCAGACCCAGCAGCTCCCCGAACCCCGGTCCCCCGTCCATCTCGTATTTCCGCCGGGTCGGGACGCCGAGCGCCTGGGCGCAGTCCTCGTGCGGTATTCGCAGCAGCCGTCCATCCTCCGTCCAGCGCCGGTCGAAACGCTCCACCACGAGGGCGCGCGCTTCCGCAAAGTCCGCGATCCGGGCTCGCGCCACCGCGAGCCCGAACGCCGAGGCCAGCCTCAGGCAGAGGAACTCGTTCTCGACGCTTCGGCTGAAGTCCACCCCCATCACCGAGCCGGTCTGCGGCTTCAGGATGTGGGTCGTCGGCGTGAACCCGAGGGGTAGGCGCCAAACGCCGTCCTGCAACAGGAGGGCGGTCTTGCGCTGCGCCCCCGCGAGCGAGATGCGAAAGCGCGGGCCGACTCCAAGGGGGCGCCGGTCGAGTTGCGCGAGCAGCGTTCCGACCTCCGCATCGGACAACGGCCGCCCCGACGCGGCGCCTGCCGCGCCCGGGTCCTCCCCGTCGGGAACGAAGGTCAGCGCGCCGGCGGAGCATCGGCCCAGACACTCCAGCAGCGTGAACGGATGGGTGTCCGGCGCGTCCACGCGCGACGCCAACCGGGCTCGCATTCCCTCGGAATCCGGAAGGAGGTTGTCGAGGAAGCGGAGCACCCGCTCTCCCCGATGTGCCGCGGGGCCCAGCGGCAGCGAGAGCGACACCGGCGTCGCGCCATCCCACGAAAGCCACTCGGGGTCGTATTCCAGCGACAGCCCGGACGAGGTCCGGAGGAGTCTGCCAAGGCGGCGGCCGTTTTCGAAGAGGCCGAGAATCCGCACCCGAGAGGTCACGCCGCCGGCGCCCTCAGCCGAGTCATTCGACGCCGCCCCGATCCGCGAGCAGGCGCACGCGGTCGCGGAGGACGACCGCCTGCCCGAGCACCGCGAGCAGGCGGAAGAGCGTGTCCAAACGCGTTCCCGGGGCGCCGTTCTCGGCGGCGGAGACGGTCGCCTGCCGCAAGACGCAGGCTTCCGCGAGTTCCGCCTGCGTCATGCCGCGCTCGCGCCGCAGCCGGCGAATCGCCTGGCCCAGGGCGCGGGGGTTCGTGGCGATGGGATCCATGGTTGCTCGCAGAGAATACGCCGAAGCGTAAGTTGCGTCAATATACGCTAACGCGCAAACATGACTCCCGTTCTGTCCAACTCTGCGTCCCCCGGAGTGCCGGGCACTGGGTACGGTCCTCAGCAGCCTGTGGACAAAGTGACGTGAGTACCGAGAACGCCGAGGCGCCCGGCTGGCAAGGCGCGTGAGGGAGGAATACCGGGCGTATTCCGACCGACGTCAAGCGACAGATACGACTGGTTGTCAATGGGCGCCGAAAATGTCCCACTCGGCTTTGTGTGCACGGGCCCTCGGCCGGCGGCGGGATTAGGATTCCCGGCACGGTGCGAAGAAGGCCCGGGCAAGTCCCGCTGGTGGTGTTGTTCGCGGTGCTCCCGCTGGGCCTTGCGCCCGGCCCGGCGCATCGCGCGGACGCGTACCGCTTCTTCCCGGTCGAAGGGGCGGGCTATATCGCCGGGGCCGCCGAGGCGGTGCGCTGGTCGCCGGGCACCTGGGGGCCGGGCGACACGCTGGTCTGGCGGGTTTCGGACATCCCCGAGTGGTCGCCCTGGTTCGGGTCCCCGGAAGGCGCGCTGCGGGCGGTCGGGAAAGCTCTGAAAGCCTGGTCCGGCATCCCCACCGCAGACGTCTCGTGGCGGGTCGAAGGCGTCGCCGCGCTGGACGAGAGACGGGAGGCGGCGCCGTTCGTGAGCATTGATCCGGACTCGCCGACCGGGGGATATGCGCGCATCTGGAGTCGGAACGATCGGATCACCGAGTGCGCGGTGTACCTCGGTTCCTGGGCAGCGAGGGAGCCACCGGACTGGTGGAAGGAGCTGGACGAGGACGATCCCGAGCGGCGGTACCCGGCCCTCCAGACCTTGATTCACGAGTTCGGACACTGCCTCGGGCTCGGCCACTCCATCGAGTTGCCCGGCCAGGTTGGGCTCACGGTCCGGTATGACTTCGATTCCGAACGGGACGAGTATCGCCATGCCTGGGTGGATTCTTCCGAGGTTGGGCCGCGGGATCCCCAGATGTCCTACGGGTGGTCCGACTACGGCATCGAAGTGCCTGTGACCCGGGACGACATCGTGGGGGTGTCGCTGCTGCGGCCGGCAAGGGGCTGGAGGCGGGAGACCGGCAGCATCGCCGGACAGGTGCTGCTGGAGGGCGAGCCGCTCGGGTACGCCCACGTCTGGGCGTTCGGACCCGGGAGCGCGCGCGGGTTGCCGAACGCCGTCGGGTCCTTCAGCGGGCGGGACGGGAGCTTCCTGATCGAGGGACTCCAACCGGGCGCCCATGTCCTCTGGGTGTCCTCCATGGGATCGCGCTCGGCGCACTTCGATCTGGTCGGCCGCGGTTCCCTGATTGACCTCGACGAGACCCTGCGGCCCTTTCCCGTCCTGGTGACCGCCGGAACAACGACGGAGGGCGTGCAGGTTCACGCCCACCGGGGGCGGGACTGCCGGCGGCCGGCGCCGTGCGGCCGATGACGGTGCGCAGGCGGCTGCCGGCCGGGACCCGCGGCCGGATCGTGGCGCTGGTGGCGCTGGCCGCGGCGAGCTGCGGAGATCCGGGCGGCGCTCCAGCGCCGAGCGTCCCGGCGGCGCCGCAGCCGTCGCTCGTGGTGGCGTTCGCCGAGCAAGCGGTCCGCCTGGCCGAGGGGGAAACGGCCGAGATCCCGGTGCGGTGGTCGGGCGGGCCGCCGGGCCGCGCGTTGGAGATCGGGGTCGCCGCGCAGAACCGGACCGCCGGCGATGACGACTACGAGCTGGTGTCCGCGAGCTTCGAGGTCCCGGCGTCGGTGGCGAGCGGGACGGCGGCGATCTCGCTCCGGGCCCTGGAGGACGCGCGGTTCGCGGAGGGCGAGGAGACCCTGTCGTTGCAACTCGTGGGGCCCTCCGGCGCGTCGGTGCGGGCGGACGGCGCGCTCGACGTATCCATCGAGGAGGCCGGGGTGAGCGCCTGTGCGGGAATCCGGATTGGGGCGGAGCCGCCGGTGCGCCGGGACCAGTGGGAGGAGGGGGCGACCCTGCAGCCGAGCGAGACGGCCCGCACCCGGTTCGTCGTCGTCAGCGGCCCCGGTTCCGAAGCCGTCTCCCTGGACTGGATCGGTCCCTACCGGGACTACGATCTGGGCTCCTGGAATCCGTCGTTCCGCCAACGGCGGGTGAACGCCGGGAACCTGTTCCATGTGATCCTGGAAGACTGGTCGCTCGACCCGGAGGCGGCGTCGCTTCGCCACGAGATCCAGGTTGAGTGGCTCTCGGAGCTGGAAATCGGGCTCCGCTTCCGCTCCGCCGACGGCGCCTGCGCCGGCGAGCCGGTCGCCGCCTGCACCGGCGCCGGCTGCGAGCTGCGGTGGTAGCCGCCGGTGGACAAGAGGAGCGCCGGTTATCTGTCGCTTGACAACCGAAACGCAACGCAGAGCGCCTCGCAGAGGCGCGGTTCAGGCGGGATGCATCGGCGTTCGCGTCGTTGTCGGGGCGTGAGCCCCGCGCAGACCCCGGAGCGGGAGGGACAGGGGACGGGTTCGCCCGGCCCCTATCCCTCCTGGCTCGGGCTTCCGGAGCGGGGCGAGAGTTCGAGCCCCGCGGAGACCCCTTGAGCACTATGAACGGAGTCGGCGCGAGGCGACCTCCATTCCTCGTAGCTCGGGAATGCCGCGTGACTTTGTCCACAGGCTGTACAGGGCCAGGAAGCGGTCACACCCAAACCGACGGTGCCGCGCGCGATGGTGCTTGCGCGGGAATCCCTATAGGACTAGTCTTCTAACTAGTCAGATACACTGGCAGCAGCGACGATGAGTAACCGGTGGCAAGTGCAGACCGCCAAGGCGCGGTTCAGCGAACTTCTCGAGAGAACCATCGCGGAGGGACCCCAGATCGTCACCAGACGAGGCATCGAGACGGCGGTCGTGGTGCCGCTGGAGCAGTGGCGGAGCCTGCAGCGAATCGCCCAGCCGAACCTGAAGGACTTGCTGCTCGCGCCCGCACCACGCACCGAGTCCCTCACGCCACCCCGCCGTCGGCTAGCGCGCCGCCGGTCGCCCTCGTTCGAGTAGATCGTGTACCTGCTGGATACGAATGTCGTGTCCGAGTTGCGCCGCCCACGGCCCCACCTCGGTGTTCTGGACTGGATTCGGCAGGTTCCACCGGAGCGGCTCTATCTCTCCGGCGTCACCATCGGGGAAATCCAGGCCGGAATCGAGATCACGAGGGAACAGGACACGGCCAAGGCGGCTGCACTCGAACGGTGGCTCGATCAGGTACTCGCGACCTACCGCGTCCTGCCGCAGGACGGCCCGGTGTTTCGCGAATGGGCGCGCCTCATGCACCGCAGGTCCGACACCCTGACGACCGACGCGCTCATTGCCGCCACCGCGGTCGTGCACCGGCTCACGGTGGTGACCCGGAACGTCCGGGACTTGGAGCCGTTCGGCGTTCCGACGCTCGATCCGTTCCGTCCACCGGCGCACTGAGGGGTCACGCCGTCGGCTCCCGTAGCGGAGTCATGCGACGCGGCCCCCGGTTCCAGCGGTCGTCGGACGCTGCCGCCCTATCACCCCAGCTCTCCCGCTTATCACCCCAGCTGCCGCCTTATCACCCCAGCTCGCGGGTCTTGTCACCCCAGCTCGCGGGCCGGAAGATCCCGCCGCCTCCGATCGTCACCCTCGGGGGTGGCCCAGTTTTATCTGTCGCCGAGCGGCCCGGTTCTTCTGTCGCCTGACACCCAATCTCCGGCCGGTCAACCGGCTGGAAACCGATGCAGACCGGCTTTTCGGCTGGAAAACACCGAATTCGGGGCGTTTTGACCGAATCGCCGAAAAACCGGTCCCGGCGCCGAAAACCGGCCCGAAACGGCGTCCGCGGGCCGGAATTCACGCTGTTTCGGGCGTTATCACCCCAGCTCAGGCGTTATCACCCCAGCTCCCACCCTTATCACCCCAGCTCGGGCGTTATCACCCCAGCTCCGCGGCTTGTCACCCCAGCTCGCCGGAAGACGGCGGACCGGCCCGGTCACCCACCAGGTACGCCTGGTCGGGATGGGTGGGTTCCTCGGGATGGTGCAGGCGGAGTTCTCCCGTCTCGACCATCGGGCGCAGGTGGGCTTTCTTCAGGTGCTTCTTCTGCATCCCGAGCCAGCCGGCGAGTTCCCCCGCGGTCGCCGGCTCCCGGATCGCGACCATCTCGACGATCAGCTTCCGCAGCGGCCCGCGGCGACGGCGCCGCCCGAGCTTGCGGGCGCGATCGAGGACGTCTTGGAAACGCTCCTCCGCGGTCCCGGCCGGGGACTCGCTCGCGGGCTCGGGCGACGGCGCTTCCGCCGCCAGCGCCGGCGCGGGCGGTTCGGCAAGCTGCGGCGGCGCGGGGGTTTCGGGAAGCTCCGGCGCGGGGGTCGTCGCCGGCTCCTCGCCGCCGGAAGCGGGGAGCGACTTCCCCGACCGCTTGCGGCGTCCGCCCGCGAGCGCGCCCGCGAACCGGCTCACCGCGTCCAGCACCCCGCTGGCGTCCGCGCCCCCCCGGTGGAGCCGGGGGCCCAAGGTGCGCGCCCCCTCCTCGGCGTCTTCGAGCGCATCCTGGATGCGGCCGCTCGCTCCCTCCGCCCGCCGCCGCCTGGTCCACGTCCGGAGGCGCTTTCCTCCCTCGGTGGCGATCCTGCCCGCTTCCGCGGCGCGCCGGGCGACCTCCGCGCCGGTCGCCGCGGCCCGCGCCAGCCCGTGCAGCAGGGGCCCGGCGTTCTTCCGCGACCAGCGCCAGGCGGCCCCCAGCCACTCTCCGATCTTCCGGATCCAGAGCCAGGTTCCCCGGATCACCGGAGTGCGGAGGAACCGGCGGAACCGGTCGAGCCCCGGCGGCGACTCCTCCGCGTTCGCCCCCGCAGCCGGGGGTCGTTCCGGCGGCGGCGCGGCGGGGGCAGCCGTCTCCGGGGAACCCATGCGGCGGATGGTACCGGGACGACCCGCCCGCCATCCCGCACAATCCGCCGTGAACCGCCGCGCCGGACCGCGGCCCCGACCTTCCCCGTGACCCCTCCCAAGGCCCGCCTCACCACCGCCGTCGAGCACTACCTGAGCGACCTCGCCCGCCTCGGCGCCTCCGGCGGCGCGACCGGCGAGCGGTCCCGCTACACCGCGCTGGTGAACCTGCTGAACGCGGTGGGCGGCGGTCTGAAGCCGAAGGTCTTCTGCGTCCCCGAGCTCGCCGACCAGGGCGCGGGCCACCCCGACATCGGGCTCTACTCGGCGAAGCAGGTCCAGCGCGGCCGGCCGCGCACCGGGCAGATTCCCGAGCGCGGCGTCGTGGAAGTCAAGCCGGACCCGGACGAACTGGCGGTCGTCGCCGCCGGGGAACAGGTCGCCCGCTACTGGGCGCGCTACCGGCTCGTGCTCGTCACCAACCTGCGCGAGTTCGCCCTGGTCGGCCCCGACCCGGCCCAAGGGCAACGCACCCTCGAAACCTTCCGGCTGGCGGAGAGCGCGGGCGAGTTCCACCGGAAGCTCGGGAAGCCCCGCGCCTTCGCCCGCGAGATCGGGGAGCGTCTCGTCGAGTACCTCACCCGCGCGCTGTCCTGGCGGGCGGCGATCGCCGAGCCGCGGGACCTCGCCTGGCTGCTCGCCTCCTACGCGCGGGACGGGCTCTCGCGGGTCGAGGCCAGCGACGAGGCCGCCGCGTTCGAGCCGCTCCGCGCCGCGCTCGAAGAGGCGCTCGGGATCCGGTTCGAGGGCGAACGCGGGAAACGCTTCTTCCACTCGACGCTGGTCCAGACACTCTTCTACGGGGTCTTCTCCGCGTGGGTGCTGTGGGCGCGCGCCGGTCCGGCGGAGGCCCGCTTCGAATGGCGGAAGGCGGTCTGGCACCTGCGCGCGCCGGTGCTGCGGGCGCTCTTCCAACAACTCTCCGATCCCGGCCGCCTGCAGCCGCTCGGCCTCGTCGAAGTCCTCGACTGGACGGACGCCGCCCTCGACCGCGTGGACCGGAAGGCGTTCTTCGAGCGCTTCCGGGAAGGAGAGGCGGTCACCTATTTCTACGAGCCGTTCCTCGCGGCCTTCGATCCCGGCCTGCGGAAGCAGCTCGGCGTCTGGTACACCCCGAACGAGATCGTCCGCTACATGGTCGCCCGGGTGGACCGGGCGCTCCGGGACGACCTCGGGATCGCCGACGGGCTGGCGGCGGAGAACGTGTACGTGCTCGACCCGTGCTGCGGGACCGGGGCCTACCTCGCCGAGGTGCTGCGCCGCATCGGGTCCAACCTCGAAGGCAAGGGCCTCGGGGCGCTCGTCGGGGCGCGGGTGAAGGAGGCCGCCACGCGGCGCGTCTTCGGCTTCGAGATCATGCCCGCGCCGTTCGTGGTGGCCCACCTGCAGGTCGGGCTGACGATGCAGGACCTCGACGCGCCGCTGTCCGAGGACGGCGCGGAGCGGGCGCAGGTGTTCCTGACGAACGCGCTCACCGGGTGGGAGGCGAAGGAGCGGAAGCCGCTGCTGTTCCCGGAACTCGCGGAGGAGCGCGACCGGGCGGAGCGGGTGAAGCAGGAGACGCCGATCCTGGTGATCCTCGGGAACCCGCCGTACAACGGGTTCGCGGGCGTGGCGGTGGAGGAGGAGCGGGAGCTCTCGGACGCCTACCGGACCACGAAGGAGGTGCGACAGCCCGAGGGTCAGGGACTCAACGACGTGTACGTCCGTTTCTTCCGCATGGCCGAGCGGCGCATCGTCGAGAAGACCGGGCGCGGCGTGGTCTGTTTCATCTCGAACTACTCGTGGCTGGACGGGCTGTCGTTCACCGGGATGCGGGAGCGGTACCTGGAGGCGTTCGACGCGATCCGGGTGGACTGCCTCAACGGCGACAAGTACCGGACCGGGAAGACGACGCCGGACGGGGCGCCGGACCCGAGCGTGTTCTCGACGCCGGAGGATCCGGTCGGCATCCAGGTGGGCACCGCTGTCACCACCCTCGTGCGTCGCGCCGAGCATGCGCCGGTCCGCAAGATCGCGTTCCGGCACCTGTGGGGCCGGACGAAGCTCGCCGACCTCGCGGAGTCTCCGCCGGTCTATGGAGGGGTTCGCCCGTCACTGCCCCTCGGTCTGCCATTCGTCCCGCTGGTCGTGAGCGAGAACTGGTTCTCGTGGCCGTCGCTCCCCGAACTGTTTCCCATGGCCTTTCCGGGCGTGAAGACCAGTCGCGACGGGTTCCTGGTGGATGTGGATCTGGATCGGCTGAAGGCCCGAGTCACAGACTATTTCGACGCGCGCCTCAGCCACGATGAGATCGCCCGGCGCTATCCGGCGGTGATGAGGACCACGGGACGTTTCGCCGCGCGGACGGTGCGGGACGCGCTCCTCTCGCGTGGGGGACCGTCCGAGTCCGGCTTCGTCCGCTTCGCCTACCGTCCCTTCGACATCCGGTGGCTCTATTGGGAAGGCGAGACCGAACTCCTTGACAGAAAGCGCCCTGACTACCACTCGCAGGTCTTCCCCGGGAATTCGTGGATCGAAGCCCGTGAGAAGGAGGCGCGGGAAGACTTTTGCCGGGGAACCTTCGTCACGGCCCTCGCCGACAACTTCGGCAACGGACTCTCCAGCTTCTTCCCGCAGTACCTCCGCGGTCTGGGAGCGGACGCGAGGGGCGCCGAACCGTCCCGGCCCAACCTGTCGGGCGACGCGCTCCGGTATCTGCAAGGCGCCGACGTGAGTTCCGACGATCTCTTCTTCCACGCGCTCGCCACCCTCCACGATCCCGCCTACCACGCGGCCAACGCCGGGGCGCTCCGCATGGAATGGCCCCGCGTTCCCCTTCCCGGCTGGCCGGACGGCGACACCGAAGGCGCTGCGGCCGAACTGAAGCGGTCCGCCGCCCGCGGCCGGGAACTGGCCCGGCTGCTCGACCCCGACGCCCCGGCTCCCGGCGTCACCGAGGGGACCCTCCGTCCCGAACTCGCCGCCCTCGCCGTCCCCGCCACCACGGACGGCGGCAACATGTCCGGCGCCGACTTCGCCGTCACCGCCGGCTGGGGACACTTCGGCGCCGGCGACGCCGTGATGCCCGGCACCGGCCGCGCCGCCGAGCGCCCCTTCACCCCCACCGAACGCGCCACCCTCGCCCCCGCCCTCCCCACCCTCGGCGAAACCACCCTCGACGTCCACCTGAACGACCGCGCCCACTGGCGGAACGTCCCCGCCGCCGTCTGGAACTACCGCCTCGGCGGCTACCAGGTCCTCAAGAAGTGGCTCTCCTACCGCGAGCGCTCCGTCCTCGACCGCCCCCTCCGCCCCGAAGAGGTCCACCACTTCACCAACACCACCCGCCGCATCGCCGCCATCCTGCTCCTCACGGCGTCCACCAACGCCTGAATCCACCGACGCCCCCAGGAAACAGTTGTGGCCACCGGGAGTCGGCGAACAGCGTCCGGCACGTGGTTCCGCCGACGGCGGATGTAGCACTTTGTGTATCATCGGCGCGCCGTAAGCGGGACACCGTTTCCCGACTTGGGTATCAAAGGAGAGAAAGGCATGCCCACCAGGCTAGAGGGTGAGACGCGCTCTTCTGCGATTCAAGAGGCGCGCAATTGACTCCTTCCGTGATGCAGGCAAGCCAGTCTTTCCGGGACACGGCTGCCCGGAAGGCCTTCCACTTCGAGTCATGGCTGGATGCGCGCAAGGAGGCGGACCGGCGCAAAGCCGATCCGGCTTGGGCTGGATTCGTCAGCCGTGTCGAGCGGTCGTCCTACGGTGGCGGCTACACCGTCCGATCCGTGCCGATCGACAGGGTGATTGACGAAGGCAGATCGGGCGCAAGCGTCAGCTACGAAGACCTGTAGTGTCGGCGGACCGGAAACCAGCGGGCGAGTTGGTCGGTCCCCCTCCGCCGGAGGAGGTGTTCGCCGAGTTCGTCAATTTGGCGAAGGACCGGAACGTCCTTGAGGACAGGCGGCTCAGTCTCCAGGAAAAAGCCTTGGAGCTGGCCGACGCTCAGGACAAACGACAGTTCGAGTTCCACTCGAAGAGCCGCGATCAACACCACGACCGGTCCACCCGACGATCCAGTTTTGGACGCCAGTTCATGTCGGTGGCGCTCGGTATCTCCATTCTTGTGTTGGGCTTGCTCCTCTGGTTCGCCTTCGTAGGTGATGAACGCCAGAGCGCGATTGCGCTGGAGGTGTTGAAGACGCTGCTGACTGGTATCGGGGGTTACGGCGTGATCCACAGCGTCACGCTGGCTGCCCGACGGCTCATGGGTCCCCGCGAATAGGCTCGATCCCCAAAGAATTCGGCTACCACGCCATTTGTCATTGGCTTGGACCCGCCGATCGCGCCACTCTCGCGCCCGCCCTCCGGGCGCTCGGTGACACCACCCTCGACATCCACCTGAACGACCGCGCCCACTGGCGGAACGTCCCCGCCGCCGTCTGGAACTACCGCCTCGGCGGCTACCAGGTCCTCAAGAAGTGGCTCTCCTACCGCGAGCGCTCCGTCCTCGACCGCCCCCTCCACCCCGAAGAGGTCCACCACTTCACCAACACCACGCGCCGCATCGCCGCCATCCTGCTGCTGACCCACGCCGGCCCCGGCTGATCCATCCATCCGCTCCGGAAGTGCTGCCGGAAAGCGGCCGGATCCGCGCGCCAAACGTCGCTTCGCTTCGACTTTTCCACAAAACCCCCCGAAGTGGGAAAAATCCGGCCGGAATTACGTCTGGAGAGTTAGGGGAGGCATCCCGCCTTTCCGCAGTCAACTCACCACGGAGGTCCCCGTGCCGGGAACCGCGAACAGGTGGGGATGCAAGCGCTGGCTACGGCGGGTCTCCAGGCGGGAGACGGACCGCTACCCGGCAGCCGCTACCGCGGATGCCGCACTACGCGCCGTGTTGCGGAGTCCCGTCGTGGACGGGTTCCTGGCGAATCCTCGGGGGCGCCTCGTCGTGGGAGTTCTGGACCCCGATGTGAAGGGCTGGTTGGAAGCAAAGACCGACGTGGTGCATCTGGAGGCCCGGCAGGCCCGCCATCTGATCCGGAAGCACGGCCTCCAGGCGCCGGACCTGGTGCGAGCGGCGGACCTCCTGGCGGCACCCAGAGAAGTGATGCGCCGCATGCCGTCGCAACCGCTGTCAGCGGCGGAATTGGAGCGACGCCTGAACCTCGTGGACGAGGTGCACGGAAACCTGATCCATGCCGTCGTGCGGCGCAGCCCCGACGGCAAGCGCGTGCGACTACAAACCCTCTACGGGGTCACGGACACTTACGTTGAGCACTTGCGCGCCGAGGCCGCCAACATATTTCGCGCGCCGCACGGAATGGGATGGGGCTGCGCCTGGTAGCCCCGCGGGAACACGGGCGGAGGTCGACCCTCTCCGCCTCCGGCAAGCCGGATCGCCTTTCCATCTGGGGAGCCAGGCACCCTGGGGAACGACCGAGCGATAGCGACGTGCTCCTTGCCGGGCACGATAGCAGATGTCAGGCAGGAACATTTCAGCCCGCCCAGCAGCCCCGCAGAACGACGCTTCGCTTCGACTTTTCCACAATTCCCCGTGAAGTGGGAAAAATCCGGCCGGAATTACGTCTGAGCGTGGAGAGGCCCGTACGACGGAGGCCTCAGCACCGGCATAGACTCCAAGGAGGCCAGCATCCATGAACACCCCACACACCGATCCGGCGCCCGTAACCCTGGAGGGAATCCTGGAGACCCTCGACCGGGTGGCGAAGGGCCAGGAAGAGACCAACCAGCAGATGAAGGAGACCGACCGGCGGATGAAGGAGACCGATCGGCAGATGGAGGAAACCGCCCGGCACCTGAAGCAGATTCAGGGGGAAGCCGACCGGCAGAGGAAGGAAGCCGACCGGCGGCTCCGGCGCGCGGAGGATCTGTTCACCAGCCAGTGGGGGCGGCTGGTGGAGTCGCTCGTCGAGGGCGACCTGTTGAAGCTGCTGCGGGAACGCGGCGTAAAGGTTGAAGCCGTCTACTCACGCCTCCGGCTGGAGTGCGGTCCGTACGAGCGCGAGGTGGATCTTCTCGCGACCAACGGGGATGAGGTGGTGGCGGTCGAGGTGAAGACCACGCTGCGACCGCCTGATGTGGACCGGTTCCTCGACCTGCTGGCGCACCCGGCCCTGCTGCGGCACGTCCGGGGAAGGCGGCTCTACGGCGGAGTCGCCTACCTCCGGGAGCACCAGGGAACCTCCCGCTACGCCGGGCGAAAGGGACTCTTCGTGATTCGGGCGACGGGCAACAGCGCCAGCATCGTCAACCCGCCGGAGTTCCGGCCGCGCGACTTCGTTCCCCCGACCGGCTGAGGGGGCCGCCGGGAGCGCGGCCGGAAGTCGGTCCGGCTGCTGCAAGAATGCGGTTCCGCGCGTTCTCCCGGAGCCGGAAGTGCACCGCCGGCTGGGAACGCCGGCTTCAGCCGGCACCGCGGCCCGCAGGGCCGCGGGCGGTTCGTCGCTACCCCGGGCGCGTTGGCTCGCACAGCCCAGCCATCCCGGCACCTGAGGTCCGTCTCGCCGCCCGCCTTCGGCGGGCTGTGCCGGCTGAAGCCGGCGTTCCAAGCCGTGTCCGCCGGTTTCTCCCGGTGGGTCCCTACCCCGGTTGGACGCCCGGGACGCCGATCTCGATCAGCAGCCTTCGCAGCTCCTCGCGTTCCGACTCGTCGAGGCGGCGGGTGGGGAGCCGGCTGGGGCCGCCCTTCCGGCCCGTCAACTCGAGCGCCGCGTTGACGACCGGGCTCTCGGCGCCGGTGCGGCGCCACATCCGCACCCGGAAGTCGTACCAGGGCCAGTTGACGGTGCTCAACAGGTTCTGCGCCGCGGCGTAGTCGCCCGCTTCCATGAGACGGAAGACCTCGAGGTCGTGCTCGGGCCAGACGGTGCACAGGTGGGTGATGTATCCCCGCCCGCCGAGCATGTGGGTGAGGCCCTGGAGCCCGTGGTTGTCAATCACGGCGAGGCGGTCCCGGAAGCGCACGACCCCGCGCTGGTAGTCGAGAGTGCCGCGCGCGGTGGACCACTTGAGGGCGGCGCAGCGGGGCAGTTCGGCGAGCCGTTCGACGTCGTCGAGCGACATGTCGTAGCTCTCCCAGTGCGTGTTGTAGATCATGATGCCGAGCGTGCTGGTCGCTTCGTGCACCGTCTCGAACAGCCGGTAGCAGTCCTCGGCCGACGACTCGTAGTAGTAGCCCGGCGCGAGCTGGATGCCCCAGGCGCCGATGTCCTCGGCGAAGCGGGCGAGCTCGACGGACACGTTCGGGTTCGTGTCCTGCGCTCCGACCAGCACCGGCGTCCGGCCATCGGCGGCCCGCACGATCGTTTCGCACACCGCCTTCCGTTCGTCGAGCGTCAGCATCGGGAAGTCGCCCCCGGCGCCGGCGGCGAGGAGCACCCCGCTTCCGGTGCGGACGCCCCGGTCCACGACGTAGCGAACGTTCTCCCGGATGGCGTCGTGATCGACGGTGAGGTCGTCCGCGTAGTTGGTGATGACCGGAATCAACGGTCCACAGATGGTTCGCTTGGCGTCCGCCGGGGTCATGGCTCGGGTCTCCCTTCGCTGCGCGGCTGTGTTATACCCGAGCGCGGATGAAACAGGGTCTGGCCGCCGGGAGCGCCGGTGTTCACACCGGCACCGCAGACCGCTCCCCAACCGGATGGCGCCGGGAAACCCGCGCCGCCGTTCAGCCCGACTGGCGGCGCGCCCCTGCGGCCCTGCGGGCCGCGTGCCGACCTGAAGGTCGGCGCTCCCAGGCGGTGCGCCACTCCAGCCGTGGGCTGCCAACGTGAGGATGAACCAGGGCCTGGCCGCCACCGACTGGCTCGTCCTCGCGGCCTACGCGGGCCTCACCCTCTGGCTCGGCTGGTTCTACGGCCGGCGCCAGTCCTCGACGAAGGAGTACTTCATCGGCGGCGGCCGGCTCCACCCCGTCGCCGTGGGCATCTCGCTGTTCGCGACGCTCGTCAGCACGGTGTCCTACCTGTCGGTACCGGGGGAAACGCTCGGGCGGGGGCCGGTGCTGCTGGTCCAGCTCCTGGGGCTTCCCCTCGTCTATGTGGTCGTCTGCTACGGACTGCTGCCGGTGTACATGAAGCACCGGGTGACGAGCGCCTACGAGCTCCTCGAGGTGCGCCTCGGCCCCGGGGCGCGGCTGCTGGGCGCTTCGATGTTCATCGTGCTCCGGCTCGCCTGGATGTCGCTGGTGGTCCATGCGGCGGCGGTCGCGCTGACGGTAATGATCGGCGCCGGTCCCTCCGCGGTACCGCTCGTCGTCCTGTTCACGGCGACGGTGGCGGTCATCTACACGTCGCTCGGAGGTCTGCGGGCCGTCGTCGTCACCGACTGCATCCAGTCCCTGCTGCTCTTCGGAGGGGCGCTGCTGGTGCTCGGCATCGTGACCGTGGAGCTCGGCGGCTTCGGGTGGTTTCCGACGACCTGGCAGGCCAACTGGGACACGCAGCCCCTGTTCAGCCTCGACCCGGCCACGCGGGTAACGGCGTTCGGGACCGTGGTCTCCACGATGGTCTGGTACGCGGCCACCGCGGGCGGCGACCAGGTCTCGGTGCAGCGCTTCATGGCGACCACCGACCTGCGCGCGGCCCGGCGGGCCTACGGGACCCAGCTTCTGGCGATCGCCGTGGTCACGATCGTGCTCGCGCTCGTCGGCGTCGCGCTCCTCGGCTACTTCGAGGCCTTTCCCGGGCAACTCGGCGCGGGCATGTCGCTGCGCGACGACGCGGACCACGTGTTCCCGTTCTTCATCGCCAACCGGCTCCCGGCGGGGATCGCGGGACTCGTCGTCGCCGCGATGTTCGCCGCCGCCATGTCCAGCGTGGACTCGGGCGTGAACTCGATCTCGGCGGTGGTGCTGACCGACTTCGTGGGCCGCTTCCGGAAGCGCCGGCCCGACGACGCGCGCGACCTCCGGCAGGCCCGCTGGCTCGCCGCGGCGGCCGGCGGACTCATCGTACTCGGCAGCTTCCTCATGGACCTCGTCCCCGGCAACATCACCGAGGTGACGTCCAAGACGTCGAACCTCCTGACCGGCCCCATCTTCGGTCTCTTCCTCTTCGCGCTGTTCCTGCCCCGGGTGCGGGCCGGCGGAGCGGCCGCCGGCACCGTCGCGGGCATCGTCGCGGCGGCGCTCGTCGCCTTCTCCGGACCCATCTTCGGATTCGACCCCGAGACCGGCGGCGACCCGGTGAGCTTCCAGTGGGTCGCTTCGGCGTCGCTCCTGGTCCAGGTCGCCGTCGGCTGGACGGTCAGCGCGGTGTGGGAGCGTCGCGCGCCGCGACGGGATACGCTCGGTTCGTGACCCGCACCCTTGCCGCCGTCGCGCTGCTCGCCTTCCAGGTCGCCATGATCGGGTACGCGCGCTTCGTCCCGTCCCGCTACTTCTGCTGGGCGCCGATGGACTCGCAGAACCTCTACTCGATCGCGGTCGTCATGGACGGGCGCGAGCTCAGCGCCGAGGAGATCGAAGCGCGCTACCGACAGCCGGCCGAGGGCGGCAACTGGCAGGCCATCCAGCACGCGCTCGACAAGGTCCGGCAGTACGAGGAGACCTACGGCCGGGACGACGGGGCGGAGGTCGTCGTGATCTACACCGTCAACGGGCATCCGGAAGAGACGTGGACCTGGCCGCCACGATAGGGCCGTAATGGCGCCGTCGTGGAATCCGCTGCGGCTGGGCGGTACGCCCTTGCCTGTACCCCTCCTGCTGTCGGCGAAGCTCATCGTGGTCACGATGCTGGCCACCGGCCACGTGACGACGCTCCCGGACCCGTTCCTTCCCTTCCTGTCCGTCTTCGACCGGATCGGGAATCCCGAGCTGTTCCGAACCGCGCTGCAGGTCCTGTTCCTCGCCGGTTCGGCCTGCCTGCTCCTGAACCGCGGGGTGCGGCTGGCCTCCTTCGTGGTGGGCATGACGATCCTCGTCGGGATCGCCGCGTCGCGGATCTACTGGGCCAACAACACCTTCTTCATGGGGGCGGTGCTCACGCTGATCGGCCTCTACACGTCCGAACGGTCGGTCTGGCTCCTGCGGATCCAGGTGGCCATGATCTATTTCGGCGCCGGACTCAACAAGGTCCTCGATCCCGACTGGCTTTCCGGCCAGTTCTTCGAGCACTGGACCGTCAACCTCGAGCACGACCTCTACCGGCGCGCCGCCGCGCTGCTGCCAGAGGTGGCGCTGTCGAAGTTCATGTGCTGGGGGACCATCGCGACCGAACTGAGCCTCTTCGCCGGCTTCGCGTGGCCGCGGCTGTGGGTCTTCGCGATCTGGCTCGGGATCCTGTTCCACGCGGCGATGACGCTCTTCACCGGGATCACCTTCGTCCTGTTCCTCTACGTGGCGCCCGCCGCCTACTTCGCGTTCGCCCGCTGGCCCCGGACGACCACGGAGGTCATCTACGACGGCGACTGCGGCATCTGCGCGAAGACGAAGCGGTGGTTCGAGGCCCTCGACTTCGAGGGCGCCTTCCGCTGGACCACGTTCCAGAGCGGAACCGGTGACCGCTTCGGCATCTCCCGGGACGCCCTCGCGAAGCGCCTGCACATCGTCGTGGACGGCGAGCGCATCGCGGAGGGCTTCCGGGCGTTCAAGCTGATGCTGCTCTACAACCCGGTCACCTACTTCGTCATGCTCGGGATCCTCCTGAGCCTGCACTGGGGACCCGCGTGGGCGCGCAGCCTCGCGATCGTCGCCATGATCGCGTTCTTCTTCCCCGCCTTCGACCGCATCGGCCAGGCGGCCTACGACCTCGTCGCCCGCAACCGGCACCGCATCGGTTCCGAGCCGACCTGCGCGGTGGAGTAGGCCGGTCCCTCGTCGTCCTCGTCGTCCTCGTCGCCCTCTGATTGGCCGCCAGCCAGCCGCCCGGGCGGCTTCTGCCGCGCGTCAACGACGCCGCGCCCGGGTCCCGCGCCGCTGGCCCGCACGGCAATTTGTGCACCTTTGCTTCGACTTTTCCACATTTTGGCCCAATGTGGGAAAAATCGAGCGGAATTACGTCTGAGCAAGTAGGACGGGTACGTCGTGTTCCTGTCACCGCACCTCAAGGAGGAGTCCCGATGCCAGACACCATCTCTTTCTCGCCAACGCGCGCGCCCAACCCCTTCGGGAGGCTGGTAGCATGACTCCCGCACAGGTTGCACAAGCAGTGTTCGACAGCCACCGGTTCGTGAAGCGCCTCACCGAGGCCGGCATGGAGGAGGGGCTGGCCGAGGTTCTGGCCGAGGAGCACATGGGTCCATGGATCCGCAACGTCGCTTCGAAGGCGGACGTGGCGGCCATCCGCGAGGATCTGGAAGACATCCGGACAACGATGCGGAAGGACCTGGAAGACGTCCGGACAACGATGCGCGACGACCTGGAGCGCACCGAGGCGAACATCCGGAAGGACACCGCCACCAAGGCCGATGTCGTGATGCTCCGGAAGGACCTGGAAGACACCCGGACAACGATGCGCGACGACCTGGAGCGCACCGAGGCGAACATCCGGAAGGACACCGCCACCAAGGCCGATGTCGCGATGCTCCGGAAGGACCTGGAAGACGTCCGGACAACGATGCGCGACGACCTGGAGCGCACCGAGGCGAACATCCGGAGGGACACCGCCACCAAGGCCGATGTCGCGATGCTCCGGAAGGACCTGGAAGACACCCGGACAACGATGCGGAAGGATCTGGAAGACGTCCGGACAACGATGCGCGACGACCTGGAGCGCACCGAGGCGAACATCCGGAGGGACTTCGCCACCAAGGCCGATGTGACGAACGCGGTCGCCGCGGCCGAGCGGCGACTCATGGTCGCCATCATCGGGGTGGCCGGACTTCTGTTCGCCGCGCTCCGCCTTTCGCAGTAGTCCCGGCGTCCGAAACCGGCGGCCCGCGTTGGCTTGGCGTCGGTTTCTGACGAATCTTCTATCCGGGCTGTTCAACGCCGAAGGGAGAACCCGATGAGCAGCCGGTGGCAGGTCCGTAGCTCCGGTCGCTCCGCTCCCTCCGCCTCGCCCCTCGCCGACCCGGGACGACCTCCCGGCCTCGTCAAGGGCAGCACCGTGCCGCGCGCTTCACGAGCCTCGGGCTGGCGGTGCCGGTCTGAAGGCCCCACCGGGAGCACTGGCCGGCGGTCCCAAGCTCCGCCAAAGCCTACCCCCGCGCGTGGCGGAGCGGGATGCGGATCAGGAACCACCCGAGCACGACGAACACCAGGAATCCCGGGATGCCGGAGGGCGTGGACACCAGCACCGGCAACTGGAATTCCGCGACCGCGAATCCGGAGAGCCCGACGCCCATCAGCGCCTCGCCCGCGATGAGGCCGGAGGCGATGAGCGTCCCGGCGCTTTCTCCGAGCGTCCGGCGTTCAGCCGGAAGCTTGGCCATCTGACGGTCGCTCAGCCAGCGGAAGAAACCGCCGACGAAGATCGCGAAGGTGGTCTGGAGCGGCAGGTACATCCCCACCGCGATCAGCATCGGGGAGGGCGCCTGGATCAGGATCAGGAAGAGACAGAGGGCGATCCCGAAGACCACGAGCGGCCAGCGCATGTCGCCGCCGACGATGCCCTGGGAGAGCAGCGCCATCAGCCCCGCCTGCGGGGCCGGCAGCTCTTCGCCGCCGATCCCGATGCCGCCCGCGGCGATGTCCCCCTCGTGGAGCAGCATCATCGGCAGGACCAGGAACATGGACGCGAAGACCACGCCGATGATCTCCGCCCATTCCATGCGGAACGGCGTTCCGCCGAGGATCTGGCCCACCTTCAGGTCCTGCAGCATGTCCCCGGCGACCGCGCAAGCGCAGCAGACGACGGCCGCCACCCCCAGCACCGCGGTCACGCCCTCCGTTCCGGTGACCCCGAGGAAAGTCATCAGCAGCGCCGCCAGCAGCAGGGTCGAGATCGTGAGTCCGGAAACCGGGTTCGAGGAACTCCCGACCACGCCGACGAGATAGCCGGCCACCGCCGAGAAGAAGAACCCGGCCACGATCATCACGATCGCCGAACCGAGCGCCCCGAGCGGCTGCCCGGTGTAGTAGTTGTAGAGGAAGAAGGTCGGGACGATCAGGGCGACCACGCCCGCGGTCGTCCAGCTGAAGGGGATGTCGCGGTCCTTCTCGTCGCCCGATCCGGCCGGGTGCCCCGTCCTCAGCTCGGCGACGGACCGCTTGAGCCCTTCCCCGAGCGACTTGCGCATCCGGAGCAGCGTCCAGACCGCCCCGGCGATCATGGCTCCCACCGCGATCGGCCGTACGAGCTCGGCCCAGACCACGCCGCTGACCGCGCTCCAGTCGGCGCCCGCCGCCGCCAGCCTTCCCGCGTCGGCGAACTCCGGATTGAAGAAGAGGACCGCCGGGATCATGAACCACCAGGCGAAGACCCCGCCGGAGAAGACGAGCGCCGACAACCGGAACCCGATGATGTAGCCCACCCCGAGATAGGCGGGCGACGCCGCCGGGGTCGAAAAAGGCAGCACCCCCGGCTGGGCCGCCGCCCCGAAGGACTGGCCCCCGACGGCGACCGACCCCTGGAAGGAGCCGTAACCGAGGGCCCCCGAAATCCGGTCGGTGAAGAGCTGGATGCCCTTCGAGTTCTTGAGGACCTCGATCAGCGCGCCGGCGCCCATCATCTGGAAGAGCAGCCGGCCGCCGCTCGCGCCCTGTCCGGCGCGGTGGATCTCGGCGGCGGCGACCGACTCGGGGAACGGCAGCTCGGGGTCGGTCACCATGCTCCGCCGCAGGATGACCACGAACAGGATGCCGAGCAGGCCGCCGATGAGCATCAGCAGGGTGCTCTCCCAGTAGTTGAACTCCTCCCAGGCGCCCGCCATCAGGAACGCCGGCAGCGTGAAGATCGCCCCGGCGGCCAGCGCCTCGCCCACCGAGGCCGTGGTGCGGGCGATGTTCTCTTCAAGCAGGCTGCCCTTGAAGAGACCCCGGATGACGACCATGGAGACGACGGCCGCCGGGAAGGTGGCGGCAACCGTCTGGCCGGCGCGGATGCCGAGATAGGCGTTCGCCGCTCCCAGCACGACGGCCATGAAGAGGCCGAGGAGAAGTGCCCGCAGCGTGAACTCGCGGGTGCTGCCGGATGAGTTCGCCATGACGCCTCCTTGGGACGGGGGGGTTGGGGCGGTTCGGCGTTATATCACCGAGCGCGGGCGCGGTTCGCGGCTGCGGCCCGGACCACCGGGGCCAATCGTCCGGGGAGCCCGCCGCCGCCGCTTATACTGCGGAAAGGTGCAAGACGAGTTTGGCATCGATCTTGATCGGGCCCGGGCCTTCCAGGCGGCAAAGGAACGGCGCCGGCGCGCGCGCATCCAGAAACGGTTCGAGCGGGCCACGCGCGACGCCGGCGCGATCATCGCGGCGATCGCGGAACAGGTGAACCCGCGCCGCATCTACCAGTGGGGATCGCTGCTCGATCGGTCGCGCTTCAGCGAAATCTCGGACATAGACATCGCCGTCGAGGGACTGCGCGGGCCGGCCGAGTTCTTTCGGACGCTCGGCATCGCGATGGACGGAACGACGCTGCCGGTGGATGTGATCGAACTGGAGAAGGTGCCGGAGGACATCGCCGAGCGCATTCGCACGCGGGGAGCACTGGTCCATGAACGCCTCGATCCGTGAACTCACGGCCGTCGTCGAACAACATCGGAAGCGACTCGAAACGGTTCGCGGAACCCTCGAGAGTGCGCTCACCGACGAGGTCGTCCGGCTCGGCAGGACGCCGGTGTCGGCCCTGATCGTCGCCGGCCTGCTGGAGAACTACTACACCTGCCTGGAGACCATCTTCCTGCGGATCTCGCAGCACTTCGAGAACGATCTCGGCTCCGACCGCTGGCATCAGGACCTGCTGCAGCGGATGACTCTGGAGATTCAGGGCGTGCGGGCGGCGGCGGTATCGGAAGAAGCCCTTCCCCCGCTCTCGGAACTGCTCCGCTTCCGCCACTTCAAGCGCTACTACTTCGAGCTCGAATACGACTGGGATCGCCTGGACTTCCTCGTGGCCAAGCTGCGCCAGGCCCACCCGCTGGTGACGCGCGACCTCGAGCGGTTCGGACGCTTCATGAGCACGTTGGATCCGTCGTGAGGCGTGATACTCCGCGCCGCTCCGGCTGAACGCGGATCGCCAACCCGGTCCCCGAAATCGCGGGGCACCGTCGTCAACCCACCCGCAGCGGGCGGTCGCGGTCGTGGTCCACGACGCAGAAGAACCCGAACGGCTCCTCCGTCTCGTTTCGCAACTGGTGGGCCTCCAGCGGGCCGACGCAGGCCACGTCGAGTTGCCTGAGCGGCATCCGGCGGTCTCCGAGCACGAGGACGCCTTCCCCGCGCGCGCCGATCACGACATGGGTGTGGAGGTGCCTCTCCAGGCTCGTGTGGCCGCCGGGTTCGACCTCGAAGTAGCGCAGGTCCGAGCGGGTGCGCTCCCCGAACTTGCCCACGAGTTCCACCCGGCGCACCCCCCGGAAGGTGAGGTCGCCCGCGTCCTTGTAGGGCGAGCTGTCGCGGCCCTCCCAGTTCCAGTCCCGCCGGAAGGCGAGCCGCCGCGGTTCTGGCAGGGAAGGCCGCGGCGGGGCGGAGGGCTGGATGGAAACCTCCGGGTGGACCTCGCGAATGCGGTCGAGGATCCGACGGGTTCCCGCCTCGATGCCCTCGGGATGGCCGAGCAGGGCGCCGCCGATGAGCAGCACCGTGTCCGGGCCGTAGGTGTCGCCGATGCGGCCGACGTCCGCCGGACCCATCCCGCCGGCCGGCGACGGCCAGGCCGGGCGGAGCGCGCCAAGCGGTTCGCGGAGCCTCCCGGTGATTCCCGCGCACTCGGCCTCGGTGTATTGGAACCGCCCGCCCGCGTCCGGGAACACCGAGATGTCGGCGCCCGCCAGCCGGAACAGGGTCCCCAGGAGGACCTCGTGGGCCACCCCGTGGCCGCGGGCGTGGGTGTACGCCCCGGTGAGGGAGGGATGCGCCATGAAGATCAGCGGATAGCGCTCCGCCAGGGCGCGCATCGTGTCGAGCCCGGTGATCATCGGGCAGACGAGGACGCCGGGAAGCCCGGCTTCGGCGACGAACTCGACGTACCGTTCGAGTTCCTCGGCGCGGGCGCCGGCGTGCGGGAGGTAGAGGCACCGGCGGCCGGTGGCCTGGTTGCCGCGATCCACGGCCTCCGCGCACGCCGTGACCCGGTCGCGGAACGCCTCGAAGTCATCGGTCAGGTTCTGGTCGTCCTTCACCAGGTCGCCGCCGCCGCGCGCGAAGGCCTCCCCGATGGAGGCCAGTTCGGCGACGCTTGAGCCCTGTGGCTTGAGCGCGGTGGCCAGGAGCGGCCGTCCCAGCACGCCGCATAGCCGCCGTACTCCTTCGACGCCGTGGTTGGGCCCCGGCAGCGTTTCGAGCAGCGCCCGCGGGGGTTGCAGCTCGACGAGCCGCACTCCGCCGTACATCGGCGCGTTGCCGATCGCGACCGCGAGCAGGCCGAAAAGATCTGCCGCCAGTTCTGCCCCGTAGCTGATGGTGATGCGGCTGGCGCCCGGAACCGCCGGGTCCGGTACCACGGATTCCACCCGCCCGACGACCTCGTCGCGGATCTTCCCCGGCGGAATCAGCGCCTCGGGAATCTCGACGGTCTGTTCGATGGCGATGAGCCGCGCCAAGTCTTCCGACGCGACGGCTTCGCGCTGGACGCGATAGACGGCCGTGACCCGGCCGAGGTCGGGCGGCGTTTCCCTCACGTTGAAGGTCAGCGGTGACGCCGGGAGCGGCGCGGCCCGGACTCTCCCAGCCGCAGCTCGGTGTCTGCCGTCAGCTCGGGACCCGCCGTCTCGCCGCGGAGGAGCGCCAGGTGGCCGGCGGCGGCGATCATGGCGGCGTTGTCGGTGGAGAGGGCGATGCTCGGATAGAAGACGGGCAGGCCGCGCTCTTCGCCGAGCGCCTGGAAGTTGGCCCGCAGGGCCGAGTTGGCGGCGACCCCGCCCGTCAGCAGCACGGCCTTCGCTTCGAACATGCGCAGCGCCCGGTCCACCGACCGGCGCAGGGCGCGGACCACCGCCGACTGGAAGCTGGCCGCCAGATCCCGGAGGTCCTCGCGGTCGAACGGGTCCTCGCCGTCGGCGAGCGGCTCGATGCCCTCGTGCTCGATGAGCCGGAGGACCTGGGTCTTGAGGCCCGAGAAACTGAAGTCCAGCCTTGCCCCGTCGGAAAAGTGCGGGAGCGAGAACACCTGGCGGCTCGCATCGCCTCGCTGCGCCAGGCGGTCGAGGATCGGGCCTCCCGGATAGCCAAGCCCGAGCCGCTTCGCGACCTTGTCGTACGCCTCGCCGGCGGCGTCGTCGCGGGTCTTGCCGAGCAGCCGGTAGGAGCCTTCGATCTCCATCAGGAACAGGTTCGTATGGCCCCCTGAGACGACGAGCGCGAGCGCGGGGTGCGGCACCTCGTCCCCTTCGAGGTAGCAGGCGCGGATGTGCCCCTCGATGTGGTCCACGCCCACCAGCGGAATCCCGCGGGCGAAGGCGAACGCCTTGGCGAAGGAGACCCCGGCGAGCAGCGCCCCGATCAGGCCGGGACCGCTCGTCACCGCGACCGCCTCGATGTCGTCGAGGCCGACCTTGGCCTCGCTCAGCGCTTGCCGCACCACCGGCGAGAGGCTCAGCAGGTGCTGGCGGGAGGCGATCTCGGGAACCACCCCGCCGAAGCGGGCGTGCTCGGCGATCTGGGACGACACCACGTTGGAGAGGATGCGCCGGCCGTCCTCGACCACGGCAGCCGAGGTCTCGTCGCAGGAGGTCTCGATCCCGAGGATGAGCATCGGGGGTCAGGGAATGGCGTCGAAGAGGCGCTCCATGCCGCGCCTCCAGAACGCGCCGCCGTGGATCAGGTAGGCCGCGTCAGCGCCGGCCACCTCGGAACAGGCGGCTTCGTGACAGAACGTCCAGTCGGGTTCACCGGGTTGGCCGAACCGGGCCAAGGCGAGGAGGTCAATGCGCTCTTCCGGGGAGAGCGCGTCCAGCCGGGCTCCCAAGCGGTTGCGCGCAAGCGAGGCGGCTTGCTCTCCCGTGGCGGACAGCAGATCGTACGCGTCTGCAAGCTCCGCCACCGTCGCGCGGGCGATCACCGGCGCCACCGCCGCCGCGCCGATGTCGGCCGCGAAGTCCTCGTCGCCGAGGTAACGAACCGGAAGCCCCGGAGCGCGCGCCCGCACCTTGTTCACGAACCTGTGGTCGGCCGTGACGAGCTGCGATGCGGTCGCTTCGGCGCAGGCAAGGTAGAGACAGTCGTACACCGGGTGATCGAGCGCCAGCGAGATCTCGGCTCCACGAAAGGCAAGATTCCCGAGCGAGTGCATGGTGATGCGCTGGGGCAGGCGCTCTATGGCCCGCAGACGTTGGCGAATGTCGGTGATTTCCCCCCTGCGGAACTTCTTCCAACAAGCGTTCGCAAACTCGGCGAACACCAGGTCGGGCGCGTGCAACTCCAGCCGATGGGAACGCAACAACGTTGCGTTCTCGGTCAGCTCCTCGGAGACAAACCACTTGACGACGACGCTGGCGTCAACCGTGAACCTCACCGGTCACGGTCTTCGCGCAGCAGCTCGACGCTGTCCGTCTGGGGAATCCCTTCGGTGCGCCGGCGGAGCGCGTCGGTGTATTCCCGGAACTCCACCATACGCTGGATCCGGTCAAAGCGCTCCGTCAGCGCGCGCCGGGCCTCGGCCTCCATCGAACGGTCGTTCGCCCTGGCCTCCGCCTTCAGCGCCTCGATCACATGGTCGTCCAGATTTCGGATCGTAAGGCTGCCCATGACAACACCTCCACGGCGTTCTGAAACCGTCATGCTATCAAATTGCATTCATCAGGTGTGCAGAGCCGCAAGGTTTTTCAGCGACTCGGTGAACGGCGGGCGGGCGATGCCGCGCTCCGTGACGATGGCCGTGATGTACCGCGCCGGGGTCACGTCGAAGGCCGGATTCCAGACGGGAACGCCCTCCGGGGCGATCCGTCTCCCGGCGATCTCGACGATTTCCTCGGGGCGGCGTTCCTCGATGGGGATCTCCGCACCGGTTGGCGTCCCGAGGTCCACGCTCGAAAAGGGCGCGGCCACCAGGAACGGCACGCCGTGCTCCTTCGCGAGGACCGCGGCCTGGTAGGTGCCGATCTTGTTGGCCGAATCCCCGTTCGCCGCGATCCGGTCGGCGCCCACGACCACCACATCCATGTCCCCACCCGCGAGCAGGGACCCGACCATCCCGTCGGTGACGAGGGTGACCGGGATTCCGTCCGCCATCAGCTCCCACGCGGTGAGCCGGGCGCCCTGGAGATAGGGGCGGGTCTCGGGAGCGAACACCTCGACCTCACGGCCGGACTCGGCCAGCGCCCGGACGATGCCGAGGGCGGTCCCGTACCCGGAGGTGGCAAGGCTCCCGGCGTTGCAGTGGGTCAGGACGCGCGCCGGCCCTTCATCCGGCAGGAGGCTCGCCCCGAGCAGGCTGAGGCGGCGGTTGGCCTGCAGGTCCTCGGCGGCGATGCAGTCCGCCTCATCCTCAAGACCGCGAACCCGCTCCAGGGCCGAAGGGGCATGAAGCGATTCCAACCGGGCACGCATCCGCGCGATGGCGGCGCGCAGATTGACGGCGGTGGGCCGGGTATTCAGCAGTGCGGCCGCCAAGTCCTCGAACCGGGAGACCGGCGAGTCCCCGCCGCCACGGGCGAACCCGATCACCACCGCGTAGGCGGCTGTGATGCCGATGGCCGGCGCCCCTCGGACCGCCATGTCACGGATGGCGTCCGCGACCTCGTGCGCCTCGAAGCACTCGATCCAGACCTCCTCGGACGGGAGGCGGCGCTGATCCAGCAGGTGGAGGACCTTGCGCTCGGGGTCCCAGCGGAAGGGGCGGACCATGGGTTCACCCTACCAGCGGGGGAGCGCCGTCAGGGTGGGTGGGGTCGCGACGTGCGCGGCGCAGAGCGCCGCGCGTGCCGGTCTGAAGACCGGCGCTCCCTTACCCGTTCCAGAGGACGAAGAAGATGATCAGCGCGGTGACGAAGGCGTAGATGACGAGCGACTCGATCAGCACCAGCCCGAGGAGCAGCGAGAAGCGGATCTGCGGAGCGGCGCCCGGGTTCCTGGCAAGGCTCTCGCAGGCGCCGACCACCGCGCGTCCCTGCGCCGTGGCGCCGAAGGCGGCGGCGATGGCGATCGCGCCCCCCGCTGCAATCAGCGCCCACTGGGTGACTACCGGATCCCAGGTTCCCTGGGCGAAGGCCGGGGCAGCGGCGAGCACGCCGAAGACGGCCAGCAGGGTCGTCCGAAACTTGTTGGACACGATGGTTTTCTCCTTGAACTGATTACGCGGCCGGATCAATGTTCCTCGGCCGCGACCGCGCCGCCGAGATAGATGACAGTGAGCATGGTGAAGACGAACGCCTGGAGGGTGCTGCCGAAGACGCCGAAGGCCATCATCGGGAGCGGCACCACGAACGGGATCAGGAACGCCAGCACCACCACGACCAGCTCTTCGCCGAAGATGTTTCCGAAGAGCCGGACCGAAAGCGAAAGGATGCGGCTGAGATGGCTGATGATCTCGACCGGCAGCATCACGATGGCCAGCCAGGGGCTCGGCCCGAGGAAATGGGCGAAGTACTTCTTCGCCCCGTGGGCGCGGATCCCCTGGTAGTTGTAGTAGAGGAACGCCACGATCGCGCACCCCACGGGCATGTTGATGCTCACCGTGGGGGACGAGAGGTAGGGCACCAGCCCGCACAGGTTGCTGATCCAGATGAAGAGGGCGAGCGTGCCCACGAGGCCCAGGAATCGCCGGCCCTTCGGACCCACGTTTTCCCTCAGCAGCGAGAGCAGTCCGCCCACCAGCGCTTCGAGGATCAGTTGGAACCGACCGGGGTTCTCCACCGAGATCCGCCGGCGGAAGAGGATCGCGAACCCGGACAGCAAGAGCGCCACGAAGACCGCCATCACGACGTGATCCGGCGGATGGAAATGGAACCACTCCTCGATCCAGTGGGTGAAGGCTGAGTAGTGGTGGATTTCCATGGTCGGGCCGGGAGGACGTGCGGTCAGGCGCCCGGCGGGGGGTTCTCCCTGTCCTCCGGTTCATCCGGGGGAGGAGAGGCCTGCGGTGTACGAAGGGCCCGGAAGCCCCCGTTTCGCAGTTCCAGCAGGACGGCCAGGTTCGGCGCGCCCAACCCGCACACGACGCCGATCACGTCGGCGTTCCAGAGGGCAATTATCGCAACCAGCGCGCCCCCGAGCAAGAGATAGCGAACCCCGGTGAGCGCGGCCAGCAGGATCGCCGAACGCGCCGAATGGTCGGCGGTCAGACTAGCGGCGACCCGGCGCAGCGCGACGATGTTGAGGATGGAGATCGTGGCGCCACCCAGCACCGAGAGCCCGATCCGGGGGCCGAAGGCGAGTGCGATCAGCGCGGCGGCCGCTCCGAGGGCGAGCGCCCGCCGGGTGAGCCGCTCTTCCCGGCTTGCTTCCGCCGGCCTCCCCGAATGCGTCATGGGGCCTCTCCGCCCGAATCCTCAGGCGGCGCGTCGCTCTCCGCCACCGCCGACGCGGCCCGCACCACGTTGCGGAGCCCGGCGACGATCCCGAAGGCCAGGAACACCAGGAAGAGCCAGGGCGCCGTTCCGAGCCAGCCGTCGAGCAGCCACCCGGCCCCGCCGCCGATCACGATCGCCATGGGCACCGAGAAGCCGAGGCTGAGCAGGGTCAGCAGCCGGGCGCGCGGCGCCACCGGCGGGTCCGGGCTCATCGGCGGCATTCTCCCGCCGAGGCAAGGGGAACCGCCGCAGGCTCAGTCGTCGCTCGGAACGGCGGCGCTGCTTCGGAGCTCTTCCTCCACCTCGGCCGGCAGCGGCGGCGCCTCGGCGGTCTGCGCGCTCTCGGGCGAGACGCGCTCGACGATGGCGGCCACCGGAACGGCGAGCTTCTCGAGGAACGGCTTGGGATAGACGCCGATGAAGATGCAGAGCGCGACGATCGGGACCAGGGTGGCGTTCTCGCGGCTGGTCAGGTCGGCCAGCGACTTGTTCTCTTCCTTGTCCAGCTTGCCGAACATGACCCGCTGGTAGAGCCACAGCAGGTACGCGGCGCCGAGCACGATGCCCGAGACGGCGAACGCGGCGTAGACCCAGTCCACCTGGAAGACGCCCTGCAGGATCAGGAACTCGCCGATGAACCCGTTCAGCATGGGCAGGCCCATCGAGGCGAGCGCGATGATCAGGAAGAGCGCCGCGTACTTCGGCACCACCTTGGCGATCCCGCCGTAGGCGGCGATCTCGCGGGTGTGGCGCTGCTCGTACATGATGCCGACGAGCAGGAAGAGTCCCCCGGTGGAGAGCCCGTGGTTGATCATCTGGAGGATGCCGCCCTCGAGCCCCAGGGTGTTCAGCGCGAACACGCCGAGCATCACGAAACCGAGGTGGCTCACCGAGCTGTAGGCCACGAGGCTCTTCCAGTCCTTCTGGACCAGCGCGACGAGCGCCCCGTAGATGATCCCGATGATCGCGAGGGTGGCGACCCACCACACCGCCTCGCGGCTCGCCTCCGGCAGGAGCGGGATCGAAAACCGCACGAAGCCGTAGGTCCCCATCTTCAGCAGCACCCCGGCCAGAATGACCGAACCGGCGGTGGGCGCCTCGACGTGGGCGTCCGGCAGCCAGGTGTGGAACGGGAACATCGGGACCTTGATCGCGAACCCGATGAAGAAGGCGAGGAACACCCAGAACTGGAGACCCGACGCGTAGGAGGTCTCCATGAGGCGGAGCAGGTCGAAGGTGTATTCGCCGGTCGCCCCGTGGTGGGCGAAGTAGAGCGCCAGGATGCCGAGCAGCATCAGGACGCTGCCCACCAGCGTGTAGAGGAAGAACTTGATGGCCGCGTAGAGCTTCCTCGGGCCACCCCAGACCCCGATCAGGAAGTACATCGGGACCAGCATCACTTCCCAGAACACGTAGAACAGGAAGAAGTCGAGCGCCACGAAGACGCCGAGCATTCCGGTCTGGAGCAGCAGCAGGAAGACGTAGTACTGCTTGACCCGCTCGGTGACCGCCTTCCAGGACGACAGGATGGCGATGAAGCCGAGCAGCGTGGTCATCAGGACCAGCAGCAGGCTGATGCCGTCGAGGCCGAGGTTGTATTCGACGCCGATGCTCGGGATCCACTCGTAGCGCTCGCCGAACTGGAACTGCGGCCCGGCGGCGTCGAAGGCGAACCACAGCGGCAGCGAGATCAGGAACCCGATCAGCGCCGCGCCGTTCGCGAGCCAGCGGACCCGGTCCTCGTCGGTCTTCTTGACGAAGAACAGGATGAAGAGCGCCGCGATCGCCGGGAAGAAGACCACCAGCGACAGGATCGGGAAGTTGAAGGGGTTGTTCTCGAACATTCGGCTTGTGTGGAGCTAACCGCGCGGTCGGGCTGCTAACTCCAGAGGGTGAGGGCCCCGGCGAGCAGGACCACGGCGAACAGCATGAGCAGGGCGTAGTTCTGGAACAGCCCGGTCTGGAGCCGCCGGAACCGCGTGGAAGCGGCGGCCAGGATCTCGGCGACCAGGTTGACCGCCCGGTCCACGAGGTTCTGGTCGCTCAGGTCGGAAAGGTCCCCGGAGAGCCGGGTGAGCGACGCGGAGCCGTTCACGGCTCCGTCCACCACCTTCTGGTCGAAGCGGTAGAGGCCCTCGCCGCCGCGCACCGTGCCGGAGACGGCGGTCGCGTCGTAGATCTCGTCCACGTAGTACTTGTTGAGCAGCGTCCGGTAGGCGCGGCTCCCGGCGAGCGCCGAGTCGCGCGTCGGTCCGGTCCAGTAGCGGCGGTAGGCGTAGAAGATCCCCGCGGCGGCCAGCGCCACCGAGAGTCCCATCAGGGCGTACTCCACCGCGTAGGAGGCGTGGGGGATCGGGGCCGGGCCGTGACCGCCGGCATAGATGGCCGGCTCGAGGAAGTGCTCGATCCGGTTTGCTCCGCCGAGCGCCGCGGGGACGCCCACGAAGCCGGCGACCACCGAGCCCGCCGCGAGGATGATCAGCGGGACGGTCATCGAGGGCGCCGACTCGTGGAGGTGCTTCTCCATCGCCGCGCCGCCCCGGAAGTCGCCCCAGAAGGTCATGATGACCTGCCGGCTCATGTAGAACGCGGTCATCGCGGCGGCCGCCGCCGCGAGCGCCCAAAGGGCGAAGTGGCCGCCCTCGAAGGTCTTCCAGAGGATCTCGTCCTTGCTGAAGAACCCGGCGAGCGGCGGGATGCCCGCGATGGCCACGGTGGCGATCATGAAGGTCCACGCGGTCCGGGGCATGTGGCGCAGGAGGCCGCCCATGTTCCGCATGTCCTGCATCTCGGTGTAGTGGCGATGCCCGCCGGAAGCGTGCTCGGCGTGCTCCATGGTGTGGATGACGCTGCCCGAGCCGAGGAAGAGGCACGCCTTGAAGAAGGCGTGGGTCATCAGGTGGAAGATCGCCGCCGCGAAGGCCCCGACCCCGGCGCCCAGGAACATGTAGCCGAGCTGGGAGACAGTGGAGTAGGCGAGGACCTTCTTGATGTCGTTCTGGAAGAGCGCGATGGAGGCCGCGAAGATCGCGGTCAGGGCTCCGATCGTGGCGACCAGCGCCATCGCCGCCGGAGCGTGCGAGAAGAGGACGCCGCTGCGAGCCACCATGTAGACACCTGCGGTGACCATGGTCGCCGCGTGGATCAGCGCCGAGACCGGGGTCGGCCCCTCCATCGCGTCCGGCAGCCAGACGTAGAGGGGAATCTGCGCGGACTTGCCGGCGGCGCCGACGAAGAGCAGCACCCCGATCGCGGTCAGCACCCCGCCGTGCATCTCCGAAGCGGAGATCTGCCCCATCACCCCGTAGAAGTCGAGCGTCCCGAAGGTGACGAAGGTCAGGAACACCGCCATGATGAAGCCGGCGTCCCCGATCCGGTTCACGATGAACGCCTTCTTCCCCGCGGCCGCCGCCGCCGGCCGCTCGAACCAGAACCCGATCAGCAGGTAGGAACAGAGCCCCACCCCCTCCCAGCCGATGAACAGGAGCAGCATGTTCGCGCCCAGCACCAGGTTCAGCATGAAGAAGGTGAACAGGTTCAGGTAGGAGAAGAACCGGCTGAAGCCCGCGTCGTGGCTCATGTAGCCGAGCGAGTAGATGTGGATCAGCAGCCCGATCCCGGTAACCACCAGGGTCATCAGCATCGAGAGCGAGTCGAGGCGGTAGGCCCAGTCCACCCCCATGCTCGGGATCCAGGAGAAGAGGGACTGCTCCACGCGGGCCGACGCGCCGCCCTCGGCGAGGAAGACCGTGAAGAAGAACCCCAGCGCGATCAGGAAGGAGGCGGCGACCGACCCGCAGGCGAGCAGGCCGCTGAGCCGCTTGCCGAGGCGTTTCCCGAAGAGACCGTTGATCGCGGCGCCCACCCCGGGAAGGACCGGAATGAGCCAGAGCAGGGAGTTCAAAACGGGCTACTGAGCACTCCTGAAACGGGGGAACGGACGGCGCGCGGAAGGTACCGGATCGGGGCCTTTAGGTCAACGTGGGGAACCGCCGGTCCTGTGGCGCGTCAAGGTCTCCGCGGGCACAGAAACAACCGTCGTGATGGCGCCGCCGGCTCGGAGCGCCGACCTCCGGTCGGCATCACGCGGGAGCGTGAAACCCGCCCTGATGGCGCTGCCGACCGGGAGCGCCGGTCTTCAGACCGGCACGCGCTGCGCGGAGCGCAGCGCGTCGCGCGACGCTGACCCGCGCGATGGCGCTCCTGTCCCGCTGCATCACGGCGAACGGTGACCCGACCTCCGCGGACCGCTACGATGACCACCGTGGTTCTGTCGGGAGATCGGATGCGAACGGTTTCGTTGCGCGAAGCCAAGGCCACGTTGTCCGCTCTCGTCGAGAGCGCGGCGCACGGAGAGGCCGCCGTCATCACCCGCCGCGGGCAACCGCGCGCCGTCCTCCTCGGGGTCGCCGAATGGGAACGGCTCCGGAGCGTCCCCTCCTTCGGCCGTCTGCCGTTGGCTTCCGCCTTGGAGGAAGGCGACCTGCCGCCAAGAGACGCGAGCCCTCCAACTCCGGCGACGACTGTCCGATGAAGATCAGGCCCATCAGGAACGAACGCGACTACGACGCGGCCTGGGCTGCCGTCGCCCGCCTCATGGGGTCCGGGCCCACCTGCGCTTGAATGGCGTGATCTTTCGGTAAGTACAGTTTTTCCCCACCGAGTGGGGATTTTCTGCAACAGCCCGTCCGTCGTTGGAAACAGGACGGAATCGCGGACACCGGGGCGACTCAGGTCACGCTCTTGACGTGGCCGCCGTCCACGGCGAGCACCGTCCCCGTGATGTAACTGGCGCGCTCGGAGACGAGGAAGGCGGCCGCGGCGGCGAACTCCTCCGGTTCCCCGACCCGTCCGAGCGGAATGTCCTTCGACCAGTCGGCGTACACCTCATCCACCGTGCACCCGCGCTTCTCCGCAAGGTGGTCGGCCAGCTCGACGAGCCGGGCCGTGCGCGTGTATCCCGGACAGAGCACGTTGGCGAGCACTCCGTGGGGCGCGGCCTCGTTGGCGAGCGACTTCATGAACCCGGCGATCCCGGACCGCGCGGTGTTGGAGAGGATGATGTCCGGGACCGGCTGCTTCACCGAGACCGACGCGATGGCGAGAACCCGTCCCCAGCGGCGCGAGATCATGCCCGGCAGGGCCGCCCGCACCAGGTTCACGCAGGAGAGCAGGTTCGCTTCGAGCGCGTCGCGCCACTGCTGGGGCGTCGTGTCCTTGAGCCGGGTCGGGGGCGGGCCTCCGGCGTTCGTCACCAGGATGTCCACCTGCCCGAAGCGCTCCTCCGCCGCCCGGACGAACCCGAACGCGGCATCCGGATCGCCGACGTCCACCTGATGGGCGAGGACTTCCACCCCGTGACGGTCGCGGATCTCCGCGGCGGTGCGGTCGAGCGCATCCCGGCCCCGCGCTCCGATAGCGATGCGGGCTCCTTCCGCGGCCAGCGCTTCGGCGACGGCGCGGCCGAGGCCCTGGCTGCCGGCGGCCACGACCGCGGCGCGGCCGGTGATTCCGAGATCCATACGCGGGTCAGCGTACCAAGCCGACGGCGCTATCGGCGCTCTTGAGCCCCGCGCCGAGGCTGGAGCCACCCTTTCGGTAGGGGGTTTGGGCCGTGCGCGGTGCGGAGCACCGCGCGTGCCGGTCTGGAGACCGGCGTTCCGGGCCGGCAGTGCCGGGGTTCAGGAGTACTGGCGTTCCTTGCAGGGGACGCAGACGCGCGTCCAGGGGACCGCCTCCAGCCGGAGGCGCGGGATCTCCTCGTCGCAGTCGGAACAGATGCCGAATTCGCCGGTTTTGATCCGGGCGAGCGCCTTGTCTATGGCGCGGAGCAGCTTGGCGTCGTTCTGCTGAAGCTGGATCACGATCTCGTCGTCGTTCGCGACCATGGAGCGGTCCCCGTCATCTCCGTGCGGCGGGGTCCGCGAGAAGGTGCGCGTGTGCACGAGCTTCTCGATGGCGGCCTTTTTCGCCAGCAGGTTCGCCTCGTGCAGTTGCAGTTCTTCGGGGGTCATTTTCGGAGTCCGCCCACCGCCTCAAGCCGGGTGCGGCGCGGTGGAATTGGCCAAGTATATCAATCGTTACGGGCGCTTACGGAACGCGAATGCGCGGTGTCTCCGGCCAGCAGTTGCAGCGCGTGGGGGATCGTCGGAGCCAGCGTCCGGAGCCCGCCTTCGACGGCCCGCGGGCTCCCCGGCAGGACGATCACCAGGGTGGCGCCGATGCTCCCCGCGAGGCTCCGGGAGAGGACCGCCATCGGCGTGTCCCGGAGACCCTCGGACCGCAGCAGTTCGCCGTAACCCGGGAGCTCGCGGTCGAGAAGCGGCGCGACCGCTTCCGGCGTGCGGTCCCGGGGGCCGAGCCCGGTGCCGCCGGTCGTCAGCACCAGGCGAATCCCGGACGCCGCCCAGGCGCCCACCCGTTCCCGGATGGCGTCCACTTCGTCGGGCACGATCGCCGCATCGGCGATGCGAAACCCGAGCTCCTCGAGGATCCCTCGGGCGACGACCCCGGAACGATCGGGGACCACCCCGGCCGCGCACCCGTCGCTCGCGGTCAGGATCGCGGCGGTCGGGCCGGAGGACGCGGCGCCGGCGGCGGGCCCGGAGTGGTTGGACACCGTCACCCGGTTTGGCGGCTTTCCGGCAAGCCCGGAAAAGGGAGGAGGAGCACGGGGAGGGCGCGGGAATTGCGTCAGAATAGCGGGTTGCTCATGGAATTCCGCGCCGCCCGCCGGTCCTTTCGGGGATGGCGGGGAGTGGTCGCCGCCGGCGCCCTCACCCTCGTCCTCGGCGGCCTGACCGCGGCCGCCGGTCCCCTCGTCCAGCAGGCCTACCAGTTCCGGGTCACGGTGGACCTGATCTCGCTCAACGTCACCGTCACCGACGCTCGCGAGCGGTTCATCACCGACCTCATCGAGGAGGACTTCTCGGTCTATGAGGACGGCATCCTGCAGGAAATCGAGGCGTTCTCGCGCGAGGACCTGCCGATCCGCATGGTGCTGCTGCTCGACACCTCGGCAAGCATGGTGGACAAGATGAACTTCGCCCAGGAGGCGGCGGTCCGGTTCACCGAGACGCTGCGAATCGAGGACGTGGCGCAGGTGGTCGAGTTCGGCAGCAACGCCAACATCCTGCAGAAGTTCACGAACGACCACGGCGAACTCGAGCACGCCATCCGGATGACCCAGGCGGGCGGCACCACCAAGCTGCACAACGCCATGTACATCTCGCTCCGCTCGCTCGAACGCCAGCGGATGGAGGCCCGTCGGCAGGCCATCATCCTGCTCTCCGACGGCCGGGACACCAGCTCGCTCGTCACCTTCGAACAGGTGCTCGACCTGACCAAGGACACCGACGTCGTCATCTACTCCATCTCGCTCCAGAACACCGCGCGCCGGCGCGGCAGGCGCTTCTCCGAGGCCGAACACGTCCTCAAGAACCTGGCCGAAGAGACCGGCGGCCAGTGGTTCTTCCCCGCCGAGCTGGCCGAACTGGACTCGGTGTACGCCCGGATCGCCGAGGAACTCAAGAGCCAGTACAACGTCGGCTACATCTCCAACAACCCCCGGCAGGACGGCGCCTGGCGGCGCATCGTGGTGCAGACCAACCGCCCGGACCTCCGGGTACGGACCAAGCTCGGCTACTACGCGCCGGGTTAGGCGGACCGGGTGGAGGCAGAAAGGGGCCTCCGCCCCGCCGCCTGCCGCAGCGCCTCGAGCGCCGGACGGCGCTGGCCGGAGGACCCCGACCGGTTTCGGACGGCCTACCAGCGGGACCGGGACCGGATCATCCATTCGAGCGCCTTCCGCCGACTCCAGTACAAGACCCAGGTCTTCATCAACCACGAGGGCGACCACTACCGGACCCGGCTCACCCACACCCTCGAGGTCGCGCAGATCGCCCGCACGATCGCCCGCACGCTCCGCCTCAACGAAGACCTCACGGAGGCGGTCGCCCTCGCCCACGACCTCGGCCACACCCCCTTCGGCCACGCGGGAGAAGAGGTGCTGGACCGCCTGATGCGGGACCACGGCGGGTTCGAACACAACATCCAGTCCTTCCGCATCGTGGACGAGCTCGAACGCGCCTATCCGGACTTTCCGGGCCTCAACCTGACCCGCGAGTCGCGGCACGGGATCTTCGCCCACTCGAGCCGGACGGGTTTCGTTCCGGAGGACCTCCGGGGCCTCGGGCCGCCGCCCCTCGAGGCGCAGGTCGCGGACATCGCCGACGAGATCGCCTACAGCGCCCACGACATGGAGGACGGCCTCTCCTCGGGGCTGATCGGCGTCCCGGACCTGGAGGAAGCGGCGATCTTCCGGCGGCACTGGCCGGGGTCCTTCGGAGAGGGACAGCCCTACGGGCGCGTCAGGGTCCGCACCCTGCTTCGCGGGGTGATCGCCGACCTCGTCACCGCGCTCGCCGGCGAGACGGAGCGGCGCATCCGGGAAGCCGGCATCGAGGAACCCCACGGAAGCGACCCGGAAGCGCCCCCGTCCGGGTCACTCGTCGTCGGGCTTCCCGCGCGCCGCGACGGCGAACTCCGCGAACTCAAGGCGATCCTCCATGAGCGCCTCTACCGCCACCCGCGCGTGGCGGAGACCACCGAAGCGGAGACCCGGCGGCTACCCGACCTCTTCCGGCACTACCTGGAAACGCCGGGCGATCTGCCCTCCCACTTCCAGGAGCGCATCGGGAGGTCCTCCCACGAGCGGGTGGTCTGCGACTACATCGCCGGCATGACCGACCGCTTCGCCACCTGGGACCACGAGCGGCGCTTCGGCGGATCCGGCGCGCGCTGACGCCGGCGCGGTCCGCTACGGCCGCTCCGAAGGGTCTTCCGGCGACGGCTCCGGTTCGGGCTCCGGCACGTCGTCCGGCCCCGGGGCGACGCCGTAGATCGGCTCGTCCTCGATCGGCTCGAGGTACTTCTCGACGCCGGGCGGTCCGAGCCGGCGGAGCGCCACGGTCTTCCCCTGCGAGATCCACGAGGAGGCGCCCACCCGCACGAACATCTCGACCTCCACGTCCTCCCAGAGTTCGTTCTCGAACATCCGCTCCGGCGCGCCCTGCGACAGGTAGTTGGAATCCGCCCGCAGGGTGTGTTCCCCGCTCGCTTCGCCCGGAGCGAGCGCCTCCTCCGCGACCGAGTGGACGTAGCCGGTGCCCCAGGCCTCGTCCGGCGCCGACTCCCGGCGGAAGACGGACATCACCTGGACGTACTCGACCGGTTCCGGGTTGGTGTTCGTGACCCGGAAACGGACCGCCGGCCGGATGTAGTTGTTGCCCTCGGAATCCCGGCCGCGCACCGCCCAGTAGGCGACGAGCTCGGTCAGCCGCATCCGCGAGGCGGTCGCGTTGTCCTCCTGGTTGACGCAGCCGGGAGCCGCGATCGTGACCGGGAGCAAGCCCGCCAGCAGCAAGCCTAGGCCAACACCGGACGGGAGAAGCAGGCGGCGAAAACGCATGGCAGTCGGGAGCGCCGGCCTTCAGGCCGGCATCGCCCGCCTCCGGCGGGCGAAAACGGAGGACGCTGACCGGGCGAGCGATGCCTCGCCGCCCACGGCTGGGAGAGCCGTCCAGCCAGTATAGACTGCCGAGCCGGGCGGATCAGCCGACCCGGCGCTCGGCGCCCGGGAGTACAGAACGTCATCGAGATCCGCTCCCTCCAAACAGCCGTGGAACCCCTCGTACAGGTGGACCGCGTGTCCAAGCGCTACGGGCGAACGCTCGCGGTGGAGGACCTCAGCTTCGGCGTCGCGAAGGGCGAGGTCCTCGGCTTCCTGGGGCCGAACGGCGCCGGGAAGACGACCACCATGCGGGTCATCACCGGGTTCATGCCGCCGAGCGAAGGCCGGGTGCTGGTCGGCGGCCTGGACATCGCGGAGTCCCCGCTCGAGGTCCGGCGGCGGATCGGATATCTGCCGGAGAACCCGCCGCTCTACCCCGAAATGGAGGTCACGGGCTTCCTGGAGTTCGCGGCGCGCCTCCGGGGCGTCCCGCGAACCGGGATCGGGCCGGCCGTGGCGCGCGCGATCGAGCGCTGCGCGCTCGGGGAGGCCCGCGAGCACATCATCGGGAAGCTGAGCCGCGGCTACCGCCAGCGGGTGGGCCTCGCGCAGGCGCTCGTCCACGAACCCGAGCTGCTGGTCCTCGACGAGCCGACCGCCGGCCTCGATCCCAAGCAGATCCACGAGACGCGCAAGCTGATCCGCACCCTGGCGGGCGAACGGACCGTGGTGCTCTCCACGCACATCCTTCCCGAAGTCGCCGTCACCTGCGACCGGGTGGTCATCATCGCCGGCGGCCGGCTGCGCGCCGAAGACACTCCCGAGAGCCTGGTGGCGCGGCTCGGCGCCGCGCGGAGCGGCCGCGGCACCTGGGAAATCGAAACGGCGCCGCCGGCGGACGCGGCGGAGGCCGCGCTCCGGGCCGTCCCCGGGGTCGCGCGGGTGGAGGCGGGACCGGAGACGGCGGAGCGGACCCAGGTCCTGCAGGTGGAGGCGGCCGGAGACCGGGAGATCTCCACCGACCTGGCCCGCGCGCTGCTCGAAGCGGGATGTCCGCTCTACGGCCTGCGCCGGGGCGGCGCCAGCCTCGAGGATGTGTTTCTCGCGCTCACCACCGAGGAGGCGGAGGCCAACGGGACCGGCGACGGCAGGGGCCGGTCCGGGGCGACCGGGGAAGACCCATGAGGAACGCGCTGACCATCGCCCGGCGCGAGATCGCCGCCGCCCTGGCTTCGCCGGTGGCCTACGTCCTCTTCGGCGCGTTCGCCTTCCTCTACGGGTACTTCTTCGCCGACTACCTCCAGAGCTTCGTCGAAGCCGGGATGCGGATGAGCCAGATGGGCGGCTTCAGCGGCGGGACGCTCAACGTGAACACCGATCTGATCCGCTGGCTGATGGCGAGCACCGCGATCCTGGTGCTCTTCCTGCTGCCGCTGCTCTCCATGCGCACGGTGTCCGAGGAGATCCGCTCGGGCACCATGGAGCTGCTGCTCACGGCGCCGATCACCGACGGCCAGATCGTGATCGGCAAGTTCCTCGCCGCGTTCGCCCTCTACGGCGGCATGCTGGCGCTGACCGGACTCCACGTGGGGGTCCTGTTCTGGTTCTCCCGGCCCGGGATCGCGCCCGTCCTCGCCGCCTGGCTGGGCCTGGCGCTGCTCGGGGCCGGCCTGCTGGCGCTCGGCCTGTTCTTCTCGAGCCTCACGCGGAACCAGATCGTGGCGGGGCTGCTGACCTTCGGAGCCCTGCTCGTCCTCTGGCTGGTGGAGTTCGCCGGCGCCCGCGGCGGTGACCTCGGGCGCGTCCTGGCCTACCTGTCGGTGACCGGACACATGGAGGGATTCGCGCGCGGGGTGATCGCGACGCGCGATCTCGTGTTCTACCTGTCGTTCGCCGCGTTCTGGCTCTACCTCGCCCGCGAGTCGGTGCGTTCCCGGAGGTGGCGCGGATGAGCGCCGGTCTCGGGCGGCTGCGCGCGGCGCTCGGGCGGCGGGGCGCCCGCGAAGGGGCGAACCTGGGAGTGACGGCGCTCCTGCTCCTAGGCGTGCTGGTGGGCGTCAACTACGTGGCGAACCGACGCAACGTCACCTGGGACCTCACCGCCGGCGGGCAGTTCAGCCTTTCCCCGCAGACGGTCCGCATTCTCGAGGAGCTCGACCGCGACATCCGGCTTGTGGTGCTCGATCAGCCGCGCGCCGCCGGACGCACCGTCGAACTCTTTGAGCGCTACGCCGACCGAAGCGGCCGGGTCGGCTGGGAGGTCATTGACCAAGAGGCCGAACCCGCCCGCGCGCGGGCCTACCAGGCGACCGCCGAAGCCGGCATTCCCTTCGGCACGGTGGTCGTGGAGAGCGGCGAACGGCAGGAACGCGTCACGGCGCCCCAGGAGCAGGACATCACGAACGCCATCGTGAAGATCCTCAAGGGCGAGACGAAGAAGGTCTATTTCACGACCGGGCACCAGGAGCGGTCGCTCGAGGAGACGGGCGCCGGCGGTCTCTCCGCCATCGGGTCACGGCTCGAGGAGTCCAACTACGAGGTTGCCGAGCTGGCGCTGCTCGAGCACGTCGAGGACGGGGAGGTCCGGATTCCCGAGGATGCGGCCGTCGTGATCGTCGCCGGTCCCCGGCTCGATCTCCTGGTGGCCGAGGCCGCGGCCCTCGCCGCTCACGTCCGGGCGGGCGGGAAGGCCATGCTGCTGCTCGATCCGCCGGACCCGCCGGGAACCCCCGACGAAAGGGAGGAGCTCACCGGACTGGCCTCGGAATTCGGGGCGACTCCGGCCGGGGACGTGGTGATTGACGCCAGCGGGGTGGGTCAACTCTTCGGCTTCGGGGTGGAGGTCCCGCTCGCCGCCTCCTACGGGTTCCATCCGATTACCCGCGGCTTCGTGAACGCGGCCACCGTCTTCCCGCTCGCGCAGAGCCTCATCGCCACCCCGCCCGACGAGCTTCCCCGGGGGATGCGGCTCTCGGAACTGGTTCTGAGTTCCGACGTCGCCTGGGGGGAAACCGATCCCGGCGAGCTGGAGACCGGCGAAGTCGCCGCCGGGGAGAACGAGCGGGCCGGACCGCTGCGGCTCGCCTACGCGGTCCACGTCCCGACGGGCGATCCGCAGGGTCCGGCGGAGGAAGCGGGTGCGGGGGAACCGGATCCACCGGAGGCCGCGGCGGAACTGGATCCGGAGGCCGATCCTGACGGAGAGCCGGACGAGGAACCTGCCGAAGCCCCGGAGGGCCACCTGGTCATCGTCGGGGACTCCGACTTCATCGGGAACAACCTCGCGCTCGCGCCGCTCGGCAACGCCGATCTGTTCCTCAACATGGTGAACTGGCTCACCGAGGACGAGGACCTGATCGCGATCCGCCCCCGCGCGGCCGAGGACCGGCGGATCACCATGACGTCGGCGCAGGTTCGGAACGTGGTGCTGTTGAGCCTGGTGTTCCTGCCCGGGTTCTTCCTGATCTGGGGCGTCACCGTCTGGTGGTCGCGCCGGTGATGCCGGGAGCGCCGCTCTTCAGAGCGGCACAGCGGGCCGGAAGGCCCGCGGATGTCGTATCGCTGTCTGCGATGATGAACCGGGAGCAGAGCGCCGCCGCCCCGGTCCGCGTCGTGCCGTGCGCTGCGCTGTCGCGCAGCGCGTGCCGGTCTGAAGACCGGCGCTCCCGGCCGGCGGCGCAATTTCGCTGGGATGACCCTTCCCCCGGACGCCGGTCCGCGTCGGAGCGCCAGCTTCCGGCTGGCATCGCGCGGGAGCGCGAAACCCGGACGAACGACCCCTGCCGAGAGGCGCTCTGACGCGGAGGCTCCATGCGCCGGACGACGCTCCTCGCGCTCCTGGCCGCGCTAGCGGTCGCCGGCTGGATCGTCCTGTTCGAGCGCGACGACGGCGCCGAAGACGGCGGACACCCGGTCTTCGGTCTGGATGAGGCCGCGATCCGGGCCGTCGAGATCGAACGCCCCGACGAACCGACCGTCCGCCTGACCCGGGACGGCGAAGGGTTCGTGGTCGCGGAAGGCGACGGCCCGCGGTCGGCCGCCGACTCCGGCGAGGTGGACCTCTTCCTGCAGAACGTCGCCTCGCTGCGTTTCGAGCGGGAGATCGAGGGGGTGGGCGAGGCGGACCTCGCCGGATTCGGGCTCGATCCGTCCGGACTCGCGGTACGGGTGTTCCGGGAGTCGGACGGCGATCCCCTCACCGCCCGCTTCGGCGACGAGACCCCGGCGGCCGGAAACCGCTACCTCCAGCTCGGCGAGCGAGTGCTGGTGACGTCCGTCTTTGCCCGCGACAACTTCGACCGCAGCGCCTGGGACCTCCGGGACAAGCGGGTGTTCCGGCTGGACATGCCGGCGGCGCGGCGCCTCCGGGTCACCGCCGGGGGAGCAACCACGGTGGAGATCGCCCGTGAAGAAGGCGTCTGGAACATCCTCCGCCCCTACCGCTTCGCCGCGGACCCGTATGAGGCCTCGCAGTTCGCATCGCGTCTCCTCGACGCGGAGATGGCCGGCGTAGCGCGGGAACCGGACGGAGGGGAAGCGGATCCCTTCGGTCTGGCTTCGCCCCGGCTCACGGCGGAACTGGACCTCGCCGTCGGGCCGCGGGAAGAGGCCATCTCCCGGACCCTCCTTTTCGGCGGCGAGAGCCGGACGCCGCCCGGCGTCTTCGCCCGGCTGGGGGCGGACCCACTGATCTTCGTCGTCCGGAAACCGCTCTTCGAGGCGCTCCGGGACGCGGCCGAGACCGACCTAGCGAGCGTTCGGTCCCTGGACCTGTTCCGGTTCGCGGCCTTCCGGACCGTCGCTCTCCAATTCGTGACCCCTGACGGCGAGACGGCGTTCCACCGCCGGGAGGGAGAGGAAGGCCGGGAATGGACGATGGAGCGCGGCGACGCCGCGCCGGTCGTCGTGGACACGGTGGCGGTCGAGGACCTGCTCTACGAGCTGAACTCCACCGAGGCCGGGAACGTGGGCGAAGCGAGCCTTCTCGGAGACGGCGCCGCCTGGACCATCGCGGTCACGGAAGAAGTCGAGGAGAGCGGTGAAACCAGGGAGACCGAACCCGAGACGGTCCGCCTGACCGTCTCCGCGAGCGGCGAGGTGCGGGCGCTCCGGGCCGGCGACGACCGGACGCTGGTTCTCGGCGCGGAGGCGTGGGATCAGATCACCGGGCTGTTTGCCGCCGCCCGCGTGCCTGCGGACGAACCCTGACCAGCGCCGGGTGACGCCGTCCGGGAAAGGAGTTCGCGGAGCGCTGCGTCATCGGGCGCGTGTTCGAGGGCGGCCTGAACCACGGCGGCGGCTTCTCCGTTCCTTCCGGCCCGCAGCAGGAGTTCGCCGAGGCCGAGGGACGCCGCGGTGTTGGCCGGATCGGCTTCCAGGGATTCCCGGTAACGGGATTCGGCGTCCGCCGCACGTCCCAGCATCTCCAGCACCAGCGCGCTGTCCGCCAGCGGTCCGGCGCGCGCCGGGCCGGCGGTGCGGTCGAGCACCTGGTCGAAGAGGACAAGCGCCCGTTCCGGGTTTCCGCTCATCGCGAACGCGGTGGCGGCGGCGGCGCGAATCCGGGGGGAAACCGCGTCGCCGCCCACCGCCAGAACGCGGTCGAAGAGAGCCGCCGCGGCGGCCGGATCGCCTCCGCGCAGCCGCGCGTCCGCAAGCCAGCGAGCCGCGCTCAGCGAGGCTCCTTCCAGCGGTTCGCCGGGCCCGGGCACAAGCGGGGCGAGCACGCCCGCAGCCGCGCCGGGATCTCCGGACAGCAACTGCACCCGCGCCTGCCCGATGGCGAACACCGGCTCCGCCGGATACCGGACCGAGGCCGCCTGCGCCACCCGCGTCGCCTCCGGGAGGTCCCCGCCGTCGAGCAGCAGCCCCAGCAGTTCCGCCCATTCGTCCCGGCCCCCTTCACCGAGCGTCGCCAGCAACAGGTCGCGACGGCGCGCGCGGAGCCGGCTTTCCTCGTAGCCCGCGAGGAGGCGCCGCCCCTCGGCGGCGAGGGCGGGGTCCGGGTCCTGGGCCAGCAACTGGCCGAGCCGGAACCGGGGGGCAGCGTCCCGCGGCGATTCCGCGACGGCCCGGCGGAGCCAGGGAATCGCTTCGTCGCGCCGGTCGAGGAGCGCGAGAGCGCGGCCGAGGTCACCGGCCGCCCCGGACGGCGCGTGCGGCGCCTCAAGGACGGCTTCGAGGAGCGGCAGGGCTCCCGCGTAGTCGTCCTCTTCGATCCTCAGCCTCGCGCGTTCCAGGACCGCCGCTGCCGACTCACCCGAAGCCGGTGGACCGAGGACGCGGCGCGACTCCGCCAGGAGACCGGACTCGCGGAGTTGTGCCGCCAGTTCCACCCGGGCCTCCTCGGCAAGTTGCCCGTCGTGCTCCAGCAGTTCGGACACCGCCGCCCGAGCCTCGTCGTCCCGGCCCAGGATGGCGAGCAACCGGGCGCGGAGCGCCAGGTTCTCCGGTTCCGGGAGCGCACCCTCGAGAGCGGCGACCGCCGCCGGGTAGTCGAGCAGCCCCACGTACGCCTCGGCGCGGAGGCGGAGCAACGCCGGGTGCGACCCGTCCGGCCCGGCCGCGTCCAGAACCGCGAGAACCGAGGCGAAGTCCCCGTCACCGAGCCGCCTGCTGACCTCGGCCAGCAGGCGCGCGTCGGCTTGCGCCGCCCCGGGCGCTCCCGACAGCAGCAGAGCGAGAACGAGCGCCGTCATGGCCGCTGGCCGGCGAGCCCGGTCGTCAGGGCGTTACGTTCAGCGAAACGGCCTCGTCCTCCCCGAGGAACTCCTCGTTCGAGTGGAAGAACCAGCGCCGTTTCGCCGGGAGCCGCAGTCCGCCGTTCTCGATCTCCCCTGCCAGGTGGATGTACTCCCCGTCGTTCGCCGCCTCGTCGTGGTAGAAGCGGTAGCCGATCATCCGGGCCGTTTCCGGGTGGAAGTAGAAGTACCAGGTGTCGCCGCCCACTTCGGGGTCGTAGGTGACCCGGACCTTGAGCGCCTCCTGGCCGTCGTAGGTGTCCGGGACCGGCTCCGGGTCCACGATGGTCCCCGGATCGCGCAGCTTCATCGGGAGTCCCCAGACGAACAGGTAGTAGTTCCGGAGCCACATCACCCGTTCGGCGTCGAGCCCATGCTCGGCGAGGGCCGCCTCTTCAAGTCCCTCGTCCCCGTCCACAACTCGCCGCAGGATTTCCTCACCGCGCACCGCGAACGACAGCACTGCTGCGTCGGTCTCGCGATTCACCTCCATCGCGCCGCTTCCGGGCGCCATCCCCACTTCGACCGTCCGCGCGACCCCGTTCGGCCGCGACTCCATGATCCGGAGCGCGATCTCGCCGCTGTCCCAGAGCCCGGACGGATCGTGATAGGCGATGGATCTGGCGATCAGCTCCTCCGCGGCGGAAACATCGGGCGCCGGCGGCTCGGGTTCGGGAGCCGCCGACTCGCCGGCGCACCCCAGGAGAGTTCCCATCAAGAGAGCCCTCAGGCAGGTTCTCGGCATCACGCGTCTCCTTCGCCGGCGGCGGGACCGAACTCGATCCCCTGGGCGAGCGGCAGGTCCTTCGACCAGTTGATGGTGTTCGTCTGGCGGCGCATGTATGCCTTCCAGGCGTCCGAGCCGGATTCGCGGCCGCCGCCGGTGTCCTTCTCGCCGCCGAAGGCCCCCCCGATCTCGGCCCCCGAGGTGCCGATGTTCACGTTGGCGATCCCGCAGTCCGACCCGCGCGCCGAGAGGAACGTCTCGGCCTCGCGGAGGCTGTCGGTGAAGATCGCCGAAGAGAGCCCCTGCGGGACGTCGTTGTGGAGGGCGATCGCCTGTTCGAGGGACTCGGTCTCCAGGACGTAGAGGATGGGGGCGAAGGTCTCTTCGGCCACCAGCGGCGTCTGGGCGGACATTCGCACGATGGCCGGCTCGACATGGTTCGGGCCGATGTCGGGACGCCGCCCCCCGCCGCAGACGACGGTCCCACCGTCGGCGACCACGCGCTCCAGCGCGCCCTGCATCGCTTCGATGGCGTCGCCCGAGATCAGCGGCCCCATGAGGGTGGCCGGATCGAGGGGGTCCCCGATGGGGACCTGCCGGTAGGCGTCCGCGAGCCGCTCGACCAGCGGGCCGGCGATCTCCCGGTCGGCGAGCACCCGCCGGGTCGTGGTGCAGCGCTGTCCGGTGGTGCCCACGGATCCGAACACGATGGCCCGGACCGCGAGGTCCAGATCGGCGTTCCGGCTGACCACCACCGCGTTGTTGCCGCCGAGTTCAAGGAGGCAGCGGCCCAGCCGCCCCGCGACCTCGGTGGCCACCTTCCGGCCGACCCGGGTCGAACCGGTGAAGGAAATCAGCGGCAGCCGCCGGTCGGCAGCAAGCGCGGCCCCGAGTTCCCCGCCGCCCACCAGCAGGTTGAAGACCCCGGAGACGCCGTGGTCATCCATCACCCGGTTGGCGATGTTCTGCACCGCGACCGAGCAGAGCGGGGTGTGCTCCGACGGCTTCCAGATCACCGGGTCGCCGCAGACCGCGGCGACCGCCGCGTTCCAGGACCAGACCGCCATGGGGAAGTTGAAGGCGGTGATGACCCCGATGGGGCCGAGCGGATGCCACTGCTCGAACATCCGGTGGCCGGGCCGTTCGGAAGCCATCGTCAGCCCGTAGAGCTGGCGCGACAGCCCCACCGCGAACTCGCAGACATCGATCATCTCCTGGACCTCGCCGTGTCCCTCGGCCTGGATCTTTCCGGCTTCGAGCGCGATCAGGTCGCCGAGCGGCTCCTTGTCGTCGCGCAGCGCGGTCCCCAAGTCGCGGACGAGGTCCCCGCGCTTCGGCGCCGGCAACTCGCGGAACGAGCGGAAGGCGTCCGCCGCTTCGGTCACCACCCGCTCGGCCGCCCGGGCGTCCGCGGGAACGACCGAGGCGATGGGCTCACCCGTCGAGGGGTTCAGCGAGACGAGCGGCCGCTCGCCGGTGAGAATCCAGCCCTCCGGGCCAGTGCAGACGCCGGGAGCGCCCTCCCCGAGTCCCAACCGATCCAGAACGGTCTGCATGCCGCCCGTATCGTAAGGGTGAGTCTTGGGAGCGCCGGTCTTCAGACCGGCATCGTCCGCCGCAGGCGGGCGAAACCTAACGCTCGAAGCGGCCGAAAAGCGGAGACCTCGCCTGCGCCAACACCTGGTAGCCGGGCTCGTCCTCCACCACCAGAATCCGCTGGTTGGCGGGGATGTTCCGCAGCACGCGATGGCCCCCGCCCGGCCAGCGGATGGTGACCTCGGCCACCGTCTGGTGCTGCCCGAGGCCGAACTCGAGGATCGGACTCGGCGTCACCCCGAAGCCCCCGCCGACCGCGACCTCCTGGAGTTGCACCGGCGCCTGCGGGGCGTCGGTGACCCGGAGCGCGACCTGCGCGCCCACCGCGTCCGGATGGAGGCTTGACGCGCGGAGCAGGATGTGGAGCCAGCCGTTCGGATGCGGGAGCTGGGACGCCGGGTTCCGGTAGAAGCGGCTTCGCTGGCGGTCGCCCGGGAAGGCGCCCCCGATGGGGACGAAGAGGTCCAGGTCGCCGTCGTGGTCGGGGTCGGCAAACGTCGCGCCGTGCCCCTTCCCCAGATCGTCTACGCCGGCCGCGGCGCTGACGTCGGCGAACGTTCCGTCACCCAGGTTGCGGAACAGCCGGTTCGCCTCGAACCGCTCCATGGGCGGCGCCCCGACGCCGATGAAGATGTCTTGCCAGCCGTCGTTGTCGTAATCGCCGAAGGTGGCGGCCATGGCGCCCAGGTTCCAGGAGAGCCCGGCTTCCTCCGTCACGTCGGTGAACGAGCCGTCGCGGTCGTTCCGGTAGAGCGCCAGGCGGCTCCCCTCGCTGACCGCCCTTCCCTCGATCCGGCTCTTCAGGGCCGTTTCCATGTCGGAGGTGAAGCCGACGACCAGAATGTCCAGCCAGCCGTCGTTGTCGTAGTCGAAGAAGAACCCGACGAAGCCTTCATGCGGAGCGGCGATGCCGGCCCGCGCCGAGACGTCCTCGAAACCGCCGCCCTCCAGGTTCCGGTAGAGCACCGGGCCGTCGAAGAAGTTGACGACCAGCAGGTCGGGCCAGCCGTCGCCGTCGTAGTCCCCGAAGGCGGATCCGACGGAGCGGCCGTGGTCCGCCACCCCCATCGCCTCCCCGCGCTCGACGAAACGGCCCTCGGGCGCGCCCAGGAAGAGTTCGTTGGGGCCGCCGCCCCGGGTCGCGACCCCGTTCGCCACGTAGAGGTCCAGCAGGCCGTCCCGGTTCACGTCGGCGACCGCCGCCGTGAACCCGTCCGCCGCACTCGCGACCCCGGCGGCGGCCGCCACGTCCACGAAGCGGCCGCCATCGTTTCGATAGAGGCTGTTCGCGTCCTCACCGTCCCAACCGTCCCGCGTGACGTGGAGGTCGGGATCGCCGTCCCGGTCGTAGTCGAAAAAGAGCGCCGACCAGCCGCCGCGCGGATCGAAGAGCGCGGCGTCGAGAGCGGCGGCGGTGAAGGTGGCGGCGCCGTCTTCCACGAGCCGGTTCCGGTAGAGCGCGTGCGGGTCGCGGATGCCGAGGGCGACCAGATCGAGGTCTCCGTCCCCGTCGAAGTCGGCCCAGCCGCTGCCCCGGGCGCGCGACCAGCGTTCGATCCCGACCTCGGCGGACACTTCCTCGAAGCGGAACGGAAAGGCCGCGCCGCGGTCCGGGATGTCGAGCCGGTAGCGCTCCGGGAGCGCGTCCGGATCGTCGCCGGCGCGCTCGCTGGCGATCATGAGGTTCCAGCGCGCCTCCAGCAGGTCGGGTTCGAGGTCCACCGCCTGGCGGAGGGCGGCGGCGGCCGGGCCGGGAGCGCCCATCCGGAGGAGCGCGGCCCCCAGCGCCCTCAGCGTGGTAGCGCTGTCCGGCGTCTCGCGGAGCACCACCTCGAAGTCGGCGGTGGCCGCCGGGTAGTCCCCGAGCCGCAGCCGGGCGATTCCCCGCCAGTGGTACTGCCTCGGGTTCGAGCCGTCAATCGCAATGGCGCGGGAGAGGTGGTGGTCGGCCCGCCGCAGGCTGGTGTAGCCGCGCTGGATGTAGGCGAGGCCGACGTAGAAGTGCGCTCCGGCGTGGTCGGGGTCCAGCGCGATGGCGTACTGGAAGAGCTCGATGGCGCGGTCGTTGTTGCGGAGGCCCACCATGCGGAGGCCGTGCTGGAAGTGCGTCTCGGCTTCCTGCTTGCGGATGTCGGGCTCGCCGTCCTGCGCCGCGGCCGTACCGAACGGCAGTGCCGCAAACGCCAGCGCGAGCGGCAACAGCGTCCGACCCGTCCGGTTCACGCCGGGGACCATAAGGGAAGGGGCGGGGGCCCGAAGGCCCCCGCCCCGAAGTGGGCTGCCCGTAAGGTCAGTAGGTGATCTTGACGCCCACCATAAGCCGGCGAGGATCCACCCAGCGCTCGCCGATGCCGAACACGCTGGAGTCCCAAGTCTGGGACGCTACGTCCTCGGTTGACGTCGAGTTCAGGAGGTTCAGCGCGTCCACGAACACCTCGAACCGGGTCCTGTCGGCGAGGAACACCGAAGTCGAAATCCGGAAGTCCAGCAGGTTCTGGTCTTCGAGTCGCTGCGCGCCCGGGCTCTCGAGATAGATGCTGCGGCCGCCCTGCGGCAGGACGTCACGCTCGACCCGGTCGCGCGTCGCCCAAGGCTTGCCGTTGAAGTAGGCGTAGTTCCAGCCGAACAGGATGTCGTAGGGAAGCATCAGCGTCCCCGTGATCCGGAACGTGTGGGTCCGGTCGTTCAACAGGTGGCCCTCGGCGTTGATGAACTGGTTCGGGTCCCGGGCCAGCGAACTGCCGTACACCCGGGTGGTCTGGCTGGACGCCGCCCCGAACCCGCTCGAGGGCAGGAGCCCGTAGGCCTTCGACCAGACATAGTTGATCTGGGCCTGCCAGTTGTCGGACATCCGCTTTTCGAGGCCGAACACCAAGCCGTTGTAGTCCATGTACATCGGATCGCAGCGATAGGACACGCCCGAGCAGTCCACGTTGCTCAGACGGTAGAAGCGCTGGTTGGGATCCGAGGTGATGGGATAGACGTCGAGCGTCTGGCCGTTGCCGAAGGTGTGCGGGACGGTCGTGTAGGTGGCGTTGTCCACGTTCCAGCCCAGCAGATCGTTCTGGTCCTTCCGGACGTAGGTGAAGTTGAAGGCCAGGCTGGTTCCGAGTTCCCGATCGAAGCCGATCGACAGTTGATCGGTGACCGGAGATCGGGAGTTGGAGTCGTACCCGAAGTCGGTGCTCGCCTCGTACTTCGGTCCCTCGATGTCGTAGCGCCCGGTCTCCTCATTCCAGTAGAACTCCTGCTGGCTTCCCTGCCCGGGATGGATGCCGCTCAACTCGCCGGTAATGGCGGTCCGGTAGAAGCGTCCCCAGTTGCCGCGCAGGACGGTCCTTGCGTCTTCGTCGAGCCGGATGTTGAAGCCGAGCCTCGGGCCCACGTTGGTCCAACTGAACTGCTCCCCGGCGCCGGCAACCGTTCCCCGCTCGTCGAAGGTGAGCGCGACGAGGTCATTCACCAGCAGGTCGGACACGTCCTGGCTGAGGCCCTGCACCGACTCGAACCGCACTCCCGCGGACACGGTGACGCGGTTCCCGACGTTGATGACGTCCTCGACGTATGCCGACGTCTCCTTGAACTGCCCCCCGATGTTGTAGGTCGTTCCGGTGATGATCCCGTAGGGACTCCCGTCGCCGTTGATGTAGTACCGGACGCCGCCCGGGTAGTTGGGGCCAGGAACGTAGCCTCCATGCGAACTGTGTGAGCCGTCGGTGTACACGACGCCGAACTTGAAGTCGTGGTCCGCGCCCATCCAGTCGCTCGCGAAGTGGCTGACCTTCGCCTTGATGTCGGTGCGCGCCTGCTTGAAGATGTCGTACCAGGCGTAACCGCCGTAGTGGAATCCGTTGTCGATGTCGAGGGTGTTGGGGACACCCGGGTTGTTCGATTCGCTGAGGTCGCGCGGAGAGTAGAAACCCGACACTCCGACTTCATAGAAGGTCTCGGCGCTGAGGATGTGGGTGATCCGCCCGAACGTTACCGAGGGGTTCTTGCCGCTGTAGGTGGCGATCGTCGAAAAGGGCCGCGTCACCGACGGGGTGGCGGGAATGACCCAGATGTCGTCGTGGTAGGTGTGCATGAACTTGACGTTCGGGGTCAGGTCCGCCGTCAGCTTCCAGAACATGCGATGCGCGCCGAACTTGCGGGGGTTTGCGGGATCGGCGCCCGGCTGGGTGTCCCAGTCCTGCAGGTACTGGTAGTTCCCGTACAGCCACGCCCGGTCCCGAATGATCGGGCCTCCGCCATGGATGGTGTAGTCGTCGTAGCGGTCCCGGTTGTATCCCCAGCCGCTCGGGTCCTCGTCGCCGTCGGCGTTGAGCTTGATGGGCTGGGTGGTCAGGGAGCTGTGCTGCTTGTAAGCCGCGCCGGTAAACGTGAAGTCGTTCGTCCCCTGCTTGGTCACCACGTTGAAGACGGCCCCCGCCGCGCTCCCGTGCTCGGCCGAGGCGCCGAGGGAAACGATCTCCATCTCCTCGATCAGGTCGGTCGCCGGCCAAGGCCAGGCGGCGCCCGACACCGGCGCGGTGAAGTCCACGCCGTCCATCAGGTACTTGTTCTCGTCCACGCCCGAGCCGAAGGCGGAGACCCGGCTGCTCGTGCCGCTCGTGGGGTTGGTGGCCGACATGCCGGGAGCGGACTTCGTGAAGTCGAAGAAGCTGAACCGGCGGAGCGGCGTGTTCTCCATGTATTCGCTCGAGTAGTTCGTGGACACGCCGGACTTGCGGGTGTCCACCACCGGGGTCTCACCGGTGACGGTCACCGTCTCGGCGACCGTGGCGAGGCCGAGCGAGACCGCCCGCTCCACGGTGCCGCCCACCAGGACCTGCATCCCCTCCTCGATGTACGTGCCGAAACCCGGCAGTTCCACCGTGAGGGTGTAATCGCCCGGAGGCAGGTTCGGAAAGCGGTATTGCCCGGCGGCGTTCGTTACCGCCATCCGGGGACCGCCGGGAAGCTGTTCCGAGGCGACGCTCACGGTCGCGCCGGGAAGCACGAGCCCCTGGTCGTCGGAGACCGTGCCCAGGATCGTGCCGGTGATCTGGCCGAACGCGGAGGCGGTGCCGAGGACGAGTCCGAGCGCCAGCAGGCCTCCGATCAGCTTGCGGGTGTTGATCATCTATGGACCCCCCAAGGGAAGCTGGATGGAACTGGGGATCAGCCCCGGGAACCGGGGCGAATCCAACCCCGAACCGTATGAACTTGGGGCCAACGTGTCAAACGGCCTGGCCCGATGGTTGATGGGCACCATGATGGCAGATTCGCTATCATGATGGCATGGTTCGCATGCAGATTCAGTTCACCGGGGAACAGGCGCGGGCGTTGCGCCAGCGGGCCGCGTCCAACGGTCAATCCGTGGCCGCCGTCGTGCGGGACGCGGTGGACCGGTCGCTGGCCGAGCGGCGGGAACCGGACCGGGACGAGCTGTTGCAGCGGGCGCGCGCCGCCTTCGGGAGCTTCCGTTCCGGACTCCCCGATCTTGCCGAGAACCACGATCACTACCTCGCCGAGGATTTCGACCCATGAGCGTGTTCGTGGACACCTCGGCGGTTGTGGGGCTGCTCGACGAGGACGACCCGCGGCACGATGCCGTGGTGGCCGCCTGGGAGTCGCTCGCTGGTTCGGGGCGGTTCGTGACCTCGAACTACGTCGTCGTGGAATCCTTCGCGGTCGCACAGCGCCGGCTTGGGATGAAGGCGGCGCGCACTGCCCACGACGCCATCTTCCCCCTGATCGAAATGGTTTTCCTTTCTCCCGAAGAGCACGAAGTCGCGACCGCGGCGTTTCTGGCCGCGGGCCGGCGGAGGCTCTCCTTCGTGGACTGCACGAGCTTCGAGCTGATGCGGCGGCGCGGCATCCACCGCGCGCTCGCTCTCGACGCCGACTTCGCGGAACAGGGGTTCGAGCTGCTGCCCGCGCCGGCCGACTGACCGTGCGGCCCCGCTCACCCTCCGCCGTCAGGCAGGCCCCGTTCACGGGGAGGAGGGCCATCAGCGCGGGTTGGCCGTGAAAGTGCAGTCCGGGCGAAGGGTCAACCAGCGTGGGTTGCGCCGCCGGCTGGGAGCGCCGGTCTTCAGACCGGCACGCGCTGCGCGAGAGCGCAGCGCACGGCACGACGCGGGCTGGCGCGGTGGCGCTCCGCTCTCGGTTCATCAGCGCAAGCAGCGACACGACATCCGCGGGCCTTCGGCCCGCTGTGCCGCTCTGAAGAGCGGCGCTCCCAGCCGTCTTCGCTGTTTTCATGCCCGACGGGGTGTGCCGGAGGACCGATCATGAGGGTTTCGCGCTCCCGCGCGATGCCAGCCGGAGGCTGGCGCTCCGAGGCGGTCCGGAGCACCGACATGATGCAGTCAGGCGTCTTCGTGTCTTACGGTTCGCGCCACGCGGCGGCCGCGTCCGTCCAACCTTCGAGTTCCTCCTCGATCGGTGGGAAATCCGGTCCATAGCCGCGGGCGTATTCCTCTGCGATCGTTTTTTCGTCGCGACGGCGGAGGTACGCCTCGACGAGGCGCCGAACGACCTCGGAACGGCCGAGCCGCTGAACGTCCTCGTCGGCATCAAGTCGTTCGAGGAGATCTTCCGGGAACCGGATCCGAACAGGTTTCACTGAGGGAGCTTACCCGGCCTCACCGGGGCGATAATCTGGCCTCGATGAGTTCACGTTCCGTGCTGAGGTTGGGGGCGGTGGGCCTTGCCCTGTCCCTGGGCGCGTGTTCCGGGCTTCCCGGGGGGACCGATCCCATTCGGCCCCTGAACGTGGTGGTGGTCACTCTCGACACCCTGTCGGCGCGGCACCTGACCCAGTACGGCAACGACCGGATCGAAACGCCCGCCTTCGGCCGGGTGGCGGCGGAGGGCGTCCTCTTCGAGCAGGCGACCGCCACCGTGCCGCTCACCCTGCCCTCGCACACCTCCATGTTCACCGGGACCTACCCGATGTTCAACGGAGTGCGGGACAACGGCGGCTACTACGTCCGGGAGGACTCCGAGACGCTCGCCGAAGCGCTGCGCGCGGCGGGGTACCGGACCGGCGCGTTCGTCGCCGCCTTCGTCGTGGACTCGCGCTGGGGGCTCGACCAGGGGTTCGACCGCTACTTCGATGACTTCAACTTCCGCGAGTTCGAGCGGATCAGCCTCGACAGCGTGCAGCGCCCCGGGGACGAGGTCCTCGAGGCGGCGCTCGACTGGATGGACGGGGTGAAGGAGGAACGGTTCTTCTCCTGGATCCACCTCTACGACCCGCACTGGCCCTACGAGGCGCCGGAGCCCTGGGCGTCCCGGGTCCGCGGCTACCCGGAAGCCTCCTACGACGCGGAAGTGCTGTTCACCGATTCCCTGGTCGGGCAGCTTCTGGACTGGCTGGACGCGAACGAACTCGCGGAGGACACGCTGCTCGTCCTGATCGGGGACCACGGCGAGAGCCTCGGCCGGCACCGGGAGGGGGCGCACGGCTTTTTCATCTACGACGCCGCGATGCAGGTGCCCTTCCTGCTCCGGGCGCCCTACCGCCAGATCGGCCGCGGCCTGCGCGTCCCCGCGCAGGTGCGCGGGATTGACCTGATGCCGACCGTCCTCGACCTGGTGGGAGTGCCGGTCCCCGGCGACGTGCAGGGGGCGAGCCTCGTGCCGCTCGCCGACGGAACGGAGACCGACCTGGGCCTCTGGGCGTACTCGGAGAGCTTCTACCCCCGGAACCACTACGGCTGGGCTCCGCTCCGCGCCCTCCGGAACGGCCTGCTCCACTTCATCGCGGCACCGCGTCCGGAACTCTTCGAGGTACTCGATGATCCGGGCGAAACACGGAACCTCGCCCCCGAACGGCCGGGACAGGTTCGCCAGCTCCAGGCGCGGCTCGACCGAGTGGTGGCCGAGTTCGAGAAGGAAGGAGCCGACGAAGAGGCCCCCGAGACCCTGGACGAGGAGACGCGGGCCCAGCTCGCCGCGCTCGGCTACCTGGGCGGCTCGTCGCGCGTCCGGGTGGAGGAAGGCGAGGAGCTCGCCGACCCCAAGGACAAGATCGTCCTCTACAACCTGCTGAAGGAGGCCGGCACCGACTCCACCGAGGACCGGATCGAGGACGCGATGGCCAAGGTGCAGCGCGTGCTCGCCGAAGATCCCGGCATCCTGGAAGCGCACCTGATCCTCGGCAACCTCCACGTCAAGCGGGAGGACTGGGACGGGGCGATCGGCGCCTACCGGGAAGCGCTGGCGCTCGATCCCGAATACAAGTCCGCGATCCTGGGGCTCGCGGACGCCTACCGGCTGGCGGAGCGGTATGACGAAGCCGCCGCCGGCTACCGGCGCCTGCTGGAACTGGACCCCAACGACAACAAGGCCCACTACCACCTGGCGGAGATCCACGCCGCCGAGGGGGAATACGAGGAGGCCCTCGAAGTGCTGGCCGGGCTCGAGGCCACCGGCGAGGAGCGGGCGCCGGCGCGCAACCTGAAGGGCGAATGCCTGCTGAGCCTCGGCCGCCTCGACGAAGCCGAGGCCGAACTGCGCCTCGCGCTGGAGATGGACGACCAGCTCTCGGACGCCTGGTACAACCTGGCGCTGCTCTTCGAGGAACGCGGCGACGGCTCCGGCGCCATCAATGCCTACGAGACCCGGCTGGAGATGGCGCCGCGGGACTTCCGGTCCCACTTCAACGTCGCCAAGCTCTACGGGGCGATGGGAGATCCGGAGCGGATGGAGGCGTCGTTCCGGGCCGCCGTCGAGCACAACCCCGACTTCGGAGTCGGGTATCTCTACCTGTCCAAGGCGCTCCTCGACCGGGGCGCACTGGCGGAGGCGGAGGAATCGGCCCTCCGCGGCCTCTCCCTCGAACCCGAACCGGACCAGGCGCCCCTCGGCCACTACGTGCTCGCCGACGTGTACAACCGGCAGGGCCGGATGGCCGAGGCCGAACGCGAGGTCCGCCGCGCCCAGTCCTACCGGCGGTAGCAGCGCCGGCCGCGACAGAATTGCGACCTGCGGAAGCCCGGCGGGACCCGATTCGCCGGCGCCGCCGACGGGAGTTCCCATCATGAACAATCGCTTTGTTGCGGCCGCCGCGGCGGCCCTGTGGCTGGCGGCGGGTTGCACGCCGCCGGAGGACGACGTGGCTGACAACCCGTTCTTCACCGAGAGCACGCTGCCCTACGGGCTGCCCCATTTCGACCGCATCGAGGACGGGCACTACCGGGCGGCGTTCGAGCGCGGGATGGCCGAGCAACTCGAGGAGATCGCCGCCATCGCGTCGTCCGCGGACCCGGCCACCTTCGAGAACACCCTGGTGCCCATCGAACGGTCAGGCCGGCTGCTCGACCGGGTGGCGCGGGTCTTCTTCAGCCTGTCCTCGGCGGACACCAACGACGAGATCAACGCCATCCGCGCCGAGATGGCGCCGAAGCTGGCGGCGCACTCGGACCAGATCCTCCTGAACAACGATCTCTTCGCCCGGGTCGAGTCGCTCTACGAGTCCCGGAACAACCTGGGCCTCTCGCCCGAAGAGGTGCGCCTCGTGGAGCAGTACCGGCGGGACTTCAGCCGCGCCGGCGCCCTGCTCTCCGAGTCGGAGAAGGACCGGATGCGGGAGATCAACGCCGAACTCGCCTCGCTCTCGGCGGCTTTCAGCGAGAACACCCTCGACGAAGTGAACGCCTCGGCGGTGGTGGTGGACTCCGCCGAGGAACTCGCCGGGCTCTCGGAAGGTGAGATCGCGGCGGCGGCCGAGGCCGCGAAGGCCCGCGACCTCGAAGGCACGTACGTCATCGCGCTCCTGAACACCAGCGGTCAGCCCGCCCTCTCCTCGCTCGAGGACCGCGCGCTCCGCGAGCGGATCATGAAGACCTCGCTCGCGCGGGGCAGCCGGGGCGGGGAGCACGACAACCGGGAGGCGGTGGTACGGATCGCCGCCCTCCGCGCCGAGCGCGCCGCGCTGCTCGGCTACCCGCACCACGCCGCCTACATCCTCGAGGAGCAGACCGCGCAGACCATCGAGGCGGTGGACGAACGGCTTTCGGGTCTCACCCCGAGGGCGGTCGCCAACGCGCGCCGCGAAGCCGAGGACCTGGCGGAACTTGCCCGTTCCGAAGGTGAGGACATCGAGATCGCCGCCTGGGACTGGTCCTACTACTCCGAGAAGCTGCGGGCCGAGCGGTTCTCCTTCGACGCGTCCGAGCTCCGGCCCTACTTCGAGATGGACGGGGTGCTGGTGAACGGGGTCTTCTTCGCGGCCAACCGGCTCTTCGGCCTGACCTTCGAGGAGCGGCCCGAACTGCCCGTCTATCACCCCGACGTCCGCATCTGGGAAGTGTTCGAGGAGGACGGAACCCCGCTCGGGCTCTTCATCGGCGACTTCTACGCCCGGCCCTCGAAGCGCGGCGGCGCCTGGATGAACGCCTACGTCTCCCAGTCCGGCCTGCTCGCGACCAAGCCGGTGGTCGCCAACCACCTGAACGTCCCGAAGCCCCCGGAGGGGGAGCCCACGCTGCTGACCTTCGACGAGGTCATCACCCTGTTCCACGAGTTCGGGCACGCCCTCCACGGCCTCTTCTCGAAGGTCCGCTATCCCTACTTCGCCGGAACCTCCGTGCCCCGCGACTTCGTGGAATACCCCTCGCAGGTGAACGAGATGTGGGCGACCTGGCCGGAGGTGCTGCGGAACTACGCCGTCCACCACGAGACCGGCGAGCCGATCCCGGGCGACCTGCTCGACCGGGTGCTCGCGGCGCGCACCTTCAACCAGGGCTTCGCCACCACCGAGTACCTGGCCGCCACCCTGCTCGACCTCGCCTGGCACCAGCTCGGCGCCTCCGAGACCCCCGATGCGGACGGGGTGCTCGCGTTCGAGGAAGCGGCGCTCGAGGAGGCCGGCATCGCCTTCGCGCCGGTGCCGCCGCGCTACCGCACCACCTACTTCTCCCACATCTGGAGCAGCGGCTACTCCGCCGGCTACTACTCCTACATCTGGAGCGAGGTGCTGGACGCGGATTCCGTGGAGTGGTTCCGGGAGAACGACGGCCTCCTGCGGGAGAACGGGGACCACTTCCGAGAGACCCTGCTCTCGAAGGGCGGCAGCATCGAGGCGATGGACCTCTTCCGCACCTTCCGCGGCCGGGACGCGGAGGTCGAACCCCTGCTCCGCCGGCGCGGCCTGAACTGATCGGGAAGCGCCGGACCGCCGACCGATAGCGCCGCCGGCTTGGAACGCCGGTCTCCAGACCGGCACGCGCGGCGCTCCGCGCTGCGCACGGCGCGGCTTCGACAAGCCGTCGCGCGGTGTCCCCGGTTCCGCAAAGGTGCGGACCCTGCTACTGCTCCCGGAGCGCCCCCACAACGCTGCGGCGGGCGGCGCCCACCGCGGGGAGGAAGCCGCCGATCGCCCCGATGACGAGGGCCAGCGTCGTCCCCTGGACGAGCAGTTCCGGGGTCACCTCGAAGGCGAAGGCCACCTGGCTGAACGAAGCCCAGTTGATGGTCGCCGCCCGGAAGCCGTCGAACAGGAACCACGAGGCCGCGCCGCCGGCCGCCGCGCCGATCAGCCCGAAGACGAGCGACTCGATCATCACCGAGACGACCACCGGCAGCCGGGAGAACCCGAGCGCGCGCAGCGTGGCGATCTCGCGCGAGCGGGAGGACACCGCCGCGTACATGGTGTTGAGCGCCGCGAACACCGCGCCCGCCGACATCATGGCGACGATGATCCAACCCATCACCGAGATGAACGTCTCGATCGGGGCCGACTGCGCGGCCATGTAGGTGGTCTGGCGCTGGGCGCCGAGGCTCACCCGGGGATCGTCGGTGAGCGCCTGCTCGAAGCCTTCGAAGTCCCCGGCATCGGTGAGCCGCACCAGCGCCAGGTTCCAGGAGTTGCCGCGCTGGTACATCTGCTGGAGGATGCGGTTGTCGGTCCAGATCTCCGACTCGGCGACGCCGCCGCCGGCGGTGAACCGGCCCACCACCTCCCAGGAGGCGCGGCCCACGTCAATCCGGTCTCCGACGAGGAGACCCTCGAAGGCTCCGGCCGCGCCGTCGCCCACGATGACCTCGTTGCGGCCCGGCTCGAAGTTCCGGCCCTCCACGATCTCGAACTGCTCCCGCAGGGGGAAGGCGGCGGCGTCCACCCCGCGCAGCGGCACGTTCGCGTCGGTGCCGGCGCCGATCTTCTTGCGGTCAATGATGACGAAGAGCTCGGGCGAGACGAGCGGGCCGTCCGGGCCCCGCGCCACCCCCGGGGCCTCCCAGAGGACCTGGATGTCCTGGTGGGTGAGGATGCTGTCGGTCTCCCCGGTGGACCCCGTCCGCAGCACCACCGCCACGTCGTCGCGGGCCTGCCCGGTGACCACCGCGCGGAATCCGGCGGCCATGGAGAGCACCGCGACCATGACCCCGACGACCCCGGCGATGCCGAAGATGGCGACCACCGAGACCGCGCGGCGCTCCCAGATGGTCTCCAGGTTGTAACGGGTCACCGCCTGGCACTGGCGGATGAAGGAACCGAGTCGCATGGCGCCGACCTCCTACAACCGCCGCAGGGCGAGCGCCGTCTCGAGGCGCATCGCCCGCCGCGCCGGGAAGATCCCGACCACCAGCCCCGTCGCCACCGCGATGCCGAGGCCGAGCGCCAGGTCTTCGGGACGCAGGTAGAGGCCCGGGAAGTAGGCGGCAAGCGCCTGCCGGAAGCCCCGTTCGAGTCCGACGGCGAGGAGCATCCCCAGGAACCCCGCGGTCGTCACCAGGGTCACCGACTCCATCAGGACGAGCCGCTGCACCCGGGCGCCGGTGAAGCCGAGCGCCTTCAGCAGGCCGATCTCGCCGATGCGCTCGCGGACCGACTGCGCCATCGTGTTGCCCGCCACCAGCAGGATGGTGAAGAAGACCGCCGCGAGAATGGAGGTCACGATGAGGCCGAGGTTCCCGACCTGGTTGGCGAACCCGGCCGCGAACGCGCCTTCCGATTCGCTCTTGGTCTCGGCGGCGGAGTTGCGGAAGGCGTCGTCAATGGCGGCGGCGATCTCGGGCGCCCGCTCGGGATCGTTGATCCGCACCATGAACCACCCGACCTGGCCCCGGCCGAAGGAGCGCGTCTCGTCGAAGAAGTCGTAGCGGAACAGGAACTGGGTCTCGTCGAAACCCTCGACGGCGCTGCTGTAGATGCCGACGATCTCGAATTCCCAGGCTTCGTCGCCGCGTCCCTCCTGCCGCCAGATCGTCGGCTGGATGGGAATCCGGTCCCCGACCTCCCAGCCGAGCCGTTCGGCGAGCGCCCGCCCGACGATGGCGCCGTTCCGGGTCTCGATCCAGCGGAGTTTCGCCTCCTCCGGGACCGAAACCTCGGGATACATGTCGAGGTACTCCGCCGGCTCGACCGGCGACTGCATGAAGAAGTTGGAGGGGTCCTGGTACACCCCGCCGAACCAGGTCATGTGGACAGCGTCAATGACCCCGGGGATCTCCTCCATGTCGGCCTCGTAGGACTGCGGCAGCAACTGGAAGAGGGAGACCCGGTGGCGCACCACCAGCCGGTCCTCGCCGGCGAGGTCCACCCCCATCGAGAACGCGGTCTGGAGCATCGCGAGGACCCCGAAGATCAGGAACGCGAAGACGACCGAGGAGAAGGTCAGGAAGGTGCGCGTCTTCTTCCGGCGGAGCGCCGCGCTGATGAGGGTGAACGAGCTCACACCGCCGCTCCCGCCGGTTCGTGGACGGGCACCGTGATCGTCCCGTCGTGCCCGCACTCCACCAGCCGGCCGTCCTCGAGGTGCAGGGTGCGGGAGGCCCGCTCGGCCGCCACCGGGTCGTGGGTCACCATCAGGATCGTCTTGCCGTGGTCGCGGTTCAGCGCCCCCAGCAGGTCGAGGATCTCCGCGCTCGTGGCGCGGTCGAGGTCGCCGGTCGGCTCGTCGCAGACGAGGAGCGCCGGATCGTTCACCAGCGCGCGGGCGATGCCGACCCGCTGCTGCTCGCCGCCCGAGAGTTCCCGAGGGCGGTGCTTGCCACGGTCCGTGAGCCCGACGATCTCGAGGGCGATGGCGACCCGGCGGCGGCGCTCGCGGGCGGAAAACGAGGTCAGCAGCAGCGGCACCGCCACGTTCCGCTCGGCGCTCAGCGCTCCCAGCAGGTTCGAGAACTGGAAGACGAAGCCGATGTTCCGCGCCCGCCAGGCGGCGAGCTTCCGCTCGGAGAGGCGGTGGATCGCCGCACCGCCGACCACCACCTCGCCGCTCGTGGGCCGGTCGAGCCCCGCGATCAGGTTGAGCAGGGTGGATTTCCCCGAGCCCGACGGCCCCATGAGGGCCAGGAACTCCCCGCCCTTCATGCTCAGGCTGAGGTTCTTCAGGACCGGCACCGGGGTCCGGCCCCGCCGGAAGGTCCGGCTGACCCCCCGCACGTCCACCATGGTCGCGCCCGGCAGCCCGGCGGCGTTGCCGTCCTGCGATGCGGAAGGTTCTCTTGCGCTCATGAAACCGTCTCCCTGCCCCACTTACGGGGCCGCCGCTTCCGTTACTTCCGCGCCGTCCTCGAGGCCTTCGAGACCCTCCACGACGACCCGGTCGCCCTCCACCAGTCCGGAGAGGACGAACACATCGGACCCGCGCCGGTCCCCGAGCCGCACGGCGCGGCGCTGGACCCGCCCGTCACGGACCAGATAGACGAGGTCCCGGCCGGTGTCCGGGAACACCGCCGCCGCCTCGACCAGCAGACCCTCCGGGGCCTCCTCCGGCTCCGCTTCGGCGGACCGGAAACTCACCTTGACGCCCATGTCCGGCAGGATCCGGGGGTCGAGCTCCTCGAACCCGATCCGCACCCGCACCGTGGCCCGGTCGCGGTCGGCGGTCGGGATGATCGCGATCACCCGCGCCGGGATCGTCCAGTCGTCGTAGGAGTCGAGGACGGCGTCCACCGGCTGGTCCGGCGACACCCGGTTGATGTACGCCTCGTTGACGTCCACCTCGATCTCCAGCGAGGTCATGTCCACGATGGTGCCGATCCCGGTCCGGGTGAACCCGGCGCCCCCGGCGATGGGGGACATCATCTCGCCGGGCTGGGCATTCTTGGCGGTGATGACGCCGTCGAAGGGCGCCCGGATCACCATGTCCTCCATCTGCTGGCGGATGACCTCCACCTGCCGCTCCGAGACGCGGATGTCCTCGCGCTGGCGCGCGACCCGCGCCTCGAGGGTGGCGACTTCGCCGTTGACCTGGTCGAGGTCCGCCTGCCCGGCGACCTGCTGCTCGACGAGGCGCCGGGTCCGCTCCTGGCGGAGGCGCGCTTCGGCAAGCTGGGCCTCCACCTCGAGGACCGCCTTTCCGGACGCCGCGGTCTGCGCTTCCGCGAGGCGGAGGGTCCGCTCCAGGTTCGAAGAGTCGAGACGGGCGAGCACCTGGCCCGCGGCCACCTCCATGCCCTCCTCGATGGCGATCTCGGTGATCTGACCCGCGGTTTTGGAAGAGACGGTGGCCTGGCGGCGCGCCGTGACGTAGCCGCTCGCGTTCAGCACCGTGGTCCCGGCGTCCACCGAGATCGAGCGGACCCGCGCCGTGCGGACCGCGAGCACCTCCGGCTCCGAACCCAGCAGGAATACGGCCGATACCCCTCCCCCGACCACCAGCACCCCGCCGATGATCGCGGTCACCAGCGCGAAGGGCCGCGAACCGCGCTGCTCCTCGCCGATCTTGAGCTCGGCGAGCCGGTCAGCAGGTTTCGGAGGATTCATGGTTCTGGATCAAGGGCCTACGAGGCGCATCGGGGAAAGGTTCCCGCCGCGGTCGGAAGCCCGGGACTCCGGACGAGAGGCTGGCGAGGCGTTCGTTCTCTCTACGTTCGGGAGGGCGCGAATGTTACCGACGGCCCCGCGCCGCCACCGCTCCGGAGCCTCCATGGCGCCCCCGGCATGGAACGCCGGCTTCAGCCGGCACCCGCCGCGCGGAGGACGCGTCGGCTCGGAGCGCCGGCCTCCGGCCGGCATCGCCGACCGCAGGGAGGCGAAACGCACATCGCCACCAACCGACATGGCGTGATCCCAACCGGGAACGGCGCCCACGCCGCCCGAAGCGAGGCGAACGTGGGCTCCACGTTCACGGGGCGGAGCGTCATCAGCGCGGGTTTCGCGCTTCCGCGCGATGCCAGCCGGAGGCTGGCGCACCGAGGCGGGCCGGACGCCTCGCTACCGGAACGAGACCTGCTGATCCGCGGGGAGGGTCAGCAGGACGCCGTAGCCGGCGCAACGGGGGTCCTGGACGTAGTCCGGGATCAGGCCGCCCGGGCGGAACCCGATCCGCACCTGCGCGGAGACCGTCGGGTCCATGATCTCCCCGGCCACCAGCCGCCCGTAGTAGTCCTCGGCGCTCATCCGCTCCGCGACCGCCCCGTAGCCGTTCAGCATGCCGACGGTTATCTGGCCGCGCAGGCCGAGGTTCCGGGCGGTGGCTTGCCGGGCCGCGTAGAGCGCCCGGGCGATCCCCTGCCGCCGCCAGTCCGGATGGACCCCGACGTCGGCGCCGTAGAGCCACTCGCCCGCCGGATCGTGGGCGGTCAGGAACAGTCCCCCCAGGAACTCGGGGAAGCGGTGCTGCGGACGGCTGAGGTCGAGGTTCAGCCGCAGCGTGGTGGTCGCCGCGATCGGCCTGCCCTCGCTCGTCAGGGCGACGAACTGGCCCTCCGGAAAGATCTCGACGTGCCGCCGGTAGTGATCGGCTCCGAAGCGTTCCGCAGGGTCCAGCGTGGGAAACACCACGCGCTGGAGTTCGGCGAGCGCCTCCGCGTGGTGCGCCGCGGTCACCGCGACCCGCCAGCGCGGCGCGGACGCCATCGGCCGCAGGCTGCTAGGCGGACGCCGGAGGGCGGAGTCCCAGCGTCCCGAGCCGGCCCTTCGCCTCGATCGGCGCTCCCGAGGGGTCGGTGAGCGCCCGCGGCGGGTGGCTCTTCGCGGTCAACAGGGAAACGGCGACCGTCACCAGCAGGGAAACGGGAGTGGCGATGAGCGCGTTCGGCAACGCCGTCACGTTGCCGGGATCAACCGCGCCCGACACCAGTTCGGCCCCGATGAGCCCCAGCCAGACCACCAGCCCGGCCACGATGCCGCTCACGCAGCCCGGCCCGTTCGTCCGTTTCCAGTACATCCCCAGCGTGAGCGGCCCGAAAAGACCCACCATCATCACCGTCCAGGACTCGACCATGAGCGAATAGACGCTCTGGAACCAGAGCGCCACCGCCAGCGCCAGCCCGCAGAAGATCACCACCCCGACCCGGACGGCGACCAGCACTTCCTTCGGCTTCAGGTCGGGAGCCAGGTTCCGTACGATGTTCTGCCCGAAGACGCTCGCCGGCGCCAGCAGCCCGCTGTCGGCCGAACTCATGAGCGCCGAGAAGAGCGCCCCCAGGAAGAGGGCGAGTCCCACCGGCGGCAGGTACTCCATGGCGAGACGCGGCACGATCTCCTCCGGGTTCTGAAGCCCCGGCATCAGCACCGAACCGATCATCCCGAGCGCCACCGGGATCAGGCCGACCACCAGGTAGAGCGAACCGCCGAAGTAGGCGGACCACTGCGCGACGCGCTCGCTCTTCGAACTCAGCGCCCGCTGCATGAGGTCCTGGCCGGGAAGGTTGCCGAGCCCGATCAGCAGCCACGCCTGCACGAAGAAGAGCCATTCGAGCAGGCCGCCGGTCGGCAGGAAACGGGTGCGGCCCTCCGGCAGGGAGTCGAGCACGGAGGAGATTCCGCCCGCTGCTCCGAGGACGATCGGCAGCAGCACGCAGATCGCCGCGATCAGGACCAGCGCCTGGAAGAAGTCGGTGAGGGTCACGCCCCACATGCCGCCGAGAATCGTGTAGACGAGGACGATGGCGGCGGCGATCAGGATGCTGGCCACGAACGGCAGGCCCGCCATCGCGGAAAGCACCGTCCCCACCGCCAGCAACTGCGATCCCACCCAGCCGATGTAGGCCGGGAGGATGGAGAGCGCGGCCAGGATCTCGGCCGGCCGGCCGAACCGGCGGCGGAAGAAGTCGGGAACCGTGAGGAGGCGGAGGCGGCGGAGCAGCCGCACGTAGAACGCGCCGGCGAGCAGCAGGCAGAGCGCGGCGCCGAAGGGATCGGCCACCACCGCGTTCAGGCCGCCCGCGTAGGAAGCTCCCGCCGCCCCGATCAGCGTGCCGCCCCCGAACCAGGTCGCAAAGAGCGTGAACGTGCAGAGCCCGAGACCGAGCCGGCGGCCCGCGACCACGAAGTCGGTCGCGTTCCGGATGCGGGTGGAGGCGACCGCTCCGAGGAACAGGAGCCCCGCCAGATAGACGCAGACGGCGACGATGACGAAGGTCTGGCTCATCCCCCGGCCTCAGGCATCCGTGCGGCGATGGCGGCGAAGGGGCGCCGGGCGGTCAGCGGGAAGTTCGCCGCCGGTACGCCTCGGTCTCGTAGACCTCCGGGTTCACGCAGTTCGGCGCGCGCTCCCGGTTCAGGTGGGCCACCGCGTTCTCGGCGCACATGGTGGCCATGCGGTCCCGGGTCGCCACGCTCCCGCTCGCGATGTGCGGGAGCATCACCACGTTGTCGCACTCGGCGAGTCCCGGGTGGAACGCCGGCTCGTGCTCGAAGACGTCGAGTCCCGCCCCGCCGATCTCGCCGGACTTGAGGGCATCAACGAGGGCCGCTTCATGGACCACGGGGCCGCGCGCGCTGTTGATGAGGATCGCGCTCTTCTTCATCCGGGCGAACGCCGCCGCGTCGAAGAGGTGATGCGTCGAGGGATTGAGGTCGGTGTGGATCGTGACGAAGTCGCTGCGGGCGAGCAGGTCGTCGAACTCGGCGTACTCCACGTCGGAGCGGGCCTCGATGATCGCCTTCATCGGCGGATCGAACGCCAGCACGTCCATGTCGAACCCCTGGGCGCGCCGGTGCATCGCCTGGCCGATGCGGCCGAACCCCACGACCCCGAGCACCTTCCGGCGCTCGTCGCCGCCGGGGCTGATGTCGGCGCCCAGCATCAGCGACGGCCCCCAGATCCGGTACCGGCCGCCCCGCATGTAGGCGTCCGCCGGAACCACCCGGCGCGCGACCGACATCAGCAGGGTCCACGCCAGGTCCGCGGTCGTGTCGGTGAGGACGCCGGGCGTGTTGGTGACCGGGACTCCGAGTTCGGTCGCCGCCGCCACGTCCACGTTGTTGAAGCCCACGGCGTAGTTGGCGACCCCGAGCAACTGCGGCGCGGATTCCATGAGTTCCCGGTCCACCGCCTCGGTCAGCAGCGAGACGTGCACGTCGGCGCTCCGGGCGCCGGCGAGGACCTGGTCCCGGGGGGTCGAATCGCCGTCGGCGGTGGGGGCCACCTCCACCTCGGCCGCGGCGCGCAGGATGGCGAGGCCGGCTTCGGGGATGGGTCGGGTCACGAAGATGCGGCTCATGCGGCAAGTCCCAGGGCTGTTTGATCGTTGAGGAAGCGGGCGAACCCGTCGTGGTCGGCCACCCCGGCGGCGATCCGCCGGATGCCCTCGCGGATGGAATCCATGTCCGCCGCGTAGGAGAGGCGCAGGAAGTTCTGTCCCTCGCTGCCGATCACGCCGAAGCTGCGGCGGTCCACCAGGGCGACCCCGTGGTAGTAGAGGAGGAACCGGGAGACCAGGGTCGCCGGGCTGGTGCTCGCCTTCAGGGTGTCCGGCAGGGACCCGAAGTGCGCCGTGGCCCCGAGGGACTCGCACACCCCCGTGATGTTCGGGAACACGTAGAAGGCCCCGAGCGGATTCGCGCAGGTGATCCCGGGGATCGCGTTCAGCGCCGGTACCACGGTATCGCGCCGCCGCTTGAACTCGGCCACCATCGAGCCCACCACCTCCCAGGTCTTCGGGTTCTCCAGCGCTTCGCGGGCGGCCTGCTGGATGAAGGGAGGAACGCAGCTCACCGTGTTGATGTTGATCTGCTTGAACCGGAGGGCCTCCTCCGCGGTGGGCAGCACGCACCAGCCGAGCCGCCAGCCGGTCATGGCGTACCCCTTGGAGTGCCCGCTCGCGATGATCGTGTGGCGGTCCATGCCCGGCAGGGAGGCCATCGAGGTGTGCTCGAACCCGTCGAAGGTGATGTGCTCGTAGATCTCGTCCGAGTAGATGCGGATGTCCGGGCGGCCCCGCTCCTTCACCAGCGCGGCGACCTCCTCGAGGAGGCTCTTGGGAAGCACGCCGCCGGTCGGGTTCGAGGGCGAGCAGAGCATCAGGACCTTCGTCCGCTCGGTGAGCAGCCGGTCGAGGTCGTCCACCGTGAAGGAAAAGCCCCGCTCCTCCCGCAGCACGAGCGGCTTCGGCACGCCCCCGAGATAGGTCACCCACGACTCGTAGATCGGGAACCCGGGGCTCGGGTAGATCACCTCGTCGCCGGGGTCCACGTAGGCCATCATCGTGTAGCCGATCGCCGGCTTGGCCCCCGGGAGGATGATGACCCGGTCCGCCGCAACCTCGATCCCCCGTGTCCGGGTCACGTAGGCGGCGAGCGCTTCCCGGAGCGGGGCAATCCCGGCCGGGTCCGTGTAGTGGGTGTCCCCGGCGCGGATGGCGGCGATCCCCGCCTCGTTGATGTGCGGTGCGCTGTCGAAGTCGGGCTCGCCGATGGTGAACGGAATGACGTCCACGCCGCGCGCCCGGGCGCGGGCCATGTCTTCTCCGATCTTGAACGCGTTCTCGGTCCCCATGTGGCCGAAACGCCGGGCAAAAAGAGGCATGTGCAGCAGTCCTTGGACAGGGTGGCGCCGGGAGAATCGGCCGCTTCCGGAGTGAGTCCGGGCGCCGGGGGGCGGATGATATATTGGCGAATCGGCTCGGTATCCCCTTGATGACGGTGCGCCCCGTGGTGTTCGCCGCGTTGCTCGGTGCGCCGGTGGCGCTCGCCCAACCGCGTGAGGACCAGCCGCGCGAGGACGAGCAGGATCAGCGCGCGAAGGCTGCCGAGTACCCCTTCGAGATCGTCGAGGACGTCACGATGGGCACCGAACCCGCGAGCGCCGACGTCACCGGCCAGCTCGGGGTCGCCGACGAGGACTACGTCCCCGAGGTCTTCCAGTACCGCCGGCGCGGCGCCCAGACGGCGCAGGGGGAGCTGAGCGGGGACCATCGTTCGACCGCCCTGACGGAGTTCCGGGTCATTGACGTGGCGGTGGACCCCGGGGACACCGTGCGGGCGATCGCGAAAGTGGAGCCCGCCTTCGAGAAGGGGCGGCGTTTCGTCGCCGAGTTCTGGAGCCAGGAGTACGGCCGGGCCTCGGTCATCTACGTGAACTTCAAGCCCCACGAGAAGGACCTCTACCTCTACCTCGGGCGCGGCAAGGTGGACCGCCACCACCCCGGCGGCCGCTACAACGTCGGCTCGACCATGATCACCGACGAGCACGGGCGCAAGAAGGCGTATTCCACCGAGTTCAACCCGGTGATGCGGGCGCCGGACGGCAGCCCGGCCTATTTCGTCGTCTCGGAGAACCCGGAGGCGGACGTGACCCCGCCGACACTCCGCTCGCTCGAGATCCTCACCCCCGAAGTGGGCGTCGGAGAGACGATCCGGGTGGAGGCCTTCGCGGAGGACAACCTCGCCGGCCCGACCCAGGCGCGGGCGGTCTTCACGAGCCCCTCGGGGAGGCGCGCCGTGCGGGCGGACCTGATCGGCGACGCGCGGCGGCCGGGACGTTTCCTCGGGGCCTTCTCGATTCCCGAGTGGTACGAGGGCGGCCTCTGGCGGGTCCAGAAGGTCGAGCTCTACGACGCGGCGCGGAACAGCGCCCTGATCTTCGCCGCCACCGCACCGGTGCTCGCCGACCTGAGTGTTCTGGTTCACGAGAATCCCGAAATGCGCGACGACGAGGCGCCGGTGCTGCTCGCGGTGGAACTGCCGCAGCGGGAGGCGCTGGCGAGCGAGTCCATTCCCGTCGCGGCGCTCGTGGAGGACAACCTGAGCGGCGTGGACAAGGTGTACGTTTCCTTCCAGAGCCCGAGCGGCGCCGATCTCGTCCGGGTGGAACTCGAGAGCCGGAACCCCCCGCTGAACCGGCCCTCGCTGGTGCCGCAGCCCAACGTCTTCCGGGGCGCCCTGAAGATCGAGGAGTGGCAGGAGCGCGGCGTCTATACGGTGTCCCGGGTGAACCTCTCCGATCGGGCCCGGAATTACCTGAACCTGAATCCGGTACGGGACGAGGAGGTCCGCGGCCTCGAAGTGGTTTTTCTCCCCGAAGCGAAAGCGACCGCATCGGAGAAGACTCGACAATGAGCATGAACCGCCGCCACTTTCTCGGCGCCGCCGGCGCCGCGGCCCTCGGCCTCGGCAGCGCGGATCGGCTGCTGGCCGCAACCCCGGAACGCGCCGCCGTCGTTCCCGACGCGAGCCTCAAGACGAAGCACCTGGTCGTCATCCTCTACGGCAACGGCTGCCGGAAGAAGGACACCGTCGAGGACCGGGCGCACGCGCCGCACATGGCGCGGATGATGGACGCGGGGAGCGTCTTCACCGAGGACTTCGGGGAGACCGCGAACCTCCACGGCTACATGTACACCGAGATGCTGACCGGCCGGGAAACGGTCTCGGAGCATCCGCTCTATCCGACCTGGACCGAGACCGTCCGCAAGGAGCTCGGCGGTTCGGTGAACGACTACTGGATGCTCCAGGGAGTCAGCTACTACCGCTCCTGGGTCTTCGACCGGAAGCACTGGAGCGCCCACCCGGACGGGGGACTGCAGTTCGGCGCCAACTCGCTGACCATGAACAAGCTGTTCCACGACGACCAGGCGCGGTCGGCGGCGGAACTGGTGCAAGCCAACATCGAACCGGGACTCGGCCACACCCGGCGGACCCGGAAGGACCTCGAGGACTGGCTCGCCGACGCCGTGTCCCGCCGGACCGACGTACCCGCGTCCACGAAGACCTCGCTGGTGGACCGGGAGGTGCCGCTCGGCGACGGGCAGTGCTTCGAGATCGCGAAGCAGCTTCTCCGGGACTTCCGGCCGAAGCTGATCACCATCCAGATGCTCGCGCTCGACGACGCCCACGCCGACGCCGGCTTCTGGGACTACGACACCGACTACGAGCAGTACCGGCGGCACATCGCGGCCACCGACGAGCTCATCGGCAACCTCCACGATTTCATCCAGAACGATCCGTACCTGCGTGACACCACCTCGATCCTGCTGCGCCCCGAATGCGGGCGCGATGACGAGGTCAACGTGTACGGACAGCTCCATCACTCGCAGGGGAACTACTACGCCCACAACGTCTGGACGCTCGGGGTCGGCCCCGACTTCCGGCAGGGCGCGGTGTTCCCCGAGCAGGTGATGCGGCGCGACCTTTGCCCCACTGTCGTCTATCTGCTCACCGGGAGAGACATCGCGTCCCATGTCACGGGTTCCGTCCGCACCCAGATGTTCCGCGAGGAATACCGCCTGCCGCCGTACGTCCTGCGCGACCGCTTCGGCAATCCGGTCAAGACCTGAATCGCTCGCAGTGGTTGCGGCCGCTGCTTTTGCCTTCGGGCTGACCGCAACCGCCGGGAGCGCCGCTCCCCCACCGTCCGCGCAGCAGGACCAACCGTCGCTTGCGGAGGCGGCCCGGCGAAACCGAGCCCGCGTCGCGGCAAGCCGGGAGCAGCACGGCCCGGCGCCCCGCTTCACCGATGCCGACCTCGCCGGCGGCTACCGGCGCGGCATCACCGAACCGCCGCGGCCGGCGAACGACGAGGAGCCTCCCGTTGCCGAGGCGGAGGCGCGGGACGTCGAACCCGGCGACGACACCGTTGACATCGCCCCCGCAGAATCGCGGGCCGCGATGGACGCGCGCCTCCTGGAGATCGGCGAACGGGTGCCGGAGATCCTCGAGCGCCTGCTGGACATCGAGGCGTCGCTGACCGCCATCGGGGCCAGCGGCCTGCCCTTCGCACAACGCAACCCGAACCGCCTCCGGAGCCCCCTGGACGCGAGCCGTCTCCGCGCCGAACAGGAAGAACTCCGCCGGGAACTCGACGCCCTCGTCGCCGAACGCCGCCTCCTCCGGTGACCCGGCGCACGCGCCGATCCTCCACCGTCGGGCGCGCGGGACCGCGGGAGGAGCGCCGGGCGGCCGCGCCCGCAGCGCCGCGCGACGCGCGACGGGACGCCGCGCTGCGCGCCATGCTGCGGAGTCCGATCGTTGATGGATTTCTGGCCAACCCGCAGGGGCGCCTCGTCGTGGGGGTGCTGGATCCCGCCGTTCAGCACTGGATGGGCGTAGAGACCGACCTGGTGCGTCTTGATGCGGGCACGGCGCGCAAACTGATCCGGAAGCATGGCCTCCAGAAACGCGACCTGCTACGTGCGTCGGAAGTGTTGGCCGCGCCGCGGGAGGTGATACGCCGCATGCCCGCCCAACCGGTGTCAGAGGCCGAAATGGAGCGACGCCTGAACCTGGTCGGCGAGGTGGACGGAAGACTGTTTGACGCCGTTGTGCGGCGGAGCCCCGACGGAGCGCGTCTGACCCTGAAGACCTTCTACGAGGTCAGCGAACAGTATGTCGAGAGGCTGCGGGCCGAGGCGATGACCGTATTCCGCGGCCCCGAATGACCGGATGGGGCTGCGCCTGGTAGCCCCGCGGGACCACGGGCGAAGGTCGAGAACCCTCCGCCTCCGGCAAGCCGGATCGCCTTTCCATTTGGGGAGCCAGGCACCCTGGGCACATACCGCGGGCGATAGCGACGTGCTCCTTGCTCACCATCGTAGCACCACGATTGGCAGCAAGCAGGCGTTCCACTGCCGCAGTCCTTCGGTCCTCGAGCCTCCCTACGCGTCCACCTCGAACTCCACCCCGAACCGCTCGCCGTAGTCCACGAACTGCGTCGGATTCGGGTCCACGTTCAGGATCACGAAGCTGGCGCCCGGCGGCCCTAGCAGAAAGCGGTCGAGCGAATGCCAGGTTCCGGTCCGGTAGGCGTACCCCTTCCCCGGATCAATCAGGAAGGCGCGCACCTCCTCCGGCTTCGGCACGGCCTCGGCATCGTCGAGATCGGTGGGCGGGGCCACCGCCACCACCGCGGGCGCACCCTCGAGCGGAATGAAGGCCTGAGTGACCGCAAAGTGGCGCTCCAGCATCCGGAACCGCTTTCCCCCGACCGGTTGCCAGATGACGTCCATCGTGGTCCGGCCGGCGATCCGGAAATCAATCGGAAAGAACCGGCGGCCGTCGGCCGGCCGTTCCCGCGCCTCGATGACCTCGCCGTAGGGGGCGAAGGACTCGGCCGTCATGGGCTCGACGGGAAGCTTGACGATGCGCATGGTGACCTCAGAACGGGCCGAGCTCTATGTGCTGGGCGACGACGAGCCCGCTCGTCGCGACCAGCAGGATGATCCCGAAGAGCGGCAGGTAGTAGCGGATCCACTGCAGGAGTCCGACGCGCGCCATCACGAGCGTCGCCATGAAGTACCCGGACGTCGGGAAGATCACGTTCGTGATGCCGTCGCCCCACTGGGTGGCGAGCACCACCACCTGCCGGGTGACCCCCGCGAGGTCGGCCACCGGCACCAGGATGGGCAGCGTGATGAGCGCCTGTCCGCTCCCGGAGGGGACGAGGAAGTTGAAGACCGTCTGCCCGAACAGCACCCCCACGGCGGTAAGCGCGGGCGGCAGCGAGGAGACGAGCAGCGCCGCGCCGTACACCACGGTGTCCATGACCATCCCCTCGGTCATCACCACCGACACCCCGCGGGCCACCCCGCAGACCAGGGCGCCGACCAGGATCTCCCGGAACGCGTCGTTGAAATCCGTGCAGATCTGGTTCAACCCCCGCCCCGCCACCAGCGAAACGACGACGGCCATCGCGACGAAGGCGCCGCCGATTTCCTCGAACCCGAGCCCGAGCGTCAGGACCAAAACCACGAACACGACGAACAGCCCGAGCGCCACCACGCCCGCCGCCTTCTGGCGCCCCCGGAAGGCGGCCGGCTCGGTTTCGCCGGACGAAGCGGGGATGGTCTCCTGCGGGTCGCGGGGCTCGTGGCGCCGGGCGATCTCCCGCCGCGCCCGCCGCACCACGAAGACGGCCGCCGCAGCCTGCACGATCAGGAAGAAGACGAACCGGTAGGAGGCCCCCGAAAACATCGGCAGCCCCGCCAGCAGGTGCCCGATGCCCACGGTCGCCGGCACCGTCACCCCGAACGCCGCGCCGAGGGTCGTGGGGAGCAGCGCGACCGCGGTCGCCGTCGTTCGCCCGCAGCCCAGCCGTCCGAGCATCGGGGTCACGATCGGCAGGTAGGCAATGGAGAGCTCCGGCATCCCCACCACGCCCGAGACCGCCGCGAAGCCGAACATGAGCGCCGGGATCAGCAGTTCGACCCGCCGCCCGGTGGCCGCCGTCAGCCGGTTCACCCCGAGGTCCAGGATCCCGGCCCGGCGCATCACCCCCACCGAGCCCGCGCACAGGAACACGAGGAACACCACGCTCGCCGCGTCGGTCAACCCGTCCGGAATCGCGGTCACCACCTCCCAGAACCCCGCCGGCGACCGCTCGATGACCTGGTACGACCCCGGCACCACCGCCTCCCGCCCATCCGGCAGCACCGTCCGCTCGTACCGACCCGCCGGAATGACCCAGGTAAGGAGCGCCGCGACCCCGATCAGCACCGACAGGACAATGTAGATGTCCAGCCCCCGACCACCCTCGTCGGTACGCTCGGTCCCCGCCGCGTCCATCCGCAAAGCCTACGGCCTGCCCCTCCACCGACCGAGCGGCGCTACCGGAAGGGAGCGCCGACCTTCAGGTCGGCACGCGGCCCGCAGGGCCGCAGAGCGCGCGGCGCCGCCCGGCGAGAAGGCACGTACGGCTTGGAACGCCGGCTTCAGCCGGCACAGCGCGCCGAAGGCACGCGGACGACGTGCCGCTACCCGTCTCGGGCGAGCCAGGTCAGCGTTCCAAGCCGGCGGCGTCATCACCTGCTGGCGGCCGACCCGCGGGACAGCGTTCTCACGGCAAACCCTGCGGATCTTCCCGTGCGCTATAACCCGCCGCCCCCTGAAGGTGACCGACCGATGTGTCCTGACAAACCCCTACCCGACACCCCAGTGGGACTTCCGACGTTCTTCACCGAACGATTGGCGGCCGAGCACTCTGCCGTGACGTTCGGGGGAGCGGTGTTCCGGCTCATCACCTCCATCGGCCCCGAGCAGTACATGGTGGACCTCGACGATGCCGAAAATCGAGGCTACGTGCGACTGCGCCACGGCGAGCTGCGGGCGGACTACCTGCCGGACGGCGACTTCAGTCGCGCCGTGACCGTCTTCGAGCACGATTTCGACGACGACGCCGTCCCGTGCTTCGACAGCGACGAGGAGCGTGACGAGTACCTGTCCCGGATCGCAGAGAAGCTCTACATCCACCACCGCGCCCAATCCCGTCCGCGCCGTCACAGCAGGTCGTAGCCGAGGGTGCGGCACGCATTCCGGAGAATGAGCAGGGTCGGGCGCGGCGCATGATCCCCACCCACGGCATTTTCTGCCAGACGTGGACCTACCCGACGAATTGTTGGGACTGTCCCCGGTTCTACGGTCTCTTCGACCACCGGCTCCCCAGTTCTACGGTCTTTCCGCCTGCCGGTTCCGCGGTTCTACGGTCTTTCCGTCCGCCGGTCTCTCGGGTTCTACGGTCTTTTCACCCACCGACTCCCGGTTCTACGGTCTTTCCGCCTGCCGGTTCCGCGGTTCTACGGTCTTTCCGCCCACCGGCCCCCCGGTTCTACGGTCTTTTCCCCCGCCGGTCCCCGGTTCTACGGTCTTTCCGCCTGCCGGTTCCTCGGGTTCTACGGTCTTTTCGCCCACCGACTCCCGGTTCTACGGTCTTTCCGGTGACCGGCCCCCCGGGTTCTACGGTCTTTCCGTGTCAGGCGACAGGCAGGACGGCGTCGCCTGGCGACATCCAAGACTGGGTCACCCCCGAGGACGCCGGGGGGGCCGGCACGATCAGGAACGCCGCGCGTCCTGATCGTCCGGTGGCGTGTCCGGCACCGCGCGGAGAAAGGCGATCGCTCTCGCCGCCGAACCGCCATGCGCTCTTTCCGCAAAGAAAGCCGCAGCGCCATGCGCACCGACCTTTTCGGCGAGCGCCGTCGCAATGAACTGGTTAAGCGAGACCCCATTCCGCCGCGCCTGCCGCTCCGCTTCCGCCTTCAGCGAGGCGGGCAACCTCAGCGATACACGCGCGTCGGCCAGCTTCGTCATGGGAGCCATCCTCTCATGATTTCCCGGGAGCGCGTGCAACCCAAAACGGTCGGACGCCCGCGGCGAACACATGCGCCCCTTCACACCGACATGCACCACACTTCGCGTGGCCTTCGGCCACGATGCCGGTGTGAACACCGGCGCTCCCCGCCGTTCCGCGGATCAGCGCGGCGCGGTAGTCCGCCGCATGGTCTCGAAGCTGGCTACGAGATCGCTCCGGTCGAGCGCCGCTTCGAGGGATCGCAACAGATGCCGGATTCGGCGGTGGTCCACTGCGGGTCCGTGCAGACGCCAGAGGCTCCGCGCGTCCTCGATGTCCTTGGGGCGACCCGCGAGAATCTTGGAAATCACCAGATCCGCCACGTCAATCAACGGAACCGGCACGCCGCCGATGTCCGTCGTCTTCGCCCGCTCGAGAAACTCGTCCTCGAGGCCGGACCCGGCGAACACGACATCGAGCGGGAAGGCCGTGGCGGTATGGACGAACGGCATCACGCGCGTTTCCCGAACAAAGTCCGTATCCTGGATGGCAAGCGCGAATCCGGCGGCCTCCATGTCGCGTACGAACTGATCCGGTTGGTCGGGAGCGAGGCGCAGCGTGACATCAACGTCAGCGCTCAGCCGGGGCACGCCATGCGCGACGACCGCCTGGGCACCGAACAGGTACCAGCGGCCCCATCGGTTCAGGACCGCCGCCAGCGCGGCCAGCAGCTCAGGGCCGGCGGGCTGCATCGGCGAGCGCGAACAGGTCGGCCAGGCGGATGTGGGAGTCCAGGTCTTCACGGCGGCTCGCCGCATCCGGCCAGTCCGGGTTCGCGAGGATCGCCTGTCGGCGCAACTCGTCGGCGATCCGCAGTCCTTCGAGAGGCCCGAACCTTTCGATTCGCCCGGCCCAATAGTCGTCCTTGAAGTCACGTACCCGCTGCCAATCACGGGACATGAACTCACCGATGCCGGTGGTGATTCTGTGGTTCATCCTGATTCCGGGACCGAGCCTACCCCATCCTCCGCAATCCGGACCAACAGCGCTCCGGCGGCGACAGCGTCTCCGGCTTTCGCGCCGATGTCGGCCAGGGTCCCGCTCGCCGGCGCGCGGATCTCCCAGTGCATCTTCATGGACTCGATCACGGCGACCACGTCGCCTTCGTGGACGCTGCTGCCGGCGCTGAGGATGCGGATGACCTGGCCGGCGAGGGGGGCCCGGACCTCGCCGGAACCGGCCCGGGTCGCCGCTTTCCCGCCCTCGCGGGAGAGCGGCAGAGTCAGCGTCTCACCGCCCACCGTGACCGCCAGTGCGCGCCCGCCGGCGAGCGCCGTCGCGGCCAGCGTCAACACCTCGCCGGCGCCGCTCTCCCGGACCGGGGGGCCGCACAGCACCACGTCGCCGGGGCGGCTGCCCGGTTCCATGCCGGGGAAGTTCTCCGAGCGGCCGAGCGACCGGAAGACGCGCGCGCCCTCGCTTGTCCGCCGGCGCGAGGCGGCCGCCGCCACCGCGTCCGCCACCCCTTCGCGGCCGAGGAGCGCCGTCACCTCGGGGGCGAGCCGGGAAGCGGCGAGCTCCTCGATGCGCTCCTCCAGCCAACCGGCGTGAACGCGTTCGCCGAGCAGGTCCGGGTGCCGCAGCACGGAGATCATGAGCGAAGCGTTCGTCTCCACCCCGTGGATCACGGTCCCTTCGAGCGCGGAGGCGAGCCGCGCCGCCGCGGCGGCGTGCGAGTCGCCGGAGGCGATGACCTTCGCCATCAGGGAGTCGAAGCCGGGAGGAACCAGACTGCCCTCGACGACCCCGGAGTCAACCCTCACACCGTCCGCCTCGGGCTCCCGGTAGCGGCGGAGATGTCCGGGACTGGGCGCGAATCCGTTCCGCGGCGACTCGGCGACGATCCGCGCTTCGAAGGCCGCCCCGCGGGGCGGGAGGGGTTCGAACGACTCCGCCCGGGACACCGGAGCCGGCAGCGCGGCGGGCCATCCTCCGGTGGCAATCTCCAGTTGCGCATCCACGAGATCCACCCGGTAGATCGCCTCGGTGACCGGGTGTTCCACCTGGAGCCGGGTATTCACCTCAAGGAAGTGGAAGGCTCCGTCCGGTTCGAGCAGGAACTCGACCGTCCCCGCCCCCCGGTAGCGGCTCGCGGTCACCAGCCGCAGCGCGGCTTCGCCCATCCGGGCGCGCAGATCCGCCGTGATGCCGAATCCCGGAGCCCACTCCAGGAGCTTCTGCCGCCGGCGCTGGACGGAGCACTCCCGCTCGCCCAGGTGGATTCCCGCTCCCCGCCCGTCGCCGAGGACCTGGATCTCGACGTGACGCGGGCGGTCGAGCCAGCGCTCGACATAGACGCGGCCGTCGCCGAACGCCGCGCGGGCCTCGGAGGCGGCCACCGAGAGCGCCTCGGCCAGCGCTTCGCGGCGGCGGACCACCCGGATGCCGATGCCGCCGCCGCCCGCCGCCGCCTTCACGGCGCAGGGGAAACCCACCCCGGCGCGTTCCACGGCCGCCGCCGGATCCGGTTCCGAAGCGAGCCCCTCCGAGTCGAGCGAGGGCAGCACCGGAACCCCGGCCGCGATGGCGGTCCGGCGAGCCGCCTCCTTGTCGCCGAGGCGGCGCATGCTCTTCGCCGTCGGACCGACGAACGCGATTCCCGCCGCCTCGACCGCTTCGGCGAACGACGCACTCTCCGAGAGGAACCCGTATCCGGGATGCAGCAGTCCGGCGTCCCAGCCGGTGGCCGCGGCGACGATGGCGCCACCGTCCAGAAAACCCGGAACCTCGAAGACCCGATCGGCCTCGTCCCGCACCGGAGTCCCGCGGTCGGCGGCGGTCGAGACGACGGCCACCCGGCAGCCGCGCGCCCGGGCGGAACGGAGGATCCGCCGGGCGATCTCGCCGCGATTCGCGATCAGCAGCCGCGGGGGAGCCGAGTGCACGTCAACGTCGGTTCGTTCTGCCGCGGCCGGGTTTCGCCTCCCTGCGGTCGGCGGTGCCGGTCTGAAGACCGGCGCTCCCGGGCGCCCAGGGCGGCGGGACCTTCGCGAAGAACGTCTTCGTTCCCGCCTGCCCTTCTTCGGAGGCCCGCGCTTCGGCGATGGTGCGGATGGTCAGCTCCTCGATGTCCGGCGGCGGGAGCGGCGCCTCCCGCAACATGAGGGACTTGGCCTCGCGCACCGCGCGGGGAGCGTTCTGGAGGAATCGTCCCAGCGTCTGCTGAAGCACATCCTCGAGCCCTCCGACCGGCGCCAGCTCGTGGGCGATTCCGGCCGCGAGCGCGCCGAGCCCCTGGGAAACGGCGCCCCCGAGCAGGTACGGACCGGCTCGGCCCGGGCCGAGGCGGCGCACCACGTAGGGGGAGATGACCGCCGGGACGAGCCCGAGCCGCGCTTCCGGAGTTCCGAAGCGGGCCGTCTCCTCCGCGACCACGTGGTCCGCGCACACCACGAGCCCGAAGCCGCCCCCGAGCGCCGCTCCCTGGACCGCCGCGACCACCGGGGCCGGAAACGCGGCGACCGACCGAAAGAGCGTCGCGAAGCGCCGCGCGTCCTCGCGGTTCTCCGCTTCGCTCGCCTGCCCCGATGCGCGCATCGCCTTCAGGTCGGCGCCGGCGCAGAACACCTTCCCCTCGCCCCGCAGCACGACCACCCGGCACCGCTCGGACGGAAGCGCGGCAAGCTCCTCCAGCAGGCTCGGAATCCCGGCGACCATCGCCGGGGTCAGCGCGTTCCGCGCCTCCGGCCGCCGGAGCGTGAGGCGGACGACGCCGTCCGCTTCGAAATCAAGGTGCAGATTCGGAGAACTCATGGAGCGGAAGCGGGCGAGGCGAACGCGGGAGACAGCGGGCGGTTCCCGGGAGCGATGGTGGCAAGGAGCGCGGCCGGGATGCGCACCCGCTGGCGGAGGATGCCCTGCGCCAGCGTCTTCCCCTGCGGATCGAGCAGCAGGCTGCGGGTCCCGCCGCCCCCGAGCGCCCGCTCCAGGATGAAGTTGAGCGCCCAGAGCCCGGGCACCTCGTAGCGGGTGACCGGTCCCTCCGCCACCTCCCGGACCCAGTCGGACACCACCGCCGCGGACAGGTTCTCCGCGAGCCAGCCGTAGCAGGCCGCGCTCCGTCCGATGATGCCGATGTTGGCGGCGTCCCCCTTGTCCCCGCTGCGCGCGTGCGCCACGGCGCCGAGTGGCGCCTCGACGACGGGGCCGGTCCCGGGAAAGTCCGGCGCCGGTGTGGTGCGGGACGGACGCGAGGTCTCCCCGGCCGGTCCCGCGAACGGAACCTCCTCTTCGGCCACCACCGCTTCGGCGCCGCCGGCGGACACCCGGATCACCCGGACCGCGGCCGCGACCCGGTCGCGGGGAACGAGCGCGGGCCAGTAGCCGACCACCTCGGAGATCGCCGGGGCGCCTCCGGTGACCGCGAGCCCCGCCGGGCCGCTCAGGATGAGGCTCGGAAGCAGCTTGCGGAAGACCTGGAGCGGTTCCCGGGCGGGGCTCCACGCCGCGAAGCGGACGAGGCCCTCCGACGGATCGGGGCGCGCCGCATCGGCCAGCCCCCGCTGCGCGGCGTCCGCGCCCACCACGTCCGCCCGGAACTCGGCTGGGAACGGAACGCTCGCCGCGTCGCAGTCGTCCCGGAGCCGATCCCGGAAGGCGGCCGCAAGCGCCGCCGCCTTCGGCCCCACGTCCGGGCCGCCGACCACCAGACTGCCCCGGACGCTGAAGCCCCCGCGGACCGACGCGCTCACCTTGAGGTCGCCGGGAGGCGGCCCGCCCCGCGCCCCCCGGACGCGCACCCGGTCCTCCCCGGCAGCCGCCACGGTGAGACCGGAGAAGTCCACGGTCGCATCCGGGCACAGGTAACGCTCCGGGTCGCCCATCTCGTAGAGCAGTTGTTCCCGGACCACCGCGGGCGAGACCAGGCCGCCGGTACCCGGCTGCTTCGTGAGCACGAAGGCCCCGTCTTCCTCGACCTCGACCACCGGGAAGCCCTCGTTGCCGAGTCCCGGAACCCGCTCCCAGTCGGTGAAGTTCCCGCCGGTGGCCTGCACCCCGCACTCGATGAGGTGACCGGCCACGATGCCGCCCGCGATGCGGTCCCAGTCACGGGGGTCCCAGCCGAGGGCGTGCCGGATGGGGGCGAGGGTGATTCCGGTGTCCGTGACGCGCCCCGTGACCACCACGTCCGGGCAGTGCGCGAGCGCCCGGACGATCGGCTCGGCGCCGAAGTAGGCGTTCGCCGACAGGACGTCGGCTCGCCGGGGTCCGAACGGAGCGCCGGTCTCCAGGTTGTCGAAACCGACTCCGTCGTCGAGGAGCGCGTCCAGCCGGCCCGTCAGGTCATCGCCGTCCACCACCGCCACCGTCAACTCGACTCCCGCCTCGATCGCTGCGCGGAGCACCGCGCGGGCGCAGCCCCCGGGATTCACCCCGCCGGCGTTCGTGATCACGGTGATCCCGCGTTCCCGGACGGCGCCGAGGAGCGGAGCGAGCTGGGTCACGAAGTCACGGGCATAGCCGGCCTCGGGATCGCGGGCGCGCTGCTTCTGCAGGATGCTCATCGTGATCTCGGCCAGGAAGTCCGCGGTCACGAACTCGGGAGGCTCCGGCCCCAGCACCTGGGAGCGGAGCGCCCGCGGGTCGTCCCCCCAGTAGCCGCCGGCGTTGCCGACCCGGACGGTGCGCTTCACGATGCGGGCGTTCCCGATCCCTACATCCGGAAGATGCCGTGCCCGGAATCCCGGACGGGAGCGTTCGCGGCCGCCGCCAGGCTCAGGGCGAGGGTCCGGCGCGTGTTCCGCATGTCCACGATGCCGTCGTCCCAGAGACGCGCGGTCGCGTAGTACGCGCTCCCCTCGCGTTCGTACTTCTCCCGGACGGGCGCGGCGATCTCCTCGGCCTCCGCGCCGCTCAGCTCCTCGCCGGCGCGCTCGCGCTGGTCGCGCTTGACCTGGACCAGGACGGAGGCGGCCTGTTCGCCGCCCATCACCGAGATGCGGCTCGCCGGCCACGACCAGACGAACGCCGGGTCATAGGCCCGCCCGCACATCGCGTAGTTCCCCGCCCCGAAGCTGCCGCCCGCGATGAGCGTGATCTTTGGGACCTCGGCGGTGGCGACCGCGTTCACCATCTTCGCGCCGTCCTTGGCGATCCCGCCCCGTTCGTAGCGCGCCCCGACCATGAACCCGGTGATGTCCTGGACGAAGAGCAGCGGCAGGCCCTCGCGGGCGCAGAGCTGGACGAAGTGCGCGCCCTTCAGGCCGCTCTCACTGAAGAGGACCCCGTTGCTGGCCACGACCCCCACCGTGATCCCCTCGATGCGGCCGAAACCGGTCACCAGCGTGGTCCCGTAGCGCGCCTTGAACTCGTCGAGCCGGCTCCCGTCGAGGAGCCGGGCGAGCGTCTCGCGGATGTCCACCCGGACCCGGCGGTCACGGGGCCAGATACCGAGGATCTCGTCCTCGGGGTAGTCGGGTGGCTCGGGGTCGGCGTCGCGGACGGGCCGTTCGGTCCCCACCGGCAGCCTGCCGACCGCCTCCCGCACAATCCGGATGGCCGCGTCGTCGTCCTCGGCGAGGTGGTCCGCCACCCCGGAATGTTCGGTGTGGACCCGGGCGCCGCCGAGTTCCTCGGGGCTCACCACCTCGCCGGTGGCGGCCTTGACGAGCGGCGGGCCGCCGAGGTAGATGGTCCCGGTGCCCTCGACGATGACGGCCTCGTCGCTCATGGCGGGGACGTAGGCGCCGCCGGCGGTGCACATGCCCATCACCGCCGCGAGCTGCGGAATGCCGCGGGCGCTCATCACCGCCTGGTTGCGGAAGATCCGCCCGAAGTGGTCGCGGTCGGGAAAGACCTCGGCCTGGAGCGGTAGGAACGCGCCCCCGCTGTCCACCAGATAGACGCACGGTAGTTCGCAGCGGGCCGCGATCTCCTGGGCGCGGAGATGCTTCTTGACGGTCAGCGGGTAGTAGGTCCCGCCCTTCACGGTGGCGTCGTTCGCGACCACCATGACCAGGCGGCCGGAGACCGAGGCCACCCCGGTGACGAGCCCGGCGGCCGGCGTCGGGGCGTCGTAGCAGTCGTGCGCGGCGAGCGGGCCGACCTCGAGGAAGGGCGAACCGGGGTCCGCGAGCCGTTCGATCCGCTCCCGCACGAACAGCTTCCCCTGCTCGGCGTGCCGGGCCCGCGCCCGGCCCCCGCCGCCCTGACGGACCTCGGCCAGCCGCACCCGCAGCGTCTCGCAGAGTTCGCGGTTATGCGCTTCGTTGGCCCGGAACTCGTCGGAGTCCGTCGAGATATGGGACTTGAGCCGGGCCAAACAGCGCTTCCTGGGAGGCCGGAATTCTAGTGAGGGGCGGGAACGGCCCGGGCCCGCGTGGTGGCGCTACGGCTTGGAACGCCGGTCTCCAGACCGGCACGCGCGGCGCTCCGCGCCGCGCACGTCGCGACGCTATCCACCCTCACGGCGCACCGCCTGAACCCGCAGAGCCCCCATTCCACACATGCCCGGATTCAGCCGGCCGCGAAATAGGAGGCGCCGGATGCAGTCAGAGAGCGGGCCGAACCCCGCCGCCTGACATTTCATCCACGCTTCTGCGCGCCATGAAAAACAGCCACGATGTCAACACCCTCGTCATCGTGGGTGTATACGACGATGTACGGGAGCCCGGGAACGACCAGTTCCCTCGTACCGTGGACCTGACCGACACGACCTGAATGCGGGAAGAGGCGCAAACGTGCCACCGAGCGAAGGACGCGGTCCACGACGTCCTGTGCTCCCGATGGGCTGCTGGCCGCGATGTAGTCGCGAATATGGGCGAGGTCACTGATGGCGGACAACCGCCATCGGAGCCTCATCGCATGCTCTTGTGCCCGAAGAAGGCGGTGACCTCTTCGTGGGTGGAGTAGCGAGGAGCCGGCGTATCGAGGCGGCGAGCGACCTCCTGAGCCTGTTCCGTGTTGAGCCGGACCACGGGCGGCCCGTCCACCAGACTCAGCAACATCTGCGCCGCCTCGTCCTGACGATCACCGGGCAACGTCTGTAGCTTCGCAATCGCTCTTTCCAGCAACTCGGTCATTAGGTGATTCTATCGGGGGTCAATGCCGTCGTCCGGCCCAGACAGGGGTGCCTGCGAGCCCCGCCACCCGCTGCAACTCCGATAGGCGAGGCCGACCGGACATCCGCTCGCCCCACACAGACGGTGGACACTGCCGTTACCCGCTCCCCAGTCTCCAAGCCACGACCGTCGGGACACGCAGACATAAACTCGCCCGTCCTGGAGGATTGCCCGTGAACACACTCCGCTCAATCTCGATGGTCGCCGGTGGGTCCCTCCTCGCCGCCAGCCTTTCCGCCTGCGGCGGCACCGGCGCCGGTGACCTGGAAGGAGACACCACCGACCCCATGACCATCTTCGACGACGCCGTCGGCCGCTTCGAACAGGCCCCGCTCGCCCACCTCCCGACCCCCTTCGAGGAGATGCCCACGCTCGCCGCGGAACTCGGCGGCCCCCGCCTGTTCGTCAAGCGCGACGACCAGACCGGCCTCGCCTTCGGCGGGAACAAGGCGAGAAAACTCGACTTCATCCTCGCCGACGCGGTCGCGAAGGGGAGCGACAGCGTGATCACCTGGGCGGGCGTGCAGTCCAACTGGGCGCGGATGACCGCCGCCGGCTCCCGGCGGCTGGGCATGGACCCGATCCTCGTCCTGGCGCGCCGGGAAGACCAGTCGGTAGCGCCCGCCGACGGCAACCTGCTGCTGGACCGGATCCTGGGCGCCGACGTGCGCATCATCGAGCCGGGCGAGGACCGGGAGGCGATGGTGGACGAGATCGCCGCGACGGAACGCGAGGCGGGACGGAACCCCTACGTGGTGTCCGTGGGCGGTTCGCGCACGGGTGGCTCGATGGACCTGCCGCTCGGCTCGGTCGCCTACGCGAACTGCTTCCGGGAGCTCGTCGCCCAGGCGCGGGACGCCGGCGTGACGATTACCCACGTGGTCCACGCCTCGGGCTCCGGCAGCACCCAGGCCGGGCTGGTGGTCGGGGCCAAGATGCTCGCCCCCGACGTGCGGATCATCGGGATCAGCACCGGCGGCAGCAAGGCCCCGAGCGAAGCGAACGTGCTCGCCATCGCCCGGGAGACGGTCGAGGCGATGGGGCTCGACGTGGAGGTCGGCCCCTCCGACGTGGTGGTCCACGACGAATACGTCGGCGAGGGCTACGGCATCCTGAACGAGGACGTCGTGGGGACCATCGCGTTGACCGCCCGGACCGAAGGCATCCTCCTCGACCCGGTCTATACCGGGAAGGCCATGACGGGTCTGTTCGACATGGCGCGCAACGGCCAATTCAGCGATACCGACGTGGTGGTCTTCCTCCACACCGGCGGCACCCCGGCGCTGTTCCCGTATCGGGAAGGCTTGCTGGAGGGCCTCCCCGCCCACCTCCCCGCCTCCACCGACGAGTGACACGCCGGGGAGGGACCGCCGGTCTTGCACGGATCATCCTACGGCACGCGACGGTCGAGAGAGGCCGGGGCCGGATTCGCGCCCCGGGATTCCTGATGGACATGAACAAAGTGTTCGAGGAATTCGTGCGGTGTGCGCTCCGGGAAGCGCTCCGGCTTCCGGAGCGATTCTTCCCCGAGAAGCCGGCGACCTTCCTTGACGAGGGCCACCGAGTCCGGTTGGAACCTGATCTGGCCTGGCGCGTGGGCCGAACCTGGCGTTTCGTCGGCGATGCCAAATACAAGCGGCTCGAACCCCCGCACGCACCGAGCGCCGCGTAGCCCGGTACTACGGCCGGGATCGCGACCGCCGCGCCCAGGCGGCGGCGAGACCGCGGTCGAAGGTGACGAGATCGGTCGCCTGCCGCCGCAGGCAGCAGGCCAGATGGAGGAGATCCCGGGATTCGAGCTGCGGGTGGAGGTCCGCCAGGGAGCGCGCCCCCACAACGTCTTCGGGCTCGATCGCCCAGACCTCGCCTACCGACCGGTAAGTGAGCTCGAGAGCCTGGTCGCACAGATCGAGACGCCTCCGCCGCACGAAGACATGGAGGATCTCCTGCAGGACCTCCGCGGAGGTAACCAAGTCGGGTTTACCGCGCAGGGCGGCCGTCGCCGACTGCTGCAGCGGGTGGGGGCTGCCGGCAGCGAGCAGGAAGACGTTCGTGTCCACGAAGGTCACACGAACTCCTCGAGACCCCGGCCCTTCGCGTCGAGGATGAGCTTCTTGGTTTCCTCCCAGTCCGGTTCCCGCTCGAGTCCGCCGTCGGCGGCGGACCGCACCTGGCACCCGGCAATGAAATCGTCAAATTCCTCCACCGAGGCGAAACGCCGCGGAGCTGATCTGGCGATCTTTTCGGCGGCGGCCTCGCGCAGCCAGGCGCCGAGCGACTTGCCCTCACGGGCGGCCTGGCTCTGGTAGCGGACCTTCTCGGCCTCGTTGACGATGACGTGGATTCTGGACATGTTTCCGTGTTGCACATCTACAGTGTGCATGTGTAGTGCAGTGTAACATCCAGGAAACGCTCGCGCGTCGGCATGGATGCGCGGAGAGTGCCATCGGCGCGGGTTTCGCGCTCCCGCGCGATGCCGACCGGAGGCCGGCGCTCCGAACGCCCTCCGTCGCCGCTGGCGTTACGACGTGCGCGGCGCGGAGCGCCGCGCGTGCCGGTCTGAAGACCGGCGGTCCCAGCCGTTTCCGCCGTCAGGGCTGTCCGACGAGAACAGCTCCGGTCACCCCCGCTTCCTGGAGGGCGCGGTTCAGGTCGGCGACGCTGGCGCCGAGGAGGGTGGCGAGCCGGTCCAGAATCGGCTTTGCTTGCGCTTCCAGGTCCCGGAAGCGCTCGAAGGAGCCTCCGGTGGGGCGGCCGTAGTTCCGGGCGATGTGCCCGTAGAGGTAGGCGATCTGGTTGTCGAGCCTCGGAGTGAAGTTGACGGGGTCCTGGCCGGCCTCGTTCTTCGTCTGGATGAGTTCGTCTTCGATCTCGGTCAGACCCTTCCGGAGGGTCTCTGACGCTTCCTCCAGCTCTTCGGTCCAGCGATCCGCCTGCCGCGCCCGCTTTTCGACCGCTTCGAACTGATCGCGGGCTTCCCGGAGCGCGCCGATCCGCTCGTGCACCCGTTCGAGCAGCGCCTGCGACTGCCGCACCAGGTCGTGCTGCTGGCGGAGGTCGTCCTCGGTGACGGCCGTCCGCGGATCCCGCAGCACCTCGAACCGGACGGGATCGCCCCTGAGTTCCTCGCCGCCCTCCTTCCGGAAGGACAGCGAGGCGGTGTAGGGCCCCGGCATCACGAACGCTCCGCCGGTATAGGAGATGGACATGACGGCGCCCTTCAGGAGTTCCGGGCGCCGGTATTTCAGGTCCCAGGCGATCCGCTGGAGCCCGGCTTCGGGTTCCAGCACCGCGTCGGGATTCGGCTGATCCTCCTCGGACTCCTCGCGCTCGGCGCCGGGCGCCGGCTTCCGCTCGAACTCCCGGATCACCGCGCCGTTCGCGTCCGTGACCGTGAGGCGAAGTTCGTCACCCTCTTCGAGATCCTCGGGCAGGAAGTAGTGGAGGAGAGCCCCCGCCGGGCGGTTCTCGGGCGCGCCCGGGCCGCGGAAGGGCCGGCTGCCGCCGGTGGCCAGCCGCACCGCCGTTCCCGCCGGCAGGAGGGCCGGCGCGTCCCACGAACGGCCCGCCAGCGCCCGCACCGGCGTGAGGTCGTCGAGCACCCAGAACGAACGGCCCTGGGTGGCGACCAGCAGCTCGTCGCCCCCCACCTGCAGGTCGGTGATCGGGGTGGCCGGCAGGTTTCCGAAGGGAACGAAACGCGCTCCGCCGTCAAGGCTCAGGAAGAGCCCGAACTCGGTCCCCAGATAGAGGACGTTCTCGGTTTCCGGGTCCTCCCGGACCACGCGCACGGGATGACCCGGCGGTATTCCCCCGTCGCTTCCGAGACGCGTCCAGGTCGTGCCGAAGTCCGTGGTGCGGAAGACGTAGGGTTCGAAATCGTTCTCGCGGTACCGCTGGACGGCGAGGAGAACCCCGCCGTCGTGCCGCGCGGAGACGTCGAGGCTGTTCACGGTGCCGCCGGCCGGCATGCCCGGCGGGGTCACTTCGGTCCAGGACGCGCCGCCGTCCCGCGTCAGGTGGACCAGGCCGTCGTCGGCGCCGGCCCAGATCACGCCGGACGCGAGGGGAGACTCGCCCAGGGCGAAGATCGTTCCGTACACCTCGACGCCGGTGTGGTCGTGCTGCACCGGATTGCCCGGCAGGGCGCCCTTCTCCGGATCGCCCACCGTCAGGTCGGGCGAGATGGTCGTCCACGAGAGGCCGCCGTCGGTGGTTCGATGGACGTAGTTGGACGTGTGGAAGACGACCTCCGGGTCGTGCCGGGAAACGACGATGGGCGCGTTCCACTGAAAGCGGTACTGGAGGTCGCGCGGCGCGGTCCCGTCGGCGAGTTCGGGATAGACGACCACGTTCCGCGCGCCGGCCTCGTCGCGGTCCTGCCGATCAATCTGGCCGATGTAGTTGCCCGCGTAGGTGAGTTCGGGCCGGCCGGGGGTCACCGCGATGTGCCCGCTCTCGCCGCCGGCGACGTCCCACCAGTGGGCTTCGGGCGAGAGGCCGCTGTCGGTCCAGGACGGCACGCTGATCGTCGAGTTGTCCTGCTGCGCGCCGTAGAGCCGCCGGGGGAACTCGTCGTCCACGGTAAGCCTGTAAAACTCGGCGGTGGGCTGGTTGTGGATGGACGACCAGTTCTCGCCCCCGTCGAGGGTCACCGTGGCGCCCCCGTCGTTCGCCTCCACCATGATCCGGGAGTCGTTCGGGTTGATCCACAGGTCGTGGTTGTCTCCGTGGGGGACGCGCGCCGTCCGGAAGGACTTGCCGGCGTCCACCGACTTCAGGAAGGGAGCGTTGAGGACGTAGACCGTGTCCGGGTCCGTCGGGTCGGCGACCACGTGGCTGTAGTACCAGCCGCGGCCCCGCAACCGGCGGTCCCCGTTCACCCGCGTCCAGGTGTCTCCGCCGTCTTCGCTCCGGTAGAGGCCGCCCCGCTCCTCGGCGGCGGTGACGAGCGCGTACACCCGGCGCGGTTCCGACGCGGCGATGGACACGCCGATGCGGCCGACCGGGTTTTCCTCGGAGGCTTCCGGCAGCCCGCCGCCGAGCCGTTCCCAGGTTTCGCCGCCATCCTGCGTGCGGTAGAGGCCCCCCTCGGGACCGCCGTCAATGAGCGTCCAGGGTTTCCGCTCGGCCTGCCACATGGCGGCGAAGAGTTCCCGCGGGTTCGACGGGTTCATCGCGAGTTCCACGGCGCCGGTCGCGTCGGAAACCTGGAGCGACGCCGTCCAGGTCTTCCCGCCGTCCTCCGTCAGATAGACCCCCCGCTCGGGCGAGCGGCCGAAGATCTGCCCGAGCACGGCGACGAAGGCCCGGTCCGGGTCGTCCGGGTCCACGACGATCCGGCCGATGAGGCCGGCAGCCTCGAGGCCCACGTGGGTCCAGGAGCGTCCGGCGTCGGTGCTGCGATAGACCCCGTTGCCCACGGAGATGTTGCCGCGCGGGCAGGCGGAGCCGGTTCCCACGTAAACGACGTTCGGGTCCGAGGGAGCGACCGCCACCGCGCCGATGGAGCCGACGGCGAATTCCTCGTCCGACAGGTTCGTCCACGAAACGCCGGCGTTCTCGGTCTTCCAGACGCCGCCACCGGTCGAACCCATGTAGAAGACGTGCGGCTGGTCGGGAATGCCCGTCACCGTGGTCACCCGCCCGCCGCGCGACGGTCCCACCATCCGGAAGTCGAGGTCCCCGAGGACCCGCGCGGGCACCTCGAATCCGTCGGGGACCTCGGCGCGCTGCACCGGTCCCTGGCCCGCGGCGGGGAGGGCCGGAGTGACGAGCAGGAGCAGGGCGCCCGTCAGCGACAGGTGGATCTTCATGCGCCCTCCGCAGCACCGGCGCCGACCACCGCCTCGACTTCGATCTCGACGAGGTACTCCTCGCCGATGAGGTCCGCGTAGGTCAGCGTGCAGGCGGGCCGGATGGACCCGAAGAACTCCCCGTGGACCCTGGCCACCGCCTCCCAGTCGGTCCCGGGCTTCACGTGAATCCGGGTGCGGACGACCTCTTCCAGGGTGCCGCCGAGGGACTCGATCGCGGTCCGGACCTTCCCGATCGCGTAGCGCGTCTGTCCCGCCGGATCGCCGACCGCCACCGGCCCGTCCGGCCCGGTCGCGGTCGTTCCGGAGACCAGGATGCGGTCGCCAATCCGGGTGGCGCGGGAGTAGCCGAACTCGGTTTCCCACGGGACGCCGCTTCCGACGTGTCGGCGGTTCATCGGCTGGATCTCCTCGCTGTCCAGCCAATAGGCCGGGTTCCCGAGTTTCGCCAGCCTCCGGCTGGCGGTGCCGGTCTGAAGACCGGCGCTCCCTGCCCGACGCGGCGCTGTTTCATGGGTCGGGCATTCTAAGGAGCCCGGGACGTCAGGTCCTCACGGCGCCCTCCACGAACATGGCGTCGCCGTAGGAGTAGAAGCGGTATTGCTGGCGGACCGCTTCGCGGTAGGCGGCGAGGACCGCGTCGGCGCCGCCGAGGGCCGCAACCAGCATGAGGAGCGAACTGCCGGGCAGATGGAAGTTGGTCAGCATCGCGGAGACCACCCGGAAGCGGTGGCCCGGAAGGATCAGCAGCGAGGTCGCCCCGGCGATCCCCTCGCCTTCGAGAACCCCCGGGGTCTCCAGCACGCGGACGGTGGTCGTCCCGACCGCCACCACGCGGCGGCCCTCGGCCAACTGGGCGAGGACCGCCCGCCGGGTCGCATCGGGAACGAAGAACCTCTCGGCCGCCAGTTGGTGGTCGCGCGGGTCCTCGACGCGCACCGGGGCGAAGGTCCCGTAGCCGACGTGAAGGACCAGGTCCACGATCCGGACCCCGATCTCCCGCAGCCGGCCGAACATCTCGGGGTCGAAGTGGAGACCGGCGGTCGGGGCCGCTACCGAGCCGGGGAATCGCGCATAGACCGTTTGATACCGCTCCCGGTCCGTGCCGTCCGGTCCTTCCGAACCCTTGGGACCGCGGCGGATGTACGGCGGCAGGGGCGTCCGGCCCGCCCGCTCGGCAAGGTCGAGAATCCCGGCCGCGCCGGAAACGATGCGGATCTGGCGCTGTCCCCCGCCGAGGTCCGTTCCCACCTCCAGCCGGACCCGGTCCCCTTCGCCGGCGAGGAGACGGACGCCCGGTCGAAGCGCCGGCCGGGTGAGCGCCCGGAAAAGGTCCCCCGGCCCTTCACCCTCCGGGAGGACGAACACCTCGACGCGCCCGCCGCCCGCCTCCTTCCGGGCCGGCACGCGGGCGGGAATCACCCGGGTGACGTTCCGGACCAGCAGGTCGTCCGGCCGCAGCAGCGACGGAAGATCCGGGAACCCCAGGTGCGCCGTCCGGCCGCCGGCGTCGAGATGGAGCAGGCGGGCGTCGCTCCGAGCCGCGGGCGGCGCTTGCGCAATGAGTTCCGGCGGCAGCTCGTACGCGAAATCGGAAGTCCGCAAACTTCGATCGGCCGTGTCCGCCGGGATCAGACTTTGGCGCCTGGCGTCTCCGGAAACAGCGTCCCCGAGGCCGCGCACCCCAGGTGCCGGGCGCCCCGGTCGGTGATCATGCGTCCCTTCGCCGTCCGCCGCAGGAAGCCGCGGTAAATCAGATACGGCTCGTGGACCTCTTCGAGCGTGCGGTTGTCCATCCCGAGCGTCGCGGCCAGGTTGGCCACCCCCACCGGCCCGCCGGAGAAGTTGTCGAGCAGGCTCTCGAGGATCTTGCGGTCGAAACGGTCGAGCCCCGCTTCGTCCACCTGGGCGATCTCCAGCAGCGCGAGCGCCGTCTCCCGGCGGATCGTCCCGTCGCCGCGCACCTCCGCGTAGTCGCGCACCCGCCGCAGCAGGTTGTTGGCCACCCGCGGCGTCCCCCGGGCCCGCGAGGCGATCTCCCGTCCGGCGTCCGGTTCCAGGTGCACGCCAAGCACCCGCGCGGCGCGCGAAAGGACCCGCTCCACCTCCTCGACGGAATAGAACTCGAGCTGGTGGACGAGCGGGAAGCGGTCCCGCAGCGGGCCGGTCAGCAGATCGGCGCGGGTGGTCGCCCCCACCAGCGTGAAGGGCGGCAGGTCAATGCGCAGGCTGTGGGCGCCCAGTTTCTCGCCGACCATGATGTCCACGTAGTGGTCCTCCATGGCCGGATAGAGGACCTCCGCAACCGCGGGAGCGAGCCGGTGGATCTCGTCAATGAACAGGATCTCGTTCCGCGCCAGCGCGTTCAGCAGCGCCACCATGTCGCCGGTGCGCGGCACGAGCGGCCCCGCGGAGGTGTGCATGGGGACTTCGAGTTCGCGGGCGAGCACCGCGGCGAGCGAAGTCTTGCCGAGGCCGGGCGGTCCGTGGAGCAGCACGTGGTCGAGGGCTTCGCCCCGGCCCCGCGCGGCGCCCACGCTGATCTCGAGTTGTTCGAGGACGGCGGCCTGGCCCACGTACTCCCCGAAGTCCCGCGGGCGGAGGGTCTGGTGGAACTCTTCGTCCCGGCGGCCGGGCGGGGGTTCTCGCGCACTCATGGCGGCGCTCCCCGTCAGTTCTCCCGTCCGGGTCCGGGGGCCGGGAGCGAGGTGAAATCGGCCCGCTCCCCCTCGGGCGCCGGCAGGTCGAGGATCCGCATGAGATCGAGCGCGTTGCCGCGCGCGAGGACTCCGTCCCGGAGCTGATAGTCGAACTCCATGGCGCCGTCCACCACCCGCTCGGTGAAGTGCATGTTGCGGACGCGGCCCGGCAGTTCGTGAGCCAGCTCGGTGAGCGTCAGGTCGTGCGTCGTCATCACGCCGACGGCGGATCGCCGGCCCAGCTCGCGCAGGAGCGCGGCGACCGCGGCGCGGCGGTCGTCCGAGTTCGTCCCCTGCAGGACCTCGTCCAGCAGGAAGAGCAGCGGCTCCTCCCTCGAGCCGGTGTTCAGCACCGCCTTGAGCGCCAGCAGTTCCGCGAGGAAACGGGAAACGCCGTCCTGGAGCGAATCGTGGACGGCGATCGAGGCTCCCAGGGCGAGCGGCCCGAGGCGGAACGCCGTCGCGGCGGTCGGCGCGCCCATCCGGGCCAGGACGAAGTTGACGCCGATGGTCCGCAGCAGGGTGCTCTTCCCCGACATGTTGGAGCCGGTGACGATGAGCACGTCGGCTTCCCCGCGGCCCAGGCGAACGTCGTTCCGCTGCAGGCGCGCTTCCGGGATCAGCGGATGACCGAGGCCGCGCGCTTCGAAACCCGGCTCGTCGTCGAACTCGGGAAAGACGTGTCCGGGGCGCTCGATGCAGTACTGCGCGAGCGCCAGCAGGGCGTCGAACTCCCCCGCGGCCCGCACCCAGCCCCGCGCCTCGCGCTGGTGACGGCGGCGCCACCGCTCGATGGCCCAGCGGTGATGCGTGCCCCAGAACAGCATGGCGGCGATCGGCGCGAAGAGCAGATTGCGGCGCGCGGACAGGCGGACCTGCAGCCGTTCCAGCTTGGCGAGCGCCGCCTCGGCGCGCGCGAGGCGCTCCGCGAGTCCCCGCAGCAGGGGCGACTCGAACCCCTCGGAGGTGACGGTGAGCGCGATCTGCCGGATGCCCGCGATCTCCGATTCCATCAGCCGCAGGACGGTCTCCTGCTCCCGTACCTGCGACCGGAGCCAGAGGCCCCAGGCCGCCGAGAGGGACACCGCGGCCAGAAAGAAGGACGCCTCCCCCGCCGTGATCCAGCGAAGCAGCCCCCCCAGCATGGTCGCGCTCAGCAGGACGGCCAGCACCGCGAGCAGCAATTCGGGCCTTCGGCCGGAAGGTGCGGCGGAGGTCTCCTCCTTCCCGGACGCGGGTCCGCCGGGCTCGTCGCCGGTCCCGCCGTCCGGGGCCAGCCAGTCGAGCACCACCGAAGACCGGGTCGTCGGCCACGGCTCGAGAGCGCCGGTGGCCGCGAGCGTCTCCTGGATCTCGATCCGGGCGCCGAGTTCCCGGATGGCGAGCTGACGGCCGGCGACCTCTTCCGGCGGCGCGGACCGGAGCAGCCACCCGGCGAGCGTTTCGCCGCCGGTGTCGGTCCGCCAGTCCGCGAGCCGCTCGAAGAGTCCGCCCGAACCGAAGAGGTCGAGGTGGTCGCCGAGGTGACTCTCGCCGAGGTCGGAGACCCGGTGGCGCCGGTCCGCGAGACGATGGTCCTCGTCCACCGTGTTGCGGTGGGCGGGAGTCCCGCCCCGCCGGATGGCGGCCGCCGGGGTGCCGGGGCTCCCCGCCTCCCCTTCGGTGTCCCGGTCCACCCGGATCGCGGCCCGGTGGTAGAGCTGGGCGACGTGGTGGACGCCGCGCGCCCGGTTCAGGAGACGTTCGTGAACGTAGGCCAACCAGACGAACAGCGCGCCCGGAACGACCACCCACCACGGGGACCAGAACCCGGCGTCGCCGGCGCCGAGTGCGAGGGCGAGCGCCACCAGGACCACCGCCAGGCGCGCCGTGGAAGTGCGCCGGACCCGGGCGAGCAGGCGGGAAGCCTCCGTCAGCCGTTCCTGGGCCCGGCCCCAGAACTCGTTGTTGTCGGCGGGCGAGGGGGAGGGCGCGGTCATGCCGCTCCTCGGGAAGACAGGCGATGGAGAGCCGCCTTGAAGAGTTCCTGCAGCTCGGCGTCCGGCCGCTCGGCGCGGACGGACTGCACAACCTCTTCGATCCGGCGCCGGTCGGTGAACTGCAGGTTCGTGAAGGCGGTGACCAACTGGTCGTGGACCGGATCGCGCGGCGCCGGTTGTGGCGGCGCGTCGCTCTCGTCGTCGGGAAGCGCTTCCGCGAGTTCCGTGATGAGGCGGCGCGCGAGCTTCGCGCCGACCCCGGGCGCCGCCTGGAGGAACTTCACTTCCTTGTCCCGGATCGCCTGGCGGAGCCGGGGGACGGCCAGCGACAGGAGATTCAGCGCCACCGAGGGGCCGACGCCGTTCACCCCGCGGAGCTGGTCGAAGAGGCGCGCCTCCTCACCGCTGCCGAAGCCAAAGAGCTGCACGGTTTCCTCGCGGTGGAGCAGCATGCGCACGGTGAGGCGGACCTCGTCTCCCGGCGGCGGAAGGCGTGACGCCGTGCCGGTGGGCACCTGGAGCCGGAAGCCGATCCCGCCCACATCCATCAGCACCTGTCCGTCGCCCGTCTCGAGCAGCCGGCCGGCGAGGCGCTCGATCACCGCGGCCGTCCCTGGGCGCGCGCCAGGCGGGCCTTGGCTCGCCGGGCGTCCAGATGGCAGATCGCGACCGCGAGCGCGTCCGCCGCATCCTCCGCGTCGGGCGGTTCCGCCATCCCGAGCCGCCGGGCCACCATGCCGGCGACCGAGCCCTTTCCGGCCGCCCCGTAACCGGTGAGCGCCTGTTTGACGCTGCGGGGGCTGTACTCGGCGACGGGAAGGTCCGCAGCCGCCACCAGCACGGCGCCCCGTGCGTGCCCGAGCGTGAGGGCCGCCCCGGCGCTCGCCGCGCTGAAGACCGACTCCACCGCGACCTCATCGGGGTGCAGCCGCTCGATGACTTCCCCGATCTCGCGATGAAGACGGTGGAGGCGCTGCACGAGCGGGTCGCGGGGCGGACACCGGACGACCCCGAAATCCACGACGCGCAACTGGCCCTCCGTTTCGTCCACCGCTCCCCAGCCGGCGATCCGCGAACCGGGGTCGAGGCCGACGACCCGAATCCCGGGCCGGGTCGCGGAACCGCCGGCGGTGGGGGACGGATTCAAGGGGAGCCAGTCAGGACGCGGCCGCGTCCAGCTCTTCGTCGTCCATGTCGAAGTTCGCCCACACGCCGGTCACGTCCTCGTGGTCTTCCAGCGCCTCCATGAGCTTGAGGACCCGCTGGGCTTCCCCGCCGGCGACCCGGACGTGCTGGGTCGCGAGCATGGCGATCTCCTCGCTGTCGCACTGGATCCCGCTCGACCCGAGCGCGTCCCTGACGGCCCCGAACGCCTCCGGCGGGCAACGGAGGTCCCAGTGCTCGCCGTCCTCGAGCACGTCGCTGCCGCCGCTCGACAGGACCAGGTCAATCAGGTCGTCCTCGGAGGCCTGGTCCTTGGGCACCAGGAACTGGCCGGCCTTTTCGAACATCCAGTTGACAGAGCCGCTTTCCCCCAGGTTCCCGCCGTACTTGGAGAACAGGTGGCGGACGTCGCTGACGGTGCGGTTCCGGTTGTCGGTCGCCGCCTGGACGAAGACGGCCACCCCGCCCGCCGCGTAGCCCTCGTAGCTGGCGTCCTCCAGCCGGAATCCGGGGAGGTCGCCGGTGCCCTTCTTGATGGCGCGGTCAATGTTGTCGCGGGGAACGTTCCCGGCCTTTGCCTTCTCGACTGCCAGCCGCAGCCTCGGGTTGAACTGCTGGTCGCCGCCGCCGAGGCGGGCGGCCATGGTGACCTCCTTGAGCAGCCGGGTGAACGCCTTGCCGCGTTTCGCATCCACGATCGCCTTCTTGTGGCGGATCGAGTGCCATTTGCTGTGTCCCGACAACGATTTCTCCTGTGTGCGGTGCGGTCAAAAATCGTACAACAGCCGGTGGTGAAACCCACCTGAGCCCCGAGAGCGGCCGGTTGTTGTGAAAATGCAGTTTCGGCGAACCGGTGTCCGTCGAGATGGCGGTGCCGGCTTGGAACGCCGGCTTCAGCCGGCACAGCGAGCCGAAGGCTCGCGGATGTCGTGCCGCTGTGCGCGGTGATGGACGGAGAGCCAACGCCGTCGGGCGCGCCAGCGTTGTGCCATCCGCTGCGCTTCGCGCAGCGGGTGCCGGCTGAAGCCGGCGCTCCAGGCCATTTCCGCCGTCTTCATGACCAGCGGGGTGCGATCATGGGTGTCTCGCAGCCGGAGGCCGGCGCGCGGACGCGGGGCGGCGCCCCGGCTAGTCGTCGAAAACGAACGCCGGCTCCGCGTAGTAGCGGACCCGCCCGGTCTCGAAGCGGGCGGCCACCAGGTCGTCGAGGCGGCGGCGCTTCTCGTCCAGCGGGAGGTCCGTCTCCAGGAACGACAGCGGAAGGTTGAAACCCAGGACGCGCCGGGGAACCAGGAACCGGGTGATCCCCGACGGCAACCGTTCGCCGGCCTCGGTCGTGGCGAGCACCTGATCCTTCGAAATGTCGGCATACTCCAGCAGTCCGCCGAACTCGGGGTAGGCGGACCGGACCTCGTCGAGGTTCCGGTGCGCAATCCGGGCGAGCCGGGCGCGCGGATGCGTGTAGCGCGTGCAGAGCTCGCGGAGCGCCGCCGCCCGCTCCCGAGGACCGGGATGGCCCAGCAGCACCGTCGCCGCTCCGGCGGGCGACCAGAGACGGCAAAGGGGCTGTTCCTCCGGGCCGGGCGGCTCGCCGGGGCGCTGGAACCGGGTGGCCGCCGGCGGATCCTCGAGGATCTGCGCCGCGTGCCGGCCGCGGATCACGTGGTTCCAGTGCGCCAACCCCAGGGTCTCATCCCCGAAGGTCTCGGTCTGCACGAGGGCATGCCGCATGCCCAGGCGCCGCAGGGCCTCGATCCGGTTCGCGCCGTCAAGGAGCAGCCGGCGGCCGTCGTCGAGGCGCGCGACGATGGGAGGATTCCGGAGGATCCCGTCGGAACCCAGCCGTTCGATCAGCGCCGCCACCCGGGCGAGGTCCACTTCCTCGTGCAGCCGGATGTCCCGGATCCGCAGGACCTCCATCGCCGGAATCCCGGCCTCGCGGTGCTGCTTCTCGCGGCTGGGCATGGGGGACGCGATTTTAGAGCCGGGTCCGGGCGGCGGCCGGAAGGAGGCGCCAGATCGGTGCGCCGGACAAGCGCGGCCTTGGTAGAATTCCGGGTTGCCTCCCGCGGCTGCCGCCATGTCTCCCGACTCCCGCTCTCGCTGGTTTCCCGTTCTCGGTCTTGTGCTGTGCGTGGGTCTTCCGGCCTGTTCGGGAGGCGGTGGCGACGCGATCCGCATCGGGGCGGCGCTCCCGCTGAGCGGCAAGCACGCGAACGTCGGCGGGTTCTTCCGGGACGGCTACCAGCTCGCCGTCGAGGAGGCGAACGCGGCGGGCGGCGTGGAGATCGCCGGAGTCCGGCGCCCGATCGAGCTGCGCGTCTACGACGACAAGAGCGACGCCTCCATCTCGCCGAGCCTCCTGGAGCGGCTGATCGCCGTGGACGGCGCCGTCGCCCTCCTCTCGGGGTATTCCACCCCGCTCGTCCAGGCCCAGGTCATCGTGCCGATGCGCCGCGGAGTCCCCTTCGTGAATGCCGGGGGAGCGTCGAAGTCCATCTTCCGCGAAGGGAACCAGTGGGTCTTCGGGGCGCTCAGCCCGGTGGAGTCGCTGGCGAGCACGACGCTCGAATGGCTGATGTGGGAACAGGACCAGGATCGCCTCCCCAAACCGCTCCGGGTGGCGATGGTGTGGCAGAACACCGACCACGGCCGCGAATACCGGACCGGCGTTCACGACGTCATCGAAGGGCAGGCCGACCGGTTCGAGCTCGTCCTCGACGAATCGTTCGAACACCTCTCGAGCGACCACACCTCGCTGATCGTGAAGGTGCGTTCGGTCGAAGCCGACGTGTTCCTGTCGGACGCCCACGAGCCCGATTTCCTGCTGCAACACCGCGCCTACGTGGAACAGGGACTCGGGCACATCGCGGTGAGCTACGGAGCGCGCGGCCCGGAGCGCTCGGTTCGCGAGGGCCTCGGCGAAGCGGTTTCCCACCTGGTTTCGGCGCAGTGGTGGACCCGGGCGCTGCCCTACGAGCGCTCGCGGCACTTCGTCGAACGGTACGAGGCGCAGTTCGGCGGACCGGTCACCGAGTACTACCCGGCGGTCGCCTACGAAGCGGCCCGGGCGCTGATCGCCGCCATCGGGAACGCGGGCTCCACGGAGCCGGAGACGATCCGGGACGCCCTCGCGAACCTCGAGCTGGACGACTCCCTGCTTCCGGGCGGCAGGCTGTATTTCCCGGAAGAGAGCCGCCTCCAGATCGAGAACCGCTGCGTCATCGTTCAGAACCGGCCGGAGGGAGGGGTCCGCATCGTCTTCCCGCCGGACGCGGCGGAGGGACCCGCCTACCTCGGAAGCTGACACGGCGACGTCCTGCGGCCCCATGCCAAGAACCTTGAAGCAGGGATAGGCGCTCCACGTGGCGCTCCAGGCCGGACTGCGATGGAGCGACCCTGCGACGACCGCCCGGCGGCGGCCCGGGTGGGACCTCGATGGCAAGAGGCGCGCCGACTGACGAACCCGCACCGTGGTTGACCTCCTCTCCGTCCTGGCGTCCGGGATCCTGGTGGGCACGGTCTACGCCTACATGGCGTACGGGCTCGGCCTGATCTACGGCGTCCTGCGGGTCGTCAACCTCGCGCACGGGGCGTTCCTGACCCTCGGCGTGTACGTGACCTGGTGGCTCAACACGACGTTCGGAATGGACCCGCTCGTCTCCATCCTGATCACCGTTCCCCTGGGCTTCGCGCTGGGGGCCACCGTGGAGCGGACCCTGGTGTTCCGCCTCCGGGACAGCCCGCCGGTCACCACCCTCCTCCTGCTGTTCGGGGTGTGGCTGATCGTCCGCAACGCGCTGTACCTCATCTTCGGCGGGGCCGACCGGTCGCTCCTGACGTCCTATTCGCTCGAGTCGCTGGCGGTCGGGCCGCTGACGTTGAGCATCCCGCGGCTGATCGTGTCCGCCTTCTCGCTGCTCGGCTTCGTGGTGCTGGCCCTCATGCTGAAGCGGACCTGGTCGGGTCTCGCGCTGCGCGCGGTGGCTCAGGACCGCGAAGCGGCAGCGCTGTCCGGAGTGCCGGTGAACCGGGTGTGGGCCGTCGCCTTCGGCATCGGTTCCGCGCTGGCGATGTCCGCGGGAAGCCTGATGTCGCTGTTCTACTCGGTCACCCCCGAGTTCGGCGCCCGCTTCCTCCTGAAGAGCTTCTGCGTCGTCGTGCTGGGCGGACTCACCAACATCGGCGGCATCCTGGTCGCCGGCATCGGGCTCGGCATCGCCGAAGACCTGACCGCCTTCTACATCCACACGGGCTACCGGGACGTGGTGAGTTTCCTGGTCCTGACCGCGGCGCTCGTGATGCGCCGGGCCGATTCGGATTGACGATGTCTTCGTTCGCCCGGCGCCACCTCCTTCTCGGCCTGGGGGCGCTGGCCGGACTGGCGCTGATCGCCCCGCTGCTGCTCGCCAATCCCTACAGCTCGCGGCTCGCGCAGCTCCTGTTCCTGAACGTCCTGCTGGCCAGCGCCTGGAACCTGGTGGGGGGCTTCGCCGGGCAGATCTCGTTCGGCAACGCGTCGCTCTTCGGGGTGGGCGCCTACGCCACCTCCATGCTGTGGCTGGCCGGCTTTCACCCCTTTCTGACCATGCCGGCGGCCGCCGTTCTCGCGGCGCTCTACGGGGTCGCCTGGGGATGGCCCTGCCTCCGCCTCCGCGGGCCCTATTTCGCCATCGCCACGATCGGGGTGGCGGAAGCAACGCGGATCGTGGCGAACCACATCGAGGCGGCCGGCGGCGCTTCGGGCCTCACGCTGCCGCTCGAGCAGGACCTGGGGCCGGTCCTGCTCTACGCGCTCGGGGCCGTCCTCGCCGTGGCAGCGGTACTCGTCAGCGCCGCGGTGCGGCGTTCGCGTCTAGGGCTCGGACTGATCGCGCTCCGCGAGGACGCACAGGCCGCCGCCGCTTCCGGCGTCAACGTCGCCCGGCAACAGGTCACGGTCTTCGCCATCACTGCCGCCCTGACCGGGCTCGCCGGCAGCTACTACGCGGTGTTCACCCTCTACATCGTCCCGGAGAAGGTGTTCGGCTTCGATCTCTCGATCAGCCTGGTGCTCATGGTGCTGGTGGGCGGGATCGGCACCGTGATGGGGCCGGTGCTGGGCGCCGGGATCTACCTCTTCCTCGAGCAGTTCGTGCTCGCCAGTCTCGCGGACATCCACCTCGCGGCGTTCGGGGCGCTGCTCATCTTCATCATCCTGCTGGAACCGCGGGGGGCGGCGCCGCGCCTCGCCCAGTTCGTGAGGCTGATCCGCAGGAGGGCCTCTTGAGCGGGCCGGACGCGGGCTCGGCCCTGGTCGAAGCACGCGGGGTCGTCAAGCGCTTCGGGGGCCTCACGGCAGTGCACCGGCTCGACCTGACGCTGCGGGAAGGGGAGATCCTCGGTCTCATCGGTCCGAACGGCGCCGGCAAGACGACGCTCTTCAACCTCCTCAGCGGGCAGTTCGCTCCCGATTCCGGGGAGATCCTCCTCGAGGGGCGGGAAATCCACCGGCTCCCCGCCCACCGGATCTGCCGGCTGGGGCTCGCCCGCACCTTTCAGGTTCCGCGCCCCTTCCTGGCCATGACCGCGTTCGAAAGCGTCCTCGTGGGGGCGCAGTTCGGGCGGCGGGTCCCCGGGACCTCCGCTTCCGAGACGGCCGACCGATGCGTCGCCCTGACGCGGCTCGAGCCCCGACGGAACGCGCCCGTCCATTCGCTGAATCTGGCCGAACGGAAGCGGCTCGACCTCGCCCGCGCGCTCGCCACCCGGCCCCGGGTGCTGCTGGTGGACGAGGTCGCCGCCGGGCTCAATCCCACGGAGGTCCGGGAAACGGTCGGGATCCTCCGGGAGGTTCACGCGAGCGGGATCGGCATCATCTACGTCGAACACGTCATGGAGGCGGTCATGGACATCTCCCACCGCGTCCACGTGCTCGACCACGGCGCCACCATCGCCATCGGCACCCCGGAGGAGGTGACCCGGGATCCCGCGGTGATCGAGGCGTATCTGGGCCGGTCCGCCGGGGCGTGAGGGGGTTGCGCCGATGAGTCTTCTGGAGGTTCGCGACCTGAAGGTCCGCCGCGGCGGCGTGCCGGCGCTCCGCGGGGTCAGCTTCGAGGTGGACCGGCGGGAAGTGGTGGCCCTGCTCGGGGCGAACGGCGCCGGCAAGACGACCACGCTCCGCGCGATCAGCGATCTGTCCCGACCGGAGTCCGGTGAGATCCGGTTCGACGGACGCTCCATGGTGGGCGCCTCTTCGACGCGGGTCGTCGAGGCCGGCATCGCGCACGTACCCGAAGGGAGCCGGATCTGGCCCGAAATGACGGTGGCCGAGAACCTGCGGCTGGGCGCCTACGCCGTCCGCCGGAAGGGCTCCCCGGCCGAGCGGCTGGACACCGTCTTCGAACTCCTGCCGCGGCTCGCCGAGCGGGCCGGACAACTGGCGGGCACCCTTTCCGGAGGAGAACGCCAGATGGCCGCGATCGGCCGGGCGCTCATGGCCTCGCCGAAGCTCCTGCTGATGGACGAACCGTCACTGGGGCTGTCGCCCCGGGTGGTGGACACCGTGTTCGACACCATCCAGGCGATCCGCAGGGACGGGGTGGCGGTGCTGCTCGTCGAGCAGAACGTGGTGCGCGCGCTCGAGATCGCGGAACGCGCCTACGTCCTCGAAGGCGGCAGGATCGTCCGCCAGGGAAGCGGAGAGGAACTGCTCGACGACCCGCAGGTGCGCCAGGCGTATCTCGGACGAACGGCAGGCGCCGGATCCCCGGGGACCGGGGTTCAGGAGCCTGTGGACAAACCCGCGTGAGCGCCGAGAGCGGTCAGTTGCTGTGAGAGTGCGCCCGTGCGGCGTTGGCCACCAGCCCGGATGGCGCCACCGGCTTGGAACGCCGGCTTCAGCCGGCACAGCCCGCCGGAGGCGGGCGGCGGGAAGGACCTCACGCCCCGAGATGGCGCGGCTGCGCGCGCCACTGGGCCCGGGGTAGCGACGAACCGCCCGCGGCCCTGCGGGCCGCTGTGCCGGCTGAAGCCGGCGTTCCAAGCCGCCGGGCCACCAAGGCGCGCGCGGGTTCGGACTACTCCGAGAGCCAGCCGGTGATGGCGACGAACTCGCCGTCCTCGACGCGCTTCAGCGTCACCGCGTCGAAACCGAGGTGACTCTCGTCGGAGAACGTCACGGGATGACCCAGCAGGCCCTGCCAGTTGTCAATGGTTTCGAGGGCGCGAATGAGGTTGATGCGCCTGAGGTCCTCTCCGGCCCGTTCCATGCCCTCGTGAGCCAGTTGAGCCCAGGCCATTCCCAGCATGGCGTAGTCGCCGAACGGCACGTCGGGCGCGTAGTCGGCGAGAATCTGCTTCACGAGGCGGGTGGAGTCCGAATCAACCGAGAGGTCGGGGGTGGTCGAGGCCACGATCGCTCCCTCGAACGCCTCGCCCGCGAGATCGATCATCGCCGTATCGGCCATCGCGAACCCACCGAGCAGGATCGGATTCCAGTCCGGATCGGCGGCGATCGCCTTCACGACCTCGGCGCCGTACTCGGCGACGCCCCAGATGAGAATCGCCCCGGCCTGCTTTTCCTTGAACTCGGCGAGGGCAGCTTCCATGCCGCCGCCTTCCTTCGGGCTGCGACGCATCCCGACGTCTTCCGGAGCAGCCTCGGGCCGGCCCCAACGGCCGCCGTCAACCCGCTGGACCCGCCACAGGACCCCTTCGCCTCCGGTCGGGTACTCGTGCCATCCCTCGCTGGTGGGGTCCTCGGTCCGCGGGCGCCGGGGACGGCTGGAGATCCGCGCGTAGCGCACCTCCACGCCTTCCGGAAGCGCGTCCGCCACCTGCTCGTAGAAGCGCCGGACACCCAGCCGGTAGCCCTCCTGCCCCTGGATCCCGAAGGGGGTGTCTTCCGCCAGCGAGGCGATCCGGTTCACCCCCAGTTCACTCATCGCGTAGCGGGCCAGAACCTGCGCCGCGGTAACGGAGGTGGGCAGAATGGAGAAGATGTAGGCGTCGAGCGGGTCTGTCCACTCCCGTGCGCTGGAGCCGGGATTCACCCAGGGCACCAGCCGCAAACCCACCGCTTCCCGGACCGCGAGGGTGTTGGCGCTGCTCATCCCGCCCACCATCGCGAAGACCTGCTCCTCCCGCAACAGTTCCTCAACGAGGGCCGGAGTCCGCTCGGGATCTCCCTGATCGTCCTTGAGACTCAGATGGACCATGCGGCCGTGGATGCCCCCCTGATCGTTGAGCCACTCGAAGTAGGCGGCCATCGAGCGCCCGACGTTGCCAAGCGCCGCATAGGGTCCCGTCAGCGGAGCGAAACTGCCCAGGCGGATTTCCTCCCCGGTAACGCCGATGTCCGGCCCGCCGCAGGCGCTGGCGGTGAGAGCCAGGCAGAATCCGGCGACGACGATGCTGCGACGCCAGCGGCTGGCGCCCTTGGTGGATGGCGGACAGTGGAAACGCACGGCGGAACTCTCCTCCCCGAAGCAGTGGAAGTTGTGGAAATCGCGGGTAGCGGGCCGAAGAATTTAGCATAGGGACCGGCCTCGAAACGACCCCGAGACCGGTGGCGCCGACCCCGGTTCCATCGGGGGGCGGACCCCTGCATCCCGGCGGCGAAGCGCGGCCCGCCGGCTGGTCCGGGCGGAACCGGCTAGGAAGAGGCGGCCGGTTCCGGCGCCGGAGGTGAGGTCACCGCGGGGGGCTCGGGCGGCGCCGCGGCGGCGCGGGTGGCCTTCTTCCGGGTCGCCTTCTTGCGAGTCGCCTTCTTTCGAGTCGCCTTCTTGCGGGTCGCCTTCTTGCGGGTGGCTTTCTTCCGGGATGCCTTCTTGCGGGTCGCCTTCTTGCGGGTCGCCTTCTTGCGGGTCGCCTTCTTCCGGGTCGCCTTCTTCCGGGTCGCCTTCTTCCGGGTGGCTTTCTTCCGGGACGCCTTCTTCCGCGTGGCCTTCTTCCGGGTCGCCTTCTTCCGGGTGGCTTTCTTCCGGGACGCCTTCTTCCGCGTGGCCTTCTTCCGGGTCGCCTTCTTCCGGGTGGCTTTCTTCCGGGTGGCTTTCTTCCGGGTGGCTTTCTTCCGGGACGCCTTCTTGCGGGTCACCTTCTTCCGGGTCACCTTCTTCCGGGACGCCTTCTTGCGCGTGGCCTTCTTTCGGGTCGCCTTCTTCCGGGATGCCTTCTTGCGGGTCGCCTTCTTGCGGGTGGCTTTCTTCCGGGACGCCTTCTTGCGGGTCGCCTTCTTCCGGGATGCCTTCTTGCGGGTCGCCTTCTTGCGGGTGGCTTTCTTCCGGGACGCCTTCTTGCGGGTCGCCTTCTTCCGGGTCACCTTCTTCCGGGTCACCTTCTTCCGGGACGCCTTCTTGCGCGTGGTCTTCTTTCGGGTCGCCTTCTTCCGCGTGGCCTTCTTTCGGGTGGCTTTCTTCCGGGATGCCTTCTTCCGGGATGCCTTCTTGCGCGTGGCCTTCTTTCGGGTGGCTTTCTTCCGGGACGCTTTCTTGCGGGTCGCCTTCTTCCGAGTGGCCTTCTTGCGAGTCACTTTCTTTCGGGACGCCTTCTTCCGGGTCGCCTTCTTCCGGGTCACCTTCTTGCGGGTGGCTTTCTTGCGCGACACCTTCCTCCGGGTCACTTTCTTGCGCGCTGCCTTCTTGCGCGTTGCCTTGCGCGCCGTCGCGGTGCGCGTCAACCGCTTACGCGTTGCCTTCTTGCGCGAGACTTTCTTTCGGGTGGCGCCTGTACGCGACGCCACACGCGCAGCGACCTTCCTGCGCGTTTTCTTCTTGGCCGACCGTCTGGCCTTTTTCTTCATTACAGGTCCTTTCACCCCTCGCGAGGAACCGGCCCGACCGGAAACGAACCAACGAAACCGGGCTCGGCTGTGCAACCCACGAATTCAGCGTAACACCGCGTTCGAGGTTTGGTCAACCTATGGATATCTCCCCAAGGGATGGATTGCCAGGAGCGGCGGTGGACCGCTCGCCTACACTGCATCTCCACGGCAACCGTGGCCACGCGAGCATAAGGAAACTTTGTCCGGGACGCGTCCGGTAACCTGCCGCCATCGATGAAACACCGCCTCAAGGTCTGGGCCGACTACCTCAAGATCGAACATACGCTGTTCTCGGTGCCGCTGATCTATGCGGGCGCGCTGCTCGCGGAACCTCCACTCACGCTGCGCACGGCGGTGTTGATTCTCATCGCGGCCACGGGGGCGCGCACGACCGCGCTGGGGCTGAACCGCATCCTCGACCGTCGCCTCGACGCACAGAATCCACGCACCGCGAATCGCGCCCTGCCGGCCGGCGAGATCTCTCTTCGCAGTGCGGTGGCCGTGGCGGTGTTCGCGTTCGTCGTCGCCCTGCTTGCGGCCTGGGCGATCTCGCCCCGTTGCCTGGCCATCGCTCCCATTCCGCTGGCGGCCTTCGTCGGTTATCCACTCCTGAAGCGAACCACCCGGTGGGCGCACCTCGGACTCGGCGTCACGCTCGCCCTCGGCCCGCTATGCGGCTTCTACGCGGTGGCTCTCGAGTGGCGCGGTCTCTTTCCGATCGTGATGCTGTCCGTCTTTACGGCGCTCTGGTCCGCCGGCTTCGACATTCTCTATGCAACCCTCGACGAGGAATCGGACCGCCGGACCGGCGTCTTCTCGCTGCCGGCGGCGATCGGAAGCCGGCAGGCCGCCAGGGTTGCTGCCGGGATGCATGCGCTCGCGTTCGCTGCTCTTATGATTCTGTTCTCCACCTCGCTGCAGGGCACGGTGCCCGGTCTCCTGTTCATCCTCACCGGCGGTCTCTTCCTCTTGCAACATCAACTCCGGCACCGGGTGAACTTCGCCTTCTTTCAGGTGAACGCCGTGCTGGGATGCGTCGTCTTCCTGGGCATTCTGCTGTCCCGAACTTCCGTCCCGTGGTCATGAGAATCGTCGTCGGCATGTCGGGCTCTTCGGGAGCGGTTTACGGTGTTCGGTTCCTGAAACGCTGTCCGGGCGAGAAACACCTCATCGTGTCCCGCTGGGGAGAGGAGGTGCTGCGGCTCGAGACCGGCCTGGCGCTGGACGACCTGAAGGGACACGTCCGACGCGTCCATCGCGACTCCGATCTGGCCGCGCCCTGGTCTTCGGGTTCCAACCGCTACGACGCCCTCGTTCTGATCCCGTGCAGCCTTTCGACGCTGGGCAAGGTCGCGAACGGAATCGCGGACACCCTGATCACCCGGGCGGCGCAGGTCGCCCTCAAGGAGCGCATGCGCCTCGTCCTCTGCGTGCGCGAGACCCCCTGGTCCACGATCACCCTGCGGAACGCCCTCGCCGTTTCCGAAGCGGGTGGGATCGTGATGCCCGTGGCCCCTCCCTGGTACCGGAACCCCGACTCCATGGCCGAAGTCGTGGACGGCTTCTGCGACAAGGTGCTCGGAGTGCTCGGGGTCAGCGACGCCCCCGGGTGGCGCGAAGAAGAAACCCGCTAGCAGCCTGTGGATAAAGTGACGTGAGCGCCGAGGTGGGCGAGGCGCCCGGCTGACAAGGCGCGTGAGGGAGGAATACCGGGTGTATTTCGACCGAAACGCAACGCAGAGCGCCGCAAAGCGGCGCGGTTCAGCCGGGATGCATCGCCCGCCGAACACCGCGTGACTTTGTCCACAGGCTGCTAGGAGCGGCGCTCTGGAGCGCCGGCCTGAAGACCCAATACTGTTGCTTTAGTACCTCAAGCATCGCTTGAAGTGCCTCCAAACCGGCCCCCAGGCCATCGAATCAGGGCGGTCTCGTGCCAAAGGCAACAGTATTGGGCCTGAAGACCGGCGCTCCTCGCCGTGCTACGATTTTTCGCCCCCGAGATTCCCTGTGCTGATTGCCGAAGGCGTCGCGTTCCGCGACCGCTCCCTGGTCCCGATCTGGGAGAAAGTCCTGGCCGGAGACCGCCTCGATTTCGACGACGGAATGACCCTGCTCCGGACCGTTGACCTGCCGGCGCTGGGCCGGATGGCGGACCACGCCGCCCGGGCGCGCAACGGGGACCGGGTCCAGTTCGTGGTGAACCGGCAGATCAACCCGACGAACCTGTGCGTCCTTTCCTGCGTCTTCTGCGACTTCGCCGCCAAGCCGGGCGACGCACACGCCTACGAACAGTCCATCGAGGATGTCCTCGCCCAGGTATCCGACGAACTCTCCGAGGTCCATATCGTCGGCGGCCTGCACCCCAAGTGGCCCTTCGCCCGCTATCTCGAGATCGTTCGCGAGATCCATCGGAACCATCCGACCGTCCAGATCAAGGCGTGGACCGCCGTCGAGATCGACTGGTTCGCCCGGCTGGAGAAAACCACCATCGAGGACATTCTGATCCAACTGAAGGAGGCGGGCCTCCGGACGCTCCCGGGGGGTGGCGCGGAGGTGTTCTCGGACCGCGTCCGCAAGGAGACGTTCAAGACCAAGATCGGGCGTGAACGCTGGTTCGAAGTGCATCGGGCGGCTCATCGCATGGGGATCATGACGAACGCGACCCTGCTCTACGGGCACATCGAGACGCTCGCCGAACGGGTGGATCACATGATCCAGCTTCGGGAAGCGCAGGACGGCCGCGATCCGTCGGATGCCGGGTTCCAGTCGTTCATCCCGCTCGCCCTGCAGCCGGGCAACACCGGGCTCGCCGAGCGTCAGGCGTCGGTGCTCGAGGATCTCCGAACCGTCGCCTGCGCCCGGCTGCTCCTCGACAACTTTCCCCACGTCAAGGCTTACTGGGTGATGCTCGGCGAGGACTCGGCCGCCATGGCGCTGAACTTCGGAGCCAGTGACCTCGACGGAACCATCGGCGAAGAGAAGATCGCGCATCTCGCGCAGGCGACGAGTCCGGTCGGCGTCGCCCGCGAGCGGCTCATCCAGATGATCCAGGACGCCGGCAAGGTCCCCGTGGAGCGCGACGCGCTCTACAACGAGGTCCAGGTCTGGGAGGCCGCCTAGCAGCCTGTGGACAAAGTCACGCGGCATTCGAACGCCGATGCATCCTGCCTGAACCGCGCCTCTACGAGGCGCTCTGCGTTGCGTTTCGGTCGGAATACGCTCGGTATTCCTCCCTCACGCGCCTTGTCAGCCGGGCGCCTCGGCGTTCTCGGCACTCACGTCACTTTATCCACAGGCTGCTGACCGCCCGCGGAGCCGATTCTCCCCAGTGCGCCTGCTGCTCGGGCAACTCGCCTACCTCAATACCCGGCCCTTCGAGCCCTTTCCGGGCCTGCGCGTGTTCCGCGCGTCTCCGTCCGAGATCGGCCGGCTCGCGGCGACTTCCGAACTCGACGCCGGACTTCTTTCGGCGGGAGACCTGATGCGCAACGAAGCACGGTACTCGCCGCTGGGGGACCCGCGCGGCGCCTTCGGAATCGCGTGCCGCGAGCAGGCGGGAAGCGTGTTTCTGCTGTCGCGGCGCCCGCCGGAGCAGCTCGGCGGCAAGATCGTCGAGATCACCCGGGAGACCTCGACCTCGGTGCTGTTGCTCCGGCTCTGGCTCGAACAGCGGCTCGGCATCGAGCGTCCGGAGTACCGCCCGGGGATCACACGGGAGCACGAGGCCGTCCTCCTGATCGGCGACGAGGCGCTTCGGGAGCGGGAACGGCCCGATCCGCGGTTCCCCTACCGTTACGACCTCGCTGCCCGCTGGAGGGATTGGACCGGACTGCCCTTCGTCTTCGCGATCTGGAGCGCGCGCCGGTCGCTGACTTCGGCCAAGCGGTCCGGGCTCCGGGAAACGATCGCCGCCTCGCTCGAGCGCGGCGTCGAGAGGATTCCCGAAATCGCGGACGAGGCGGCAGGGCCGCTGGGAGAACGAGCGACCATCGCGACGTATCTCTCGGACTTCACCTATCGTTTCGACGAACTGGAGCGCCGGGGTCTTGAAACCTTCCGGCGACTGGTGAGCGAAAACGATCTGATTCCCCCCTCGGAGGCAAGGAACGGCGTGTCATGACTGGCGCAATGGACCGGATCCGGCGCAAGGTGGAGAGCCGCGTGCGGCTCTCGGAAGCTGATGCCGTCTGGTTGATGGACGAGGCTCCCCTGCTGTTCGTCGGAGAGCTTGCCAACCACGACCGTTTCCGCCGGAATCCGGAGCGGGAAGTCACCTTCGTGGTCGATACGAATCCCAACTACACGAACGTCTGCGAGGTGGACTGCACCTTCTGCGCCTTCTATCGGCCCCCGGGACACGCGGAGGCCTATACCCATTCGGTCGAGGAAATGCTGGACCGCATCGGCAGGGCGGTCGAGCAGGGCGCGACCACCGTCCTCCTGCAGGGCGGGGTGAACGAGTCGCTGCCGCTCGACTACTACCTCGATCTCGTCCGCGGTACGCGCGAACGCTTTCCGGAGGTGACCCCGCACTACTGGTCGGCCGTCGAGGTCGAAGGTATGGCGAAGGTCAGCAGGCTCGGCATTCGCGAGGTCCTCGTCAAGCTCAAGGAGGCTGGGCAGGACACGCTCCCCGGCGGCGGCGCCGAGATCCTGAGCGACCGGGTGCGGCGGAAGGTGTCCCACAAGAAGGGGGGAGCGGCCGCCTGGCTCGATGTGCATCGCGAGGCCCACGCGGTGGGATTCGTGAGTACCGCGACCATGATGTACGGCCACGTGGAAACGACCGAAGACATCGTCACCCACCTGCTGAGCATCCGCGAGCTGCAGGACGAGTTCCACGGTTTCACGGCGTTCGTGCCCTGGAGTTTCAAACCCGGCAACACGCCGCTCGTCCGGAAGATCCCGCACTACGCGGGACCGAACGACTACCTCCGTATCCTCGGTGTCTCGCGTCTGATGCTGGACAACTTCGATCACATCCAGGCATCGTGGTTCAGCGAGGGGAAGAAGGCCGGCCAGGTCGGCCTTCACTGGGGCGCCGACGACTTCGGGGGCACCCTGCTCGAGGAGAACGTTCACGCGTGCACGGGTTTCATCAACCGCACGAGCATTGACGAGGTGCAGATCCTGATCCGGGAAGCCGGTTTCACTCCGGTTCAAAGGGACACCAAGTACCGCACGTTGCGTCCGGAGGCGTCGGCCGGGACTCTCGCGTGAACCGCCCGGCGTACCAAGGGTGACCTGGGCCTTCGCGGCGGCGCTCCTCGGGGTACTGGTCCTTTCGGCCTTCTTCTCGGGATCGGAAACCGCCTTCATGGCGGTGCGGCTGCACCGCCTGCGCGCCCTCGCGGTCAGGAGCCGCAAGGCCGCCGCCGTCGTCCGGGTGGCCGAGCATCCGGAACGCTTCCTGGGAGCGATCCTGACGGGAAACGTCTTCGCCAACGTGCTCGCCGGCGTGCTCGCCACGGTGGTGCTCTCGGCGGGAGCCGAGACGACCGAGGAGCGCGCCCGCGCGGCGACCCTCGCGACGCTTCTCGTCGGCGCCGCCCTGCTCGTCTTCGGCGAGATGGTGCCCAAGAGCATCGCCGCCCGCCATTCCGAGAAGTGGTCGTTGAGCATGGTGCGCCCGGTGCAGGGGTTTCTCCGGCTCCTCGGCCCGATCGCCGCCGCCCTGTCCTGGCTGGTGACGAACCTGCTGCGGGTCTTCGGCATCTCGCGTCCGGCGCGCGAGACGGCCATCAGCGCCGCCGAGATGCGGGAGAGCCTGCGGTTCGGATCCCCCGACGCCGACGCCGTCGAACGGCAGGTCCTGGTGCGGCTCGCCGACGCCACCGGACGGCGGCTCACCGAGGTCATGACCCCGAGGCGGGCGATCGTGGCCGTCCCGTTCGGCGCTGAAGTCGCGGAGGCGATGCGGCTCTTCCGCCAGCACGGCCATACGCGGCTCCCGGTGGTGGGAAGCACCCTCGACGACGTCCGGGGCATCATGGATCTTCGCGACGTCCTGCCGGCCGTCGAATCCGGGGCCGGCTTCCGGCCGGAAGACCACCTGACGCCGGCACGCTTTTCTCCGGGTACCGCGACGCTCGCCCAGGCGCTCGTCCAGATGCGCGAACAGTCCTGCCGCATGCTCATCGTGGTGGACGAACACGGGGGGGTCGAAGGGCTGGTCACCTCGAGTTCGCTCCTCGAAGCCATTCGCGGTCCCGCACCCGGCGAGCGCGCGCCGGGGCCCGGGGGGAGCTTTCTGCTCGACGGCACCCTGACCGTTTCCGAGGCCAACGCCGAACTCGCCCAGCACGGACCCGGCGCGAGCGGCCCCGAAGCAGCGATCGAGATTCCGCCGGGCGATGACTACGACACCGTGGCGGGATTCGTGCTCGCCCGCACCGGCCATATCCCGGAAGCGGGGGAAACCGTCTCGATTCCGGGGGCCGTGCTCCGGGTGATGGCCGTGGACGGCCACCGGATCACCCGGCTGCGGATCGAGCCGGGCACTGCGGGATCATCCGGCTCGGGGGCGAAGCAGGATGGAACCTCGGCCAGCGCCTGATCCCGGAGTCTCCCGGGTTTCGCCGCCCGAGAAGGAAACATCGGCTCGCCCGGTTCGCGCGGCCGTCGAGGAAGCGCTCGCCGCCGCCCTCGACTGGTTTCCGGACGATGCCGGGAACCGGTCCGTCCTGGTCGGGTTTTCCGGGGGCATGGACTCGACGGCGCTGCTGCACCTGCTCGGCGCCCGCGGCGGGGTGCGCGAGAGGGCGGGCGGTCCGGCGCTCCTGGCGGCGCACCTCGACCACCGGCTCCGCCCCGATTCCGGGAAGCAGGCGAGGTTCGCGCGGACCGTCGCGTCGTCGCTCGGGATCGAGTGCGTCACCGGCCGGCGCGACGTCCAGGACCGCGCCCGCCAGGAGGGCCGCTCCATCGAAGAGGCCGGCAGACTGGCCCGGCTCGATTTCCTCGCCGAAGTCGCCCGCGAACGGGGCATCCACACCGTCCTCCTCGGGCACACCCTGACCGACCAGGCCGAGACCGTCCTGCTCCGGTTGACCCGCGGCGCCGGCGCCCTCGGGCTCGGCGCCATGGCCCCCGTCCGGAACGACGAGCGGGGACTCCTGATCGTCCGGCCGCTGCTCGCGGTCTCGCGGACCGGCATCCACGAACTCGTGACCGCAGCGGGGTGGCCGTTCTATCCCGATCCATCCAACGAACTCGACGGATTCACCCGGAACCGGGTCCGGCGCGAGGCCCTTCCACTCCTGCGGGACGCAGTGAACCCGCAGGCGGAAGCGGCGCTCGGCCGGACCGCCTCGCTCCTGCGGGACGACGAGGAGTGGCTGAGCGAAATCACTGCCGAACGCTTCCGGGAGGTGGCGACCGTGGTGGAGTGCGGCGGCGCCACCGCGGTCCGGTTTCCGGCCGCCGCGCTCGGCGCGGCGCGCCCGGCGCTGGCGCGCCGCCTGGTCCGGGAAGGACTCCGGACCGCGCGCGGAGACCTGCGGCGCATCGGGGCCGTGCACATCGAGGCGGTGCTCGGTCTCGTCCGGGCGGGCCGCGGCGGGTCCTCGGTGGATCTGCCGGGGGCGGTCGCCCGGCTGGAGCGGCGGGTGCTGACCCTGTCGCCCGCCGAAAAGGCCCCCGTGGGCAGCGCCGGCGGGTCCTGAGGTACTCCCGATGTCGCCGGCGTCGAACGCGGCTGATGCCCGGCCCCCGAGCCCGCCCGGCCGGGAGAATCGGGCCGCAACCTATAATTTGCCGACTTCCTTCGTATGAGTGACGAAAACCGAGAGCCGGTGAGCAGAGTCACGCGGCCGGTTCCCCGCAGACTGTTGAGTTGAGATGAGTTCGACGATGAAGAACCTCATGTTCTGGCTGACGGCCTCGCTTGTGCTGATCCTGTTCTGGAACGTTTCGAGCCGCATCTCCGAAGAGGAGAACGAGCTCTCCTTCACCCAGTTCATGCAGCGGGTGGAGGAGGACAAGGTCACCGACGTCCGCATCAGCGGAACCGGCGCCGGAAGCGAGATCACCGGAACCGACGTGGACGGCAAGTCCTTCAAGACCTTCGCGCCCGAGATGGAGGGTCTGGTCTCTACCCTGCTCGACCGCGGGATCAACGTGGAGGCCGACGACGCCAGCCGCACGCCCTGGATCGTGACCCTGCTGAGCTGGTTGCCGATCCTGCTCATCGTCGGACTCTTCTTCTTCCTCATCCGGCAGATGCAGGCGCCGGGCAATCGCGCCATGTCGTTCGGACGCAGCCGGGCGAAGCTGACCTCGAACCAGCAGAAGAAGGTCACCTTCAAGGACGTGGCCGGCGTGGACGAACCGAAGGAAGAGCTTCAGGAAATCATTGATTTCCTCAAGGAGCCGCAGAAGTTCCAACGCCTCGGGGGGCGGATCCCCAAGGGAGTGCTGCTCATGGGGCCTCCCGGAACGGGCAAGACCCTGCTGGCCCGCGCCATCTCGGGAGAGGCCAATGTTCCCTTCTTCACCATCAGCGGCTCGGACTTCGTCGAGATGTTCGTGGGCGTCGGCGCCAGCCGGGTGCGCGACCTGTTCGAACAGGGCAAGAAGAACGCGCCCTGCATCATCTTCATTGACGAAATCGACGCGGTCGGCCGCCAGCGGGGAGCGGGTCTCGGCGGCGGACACGATGAGCGGGAACAGACGCTGAACCAGTTGCTCGTCGAAATGGACGGCTTCGAGTCCAACGACGGCGTCATCCTGATCGCCTCGACGAACCGGCCCGACGTGCTGGATCCGGCGCTCCTCCGTCCCGGACGCTTCGACCGCCGAATCGTGGTGTCCCTTCCCGACATCAAGGGCCGGGAGGGAGTCCTCAAGGTCCACAGCGCCCGCATCCCCTTCGAAGCGGGCGTGGACCTCAGCATCATCGCGCGGGGCACTCCGGGCTTTTCGGGGGCGGATCTCGCGAACCTCGTGAACGAGGCGGCCCTGAACGCCGCGCGGCACACCCAGAAGAAGGTGCGCATGGAGGACTTCGAGCAGGCGAAGGACAAGGTCCTCATGGGCGCGGAACGCCGCTCCGTCATCATGACGCCGGACGAGAAACGCACGACGGCGTATCACGAGGCCGGACACGCCCTGGTGGCGGCGCTGCTCGACAAGGCCGACCCGCTGCACAAGGTCAGCATCATTCCGCGCGGGATGGCGATGGGGGTGACGATGCTGCTGCCGGAGGACGATCGGCGCACCCACGACCGGGACTACGTCGAGGCGATGATCGCGGTCAAGATGGGCGGCCGGCTCGCCGAGGAGATCGTCCTCGGACAGGTCACGACGGGTGCGTCCGACGACATCCAGAAGGCGACCGACCTGGCGCGCCGCATGGTCTGCGAATGGGGGATGAGCGAGACACTGGGGCCGCTCACGTTCGACCGATCGAACGCCGAGGTGTTCCTGGGGCGCGACCTGGCGGCCCGGAAGGACTACAGCGAGAGCACCGCGAAGGCGATTGATGCGGAAGTGCATCGCATCGTGGACGACGCCTACCACCGGGCGAAGAAACTTCTCGAGGAAAACCGCGACCGGCTGGCGGCCGTCGCCGAAGCGCTCCTCGAGCGCGAGGTGCTGAGTTCCGAGGAAGTCCAGCTCGTCCTCGAAGGAAAACCCCTTCCCGAGCCCGCGCCCGCTCCGGTCGCGCCCGATCCGGAGTCCGCTGACCCGGCGCCGGAGCAGGTGCCCGGACGGGTCGCCATCACGCCTCCCCTGGTGCCCGAACCCGGCGGGGCGACTTAGACAAGCGGGGGGAGCTCCCAGCCGGCGCAAGAGTTCCGATTGACCGAAAGAATCCTCGAACTGGCCGAGACACTCGCGGCGCGCCTGTCCTGGACGGACGTCCTGGACATCCTCCTGGTGGCCGGGGCGATCTACGTCCTGCTCAAGCTCATCGAGGGCCGCCGCGCCTCCCAGATGGCCTTCGGTACCGTGATCGTCGGCGGCCTGCTGCTGCTCACCGGGTCGAGCCAGCTCGGGCTCACCACCGTCCAGTGGATCGTGCGCAACACGCTGCCCTATCTGGGAATCGCGATCATCGTCCTCTATCAGGCGGAGATCAGGACCGGCCTCGCCCAGATCGGCGGCGGCGGTTTCCTCCGCGGCCGGCGCCGGGATCAGGACCCGCAACGCGCCACCATCGCGACGCTGGTCGAAGCCGCCACCGATCTCTCCCGCCACCGGGTGGGCGCCATCGTCGTCTGGCAGGGGAACATCGGCCTGAAGAGCTATGCCGACTCCGGCATGCCGGTGGACGCCAAACTGAGTTCGCAACTGCTGGTCTCGCTGTTCCAGCCCACCTCCCCGCTGCATGATGGAGCCGCCATCGTCAGCGGCGACCGGATCGTCGCCGCCCGCTGCGTGCTCCCCCTCTCCCGGCACGATGCCGAACGCGGGTTCGGAGGGACCCGGCACCGCGCCGCGCTGGGTCTTACCGAAGAGACCGATGCCACGGTGCTGGTCGTCTCCGAGGAGACCGGGCAGGCGAGCGTGGTTTCCGGCGGGCGGATCGTGCCGGTCGCCGACCGCTCGGACCTGGAAGCGGAACTCGCGAGGTCGCGTCCGGCCCCGTCCGGCGCCTCCGCGCCGGCGCCCGCCCGCCGGCTCTCGAGTCCGGAGGCCGTCCGTTGAGCAGGTTCGCCGCGGGGTCCGACTCCTTCCGCGGGGTCGAGATGTTCCGCGCCATCCTGGCGCTCGTGCTTGCATTCGGCCTCTGGTTCTTCGTCGCCGACGAGCAGGGGGCCGAGGTCCTCGTTTCCACCCCCCTGGAGCTCGTCAACGTCCCGGCGGGACTCGAAGTCGTGAACCAGTCGGTGCAGGAGGTGGACGTGAGGCTCCGGGGCGCTTCCGGCCTGCTGCGCGACTCCCCCCTCCAGGGACTCCGCGCGCGGCTCGACCTCGCGGGAGAAGCCCCCGGCGAGCGCACCTGGTTTCTCGGGGCCGAAGCGGTGGAAGCCCCCTCGGGCGTGCAGGTGATGCGGGTGGACCCCCCGCAGGTGCTCCTGCGTCTTGACCGCACCCTGACCAGCACCGTCCGGGTGAGCCCGCGCGTGCTCGGCCAGCCCGCGACGGGGTTCGAGATCCACAGCGTGGTGATCGAACCCCTCGAACTCGCGGTGGAGGGGCCCGAGTCGCTGCTGCGCGACACGGCGCAGATCACCACCGAGCCGATCTCCGCCCAGGGGCTGCGGGAGACCTTTTCGCAGCGCCTCCAGATCGAGCTCGATCCCGCCCTCCGTCCCAGTGTCCGCTACGTGGACGTCCGCCTTGACATCGGCGAGGCGCGGGAAGCCCGCGAACTGCGGCTGGCCGTCTGGATCACGCCCGGCGGGCCCGACGAACCCGAGTGCCAGCCCTCCATCAACGAGGTCCTGGCCAACGTGCGCATCCCCCGGAGCATGCTGAACCAGGTGGATGAGTCGAACCTCTTCGCCGTGGTCACCTGCGCCGGACTCGGGGACGGCATCTACGAGATCGTTCCCGAGCTCCTCTTCCCCGAGGCGCCCGAGGCGCCGATCGGCGTCGTGTCCTTCGATCCGGAGACGGTCACCACGGTGGTCGGTTCCCCGGAGGAAGCGGCGACCCCGGCCTGGGACGGCGCCTGACCGGGCCGTCATGACCGCTCCCGCCGCGGCGCGCCCGCGCTCCACCGCGCGCGAGTACTTCGAGTCCATCTGCGCCGCGGTGATCCTCGCGCTCTTCGTGCGCACCTTCGTCTTCCAGGCGTTCAAGATCCCGACCGGCTCCATGCAGGACAACCTGCTCATCGGCGACCACCTGATGGTCAACAAGATGCTCTACCAGGACGGCGGCGCCGGTGTGTTGCCGTCGCGTGACGTCGAGCGGGGCGACGTGGTGGTGTTCAAGTTCCCCGAGGAGCCCGAGCGGGACTTCATCAAGCGGGTCGTGGGGCTCCCCGGTGAAACGCTCCAGATCGGACGAAAGCAGGTCCTCATCAACGGCGATCCCCTGCCCGAGGACTACACCCGGTTCGTCCACGGCGGACAGCCCGGAATGCGGGAATACCGGGTGCCGGACGGACACTATTTCGTGATGGGGGACAACCGGGACAACAGCCACGACAGCCGCTACTGGGGCGCGCTCCCCGCCGAGAACATCAAGGGCAAGGGACTCTTCATCTACTGGTCCTACGGGGCGCCGCGCGAGGAATACCTGGAGACCCGGCTGTCCCGGCGCCTCGTGGACCTGCTGCTCCTGCCGGTGCGCTTCTTTTCCCGCACCCGCTGGGACCGCTTCTTTACGCCGGTCCAGTAGGAGTCTGGCCCACCGGCCGGGCGGCGGGCCGGGGCCCGAAGATCGCGGTCCCGACGCGGACCGTGGTGGCGCCCTCGGCGATGGCCACCTCGAAGTCGTGACTCATGCCCATCGAGAGCTCGGGGTCGCGGGGCAACAGGCCCCGTTCCGCGAAGCGGCGGCCCAGCTCCCGGAGGCGGACGAACCAGGGGCGAACGGCCTCCGGATCGGGATCGAACGGCGGCATCAGCATCAGCCCGGAGAGCCGCAGGCCGGACAGCCCGGCGATCTCCTCCAGAGCGCGCGGCAGGTCGGCCTCGGGGATTCCGAACTTGGAGGCCTCGCCGGCGAGGTCCACCTGCGCCAGCACCCGGATCGGAGGACCGCCGGGCGGGACGACCCCCTGGCTGACCATGCCGCTCAGCCGGGTGGCGAGGGCAACGCTGTGCACCGACTGGATCACGGGAAACAGCCCCGCCGCCTGCCGGGCCTTGTTGCGCTGGAGATGTCCGATCAGGTGCGGGGTGATCGAGGCCCCGAGACCCGGGAGCTTCGCGGCCGCCTCCTGGATCCGGTTCTCCCCGAAGTCGGTGACGCCGAGCGCGGCCGCCGCTTCGATGTCGGCGGCCGGCCGCGTCTTCGACACCGCCACCAGCCGCACCCTTTCCTCGGCCCGCCCGGCGCGGCGGCAGCTCTCGGAGATCCGGTCGCGCACCGCGGCAAGGCGCTCCGCGAGCGACGGCTGGCTCACGGCAGCGACTCCAGGAACCCGGTCGCCTCGTCGAGCCCCGTGATCAGGGGGAAGGGCGGCAGGCTGCGCAGCAGCCGGCGGCCGTAGGCCATGCGCACCAGGCGCGAGTCGAGGACCGCGGCCAGCCCGACATCCTGCTGGGTCCGGATCAGCCGGCCGAGACCCTGCTTCAGGGTCAGGGCCGCCTGCGGCACCGAGTAGTTGGCGAAGCCGTCGCCGGTCGCCTCCTCGGCACGGTCGGCGCGCGCCCGGTGCAGGGGATCCGACGGCACCGGGAAGGGCAGCTTGTCGATCACCAGCAGGGTGAGCGCGTCTCCCGGAACGTCCACCCCCTCCCAGAACGAGCGCACTCCCAGCAGGACCGCGTTCGGCGTTTCCCGGAAGGAGTTGAGGAGCGCCGCGTGGCCGCCGCCGCGCTGCTGCCGCAGCACCGGGAAGGGACAGGCCGTCCCGAGCACCCGGCCCACGCGGTCCAGGTTCCCCCAGCTCGTGAACAGGATGAGGGCCCGGCCCCGGCTGGCGCCGACCAGGTGGAGGATCCGGTCGGCGGCGGCATCCTGAAACCCCGGGTCGCGGGGGTCCACCAGGTCGCGCGGAACGTAGAGCCGCGCCTGATCCTCGAACTGGAAGGGCGAGGGGACGACCTTTCCCGAGGCCGCCGTCACCCCGAGCGCGTCGGCGGCGTAGTCGAAGCCGCCGTCGAGCGCCAGCGTCGCGGAGGTCAGCACGCAGGACTTCAGGGGATCGAAGAGCCCCTGCCGCAGTTCGCCGCCGGGATGCACCGGGGCGGTGCTGGCGAAGCAGGTGGACCCGCGGCGGGGCCGGGCCCTGCCGTTCCCGTTTTCCGGACGCGCGGCCTCTCTCCGGAACACGCTCCAGTGGACGTAGTCGGGTCGCGGCGTCATCAGCGCGGTCAACTCGATGCGGAACTCGGCGACGCGCTTCAGCAGCCGCTCGGCGCCGGTCTCGCCATCGCTCCCGTCCGGCGGCGGGTTCTCTCTCAGGGCTTCCCGCACCTTCAGAAGATGGCCTTCGAGGGCCTGGAGTTGCAGGGAGGCCGCCTCGGCGTGCTCCCTGGCCTCGGGGGGCAGGCTCTCGGGATGGAACAGCCGCGGCCGGTCGTCGCGTTCGGGTTCGAGGGTCTCGAAGAGCTCGCCGTACGAACGCCGGAGCTTGCGGATGGCCGGAGGGGAGGCGAGTTCGGGGGCCGATCGCTTGAGGAAGCGCGTCAGGTCGGTCGCGAGCCGGTCCGCCGCCGCCCCGGAGAGCGTGCTCGAAAGGCCATGCGTGGCGGCGTCTTCGAGCCGGTGGGCCTCGTCCACGATCAGGTGGTCGTACTCGGGCAGCACCTCGCCGAAATCGGTCTGGCGCACGATCAGGTCCGCCACCAGCAGGTGGTGGTTCACGATCAGGATCCGGCTGGAATGCGCCTGCTTCCGCAGGGTCGTCAGGTGACACTCCTCGTGATGGGGACAGCGGCGGCCGATGCAGTTCTCGGAAATGGTGGAAATGCCGCGCCAGTAGTCGGCCGGCCCCCGGAGTCCCCGGATCTCGTCGCGGTCTCCGGTCTTCGTCTTCTCCGCCCAGCGGGCGATGCGGCGCAGGTCGGCGCTGCGCCGGGAATCGAGCTTCAGGTCCCCTTCGGTCTGGAACTTCGCCCACTCCAGCTTGCACAGGTAGTTCTCCCGTCCCTTCATCCGGGCCACCGGGACCCGGCTTCCCAGCAGGCCCTGAAGCTGGGGAAGATCCTTCTCGAAGAGCTGGTCCTGGAGGTTCCGGGTCGCCGTCGAGATCACCACCCGCTCCCCGCAGAGGAGCGCCGGGATCAGATAGGCGAACGACTTGCCGATCCCGGTTCCCGCCTCGATCATCAGCGCCCCGTCGCCGTTCAGCGTCGCCTCGACGCGCGCCGCCATCTCCACCTGCCCGGCGCGGTGCTCGAAACCGGGCAGCGACTCGGAGAGCACCCCGCGGGGACCGAGGAAATCGGCCGCCCGGCTCATTCCCGGCGCGCCCCCGCCGGCGGCCGGCCGGCGCTCCCGCCGTTCACGCCGCCGACGTCAACAGCCTGTGCCAAAACCCTCGCGGCGTTCGAGCGGCGATGCATCCCGGCTGAACCGCCCCGCTTCGCGGCGCTCATCGTTGCGCATCGGTCGGAATACACCCGGTATTCCTCCCTCACGCGCCTTGTCAACCGGGCGCCTCACCGCTCTCGGCGCTCGCGAGGGTTTCGCCACAGGCTGTTACGTACAGCGGGAACCCGGAGGCCAGCTCGGCGACCTCGGCGGCGATCCGGGCGAGCCCCGCCTCATCCCCCGCCGACCGGAGCGCCGCGTCCATCAGCCGCGCGACCTCGGCCATCTCGCGCTCCCGCATTCCCCGGGTGGTGAGCGCCGCCGTCCCCAGCCGGATGCCGCTCGCGATCATGGGCTTCTCGGGGTCGAAGGGGATGGTGTTCTTGTTCGCGGTGATCCCCGCGGTCTCCATGGCCACTTCGGCGTCGCGGCCGGTGATCCCCCGGGCGCCCACGTCCACCAGCACGAGGTGGTTGTCGGTCCCCCCGGAAACCAGCCGGAACCCCAGCCCCATGAGCGCCTCGGCAAGCGCCCTGGCGTTCATCACGATCTGGCGCGCGTACTCGGCGAAGGACGGATCGAGCGCCTCCCGGAAGCACACCGCCTTGGCGGCGATCGTGTGCATCATCGGCCCGCCCTGGATCCCCGGGAAGGTGATCCGGTTGAGCGCCTTTCCGTACGCCTTCTCGTTCCAGAGAATGAGCCCCCCGCGCGGCCCCCGCAGCGTCTTGTGCGTGGTGGTGGTGACGACGTCCGAATGGGGCACCGGACTCGGGATGGCGCCGCCCGCGACCAGGCCGGCCACGTGCGCGATGTCGGTGACCACCTTCGCTCCGACCTCGTCCGCGATCTGCCGGATTTCCGCGCTCGGATAGAGGCGCGGATACGCGCTCGCGCCCACCATGATCATCTTGGGCCGGTGTTCCCGGGCGAGCCGCGCCAACTGGTCGAGGTCGAGGCGTTCGTCCTCCCGCCGCACCCCGTAGGCGACGGGGTGGTAGAACTGGCCCGAGAAGTTCAGCGGGTGGCCGTGGGTGAGGTGTCCACCCTGGTCGAGGGCCATGCCGAGGAAGGTGTCGCCCGGTTCCAGGATCGCCTGGTAGGCGACCATGTTGGCCTGGGACCCGCTGTGGGGCTGGACGTTCGCAAACCGGGAACCGAAGAGTTCCTTGGCCCGGTTGCGGGCCAGCCGTTCCGCCTCGTCCACGTGGATGCAGCCCCCGTAGTAGCGCCGGCCGGGGTACCCCTCGGCGTACTTGTTGGTCATCACCGAACCGGTGGCTTCCATGACCGCGTCGCTCGCGAAGTTCTCGGACGCGATCAGTTCGAGACCCTCCGACTGGCGGATCTCCTCGGCATGGATGGCGGCGGCGATTTCGGGGTCCCGTTCGGCGAGGCCGGGACCCAGGTTGCGGCGGGAAAACGTTTGGCTCACGGGAGCGCCAGTATAGGACCGCCGCCCCTCCCCGGGCGAGATGAGCGCCCCGGCTCAGACGAGATACGCGGCCGCGAACCCGAGCTGGGCGACCATCATCATCAGGTACATGTGCCGCCAGGACACGTGGTTGCAGGTCGCCAGCTCGTCGGGACGGCGCAGCATGAGCCACGCCGTGAAGGCCCCGTAGAGCACCAGCGTGACGCCGAGCGCGTCCAGCAGCACGGGATTGCCGGTCAGCAGACCGGTGCGGACCCCCACGGGAATCAGCACGAAGGGCAGGACGAAGAACGGGGCGATCCGCCAGGCCGCGCCCCGCGGACCGTGCACCACCGGGAGCGTCCGGCAGCCTCCCGCACGGTCTCCGGCGATGTCGGAGAAGTCCTTGGTGGTGGTGGCGCCGAGCAGGAACAGGCCGAAGATGAGCCCGATGAACCAGGGTTCGGGATCGAGTACCGACTTGAGCGCCGACCAGCCGGCCACCTTGAGCAGTAGCCCGCGGGGAACGGCGACCGTCAGGTTCGCCAGCATGCCGAGCCGCTTCGTCCTGAGCGGCGGCGCGGAGTACATCCAGACGAAGACGCTCGCCACCACGACGATCCAGAAGCACTCGCGCCGGCCGCCGGGACTCACGAACCACGCCGCGACCAGCGACCCGGCCCAGCACACCGCCGTGAACCACCATGCTTCCGCGAGGCCCAGCCGCCCGGAAGGCAGCGGCCGGTCCGGTTTGGTGATGCGATCGATCCCGAGGTCGCAGATCTGGTTCAGGGCGTTGCTCGCCGCGTTCAGGGTGGCGGCCATGACCGCCCCCAGGACGGGATAGATCCAGGGGACGGTCTCGAGGGCGGGCGGCGCGCCGAACGCGGTGACGCTCCCACTGAGGAAACCGATCAGGGGGGGCAGCAGGGTGAACGGCCGCGAGAATTCGCGGTAGAGCCCGAGACGCCGCGTCAAGGACCGGATCAAGCCGGCGCGCCCCCACTCGCGAGCCATCCCCACCCGAACGCCAGGAGCCCGCCGGCGAAGACGGAAACAGCGTTGACTCCGTCGTTGCCGAGCGTCCCGCGGGCCTCGAGCGGGGAGAGCAGACCTTCGAAAAGGGCGGCCACGAACCCGGCGGCGGCCACCGGCAGGAACCATGCCGGCGGGATCAGCCCGCCCCCCGCGGCGGCGCCGCAGATCGCGAAGGAGGCGAGGAGCCCCGCGGCCGAACCTCCGAAGCTGACCCCACCGGGCGTCCCGGCCGGCGCCCGGGAGAGGCCGGGGAGCCGCCGAACCGTCCCTCCCAGGAATTTCCCCACTTCCGAAGAGACCGTGTCGGCGGCGGCGGTGGCGAGCGACCCGACGAACGCGGCAGCGGCGGGCGCGCCCCAGGAAACCGGGAAGAGACCGGCGAGAAGGCAGAAGAGCACCGGCGGTCCACCGTTCGCGGCCACCTGCCGTGGTCCGCGCGCGCCGCCCCGGGCCTCCGCGATCCCGAGAGCCCGTTTGCGCGTCCAGCCGATCCGGGTCGCGAGGACGCCGAGCGCGAAGTAGAGGAGCAGCACTCCGTACCCGGGCCCGCCCAGGCTCAGGACGACCGCGGCGCCGACCACGAATCCGGCGAGCGCACCGGCGCCGGTCACGGTCCGGAGCCGCCAGCCCAGGAAGGCGAGGACGCCGTTCAGCGCGAGCAGGGAAACCACGGTCGGTTATGCGCGGGAATGAAGTTCACCACTGTGGCGGCGCTCGGTCTCGGAACACCGCTGGGAGCGCCGGTCTTCAGACCGGCACAGCGGGCCGAAGGCCCGCGGATGTCGTGTTGCAGTTCGCGGTGATGAACCAGGAGCGGAACGCCACCACGCAGGTAAGCGTCGTGCCGTGCGCTGCGCTGCGGCGCAGCGCGTGCCGGTCTGAAGACCGGCGCTCCCAACCGGCAGTGCAACGTGCGCTGGTGGACCTTTCGCCCAGGCGGCATTCTCACACCAACCGGGCCGACCTCCGGAGCCGGCTGTGCACGCATCAGTAGTAGCTGTCGCGGCCACCGGAGCCGAAACCGAAGCTGGTGAGGCCGCCGAGGGTGATGCTGAAGTGGAAGATGTTCTCGCTCCGGCTCACGAGGTTGTAGCGGATCCACTCCACGTTCAGCCCGCAACACTGGAACAGGAGATCGGCGCGCAGCCGGACGTTGGACAATCGCCGCTCGGTGATGTCGTAGTTGACGTCGAAACCGGTGCGAACGACTTCGGTCGGGAAGAAGTCGGTGCCGGCGCGGAGATAGCTCTTCGCGTCCACTTCTTCGCTGTCCGGCCCGCCGACCCGGCGCGCGCGGCGGGACCAGTTGAAGTTGAACCTTCGGTTGGAGAGCCGGTCCCCGACGCGCAACCCGGTGCGGATGGAGGTGAAGAGCCGCTCGTCCGGATCCCACTCCATGGTCCAGTCGCCGTTCACGCTCTGGTCCGGAGTGAAGCGGAAGTCCGAGCGGATGGGGGACTTCCGTATCTCCACTTCGCTCTCCTCGAAGGAAGAGGACACGTAGCGGGAGTCGTACGCGCCCGCCTCCGGGTCGAAGTACCAACTCTGCTGGATGCGCCAGGTAATGACGTCGGTCGCCGACGATTCCTCGACGCCATCCCGGTAGCGCTTGGCGAGCACGCGGTTCACCAGCCCGAAGCTGATCTGGTTCGTCTGCGTGGAGCTGTCGTAGCGGTCGAAGCGGTTGACGTAGTCGTCCTTGTCGTCGCTCTTGCGGTACTCCCAGTTGGCTTCCGGCTCGATCAGGTGCTTGAAGCGGGCGGCGTAGAAGTTGCCCGCGGTGTCGAAGATACGTTCGAACTTGGGACCGGACAGTTGCAGGGACGTGCCGTAGAACCGCCGGCTCAGTCCCAGCTCCGGATTGAAGTCGTCCGTCTCAGGGTCTATCGAACCGCCGTAGCGCAGATACCCCGCGTCAATCTCCGCCCGCAGTTGCAGGAACGGGATCTCGGGAAGCGAGAGGCCCAGGGTCGGCCCCACGAAGAGCCGGTTCCACTCCTGGAAGTCATCCCGGCGCGAGCGGCCCACGCGCACGTAGTTGGCCTCGTAACCGAGCTGGACGAACTGCCCCAGCAGGTTCAGGTTCCGCCGGGTGATCGAGAACGAAGGCATCGTCTGCCGGCGGCTGCTCCGGGACGTGTACTGGGTGTCCTTGCGATCAATCTTGAACTTGAGGCGGTGACGGAAGAGCTGGCCGCTGAGGTCCACCTTGGCGCGCTGGAACCGCCGGGTGGAGCGCGAGAAGGAATCCTGGAAACGCCGGCTGAAGTCGAAGCTCGAGAACATGTCGCCGGCCGCGCTGAAACGGAATCGCGCCGGCAGCCGCTGCGCCACGTTGAAGCTGAGCGAGTACTCCCGGTTCTCGGTGGTCTTGTCGTTGATGAGGAACCCTTCGGCTTCGCCCCGCGAACCGCTGTTCCCGCGATAGCGGTACTCCATGCCGAGACCGGTGCCCGCCACCGTGAAGTGGTCCACGCTGAACGTCGCGTCCATCGAGCGGTTGATGGCCCAGTAGAAACCCTGGCTGATGAGGTGTCCCCGGAGGTCCGAGTTGCTGTAGCGCGGGATGAGGAAGCCGGTCTGCCGGCCGTCCTCCTCGAGGGGGTAGTAGAGCGCCGGGAAGTAGCTCACCGGCAGGTCCTTGACCCGAAACGCGACGTTGCGCAGCCACACATGTTTCTCCGGCCGGACGACGGCGCGGGTCGCGGTGAACTTCCAGCGCGGATTCGGCTGGGCGCAGGTGGTGAACGCTCCCCGCTCGATCGCGAACGCCCCGTCGTCGAGTTCCTCGAGGGTCTCGGCGACGAAATGAAAGTCCTGCCCGAGGATTCCCCGGGCGTTCCTGAAGACCGCCGTCCCATCCTCGAGGCTGCCTTCCATGGACTCGGCGACGATCTTCTCGTCACGCCGTTCGAAGACGACGTTGCCCTCCGCCCGAACGCTCAGCTCCTCCTCGTTGATCTCGATGCGGTCGGCCTGGATCCGGAGTCCTTCGTAGGCCACCTGCGCGTAGCCATCGAGGACGACGTGGGAGCCCTCGCGGGTCACGTGTTCGGCGCGCGTGATCATGGTGCCCGCCGGCGGCGGATCGTGGCTCCACGCCACGGGCGGCGCTTCCCGCTGCTCGCGATTCCGCTGCTGGCCGAACTGGACCGGTGCGCCTTCGGCCAGAGCGGGAAGGATCAGGGCCAGGAGCAGGAGCGGGCTTCCGAGGCGCTCACGGACCGGAGATCGTCTGCGCGAAGTCACGATGGGGTGTCTCGTCCCGGCGCCCGCGCTGGGCGGGACCCCTCGCCTTCTACCGAGCTGGCTCGTAGTACGGGTTCGTCCCGGCAGCGTGGTCCGTGGTGTCCAGAATGGCGCCGATCTCCGGAACCGCCCGGCGCAGGATCTTCTCGACCCCCTGGCGGAGGGTAGCCGTCGCCATCCCGCACCCCTGGCAGCCTCCTCCCATGCGGATGAAGACCTGGTTCCGCTCCACTCCGACGAGATCTATGTATCCCCCGTGGGAGGCGACGGCCGGGTTGATCTCGTCGCGCAGGACGGCCTGGACGCGGTCCCGGATGTCCTCCGGCGCCGGAAGGTCGGCGAGTACCTCGGGGTCCACCGCCGGCTCGGCGCCCTCGAGGACCGACCGGATCCGCTTTCCCGCCTCGCGGCCGATCGGCATCCAGTTGGCCTGGTTCTCCGCCGCCGTCACCGTGATCAGGTTGTCCTGGATCAACACCCCGGAGACCCCGGGAATGCTCAGGAGTTCCCGCGCCATCGGGGAGTTCTCCGCCCCGGCGGCGGTATCGAAGTAAACCGAACCCCCGGGAAGCACGGGACGGTCCACCACGAAGCGGCAGGTCGTGACGTCGCGCGGTTCCGCCCGGATGCGGATCGCCGACGCGAGAGGCGAAACGGGCATGGGCGAAGGTTAGCAGCCACGCGTCACGCCGCTCGATCCGCGGGCTCCCAGGCCGGCGACCACTAGTGTGGTGTCCCGCAAATCCTGTGAGTTACCGAGAGCGGCGAGGCGCCCGCCTGACAAGGCGCGAATCCGGAGGAATACCGAGTGTATTCCGATGGATTCGGAACGCCGAGCGAAGCGGTCAGGCGGGATGCATCGCCGCTCGAATACCGCAGGATTTGTGGGACACCGCACTAGAATGCGGTCGTGCCTTCGGTAGCGATCGCGGATCGGAAACGGCGGACGCCGGTCTCCGCGCTGGAGTTCACCGGTTGCGTTCCCGCGCGGGTGACCGAAACCGAGATCATGGGCCCGAAGTGGGAAGGACGCCGGATCGAGTACTGGGAGGCAGCGACGGAGACGGCGTGGCTCGCGCGGGAACCGACCAGCCCCTACCACGAGCGGCCGGCGCAGCGGCTCGCGCAGCTCGTCGAACGCATCTGCGAAGCGCGGGGCTCAGGCGCGCAGTGCTTCGGGGCCATGGACCTGCGCATCCGGGAAGCGGACGGGACCCTGACCGACATCATGCAGGCGGACCAGTCCATCATCCTGCACCCGGACCGGGTGCGGCTCCCGGGGCTGGCGCACCTGATCGTGGGGGAACACGACCTGCCGGATGTGGTGCTGGAAGTGGACAACACCACCGACGTGCGGCGCGGGAAGCTGATCGCGTACCGCGAGTGGGGATTCCCGGAAGTGTGGGTCGAGGTTCCCGAAAGGGCGTCCCCGAGCCGGCCCCGGCGCCGCCCGGTGCGGCTCGCGATCTACCTGCTGGAGGGCGACGAATACCGGGAGTCGGACGAAAGCCGGGCGTTTCCTACCTGGCGCGCCGCGGAGATCCACCAGGCCTTGAACGAGCCGGCGATGTCGCTGGAAACCGAAGCGGTCCTCTGGCGGGTGGGACGGGCTCTCGGACAACGCGAGGGGACGAGTTGGGAGGACGATGCCCAGTTGCGGCGGGTGGCCGGCCTCGGCCGCGCCCGGGGCATCGCAGAAGGTCGAGTCCGGGGCATTGCCGAAACCGCTGTCTCGATGTTGCGCGGCCGCGGCATCGAAACGGCGACGGACCGGATTCTCGATGTTGTGCGCCGTGCTTCCCCGGAAGCGGTCGTGGAGGCCGCGCAGCGCGCCGGGAGCGAGACCGACTTTCTCGCAAGGCTGGGCCGCATCGGGACCGACGACGGCCCAACGTAGGCGAAGCCACCGGACTGGGCGCAAACACCCCTGCCGAGACGCCGATGATCGTGGCCGGCGTTCACGCCGGGCGCCCGGTGGCACCACGCTCGAGCCCTGCGCCAATATGGCACGATCCTTTCTTGCCAGCCGGGCGGAAGGGAATGAGACACGAGCAGCGCCTCGCGCATCTCGCGATCCTCGCGCTTCTGCTCGCCGGGCCGGCGGTGGGGTACCACTTCTTCGGTGGGGGCCGGCTCGGAGTCGTGCCCTCCTGGGAGGCGTACCGCTGGGAGCCGGAGGATTTCCCGCTCCGCTTCCGGATCCTGGAAAACGAGCATTTGCCGCCGGTACCGGGACTGACCGCTGCCACGTGGAGGGAGCTCATCGAGCGAGCCTTCGCGCACTGGACCGCCATTCCCACGGCCCGGATCGCCATCGTCGTCGCTGACGAGACGTTGGTCGCGGACCGGGCGGCCGACGATCAGATCAACACCGTCGGGTTCGGAGTCGCGGCGGAGGACGAGGACGAATTCGCGTTCGCCGCGACGGCACGCTGGCGATGGGACGGCGGCGACTGGGTCGGCTGCGACATCGAGTTCAATCCCTCGTACTACACGGATCGCTACGAGAGTCTCCGAGAGGCGGAGCTGCCCGACATCGCGTTCTGGATCGCCCTGGAGAACACGATGATCCACGAGATGGGCCACTGCCTCGGGCTCGCCCATTCGACACTCAACCCGATGTGGCCGACAACCCTGGCAAGGCCGGACTGGGTACGCGAGGCGGGCGCCTTGCCGGAGGGTGTGGGTGCGTTCGCCCCCCATCCGAACATGTCCTACGGGAACGACTTCGGATTCGTGGGCCTCACCTCCGACGACGAAATCGCGGTCTCCCTGCTCTATCCCGCGCCCGGGTTCCTCAAGTCCCGCAATTCACTCGGCGGCAGGGTCGTGTTCGAGAACGGGGATCCCGCGCCGTTCGTCTATGTCCAGACCGTGGGCTCCCGGGGTACCGCGGGGTTTGGCCCCGGGACATTCACCGATCAATCCGGCCAGTTCCTCCTGGAAGGGATCCGGCCCGGACCGGTGATGCTCTGGTTGCACCCGGTAGCCATTCCCGGAGCGCACACGTTCCGTGAAGCCGTGCAGGAGTCCGGCAGTCTCGACATCCTGGATCGCTGGCGCTGGATTCAAGTCCCGGCAGACCGGAGCCAACTCACCGTCCTCCCGGAAATCACCGTCGGGACGGGCCGCGCGCCATGACCGCGAAACCGAACCGGATCATCGCCGGAGCGGCCCTCGCCGGGGCAATGCTTCTCTCCGGTTGTCAGGAGTCCGCGACGACTCCCTCGGCGCCTCCGGTTTCGCCGGACAAGATCATTCCCATCTACCTGGGAGGCGTCTTCGTGCGCCCCGGGACCACGATCCGTATCTCCGAGGGGACGAGGGTGACGGTTCAGGCCGCGACCGACGGTCGCGGCAGGGATTTCACCGGCGGTGGGCAAACACCGGGGATTCCGGTGCGGGCTCGTCATGACGCCCCGCCGGACCAGGTCACCGCCGGGGGTGACGTGCGGGTGGAAGGAACGAACACTCCGGGTCTGGTGCACATCCGCGCGCTGGCCGACGATGTCGAAGAGCCCGACGCCACCTACTCGCTCTGGTTGGAGGAGGTCCCCGACACGCGGCTCGGCGGCGGATTCGTCCTGGCAGTCGATCCGACGCCCCTCCGGTTCACGGTGGTGGACAGGACCTCGGCGTCTTGTGGAGATATGGGAATCCAGGCTCGCGCCCGTGCCGGCGCCGGAGCTGCCGGAGAATTCGTCGCCGCGATCCTCGGTGACGAAATTCGGGAGTACCGCGTGGCGGATCTCACGGTGGAGGTTGCGGACCCGAACCTGGACGTCTCGCTGATGACGCCCTACCGGATCCCGTTCGAACATCTGGAAAACGACGAGGAACCTTCCCGCTACACGGCGCTGCCGTCGGGATTCATGCTTGGCACGCGACTCGCCGAAGTCGGAGGCTCGCTGCGGCAGACCCTCGCGCTGGCGCACTTCGAGCCGCTTCGCCTCACCGCTCAGTCTCCGGGGTGCGACCCCACCGAGATCTCTTGCGCCGAAGGCAGTTGCGATGTCAGGTAGCGGCCTCCGCAATCGGTCGGCGTCCGGCCACGCGCGCCGGCGCCGCTGGCCGTTGGGGGCTATCGCCCTGATAGCCGCGAGCCTGCCGGCGAGTACGGGGGAGACCTACCGGTTCTTCGGGCGCCTCGGCGACTGGGACGAGGTCACCTCCTCCGCCGGCGCGCACTTTTCACGCGGCAAGGCATCGCCCAGACGATGACCCTCGGCTGGTTCGACGAACTGCACCTCCGCGCCGAGGCGCCCGGCTGCGATCCGGTGCATCTCGTCTGCGACGATCGCGGGCGGTGCTCGCCGGAAAGGCCAGCTCCATGACCTCGGCGAAGCGGATGCGGCTGTCCTTCGACGCCATCTCCTTGCGAGTGCGAAACTACCTTCGTTGAGCGAAACACCGATGACCGCGAACCCCTCCGCGTGGCGCCGCCGATCGGAAGCGGCGCTTCTCCTCGGAACCGCCGCGGCCCTCGTCGTCGTGTTGCTCGTTCCTTCGGATCTCGCGGCCCAGCGCCGTGAGTCCATCCCCTCACCGTTCGCGCCGCTCGGGATCCAGAAGATGTCCGAACTGGCCACCCAGGTGGTGGCGGGGACCATCGAGAAGATGGAATCCACCTGGAACCACGATCGTTCGCGCATCTATACCCGGGTGACGATGCGGGTCGAGCGGGTGCTGTCGGGTCAGGCCGGCAGGCGGATCGTTTTCCGCATCCCGGGGGGCACGGTCGGGGAGACCACCGTGATGGTCTCGGAGATGCCGCACTTCCGGGAGGGGGAAACGGCCGTCGTCTTCCTCAGGGGGACCCGCGGGCGCTTGCCGTCGGTCCTCGGCGGAGTGGAGGGAAAGATGCCGCTTTCCCGCGCCGACGACGGGAGTCTCAGCCTGCTGTTTCCGATCCGGACCGCATCAGGGAGCAGCGCCAGTCAGGCCACCCACGAACTCGACGATCTGGAGAGTCTCGTGCGCGGCCACGCCCTGCGCCGATAGGGCGCGGCGCCCACCTCTCACACCGCGCCGGCGGGAAAGACGGCGAAAGGGCTTGGAACGCCGGCTTCAGCCGGCACCGCTGCGCTCAGCGAGCGGAGGGGCGCATGGCTCTCCCTCCATGGCGCGCCCGCAAAGGATCCCCTGCGCCATGACGGCGAAGGAGGTTCTTCCCGCCGCCCGCCTGCGGCGGGCTGTGCCGGCTGAAGCCGGCGTTCCAAGCCGGCGACGCCGTGACGGCACTCGGCCGTCCCGCGGGACCGGATTCTCACCGCAAGCGGTCCGGTGGCAGGTCCACCTCGCCGCGGACGTTGTCGTAGTCAATGCGGGACCTCCGGACTCCCGTTACGGTCAGATCTCCTTCGACGTCACGCACCCGAACACGGCCGGAGCCGGCGTCGCTGACGCGCACCTCGCCGCCCACCTCCTCGATCTCGATGCCGCCCGAACCGTCGTCCGTCACGACCACGTTCCCGGTCACGCCGCGGACCCGGGCTCCGCCGGAGCCGTCCTCCAGGGTGACGCTGCCCGCGACGTCACGGATCGTGAGGCTCCCGGAGCCGTCCTCCACGGACACGTCGCCGGTGACGTCCTCGATGGTCAGGCTCCCGGAGCCGTCCTTGACGCGCACGTCGCCCTCGACGCCCCGGATGCGCAGGCTTCCCGATCCGTCGTCCACCCTGGCCCCGGCCACGTTCGAGATCGCCGCTGATCCGGACTTGTCCTCCAGCTCTACGGCGGTGCCGGCAGGAACCAGGACAGCGAGGGAGATGCTCGCGTAACGGTTGCCGCCAAAGTTGAAGATGCGCGAGCGCCATGTCGGATACCTGGTCGCGAGCCGGCCGTTCGCAAGCGACACGTCAAGCCCGTCGAACAACTCCTGGCTGGAAGCGCAGAGGATCGCGCTCACCCGTATCTCCCCAAGTTCCGCGTCGCCCTCGATCTCGACGGCCCCGGCCCCGCTCTCGACCTCGAGGGTCTCGGTGGCCGGTCCGCTCAACTCCCGGGCATCACGGAATTCGCACCGCCCGGGTTCCGGTTGGGCAAACGCGGCCGGCGCCACCAGCGCCGTCATCGCAAGCACGATCGCCGTCTTCCGTCGTGTCGTCATCGGGTGCCTCCCGCGGGGAACTCGGAATCGCGAACTCGCGGCTCACCCCGCAACCGACATAACGGACGGCCGAGCCGTGCGGTTCCGCCTCGAAACCACGGTCCGCCTCCCTATACTGAACGGGCTTTGAGCCGCCGCGCCGGGAAACACTTCACGGCGGCGCTGTGTGTCGCCGTCTGCGGCGCGGCTCCTGCTGCCGCCCAGGGATTCACCGAGGTGACAGAACAGGCGGGCATCCGGTTCATCCACGACGCGGGCGACGAGGGCAACTTCTCGCTGCCCGAGATCACCGGCGCGGGGGCCGGGTTCTTCGACGCCGACGGGGACGGGGACCTCGACATCTACCTGCTCCAGGGCGGCCGGCCCACCGACCCCGCGGGACCGAGGCCCGGGGCGCCCGGCAACGCGCTCTACCTCCAGGGGCCTTCGGGATCGTTCACCGACGCGAGCGCCGCCTCGGGAACCGCCGACACCGGGTACGGCATGGGACTCGCCACCGCGGACTTCGACGGGGACGGCCGCACCGACCTGTTCGTCACCAACTACGGGCCGGACCTCCTCTACCGGAACCTCGGCGACGGGCGCTTCGAGGACGTGACCGCCAGCGCCGGCGTGGCCGGCGAGGGGTGGTCTTCCTCGGCGGCGTTTTGCGACTACGACGCCGACGGGCGCCTCGACCTCTACGTCGCCCGCTACGTGCGGAACGATCCGGGGAAGTTCTGCACCCAGCAGGACGGCAGCCGCGACTACTGCAGTCCGCAGGTCTTCCCGGGGGTCCACGACTACCTCTACCGGAACCTCGGCGGCGGTCGGTTCGAGGACGTCTCGCTCGCGGCCGGACTCCGCGCCGTGCACGCGCCGGGGCTGGGCGTCGTCTGCCACGACTTCGACGGCGACGGGCGCCTCGACTTCTACGTGGCGAACGACGGCGAGGCGAACCAGCTCTGGCTGAACCAGGGCGGGGACGGTTTCGCCGACGACGCCTTCCTGGCGGGCGTCGCCCTGAACGACGCCGGGCGGCCGGAGGCCGGCATGGGCATCGCGCTCGGGGACGTGGACCACGACCTCGATCTCGATCTCTTCATCACCCACGTGGCGGACGAGACCAACACGCTCTACCGCAGCGACGGCGCCGACTTCGGCCTCTCGTTCGCCGACCGCACCGGCCCGTCGGGGCTCGGTCCGGCCAGCATGGCGATGACCGGTTTCGGGACCGGGTTCGTGGATCTCGACCTCGACGGCGCTCTCGACCTGGTGGTCGCGAACGGCCGGGTGCAGCGGAAACCCGCCCTTCCCGGGGCGCTCGGAGACTCCTTCTGGAAGGCGTTCGGCGAACCGAACCAGGTGTTCCGGAACGGCGGCGTCGCAGGAAACGATGCGCTCTTCGGCGATTTTGGCGGCGCCGGAGACTTCGCCGCCGTCATCGAGGTGAGCCGCGGGCTCGCGCTCGCGGACTACGACGAGGACGGTGACCTGGATCTCCTCCTGGCGAACGCCGAAGGGCCAGCGCGGCTCTACCGGAACGACTTCGAGCGCGCCGGGTCGCCGCTGCGGGTCGGCACGCTGGACCGCGAGGGACGGCCCTCCTTCCCCGCGGTGGTCACCGCCGTCTTCGAAGGCGGCAGCCAATCGGTTCGGCGCGCCGATCCGGGGGGCAGCTACCTGGCGACCGGGGACCCGCGGGCCTTCTTCGCCGTTCCCACCGGCGTCCGGGTGAGCGAGTTCGTGGTCGTGTGGCCGGACGGGGCCCGTGAAGTCTTCCCCGCGACCGGAGCCGATACGGTCAGCCTGCGCCGCGGCGCCGGCGAATCGCGCTGAAGGACATGGCTCGTTCCCGGCCGCCCCGCGCCAGGGACCGCCGGTCTTCAGACCGGCACCGGACGGCGGCTCGCAGCCGCCCGCCGCGTGCGTCCGAGAGAAGCGGCAGGGCCGCGGCTCCCACTCCGGGACGCTCCCGGTCCCTCTGGCTCGGGGCCGCCGCCGCGCTCCTGATCGCGGTCTTCTTCGTCCTGCGCGGCGGCGGCCCGGACCTTCCCGACCCTCCGGAACCGAATCTCTCCCGGATGGAACCGGAAGTCGCCGAAATGATCCGCCGCGCCCGGGCCGGGGTCCTCGGCGATCCCGATTCCCCGGACCGCTGGGCGGCGCTCGGCGCCGCTTTCCTGGCCCACGAACTCCACTCCGAGGCGGCGACTGCGTACACCGCCGCGAGCGCGCTGGCCGCGGACGACTACCGCTTTCCTTACCTCAGAGCCCGGTCCCTGTGGCGCCCGAACCCCGAACTGGCCGAAGCCGCGGCGCTCGAAGCGATCGACCTGAATCCCTCCTACATTCCCGCCTACCTGCTCGCGGGACAGATCGCCGAGGACCGTGCGGACGCCGAGGCCGCCAAGGGCCACTACCGCGCCGCGCTCGACCGCCTGGGAACGACCCGCTCCGCGCCGGCCAACACCGCGGCCGCGAGTTTCCGGCTCGGACGCCTGCTCGCGGGCGACGGCAACCTCGAAGAGGCGCTGCCGCTTCTCGAACAGGCGGAGGCGCTCGCCCCCGAGTCCGGCGCCATCGCCGCCGCGCTCGCCCGGGTGTACCGGCGGACGGGGGACGGCGACAAGGCGAGAGCGGCGGCGGAACGCGCCCGCAGCCTCGACCACGACCTCATGATCCGCGACCCGCTGATAGATGCGGTGAACAATGCGGCGGCTTCCGTGATCGGCAAGGAGCGCCGCGCCTTCGCCGCCGAGGGCGCCGGGCGTCCCGAGGTGGCGGAACGCCTGCTCCGGGAAATGATCCAGTCGCGCCCGGACGCCGCCGACCTCTACTACAACCTCGGCAACAACCTCTCCCGGCAGGGGCGGAACGACGAGGCGCTGGCCGCCTGGACCACCGCGCTCGGAAAGAACCCCGACCACGTCGCGGCGCTCATCAACTCGAGCATCGTGCTCGCGCAGTCCGGAAACCTCGGCGAAGCGGAGCGGCGCTGCCTCCACGCCCTCGAGATCCAGCCGAACCATCCCGGAGCGCTCTCCAGCCTCGGCAGCATCGCCGCGCTCGGCGGCAGAAGGGCCGATGCGCTCCGTTGGTTCCGGCGGGCGCTGGAACAGGAGCCCGAGCGCGCGGGGACCCATGATTCGATCGCCCAGGTGCTCGCGGCGAACCGCCAGTTCGCGGACGCGATCCGCCATTTCCGCATCGCGGTCGGCAAGGAACCGTTCCGGGGCGACTACCGGTTGGGACTCGCCGCCACCCTCGCCTCCACCGGTGATTTCGAGAGCGCCTGGGAGGTGGCCCACGACGGCCGCCGGCTGGGGGTGGAGTTACCCCCCAACTTCCTGGAAATGCTGCGCCAGGCGATGCCGGAACCGCCGTTTCGTTAAGAGCCGGTAGTGAAACCCGCATGAGCGCCGAGGCCGCCAGAGGGGAGAGACGCGCGTGACCGCTCGCTTCCCCACGCCCCGCTGGTCATGAGATGCCGGAACGGCTTGGAACGCCGGCTTCAGCCGGCACAGCGGGCCGGAGGCCCGCGGATGTCGTGCCGCTGTTCCTCGTGATGGACCAGGAGCCGAACACCATCGCGTGGGGTGGCGTCGTACCGTCCGCTGCGCTTCGCGCAGCGGGTGCCGGCTGAAGCCGGCGTTCCAAGCGGGCGGCATCATCACGCCCGTCGGCCAACCCGCGGGCCGGGATTCTCACCGCAACCAGGCCGTGCGGGTTCTGCCACCGGCTGCCAAGGAACGAACGGGCGACGGCTCACACGTCGGGCGTCACGATCCGTTCGACGACGGCAGCCAACTCGGCGGGCAGCGGAACGCCCGTCTTCAGAACGTACCGCCGTAGCGAAGGGATCGCGAAGCGCGAGCGGCCACCGTCGGGCACCAGGACCCCGGCGTGCCTGAGCGCCCGCCCCAGGTCGTCCCGCGCGCCCATTGCCTCGATGATCTCCGTGACGGTGCGCCGGTGGAGGCCGCCACCGAGTCGTCCCGCCGCCATCGCCAGAGCGGCCAGTGCGTCGTGGTCGCGCGCGGGCCGCTCGTCGAGGACACTCAACCGCCGGTCGTAGTAGCGCTCCATCGGTTCGTTGGCGGCGGCGTTCGTTCGCTCGACCACGGCCGCGTCCACTACGCCCCCGTGTTCCGCCGCCGCCTCCACCATGGCGGTGATGTGGTGGACGAGGTGCTCCGGCCAGTCCTGGGCGTGTTCGGCGATCGCATCGAGGCGCGCGGGATTCTCCGCGCGGAACCCGTTGTCCCGAAGCCAGAGTTCGAGCAGTTCCACGCTCTCTTCGCGGCGAAGCACGCCGAGTCCGAGATCGCGGTCCGCTCGCGCCAGACTCGGCGACCGGAGCGCGTCCATCGTGTCCGGCAAACCGGCCAGGATCGTCACCGTTCGCAGCCCCTCCCGGTTGCGGAGCGGCTCGAGCAGCAGTTCCACCGCGGTCGGATCGCGGTCGGCGAGCTTCTGCGCCTCGTCAACGAGGATCAGCAGACAGGAAGGCCCGGCGCCGGTCGGCCCCGCGCGCCGCGACACCGAGGCGAAGCCATCCACGAGCGCCCGAATCGCGGGCAGGGGCCGCCCCCCGGCGGACACCGAGGCCTCCGCCCCCAAAGACACTCCGAGTTGCAACGCCGGCAGTAACTCCCGCCACCGATCCCGCAGTGAGAGTTGGGACACCACGCCGGACTGCAACTCCTCCGCACGGTCCAGCATGGCCGGCTGGATCTCGACCACGACGGTGTGCTCCCGCTCGGCCGCCGTGGCGGCCTCCCGCAGGAGCGCCGATTTCCCCGCCCCGGGCGGCGCCTGGATCACCACCAACTGCGGTGCCGCCCGTGCGCTCGCCAGTTGCCGGAGTTGTCGAAAGGTCGCCAACTCCTTCCGGCGACCAACGAAGTGTTCCGCTCTGCCGATGGCGCGGGCGGGAACGATCAACGGGTCGGTCACTCCCGCAAGGCTACATCCTCCCTACCCGACGGTGACGCGTCGCCACGCCGCCGGACGGCGAAACGAGCCGGGCCGCCGTCGCGTCATCGGCGGCGGGAGCCGTTGGACTTCGGCGGGAAACGCGCCATATCATCGGTTCACGACTTTGAGTTTTTCCGTGTCGCTGTGATTCGCAACGCCATCCGCCACGCTGCATGTTGCGGGGCCTTGCGGTCGGCGGAAGCTCCCCTTGCCCTTCCCGTGAAGGAGGAACCATGAGAAAGATTCTTCTTGCTCTTCTGCTTTTCGCGTTCGCCGTGCCGGCGGCCGCCCAGCAGCAGTACGGGCGCCTCGAAGGCGCCGCGCGCGACGCCCAGGGACTCGCCCTCCCGGGAGTGTCGGTCACCCTCTCGGGTGAGGCCATTATCGGAGGCCGGAACGCCACCACCGACGTGGACGGCTCCTACCGGTTCCAGGCGCTGCCTCCGGGCGACTACAACATCCAGTTCGAACTGAGCGGCTTCCAGACCGTCGTGTTCGAAGCCGTCCGGGTCGTGACCGGCGCCACCTTCACGGTGGACGCCGACATGCAGATCGCCACCGTGGCGGAGACGGTCACCGTGACCGGCGAATCGCCGGTGGTGGACGTGAAGTCCACCGGCGTGGCAGCGACCTTCGACAAGACCCAACTCGACGAGGTTCCCACCGCCACCGACATGTGGGCGGTGCTCCAGCAGAGCCCTGGAGTCCGCGTGCAGGGGTTCGACGTGGGCGGCTCGCACAAGAGCCAGCAGTCCATGTACGAGACGTTCGGCGTGCGGAGCCAGAACCGGGTCCTCTACGAGGGCGTGAACACGACCGAAGGTTCCGGCAGCGCCGGGGGCTACTACGACTACTACGCGATGGAGGAAATGCAGGTCTCGGCGCAGGGCGCGGACGTGGAGATGTCCACCCCGGGCGCGCAGATCCAGACCACCGTGAAGAGCGGCGGCAACGAGTTCTCCGGCCTCGAGAGCGGAGCGTGGAACCCGGCCGACTGGATTGCCGACAACTTCGACAGCAACCTCGAATCCAACCTGGCTTCCGAGGCGCCGGTGCTCAAGTTCTACGAGTACCACCTCGATCTCGGCGGTCCCATCGTGCGGGACAAGGCGTGGTTCTACGCGGCCTACAACAACTTCTACATTGATACCGCGGTGTCCGGGCAGGCGATCGAACTCGGCACCGACATCGGTGACTTCGACATCTTCACCGCCAAGCTGAACTACCAGGTCACCGAGCGCGACCAGTTCATCGGGTTCTCGACCTGGTCGTGGAAGCGGAAGCCGAACCGTTCCATCTCGGCCACCATCCCGGCCGAATCCGTGCTCGCCCAGGACTACTGGATCTGGCTGCACAAGGCCGAGTGGCAGCGGGTCTGGAGCGACCGGCTCTACAGCAACATCATGGTCGGGCACATGGGCACGGTCTGGCCCATGACCCCGAAGGGCGACCCCACCGGCGGCAATGAGCCGCGGATCGAGGCCACGACCAACATCCGGTCCGGCGCGGGCTGGCAGCCCTTCACCTCAAAGCGCTGGAAGCCGCAGAGCACGGGTCAGTTCAACTACTACGTCCCGATCGGCACCGGTAGCCACGACTTCAAGTTCGGCTGGGACTGGCAACTCGACTCACAGCTCTTCGGCTGGAACTCGAACTCCGGCGCCGTGCGCTACCTCGACGACGTCAACGAGGGGCGGCCCCACAACGTGGACCGCGTCTACCTGGTCGGCGTCCCGAACCTGACCGACGACCGCAACATGCACGCGGACTTCTTCGCCCAGGACGTCTGGACGGTCAACGACCGGCTGACGGTGACGCTCGGCTTCCGGGTCGGCAGCCAGATCCTGTCCTACCTGGAATCGGACAACAAGCCGGGCAGTCCCTGCCCCGACTCGCTGCTCTGCCAGTTCGAACTGCCGTCCAACCAGTCCACGTACCTCACCGAGGTCTTCGGCGCGGGCGCCACCATCCCGGGCGACCATGTGCACTCGCACTGGAACATCGCCCCCCGGGCGGGCTTTACCTATGACATCACGGGCGAAGGCACTTCGGTATTCAAGGCGTACGCGGGGCGCTACTACTCGAACATCGGCACCGGACTCGGCTCCGCGAACCCCGGCGGACAGGCCAACGCCACCTACCACTTCCTCGATCAGAACATGAACGGGGTGCTCGACGATTCATCCGAACTCGGGGAACGCCTCGCGTTCAGCGCGGGCGCGGGCGCCGGGACACCGATCGCTTCGGACTGGTCCCTTGCCTACGCGGATGAGGCAAGCGCCGCGATCGAGCACGAGCTCACGGCAGACCTCGGGACCCGCGTCTCCTACGTCTACAAGCGCATGCGAAACACCTGGTCGAGCGGCCTCAATCAGGTCCTCCTGAACAACCGGAACACCCCGATCTCGGTCAGCTCCGCCAACGAGGTGTGTCCCAACGTGGGTTGTGGGAGGGACTTCAACCTGCTGGTGGTTCCGGAGCACCTGGTGGGAGCGACCGACAACATCACGATGAACCACCCGGCCGGCGAAAGCGACATGGACTTCCACACCCTGTCGCTGGCGCTGAACAAGCGGTTCCGGAACAACTTCTTCTACAACGTCTATTTCGACTACCAGTGGCGTTCCGAGCCGCGGAGTCCCGGCACGTCGTCCACGTCGTGGGCGGCGCGGAACCCGCTCTCGGCGGACCCCACCGCCCAGGGCTGGTTCATCAACTACGACCAGGACATTCCGACGGTGCAGGACACGAGCACCTACCAGTTCAAGACCTCGGCGCGCTACGTGCTTCCTCTGGACATCGGGCTCGCCGGAACCTATCGGCTCATCAGCGGCTTCAACTTCGCGCCGACGCACCGGCTGAGCCTCTACGGCGGCAGCCTGAAGCCCTACGTCTGGCTGGCGCCCATGAGTGAGGACCGCTCCGACAACGTCGGCATTCTCGATTTCCGGGTGGACAAGTCGTTTGAACTCGGCGACCGGATGCGCGTTCAGGGGATCCTCGACCTGTTCAACGCGCTGAACGCCAATACGATCACGAACTTCCAGTTGCTTGACACCGGTCCCTTCAACCGGGTCGTGGACTACCTGAAGGGACGAACCATCGGGCTCTCGGCGAGGTTGACCTTCTAGCCTGCTGAGTCGTCCGAACAGGATCAGGCCCGTCGGCTTCCCCAGGGAAGCCGGCGGGCTTTTCCTTTGTCGGAGGGGCTCCGCCTATCCCCTCGGTGGATCGAAAAATTTGGATCGGATTCGTGAATCCGTTCTTCTGTCCTCCGTATCGTGTTGAAAAATGGTCTCTTGTAGTCTCGGAAGACCCGGACGCTCGATGGCACATCTCTTGCCGAACTCTGGTACCGTTCTTCTACTTTTTCCCCCAAGGAGGGACCATGAGAAAGACTCTTCTCGCTCTTCTGTTCCTGGCGTTCGCCGTCCCGGCGGCCGCGCAGCAGCAGTACGGACGCCTCGAAGGCGCGGCGCGCGACGCCCAGGGACTCTCCCTCCCCGGCGTGTCGGTCACCCTCTCGGGTGAGGCCATCATCGGAACCAGGAACGCCACCACCGACATTGATGGCTCCTACCGGTTCCAGGCGCTGCCTCCGGGCGACTACAACATCTCGTTCGAACTCAGCGGCTTCTCGACGGTCGTGTTCGAGGAAGTCCGGGTCGTCACCGGCGCGACCTTCACGGTGGACGCCGACATGCAGATCGCCACGGTGGCGGAGACGGTCACGGTGACCGGCGAATCGCCGGTCGTGGACGTGAAGTCCACCGGCGTGGCGGCGACCTTCGACAAGACCCAGCTCGACGAGGTTCCCACCGCCACCGACATGTGGGCGGTGCTGCACCAGAGCCCGGGCATCCGGGTACAGGGCTACGACGTGGGCGGTTCGCACAAGAGCCAGCAGTCCATGTACGAGACCTTCGGGGTGCGGAGCCAGAACCGGGTCCTCTACGAGGGCGTGAACACCACCGAGGGCACCGGCTCGGCCGGCGGCTACTACGACTACTACGCGATGGAGGAGATGCAGGTCTCGGCGCAGGGCGCGGACGTGGAAATGTCCACCCCGGGCGCGCAGATCCAGACCACCGTGAAGAGCGGCGGTAACGATTTCTCCGGTCTGCAGAGCGGCGCCTGGAACCCGCCGGGCATGATCGCCGACAACTTCACGTCCGAGCTGGAGCAGCAGGGCGGCTCGCCGTCGCCGGTGCTCAGCTTCTACGAGTTCCACCTCGATCTCGGCGGACCCATCGTGCGGGACAAGGCGTGGTTCTACGGCGCTTACAACAACTTCTACATTGACACCGCGATCTCCGGCGTGGACCAGAACCTCGCCACCGACATCGGCGACTTCGACATCTTCACCGCGAAGGTGAACTACCAGATCACCGAGCGCGACCAGTTCATCGGCTTCTCGACCTGGTCCTGGAAGCGGAAGCCCAACCGCGGCCTCTCGGCCACCCGCCCCGCCGAATCCATCCTCGCCCAGGACTACTGGATCTGGCTCCACAAGGCCGAGTGGCAGCGCGTCTGGAGCGACCGGTTCTTCAGCAACATCATGGTCGGCCACATGGGGACGACCTGGCCCATGGTCCCGAAGGACGATCCGATCAACGGCAACGAGCCAAGGTTCAACCTGGCCAGCAGCCACGTGTCGGGCGCCGGGTGGCAGCCGTTCACCCGGAACCGCTGGAAGCCCCAGAGCACGGCGCAGTTCAACTACTACGTCCCGATCGGCGACGGCAGCCACGACTTCAAGTTCGGCTGGGACTGGCAGATCGACAGCGAGCTCCGCGGGTTCAACACGAACTCCGGCGCCTTCCGCTACCGCGACGATCCGGGCCAGGGCCGCCCGCTCAACGTGCACCAGGTGGACCTCGTGGGAGTTCCGAACCTCGTGGACAACCGGAACATGCACGCGGACTTCTTCGTGCAGGACGTGTGGACGGTCAACGACCGGTTGACGCTGATGGCCGGCGTGCGGGTAGGCAGCCAGATCCTCTACTACCTCGAAGCCGACAACTCGCCGGGAAGCGCTTGCCAGGACGTGCTCCAGTGCAAGTTCGAACTCCCGTCCAACCAGAGCCAGATCCTGATGAGTGTCTTCGGCGCCGGCGGCGTGACGCCTGGCGACGATGTGTTCAGCCATTGGAACGTCGCGCCCCGGGTGGGACTCACCTATGACCTCACCGGCGAGGGTTCCAGCGTCTTCAAGACGTACTTCGGCCGCTACTACTCGAACATCGGGACTGGTCTCCTGTCGGCGAACCCCGGTGGCCAGCCTTCGGCCCGCTACGAGTTCCTCGACCAGAACATGAACGGAGTCCTCGACGATGTCAGCGAACTGGGCCAGCAACTGTCCTATACGGCGGGCGCCGGGTCCGGCTCCACAACGCCGATTGATCCGAACTGGACCCTCCCTTGGGCGGACGAGTTGAGCGCCTCGCTCGAGCACGAGCTGACTGCTGACCTCGGCACGCGCGTGTCCTACGTGTACAAGCGGATGCGGAACACCTGGAGCAGCTACGACCAGGCGGACCTGGGTCTGAACACCCCGATCACGATTCCGACCTGCGACGGGTGTCCCCCGGGCTACAACCGGTCGTTCAACCTGCTCCTCTACCCCGAGGAACTGGTCGGCACGACCGATCGGCTGACCACGAACCACCCGGCCGGCGAGAGCGACATGGACTTCCACACCGTTTCGCTCGGACTCAACAAGCGGTTCCGGAGCAACTTCTTCTACAACGTGTACTTCGACTACCAGTGGCGGTCGGAGCCGCGGAGCGCCGCCGGGTCGTCCAGCGGCTGGGCAACCAGTTCGCCGCTGTCTTCCGACCCCACGTCGCAGGGCTGGTTCATCAACTACGACCAGGACATTCCGACGGTTCAGGACACGACCACCTATCAGTTGAAGGCTTCCGCACGGTATGTCCTCCCGTACGAGATCGGAGTGGCGGGAACGTATCGGCTCGTGAGCGGCTACAACTATGCGCCGACCCACCGGAACACGGTGTACGACGGACGGGTGACGGTCACCTCCTGGCTGGCCCCCATGAGCGAGGCCCGCTCGCCCAACGTCACCATCGTGGACTTCCGACTCGACAAGTCCTTCGCGCTGAGCGATCGCATGAACGCACAGTTCATTTTCGACATCTTCAACGCGATGAACGCCAACACGATCGTGAACTTCCAGTTGCTGGATTCGGTGACGCCCTATCAGAACATCGTGGAATATCTGAAGGGACGAACCATCGGGCTTTCCGCGAGGTTGACCTTCTGATCTGACAGGAGGCCAGCCAACCGGTTCCGCCGGAACAGCACGGCCCGCCGGCCCCGCAAGGGGTCGGCGGGCCTTTTCTTTGGCTCTTCACGGTTTCGTGTGGAAACAGGCCGCAGCCGGGCTGAGATCCAGCCCGCCCAGGGGAAGTAGATCGCCTCCCGGAAGCGGGCGCGGTTTCGGGAGGGTGCTCGGGAGGCGTCGTTTTATGCTGGCGTGATGACGTACATCACCCAGCATTACCAATCGCTTCTCGGCTTGCGTCCCCCGTGGCAGGTGTCGGAGGTCCTGGTGCGCCACGAGACGGAGGAGGTTGAGGTGATGGTGGTGTGGACGGGAGGCCGCCTGGCGTGCCCGGAGTGCGGCGAGGCGGGTCAGCGGCACGACGGGCGGCGGCGGCGCTGGCGGCATCTGGACACGATGCAGTATCAGACCTGGTTGGTGGCGGAGATCCCGCGGGTGCGCTGCACGGTGCATGGGGTGCGACAGGTGGTTCCCCCGTGGGCGGATGCGAACTCCCGATTCACGGCCCGTTTCGAGGGGCTGGTGATCGCCTGGCTTCTGGAAGCGAGCGCCTCGGCGGTCGCGCGGCAGTTCGGTCTTTCGTGGGGTCAGGTGGCGGGTATCCAGCACCGGGCGGTGCGGCGGGGGCTGGCGCGCCGGGAGCTCCGTCCGCCCCGTCGGATCGGGGTGGATGAGACCTCCTTCCAGAAGCGGCACGAGTATGTGACGGTGGTGAACGATCTGGCAGGCAGCGTCCTGTATGTCGCTGACGGGCGGAGCCAAACGGCTCTTGACGGCTTCTTCGAGGAACTGGGGTCGGAAGGGTGTGCCGAGCTTGAGCAGGTGGCGATGGACATGGCGCAGCCGTACATCCGGTCGGTCCGGGAGAACACCGAAGCGGAGATCGTGTTCGACAAGTTCCACGTGTTTCAGCACCTGGGACAGGCGGTGGACCGGGTGCGCCGGGAGGAGCATCGGGAGTTGCTGCGCTCCGGGGACGACCGGCTCAACAAGAGCAGGTACCTGTGGCAGATGAAGCCGGGGACGCTGAATCGCCGGCAGCAGTTGAAATTCGCCACCCTGCGGAACAGTGAACTCCGGGTGGCGCGCGCCTGGGCGATCAAGCAGTTGGCCGCAACCCTGTGGGGATACCGGGTCCGGGGCTGGGCCGAACGCCGGTGGAAGCAGTGGTACGGCTGGGCCATCCGCTCACGCCTGGAACCCATCAAGCGTGTCGCTCGGATGATCAAGCGACACTGGGATGGCGTGATCAACGCCGCCACCTCCACCGTCACCAATGCACGCGCCGAGGCCATCAACTCGCGCATCCAGTGGCTCAAGAAGATGGCCTGCGGTTACCGAAACCGCGCCCGCTTCCGGGAGGCGATCTACTTCCACCTGGGCGGGCTGGACCTCAGCCCGGCTGCGGCCTGTTTCCACACGAAACCGTGAAGCGCCTTTTCTTTTTGGCGGGACTTCGGCCAAGATCGCCGCGTGCTCCGATTCCGAGGCGCCGTGGTCGCAGCAGCGCTCCTGTCGGCAACGGTCTGGGGTTGTGGAGATGAAGGAGGGCCTCCGGAGCCTCCACCCCGGTCGGCGGAGGCGCCCCGGACGCCGCTCGCTGACCCGGACGAGGGGGTGGGCGCCGAGGTGTGCGCCGCCTGTCACGCGGACATCGTCCTGGCCCAGGCGGACCATCCCATGGCGCAGACCGCAGGCGTGGTGACGGAGGCGACGCGCGACCGCTGGTTCTCGGACGAGATGCTGGCGCGGGCGATCTCCTGGCCGGCGGGAATCGGCGCGCAGCCAGCCTACGAACTCGAGGCCGATGGAGGTGTCCGGTTCGCGGCGCCGGGGGCGGACCCGCCGGAGGTCCCGGTGGATGCCGTCTTCGGTTCCGGACTGCGGGGCCTCACGCCCGTTTCCTTCGCGCCCGGCGGCCGACTGCGTGAACTCCGGCTCTCCTTCTCGCACGCCCGGGACGGCTGGTTCCCGACTCCCGGGGGCGAAGAGGACGAAGACGCGCTGGGCAATCTCGACACCACCGAGGAGAGCGCAAGCTGCATCGGCTGCCACGCCACCGCGCTCGCCTGGGACGAGGACGGCCGGTTCAATCCGCACGAAGCCGTGCTGGGCGTCTCCTGCGAGCGTTGCCACGGCTCCGGCATCGCCCACGTCGAGGCCCAGTCCGCCGGAGGCGATCCGGGCGCCATCTTCCACCCGGGACGGCTCTCGCCGGCGGATCAGGTCGCCTTCTGCGGGCAGTGCCACCGGCAGCCGACTGATTTCGAGCCCCGGGAGATCCTGGCCCGCGACCCCCTCCTGGCCCGCCACGCCGGGGCGAGCCTCATGATGAGCGCGTGTTTCCGCGAATCTGATCCGGCGGAGGCCATCACCTGCACGGAGTGTCACGACCCGCATCTGCCGAACCCCGCCGGACCGGATCGGACCCGCACCGTCTGCTCCCGCTGCCACGAGGACGTCCCGTCGCTCCACCGGCAGACGGTCGTGACGGCCGACTCCGATTGCGCGGGGTGCCACCTGCCGACCCAGAGCGAGGCGTTCCACGGGACTCCGTTCACCGACCACTGGATCCGGTTGCCCGGAGAACCGCCGACCCCGGGTTCCGCGGCCGGCCGCGGGGAACTCGCCTGGCTGGAGGAGCTCTACGAGCGGCGGATGCCCGAGGAGAACCCGCCGGCCAAGGCGGCCCGCCTCCGTGCCGGACTCGCGGAGTTGCTCCACATCCGCGGAGCGCGCGGCGAGGCTCAGGCGCTGCTGAGGGAGGCGGTCGAAGGCGGCGCGGACTACGAGACCCGTCTGAAGGCGGGCGCACTACTCCGGGATGGCGGTCGCATCTCCGAAGCGACGGCCATTTTCCGGGAGGCCGCCGCCGAGAGACCCCGGACACCCCACGCCCACTACGAACTCGGCGAGACACTGCTTCAGTCCGGAGACTTCGCGGGAGCGGTGGACCCGCTCACGACCGCGGTGGAACTGAGCGAGGAGTCGGCCGGCGTGCACGCCACGCTGGGCGCGGCGCTCCTCGGCGCCGATCGGCCGGCCGAAGCGATCGCCGCATTCCGGGACACACTCCGGATCGACTCGGAGCTGCCCGCGGCGCTCGGTCCCCTGGCCGGAATCCTCGCCGCTCACCCGAGACGCGATCTGCGGAACCCGGCAGAGGCGGTGCGGCTCGCCGAGCGTCTCGCCGCGCAGTTCTCGTTCCAGGAACCCCGTTCGCTGGACCTGTTCGGGGCCGCCCTCGCCGCCGCGGGGGATTTCGGAGGCGCGATCCGGGCCACGGAACGGGCGGAAGGGCTGGTTGCCGCCAACGATCCGGAACTCGCCGCCGCCATCCGCCAGCGCCTCATGCTGTATCGCGCTGGACGCAGCTACGTGGGTCCGCTTCCGGGGAACCCCGGCCAGCGTCCCTGAGCGCGCTCGGCTGGCCGGAACCCTGGTCAGGCGTCCCAGGGATTGAGGATGGGAACCTCGAGGCTGCGAAAGTCTCGAACGTTCCGGGTGACGAGCGTCAGGGAGTGCAACGCCGCAATCGCCGCCAGCTGAGCGTCCAGCGGCGGCCGTTTGCGGCCGATGCGATCCGCCGCCGCCATCATCTCGCCCCACCGGAACGCGGCCCGGTCATCAAACGGCAGGATGCGCCCCTCGAACCTGGGGATCACGAAATCCTGGATCCATTCGTCATAGCGCCTTGCCGTTGCTGGCTCCTGGATCTTGCGCGCACCGCGGACGAGTTCACCGATCGTGATGGACGCTACGAACAGTTCGTCCGATCGCTGCGCCGACCACCAGGCGGCGACCCGTGGTTCCGGACGACGCCTGGCGCTCTCGCTGACAACGTTGGTGTCGAGGAGAAACCCCGTCACTCGAACTCCACGGGGCGCCGGTCGGTGGTTTCGCGCCGAATGTCCAGTTCCACGTCGAAGAGCGGGCCGGAGCGCAGCAAGGCCCAGAGTTCGGCGCCCGTCCGGGCGACCGGAGGAGGCGCCGCGGCCGCCAGGTTTCGCCGGACCTCCACGGCCTCCTCGCCACCTTCGCGAAGGATTCGCGCCACGGACCTGAGGAGCGCAGCGTCCGCTCGGGGAACCGAGACCTCAAGGCGCGCCATCCCACGTGCGGCCACTCGGACACGGTGGCGCGCGACGCGGGAGGCGGCGCTCCGTGTGACTCCTTCGTTCGGTATTTCCGGTTTCATTTCCGGTAATGATACCGCCGACGAGTCCGGCGTGAAGAGGGCCACGAATTGGCGCGAGCGATTCAAAGAACCTGTAATCAATGACTTACGCGGGGCAACACGTGGAATGAGCCGCGAATTGGCCCGAATGGGCCATGAATTGGCCCGAGCGATTCAAAGAACCTGTAATCAATGACTTACGTGGGGCAACACATGGAATGAGCCGCGAATTGGCCCGAATGGGCCATGAATTGGCCCGAGCGGAGGTCCGTCGTGACTCCCGCAGCACTCGGCCCGCTACGACCGGCGCCACCGGGCTCCTCGTCCCCGGCCCGTGGGGCCCGCCAGTTCGAGCGTACGCAGGGCCTGCAGATCCTCCCGAACCTGGCGGGCCGTCGCGCCGTTCACGAGCCGGGGCAGGATGTCACGAAGCGCAGCTCCGGCCGGCGTCTCGCCGAGAATCGCCAAAATGGCGCGTTGACGCTCGGTCAGATCGAGGCCGACCCGCTGAGGCGGCACATACCGGCCCGGCCGGAAGCGCACGGTCACGGCGCCGCCGGAGTCCTCGATTTCCGGGCGGGGAAGCCCGGCCCGCTCGGCAAGTTCCGCCATCTTGAGCGTCCCTCGGCCCCAGCTCTCGATGACGCCGCGCCGGTAGAACACCCCCGCGATGAGGGGATTCCAGGGACGCGACTCATGAGGCTTGAAGAGCATTTCCGGCGTCAGGCCGAAGTGGAGCGAACCCGTTGACGTGACTTCGAGCCGGTCGTCGTAGATCCCGATTCCGATGGAGCCACCCCCCATCGAGTAGTCCCGGTGGCAGATCGCGTTCGCAAGGGCTTCACGGAGCGCTTCGGGGGGGTAGAGCGGGTCATCCACCCGCTCGAACAGGCCGGGCAGCACCCGGCCCGCGATCGGCAGGCTTTCCACGAGAAAACGCTGCCCCTTCCGCAGCAGATCGAAAGCGTTTCCGTGAAACTGCCGGCTGTCGAGGAATTCCGTCCGGGAAGTCCCCCGGAACCTCGCTACGCGGAGCAGGCACTGGGGATGGGTTGCCGCCATCTCCTCGCTCCGTCCGAACAGCACCACGGCCGCGCGCAGCAGCCGATTTCCGCGCAGGAGATGGAGTCCCCGGAGCAGCGGTTCCGGCTCCCGTGTGCCGGGCTCGGCGAGCCGGCCACGACGCACGGCCTCGGCTACGGTTTCGAGGATCTGGTCGTGATCAAGGTCGGCCACGGTCCACCCGGAGGCCTCCTCGTTCTCCCATCGCCGATCGGCATGCACCCGTTCAAGGAGCATCCCGTTGTACTCCTCGCGCGACAGGCGAAGGTTCGTCGCACCCACGCGCCGATACGCCTGCCCCTGGTAGCTGTAAGGACGGCCCGCCCCGGTCGAAACGGTCACCACGATGACCGCCCGACCGCTTCCGAGGTCCACTCGATCCACGCTCGGGAATGCCGGCGGGTCCACCCGCTGTAACTCCTGGGCGATGTCCTCCAGGGTGTCGGCGCCGACGACCTGACCCGTCACCACCCGGTTCGGCCTCACTCCGAAAATCACCCGTCCTCCACGGTGGTTCAGCATGGCGCACACGGCCTTCGCGGCTTCCCGTCGTTGTCCGGTGGTCTCCTTGAACTCCTGCGTCTCGGACTCGCCGGCAGCGGCCCACCGGGAGATCTGTTCGGGTGTCATCGGAGTCCGTACCGTATCCGACCGGTGAGGCCCATGGCGGCGGATACACTCCCCGGCCGGAGCGGCAACTTCTGCCCCGAGGAGCGACACGATGCGCGATGTGAAGATCCTGCTGCTGGCGACCATGGTGGCGTTCACGCTCGCCGGCTGCGCCGGGGAGACGCCGGTCGAGACGGAGGAACCGGCCGGAAGCCCCGATCTGGTGCAGCGGAACCTGCCGAACCCGAATCCCGTGGTCATCACCCAGTGGGCCGACCTCCCGGACGGGCGGACCTGGGGTTCCACGGCCGGCGTGGACATCGACCCGGACGGCCATGTCTGGGTTTACGACCGCTGCGGCGCGAACGCCCTGGCCGGGGGCTGCGAGGAAAACCCCCACATCAACCCGATCCTGAAGTACGACCGGCACACGGGCGAACTCCTCGCGGAGTTCGGCGCCGGGCTCTTCGTGCTCCCGCACGGGCTGCATGTGGACGATGACGGCAACGTCTGGGTGACCGATTCCCAGGGCAACGAGGCCAGGACGAAGGGGCACCAGGTCATCAAGTTCACTCCCGAGGGCGAAGAGTTGATGCGCCTCGGGATCGCGGGGCAGCCGGGCGCCGGCCCCGGCCAGCTCCACGAGCCGTGCGACGTCATCACCGCGCCGAACGGCGACATCTTCGTCTCCGACGGCCACAGCGGCCAGAGCCCGGATCCGCCCGAAGGGCGCACCGGGCGCATCCTCAAGTACGACTCCGAAGGCAACTTCATCAAGGAGTGGGGCGTCATCGGCTTCCGCCCCGGCCAGTTCCGCACCCCGCACGGGCTGGAGTTCGATTCCCAGGGCCGGCTGTTCGTGGCCGACCGGGGCAACCACCGCATCCAGATCTTCGACCAGGACGGGAACCTGCTGGACACCTACTACCAGTTCAGCCGGATCAGCGGACTCTTCATCACCGACGACGACATGCTCTACGCGATTGATTCCGAGTCCACCGAGACCAACCACTACGGCTGGCTGAACGGGGTCCGGATCGGCCACGCCAGCGAGGACAAGGTGACGGCCTTCATCCCGCCGCACTACCCGGCCGAGGGGCGAGTGCTCCAGGGAGTCGCCGGCGAGGGCGTCGCGGTGGACGAGGACGGCAACGTGTTCGTCGCCGAGGGGCCGGCCTCACGTCCGACCGCGGGCGGCGGGCTCACCAAGTACGAGCGCGCCCCGGAGTAATTCCTCCCCGATCGGGTGGCCCGAGGGTCATCCCAGCCAGCGATGCATACCGTTACCGAAGGTCAGCTTCGCAACGATCTCGTGGCAATCCTGCGTCAAGTGGAGGCGGGTGAGCATCTGACCGTGATTTGCAAAGGGACGCCCGTCGCGGAACTGAGGCCCGTGGCGGCTCGCCAGTTCGTACCCCGGGGCGTGATCAAGGCCGCGGCGACGACCGCACCACGAATTGATGCCGAGCGGTTTCGAGCCGACCTGGATGCGCTTGCAGATCACGAGGTCGAGATCTAGAGAACCTTCCCTCGTGCGGAAGGCCCAACGGCGCTCGCCCGGACGCTTCTGTTGGAGAATCGTGCGTTTAGAAAGGGCAAATCATTCGATTACATCGTAGAATTTGCACGATGTGGGTTCATCGAGACATCGAGGCGCTGCTTGTCGAGCGTGCCGCCACCCGGCCTGTGGTCGTGCTGACCGGCGCGCGGCAGACCGGGAAGACCAGTCTGATGCGGCGGCTCTTCCCGAATCACGCCTTCGTCACCCTGGATCTGCCGAGCGAAGCGGAGCAGGCCGAACGCGACCCCGCCTCCTTTCTCCGGCGCTATCCGCCGCCGGTGATCCTGGACGAGGTGCAGTACGCCCCAGGTCTCTTCCGGTATCTCAAGGTGGCGGTGGATCGCGATCGCGGGCGTCCCGGGGCATTCCTCCTCACCGGCTCGCAGCCGCTCGCGCTGATGCGGTCGGTCTCGGACTCGCTCGCCGGGCGCGCCAGCGTCGTCGAACTGGAGCCGCTCTCCTTCGCCGAGGCGCGGGCGGCCCATCCGGGGCTCACGGTCGAGGAGTTCCTGGTGCGCGGGGGGTTCCCGGAGCTGTACCAGAACCTGCGCATCGAGGCCCGCGAGTTCCACCGGTCCCTCGTGCTGACCTATCTGGAACGGGACCTGCGCCAGTTCCTCCGGGTGGCGAACCTGCGGGACCACGAACGCTTCCTGCGCGCGGCCGCACTGCGTTCGGGCGGCCTTCTCAACCGCGCCGATCTCGCGCGGGACATCGGCATCAGCGGCTCCACCGCCGCCGCGTGGCTGTCGGCGCTCGAGGCGTCGCACCAGATCGTGCTGCTGGAACCGTGGTTCTCCAACCGGACGAAGACGCTGGTCAAACAACCCAAGCTGTACCTGCGGGACGCCGGGCTGGCCGCCTTCCTGTGCGGCATCCATGCGCCCGCCGACCTCGACGAATCGCCGCTCGCCGGACCGCTCTGGGAGACGCTGGTCTGCGCCGAACTACGCCGCACCCAGGCGAATCGTCGAGGAGGCTGGGACTTCCATTTCTATCGCGACCGCAGCCGCGAAGCCGACTTCCTTCTCCACCGCGGGGGAAGCTTCCGGCTGGCGGACGCGAAATGGAGCGAGCATCCCGCGGCGCGCGATGCCGCGGCGCTCCGCCGGGTCGCCGCACAGTTGCCTGCCGGGGCGGTCCGGGCGATGACGCTGTTCTGCCGCACGCCCAACGAATACCCTCTCGGTCCAGGTGACGTGCGCGCCAAACCCATCGGCGCGTCCGACATCCTGGACGACTGGGTCTGACGGGCCTGGATAGAAGGCCTGCCCAATCCCCGGCGGGCGCGGGTCCGCCGCCGCCCACCGGCCCAGGACCGCCCGCAACGCGCGGTCGGGACCCGAGAAGGCCAGGGTCTCCTGCCACGAGCGTCCCACCGAGTCGTCGTCGAGCGTGTCCTTAGCCCGCGCACCGATCTCGCCGAGGACGCTGCGCATGGCCCGCTCCACGTCCCCGTTCGCGGTTCGTCCGGCCTCGAGGCTCGCATGGACGCACCGATAGTCCCCCTCGGAGCCCGAGTTCAAGAGGTCGCGGAGCGCCAGCAGGATGGAGGTCTTCCCCGTCTGCCGCGGCGCGTGCAGCACGAGGTAGGCCCGCTGCCGGATGAGCGTCAGGATCTCATCGAGGTCCACCCGGGAAAGCGGCGGGATGACGTAGTGCTGGTCAGCATCCACCGGCCCCATGCGGTTGAAGAAGCGCATCGCCGCCGAGTATCGCACCGCCGCCCAGTGGAATCGGGAACCCCCGACGAACGGACGTCTCCCGGTGGGGGCGGGCATCTTTGGCGTGGCATCGGGCGTAGGTCGGGATCGCGCGAACGCGGTAGAGTGGTTCCGTGACGGATCGCGCGAGGAACCCGTTCCGACCGGGACGGGGCACGATGCCGCCCCGACTCGCCGGGCGCGACACGGAACTGCGCGTCGCGAACCGGCTGATCAATGATCTCGACGGCGGTCGGCCACCCCCGCAGGACCTGTTGTTCTTCGGGCCGCGCGGCAACGGCAAGACGGTCCTGCTGGCCCGCATCGCGGCCATCGCGCGTGAGCACGGCATGCGCGTCGAGGACTTCCCGCTCTCGGAAATGGAAGACCGGCCCGGACTCGTCCGCCTTATGCGGCAATGCGCCGGCAGGAGTGGCGCCCGCGTCACGGGAGCGAGTCTGGGGCCGTTCGGGGTCACGAGCGAACCGGGACCGCGGGAGGAGGACATCAGGAAGCTGTTCTTCGCATGGATCGGCCGGGAAGCGGCGCCTCTTGTCATCCTCGCCGATGAGTTCCACGCGGTGCACCCAGCGGTCGGCACCTCATTCCTCAATGCGGCGCAGGCGGCGAAGCGCGATGAACTGCCGTTCCTGCTGGTGGCGGCAGGGACCCCCGATGCCCCGTCTCGCCTCCGCGAAATGGGAACCCATAACGAACGCGGTTTCGAGCAGCTCCGCATCGGACGGCTGGACCGGGCCGCCACCGTCGCCGCGCTCGCCGAGCCGGCGGAGGATTCGGGACGACCCCTCACGGAAGGTGTGGTCCACCTCGTCGCGGAGGAAACCCAAGACTACCCATACTTCATTCAACTGCTCGGAAGCGCCGCGTGGGACGCCGCCGAACGCCAGGGGGTCGCCTCAATCTCGGAACGGGAAGCACGGCAGGGCATCGCCGCAGCGCAGGAGAAGATCGCGCGGTTCTACGGCGGGCGCTACATGGAAGCCGTGAAACACCGGGTGGACGCCGCGCTGGGTCCCGTCGTCGCGCTCGTGACCGGGAATGGCGGGCACGTCGGCTACGAGGCGCTCCGTTCCGTGTTGCACAAGGTCGCCGCCGAGAGCCCCGATGGACCGGACCGGATCGCGCTGCTCGAAAAGCTCAGCGATCTCGGAGTGATCTGGGAAACGGCAGACGACCGGTGGGAACTCGGCATCCCGAGCTTCGGCCGCTACGTCCTCAAGCGGCAGGCCCCCCGGCAACCGCGAAGCTGATCCGCCCGCGCGTCCCTCAGCGCCGGGCGGGACGCAACGAACGGTCGTAAGCCCCGTCTTCGGCCGCCATTCGGCTGACGTTGGCCCATCGGGACGTACGGATTGGAACGCCGGCTTCAGCCGGCACAGTGGCCCGCAGGGCCGCGCAACCGCACACCGTTGTCCGGCACCGACGGCGCGTACGGCTTGGAACGCCGGCTTCAGCCGGCACAGCGAGCCGAAGGCTCGCGGATGTCGTGCGGCGGTGCGCGCTGATGGACAAACAGCCGAACGCCGTCGGGCGCGCCAGCGTCGCTCCGTCCGCTGCGCTCCGCGCAGCGGGTGCCGGCTGAAGCCGGCGCTCCCAGCCCGTGCGTGCTACACGGCGGAGGAGCTGGCCGCGCTGCCGACCGAAGGCCGGCCCCGGAAAGCGAAAGGCCCGCCGCCCCGGAGGGCGGCGGGCCTGGAAGGTGCTTGAGCTAGGGAATCCCTAGAAGGTCAGACGGGCGCTGAGGCCGATGGTGCGGCCCTGAATCCACTCGATGGTCTTCAGGTAGTTGCCGCCGGCGCTCATGAAGAAGTTCGTCTCCGCGGCGCCGTTCAGCGCGTTGAACAGGTCGAGCATGAACTCGATCTCCGCGCTGTCGCCGAGGCTGACGCCCTTGTCAACCCGGAAGTCCAGGATGATGACGTTGTCAGACCGCCGGTTGTTCATGTTGTCCAGGAAGATCGTCTGGCTGCCGACGTTGCCCACCGGGACCCGAACCATGGGCGCCCAGTTGAAACCGCTGACGACGCGCAGCGTCGCCGCCGTGCCGACGTCATACGGCATCACGTAACGGCCGGCGCTCTTGAGCTGCCAGTTGCTCAGGTCCTGGATCAACGGGATGGAGCCGTACTGGAGGCCCCAGCCGACGCCGACGGGATCCGTGGTGAGCGGGCTCGTGGACTGGCCCGGAGTCCGGCCCTCGTGCCGCCACTGGTAGTCGAAGTAGGCGTTCCAGAAGAAGTTGTTCCGGAACCGGCGGTTGACGCCGAACGAAAGCGTGTTCCAGTTGAACTTCGTCTCGTTCTCCGGCGCGTTCGTGTAGAGGTTCTCACTCAGGGGAGCCCCATCCGGAAGGTCGTTGACCGTCAGGCCTGTGCCGCCGTAGCCGGGGTCCGTGCCGAAGTCGTTCGCGCCCGGTCCGCACGATGCCGGACAGGCGATCGTCTTCGTGTTCGTCAGGTTGCCCATGCGCGCGATGTTCAGGTTGCCCCAAGCGCCGGTCTGGCGCTTGTGGACGAACGAGAACCGGACTCCGATGTCGGAACCGATCTGGTGTTCGGCCGAGGCGCTGATCTCGTCAACGTACGGCTGCACGATGCCCTGATCAATGTCCGCGCCGACCGGAGCGCTGCGCTCGATGCCGAGTCCGGCGCCGGTGCTCCCGCCAAGGCGGGTGCCGAGCTCGCTCACGCCATCGAACAGTCCGTTCATGTTCTGGTCGAGGAACTCGTAGGTGACGGACTTGTTGCCGCCCGGGTTCGCGGCCGGAATCCCGGTGTTCATGTTGTGGTAGTAGCGGCCGAAGTAGCCCTTCAGGACCGAGCGGCCCTCGCCGGTCAGGTCATAGGTGAAACCCACGCGCGGGGCGATGTTCCACCAACTGATGAGGTTGTCTTCGCCGGCGACCTCGCCTCCCTGGCCGAACAGCAGCGGCAGCGCCGCATGCACGTTCGCGTCCACATCGGCGATCTCGCGGAGACAGCCAAGAGCGGCATCACACGGCCCACCGGGAACATTGTTCGAACCCAGGTAGCCCATCCGCTGGCTCCCGAAACGGAAACCGGCGTTGACCGTCAGACGATCGCTGATTGTCCAGACATCCTGGGCGTACAGGTCGAGGTGGGTGTTCCGGTCGTAGTTGAAGTTCGGGAAGCTGTGGAACTCGATCTGATCCACGTTCATCGGACTCGGCGGATCCTTGGTGCTGTCGTCCCGGTAGCGGACGGCGCCCGAGTTGGCGTTCCAGCCGAACTGCCGCTCGTCAATCTGCCAGTCCCAGCCAAACTTCAGGTCGTGGCTCCCGCTCTCCGTCGGCAGGTAGTAGTTGAACTGACCCGTCGTGTGCGGCTTCCACCGGTTGAACGTGAACGGCCGCCAGCCGGCGCCCGACCACTGGCCGGTCCCGAGATCAATCCGCGCCGGCTTGGTCGCCGGGTCCACGGCCGGCGTCATCGGCCAGCCGAAACCGAAGTGGTTCACCTGGATGTTGCTGTAGAGACGGTCGCTCCACACCCGCTGCCACTCGGCCTTGTGCAGCCAGGACCACGAGTCCTGCGCCAGGATGGATTCCGCCGGACGGACCGCCGACAGGCCCCGGAAGGGCTTCTGCTTCAGCGACCAGTGGTGGAAGGTGATGAACTGGTCCCGATCGGTGATCTGCCAGTTCGCCTTCACCGTGAACATGTCGAAGTCGCCGAGGTCGGTACCTTCCGACTCGGGCTGTCCGGAGATGATCCGGTCAATGACGAACCGGTTGTAGGCAGCGTAGAACCATGCCTTGTCCCGCACGATCGGGCCACCGAGGTCAATGTGCGCCTCGTAGAACTCGATCACCGGCGCCGTCGTGCCGCCGCGGCTCGCGAGCTCGGACGGCAGGTTGTCGGCGATCATGTCCGGCGGCTCGTAGGCGAAGTGCTCGGTCCCGGAGAAGTCGTTACCGCCGCTCTTCCACACCGCGTTCACCGTCGCGCCCGGCGTGTTCGACTCCACGTCGGCGCCCTGCGCGGACACCTGGAACTCGCCGATCGCGTAGAAGTCGTAGTAACCCCCCGCGCCGCCGGTCCCCTCGGTGGTGTTCACGCCGTCGTTGATGATCCGGTTCTGTCCCCGGACCCCAAACGTCTCGTAGCCGGACTGCTGGCTCTTGTGGGACCCGCCCACGTCGTAGCCGCGCATCCGCACGCCCGGGCTCTGCTGGAGGACCGCCCACATGTCGGTGGCCGACGGGACATCCTCGAGCTGGGTGGTGTCGAAGGTCGCCGACACACCGGTGGTCTTCACGTCCACCACCGGAGACTCACCGGTCACGGTGACGGTCTCGGCGACGGTCGCGATGTCCATCGTGGCGTTGATCTCGAAGGTCGAACCACCAACCACGGTGATGTCCTCGAAGACGACGGTCTGGAAGCCGCCCAGTTCGAAGGTCATGTTGTAGCTGCCCGCGACGAGCTGCGCGAACCGGTAGGAACCGTCCACGTCGGTCGTTGCGGACCGGGCCGCCACGAGTTCCTCGGACTCGAGGGTGACCGTCACTCCGGGGAGGACGAGACCCTGCGCGTCGTTCGCGGCGCCCTCGAGGCGTCCGTAGATCTGCTGGGACAGGGCCGCACTCGGCCACGCCACCAGCAGCGTAAAGAGAATGAGTTTTCTCATGCTGCTTGGTCCTCCTGTGGGGTCGGGAGCATGGAAAGGAGAAAGATGTCAGCCAGAGAGAGCAACGGTCGGACCAGAAGCCGCGGCCGGGGTTTCTCTCTGCCTAAGTCGTTCTAAATGGGATGATTGCCCCGGCGCCTGCGAGCGCCGGAAACCAGAAACTTCGTCCCAATATTCGATTTATTGGAGCCGAACCGCCAATTCTCTTGAATCTCGTAGGGTTCTGTCAACCTTGACGGACTGGCCCAGATCCGCGAGCGGCCGCTCGGGTCGAGCGGACGGGGAGCGATTCAAGGCCATTTCCGGGCGACCGCTCGGTACGGCAAGCGCGACTGTTGAGGGCCGTTCGCTGACTCACATACGGAGGCCGATCCTTCGCGCAACAGCAGGCGACTCGTGGAGCGGGCGGAACCGCGGCATGATCGAGGAGGGTTAGACTGGCGATATGGGCGTCCCCAGTGTTCGCGGGCCGTTCCGCCCCGAAACGGGAGCCACGCCCCCCTATCTCGGGGGGAGGGAGCGCGAACAGGCGCTCTTCCGCGAGCTGTTGACGGATCTGACGCACGGAACCGCTCCGGGAACCCAGGTCGTGCTCTACGGGCCCCGAGGGAACGGGAAGACCGCGCTGCTCCGGTGGCTCCGGAACGAGGCATCGGCGTCCGGCGTGGAGACCCTGGTGCTTGTTCCCAGCGAGATCCCGGACCAGACGCGGCTCACCGAGTTGGCGACTCCCGATCGGTGGTGGAGGACGCTCGTCCCGGGGAAGCTCAGCGCCGGCGGCCTTTCGTGGGCAGGAACGTCGGGCCGTGACCGGCGCCCACTCCTCAAGGACATGCTTGCTTCCCGCGCGCGGAAGGCGCCGCTGCTGGTCGTTGCGGATGAAGCCCACACCCTGGACCTCGCCGTCGGACGCGCTCTCCTGAACGCGGCGCAGGAGGTTGGAGCGGAACTTCCGTGTCTGGTCGTGCTCGCCGGGACCCCGAACCTGGAGGGGCGCCTGAGCGCGATGGGCGCTTCCTTCTGGAACCGGGCCGAACAGATCCGGATAGGCCGCCTGGATGAGGCTGCCACGGCGGAGGCTCTGGCGCGGCCACTGTCCGAAGAAGGTGTCCCGGCGGATGGCGACGCATTGGCCGTGATGGTCCGGGAGAGCCAGCGCTATCCCTATTTCGTGCAGCTTGTCGGGCGGGCGGTCTGGGCGAGTGTTGCCGGGCGGGACGGGGAGCGTCGCCGGGTGACCACCGAGAACGTGCGCGATGCCCTGCCCGAGTTCGGCCGGACCAGGGACCGCTTCTATAGACAGCGGCTGGACGAACTTCGCAAAGGCGGGCTGCTGCCCGCGGCGCGGGCGGTGGCGGAGGCATTCCGGGAGCGCGCGGCGCTGACCGATGCCGGGCTCGAGGCCGGGCTGGCGACCGCGTTGGGCGAAGCCGCGAACGCCGGGACGATGGATGCCGCCACCGAGGCGCTGGCCCATCTCGGTTTTCTCTGGCGCGCGGACGACCGGCTGGAGTGGGAGCCCGGCATCCCGAGCCTCATGGACTTCACCCGCGAGGTCACCACGGCCTCGTAACGCCGGACCGGCGCTACGCCTCCGCTTCCCAGCGGGGAGCGCCGCCCGAGAGTCCGCCCGCCGCGCGGCGGGGGACCGGCGCTCCGGTCGCCGCTCTACCCCGCAGGAGCGAACTCCAGGATGTAGTCCATCAGACTCGGAATCCCCGGCTCCCAGCCCGGCTTCGCGCGGGTGCCCCAGATGAAGCCCAGGTCGGAGAGAACTCTCCGCGCACGCTGCACGTCCGGGCCGTCCGCAACTCCCAGACTCTCGGCGATCACGCGGTGCAGCCGTGAGCCGCTGAGCACGCCGTTCGGTGCATCCACGAACGCCCGCGCTACCGCCTGCCCCGCGCCCAGCAGGTTCCGCTCTTGCAGCTCGAAGAACCGGTGCAGGTAGTAGTTCCCCTTCGTATCCTCGAAATCGGGCCGCGCCCGTTCGAGGACCGCGGCCGTCAACTCGTCGGACCGCCGGTCCCGCGAGACCTGCTGCCAAGCCTGCCGACCGAGCAACTGGATGAAGTACGGATACCCGTGGCTGAGCGCGACCATTCCGGCGAGCGCGTCCGCCGCGACCACGATCCCGGCTTCCTCGAACGGACGCCGAATCGCCTCGGCAGTCGCCGTTTCGTCGAGCCGGCCGATGCGCAGTTGCTCCATCCGGTTCCAGAAGGACGCGCCCATCGCGCCCAGGTGTCCCTGCAGGTTCGGAGTGCCGGCCAGGACCAGAAGAAGCGGGTGCTGCTGACGCACCTCCTGGCTGGCGTTCAGCAGCGCGCGCCCCACCTCGAGGTCCAGGGTGTGCGCCTCGTCCATCACCACGAGCAGCGGCGCCTTCCGCGCGCGCGCCGCGAGCACGTCTTCCGGCGGTGGAGGCGGGCCTCCTTCGCCCGGCCGGCACGAGACCCCGGCGACCTTCACTTCGTCCGGAGTGAGACGGTCCCACCAGGACTTCGGGAGCAGCCGCTCCGCGAGGCGGGTGGTGTCCGGAATGCTGCTCGGCAGCAGGACAACCGTGTCCACGGCCTCACGGGACGCGGCCTCGGCCCGGAGCCAGCCGAGCAGGACGGTCTTGCCGTTGCCGCGCGGCCCGTACAGGATCACCTCACTCGGGAGCAGGTCGCACTCCTCCAGGCGCCGGAGGAGCGCGCGGAAAAGGTGCTGTTCCGCCTTGCGCCCGGCGAGGTACGGCGGCATGCCGCCCGGCCCCGGCTGGAAGGGACCGAACGCGTCCCGGACGGGCATTCCGGCAGTGTATCCGGCGGCTGAACGGCGGCGCTTCAAGCGCCGGGACGGAAGCAAGAAAACGCCGCGCGGGTCTTCAACGGCGGTGATGGCGCCGCCGGCTTGGAACGTCGGCGGCTCAGCCGGTGACAATCTCGATGCGGTCTCCGTAGCGGCGGAAGTCCTTCGCGTTCAGGGTCGCCAGGCGGCGCTCGCCGTGGGCCAGCATGGTGGCCACGATGTTGGCGTCGTGGACCTGCTTGCCGGCGACCGGGATCTTGCGGCAAAGGGACTCCAGGAGGGTAGTGACGGCGGGGCCGTCTTCGAGCACGGCAAAGCTGTCGCGAATGGCCGCGAGGTCCCGAAGCGCAGCTTTCATCGGGAGCGCCCGTGCCCAGCTTTGGGCTCTGGTAGTGACGGACAGGTACTCACGCAGTACCTGCCGGCTGATGCACGGTCGTCCGGATTCGCGGGTCGCCCGCGCCAGGATGGCGCCGGCGGTCACGTGGTGCGGCGCGCCAGGGAAACGGGCCTGAACGAGAACGTTGGTGTCCACGAACACGGCGGGTCAGCGTCCGTCGTCGTCGTAGATCTGCTCACGAGAGGCCGTGAATCCCTCGGGCCAGGGACCGGGGTCCCAAGGCGTGAAGAGTTTGTCCGGATCGAACCACGGCGGGCCGGACCGTGGCGCCGCCTCGCCGGGCTCGGCGTCCCGCTCGAAGACGATGACCTCCTTCGTTATCCGGGGCCGCGCCCGGAAACCCGCCGCCACCCACGCCAGCGCGTGGCTGTGACGGTCTCCGTTCGACCACCAGGCCGGGTAGAGGCGGGCGGAATCGGGAAGCTCGAATCCGAGAACCTCCTCGATTTCGCGGAACGAGGCTTGCCAGACGTCGCCGGTCAGGCCGGCGAGGCGCCGGTGGAGGGCGGCGTACTTGCCGCGCTTGGCGGCTCGACTGCGGAGCTCCGCCTGGCGCGGGTTGACGGAAAGTGCTTGCTTCATTGCTTGCTTATTTTAGCAGCCGGTGGCAAAACTCACGCGCCCCGGTTGCCCGTGAACGGGGGCCACGTACGGCTCTCTTTTGGCGGTGTGCGTTTCGCCTCCCTGCGGTCGGCGATGCCGGCCAGAGGCCGGCGCTCCGAGGCTCCCGCCAGAGGATCGGTGGCGGCGTGCGTTTGCGATGAGGATGCGGCCTGGGCGAAGGGTCAACCAGCGAACTTGCGCTGCCGGCCGGGACCGCCGGTCTTCAGACCGGCACGCGCTGCGCGACAGCGCAGCGCACGGCGCGACGCGGATCGGCGCGGTGACGCTTTGCTGCCGGTTCATCACCGCAAGCCGCGACACGACGTCCGCGGGCTTTCGGCCCGCTGTGCCGGTCTGAAGACCGGCGGTCCCAGCACGTTGCGCGTGTGCTCCGAGACCGTCGCTCCGCCCCACCCTTAGACTCCGCATCCCGTGGAAGCCCCGCTCCCGTTCCGGACCGCCAGCGCCGCCCTCACCGCGAATCCCCTGCGGACCGCGCTCGCCCTGATCGGCCTGGTGATCGGCGTCGCCTCCGTCATCACCATGGCCGCACTCGGCTCCGGCGCCCGGGCGGCCGTCGCCGACGACGTGCGCTCCGCGGGGACCAACATCATCGTCGTGCGGGCCGGCAACTACATCCGGGGCGGCGACGCGGTGAACATCCCCTCCGGGTTCGGCCGGGCGGACACGCTGACACCGGGAGACGCCGAGGCGATCCGGGGAATCACCGACGTGGCGATGGTGACCCCGGTCGTGGAAGAGCGGACGGCGCTGCTCGCGGACACCGGCGACTCCTTCGCCCAGATCCACGGAGTCTCGGCGGAGGGACCCCTGATCTACCAGGTGCGGTTCCTGGACGGGGAGAACTTCGGCGCCGGCGACGTGCGGAACCGGCGCGCCGTCGTGCTGCTGTCCTCTCCCGTGGAAGCCGAACTCTTCCCCGGCCGCTCCGGAGTGGGCCGGACGGTGGTGATCCGGGAGCGCGAGTTCGAGGTGGTCGGAATCTACCAGTCGTCCGACCGGCGCCTGGCCGAAGCCGCGATGGTGCCTCACACCCTGCTGGCCGATCTGGTGGGGCGCGGCTACCTGCAGGCCGTCGCGATCGCCACCGAGCGCGCCGGCGACGCCTCGCGGGTGGCTCGAGACGTGGCCAACCTGCTCCGCGAGCGGCACGAGTTGACCCGCGCGGCGCCTCCCGCGGAAGCGACCGCGCCGCACTCGTTCCGGCGCGGCACGCGCCTGCCGGACGACTTCGTCGTGCGCACCCAGGCCACCGAAGCGCTGACCCAGGGGCTCTACACGACCGCCGCCGCCTTCGTGCTCGCCTCCATGCCCAAGCTGGATGAAGTCACCTCCGAGGAGATGGTGGGCACCCTGAACCGCGCGACCTCGACCATGACTCTCCTGCTCGGCGCGCTCGCGGGGGTCTCCCTGATCGTTGGGGGCGTCGGGATCATGAACGTCATGCTGCTCGCGGTCACGGAACGCACCCGGGAGATCGGCCTCAGGCTCGCGGTCGGGGCGCGGCGCCGCGACGTGATGTGGCAGTTCCTCGCGGAGGCGATCGGCCTCGCCGCGCTGGGCGGGCTCTTCGGGGTGGCCCTGGGCGGGCTCTCCTCGGCGCTCGTCGAAGCCATGTTCGGGTGGCGGACCCTCATCCCGGCGCTGGCGATCGGCGGGGCCGCCGTGCTCGCGATGGGGGTCGGCGTCTTCTTCGGCTGGTACCCGGCCCGGCGCGCGTCGAGGCTCGACCCGATCGTCGCGCTGCGCTCGGAGTAGCGGGCACCCGCTCCCGGCCCGTGGCCGGCGTTCGCCTTACCGGGGTTCCTCGGCGTCCGGGGGCGGAGCGGCGATCGGCAGCCCGGTGTGGGGATCCACCGTCGGGGGCTCCATGATGAACGGGACCTCGATCTCGTAGGGAGCGCCCTCGAAGCGGAAGTACACGATGGCGGCGGTGTCCTCGGTGGCGATGGGGCGGCCGGCTGCGATCCAGGCTTCGCCGAACTCATCAATCCGGGGCCGCAAGGGTTCGAGTTCCTCGCCCGCCTCGGTCGTCCGGCGGATCGTGATCCGGAGTTCCTCGGCCACTGCGGCGGGTAGCTCGCTCCGCATGGCGTCGGAGAAATAGATGCGGTGCTCGCCTTCCGCGGTCAGCACGACCTCGAAGTGGAGATCGCCGTGCATGAAGACGTAGCCCCCGTACCGGGGAGCGTGATCGCCGTGGGCCATCATCATCCCGCCCATTCCTGCCATGCCTTCCATCCCCTCGGAGGGCGGTTCCTCTTCGGGAGCCCCGCAGGCGGCGAGGGCGAAGACTGCGAGCAGGAAGCTCGCCGGGCGAGTCAGCAAGGCGTCAACCAGCGGTCAATTATGGAGAGAAGGGGAAAACAGTTGAAGGAACTCCGCCGGACTCATGGCTTCGCGGACCGCTTTCACGATCCGGGAGAGGCGGTCGTCCGGTGAGAGCCGGGGGTCCATGAGGCTCTCCAGGGCGGCGCGAAACGCCGGGTCCACGGAGGGCCGGACGAGAGCGTAGCCCCCGAAGCGATCGGCGTGGCCGAGGAGGCCGTGCGGATCGGGAACGAGGGCCTCGAAGTCGAGCGCGCGGAGCGCCTCCAGACGGGTCAGGTCTCCGTCCAGGTAGCCGGCGAGCACCCGGGACACCACCGGCTCCAGGGCGCGGAGCGACGCGTCGGCGGGAGCCGCCGGGGCGAGCCCTTCGAAGGTTGCCGCGAGCCCCTCGAACACCGCCGTCCGGGGACCGTAGAGCGGGACGATCCCGAGCTCGGGCCATCCGGTGGCCTGGAACTCCCGATCGGCGACGACCGCTTGCAGGTGATGGCCCGGGACACCTTCGTGGCAGGCGAGCCGGTCCAGTTCCGTGGACTGGAGCGGAAGGCCCCGGGGCAGCCACAGGGCGCCCTTCCCTTCCCCGGAGTAGCGGTAGAAGGGCGAGGGACCTGTCGGAAGCGCGAGCGCCTCCGCCGGTTCCATCCACCGGATGCCCAGGGGTTCGATCTCCATCGCGGCCGGTTCGCCCAGGGCGAGCCCCCGGCACGCCGCCAGCGCCTCGCGCAACCGGCCCTCCGCCGACCCCCCGGGCACGTCCGAGCGCTCGTAGTAGCGGCGCACGCGGACCTTGAGGGGCGCCACGCCGGCGAGCGAGCGGTCCACGCGGAAGTGGAGGCGGTCGGTGTCCACCTCGGGATCGCTCCAGGAGAGCCCGAAGACCTCGCGGAGCTCCTCGGCAACCGGGCGGTGGTCCCCGAGCAGCGAACGGGCGCGGAAGGCCATGGCGCGGAGCGACGCCTCGATGCGGCGGACCCGGAACTCGTCCCCGGTCCGCGCCATCTCCCGGGAGCTGTCCGCGAGGCGCATGGCGCGGTCGGCGATCTCCCGGAGTTCAAGGTCCTCGCCCGCCGGAGGAACCTCCATGAACACGAGGTCCAGAAAGAGCGGGTCGCGCTCGTGGAGCGCGAAGGCGAGCCGCACGTAGCGGCCGGCGAGTTCGTCGGCCGTGCGCGGAACGGGGTCCGCCGAGGGGGGCGGCGCGGGGTTGCAGGCAGCCCAGGCAAGGAGCACCGCCGGAACCAGCGGCGGGAGACGGGAGCGGGCGGGGGAACGGCGGATTCGGGAAGCGTATGCGGGGAGCGCCGGGGATGCAGGAGGCGGTTCCCGCCGCGCCGGCGGTCCGGTTGGAACGCCGGTCTCCAGACCGGCACGCGCGGCGCTCCGCGCCGCGCACGGCACGACCCCATCCACCCTCACGGCGCGTACCACTGGACCGCGCTCCCCCTTTTGACGGCTGCCGAGCCGGGGCATATCTTCCGGTCTTGGCCCGTCCGGCTCATGAAGGAGATTCCGATGACCCCATTGGCAACCCGATTCGTCCTGTTTGCGATCCTCGCCTCCGGGCTCGGCCTGCTCGCCTGTGGAGCGCCCGAGATGGAGGACCCGATGGCCTCCACCACCGAGGCGCTCGGCGTCCGGGCTGACGGCGACACCGAGATTTCCCCGGACCTGTCCCAGATCCCCGAGGAACTCCAGCGGGTGTTCCAGCACATTGACGACAACGTGGACGAGCACGTGCTGAACCTCCGCCGCTGGATCCAGCAGCCCAGTATCTCCAACTCCGGGGAGGGCATCCCCGAGTCCGCCCAGATGGTCAAGGGCTTCTTCGACCAGCTCGGCTGCCAGCAGTCGCAGGTCTACGAGATCCCGATGACCGAGTGGGGGCAGCCCGGCAACCCGGTGGTCTACGCGAACTGCAACTACGGGGCGGAGCGCACCCTGCTCATCTACTGGATGTACGACACGATGCCGATCACCCAGCCCGAGGCGTGGGTGCTCCCGCCGTTCGACGGCGAGTTCAGCGAGTTCGGCCCCTTCAAGAAGGTGATGATCGGCCGGGGCGCCACGAACTCCAAGGGTCCCCAGATGGTGCAGTGGAACGCGTTCCACTCCATCCTGGAAGCCACCGGCACCATGCCCGTGAACCTGATCTTCATCGCCGAGGGCGATGAGGAGCGGATGTCCATCGGCCTCCGCCAGTTCGTCCGCGAGAACCCGGACCTCTTCCGGGAGGCCGAGGCGATGTACCGCTTCGGGAGGCAGTCCCGCTCCGGCGCCGCGGGGATCGGCGGCGGCTCGGAGGGCTGCGTCTACATTGAACTCACCACCAGCGGCGCGAGCTGGGGACGGGGCCCGGTGGCTTCCAACATCCACGGGTCCCGGAAGCGTTCCGTGGACTCCCCGGCGCTCCGGCACGTGAAGATGCTCTCGTCGCTGGTTACCGAGGACGGGAACCGGGTGCTGGTACCGGGCTTCTACGACGGCGCGGACCCGCTGAACGACGCCGAGGAGGCGATGTTCCAGAACGCCGCCGCGAACATTGATATGGCGGTCGCCGCCGAGAACATCGGGGTGGCCCGCTTCATCAGCGACGATCCCCTGACCTACCTGAAGAGCGCCCGCTACGGGATCTCCTTCAACATGGACGGCGTCTGGGCCGGCAACATGTACCCGGGCGGCGCTGGCGCGATCCTGCCGAACCGCATCACCTCCAAGCACAACATGCGCTACGTCCCGAGCATGGACGGGCTCGAAATGGTCCAGAAGATCCGGGACTACCTCGACGAGCAGGGCTACGAGGACGTCGAGATGACGATCATCGGCGACGTGCCGTGGTCGAAGTCCAGCTACGACAACCGGGCGGCGCACTCGCTGCTGCGCACCTACGACATCTTCGGCATCCGCTACCGGGACCCCATCGAAGGGGAGACGATCCTCGGCGGCTACTGGCCGGCCTATCTCTTCAGCGGCCGGGACGGCGACTTCGCGGACGGCACCGACCTCTCGATGCCGATCGTGGGCGGCGCCGGCGGTCACGGAGGCGGCTCCCACGCCGCCAACGAGTTCTGGGTGATCGAGGGCGCCGGCGACGTCTACGGGATGGCCGGGGCCGAGAAGACGGTGGCGACCTTCCTCTACGCCTACGCCGGACTGCTCCCGGACACCCCCGCCGAGACCGGCATGGACGAGGACTAGCGAACGCCGGTCTCCAGACCGGCACCCGCAGCGCTCCGCGCTGCGAATGTCGCAACCCCACCCGGAAGAGGTGGTTCCCGCCTCGGGCATGGAACTCCAGGGCGGAGATGGCGGAAACGGCTTGGAACGCCGGTCTCCAGACCGGCACCCGCAGCGCTCCGCGCTGCGAATGTCGCAACCCCACCCGGAAAGGTGTTTCCCGCCTCGGGCGTGGAACTCCAGGGCGGAGGTCGCGCCCAGGCCTTGGAACGCCGGTCTCCAGACCGGCAGCCGCAGCGCTCCGCGCTGCGAACGTCGCAACCCCACCCGGAAAAGGTGTTTTCCGCCTCGGGCGTGGAACCCCAGAGCGGAGGTGGCGCCCACGGCTTGGAGCGCCGCCTCGCGTGAGCAGCGGCGCGACATGCGCGGCGCGGGGCGCCGCGCGTGCCGGTCTGGAGACCGGCGTTCCAAGCCGTTTCCGCCATCTCTGTGACTCTCGCCGCCCTTTGACAGGCCGGCGCGCCGGGACATATCTTCCCCTGTTGGCCGTGCTCCGAAGCGGGGGTACGGTCCAGGCTCCGTCCCACTCGCCAAGGAGAGTTCGATGACGCGAAAGGCAACCCGATTCGGCCTGATTCCGATCCTCGCTTCGGGGCTCGGCCTGCTCGCCTGTGGAGCGCCCGAGGCGGAGGACCCGATGGCCCCCGCGACCGAGGCGCTCGGGGTCCGCGCGGCCGGTGACACCGAGATCTCCCCGGACCTGTCGCAGGTCCCCGAGGAACTCCAGCAGGTGTTCGAGTACATAGACGACAACGTGGACGCGCACACGATGAACCTCCGCCGCTGGATCCAGCAGCCGAGCATCTCCAACTCCGGCGAGGGCATCCCCGAATCCGCCCAGATGGTCAAGGGCTTCTTCGACCAGCTCGGTTGCCAGCACTCCCAGGTCTACGAGATCCCGATGACCGAGTGGGGGCAGCCCGGCAACCCGGTGGTCTATGCGAACTGCAACTACGGCGCGGAACGCACGCTGCTCATCTACTGGATGTACGACACCATGCCGATCACCCAGCCCGAGGCCTGGGTGCTGCCGCCGTTCGACGGCGAATTCACCGAGTTCGGCCCCTTCAAGAAGGTGATGATCGGCCGGGGCGCCACCAACTCCAAGGGACCCCAGATGGTCCAGTGGAACGCGTTCCATTCCATCCTCGAAGTCACCGGGACGATGCCGGTGAACCTGATCTTCATCGCCGAGGGCGACGAGGAGCGGATGTCCATCGGCCTCCGGCAGTTCGTGCGGGAAAACCCTGACCTCTTCCGCGAGGCGGATGCGATGTACCGCTTCGGCTCCCAGTCCCGTTCCGGCGCCGCCGGGATCGGCGGGGGCTCCGAAGGCTGCGTCTATATCGAGCTGACCACCAGCGGCGCGAGCTGGGGACGGGGCCCGGTGGCCTCCAACATCCACGGGGCGCACAAGCGCTCCACCGACGCCCCGGCGCTCCGGCACGTGAAGATGCTCTCCTCACTCGTGTCCGACGACGGGAACCGGGTCCTGATCCCCGGCTTCTACGACGGCGCCGACCCGCTGAACGACGCCGAGGAGGCGATGTTCCAGAGCGCCGCCGAGAATCTCGACATGACCATCGCCGCCGAGAACATCGGGGTGGCCCGTTTCATCAGCGACGACCCGCTCACCTACCTGAAGAGCGCCCGCTACGGGATCTCGTTCAACATGGACGGGGTCTGGGCCGGCAACATGTATCCGGGCGGCGCGGGCGCGATCCTGCCCAACCGGATCACCTCCAAGCACAACATGCGCTACGTCCCCAGCATGGACGGGCTGGACATGGTCCAGAAGATCCGGGATTACCTCGACGAGCAGGGCTACGAAGACGTCGAGATGACGATCATCGGCGACGTGCCGTGGTCGAAGTCGAGCTATGACAACCGGGCGGCGCACTCGCTGCTCCGCACCTACGACATCTTCGGCATCCGCTACCGGAATCCCATCGAGGGCGAGACGATCCTCGGCGGCTACTGGCCGGCCTATCTCTTCAGCGGCCGGGACGGCGACTTCGCGGACGGCACCGACCTCTCGATGCCGATCGTGGGCGGGGCCGCCGGCCACGGGGGCGGCGCGCACGCCGCCAACGAGTTCTGGGTGATCGAGGGCGCCGGCGAGGTCTACGGGATGGCAGGCGCGGAGAAGTCCATCGCCACCTTCCTCTATGCCTACGCCGGACTGCTCCCCGACGCCCCGGCCGAGACGGGGATGGACGAGGACTAGAGACGAGGACTAGAGAAGCTGCCGTTGCGCTTGTCCCACGGACCCGGCCCCCGGACGGGGGCCGGGTCCGCTGCTTCGGGAGGGCGAACAATCCCTGAGGCCCCAGCAAAGACATTCCGGAGGAGTTGCCATTGGCTGCGATCGAGGTCCGTGATCTCGTCAAGACCTACGTCCTGAGCGAGACCCACCGGGTGGAAGCCCTCCGGGGGTTGACGCTCTCGGTGGACAAGGGCGAGTTCCTGTCGGTTCTCGGTCCGTCGGGCTCCGGGAAGAGCACCCTGATGCACATCCTCGGCTGTCTCGACCAGCCGACCTCCGGCGAATACCGGCTCATGGGGCGCGACGTGGCCCGGCTCGGGAACGACGAGCGCGCGCGCATCCGCAACGAGGAGATCGGTTTCGTCTTCCAGAGCTTCCACCTGCTCGCGCGGGCGAGCGCCCTCGAGAACGTCGAACTGCCCATGCTCTACGGCGCGAAACGTCCGAGCCGCGAGGAGCGGCGCCAGCAGGCGGCCGAAGCGCTCGAAGCCGTCCGGCTCTCCGACCGCGCCACCCACGCGCCGAGCCAGCTCTCGGGGGGGCAGCAGCAGCGGGTCGCCATCGCCAGGGCGCTGGCCAACCGGCCGCGCCTGCTGCTGGCCGACGAACCCACCGGCAACCTCGATACCCGCACCGGACGGGAGATCCTCGATACGTTCGCCCGCCTGAACTCCGAGCGCGGACTGACCGTCATCATGATCACGCACGACCGGCAGGTGGCGCAGTACGCCTCCCGGAGCGTCGAACTGCGCGACGGACGCATTCTCACCGACGAGGCAATCTCGGGCAACGGAGCAACCCCCGATGCTTAGGCGAATTCCCCTGAACCGCGAACAGATCCAGAGCCTGGTGCGGGAAATGCCCGCCGAGCGGCGTACGGCGCTCGAGACCGCCTTCCAGAGCCTTCGCCGCTATCCGCTCCGGACCGCGCTCACCCTGCTCGGCCTCGCGTTCGGGGTCGCCGCGCTGATGGCCACCATCGCCCTCGGACGCGGAGCGCAGGAGGCGATCCGGGACCAGGTGCGCGCCGCGGGCCTCAACGTGATCGAGATCACCGCCGGGAACTACCGGACCCGCGGGGAACGGCCGATCGGGGGCGTCGAAGCGCCGACCCGGCACGGGGCGGCCCTGCCGCCGGGCGCGCTGGAGCGGCTGCTGCGCAAGATCGAGCCGGTGGCGCTCGCGCATCCCGAAAACGACCCGATGGAGAAGCACGACCACCCGACCGCCGCGGAGCGCCTCGGGGATTCGGCCGCGGGTCTCGGCGCCGCCGCCACGCTGACGAGCGACGACGCGGAGGCGATCGCGTCGGTGCCGGGAGTCGCCCACGTGGCCTCGGGCATCCACGAGAGCGTCCGGGTCTTCGCCGGCGACCGCCGCTGGTTCACGCGCCTCCACGGGACCGACGTGGACCTCGTGCAGATCCGCCGCTCCTTCGCGATGCAGCACGGAAGGTTCTTCAGTTCCGGCGAACTGCGGCGCTCCTCCCAGGTGGTCGTGCTCGGCAGCGTCGCCCGGGACCAGCTCTTCGGCCAGAACGAGGATCCGGTTGGGCGCGACGTCACGATCTGGAACCAGACCTTCGAGGTGGTGGGCGTCGTGGTGAGCACCAACTGGATGAATCCCGGCGCCCCCGGCGACGACGAGTTCGACGCGGTGTACACCCCGTTCACGACGGTCCACCGACTGCTCAACGCCACGAACCTCAACTCCATCACCGTGACCGCGGCGTCGTCCGGGAGGGTCACCGAAGTGTCACGGAGCATTACCGATCTGCTCCGCGAGCGGCACGGGATCGGCGAGACCCAGGCCGACGACTTCACCGTCACCACCCAGGCGTCGGAAGTCCTCGGCAAGGGGCTTCACCCGAAGGTGGCCGAGACGCTCGCCGGCAACATTCCCAACCTCGAACGCACCACCCTGCGGCAGCTCGCGGCCACCCTCGAGCGGTCCAGCCGGACGATGTCGGCGCTGCTGCTCGCCATCGCGCTCGTTTCGCTGATCGTGGGCGCGATCGGGATCTCGAACGTCATGCTGCTCTCGGTGCGCGAGCGGATCCGCGAGATCGGGCTGCGGATGGCGGTGGGGGCGCAGACCGGCGACGTCGGCAGTCAGTTCCTCACCGAATCGGTGCTCCTCGGCGCCGCCGGCGGCGTCCTCGGCGTCGTGATCGGGGCGGTCGCCGCCGTGGTGGTCGAGAGCTCCTTCGGGCTCGCGGTCGAGGTCTCAGTCGTCGCCGGCCTGATCTCGTTCGTGGTGGCGCTGCTCACCGGCGTGATCGCCGGCGTGAGCCCGGCGCGCCGCGCGGCGCGGCTCGATCCGATCGTCGCCCTCGGTTCGGAGTAGCGCACCATAGCCCGGATTCCACGGAACCGGCGATGAAGAATCCGCCACATCCCGGGCTTTCGGTCCGCCATGACTGCCTGGAGCCGCTCGGCCTTACCGTGACCGAAGCCGCAACGCGGCTCGGAGTCAGCCGCAAACAGCTCTCGGACATCGTCAACACCCGCGCCGGCATTTCGGCGGAGATGGCCATTCGATTGGACAAGGCTTTCGGTGGCGGCGCCGAAACCTGGTACCGGTTGCAGGCCGCCTACGACATGGCCCAGGCAATGCGCCGCACCAACGAGATCAAGGTCGAACGGATCGCGTCGGCGCTGTAGCCGGCCCAGATGGCGGCGGCACGCGCCGCTGTAACAGCTACACGGACGACCGATCCGCCGGCTCGCCCTCGCTGCTTCCTTCGATGATCGTGTCGAAGCCGCGGGCGGCGGCGACAAGTGCTTTTCGGCCCGACTGGGCCTCCCTCCGGGCGCGCTGCATCGCCTCGAGCAGTCGCTGCTGTTCGCGGGGCTCCGGGGGGAAGGCGATCTCCAGGTCCTCGAAATCGCCGGTCTGCGTGCGGCGGCGGTTGCTGTGTCCGGTGGTGATCGCCCGAAAGGCGCGCTGGTAGTAGCGGCTTCGCAGCATGGCGGACAGGAAATCGGGGGACAGCCGTTCGTCCGTGACCTCGTAGATCGGGAACTCCCGCGTTACCAGCGCGCCGTCGAGTTCGGGAGGCACCACCGCGATGCATCCTTTCCAGAGGTCAATCGAAGAGAACACGACGTCGCCGGCGCGGGCGGCGTACCACCGGGAGGGAGAGTCCTCGAAGTACATCCCCAGCCATTCCGGCGGATTCCTCCCCTTGCCCGGCTCCCGCCGGCTGAGTTCGCCCGTCTGGGAAATCGTGAGCACGGTCACCCGCTCGTCGGGCCGGCGCTCCGGGTGCGCCTCGTCGAGGCGGCGCCCCATCGTTTCCCCGATGCGCCGGGTGATCCAGCCCGCCGGAACGTGTCGGCTCTCCGCTTCCTTGAACAGGTGGTACTTGGGATCAATCCGGCCGCTCGGATGGGCGCGCAGCAGCTTCGTCAGCGGGATCGCCATCGTGCGGGGACGGGTGGTGGGGGCGTAATCCGCCGGATCGGCCAGAAACGCACGGTAGCCGGCGAGAATCGTGCCTTCGGCGTGGGGCCGAAGATGGGTGCTCTCGGGCTCGCAGGCATACAAATCGTTCGCCGCCGCGGCCGTGCCGCTCGGCGAATACCCGACGCTGTCGGCCTCGGCCAGGAAGACCCAGCGCCCGTCGCCCGCGTGACCCGCGAGAATCGCCTCGTCCTCGGTGCGGCCTTCGTCGAGGGCTTGCCGGTACTTCGCCCCGAAGCCCTCCGCCTCGTCTTCGGTGAACTTCTGGAAGAACAGGATCGAGGTCTTGTTCTGCGCGCCAGCGGGCCGGAAAGCGTGGTCCGGAAGCGAGACGATCGCCAGAATCCGGCCCACTCGGGACAGCAGGCGACGAGCCTGGGGGCAGTTCGAGAGTTCACCCTGATTGTTGAACATGCCGTCCGGCAGGATGAGTCCGAAACACCCGCCCGCTCGCAGGAAATCGCAGGAGCGTTCGACGATCACATGCTCGGAAGGCGCCTCCCGTCTTCCCCGGGCGATCTCGAAGTCTTCCAGGCTCGCATCGCCGAGCGTGTCCCGATCTCCCCGCTTCACCTGTTCTCCGAAGGGCGGGTTCCCGACGACGCAGGCGAAGCGGCCGCGCCAGTCGGCCAACCCCGCCAGGCCGAAGCTCGTGTCGAGACAGCTCCGATCGCCCTCGATGTTCGCGTGTCCATCGTGATGGAGCAGCAGATTGATCCGGCAGATGCGCGCGAGCGTTTCGTGGATCTCGATGCCGAACAGTTGACGGTGGGCGAAATCAGCCTTGAGAAACGCGACCTCCGAGTCCGACGAACCGCGGTAGTCCTGTTCGATACGCCGCCATCCCTGCATCAGCGTCTCCAGCAGGAAGCCGCCGCTGCCGGCGGTCGGATCCAGGACGGCGTGCCCCGGCGGAATGTCGAGCATCGCCACGATGAATCGCGCGAGCGGCCGCATCGTGAAGTACTGGCCCAGCTCGCCGCGAAACACGGAGCCGAAGAAGGTCTCGAAGGCAACCCCGATGGCGTCAATGTCCGTGTGCGTGAACGCGATCCCCTGCAACAGGCGGACGACGCCGTACACCTTGTCGTCGTGCAGTTCGATCCGCGCGGAAGGCGGAAAGACGCTGGGGTCGCGCTGGATGGCCTGGGCGAACAGCGCATGGACCCGAGTCGCGACGGTGGCCGCGGTCTCGTTCCGTCCGGCCTGGAAGCGGCGCGGGTTGTCCGTCGGAGTCGCGCGCTCATCCAGGACCTTGACGAAGAGGAGCTTGCTCCACTCATCGAACGCCCGCAGCGGATCGCGCTTCCCGCCGGCCCAGATGAGGGAATGCGCCCGCCGGATTGCGTTCGAGAGTTCTGCCGCCGGGACGGCCTTGATGTCGCTCGCGCTGTGGGCGATCAACGCATACTCGGGAAGCTCGTCGTACTGATGCGGGACGGCTTCACGATCTCCCAGGCGGTTCTCGACGCGCTCCGTGGGCGGATGGTTCGCGACGTCGAAGACGCGCGACTGTGAACCACTGTCGTACAAGGCAAACGCAGCCCGCAGCGAGTTCGCGTTGCCGAAGACCTGCTCGACGGCCTGATCGTGCCCTCGGCTGGTCTGGCCGTCGGCCTTGGTCTCCACGACGAGGTAGGGGGAACGGCACGCGTCATCGCTGAAGACCACGATGTCCGCCACGTCGTGCGGCGTTCGCCGCGGAACCGGGACCTCCGTCTTGATCCGGTTCGCGGGATATCCGCGCCGCACGATCAGGAAGGCGAGCGTGTTCGCGCGGACCCGCTCCTCGGGATCGCTCCACCGGTAGCGCCGCGGCCGGCCGGCCAGGCGGTAGGTGATGTGCTCGCCGACGATCGAAACGACTCCCCGGTCACGGAGGGTGCGGATCGCGTCGCCGAGATCGGCGGAAAGGGCGGACGCGGCCACCGACTCCGAGTTCGGATCCGCCATCCGCGATCCCTACGCCGGAAGGTCCCTGCGTTGCCCGGCCGTCCGAGCGCGACACCGGGGCCGTCCGGGAGCGGCGTCGAACTCCCGCGCCGCCACTTTCAGCGGCGGGGGGACGGCTGGGCGCGTTCGGCTTCGGTGACCCGGGTCAGGGCCTCTTCCACCTGCGGCTGCTCCGCGTCGAGCGCCAGCGACCGCTGGAACACCTCGCGGGCCCCCTCGAAGTCGGAGACCTGGAAGCGGGCGAGCCCCAGCAGGTTCAGGCTCCGGGTGTCCGGGTTCTCCAGCACGATGGCTCTCGCCAGCAGGTCCTCGGCCTCCTCGTAGCGGGCCAGGTGGAAGTACGCCTCGCCGAGGACCCGGAGCAGACCGTAACGGTCCTGGACCTCCGCGTAAACGGGCTCGAGCAATTCCACGACCCTCGCCGGGTTGCCCGCAGCGATTTCGAAGCTCGCGAGAAGCTCCCGCGCCCGTCCGAGGCGGGGGGCCATCGCCACCGCACTCTCGATCACCGGTCGGGCCTCCTCCGTGCGCTCCAGAGCCATCAACTGTTCGCCGATGGCGAGGCTGGTGAAGCCGGGGTTCTCCGGACCGAAGGGAAGCATGGTGCCGTGGAAGCCCGCTTCGAGCAGGTCCCCCCGGGGAGACACCGAGAACTCCGCACGGCGTGAGGACAGCGTGCCTCCGGCGCGGTCAAGCAACTCCGCCTCGAGTTCATAGCGGCCCGCCCCGATGTCGAGGAGCGAGAAGTCGAGGGCCACGAGACCGGTCGCCGCGTCGGGCTCCGCCGGCTGGTCGCTCGTGTACATGACGTCGCCGTCGGTGAGCGGTTCGCGGCTCACGATCCGGAAACGGACGGACGCGCCGTCGGGCGCGCTCTCCGGCGCCACCGCGGCGACGAAGTTGTCGCCGATCGTGTACACCGCCTGCGGGTTCGGCGCCACCCCGGAGGAGCCGATGCGGAAGGGGCGGTACTGCGCCCGGCCGGCCTCGATGCGCCGTCCGAGGACTAGGTCGCTGAGGCGCGGGGCGCCGTCGCGGGGAGGCACGCTGACATCCGTTTCCACGAGCGTGTAGCTCTTCGCGCAGTCCTCTTCGTCCCGCGAGGCGCACGCCCGGTTCCGAAGCACGATCCGGATCGTGTGGTCCCCCGGAATCAGGGGCAGCACGCCGGACCAGGCGAACGGGCGCTGCAGGGTCCCGCGGGCCTGCTCGTCCGTCAGCGAGACGAAGGACTCCTTCCGGAACTCGGTCACCACCTGTTCCGGGTCGTCGCGGAGCACGGCTTCGACGGTGCCGATGAACGAGGTGTCGTAGCTACCGCGATCCTCGTTGCGGATGAAGGCGGTGTACTGGGCGTCCACCTGGACCACCCAGTGCAGGAAGGAAGCGTCCTCCGGCCCGGGAAGGACCGCCACCGCGCCGTGCCCGGGCACGTAGGTGAACAGGTAGTCGGCCTCGATGGCGCCGCGCTCGAAGTCGAGCCGGTCGGCATAGCTGTCGTCCAGCCCCCGGAACGGCACTTCGTGAATGTCCCCGAGCAAGGACAGCGAGCCGAACGGCACCGCCTGGAACCGGGTGATGTCCTGCTCGTCGGTGCGGAAGGACATCGCCGCGTTCGCGATCTCGGGGTCGAACTCGTAGAGGATTTCGTAGGCGCGCTCCACCTCGTCGCGAAAGTCCTGGCGTTCCGGCTGATAGCCGGTCAGGAGCGCCGCCGGTCCATCGGAGATGGGATCGTAGAGTTGCAATTCTCCGACTCCGTGACGCCTCCAGAAGAGCAGGTAGAAGAAGGCCGGGAGTCCGAACCGCTTGAGCTCCGAGTTGTTGTAGAACCAGAGTTCGCTCGGGTAGATCTCGTCGCGGGCTTCGTAGTTCTGGATGGACCGGGGCGCCCCGAGCAGGATGTAGTAGCGGCCGCGGTCGGTCTGCCAACCCTCGCGGAAGGTCGAGCGGCCGAACCAGTTGTTCACGTAGTCGAGCCGTTCGTAGTGCTCGATCTTGAACTCGTTCTCCGGCGTGGAGGGGTTGTGGTCCCGTTTGCGCCAGAAGGCGTCGGCAAACGCGGTGCGCTGCATTTCCGAGGTCAGATTCAGGAACACCCGCTTCTCGCGATCGGTGATGAGGTAGGGCACCTCTTCCTCGAACCACACGCGCCACGGCTCCGGGAGAGCGGCGACCTTTTCCTTTTCGCTTTCGCTCAGCTCTTCCTGGGCGGCTGCCGGAACGGCCGCGAGGAGACCGGCCACGAGGAGCGCCGCAAGGTGGGACGAAACTCCGGGGAACCTCGGGATCATTGCCGGTTCATGGTAGTGCGCGCGAAACCGGGGCGCAAAGCGGGAAGGGAGACGCTGCCGCCCGCGCTGCGGTCTTGCGATACTTCGGCCCCTGAATCCATGACCACCGGATGGGACGCGCCCCGCCGCCACCTCGCCGCCACCTGGCTGCTCCTCTCCGTTCTGGCCACAACCGCCGGCGCCCAGCCGGATCCTCTCGTCACCGCTCGGCAACTGGTCGAGGAGGGACGCATCGAGGAAGCGCTCCCGCATCTCGAGCGGGCGCGGAGCGCCGATCCCACGAATCCGCAGGCGGTCTGGATGCTCGCCGTCGCCCGGCTGCGGCTCGGCGATTTCCCGGAGGCCGCCGCCCTCGCCGAAGAGTTCGGCCGGCTGGTTCCGGAAAACACGACGGGACCGCTGCTCCGCGCGGGGGCGCTGACCGCCCTCGGGCGGCTTCCCGAAGCCGAGGCCGCCCTGCGCGACGTCCTGGCGCTCGATCCCCGGCATCCCGAGGCGCGCCGGGACCTGGCCGTCCTGCTCGGCAGGAGGGGAGAACGGGAGGAGGCGATCCGAAGGTTGGAGGAACTTCGGAGCGAGTATCCGGGGCGGCCCGAGGTGCTGGCGCCCCTCGGGGTGCTCTTCGTGCAGGCCGGGCGGAGGCCGGAGGGTATTTCGGCGCTACAGCAGGCCGCGCAGGCGGACCCCGATTCCTGGGAGGCCCGTCACCATCTGGGCGCCCTCTATTCCGAATTCGGCCAGTCCGAGCTCGCCGCTCCGCACCTGGAAGCCGCGCTGGCGCTCCAGCCGGGCAATCCCGGAACGCTGTTCGAGATCTGCCTGTTACGGTCGCGCGAAGAGCGGCTGGAGGAGGCCCGCGAGGCGTGCGCCGAGGCCGCCCGCGCGGCCCCGGAGAATCCCGAAGCGCAGTTCGCAAACGGCGACGTACTGCACTACCTCCAGCAGGAAGAGGAAGCGGAGCGCGCCTACCGGGAGGCGATCCGGCTGGACCCGCACCACTCCCGGGCCCGGTTCCGCCTCGGCCTGCTGCTCCACGAGGCCGGCCGGAGCGCCGAAGCGATCCCGGTGCTGACGCCGGCGGTCGAGGAGGCGGGCACCGCGCCGAACCCGGAGCAGTTCGCGGGCGGCTTGACGACGCTCGGACAGGCTTTGGCGGCCGCGGAGGATCCGGACGGAGCCGCCCGGCGGCTGGAAGCGGCCATCGCGGCCGCCCCGACCCTGCCCGAACCCCACCTCCACCTCGGGAACCTGCTGGTGCGCAGCGGCGATCCCGCCCAGGCGGAGAAGGGCCGCGGACACCTCCAGCGATTCGCCGAACTCAGGCAGTTCTCCGATCGGACGAACGAACTGAAGGCGATGGTCAACGCGAATCCCGGCGCCCGCGAGCCCAAGATGGCGCTGATCGCGCATCTCATCGCCGGCGGCGCGCCCGGCCTCGCGGTCGAGGAGTCCGGCCGGTTGCTGACGCTGGCCACCGCGGAACCCGTGCACCATCTGCTCTACGCCGAATCGCTGGCCGCGACCGGACGGCCGGACGAAGCGCGCGGCGTGCTCGAGGCCGCGCTCTCCGACTGGCCGGACAACGCCGAACTCCTCGAAGCGGCGACGCGCCTCGGCCGAGACCGGTGAGGTTCGGAGAGCGCCGCGCGCGGCGGGGAATCCCCGCCGCGCTCGTGGTCCTCTTCAGCCTGCCCGGGCCGGCCGGCGGCCAGATCCGGCTCGAGGAAGTGACCGGAGCCAGCGGCATCACCTACCGGAATGTGAGCGGCGAGCCGGAAAAGCGGTTCATCGTCTCGTCCCTGGGGGCGGGCGCCGGCCTCCTCGACTATGACCAGGACGGCGACCTGGACCTCTATCTCGTCAACGGCGCCCCGCTGGAAGACCGGACTCGCGGTCCCGGACTGCCGAACCGGCTCTTCCGGAACGAAGGGGGATTCCGGTTCACCGACCAGACCGAGGCCGCGGGCGTCGGCGACACCGGCTGGGGGTACGGAGTCGCGGCGGCGGACGTGGACAACGACGGCTTCCCGGACCTCTACGTCACGAATCTGGGCGAAAACGTCCTCTACCGAAACCGGGGGGACGGCACCTTCGAGCGCGTCCCCGCCGCCGGCGGCGCTTCGCACCCCAGCTACTCCACCTCCGCCGCGTTCCTCGACGCCGAGAACGACGGCGACCTGGACCTGGTGGTGCTGGGCTACACCGCGGACTCCATCGAATCTCTCCCGTTGCCGGGCGCCGCGGCGAGCTGCGTCTGGTTCGGACTGCCGGTCTTCTGCGGTCCCTCCGGGCTGATTCCGGCGGAAGACGGGTTCTTCCGCAACCGGGGCGACGGGACGTTCGAGGACTTCACCGCGGGATCGGGGATTGCCGCCGCCGAGGCCGGTTACGGACTGGGCGTGGTGGCGGGAGACCTGGACACGGACGGGGACACCGACTTCTACGTCGCCAACGACTCGGTGCCGAACCATCTCTTCGTGAACGACGGCCAGGGAAGGTTCAGCGAGCAGGCGCTGCTCTCCGGGACCGCCTACAACGTGGACGGCCTCGCCCAGGCGGGCATGGGCGTGGATGCCGGCGACTTCGACGAGGACGGCCAGCTCGATCTCTTCGTGACGAACTTCTCGCACGACACGAACACGGCCTACCGGAACGCCGGAAGCGGGTTCTTCGAGGACAGCACCACCCGGAACGAGCTGCGGATGCCGGGCTGGTTCTACCTCGGCTGGGGGACCCGGTTCATTGATCTCGACGCGGACGGCTGGCTTGATCTCTTCGTCGCCAACGGGCATGTCTATCCGGACGCCGAGGCCGCCGGGAGCGGCACGCGCTATCTGATGAAGAACCAGGTCTTCCGGAACCAGGGCGGCGGGACGTTTTTCGAAGAAACGTGGGACGGGCCGGAGCGGTCGAGCCGGGGCGTCGCCTTCGGGGACCTCGACGGCGACGCGCTACCCGATCTGGTGGTCGTGAACATAGATGAGGAAGCGGCGCTGTTCCGGAACGCGAGTGAGGGGCGCGGGGTCACGCTGAACCTCGTGGGAACCCGGGCGCCACGCGACGGGAGCGGGGCCCGGGTGGCGTTCTCCACCGCGGACGGGGTGCGCCGGATGCGCGAGGCGCACCGGAGCGGGAGTTTCCTGTCGTCGAACGATCCGCGCCTGCACCTCGGGGCCGGGGACGGCGAGACGGTCCTCGATGTCGTGGTGCGCTGGTCGGGCGAGCGCGAGGAAAGCCTGGGGAATCTCCCGGCGCTCGGCCAGGTGGTCGTGGTGCGCGAGGGCGCGGGAATCCTGCGTCGGCAGTAGCGATGCCGCCTCTTCAGCTCATGCGATCCACGAAGGCTCTGGGAGAAAAGACAAGCACGGCCCCGTAGCGTCGCTCCGTGAAGTCCCTGCGGTTTCCGGTGATCAGAGCCGCACCCCCAGCCGTCGCCGTCGCCAGATAGACCTCGTCGTCGGGGTCGCGCAGGCCGAACATGACGTCGGCCGGCTGAACGAAAACGCCTATTCGCTCGATCTCCGAGATGATGTGCACGAGCGCGTCGCGGTAACCGCGGTGCGAGAGCCGGCCGGCAACCGCCTCGTACTCCTCCATGATGGGAGTCGAGAGGACGATTTCGTGGTGTCGGACTGTTTCAACAACGACCTTGCCGCACACGCCTCCAACTCGCGCGGCCGATACGAGAACGTTGCAGTCGAGGACGACTCTCATGCTCCGCCGCTGCGCCGTTCCCGGCGAGCGGCTGCAATGTCAGCGATGGCATCTGCCATGACCTCGTCCTCGCTGCGCCCCGCGTCTTCCGGGGCGGGCTCGATCCGCCCCAGCAGCGTGGCGATCCGGTCGGCGGCCGCGGTGCGGTCCACCACGTCCTTGGGCCGGAGGAAGATCCCGTCCGCAAGGACGGTCGCCTCCATGATGTCGCCCTCGTGAAGCTTGAGACCTCGGCGAAGCTTCGCCGGGATCGTTACCTGGAACTTCGGTTTCACGGTGACCAGTGGCATGAGGATCCTCGTACAGGCGGAGTTGGAATTTCCATAATTTGTACCACCTGACGAGTCGCAGCGCAACGCGGGGAAATGTCGGTGGCAGTCGCGGCGGCGGGACCGCGATGGGCCGACGCTCTGGCGAGGGGCCGAGGCATCATGGGGCACCCCACGCGCGCCAGCCGATCCTCGGGGAGCCCCGCTGCCGCCAGAGGCGGAGCAGGTTGCGGTGGCCGGAGATGACGGAGTGGGGTCGGAAGTACTGGCTCTCGCCCGCGCGGCGCTCGTGGTGGCTGACTTCCACCTCGGCGAAGCGGACGTCCCGGTCTCCGAGCGCGGCGAGGAACTCCACCACGGCGGTTCCGTCGTCGAAGGTCATCGAGGCCTCGATCCGCAGGTCGCGCCGGAAGAGCCGGAAGTCGCAATCCCAGTCCCGGAGCGCCGGAAGCCCGAACGTCTCCGCAATCACCCGATGGAAGCGCGGGCCGAGCAGCCGCCGCAGCGGCCCGTCGGCCCGTTTCCGGCGGAAGCCGTTGACCAGTTGGACCTCCGGGGTGGCGGCGTCCAGCAGGCGGGTGAGCTCCCTGGGGTCGAACTGGCCGTCCCCATCGGTATAGACGACAAGCGGGTAGCGGGCGGCAGCGAAGAGGTTCCGGAGGGTGGCGCCGTAGCCCCGGTTCCGCTCGTGCCGGAGCGTCCTCAGCTCCGGAATCTCGGCAGCGAGGCGCCGGAGGGCGTCGGCGGTCCGATCCACGCTCCCGTCATCCAGAATCAGGATCTCGAAGTCCCGTCCCGTGCTCGCGAGCGCCTCCCGCGTCCGGTGAGCCACCCAGGCGATGGAGCCCGCGTCGTTGAAGGCGGGGAAACAGGCGCTCACCCCGGAGTCGTGGTCGTTCATTTCGCCTCGGGGAAGTTCATGAGGAACGGCCGGGAGCGCCGGTCTTCAGACCGGCACCGCGGGCCGAAGGTTCGCGGATGTCGTGTCGCAGTTCGCGCTGATGAACCGAAAGCAGAACGCCACCACGCAGGTCGGCGTCGCGCCGTGCGCTGCGCTGTGGCGCAGCGCGTGCCGGTCTGAAGACCGGCGCTCCCGGCCGGCGGCGCAGCTTGCGCTGGTCGACGTTTCGCCGAAAACGGCTTTTCACGGCAACGGACTGCCAGCCGGAGGCTGGCGCTCCGGGGACCGGCGAGACTGGTTCTTCACAGCAACGGTACCGCGGGGGTTTCACCACGGGCTCCTTGGGCGAAGATAGAACAGGAAGTCCCATGGAACGACTCGCGCTGCACCGTTTCGCCTCGCCCTGGCTCCGGAACCAGCATGTGGCCCGCTACCGCTGGGCGGCCGGCTACGCCGCGGGGAAGCGGGTGCTCGACCTGGCGTCCGGCGCCGGATACGGATCGGGAATCCTCGGTGCCGGAGACGCTCGCTGGGTGGTTTCCGCCGACCTCTCCCCGGAGGCGTTCCGGGAGGCGGAGCTGCCCGCGTCCGGCGCCGGCGCGCTCCGCGGGGTCCTCGCGGACGCTTCGCGCCTCCCCTTCCGGGACGCGAGTTTCGATCTCTACGCCTCCTTCGAAACGATCGAGCACGTGGAGGACGACCGCGCCGTGGTTCGGGAGGCGCGGCGCGTTCTCGCTCCCGGCGGGATCTTCCTCTGCTCGACGCCGGAACGGGAATTGATCAGCCCGGGCCGGACGCTCGTAGACCGGCCCGACAATCCGTTCCACGTCCGCGAGTACGCCCGCGCCGAGTTCGAGACTCTGCTGCGCGTCGGATTCGACCGCTTCGCGTGGTACGGCCAGACGCCGGCTTCCGAGGGGCACAAGCGGCGGCTCTCGACGCTCGCGTCGCTCTCTCCCGTCCTCGCGCGCCGGCTGCACCAGGTACGCAACATCCTCCGCCTTCCCGGCGAGGGCGAGGCGCGGCATGCCCCCTACCCGCTCGCGGGCGCCAGCGGCTGGCCGGAAGTCCTGATCGCGGTCTGCGGACCCGTCTGAAGAACCGGCCTAACGTGCGACGACGGTCGCCGACTCGATGACGATCGGCGTGTTCGGAACGTCGTTGTGCCCGGCGCGGCTCACCACGGGGGAGGCCTCGATCTGGTCCACGACGTCCATTCCCGAGAACACCTTGCCGAACACGGCGTAGCCCCATCCCGGCGGCGTGGGCGACGTGTGATCGAGCATGGCGTTGTCCTGGGTGTTCACGAAGAACTGCGAGGTCGCGCTGTGCGGATCGTTGGTCCGCGCCATCGAGAGGGTGCCCCTCAGGTTCCTGAGACCGTTGGCGGCCTCGTTCTCGATGGGCTCGCGGGTCTCTTTCTCCATCATGTCGGCGGTGAAGCCGCCGCCCTGAATCACGAACCCGCGCACCACCCGGTGGAAGATGGTGCCGTCGTAGAAGCCGTCTTCCACGTACTGGAGGAAGTTCTCGACGGTCCGCGGCGCTTCGTTCGGGTACAGCTCGATGCTGAGGTCGCCGAGGCTCGTGCGCATCAGGACCGCGGACGGGCCGGGCGTGGGCAGATCGGCTGCGGGTTCGGTGGGAGGCGTGGTGGTTTCCATAGGGGTCGTTTCGCCGCCGCCGCCGCAGGCGGGGAGCCAGAGGGCGAGCCACAGGGCCGCCCAGCGGTACGGGCGGTCCGCCGGAGCGCGAGGGATTGGAAGAGAAGTCATGTCAGTCCGGGGAGAGAAGGGCGGACCCGCTCAGGATGCCAGGGCGAGCCGGGCCGGGGATTCGAGGGAGAGCAGCCAGTGCTTGGCGTCGAGGCCGCCGCCGTAGCCGGTCAGCTTGTTGGACGCGCCCACGATCCGGTGGCAGGGGATGACGAGCGGCAGGGGGTTCGCGCCGTTCGCCGCGCCGACCGCCCGGCAGGCCGCGGGGTTCCCGACCGCGCGGGCGATGTCCTGGTAGCTGGCGCGGGCGCCGTACGGCACCCTCGCCACCGCGTCGAGGACGGCGCACTGGAAGGGGGTGCCGGTCCGGTGGAGCGGGAACGTGAACTCGCGGCGGCCGCCGGCGAGGTACTCGCGAATCTCGCGTGCGTACGGGTCATGCTCCCCGGGGGTTGCCCGGACCGAGGACCCGACGTTCCGCCGGCGCCAGGCCGCGGAAGCGCGGGAACGGCGTTCGCCGCAAAACAGGATGGCCGCGAGACCTTGCTCGGTACTCAGCAGTTCCAAGCGGCCGATTGCCGGCATCCCGGTCTCCAGGAAGGAGGTGCGGCACGTCAGCATCGGCGCGGATTCTACCCGTCGCGACGGGACGCGGAACCGCGCATTCCTGGGGTAGGCTCGCCCCGCTCCCGCGCCTTATGCCCACCGTTTCCGCCGTCCTCTTCGACTGGGACGGCACCCTCGCGGACAGCTTCGCCACCACCCGCTACGCCTCGCTTTCGGTTTTCGAGCACTTCGGCATCCGGATGGACGAAGCCCGCTACCAGGCCACCTACCGGCCCGACTGGCACGAGACCTACCGGCAGCTCGGGATTCCCGAGGGCCGCTGGGACGAAGCCGGCGCCATCTGGAGCGCCAGGTATCTCGAGCGCAGCCACCTGGTGGATCTCTTGCCGCACGTCCCGGAGACCCTGGACGACCTCGCGGGCGAGGGGCTACGGCTGGGGGTGGTCACGAGCGCCGACCGGCAGCGGTTTCACGCGGACCTCGACCGGTTGGGGCTGGCGGATCGCTTCGGAGTTCTCGTGGCTTTCGAGGACACGCGGCGCAAGAAGCCCCATCCCGAGGGACTTCTCCTCGCCCTTTCCCGGCTCGGGGTGGATCCGCGGAACGCGCTCTATGTTGGGGACCGGCCGGAAGACGTCGCGATGGGAAAGAGCGCGGGCACGCTGACCGCCGCCATCGTGAGCAACTTCAGTCACGAGGCGATGCTCCGGTCGGCGACCCCGGACGTGTTGCTGCCAGCCATCGGGGACCTCCCCGGCTTCCTGCTGGAAGCGGGCGCCGCGACATGACCGCGTCCCCCAAAGAAGCCCCCACCCTCCGGTATCCGGACAGTTCCGTCTTCTACCGGGATCTCGAGCGCACCTATCGAGTCGCGAAACGCGCGGCCGGCGCCTGGATCGAGGCCGACGACGGCAACCGCTGGCTGGATGCCTGCGGCGGCGCGCTCACGATCAGCGTGGGACACGGACGGCCGGAGGTTGTCCAAGCCGCCGCGGGCCAGCTCGCCGACGTGGCGTACGTGCACGGCGCGCAGTTCACCACCGCGGCCATCGAGGAAGCGGCCGCGCTGCTCGTCGATTCGCTGCCCCCGGCCTACCAAAACGCCAAGGTCTACCTGACGCCGGGCGGCGCGGAGGCCGTCGAGACCGCGATCAAGCTGGCGCGCGCCCACGCGCTGGCCGGCGGCCATCCCGAGCGCCACCGGATCATCTCCCAGTGGCCCGGCTACCACGGCAACACCCTGGGGGCGCTCGCGGTTTCCGGACGGGATTCGCTCCGGGCCCCCTACCTCCCGTTGCTCGCGGACATGCCGCTTGTCGCCGCACCGTGGTGTCCGCGCTGCCCGCTCGGCCTGCGCTATCCCGAATGCGAGGTCGCCTGCGCAGCCGAAGTGGACCGGGCGGTCGAGAACGCGGAGGGAAGCGCCGCGGCGGTACTGGTCGAGCCGGTGCTCGGCGCCTCGGGGGGAGGATTCGCACCGCCGGAGGACTACCTGCGATCGGTCCGCCGCACGACCGCCGAAACGGGCGTCCTCCTCATCGCGGACGAGGTGCTCAGCGGGTGCGGCAGGACCGGGCGTTTCCTGGCTTCCGAGCACGCCGGCGTGGACGCGGACATCCTCGTCCTCGGCAAGGGCCTGACGTCCGGCTTCCTCCCCGGAGGGGCGGTCGTCGCGAAACCGGAGGTGGTCGAGGCGGTAGCTCCGGACTTCCGTCACGGGTTCACGTTCTCGCACCATCCGGTGGTCGCCGCGGTCGTCCGGGAGGTCCTGCGGGTGATCCGCGACGACGGTCTGGTCGAGCGCGCGGCGTCCCTGGAGGATGCGTTCCGCACCGCTCTCGAACCCCTCGGAGACAGGCCGGCCGTCGAGGGATGGTGGGTCCGCGGGCTGCTCGCCGGGATCGCCTTGCTTCCGGAGAGCGCGGGGGGAATCCCGGCCCGCCAATTGGCGGCCGCGGCCTGGGACCGCGGCCTGCTCGTCTACCCCGTCGGCGGACCCGAGGGACAGGGGGACCTGGTGGTGCTCGCTCCCCCGCTCACAATCCGCCGTGACGACCTCGCCGAGATCGGCCACCGCCTGCTCTCCACCTTCGCCTGAATCGTCCGCCGCATGCCCGACAAACCGCTCCGCGACCAGGTAACCGTCGTGGCCGGCGCGACCCGCGGCGCCGGCCGGGGGATCGCGCGCATGCTGGGGGCCGCGGGGGCCACGGTGTACTGCACCGGCCGCAGCGTCCGGGGACGGCCTGCGACCCCCGGACGAACGGAGACGCTCGAGGAGACCGCGGAACTCGTTACCGCGGAGGGAGGGCGCGGGATCGCCGTCCAGGCGGACCACACCGTCGAGGAACAGGTTGAGGCGCTCTTCGCGCGCGTCCGCTCGGATGCCGGCCACCTCGACATCCTGGTGAACGACATCTGGGGCGGGGATGCGCTCACGGAGTGGGGATCGCCCTTCTGGACGCTCTCGATCTCGAAGGGGCAGATCCTCGTGGAACGCGCCGTCCACACCCACATCATCACGAGCCGCCACGGGGCGCCGCTCATGGTGGAACACGGCTCCGGGCTGATCGTCGAAGTGACCGACGGCGACACCCTGGGGTACCGCGGCAATCTCTTCTACGACCTCGCGAAGAACGCGGTCATCCGGCTCGCCTACGCGATGGCGGCCGACCTGCACGCCCATCGGGTGACCGCGCTCGCCCTGACTCCCGGGTTTCTTCGTTCGGAAGCTGTGCTCGACCACTTCGGGGTGACCGAAGAGAACTGGCGGAACGCCGTCGGGAAGGATCCCTATTTCGCCGAATCCGAAACGCCGTGTTTCGTCGGGCGCGCGGTGGCAGCCCTTGCCGCCGATCCGAACGTCGGCGAGAAGAGCGGCGGGCTCTTCTCGAGCTGGGGCCTGGCCAGGGAGTACGGCTTCACGGACGTCGACGGCCGGCAGCCGCATTGGGGCAGCTTCTTCCGGAGTCAGGTACGCCGCATCCTCGAACAGGAAACGCCGCCGGACGACATGGACCGCTTCGTGGTGCAGACCCGGCTCTGGCAGACGGAACGCGATCCGGCGGCCGGCGAAGAGGCGCGAAGGCTCAAGGCGTGGCTGGAGCGGCACGGGTAGCCCGAGCCACTGGGCAGGTTTCGCCTCCCTTTGGTCGGCGATGCCGGCCGGAGGCCGGCGCTCCGAGCCGGCGGCGCCAGCCGCTGTTCTGTCTGAACGAGCGAAAAACAAAATGGCAGCGAACCTGAGGTTCGCTGCCGACGTTTTCGGGGGAAAGTGTGAAAGGGGTTACCCCGGGGTTACCCCCGTTCACAAAAGGAAACGACAAATCGGAACTCGCCGACGTGTGCGCCAGCACACGAGCTCCTTTCTCCGGCCGGATCGACCCCGCCCCGGGAACGGATCGGGCGTCCGTGCGTTTTGTCCTCTCGAAGCGCATGGCTCACGCGACGTTGAATCCCGCCAGTCCGACAATCCCCTTCGCCCCCTCCGGCCCCGGGCGGCGGTGCTCGATTCCGACGCCGCGCTGATGGCGCGGGTCCAGGCGGGCGACCTCGACGCCTTCGAGCCGCTGGTCCGGCGCTACGAGCGGCGGCTCTTCGGGTACTTCCTGAACCTCGTCGAGGACCCGGCCGCCGCCGCCGATCTCGCCCAGGAGACCTTCGTCCGGGTCTACCGCGCCGCGGAGCGCTACCAGGAGTCCGGCAAGTTCGAATCCTGGCTGTTCCGGATCGCCGCGAACCTGGTGCGGAGCCGGCAGCGCCGGCCCGACCAGCGCCTGCCGCACCTGTCGCTCGAGGAAGCGCCGGCGGGGGCAAGGGAACTCGCGGTCCGCGGCCGGGAGGCCCGCCCCGACGAGGCCACCTGGCGGGCCGAGGTGCGGCAAGCGCTCACCGGGGCCTGGCGGCTGTGAACGTGGATGACTAGCGAGAGCCGCTCAACCGCACGTCAGCTCGGATTCTTCTACCTGGTCTGCTTGGCGGTCGCCGGGTTGTTGGCGCTCGGGGGATTCCAAGGGCCGCGGAACGCCGGTCCTTGGCTCGAATCGCTGGAGCTCGGCACCGGCGGGTACATCGACCGGCTGAAGTTCGGCGGCCCCGTCGTCGTCACGCTCTTCATCCTGATCGAGTGGATCGTTCTGAAGATCCAGCGCCGGACGAGTTCATATGACTGGAAGGACTCGGCCGCTTCCTTCTGCGTCTACATCTTCAACGGGCTGCTGGGGCCGCTGACCCTGCTCTGGCAGTTCGGCATCCTCAAGGTGGCCGAATCGTGGTCCTTCCTGCAACTCGACGACGGACTCATCCCCTTCCTTGCCACCTTCGTGCTCGCCGAGGGGGCCTACTACTGGTACCACCGGCTGAGCCACGAGATCCCGCTGCTCTGGGCCGTCCATCACATCCACCACTCGGCGCAGACGCTGAACCTGTCCATCGCCTTCCGGCTGCACATCCTGGGGCGCATCGTGTCGCCGCTGGCCTATGTCCCGATGGTGCTCGCCGGGTTCAAGCCCGAGTATCTCCTGGCGGCCCTGGCGTTGTCGCTGGTGTACCAGTTCTTCATCCACACCGAAGCGATCCGGAAGCTCGGGTTCGTCGAACACAGCGGGCTGAACACCCCGAGCCTTCACCGGGTCCATCACGGCAGCAACGAGTGGTGCATCGACAAGAACTACGCCGGGGTGCTGATCTTCTGGGACCGGGCGTTCGGCACCTTTCAGCGGGAGATCGGCCCCATCCGCTACGGAGTCACCACCGGCCACTACGGCTACAGTCCCGTCAAGCTGCTCGTCGGCCCTCTCAGGCAGTGGTGGCGCGGGGACTTTGCCCGCGAACGCGATCACGTGAAGAAGGAACTCCCGGACGGTGCTGGCGACTCTCGCCCGTGAAGCCGATCCCGAGTGCCCTCGCGGCACGCCCGCACGTCAGGAAGGACGCGGTCAGAATGACCCGCGCCGTTCCCTTCTTCCCTGGAGGGATAACATGACCCAACAGGTTCTGCTGGTCGTCGCCGTGCTGGCGACCGCGTCCAACGCATTCCCCCAGGAGGGCACTTCCCGGGAAGATCCAATCGCCGCCCTCGAGAGCCGCCTCGAGGAGGCCGAGCGTCGCCTCGCGCTCACCGATGAGCAACGGGAACTGGTCACCCCGATCTTCGAGGAGCACTTCCGCGCCCAGCTCGAAATCCTCCAAGAGCATGGGATTGACCTCGAAGCCCGCATCGCTGGCCGCGACCGCCGGCGGCTCGGCCTCCTCAAACTCCGCGCCCTCCGCTCCGACATTGAGGACAACACCAAGAAGACCGAGGGGAAACTCGCGGCGGTGCTCTCCCAAGACCAGCTTGAGGAGTTCCGGAAGATTCAGGAAGAACAGCGGGCCGAACGTCGCGAATTGCTCCGTCCTCGCCGAAACAACGACTGAGGAAGCGTCCGCTACGGGGACGCTGGCGTCGGCTCGATACCCCCACGACCGAACGGTTACCAGCGGTCCTGTAACTGCCCCACTTGACTCGGGGCTGTCGCTCCGCCACGGCTGTGATGCCAGACGTGATAACCCGATTCGGGGGATCATCTATCTCCGTCCGATAAATCAGCAACTCAGGATGCGCATTACAGCGGAGCGGCGCGAAGCGCCGGGCGGTCTCCGGATGGGGCCCAAAAGGCAATCGGACCCGACGGGGCAGCCCGGTTCGTGATCGCGGCCCCATCCGGGGACCGCTCGACGGGGGCGATGCCGGCCAGAGGCCGGCGCTCCGACGATAATCCGTTGCCGGAAGTCCCCACCCTGTCCGAATCCAAGGTCCTGACCATGCGCGAGGCGGTCTCCCGCTTCGTCCGCGACGGGGACACCGTCGTGCTGGAGGGGTTCACCCACCTGATCCCCTTCGCGGCCGGCCACGAGATCATCCGCCAGCGGCGCCGCGACCTCACCCTCGTCCGGCTGACCCCGGACCTGCTGATGGACCAGATGGTGGCGGCGGGCGTCGCGCGCAGGCTCATCTTCGGCTGGCTCGGGAACCCCGGCGTGGGCTCCCTCCACGCGATCCGGCGGGCGGTCGAGCGGGACT